>JAIXSQ010000006.1 GCA_027484575.1 Comamonadaceae bacterium
CGCCGCCGCCGGCGCGGGCAGTGGCCGGGCGGGCGAGGCCGACCGCGCCGCCGGGCCGCGTGCTGCCGACGGCGCGGTGCCGGGTGTGGCGCCGCAGGCCCTGGCCGCCGCGCTGGCGGCCCCGGCCGGCGCGGCCGCCGCGGCCCCGCAGCAGCCCGTGCACCAGGCCGCCTTGCCTTCGCATCCGCTGGACCGCGCCTTCGGCGGCGAGGTGGCCGCCGAGGTCAGCTTCATGGCGGGCCAGGGCCTGCAGCAGGCCGAGCTGCGGCTGAACCCGCCCGAGCTGGGGCCCGTGCGCATCCAGCTGAGCATCGTCAACCAGACCGCCGACATCAGCTTCAGCGCCGCCCATGCCACCACCCGCGAGGGCCTGCAGCAGGCGTTGCCCGAGCTGCGCGAGCTGCTGGCCGCCCAGGGCCTGCAGCTGGGGCAGGCCGGCGTGGGCAGCGGCGCCGGCCAGCAGCTGGCCAACGGCCAGGCCTGGGACCAGGCACGCCAGTCCTCGCAGGACGCCCGTGCGGGCCAGGCGCGCGGCGTGGCCGGTGGCGGCAGCGCCGGCGGCCCGGGCGGCATCGGCGATGCCGGCGCGGCCACGCGCGTGGTGCGCGCCGGCCGCGGCCTGCTCGACCTGTACGCCTGAGCCCGGTGCGGCCGTGGCGCGGCGCCGCGGCCGCAGTCGCCGGACCAGCGCCCGAAAGCCGGTGCTTATCGCGCCTTTCCGGCCCTCAAGTCCTTTCGACAATGGCTGCATCCACCCGAGGTGAGCCATGTCCGACGCCCAAGCACCCGCCCCCAAGAAATCCAAGAAGCCGCTGGTGATCGCCCTGGCGGCGCTGCTGCTGCTGGGCGGCGGCGGCGGTGGCGGCGCCTGGTGGTACCTGCACCAGAAGGCGGCCGCCGAGCATGCCGAGGCCGAGGACGAGGAGGAGGCCGCGCCGCCTCCCAAGAAGAAGAAGGCCGACGCCAAGCCGCTGTTCAGCACCCTGGAGCCCTTCACGGTCAACCTGAAGGACCCGCGCGGTGAACGCTTCGCGCAGATCGGGGTGACGCTGCAGTTCGAGGACCCGCAGGTGGACGCGCAGGTCAAGGACCGGCTGCCGGCGATCCGCAACGACATCCTGATGCTGATCTCGGCCAAGTCCATCGAGGACCTGCTGACCGTCGAGGGCAAGCAGCGCCTGGCCGCCGAGATCCGGCTGGCCGCGGGCCGCGCGCTCGGCCTGGACCTGCCCGACCTGGACGAGGACGACGAGGTGGCCGCCGCCAAGCCCAAGGCCGAGGAGGGCGAGGACAAGCCCAAGCCCAAGAAGAAAAAGAAGAAGGTGCGCCCGCCCGAGAACCCGGTCACGGCCGTGCTCTTTTCCCAGTTCATCGTCCAGTAACCACCCGCGCGAGACCCCATGGCCCACCAGGCGCTGTCCCAGGAAGAAGTCGATGCGCTGCTGGCCGGCGTCACCGGCGAGGACACCAGCGACGCCGCCGCCGGCACCGGCGACGAAGGGGGCGTGCGCACCTACGACCTGTCCAGCCAGGAGCGCATCGTCCGCGGGCGCATGCCCACGCTGGAGATCGTCAACGAGCGCTTCGCGCGCAACTTCCGCATCGGCATCTTCAACTTCATGCGCCGCAACCCGGAGATCTCGGTCGGCCCGGTGAAGGTGCAGAAGTTCAGCGCGTTCCTGCGCAACGTGGTGGTGCCCACCAACATCAACATCGTGCACGTGCGGCCGCTGCGCGGCTCGGGCCTGCTGATCTGCGACCCGACGCTGGTGTTCGCCATCATCGACAACCTGTTCGGCGGCAGCGGCGTCAGCCAGGTGCGCGTGGAGGGCCGCGAGTTCTCGGCCACCGAGCAGCGCATCATCCTGCGCCTGGTCGAGGTGATCGCCGCCGAGTACGCCAAGAGCTGGGCCACCATCTACCCGATCGAGCTGGAGTACGCCCGCTCGGAGATGCACACGCAGTTCGCCAACATCGCCACCCCCAGCGAGATCGTGGTGACCACCACCTTCGAGGTGGAGATCGGCGACACCGGCGGCGCGATGCACATCTGCATCCCGTATTCGACCTTCGAGCCGATCCGCGAGATCCTGTACTCGCCGCTGCAGGGCGACAACGGCGGCCCCGACCGGCGCTGGCTGAGCCTGCTGACGCAGCAGATCCAGTCCGCCACGGTCGAGGTGGCCGCCGAGCTGGCCCACAGCGAGGCCACCGTGCGCGAGCTGATGGCGCTCAAGTCCGGCGACTTCATCGAACTGGACCGCCGCCCGACGCTGACCGCCAAGGTCGACGGCGTCCCCGTGTTCGAGTGCGATTACGGCGCCGTCGGCGCGCGCTACGGCCTGCGCATCCGCGAATTCCTCACCCAGCACCACCTGCCGCAGGACGCGGCGGGGCAGGGCTGACCCCCTTTTCCCGAGCACCGCCACCCCGAGAGACCGCCATGTCCGAAACCGCAGACCCCTCCCAGGACGCGATGGCCGACGACTGGGCCGCCGCGCTGGCCGAAGCCGATGCCAGCGCCCCCGCCGCCGGCGGCGAGGCGCAGCCCGCGACCAACCTGTTCCCCCAGCTGGCCGGCAGCGGCGCCTCCGCCCAGCGCGACGACATCGACCTGGTGCTGGACATCCCGGTGCAGCTGACCGTCGAGCTGGGGCGAACCCGCATCCCGATCAAGCACATCCTGCAGCTGGCCCAGGGCTCGGTGATCGAGCTGGAAGCGCTGGCGGGCGAGCCGATGGACGTGCTGGTCAACGGCTTCCTGATCGCCCAGGGCGAGGTGGTGGTCGTCAACGACAAGTTCGGCATCCGCCTGACCGACATCGTCACGCCGTCCGAGCGCATGCGCCGGCTGTCGCGCTGACGCCGCCGACGACTACGACTACGACAACGACAACGACAACGACGACGACAAGGGGAGACGGAGACGATGGCCTCGACCGCCTGGTCGCTGCTGATGCTGCTGCTGGTGCTGGCGCTGATCCCGCTGGTGCTGTGGACGCTCAAGCGGCTGCAGAACTTCCAGCCGCCCGGCGGCGGACCGCGCGCGCTCGAGGTGGCCGCGCAGCTGGCGCTGGGCGCGCGCGAGCGCGTGGTGCTGGTGCGCGTGCCCGGCAAGCTGCTGGTGCTGGGCGTGACCGCCCAGCAGGTGACGCTGCTGGCCGAGGCCGACCCGGCGTCGCTGCCGGCCGCGCCCGCCGGCCCCGCCGCGCCCGACTTCGCCGCGCTGCTGCGCGGCGCGATCGGCAGGGGGAAGCAGCCGTGATGCGACCGCTCCTGCGCGCCGCGCCCGTCCTGCTGGCGCTGGCCGCCGGCCCCGTGCTGGCGCAGCAGACCCCCTTCGGCTTCACCGCCACCACCAGCGGCAACACCACCACCTACTCGGTGCCGGTGCAGACCCTGCTGATCTTCGGCGCGCTGTCGTTCCTGCCGGCGGTGCTGCTGCTGATGACCAGCTTCACGCGCCTGATCATCGTGCTGGGCCTGCTGCGCCAGGCGCTGGGCCTGCAGTCGTCGCCGCCCAACCAGGTGCTGGTGGGGCTGTCGCTGTTCCTGACCTTCTTCATCATGGGCCCGACGCTGCAGCAGGTCTACGACGACGCCTACAAGCCGTACAGCGAGCAGAAGCTGTCGTTCGAGGACGCGGTCGAGCGCGGCAGCCAGCCGCTGCGCACCTTCATGCTGCGCCAGACCCGTGACGCCGACCTGCAGCTGTTCAACCGCATCGCCGGCCGCCAGCCCGATGCCAAGGCGGCCGACGTGCCGATGCGGGTGCTGGTGCCGGCCTTCGTGACCAGCGAGCTGAAGACCGCGTTCCAGATCGGCTTCATGGTCTTCATCCCGTTCATCGTGATCGACCTGGTGGTCGCCAGCGTGCTCATGTCCATGGGCATGATGATGCTGTCGCCGGTGCTGATCGCGCTGCCCTTCAAGCTGATGCTGTTCGTGCTGGCCGATGGCTGGAACCTGCTGATCGGCTCCCTGGTGGCCTCCTTCGGCACCCCCTGACCGAGACGCGCATGACCCCCGAATCCGTCCTCGCCTTCGGCCGCCAGGCCATGGAGATGCTGATCCTGGCCTGCCTGCCCGCGCTGGTCGCGGCGCTGGTGGTGGGCCTGGCCGTCAGCCTGTTCCAGGCGGTCACCCAGATCAACGAGGCGACGCTGTCCTTCCTGCCCAAGCTGCTGGCCGTGCTGGCCGCGCTGGCCGTGGCCGGCCCCTGGATGACCAGCCTGCTGGTCGACTGGATCCGCCGCGTGCTCACCGCGATCCCCCAGGCGGTCGGCTGAGACGCCGGCCGTGGTCACGCTCTCGCAACTGCAGCTGGACGCCTGGCTGGCGGGCCTGTTCCTGCCGTTCGTGCGCATCCTGGCGCTGTTCACCGCCGCGCCGGTGCTGTCGCACCGCAGCGTGCCCATGCGGGTGCGGGTGGCGGTGGCCGGCGCGATCGCGTTCCTGGTGGCGCCGTTCGCCGGCGTGCCCCCGGGCACCTCGCTGGGCTCGCTGGCCGGCCTGGGCCTGGTCGCGCAGCAGGTGGGCATCGGGCTGGCGATCGGCTTCGCCGCCCGGCTGCTGTTCGCGGTCTTCGAGCTGGCCGGCGAGTTCATCGGCCTGCAGATGGGTTTTTCCTTCGCCGGCTTCTTCGACCCCACCGGCGGCACCGATTCGGCGGTGGGCAGCTGGCTGAACACCATGGCGATGATGCTGTTCATCGCGCTGAACGCGCACCTGCTGCTGGTCGACGCGCTGGTGGCCAGCTTCCAGGCCCTGCCCATCGCCGACGACCCGTTCAGCGTGCTGACCACGCTGCGCGCCGACCGGCTGGGTGCCGAGGTGTTCCGGCTGGCGCTGGTGCTGGCCCTGCCGGCCACGCTGCTGATGCTGTTCATCAACCTGGTGCTGGGCTTCGCCTCGCGCGTGGCCCCCCAGCTGAGCATCTTCTCGGTGGGCTTTCCCGTCACCCTGCTGGCCGGCCTGGCCGCGCTGCTGGTGGTGGTGCAGCAGATGGAGGCGCCGGTGATGGAGGCGCTGCGGGTGTTCCTGGGGCCGCTGCGCTAGCGCGGCAGCACGGGCGGGCCGCACTGCGCGGACGGATCCGGCAGCGGCTGGCCGCAGCTGGCATAGGCCTCCTGGCGCAGTCCGCCGCCGACGACGCGGAAGCGGTTGTAGCAGGCCTGGCTCCTCTGGTAGTCGCGCCACAGCTGCGCGCAGGCCTGGTCACGGTCCTGCAACGGCAGGTTGCCGCTCGCGCGCCCGGGCGCGGGGGCCGGCACCTGCGCCGCGGCGGGCAGCGACGCGAGCAGGCCGGCCGCCAGCGCGAGGGCGGCCAGGTGGGTCGGGGTGGGGCGGGCGTGGCGGGTCATGCGGGGCTCCTGGGTGCTTGCGCGCCATTGGAGCATGGCGCGGCCGTGCGGGTTCCCGCCGGGCCGGCGGGCGCGCTCAGCGCGCCTGCGGCACCCAGCGCTGCAGCACCGCCACCAGGGCGCGCAGGTCCAGCGGCTTGGGCAGGATGGCGTCGACGCCGGCGGCGCGGGCGCTCTCCTGCTCCTCGCGGGTGACGCCGGCGGTCAGCGCGACCACGCCCAGGCCGGCCAGGCGCAGGTCGCCACGGATCGCGCGGGTGGCCGACAGGCCGTCCAGCCCGGGCATCTGCACGTCCATCAGCACCACGTCGTAGCCCCCGGGCGCCGCCGCCAGGGCGCGCAGCGCCTGGTGGCCATCGGCGGCGGTGGCCACCTCGGCCCCGCGGGAGGCCAGCATCTGCTCGGCCACCAGGAGGTTGACCTCGACGTCGTCGGCCACCAGCACCCGCAGCCCGTCCAGCTCGCGGCCATCGCCCGCCGGCGCGGCGGGCACGGTCGGCGCCGGCGCGGCGGCGGGCACCAGCGGCAGCGTGAACCAGAAGCTGCTGCCCAGGCCGGGGCGGCTGTGGGCGCCGATGCCGCCGCCCATGCACTCGACCAGCCGCTTGCTGATGGCCAGCCCCAGGCCGGTGCCGCCGAAGCGGCGCGTCACGCTGGAGTCGGCCTGGGTGAAGGGCGTGAACAGCCGCTCCATCGCCTCGGGCGCGATGCCCACGCCGGTGTCGTGCACCGCGAAGCGCAGCCGCTCGGCGCCGCCGGCCGACTCGCGCAGCACCTCCAGCCGCACGCTGCCGGCGGCGGTGAACTTGATCGCGTTGCCCACCAGGTTGACCAGCACCTGGCCGATGCGCAGCGGGTCGCCCTGCAGCCGCGCCGGCAGCGCCGGCAGCGGCTCCAGCGCCAGCTGCAGCCCCTTGGCCTGGGCCGAGGGCCGCAGCAGGCTGTCCACCCGCGACAGCACCTCGTCCAGCGCATAGGGCTGCTGCTCCAGCAGCAGCTGGCCGGCCTCGATCTTGGACAGGTCGAGGATGTCGTTGAGGATGCCCAGCAGCGACTGGCCGGCCTCCAGGATCCGCCGCAGCAGCTCCGACTGGCGCGGCTCGCGCGCCTCCTGCTGCAGCACCTGGGCCAGGCCCATGACCGCGTTCATCGGGGTGCGCAGCTCGTGGCTCATGTGGGCCAGGAACTGGCTCTTGACCTGGTTGGCCGACTCGGCCGCGTCGCGGGCGCGTTCCAGCTCGCGCTCGACCTGCTTGAGCGCCGAGATGTCGGCATGGGTGTAGACCACCGAGCCGTCGGGCGCGCGCCGGGCCGCCATGCGGCAGCAGCGCCCGCCGGGCAGCGGCAGCTCGAACGGCGCGCCGGCAAAGCGCAGCGCCTCGCGCAGCACCATCAGGCCCTGCGGCGGCATCTCCTCGCCGGCCCGCAGCCAGGCGCCGCGGTAGATCACCTCGAAGGTGCGGCCGCGCGCGGCCGCCGCGTCGGTCAGCCCGTACAGCTGCAGGAAGCGCTCGTTGACCCACTGCACGACGCCGTCGGGGCCGCAGATCTTCAGGCCGTCGGGGACCATGTCCAGCAGCTGCAGCGCGCTGCCGTGCACGTGCGTGCTGGCCAGCGCGGGCGGCGGCTGGGTGCCCGGGGGCAGGGCCTCGTCGGCCCGCCACACCCGCACGCGGCCCAGCCCCGGGCACTGCAGGCACCAGACGTGCAGGCGCCGCCCGTGGTGCTCGAAGCTGAAGGGCCGGTCCTGGGCCCGGTGCCGGCGCACGCCGGCGGCCACGAAGTCCTCCAGGCTGGCCAGCTCGTCGCCCTGCAGGCGCAGGCGGTAGAAGCGGGCGAGGTTGCGGCCGTAATGCTCGCCCACCTGCACCTGGCCGTCGTGCTCGGGGAACATGCGCACGAAGGCACGGTTCCAGCACACCGTGCGGTCGTCCTCGTCGAAGGCGCACAGCGCCACGTCGAGGCCGTCGAGCATCTCGCCGCAGGCCAGCAGCGTCTCGCGCCAGCGCGCCGGGTCCTCCGCGGCCAGCAGGGCGGCCGGCAGGGCTGGCAGGTGCAGTGGCGCGCCCACGGGCCGGTCCTTGCCTCGTCGTCAGGCCCGCGGCGCGGCCAGGTGGGCCTGCAGGCGCTGCGCGATCGCGTGCAGCGGCACCACCTCGCTGGCGGCGCCGGCCTGGATCGCTTCCTTGGGCATGCCGAAGACCACGCAGCTGGCCTCGTCCTGCACGATGTTCCAGGCGCCGCGCTCGCGCATCTCGCGCATCGCCGTGGCGCCGTCGGCCCCCATGCCGGTGAGCATCAGCCCGGTGGCGTGGGCGCCGGCCACGCGGGCGACGGCGCGGAACAGGACGTCGACGGAGGGCTTGTGGCGGTTGACCGGCTCGCCGTCCTGCACGCGGCAGACGTAGCCGCCCATCGCGCTGCGCTCGACCGCCAGGTGGCGGCCGCCCGGGGCGATGTAGGCGTGGCCCTGCAGCACGCGGTCGCCGTCGGCCGCCTCCTTGACCTGCAGCCGGCACAGCGTGTCCAGCCGCTGCGCGAAGCTGGCGGTGAAGCCGGGCGGCATGTGCTGGGTGATGACGATGCCCGGCACGTCGGGCGGCAGCGCGGTGAGGATCTCGCGGATCGCCTCGGTGCCGCCGGTGGAGGCGCCGATGGCGACCAGCCGCTCGCTGGGCCGGCCGCTGCCGGCCGGCGCCTTCAGGTGGGGCGTGGCCGGGGCCGCGGCCGCCGTGCCGGGCCGCCGGCCGACGCGGGCCATCGCGGCGGCGCGCAGCTTGCCGGTGATCTCGCGCGCCAGCTCGTCGATGCCCGAGCGCACGTTCAGCGTGGGCTTGGCCACGAAGTCGACCGCCCCCAGCTCCAGCGCGCGCAGCGTGGTCTGGGCGCCGCGCTCGGTGAGGGTGGAGATCATCACCACCGGCATCGGGCGCAGCCGCATCAGCCGCTCCAGGAAGGCCAGGCCGTCCATGCGCGGCATCTCCACGTCCAGCGTGATGACGTCGGGGTCGAGCTCGCGGATGCGCTCGCGCGCCTCGTAGGGGTCGCCGGCCTGGCCGACGACCCGCATGTCGGGCGTGCGGTTGATCACCTCGGTCAGGACGCTGCGCACCAGCGCGGAGTCGTCGACCACCACCACTCGGATCGCCATGGGGGAATGCCTTTGCGTGTTCTTGTCGTTGTCGTTGCCGGGCGTGCCGGTGCTCAGAAGAGCTCGACGGCGCCGCCGCCGCTGCTGCTCTGCTTCTGCAGCTCGGCGCGGTAGCGCGATTCCTGTTCGACGGTCTGGCCGATCTGCGCCGGCGGCAGGCGGCGGCACAGGGCCTTGCCGCTGCGGGGGAACAGGCAGACCTTGCGCGGGTAGATGTCGAGCACGTCGCTGCCCACGATCGGGATGCGCTCCTGGGCGAGGAACTGCTTGACGAAGCTCACGTTCTTCTCGCCGATCAGGGTGCCGGCCAGGCTCTTCATCACCTGGCCGCCGCCGAAGATCTTGGCCTCCAGCGCGCCGCGCCGGGCGCCGCGCTTGAGCAGCTCGTTGATCAGCAGCTCCATCGCGAAGGCGCCGAAGCGGCCGCCGGCCGACGGGTCGCCCGCGTCGGGCAGCATGAAGTGGTTCATGCCGCCCACGCCGGCGGTGCGGTCGTGCAGGCAGGCGGCCACGCAGGAGCCCAGCGTGGTGGTGATCGCCAGTTCCTGGTCGTCCACGTAGTACTCGCCGGGCAGCACCTTGACCGAGGCGCTGCCGAAGGCCGGGTCCCAGAAGAAGAACGAGGCCTCGTGCTCGCGCCGCGGCCTGGACTTCAGGGCCGCCAGGACGCGGGCCTGTTCGGTGGGTGGCGTGAGGGTGGCGGCGGCCATGGGCTCACCCGACCTTGCGGTAGACGGTCTTGCCCGTCAGGGTGAACAGGTCGCGGTGCTCGGAGAAGTTCTCCGAGTGGCCCACGAACAGCAGCCCGCCCGGCTTGACGGCCGCGTGCAGCTTCTGCAGCACCAGCCGCTGGGTCGGGCGGTCGAAATAGATCATCACGTTGCGGCAGAACACCGCGTCGTAGTCCTTGCCGGCCCAGGTGCCCGTGATCAGGTTGAACGGCCGCAGGGAGATCATCTTCTGCAGCTCGGGCTTGACCCGCGCCTTGCCGGCGTTGTTGCCGGCGCCGCGCAGGAAGAAGCGGCGCAGTCGCGCCTCGCCCAGCGGGTTGCAGTTCTCCATCGTGTAGATGCCGTCGCGGGCATGCTGCAGCACCCGGGTGTCGATGTCGCTGGCGTCGATGGCCAGCTTGCAGGCGGGCCCCAGCGTCTCGAGCCCGGTCATCGCGATGCTGTACGGCTCCTCGCCGGTGGAGGCGGCGCAGGACCAGATCCGCCAGGCGTGCTGCGGGCCCGCGGCGCGCATCTCGGCGGCCAGCGTCTCGAAGTGGTGCGACTCGCGGAAGAACGAGGTCAGGTTGGTGGTCAGGCAGTTGATGAACTCCTGCCACTCCTCGCCGCCCGAGCGCTCCAGCGCGTCCAGGTAGCTGCGGAAGCTGTCGTGGCGGGTCTCGCGCAACCGCCGCGACAGCCGCCCGTAGACCATGTTCTGCTTGCCGGGATGCAGGTCGATGCCCGCCTTGGCCCGGATCAGCGTGCGCACGCGCTCGAAGTCGCGGGTGTCGAACGGGACTTCGCGCTCGACGGGGGAGGGCGGCGGCAGGACGGCGGACATGGGCGGGTGGTGGGACAGGGGGTCGTTGACGCTCAGGCGTGGGTGGGCATGCGGAAGCGCGAGACCAGGCGGTTCAGGCCGTCGGCCTGGCCGTGCAGGCTCTGCGCCGCCGCTGCGGCTTCCTCGACCAGCGCGGCGTTCTGCTGCGTGATCTCGTCCAGCTGCAGCACCGCGGTGTGGATCTGGCTGAGGCCGCCGGCCTGGCCGTCGACCGACTGGCTGATGCCGGCGATGGCGGCGTTGACCTGCTGCACCCGATCGAGGATGCGCTGCATGGTCGTGCCGGCATCGGTGGCCAGCTGCGCGCCCTGCTGCACGCGGGACACACTGGCCTCGATGAGGCCGCGGATCTCGCGCGCGGCGTCGGCGCTGCGGGTGGACAGGCCGCGCACCTCGCCGGCCACGACCGCGAAGCCGCGGCCGTGCTCGCCGGCGCGGGCCGCCTCGACGGCGGCGTTGAGCGCCAGCAGGTTGGTCTGGAAGGCGATGCCGTCGATCACGCGGGTGATCTCGGCGATGCGGCCGGAGGACGCCTGGATCTCGTCCATGGTGCGCACCACCTGGCCGACCACCTCGCTGCCCTGGCGGGCCACGCCCGCGGCCTCGTCGGCCAGGCTGCGCGCCTGGCCGGCCTGGCCGGCCGAGCCGCGCAGGGCCTCCTCCAGCCCGCCGACGGCGGCCGTGGTCTCCTGCAGGTTGCTGGCGGCACGCTCGGTGCGCGCGCTCAGGTCCTGGTTGCCGGCGGCGATCTGGCTGCTCGCGCTGCCCACGCCCTCGGTGCCCGTGCGGATCTCGCGCACCATCGTGCGCAGCCCGTCCTGCATGGTGGCCAGGCTGCCCAGCAGCTCGCCCAGCTCGTCGCGGCGCCCCTGCGGGACCGTGACGGCCAGGTCGCCGCCGGCGATCGCACCGGCGACCTGCTGGGCCTGGCGCACCGGCACCAGGATGCTGCGCGCGATCAGCACGGCGAGCAGGGCGCCCAGCACCAGCGCGATGCCGGCGATGGTGGGCAGCAGCACCTGGGCCTGCTGCATGGCCTGGTTGCGCAGCTGCAGCTGCACGGCATGGGCCTTGTCGGCGGCGACCGCCACCTCCTGCAGCGCGGCCAGGTAGGCCTGCGCGGCCGGCAGCAGCCGGGTGTCGACGTCGGCCTGGGCCGCGGCCTTGGTGTCCGGGTCGGCCAGGCGCTTGAGCAGTTCACCGCGCAGGTCCACGTAGGCCTTGCGGGTGCGGGCGACCGCCTCCATGCGGGCCTTCTCCTCGGGCGTCTGCATGAACTGCTCGACGCGGGCCTGCAGCCCGTTGATCTGCTCGGTGGTGGCCTTCATCTCGCCGCCGGCCCAGCGCGCCATCTCCGGCGGGCTGCCGGCCTTGGCCAGCGACAGCGCGCGGGCGACGTTCAGCCGGGTCTGGGCGTTCCAGTCGGCCACGGCAGACCGCACCTCGACGAAGCGGCTTTCCGCCTGGTCGAGCGCGTGCAGCTGCCGCAGCTGCAGCACGCCACTGGTGGCGGCCACCACCTGCAGCAGCAGCAGGCAGCCGAAGGCCAGCAGCAGCCTGGTTCGCAGTCGCAACCCGGCCAGCATCTCAGAACTCCTGGGGCATGGCGCCGAGGTCGGCACCCAGCAGGGTGTCCATGTCGACCAGCATCAGCATGCGTTCGGCCACGCTGGCGATGCCGGTGACGAAGTCGGCGCCGTGGCCGGCCGCCATCTCGGGCGGGGGCTTGATCGCCTCGGCCTGCAGGTCGAGCACGTCGGACACCGAGTCGACCACCACGCCGACCACGCGCTTGTGCACGGCCAGCACGATCACGACGGTGAACGGGTTGTAGTCGGCGCGCTCGCAGCCCAGCTTCATGCGCAGGTCGATGATCGGCACGATCACGCCGCGCAGGTTCACGACGCCCTTGACGTACGACGGCGCACCCGGGATGCGGGTGGGCGTCTCGCACGAACGGATCTCCTGCACCTTCTGGATGTCCACGCCGTACTCCTCGGCGCCCAGGCGGTAGGTCAGGTACTCGCCGGCGTGCGGCGCGGACGCGCCCGCGGCGGCGGCGGCGGCGGCGCCGCGGCTGGCTTCGGAGCGGGCGATGTGGGTGCCCTCGGTGATCATGTCCATGGAAGGTCTCCGGTACGGTTGGGGGACGGGAAGGAAGGGGTCGGGATCAGCTCAGAACAGGCCGCCGGCAGGCGACTGCGCCAGTTCAGGACTTCGGCTGGCGGGGGGCGAACTTGAGGTGTCGGGGGCGGGCGCGGCAGCCGGCGCGGGAGCGCCCTCCAGGGCCGGGGCGACCGCGACGGCGGTGGAGGTGGCGGCCGCCGCCGGCGGGTCCTGCCAGCCGGCGGCATGGCCGCCGACGGCCGCCTGCGCGCCGCGCACCAGCATGGCCACGTCCAGGATCAGGGCCACGCTGCCGTCGCCCATGATGGTGGCGCCCGAGACGCCATGCACCTTCTGGTAGTTGGACTCGAGGTTCTTGACCACCACCTGCTGCTGGCCGCCCAGGGCGCCGACCTCCAGCGCGATGCGCCGGCTCTCGGACTGCACGAGCACCAGCATCGAGGGCACGTCGGGGCCGGCCGGCGGCGCGGCGTGCATGACCTCGGCCAGCGAGACCACCGGCAGCCAGTCGTCGCGCACCTTGACCACCCGCTGGCCGCCGGCCAGCGTGCGCACGGTGCCCACGGGCGCCTGGAAGGACTCGATCACGCTGGCCAGCGGCAGCAGGTAGGTCTCGCCGCCCAGCATCACGGACATGCCGTCCATGATCGCCAGCGTCAGCGGCAGCCGCACGCGCACGGTGGTGCCGCGGCCCAGCGCCGAGTCCAGCTCGACGCTGCCGCCCAGGCCCAGGATGTTCTTGCGCACCACGTCCATGCCCACGCCGCGGCCGGAGATGTCGGTCACGGCCTCGGCGGTGGAAAAGCCCGGCGCGAAGATCAGCTGGTAGACCTCGCCGTCGGTCATCTGGTCGGGCAGCTGCATGCCGTTCTTGCGCGCCTTGGCCAGCAGCCGGTCGCGGTCCAGGCCGCGGCCGTCGTCGATCACCTCGATCACGATGCAGCCGCCTTCGTGGCGGGCCGACAGCGTCAGCGTGCCGTGGTCCGGCTTGCCCAGCTCGCGGCGCTCGGCCGGCAGCTCGATGCCGTGGTCGACGGCGTTGCGCACCAGGTGGGTGAGCGGGTCGGTGATCTTCTCGATCAGGCCCTTGTCCAGCTCGGTGGACTCGCCCACCGTGCGCAGCTCCAGCTGCTTGCCCAGGCGCGCGGCCAGGTCGCGCAGCATGCGCGGGAAGCGGTTGAAGACCTCGCCCATCGGGATCATGCGGATCGACATGACCGATTCCTGCAGGTCGCGGGTGGTGCGCTCCAGGTCCGACAGGCCGCCCAGCAGCTGCTGGCGGGCCTCGTTGTCCAGGTGCGTGGCCTTCTGCGCCAGCATGGCCTGGGTGATCACCAGCTCGCCCATCAGGTTGATCAGCTGGTCGACCTTGTCCAGCGACACGCGCAGCGTCTCGGTGGGCACGACGGCGCGCTTGGGAGGCGCGGCGCCGGGCGCGGGGGCCGGGGCGGCCACCGCGGTGGCGGCGGGGGCGGCCGGCGCCACCGGTGCGGCCGGCGCGGCGGCGGCGGCCGTGGCCTCGGCCGTCCACGGCGCGATGCGGATCAGGTCGCGTGCCAGGTGGAAGCTGCACAGGTCCAGCAGGTCGCCGTCGCTGGCGGTGGTCTGCAGGCGGAAGCGCTGCACGCCCTCCGCCTGCCCGGGCAGGGGCGGCACCTTGACCAGCTGGCCACCGCCGGTGACCTCGCCGAACAGCTCGACCAGGTCGTCGGCGATCGACGCCGGGCTCAGCGGGCCGGCCAGCAGCTGCAGGTCGCGCAGGCCCGGCACCGCGGCGGGTGCGGCCGGCGCATGGGCCGCGGCCGGGGCGGCGGCCACCGGCGCGGTGCCGCTGCCCTGCACGTGGGCCTGCAGCGCGGCCAGCAGCGCGCTGGTGTCGGGGGCGGCGCCGCCGCTGCCCTGGTGGCAGGCCAGCAGCGCACGCAGCATGTCGCCGGCCTGCAGCAGCGTGTCGACCATGCCGGTGGTGACCGCCTTCTCGTGGCGGCGCAGCTGGTCCAGCAGCGTCTCCATCACGTGCGTCAGCCCGGCCACGTCCGCGAAGCCGAAGGTGGCCGCACCGCCCTTGACCGAGTGGGCGCAGCGGAAGATCGCGTGCAGCGTCTCCTCGGCCGGATCGCCCACGTCGATGCCGAGCAGCAGCTGCTCGAAGTTGTCGAGGTTGTCGCCGGCCTCCTCGAAGAAGACCTGGTAGAACTGGGAGAGATCGAAATCGGCTGCGGGGGCGTTCATGGTCAGTTCCGGGCGGGTTGGGGGGCGACCTTGCCGAGCACCTCGAGCAGGCGCGCCGGGTCGAAGGGCTTGAGCAGCCAGCCGGTGGCGCCGGCGGCGCGGGCGGCCTGCTTGACGCGGTCGTCGGTCTCCGTGGTCAGGATCAGCACCGGCAGGCCGCGCCAGCGGTCGTCGGCGCGCAGCGCCTTGATCAGCGACAGGCCGTCCATGCGGGGCATGTTCTGGTCGGTGATGACGGCATCGACCGCCTGGGTGGACAGGCGGTCCAGGGCATCGGCGCCATCGACCGCCTCGGCGACGGCGTAGCCGCCCTGGCGCAGCGCGTGGGCCAGCATCTGGCGCATCGAGGCGGAGTCATCGACCGCAAGGACGGTGGGCATGGGTTCTCTCTCCTGGGCACGGTGGCGGAGGGGACGGTCCGCCGCTTGACGGGGCATTGTTCCGGCCGGGCCCGGTCCCGATGGCCGGACTAAAGGGGGCTTCCCCCGCCTTTTCCCGGCGCCGGCGGCCCCGCCCCCCCGGCACAGTCGCCGCTTCGATGGAGGAATGCGGCCCGTGCGCTTGCTGGTGATCGAGGACTCGTTGCTGGACTACCAGATGCTGCTGGCCACCCTGGCGCTGCAGGGGGTGGCGACGCAGGCCGAGCGCGTGGAGACCGCCGCCGCCCTGCGCGAGGCGCTCGGGCGCGGGCCCTGGGACCTGGTGATCTCCGACCACCACCTGCCGGGCTTCTCCAGCAGCGAGGCCTTCGAGACCGTGCGCGCGCTGTCGGTGCCGCCGCCGTTCATCATCGTCTCGGGCGTGCTGGGCGAGGAGGCCGCGGTCGAGGCGATGCGGCGGGGCGTCGACGACTACCTGGTCAAGGGCCGGCTCGCCCGGCTGGCCACCGCGGTGCGCAACGCCGTCGCCGCGTCGCAGGCGCGGCGCGAGAAGGCCGAGGCCGAGGAGCGGCTGCGCCTGTCGCAGGCCCAGCTGGCCAACCTGTCGGCCCGGCTGCAGAGCGTGCTGGACGAGGAGCGGGCGGCGATCGCGCGCGAGATCCACGACGAGGTGGGCGGCACCCTGACCGCGGTGCGCTTCGACCTGGACGGCCTGCACCGCCACCTGGCGCCGGCGCCGCTGGAGCGGCTGCAGCGCGCGCAGGCGGCGCTGGCCCAGGCGGCCGAGACCGCCCAGCGCCTGATGCACGACCTGCGCCCGCCCACCCTGGACGCCGGCCTGGGCGCGGCCATCGGCACGCTGGTGCGCCAGTTCCGCGAGCGCCATGCGGTCGCGGTGGCCTTCCATGCCAGCGGCGAGGAGGGCGTGCTGCCCGAGCCGACCGCGATGGCGCTGTACCGCACCTGCCAGGAGGCCCTGACCAACATCGCCAAGCATGCCGGCGCCCGCAGCGTGGCGGTGGACCTGCACTGGGGCGCGGCGACGGTGTCGCTGGAGGTCAGCGACGACGGCCGCGGGCTGGATGCGGCGGCGTTGCACAAGCCCGGCTCGCTGGGCCTGCGCGGCCTGGCCGAGCGCGCCCGCGCGGCCGGCGGCGCGCTGGACATCGCCAGCAGCGGCGGCCGCACCACCCTGATGCTGTGGGTGCCGCGCAGCGCGGCGCAGGAGCCGCCGGCATGACGCGCGTGGTGCTGGTGGACGACCACGCGCTGATCCGGCGCGGCATGCGCGACGCCCTGGCCGACGAGGGCCTGCAGGTCGTGGCCGAGGCCGCCTGCTGGGACGAGCTGGAGCCCCTGCTTGCGCGGCCCTTCGACGTGCTGCTGCTGGACATCCAGCTGCCCGGACCCTCGGGGCTGGAGATCCTGGGCCGCCTGGCCCAGCGCAGCGCGCCGCCGCGGGCGCTGGTGGTGTCGATGTACCCGGAGGATCCCTATGCGCAGCGGGCGCTGCAGGCCGGCGCGCGCGGCTACGTGCCCAAGAGCGCCGACACCGGCCAGCTGGTCGAGGCCATCGGCCGCGTGGCGCGCGGCGAGCGCTGGGTGTCGGCGGCGATCGCGCGGCTGCTGGATGCGCCGGCGGTGCCCGACGACGACGCGCTGCCGCACCAGCGGCTGTCGGCGCGCGAGCAGGTGCTGATGGTGATGCTGGCGCAGGGCCTGAAGCTGCCCGAGGTCGCCGAACGCCTGCAGCTGCCGCCGCGCACCGTGAGCGTGTACCGGGCCCGGCTGCTGGAGAAGATGAAGATGTCCGGCAACGCCGAGCTGGCGCACTACGCGGCGCGCCACCACCTGCTGCCGGGCCGCTGAGCGGCCTGCCTGCGCGGGCGGCGGGCGAAGGGCGGCCGTCGTCCCCGCGCAGGCGGCAACCCACGATCGACCGCCGTGCTTGTGCGTGGATGCCCGCCTGCGCGGGCATGACGGGAGCAGCGCCGTCGTCCCCGCGCAGGCGGGGACCCACGATGCACCACCGTGCCTGTGCGTGGATGCCCGCCTGCGCGGGCATGACGGGGGAGGGGCGCTGTCGTCCCCGCGCAGGCGGGGACCCACGGTCGACCGCCGTGCTTGTGCGTGGATGCCCGCCTGCGCGGGCATGACGAGGGGAGGGCTGCCGTCGTCCCCGCACAGGCGGGGACCCACGGTGGACCACTGTGCCTGTGCGTGGATGCCCGCCTGCGCGGGCATGACGGGGCGGCGGGCTCAGCCCGGCGTGGCCAGGGCCTGCAGCGTCAGCTGCGCCTGGGCCTGCACCTGCGGCCACAGCGCGGCCGCGGCGTGCGCATCGCCGGCCAGCAGCGCATGCTCCAGCGCCCGCGCGGGGGCCGACAGCGCCGCGTCCTGCATCATCGCGGCGGAGCCGGCCAGCTTGTGGACCAGGGGCGCGGCCGCCGGGTCGCCCGCGGCCAGAAGCGGCCCGAGCTGGGCGAGCTGCGCCTGCAGCCCGCCCAGGTACATGGCCACCATCTCGCTGCGGGTGGGGGCGGGCAGCATCGCCAGCAGGCGGTGCATGGCCGCGCGGTCGGCACCGGCCGGGGCGGCTTCAGGCATGGGGGATCTCCTCGAGCGTGCGGCCCACCAGCTCCACCAGCTCCTCGGCGCCGCGCGGCTTGTCGAACACGTGGCGCACGCCCAGCGCCCGGGCCTCGGCCCTGAGCGCGTCGGTCACGTAGCCCGAGGCCAGGATGACCGGCAGCGCCGGGTGCACCGCGCGCAGCTGCGCGGCCAGCTCGAGCCCGGAGCAGCCGGGCATGTTGTGGTCGGACACCAGCAGGTCGGGCGGCTGCGGCTGCGCGCGCAGCCAGTCCAGCGCGGCGTGCGGGTCCTGGAAGCCGGTGACGCGGTAGCCGCGCCCCTGCAGCAGCGCCTGCACCATCAGCACCATGGCCGGGTAGTCGTCCAGGTACACCACGTGCCGGCCGCCGCCCTCGGGCGCGGGCGTGGGGTTGGCGTGCGCCGGCGGGGGCGGCGCCGGTGTCGCGGCGGCGGCGGGAACAGGCGCCAGGGCCGGGCCCCGCGGCGACTCGGCCAGCGGCAGCCAGACGCGGAACACGCTGCCCTCGCCGGGGCGGCTGTCCACCGCGATGCGCCCGCCGTGCGCGCGCACGATGCCGTGCACCACGGGCAGCCCCAGTCCCGTGCCTTCGCCCTTGGGCTTGGTGGTGAAGAAGGGCTCGAAGATGCGTTCCTGCGTGGCCGCGTCCATGCCGCAGCCGTCGTCGGCCACGGAAATGCAGGCCTGGCCCGCGTCGCGGCCCATGGTTACGGTGATGCGGCCCGGGCGGGCGCCGATCGCCTGCCAGGCGTTGGTGCCCAGGTTCAGCAGCACCTGGCTGACCTGGGTCGCGTCGGCCAGCACCCAGGCCGGCTCGGCATCCTCGGCATGCTCCAGCGCGATGCCCGACGGCAGCATGGCCCGCAGCAGCTGCACGGCCTCGCGCACCAGCGGCTGCAGCGGCTGGCAGGCCAGCTCGCCGGGCTGCTGCCGCGCGAACGACAGGATGCGCCGCACCAGCTCGCGGGCGCGCTGGCCGGCGCCGGCGATCTCGGCGACGAAGCGCTGCGCCTGTGCATCGGGCGGCAGCGTGTCCTGGGCGAGGCGGGCGTTGCCCAGGATGGCGGCGACGATGTTGTTGAAGTCGTGCGCGATGCCGCCGGCCAGGGTGCCCAGGGCCTCCATCTTCTGCGACTGGCGCAGCTGCCGCTCCAGCGCCTCGCGCTCCTGCTCGGCGGCCAAGGCCACGCTCAGGTCGCGCACGGTCAGGCTGTACAGCGGTCCGCCGTCCAGGGCGATGCGCGCCACCGAGGCCTCGGCGGGGAAGGGCGTGCCGTCGTCGCGGCAGGCCTGCAGCGCGAGCTGGCGCACCAGCACGCCCGCGGCGGGCTCGGCGCGCCCGTCGGCCCGGCGCACGAACTGCAGCGCCTGCGGCAGCCAGCGCTCCAGGCTGGCGCCCAGCGCCTGCGCGCGGGTGCAGCCGAACATGCGGCTGGCGCCGTGGTTGAACAGCACGACCCGGCCCTCGCGGTCGACGGTGACGATGGCGTCGAGGGTGGCGTCGATGACGGCCGCCAGCTGCGACTCGCTGGCGTTGAGCGCGCGTTCGGCCCGCTGCAGCGCCCGCAGCGCGCCGTCGTCGGGATCCTGCGTTTGCACGCCGCCTGCCCCGCGCCGCCTCAGGCCGGCACCGCGAGCCGCTGGTACACGCCGCAGCCCAGGAACAGCTCGCCCACCTGCAGCACGTACGACATCTTGGTCTGCACCTGACCGCTGGCCGGGTTGACGATGTCGTACTCGACCCAGCCCGGCGCGCGGCGGGCCTGGCGCACGATGGCGTCCAGCAGGGCGGCGCCGTCGACGCCGGGGATGTCGTGCACCCGGGTGCCCAGCTTGGCCGGGTTGCCGCCGAAGGCGCGGTAGCAGCCGCCGGCATCCAGCGCGAACACGTACATGTCGCGGTCGTGGAAGCCGCTGCCCGGCCGGGTCAGCTCGGCCAGCGCCGCCGCCTCGGGCAGCCGATCGAACAAGGTTCGGGCCTTGCGCACCAGGGCCAGCGCCTCGTCGGCCGTGCCCTGGGGCAGCTGGAAATGCGCCACCGACGACGACAGCGTGGCCGAGCGCTGCTGCAGCAGCTGCGCCTGGCGCGTGGCCTCGTCGACCATCTCGGCGTTGCGGCGGGTGATGCCGTCCAGGGCCTGCACCGCGTCGGCGATGCGACCCAGCCCGCTGCTCTGGCCGGCGCTGGCGCCGGAGATGCGGCTGATGCGCTCGGCCATGCCGCGCACGCCCTCGACCACGCCGGCGATGCCGCCGCCGGCCGTGCGGATGCCCTCGACGCCGCTGTCCACGTGGCGGTTGGACGCCTCGATCAGCTCGCGGATGCGGCCGGCCTCCTCGGCGCTGCGCATGGCCAGGCGGCGCACCTCGCCGGCGACGACCGCGAAGCCGCGGCCCTGCTCGCCGGCGCGGGCGGCCTCGACGGCCGCATTGAGCGCCAGGATGTTGGTCTGGAAGGCCAGGCCGTCGATCACGCCCACCAGCTCGCGCATGCGGTGCGCGTCCTGCTGGATGGCCGCCACCGTGGTGACGGCCTGGTCCATCGAGCGGCCGCCGTCCTCGGCGGTCTGCCGCACCTGCGCGGCCTGGCCGTCGGCCTCGGCCGCATGGCGGGCGTTCTGGTCCACCGTCTGCGCCAGCTGCTGCACGCCGGTGGCGGTCTGCTGCAGACTGCCGGCCTGCTGCTCGGTGCGCTGGGCCAGTTCGGCGCAGCTGGCGGCCAGTTCGCGGCCGGCCTGCTCGACCAGCGCGGCATTGCTGCGCACGCCGGACACCACGGAGGACAGGCTGCCCGTCATGCGCGCGAGCACCGCGCCCAGCTGGGCGATCTCGTCACGGCCCGGCGGCGGCTGCAGCGCCTGCAGGCGGCCCGCCTCGATCTGCGCCATCTGCGCGAGCAGCCGGCGCAGCCCGCCGATGAAGCCGACGCAGAAGGCCAGCGCCAGCCAGGCCCAGGCCAGCAGGCAGGCCGCACCCAGCGCGAAGGCGGCGCCGCGGGTGCCCGCGGGCAGCAGCCAGCCGGCCGCGAGTGCGCCGGCGCCGGCGGCGAACAGGAGGCCCAGCAGCACCAGCTTGGCCGGCAGGGCCAGGCGGGCGAGCAGGGACAGGGCGGGAGCGAGCAGGACGTGAGGGGCGTGCGCGGCCATGGTCGTGGAGGGTTCCAGCCGCCAAGGGTAGGGCGGGCACGCCGGCGGTGCTGCGCCGAGAAGGCGGGCGAACCCGCCGCTTATCGCTTCAGAGCACCGCCCGCACGACCGTGCCGTGGCCGGGGCGGGTGCGGATCTGCAGGCGGCCGCCCACGAGCTCGACCCGCTCGATCATCCCGTACAGGCCGACGTTGTGCTCGCCGGGCTGGCCCGACAGCAGGGCCTGCTTGTCGAAGCCCACGCCATCGTCGGCCACGATCAGGCCGATGCGCCCGCCCGGCAGGAAGTGCAGCCGCACCGCGATGCGGGTCGCGCGCGCATGGCGCACGGTGTTGGTCAGGGCCTCCTGCACCAGCCGGATCGCGACCGAGGCGGTCTCGTCCAGCTCCTCGGGCTCGCGCCCGCGGGCATCGACCGAGAAGGCCAGCCCGGCCGGCTCCGCGAAGCGCTGCACCGCGCTGTGCACCGCCGCGACCAGGCCCAGCAGGTCCAGCTGCGCCGGGCGCAGCGAGAACGACAGCGTCTTGACCTGGTTGACCGCGCCCTGGGCCATCTCCATCGCGGTGTCGGTGTGGCGGCGGGCGGCCGCGGGGTCGGCGGCGCGCTGCGCGGCATGCAGGTGGATCACCATGCCGGTGAGCGTCTGGCCCAGGTGGTCGTGCAGCTCGCGCGAGATCACGGTGCGCTCGCGCTCCTGGGCGGCCACCACGCGGGCCGACAGCAGCTTCAGCCGGCGGTAGGCGGCCTCGAGCTCGCGCGACATGCGCTCCTGCTCGGCGGCGCGGCGCCGCTCGCCCATGACGCGGTCGATGATCTGCGGCAGCGTGCCCAGCTTGTCCTTGGTGACGTAGTCCTTGGCGCCGCAACGCAGCACGTGCACCGCGGCTTCCTCGCCGATGGCACGCGTGACGACGACCAGCGGGATGGTGGCGCGCCGGGCCGCGAGGATCTGCAACGCCGCATAGGGCGAGAAGCGCGGCATGTTGAAGTCGCACAGGATCACGTCGTGCTCGTGCTCCAGCGCCTGCGCGAAGGCGGTGGCCTCGTCCACGCGCTCGAGCCGGTAGCGGCGGCGCGGGTCCGCCCGCTCCAGGGCGAGCCCGAGCAGTTCGACGTCGTCGGGGTTGTCCTCGACGCACAGCAGCTGGATGACCGGGGGCTCGTCGACTGGCACGGGCATTGGTGTTCTTCTAGGCCGGCACAGTGTAGCCGCGCCGCCCATGGCCCCGGCTCGCCCATGCGGGCTTGGGGAATCGGCCAGTGCCGCCTTAGTCGAACGCCCTAAGGGCCCGGGGTGCCCGGCTCCTACGCTCTGACCCATCGCACAGCCCGGAGACCGCGCCATGTATGCACCGCCCGCCGAACGCCAAGCCCCGCACATGCCTGCCGCGGCGGCCGCCGCCGTGCGGCTGCCCGGCATCGACGACTTCGACGAGGGCCCGGGCCTGCTGGCCAGCCGTGCCTTCTGGCTGGGCGGCCTGTTCTCCGTGATGGCCTGGTCCGGCGCGGTGGCGCTGGTCCTGCGCTGGTTCTGATCCTCCAACCCGGGAGCCGACCATGTACGCACCGCCCGAAGACCGCAGCCACCCCCTGCTGATGCAGCTGGCCCGCCTGGGCGCCGCCCCGGCCCGTGCCGCCGCGCCGTTCGCCAGCCAGCTGGCCGCCGCGCATGCCGACCTGCGCCAGGCCGTCGCCCGTCCCGCCGCGGCCGCCGGCCTGTCGCGCACCAGCCGCCTGCGCGCCATCGCGCTGGGCTGAGCCGCCCGCCGTCCTCCCTCCCGCGCGCCGGCCCCGCCGGCGCGCCACCGAGGCCCGCCATGCCCCGCGCATGGCGGGCCTCGCCGCTTGCGGGCCGCGCGCTTGACGCGCCGCAACCGCGACCGCGCCGCGGCGGCGAAGATGCGGGCCTTGCCCTGGCCACCGGAGGTCCCGTTGAGCGTCCGCCACCTCGAAGCCCTGTTCCAGCCCGCCAGCGTGGCGGTGATCGGCGCGTCCGAGCGGCCCGGCTCGGTGGGCGCGGTGGTCTGGGACAACCTGCGCCAGGGCGGCTACGCCGGCGCCCTGTGGCCGGTGAACCTGCGCGGCACGCTGCATGGCCAGCCGGTGGCCGCGCGGGTGCAGGACCTGCCCGGCGTGCCGGACCTGGTGGTGGTGTGCACGCCGGCGGCCACCGTGCCCGGCCTGGTCGCGGACTGCGGCCGGCTGGGCGTGCGGGCCGCGGTGGTGCTGACCGCGGGCCTGCGGGCGCCCGCGCCGGGCGGGGGCACGCTGGAGCAGGCGATGCTCGCGGCCGCCCGGCCGCACCTGCTGCGCATCCTCGGGCCCAACTGCCTGGGGCTGCTGGTGCCGGGCATCGGCCTGAACGCGAGCTTCGCGCCCTCGGGCGGCCTGCCGGGGCAGCTGGCCTTCGTTACGCAGTCGGGTGCGCTGGCCACGGCCATGCTCGATTGGGCCGGCGCGCGCGGGATCGGCTTCTCGCACTACGTCTCGCTGGGGGACAGCGCCGACGTCGATGTCGGTGACATGCTCGACTGGCTGGCCAGCGATGCGGGCACGCGGGCGATCCTGCTGTACGTGGAGTCGGTGCGGCAGGCGGCCAAGTTCATGTCGGCCGCGCGGGCGGCCAGCCGCAACAAGCCGGTCATCCTGGTCAAGGCCGGCCGCCGGGCGGCGGGCGCGCGTGCCGCGGCCTCGCACACCGGCGCGATGGCCGGCTCCGACGCGGTGTTCGACGCCGCCGTGCGCCGCGCGGGCATGCTGCGGGTGGACACGCTGGAGGGGCTGTTCGACGCCGCGCAGACGCTGGCCCGGGTGCGGCACTGGCGCGGGCCCCGGCTGGCCATCCTGACCAACGGCGGCGGGGCCGGCGTGCTGGCCGCCGATGCGCTCGAGGCCGACGCGCTGGCGACGCTCGCACCCGCCACGCTGGCGCGGCTGGATGCCTGCCTGCCGGCGACCTGGTCGCGCGGCAACCCGGTGGACATCATCGGCGACGCCCCCGTGCAGCGCTACCTGGACGCGCTGGCGGTGCTGCTGGACGCGCCCGAGGTCGACGGCGTGCTGTTCATGCATGCGCCCACGGCCATCGTGCCGGCGCCGGCCATCGCGCAGGCGGCGCTGCCGCAGCTGCGTGCGGCGGGCAAGCCGGTGCTGGCCTGCTGGCTGGGCGGCGCGGCGGTGCGCGAGGCCGCCCTGGCCTGCGAGCGTGCGGGCATCGCCACCTTCGACACGCCCGAGCGCGCCGCGGCCGGCTGGCAGCAGCTGGTGCGCTGGCAGGCCGCGCAGCAGGCGCTGCTGCAGCTGCCCGACGCACGGCCGGCGGCGGCGCCGCCCGACACCGCCGCCGCGGCCGCGCTGCTGCAGGCGGCGCTGGACGCGGGCACCACCTGGCTGCCGGCGCATGCGGTGGCGACGCTGCTGGGCCACTACGGCATCCCGATGGTGGCGACCCGGTTCGCCGCCGATCCCGAGGCGGCCGCCGCCCTGGCCGAGGCCATCGGCGGCCCGGTGGCGCTGAAGATCCAGTCGCCCGAGGTGGTGCACAAATCCGAGGCCGGTGGCGTCGCGCTCGGCCTGCAGGGCGCGGCGCAGGTGCGGGCCGCGGCGCTGGCCATGCGCGAGACGGTGGCGCGCCGCGTGCCGGGCGCGCGCATCGACGGCTGGACGGTGCAGGCCATGGCGCAGCGACCGGGCGCCTGGGAGTTGATCGCGGGCATCGCCGACGACCCGGTGTTCGGCCCGGTGGTGCTGTTCGGCGAGGGCGGCACGGCCGTCGAGGTGCGGCACGACCGCGCGCTGGCCCTGCCGCCGCTGAACGAGCCGCTCGCGCGCGACCTGGTGGCGCGCACGCGTGTCGCGGCGCTGCTGGCGGGCTTCCGCGACCGGCCGCCGGTGGACGAGGCGGCGTTGCTCGGGCTGCTGCAGCGGGTGTCGGCGCTGGCCGCCGAGCAGCCGCTGCTGGCCGAGCTCGACCTCAATCCGGTGCTGGCCGATGCCGACGGCGTGCTGGTGGTCGATGCCCGCGTGCGCCTGCGCCAGCCGCTGCCGGGCGAAGGCTCGCGGCTGGCGCTGCGGCCGTACCCGCGCGAGCTCGAGGGCGTGCTGCCGGTGGGCGGCGAGCTGCTGCCGGTGCGGCCGATCCGTCCCGAGGACGGCGCGCGGCTGGCCCGGCTGTACGCCAACGCCAGCGATGCCGACCGGCGCCTGCGCTTCTTCCTCACGCGGCGCGAGGTGCCTGCCTCGGAGCTGGCCCGCTACTGCCAGATCGACTACGCCCGGGAGATGACCTTCGTCGCGCTGGACGGCCAGGCGCTGGCCGGCGAGGTGCGCGCGGTCTGCGACCCCGACAACGAGGTCGCCGAGTTCGCCGTGCTGGTGGCCGGGCCGTGGCAGCGCCGCGGGCTGGGTACGGCGCTGCTCGGCCGCATGGTCGACCACCTGCGCCAGCGGGGCACGGCGGTGCTGCTGGGCGAGTGCCTGGAGGACAACCACGGCATGGCCGCCCTGGCGCGCCGGCTGGGCTTCGAGGTGCGGCCGTCGGCCGACGGCCTGCTGGCCCTGCGCCTGGCGCTGCGCTGAGCGCCCCGCGGCGCGGCGCACCGCATCCATGGCCGGCCCGTTCGGGCCAGGCCCGCCCCGGTGTCCGGGGCGCCGGCCGACACCCGCCACCGCCTGCCCGGCCCCAGAGTCGGGTGCAAGGAGTGGCGCGATGGAAGCGAGCAGGCAGAGCGGTCCCTGGCAGGAGCCTTTCGGCATCCAGTTCTACCGAGGGACGCAGGAGCAACTGGTGGAGACCTTGCTGCGGCGGGTGACCTGGCCGTTCGGCTACGTGGTCACGCCGAACGTGGACCATGTGGTGCACCTGCAGCGGCATGCCGCCCTGCGCCAGGCCTACGACCACGCGTTCGAGCGCGTCTGCGACAGCCGCGTGCTGGCGCCGCTGCTGCAGTCGCTGGGCGCGCCGGTGCCCGAGGTGATCCCCGGCAGCGAGCTGACCCTGCGCCTGCTGCACGAAGCGGACCGCCGGATGCTGAAGGTGGCGCTGGTGGGCAGCAACGCGGCTGAGGCCGCGCGGCTGGCCGACCTGTACCCCGGCATGGAACTGGTGCACCACGACCCGCCCATGGGCTTCATCGACCGGCCGCACGAGGTGCAGGCCTGCCTGGATTTCGTCTACGCCCAGCAGGCGCACTTGGTGCTGCTGGCGGTGGGCAGCCCGCGCCAGGAGATCCTGGCCCACCGCATCGACCCCGCACGCTGCAGCGGCGTGGGCCTGTGCATCGGCGCGTCGGTGCGCTTCGCGGTGGGCACGCTGCGGCGCGCGCCGCGCTGGATGCAGCAGGCCCGGCTCGAATGGCTGCACCGCATGCTCACCGAGCCGCGCCGCCTGGCCAAGCGGTACATCGCCGACGCCTGGCACATCCTGCCGATCTACCTGCGCGAACGCCGCGCGGCCGCGGCCCGCCGCATCGGCGCCGTCGCCCGCTGAGGCCGGCCGGCGCGCCGGGCGCGCGGGGACGGGATGCGACAATCGCGCCCGCCGTCACGGCTGCCCGTAGCTCAACCGGATAGAGCAGCTGCCTTCTAAGCAGCAGGTCGGGGGTTCGAGTCCCTCCGGGCAGGCCAGGCCTCACCGCGAGGCCGCACGCCCTGCCTCCCTTCCCGTCACGCCCGCCCGCCCGGCCATCGCGCATGGCCTGGCTGAGCCATGGCACGGCGCCAATGGCCGAGCCAGACTGTGTCGCATCCCCGGGGCCGACCGCGGATGCGGCAGGGATTGCGGGGCAACCTTGAACGGGAGGCGTGCGATGCGTGCAATGTGGACGGCAGTGGGAACCAGCCTGGTGCTGGCGGCCTGTGGTGGCGGCGGCGGGTCCGCCGGGGGCGATGGCGCCGCGGCGCTGGCGGTCGCCCAGGCGGCGGCCTTCGACGTGCGCGCCGCCCTCGACCGGTGGTGGGCACAGCCGCACCTGACGGCCTGGACGGTCGGCGGCCGCTGCACGGGAAGCGCGCAGCTGGACGAGCAGGCGCCGGTGCCGGGCCTGTTCAGCGGCGTGCCGCAGGTGCGGCGCGATGCCACGCTGCAGCTGGGCACCACCGATTGTCCGGCCTCGACAGAGGCCCTGGAGGCGTGGACCGATGCGCAGGGGGCCTGGATCGGCGCGGCGGGCGCCTGGGGCGTGGCGAGCGCGACCCAGCCCGTGACGTGGCCGCGCGCCGTGCGTCCCGGCGACGGGGGCGCCCTGGGCGAGGCCCGGACCTACACCGACGACACCAAGACCACGTGGACCGGCGCGATGTCGCTGGCCTACACCAGCGTGGCCGACGGCGACGGGCTGCTCGTGCGGCTGGAGTTCCAGCGCCGCGACACGGCGGGGCAGTGGGTGGCCACCGAGGTGCAGACCTGGCGCATCGGCGCCGACGGCAGCGCGCGGCCCGTGCTGCTGGAGCGGCGCGACGCTGCCGGGACGCTGCGGCTGGTTGCGGCCTGAGGGGCCGCGCGGGGGCAGGGTGCGCGCGCCTCGCGCACCGCCTGCCCGTTCCGTGGGCGCGCCTTGACAAGGGGGCGGCGCTGTAGGCCAATCGACCGCGCCATGTTCGATCGATTGCGCAAGGCCCTGGGCCGCGACACCTCCGGGGCGGACACGCCCAAGTCACCCCCCAGCACGCTGCTCGGCCCGGTCTCCCAATGGGCCGCCGCCGAGGGCCTGCAACTGGCCGCGCCGGGCGGCGGCGCCGCGTTCGCGGTCAACGGCAGCGTCGGCGGCCGGCCCTGGCGGATGGAGCTGGGGCGGCCCAGCCGCAAGTTCATCCGCGGGCAGGAGCTGCGGGCCCGCGCCGAACTGGACATCGACCCGTCCGTGCTGCTGATGGTGCTGAACCGGCCGCTCAAGGAGGCGCTGGAGAAGCAGGCGTACGCGCTGTTCACCGACGACCTGCGCACCAGCGCCGACCCGAACCTGCCCGAGGAGATGCGGCTGGTGGCGATGGCGCAGGAGACCGGCTGGAGCGAGCTGCCCAGCGCGTTCTGGAAGCGCTGGTCGGTGGTGGCCGAGAACGCGGCGCAGGCGCCGCAGTGGATCGACGTGCCGCTGGCGCGCCGGCTGATGGACTGGCCGGTGCCGCTGGAGCCGCAGGTGCCGTTCCTGCTGATGCTCCTGCGCGGCAAGGCCTACCTGCGGATGGAGCAGGGCACCGAGGACCTGGCCCTGCTGCAGCATGCGGCCGCGCTGTTCACGGCCGCCTGCGAGAACGCGCTGGACGCGTTCACGACCCCCGGGTGACCGGCACGTGGGCGTCGGCGCCGTAGGCGCCGTACTTGCCCAGCTCCCACTTGGCGATGGCGTTGCGGTGCACCTCGTCGGGGCCGTCGGCGAAACGCAGGGTGCGCGCGCCGGCGTAGGCGTAGGCCAGCGGGAAGTCGTCGCTGACGCCGCCGCCGCCGTGGGCCTGCATCGCCCAGTCGATCACCTGGCAGGCCATCGTGGGCGCGACGACCTTGATCATCGCGATCTCGGTGCGCGCGACCTTGTTGCCGGCCGTGTCCATCAGCCAGGCGGCCTTGAGCGTGAGCAGGCGGGCCATGTCGATCTTGCAGCGCGCCTCGGCGATGCGTTCCTGCGTGACGGTCTGCTGGGCCACGGTCTTGCCGAAGGCCACGCGCGCCAGCGAGCGGCGGCACATCAGCTCCAGCGCGCGCTCGGCCAGGCCGATCAGGCGCATGCAGTGGTGGATGCGGCCCGGGCCCAGGCGGCCCTGGGCGATCTCGAAGCCGCGGCCTTCGCCCAGCAGGATGTTGTCGACCGGCACCCGCACGTTCTCGAAGTACATCTCCACGTGGCCGTGCGGCGCGTCGTCGTAGCCGAACACGTTCAGCGGCCGCACGATGCGGATGCCCTTGGCGTCGGCGGGCACGACCACCATGCTCTGCTGCGAGTGCTTGGGGGCCTCGGGGTCGGTCTTGCCCATGGTGATGAAGACCTGACAGCGCGGGTCGGCGGCGCCGGAGATCCACCACTTGTGGCCGTTGATCACGTACTCGTCGCCCTGGCGCTCGATGCGGGTGCTGATGTTGGTGGCATCCGACGAGGCGACCTCGGGCTCGGTCATGGCGAAGGCCGAGCGGATCTCGCCCTCGAGCAGGGGCTTGAGCCAGCGGCCCTTGATCGTCTCGGAGCCGTAGCGCGCCAGCGTCTCCATGTTGCCGGTGTCGGGTGCCGAGCAGTTGAAGACCTCGCTGGACCACTGCACGCGGCCCATGATCTCGGCCAGCGGCGCGTACTCCTGGTTGGTCAGGCCGGCACCCTCGTAGCCCGAGGCCGAGGCGCTGTCGACCGGCAGGAACAGGTTCCACAGGCCGGCGGCACGGGCCTTGGGCTTGAGCTCCTCGATGATCGGCAGCGGCGACCAGCGCTTGCCCGCGGCGGTGTTGGCCTCGAGCTGCGCCTTGTAGGTGCGCTCGTTCGGATAGACGTGGTCGTCCATGAACTTCAGCAGCTTGGCCTGCAGTTCGCGGGTCTTGGGGGAGTACTCGAAGTCCATGGTGTCTCCGTTGCGAAAAAGGTGCCGGCGCTCAGGCCTGCGAGGCCGACCGCGATGCGAACTGCCAGGCCATCTCGGCCATCGGCCGCGCGCTGCGGCCGCTGGCCACGGCCTGCGCGCTGGATGCGGTGCCGGCCTCGACCCGCTTGGCGATGCCCTGCAGGATCGCCGCCAGGCGGAACATGTTGTAGGCCATGTAGAAGTTCCAGTCGGCCTTGAGCTCGTCCACCGTCGACAGCCCCGTGCGCTCGCAGTAGCGGCGGATGTAGGCGTCCTCGGAGGGAATGCCCAGGGCGGGCAGGTCCAGCCCGCCGATGCCGCGGAAGCCGCCGGGCGGGATGTGCCAGCTCATGCAGTGGTAGCTGAAGTCCGCCAGCGGGTGGCCCAGGGTGGACAGCTCCCAGTCGAGCACCGCGATGACGCGCGGCTCGGTGGGATGGAACATCAGGTTGTCGAGCCGGAAGTCGCCATGGACGACCGAGGTGCGGGCCTCGTCGCGGGCGGCCGCCGGGATGTGCGCGGGCAGCCACTCGACCAGCCGCTCCATCGCCTCGATCGGCTGGCTCATGGGGCCGGTGCCGTCGGCCGAGGCCTTGTACTGCTTGCTCCAGCGGCCGATCTGGCGCTCGAAGTAGTTGCCCGGCTTGCCGTAGCCGGCCAGGCCCTGGGCCCTGAAGTCCACGGTGTGCAGGGCCGAGATGACGCGGTTCATCTCGTCGTAGATGGCGGCGCGCTCGGACGGCTGCATGCCGGGCAGGGACTGGTCCCACAGCACGCGGCCCTGCATGCACTCCATGACGTAGAAGGCACGGCCGATCACCGACTCGTCCTCGCACAGGCACAGCATGCGCGGCACCGGCACGCCGGTGCCGGCCAGGCCCGACATCACGGCGTACTCGCGCTCGATGGCGTGCGCCGAGGGCAGGAGTTTGGCCACCGGGCCCGGCTTGGCCCGCATGACGTAGGCGCCGCCCGGCGTGAGCAGCTTGTAGGTCGGGTTGGACTGGCCGCCCTTGAACATCTCCACCGTGAGCGGGCCGGCGAAGCCCGGCAGGTGGGCCTGCAGCCACGTGGTGAGGGCGGCGGTGTCGAAGGCGTGCTTGTCGGACACCGGCCGGGTGCCCACGAAGTGCTCGTAGGACTCGGCGGCGGCGGCGGGTGCGGGGGCGGCGGTCATGGGTTGTCGGTCTCGACGATGCGCATCAACGCGTCACGGTTGCGCACGACGAGCCCACCCGGCTCGATGCGGATCACGTCCTCGCGCTCCATGGCCTTGAGCTCCTGGTTGACGCGCTGGCGCGATGCGCCCAGCAGCTGCGCCAGCTCCTCCTGCGCCAGGTGCAGGCCGATGCGCATCTCGCGCCCGTCGGCCAGCTGCGGCACGCCGTAGCTGCGCACCAGGTGCAGCAGCTGCTTGGCCAGCCGCGCCCGCAGCGGCAGCGTGTTGAGGTCCTCGACCAGGCCGAACAGCTGGCGGATGCGGCGCGCGTGCAGCCGCAGCATCGCGTCGTACAGCTCGGCGTGCGTGGACAGGATCTTCTTGAAGTCGGCCTTGGCCACGCACAGGATCGTGGTCTCGCCATGCGCATAGGCATCGTGCGTGCGCCGGTCGCCGTCGAAGATCGCCACGTCGCCGAACCAGATGCCCGGCTCCACGTAGGTCAGCGTGATCTGCTTGCCCGTGATGCTGGTGGAGCTCACGCGCACCGCGCCCTTGGCGCAGGCGATCCAGTCTTCCGGCGGATCGCCGCGTGCGGCGATCAGCTCGCCGTCCTTGTAGCGTTTGACGTAGGCGCATCGAAGAATGTCGTGGCGCAAGGACGGGGACAACGATGAAAACCAGCGTCCGCCGTTGATTGCCTCGCGCTCGGCGATGGTAAGAATGGGCTCGTCCATGGTCTGTCCTGTCAGTGACTGGGCGCGGCGCGGATTGTCACGCCGGGGACCGCAGGGGCCGGGCCGGGTTGTCACCGGCCCGACAGGCGCGCGTGGCGCGCGCCGGGCGCGGCTACTGGTAGCGCGGCTTGTCCTTGGCCAGGAATGCCGCGATGCCGATGCCTGCGTTGGGGTGGTGCAGGTTGCGCACGAACTGGTCGCGTTCGGCGGCCAGCTGCTGGTGCAGCGTTGCGGACCCGGCGTCGTTGAGCAGGTCCTTGATGCTCGACAGCGCGTTGGGCGCGCGCTCGTTCAGGCGCTGCGCCAGCGCCAGCGCTTGGGCCAGCGCCTCGCCGGGCGGCGCCACGCGGTTGACCACGCCCAGCTCGTGCAGCCGCTGGGCGCCGATGCGTTCGCCGGCCATCAGCAACTCGGTGGCCAGCTGGCGCGGCAGGGCCCGGGCCAGCGACCAGCTGGCACCGCCGTCGGGCGACAGCGCGACGTTGGCATAGGCCATCACGAACACGGCGTCGGCAGCGGCGACGACGAGGTCGCAGGCCAGCGCGAGCGAGAAGCCGGCCCCGGCGGCCGGGCCCTCGACGGCGGCGATGACCGGCTTGGGAAAGGCCCGGATCGCCTCGATCCAGCTGTGCAGGCCCTCGATGCTCTGGGCCTGCACCTCGGGCGGCTGCTGCCGGTTGGCCTGCAGGCGCTGCAGGTTGCCGCCGGCGCAGAAGGTCGCGCCTTCGCCCGTTATGACGACGCTGCGCACCTCGGCGGCGGTCTCGGCGACGTTCAGCGCCTCGACGCCGGCGGCGTACATGGCCGGGTCGAGCGCGTTGCGTTGTTCCGGGTTGGCGATCGTCAGCACCAGGGTGGCGCCGTCGCTGGAACTCTTGAGCTCGGCCGGCATGGCGCTCAGGACTCCTCTTGCAGCAGCGACAGGCCGATGGCGCCGCGGCGGCGCAGCCAGGGGCTGGGGCGGTAGCGCGGGTCGCCGTAGACGGTCTGCATGTTGAACAGCACCTCCAGGACGTTGGCCGGGCCCCAGCGGTTGCCCATGGCCAGCGGCCCCAGGGGGTAGCCCAGGCCGAGGGTGACCGCGGTCTCCAGGTCCTGCGGGCTGCAGATGCGCTGCTGGCAGATGTCGCTGGCGATGTTCACGATGGTGGACACCACGCGCTGGGTGACGAAGCCCGCCGAGTCGCGGATCACGCTGACCGGCTTGCCGTCGCGGGCGAACAGCGCATGCGCCGCATCGCGCATGTCGGCGCGGGTCGCCGGGTTCGTCGCGAGCACGCGGCGTCGGGTGGCGCTGTCCTCGACCAGCAGGTCGATGCCGACCGTGCGGGCCGGGTCGAGCCGCTCGACCACGGCGACGGTGGTCACGTCGAAGCCCAGGGGTGCCACCAGCGACAGTGCGTTGATCGAGGGCGACTGGCCGGTCTCGATGGTCGCGCCCAGGTCCTTGAGCAGCTGGTAGAGCTCCTGGCGGCGCGCGGCGCGGCTGGACACCCACACCGGCGGCAGCTCGCCCACCTCCGGCACCCCCGGCTCGGGCGCCACCTGGGCCTGGCCGTCGACGTAACGGTAGAAGCCCTCGCCGGTCTTGCGGCCGAGCAGGCCGCCGGCCAGCCGCTGCGCGGTGATGACGCTCGGGCGGTAGCGCGGCTCGTCGTAGTACTGCTGGTAAATCGACTCCATCACCGGGTGCGAGACGTCCAGCGCGGTGAGGTCCATCAGCTCGAACGGGCCGAGCTTGAAGCCGGCCTGGTCGCGCAGGATGCGGTCGATGGTGGCGAAGTCCGCCACGCCCTCGGACACGATGCGCAGCGCCTCGGTGCCGAAGCCGCGGCCGGCGTGGTTGACGATGAAGCCGGGCGTGTCCTGCGCCTGCACGGGCTGGTGGCCCATCTGGCGCGCGTACGCGGTCAGGCCGGCGCAGACGGCCGGGTCGGTGCGCAGGCCCGCGATGACCTCGACCACCTTCATCAGGGGCACCGGGTTGAAGAAGTGGTAGCCCGCCAGGCGCTGCGGATGCTTCAGGCCGGCCGCGATCGCGGTGACCGACAGCGAGGATGTGTTGCTCGCAAGCACCGCATCCGTGGCGACCACCTCCTCCAGTTGGGCGAACAGCGCACGCTTGGCATCGAGCCGCTCGACGATGGCCTCGACCACCAGCTGGCAGTCGGCCAGCTCGGCCACGGAGGCCGCGGGCAGCAGCCGGGCCTTGGCGGCGGCGGCGGCCTCGGCGTCCATCCGGCCCTTCTGGACCAGCTTGTCCCATTGGGCGCCGATGTCCTGCACGGCCTTGTCGAGCGCTGCCGGATTGCTGTCCACCAGGCGCACGCGGCTGCCTGCCTGGGCGGCGATCTGCGCGATGCCGCGGCCCATGGCCCCGGTGCCGACGACGCCGACGTTGCTGTACTGTGTCTGCATCGCACGATTATCCGGCACCGGTCCAGGCCGTTGCGTTTCGTCACACGTTAGCGCCCTGTGCCAGAATGCGTGCCGTTCCATGAACCCTCCCTTCCGCTTGCGCCGCATCGCCTTCGGCGTCCTGGTCGCCGCGACGTGCACGGGCTCGTGGGCCCTCGGCCTCGGCCGCGCGCAGGGCATCGCCCTGGTCGGCCGTCCGCTCGACATCACCGTGCCGGTCAGCATCGAGCCCGGCGAACCGGTGCCCGAGTGCTTCACCGCAGACGTCTTCTACGGTGACACCCGCCTGCGCGAGGAGCGCGTGGCCATCCAGTTTTCCGGGCGCGCGCTGCGCGTGCGCACCACCTTGCCGATCGACGAGCCGGTGGTCACGCTGCACCTGCAGATGGGCTGCGGCAACCAGGTCGGCCGTCGCATCGTCCTGCTGACCGAGCAGCCCGACCTGGCCGGCGAGCCGCCGCGCGCAGCCCCCACGCGCCCGCTGGCGCAGAGCCCGGCCGAGAGCCTGGCGACGCAGCCGTCCGCCGCCGTTCCCAGTGCTCCGGTGGCGGGCAGCACCGGCGGGTCGGCCGCGCGGCCTGCTGGCCGCAGCCCGCAGCCGCCCGTCGCCGAACAGCCGCCCCTGGGCGCGCCGCGTCCCGTGCGGCCGCGGGCCGCCGCCTCGGCCCCGGGCGTGCCCGCGGCCGCAGACCGCCCGATCGTTCCCGCCGGCCCGCGCCGGGTCGCGGCCCCGACGCAGCCGCGCCTGAAGCTCGAGCCGCTGGACCTGTCGGTGGCCATCGAGCCGACGCTGCGCAGCAGCGGCATGCTCGACCTGCCGGCCGCCGAGGCCACCGCGCAGCAGCGCGCGGCGGCGCAGGCGCTGTGGAAGGCCCTGAACGCGCAGCCCGAGGACCTGCTGCGCGAGGCGCAGCGGCTGGAGGGCCTGGAGAACGACCTGCGCACCCTGCGCCAGTCGGTGCAGCGCAACGACAAGGCGCTGGCCGAGCTGCGGGGCCAGCTGCAGGAGGCGCAGGCCGAGCGCTACGCCAATCCGCTCGTGTACACGCTGGCCGCCCTGCTGGCGGCTGCACTGGGCCTGGCGGCCTGGGCGTGGCGCCGCGGCGGGCGGGGTGGTCCGTCGGACGGCACGGCGTGGTGGAAGCCGAAGGAGAGGGCCGACACCCCCGAGACGGGCTTCGACGCCTTCGAGGTGCCGCCGCCGCGGTCGGCTTCGTCGTCGCGCCGCAGCCCCAGCAGCCGCGGCCATTCGCAGCCGGCGTCGCGGCCGGGCCTGCGTTCCGTGGACCTGCCGCTCGATCCGACCCCGTCCGCACCGGCGGTTGCCGCCGCCCACCGCACGCAGCCGCTGCAGGTGGTCGAGCCGCCGTCGTTCCAGACGTCCGGCCGCGAGGACTTTCCCTTCAGCCAGCCCTCGCAGCTGCGCTCGCTCAAGGCCGAGGAACTGCACGACGTGCAGCAGGAGGCGGACTTCTTCGTCTCCCTGGGCGAGTTCGACCGTGCCATCGAGGTGCTGCGCACCCACATCGCCGCCAATCCCCAGACCAGCCCGGTGGCCTGGCTCGACCTGGTCGACATCTACCACCGCCTGGGCCGGCGCGATGACTACGACTGGATCAGCGCCGAGTTCCAGCGCAACTTCAACGCCCAGGTGCCGGCGTTCGACGCCTACAGCGAGGGTGGCGCCGGACTGGAGCAGTACGAGAACGCGATGGCGCGCATCGTCGCCCTGTGGCCGTCGCGGCGGGTGCTGGACGTGATCGAGGAGTCGATCTTCCGTGGCCCGGCGCAGGACGGCGCCCAGGCCTTCAGCCTGCAGGCCTACCGCGAACTGCTGCTGCTGCACCACGTGGGCACCGAGGTGTTCGGCCGCGAGGCGGCTCGCGGGGCTTCGGGCGGCAACTCGGGATTCACCGACTCGGGCTACGTGCACGGCGCGCCGGCGTCGCAGCCGGGCTTCGGCGCGACGGCCATCCATCCCCTGTCCACCGGCAGGAGCTCGCGCGCCGGCGGCGCGGCCGCGATGCCGTTGCCCGAACTCGCGCTGCCGCCAGACCTGGCGGCGCCGTCGGGCCTGGGCGCGCCGCCCGACTTCGAGCTGCCGCTGGTCGCCGGCGATGCGCCGCTGGACATCAACCTGGACGAGCCCGCCGCGCACCTGGTGGTGCCCGCCGCCGAGGAGCCGCTGATCGGCGACTCGCAGGCGCCGTCGTCCGTTCCGGCGTCGGATGCCGGGCAGGACAGCAACCTGCTGGACTTCGACCTGCCGGAGATCGACACCAGCGGGCTCACCACGAAGAAGACGCGCGACTGAGCGCGTCGTTGCGGGCGCCCGTAGCGCGTCCGCTCAGTGCGGCCCGACGGCGCGGGCGGCCCGGGCAGCGCGCCCGGCGGCCACGCTGGCCGCCAGGGCCACCAGCATCATCCCCAGGCCGGTCCAGGGCAGCGGGCCGAAGCCGCCATGGGTGATCAGCCAGCCACCGGCGGCGGCGCCGACCGCCTGGCCCAGGTAGATCGCCGAGGTGTTGAGCGCGATGGAGCCGCTGGCCAGGCCGGGCGCGAGTGCCGCCAGCCGCGCCTGCTGCGCCGAATTCGACGAGAAGCAGCCCAGCGCCCACGGCACCATGACCAGCGCGGCGAGCGCGAAGCTCGTGCCCAGCGGCCACAAGGCCAGCCCCAGCGCCATGCCGCCGGTGCCCAGCAGCACGGCGCGGTCGGCGCCCAGCCGGTCGATGTAGCGCGCCATCAGCAGGTTGCCCAGCAATCCGAAGGCGCCGAACCACATGAACAGCAGGCTCATCTGCCCCGGCGTGGCGTCCAGCCGCTCGCGGAACCAGGGTGCGAAGTAGCCGAACAGCACGAACTGGCCGGCCGAATAGAGCGCGGTCACGGTGATCACCAGCATCAGTGGCCGCGAGCGCAGCACCTGGCCCCAGGCGCCGCGCGACAGGGCAGGGGGGCGCACGCCATCGGGCAGGGTGCGCCACACCCACAGGGCCGCCACCGCCGCCAGCACGGCCACCGCCACGAAGGCGGCCCGCCAGCCGAACATGCCCCCCAGCCACGCATTCATGGGCATGCCGAGCACCGAGGCGACCGACCAGCCGAGGAACACGGAGGCGATGGCACGGCCCCGTTGCGCCGGCGGCACGAGCAGGCCGATGCAGGCGGCCGCCTGGGGGGTGAACACGGCCGGCGACAGCACGGCCAAGGCGCGCAGCGGCAGCAGCGTCGCGAAGCTGGGTGCGGCGGCGCAGGCCAGGTGCAGCAGCGCGTACCAGGCCATGGTCAGCGCCAGCAGGCGGCGCCGGTCCCAGCCCGCGACGGCGGCGGCGCACAACGGCGCGCTGATGCACATCACGAGGCCGCCTGCGGCGATCAACTGCCCTGCGGTGGCGGTGGAGACCTGCAGCGTGTCGCTGATCGAGGGCAGCGTGCCCGGCACCGCCATGACGCCGGCGCCGATCACGAAGTTGCCGAAGGTCAGGGGCCGCAGCACCGGCGGCAGCCGGCCGTCGGCGCCCGGGCTGGCGGCGGCGCCGGCTGCGGCCTCGCGCGCCACTAGCGCCGCACCTGCAGCGCGGCCGGGTTGACCACGTTGGTGGGGTGACCCTCGATGAAGTTCACCACGTTGTCGAATGCGGCCCCGAAGTACATCTCGTAGCTCTCCTGCTCGACGTAGCCGATGTGGGGCGTGCAGATGCAGTTCTCCAGCCGCAGCAGCGCGTGGCCCTGCAGGATGGGCTCGCTCTCGAACACGTCCACGGCCGCCATGCCGGGGCGTCCGCGGTTGAGGGCGGCGATCAGCGCGTCGGGCTCGACCAGCTCGGCCCGCGAGGTGTTGACGAACAGCGCGGTCGGCTTCATGCGGTTGAAGTCGTCGAGCTTGACCAGGCCGGTGGTCTCGGGGCCCAGGCGCACGTGCAGGCTGAGCACGTCGCTTTCGGCGAACAGCTGCTCGCGGCTCTCGGCCGCGGTGTAGCCGTCGGCGACGGCGCGCGAGCGCGAGCCGTCGCGGCCCCACACCAGCACCTGCATGCCGAAGGCCCGGCCGTAGCCGGCGACCAGCTGGCCGATCTTGCCGTAGCCGAAGATGCCCAGCGTCTTGCCGCGCAGCACCTGGCCCAGGTTGAAGTTGGGCGGCATCGAGGCCGACTTCATGCCCGACTGCTGCCAGCCACCGTGCTTGAGGGTCTGGATGTACTGCGGCAGCCGGCGCATGGCGGCCATGATCAGCGCCCAGGTGAGTTCGGCCGGTGCGTACGGCGAGCCCGTGCCTTCGGTCACGACGATGCCGCGCTCGGTGCAGGCCTCGATGTCGACGTGGCCGCCGGCGCGGCCGGTCTGCGAGATGAGCTTCAGGCGCGGCAGCTTCTCGAGCAGCTGGCGGGTGATGTGGGTGCGCTCGCGGATCAGCACGATCACGTCGGCGTCGCGCAGGCGCACGGACAGCTGCCCGATGCCCTTGACGGTGTTGGTGTAGACCTTGGCGGGGTAGGCCTCGAGCCTGGCGGCGCAGCGCAGCTTGCGCACCGCGTCCTGGTAATCGTCGAGGATCACGATGTTCATGGGCCGGCATTGTGCCTTGCGCCTGCGGCGGCTCCGGCAGGAGGGCGCCGCCTTGGCTACCATCGCGCCCGCCGCGCCCGGGTGCAGCGACGCCCGGCGGCTCGTCTCCACACACCAGGAACCGCCATGCCCATTTCCATGTCCTCGGCCAGCCTGCCCGTCGTTCGCACGATGCTGGGCAACCTCTCTCACATCCTCGACAAGGGCCTGGCCCATGCACAGGCGCGCAAGATCGATCCGCAGGTGCTGGTGACCGACCGCCTGGCGCCCGACATGCTGCCGCTGGCCCGCCAGGTGCAGATTGCCTGCGACGTCTCGAAGCTGGGCATCGCGCGGCTTGCCGGCGTGGATTCACCGAAGTTCGAGGACACCGAGTCGACCTTCGAGCAGCTCAAGGAGCGCATCGCCCGGACCCTGGCATGGCTGGACACGGTGCCGGCCCAGGCACTGGACGGCACGGAGGACAAGGAAGTCACCTTCCCCGTGCGCGACAGCTCCCGCACCATGCGTGGCGAGGCGTACCTGAAGCACTGGGTGCTGCCCAACCTGTTCTTCCACGTGACCACCGCATACAACATCCTGCGGCACGACGGCGTGGACCTGGGCAAGGCCGATTACCTGATGGGCGCCCAGTGAGGCGCGACGGCCCGGCCGGCCGGCCGGGCCGTGGTGCTCAGGCGGCCGCGCCTTCGAGCGCGGCCAGCCGGTCGAGCTCGGCGCACACGTCGGCCAGGCGGCCCGAGATGACCATGCGCCCGGCGCTGGCCGGACCCTGGGCGGCGTCGACGACGCGCAGCACGCGCAGCGGGCGGCCGGGCAGGGCGCGCGGCGGCCACTGCACCTGCCCGCGTCCGGCGGCGGTGTGCAGCATGCCCGCGCCGGTGGACGGCGTGGCGCTGGACGTGCCCGCACGGCCCAAGGCGGGCACGAGGCGCAGCAGGCGGGCGATGGAACGGGCCAGGCTGGCCCAGGCGATGGCGATCAGGGGCATGTGTATCTCCGGGGACACGACGGTCCGCGACACAGGCGAGATTGGCTGCAGGGAACACCGGCCGGCGCAGGGTGCTGGCGCATCGAATCGCGCCAGACGCCCGCCACCTGCACACGGCCGGCGGACATCACATGAGCATGGTGTTGCGGATCAGGCCGACGGCCAGGCCCTCGATCTCGAAGGGCTCGCCCGGCTCGACCACGATGGTGGCGTAGTCGGGGTTCTCGGCGTGCAGCTCGATCAGGTGCTTGTTGCGGCGGAAGCGTTTGACGGTCACCTCGTCGCCCAGCCGCGCCACCACGATCTGGCCGTTCTTGGCGTCCTTGGTGGCCTGCACGGCCAGCAGGTCGCCGTCCATGATGCCGGCGTCGCGCATCGACATGCCGCGCACCTTCAGCAGGTAGTCGGGCCGGCGCTGGAACAGGCTGCTCTCGACGTAGTAGGTCTGGTCGACGTGTTCCTGCGCCAGGATGGGCGAGCCCGCCGCGACCCGGCCGATCAGGGGCAGCGCGAGCTGGGCCAGGCTGGGCAGCGGCAGCTGGAACTGCTTGATGCGCGATTCGTGGATGGACCGCAGCGTGTCGCTGCGCAGCCGGATGCCCCGCGAGGTGCCGCTGACCAGCTCGATCACGCCCTTGCGGGCCAGGGCCTGCAGGTGCTCCTCGGCCGCATTGGCCGACTTGAAGCCCAGCTGCGCGGCGATCTCGGCGCGGGTGGGCGGGGCGCCCGTGCGCGCGATGGCGGTCTGGATCAGGTCCAGAATCTGCTGCTGCCGGGCGGTGAGCTTGGGGGTTTCGATCGCGGTGCTGTCCATCGGTCGGCTCCTTGGAAGGCCTGGTGGCGGCGCGGTGCAGGGTCTGCGGACTGGCTGCCTATCCAGTACCTGTATTTTCAACCAGTTTCATGAAGGAATGCAAGTGAGGGCTGCGCGCATCGTGGTGCTGGGCACCGGCGGCACCATCGCGGGGGCCGCGACGGCGGGTGCGGGCCACCTCGACTACCGGGCTGGCAGCGTGGCGGTCGGGCAGCTGCTGGCAGGGTTGCCGGCACTGCAGGACACCACGCTGGTGGCCGAGCAGGTGGCGCAGGTGGACAGCAAGGACATGGGGCCGGCGCTGTGGCAGGCCCTCGCGGCCCGCGTGGCGCACTGGCTGGCGCAGCCGGACGTGCGCGGCCTGGTGGTAACCCACGGCACCGACACGCTCGAGGAGACCGCCTGGTTCCTGCAGCGCGTGCTGGCGCCGCAGCGGCCGGTGGTGCTGACCTGCGCGATGCGGCCAGCCACGGCCTTGTCCCCCGACGGGCCGCAGAACCTGGCCGATGCCCTGGCCGTCGCGGCCGCCGATGGCGCCCAGGGCGTGCTGGCCGTCTGTGCGGGCCGCGTGCACGCGGCGGCCGACGTGGCCAAGGTGCACCCCTACCGGCTCGACCCCTTCAGTTCCGGCGATGCCGGCCCCGTGGCCCTGGTCGAGGACGGCCGGGTGCGCTTGCTGCGGCCCTGGCCGGTCGGCGCCCCCACGCCGGGGCTGGCGCAGCGCGTGTCGCAGGTGCAGGCGGGCGCGTGGCCACGGGTGGAGATCGTGCTGAGCCATGCGGGCGCCGACGGCCGCCTGGTGGGCGAGCTGGCGGCCCAGGGCGTGCGCGGCCTGGTGGTGGCCGGCACGGGCAACGGCTCCGTGCACGAGGCGCTGGAGGCGGCGCTGCTGGAGGCGGTGGCCGCAGGGCTGCCCGTGCTGCGGGCCAGCCGCTGCCTGGAGGGCCGCGTGCTGCCGCATGGCGGAGACCGGCTGCCGGCGCACCCGCTGTCGCCGGTGAAGGCGCGCATCGACCTGCAGTTGCAGGCGCTGGTCGCGTCGTGAGCGGCCTGTTCGCGCATCCCTGGGCCTACCCGGCGCTGGAGGTGGCGCACCTGCTGGGCATCGCGCTGCTGCTGGGCAACCTCGTGACGCTCGAGCTGCGGGCCTTCGGCCGTGGGTCGGCGCTGCCGCTGCAGGACATGGCCCGGCTCAGCCTCGGGATCGCGCTGGCGGGATTCGGGCTGGCCGGCGCGACCGGCCTGGCCATGTTCGCGACCCAGCCGCAGGAACTGCTGGCCAACCGCGCGTTCACCCTCAAGATGACCCTGCTCATGCTGGCGGGTTGCAACGCCGCGGCCTTCCATGCCCGGGGCGGGGTCGGCACACTGGATGCCGTGGCGCGGGCGCAGCTGGTGCTGTCGTCCGTGCTCTGGATCGCGGTCCTGGCCTGCGGGCGCTGGATCGCCTACCGCTGAAGGAGACACGAGATGCTTGCACGACGCACGTTGCTCATCGCCGCCGCGGGCCTGCCGGCCTGGGCTCGCGCCCACCATGGCTGGAGCAGCTTCGACCAGGACCGGCCGCTGTGGCTCGAAGGCAAGGTGGTCTCGGTGCGGTGGCAGAACCCGCATGCCGAGCTCAGGCTCGAGCTGGCCCCCGGCCTGAAGCTTCCGGCCGACCTGGCGACCCGCGCTGTGCCGCCGCAGTCGGCGCCGGTGGACGGCAAGGCGCTGCTGGCGCGGGCGCAGCTGCCCACGCGGCGGGACAGGGTCTGGGAGGTCGAGCTCGCCCCGCTGACGCGCATGGAGGCCTGGAAGGTGGCCCCGATCCAGGCCGGCGCCAGCGTGGGCGTGCTGGGATTCAGCTTCAAGGACGAGAAGGGCGAGCCCGTGCTGCGGGCCGAATACCTGTTCGTCGGCGGCCAGGCCTACGGCCTGCGTTCGTCGCCGGCCTGACGCCTGCCCCGGGCCCACAAGCGGCGACGCGCCCCGTGGGGCGCGTCGTGCGTGGCGGCGCAGGCCCGCCGTCTCAGGTCGCCAGGGCCGCCAGCGCGCGCGCGGTGATCTCCTCGACGGAGCCCATGCCGCTGATCGCGCGGTACTTCGGCGCGTTGACCGGGTCGGCCTTGGCCCAGTTGGCGTAGTAGTCGACCAGCGGGCGGGTCTGCGAGGCATAGACCTGCAGGCGCTTGGTCACGGTCTCTTCCTTGTCGTCGTCGCGCTGCACCAGCGGCTCGCCGGTGACGTCGTCGACGCCCGCCACCTTGGGCGGGTTGAACTTGACGTGGTAGGTGCGGCCCGAGGCCACGTGCGAGCGGCGGCCGCTCATGCGCTCGACGATCGCGTCGAAGGGCACGTCGATCTCGAGGACATAGTCCAGGCGCACGCCGGCGTCCTTCATCGCGTCGGCCTGGGGGATGGTGCGGGGGAAGCCATCGAACAGGAAGCCTTGCGCGCAGTCGGCCTGCGCCAGGCGCTCCTTGACCAGCCCGATGATGATCGCGTCGCTGACGAGGCCACCCGCATCCATGACCTTCTTGGCTTCCAGGCCGAGCGGCGTGCCGGCCTTCACCGCGGCGCGCAGCATGTCGCCCGTGGAGATCTGCGGAATGCCGTACTTCTGGCAGATGAAGGTCGCTTGCGTGCCTTTGCCCGCGCCGGGCGCGCCCAGCAGGATCAGTCTCATGGAGTTCCTCGGATGGTTGGGATGGCGGGCGCTGCGGGCCTGCGCCGGGCCGTTGCGCTTTGTCGGCTGAGGATAGCATGCACCCCCTTGCGCCAACTTACGCCAGGGGCCGTGCGGGGGGCCTTCAGCCCAGGCCCTGGGCGACCAGCGCGCGCACCCTGGCGAGGTCCTCGGGCGTGTCCACGCCCGGCCCCGGCGCGGTCTGCGTCACGTGCAGCGCGATGCGGTGGCCATGCCACAGCGCGCGCAGCTGCTCCAGCGACTCCAACTGCTCGAGCGGCGCCGGCGGCAGCTGCGGAAAGCTGCGCAGGAAGCTGCGCCTGTAGCCGTACAGGCCGATGTGCCGCAGGGGCGCCGGCGTGGGCAGCCGACGCACGCCGTCGGCGTAACCGTCGCGCCACCAGGGCATGGGGGCGCGGCTGAAGTACAGCGCCGTGCCGCGCGCGTCCGCCACGACCTTGACCACGTTGGGATTGAGGAACTCCGCGACCTCCGCGATCGGGTGGGCGGCGGTGCTCATCGCGCAGTCGCCGCGATCGCGCAGCAGCCCGGCTACCGCGCCGACCAGCGCCGGGTCGATCAGGGGCTCGTCGCCCTGGACGTTGACCACCACGGTGTCGTCGGGCAGCCCCAGGATGTCGCAGGCCTGGGCCAGGCGGTCGGTGCCGCTGGGATGCGCGACGTCGGTGAGCACGGCCTCGACCCCGTGGGCCGCGCAGGCCTGCACGATGGCCGGGCTGTCGGCCGCGACCACGACGCGGGCGGCGCCGCTGCGGCGCGCCCGCTGTGCGACGCGCACGACCATCGGCTGGCCGCCGATGTCGGCCAGGGGCTTGTCAGGCAGGCGGCTGGAGGCGAGCCGCGCCGGGATCAGGACGACCGCGTCCACGGCTCAGGCCAGCGGCGTGCGGCGGGGCAGCGCCTCGAGCTCGGCGTCGCTCAGGGGGCGGGCCTCCTCCTCGAGCAGCACGGGGATGCCGTCGCGGATCGGGTAGGCCAGGCGGGCGCTGCGGGAGACGAGTTCCTGGCGGTTGCGGTCCAGGTCCAGCGTGCCCTTCGTGACCGGGCAGACCAGCAGTTCAAGCAGCTTGGGGTCCATCGGTCGATGATAGCCGCCGCCCCAGCGCCGCCTCGAGCGCGGACCAGAACGCGGGCTCGATCTCCAGCGCCAGCGGGACGGCCCAGGCCAGGGGCTGCCGCTGCCACAGCTTGACGGCGTCCTTCTCGGTGCACAGCAGGTGGCCGCCGGCCGGCGGCTGCGGCACCGGGCCGGCCGCGTAGTCGTGGTGGTCCGCCAGGGGCGTGGTGCTTGCCAGCGTGAGGCCCGCGGCGCGCAGCATCGCGAAGAACGCCTGCGGCTCGGCGATGCCGGCGACGGCCGCGCAGGGCGCGGCGGCCAGGTCGGCGAGGCTGCGCCGCGCCCCGTCGGCCCGCAGCGCGTGCCCGGCCAGGGAGCGGCGCACCGCATGGCCGCCCAGGTCCGCGCGTTCGGGAGGGCGCAGGACCAGGTCGGCATGGCGGGGCCAGGCTTCGCGCAGCGGCCCGGCCGGCAGCAGCCAGCCGTTGCCCGTGCCCCGGGCATCGAAGACGACGATCTCGAGGTCGCGCGCCAGCGCCCTGTGCTGCAGGCCGTCGTCGCTGAGGACGACCTGCACGCCGGGGTGGGCCGCCAGCAGGGCCCGCACCGCGTCGGCGCGCCGCTTGGCGACGACCACCGGCAGGCCCGTGCGCCGGGCGACCAGCAGCGGCTCGTCGCCCACGTCGGCGGGGTCGCTGGCGGCCGTGACGGCGATGCAGCCGTCGGCACGGCGGCCGTAGCCGCGGGCCACGATGCCCACCTGCAGGCCACGGGCTGCCAGCCGGTCGGCAATGGCGATCACCACCGGGGTCTTGCCCGCGCCGCCGGCCACCACGTTGCCGACCACCACCACGGGGACGGGAGCCCGCCACGGCTGGCGCCATCCCAGCCGCCAGGGCAGGAGGTGCAAGGCGGCGAGCAGGCCGTACAGGAGCGACAGCGGCGCGAGCGCCCAGGCCAGCGGGCCGCGGGTGCGCCAGGCCCGCTGCAGCGCCGCCCGCATCGTGGTCAGCGGCCGCCTGCGGCAGCCGAGGACTGGGCCGCGAAGGTGACCTGCTGCAGGCCGGCGCGGCGCGCCGCCTCGAGCACGGTGATCACGGCCTGGTGCGGCGCGGTGGCGTCGGCGCTGACGATCACCACGCTGTCCTTGCCGGCGGTGGCTGCTTCGCCCAGCGCCATGGCCAGCAGCTCGGGGCTGCGGCCGGCGACGGCCTGCTTGTTCACCGTGTAGCGGCCGTCGGCCGCCACGCCCACCAGCACCTCGCGCGGGTAGTCCCGCTGGGCCTGCGCGTCGGCGACCGGCAGGCGCAGCTGCAGTTCGGTGAACTTGCTGTACGTGGTGGACAGCATCAGGAAGATCAGCACCACCAGCAGCACGTCGATGAACGGGATCAGGTTGATCTCCGGCTCGTCGCGCTCGCGGGGGCGGAAGTTCAGCCTCATGCGCGGCGCAGCCCGTTGAGGTGGCGCAGGAACCGCTCGGACGCCAGCTCGAGCGTCAGCAGGTAGGCGTCGACGCGGGCGCGGAAGTAGCGCCAGAAGATCAGCGCCGGGATGGCCACGATCAGGCCGAAGGCCGTGTTGTAGAGCGCCACCGAGATGCCGTGCGCCAGCTGGGCCGGGTTGCTGCCGGCGCCGGCGCTGCCCGGTGCCTGCGCCCCGAAGATCTCGATCATGCCGATGACGGTGCCCAGCAGACCCAGCAGCGGTGCGGCCGACGCAATGGTGGCCAGCGCGGCCAGGTAGCGCTCGAGCCGGTGGGCGACGGCGCGGCCCGAGCCCTCCAGCGTCGCGCGCAGGTCCGACTCGCTGCAGCGCGGGTCGGCGTTCAGGGCGCGGAAGCCGCTGGCGAGGACCTCGCCCAGCGCGGAGTTCTGCTCGAGCTGGGACACGACGTCGGGCGCTGGCACGCTGGTGCGTGAAACGGCCAAGGCTTCGTCGAGCAGCTTGGGGGGGGCGACGCGTGCCGTCTTGAGGCTCAGGAAGCGTTCGATGACGAGGGCCAGGGCCAGGATGGAGCAGGCAATGAGGGGCCAGATCGGCCAACCTGCGGCTTGTATGATCGACAGCAAAAGGGGCTCCGCCGGTGTTCGGGAATGCTGATCCGGGCGCGATTATGGCGGACGGGTCGGGCCCTGTAGGACGCAGGCGGCTGACCGTAGGAAACGGCCCACAGTTCCTGTGGACAACTTTGTGCAGAAGTGGCTGTCGCCGGGCCCGCGCCCCGCATCCATCGGGCTTCGCGACAGTTCGATGACAAATTCAGCAGCGAATTCCTCAATGAAATCAAAGGCTTGCACGGAGGAATCGCGTTCTCCCGCAATTGATGGGCCACGCTGCGCCGCAGCGCCGGCGCTGTGGATGAAGTCAACCCCGCAGGACGGGCAGATCTGATGGAAGGCGCCATGCACGACGCGGCGCAGTTGCGCGTCTGGCCGGTCGGCGCCCTGTGCCGCGCTGTCGCCGACCTGCTGGATGCGCGGCTGAACCCGGTGGCCGTGCGCGGGGAGCTGTGCAGCGTGTCGCGCGCGGCCAGCGGGCACCTGTACTTCACGCTGCGGGACCCCAACGGCCAGTTGCGCTGCGCCATGTTCCGGCGGGCGGCGGCGCTGCTCGACTTCACGCCGGCCGAGGGCGACCTGGTCGAGGTGCAGGGGCGGCTGGCGGTGTACGAGCCCCGGGGCGACCTGCAGATCGTCGTGGAGAGCCTGCGCCGCGCGGGGCAGGGCGCCTGGTACGAGCGCTTCCTGCGGCTGAAGGCCAAGCTCGAGGCCGAAGGGCTGTTCGACGCGGGCCGCAAGCGGGCGCTGCCGGCCCTGCCGCGGCGCATCGGCCTGGTCACCTCGCTCGGCGCCGCGGCCCTGCACGACGTGGCCACCGCGCTGCGGCGGCGCGTGCCGCACCTGCCGGTGGTGCTCGCGCCGGCCTCGGTGCAGGGCGCACAGGCGGTGCCCGAACTGCTGCGTGCGCTCGAAGCGCTCTACGCCCTGGCGGCGCAGGGCGAACTGGACGTGATCCTGCTGGTGCGCGGCGGCGGCTCGATCGAGGACCTGTGGTCCTTCAACGACGAACAGCTCGCGCGGGCCATCGTGCGCAGCCCGGTGCCGCTGGTGTGCGGCGTGGGGCACGAGACCGACGTGACCATCGCCGACTTCTGCGCCGACCTGCGCGCGCCCACGCCCACGGCGGCGGCCGAGCTCGTCGCCCGGCCCCGGGCCGAACTGGCGCAGGAACTCGCCCGGCTGCGCGAGCGGCTGGCCGACGGCCTGTCGCGTCGGCTGGACGGCGCGTCCCAGCGCCTGGACATGGCGGCCGCGCGGCTGGGGCGCCCATCGGGCCGGCTGGGCTTGCAGCAGCGGCGGCAGGAGCAGTTGGGCGACCGGCTGCGGCACGCGCTCCAGCTGCGCCTGCAGCGGGAACATGCGGCGGTCGATGCAGCCGGCGTGCGCCGCGGCGCCGCGCTCGCGCAGCGCCTGCAGCGCTCGCACGACCGGCTGCAGCGCGACGCCGTGCGGCTGCAACTGCTCGACCCGCGGCTGGTGCTGCAGCGCGGCTACGCACTGCTCACCGACGACGAGGGGCAAGTGGTGAGCCGGGCGGCGCAGGCCAGCCCCGGGCAGGCGCTGCACGCCCTGCTCGCCGAGGGGGAACTGGATCTGACCGTCGGGCAACCCCGGTTGCTCTGATTGCCTAGAATCGCGCCTTCGTTTTTCGCCTCCCACCGCAACACACCGAGGAACCGCCATGGAACACACCCTGCCCCCGCTGCCGTACGCCATCGACGCGCTGGCGCCGCACTATTCCAAGGAGACGCTCGAGTTCCACCATGGCAAGCACCACAACGCGTACGTGGTGAACCTGAACAACCTGCAGAAGGGCACCGAGTTCGAGTCCATGACCCTGGAGGAGATCGTCAAGAAGTCCTCCGGCGGCGTCTACAACAACGCGGCCCAGATCTGGAACCACACCTTCTTCTGGAACTGCATGCAGCCCAATGGCGGTGGCGAGCCCGGCGGCGCGCTGGCGCAGGCCATCACGGCCAAGTGGGGCAGCTACGCGGCGTTCCGCGAGGCGTTCGTGAAGTCGGCCGTGGGCAACTTCGGCTCGGGCTGGACGTGGCTGGTCAAGAAGGCCGACGGCAGCGTCGACATCGTCAACACGGGCGCGGCCGGCACCCCGCTGACCACCGCCGACAAGGCGCTGCTGACCGTCGACGTCTGGGAGCACGCCTACTACATCGACTACCGCAACCTGCGCCAGAAGTTCGTCGAGACCTTCCTGGACAAGCTGGTCAACTGGGACTTCGCGGCGAAGAACTTCGCCTGACGTCCGCGGCGCGTCCTGCGCCGCCTGCATGCACGAAGGCCCGCTGATGCGGGCCTTCGCATTGGGACGCCGAGGTGGCCGCCGATCAGCGCGGCGCGGGCAGGCCGCCCAGCTTCATGCCGGGCTTGAGGCCCTTGCGGCCGAACCAGCCCTGGTGCATCTCGAGCACGTAGCGCACCGGCTTGCGCGAGCAGTGGGCGTCTGTGGTCTGCGGCTGCATGTCGGCCAGGTTGACGATCTCGCCGTCGTCACCGAGGAAGGCCGCGGTCAGCGGCAGCAGCGTGTTCTTCATCCAGAAGCACTGCTGCGACGGCTGCTCGAAGACGAACAGCATGCCCTCGTTGGTGCCCATCTCGCGCCGCCACATCAGGCCGGTGGCGCGCTGCTCGGGCGTGGCGGCGACCTGCACGTCCAGCAGGTGCATGCCCGCGTTGAGCCGCGCGCGGGGCAGGTCGGTCTGGGGCTGCTGGGCCGGCGCCGTGGTGGCGGCCAGCGCCAGGGCGAGGGCGGCGAACAGGGTCTTCATGGCGGGCGATTGTGCGGCAGGCGAATGGCGCGTCCCAAACGGCGACGCCCGCGCGAAGCGGGCGTCGTGGTCGGCCGGAAGCGGCTTACTTCTTGGCGTCCATCTTGGCGTCGGCCTTGGCTTCAGCCTTGACTTCCTTCTTCTCGGCCTTGGCTTCCTTCTTGTCCGCCTTCGCCTCGGCCTTGGCTTCCTTCTTGTCCGCCTTGGCGTCGGCCTTGGCTTCCTTCTTCTCGGCCTTGGCTTCGGCCTTCGCTTCCGGCTTGGCCTCGGCCTTGGCGGGCGCCGGGGCCTGGGCGAACGAGGCGGTCGCGAACACGGCAGTCAGCAGGGCGGCGAGCAGCTTGGTCATGTCTGGATCCTTCGAGATCGGTTTGCGGAGTGGACCTCCCGTCGTCGGGAAGCCATTCCGCAACGGGCCGCAAGGCGGTTCGGTTGACACCTGCCGGTTGTCACCAAGTGCGTCGGGAAGGCGCCGGTTGCGGGAGGGCTAGAATCCGTGGGGTTTGCCACACAGCGCGAACCCACTTCCCCTTCGATCCACACGTATCTCATGTACCAGCACATCAAGGTGCCCAGCCAGGGCCAGAAGATCACCGTCAACGCCGACATGTCCCTGAACGTGCCGGACCAGCCGATCATCCCGTTCATCGAGGGTGACGGGACGGGCATGGACATCACCCCCGTGATGCTGAAGGTGGTGGACGCGGCCGTGGCCAAGGCCTACGGCGGCAAGAAGAAGATCCACTGGATGGAGGTCTACGCCGGCGAGAAGTCCACCAAGGTCTACGGCCCCGACGTGTGGCTGCCCGAGGAGACGCTGCACGCCGTGCGCGATTACGTGGTGTCGATCAAGGGCCCGCTGACCACGCCGGTGGGCGGTGGCATCCGTTCGCTGAACGTGGCCCTGCGCCAGGAACTCGACCTGTACGTGTGCCTGCGCCCGATCCAGTACTTCAAGGGCGTGCCCTCGCCGCTCAAGGAGCCGGAGAAGACCAACATGGTCATCTTCCGCGAGAACTCCGAGGACATCTACGCCGGCATCGAGTACGAGGCCAAGACCGACAAGGCCCAGAAGCTGATCAAGTTCCTGATCGACGAGATGGGTGTCAAGAAGATCCGCTTCCCCGACACCTCGGGCATCGGCATCAAGCCGGTCTCCATCGAGGGCACCGAGCGCCTGGTGCGCAAGGCGATCCAGTACGCGATCGACAACGACAAGCCCAGCGTGACCATCGTGCACAAGGGCAACATCATGAAGTTCACCGAAGGTGGCTTCCGTGACTGGGCCTACGCGCTGGCGCAGCGCGAGTTCGGCGCCCAGCCGATCGACGGCGGCCCGTGGTGCAAGTTCAAGAACCCGAAGACGGGCAAGGACATCGTCATCAAGGACTCGATCGCCGACGCGTTCCTGCAGCAGATCCTGCTGCGCCCGGCCGAGTACAGCGTGATCGCCACGCTGAACCTCAACGGCGACTACGTGTCCGACGCGCTGGCGGCTCAGGTCGGCGGCATCGGCATCGCCCCGGGCGCGAACCTCAGCGACACGGTCGCGATGTTCGAGGCCACCCACGGCACCGCGCCCAAGTACGCCGGCAAGGACTACGTCAACCCCGGCTCCGAGATCCTGAGCGCCGAGATGATGCTGCGCCACATGGGCTGGACCGAGGCCGCCGACCTGATCATCAGCTCGATGGAAAAGTCCATCCATTCCAAGAAGGTCACCTACGACTTCGCGCGCCTGATGGACGGCGCCACCCAGGTCAGCTGCTCCGGGTTCGGCCAAGTCATGATCGACCACATGTGAAGCCGTCCCACCGCGTCTCTTGACGCCCCGTAAGCCCCTGATTTTGTTGAAGAAATCAGGGGCTTTGTCTTTTCAGCACGTCTCACGGCAGACCACGAAATCCCGCCATTTTGGAGGGGAAATTGACGGGAGACGGGGCCCGAAACGGCCCAAATTCCTCCACTTGGAGGTGGCTGAAAAGTGTCGGGAGACGACGCATGCGACTGAGCAACTACACCCTCACGCCCACTCGGATCAAGAACGCCAAGGCGAAGGCGCGGCTCTACAAGCTAAGCGATGGCGGGGGGCTTTTCGTCGAGGTCAGCACGACCGGCCAGAAGACCTGGCGCTACCAGTACCGATTCGCCGGCAGCCGCCGAGACGTCAAGATCGGACGATACCCGGAGATCGGGGTGGCCGACGCCCGGGCGCGGCACTTCGAACTCAGGTCGCTCTTGGAGCGAGGGGTAGACCCCGCCGAAGTTCGTCGCCAGGAGACTGCGGAGCGTCGGCAGCAGGCGAAGGACAGCCAGCCCGCTGCCGACCAGTTCGAGGCGTTCTCCCGGCGCTGGATCCGCGAGCGCCTGATGACCAGGTCCGAGACCTACCGGAACCAGATCGAGTCCCGGCTCGAGCGCTTCGTATGGCCAGCGATCGGCGAGAAGCCGCTGGGCGGCGTCCGGCCCGCCGACGTGCTCGCGATCATCGAGGACTTGAGAGGAACGCCGAAGACGGCGGAGGGCGTCAGGCAACACATCCAGCAGATCTACAACTACGCGATCCAGAAGCTGATCGTCGAGGTCAACCCGGCCTTGCCACTGCGAGGCGTCATCGAGGTGCCTGCTGCCGAGCACCACCGGCATCTGACCGAGCCAGAACTAGGAGCCTTCTGGCGGTCGGTGGCGAAACAAGGCGCGCACTTCGTGACCATTGCTGCCACCCGGATGCTCATGTACACGATGTGCCGCAAGTCAGAGGTGCTGCGAGCCCGGTGGCGCGAGTTCGACCTCGACCGGGCCCAGTGGGACATCCCGGCCGAGCGTATGAAGATGAAGGCGCCGCACCGTGTCTACCTTTCCCGACAGGCACTCGAACTCCTCGGGCTGCTGAAGGCATTCGGCTCGGAGCCGCAGGCCTACGTGTTCCCGTCGGTGCTTCGTGCCGCAGTGCCGCTCGGCGACGCTACGCTGAACCACTTCTTCAAGCGACTCGACTTCGGCGTTCTGGACTTCTCGCCCCACGGAACCAGGGGCACGGCAGCGACCTTGCTGCGTGAGCATGGATTCAGCCGCGAGGTGGTCGAGTTGCTACTGGCGCATGCCGAGCGAAACAAGGTGACGGCCGCGTATCACCATCACGAGATGGCTGACGAGCGGCGGCGCGCGCTTCAGTACCTCGCGGATCAGATAGACAGGGTCGCTCAAGCTGCCCTCCACGGATCGACAGTCGCTGAAGCAAGAGACTCGACTCCTGCCAACGTCTAGTCTGGGTCACAGCGTCGCAACTTGAAACGGATCTCTGGCTGTGCGGTAGATGGAGTAGTACGCTGCGCCAGGGCACTGGTTCCGTCTTGGACTGGCACGACCTCTATGCGAAAGACCGTCTTCCTTGCGCTCGTTCTACTTGGCTGCGCAGCCGGCCTGCTGGCCTCCATGAAGGACGATTGGGCCACGCGAGTCGTCCTGTCCCTGATCGGCGCACTGGTCGGAGCCGCGGTGGGAGGTGCGATGACTCATCGATCCGGCATCAAGCGTCGTCCGGAGCTGGAAGGCTCCATTCCTGGGATGGGAACTTCGACGGCCGACATCGCAGCCAACTACTGGCGGGACAGGGGTCACCCGCCGCTCATGAAGCCACCATCGCCGCCGCCGGATCAGCACATCCACGATCCGGACCGGCTGGCCTGACTACCTTCGCTTCAGCAGGTCCTTCACTGCGTCGGCAGCGCCCTCGGCGGACTCCTTGGCATCCGCAGCTACTTGCTTGGCGGCGCGCTTGAGCAGTGATTGCCCTGCGACCAAGGTTCCATCCTCGCTTCGCCCCGCGTCGGCAGGCGAGCTCAATGCGCCGCTCTGTTGCTGAACGCCTTCGCGGATCGCCTGCCCGCGCCGTGAAACTGCGTCACGGACTGTGTCGGGCACGCTCTGTGGAGGGACAGTGCCAGCTGGCAGACCGGGCTGGCGAGCGACTGCAGCATCACCGGTGCGTTTCACGCTCTCAATGTCTGGGCCCTCTGCCAACTGACCGGCCTGCCGCGCGTGCTGGGTCCTGAGGGATTCAAATGACAACGGCACGGCAGTACCGTCAGAGAGGGTGCGGTTCGGTGCGAGTGACTGCCGCGCCAGCTCGGCCTCCATCAGAGCACGGGCGGCGGCACTCGTGCCACCGTATTGCTCGGCGTACCGCGTGAACATGGCGAGGTTGTGCGGGTCCTGGGCAATGTCGAGCGCTATCACCTCACCCCGTTCATATGCTGAGCTCATGCGCTCTGCATAGGCGGTTCGATCGGAGAGACCAGCCTCGGCGCGCGAACTCCGGGTGGAGCTCGAATTCAACCGCGAAGACAGTTCACGTGCCTCGCGGGCGTCAGATGCA
>JAIXSQ010000016.1 GCA_027484575.1 Comamonadaceae bacterium
CTTGGTCGACAGCACCGTCGTGATCGCAGCCGTCAGCGTCGTCTTGCCATGGTCCACGTGGCCGATCGTGCCCACGTTGACGTGCGGTTTGGTCCGCTCGAACTTACCTTTTGCCATGTCTCGCCTTCCGAAAAAGAAACGATTGCGTCGATGTCTTTGGTGCCCTTGGCGGGAATCGGACCCGCGACCTCTCCCTTACCAAGGGAGTGCTCTACCACTGAGCCACAAGGGCGAAATTCTTGCCGTCCTCGCGGACGGGCTTCAAACCTGCCGGCACGACCGGCCACCGACTGGAGCGGGAGACGGGAATCGAACCCGCGTCATTAGCTTGGAAGGCTAAGGTTCTACCATTGAACTACTCCCGCAACGGGCGCAATTCACGAGCCCCTGGCGGACCCGCCGGCCACACGGCCTGCGGACTTCCATTCAGCTGACCACTCGATCGTCGTCGTGCACTTCACTCGCCGGCATCACCACGTCACCCCGCAAAACCTCTTGCGAAGCGCCTTGGTGGAGGAGGCTGGATTCGAACCAGCGTAGGCGTAAGCCAACAGATTTACAGTCTGCCCCCTTTAGCCACTCGGGCACCCCTCCGGCGAACCATGGACTATAGCACGGTTCCGGGTCGGTGCGCGAGGCTGAACGTGGTGACGACACACAGGCGGCGCCCGGCGCGGGCATGCTGGCCCGCACGGAACTTGCTGCGACCCGCCCATGCCCACCATCCACCTGGCCCTGCAGGGCGGCGGCTCGCACGGTGCCTACACCTGGGGCGTGCTCGACGCGCTGCTGGCCGACGGTCGGCTCGCGCCTGCGGCACTGAGCGGCACCAGCGCCGGCGCCGTCAACGCGGTCGCCCTGGCCAGCGGTTGGGCCACCGCCCTGGCAGCCGGGCGCGACCCGCGCGATGGCGCCCGGCAGACCCTGGCGCAGCTGTGGGAGCGGATTGCCGCGTGGGACGCCCTGGCCGGCTGGCAACGCCACTGGGCCCGCCTGCTGTGGGGCGGTGACTGGCTGGCCGCCACGCCGCGCCCCGTCTCGCCCTACCAGTCCAATCCCCTGGGGCTGAACCCCCTGCGCGACCTGCTGCGCGAGCTGGTCGACTGGGAGGCCGTGGCCACCGGCCCGCTGCGGGTCCACGCCTGCGCCACCCACGTGGCCACCGGCCAGCCGGTGGTGTTCAGCGGGCGGCAGCTGACCTGCGAGGCCGTGCTGGCCTCGGCCTGCCTGCCGCTGCTGTTCCAGGCGGTCGAGATCGACGGCCAGGCCTACTGGGACGGCGGCTACAGCGCCAATCCCGCGTTGCAACCGTTGCTGGACGACCCTGCCACGCGCGACATCCTGCTGGTGCGGATCAACCCGGTGCACGCCGCGCGGCTGCCCCGCACCACCGCAGAGATCCTGGACCGGGTCAGCGAGCTGACCTTCAACGCGAGCCTGCTGGCCCAACTCGGACAGCTCGCGCGGCAGCCCGGCGGCGTGCAGGTGCACCAGCTCGCCGCCGATGCCGCCCTGGCCGACTGGCCGGCCTCCACTCGTGCCTCCACCGATGCGGCCATGCTGCGCCAGCTGCGCGACCGCGGCCGCGAGGCCGCCACGGCGTGGCTGGCGGCGCACGGCGACCGCATCGGCCGCGCGGCGCCCCGCCGCCTGCCACCCGCCCCGCGCTGGCTCGGCCGGCTGTGGCGCCGGCCCTAAGGCAGGACGAACGGGTCGGGCACGCCGCGCACGGCGAGCCAGGCACGCGCCTGCGCGAAGTGGCCGCAGCCCACGAAGGGCACCGGCGGCCGGCGGGCCGACAGCGGCGAGGGGTGGTTGGCCTGCAGCACCAGCACGTCCCGGCCGTGCGCGGCAGCGGCCTCGCGCACCAGCCCCGCCTTGGCCTGCGCATGCGCGCCCCACAGCAGGTACACGCAGGGCGAGGCCACGCGCGCAACCTCGGCCAGCACGGCATCGGTGAAGGCCTCCCAGCCCTGCCTCGCATGGCTGCCGGCCCGGCCGTCCTCGACGGTCAGGCTGGTGTTGAGCAGCAGCACGCCCTGGCGGGCCCAGGGCAGCAACGACCCGCTGCCGCCAGCCGGCCGCCCGAGCTCCAGGAAGATGTTGCGCAGCGACGGCGGCAGCTTCACGCCGTCGGCCACCGAGAAGGCCAGGCCCTCGGCCTGCCCCGGCCCGTGGTACGGGTCCTGCCCCAGCACCACCGCCCGCACCGCCTGCGGTGGCGTGAGGGCCAGGGCCCGCAGCGGCTGCGGCGGGTACACCACCGCACCCTGGGCCAGCCGCTCGCGCAGGAAGGCCGACAGGGCCTGGCCCGAGGGCGTCGCGAACCAGCCATCCACCAGCGGCTGCCAGCCGGGCGCGACGGCCAGCTGCGCCGCATCCCAGGCCGCCAGCCGGGCGGCAGCCGTCCCGAGCGGCAGGGCCTGCTGGCCCATCAGCCGAACAGCTGGGCCAGCGCGGCGCCCGGGTCGTCGGCGCGCATGAACGCCTCGCCGACCAGGAACGCGTGGACGCCGGCGCCGCGCATCCGCTGCACGTCGGCCGGCGCGAGGATGCCCGACTCGGTGATGAGCAGCCGGTCGGCCGGCACCTCGGGCAGCAGCGACAGCGTGGTGTCCAGCGACACCTCGAAGCTGCGCAGGTTGCGGTTATTGATGCCCACCAGCGGCGTCTTGAGCTTGAGCGCGCGCTGCAGCTCGGCGCCGTCGTGCACCTCGACCAGCACGGCCATGTCGAGCGAGCGCGCGATCGCCTCGAGCTCGGCCATCTGGCCGTCGTCCAGGCAGGCCGCGATCAGCAGGATGCAGTCGGCGCCCATCACGCGCGACTCCCACACCTGGTAGGGATCGACGAGGAAGTCCTTGCGCAGCACCGGCAGGTCGCACGAGGCGCGCGCCTGCTTCAGGTAGTCGGGCTGGCCCTGGAAGAACTGCCGGTCGGTCAGCACCGACAGGCAGGCCGCACCGTGCTCGGCATAGCTCTGCGCGATGTCGGCCGGGATGAAGTCCTCGCGCAGCACGCCCTTGCTCGGGCTGGCCTTCTTCACTTCGGCGATCACCGCCGCCTGGCCGGCATCGACCTTGCGTCGCAGCGCAGCCGCGAAGTCGCGCGTGAGCACGCGGCTCTCGGCATCGGCGCGGATGGCCTCCAGCGGCACCTTGCGCCTGGCGGCCGCGATCTCCTCGCGCTTGACCGCCACGATCTTGTCCAGGATGTCTGCCATCGTCTCAGCCTGCCAGTTGCTTGGAAAGGGACACCAGCCGGTGCAGCCGCTCCCGGGCGGCCCCGGATGCCACCGCCGCGCGGGCGCGCTCCACGCCCTCGCGCATCGTGGACACCACGTTGGCCGCATACAGCGCCACGCCCGCATTGAGGAGCACGATGTCGCGGGCCGGGCCGGGCACGTCGTCGAGCACCGACAGCAGCATGGCCTTGCTCTGCTCGGCCGTCTCGACCTTCAGCGCGCGGTTGCTGGCCATCGGCAGCCCGAAGTCCTCGGGATGGATCTCGTACTCGGTCACGGAGGCGTCCTTGAGCTCGCCCACCAGGGTGGCGGCGCCCAGGCTCACCTCGTCCATGCCGTCGCGGCCATAGACCACCACCGCATGCTCGGCGCCCAGGCGCTGCAGCGCACGCACCTGGATGCCGACCAGGTCCGGGTGGAACACGCCCATCAGGATGTTGGGCGCGCTGGCCGGGTTGGTCAGCGGTCCCAGGATGTTGAAGATGGTGCGCACGCCCAGTTCCTTGCGCACCGGCGCGACGTTCTTCATCGCCGGGTGGTGGTTGGGCGCGAACATGAAGCCGATGCCCACCTCCTGCACGCAGCGGGCGATCGCCTCGGGCGGCAGGTTCAGGCCCACGCCCAGGCTCTCGAGCACGTCGGCGCTGCCCGACTTGCTGCTGACGCTGCGGCCGCCGTGCTTGCTCACCTTGGCGCCCGCTGCCGCGGCCACGAACATCGCGCAGGTCGAGATGTTGAAGGTGTGCGAGCCGTCGCCGCCCGTGCCCACGATGTCCACCAGGTGCCGCTTGTCGGCGATGTGCACCTTGGTCGAGAACTCGCGCATCACCTCGGCGGCCGCGGTGATCTCGCCGATGGTCTCCTTCTTCACGCGCAGGCCGGTCAGCAGCGCCGCCGTCATCACGGGGCTGAGCTCGCCGCTCATGATCATGCGCATGATCTTGAGCATCTCGTCGTGGAAGATCTCGCGGTGCTCGATCGTGCGCTGCAGCGCTTCCTGCGGGGTGATGGGCATGGGCCTCTCCTCGGGACTCGGTCGGGGTGTCGTTCTCAACGGACGGGATTGTCGGCCAGCGCCAGCCGCAGGCCGAAGCTGACGAACAGCGCGCCGGCCGCGCGGTCGATCCAGCCCAGCGCGCGCCGCACCTGCGGGCGCTGGGCCATCCAGCCGGCTGCCAGCGCCCAGCCGCAGTTGACGGGGATGCTGTTCAGGTTGAACAGCAGGCCCAGGGCGATGAAGGCGGCCGTCTTGTCGCGCGCCTCGGGCGCGATGAACTGCGGCAGGAACGCCAGGAAGAAGATCGCGACCTTGGGGTTGAGCACGTTGGTCCAGAAGCCGCCCAGGAAGACCGTGCGCAGGGGCAGGCCGGCCCTGGCCACCGGCGCCCCGGCCTCCGCCGCCAGGCCCGTGGCCGGCCCCGCAGGCGCGACCAGCAGCCGGGCCCCCATCCACAGCAGGTAGCCGGCACCCAGCCACTTGAGCGCATCGAAGGCGACGGCCGAGGCCGCCAGCAGCGCGCCGATGCCCAGCGCGGCCGCTGCGGCATGCACGCAGCACCCGGCCGTGATGCCCAACCCCGCCACGATGCCGGCACGCGTGCCGTCGCGCAGCGCCTGCCGCACGATGTACAGCACGTCCGGGCCCGGCGTGAGGTTCAGCAGCCAGCCGGCCAGGATGAACAGCAGCAGTTGGTGCGCGTCGGGCATGGCGGCTCCTCAGGCCGCGGCGAGCACGCCGCGGATCGCCTGCACGGCGCGGTCGATGCCGTCCGCATCGACGTCCAGGTGGGTCACGAAGCGCAGCCGGTACAGCCCCGTGGCGAGCACGCCGGCGGCGGCCAGCGCCTGCGGCAGGTCCGCGGCCCGGGCGCGCGCATCCCCCTCGAGATCGACGAACACGATGTTGGTCTGCGGCGGCTCGACCCGCACGCCGTCCAGCCCGGCCAGGCCGTCGGCGAGGCGGCGCGCCAGCGCATGGTCCTGCGCCAGCCGGTCGACGTGGTGGTCCAGGGCGTGCAGCGCGGCGGCTGCCAGCACGCCCGCCTGGCGCAGGCCACCGCCGGCCATCTTGCGGATGCGGCGCGCGCGACCCACGAGCTCCTGCGAGCCGAGCAGGACGGAGCCCACCGGCGCGCCCAGGCCCTTGCTGAAACACACGGAGACCGAGTCGAAGTGCCCCGCAATGCGGCGGGCCTCGGCGCGCGGGTCGGCGCCTGCGGCTTCGGCCTGGGCGACCGCGGCATTGAACAGGCGTGCGCCGTCGAGATGCCGGCCCAGTCCCCTGGCGGCGGCCAGCGCGGTGGCCTGCGCCAGCCACTCCATCGGCATGCGCTTGCCGCCCAGCGTGTTCTCCAGCGCCAGCAGCCGCGTGCGCGCGAAGTGCGGGTCGTCGGGCTTGATGGCGGCCTCGATCGCCGCGAGCGCCAGGGTGCCGTCGGGCAGGTGCTCCAGCGGCTGCGGCTGCACGCTGCCGAAGACCGCGGCGCCGCCGCCCTCCCAGCGGTAGCAGTGCTGCTGCTGGCCGACGATGTACTCGTCGCCGCGCTGGCAGTGCGCCAGCACCGCGCACAGGTTGGCCTGCGTGCCCGATGCGACGAACAGCGCCGCCTCGAAGCCCAGCAGCTGCGCCATGCGCTCCTGCAGGAGGTTGATGCTCGGGTCGTCGCCGAACACGTCGTCCCCCACCGGCGCCGCGGCCATGGCCGCGCGCATCGCGGCGGTCGGCCGCGTGACGGTGTCGCTGCGCAGGTCGACCACCGGCTGCGCCATCACGCCTGCTCGAGGAAGTTGCGCAGCATGGCGTGGCCATGCTCGGTGAGGATGGACTCGGGGTGGAACTGCACGCCCTGGATCGGCAGTTCGCGGTGACGCACGCCCATGATCTCGCCGTCCTCGGTCCAGGCCGTGGTGGCCAGCTCGGCCGGGCAGCTGGCCCGCTCGATCGCCAGCGAGTGGTAGCGGTTGACCGTGAAGCGCTCGGGCAGGCCGGCGAACACGCCCTCGCGCGTGGTCGTGATCTCGCTGACCTTGCCGTGCATCAGCTGCTGCGCGCGCACGATACGGGCGCCGAAGGCCGCGCCGATGCTCTGGTGGCCCAGGCACACGCCCAGGATCGGCAGCCGGCCCGCGAAGTGGCGGATCGCCTCGACCGAGATCCCGGCCTCGGCCGGCGAGCACGGGCCGGGCGAGATCACCAGCCGGTCGGGCGCGCGGTCGGCGATGCCGGCCACCGTGATCTCGTCGTTGCGGAACACCTCGACCTGCGCGCCGAGCTCGCCGAAGTACTGGACCAGGTTGAAGGTGAAGCTGTCGTAGTTGTCGACCATCAGCAGCTTCAGGGGTGGGCGCGCGGTCATTCCAGACCCTCCTCGACCAGTTCGCTGGCGCGCAGCAGGGCGCGCGCCTTGTGCTCGGTCTCCTTCCACTCCAGCTCGGGGACCGAGTCGGCCACCACGCCGGCGGCGGCCTGCACGTAGAGCACCTGGTCCTTGATGATGCCGGTGCGGATCGCGATCGCCACGTCCATGTCGCCGGCATAGCTGATGTAGCCGCAGGCGCCGCCGTACAGGCCGCGCTTGCTGGGCTCGAGCCGGTCGATCAGCTCCATCGCATGCACCTTGGGGGCGCCGGTCAGCGTGCCGGCCGGGAAGGTGGCGCGCAGCACGTCCATGTTGCTCATGCCGTCCTTGAGCAGCCCCTCGACGTTGCTGACGATGTGCATGACATGGCTGTAGCGCTCGACCACGAAGGCCTCGGTGACCTTGACGCTGCCCACCTGGGCGATGCGCCCGATGTCGTTGCGGGCCAGGTCGATCAGCATCACGTGTTCGGCGCGCTCCTTGGGGTCGGCCACCAGCTCCTGCTCGACCGCCTTGTCGATCTCGGGCGTGGCGCCGCGCGGCCGGGTGCCGGCCAGCGGCCGGATGGTGACCTTCTGCCCCTCGGGCGTGGCTTCCTGCCGCACCAGGATCTCGGGCGAGGCGCCCACGACCTGGAAGCCGCCGAAGTCGTAGTAGTACATGTAGGGACTGGGGTTCAGCGACCGCAGCGCCCGGTACAGCGACAGGGGCGACTCGGTGTAGCGCTTCTTGATCCGCTGGCCCACCTGGACCTGCATGAAGTCGCCGGCGGCGATCAGCTCCTTGGCCTGCTCGACGGCCCGCAGGTAGTCGGCCTTGGCGAACTCGCGCTCGGCCGGAAAGGTCTGGCTCTGGCGCACCTGCGGCGCACTGACCGAGTACTTCAGCTGCTCCTTGAGCTCGCGCAGGCGCTTCTTGCCGTTCGCGTAGGCCTCGGGCCGCGCTGGGTCGGCGTAGACGATCAGGTAGAGCTTGCCCGACAGGTTGTCGATGACCGCCAGCTCCTCGCACTGCAGCAGCAGGATGTCGGGGCAGCCCAGCGTGTCGGGCGGGCAGCTCTTTTCCAGCTTCTTCTCGATGTGGCGCACCACGTCGTAGCCGAAGTAGCCGGCCAGCCCGCCACAGAAGCGCGGCAGCCCCGGCCGCAGCGCCACCTTGAAGCGCTGCTGGTAGGCCTCGACGAAGGCCAGCGGGTCGCCCGGTGCACGCTCGACCACCTCGCCGTCGGTGACCACCTCGGTCACGGCGTCGGCGCCGAACCCGCTGGCGCGCAGCAGCGTGCGCGCGGGCAGGCCGATGAAGCTGTAGCGGCCGAAGCGCTCGCCGCCGACGACGGACTCCAGCAGGAAGCTGTTCTGCCCGTGGCCGCGGCCGTGCGCCAGCTTCAGGTAGAGCGACAGGGGGGTCTCGAGGTCCGCGAACGCCTCCGCGATGAGCGGGATGCGGTTGTAGCCCTGCAATGCCAGGCTCTTGAATTCGAGTTCGGTGATCATGGGTGAGCCTCCACAAGCTCGCGCGGCGGCTGCCGCGACTGATCAGGGGACTGTCCCGGGAGCCGGGACGCGGGGCGCACGGGCTGCCCCGTGCAGGTCAGATGCGCACGTCGACAGGCTTGCGCCAGGGCCAGGCTCCCCGGTCGGAACAACCTGTGATGGTGGTGCGGTGGATGAACATCGGCGGCCAGTGTAGCAAAGGGTGCGTGGAACCCCGGATGCGGCCGGGCTTGGCGCCGGACACAATTGCAAACAAACGAACGGTCGTGCTTTTTCGGAAAGGAACGCACCCATGCTCCCCCACCGCCTCCGCCCCGCGCTGGCCGCCCTCCTGCTGGCGGGTGCTGCCGCCGCGCACGCCCAGGTCGAGACCTCGGGCATCAAGTACGCCGACTCGGCCGAGGTGCGCGGCAGCAAGCTGGTGCTCAACGGCGCCGGCACCCGCTACAAGATCGTGCGGGTCTACACCGCGGGGCTGTACCTGCCGCGCAAGGCACAGGGCACCGACGAGGTGCTGGCCATGCCCGGTGCCAAGCGCATCAGCATCACCATGCTGCGCGACATCGACTCGGCCGAGCTCGGCAAGCTGTTCGCCCGCGGCATGGAGGACAACATGGACCGCGCGCAGTTCTCCAAGCTCGTGCCCGGCGTCATGCGCATGAGCCAGATCTTCAGCGACTACAAGCAGCTCAAGGCCGGCGAGACCTTCATGATCGACTGGGTGCCCGGCACCGGCGCGGTGCTGACGGTGCGTGGCACGGCCCTGCCCGAGCCGTTCAAGGAGCCCGAGTTCTTCAATGCGCTGCTGCGCATCTGGCTGGGCAACAACCCGGCCGACTGGAAGCTCAAGGACGCCCTGCTGGGCAAGCCGGCCGGCTGACCCGCCTCAGGCCGGCGCGAGCAGCCCCGCCAGCGCGTCCAGCCGGTCGAGCCAGGCGTCGGCATCCACGGTGCGCACCGGCTGGCCGTGGTTGTAGCCGTAGCTGACCAGCACCACGGGACAGCCGGCGGCGCGCGCCGCCGCCGCGTCGTTGCTCGAGTCGCCCACCATCAGCGTGCGCGCCGGGGTGCTGCCCAGGGCCTCGCAGGCGCGCAGCAGTGGCAGCGGGTCGGGCTTGCGCCGCTCGAACGCATCCCCGCCGAAGGTCACCGCGAAGCTCGCGGCCAGCCCCTTGTCGTGCAGCAGCCGCTGCGCGAAAGCCGTCGGCTTGTTGGTGACGCAGGCCAGGCGCCAGCCGCGCGCCCGCAGGGCCTGCAAGCCCTCGACCACGCCGGGATAGACGGCCGCATGCCGGCCGTTCACCGCCGCGTAATGCCGCTGGTACGACGACCAGGCGGCCTCGTACCGGCCCGCGTCCGCACCGACGGCGGCCAGCGCCGAGCGGATCAGGTGCTCAGAGCCCTTGCCCACCATGCGCTCGATCGCGTCCGCCCCCAGCACCGGCAGGCCGAGTTCGGCATGCACGGCCGCCAGGGCGGCATGGAAGTCGGCGAGCGTGTCGACCAGGGTGCCATCGAGGTCGACGATGGCGGCATGCAGATCGGAAGGCAGGGGCATGCGCCGAGTGTGCCAGCCGGCCGCCGCACGGCTGCCGCGCAGTGCCCCGCGACTCAGACCGGCACGCGGTCCAGCAGCGCGCGGCCCCAGTGCCGGTGCCGCCCGATCGCCGCGATGAAGTCCTGCGCGAGCGGCACCCGCTGCGCCGGCTCGCCCTTGCTGAGCAGCACGCCGGCCGGCGCCGCCGCCGCCTCGTCCAGCCCCAGGGTGGCCAGCAGCTGGCCGCTCTCGCCGATCAGGCACACCGGCTTGCAGTGCCGGTAGGCCTCGAGCACGAAGCGCACCGCGTCGCCGCTGGTCGCCAGCGCCTGCGCATGGGCGGCCCCACCGGGCACCAGCACCGCGTCGTACGCCAGCGAGCTGGCGGTGGCGAAGGCCTGGTCCACCGGCAGCTGCTGGCCCGAGGAGGTCGACACCACGCCCAGGTGCGCGGCCACGACGCAGGTCGTGGCGCCGGCCTCGTGCAGGGCCTGCTGCAGGATCTTCAGCGCGCCGATCTCCACCCCGGCCGCCACCAGCACGGCGACCTTGCGCGTGGTGACCGGGCCGGGCGCGGCGGTTTCCAGGCTGAGCGAGGGCGAGGCTTCGACGGGCAGCTTGCCCCGGGCCTCGCGGTAGCCGGCGCGCCCGGCCGCGGCCTTGGGGTCGGGCGGCGCGATGGCCAGCGGCTCGGCCACCTTGCGGGCCAGCCGCATGTCCACGTGCGCCAGGTTGTCGACCACGCGCTGGCGGATCGCCGGCACGGTCACCCGCAGCAGCTCGCCCTGGAAGGCGCAGACGATGTGCTCGCGCTCGGCCGGGCTCTGGCTGTTCCAGAACAGCGTGGCCTGGCTGTAGTGGTCGTCGAAGCTGGGGCTGCGCCGCCGCACCCCGGGCGACTCCAGCGGCAGCTGCGCATGCTGGTAGCCCTGGTGGCCGCCATCGACCCGGAACTCGGAGCCGCTGGCCAGCGTGTTGGGCTCGTAGGCGGCCGCACCGCGGGGAATGCCCAGGCGGTGCGCGCCGTCCCGCTGGTGGTTGTGGCACGGGGCGAGCGGGCGGTTGATCGGCAGCTCGCCGAAGTTCGGCCCGCCCAGGCGGCTGCGCTGGCCCGCGCCGTAGGCCAGCAGCCGGCCCTGCAGCAGCGGGTCGGCGCTGACGTCGATGCCGGGCACCAGGTGGCCGGGGTGGAAGGCCACCTGCTCGGTCTCGGCGAAGTGGTTGTCGGGGTTGCGGTGGAGCACCAGCCGCCCCACCGGCTGCACCGGCACCAGCTCCTCGGGCACCAGCTTGATCGGATCGAGCAGGTCGAAGCCCAAGGCCTCGGCCTTGCGCTCCTCCACCAGCTGCACGCCCAGCTCCCACTCCGGGCACTGGCCCTTGGCGATCGCCTCCCAGAGGTCGCGGCGGTGGAAGTCCGGATCACGGCCGGCCAGCTTGACGGCCTCGTCCTGGCACAGCGCATGGCGACCCAGCTTGGGCCGCCAGTGGAACTTGGCCAGGTGCACCGCGCCGTGCGCGTTCACCAGCCGCAGCGTGTGCAGGCCGAAGCCTTCCATCATCCGCCAGCTGCGCGGCAGCGCGCGGTCGGACATCAGCCACAGCAGCGCGTGCGTGCTCTCGGGCATGAGCGAGACGAAGTCCCAGAACGCATCGTGCGCGGTCGACGCCTGCGGCATGCCGTGGTGCGGCTGCGGCTTCATCGCGTGCACGAGGTCGGGGAACTTGATCGCGTCCTGCACGAAGAACACCGGGAAGCTCGCGCCCACGAGGTCGAAGTTGCCCTCGCGCGTGTAGAACTTGACCGAGAAGCCGCGCAGGTCCCGCACCGTGTCGGCACTGCCGCGCTCGCCGCAGAAGCCCGAGAAGCGCGCGAACACCGGGGTGCGCTGGCCGGCCTCCTGCAGGAAGTCGGCGCTGGTGTAGCTGCCCAGCGGCTTGGTCACCTCGAACCAGCCGTGCGCGCCGGCGCCACGCGCGCCCACGGCGCGTTCGGGGATGCGCTCGGCCGCGAAGTGCGACAGCTTGTCCAGCAGCAGGAAATCCTGCAGCAGGCCGGGCCCTCGGGGGCCGGCGCGCAGGGCGTTGTGGTTGTCGGGGATCGCCAGGCCGGCGCTGGTGGTCAGCAGTGCTTCCGGCTCCTGGACGTAGGGCTCGAGCTGCCGCAGCTTGGCGGCCGACTGCTCGGTGGGCTTGGACTTGCGCGCTGTGTCCGCTTTGGACTGGGCCATCGGTGCTCCTGACAGGCGCGCCGGCGGACACGTGCCGGGCGCGGCCGCTTGTTCTGGGGCTCAGTTGTCCAGGTCGAAGGCCAGGGCGAGGCTCTCGGCCACCAGGCCCGACGCCAGTGCGCCGGCCAGCGACGCGGCGGCCCAGACCACCCAGTCCGGCAGTGCGGCGATCACGTCCATGGTGTTGCTCCTCGTTCCGGCTTCCCTGCCTGGACCCCGAGCTTAGAAAGCTCATGGGCGGACACCCGTAGCCCGGCGGCGGCGCGGCTCGTGCGACGCAGCGCCGCGGGCGCGTAGGCGCCGGCCGACAGGCCGCGCCGCCGCACCGCAGGCATGCGGTCCTACCGCTGCGCTGGCGGGGCGCGCCCACCATGCCTGCATCGCAGCGACCCAGGAGACCACGATGCGCGAACGCATGACCAGCCTGCCCGACACCGGCCTGGGCACGGACCGGCCGGAACAACGCAAGGGCAACACCCACCGCGCGCAGGGCGAGGACCAGACGGTGCGCCCGCGCGTGCCGGCCGAGCGCGACGAATCGGCCGACCAGCAGGCCGGCCACGACGAGACGCTGCATGCCAAGGCCGAGCTGGCCCGGCGCGACCTGGAGCGCGGCCTGACCGACACCAGCAAGGGCGCCGAGCTCGACGCGACCTACGACCGGCTGCGCGCGGACCTGCCGAACGGGGACAAGCAGTTCAGGCCCTGAAGGCCGCGGGGGCCGGCGCTCAGCCGGCCAGCGCCGCGCGCATGCCGTCGATGACGGCCTTGTAGTCGGGCTGGCCGAAGATGGCGCTGCCGGCCACGAAGGTGTCGGCACCGGCCGCGGCCACGCGGGCGATGTTGGCGCCCTTGATGCCGCCGTCCACCTCGAGCCGGATGTCCTTGCCGCAGGCATCGATGCGGCGGCGCGCCTGCTCGACCTTGCGCAGCGCCGAGTCGATGAAGCCCTGGCCGCCGAAGCCGGGGTTGACGCTCATGACGAGGATCAGGTCGATGTCGTCGATCAGCCAGTCCAGCACGTCCAGCGGGGTGGCCGGGTTGAACACCAGCCCGGCCTTGCAGCCCTTGGCCTTGATGGCCTGCACGCTGCGGTGCGCATGGGCCGACGCGTCGGGATGGAAGCTGATGTAGTCGGCCCCCGCCTCGGCGAAGGCCTGCGCGAGGGCATCCACCGGCTGCACCATCAGGTGCACGTCCACCGGCACGGGCGTGCCGTCGGCGCGCCGGGCATGCGGCTTGAGCGCCTGGCACACCATCGGCCCGAACGTGAGGTTGGGCACGTAGTGGTTGTCCATCACGTCGAAATGGATCCAGTCGGCGCCCGCCTCGATCACGGTGCGCACCTCCTCGCCCAGGCGGGCGAAGTCGGCCGAGAGGATCGAGGGAGCGATGCGAAAGGTCTTGGGCATGGGCGCGATTGTCGCAAACGCCCCGCGGGTACGATCGGCGCCATGCCCCGCCACCAGTTCGCCGTCGAGGTGCAGCCGCAGTTCCTGCCCGATCAGTCCGACCCGGCGCAGGGCATCTTCGCCTTCGCCTACACCGTCACGGTGACCAACCGCGGCGAGATCCCCGCCCAGCTGATCTCGCGGCACTGGATCATCACCGACGCGACCGGCCTGGTCGAGGAGGTCAAGGGCCTGGGCGTGGTGGGCCACCAACCGCTGCTGCAACCGGGCCAGGCCTTCCAGTACACCAGCGGCTGCCGCCTGCGCACGCCCACCGGCAGCATGCACGGCAGCTACTTCTGCGTGGCCGAGGACGGCGAGCGCTTCGAGGCGCCGATCCCCGCCTTCCTGCTCGACGACGGCACCCGCCGCACGCTGCACTGAGCGGCGCCGCCCCCGGGGCGGACGACACCGGCGCGGGTCCGCGCCCTACACGGCGGCCGGTGGCGCGCTTTCCAGAATGCGCCATCGCACAGCCACAGGGAGCGCCTCGCATGTCCATCCTCGGAACCATCGTCATCGGCTTCATCGTCGGCCTGCTCGCGCGGGCGCTCAAGCCCGGCAACGACCGCATGGGCCTGATCATGACCACGCTGCTGGGCATCGCCGGCGCCTTCCTGGCGCGCTATGCGGGCGTGGCGATGGGCTGGTATGCCGAGGGCGAGCCGGCCGGCTGGATCGCCTCGGTGGTCGGCGCGGTGCTGCTGCTGGTGCTCTACGGCCTCGTGCGGGGCCGCTCGCACCACGCCTGAGCGCCCGGCCCGGGCCCGTCAGGCCACCCAGCCGCCGCTGACCGGGAACACCTGGCCGACGAAGCAGTCGGCCGCGGCGCTGCACAGGTAGGCGGCGAACTGCGCATCCTCGTCGGCCGACACCAGGCGCCCCAGCGGCACCTCGCGCCGCAGCCGCTCGACGAAACGCGGGTCGGCCTGCACCTCGGGCGGGAAGTAGGTCGGGTTGTCGACGAAGTTCTGCGCGATCGCGTTGACCTGGATGCCCTGCGGCGCCAGTTCCACGCCGGCCGCGCGGACCCAGGCCAGCTGCGCGCCGCGCGCGGCGCTGTAGCTGGAGGCGCGGCGCATGCCCCGCAGCGCGCTGGCGCTGCCCATCACCAGGATCTTGCCGCGCCCGCGCGCCTGCATCTGCGGCAGCACGGCCCGCGCCAGCCGGGGCAGCGGGTCGACCATGTGCGCGAAGAGGCGCCGCCATTCCCCGTCCTCGACCGCCGTCACCGGGGTGGTGGGCGCGGGCAGCGCCAGGTGCGCCAGCAGCACGTCGATCGCGCCCGCCTCCTGCACCAGCCGGGCGGGCAGCGCCGGATCGTCCAGCGGGCGCGCATCGGCGACCACGTCGGCCCCGTGCGCCGCCAGCACGCGGCACAACGCCGGCCCCATGAAGTCGGCGGCCTGGGTGACGAGGATGCGGCGGCCGGCGAGCAGCGGGGCGGTCATGCGGGGTCCTTTCGGCAGGTGCTGGGGGCGGCCATTGTCGGCCGGCTATGCTGCCGGCCCCATGGGTGAATTCGCGCTGATCGACCGCTGGTTCCGCCGCCCCGCCGCGGCGCAGGCCGCGCCCGGCGTGGCGCTGGGCATCGGCGACGACTGCGCCCTGCTGGCGCCCACGCCCGGCATGCAGCTGGCGGTCTCGACCGACCTGCTGCTGGAAGGCCGCCACTTCCTGTCGACCGTGGACCCGCGGCGGCTGGGCCACAAGGCCCTGGCCGTGAACCTGAGCGACCTGGCCGCCTGCGGCGCCAGGCCGCTGGGCTTCACGCTCGGGCTGGCGCTGCCCGCCGTCGACGAGGACTGGCTGGCCGGCTTCTCGGCCGGGCTGCTGGAGCTGGCCTCCGCGCACGGCTGCGCGCTGGTGGGCGGCGACACCACCCGCGGCCCGCTGGCGATCGCCATCACGGTGTTCGGGGAGGTCCCGCCGGGCCAGGCGCTGCTGCGCAGCGGCGCCAGGGCCGGCGACGACCTCTGGGTCAGCGGCACCTTGGGCGACGCGCGGCTGGCCCTCGAGGTGTTCCGCGGCAGCCTGTCGCTGCCCGCCCCCGTGTTCGAGGCCGCGCGACAGCGGCTGGAGCAACCCACGCCCCGCGTGGCCCTCGGGCTGGCGCTGCGCGGGATCGCGACCGCGGCCCTGGACCTCAGCGACGGCCTGCTCGGCGACCTGGGCCATGTGCTGCGCGCCAGCGGCGTGGGCGCGCGGGTCGATGCCGATGCCGCCGTCGGCCTGCTGGCCGCGCGCCGCGCGGCCCCGCCCGACGTCCTGCCCGAGCTCGCGCGCCAGCGCGCCCTGGTGCTGGCCGGTGGCGACGATTACGAACTCGCCTTCACTGCGCCCGCGGCCCGCCGCGCCGAGGTCGAGGCCGCCGGCCGCGCCACCGGCACACCCGTCACGCGCATCGGCCAGGTGGTGGACACGCCGGGCCTGCAGCTGGTGGACGGCCAGGGACACGCGCTCCCCCTGCAGGCGTACGCGTCCTTCGACCATTTCGCCTGACCGGCGTCGGCGCAGCCACCGCCGGCGGCGTTGAGCACGGGTCCATGCCCCGCCTCCTGCCATCCCTCGCCTGCCTCGTCCTCGCAGCCCTGCTGGGCCCGGCCGCGGGGGGCGCGCGGGCGCAGCAGGCCGCGGCCGGGTGGCGCAGCACCGTGGCCACCGTCGTGCACGTGACCGACGGCGACACGCTGTGGGTGCAGCCCGCCGACGGCGGCGAGCGCCTGCAGGTGCGGGTGCAGGGCATCGACGCGCCCGAGATCTGCCAGCCCTGGGGCGAGCAGGCCCGGCTGGCGCTCGTGCAGCAACTGCTGCAGCAGCCGGTGGTGCTGGACACGCGCGGCCGCGACGACTACGGCCGGGTGCTGGCCCGCGTGCACTGGGCCGGCCAGGACGTGGGCGCCTGGCTGGTCTACAACGGGCTGGCCTGGTCGGCGCGCTGGCAGCAGCGCGCCGGCCCCTACGACGGCCTGCAGGACCAGGCCCGCGACGCCGGGCGCGGGCTGTGGTCGCAGGGCCGCGCCGAGAGCCCGCGCAGCTTCCGCCGCCGCCACGGCCCCTGCCCCCACGGCGAGCCGCGCTGAGCGTTGCGCGGGGGGCCGGGCGCTACCATCGCCGGTCCATGGCCCTGCCCGATCCGCCCACGCCCGCGCCACCCCTCGCACCCGCAGGCGGCCGGCCCACGCCGCGCTTCCTGCTCGCGCACCCCGCACACCTCGTCGCCCTGGGCTTCGGCGCCGGACTGAGCCCGCTGGCGCCCGGCACGGTGGGCACGCTGTGGGCCTGGGCCGCCTTCCTCGTGCTGCAGCTGTGGCTGCCCCGGCCCTGGCTGGTGGCCGTGGTGCTGGCCAGCGTGCCGGTGGGCTGGTGGGCCAGCACCGTCACCGCGCGCCACCTGCGGCTGCTCGACCCGGGCGCGATCGTCGTCGACGAGGTCATGGCCTTCTGGCTGGTGCTGCTGGTGCTGATGCCGGCGGGCTGGGGGGCCCAGCTGGCGGCCTTCGCCTTGTTCCGCTTCTTCGATGCGGCCAAGCCGGGCCCGGTGGGCTGGGCCGACAGCCTGTTCCACGGCTTCGGCTGGCGCGGCGGCCTGGGCATCGTGCTCGACGACCTCGTCGCAGCCTTCTGCACCCTGTTCGTGCTCGCGCTCTGGAGGCACTTCACGTGACCGCATCCATCCCCGACCTGGTCGCCGCCCTGGCCGACGCGTTGCAGCAGCGCGGCTGGATGCTGGCGACCGCCGAGAGCTGCACCGGCGGCCTGATCGCCGCGCGCTGCACCGACCTGGCCGGCTCCAGTGCCTGGTTCGAGCGCGGCTTCGTGACCTACTCGAACGAGGCCAAGGCCGAGCTGCTGGGCGTGGACCCGCAGGCGATCGCCAGCCACGGCGCCGTCAGCGAGGTGGTCGCCCGCGCGATGGCCTTCGGCGCCGTGCGCCATGCGCGCGCCCGGGTCGCCGTGGCCGTCACCGGCGTGGCCGGCCCCACCGGCGGCTCGCCGGCCAAGCCCGTGGGCACGGTCTGGTTCGGCTTCGCGGTCGACGGCCGGCTGCACAGCGAGCGGCTGCAGTTCGAGGGCGACCGCGCCGCCGTGCGCAAGGCCACGGTGCGGCATGCGCTGCAGCGGCTGCTGGCGCTGCTGGCCGAGGCCGACTGAGCGGCCTCAGGCCGCGAGGTGGGCCTGCAGGCCACGGCGCGGGGCCGGGGCCACGGGCGGCGCGTGGCCGAGCCGCGTCCACATCTGCACCGTGTGCGTGGGGCGCGGCGCGCCCACCAGCGCATGGATGTCGGCGTAGGGGCGCGCCTGCTCCGGGTACTCCTGCAGCGCCTGCTGCAGCGGATGCATCGCCAGCCCATGCGCCGTCGCGGCCAGCTGCGCCCGCACGTACGCCCGGCCCGCGTCCACCTGCGTGGCGCGTGCGTTGCCCTCGGTCACCATCCAGAAGAAGGCCGGGGTGGAATCGATCTTGCGGGCGAAGTCCCGCACCTGCCCCTCGACCGCGCGGTCGCCGGCCGGCGGCGCCACGCTGCGGTCGAACAGGCCCACCGCCGCCAGGGCACGCACGAGCGGATCGTTCAGCGAGATGCCGTCGCGGTGCTGCGCGATCTCACGCAGCCCGATGCGCAGCCAGCGGTACGACTCGAGCAGGGTGCGGGGCGTGCGCAGCTCGATGGCCCAGGCGTCCTGCGCGATGGCGCGGTGGCGCTGCAGGGCCGCCGCATCGTCCGCGCCGGTGAACCCCGCGCGCACCGCCGGGAACGGCGCCATCGCCCGGGCGATGGCCTGCAGCGCCGACGGCTCGGGCCGGCGCGCCGGGTCGTAGGCCGAGCGGTTGGTGCGGCGGTGGGGCACCTGCGCGAACAGGGGGTCCCGCGCGACCGAGGCATCGGGCACCAGCCGCACCCGCGCCACGGGGCGGTCGTCCACCGCCTGCGGGCCGAAGGCGCCCTCGGGAAACAGCTGCACCTGCGCGCGCTGGCCGCGCTCGGCACAGGCCATCACCAGCAGCTCCAGGAAGGTGCCCTGGCTCATGAGGATCTGCCGGGCCTGCGGGTCGGTCTCGGGCAGCAGCCGGCCGCGGTCGACCCGCAGCGTGATGACGCCCGGCTCGCGCAGGTCGGCCAGCCAGGACTGCAGGTTGTGCGAATGCGGTGCGAGCAAGGCCCAGGACAGCGCCCAGCGGCGCGGGTCGGCCTCGTCCGCCGCCGGGCCGGCCCAGGCGGCAGTGGCCGCTGGCGGCAGGCCGGCGGAGCAGGCGGCCAGTGGCGCCAGGGCCGGGGCGATGGCCCCGCCGCCGGCCAGGCGAAGGAAGTTGCGGCGTTGCATGGTGGGTCTCCGGTCGGGCTGTGACGGGATGGATTGTTGGAACCGGCGGGGTATTCGACAATCCTCGATCCGTACACACCAGCTATGCATTCATGAACACCGATTTCGACTGGCGGCTGGTGCGCTCCTTCCTCGCCGCGCTCGAGCACGGCAGCCTGCTGGGCGCAGCCCGCGCCCTCGGCACCACCCAGCCGACCGTGGGCCGCCACGTGGCCGAGCTCGAGGCCCAGCTCGGGCAGGTGCTGTTCGAGCGCACCGGCCGCGGGCTGCTGCCCACGCCCCAGGCGCAGCAGCTGGCCGAGGCGGCCCGGGCCATGGAGGCGGCCGCGCTGCAGCTGGCCCGCACGGCCTCGGGCGCCGACCGCGCGCTGGCCGGCACCGTGCGCCTGTCGGCCAGCCAGCCGGTGGCCTGCGGCCTGCTGCCCACGGCGCTGGCCCAGCTGCGCGCACTCCACCCCGAGATCCAGATCGAGCTGGTGGCCACCAATGCGGTCAGCAACCTGCTGCGGCGCGAGGCCGACATCGCGCTGCGCATGGTGCAGCCGGACCAGGCCAGCCTGGTGGCCCGGCGCATCGGGCAGGTCACGCTGGGCGCCTACGCCCACCGCGACTACCTGCGGCGCCGGGGCGTGCCGCGCGAGCCTGCCGACCTGCTGGGCCACGAGCTGCTGGGCGGCGACCGCAACGACGACATCCTGCGCGGCTTCGCGGCCCTGGGCCTGCCGCTCACGCGCGACCACTTCGCCCTGCGTACCGACGACCTGGTGGTCGGCTGGCAGGCGTTGCGGGCCGGCCTGGGCATCGGCTTCGTGGCCGACTACCTGGCCCGCACCGACCCGGACGTGGTGCCCTTGCTGCCCGCGCTGCGGATCCCGCCACTGCCCCTGTGGCTGGCGGTGCACCGCGAGGTGCGCAGCAGCCCGCGCATCCGGGCGGTCTACGATGCGCTGGCGCAGTCGCTGCCGCGGCTGCTCTGACCTGGCGCGAGGCACCCATGGACTGGTTCGAGGGTTTCGAGGCACGCACGCACGTGGTGGACGGCGTGCGCATCCACGCGCGCACCGGCGGCACCCGGGGCAAGCCGCCCCTGCTGCTGCTGCACGGCTTTCCGCAGACGCACGTGCTGTGGCACCGGGTGGCGCGCCAGCTGGCGGCCGACTACTTCCTGGTGCTGCCCGACCTGCGCAACTACGGCGACTCGGACAAGCCCCCCGCCCTGCCCGACCACGCGCAGGCGAGCAAGCGCGCGATGGCGCGGGATTGCGTGGGCCTGATGGACGCGCTGGGCTGCCCCACCTTCTTCCTGGCCGGCCACGACCGCGGCGGCCGCGTGGCGCACCGGCTGGCACTCGACCATCCGCAGCGGGTGCGCCGGCTGGCACTGCTGGACATCGCGCCGACGCTGGACATGTATGACGGACGCTTCCGGGCGGGCGCGCGCGAGGCCTGCGCGCCGCATGCGCCGTACTTCGTCTTCGCGCGCGGCTACGAGCACTGGTTCCACCTGGTCCAGCCCGCGCCCATGCCCGAGACCATGATCGGCGCCGACCGCCGCGGTTACCTGCACGCCAAGCTGGGCGGCTGGGGGGCGGGCGGCCTGTCGCATGTCGAGCCGACGGCCCTGGCCGAGTACGAGCGCTGCTTCTGCACGCCCGACGCGGTGCACGCCGCCTGCGAGGACTACCGGGCCAGCGCGGGCATCGACCTGGACCACGACCGCGCCAGCCGCGCGGCCGGCACGCTGCTGCGCTGCGACCTGCTGCTGCTGTGGGGCGAGCGCGGGCTGGTGCACCGGCTGTTCGACGTGCCCTCGCTGTGGCAGGCGCAGTGCGCCGCCACGGTCAGCGGCCAAGCCATGCCCTGCGGCCACTTCATCCCGGAGGAACTGCCCCGGGAGACGGCCGACGCCTTCTGGTCGTTCTTCCGCGACTGACGCCGCGGGCGGGCTGCGGCCGGGCGCTCAGGCGCCGCAGCACTTCTTGTGCTTCTTGCCGCTGCCGCAGGGACAGGGATCGTTGCGGCCGGGGCCGGCTTCCTTGCGCACCGGGTCGATCCGCGGCCCCAGGCTCTTCCAGAGCGAACGCAGGTCGTAGACCGCCCAGATCGCCGCGTGGAAATCCTCCAGCCGCTGCTCGCTCACGCTGGCCGGGCCGTCCTCGGTGTGCAGGTTCAGCGCCGGCTGGCCGGTGTCGGCCGCCGCCAGCAGTTCGACGGCGCTGAGCGACTCGGCCCGGATGGCCGACTGCTCCTTGTCGCGCGGCGGCGCCCAGTCGTCAGGCCAGGCCCGCACCACCTCGAGGAAGCCTTCGGCCCACGACTGCGCGAAGGCCGGCAGGTCGTCGAGGCTGGCCTCGCCGCGCTCGGCCTCGGGCAGCGCCAGCAGGGCGCCCAGGGTGTCGAGCACCTCGGGGTTGTAGGCGCGTTCGTCCTGCAGCTGCTCCACCGGGGCATCGAGCGCCTGCTCGACCTCGCGCCAGCGGCGCCGCCAGCGCCAGACGAACTCCATGTGCTCCATCGGGCGGAAGTCCTCGCCGAACAGCACCGGCCAGTACTCCTCGGGCGGCACGGGGCGGCGGGTGCACACCAGCGCCGCCATGAAGCCTTCGCAGAACTCCCAGTCGGGCGTGTACGGGTCCTGCTCGCGCAGCATGTCCAGCTCGGCGTCGAGCCAGTCGAAGTCGTCCGCATCCAGCGGCTTGTCAGGGGTGTTGGCCGGGGTCGGGGCGGCAGGGTCGTGCATGGGATCAGGCATGGAAGGTCGGGCGCACGGCAGCGGCCAGGCGCTCCAGCCGCTTGCGCATGCGCAGCACCTCGCCGTCCTTGCTCAGCAGCAGGGCGCTGCGGGCGACGGCGAGGTCGATGAATTTCTGGTCGTCGGGATCGCCGCAGGTCACGGGCGCCTTGGGCGGCACCTCGACCAGCACCGCATGGCGGTCGAAGTCGGCCAGCACGGCTTCGGCGGCGATGGCGCGGGCCTGCAGCCGGCGCGCGATCTGCGGGTAGCCCAGCACGCGCCCGAGCTCCTCGCGCATGGCGGCCGTGGCCAGCCACTGCGCCTGTCCGGCCTGCAGCGCGGGCACGAGCGGGGCGGCGGCCGCGTCCGCGAACACGAACGCGTCGAGCACCACGTTGGTGTCAAGCACCAGGGGCTGCATCGGGGGCTGCGTCGGGGGCGCGGCGCGCGGAACCGGCCACCATGTCGAAGCGGAACAGCCGGCATTCGATCGGCCCGTTCCACATGGGCATGCGGCGCGACTCCTTCAGCCGCATGCGCGTGGGCAGCTTCAGGTCCGGCGTGAGCACCCACGCGGTCCAGCCCGCGTAGTGGCGCTTCCAGTGCGCGGCCAGCTGCACGAAGAAATCGGCGTCGCCCTCGGTCTCGGGCCTCTCGCGGCCGCGCTGGGTGCGGCCGGCCACGCCGGCGGTGCCGATGCGCTCGCCGTAGGGCGGGTTCAGCAGCAGGACCCCCGGCTGGTCGGCGGGGGGCATGCGCTGCAGCGCGTCGCCGCCGCGCAGCTGCACCACCTGGGCGACGCCGGCGCGCTCGGCGTTGCGGCGCGCGAAGTCGACCATGCGGAAGGCCACGTCGGAGCCGAACACGGGCGCGGCGGCGGCCCGCTCCTGCGCGCGCGCCTCGTCCTGCAGCTGCGCCCAGACATGGGCCTGGTGCGGCAGCAGCCGCTCGAAGCCGAAGCGGCGGCGCAGCCCGGGCGCGATGCGGCAGGCGACCTGCGCGGCCTCGACCGCGATGGTGCCGCTGCCGCAGCAGGGGTCGTACAGCGGCACGTCGCCCTGCCATCCGCTGGCCGCGATCATGGCCGCCGCCAGGGTCTCCTTCAGCGGGGCCTCGCCCTTGTCCTCGCGCCAGCCGCGCTTGAACAGCGGCTCGCCCGAGGTGTCGATGTAGACGGTGCACTCGGTGGCGGTCAGGTGCGCGAACACGCGCACGTCGGGCCGCTGGGTGTCGATGCTGGGCCGGGTGCCGGCACGGTCCCGGAAGCGGTCGGCCACCGCGTCCTTGATGCGCAGCGTGGCGAAGTTCAGGCTCTTGAGCGGGCTGTGCTGCGACGTCACCTCGACCTTGAAGGTCTGGCGCGGCGTGAACCAGGCCTCCCATGCGAGCCCGCGCACCAGGGCGTACAGGTCGTCCTCGCCGCGGTAGGGCGCATGCGCCAGCTGCACCAGCACCCGTTGCGCCAGGCGGCTGTGCAGGTTCAGGCGCAGCGCGTCGCGCCAGCCGGCGCGCACCTGCACGCCGGCGCGGCCCACCAGCAGGTCGTCGCCGGCCAGGCCCGTCAGGCCGTGCACCTCGTCGGCCAGCAGGTCCTCGACGCCGGCCGCGCAGGGCAGGAACAGTTGCAGTTCGTTCATCGGTGGGGTGCTGCGCTCAGAGCGCCTTGCGCAGGTTGGCGGGCGCGATGCGCAGCGCCTCGCGGTACTTGGCGACGGTGCGGCGGGCGCACTCGATGCCCTGCTCCTTGAGCATGTCGGAGATCTGGCTGTCGGACAGCGGCCTGGCCGCGTCCTCGGCCGCGACGAACTGGCGGATCAGCGCCCGCACCGCGGTGGACGACGCATTGCCGCCGGTCTCGGTGCCCAGCGCCGAGCCGAAGAAATACTTCAGCTCGTAGGTGCCGAAGGGCGTGGCCATGTACTTGGCCGTGGTCACGCGCGAGATGGTCGACTCGTGCAGGCCCAGCTCGTCGGCGATCTCGCGCAGCACGAGCGGCCGCATGGCCAGCTCGCCGTGCACGAAGAAGTTCTTCTGCCGCTCCACGATCGCATTGGACACCCGCAGGATGGTGTCGAAGCGCTGCTGGATGTTCTTGATGAACCAGCGCGCCTCCTGCAGCCGCTGCTGCAGCGCCTGGTGGCCCTCGCCCTTGTGGCCGCGCAGCGCGCCGGCGTACACGTCGTGCACGCGCAGGCGCGGCATTACGTCGGGGTTGAGCTGCACGCGGAAGCGCGGCGGGTTGGCGCGGCCGATGCGGGTGACGATCACGTCGGGCACGACCACGTTGCGCTCGACGTCGACGAAGCGGCGGCCGGGCTTGGGCTCCAGCCGCGCGATCAGCGCCATTGCGGCGCGCACCTGCGGCTCGGCCTGGCCGCACAACGCGCACAGCCGCTTGACGTCGCGCTTGGCCAGCAGCTCGACGGGCTGGCCGCACACGGCCAGGGCCGCGGCCAGCGTGGCCGCGTCGTGGGCGCGCTCGCGCTGCAGCGCCAGCAGCTGCAGCTGCAGGCACTCGGCCAGCGAGCGGGCGCCCACGCCGGTGGGGTCCAGCGACTGCAGCAGGCGCAGGGCCACCGTGAAGCGGTGCACCAGCTCCTCCTGCGTCTCCAGGTCGCCCTGCGCCAGGCCGGCGGCCAGCTCCTCGAGCGGGTCCTCGAGCCAGCCGTCGTCGTTGAGCGACTCGATCAGGAAGCGCAGCGCCGCCTGGTCCTCGGGCGACAGCCGCAGCGCGAGCGCCTGCCGGTGCAGGTGGTCCTGCAGCGAGACGTGCGGGCTGGCCAGGTCCGAGGCCTCGACCTCGCCGTCGCCCTCGCCGCCGTGCTGGCGGGCCGGCGCCTCGCCGCCCCACTCGCCGTCGTCGGGCGCCATCTCCACGCTGCCGTCGCCATCCCAGTCCTGGGGCTCGGCGGCCGGCTCGCCCGGCGCGTCGTCGGTCCCGCCGGCATCGCTGGCGGACGCGCTGTCGGACGGCACGGTCGGCGCCATTGGCGCGGACTCGGCCTCGCCGTCGGCCGGCGGCGTGTCGGCGCGCTCGAGGCCGAAGTCCTCGCGCGGCGCGGTGTCGTCGGCCACGTCCAGGAACGGGTTGTCGCCGAGCATCTGCTCGACCTCCTGCGCCAGCTCCAGCGTGGACAGCTGCAGCAGCCGGATCGACTGCTGCAGCTGCGGCGTCAGCGCAAGGTGCTGCGAGACGCGGAGCGACAGGCCCTGCTTCATGCCGGGCTACATCCGGAAGTGTTCGCCGAGGTACACCCGCCGCACGTCGGCGTTGTTGACGATCTCGGCCGGCGTGCCCTGGGCCAGCACATGGCCGTCGCTGATGATGTAGGCGTGGTCGCAGATGCCCAGGGTCTCGCGCACGTTGTGGTCGGTGATGAGCACGCCGATGCCGCGCGACTTGAGGAAGCCGATGATCCGCTGGATCTCGATCACGGCGATGGGGTCGATGCCGGCGAAGGGCTCGTCCAGCAGGATGAAGCGCGGCTGCGTGGCCAGCGCGCGCGCGATCTCGACCCGGCGGCGCTCGCCGCCCGACAGCGCCAGCGCCGGCGAGTCGCGCAGGTGGTCCACGCGCAGGTCCTGCAGCAGCGCGGTCAGCCGGCGCTCGACCTCCTCGCGCGACAGCGCCCGGCCGTCGTCGCCGCGCTGCAGTTCCAGCACGGCGCGCACGTTGTCGGCCACGTTGAGCTTGCGGAAGATCGAGGCTTCCTGCGGCAGGTACGACAGCCCCAGGCGCGAGCGCCGGTGGATCGGCATCTGCTCAACCTGCTGGCCGTCGATGGTGATGCTGCCGGCGTCGGCGCGCACCAGGCCCACGATCATGTAGAACGAGGTGGTCTTGCCGGCGCCGTTGGGGCCCAGCAGGCCCACCACCTCGCCCTCGGTCACGCCCAGCGAGACGTCCTTGACCACCTTGCGGCTGCCGTAGGACTTCTGCAGGTGCCGCGCCTGCAGGCGGCGCGGGCCGCCTTGCGAGGAGGCGGGGACGGAGGGCGTGGCGTCGGCGCCGTCGCTCATCGCGCGGCCCCGGACAGCGCGGGGGCGGCACGCAGCGGGGCGGACGACGCGCCGGCCGCGGGCGCTGCGCGGCCGGGCGCCTGGGCGGGCTCGCGCGGCGCCAGCACCGCGCGCACGCGGCCGCCGGGCTGCGGCGAGGCGGGGCCGCCGTCGACGGTGAAGACGTCGGTGCCGTTCTCGTAGGTGATCAGGCTGCCGATCATCTCGTCGGCCAGCGTCGAGCCCCGGTAGCGGCGCAGCTCCGCCTTGCGGATGAACTTCACCCGGTCGGCCTTGCCGTCGTACTCGATCACCTCGGACTCGCCCTCGATGTACTCGTCCACGCCCTCGCGCTTCTGGCGGTAGTAGGCGCGCTTGCCGGGCTCGGCCGTGACCACGCCGTACTGGTAGCCCTCGGGGTCCTGGCGCACGTCGATGCGCGCGCCGCGGATCAGGATGGTGCCCTTGGTGAGCACCACGTTGCCGGTGAACACGCTGGTCTGGCGCAGGTCGTCGTGGCGCAGCGCATCCGCCTCGATGTTCATCGGCTGGTTGCGGTCGGCCTTGTCGGCCTGGGCCGCCAGGCCCGCGGTGGCGAGCAGGACGGCGACGAGGAGGGGCTTGATCGAAGGCATGAAACTTGCTCGCCGATTGTAGCCGCGCAGCGGCCCCCGCTTGCGCGCCAGCGGTCCCCGCCAAAGCAACGGGCCCGCCGTGGCGGGCCCGTGCAGCGAGGCCTGGCCGGGTGTCAGCGGCTCTTGCGCGCCTCGGCGATCAGGTAGTCGGTAACCTGCAGGGCGCGGGCCATGCTGCCGGTCATGGAGCCGTCGGTGTACCAGCGGCCGGCGATGCCCATGGCGGGCACGCCCTCGACCTTGAAGGCGTCCTGCAGTTGGGTGGCGCGGCGGGCCTTGGTCGAGACCGCGAACGAGTTGTAGGTCTCGGCGAACTTGGCCTTGTCGACGCCGTTCTTCTCGGCCCAGGCCAGGATCTGGTCTTCCTTGTTCAGCGACTGCTTGTCGGCGTGGATGGCGGTGAAGACCTTGCGGTGCAGGTCGTCCAGCCGGTTCATGGCCTCGAGCGTGTAGAACAGCCGCTGCTGCGGCACGAAGTCGTCGCGGAAGGCGACCGGGACGCGCCGCAGCGCCACGTCGGCGGGCAGCTTCTTGGACCAGGCCTCCAGCTGCGGCTCGAAGGCATTGCAGTGCGGGCAGCTATACCAGAAGAACTCGACCACCTCGATCTTGCCGCCGGCCTCGGCGGGGACGCGCTTGTCCAGCGTCTTGTAGTCGGACCCGTCCTCGGGCTTCTTCTGCGCCAGGGCCACGCCGGGCAGGCCCAGGGCCGCGGTGGCGATGACGCCGGCGGCGCCGGCGGAAAACTCGCGTCGTTGCATTCGGTTCGCTCCTTGCTCGTCTCTGAGCCCCACGGGCTCCCTAGGTTCCCGCGCCCGCCGCCGACCGTCGGCCGGCGGCCGCCGCGTGTCAGCGTTGCACCCGCACCATCGCGGTCTCGATGCCGCCGGCGTCGAGCTTGTCCTTGCTGCGCTCGGCCTCCTCGCGCCGCTCGAACGGGCCGACGCGCACGCGCCAGACGGCGCGGCCGGACTGCTCGCGCTCGGTGACCTTGGCCTCGATGCCCATGAGCGACAGCTTGGCCCGCTGCGCCTCGGCATCCTCGGCCGTGCGGAACGCCCCGGTCTGCACGAACCACAGGAAGGGGTCGGGGCTGCCGGCCTTGGCCGCGGCGAAGTCGCCCAGCGGGTCGCCGGCCTTGCCGGCGGCGGAGGCGGCCGCGCGCGGGGCCGAGGGGGCGGCCGCGGGCGCGGCGGCCTGGGGCACCGCGACGCCGGGCACCGGGCCCGAGGCGGCTGCCGCCGGCGCCGGGGGCAGCGGCTTGGCGGGGTTCTTGCCGTACAGCGGCGCGTTCGGGTCCCAGTCCTTGTTCCGGCGCGATTCGGCCGCGTCCTGCTCGGGGGTGCGCTGCTGGTTCTTGTTGAGGAACGGCACCGGCACCTTGGTGACGTAGACCGCCACGGCCAGGGCGATGCCCAGGCCCAGCACCAGGCCGATGACCAGGCCCAGCAGGGTGTTGCCGCGTTGGAGGTTCAAGGTCTTGCTCACATCTTCTCGGGGGCCGAGACCCCCAGCACGGCGAGGCCGTTGCGCAGCACCTGCGCGGTGGCGGCCACCAGGGCCAGACGGGCCCGCTTGACCGCCTCGTCGTCCACCAGGATGCGCTCGGCATCATAGTAGGAGTGGTAGGCACCGGCGAGCTCGCGCAGGTAAAAGGTCACGTCGTGCGGCGCGAAGTCGGTGGCGGCCGCGGCGAGCATCTCGGGGTACCTGGCCAGCTGCAGCATCAGCGCCTGCGCCGCGGGGCTGTCCAGCGGCGCGAGGTCGGCCTGCGCCAGCGTGGCGGCGTCCCCGCCCCAGCCGGCCAGCACCGAGCAGATGCGCGCATGCGCGTACTGCACGTAGTACACCGGGTTGTCGTTGTTCTGCGCGACGGCCAGGTCGACGTCGAAGGTGTACTCGGTGTCGGGCTTGCGCGAGAGCAGGAAGAAGCGCACCGCGTCCTTGCTGGTCCACTCGACCAGGTCGCGCAGCGTCACGTAGCTGCCGGCGCGCTTGGAGATCTTGACCTCCTCGCCGCCCTTGACCACGCGCACCATGGTGTGCAGCACGTAGTCGGGATAGCCCTCGGGGATGCCCACGCCCGCGGCCTGCAGGCCGGCGCGCACGCGCGCGATGGTGCCGTGGTGATCGGTGCCCTGGATGTTCACCACCTTGCGGAAGCCCCGCTCCCACTTGGTGATGTGGTACGCGACGTCGGGCACGAAGTAGGTGTACGTGCCGTCGGACTTGCGCATCACGCGGTCCTTGTCGTCGCCGTAGTCGGTCGACTTGAGCCACAGCGCGCCGTCCTGCTCGTAGGTCTTGCCGGCGGCCTGCAGCCTGCCCACCGCGGCCTCGACCCGGCCCGAGGTGTACAGGCTGGACTCGAGGTAGTAGTTGTCGAACTTGACCGCAAAGGCCTGCAGGTCCAGGTCCTGCTCGTGGCGCAGGTAGGCCACCGCGAACTGGCGGATGCCTTCCAGGTCCTCGACGTCGCCCGAGGCGGTGAAGCTGCGGTCGTCGGCCGCGACGGTCTTGCCGGCCAGAAAGTCGGCCGCGATGTCGGCGATGTAGTCGCCGTTGTAGGCCGCCTCGGGCCAGCCCGCGTCGCCGGGCTTCAGGCCCTTGGCGCGCAGCTGCGTGGAGTTGGCCAGGGTGGCGATCTGCACCCCGGCGTCGTTGTAATAGAACTCGCGGTACACGTCCCAGCCCTGGGTCGCGTACAGGTTGCAGATGGCGTCGCCCAGCGCCGCCTGGCGGCCGTGGCCCACGTGCAGCGGGCCGGTGGGGTTGGCCGAGACGAACTCCACCAGCACGCGCTGGCCGTTGGCGGGCTGGTGGCCGAAGGCGGGACCTGCGCCCAGCACCTCGCGCACCACCTGCTGCTTGGCCGCCGGCTTCAGGCGGATGTTCAGGAAGCCCGGGCCGGCGATCTCGACCGCGTCGACCCAGCGCTGGAACGCGGGCGCGGCCAGCAGCGAGGCCTTCAGCGTCTCGGCCACCTGGCGCGGGTTGGCCTTGAGCGGCTTGGCCAGCTGCATGGCGGCGGTGCAGGCCAGGTCGCCATGGGCGGCAGCCTTGGGCGACTCGAAGGTCGCGCGGGCACCCGCGCCGGGCGAGAGCTGGTCCAGCCCGGCCGCCAGGGCGGCGAGCAGTTCATCTTTCACGAGGAGCATCGGTGGATTTTAGGGGGCGGGGTGCGGGGCCCCGCCGCTACAACGGCGCGGACGCCCGCCCGGGCGGCCGATTCGTTCCACCCGCTCCAAGGAGAAAGCACCATGCGCAACACCCTCGTCCTGGCCGGCTGCACGCTGGCCCTCGTGGCCGGCGCCCACGCCGGCGACGCCAAGCCCACCGGCAGCCAGCCGGCCGCCAAGCAGGTCGCGCAGACCGCGCGCATGAAGTCCTGCAACGCCGATGCCAAGGCCAAGGCGCTCAAGGGCGGCGAGCGCAAGGCCTTCATGGGCGACTGCCTGAAGAAGAAGGCCTGAGCCTCGCCCGCCAGTCACGGCCCGGGCCCGCGCGAGCGAGTGCCGGGCCGCTGCGGGTCAGGCACCGAAGCCGCGTGCGATGAAGGCCGCCGGCAGCACCAGCAGCGGCAGCACATGGCCGGCGCGCATCACGCCGCGCCGCGCGGCCCGGATCGCCGCCTCGTCGGGCAACGGCCCGCCCGCGGCGAGCTGCCGGCGCCAGGCCGCGAACGCGCGGCTCGACGGCACGGACACCGCGGCCATCACCAGGAACAGCGCGAGCTTCAGGTGCAGCAGCCAGTTGCCGGCATACCAGGCCATGCCCTTGCCGGCGAGCACCAGCCGCAGCAGCCCGGTCACCAGCACCGCGGCGACCGCGATCCACCAGATGCGGTCGACGGTGCCGAGCCGGCGCACCACGGCGGCATTGAGCCACTCGGGCCGGCACAGCGCGGCCGCGCTGGACAGGAAGACCACGGCGGTGAGGATCGCCACAAGGTGGGCGATCTGCAGGATGGCGTCCAGGGTCATGGGGCGTCGGGCTGGGGCTGGGCCTGGGCGCGCCAGAACTCGGGGCGGCCGAACTGGTCCTTGAGGAAGTCGATCCACAGCCGCAGCCGCACGGGCAGGTGCTTGCGCTGCGGGAAGACGGCGTAGATGCCGTTGGGCGGCGCGGCGTACTCCGCCAGCACCTCCACCAGCCGGCCGGCGGCCAGGTCGGCCTCGACCTCCCACGTGCTGCGCCAGGCGATGCCCCAGCCCTGCAGGCACCAGTCGTGCAGCACCTGGCCGTCGGAGCAGTCCAGCGGGCCACCGGGGCGCAGGTGGATCACCTCGGTCCCGTCGCCCTTGGGCACCTGGAACGCCCAGCCGCGCACCTGCGAGGCGTCGCTGGACAGCGTCAGGCAGTCGAAGCGCGCCAGGTCGTTGGGATGCTCGGGCACGCCGTGCCGGTCGAGGTAGGCCGGCGTGGCCACGCACAGGCGCCGGTTGTCGGCGAGCCTGACGCTGACCAGCGAGGAGTCGGGCAGGTCGCCCACCCGCACCGCGCAGTCGTAGGCCTCGCCGGCCAGGTCGACCACCCGGTCGCTGAGGTTCAGCGAGATGGTGACGTCGGCATGCAGGGCCCGGAAGCGCGGCACGAGCGGCGCGACGTGGCGGCGGCCGAAGCCGGCGGGGGCGGTGATGCGCAGGTGGCCGCTGGCCTTGACCCCACCGGCCGACACGCTGGCCTCGGCATTGGCGACGTCGGCGAGCAGCCGCTGGCAGTCCTCCAGGAAGGCGCTGCCTTCGTGCGTGAGGGTCAGCCGGCGCGTGGTGCGCACCATGAGCTTGACGCCCAGCCGTTCCTCGAGCGCGTCGAGCCGGCGGCCCATGATCGCGGGCGCCACCCCTTCGGCCTTGGCCGCCGCGGTCAGGCTGCCGCGGGTGGCTACCGAGACGAACGACTCCAGTTGCTTGAGCTTGTCCATCGGAGCGCCATTATCGACGGCAATGTCAAAGATGCAGGCCCATTCTGCCGAGATTAACTGTCGAGCTTGCGCAGGTGATCTAGATTGGCTCATCGATTGTTCAGAATCAAATCACACGAGCGGCACTAAACATCCGTCAAGGTTCCCAATACAGTGCAGCCCTCGCGCTCGCGCGCCGCACGCCGGCCGCCCCCTGTCCACGTCCACGTCCATCCCCAGGAGTCCGCATGACCGCCCGCACCACCGCCCACCGCCTGCAGGTCGCCACCGACCTGCACCGCTTCATCGAGGAGCAGGTCCTGCCCGGCACCGGCGTGGACGCCGGGCGCTTCTGGCAGGGCTTCGACGCCCTGGTCCACGACCTGGCGCCCAAGAACGCGGCCCTGCTGGCCGAGCGCGACCGGCTGCAGGCCGAGCTGGACCGCTGGCACCAGGCCCACCCCGGCCCCATCGCCGACATGCCGGCCTACCGCCGCTTCCTCGAGGAGATCGGCTACCTGGTGCCGCATCCCAAGGGCGCCAAGGCCACCACCGCCAACGTCGACGCCGAGCTGGCGCTGCAGGCCGGCCCCCAGCTGGTGGTGCCGATCCTCAACGCCCGCTACGCGCTGAACGCGGCCAACGCCCGCTGGGGCTCGCTGTACGACGCCCTGTACGGCACCGACGCGATCCCCGAGACCGGCGGCGCCGCCAAGGGCCCGGGCTACAACGAGGTGCGCGGCGCCAAGGTGATCGCCTATGCCCGCCGCGTGCTGGACCAGGCCGCGCCGCTGGCCGGCGGCTCGCACGCCGATGCCACCGCTTACCGCATCGACGGCGGCCAGCTGGTGGTGGCCCTCAAGGGCGGCGCCACGGCCCGCCTGCAGGATCCGGCCCAGCTGGTGGGCTACCGCGGCGAGGCCGCCGCGCCGTCGTCGGTGCTGCTCAAGCACCACGGCATCCACCTGGACATCCAGGTCGACCGCAGCAGCCCCATCGGCAGCACCGATGCCGCCGGCGTGAGCGACGTGGTGCTCGAGGCCGCGCTGTCGACCATCCTCGACCTCGAGGACTCGGTGGCGGTGGTCGATGCACAGGACAAGGTGCTGGCCTACGGCAACTGGCTGGGCATCCTCAAGGGCACGCTGACCGAGCAGGTCAGCAAGGGTGGCCGCAGCTTCACGCGCGGCCTGAACCCGGACCGCGTCTACACCGCACCGGACGGCAAGGGCGAGGTGCGGCTGCACGGCCGCTCGCTCATGTTCGTGCGCAACGTGGGCCACCTGATGACCAACCCCGCCATCCTGTGGGACGGCGGCAAGGAGATCCCCGAGGGGATCATGGACGCGGTGATCACCACCGCGATCGCCATCCACGACCTCAAGGGGCATGGCGCGAACGGCATCCGCAACTCGCGCACCGGCTCGGTCTACATCGTCAAGCCCAAGATGCACGGCCCCCGCGAAGTGGCCTTCGCCAACGAGCTGTTCGGCCGCGTCGAGCAGCTGCTGGGCCTGCCGGCCAACACCGTCAAGCTGGGCATCATGGACGAGGAGCGCCGCACCAGCGTGAACCTGCAGGCCTGCATCGCCGAGGCCGCCGACCGCGTGGCCTTCATCAACACCGGCTTCCTGGACCGCACCGGCGACGAGATGCACACCGCCATGCTGGCCGGCCCGATGCTGCGCAAGGGCGACATGAAGGCCACACCCTGGATCCAGGCCTATGAGAAGAACAACGTGCTGGTCGGCCTGGCCTGCGGCCTGCGCGGCCGCGCCCAGATCGGCAAGGGCATGTGGGCCATGCCCGACCTGATGGCCGCGATGCTCGAGCAGAAGATCGGCCACCCCAAGGCCGGCGCCAACACCGCCTGGGTGCCCTCGCCCACGGCCGCGACGCTGCATGCGCTGCACTACCACCAGGTCGACGTGGCCGCCGTGCAGCGCGACCTGGAGAAGACGGACGCCGACGCCGCGCGCGACGAGCTGCTGGCGGGCCTGCTGCAGGTGCCGGTGTCGCCATCGCCGAACTGGTCGGCCGCCGAGCGCCAGCAGGAACTGGACAACAACGTGCAGGGCATCCTGGGCTACGTGGTGCGCTGGATCGACCAGGGCGTGGGCTGCTCCAAGGTGCCCGACATCCACAACGTGGGCCTGATGGAGGACCGTGCCACCCTGCGCATCTCCAGCCAGCACATCGCCAACTGGCTGCAGCACGGCATCGTCACCAAGGAGCAGGTGAACGAGACCTTCCAGCGCATGGCGGCCGTGGTCGACAAGCAGAACGCGGGCGACGCGGCCTACCAGCCGATGGCCGGCAACTGGGCGACCAGCTACGCCTACCGCGCGGCGCTGGATCTGGTGTTCAAGGGCAAGGAGCAGCCCTCGGGCTACACCGAGCCCCTGCTGCATGCCTGGCGTCTGCAGGTCAAGGCCGCCGGCCGCTGAGCCAGGCCCGGTCGTCGGGCTGCGATCTGCAACAGGTGTGACGAAGTGATTCGACGCGGCTGATCGTGCATGGCACGACAGTTTCGCGTCGGCTGCGTGCCTAGACTGGGCGGCCCGACCATGGCCGCCCTGCCCGCCCCCCTCACCGCCTGCCTCGACGAGGCGCTCGCCCGTGCGCCGCGCCTGGTCGAGCGCGCGCTCGAGCAGGCCAGCGACACGCTGGACCGGCAAGCCCTGCAACGGGCCGGCAGCGGCGACTGGCGCGACCTGCAGTCCGCCGCGCGGGCCCTGCCCGCCATGCGGCAGCGCTGGGTCGCCGGGGCGGCGGCGGCGCTGCGTGCGGCGGTGCTGGCGCCGCCCTCGGCGCCTCCCGCGCCGTTGAGCGGGCTGCGACCCTCCTCCCTGACCCTGGTGGACGACGGCGCCCTGCGCCGCGACATCGAGGCCGCGCGCCTGGCGCAGCTGCTGGCGCCGGCGGTCGAGCAGCCGCTGGCCGAACTGGACCCGCTGGTGAGCGCGGCGCTGGGCCTGGCGAACGTGCATCCCGAACGCAACCCGCTGCGGGTGCAGGTCGTCTCGCAGGCCTTGCTGCGCCTGATGGCCGAGCCGGCGCCCGAAGAGCCGCACTGGCCGGCGCTCTGGCTGGGCGCGATGGCGGGCCCGTTGGGCGAGGACCTGGCCGCCCTGTACCGCCGTTGCGCCGAGCGCCTGCGCGCCGCCGGCGTGCAGCCGGCGGCCTACCGCGTCATCGCGCCGCCGCCGGGCCGCAGCTCGCGCGCGGCGCCTCTGCCGGAGAGCAGCGGCGCCGCGCCGCTGGGCTCGCAGCCCATGCCGCTGGTGTCGCAGCCGATGCCGCTGCCCGAGGGGGCTGCCGCCCGTCCCGAACCCGGCAGCACGCCGCTGGCGCCGCCCGGGGGCTTCGGCGCCTGGCTGGGCCGGGCCCTGCAGGCGCTGCGCGGCCCCGTGATGCGGGACTTCCTGGGCGGTGGCGGCCGCCTGCCGCTGCAGCAGCCGCTGGACGGCGGCTGGTACGCCCGCGTCGACGCCGAGCTGGCCGCGCTCGAGGCGCGCAGCGACGACGACGAGCCCGCCTGGGACCCCCGCGCGGCCGAGCGCCACCGGCACCTGCCGCCGATCAGCCGGCCCATGCGCCACGTGGGCTCGGGCAGCACGCTGGACGCGCGCCAGTGGGGCCGCATGGCCCGGGCGCGCCAGCGCGCGCTGGAGCGCACCCGCCTCAAGCGCGAGGCGCAGCATGTCGGCCAGGCGGTCGGCGTCGAGGTGGTGCGCGAACTGGTCGACGAGGTCGCGCGCGACCCGCGGCTGCTGGCGCCGGTGCGCGAGGCCATCGTCGCGCTCGAACCGGCGCTCGGCCGGCTGGCCCTGCGCGAGCCGCAGTTCCTGGGCGATGCGCAGCACCCGGCGCGCCAGCTGCTCGAGGCGGTGGCGCGGCGCAGCCTGCGCCACAACGACGAATTCGACCTGGCCTTCGAGCAGTTCCTCGAGCCGGTGCGCGCCCAGGTCCGCCGGTTGGGTGAACTGCCGGCCGACACCAGCGCGGCGCCGTTCGAGGAGGCGCTGCAGGACCTGCAGCAGCAGTGGGACGGCCAGGACGCGTCCGAGGCGCTGCAGCGCCAGCAGGCGATGCTCGCCCTGCAGCGCGCCGAGCAGCGCCAGGCCCTGGCCGACCAGATCGCCTGGGACCTGGGCCAGCGCAGCGACCTCGAAGGCACGCCCGGCCTGGTGCAGGAGTTCCTGTTCCAGCAGTGGGCGCTGGTGCTGGCGCAGGCCCGGCTCGACGCCCGCGGCGCGGCGCCCGACCCGGGGGGCTACCTGTCGGTGGTCACCGACCTGCTGTGGAGCGTCAAGCGCGAGCAGGCACTGCGCGACCCGGCCCGCGCGATCGCCGCGATCCCGCGCCTGCTGACCACCCTGCGCAGCGGCCTGGCCCTGCTGGGCCACCCGCCCGAGCAGGCCGAGTCCTTCTTCGCCGCCCTGGAAACCCTGCACCGCCCGGTGCTCAAGCTGCGCGCCCGGCTGCGCAAGCAGAGCGTTCCTGCGCCGGAGGCGGATGGCGAGCTCGACGAGCGCCTGCAACCCGCGGCCGCGCGCAAGCCCGAGCCGGCGCGCAACGTCTGGCTCGCGCCCGGCGAACTGCAGGCCATCGGCTACGCCGAAGCCGGCAGCAGCGACATGGCGCCGCTCAAGCCGGCGACCGCGCGCGACGGCCAGGGCCTGTCCGAGGCCGAGGTCGAGGCGCTGATCGACGGTCTGGCCGAGGGACACCACGTCGACCTGTTCGCGCGCCAGCGCTGGCGCCGCGCCCGGCTGGGCTGGACCGGCACGCAGCGCACGCTGTTCCTGTTCACCAGCGAGGGCGGCGAGCCGCACACCATGACCCGCCGCACCCTGCACCGCCTGGTGGCCAACCGCCTGCTGCGGCCGGTGCAGGACCACCCGGTGGTGCAGCACGCGCTGGACGTGCTGGCCCAGCCGCAGCAGCAGGCCGCAGCGGCCTGAACCCTCCCGCCGCAGGCGGCGCGGGCCGCCGGTCGCGCCGGGCCCGCGGGTAGACTGCCTGCATGCGCGCAGCCGCCGACGTCCTCCCCGATCCGGGCCGCTGCCCCCTGTGCCACGCGCCCAACCGCTGCGCGATGGAGACCGAGCGCGCCACCGGCCAGCCGCAGCCACCCTGCTGGTGCACCACCGCCGCCTTCGCGCCCGAGCTGCTGGCCCGCGTTCCCGAGCCGGCGCGCGGCCGCGCCTGCATCTGCCCCGCCTGCGCGGGCGGCACCGTCCGGTGAGCGACCACGACCCGGGCAGCGTCGCGGCGCTGCGCGCGCGCTGGGGCGAGCGCTACCGCTGGCTGCTGCTGTTCTCGGTCATGGTCGGCACGATGGCATCGATCATGTCCTCGACCATCGTGAACGTCGCCATCCCCGACATGAGCCGGCAGTTCACGCTGGGCCAGGAACGGGCCCAGTGGGTCAGCTCGGGCTTCATGGTCGCCTCGACCCTGGGCATGCTGCTGACGCCCTGGCTGCTGGCGCGCTACGGCTACCGCCGCACCTACGTGGGCACCATGGTGCTGCTGATGGCCGGCGGGCTGGCCGGCGGCGCCGCCGGGAACTACGGGCTGGTGCTGCTGGCCCGGGTCGCCGAGGGCCTGGCGGCCGGCGTGGTGCAGCCGATCCCCGCCATCATCATGCTGCGCGCCTTCGCCCCCGACGAGCAGGGCAAGGCCAGCGGCATCTTCGGCATGGGCGTGGTGCTGGCGCCGGCGATCGGCCCCAGCATCGGCGGCGTGCTGGTCGACCTGGCGGGCTGGCGCTCGATCTTCTACCTCGTCGTGCCCTTCGCGCTGGCCTCCATCGCGCTGGCCTGGCTGTTCGTGCCGACCAGCGGCCCGGGCAACGCACAGGCGCAACGCGGTGCGCGGCTGGACCTGCCGGGGCTGGCGCTGGCCTCGGTGGGCACCGTGTGCCTGCTCAACGGCCTGGTGGAGCTGCGCGGCGGCTCCGCGAGCCACGCGGGGCTGCTGCTGGCCGTCGCCGCCGCGGCCATCGCGGCCTTCATCGCCTGGCAGTGGCGGCTCGCGCGCACCGGGCGCGAGCCCCTGCTGCAGCTGGGCCTGTTCGGCCACCGCACCTTCGCGCTGGGGACGGTCGTGGCCTTCATCTACGGCATCGCCCTGTTCGGCTCGACCTACCTGCTGCCGGTGTGGATGCAGATGGGCCTGCAGCTGCCCGCCTCGCACGTGGGCACGATCCTGCTGCCCGCCGGCCTGGTGCTGGCCGTGACCATCGGCGTGGTGGGGCGGCTGGTGCAACGCGTGCCCACGCACGTGCTGGTCAGCATCGGGCTGCTGCTGCTGGCCGCCTCGTTCGCGCTGATGCCCACGGTGGGCCTGGCCAGCCCGCTGGCGCTGCTGGTGGCCTGGGCCATCGTCGGCCGCATCGGCCTGGGCTTCATCCTGCCCTCGCTCAACCTGGGCGCGATGCGGGCGCTGCCCAAGACGCTGATCCCGCAGGGCTCCAGCGCCATCAATTTCCTGCGCATGCTCGGCGGCGCCGCCGGCGTGAGCCTGTGCGCCATCGTGCTCGAGTGGCGGCTGGCCGCGCACGGCGACTCGCTCGCGGTGGCCGCCACCAGCCCCGCGCGCCTGGCCGCCTTCGACGAGGCCTTCCTGATGCTGGCCGGGATCTGCGCGCTCGCGATGCTGGCTGCCTGGCAGCTGCGCGACGGGCCGCGCGATGCCGGCCCCACCGACTGAACGACGCCATGTGCCAGCTGCTCGGCATGAACTGCAACACGCCCACGGACGTGACCTTCAGCTTCACGGGCTTCGCCCAGCGCGGCGGCGCCACCGACCACCACGCCGACGGCTGGGGCATCGCGTTCTTCGAGGGCCGGGGGCTGCGCCATTTCGTGGACCACCAGCCGGCCGCGCAGTCGCCGGTGGCCGAGCTGATCCGCCGCTACCCGATCCGCAGCCGCAACGTCGTCGCCCACATCCGCAAGGCGACCCAGGGCGAAGTGGCGCTGGAGAACTGCCACCCGTTCGTGCGCGAGCTGTGGGGCCGCTACTGGGTGTTCGCCCACAACGGCGACCTCAAGGACTTCCACCCCCGCCTGCACGCCGGCTTCCGGCCCGTGGGCACCACCGACAGCGAGCGCGCGTTCTGCTGGATCCTGCAGGAGCTGTGGAAGTCGCATGCCGGCGTGCCCGACATCGACGAGCTGACCCGCACGCTGCGCGAGCTGCTGCCGCAGGTGGCGCGGCACGGCACCTTCAACTGCCTGCTGTCCAACGGCGAGGCGCTGTGGACGCATTGCGCGACCAACCTGTGGTGGGTGGAGCGCCGCCACCCGTTCGCGCATGCGCAGCTCAAGGACGAGGACCTGGCGGTCGACTTCGCGCAGCACACCACGCCCGACGACCGGGTCGCGGTGGTGGTCACCGCGCCGCTGACGACCAACGAGCCCTGGGTGCAGATGCAGCCGGGCGAGCTGCGGGTGTTCGTCGACGGCGTCGCGCGCGCCGCGCCCTGACGCCGCCCGCTCAGGCGGCGGCCGCGACGGCCGCCTCGAGCGCGTCGAGGAACATGGCCGGCACGTCGAAGCCGGTCTGCTGCGTGATCTCCTGGAAGCAGGTCGGGCTGGTGACGTTGATCTCGGTGAGGCAGTCGCCGATCACGTCCAGGCCCACCAGCAGCAGGCCGCGCGCGGCGAGCACCGGGCCCAGGGCCTGCGCGATCTCGCGGTCGCGCGCGGTCAGCGGCTGCGCCACGCCCTTGCCGCCGGCGGCCAGGTTGCCGCGCACCTCGCTGCCCTGCGGGATGCGCGCCAGGCTGTAGGGCACCGGCTGGCCGCCGATCACCAGCACGCGCTTGTCGCCCTGCGCGATCTCCGGCACGAAGCGCTGCGCCATCAGCGTGGTGCTGCCGTCGCCGTTGAGCGTCTCCACGATCGCGCCCAGGTTCATGCCGTCGGGCCCCACCCGGAAGATGCCCATGCCGCCCATGCCGTCCAGCGGCTTGAGGATGATGTCGCGGTGCTCGGCGTGGAAGGCGCGCACGGCCTGCGCATCGCGCGTGACCAGGGTGGGGCTGAGGAACTGCGGGAACTCGAGAATGGCCAGCTTTTCCGGGTGGTCGCGCAGCGCCCGCGGGCTGTTGAACACCCGCGCGCCCTCGCGCTCGGCCTGCTGCAGCAGGTGGGTGGCGTAGAAGTACTCGCTGTCGAACGGCGGGTCCTTGCGCATCAGCACGGCGCCGAACTCGCGCAGGGGGCGCACCACGCGGCGCGTCTCGGTGAACCACTCCTCGTCGGCGCCGGTCAGCCGGACCTCCCGCACCGCCGCCTCGACCTGCCCGCCCGAGCGCCAGACCAGGTCGCGCGGCTCGCAGGCGGCCACCTGGTGGCCGCGGCGCTGGGCCTCGCGCATCATCGCGAAGGTGGTGTCCTTGGAGACCTTGAAATCCTCGAGCGGATCGGCGACGAACAGCAGGTGCATGGGCGGGAACGGGAGGGACAGGGCACGCGGCCCGGGCGCAGCGGTAGGGGGCCGCTACTGTTGCACAAATCCGGGGCGCACGTCGCCGCCCCGCGGCCGGGGGCTCAGGCCGGTGCGGCCGGCACCTGCAGCCCGCGCTGGACGGCGGGCCGGGCCAGGAAGGCGTCGAGCGCGCGCTGCACGTGGGCATAGCGGGAGAACTGCACCAGCTCGCCTGCGCCGTAGAAGCCCACCAGGTTGCGCACCCAGGGAAAAGTCGCGATGTCGGCGACGGTGTACGCGGCACCCGCCACCCAGGCCTGGCGCGCGAGCTGGCCGTCGAGCACGCCGAGCAGGCGCTGCGTCTCGGCGACGTAGCGGTCGCGGGGGCGCTTGTCTTCCCAGTCCTTGCCCGCGAACTTGTGGAAGAAACCGAGCTGCCCGACCATGGGGCCGATCCCGCCCATCTGGAACATCAGCCACTGCACCGCGTGCCAGCGGCCCGCGGGGTCGGCCGGCAGGAAACGGCCGGTCTTCTCGGCCAGGTACAGCAGGATCGCGCCCGACTCGAACAGGGCCAGCGGCTGGCCGCCCGGGCCGTCGGGATCGAGGATCGCCGGGATCTTGTTGTTCGGGTTCAGCGACAGGAACTCGGGGCTGGTCTGGTCATGGGCCGCGAAGTCGACGCGGTGGGCCTCGTAGGGCAGGCCCAGTTCCTCCAGCAGGATCGACACCTTCACCCCGTTGGGCGTCGGCAGCGAGTACAGCTGCAGCCGGTCGGGATGGCGCGCCGGCCACTTGCGGGTGATGGGGAAGGCGGACAGGTCGGTCATGCCCCGGGACGGTACACGGTCGCCGGGTTTTCGGCAGGACGCGCCCGGTCCGGCCCTGCCTACACTGCCGGCACGCCGCGTGCTTGCACGTGGCGCACCTCAACAAGGAGTCGCTCCCATGAAGAAACGCCATGTCCTGCTCCCCCTGCTGCTGGCCCTGGCCGCCGGCGGCGCCGCGGCCCAGGAAACCCTGAAGAAGGCCGCCGACAGCAACAAGATCACCCTCGCCTACCGCGAGGCCTCGGTGCCCTTCAGCTACCTGGCGGGCCCGGGCAAGCCCGTGGGCATGATGGTCGAGGTGTCCGAGGCCATCGCGGCCGAGGTCCGCAAGGCGACCAACAAGCCCAACCTCGAGATCGCGTGGCAGGCCGTCACCTCGCAGAACCGCATCCCGCTGCTGACCAACGGCACCATCGACCTGGAGTGCGGCTCGACGACCAACAACAGCACCCGCGGCCAGCAGGTGCAGTTCGCGATCAACCACTTCTACACCGGCACGCGGCTGCTGGTGAAGAAGTCGTCGGGCATCAAGAACTACGCGGACCTCAAGGGCAAGACCGTGGCCACGACGGCGGGCACGACCAACTTCCAGGTGCTGCGCAAGTACAACCAGGACCGCAGCCTGGACATGAACATCGTGACCGGCAAGGACCACGACGACTCCAAGCTGCTGGTCGAGTCGGGCCGCGCGGTGGCCTTCGGCATGGACGACATCCTGCTGTTCGGCCTGCTGGCCAACGACAAGAACCCGGCCGAGTGGGAGGTGGTGGGCGACTCGCTGCAGGTCGAGCCCTACGCCTGCATGCTGCGCAAGGACGACCCCCAGTTCAAGGCGCTGGTCGACCGCGTGATCGGCAACATGATGAAGAGCGGCGACTTCGAGAAGCTCTACGCCAAGTGGTTCACCTCGCCGATCCCGCCCAAGGGCCAGAACCTGAACCTGCCGATGGCGCCCGAGCTCAAGCAGAACCTCAAGGACCTGAGCGACAAGCCGGCCACCTGACGGCGGCTGCGCCGCCGTCAGGTGGCCGCCCCGGCGCAGGCCGGGGCCCAGTGACTTTGGACTCCGAACCGCGCCGCCGAAGTCACTGGATCCCGGCTTTCGCCGGGACTCGAGATCTGGCCGGCTGCGCCGGCTAGATCTCTATCTTCGAGCCCAGCTCCACCACCGCGTTGTTCGGCAGCTTCAGGAAGTCGGCCGCGGCGCTGGCGTTCTGGTGCATCTTGGCGAACAGCTTCTCGCGCCAGGGCGCCATGCCGCCGCCGATGCTGGGCACCACCACGTCGCGCGACAGGAAGTAGCTGGTCGTCATCGCGGCGAGCTCGCAGCCGCGGCCGCGCATCTGCTCGAGCGCGCGGGGGATGTCGAAGTCGTTCTTGAAGCCGTAGTGGATCACCACCTGCCAGCAGTTGTGGCCCAGCGGCTCGACCTCCAGCCGCTTGCCCAGGCCGACCCACGGCACCTCGTGGCTGCGCACCGTCACGAACAGGTTGTTCTCGTGCAGCACCTTGTTGTGCTTGAGGTTGTGCAGCAGCGCGTTGGGCACGGTGCCGGGCTCGGCCGTCAGGAACACGGCCGTGCCCTCGACCCGGGTGGGCGGGCTGACGAACACCGATTCGAGGAAGCTGCGCAGGTCGATCGCATCCTCGCGCAGCTTCTCGTTGAGGATCGCGCGGCCCTCTTTCCAGGTCATCATCAGCGCGAAGATCGCGCCGCCGATCAGCAGCGGGAACCAGCCGCCGTCGGCCAGCTTCAGCAGGTTCGAGGCGAAGAAGGTGACGTCGACCACGAAGAACGCCCCGGTGGCCGCGATGCACAGCCACAGCGGGTACTTCCAGCCGTAGCGGATCACGAAGAAGGTCAGCACCGTCGTGATCAGCATGTCGAGCGTGACGGCGATGCCGTAGGCGGCGGCCAGGCTGCTGGACGAGCGGAACAGCACCACGGCCAGCACGATGGCCACGAACAGGCCCCAGTTGACGAACGGGATGTAGATCTGCCCGGTCTCGCGCACGCTGGTGTGCTCCACGGCCAGCCGCGGCAGGTAGCCCAGCTGCACCACCTGCTTGGTGACGCTGAAGGCGCCGGTGATCAGCGCCTGCGACGCGATCACGGTGGCCAGCGTGGCCAGCACCACCAGCGGCAGCGTCGCCCACTCGGGCGCCATCAGGTAGAACGGGTTCTTCACCGCCTCGGGCCGCTCGAGCAGCAGCGCGCCCTGGCCGAAGTAGTTGAGGGTGAGCGCCGGCATCACCACGCTGAACCAGGCCAGCCGGATCGGCTTCTTGCCGAAGTGGCCCAGGTCGGCGTACAGCGCCTCGGCGCCGGTCACGCACAGCACCACCGCACCCAGGATGACGAAGGTGGTGCCCGGGTGCGCCCACAGGAAGCCGAGCGCATGGTGCGGGCTGAGGGCCGCCAGGATCTCGGGGTGGCGCACGATGTTGCCGATGCCCAGCACGGCCAGCACGCCGAACCACACCAGGGTGATCGGGCCGAAGAACTTGCCGATGCCGGTGGTGCCGCGCTTCTGCACCGCGAACAGGCAGAACAGGATCACCAGCGTCAGCGGGATCACCATGGACTTGAAGCGCGGGGACACCACCTCCAGGCCCTCGACCGCCGACAGCACCGAGATCGCCGGGGTGATGACGCCGTCGCCGTAGAACAGCGAACTGCCGAAGATGCCCACGGCCAGCAGCACGCGGCGCAGCCGGGGCTGGTCCTTCACGGCCTGCGAGGCCAGCGCCAGCATCGCGATCAGCCCGCCCTCGCCGTTGTTGTCGGCCCGCAGCACGAGCACGACGTACTTGAGGGAGACGATGACCGTGAGGGTCCAGAAGAAGATCGACAGGATCCCGTAGACGTTCGGGATGGTGAACGGCACGTGCCCGGAGCCGAAGACTTCCTTGACGGCGTACAGGACGCTGGTGCCGATGTCGCCGTAGACGACGCCGATCGCGCCGATGGTCAGCGCGGCGAGCGAGGATTTCGAACTTTGCACGCAAGAGGCCCGTCTGGGGCCCGCCCGGGGGCAGGCGGCGGGTTTTCCGGTTCCTGGGGGACCGCTATTGTGCGCCGCGGCAAGCCGGCCGGGAATGACCGCGCGGCGGGCGGCGGGCGCCCGCGGTCGCGCTCACTCGTAGGTCTCGGCCTCGGGGTCGGTGGCCTCGAGTTCGTAGCTGGCCGCCAGCATGGCCAGGCGGCCGATCACGCCGTACATGTAGAAGCGGTTGGGCGCGCTGGCACCGGGCTTCTGGCCGGGTTGCGGCAGGCGGTTGCTCTCGGCGAAGGCCAGGGGCACGTAGCCGGCGCCGGGTGCATTGAGGTTCTCGTCGATGCCGCGCTCGGGGTGCACGCGGTAGAAGCCGCCCACCACGTAGCGGTCCATGGTGTAGACCACCGGCTCGGCCACCGCGTCGTTGATGCGCTCGTAGGTGGCCACGCCTTCCTGGATGATCACGTCGCTGGTGGGCGCGCCGTCGCGCGCGGGCGCCAGGCGGGCCTTGCCGGTGCGCAGGGGCTCCAGGTCCCGCACGTCGCGCACCGTCATGATGCCCAGGCCGTCGGTGCCGTTGTCGGCCTTGACGATCACGAACGGCTTCTCGTTGATGCCGTATTCCTTGTACTTCTTGCGCACCCGCGTGAGCATCGCGTCGACGTTGCTGGTCAGGCACTCCATGCCGCTGCCCTGGGCCAGGTCGACCTCGCCGCAGCGGTTGAACATGGGGTTGATCAGCCAGGGGTCGATGCCCAGCAGCTTGCCGAAGCGCTTGGACACCTCCTCGTAGCTCTGGAAGTGGCGGCTCTTGCGGCGCACCGACCAGCCCGCGTGCAGCGGCGGCAGCAGGTACTGCTCGTGCAGGTCCTCCAGGATGCCCGGCGCGCCGGCCGACAGGTCGTTGTTCAGCAGGATCGTGCAGGGGTCGAAGTCCTTGAGCCCCAGGCGGTACTGGCTGCGCACCACCGGCTCGAGCACCACCTGCTCGCCGGTGGGCAGCTCGATGGTGGTGGGCTCCTTGATCTCGGGATCGATGGAGCCGATGCGCACGTTCAGGCCGGCCATGTGGAAGATGCGCTGCAGCTGCAGCACGTTGGCCAGGTAGAAGGTGTTGCGCCGGTGGTTCTCGGGGATCACCAGCAGGTTGCGCGCCTCGGGGCAGATCTTCTCGATGGCCGCCATGGCGGCCTGCACCGCCAGCGGCAGCATCTCGGGCGTCAGGTTGTGCCAGCCGCCGGGAAACAGGTTGGTGTCCACCGGCGCCAGCTTGAAGCCGGCGTTGCGCACGTCGACCGAGGCATAGAACGGCGGCGTGTGCTCCATCCACTCGAGCCGGAACCAGCGCTCGATCGCCGGCATGGATTCGATGATGCGCTGCTCGAGCTCGTTGATCGGGCCGTTCAGCGCGGTGATCAGGTGGGGGACCATGGGGAACCTTCTGGATGCGGACGGGCTGTCCGGCGGACTGCGTCAGCCATTGTAGGAAGCTGGGGGCGCCGGCCCGGCGCGCAAGGGCGGCTCAGCCTTGCCGGGCGAACGGCAGGTTCAGCAGCAGGTTCTGCGGCTTCAGACGCAGCCGGCTGGCCTCGTCCATCGCCATGGCCAGCCAGACCGGCTGGCCGGCCACCTCGGGCCGCATGGCCGACGGCTCGTCGAACTCGAGCCTGAACAGGCACAGCATGCGCTGGCCCGCGGCGGCGTCGACGTCCTCGCCGCGGTACAGGGCATTGAGCACCGCGCTGGCCTGCGCATCCAGGCCGACGTGCCAGACCCAGGCGTCCTCGTCGATCTCGCGCGCCAGCTGTACCCGCACGGTGGTGCCGGCGAAGTGCGCCACCCAGCGCTCGATCACGCGGCACAGCGCGTCCAGCCCCGGCTGGCCGTGGTTCAGCTGCAGCACCAGGTCGTGCGCCTCGCTGCGGTCCCAGTACGCGTCGGCGGCCTCGGGCAGCAGCACGTCGAGTTCGGCGCTGCGCACGGTGGCGCCGGCGGCCTTGAGCAGGTCGCCCAGCGTGCCGAAGGTGGCGGTGGCACGACGCTCGACGACCTCGTCGTCGGCGGCCATCACCTCGCCCTGCTCCAGCACCGAGACGCGCTGCGGCCGGAACAGCATCTCGGCGGCGCGGGCCTCGAAGGCATCGGGCGCGTCGCCCAGCACGTGGCGCAGCAGCACCTGCGTCAGCTGGTGCACCAGCAGCGGCGGCACGTCGATGTCGCCGCGGAACAGCTGCAGGTAGCTGGCCTCGAGCGTCGGCCGCGCGAGCAGCCGGTCCCGGAAGCGCAGGAACACGCGGTAGTTGCCCTGCGCGTCCGCATCGGCCAGCGTGGCGATGCGCGCCTCGTCGACCGCGAGCCGGGGCGTGTCCTGCAGCGCGGCGTGCAGCGCCAGTTCGGCGTTGCACGACTCGGGCACGGGCGCGAGCTCGGGCCGGCCCAGCAGGGCGCGCAGGAAGTCGTCGGTGACCACGAGCCGGCCGTCGGCGTCGCGCGCCAGCAGGTCGTAGCCGCAGGAAGGCCAGTAGGCGGGCATGGCGGCGCTCGGGTTAGCGGCGGATCTCGCCCTGGCCCAGCACCACCCACTTGAGCGAGGTCAGGCCTTCGAGGCCGACCGGGCCGCGGGCGTGGAACTTGTCGGTGCTGATGCCGATCTCGGCGCCCAGCCCGTACTCGAAGCCGTCGGCGAAGCGGGTGCTGGCGTTGACCATGACGCTGGCCGAGTCGACCTCGCGCAGGAAGCGCTGGGCGTGCACGTGGTCGCGCGTGACGATGGCGTCGGTGTGGTGGCTGCCGTAGCGGTTGATGTGGGCGATGGCCTCGTCCAGGCCGGCGACCACCTTGATGCTGACGATGGGCGCGAGGTATTCCTCGGACCAGTCCTGCTCGGTCGCGGCGACGACCTGCGCGCCGGCCACGCCGGCCAGCAGGGCGCGGGCCTCGGGGTCGCAGCGCATCTCCACGCCCTTGGCCGCGTACACCGCGCCGACGCGCGGCAGGAAGGCCGCGGCCACGCCGCGCGCCACCAGCAGGCCCTCGGTGGCGTTGCAGGGGCTGTACTTCTGCGTCTTGCCGTTGTCGGCCAGGGTGACGGCCATCTCCAGGTCGCAGGGGTCGTCGACGTAGGTGTGGCAGTTGCCGTCCAGGTGCTTGATGACGGGCACCTTGGCCTCGCGCGCGATGCGCTCGATCAGGCCCTTGCCGCCGCGCGGGATCACGACGTCGACGAACTCGGGCATGGCGATCAGCTGGCCCACGGCTTCGCGGTCGGTGGTCTGCACCAGTTGCACCGCGTCGGCGGGCAGGCCGGCTTCGGCCAGCGCCTCGCGCACCAGCTGCGCCAGCGCCCGGTTGGAGTCGATCGCCTCGGAGCCGCCGCGCAGGATGCAGGCGTTGCCGCTCTTGACCGACAGGCTGGCGGCCTCGATGGTCACGTTGGGCCGGCTCTCGAAGATCATGCCGAACACGCCCAGCGGCACGCGCATGCGGCCCACGCGGATGCCGCTGGGCTGCTGGGTCATGCCGTGGATCTCGCCGATGATGTCCGGCATGGCCGCCAGCTGCTCGCAGCCTTCGGCCAGGGTGTCCAGGATGCGCGGGGTGAGCTTCAGGCGGTCGACCATGGGCTCGGCCAGGCCGGCCGCGCGGGCACGCGCCAGGTCCAGCGCGTTGGCGGCGGCCAGCGCGTCGCCGCTGGCGCGCAGCCGGCGGGCGATGGCGCGCAGCGCCGCGTTCTTGGCCGCGGCGCTGGCGGCCGACATGGCGCCGCTGGCCGCACGCGCATTGGCGCCCAGCGACCGCATGTGCTCGGTGATGTTCAGCGCGTTCACGCCGCGATTGTCCCACGGGGGTTGGAGCCCCTGCCCTGCGAGGCGCATTCCTGGCACAGCTGCAGTGCCAGCCGGTGCAGCGCCTGCCAGCCGTCGGTCGGCCAGCCCGGGGCCTTCAGGCCCTTGACGATGCCGTCGACCACATGCGCCCCGTGCAGCAGGTTGTCGAGCGCCGTGCCCGACAGGCGGGGCAGCACCCGCTCGAACAGCCGCTCCTTCAGGCCCCACACGCGCTGCTCGCGCAGCGCCACCGGCAGCGGCCGGCCGGCGGCCATGGCGTCGTGCACGCGCTTGAGCGCACGGATGTCCTCGGCCAGCGTGTAGTGCACCAGCACCTCGGCCTCGCCCTCGGCCTGCAGGCCGTCGAGCATGCGCTGCACCCGGGCGGCCTGGCCGGCCAGCACCGCCTCGGAGAGCTTGAACACGTCGTAGCGCGCGACGTTGAGCACCGCCGCCTCGACCTGCTCGAACGACAGCTCGCCGGCCGGGTACAGGAGCGCGAGCTTCTGGATCTCCTGGTGCGCCGCCAGCAGGTTGCCCTCGACGCGGTCGGCGAAGAACTGCAGCGTGCGCTGGCCCTCCTCGCCCGCCGCCACCCGCTGCTGCTGGCGCGCCAGCCGCTGCGCCAGCCACTGCGGCAGCGCGGAGCGCTCGACCGGCTCGAGCTGGATGGTCACGCCGTGGCCGTCCAGCGCAGCGAACCAGGCGCTGGACTTGGTCATGCGGTCCAGCCGCGGCAGCAGCACCAGGGTCAGCGTGCCCTCGTTGCCCGCGGCCGCCTGCGCGATCTGCTGCAGCGCGGCGCTGCCGTCCTTGCCCGGCTTGCCCGAGGGGATGCGGACCTCGACGATCTGCCGGTCGGCGAACAGGCTGAGCGAGCCGCCGGCGGCGAGCACCTCGCTCCAGTCAAAGTGCGCGCCGGCGACCGTGTGCACCGTGCGCTCGGTGTAGCCCTGCGCGCGCGCGGCGGCGCGGATCGCGTCGGCGGCCTCCTGCACCAGCAGCGGCTCGTCGCCGTGCAGGGTGTAGAGCGGACGCAGGCCCTTGCCCAGGTGGGCGGCCAGCTGCGCGGCGGCCAGCTGCATGCTCAGGCCACCGACTTGACCGCGGCCAGGCGGCGCAGGATCTGCTGCACGATGTCGGTCTGCATGTCGCGGTACAGCAGCACCTCCTCGGCCTCCTTGGCCAGCACGCTGGACTCGTTGAAGCTCACGTCGCGCTGCTGCGTGATCTCGGTGGACGGGATCAGCTCGGTGCCGCCGGGCGTGCGCAGCCGGAAGGTCACGCGCAGGCGCAGCTGGAACTCGCGCACCTGGCCGCTCGTGTTCAGCGCCACGATGACTTTCTGCCGGAAGTCGCCCAGCAGGTCGAAGATCACGTCGGCCTGCGAGGGCGCTGCCGTGAGCGGCAGCACCTGCACGTTGCCGGCGCCCACCAGGTTGCGGCGCAGCTCGTTGGACACCGGGCCCGCGTTCGGGATGGCGATGCTGCGGAAGGCGAAGTCGGGCGCCTGGCGCAGCGCGAAGCCGCAGCCGCCCAGCAGGGCGGCGGCAGGGGCGGCGGCGAGCAGCTGGCGGCGGCGCATGGCTCAGACCACCACGTTGACCAGCCGGCCCGGCACCACCACCACCTTCTTGGGCGTGGCGCCGGCGGCGAACTTCTGGAAGGCCTCGCTGGCCAGCGCCACGCGCTCGATCTCGGCCTTGTCGGCACCCGCGGGCACCGCGACCGCGCCGCGGGTCTTGCCGTTGACCTGCAGCACCAGCTCGATCTCGTCCTGCACCAGCGCGGCCTCGTCGACCTGCGGCCAGGGCGCGTCGAGCAGCTCGCCCAGGCGCTGCGCGTAGCCCATGTCCTGCCACAGGCCGTGCGCCAGGTGCGGGGTGGCCGGGTAGAGCACGCGCAGCAGGATGCCGAAGCCCTCGCGCAGCGCCTCGGCGCCGCCGGCCACGTCCTGCAGCTTGGCGTCCTCGAGCGCGTTGAGCATCTTCATCGCGCCCGAGACCACGGTGTTGTATTGCATGCGCTGGTAGTCGTAGTCGACCTGGCGCAGCACGGTATGGATCTCGCGCCGCAGGGCCTGGGCGGCCTTGCCGTAGCTGGCGGCCTGCTCCGACGCGCCGGCGCCCAGCCGCGCGCCGAAGTTCCAGACCCGGCGCAGGAAGCGGTAGCTGCCCTCCAGGGCACTGTCGTTCCATTCCAGCGTCGCCTCGGGCGGCGCGGTGAACATGGTGTACAGCCGGGCGGTGTCGGCGCCGTACTTCTCGATCAGGTCCTGCGGGTCGACGCCGTTGTTCTTGGACTTGGACATCGTGGTCCAGCCCTCGTAGGTGACGGGCAGGCCGTCGGCCTTGGCCGTGGCCGAGACCACCTTGGCGTGCTCGTCGCGGACGATGTCCAGCTCGTGCGCCCAGTAGTACTGCTTGCCGGTGGTGGTGCGCGAGTACGCCTCGTTGAGCACCATGCCCTGCGTCAGCAGCTTGGTGAACGGCTCGTCGATCTGCACCAGGCCCAGGTCGCGCATCACCTTGGTCCAGAAGCGCGCGTACAGCAGGTGCAGGATGGCGTGCTCGATGCCGCCGATGTACTGGTCCATCGGCATCCAGTACGCGGCGCCCGCGCCGACCATCGCCTGGTCGTCGGTCGGGTCGCAGTAGCGCATGAAGTACCAGGACGAGTCCACGAAGGTGTCCATGGTGTCGGTCTCGCGCCGCGACGGCGCGCCGCACACCGGGCAGCTGCAGGCCAGGAAGTCCTCGCGCTTGTTCAGCGGGTTGCCGGTGCCGTCGGGCACGCAGTCCTGCGGCAGCACCACCGGCAGGTCGCTCTCGGGCACCGGCACCGCGCCGTGCTCGGGGCAATGGATGATGGGGATGGGCGTGCCCCAGTAGCGCTGGCGGCTGACGCCCCAGTCGCGCAGGCGCCAGGTGGTCTTCTTCTCGCCCAGGCCCTTGGCGGCCAGCGCATGGGCCACGGCGTCGACGGCCTCGCGGTAGCCGAAGCCCGAATAGTTATCGGAGTTGATGGTGACGCCGCGTTCCTTGTCGCCGTACCAGTCCTGCCAGCGGTGGTAGTCGTAGGTCTCGCCGTCGACGTGCACCACCTGCACGATGGGCAGGCCGTACTTGAGCGCGAACGCGAAGTCGCGCTCGTCGTGGCCGGGAACGCCCATCACGGCACCGTCGCCGTAGCCCATGAGCACGTAGTTGCCGACCCACACGTCGATGGCCTTGCCGGTCAGCGGATGCGTGACCTGCAGGCCCGTGGGCATGCCTTCCTTCTCCCGCAGCGCGAGTTCGGCCTCGGTGGTGCCGCCCTTCTTGCAGTCGGCGATGAACTGCGCCAGCGCGGGGTTGGAGGCCGCCGCGTGCGTGGCCAGCGGATGCTCGGGCGCCACCGCGCAGAAGGTCACGCCCATGATCGTGTCGGCGCGGGTGGTGAACACGTACATGCGGCCGTCGCCGATCGGCGCGCCGGCGGCGTCGCGGATGTCGTGCGGGAAGGCGAAGCGCACGCCCTCGCTGCGGCCGATCCAGTTCTCCTGCATCAGCTTGACCCGCTCGGGCCAGCCGGGCAGCTTGTCCTGCACGTGCTCGAGCAGCTCGGCCGCGTAGTCGGTGATCTTCAGGTAGTAGCCGGGGATCTCGCGCTTCTCGACCACGGCGCCGGTGCGCCAGCCCTTGCCGTCGATCACCTGCTCGTTGGCCAGCACGGTCTGGTCCACCGGGTCCCAGTTCACGACCTGGGTCTTGCGGTAGGCGATGCCCTTCTCGAGCATCTTCAGGAACAGCCACTGGTTCCACTTGTAGTAGCTCGGGTCGCAGGTGGCGACCTCGCGCGACCAGTCGATGGCCAGGCCCATCGACTGCATCTGCTTCTTCATGTACGCGATGTTCTCGTACGTCCACCTGGCCGGCGGCACGCCGTTCTTGAGCGCCGCGTTCTCGGCCGGCAGGCCGAAGGCGTCCCAGCCCATGGGCATCAGGACGTTGTAGCCGTTCATGCGCAGGTACCGAGTCAACATGTCGTTGATCGTGTAGTTGCGCACGTGCCCCATGTGCAGCTTGCCGCTGGGGTAGGGCAGCATCGAGCAGGCGTAGAACTTCTTCCTGCCGGCATCCTCGACCACGCGGTAGGCGTCGCGCGCCGTCCAGTGCGCCTGCGCGGCGCGCTCGACCTCGAGGTGGTTGTACTTGTCTTGCATGGGGCCAAATTCTAAGGAGGCGGCCCGGCCGTCCCGGGTCCGCGGTGGGAGGCCCGCGTCAGCGGCGGGCCGGTTCGGCGACGAAGCCGATGCGGTTCAGGCCGGCCTGCTGGGCCGCGCCCATGACCTGCACGATGCGGCCGTAGGGCACGCCCTGGTCGGCGCGCAGCTGCACCTCGGTGTCGGGCGCGCCGCGGGCGGCCTGCGCCAGCCGCTGGGCCAGCTGGGCGTCGTCGACCGGCTGGTCGTTGAAGTACAGGCGGCCCTGCGCGTCCAGGCCGACGGTGACGAAGCGCGGCACGTCGGCCGGCCGCGCCGCCTGCGCCTGCGGCAGGTCCAGCCGCAGCGCGCTGGCCAGCAGCGGGGCGGTGACGATGAGGATCACCACCAGCACCAGCAGCACGTCGACCAGCGGCGTGACGTTGATCTCCGCCATGGGGCGGGGCGCCTCGCGGCGCTCGAGCCGGCCGAAGGCCATCAGGCGGCCTCCGCCGGTGCCGGGGCGCCGCCGGCCAGCTCGCGCAGGTCGAAGGCGAAGCCCTCGAGGTCGGCCTCCAGGCGGCCGATGCGGCGGCCGAAGGCGTTGTAGGCCAGCACCGCCGGCAGGGCGACGGCCAGGCCGAAGGCCGTCATGATCAGCGCCTCGCCCACGGGCCCGGCCACGCGGTCGATGCCCACCGGGCCGCCTGTGCCCAAGCCGGTGAGCGCGTGGTAGATGCCCCAGACCGTGCCCAGCAGGCCCACGAAGGGCGCCGTGGCGCCCACGGTGGCCAGCAGCACCTGGCCGAACTGCAGCCGGTCGAGCACGCCGTGCAGCGCGTCGCGCAGCGCGCGCGTGAGCTGCTGGCTGCGCGAGCCCGCGGCCGCTAGCGAGCCGGGTGGCAGGGCCGCCGTGGCATCCAGCAGGGGCAGCACCAGCGACTCGCGGTCGAAGGCGGCGGCCCGCTCGCGGCCCTGCGTCCAGTCGCCGGCCTGCCAGAAGCCTGCGATGGCGCGCCCCAGGTCGGCGCCGGCACGCCGCAGCAGCCAGGCCTTCCACAGGATCACCACCCAGCTGGCCACGGACATGGCCAGCAGCAGGAAGCCGACGGTGCGGCCGACCGGGTCGGCCTGGCCGACCAGCTGTGCGAGATCCATCTGCGGGTTCCCCTCCTGTCGTGCGGGCCGTGCCCGCGGGCCTCAGCGCAGGCCCAGCACGTCGAACATGTCGTACAGGCCGCTGCGCTTGCCTGCGAGGAAGCGCACCGCCCGCAGGCTGCCCTGGGCATAGGTGGCGCGGCTGGACGACTTGTGCGTGATCTCGATGCGCTCGCCCGTGCCGGCGAACAGCACGGTGTGGTCGCCCACGATGTCGCCGCCGCGGATGGTGGCGAAGCCGATGGTGGACGGGTCGCGCTCGCCGGTGACGCCCTCGCGGGCGTACACGGCGCAGTCCTTCAGGTCGCGGCCGAGCGCGCCGGCGACCACCTCGCCCATCTTGAGCGCGGTGCCCGAGGGCGCGTCGACCTTGTGCCGGTGGTGCGCCTCGATGATCTCGATGTCGTAGCCGGTGGACAGGGCCTTGGCCGCCATCTCGAGCAGGCGCAGCGTGACGTTGACGCCCACGCTCATGTTGGGCGCCATCACGACCGGGATGTCGCGGGCGGCATCGGCGATGCGGGCCTTCTGCGCGTCCGAGAAGCCGGTGGTGCCGATCACCAGGCCGACGCCCAGGCTGCGGCAGGCCTCCAGGTGGGCCAGCGTGCCCTCGGGCCGGGTGAAGTCGATCAGCACCTGGGCATCGGCCAGGCCGGCGCGCAGGTCGGCCGTCACGGGCACGCCGCTGGCCAGGCCCAGGAAGGCGCAGGCGTCGTTGCCGATCGCGGGGCTGGAGGCCAGGTCGAGCGCGCCGGCCAGCCGGCAGTCGCCCGAGGCACGGATGGCCTCGATGAGCATGTGGCCCATGCGGCCGCTGGCGCCGGCGACGGCGACCCGGTGGGTGGCGGTGGGAGCGGTCATGCGGTCAGCGCCCGGCCGGCTCGAGCGGGGGATAGCTGGGCGGCAGGGGCGCCTGCGGCGCGGCGGGGGCCGGCGCCGCCGAGGGGCGAGCCAGCCGGTCGAGCTGCTCGGGGCTGGCCTCGAGCACGGGCACCGGCGCCGTGGACTTGCGCCCCTTGTTGTCGATCGAGGCGACGAACTCGGCCTCGGAAGGCATGGGGTCGCCCTCGAAGCGGGCCAGGTCCTCGCCCTTGAAGTACAGCGTCAGGCGCCGCTGCTGCGGCTCGACGCCGCCGCGGCGCAGCGTGAACACGTAGTCCCAGCGCTCCTCGTGGAACACGCTGGTGAGCAATGGCGAGCCGAGCAGCTCGCGCACCTGCAGCCGGCTCATGCCGGGCTTGAGCAGGGCGACCTGCTCGCTGCTGACGAAGTTGCCCTGCACCACCTCGACCCGGTACGGCCGGAACAGGCCGGCGAAGGAACGGCTGGCGCCGTCGAGGGTGCCGCAGCCGGTCGCCGCGAGGGCGGCGAGCACGATGCCGAGCCGCAGGCGGGGCGGGATCACAGGCTGGGGCATGGGGGCGCGGTGTCAGGCGATAAGATCGCGGGATTGTAGCGGTCGGCCCCTGGCGGACCGGCCTGCGCACACACCCCATGACCTCCATCGACGAGCTGAAGAACACCGGGCTGAAGGCCACGCTGCCGCGGCTGAAGATCCTCGACGTGTTCCAGCGCGGGGTGCAGCGGCACATGACCGCGGAAGACGTCTTCCGCGTGCTGTTGCAGGAGAACTCGGACATCGGCCTGGCCACCGTCTACCGCGTGCTCACGCAGTTCGAGCAGGCCGGCATCCTCTCGCGCAGCCACTTCGAGAGCGGCAAGGCGGTGTACGAGCTGAACGAGGGCACGCACCACGACCACATGGTGTGCCTGGACTGCGGGCGGGTCGAGGAGTTCTACGACGCCGAGATCGAGCAGCGCCAGCAGGCGGTGGCCATGGCCAAGGGCTTCCGCATCGCCGACCACGCGCTGAGCCTGTACGCCCACTGCACCAAGGACGACTGCCCGCACCGGCCGGCGCCGCGGCGCTGAACCGGCGGGGGCCTCAGCCGCCCTGCTCCATCGCGCGCCGGTGGCGCTCGACGAACTCCTGGTAGGTGTCCACCCCGCGCAGCTGCAGGATGGTGTTGCGCACGGCGGCCTCGACCAGCACCGCGATGTTGCGGCCGGCCACCACCTGGATCACCGCCTTGCGCACCGGCACGCCGAGCACGTCCTGCACCAGCGGCTCGTAGGGCAGCCGCTCGTACTCGCGCTCCAGCGTCTCGCGGCGCACCAGGTGCACGATCAGCTTCAGGCGCATCTTCCGGCGCACCGCGGTCTCCCCGAAGATCGCGCGGATGTCCAGCAGGCCGATGCCGCGCACCTCCAGCAGGTTCTGCAGCAGCTCGGGGCAGCGGCCCTCGACCGTGGTCTGGTTGATGCGGTACAGGTCCACCGCGTCGTCGGCCACCAGGCCGTTGCCGCGGGTGATCAGCTCCAGGCCCAGCTCGCTCTTGCCCAAGCCCGACTCGCCGGTGATCAGCACGCCCAGGCCCAGGATGTCCATGAACACGCCGTGCATCGAGGTGCGCTCGGCGAAATGCTTGGACAGGTAGGCACGCAGCACGTCGATCACGAAGGCCGACGGCTCCCTGGTCGCGAACATCGGGATCTGCGCCCGCTCGCACATGGACAGCAGCGATTCGGGCGCGGCCTGTCCGTCGGTGAGCACCAGCACGGGCGGCTCGAGCGTGACGATGCGGGCGATGCGGCGCGCGCAGTCGTCGGCCGTGGCGTTGGTCAGGTAGGCGATCTCCCGCTCGCCCAGGATCTGCACCCGGTACGGGTGGATGTAGTTGAGGTAGCCGACCAGGTCGGCGCCCGAGCGCGCGGCGCGCACGGCGACTTCGTCGAAGCGGCGCTCGGACGCGCCCAGGCCGGCGACCCATTCCCACTTCAGCTGGGCACGATGGTCCTCGAACAGGACATCGGCGCTGACGACGGTGGGCTTCAAGGCCTCGGGGACCGGTGGGTCAGGCGGGCTGGGCCGACTGCCAGGTGGCGATCAGCTGGTGCAGCTGGGCCGCGTCGGTGCTGGACTTGATCTTCTCGCGCAGCGGCGCATCGGACAGCAGCTCGGCGATCTCGGACAGGATCTCCAGGTGCTTCTGCGTCGCGGCCTCGGGCACCAGCAGGAATATCAGCAGGTTGACCGGTTGCTCGTCGGGCGCATCGAAACCGATCGGCTGGGCCAGCTGGAACAGTGCGGCCATGGGGGACTTCAGTCCCTTGATGCGGCCGTGCGGGATCGCCACGCCGTGGCCCAGGCCGGTGGAGCCCAGGCGCTCGCGGGCGAACAGGCTGTCGGTGATGAGGGCGCGCGACAGGCCGTGCAGGTTCTCGAACAGCAGGCCGGCCTCTTCGAATGCCCGCTTCTTGCTGGTGGCGTCCACGCTCACGAGGACCTGGTCGGCGGGCAGGATGGCTGCGAGGCGGTTCATGGCAGGTCGAAGGATGGGCGATTATGCATGCCCCGGGACAAACCCTAGGTCGCTGGCGCGGCAGGCATGAAAAAGGACCCCGCAGGGTCCTGGACGCGTTGCGCCGGCGCACGGCCAGCGGCCGTGGATCGCGCTCACATCAGGCGCTTGGGCGTCTCGTGGTGGTGGTCCTGCAGGCGGGTCTTGTGCTTGCCGACCTGGCGGTCGAGCTTGTCGACCAGCTCGTCGAAGGCGGCGTACAGGTCCTCGTGCGAGGACTCGGCGAACATGTCGTTGCCCTTGACGTGGATGCGGCACTCGGCGCGCTGCCGGCGTTCCTTTTCCTTCTGCTTCTCCACGGTGAGCAGGACCTTGATGTCGACCACCTGGTCGAAGTGGCGGGTGATCCGATCGAGCTTGGTGGTCACGTAGCTGCGCAGCGCGGGGGTGACTTCGAGATGGTGACCGCTGATCGTCAAGTTCATGCTGGAGCTCCTGTTCACTCGGGGGTGGGATTCCGGCCGGGGGGCCGGGCGGGGGAAGCAAGCACTGCGTTGCGGACCATGATGCGCCCGCCCTTGGCGATTTGCAATTGCCCGCGCACGGGCCGGGTCCATCGACTGTCGCGCCCGGCATCGGCGCGCGACTTTGCGGCGCTGCGCCATCCGGCGCACCAAGTGAAAGCGGCCCCGCAGGGCCGCTCGTCCAGGCGTGTGGGCGCTCAGGTGCGCCAGGGGCGCGGGCCGGAGAAGGCGGCCCAGCCGCGGCCCGGCGCGCGGGGGTGCGCCTGCGCCCCGGGACGGTCGTGGTTGGCATGCTCGCCGCGCTCGCCCTGGGGCTTGTCGCGGGGGGTGTCACTGATTTTGTTGGGCATCTTGCCTTCGCGCAGCATGGGTCGGCTCCTGTGCGGCTCAGCTGCCGCTGTCATTGGCGGTGGGACGGTCGGCCCGCGGGCGCTCGGCCTGGCGCGCATGCGGGCTGAGGAAAGGCCAGGCATGGCCGCTGCGGCGGCGGGTGTCCTGGCCGGCCGCCGGGGCAGCCGGGGCGGCGGGACGCCAGGCCGTGCGGCTGGCGTTCGGGTCGTTCGCAAGCTGGATCATGGCGACGGGCTCCTGGTGGGACTGCCGCCCCGGTCGGGCTGCGGCAGTGGGACCAATGTAGGGGTGGGGACCTCATCCGGTCTGTCGGAGAACGCGGCCCGGCCCTGTAGGACGGCTCCTGCCGACGAGGCAGGCATGCGGCGACCGCGGCCCGCCTCGTCGGACCCAGAATCGCCTGCATGTCAGCGCCCGCTTCCGTCGACGGCATGGGCCCGTGCCGCCTGCCCCGCAGCGCCCGCGTGCTGCTCGTGGTCGACTTCATCACGCCCCTGAACTTCCCGGGCGCCGAGCGCCTGGCCGGCCCGGCCCTGGCGGCCGCCCAGGCCACCGCGTCGCTCAAGCGTCGCCTGCAGGACGCGCGGGTGCCGGTGATCTACGCCAACGACAACTACGGCGTGTGGCAATCCGATTTCCACAGCCTGGTCTCCACCTGCCTGGGCATGTCCGGCGAGCCCGGGCAGATCGCCCGGCTGCTGTACCCCCAGGCGGACGACCTGACCATCCTGAAGCCGCGGCACTCGGCTTTCTTCGCCTCGCCGCTGGAGCTGCTGCTGCGCGAGATGCAGGCGCGCGAACTGGTGATCGCCGGCCTGGCCACCGACATGTGCGTGCAGATGACCGCGGCCGACGCCTTCCTGCGCGAGTACCGGTGCTGGGTGCCGGCCGATTGCAGCGCCGCGCAGTCGCCCCAGGCGCATGCGCAGGCGATCGCGTACATGGGCGAGGTGCTCAAGTGCGACGTGCGGCCGAGCACCGCGGTGCAGGTGCCGTTCGACACCGCCGCCTGAGCGCACCGCAGGCGGCGGGACGGCCGCGCGGCCCTACCATCGCGGCCCGATGACGTCCCCAGGCCTGCCCCCGCAGCAATCCGGCTCCGTGCCTGCGCCGGTGCACCGGCGGCCGCTGGCCCTCGTGCTGATGGGCGGCGGGGCCCGCACGGCCTACCAGGTCGGCGTGCTGCGGGCCCTGGCCGCGTTGCTGCGCCTGCAGCCGGGCGGCAGCGCGGGCTTCCCGTTCCCGCTGCTGGTGGGCACCTCCGCGGGTGCGCTGAACGCGGCCTTCCTGGCCGGTGCGGCGGCGGACGGGCTCGGCGCCTTCGACCGGCTGGCCGGGTTCTGGGCCCAGCTGCGCTCGCGCGACGTCTACCGGTTGCGCATGCCGGCCTGGGTGCGCCTGTCGCGGCTGGCCACCGTGCTGCAGCTGGTGCGGCTGGCACGCGGACAAGGCGCGGTGCTGGACACCATGCCGCTGGTGGACACGCTGCACCGCGCCGTCTCCCTGCCCGGCATCGAGCAGGCCCTCGCCGCGGGACACCTGCGCGCCGTGGCCGTGACCGCCTCCAGCTACGGCAGCGGCGTGCACTGGACCTTCTGCCACACGGCCGACGACGGCCTGCACCGGCCCTGGAGCCGGCCGGGCCGGCGCTCGGAGTTCCAGCCGCTGACCATCGAGCACCTCATGGCCTCCAGCGCGATCCCGTTCCTGTTTCCCGCCACGCCGCTGTGGGTCGACGGCCGGCGCGAGTACTTCGGCGACGGCTCCATGCGGCAGGTCACGCCGCTCGCGCCCGCGCTGCAGCTGGGCGCCGGCCGGGTGCTGGCCATCGGCGTGGGACAGCCCGAGCGCGCCGGCATGGCCGAGGCGCCCGTCGGGTCCGAGCCGGGGCTGGGCGCCATCGCCGGCCACGCGATGGCCAGCGTGTTCCACGACACGCTGCGCGCCGACGTCGAGCAGGCCGCGCACCTGACCGAGACGCTGCGCCGGCTGCCGCCCGAGATCGCGGCCACCCTGCCCGACCGCGAGGTCGACGTGCTGGCCCTGCAGCCCTCGCAGTCGCTCGATGCGATCGCGCAGCAGCATCTGGGCACGCTGCCGCCGGACCTGCGCCGCGTCCTGTCCGGCCTGGGCGCGCTGGAGCACGCCGGCGCGCTCGCCAGCTACCTGTTGTTCGAGCCCGGCTTCGTGCACGACCTCGTGGCCCTGGGCGAGCGCGATGCCTACGCGCACAAGGCCCGGCTGCTGGCCTTCGTCACGGGTGGCGCGGCATAATCGCGGCCGTTCGCAACCACCCCCCGAGCACCCGTGGACCCCTACCCTTCCCGGTAGCTTCCGACGCCCCCTGACCGGCGCCGGAAGCCTGCCTCCCCAGCCGCCGCCGCCACCCCCCAGACGTCAGGGATTGCATGCTCAACATCTTCACGCTCGCCAACGGGCGGCTGTTCCAGGAGGAGATCGAATCCCTGGAGGAGCTGTCGAAGTTCCAGCCGATCTGGGTCGACCTCGAGTCGCCCACGCTGGAGGAAAAGCGCTGGGTCAAGCAGTACTACGGCCTGTCCATCCCCGAGGACGCGATGGACGAGGACATCGAGGAGTCGGCCCGGTTCTACGAGGAGGACAACGGCGAGCTGCACATCCGCAGCGACTTCCTGATCGCCGACGACGACGAGCCGCGCTCGGTGCGCGTCGCGTTCATCCTGAACCAGGAGAACCAGTCGCTGCGCAGCAAGGGCGTGCTGTTCTCGATCCACGACGAGGACGTGCCGGTGTTCCGGCTGCTGCGGCTGCGCGCGCGGCGCGCGCCGGGCCTGATCGAGGACGCCAAGGACGTGCTGCTCAAGCTGTTCGACGCGGACGCCGAATACTCCGCCGACACGCTCGAGGGCATCTACGACGAACTGGAGAAGGTCTCCAAGCAGGTGCTGTCCGGCGAGGTGACCGACACGCTCGCCGGCGAGGTGCTGGGCGACATCGCGCGGCAGGAGGACCTGAACGGCCGCATCCGCCGCAACGTGATGGACACCCGGCGCGCGGTGAGCTTCATGATGCGCAGCCGCATGCTGTCGGCCGGCCAGTTCGAGGAGGCGCGGCAGATCCTGCGCGACATCGAGTCGCTGGACAACCACACGGCCTTCCTGTTCGACAAGATCAACTTCCTGATGGACGCCACCGTCGGCTTCATCAACATCAACCAGAACAAGATCATCAAGATCTTCTCGGTGGCCAGCGTGGCGCTGCTGCCGCCGACGCTGGTGGCCAGCCTGTACGGCATGAACTTCCAGTTCATGCCCGAGCTGCAGTGGCAGCTGGGCTACCCGTTCGCGCTGGCGCTGATGGCCGCCAGCGCGCTGGTGCCCATGTGGTACTTCCGCAAGCGGGGCTGGCTGCGCTGAAGCCGGCCTTGCGCCGGGCCCGGCGGCGGCCCGCCCGCCCTCAGACCTGCTCCTGCACCTGGGCCGCCTCGAGGTCGCGCTGGCGCTGGCGCTCGCGCTCCCTGGGGCTGCCGAACCAGCTGGCGTAGAGCACCGGCAGCACCACCAGCGTCAGCAGCGTCGCGGTGAACAGGCCGCCGATGATCACCACCGCAAGCGGCCGCTGCGTCTCCGAGCCGATGTCGGTCGACAGCGCCATGGGCAGCAGGCCCAGGGCCGCCAGCAGTGCCGTCATCAGCACCGTGCGCAGCCGCTGCATCGAGCCCTCGCGCACGGCATCGACCACGTTCATGCCGGCCGCCTGCAGCTGCTGGAACACCGACAGCATCACCACCCCGTTGAGCACGGCCTGCCCCGACAGGGCGATGAAGCCGATGGCCGCGGACACCGACAGCGGGATGTTCAGCACGAACAGCGCGACGAAGCCCCCGATCAGCGCCAGCGGCACGTTCAGCAGGATCAGCGCGGCGCGCTTGAGCGAGCCGAACGCGTCGAACAGCAGCACGAAGATCAGCAGCAGCGAGATCGGCACCACCAGCGCCAGCCGCTTCATGGCCCGCTCCTGGTTCTCGAACTCGCCGGACCAGTTGATCGCGTAGCCGTCGGGCACGTCGACCGAGGCCACGCGCCGTTTCATGTCGGCCACCACCGAGCCCATGTCCCGGCCCTTGATGAACACGCCGATGGCCATGGTGCGCCGGCCGGCCTCGCGGGCGATGTTCATCGCGCCGCTGGTCTCGCGGATGGTGGCCACGCTGCCCAGCTGGGTGTAGCCGCCGTCGGGCGTGGGAATCAGCGTCTGCGGCAGCGCGCCGATGGCGCGCCGGTCCTCGGGCAGGCGCACCGCCACCGCGAACTTGCGCTCGCCCTCCCAGATCTGGGTGGCCGCCTTGCCGCCCAGCGCCGCCTCGATCACGTCCTGCACGTCGCTCACGTTCAGGCCCAGGCGCGCGGCACGGCGGCGGTCGATGTCGATGGCCAGCTGCGGCTGCTCGCCGAAGCGGTCGATCTCGGCGCGCGAGACGCCCTCGACGCCCTTGACCTGGTGCTGCACCGCCTGCGTGATGCGGCGCAGCTCGCCCAGGTCGTCGCCCACGACCTTCAGCACGATCTGGCCCTTGATCTGCGAGATCGACTCGAGCACGTTGTCGCGGATCGGCTGCGAAAAGGCCGGATCGACCCCCGGAATCTTGGACAGCGCGCGGTCCATCTCGTCCAGCAGCTCGTCGCGCGTGAGGCCCTTACGCCACTCCTCGGCCGGCTTCAGGTCCACGTAGACCTCGGCCATGCTGATGGTCTTGGGGTCGGTGCCGTCCTCGGGCTGGCCGGCCTTGGAGACGACCGTGCGCACCTCGGGGACGGTCAGCAGCGCCTTGCGCGCCTGGTTGAGCACGTGGCTCGCCTCGGCATTGGAGATGTTGGCCGGCAGGTCGAAGTTGACCCAGAGCGTGCCCTCGTTCAGCTCCGGCAGGAACTCGGACCCCAGGCGCGAGGCGGCCACGATCGACAGGCCGAAGGTGGCCAGCGCGATGGCGACCACGGCGCGGCGGTGGCCCAGGGCCCAGTCGAGCACCGGCAGGTACAGGCGCTTGGCCGTCGCCACGACGCGGTTGTCGCCGTGCGGCAGCCCGCGGCGCAGCACCCAGTAGGCGACCAGGGGCACCAAGGTCAGCGAGAAGATCAGGGAGCCGATCAGCGCCGCGGTGACCGACAGCGCCATGGGCTCGAAGATGCGGCCCTCGTGGCGCTGCAGCGCGAAGATCGGGATGTGGGCCGCGATGATGATCAGCATCGAGAACAGCGTCGGCCGGCCCACCTCGTTGGTGGCCTGCTTGATCACCTCGCGCCGCTCGCTCTCCTTCATGTCCTCTCGCTGCGAGGCGAGCCTGTGCATGATGTTCTCGACCACGATCACGGCGCCGTCGACGATGATCCCGAAGTCCAGCGCGCCCAGCGACAGCAGGTTGGCCGGCACGCCCATGATCTTCAGGCCCAGGAACGTGGACAGCAGCGCCAGCGGGATCACCAGCACCACCGCCAGGCTGGCGCGCAGGTTGGACAGGAAGATGTACAGCACCAGCGAGACCAGCAAGGCCCCTTCGACCAGGTTCTTGAAGACGGTCGACAGCGTCTTGCCCATCAGCCAGGTGCGGTCGTAGTACGGCACGATCTCCACGCCCTTGGGCAGGCCGCGCTCGTTGAGCTGGGCGATGCGTTCCTTGACGGCCTTGAGCACCACGCTGGGGTTCTCGCCGCGCCGCATGATCACGATGCCGGTGACGATGTCGTCGTCGCCGTCCTGGCCCACGATGCCCAGGCGCGGCACCGCGCCGATGCGCACCTGCGCGATGTCGCGCACCAGGATCGGCGTGCCGTTGCGGGCGGTCACGACGATCTCGCCGATGTCGTCGGGCGAGCGCAGCAGGCCGATGCCGCGGATCGTGTACTGCTGGTCGCCCTGGGCGACGTAGCTGCCGCCGGCGTTGGCGTTGCCGCGGCCCAGCGCATCGAGCAGGTTCTGGAAGGTCAGCCTGGTGGCCCGCAGCTTCTCGAGGTCGGGCTGCACTTCGTACTGCTTGATGTAGCCGCCCATGGCCACCACGTCGGCCACGCCGGGCACCTGGCGCAGCGCGCGCTCGACCACCCAGTCCTCCAGCGTGCGCAGCTCGGTCGTGGTCTGGCCATCGCCCTTGAGGCGGTAGCGCATGATCTCGCCCACCGGCGTGGCGTTGGGCGCGACGTTCACCTCGGCCCCTTCGGGCAGGTCGATGCCGCGCAGCCGCTCGTTGACCTGCTGCCGCACGATGTTGACGTTGGCCGCGTCGTCGTAGGTGACGACGGTGAACGACAGGCCGAACTGCGTGTGCGAGAACAGGCGGATGGAGTTGGGCAGGCCCGACAGCGCCGTCTCGACCGGCAGCGTGACCTGTTTCTCCACTTCCTCGGCCGCGCGGCCGGGGTACAGCGCGATCACCGTGACCTGGGTGTCGGTCACGTCCGGAAAGGCTTCGACGGACAGGTTGCTGAACGCGAACAGGCCGGCCAGGGCGAACAGCAACGTGCCCAGCACCACAAACAGGGGCTGGTGCAGCGCGAAATGGATCAGGCGCTTCATGGGCGCGGACCGCTCGCGGCCACGGGTGCGGAAGCCGCACCGGCGGCACGGGCCGCGGCGGACGCCGTCTGGCCCGCCGACTCGGCGGCCGCCCAGTACTGGCGGGCCAGCATCAGCAGGTTCTCGGACACCACCTGCTCACCGGCCTGCAGGCCGCGCGAGACGATGGCATCGCGGCCACCCTGCCACGCGAGCTCGACGTCGCGGGGCTCGAAGACGCCAGGCTGCACCTGCACCATCACCCAGTGGCGCGTGCCGCGCAGCGAGACCGCCTTGGCCGGCACGGTCACGCCCTCGGGCAGCTGGCGCTCGACCCGCGCGGTGGCCAGCATCTCGGCTTTGAGCAGCCGCTGCGGGTTGGGCACCAGGCCGCGGACCTTGATCGTGCGGGTCGCCGGATCGATCGCGTCGGCGGCGGTCAGCACGGTGCCGTCGAAACGCTGGCCCGGCAGGCTGGGCACCACCAGCTCGAAGCGCGCGCCGGGGCGCAGCACGCCCACCTCGGTTTCGCGCGCATCGATCTGCACCCACAGCGAGGTGGGATCACTCACCACGAACAGGGGCGGCACGCCGGGGCCGCCCTGGTCGGGGCGCAGCTCCTGCCCGGGCGTGAGATTGCGCTCGACGACCAGGCCGGCGATGCCGGACACGAGCGCCAGGCGCTGGTCGACGCCCACGCCGCTGCCGTACAGGCGGGTGCGGGCCTCGGCGCGCTGCACCTCGGCCTGCGTGCGGGCGGCCTCCGCCTCGGCCTGCTCCAAGTCCTTGCGGGCGACCACCCCGGCGTCGAACAGCTCGCGCTGGCGTGCCAGGGACTTGCCGGCCAGTGCCGCATCGACCCGCGCCTTGGCGGCGTCGGCCTGGGCCACGCCGAACTCGGGCGAGGCCAGTTGCGCCAGCACGGTGCCGGGCCGCACGGCCTGCCCCACGTCGGTGGTGATCTGCGCCACCCGCCCCGCGAAAGCGGGCGCGAAGCGCTGGGTGCGGTCCTCGTTCCAGACCAGCCGCGCCGGCAGCTCGACCGTCAGGGTGCGGGCCTTCTCGGCCGTGGCCAGTCCCAGCTGGGCCAGTTGCGGGTGTCCCGGCGGGAAGCGGAACTGCGTGCCCTGCAGCGTGGGCGCAGGGGGCGCCGGCGGGGCAGCCGGCGTGCCGTCCCGGCAGGCAGCGAGGCCCAGCACGGCAACCAGCAGGACAGAAAAGGCGTAGCGGTTCACTTGGCGGTCCGGAAAGGCGGTCTCAGGGCGCGGGCGCCTGGCGCAGGCGCCAGGCAGCCAGGGCGCGTGCATGGTCGGCGCGGGCGACGATGTCGTCGAGCAGGACGCTGCGCAGCGTGCGGCGGGCATCCAGCAGGTCCACCAGCGGCAGTGCGCCGCGGGTGTAGGCCAGCTCGGCCATCCCGGCCACCTGGCGCGCACGCGGCACGATGGCTTCCTGGAACTCGGACGCGCGCGCGGCGGCGCTGCGCAGGTCCTGCGCCAGGCGCTCGGTCTCGGCGCGGGCGACCAGCAGCACCTTGTCGACGAGGTCCTGGGCCTGGTCGAGCTGGGCACGGGCGCGGGCGATCTCGCCCTCGTAGCCGTAGGTGCCCAGCACGCCGGCGAGCGGCACCTGCAGGCGCAGCTCGAGCAGGCGGCGCGAGGTGCCGGGGTAGTGGTCGATCGAGGTGCCCAGGGTCACGTCGTTCTTGCGCAGCGCCAGCGCCGAATCGAAGGCGGCCTGCGCGGCCTGCAGGCGCTCGCGCGCAGCCCGCACGTCGGCGCGCTGCTCGACGTCGGCGCTGGCAGCCAGCTCGGTCACCAGCGGCGGCCACGGCGCACCGGCCACGAGCTCGGGCCCGCGGCCCAGCAGCTGGCCCAGCGTGATGGCCGCGCGGGTGCGCTCGGCCTCGGCCGCCCGCAGCTCGGCCTGGGCGCGGCGGGCCTCGATCTCGGTGCGCAGCGCTTCCTGCTGCGACACGTCACCCGCGCGCTGGCGGCGCTGGGCAGCCGCCGCCAGGTCGGCCGCGTCCTTGCCGATCTCCGTCACCTGCTGCACGCGCTCCTGGGCGGCCAGCAGGTCGTAGTAGGCACCGGCCGCCAGCAGCTGCTGCTGCACCTGGGCTTCGGCCAACTCGGCGTCGGCGGCCTGCGCCACGCCGCGGGCCGTGCGGGTGCGCAGCACGCGCTTGTCGCCGCGCTCCCAGGTCCAGTCGACGCCGACCGACTTGTCGATGCGCTTGCCGCCCAGGATGTTGCCGCCGCCGAGGCCGTTCTGCAGGTCCATCGACCCGGCCTTGGTCGTGAGCACCGGCACCGGTGCACGGTCGGCGGCGACGATGTCGGCACGGGCGGCCGCCAGGGCCCGGCGGGCCAGGGAGACATCGACGTTGTCCCGCGCGGCCGCGAGGGCCTGCTCGAGGCTCAAGGTGACGGGCGCCGCGGGGGGGCCGGATTGCGCGAACGCGCCGGCCGGCAGGGCCAGCCAGGCCGCCAGCAGCAGCACTCGGAATCTCATACGTTCGTTTATCGGCGCCAGCGGCTGACCGACCCCTGACCCTCGGGGGGTGGAAAGCACTTAAGCCGCCGCAGGCGAGCAGGCGCTCACATCCCGGTCATGCCAGCAAGGCCTGCACGATGGCGGCCGACTGGCGGCTCGCCACCTCCTGCACGAAGCGGGCGAAGTCCACGTGCGCGGTGTCGTCGGCCCGGTCTGAGATGGTGCGCACGGCAGCGAAGGGCAGGCCGTAGTCGTGGCAGACCTGGGCGATGGCCGCACCCTCCATCTCGACCGCGAGGGCCTCGGGCAGGTCCTCGCGCAGTTGCTGCGACTCGGCGGCGGTGGCCACGAACCGGTCGCCGCTGACCACCAGTCCCCGGTGCACCGGCGTGCCGGGCAAGGCCCGTGCGGCCGCCTGGGCGAGGCGATCGCTCAGGCCGGCGTGGGTGGGAAAGCGGCTGGTGCCGGTGAGCGGTACCTCCCAGCGCGGGAAGATGGGGGAGGCGTCGAGGTCGTGCTGCAGGAAGGCGTCGGCCACCACGACGTCGCCCACGCCGACCCCGGGGGCCAGCCCACCGGCCACGCCGGTGAACACGATCCCGCCCACGCCGAAGCGCTCGACCAGCACCGCGGCCGTGGTGGCCGCCGCGACCTTGCCGATGCGCGAGAGCACGGCCACCACCTCCTGGCCGTGCAGGTGGCCGACCCAGAACTCGCGGCCGGCCGCCTGCTGCCGGCTCTCGTCGGGCATCAGGGCGAGGACGGCCGCCAGCTCCTCGTGCATGGCGGAAACGATGGCAAGACGGGGCATGAACGGCGAAGGCGGCCGAGGCCGCCTTCGTGCAGTGTGGCGATGGACGCGACTGTAGCCCGCCGCGCCCGCCGCATCACCGGCCGCTCACTTCTTGTCGCGCAGCTCCCGGCGCAGGATCTTGCCCACCGGCGTCTTGGGCAGCTCGGTGCGGAACTCGACCACCCGCGGCTGCTTGTAGCCGGTGAGGTTGGCGCGGCAGTACTCGCGCACCTGCTGCTCGGTGAGCGCCGCGTCCTTCTTGACGATCACCAGCTTGACGGCCTCGCCGGTCTTCTCGTCGGGCACGCCGACCACCGCGCACTCGAGCACGCCGGGCAGCTTGGCCACCACGTCCTCGACCTCGTTGGGGTACACGTTGAAGCCCGAGACCAGGACCATGTCCTTCTTGCGGTCGACGATCTTGAAGTAGCCGTGCTCGTCCATGATGCCGACGTCGCCCGACTTGAACCAGCCGTCGGCGGTCATGACCTTGGCGGTCTCGTCCGGCCGCTGCCAGTAGCCGGCCATCACCTGCGGTCCCTTGATCGCGATCTCGCCGGGCTGGCCCAGGGGCACCTCGTTGCCTTCGTCGTCCAGGCACTTCATCAGCGTCGAGGGCAGCGGCACGCCGATGGTGCCCGTGAAGGCGGTGCTGGTGACCGGGTTGCAGCTGGCCGACGGCGAGGTCTCGGACAGGCCGTAGCCCTCGCAGATCGGGCAGCCGGTCTTGTCGAGCCACAGCTTGGCGACCGCGCCCTGCACGGCCATGCCGCCGCCGACGGAGATCTTCAGGTTGCTCCAGTCGACCTTGCCGAAGTCGGGGTGGTTGGCCAGGCCGTTGAACAGGGTGTTGACGGCGGGGAAGCTGTGGAAGGTGTGCTTGCCCAGTTCCTTGAGCACGGCCGGCAGGTCGCGCGGGTTGGGGATCAGGATCAGTTTGCCGCCGGTGCGCAGGCTCAGCATCATGCCGACCGTGAACGCGAAGATGTGGTACAGCGGCAGCGCGCAGACGCCGGTGGGCTGCTGGCCGGCCGGCACCTTGTCCATCACGGGCGCGTTCCAGGCCTCGGACTGCAGCACGTTGGCGATCACGTTGCGGTGCAGCAGCACGGCGCCCTTGGACACGCCGGTCGTGCCGCCGGTGTACTGCAGCACCGCGACGTCGTCGGGCTGGATGTCGACCCGCTTGAGCGTGCCGCGGGTGCCCTGCGCGATGGCGTCGTTGAACCGCACCGCGCCCGGCAGCTCGTAGGCCGGCACCAGCTTCTTGACGTTGCGCACCACGTAGTTGACCAGCGCGCCCTTGAGCAGGCCGAGCTGGTCGCCCATGGCGGCCAGCACCACGTGCTTGACCGGCGTGTTCGCGATGCACTGCTGCAGCGTGTTCGCGAAGTTCTCGATGATGACGATCGCCTTGGCGCCCGAGTCCTTGAGCTGGTGCTCGAGCTCACGCGGCGTGTACAGCGGGTTGACGTTCACGACCACCAGGCCGGCGCGCAGGATGGCCGCCACCGCCACCGGGTACTGCGGCACGTTGGGCATCATGATCGCCACCCGGTCGCCCTTGGCCAGGCCCAGGCTCTGCAGGTAGGCGGCGAAGGCGCGGCTGAGCGAGTCGGTCTGCCCGTAGCTCACGTCCTTGCCCATGAAGCTGTAGGCGGTGCGGCTCGCGTTCTTGGCGAAGCTCTCCTCCATCAGCCCGACCAGGGAGGCGTACTGCGACGGGTCGATCTCGGCGGGCACCCCCGACGGGTAGGCGTTCAGCCAGGGGCGCGCGGTGTCGGGGGGCAGGCTCATGTCCATGGATTCCTCTTCCTGGGGGCGGGATGGTGACGCTGACAGCCGGGCATTGTCGCCACGGGGGCGGCGCCCCGGGCTCACGGTTTTCCCTGACGCAGGACTGACGCGCGCCGTGCGCGGGTCAGTTCATTCGATGGCCTTGCCCATGTCCTCGACGACCTTCTTGGCGTCGCCGAAGACCATCATGGTCTTGTCCATGTAGAACAGCTCGTTGTCCAGGCCTGCGTAGCCGGCGGCCATCGAGCGCTTGTTCACGATCACGGTCTTGGCCTTGTAGGCCTCGAGGATGGGCATGCCGTAGATGGGGCTGCCCTTCTGCAGCGCGGCCGGGTTCACCACGTCGTTGGCGCCGAGCACGATGGCGACGTCGGCCTGCCCGAACTCGCCGTTGATGTCCTCCATCTCGAACACCTGGTCGTAGGGCACCTCGGCCTCGGCCAGCAGCACGTTCATGTGCCCGGGCATCCGGCCGGCCACGGGATGGATGGCGTACTTGACGGTGATGCCCTTCTCGGTGAGCTTGGCCGCCAGTTCCTTGACCGCGTGCTGCGCCCGCGCCACCGCCAGGCCGTAGCCCGGCACGATGACCACGGTCTCGGCGTTGGACAGCACGAAGGCCGCGTCGTCGGCGCTGCCGCTCTTGACCGTGCGTTGCACCGCCGCGCCCGCCGTGGCCGCCGTGGCGTCGCCGCCGAACCCGCCCAGGATCACGTTGAAGAACGAGCGGTTCATCGCCTTGCACATGATGTAGCTCAGGATCGCGCCCGAGCTGCCCACCAGCGAGCCCGCGATGATCAGCATGCTGTTGTTCAGCGAGAAGCCGATGCCCGCGGCCGCCCAGCCCGAGTACGAGTTGAGCATGGACACCACCACCGGCATGTCGGCGCCGCCGATGGGGATGATGATCAGCACGCCCAGCACGAAGGCCAGGGCCAGCATGGCGAAGAAGGCGGTCCAGTTCTCGCTGGCCATGAACACCAGCCCCAGGCCGACGGTGGCCAGGCCCAGCACCAGGTTGAGCATGTGCTGGCCGGAGAAGACCACCGGCGCGCCCTGGAACAGGCGGAACTTGTACTTGCCCGACAGCTTGCCGAAGGCGATCACCGACCCGCTGAAGGTGATGGCGCCGATGGCCGCACCGAGGAACAGCTCCAGCCGGTTGCCGTAGGGGATCTGGCCCGAGGCCGGCGCGATGCCGAAGGCCTGGGGCTCGGCCACCGCGGCCACGCCGATGAACACCGCGGCCAGGCCGATCATGCTGTGCATGAAGGCCACGAGCTCGGGCATCTTGGTCATCTCGACCCGCTTGGCCATGACGGCGCCCGCGCCGCCGCCGACCACCAGGCCGCCCAGCACCCAGGTCATGCCCTTGGCGGGACCGCCGGACAGCTCGACGATCAGCGCGGCCGTGGTCAGGATGGCGATGGCCATGCCGGCCATGCCGAACAGGTTGCCGCGGATCGAGGTGGTGGGATGCGACAGGCCCTTGAGCGCCTGGATGAAGCAGACCGACGCGGCCAGGTACAGCAGCGTGACGACGTTCATGCTCATGGCTTGTCCCCCGCCGGCGCCTTGCGCTCCTTCTTCTTGAACATCTCCAGCATGCGCCGGGTGACCAGGAAGCCGCCGAAGACGTTGACGGCCGCCAGCGCGACCGCCAGCACGCCCATGGTCTTGCCCAGGGCGCCTTCGGTGAGCGCGGCCGCCAGCATGGCGCCCACGATCACGATGGCGGAGATCGCGTTGGTCACGGCCATGAGCGGCGTGTGCAGCGCCGGCGTGACGTTCCACACCACGTGGTAGCCGACGTAGATGGCCAGCACGAAGATGATGAGGTTGAGGATGGTCGGGGAGACTTCCATGGTTCAGCCCTTGCGCTTGACCTCGCCGCCCTGGGTGACCAGGCATGCGGCGACGATGTCGTCGTTGGTGTCGATGGTGAGCGGCCCGTCCTTGGGCAGCACCAGCTTGAGGAAGTCCAGCACGTTGCGCGCGTACAGCGACGACGCGTCGGCGGCCACCAGCGCCGGCAGGTTGGTCTCGCCGACCAGGGTGACGCCGTGCTTGACCACCGTGCGGCCGGGCTCGGTGAGCGGGCAGTTGCCGCCCTGCGGCGCGGCCAGGTCGACCACGACGGAGCCGGCCTTCATCGACCGGACCATCTCCTCGGTCACCAGCACCGGGGCGGCGCGGCCGGGGATCAGGGCGGTGGTGATCACCACGTCGGCCTGCGCCACGCGCTTGGCGACCTCCGCCTTCTGGCGGTCCAGCCAGCTCTGCGGCATCGGGCGGGCGTAGCCGCCCACGCCTTCGGCGGCTTCCTTCTCCTCGGCGGTCTCGTACGGCACGTCGATGAACTTGGCGCCCAGCGACTCGACCTGCTCCTTGACCGACGGCCGCACGTCGGAGGCCTCGATGACGGCGCCCAGGCGCTTGGCGGTGGCGATGGCCTGCAGGCCGGCCACGCCCACGCCGAGCACGACCACGCGGGCCGCCTTGACGGTGCCGGCGGCGGTCATGAGCATCGGGAAGAACTTCTGGTACGCGTTGGCCGCCAGCATCACGGCCTTGTAGCCGGCGATGTTCGCCTGCGAGGACAGCACGTCCATGCTCTGCGCGCGCGTGGTGCGCGGCGCGGCCTCGAGCGCGAAGCCGGTGACGCCGGCCGTGGCCAGCCGCTGCAGCCCGTCGCGGTCGAACGGGTTGAGCATGCCCACCATGGTGGTGCCGGGCTTGAGCATCGGCAGCTCCTCGGCCTGGGGTGGCCGCACCTTGAGCACCAGCTCGCAGCCGAACGCGCCGGCCTGGTCGGTGATCTCGGCGCCGGCCGCGACGTAGGCCGCGTCGGGCGCGCTGGCCGCGAGGCCGGCGCCAGTGGCGACGCGGACCAGGTGTCCCTGGGCCGTGAGCTTCTTCGCCGTCTCCGGCGTGACGGCCACACGGGTTTCGCCCGCCAGGGTCTCGGCGGGCACGCCAATCTGCATGGGAAGTCTCCTCGCGAACGGTTGCGCTGCGAATGTTTCGCGCAGCTTACATGAAACGGACAAACGCTCTGGAATTCGGCGCACAAGCCCGCAGCTTCGCAGTCGCGCATCCAACACACACAGCCGCACGCGTGTCACCCCGAGCCCTGTTCGCCCTGTCGGGCGCCCTGCACCTGCTGGTGGCGTGGCGCATCGCGCTGCCGCTGCCCGCTCCGTGGTCCTGGCTGCTCGCCGGCTGGCTCGCCGCCAGTGCGGCCCTCGTCCCGATGGGCCTCATGGCGCGCCGGTATGCGCAGCCGCCCGCCGCCGACCGGCTGGCAGCGGCCGGCTTGTTCGCGCTGGGCCTGTTCTCCTCGCTGGGGGTGCTCATGCTGTTGCGCGAGGCCGGGCTGCTCGCGGCGGCGCTGGCCGGCGCCGACACGGCGGCGTGGCGGACACCGTCGGCGGCAGCCGTCGCCCTGGGTGGGATGTGCCTGGCCGCGCTCGGGCTGGCAAACACCCAGCGGCTGGCCGCCGTGCGCGAGGTGGACGTGCCGATCGCCGGCCTACCCGCCGCGCTGCACGGCTTCACGATCGCGCAGATCACCGACCTGCACGTGGGGCCCACCATCCGCGGCGGCCGGATCGCCCGCATCGTCGAGCGCGTCAATGCGCTGCAGGCCGACGTGGTGGCGATCACCGGCGACCTGGTCGACGGCCCGGTGCGCGAGCTGTCCCCGCACGTGGCGCCCCTGGCCGGACTGCGCGCCCGCCATGGCAGCTACTTCGTGACCGGCAACCACGAGTACTACGCGGGCGCGGCGCCCTGGATCGCCGAGGTGCGCGGGCTGGGCATCCGCGTGCTGATGAACGAGCACGTGGTGATCGATCACGGCGGCAGCGCGCTCGTGCTCGCGGGCGTGGCCGACTGGTCGGCCCATCACTTCGAGCCCTCGCACCGCAGCGACCCCGCCGGTGCCATCGCCGGTGCGCCGGCGCATGCCGGCGCCCGGGTGCTGCTGGCCCACCAGCCACGCACGGCCACTGCCGCCGCCGCGGCCGGCTTCGACCTGCAGATCAGCGGCCACACGCACGGCGGGCAGTTCTTCCCGTGGATCTGGTTCGTGCGGCTGCAGCAGCCCTTCATCGCGGGGCTGCACCGCGTGGGGCAGCTGTGGGTCTACGTCAGCCGCGGCACGGGCTACTGGGGGCCGCCCAAGCGCGTGGGGGCCCCGGCCGAGATCACCCGGCTGCGGCTGGTCCCGGCCTGATCGGGCCGGTGCGGGGCCGGGCCCACGGTCGAGCCGGCCGTCGGCTGGTCATGGCAGTCCTACAGGCAGGCAAGGGCGTGTCCGACGTGGATGAGCTGGGCTGCCCTCGAAAACTGCCCGGATGCCACGCACAGCCTTTCTCTCCACCCCCTCCACCGGCGCGCGCGCCAGCGGCGTCTGCTACCTGGGCGCCGTGCGGGCACGCCGCAAGTTCGAGCTGTACTACCCCGACGGCTTCCAGGACGAGACCTACCTGATCGCCGAGCGCGCATACAAGGAACGGGCCCACCTCGAGTGGCAGGCGGAGCTCGGCGCTGCGGAATTCCGCAAGCTGCTCGCCCGCGGCGAGTACCGGTACATCGCCGACACGGCCGTGCGGATCGAGTCGCGCACCAACCTGCTGTTCTCGTTCGAGAAGATGGCCCTGCGCGAGGCGCTGCGCAGCCCCGCCGGCGCCCGGCTGTTCTCGCACGAGCTGTACGCCCTGCTGCACGGCCGGGGCTCGGCCCAGCGCCGCTTCGACGACTGGCTGCAGGCGGTGGCCGACCTGCCCTGCAGCCGCGGCAAGGTGATGACCTGGCCGGTGGTGACGGTGTTCGGCTTCATCGCCCGGCCGGACCGCCACCTGTTCCTGAAGCCGCGCGTGACGCGCCGCGCCGCCCGCGCCTACGGCTTCGACCTGGGCTACCGGGCCGAGCCGACCTGGGGCACCTACGAGAACCTGCAGACCTTCGGCGCCATCATCCGGCGCGACCTGGACCGCCGGCCGGGCCTGCGGGCCCGCGACATGATCGACGTGCAGTCCTTCATCTGGGTGCAGGGCTCGGACGAGTACGCGCTCTGAGCGCCCGCGCGCGCAGGCAGGCACGGGTCTCCTGCGCGAGCGGCAGGGCATTGCACAAGGCCGCAGCGGTGACCGCGGCGGCCACCAGCCACGCGGGGGGCGGGTCGGTGCGCAGGCGCAGCGACCAGTCCGCGGGCACGGGCCCTGCGCCGACGAGTGCCCGCGCCTGGTCCCAGGCAGCGACCGCGACCAGCGCGAGGGCCAGCAATGGGAAGATCTCCTGCACGCTGTGCACCATCTGCTCCACCGGCGGGATGTGGCGCCGGGGCTGCGTGTAGCGCAGGTCCACCCAGACGGTGAGTTCGTGCAGCACGAAGCCAGCGGCCACGAGCGCCAGCAGCCCCGCGGTCGGCGCCAGCCAGGCAATCGCGGCGAGTACCGCGGCCATCTGCGCGAACATCGCCCAGTGCAGCAGGTTCTCTGGCAGGCCGGCGGTGCCCTCGATCCCGGTCGCGCGGTGGCAGGCCCAGTCGGCCAGGCCCGCGCCAATCCAGGGCACGAGCGCGATGGCCAGCACGACGGCAGGAGCATCCATGGCCCGTCCAGCCTATGCCGCGCCGCACGCCGTCGGCGTCGGCCTGACGCGCATGCGGGGGTTCCATAATCGGCCGCCATGGACATGCGTTGGAAGCCGAGCGTGACGGTGGCCGCCGTGATCGAGCGCGACGGCCGGTTCCTGCTGGTCGAGGAAGAGACCAGCGAGGGTTTGCGGCTCAACAATCCGGCGGGCCACCTGGACCCGGGCGAGTCGCCGGCCGAGGGCTGCGCGCGCGAGGCCCTGGAGGAGACCGCCCATGTCTTCGAGCCCACCGAGCTCGTCGGCGTGTACCTGTCGCGGATGCAACGCGCGTCCACCGGCGAGGACTTCACCTACCTGCGCTTCGCCTTCTGCGGCAGGTTGGGAGAGCGGCAAGCGGGACGCGCACTCGACACCGGGATCGTGCGCACGCTGTGGATGACCCCCGAGGAGGTGCGGGCCAGCCGCGACCGCCACCGCAGCCCGCTGGTGGTGCGCTGCATGGAGGACTACCTGGCCGGCCGGCGCCACCCGCTCTCGTTCGTGACGACCGACCCGAGCGTCTACGCGGCCTGAGCCGCCCGGAGGGCCGCAGGGCCACCCGGGCCGCTGGGATAATCGCGACCATGGCAAGCGGCAAGCGCGTGGTCGTCGGATTGAGCGGAGGCGTGGACTCCGCCGTGAGCGCCTGGCTGCTCAAGCAGCAGGGCCACGACGTGGTCGGCATCTTCATGAAGAACTGGGAAGACGACGACGACAGCGAGTACTGCTCGTCCCGGCAGGACTTCCTGGACGCCGCCAGCGTCGCCGACGTGATCGGCATCGAGATCGAGCACGTCAATTTCGCCGCCGAGTACAGGGACCGGGTGTTCGCCGAGTTCCTGCGCGAGTACCAGGCCGGCCGCACGCCGAATCCCGACGTGCTGTGCAACGCCGAGATCAAGTTCAAGGCCTTCCTCGACCATGCCATGCGCCTGGGCGCCGAGAAGATCGCGACCGGCCACTACGCGCGCGTGCGCGAGGTCGACGGCCGCTTCGAGCTGCTCAAGGGGTTGGACGAGACCAAGGACCAGAGCTACTTCCTGCACCGCCTGACCCAGCAGCAGCTCGCGCGCACGCTGTTTCCCGTGGGCGAACTGCGCAAGACCGAGGTGCGGCGCCTGGCCGACGAGATCGGCCTGCCGAATGCGAAGAAGAAGGACTCGACCGGCATCTGCTTCATCGGCGAGCGGCCCTTCCGCGAGTTCCTCAACCGCTACATCCGCAAGGAGCCCGGCGCCATCCGCGACGAGCGCGGCCGGGTGATCGGGCAGCACCAGGGGCTGTCGTTCTACACGCTGGGCCAGCGGCAGGGGCTGGGCATCGGCGGCGTCAAGGCCAAGGGTGCCCAGCGCGGCGGCGGCGAGCACGCACCGTGGTTCGTCGCGCGCAAGGACGTGGACACCAACACCCTGTGGGTGGTGCAGGGGCACGACCATCCGTGGCTGCAGTCGCTCGCGCTCGACGCGGCGGACGCCAGCTGGACGGCCGGCGCGGCGCCGCAGGCCGGCCGCTATGGCGCCAAGACCCGCTACCGGCAGGCCGACGCTGGCTGCCTGCTCGCGCCGGGCGCCAACGGGGCGTTCCATCTGGACTTCGGCGACCCGCAGTGGGCCGTGACGCCGGGGCAGTCCGCCGTGCTGTACGACGGCGAGGTGTGCCTGGGCGGGGGCGTGATCGGCGCTGCCGCCTGACGCGCGGCAGGGCGCCTCAGGCTCGGGACAGCCGCCGCGAGCGCGGCTTGCCGTGCCGGCTGCCGGCGCGGCCGCCCTGCCCCAGCCCGGCCGCCAGCAGCGCCCCGGCCAAGGTGAGCAGCCACGACAGGTAGACCCACAGCAGGAAGGCGAGCAGCGGCGCGAACGCTCCGTAGACGGTGCGGTAGGTGGGCACCGTCTGCAGGTACAGGGTGAAGCCTGCCTTGCCCAGTTCGAACGCAATGCCGGCCAGCAGGCCGCCGGCCAGCGCCTCGCGCCACCGCACCGCGGCATGCGGCACCAGGCGGTAGAGGCAGGCGAAACCCGCGGTCGCCAGCAGGGCTGGTGCGGCCTGCAGGATCAGGCCGACGGCCGGATGCAGGCCGAGCAGCCAACCACCCGAAGCCGCTTTCAAGGTGGAGGTGGCCCAGAGGCTGGCACCGACGAGGCCCGGCGCCACGACCAGCAGCACGGCCCACAGGACCATGCGCCGGTGCCATGCGCGGCCTTGGCGCACCTGCCATAGCCGGTTCAGGACGTTCTCGACCGTGATGACGGTCGCGAGGGCGGTGGCGACCAGCACGAGCGCCCCCAGCGGCGTGAGGGCACCGGCGTTGGCGGTGAACTGTCCGAGGTGCTTGAGCACCGTGCGGGCGATGGCTGGCGGCAGCAAGCCGCTGAGCAGATGCTCGCGCAGCGGCTCACCCAGTCGCTGCAGGAAGGGGACCCGCGCGAACAGCGCGAAGCCGATCGCCAGCAGCGGCACCAGCGACAGGACGGTGGTGAAGGTCAGGCTGCCGGCGACCTGCGCGAGCCGTTCTTCACGGGCTCGGTGCAGGATGCGCGTGGACAGGCCGGGCAAGGCGGCACGCGACCGGCGAGGTCCTCGGCCCCTGCGGGCCGCGCCGGTCGCGCAGGGTCAGAAGGGGATGTCGTCGTCCATGTCGTCGAAGCCCGACGACGGCTTGCCCGCCGGCTGGCGGGCGGCCGCGGGTGCGGGCGCCGCCGTGCGCGGGGCGGCGGCACGCCGGGGCGCCGGCTCGCCGTAACCGCCGTCGTCCTCCATCGAGCCGCCGCCACCACCACCGCCGCCGCCCATCCCTTGGCGGGAGCCCAGCATCTGCATCTGGTCGGCCCGGATCTCGGTGGTGTACTTTTCGACCCCCTGCTGGTCGGTCCACTTGCGGGTCCGCAGGCTGCCCTCGACGTAGACCTGGGAGCCCTTGCGCAGGTATTCGCCGGCGATCTCGGCCAAGCGCCCGTTGAACACCACGCGGTGCCACTCGGTGGCTTCCTTCATCTCGCCGCTCTGCTTGTCCTTCCAGCGGTCGGTGGTGGCGATGGTGACGTTCGCCACCCGGTCGCCGCTCGGGAAGGTGCGCATTTCGGGATCGCGGCCGAGGTTGCCGACGATGATGACTTTGTTGACGGATGCCATGGTGTTCGTTCCTCCAGCGGGTCGTGATTATCGTCGGCTAGGTCGCGCGGGCCTGGTCGGCCGGCACGTCGTCGGCCGGGGTGCTGCGCTGCGGTGCCTGCATGGGCCAGGCCAGCAGCAGCCACAGCCCCATGAGCGCGGCACAGGTTCCGTACAGCCCCGCCATCCCAACGTGCTTGGCCAGCCAGCCGCCGACCGCGCCCCCCGCGAAGAAACCCAGCGACTGGAGGGTGTTGTAGACGCCCATCGCCGTGCCACGGGCCTGCGGCGGCGCCAGCCGCGACGCCATGCTCGGCTGGGCCGCCTCGAGGACGTTGGAACCACAGAAGAAGAGGAACAGCAGCAGGGCCAGCGCAGGCACCCCCAGCCCCGCCCCGGCGCGGGCGCCCAGCGCCAGCGCGGCCAGCACGAGCCCGATCAGCCCGATGGCCGCCAGGAACACGGCGCGCAGGTAGCCGCGGCGCTCGGCCGGGAACAAGCTGGCCGACATGACGAAGAACGAGGCCGTGACGGCGGGCAGGTAGACCCACCAGTGGTGTTCGCGCGCGAGGCCGGCCGCCTCGAGCTGGCCCGGCACCCCGACCCACATGGCCAGCAGGACGGCGTGCAGGATGAAGACACCCGCGTCCAGGCGCATCGTCGGGCCATGGCGCAGCACGTCGCGCAGGCTGCCGCGCGGGGGCGGCGCCGCGTGCCGCGACGGCTCGGGCGGCACGGCCCAGTGCACCACGGCGATGCCCAGCAAGGCGAGCAGGCCGGTCAGCACGAACAGGCCGCGCAAGCCCCCGATGCCGACCAGCAACGGCGCCAGCACCAGCGACAGCGCGAACATCAGGCCGATGCTGGCGCCCACCAGCGCCATCGCCTTGGTGCGGACGCTGTCGCGGGTCTGGTCGGCCAGCAGCGCCGTGACCACGGCCGAGATCGCCCCGCCACCTTGCAGGGCGCGGCCGATCACCAACCCCGTCAGCGTGTCGGCCCAGGCCGCCGCGAAGCTGCCGCCCGCGAACACGAGCAGGCCGGCGGTGATCACGCGCTTGCGGCCGAGCCGGTCGGACGCCATGCCCAGCGGCAGCTGCAGCAGCCCCTGCGTCAGACCGTAGATGCCCATGGCCAACCCGACCATGGCGGCATCGTCACCGCCGGGGTAGTGAGGCGCCTCCAGCGCGAACACGGGCAGGACGAGGAACAGCCCGAGCATGCGCAGGGCGTAGATGAACGCCAGCGACAGGCTGGAGCGCCGCTCCAGGGGGAGCATGGCTGTGGATGAGGAGGCAGGGCCGGAAGAGGCGGGCACGCGGGAAGGCAGGGTCGGGCGGAAGTTGCGGATTGTCGGCGAAGCGGGCGGAAGCTTGAGCGCCCCGTTCGGAATCAACGGGCCGGCTGGGAGCGTGGGCGTCTTTTTGGCACCATGGCCGTCCCAGCCAAGGAGCAATCCCCATGACCATCCAGAACCGCCGTGTCTTCATCCTCCAGACCGCCGCCGCGGGCTGCACCATCGCCGCCGGCAGCGCCTTCGCGCAGGGCGCCGGCAAGGTCGACCCCAAGGACGCGCAGGCCGTGGCCCTGGGCTACGTCGAGGACAGTGCCAAGGCGGACAAGGCCAAGTACCCGAAGCACACGCCGGACCAGCGCTGCAACAACTGCCAGCTGTACCAGGGCAAGGTGGCCGATGCGCAGGCGCCCTGCGGCGTGTTCGGCGGCAAGCAGGTCGTCGGCAAGGGCTGGTGCAGCGCCTGGGTGAAGAAGGCCGGCTGATCCCGGCACCTGGCGCGGCTCAGACCCGCGCCAGACCCAGCAGGTGCGCCAGGTCCTTGAAGAAGATGCGCACCTGCGCCATCGGCTTGCGGCGGCTGAGCGTCTTGTTCATGTACGACTCGAACGTGAGCTGCTGGACATCGCGGTCCTCACAGATCTTCACGAAGCGCTCGCGGCGCCGGTCGTTGGCATACCAGAACCACTGCATGATGCCGAGCACTCGGAACACGGTGCCGTGTTCGCGCATGAACCTGCGGCGTGCGCCGGCGAGTGCGCGGCTGTCGCCAGTGCGCAGCAGCTCGGTCACGGCTTCTGCCGCGAACTGGCCGCCGACCATCGCGTAGTAGATCCCTTCCCCCGAGGCCGGCGCGACCACGCCGGCCGCATCGCCGGCCAGCACCACGTCGCGGCCGTTGTCCCAGCGCGGCAGGGGCTTCAAGGGAATGGGCGCACCCTCGCGGCGCAGCGTGTCCGCCCCGGCCAAGCCGGCGGATTCGCGCAAGCGCGCGACCGACGCGCGCAGCGAGAAGCCCTTGTCCGCGCTGCCGGTGCCCACGCTGGCGGTGGCGCCGTGCGGAAACACCCAGCCGTAGAAGTCGGGGCTGATCCTGCCGTCGTAGATCACGTCGCAACGGTCACGGTCGTACCCGGGCGCCTGGGCAGGCGCGGCAACGATCTCGTGGTAGGCGAACACGAACTTGCCCCGGTCGAAGCCGGGCACCGTCTGCCGCGCCACCTCGGAGCGTGCGCCATCGGCACCGACCACCGCACGCGCCCGCACCCGAGTCGCAGCACCCGGCCCGGGCCGCCGGCCCTCGCGTTGCTGGTAGCACACGGCGGCGGTTCCGTCGGGGTCGCGCTCGATCGCCGTGAAGTCGCCGGTCACGCGCTGGGCACCAGCCGCCACGGCGCGCTCGCGCAGCCATTCGTCGAACTCGGCGCGATCGACCAGCCCGACGAAGCCGCCTTCGATCGGGATGTCGACCCGGTGTCCGGACGGGGCCACCATGCGGGCGCAGCGCGCGCGCGCCACCAACAAGTGGTCAGGCACGCCGAAGTCACGGATCAACCGGGGCGGGATGGCGCCGCCACACGGCTTGATGCGCCCACCCCGGTCCAGCAGGAGGACACGCAGTCCTCGCTGGGCGAGTTCGTGGGCGGCGGTGGCCCCGGCGGGTCCACCGCCGACGATGACGGCGTCATAGGTCTCTGGCATCTGCATGGCGGCCTCCTTGGGCATTGAGTTCAGGCCTGCCGGCCGGTCCATGGAACGAGGGGGGCGGTGGCGGGCCTGGCCCCTGCGGGCACGCCGATGCGCCACGCCATGGCACCAGCCACGAGGAACAGGGCCGCCTCCAATGCGAACACGATGCCGTAGGCGTGGCCGCTGTCGGCGATGAACAGGTGCGCCAGGTCGCTCGCAGCGGCTCCAGCAAGCCCGCCCACGGCAAAGGCAAGCGCCTGGGATGCTCCCCACAGGCCCATGCGCAATCCTTCGCGCCCCTCTGCGCCCTGGTCGGCAAGACGCATCATCGAGCCGATGGCGCCGATGGAGAACGCGCCGTTGGCCATGCCGAGCACGAACACGGTGGCAGACAGCGGCCAGCCAGGGCCCCACCAACCCGCGGCACTCAGCGCCAGCAAGGCCGCAGCCGAGGCCACGCACCCTCCGACGGCCCACCACCGCAGGGAATCCGCGCCCCGCCGCGTGGTGGCCAGCAACATGCCCGCGAGCACACCGCCATGCTGCAGTCCGGCCAACTGCGTGGATGCTGCAGGGGAGTAGCCGAACACCACGCCAGCGAACGGTTCGAGGATCAGGTCCTGCGCGCTGTAGGCAAGCATCGAGACCGCGACGAAGACCGTGAACTGCCGCGCGACGGGTTCGCGCCACACTGCATCGAGCGCGATCCTGAACCCCGCGCGCGGCTGGAGTCCGGGGCGCGACGCATGCACGTCGTGAGTCGGTCCGGCCCCCTCGACACCGCGGATGGCCAGGATGGTGACCACAAGGGCGATGACCGACACGGACGCGCTGACGAGCAGCAGGCGATCGGGCGAGTAAGGGTCGAGGAGCCGACCCGCCGTGCCTGCCGTCACGGCGAAGCCCGCGATCATCATCATCCAGACCACCGTGGCCGCCGGCCCCCGGCGCGCAGGCGCCACGCGCTTGGCCAGCAGCACCAGCAGCGCCGTACCGGCTGCGCTCACGCCCAAACCCACGAGTGCGTAACCGGCGAAGGCCAAGGCGACGCCCGATGCGCGATCGCTTGCCATCCAGGCGGTCGCCGCTGCGGCGAGCACGCCGCCCGTGGCGAGAACGGCCATCCCGCCCACGATCCAGGGGGTGCTGCGGCCGCCTTGGTCGGTGCCATGCCCCATGCGGGGTCGTGCGAGTTGCAGCACATGGTGCAAGCCGACCAGCAGTCCCGGCAGCAGCGCCGGCAGCGCGTGCTCGACCACCAGCACGCGGTTCAGGGTGGACGTGGTGAGCACGACCACCGCGCCGAGCGCGGCCTGCACCAATCCGAGCCGCACGATGGCTGCCCAGCCGAAGCCGTTCATGCCGCATCTCCCAGGCTGCGCAGCGCCCAAGCCGCCACCATCATCCCCGCGACGAACAGGGGAACGCCGAAGCCGCTGTACCAGAGAGCCCGTTCACGAACGCGCGCGAGGAAGCGCCGCATCAGCACCAACTGGAGCGCCAGCAGCAGCACCAGGGCCGCCGCATGCCAAGGCCGGGACCAGCCAAGGACGAGTCCGATCACCACCAGTTGAGGGAGGATCATGGTGCCGCAGGCGACTTGCGCCGCACGCTGCACGCCGAGCTGAACCGGCAGCGACCTCACGCCCATGCGGGCGTCACCCTCGATGGCCTTGAAGTCGTTGAGGGTCATGATGCCGTGCGTGCCCAGGCTGTAGAGCGCGGCCAGCGTGATGGACGAGGCGCCCGGCATGGCGCCGCCAGCCATGATCGCCGCCCCGGTGATCCAGGCGAGCCCTTCGTAGCTGATGCCGCAAGCGGCGTTGCCCCACCAGCCGTTCGCCTTCAGGCGCAGCGGTGGAGCGCTGTAGATCCACGCCAGGACGAGCCCGGCCGCGGCCGCACCGAACCCCCAGGGGCCGAGGAGGGTCGCCACGGCGAGGGACAGGCCAGTCCACGCGATCGCCAGGTACAGGCCCCAGCGGCCGGGGATGCGCCCGGAAGGGATCGGCCGCTGCGGCTCGTTGATCGCATCGACGTGCCGATCGAACCAGTCGTTGACTGCCTGGCTCGTGGCACAGACCAGCGGTCCCGCCAGCAGCACGCCCACGAGGACGACCAGCCAACGCTGGGTCCAGGGCTCTCCGGATGCAACCACACCGCAGGCGAATGCCCACATCGGCGGAAACCAGGTGATCGGCTTGAAGAGCTCCGTGACGGCGGAGGCTGAGGGAACGGCGGCCATTGCGCCGTTCTACTGTTGACGGCGGCTGCCGTCAACATAAATTGACACTCAGTTCGGCGCAGCTTCGCCGTCGGACCCGATCCCGAACCGTCGCAGCTTCACGTAGAGACTCTGCCGCGACAGCCCCAGCATCTCGGCGGCCGAGGCCCGGTTGTCGCCGGTGAGTTCCAGGGCAGCTTCGATGCACAGCTGTTCGATCAGGTCCGTGGTCTCCCGCACGATGTCCTTCAGGGGCATTCGGCCGACGAGTTCCTTCATCTGCCCGACGGATCTGGGGAGCTCCCGGGCTTCACGGGGGTCGGTGGCCGACAATCGCCGTCCGACGTCCCGAATGAAGAAACCCAGGCAGGGCCGGTCGGCGTGCGGAACGGAAACGGCGGAGATCTCCACCTCGGTGCCGGAGCCGTAGTCACCGCGCACACGCGTGGCGAACAGGCGGACGAGCCCTCGCTGCCGCAGGTTGGAAACGAGCACGTTGAGGTCGACCCCGCTGCGTCCCAGCCAGCGGTCGAGTGACTGCCCTCGGGCGAGGTCCTCGCTGGCCAACTGTGCAAGGTCGAGGAAGGCACGGTTGGCGCTCAGGACCTTGCCGTCGAAATCGGTGACCACCACGCCGTCGGGTGCCGATTCGATCACGGGCGGCAACAGGCGCTTCGGGTGCGTGCTGTCGCCGAGCGGGGGCGTCGACGCGAGCAACCGGACCAGCAACCGGTTGCTGTTGTCCTGGCGGAACGACGCCGCCCAGACGGTGACCGGCTCCGGCCGCCCGAGAATGCGCACGGACGTCGGCTCGAAGCGACCGTTGGCACGCAGGCCAGCGAGCTGGACACGCAAGCGGTCCTGATCCGTGCGGTCGAACGCATCCGCAAGGCTCCAGCCGGAGCGGCGGATGGCATCTCCCAGCAGCTCGAACGCTGCGGGGTTCGCCTCTTCGAGGCGCTCGGTCCCCGCATCGAGGATCAAGACCGCCTCGCCGACCGACTGCAGCAGGAGACGGTACCGCGTCTCCACGTCCCGCAGGCGCCAGTAGTCGCGTTCCATGGACAACTGCGCGTTGACGACGCGCTGCTGGAGCGCCGCTTGGGCACGAAGGTCGCGCCCGAATGCCAACCGACGCCGGGGCAGTTGGCCAGCCCCTTGCGGAAGCTCCACCACGCAGTAGGACACAGGGAGACCGGTCGCGGCTGGATCGAGGTGGGTGACCTGCCGCCATGCCCCCGCCGATTCGCCGCCGTCGAGCAGGGCCTCAATCTTCGGGCGGCTCTCCTCGGTGACGGTGTCCAGCCAGGCGTGGCCAATCCAGCCCGCACGCCCTAAGGCCGCGATGTCGTCGCTGGTGGCAGCCATGTCGCGGATGACGCCAGCCTCGTCCAGCAGCAACACGACATCGGATGCAGCAGTCAGCAGGCTCTGGGCCGTCTCCGCCGGCAGGCCGGTCAGAAACGACTCGGGTGCGGCAAAGCGCCCCGGGGCGGGCTCCTGTGTTCCCTGCGACATATCCTTTTTCTACATCTTGCGGACCGGCGCCCTGCCGACCCGTGCCAGTGTCTGGGTTGCCACCAGCTTGTCGGCCAGGCCGGGCGCGTCCCGAACGTCATGAACGCCGGCATCGGCACCGACGTCGGCGATCAAGTGGGGGCGTTGCAGGAAGAGCGAACCTCCCACCATTATGCATAGGCGAGGGTTGATGGAAGCCGCGCGCAAGCTGGCAATCACCCTGGCCAATCTGTCGAGGTGGACCCCGCCCGCCACGCTGAAACCCGCCACATCGAACCAGGTCGCACGAGCCAGCTTGAGGAGTTCGTCCGCCCCGGACTCGAGGCGCTCCTGCACGTGCCAACCCGCCCGGCGGAAGACATCACCCACCACCGTGAGCCCAAACGTGTGCTGCTCGCCAGGCGCAGGCGCCAGCAGCAGTTTCCTGCCACCTTCGATGCTGGTTGGCGTCATCGGTGGCGCTGTGATGCGCAGCAGGCGCTGCAGGGTGCCCAAGGCGAGCGTCACTTCGGTGAAATTGCAAGTGTCGGATTCCCAGAACTGTCCGAGGCGGCAGGCGGCGGGCGCCATCAGATCCAGACAGACGTTCTGCCACGGGACACCACGGGCCAGCAGCTCGACGACGACGTGCTCCGCGATGCCTTCGTCGCCACTCGACAGGGCGCGAACGAAGCGTGCAATGTCGTTCTCGTCGATTGCCGGAACTCGGTCGTGTTCCACAACCGAGCCGGCGACCGGCCGCGTCTGGACCAATTTGGGAATGATCTGCCCCGTGATCGCATCGACAAGGGCGCCGAGCTCTGCCCGGTCGGGCGTGGCCGGTCGGATCTCGGCCCGAGCCTGATCGGACCGCCGGGGGTTGACTCGCGCCATTGGAGCGATCTGCATGGTCGGCCTCACGGACTCTCCTCGCACTTGCGCTAGCGATGCCGGAGCGCCTGCAGGAGTGTGACGGAGCACACCCGTGCGGATCGTTTCGGTTCGTCGACCAATTTGGCGGGATCACTCCCGTTCAGTTGGACGGTCGGTTCGAACTACTGAACTCGGCCTGTCTGCGCACTGTAGTCCGCCGACCAGAACTGTCAAGACCATATGACGTCAACTTGAATTGACACTATGCGAGGTCAGGGCTACATTGGTTTGGTGCCTGCCCCTCCCCTCTACACCCCAGAGCAGCGCCGCCGGCGCGACGCGTCGCGCTGGACGCTCGTGCAAGCCGTGCTGGCCCCCGTCCAGTTTCTGGTCTTCCTGGTCAGCCTGGCGCTGGTGATCCGGTTCATGGTGACGGGCCAGGGCGAGCGCATCGCGGACGCATCGGTGCTCCTGAAGACGTTCGCGCTCTACACCATCATGCTCACGGGCTGTGCCTGGGAAAAGGATGTCTTCGGCCGCTGGCTCTTCGCCCCGGCCTTTTACTGGGAAGACATGGTCAGCATGCTGGTGCTGGCCCTGCACACCGCCTGGCTGATCGCCACGGCGTTCGAGATCTTCAGTGTCCACGGCCGCATGGTGCTGGCGATGGCGGCATACGCCGCCTACGTGGTGAACGCTGCCCAGTTCCTGCTGAAACTGCGTGCGGCCCGCCTGCAGGATCAGCCCATGGCCCCTCGGGGAGCTTGAGCATGGGTCCCGTCATCCCCATCCGTGCTGCGGCTGCCGGCTGCACCGACGTGCCGGTCCTGCGCGAGCGAGGCCAACGCGAAGTGTTCTGTGGCCTCGCCGGAATCGTCTGGCTGCATCGCAAGATCCAGGACGCCTTCTTTCTCGTGGTCGGATCGCGCACGTGCGCGCACCTGCTGCAGGCGGCCGCCGGCGTGATGGTCTTTGCGGAGCCGCGCTTTGCCACCGCCATCATCGAAGAGCGGGACCTGGCCGGCCTGGCCGACGCCAACGAGGAACTCGACCGCGTGGTCCTGCGCCTGCTGCAACGCCGGCCCGAGATCCGGCAGCTGTTTCTGGTCGGCTCCTGCCCGTCGGAAGTCATCAAGCTCGACCTCGCCCGTGCGGCCTTCCGTCTGACCGGTCGTCACGGCGGGGTCCAGGTCTTGCACTACTCCGGCAGCGGCATCGAGACCACCTTCACACAGGGCGAAGACGCGTGCCTGGCGGCGCTTGTGCCCACCATGCCCGCGCAAGCGGCTGGCCCGCGGCAACTGCTGGTGGCCGGAGCCCTGGCCGACGTGGTGGAGGACCAGTTCGCCAGGCTGTTCCGGGCGATGGGGATCGACGTGCACTTCCTGCCAGCCCGTCGCGCACGCGACCTGCCTGCGGTCGGCCCGCAGACCGTGCTGTTGCTGGCCCATCCGTGGCTCTCCGACACCGCACGGGCGCTGCAGGAGCGCGGCGCGCAACTGCTGCCGGCACCGTTCCCGCTCGGTGAGCTCGGCACGACCGCCTGGCTGCAGGCGGCTGCCGACGCCTTCGGCGTACCGCAGCAGCAATTCGACGAGCTCACCGCGCCCGGCCGCCAGCGCGCCCGAGAAGCTCTGGCGCGGCAGCGGCCGGCGCTGGACGGCAAGCGCGTGTTCCTGTTCCCCGACAGCCAACTCGAGGTACCGCTGGCGCGGTTTCTCGCCACTGAACTCGGCATGCACATCGCGGAGGTCGGCACGCCGTACCTGCACCGCGCGCTCATGGGCCCCGAACTGGCCCTGCTGCCCCCGACGCGGCTGTCCGAAGGGCAAGACGTCGAACTGCAACTGGACCGCTGCCTGCAAGATCGACCCGACCTGACCGTCTGCGGGCTCGGGCTGGCCAACCCGCTCGAGGCGCGGGGCCTGTCCACCAAGTGGTCGATCGAACTGGTCTTCACCCCCATCCAGGGTTACGAGCAGGCGGGCGACCTGGCCGAACTGTTCACCCGCCCGCTGCGCCGGCGCGACCTCCTGGCGGCCTGAGGACACGACCGTGCAACTGACCCTCTGGACTTACGAAGGCCCCCCTCACGTGGGAGCGATGCGCATTGCCACGGCGCTGCGCGACGTCCACCTGGTGTTGCACGCACCGCAGGGCGACACGTACGCCGACCTGCTGTTCACCATGATCGAGCGACTGCCCCGCCGGCCGCCGGTCACCTACACCACCTTTCAGGCGCGCGATCTCGGGGGCGACACAGCCGCCCTGCTGCAGGACGCCATCCGCAACGCGCACGCCCGTTTTCAGCCCGCAGCGCTGCTGGTCGGCGCCTCGTGCACCGCCGAACTGATTCAGGACGACCCCGGCGGACTGGCCGCCGCGCTGGGCCTACCGATCCCGGTGGTGCCGCTGGAGTTGCCCTCCTACCAACGCAAGGAAAACTGGGGGGCCGCCGAGACCCTGTACCAGGTCGTGCGCGCGCTGGCGGGTCCGACCGTCCAGCGGCCTGCCACGGCCAAGAGGGTGTGCAACATCCTGGGACCGACGGCGCTCGGCTTCAGGCACCGCGACGACATCGTCGAAGTCCAGCGCATACTGGCCACGCTGGGCGTCGAGGTGAACGTCGTCGCCCCGCTGGGAGCCAGCGCAGCCGATCTGGCGCGACTGCCGCAGGCAGGCTTCAACGTCGTTCTCTATCCGGAGATCGCGGGCATCGCGGCGCGCTGGCTGCAACGCGCGCACGGGCAGCCCTCCACGACCGTGGTGCCGATCGGCGCGGGCGCAACGCGCGACTTCATCGTCGAAGTTGCGGCGCTGGCTGACGTCGATCCCGCGCCGGCGCTGCAGACGCACGTGCCCCGTGCCCGGTGGTACGCGCAGTCGGTCGACTCGACGTACCTCACGGGCAAACGCGTCTTCATCTTCGGAGATGCCACCCACGCGATCGCCGCCGCCCGCATCGCCACGGAGGAGATGGGCTTCGAGGTCGTCGGCCTGGGCACCTATGCACGGGAACAGGCGCGCGACGTCCGCGAAGCCGCGGCCAAGCTGGGTCTCGAAGCGCTGATCACCGACGACTACCTCGAAGTCGAGGAGCGCATCCTCGCGCTGCAGCCCGAACTTGTGCTGGGCACGCAAATGGAGCGCCACATCGCCAAGCGCGCCGGCATCCCGTGCGCGGTGATCTCGGCGCCGGTGCACGTGCAGGACTTCCCCGCGCGTTACTCCCCGCAGATGGGGGCCGAGGGCGCCAACGTGCTGTTCGACACCTGGGTCCATCCGCTGATGATGGGACTGGAAGAACACCTCATCGGCATGTTTCGCAACGACTCGGAGTTCCACGTCGATGCGGCGCCTTCCCACCTCGGCAGTGGTCACGCTGCTGCTGCTGCGGTCGCCGCCACGGCCGCGGCAGCGACCACCGAGGCTGCAGCCGCCGTCGCGCGGTGGCAGGCCGACGCCGAGTCCGAACTGCGCAAGATCCCGTTCTTCGTGCGTGGCAAGGCGCGGCGCAACACCGAAACCTACGCCCGCGAGCAAGGCGTCGACCTGATCACGCTGGAGACCCTCTACGATGCCAAGGCCCATTTCAGCCGCTGAACGGGCCACCACGGTGCGCGTCGTGCTGGTCACGATGGACAGCCACCTGGTGAGCGCGGTGGATCGTGCGCGCCGCGAGCTGCAACGGCAGCTTCCCGGCCTGCAGCTTGTGGTCCACGCAGCGGCGGAATGGTCCGACGATCCCCAGTCCCTGCAGCGCTGCATCGCCGACATCGGGCAGGCCGACATCCTCCTGGTCTCCATGCTGTTCATGGAAGACCACTACGCCCCCGTGCTGACCGCCCTGCAGGCACGCAGGCCTCACTGCGACGCCCTGGTGGCCATCCTGTCCGCTCCCGAGGTCACCCGCCTGACCCGCATGGGCCGCTTCGACATGAGCACGCCGGCCAGCGGGCCGGTGGCCCTGCTGCGGCGACTGCGCGGCAAGGGCCAGGCCGCCGCAGGATCGGGCGACCATGCCAGTGAAGCGGCAGCACGGACAAGCGAAGGTGCCAAGCAGATGAAGATGCTGCGCCGGCTGCCCCAGCTGTTGCGCTTCATTCCAGGCACAGCCCAGGACGTGCGCGCCTGGTTCCTTTCGCTGCAGTACTGGCTGGCCGGCTCCGATGGCAACCTCGCCAACCTGGTGCTGATGTTGGTCGACCGCTACGCGGTGGGCGCCCGGGCCGGCATGCGGGGCAAGCATGCCGCAGCCCCGCCGGTCGAGTTCCCCGACGTGGGCGTCTACCACCCGCGCATGCCGTCGCGCCTGTCCGCTTCGGCTGGCGACCTTCCACGGGTGGCTACCACCGGTACGCGGGGCACCGTCGGCCTGCTGGTGATGCGCTCCTATGTGCTGGCGGGTAACACCGGCCACTACGACGGCGTGATCACCGCGCTAGAGGCGCGGGGTCTGCGCGTGGTGCCCGCCTTCGCCTCCGGCCTGGACAACCGCCCGGCCATCGACGCCTACTTCACGCGGTCCGGTCAACCGACCATCGACGCGCTGGTCTCACTGACCGGCTTCTCGCTCGTCGGCGGGCCCGCCTACAACGATGCCCAGGCAGCCGAAGACATCCTGGCGCGCCTCGACGTCCCGTACCTGGCCGTGTCGCCAGTGGAGTTCCAGACGCTCGACCAGTGGGGCGCCTCCGCCCGCGGGCTGATGCCGGTCGAAGCCACGATGATGGTGGCGATCCCCGAACTCGACGGCGCGACAGGGTCGATGGTGTACGGCGGGCGCGCCAATCCCCAGCATTCGGCCTGCACGGGCTGCGGCCGCGGTTGTCGCTTCGAAGAGGACCAGGGCGCCCACGACATGCACACCTGCAGCGAGCGCGCCGATGCCTTGGCGGCGCGTGTCGGCCGTCTCGTCGACCTGCGGCGCAGCGAGCGGCGCGACCGCCGGGTCGCTGCGATCCTGTTCAATTTCCCTCCGAACGCCGGCAACACCGGGACCGCCGCCAGCCTGGGGGTGTTCGAATCGCTGCACAACACGCTGCGCGCCATGCAGGCCGCGGGCTACACCGTCGACGTCCCGGCCAGCGTCGACGCGCTGCGCACTGCGCTCATCGAAGGCAACGCAGCCCGGTACGGCGCCCATGCCAATGTCCACGTGCGCATCCCCGTGGACGACCATGTGCGCCGAGAACGCCACCTTGCCGAGATCGAAGCCCAGTGGGGTCCCGCGCCGGGTCGCCAGCAGAGCGACGGCGCCACGCTGTTCGTGCTGGGCGCGTGTTTCGGCAATGTCTTCGTGGGCATCCAGCCGGGCATGGGCTACGAGGGCGATCCCATGCGCCTGCTGTTCGAGAACGGCTTCGCGCCCACCCATGCGTTCTCGGCCTTCTACCGCTGGATCCGCGAGGACTTCGGTGCCCATGCGGTGCTGCACTTCGGCACGCACGGCGCCCTCGAGTTCATGCCTGGCAAGCAAAGCGGGCTGGCTGCCGGTTGCTGGCCCGACCGGCTCATCGGCGACCTGCCGAACGTGTACCTCTACGCAGCGAACAATCCGTCCGAGGGCACGATTGCGAAGCGGCGGGCGGCCGCAACGCTCGTGAGCTACCTCACGCCGCCGGTCACCCAGGCCGGTGTCTACAAGGAACTGGCTTCGCTCAAGGCCACCATCGACCGCTTCCTGGCGCTCGAGCCGCATGCGGTTGCCGAACGTGCGGGCCTGCTGTCACTGGCGCGCACGCAAGCTGCGGATCTGTCACTGCCTTTGCCCGAGGATGAGGATGCCGATGACGCCGATGCGCAAATGGTCGCCATCAAGGCGGAACTGCGCCGGATCGAGTCGACCCTGATCCCCTGCGGCTTGCACGTCGTCGGCCAGGCGCTCGATCGCGCGCAGCGCATCGACATGCTGTCCGCCTGCGCAAACGCCAGCCTCGGGCACGAACTGCCGCAGGAGATCCTGGCCGGCCTCATCGATGGCACAAGCCCCGAAGACCTGCTCGCCCTCTGGCCGCAGCCCGGCGACGATGACCTGCTGGGCGAGCTGACGCGGCTTGCTGGCATCGGCCGCGACCTCGCTGCCGACCACGAGCTCGCGGGCATCGTGCGTGCGCTGGATGGCCGCTTCGTGCGCCCGGCGCCCGGCGGCGACCTCATGCGGACACCGGCCATCCTGCCCACCGGTCGCAACCTCCACGGCTTCGACCCGTTCCGCATCCCCAGCGCCTGGGCCGTGCAGGACGCCACCCGCCAGGCCGAGCGCCTGCTGGCGCGCCACCAGGCCGATGGCCATGCGCTGCCGGAAACCGTGGCGATGGTGCTGTGGGGCACCGACAACCTCAAGACCGAAGGCGGCCCGCTGGCGCAGGCGCTCGCACTCATGGGCGCCAAGCCCCGGTTCGACGCCTACGGACGCCTGGCCGGCGCCGTGCTGGTTCCCCTGGAGCAACTGGGGCGCCCGCGCATCGATGTGGTGCTGACCCTCTCGGGCATCTTTCGCGACCTGTTGCCCCTGCAGACCCGCCTGCTGGCCCAGGCCGCCCTCCTGGCCGCGCAGGCCGACGAGCCGCTCGAACAAAACTACGTGCGCAAGCACGCGCTGGCATTGCAGGCCGAGCATGGCTGTACGCTGGAAGCCGCAGCCCTGCGCGTGTTCGGCAATGCCGAAGGCGCCTACGGCGCGAACGTCAGCAGTCTGGTGGATGCCAGCCGCTGGGACGATGCCGACGAACTTGCGGAGACCTACAGCCGCCGCAAGGGCTTCGCCTACGGGTGCTCCGGCAAGCCGGTCCAGCACGCCGCGCTGATGCAGAGCGTGCTGGCCAAGGTCGACCTGGCCTACCAGAACCTCGACTCCGTCGAACTGGGCGTCACCACCATCGACACGTACTTCGACACCTTGGGCGGCATCAGCCGTGCGATTCAGCGGGCCAAGTCGCGACAGCAGGGCGCCAGCGCGCCGGTGGCACCCGTCTACATCGGCGACCAGACCGAAGATGCGCATGGCGGCGGAACCGTGCGGACGCTGACCGAGCAGGTCGCCCTGGAGACGCGCACCCGCATGCTCAACCCCAAGTGGTACGAAGGCATGCTCAAGCACGGTTACGAAGGCGTGCGGCAGATCGAGCTGCACCTGACCAACACCATGGGCTGGTCTGCAACGACGGGCCAGGTGCAACCCTGGGTCTACCAGCAGCTCAGCGAAACCTTCGTGCTGGATCCCGCGATGCGCGAGCGCCTGGCACGCCTGAATCCGACCGCCTCCGCGCGCGTCGCCAATCGACTGCTCGAGGCCAGCGAGCGCAAGTTCTGGCATCCCGACGCGTCGGTGCTCGAGGCCTTGCGCCGCGCCGGCGAGGAACTCGAAGACCGTCTCGAAGGCGTCTACTGACGCAAGGACCCGCATGGAAACCGTCACCCTCCCCTTTCCCACCACCGGCGACCGACGACGCGCGGTGCCCACCGACGGCGAAGGCAGCGTCCAGGTGGAACTCGAGACCGGCGCCAAGATCGGCAACGCGAAGATCTTCGCGCTGTATGGCAAGGGCGGCATCGGCAAGAGCACGACGTCCTCGAACCTGTCGGCCGCGTTTTCCCACCTGGGCAAGCGCGTGCTGCAGATCGGCTGCGATCCCAAGCACGACTCGACCTTCACGCTGACCAAGAAGATGCTTCCCACGGTCATCGACGTGCTCGAAACGGTCGACTTCCACCCCGAGGAGCTGCGCGTCGAAGACTTCGTCTTCAAGGGCTACAACGGCGTGATGTGTGTCGAAGCAGGCGGCCCGCCGGCGGGCACCGGGTGCGGCGGCTACGTGGTCGGGCAAACCGTGAAGCTGCTCAAGGAGCATCACCTGCTGGACGACTCGGACGTGGTGATCTTCGACGTCCTGGGCGACGTGGTCTGCGGCGGCTTCGCTGCCCCCCTGCAGCACGCCGATCGGGCGCTGATCGTGACGGCCAACGACTTCGACTCCATCTTCGCGATGAACCGGATCGTCCAGGCGATCGGGGCGAAGTCCAAGAACTACGGCGTGCGGCTCGGGGGCGTCATTGCGAACCGCAGTGCCGCGACCGACCAGATCGACCGCTACAACGAGCGCACCGGCCTGCGGCTGGCAGCGCGCTTCCCGGACCTGGACGCCATCCGACGCAGCCGACTGAAGAAATCGACCGTGTTCGAGATGGACGACGCGCCCGAGCTCCTGCCTGTGCGCGAGGAGTACCTGCGACTGGCGGCTGCCCTGTGGGCCGGCGTCGACCCGCTGCCCGCGGTGCCGCTGAAGGACCGCGACATCTTCGACCTGCTGGGCTACGACTGAGCGGCCGCCATGAACCACAGCACCACCTACCAGCGTCGGCGCGGCGAGATCGCTCATTACTTCGACCGCACGGCGGCACAGGCCTGGGCACGCCTGACCTCGGACGCGCCGGTCAGCCGCATCCGCGAGACCGTCCGCGCTGGACGCGAGCGCATGCGCGGCAGCCTGCTGGGCTGGCTGCCGCAGGACCTGCGCGGGTCGCGCATCCTGGATGCGGGGTGCGGCACAGGTGCCACGGCCATCGAACTGGCCAGGCGTGGTGCCGAGGTGGTGGCGATCGACCTGGCAGGTCAGCTGGTCGATGTCGCGCGCGACCGGCACGGCCAGGATCAGGGGGCCGGCCGCATCACCTTCCTTGCGGGCGACATGACGGATCCGGCACTGGGCGCCTTCGACCACGTGGTCGCGATGGACTCGCTGATCCACTACCGCACCGAGGATGCTGTCGGCGTGCTGGCCGGCTGGTCCCGGCAGGTCAGCGGCTCGATGCTGGTCACCTTCGCGCCGGCGACCCCGTTGCTGCGGGCCATGCATGCGGCAGGGCGGCTGTTCCCGCGCAGCGACCGGGCGCCCGCCATCGTGCCAGTGGCCACGCAGCGGCTTCGCGAGGCTGTCGCCCGCAACCCCGACCTCCAGCCTTGGGCGATGACGGACCAGGTCCACGTGGCGTCCGGCTTCTACACGTCGCGAGCCTATCGGCTGGAGCGCAACACATGAAGCCTCTGGCCAGCCTGCGCCGCTACACCCGGGTCGACTGGACCCGGGTGGCCACACGCTGGCTGCCGTTCGCGGATGCCGCCACGCCCGAGCTGCCTCTGGGGCAACTCGCGCGTCTGGCGCTGTTCCAGGTGTCTGTGGGGCTCGTCGGCGTTCTGACGGTTGGCACCCTCAACCGCGTGATGATCCTGGAGATCGGGGTCGGTGCCTGGCTGGTCTCGCTGATGGTCGCGCTGCCACTGCTGGCCGCACCGTTCCGCGCGGTGATCGGGCTGCGCTCCGACCAGCACCGCAGCCCGCTTGGCTGGCGCAGGGTGCCCTACATCTGGTTCGGCACCGGCGCCCAGTTCGGCGGGCTGGCGATCATGCCGTTTGCCATCCTGCTGCTCGGTGGCGACACGCCGGTGCAACTGGTGGCTGGCCACGCCGCTGCGGCCTGCGCCTTCCTGTTGGCAGGCGCAGGTGCACAGACCGTGCAGACCGCCGGCTTGGCATTGGCCACGGACCGTGCCACGCCGCAGAGCCGGCCGCGCGTGGTGGCCCTGATGTACGTGATGCTGCTGGTCGGCATGGTGGGCGCTGGCGCGCTCTACGGCCTGCTGCTGGCCGACTACACCCCCACGCGCCTCGTGCAGGTGGTGCAGGGAAGCGCGGTGGCGAGCCTGCTGCTCAACCTGGTGGCGGTCTGGAAGCAGGAGCCGCGCGATCGCCGCCGTGCGCAGGACCGCTCCCCGCAGGTGCCATTCCGCGTGCAGTGGGCGCGTTTCACGGCCGAGCGCAAGGTCACCCGCTTCCTGGTCGCCGTGGGCCTGGGCACGGCCGCCTTCAACATGCAGGACGTCATCCTTGAGCCCTATGGCGGCGAGGTCCTGGGGCTGGGCGTCGGCCAGACCACCTGGCTGACCGGCCTGATGGCAGCGGGGGCGATCGTCGCCTTTGCGCTGTCGGCCCGGCTGCTGGGCCGCGGCGCCGATCCGCATCGCGTTGCCGCCTGCGGTGCACTGGCCGGGCTGCTGGCGTTCTCCCTGGTGATCTTCGCCGAGCCGTTCGGATCGGCAGGGCTGTTCCGGGTGGGAGTGGTGCTCGTCGGCTTCGGCGGCGGCCTGTTCTCGGTCGGCACCCTGTCCGTGGCCATGGGCCTGGATACAGGAGGCCTGCACGGGATGGTGCTGGGGGCATGGGGCGGTGTCGTTGCGACCGCCACCGGGCTGTCCGTCGCGCTTGGCGGCGTACTGCGTGACCTGTTCTCCTCCCTGGCGGCCTCCGGCGCGCTCGGCGAGGCGCTGAACCAGCCGGCCGCCGGCTACGGCATCGTCTACCACATCGAACTGGCGCTGCTGTTCTGCGCCATTGCTGCCATTGGCCCTCTGGTGCAACGCGCACCGAGGATTTCCCCATCACCCGGCTCTTCCCAACCGCCACAAGGCGGCTTCGGCCTGGCCGATTTTCCCGGCTAGACCGGTTTCTCTCAGGAGCACACCATGCAACCTGGCGCCATTACCTCCTACGTGGACGTCGCACAACTCGTGCTGTACGCGTTCTGGCTCTTCTTCGCCGGCGTGATCTGGCACCTCGTGCGCGAGAACCGCCGTGAGGGCTATCCCCTCGAGACACACCGCGGCACGCTGCACACCGGGTGGATCGACATTCCCGCGCCCAAGACCTTCCTGCTGGAGGATGGGCGAACCATCGAAGTCCCGCGCGCGCAGGAGCTCGCGCAGGTCTACCGCGGAGAGCAGGGCTACATGAACGAAGGCGCGCCGATCGAGCCGGTCGGCCCTGCACTGCTGGCCGGTGTCGGACCGGGCGCGTGGGCCCCGCGTCCGGAACATCCGGACCGCGATGCCCACGGCATGCCCAAGATCCGGCCGCTGTCGATGGTTCCCGAGTGCGGCGTCAGCGAGAACGACCCGGATCCCCGTGGCATGCCTGTGCTCGATGCCGAGGGCAAGACGGTGGGTACCGTCCGCGAGCTGTGGCTGGATGCACCGGAGATGGTGTTCCGCTACCTCGAGGTGGACATCGGTTCGCGGGCCGCCCTCGTGCCCATGACCTTCTGCCGGATCACGCGCGACACCGTGAAGGTGCACGCCCTGCTGGCAGCGCAGTGGAGCGACGTGCCCACGTTGCGCACGCCCGGCGAGATCACGCTGGACGAAGAGGAGCGGATCGCGGCTTACTTCGGCGGCGGCCTGCTCTACGCCACCGCACTTCGCCAGGAACCGCTGCTGTGAAGGCTGTGCAGCAGCGCCCGGCGGTCACCGCCGAGCACGAGTTCGAGGCGGAGCACGGCCTGCCAGAGGCCCTGCCGCAGGGCGAGCGCATCCTGTGGCAGGGCAGCCCGTCCGCCGGCCTGGTCGCGCAGCGCATCTTCCATCTGCGGCTGGTCGCGGCCTACTTCGCGGTGATGCTTGGCTGGCGCGTCGCGTCGCAGGCGCACGACGGCACGCCACTCGCCACCGTCCTGACCGGCTTGTGGCTGCCCGCATGCATCGCCGCCACTGGCCTCGGATTGCTGGCCTGGTTGGCCCGCGCGACGGCAACGACCACGGTGTACACCTTGACCGACAAGCGGCTCGTGCTGCGCATCGGCATCGTGCTGACGGTCAGCTACAACCTGCCGCTGCGTTGCATCGACGCAGCGCACGTGCTGCGGCTCGGCGCCGACGGCGCAGAGATCGCGCTGGACCTGAAGTCCGGGACGCGCCTGGCTTACCTGCACATGTGGCCGCACGCCCGACCATGGCGTTTGGCCCAGCCGCAACCGATGCTGCGCTGTCTTCCGGACGGGGAGCGTGTTGCCGCCACGCTGGCAGCAGCCTGGAGCCAGGCCAATGCGCAGGCCGCGCAACCCGCACTGCAGCCCGCCTCCACGACCGGGGGCCACGGCGCGCCGACCCTGATCGACCTGCAGCACACACGGAGCGCCGCATGACCGCCGCCACGGCATCGCCAGCCTTCCCCCGGCGCGTCGTGCAGGCTGCCGTCGCGATGCTCGCGGCGGTCCTGCTGCTGATCGGCGGGCTGCGCCTGACCGGCTGGTCGCCGGCTGTGGAGCCTGGCCGGGTGGTGGGCGAACGCAGCCTCCGGTTCTCGGACCGGCCGGACGGATCGGTGGCCGTCATGGACGCCGACAGCGGGATGCTGCTGTCCGTGATGAGCGGCGAGCAGGGCTTCCTGCGCGGTGTGCTGCGCAGCCTGGCGCGCGATCGGCGCCAGCAGGGCGTCGGCGCCGAGCCGCCCTACACCCTGCGCCTGCACGAGGACGGCCGCTTCGTCATCGAGGACCCGCGCACCGGCACGCGCATCGACCTGGCCTCCTTCGGCCCCGACAACGCGGCGGTGTTCCTGCGCTGGATGCCGTCATCCACCCTTTCTGGAGTGATCAAGCCATGACCGCCTCCCCCGCCCTGCAGACGAAACACCACGTGCTCGACCGGGCACGGACCGAAAACCTGATCAGCCCCCGGTTCTACGTCACCGATTTCGCGGCGATGGATCGGATCGACGTCTCCGCCGTGCGCACCGAGTGGGACGCCATGCTCGCGGAGTACGAGGGGGACAACAACCACGACCATTTCCACCGCGATGCCGAGTTCGCGCAGGAGATCAGGACGCTCCCTGAGCCGCTGCAGCGCGAATTCCTGGACTTCCTGGTGACGAGCATCACGTCGGAGTTCTCCGGGTGCGTGCTGTACAACGAGATCCGGCGGCGTGTCGACAACCCGGACATCAAGCAGTTGATGACCTATCTGACGCGCGACGAGTCGCGCCACGCGAACTTCATCAATGCGAGCCTGCGCGACTACGGCTTGGACGTGGACCTGAAGGCGCTGAAGGAGAGCAAGGCCTACACGTACTTCAAGCCCAAGTACATCCTGTACGCGACCTACCTGTCCGAGAAGATCGGCTATGCCCGGTACATCACCATCTTCCGGCAGCTCGAGAAGCACCCTGAACTGCGCTTCCACCCGATCTTCAGATGGTTCGAACGGTGGTGCAACGACGAATTCAGGCACGGTGAGAGCTTCGCGCTGATCCTGCGCGCGAATCCCCACCTGCTGCGCGGCATGAACCTGTTGTGGATCCGGTTCTTCCTGTTGGCCGTCTACGCGACCATGTTCGTGCGCGACCACACCCGCCCGGAGCTGCATCGTGCGATGGGCATGGAGCCGGATGACTTCGACTACCGGGTGTTCGACATCACGACCGAGATCTCCCGTCAGGTGTTCCCGCTCTCGCTCGACACGGATGCGCCGTCGTTCCGCCGCGGCCTCGATCGGCTCGTCGCTGCGCGCATCCGCTTCGATGCAGGCGCCAGCCGCGGCGGGGTGACGGGTCGGCTGCAGCAGGCAGCCGCCGCGTGCGCGGGCGCCTGGAACTTCGCCCGCCTGTTCCTCCACCCGGTCAAGCGTCACGCCCTGCCGGCTGAGATCCGCGTCGCACCGGCTTGGTGAACATCTTGCTGGACTACCTGCTGCCGCCGTTTGCTGCCCTCCTGCTCTGGTGGGCTGGAACCGGCCTCGTGATCGTGTTGGACCGGCTTCCGGCCGATACACGCGGGTGGTCGTTCGCCGCCATGAGCCTCCTGGCCACGGCGGCCACGTTGGGCATTGCCCTGAGCCGCGACGACGTTCGGGTCGGCTCGGCGTACGTCGCATTCGTGTGCGCCATCCTGGTGTGGGGCTGGCACGAACTGGCCTTCCTGAGTGGCTGGCTCACGGGCCCACGCCAGCGTGCCGTCACGCCGGACGCCAGTGGCTGGCGCCGGTTGTCCGAGGCACTGGGTGTGCTGCTCTGGCACGAACTGGCGCTGCTCGCGACCATGGCCGCCTTGTGGTGGTGGCTGGCCCAGAGCGGCAACAGGACTGCGGCCTGGACCTTCACGCTTCTCTATGCGATGCGTGTGTCCGCCAAGGTCAACCTCTACCTCGGCGTGCGCAACCTCGCCCTCGAGTTCCTGCCGCCCCATCTGCAGTACCTGGGCAGCTATTTCAGGCGTCGCCGCTTCAACGCGCTGATGCCGCTTTCGCTGCTGGGCGGTGGCATCACCGTGGGGGCCCTGTTGGTGGGCGCCGCGCGAACCACCGCCGGCCTGCAGGCGATGCACCTCCTGCTGGCTTCCCTGCTGGTGCTCGCCTTGCTGGAGCACCTGATGATGGTGCTTCCCCTCGAGCCCTCGGCTCTGTGGCGGTGGGCACTGCGCAACGATCCCCCGACGCGTCCGAGGCCCACATGAAGTCCGCCCCCACACTCCAGGCTGGTCCACGCCCCGGCCGGGCCGTCGTCATCGGCAGTGGTTTCGGCGGCCTGGCGGCCGCCATCCGGCTGAGCGTGCGCGGCTGGCAGGTGCAGGTCGTCGAAGCCTTGCCGACGCCCGGAGGCCGAGCCCGGGTGCACCATGTGGACGGGCATGTGTTCGATGCCGGCCCGACCATCATCACGGTGCCGCACCTGTTCGAGGACCTGTGGCGCCTGGCGGGACGCAGGTTCAGCGACGACGTGCAGCTGCATGCGTTGGACACGTACTACCGCGTGCGATTCGACGATGGCCGTTGGTTCGACTACAGCGGTGACCCGGCGCGCATGCGTGCCGAGGTGGCCCGCTTCAATCCGTCGGACCTTGCCGGCTACGACCGCCTGGTCGCGGCCTCCGATGTGGCCTACGAGGAGGGCTTCGTCAAGCTGGGACCCGTTGCCTTCGACAACATCGGCCACCTGGTGGGCGCGCTGCCCAACATGGTGCGGATGCGGGGCTGGCGAACGATCTGGCAATTGGTCTGCAGCCACCTGAAGGACCCCGCCCTGCGGGTGGTCTTCAGCTTCCACCCGCTGCTCATCGGCGGCAATCCGATGAAGGTGACGAGCAGCTACAGCCTCATCCATACGCTGGAGCGGCGTTTCGGCGTGCATTGGGCGATGGGCGGCACCGGAGCCTTGATCAATGCCATGGTGCGGCTGCTGGCCGACAGAGGCGTACCGGTGCGCTGCAGCGCACCGGTCGAGCGCATCCTGGTGGACGGCCGCCGCACGCACGGCGTCGAACTGGCCGGCGGCGAGCGGATCGCGGCCGACATCGTGGTGAGCAACGCGGACACGGCAACCACCTACAACCGTCTGCTCGCACATGTGCCGCGGCGCACCTGGAGCGACGGCGCCCTGGCGCGCCGCAAGTACTCGATGGGCCTGTTCGTCTGGTATTTCGGCACCAACCGGCGCTGGGACGATGTTCCACACCACCAGATGGTGCTCGGGCCGCGGTACGAGGGCCTGCTGACCGACATCTTCCTGCGCCACCGGCTCGGCCCGGATTTCAGCCTTTACCTGCACAGGCCGAGCGCCACCGATCCGTCCGTCGCTCCCCCAGGGCACGACACCTTCTACGCATTGGCCCCCGTGCCGCATCTGGACAGCGGCACCGACTGGGCCCGGGAAGCCGAGTCGTTCCGGCAGCGCGTGCAGGAACGGCTGGAGCAGACGGTGCTGCCTGGCCTGGGCCGGCACATCGTCGCCTCGCACGTGACCACGCCCCAGCACTTCCAGGACGAGCTGCGCTCCTACAAGGGCGCGGCCTTCGGCATGGAGCCCCGGCTGCTCCAGAGTGCATGGTTCCGGCCCCACAACCGCAGCGAGGATGTCGACGGGCTCTACCTCGTCGGCGCCGGCACGCATCCGGGCGCCGGCGTCCCTGGGGTGCTGATGTCGGCCCAGGCGCTGGAGACCGTGCTGCCTCCGGTGCCCGCCGGGTCACTGGCCGGTGCAGCCGGCTGGCCGCTCCCGGTGGAGGCGGCATGAGCGCCACACCCCACCCCGACCTGCTGGCCTGCGCCAGGTTGCTACGCGCAGGATCGCGGTCCTTCCATACGGCCTCGCTTCTCCTGCCCGGCCGGGTGCGGCTGCAGGCGACCGCGCTCTACGCCTTCTGCCGCGTCGCTGACGACGTCATCGACACCTCGGACGATCCGGGAAAGGCGCTGCCGGGCCTGCACCGCCGCCTTGATGCCATCTACGCGGGGCGTCCCGAGGACCACGTTGCCGATCGCGCGTTCGCCCGTCTGGTGGCCGAACAGCAAATCGTCCGCGAACTGCCCGATGCCCTGCTGGAAGGCTTCGCGTGGGATGCCCAGGGCCGCCGATACGCGAGCATCCAGGACCTGCATGCCTACGCGGCGCGGGTCGCCGGCAGCGTCGGGGCCATGATGGCTGTCGTGATGGAGGCCCGCGACTCGGTTGCGCTGGCACGAGCGGCGGAGCTCGGCGTGGCCATGCAGCTGACCAACATCGCGCGGGACGTGGGCGCAGATGCCGCCTTGGGCCGCATCTACCTGCCCCTGGATTGGCTGCAGCAGGCCGGGATCGATCCGGATCGTTGGCTCGCGCGGCCGGCGTTCTCCCCCGGACTGGCTGGTGTGGTGCAACGGCTCCTGGAAGAATCTGAGCGGCTGTACGCGCGTGGAGAGTGTGGGATCGCCGCGCTGCCACGGGACTGCCGGCCAGGCATCCACGCCGCGCGCCTTGTGTATGCCGAAATCGGGCACACCCTGGCGCGGCGCGGTGGCGACAGCGTGACGCAGCGATCCATCGTGCCGCGCCGCCGGCAGCTGCGGCTGGCCAGCCAGGCCTTGCTGGCCTGCCTGTGGTCGCCTGGCCATCCGATGACGGCCGGCGGGGCTGCAGAGCCCCTGCCTGCGGTGCGTTACCTGGTCGAGGCCGCCTCGCGCCCGGGGCAGTTGCCAGAGCGGACCTTCTACCAGAGGACTGTCCGGGTGCTCGACCTGTTCGAGCGCTTGGAACAGCGCCAGCGCGGACTCGTCTGACGGGTCGACATGCCCGTCATCGTGATCGAGCTGGTGCTGGTGCTTGGTGGCGCCATCGCGTTCGCGTGGTGGCAGTTGCGCGACCTGGACCGGGAGCGTGCCCGGCGAGAGCGGGAGCGTCCAGCTTCGCCTGAGGACGATTCCCCAGGATCCGCAGGCCGGCACTGAGCGGCCGCGCCCGGGACCTCACCAGCGGCGCGGCATGCGCCAAGGCAGCAGCGCCTGCACCCAGGCGCTGGCGAACCGGTCGGCATCCAGCGTCTCGTGCATGGCTTCGACCGTTTGGCCGCACAGGCCGGTGCGCACCAGCGAGCGGGCGTAGAACGGCGTGTCTTCCAGCGTCCGCAGCACACCCGGGCGTTCGCCCCGCTCGCAACGTACCTGGCGCGCCACGCGCCAGATCGTGCTGGCCGACAGCGGCCGGCGATCGGCCGTCTCGACGTCTGCGCTGGTCCCATCGGGCCAGAAGCGCCGTGCCACCACGCGCTCTTCGCCATTGCGGCCGCGCACGTCATACACCACGGCCGTGCTGCCGTCGGCCAGTGGCGCACGCAACCAGTCCCAGGTGCGAAAGCCCCGGTCCAGCGGCTCGTCGCCGTCATTGCTGTCCACGTAAGCGTGGCCCTGCCAACGCAGCGCTGGCGCATCCAGGTCGACCTCGATGCGTGCGCACGGGGCGATCGGTCCCCAGCGGTGCCTGCCCGCTGCGTCGAGTGTCGTGCTCCACGTGTGCAGGGGGCCAGTGTCGATGCGCACGCGCCCGCGCACCGGCCTCGGCCAGGGCAGCGCCAACTCCTGGATGTCGATGGTCAGCACGCCGTCCGCCCACCGCATGGCGCTGGGACCGATCGTGAGGGAGGAGGCGTCGCGCCGCAGATGCCGCGATGCGCGCTCGGTCATGGCCCAGCGACGGGCACCGGGGCTGTAGAGGCAGACGTTGAGCGCACTGTGGCATTCGGCAGTGCCCCGGCCACGTTGCTGGGCAGCACGGTAGTACGGAGAGAAGACACTGCCGACGAAGGCGATGAGCGTCAGCGCGTGAACGCCGTCGTCGCTGACCGCGTCGACATACCACCAGCGATACGCACCAGGTGCGACCGGCGCATCGAAGCGAGGTCGGCCATCAGCGTGGCGGCCGCGATCCGTCCCGACATCGCCGCCATCGGCACCCCCGGTCCCGGGTGCACGCTGCCCCCCGCCAGGTACAGGCCTTTCACCGCGGTCGAGGCTCCCGGGCGGCGGAACACGGCCATCCAGCCATTGCTCGCCTCCCCGTAGAGCGCCCCCCCGGTGCCCGGGTACAGGCGGCCGAAGTCGGTGGGCGTGCGCCGCAGGCGCGCCCGGCTCAGGCTCAGCTGCAGACCGCAGCGTCGCATCAATTGAAGGCATCGGGTTTCGCATGCGTCGACCTCGGCTTCGTCGGACTGCCGGCGATCGCCGTCAGCAGGAGCATTCATCAGCAGCAACAGGCGCTCTGGGGATCCCGTCGGGAGGCCCGCGTCATGGCGGTCCTGCGCGCACACGTACACGGTGCCGCGTCCCGGAAGGCTGCGACGCTGGAAGATGTCGTCGAACTCCGACCCGTAGTCACTGTCGAAGAAGACGTTGTGGCGGACGAGCGGGAAACCTTCCGGCCGAGCCACCGTGGCCCAGGTGACGGCCGACAGGGAGCGGCTTCGCACCGGGATCGGCCTGGGCACGGTCGCGGACGCACTTCCCAACAGCGCCGGTAGCGCGGCGCAATCTCCGTTGAACACCGCGGCATCCACGGGCAGGCGCTCGTGCTGCCCAAGGATCAGCGCCGACACGCGGCCGTCGGCGGTCTCGACGCCCGTGCAGGCGGTCCCATACCGGATGGTGGCGCCAGCCTTCTGCACCAGCGCTGCAAGCGACTCTGCCAGCGCGCCCATGCCGCCCTGGACCGCCCAGACACCTTGCTGTTCGACGTGCGAAACCAGCATCAAGGTCGCGGGGGCTGTCCACGGAGACGAGCCGCAGTAGGTCGCGTAACGCGCGAACAACTGCTGCAGCCTCGGGTCACCGAACCGGCGCGACAGGTTGCCGGCCAGGCTCGCAAAGGCGCCCAGTCGCGTGAGGACCGTGAGGCCGCGCACACCGAGGTCGGCCACCATGCGACCGACGCCGGGCCGGGTCGATCGGATGTGCGGCCCCTCGAGCGCGCGGTACACGCGGGCCGCTTCGGTGGAGAAGGCCAGGAACCGACGCGCCTCGGCGGGCGACGAGAATGCGGCGATCGCATCGGCCGTGCGCTGCCGATCGGCATGCAGATCGAGCTGGCTGCCGTCATAGGCCCAGGCATGACGCGCCAGCACCGACAGTGGTTGCAGCTGCGGCAGCGCATCGCTGGGCAGCCCCAGTTCCTCCATCAGGTCGTCGAAAACCCAGCGCATCGTGAACACGGTGGGCCCGGCATCGATGGTGTGCCCGTCGACCCGGACGGGTCGCAATTTCCCGCCCGGGCGCTCGCCCGTCTCGACGACCGTGACCCGCAGGCCCCTCGAAGCCAGGATCAGGGCCGTCACGAGCCCACCGACGCCGGCGCCGATGACTGCGACGTGGGTGTCAGACATGCTGCAACCCCGCGCCCGCCCGCACCGACAGGCCCCGCCAGAGTCCATGCAGTTCGACCGGTTCGAAGCGCGCGAACAGGCTCTCGGAGAACATGTCCTCTGCACGCGACGCAGCGATCGCGGCCTGGTGCTCACCGTGCCGGGCGTACGCGTCCATCGCGTCCTGGTTCTCCCAGAGGCTGAAGGTGGCCTGCCGCAGCAACGGCGCCTCGCCCAGCCCGACCGCCACACGGCAGCCGGGCGCCCGGGACAGGCTGCTCTCGGAGCCAGGAGAATGCCGCCAGAAGCGCAGCATCTTCGAAGGCCGGATGCTGGCGCGGGTGAGGGCAGCCACCGGGCCGCCGGGCGCCCGGGCAGAAACTGCCGAGAGCTCGAAACCATCCCAGCTGCCGCGGGCCGACGTCACGCGCAGTGTCATGCCGAAACCCTCGACCGCGGTGTCCGAGTAGGCCGCCGCCACAGGAGACCTGAAAGCGAACGCCTGGGCGGCATCGATGCCGTCGAAGACGGCGAAGACACCCTGGCAGTCCCACCCGGGTCGCAGGCCGAAGCCTCCATCCAGGCCACTGCCCAAGACCTTCGCGAAGCGCAACCCGGGGACCCGTCCCAGAACGGAAGGGCCGCGCGCCAGCCGTCCCAGCAGCCAGGGCACGGACTGCGGCCGGACCCTGTGCATCAGCAGGGCCGCGAAGCCAGCAGGCTGTGGCGGCTCCATGCGCAGGACAGCCTTCAGCGTGCTGCGGCGGGCGCGGCTGCGTTGGCGACGGCCGGCGGCGCAGCCGCGGGCGCGGCTGCAGCTGCTGCGGCCGACGTGGCCAGCAGGCCCGGATACAGCTTGGCCATCTCCAGCCCGCCCAGGGGCTTGTTCTGCCCCTGGTGGCAGGTCGCACAGTAGGCCTTCGCCACATCACCGGTCGGCCCGAGACGGTCCGCGGGGAAGACGGACGTCAGCGGCACCATGTAGGTGTTGTTGATGTCGCGCTCCATGCGGATGCCATGCCAGGCCTGGACCTTCTTGGGCACCCACTGCGTGAACGACTGCGAGTTGTGGCACGTCGTGCAGTTGACGCCCAACGACTTGCTGAAGTGCATCATGAGCGCGTACGTCTTTTCTGCCTGCTGGATCGGCGCCCCCTCGCGGCTGGGCTGTGGCAGCGCGTCCTTGCCGTTGACCTTGATCTCCTCGCTGGCGAGCAGGTAGGAGGAGTAAGGGTCGTAGGGCAGCGAGCTCAGGCCGGGGCCGTCCTTCTTGTTCTGGCCGAAGTCGTTGCCCAGCGCGCTGGCAATCCCCGCGTTGCGCGCAGGCGGCGCCTGGAACCACACCTGTTGCGGCACGGGATTGCCCCGGTGGCAGGTGTAGCAGGTCACCCCGGTCACGCCGGTGTGCTGCTTCCAGTTCGCATTGAGGTTCTGCGTCATCTCGATCATGCGGCGTGCCACCACCTTGGTGTACTTTCCGTCGTCGGCGAAGTTCGCCCCGTGGCAGTAGGCGCAGCCCTGCTCCGGTGCGACCCACTGGGTGATGGCCAGCATGTGCCGGGTGAACTCGGCCACCGGCAAGTCGCCCAGCACCTTGACGTTCTGGTAGACGTCCTTGGCCTTCGGACCTTCGCCCGGGACGGCTGGGAGGTCGGCGGGGACGGCAGGCCGAGCCTCGGCCGCCTTGGCCAGCAGCCGCGGATTGCTCACTTGCTGCATGCCGGTGCCACGGAATCCCTGCTGCACGGACTCGACCGGTGGGCGTTCGCATCCGGCGAGAACCAGGGTGGTCGCGGCAGCTGCCACGACCAGGACGCGTTGGAGGACGTGGTTCATGGCTTGACTCCCCCGAGGGTGGACGGGTCGATGGCAGTTCCGAGTACCGCCGGATAGGAGGGCGCCACATGGTGCTTGACTGCCCAGAGATACCAGTTGTCGACCACGGTCCCCGACAACAGGATGCCGATCCCGCCTGCCAAGGGGCACAGGACGGCGAACCACCAGGCCCAGCGGTGGATGGACTCCATCGTGGCATTCCAGCCCATGGTCCAGCGCCAGAACAGGGCCGCGCGTTCGCTGGCCGTGCCGCGATCGAGGATCTGGTCGATTTCCCGGTCACCGCCGTAGCGCGTGACTGCCAGGATGGTCGCGCCGTGCATCGCGAACAGGAGCGTCGATCCGTAGAGGAACACGATCGAGAGCGCGTGGAACGGGTTGTAGAACAGGTTGCCGTAACGCAGCGAGAAGGCCGCCGTCCAGTCCAGGTGCGGGAAGATTCCGTACGGTACGGCCTCGCTCCAGTGCCCCATCAGCAGCGGCCTGAACAGGCCCAGGACGAGGAACAACCAGATCGCGGCGGCGAATGCCCAAGCCACGTGCGTGCCCATCCCCAGCTGTCGTGCCCGCGTGTAGGTCCGCGCCCACCAGGTCAGCACGCTGACCAGGAGCAACCCGGAAGCCAGCATCCACCAGCCGCCCTGGTTCATCGGCGGGAAATGCAGGCCGTACTGCGGCGACGGCGGTTCAAGCGCGAGCCATGGCAGCTGGCGAATGAACTCGATCGGGTTCCAGCCCACCGAGGCGAGCATGTTCAGCCCGATGATGTTGAAGCACAGGGTGCCGGTGATCAGCGAGACGAGACCGAGCCCACCGAGGTAGATCGGCCCGATCTGGGCGTTGCCCAGGCGGCCGAGCAGGTGGCTCAGCCACGGCTCGCCCGTGCGGGGGCTGTTGCCCGCCGGCAGCTCGACGCCGTGGTGCCCGGGGCCCGTCGGCTGGACGCGCGTGAACAGGTTCTGGTATTGCATGCGTGTCTCCTCGCCTCAGCGGCTCCAGATCGGCAGTTGCAGCCACCAGTTCCACCACTCGGGCCAGCCCCGGGTCCAGAACGGTCCGCTGATGATGATGCACACCGCGCTGAAGAAGCCTGCTGCCAGCGAGATGAACAGGCCCAGGCGGTGGATGCCGAGCGTGCCCACCGAGTAGCCGATCAGGTCGCGGAAGAAGGTGTCCTCGTAGTCAGGCGTCTTGACGTGGTGTCCGCGCGGCGGATTGGTGGCGCTCAGCACCAGGGCGCCGTGCAGCGACAGGGCCAGCGTGGTGGTGAAGAAGAAGGTCACCGCCAGCATGTGCGCTGGGTTGTAGTGGAAGTGCAGGTACTGGTAGCCGATGTTGCTGACCCAGTCCAGGTGGCTCCAGATCCCGTAGGGGAAGCCGTGGCCCCATGCGCCCATCAGGACGGGGCGGATGACCACCAGGCTGACGTACGCGAAGATCGCCACCCCGAAGGCCACCGGCACGTGGTAGCCCATGCCCAGTTTTCGGCAGATCTCCACCTCGCGCAGCGCCCAGCTGCCGAAGGCTCCGATCGCGCAGACCGTGACGACCTGCCAGATGCCACCTTCTTTCAACGGCGCCAGGCCGAGCCCGTATTTCAGGTCGGGAGGGGCGATGTTGATCGTCCATGGGTTGAAGGTGCCCTGGACGGCGGCGCCGTACAGGATCAGCGCGGTCCCGAGGAACGAGAAGAAGATCGTCGCCACGCCGAAGAAGCCGACATAGAACGGTCCGACCCAGAAGTCGAACAGGTCGCCGCCGATCAGGGTCCCTCCGCGGACCCTGTACTTGCGCTCGAAACTCAACATGGCCATGGCTACGCTCCTCGATCACCTGTCACGGCGGCAATGGCCCGCGGCGCAGGTGCTGAATTTGGGGGACCGGCAGACGGGGAGGAGGCTCCCCGCCGCCGGCAAGCCGCTCAGGCGGCCTACTTCTGTGCGGGCGCCGTGGCCGCCGGAGCAGCCTTGGACGCCTTCGTGGCAGCGGCGTTGGGGCCGTCGAGCCAGTTGTAGGTGGGCGTGCTCAGCAGGATCAGATGGATCAATGCCGCGAGCGCGAAGAGAAAAATCCCCTGCACCACCATCGCCCTGAGCGGGTCGTAGAGTTTCCAGATTCGCCACATGGCGCGTTCTCCTATTCAATGAGTGAGAGGAAGGTGTAGACGGCCGCTTTCACGCCGCCGGTCATGGACTTGACCCCTTCCGCTCCCGGCAACCAGGTTCTCCACTGGCATCCGCACGCCGATCCCAACACGGCGACCATCGCGAAGATCGCGAAGCTCACCAGAAACAGCGCGTAGAACGATGCGGGTTGCGCATGCGCCCACTGCTCGCCGGGGTGTCGTTGTTCGTGTGCCATGGAAATCTCCTAGCGCAGGGTGCTTACAACCAGGGCCGCCAGGCCCAGACCAGGAGGTGGGCCACCACGGCAATTGCCGTGAACCCAACGAACCCCTGAACCCAGTACCGGTGGAACTCCTGGGCCTCGTCGTCGGTCAGGCCCGAGATCGAGCCTCTGCGTTCAGCCATAGGAAAGACTCCTCTGCTTCGGCCTTGCGGCCACCTTTGCGCACAGCCCGCGCAACAGGGCAGCCACGGCCGGATGCCGCGACGTCTGGTGACCCCAGGACTGCGCCAGCGGCGCTCCTGCGAAGGTCGTGTTCTGTGATCTCATGCCGGGACTCCCCGCCGCGCTGGCGCGACCTGCTCGACGTGCTCGGTGCCGATCGACTGGGCTCCCGCGCCGCGCGCCACCTGCTCGGCGGCCTCGCGCCAACGCTTGGACGTGGAGATCTGCACCAGGATCGGCTGGTCCGCCACCCGTTCGGCGAGCAAGGCTTGCGCGTCGGACGTCCAGGGCATGGCCGCGGCGTCTGCCCGGCTGGGGGTGGGGTCGATGCGGTCCAGATCTGTGCCGAGCGGAAGCACGTGGAACAGGGCATCGAACAGCGCGTTGCACACTTCCTGAACCACGTAGGTGGCGCCGGCGTAGCCCATGAACGGCGTGCCGGTGTGGCGACGGATGATCGCGCCCGGGAAGCTCGCCGGGATCCAGGCCGGGCGTGGCCCATGGCCACCGCCGGTCTCGGCCAGGTAGATCCGCTCATTGATGCTGCCGAACAGGACCAGCGGCGTGCGTTGCTGGACCATGTCGCGGACTGCGTCGTTGCCGGTCTTGTGGCCCGCCTTGCGCGAGATCGCGAAATGACAGGGGAGGCCCAGCTCGTCCTCGAGGAACAGCCGCAGGCCGCGCGCGTAGGTCTCGCCGGCCACCACGCCGAAGCTGGCCGTGCCGAAGAAGTCCTGCGTGACGCTGCGCCACAGGTCCCAGACCGGCTTGATGGTCGTGTGCTTCTCGCGTTCGATGAACGGCTCGGGGTTGAGGCCGAGCAGCCGGCCAAGTTCGCGCAGGAATGCGGTGGTGCTGTGCAGGCCGATCGGCGCCTGCAGGTACGGCCGCTCGAGCGCCTCGCACAGGCTGCGGCCGAACTCCCGGTACATGCAGACGTTCACGTCGGCGTCGGCCAGCTGCTGCACGTCGGCCAGGTGGCTGCCCAGCGGGAACTGCATGTTGACTTCGGCACCGATCCCCTCGACGAGGCGCCGGATCTCGGCGACGTCACTGGGCATGTTAAAGGTGCCGTAGCAAGGGCCGATGATGTTGACGCGGGGCCGTTCGCCGGCCAGCCGCTGGTCGGCCGAAGGGCGCGCCGGGATGTGACGCAAGCCATATTGCTGCCACAGCCAGAGCATGGCCCGGTTGGCCGCCTGCCACTGGTCCTCGTCGATGGTCCGGGGCAGGAACCGCTGGATCGTCGTGCCTTCAGGCGTCACGCCGCCGCCGATCATCTCGGCGATGCTGCCCGTCACCACCACACTGGGCAGGTCGGGATCGAGCGCTGCATGGGCCCGCCGCATCGCGCCTTCGGTACCGTCGCGTCCCAGTTCGTCTTCGGACAATCCGGTGACCACGATCGGCAGTTCATGCGGCGGCAGTGCGTCCGTGTAGTGCAGCACGCTGGTGACCGGAAGGTTCTCGCAACCCACGGGCCCGTCGATGACCACCTGCAGGCCCTTGATGGCAGTGAACACGTATACCGCGCCCCAGTACCCGCCGGCCCGGTCGTGGTCGATGGTGTAGCCGGGGATGGCCATCAGATCATCTCCTCGGCCTTGCGCTTCTTCAGCAGCTTGGCGGCTTGGCGCTTGGTGTCTTCGCGGAACTCGGGCCGCAGCACCGGCACTTCCTGCCAGACACCGGCCTTGTCGCCCTGGCCGGCATCGCCGAAGAAGGCTTCCATGGCTTCGAAGCGCGGCTTGTTCGCGATCGCCGCATTCACCACCTGCGCCAGGGATGCGGCGCCTGCGACGCCGAGCAGCGGCCGCGCCGACACGAGGTTGGTGAAGTACAGCGAGGGGATGCAGGCCTGCTTGGCCGCTTGCACGACCGGCGTCGTGCCGATGGCCAGGTCGGGCCTGAAGCGGCGCACGGCACCGATGTCCTGCTCGAGCGACGCGCGGTACTGGACCTCGACGCCGCGCGCCTGCAGCCAGGCCAGGTCGGGCGCGCTCCAGGGGGTGGCGGGGCAAGCAGTGCCCACGTAGGGAACCTCGGCGCCGCTCTCGATCAACAGCCGCGCCACGAGCAGCTCGCTGCCCTCGTAGCCGCTCACGGTGATGCGCCCACGCACGGGTGATTTCGCCAGTGCGGCACGGATCGGCGGCAGCGCCTTGGCGACCGCGGCCTCGACGCGTGCCGGCTCGATGTCCAGCGCCGAGCCAATGGCGCGCAGCCACGCTTCGGTGCCATCGGCGCCGACCGGAGCAGAAGCCACGATCGGGCGCCCGGCCGCCTGGAACTCGCGGATGCTCGCGGTGTAGAACGGGTGGATCGCCGCGACCGCCGATCCAGCCAAGGCCCCGTAGAGCTCGCGCCATTCACGGGTCGGCACCGTGGGGCCGACCGCCAGGCCCATGGGGTCGAGCAGGCCGCCGACGATCATGGGATCGGCAGGGAACATTTCGCCCAGCAGCGTCACCGTGGGCCGGCCATCCTGCGGCCCGCGGGGGCGAGCGACAGGTCCCGCCTGAGCCTCCGCACGCGCATGGCGCAGCAGCGCCGCGGCGAGAACGTCCTTGGCCTCGGCATGTGTGGGAACGCCGAAGCCAGGCACGTCGATGCCGATGATCCGCACACCGTCGATGGACTTGGGCAGCAGCTGCAAGGGCACGCCACTGGCCGTCGGGACGCACAGGTTAATGATGACGATCGCGTCGTACTTGGCGGGGTCGGCCTGCTCTGTGACGGCGTCCCGGATGTCCTCGAACAGCTTGCCGGTGACGAGCGTCTCGCTGTTGAAGGGCACGTAGCCGACGCTACGGCGAGCGCCGTAGAAATGGCTGGTGAACGTCAGCCCGTACACGCAGCAGGCGCTGCCGGAGAGGATGGTGTGGACGCGCCGCATGCGCAGCCCCACCCGCAGGGACCCGAAGGCCGGACACATGCTCTGGGGTTGGTCGTGCGGCCCGGCGGTCTCCCGCAGCGGATAGTCGCGCCGCAGTTGCTGGAGCAGTTCGCCCTGGCCAGCCGCGGTGGCTTGGGCGACCAGGCGCTCCTGCCCACCGTGGCAGCCGCCGTCGGCAGGTGCACCAGGGATCAGCGGGAGATCGTGCGCGCCCATGGTGTTCTTCAGGCCGCGTCGTAGACGACTTCGAGCGTCGGCTTGACCAGCTCGTCCTTGCCCACCATGTCCACCAGCGTCGCCGGCTCGAGGACCACGTCGCGTCCGACGGCGGTGCCGCTGAACAGCGACAGGAGCTGGTCCTGGGTCTGGGGCTTGGGGCGCATCGGGGGCGCCTCGGCGACGTTCAGCGCCAGCTCGGCGAACAGCGGCCCCCAGGGGCCGTCGGGATGGCCGATGATTTCGTACGACGCGCTCTTGCGACGGATGTCCTCGTGCGCGGGGATGGCCGCCAGCACCGGTACTCCGGCATTGGCGGCGAAGGCCTTGGCTTCGCCGGTGCCGTCGTCCTTGTTGATCACCATCCCGGCGACGCCCACGTTGCCGCCGAGCTTGCGGAAGTACTCGACCGCGCTGCAGACGTTGTTGGCGACGTA
>JAIXSQ010000012.1 GCA_027484575.1 Comamonadaceae bacterium
GCTTGATCGTGGATGCCCGCCTGCGCGGGCATGACGACCCGGTTCCGTCGTCCCCGCGCAGGCGGGGACCCACGCACCGGCGCAGCGCTTGATCGTGGATGCCCGCCTGAGCTGGCATGACGACCCGGTTCCGTCGTCCCCGCGCAGGCGGGGACGCACGCACAGGCGCAGCGCTTGATCGTGGATGCCCGCCTGCGCGGGCATGACGACCCGGTTCCGTCGTCCCCGCGCAGGCGGGGACCCACGCACCGGCCCAGCGCTTGATCGTGGATGCCTGCCTGCGCGGGCGTGACGACCGGGGAGGCCGATGCCGCCAGGCGGCACCAATGCACGAGGGGCGCCGCGGCGCCCCTCGTCACGTCCGGCGCGCCGGGTGCCTACTGCTCCTTGCCCATCACCGCGTCCGGCAGGATGGTCACCAGGTCGGGGAAGACGGTGATCAGCACGATGCACACCACCAGACAGGCGAAGAACGGGATCGCGGCCTTGGCGATGGTGTTGCTGTCCTTGCCGGTCATGTTCTGCAGCACGAACAGGTTGAAGCCCACCGGCGGCGTGACCTCGGCGATCTCCACCAGCAGCACCACGAAGATGCCGAACCACACCAGGTCGAAGCCGGCCTTCTGGATCATGGGCAGCACCACGGCCGAGGTCAGCACGATCATGCTGATGCCGTCCAGCGCGGTGCCCAGCACCAGGTAGACCAGCACCAGCACGCCGATCAGCGCGTAGGGCGACAGCTGCATGGACTCGACCCACTCGGCCAGCTCGCGCGGTATGCCGGTGAAGGCCATGGTCTTGGTCAGGAACGCGGCCCCGGCCAGGATGAACATGATCATGCAGCTGGTGCGGGTGGCGCCCATCAGGCCGTCCCAGAAGTTGCGCCAGGTCAGCGAGCGGCCCCAGGCGGCGATCAGCAGCGAGCCCACCACGCCGTAGGCCGCGCATTCGGTGGCGGTGGCGTAGCCGGCCACCAGCACCCAGACGATGAAGACGATCAGCGCCGCGCAGGGCAGCAGGCTGCCCGAGGCGCGGATCTTCTCGGCCCAGGTGGTGGGCGCGTCGGCCGGCGGCACCTGGTCGGGATGGCGCCAGCTCCACCAGGCGATGTAGCCGGAGAACAGCGCCATCAGCAGCAGGCCGGGGATGAAGCCGGCCAGGAAGATGCGGATGATCGAGGCGTCGGCCGCGACGGCGTAGACCACCATCGTGATCGAGGGCGGGATCAGGATGCCCAGCGTGCCGGCCGTGGCCAGCGAGCCCAGGGCCAGCTTCTCGCTGTAGCCGCGCCGCACCAGCTCGGGCAGGGCCACCTTGCTGATGGTCGCGCAGGTGGCGGCCGAGGAGCCCGAGACCGAGCCGAAGATGCCGCAGCCCAGGATGGTGGTGTGCATCAGCCGGCCCGGCACGCGGTTCAGCCAGGGACGCAGGCCCTCGAACATCTCCTCGGACAGCTTGGTGCGGAACAGGATCTCGCCCATCCAGATGAACAGGGGCAGGGCGGCCAGCTCCCAGCTGGCATTGCTTTCCCAGAACGAGGAGAACAGGTTGGGGCCGGGCTGGGTGGACGTGAAGAAGGCCTGGCCGACCCAGCCGCAGATGGCCAGGGTCATGGCGATCCAGACACCGCCGGACAGCAGCAGCAGCATGACCAGCAGCAGCAGGCCGCCGACGAGAAGGATGCTCATGGAAGGAGAACGCGAGGAGAGGGGGAGGGCGGACTCAGACGTCCGAGGAGAAGTCGCCCTGGGCGTGGCGCTCTTCGACGGCCACGACGAAGGTGGGGCGGCCGCCGCGCAGCACGATGACCAGCTCGTCCAGGAAGGCGACGAACAGCAGCACCGCGCCGAAGGCGAAGCTGGCCTGCGGGATCCAGATCGGGATGGGCAGCAGGCCCTGCGCCACCTCGTTGAACTGCCAGCTCTCCCAGGTGAAGCGGTTGGCCCAGTACGCCAGGTAGCCCACGGCCACCGTGCCGATGGCCAGGCTGGCCAGTTCGCAGGCCCGGCGCGGGCCGGGCGCGAGCTTCTCGAGGATCAGCGTGACGCGCACGAAGTCGCCGTGCTTGAAGGCATGGGCCATCGCGAAGAACGAGGCGGCGGCGCAGAACCAGGCCACCACGTCGTTGATGGCGCCGGTGCGCACGCCGAACTCGCGCGCGATGCTCTGGCCGACCATGAGCAGGCAGATCAGCAGCACGAAAACGGCGCCGATGGCGCCGCACGCGAGGTAGAGGCGGTCGAGCAGCCGCCGCATCACTTCTGCTTGTTGTAGGCGTCGATCAGCGCAGCGCCGTCGGCACCGGCCTTCTTCTGCCAGTCGGCCAGCATGATGGAGCCCACCTGCTTCATGTCGGCCACCAGCTTGGGCGGCGGGACCATGATCTTCATGCCCTTGTCGGCCAGCGCCTTCTTGTACCAGTCGTTCTTCTCCTCGCTGACCTTCCAGCCGCGCGCCTCGGCGGCGGCGGCGGCCTTGAGCACGGCCTCCTGGGTGGGCTTGTCGAGGGCGTCGTAGGCCTTCTGGTTCACCAGGATGGCGTTCTTGGGCAGCCAGGCCTGGGTGTCGTACCAGTACTTGATGGACTCGTAGGTCTTGGAGTCGTAGCCGGTGGAGCCCGAGCTCATGTAGCTGTTGACCACGCCGGTGGCCAGCGCCTGCGACAGCTCGGCCGCCTGCACGGTGACGGGCTGCGCGCCGATCAGCTCGGCGAGCTTGGCGGTGGCGGGGCTGTAGGCGCGCCACTTGAGGCCGCGCATGTCGGCCACCGAGCCGATCTCCTTGTTCACGTAGATGCCCTGGGGCGGCCAGGCCACGGTGTAGAGCAGCTTCATGCCCTGGGCGGCCAGCAGCTTGTCGAGGATGGGCTTCTGCGCGGCGGCCAGCTTCTTCGACTGGGCGTAGCTGGAGGCCAGGAACGGGATGCCGTCGGCGCCGTAGATCGGGTTCTCGTTCTCGAAGTTGACCAGCAGCACCTCGCCGATGGGAGCCTGGCCGCTCTGCACGGCGCGCTTGATCTCGTTGGCCTTGAACAGCGAGGCGTTGGCGTGCACCGTGATCTTGAGCTTGCCGCCGGTGGCCTTGTCGACGTCGCTGGCGAACGCGACGAGGTTCTCGGTGTGGAAGTTGCTCGCCGGGTAGGCGGCGGGCAGGTCCCAGCGGGTCTGGGCGAAGGCGCCGGTGGCGGCGGTGGCGGCAAGGGCGATCAGGAGCTTGTGGGCGTGCATGGTCTCTCCGGGACAATGGGACGATGACAAACGTCAGCAGCGGGAGCATACGTGCAAGTCGCGTGCCGGCCCCCACCGCATTTTCCCGTGCGGGACAGCCGCATCGGGCGGTCCTGGGCCTGCTGGTGCTCGATGCCGCGTTCGAGCGCATCCCGGGCGACCTGGGGCGCGCCGACGCCTGGCCCGTGCCCGTGCTGCGGCACGTCGTGGCCGGCGCCGCGCCGGCGCGGGTGGTGAGGGCGGCGGCCGGCCCGCAGGACCTGGGGCCGCTGCTGGGCGACTTCGTGGCGGCGGCCCGCACGCTGGCGGCGCAGGGCGTGGCGGCGATCACCACCAGCTGCGGCTTCCTGGTGCTGGCGCAGCAGGCGCTGCAGGACGCGGTGCCGGTGCCGGTGGCCACCTCGGCCCTGCTGCAGCTGCCGGCGCTGCTGGCGCAGGCGCCGGAGGTGGGCGTGCTCACGGCCAGTGCCCGCGCCCTGGGCCCGGCGCACCTGCGGGCGGCGGGCGTGCCGCCGCAGCGCCTGGCCGACGTGCTGGTCGGCGGTCTGCCGGCGGACGGGCACTTCGCGGCGGCAGTGCTGCGCGGCGCCGTCCCGCTGGAGGCGCAGCGCGTGCGCGACGAGGCGGTGCAGGCCGCGCTGGACCTGCAGCGGCGCGCCCCCGGGCTGCGCACCCTGCTGCTGGAATGCACCAACCTGCCGCCGCATGCCGGCGCGATCGCGGCAGCCACCGGCTGGTCGGTGCGCAGCCTGCGCGACGATGCCCGACTGCGGGCAGCGCTGGCGGCCTGAGCCCACACTCGCATCCGGCGCGGCCCGCGGTGCGTACTGCGCCCAGGCGCAGTCATGGTGGCCGCGCCGACCCACCTGTCCAGGAGCCTCCATGCCCCGTCTGCCCACCGCCGCACTGCCGGCCCTCGCCGTCGTCGCCAGCCTTGCCGCCGCCCCGGCCGCCCAGGCCCAGGTCGACCCCACCCGCATGGTCGACACCTTCGAGGCCGTCAACGGCAAGTTCGACGGCTTCCGCCGCTCGGGCGCCAAGGGCCTGTGCGCGACCGGCGAGTTCGTCGGCTCGGCCGAGGGCCGCCGCCTGAGCACCTCGTCGGCCTTCAGCGGCCGGCCGGTGCCGGTGGTGGTGCGCTTCTCGGTCGGGGGCGCGAACCCCAACGCGCCGGACAACGCCCGCAGCCAGCGCAACCTGGCGCTGCAGTTCGACCTGCCCGGCGGCGAGACCTGGCAACAGGGGAACATCTCGGCGCCGGTGTTCGGCGCCGCCACGCCCGAGCAGTTCATCGGCCGGCTGGAGTCGCTGCGCCCCGACCCGGCGACCCGCGCGCCCGATCCGGCCCGGGTCAAGGCGTTCGCCGACGCCAACCCCGAGGTGCTGCTGCAGGGGCGCTGGTTCGCCAGCCAGCCGGTGCCGGCCAGCTTCGCCACCACCCCGTACTGGGGCGTGCATGCCTTCGGCTTCGTCGACGCGCGGGGCGCCACGACCTGGGGCAAGTGGGTGTTCGAACCGGTAGGCGGGGTGCAGGGCCTGGGCGACGACGAGGCCAAAGCCAAGGGACCGAACTTCCTGGCCGCCGACCTGCGCAGCCGCGTGGCGGCGGCGCCGGCGGTGTTCGACTTCAACCTGCAGCTGGCCGAGCCCGGCGACCGTCTGGACAGCGCGGTGACCCCGCTGCCGGAAGGCCGCCGCAAGGTGACGCTGGGGCAGCTGCGCATCACCGCCGTCTCGCCGGATGCGAGCGGGCCGTGCGTGGGTGTCACCTACATCCCGACGGTGCTGCCCAAGGGCGTGGTCGCCTCGGCCGACCCGATGCTGGCGGCGCGGGCGGCGCCGTATGCCGTGAGCCTGGGCCGCCGGCTGGGCGAGGGCGCCAGGCAGTGAGGCGGCTCAGCGCCGGTACGGCTGCCCGTCGACGGTGAGCCCGGCGACCGACAGGGCCTGCGCCCGCCGCGGGCCCAGGCCGCGCACGCGGGCGCGCAGGTCGGCCCAGTCCGCATAGGGCCGCTGGCCGCGCCCGGCCAGGATGGCCCGGGTGGTGGCCGGGCCCAGGCCCCGCACGCCATCGAGCTCGGCTTCGGTCGCGGTGTTGGCATCGGCCGCGGCGTGGGCCGGGCCGCAGGGGGCGGCCAGCGCGAGCAGCAGGCCGAGGCAGGGGAGGAGGCGGCGCATGGCGGTGGCGGGCAGTGGTCCTGCCCCTGCCAACGCGCCGCGGCCCGCCCGCGACGACCGGCGCGGGTGCCGGCCTCCGCCGGCTTCAGGAGGCCTGCAGGGCCGCCATGTAGCGCGCCACGCCGGTCGCCACGTCGGCGAAGGCGTGGTCGCAGCCCGCTGCCCGCAGGGCGGTCAGGTCGGCCTGCGTGTAGCACTGGTATTTGCCCCGCAGCGCGTCGGGGAAGGGCACGTACTCGATCAGGCCGGCGGCAGCCGCCGAGGCGGCGGTGTGGGCGGTGCCGGTCAGCGCCGACACCACGGCGGTGGCCACGTCGTTGAACGGCTGGGCGCGGCCGCTGCCCAGGTTGTAGAGGCCGCGCGCCTGCGGATGGTCGAAGAACCACAGGTTGACGGCCACCACGTCGTCGACGAAGACGAAGTCGCGCTGCTGCTCGCCGGGACCGTAGCCGCCGTACTCGCCGAACAGCCTGACCTTGCCGTGCTCCCGGAACTGGTGGAACTGGTGGAAGGCCACGCTGGCCATGCGGCCCTTGTGCTGCTCGCGCGGGCCGTACACGTTGAAGTAGCGGAAGCCCGCCACCTGGTGCGCCGCGCCGCCGAAGCCGGCGCCGATCTCGCGCCGCAGGCGCTGGTCGAACAGCAGCTTGGACCAGCCATACACGTTCAGCGGACGCTCGAACGCGGGGTCCTCGCGGAAGGTATCGCTGCCGCCGTAGGTGGCCGCCGACGAGGCGTACAGCAGCCGCGCGCCGCGCTGCTGGCAGGCCGCGTACAGCCCGCAGGACAACGTGTAGTTGTTGTCCATCATGTACTTGCCGTCGGTCTCCATCGTGTCGCTGCAGGCGCCCTCGTGGAACACCGCCTCGACCTGGCCGAAGTGGCCGTCGGCGAACGCGTCGTAGAACAGGTCGGCATCGACGTAGTCGGCGATGCGCGCATCGGCCAGGTTGCGGAACTTGTCGCCCTGGGTCAGGTCGTCGACGCAGATGATGTCGTCGATGCCGCGGGCGTTCAGCCCCTGGACGATGTTCGATCCGATGAAGCCGGCGGCGCCGGTGACGACGACACGGGTCATGCAAACAACTCCTCGTAGGAAACGGTGGCGGTGCCGAACTTGCCCACCACGATGCCGCCGGCGCGGTTGGCCACCGGCACCGCCTCGCGCAGCGGGGCGCCCGCGGCCACCATCGCGGCCAGCGTGGCGATGACGGTGTCGCCGGCGCCGGTGACGTCGAACACCTCGCGCGCCTGCGCCTGCACGTGCAGCTCGCCGGCGGCGTCGAACAGGGTCATGCCCTCCTCGCTGCGGGTGACCAGCAGCGCCTGCAGGCCCAGCCGCTCGCGCAGCGCCTGCGCCTTGGCGCGCAGCTCGCTCTCACCGGCCCAGCGGCCCACCACGTCCTGCAGCTCGGCCCGGTTGGGCGTGATGACGCTGGCGCCGCGGTAGCGCTCCCAGTCGCTGCCCTTGGGGTCGACCAGCACGGTGCGGCCGGCGTCGCGGGCGGCGGCGATCATGGCCGGGATGTGCGCCAGGCCACCCTTGCCGTAGTCGGAGAACAGCACCGCGTCGTGCTGCGGCAGCAGCGTGCCGAAGGCCTCGGTCTGCTGCGAGAGGATCTCGTGGTCGGGCTCGTTCTCGAAGTCCAGGCGCAGCAGCTGCTGCTGGCGGCCGATGACGCGCAGCTTCACCGTGGTCTGCAGGCCGGGATCGCGCTTGAGGTGCGCGCGGATGCCGGTGCCCTCGAGCAGGGCCTCCAGCCGGTGGCTGGCCGGGTCCTCGCCCACCACGCCCAGGAAGCTGGCCTGCGCGCCCAGGCAGGCGACGTTGTAGGCCACGTTGGCGGCGGCGCCCACGCGCTCTTCCTCGCGCGTGACCTTGACGACGGGCACCGGCGCCTCGGGCGAGATGCGCTCGACGCTGCCGTGCCAGTAGCGGTCGAGCATGGCGTCGCCGACGACGAGCACGCGGGCGTGGGCGAGGTGGTCCTTGGTGGGGTGCGTCATAGTTCTTCGACCCGTCGGGGGGGGTAGCTGTCCCAGGTCTGGCAGCCGGGGCACTGCCAGAAGTGCTGCTTGGCCTCGAAGCCGCAGGCGGCGCAGCGGTAGCGCACCAGCGGCTTGACCGCATGCTCGAGCGCGCGCTGCACCCGCGGGTGCACGTCCTCGTGCTCGAAGCGCTCCTGCGCCAGCCACTGCGAGGCGGCCACCAGCGAGGGCTCGCGCTCCAGGTGGCGGGCCCACCAGGCGCGCGCCTCGCCGGCCGGCACGAGGCTGATCACGGCCTCAAGCACGTCCAGCGCCGGGTTCTGCGCGTAGGCATCGGTCAGCAGCTGCAGCACGTCGTCGTGGCGGCCGGCCGCTGCCGCGCCCTGGGCCAGCGGCCGGGCCAGCAGGGGCAGGGCGGCGGGGTTCTCGCGCGCCAGCCGCAGCAGCGTGGCGACCGACTCGGCCGCCTGGCCGCCGCGGCGCTGCAGTGCCGCCAGGTCGATGGCCGGTCGCGCGGCGGCGGGGGCGACCTGCATGGCCTCGCGCAGCAGCCGCTGCGCGGCCGCGTCGTCGGCCTGGGTGGCCAGCTCGCACAGGTAGTGCGCGCGCCGGCTGGCGAAGCTGCCCTGGCCCGAGGCCTCCAGCCGCGCCGCCACCTCGGCCGCGCGGGCCCAGTCGCGCGAGCGCTCGTAGATGGCCAGCAGCGCGAGCAGGGCCTGGCCTTCGTAGGCGGAGCCGTCGAGCTTGCGCAGCGCCTCCTCGGCGCGGTCGAGCAGGCCGGCCTTAAGGTAGTCGAGTGCCAGCGCGTGCTGCGCGCGGTGGCGCTCGGCCCGGCTGAGGTCGCCGCGCGACAGCAGGTGCTCGTGCACCCGCACCGCGCGCTCGTACTCGCCGCGGCGGCGGAACAGGTTGCCCAGCGCGAAGTGCAGCTCCGAGGTGTCGGGATCGTTGCGCACCGCCTCGATGAAGGCGTCGATGGCCTGGTCCTGCTGCTCGTTGAGCAGGTGGTTCAGGCCGCGGAAGTAGGCCTTGGGTGCCTGGCGGTTCTCGATGCGCAGCTGGCGCAGGTCCAGGCGCGAGGCCAGCCAGCCCAGGCCGAAGGCGATGGGCAGGCCCCACAGGAGCCAGCTGAAGTCAAAGTCCATGGGGCGGGGTGGCGATGGCGGGCGTGGACGGGGCGGCGGATGCGGCGGCCGGCGGCGCGGCCGCCTGGCTGCGGCGGGCGGCGGCGCGCTGCTTCCACCAGCGCGGCAGCATGCCCAGGGCGCCGACGAGCACGCCGACCGCGAACGCGGCCAGCACCACGAGCACCAGCGGGCCGGTCCACGCGGTGCCGAAGAAGAACGACACCGTCACCGGCTGCTGGTTGTTCAGCGCGAAGGCGAACAAGGTAAAAAAAATGGCTGCCTTGAGCAGCCACATGAGGTATTTCATTGCGCTCCTCGGTCGCGCGTCATTCTAGAAGCCACTCAGGAGCGGCCCTCTTCCATCGCGCGGGTGCGCTCGTCCACCGCCTCGCGCAGGGCCTTGCCCGGCTTGAAGTGGGGGACGCGCTTTTCCGGGATCTGCACCGCCGCGCCCGAGCGCGGATTGCGCCCCAGCCGGGGCGGGCGCCGGTTGATCGAGAAGCTGCCGAAGCCGCGGATCTCGATGCGGTGCCCGCGCACCAGCGCCTCGCCCATCGCGTCGAGGATCGCCTTGACGGCGTACTCGGCATCGCGGTGCGTGAGCTGGGAGAACCGGGAGGCCAGTTCTTCGACGAGGTCGGAGCGGGTCATCGGGCAGTCTGATCAGCCGGGGACGGAGCACGCGGCAGGCCTGCGCCTGCCGGCGTGGTCCATCCCCGATGGACCGGTCAACGCTCCAGCTTGGCCTTGAGCAGCGCGCCCAGGTTGGTCGTGCCGGCGCTCTCGCGCGAGGACTGCTGGCTCAGGTTGGCCATCGCACCCTGCTCGTCAGCCATGTCCTTGGCCTTGACCGACAGCTGGATGTTGCGGGTCTTGCGGTCGATGTTGACCACCATCGCATTGACCTCGTCGCCTTCCTTGAGCACGTTGCGCGCGTCTTCCACGCGGTCGCGGCTGATCTCGGAGGCACGCAGGTAGCCCAGGATGTCGTTGCCCAGGTCGATCTCGGCGCCCTTGGGGTCGACGGTCTTGACCTTGCCCGACACGATGGAGCCCTTGTCGTTCACCGTCACGAAGGTGGTGAAGGGGTCCTGGTCCAGCTGCTTGATGCCCAGGCTGATGCGCTCGCGGTCCACGTCGACGGCCAGCACGATCGCCTCGACTTCCTGGCCCTTCTTGAAGTTGCGCACGGCGGTCTCGCCGGTCTCGTTCCAGGACAGGTCGGACAGGTGCACCAGGCCGTCGATGCCGGCGGCCAGGCCCACGAAGATGCCGAAGTCGGTGATCGACTTGATCGGGCCCTTGACGCGGTCGCCGCGCTTGGTGTTCTGCGCGAATTCCTGCCAGGGGTTGGCCTTGCACTGCTTCATGCCCAGCGAGATGCGGCGCTTGTCCTCGTCGATCTCCAGCACCATGACCTCGACCTCGTCGCCCATGGAGACGATCTTGGACGGGGCCACGTTCTTGTTGGTCCAGTCCATCTCGGACACGTGCACCAAGCCCTCGATGCCCGGCTCGAGCTCGACGAACGCGCCGTAGTCGGCGATGTTGGTGACGCGGCCGAACAGGCGGGTGCCCTGGGGGTAGCGGCGCGAGACGCCCAGCCACGGGTCGTCGCCCATCTGCTTGAGGCCCAGCGAGACGCGGTTCTTCTCGGTGTCGAACTTGAGGATCTTGGCCGTGATCTCCTGGCCGGCCTGCACCACCTCGGACGGGTGACGCACGCGGCGCCAGGCCATGTCGGTGATGTGCAGCAGGCCGTCGATGCCGCCGAGGTCCACGAACGCACCGTACTCGGTGATGTTCTTGACCACGCCGCGGACGATGGAGCCTTCCTTGAGGGTTTCCATCAGCTTGGCGCGCTCTTCGCCCATCGAGGCCTCGACCACCGCGCGGCGGCTCAGCACCACGTTGTTGCGCTTGCGGTCCAGCTTGATGACCTTGAACTCGAGGGTCTTGCCCTCGTAGGGGGTCAGGTCCTTGATGGGACGCGTGTCGATCAGCGAACCGGGCAGGAAGGCGCGGATGCCGTTGACCAGCACCGTCAGGCCGCCCTTGACCTTGCCGGTCGTGGTGCCGGTGACGAACTCGCCGGACTCGAGGGCCTTTTCCAGGGCCATCCACGAGGCCAGGCGCTTGGCCTTGTCGCGCGACAGGATGGTGTCGCCGTAGCCGTTCTCGATGGCGTCGATGGCCACCGAGACAAAGTCCCCGACCTGGACTTCGAGCTCGCCCTTGTCGTTCTTGAACTCATCGATCTGCACATACGCTTCGGACTTCAGGCCGGCGTTGACGACCACGAAGCTGTGCTCGATGCGCACCACCTCGGCGGTGATGACCTCGCCAGCGCGCATTTCGGAGCGCTGCAGCGATTCCTCGAACAGGGCGGCAAAAGATTCGGACATTCGGTTTCCTTGCACGTTCCGCAGGTTTCCACCGGCACCATTGCCGGTGTTTCTAGGACTGGGACGGCGGTCTGTGCGGCTCGCGCCGCGGGTTGGTTGACGATCCGCACCGCCAGTGCGCTGCTGCGCGATGGGGGCGATGCGGGCCTTGTGCGGCCACGAGGGCCGGTCCTGCCGACGTCAGGCGGCCCCGAAAGGCTGCCTGGCTTCCCACCACGCCAGGACCTGGGCCACCGAGTCGTCGACCGACAGCGCAGAGTTGTCCAGCAGGAGGGCATCCTGCGCCGGCTTGAGCGGGGCGACGGCGCGCTGCGAATCGCGGGCGTCGCGGGCCTCCAGGTCGGCGCGAAGAGCGGGGAGTGTAGCGGGGATCCCCTTTGAAATCAATTGCTTATGGCGCCTCTCGGCCCGCGTGGCGGCGCTGGCGGTGAGGAACACCTTGAGCTGGGCATCGGGAAAGATGACCGTGCCCATGTCGCGGCCGTCGGCCACCAGGCCGGGCAGGCGCCGGAACGACTGCTGCAGCGCCACCAGGGCGGAGCGCACCGAGGGCAGGGCCGAGACCCGGCTGGCGTTCATGCCGGCCTCCTCGGTGCGGATCGCGTCGCTGACGTCCTCGCCGGCCAGCAGCACCCGGTCGGCCTCGAAGCGCACCGGCAGGCGCTCGGCCATGTGTGCGATGCGGTGCTCGTGGGCGGCGTCCAGGGGCCAGCCCTGGCGCACGGCCGCCAGCGCGGTCAGGCGGTACAGCGCGCCCGAATCCAGGTAGTGCCAGCCCAGCTGCTGCGCCACCCGCGCGGCCAGCGTGCCCTTGCCCGAGGCCGTGGGGCCGTCGACGCAGACCACCGGCACGTGCGGCGCGGGCAGCCGCGCCACCGCGTACAGGGCCTCGAAGTAGCCCGGGAAGGTCTTGGCCACGCAGCGCGGGTCGAGGATGCGCACCGGCACGCCCGCATGGTTGCAGGCGGCCAGCGAGAAGCACATCGCCATGCGGTGGTCGTCGTAGGTGGCGATGGTCGCGGCCTGCCACTGCACCGGCGGCGTGACCTGCAGGAAGTCGGCGCCCTCGACCACGGTGGCCCCCAGCTTGCGCAGCTCGGTGGCCATGGCGGCCAGGCGGTCGGTCTCCTTGACGCGCCAGCTGGCGATGTTGCGCAGCGTGCTGGTGCCGTCGGCGTACAGCGCCATCACGGCCAGCGTCATCGCCGCATCGGGGATGTGGTTGCAGTCCAGGTCGAGCGCGCGCAGCGGCCAAGCGCCGCGGCGCACCTCGATCCAGTTGGGCCCGGCCGCCACCTGCGCGCCCATGGCGCGGGCGGCCTCGAGGAAGCGGATGTCGCCCTGGATCGAGCCCTCGCCCACGCCCTGGATGCGCACCGGCGCGTCGGTGGCCGCCAGTGCGCCCAGCGCCACGAAGTAGCTGGCCGACGAGGCGTCGGCCTCGACGTGCAGCGTGCCCGGCGAGGTGTAGCGGCTGCCCGCGGGGATGGTGAAGCGCTGCCAGCCGTCGCGCCGCACCTGCACGCCGAAGCGCGCCAGCAGGTTCAGCGTGATCTCGATGTAGGGCTTGGAGATGAGCTCGCCGACGACCTCGACCACCACGTCGCGCGTGGCCACCAGGGGGAGCGCCATCAGCAGCGCGGTGAGGAACTGGCTGGAGACGTCGCCGCGCACCGGGATGGGGGCGTCCAGCCGCAGCTGCGGCCGGCCGATGCGCAGCGGCGGGTAGCCCGGCGTGCCCAGGTCCTCGATGGTGCAGCCCAGGGCGCGCAGCGCGTCGACCAGGTCGCCGATGGGGCGCTCGTGCATGCGCGGCACGCCCGACAGCTCGAAGTCGCCGCCCAGCACGGCGAGCGCGGCGGTCAGGGGGCGCATGGCGGTGCCGGCATTGCCCAGGAACAGCCGGGCCTGCGGCGCGGGGCCCCGGGCGCCGAAGCCGGTGACCTCGACCGTCGTGGCGTCCGCGTGACGCACGCCGCAGCCCAGCGCCCGCAGGGCGTCGAGCATCACGCGGGTGTCGTCGGAGTCGAGCAGGTCGTGCAGGACCGTGGTGCCCTCGCACAGGGCGGCCAGCAGCAGCACCCGGTTGGAGATGCTCTTGGAGCCGGGCAGGGTGACGGTGCCGCCCGCACCGTCGAAGGCGGGCAGGTCCAGGTGGTGCAGGGCCGCGGCGTCCATGGGCGGCCGCTTCAGGGGCGGCGCTGGCCCATGCGCCAGCTGGCGCGCAGCTGGCTGGCCTGGCCGATGAAGCCTTCGAGCGCGTCGGCGTTGCCCGAGGCGATCATGGCCTCGAGCGCCTGCAGCGTGTTGCGGAACAGCTTGGACTGCTCCAGCAGTTCCTGCTTGTTGGCCAGCAGCACGTCGCGCCACATCTTGGGGTCGCTGGCGGCGATGCGGGTGAAGTCGCGGAAGCCCGGGCCGGCCAGGCCCAGGTATTCGTTGCCGCGGGTCTGCCCGGCGATGGCGTTGACCAGCGCGAAGGCGATCAGGTGCGGCAGGTGGCTCACGGCGGCATAGGCGGCGTCGTGCGCGTCGGGCGCCATCTGCACCACCTGGCAGCCCAGCGCCTCCCAGACCTGCACGGCCTTGTTCAGCTGCGCGACCTGGGTGCGCTCGATGGGCGTGAGGATGACCTGCTTGCCGGCGTACAGGTCAGGGTCGGCATGCTCGACGCCCGAGACCTCCTTGCCGGTGACCGGGTGGCAGGGCACGAAGCCGCCGACGTTGTCGCGCAGCACGCGGCGCGCGGCATCGACCACGTCCTGCTTGGTCGAGCCCACGTCCATGATCAGCGTCTCCTTGCTGACCAGGTGGCGGATCGCCTTGAAGGTCGCCTCGGTGGCGGCCACGGGCACCGCCAGCAACACGATGTCGGCGCCCGAGACGGCCAGCAGCGCCGACGGCGCCTCGACGTCGATCACGCCCAGCTGGCGCGCGCGCTCGGTGGTGGAGGGCGACTTGCTGTAGCCGACGACGCGCTTGACGAGGCCGGCGCGCTTGAGCGCCAGGGCGAAGGAGCCGCCCATCAGGCCGCATCCGATCAGGCCGAGTTGCTCGAACATGCTCAGTCGCTCACGGGGTAGGTGCCCAGCACCTTGTAGAAGGCGCAGAGCTTGCGCAGGTCATCGAGCGCGGCCGCCACGTGCGGCTGCGACGGGTGGCCCTGCACGTCGATGAAGAAGAAGTATTCCCACTGGCCCGACTTGGCCGGGCGCGACTCGAAGCGGGTCATCGACACGCCGTGCTGCTTGAGCGGCACCAGGATGTCGTGCACCGCGCCGGGCCGGTTGGGCACCGACACCACCAGGCTGACGCAGTCCTGGCCGGAGGCCTGGGGCGCGGCCAGCGTCTGCGGCAGGCACACCACCGCGAAGCGGGTGCGGTTGTAGGCGTCGTCCTGGATGGCGTGGGCGGCGACGTGCAGGCCGAACTCGCTGCCGGCACGTTCGCCCGCGATGCCGGCCCAGGCGGGGTTGGTGGCGGCCAGGCGAGCGCCTTCGGCATTGCTGGAGACCGCGCGGCGCTCGGCGTGGGGCAGGTGCTTGTTCAGCCAGCCCTGGCACTGGGCCAGGGCCTGCGGATGCGCCAGCACGGCCTCGATCCCCTCGAGCGAGCGCTCCTTGCGCAGCAGGTGGTGCCGCACCAGCAGGCTCAGCTCGCCGACGATGTGCAGGGGCGAGCCCAGCAGCAGGTCCAGCGAGCGGGTGACGACGCCCTCGGTGCTGTTTTCCACCGGCACCACGCCGAACTGCGCGGTGCCGGCCGCCGTGGCCTGGAACACCTCGTCGAAGCTGACGCAGGGGATGTGCTCGATGCTGGAGCCGAAGAACTGCACCGCGGCCTGCTCGCTGAAGGTGCCGGCCGGGCCCAGGTAGGCCACGCGCTGCGGCGCCTCGAGCGCGCGGCAGGCGGACATGATCTCGCGCCAGATCGTGGCGACGTTCTCGGCCTTGAGCGGGCCGGCGTTGCGCTGCTGCAGGCCGTGGATGACCTGCGCCTCGCGCTCGGGCCGGAACACCGGCGAGCCCTCGGCGCGCTTGAGCTCGCCGACCTCGTTGGCGAGGCCCGCGCGGCGGTTGAGCAGGTCGAGCAGTTCGCGGTCGACCGCGTCGATGGCTTCGCGCAGCTGCGCCAGGGTGCGGGCCATGCGTCAGGCCCCGGCGCCGTCGGCCGGCTCGCCGCCCTCGGGGGCGTCGCTGCCGGGTTCACCGGCCTCGCCGGGGTCGCCCGCCTGCGCGTCGTTCTCGACGATGCGCTGCAGGCCCGACAGCTTGGAGCCTTCGTCCAGCTGGATCAGCGTCACGCCCTGCGTGGCGCGGCCGAGCTCGCGGATCTCGGCGACGCGGGTGCGCACCAGCACGCCCTTGTCGGTGATCAGCATGATCTCGTCGTCGGCATGCACCAGCGTGGCGGCCACGACCTTGCCGTTGCGCTCGCTCTGCTGGATGGCGATCATCCCCTTGGTGCCGCGGCCGTGGCGGGTGTACTCGCCGATGGGGGTGCGCTTGCCGTAGCCGTTCTCGGTGGCGGTCAGCACGCTCTGCTGCTCGTCCTCGGCCACCAGCATCGCGATCACGCCCTGGCCGTCCTCGAGCATCATGCCGCGCACGCCGCGGGCGGCGCGGCCCAGCGGGCGCACGTCCTCCTCGTTGAAGCGCACGGCCTTGCCGCCGTCGGAGAACAGCATCACGTCGTGCTGGCCGTCGGTGAGCGCCGCGCCGATCAGGTAGTCGCCCTCGTCGAGGTTGACCGCGATGATCCCGCCCTTGCGCGGGTTGTTGAACTCGTCCAGCGCGGTCTTCTTGACCGTGCCCATCGAGGTCGCCATGAACACGTAGTGGTCGGCCGGGAAGCTGCGGAACTCGCCGGTCAGGGGCAGCACCACGTTGATCTTTTCGCCCTCGGCCAGCGGGAACATGTTGACGATGGGACGGCCGCGCGAGCCGCGCGAGCCCGAGGGCACTTCCCAGACCTTGAGCCAGTACAGCCGGCCGCGGTTGGAAAAGCACAGCATCCAGTCGTGCGTGTTGGCGATGAACAGCTGGTCGATCCAGTCGTCTTCCTTGGTCGCCGTGGCCTGCTTGCCGCGCCCGCCGCGGCGCTGGGCCCGGTACTCGGACAGCGGCTGGCTCTTGATGTAGCCCTGGTGCGAGAGCGTCACGACCATGTCGGTGGGCGTGATCAGGTCCTCGGTGGCCAGGTCCTGGGCGTTGTGCTCGATGAAGCTGCGGCGGGTGCCCACCTTGGTCTGGCCGAACTCCTGCTTCAGCGCGGTGAGCTCCTCGCCGATGATCGTGGAGACGCGCTCGGGACGGGCCAGGATGTCCAGCAGGTCGTCGATCTCGGCCATGACCTCGCGGTACTCGGCGACGATCTTGTCCTGCTCCAGGCCGGTCAGGCGCTGCAGGCGCATCTGCAGGATTTCCTGGGCCTGCGTGTCCGACAGGCGGTACAGGCCGTCGCCCTGCATGCCGTAGCTGCGCTCCAGCCCGTCGGGCCGGTAGTCGTCGGCGTTGATCACGCTGCCGTCGGCGCGCGCGCGGGTGAGCATCTGGCGCACCAGCTGGCTGTCCCAGGCCCGGGTCATCAGCTCGGCCTTGGCCACCGGCGGGGTGGGGCTCTCGCGGATGATCCGGATGAACTCGTCGATGTTGGCCAGCGCCACCGCCAGGCCCTCGAGCACGTGGCCGCGCTCGCGCGCCTTGCGCAGCTCGTACACCGTGCGGCGCGTGACCACCTCGCGGCGGTGCTGCAGGAAGATGTCGACCAGGTCCTTCAGGTTGCACAGCTTGGGCTGGCCGTCCACCAGCGCCACCATGTTGATGCCGAAGGTGTCCTGCAGCTGGGTCAGCTTGTACAGGTTGTTCAGGACGACCTCGGGGACCTCGCCGCGCTTGAGCTCGATCACCAGGCGCATGCCCGACTTGTCGCTCTCGTCCTGGATGTGGCTGATGCCCTCGATCTTCTTCTCGTGCACCAGCTCGGCCATCCGCTCCTGCAGGGTCTTCTTGTTGACCTGGTAGGGCAGCTCGTCGACGACGATGGCCTGGCGCTGGCCGCGGTCGATGTCCTCGAAGTGGCACTTGGCCCGCATGACCACGCGGCCGCGGCCGGTGCGGTAGCCGTCCTTGACGCCGGTGATGCCGTAGATGAGGCCGCCGGTGGGGAAGTCGGGCGCCGGCACGATCTCCATCAGCTCGTCGATCGTGGCCTCGGGGTGCTTGAGCAGGTGCAGGCAGGCGTCGACGACCTCGTTGAGGTTGTGCGGCGGGATGTTGGTGGCCATGCCCACCGCGATGCCGCCCGAGCCGTTGACCAGCAGGTTGGGCAGCTTGCTGGGCAGGACCAGCGGCTCCTTCTCGCTGCCGTCGTAGTTGGGGCCGAAGTCGACGGTCTCCTTGTCGATGTCGGCCAGCATCTCGTGCGCGATCTTGGCCAGGCGGATCTCGGTGTACCGCATGGCCGCGGCGTTGTCGCCGTCGACCGAGCCGAAGTTGCCCTGGCCGTCGACCAGCATGTGGCGCATGGAGAAGTCCTGCGCCATCCGCACGATGGTGTCGTACACCGACTGGTCCCCGTGCGGGTGGTACTTGCCGATCACGTCGCCCACGATGCGCGCGGACTTCTTGTACGGCCGGTTCCAGTCGTTGTTCAACTCGTGCATCGCGTAGAGCACGCGCCGATGCACAGGTTTCAGTCCGTCACGCGCATCCGGCAGCGCGCGCCCCACGATCACGCTCATGGCGTAGTCGAGGTAGCTCCGCCGCATCTCCTCCTCGAGGCTGACGGGCAGGGTTTCTTTGGCGAATTGGGTCATGCGTCGAGGACTGCGGGGGCGCGGAAACGCGAGATTTTACGCGGCGGCCGGGCCTTGTCGCAGACAGGCAACACAAGCCGGGGTTCGCGGTTCCGTCCTACGCGGCTGAGGCGGAGCCGCGATTGATTGTGTAAGGACGTGTGGCACAATCGACCGACGTTTTCGGTGAATGGTCACCTGATAGGACGTTTTCTCGCAGCGCGGCTGCGGCTTTTTCCCCTCAAGAGGAGAACCATGAAGAAACTGAACCAAGTGGCGATGCTGTTCGCTGCCGCTGCTCTTTCGACGGCCGCTGTCGCCCAGAACCGCCCGGCTGCCGCCAACGGTGGCAACGTGGTCGACAACTGGCAGAACGGCACCAGCGAACTGGTTTGGCGCAACGGCACCAACGAACTGTGCTGGCGCGATGCGTCCTGGACGCCCGCCACCGCTGCACGTGGTTGCGACGGCGCGCTGGTTCCCCCGCCGCCCCCGGCTCCCGCTGCCGCCCCGGCGCCGGCCCCCGCCGCTCCGGCCGCCCGCCCGGCTCCGGCGCCCGCCCCGGCCGCTGCACCCCAGCCGCCCGCAGCGACCAAGGTCACCTACGCTGCCGACGCCTTCTTCGACTTCGACAAGGCCGTCCTGAAGCCCGAAGGCCGCGCCAAGCTCGACGACCTGGTCGGCAAGGTCAAGGACATCAACCTGGAAGTGATCATCGCCGTCGGCCACACCGACTCGGTCGGCGCTGACGCCTACAACCAGAAGCTGTCGGTCAAGCGCGCCGAAGCCGTGAAGGCCTACCTGGTCTCCAAGGGCATCGAGAAGAACCGCGTGTACACCGAAGGCAAGGGCGAGAAGCAGCCCGTCGCCGACAACAAGACCGGCGAAGGCCGCGCCAAGAACCGCCGCGTCGAGATCGAAGTGGTCGGCACCCGCGCCAACCGCTGATCGCAGCGCCCACGCGCGTGACGAAAGGGCCCTTCGGGGCCCTTTCTCTTTGCGCCCCGCCACAATCGAGCCCCATGACGCAAGCGCCCCTGAACGCCGACCCGGCCGAACTGGCCAAGTTCTCCGAGCTGGCCCACCGCTGGTGGGACCCCGAGAGCGAATTCCGCCCGCTGCACCAGATCAACCCGCTGCGCCTGGGCTGGATCGAGGGCATGGTGCCGCTGGCCGGCAAGCAGGTGCTCGACGTGGGCTGCGGCGGCGGCATCCTGGCCGACAGCATGGCCCGGCGCGGTGCGCAGGTGCTGGGCATCGACCTGGCCACCAAGGCGTTGCGCGTGGCGCAGCTGCACGCGCTGGAGGCGGGCACGCCCAACGTGCAGTACCGCGAGGTCGCCGCCGAAGCGCTGGCCGCCGAGCAGGCCGGCCAGTACGACGTGGTGACCTGCATGGAGATGCTCGAGCACGTGCCCGAGCCGGCCTCCGTGGTGCGCGCCTGCGCGCAGCTGGTCAAGCCGGGCGGCTGGGTGTTCTTCTCGACCATCCACCGCAATCCCAAGGCGTTCCTGTTCGCGATCGTCGGTGCCGAGTACGTGCTGAACCTGCTGCCGCGCGGCACCCACGAGTACCTCAAGTTCATCCGGCCGTCCGAACTCGCGACCTACTGCCGGCAGGCGGGCCTGGAGTGGGGCACCACCACGGGCCTGACCTACAACCCGTTCAGCCGCCGCTACAGCCTCACGCGCGACACCTCGGTGAACTACTGGGTCGCCACGCGGCGGCCGCTGGCCTGATGTTCGCCGGCGTGCGCGCGGTGCTGTTCGACCTGGACGGCACCCTCATCGACAGTGCGCCCGACCTGGGCGCGGCGGCCGACCAGCTGCGCGTGGCGCGCGGGCTGCCGTCGCTGCCGCAGGCGCTGTACCGCCCCATGGCCGGCGCCGGGGCGCGCGGCATGCTGGGCGTGGCCTTCGGCATGACGCCCGAGCATCCCGAGTTCCCGGCCCTGCGCGAAGCCTTCTTCCAGGCCTACGAGCAGCGCATGACCGTGGCGACCTTCGCCTTCGACGGCGTGCCCGAGCTGCTCGATGCGCTCGTGCAGCGTGCGCTGGCCTGGGGCGTGGTGACCAACAAGTCGATGCGGTTCACCGGCCCGCTGACGGCGGCGATGCCGCTGTTCGCGCGTGCCGGCGCCATCGTCGGCGGCGACACCACGCCGCACGCCAAGCCGCACCCCGCGCCCTTGCTCGAGGCGGTGCGCCGGCTGGGCCTGCAGCCGGCCGACTGCATCTACGTGGGCGACGACGAGCGCGACATCCAGGCCGGCCGCGCCGCGGGCATGCCGACCGTCGCCGCGACCTACGGCTACCTGGGCAGTGCGCAGGACGTCGCGGCCTGGGGCGCCGACGCGCACATTTCGTCGCCGTTGCAGCTGCTCGACCTCTTGAAGTGAGCGCGCGCGGCCTAAAATGCCGATCTCCTGGGGCTGCACCGGTTTCGACGTGGGTTCGGACACGCAGCAGGGCATGTCGAGGTTCAGTCACCTCGTTAATCCGCTGAAACAAACTAACTGCAAACGACGAACGTTTCGCACTCGCCGCTTAAACACCGGTGAGCCTCACAACAGTCGGCCAATGGGCTGGGCAAGGGGCGCAAGCTCCAGGCTGTGAGGGAATCCACATTGGCTGGTCCTGGTCCGGGTGCCTTGGGTCGGGACGAGAACATAGGGCACTGGCGGCTGGTCTAGCGTGCGTCTGCGCGATTCCAGCGGCGAGATCCAAACCAGAACGCTAAGCATGTAGAACTGTTCGGAGAAGGCTTGCGGACGCGGGTTCAATTCCCGCCAGCTCCACCATAATGTGAAATCCCAACCCTTATCCGGTTGGGATTTTTTTTGCCCGTTCCCCCAGTGTTGGCGCAGTTTCGGGCCTTGGCCTCTTGAGCACGCCCCTCCCGAAGTCGCCATTCCGGGCACGCTTTTCCCCGTTTTTCTCTCTCTGTTCTCTGTTGCCCTCTTGAGCATTCAAGGCCCGAACTCGTGCGTTGGCGCGGGTTCGCGGGCCATCGGTTTGCTTCTTCGCTTGCTCGGGAGCGCGCGACCGAGACGGCGAAAGGCACAAAAAAACCGCCTTGCGGCGGCGTGTCGGTGCGGTACGGATGTCAGCGCGATCCTGCCACCAGCGCCTCACGTTGCGCCAGCCAGGACGCCGACAACTTGCCGCGCAGCAACTGGCTGACACCCACCTCGAGATGTCCCAAGGCGATGGAATCGATCAGGTCGGGGGCAAGTTGCGCCAGTCGGCTCATCTTGCTCGCTTGGCCGAGGTCGATGCCTTCGGCCGCCGCGATCTCGGTCATCGAACTGAACCGTCCTTCGTCCAGCAGGCGCTGCCAGTGGTGCGCGAGGCCGAGCGCCCGCATCAAGGGGGTGTCCTGCGCCATCTCGCGCACCTGCCGCTCACGGCGGGCCTCGTCCAGGAACTCCTGCGGCGCGTCGAACGGCGTGATGACCTGCTTCTTCAAACCTCGGCGCACCAGCGTCCAGGGCAGGAAGGTTTCCATCTGCACGCCGCCAGCAGGCAGCGGCGTCTGATATGTCACCGGGTCGCCCTTTACTTGGCCACGGTGTTTTTTGCTCATACGTCCTCCTCGAAGCTGGCCATGAGCTGGCGCTGGGCGTGCCAATCGACCATCAGGCGGTTTCGTTGGAACCACATCAATGTCAGCCGCCGTGGCTGTTTGCCCACCAGGAACCGTTCGATGATGTCGGGTGCCAGCAAGGTCAGGCGCAGCAGTTCGTTGACCACCGAGTGGTGCAGTTTTTCGGCGCGGGCGATGGCGGCACCGCTTTGCATTGCCCCGGTGTCCAACAGGTGCTGCCAGTAAAAGGCGCGGGCCAGTCCGTCGATCAGCGTGACGTCGTGGACACTGCGTTCGTCGGTGACCACGCGCTGGACGCCCCGACAACGAAACGTCAGAGGCACGAAGGTTTCCATCGGATCGTCCATCAGGCTTCCACCTCAAGCAGCTCGGCACCGATGCTGTCAGGGGCAAATTCCTTGATCAGCGCGTTCCAGCCGATCTCGCGCCATTTCACCTTGATGCCCTGCACCTCACCGGCATGGACGAGGTCGATGCGCTCGATCATCAGGTTGGCGATGCGGTGGCGCTCGACCGGGAAGAGTTGATCCCACACGTTGTTGAGCCGTCCCATCGCCATTACGGTGGTGGCCTCGTCGATCTGAGCCCCGTTGCGTTGGATGTGCCGCACCACCGACGCCACGGTCTCCGGGCTGGTCAGCACCGTTCGGATCTGGGCCACCACCGCCCCCTCGATCTCCGGCGCAGGCAGGCGCTCGTAGCCCTTGCCCGGCGCGCCGAACCGCGCTTCCGACTTGGACACGTAGTAGTGGTACTTGCGCCCGTTCTTGCGCGAGTAGGTCGGGTACATCCGCTCGCCCGACGGCGCGTACAGCAGGCCGCGCAGCAAGGCGTCAGTGCGCGATCTGATCTTGGTTTCCACCGACCGGGTGTGACCATCCTTGGCCAGCACCTCGTGAACCCGGCCCCACAGCCCGGGATCGATGATGGCTTGATGCACGCCCGGGTACCAACTGCCCTTGTGCGACAACTCCCCGAGGTAGATGCGGTTGCGCAGCAGCTTGTGCAGATACTTCTTGTCGATGCGCGTGCCTGCCCGTGTCTGACCGTCTTGTGTCGTCCACGCCTTGGTGGTGATGCCATCCAGCGTCAGGTTGGCGGCGATCTGGGTAGGCGAGCCGATGGTCAACATCTCCTCGAAGATGCGCCGCACCACCGCCGCCTCGGTGTCGTTGATCACCAGCAGGCGGTTCTCGACGTCGTATCCGAGGGGTGGCACGCCACCCATCCACATTCCCTTGCGTTTGCTGGCCGCGATCTTGTCGCGGATGCGCTCGCCGGTGACCTCGCGCTCGAACTGGGCGAAGGACAGCAGGACGTTGAGCATCAGCCGCCCCATCGAGGTGGTGGTGTTGAACTGCTGCGTGACCGACACGAACGACACGCCGTGGCGCTCAAACACCTCGACCATCTTGGAGAAGTCGGCAAGGCTGCGCGTCAGGCGGTCGATCTTGTAGACCACCACGATATCGATCTGGCCGCGCTCGATGTCCGCCATCAGGCGTTTCAGCCCGGGTCGATCCGTGTTGCCGCCGGAGAACCCGGGGTCGTCGTAGTCGTCGGCCACCGGAATCCAGCCCTCGGCGCGCTGGCTGGCAACGTAGGCGTGGCCAGCCTCCTTCTGGGCATCGATGGAGTTGAACTCCTGGTCAAGCCGTTCATCCGACGACACCCGGCAATAGACCGCGCAGCGTTTGCGCGCCTTGGGCGAGGCAATCTGTGCAGCGTCGCTCATTGCGCACCTGCCTTGCCGGTCAGGCCAAAGAACAGCGGGCCCGACCAGTGCGTGCCGGTGATCTGGCGGGCCACGGCGGTCAGGCTCTTGAAGGTGCTGCCCTCGTACTCAAACAGGCCGTCGGCGGTCACCGCCACCTTGTGCTCGCGGTCGCCCCATTCGCGCAGCAGCACGGTGCCGGGCGCGAAGTTGATGTCGCGCGGACGGGCCCGCAGCTTGATCTTGGAGTGCTTGGCACCGATGGCCTCCAGTCGCTGGCGGGTGTTGTGTGTCAGACCGCCGAAGACCTCCTCCTGCATCTTGTAGGCGATCCGCGACTCGATGAAAGCGCGGTTGGGGTTGATGGGGCGGCTGCTGAAGTACCGATCCCACACCAGCCACAACTCGGCGATGGGCAGACTGGACAGCGCCGCGATCTGCGCGGCGACGGATGCTTGTTTCTCGTTCATCACAACTTTTCCTGTGGATAGGGGGTTGGATGAACGCGCTGGTCGGGCAGGAAGCCAAGGCCAACTTCTCTCTGTTTTGCCTCGTCCGCGACGAGCGTGCGGACGATGGCGGCCGCAAGGATGGCGGTGATTTCGCCAGCACGGGCGCTGGCGCTCATCTCCGAGGGGGATGCAAGTTCGAGGTTCTTCATGACGGCTCCGGGGAATAGCAACCGTCAGGGATAGTGAGCCTGATCTTCCGAAGCGGATGGCAACGCAGGGCAATCCGGCCTACTCGCGATACAGTTGTTGCGCGTTTACGAAACACTTGACGGCCTGACCCTTGCCGTCTACCATTCAGCAATTAACAAATCACGCAATCAGGTTACAGCCATGCCCTTTGGAGCATTCATCCGCAAGAAGCGCGAGGAGAAAGGCATTCAGATGAATGACTTCGCGCGGCAGCTGGAGATATCGCCCGCCTACTGGTCGCGCATCGAGCGCGACATGGAGAAACCGCCCAAGGACGAACTGATCCGCAAGGCGGCCGAGATTCTCGGCATCAGCGCCGACGATGCCTTCGTCGAGGCCAGCCGACTGCCACCCGACATCCGTGATGACGTCGGCAATCTGGTTCGGATGTACCGCCGGAACGTGACGGAGAAAAAGTGAATGGCGGTGTTGACTCTCGACTACCGGTGCTGCAACCGGAAACTCCCCCAATACATCAAGCACATGGAGGTTGAGCGCATTGCGGCGACCGCGCGCCAGCAACTGGTCGCGGACAGCATCGATGCCGTTCCCTTCGAAGCCCTGCGCCAGATCTCCGGCCTCAAGATCAACGGTATCGACTTCGCGCTCGAGGTCAGCACCGATTACCCCGTGCATGACGAGCAGGGCAACCACGTCTTCGGCGTCTGCGAATTCGACCCCGCGTCGCCCAACGCGGCGATGGTGTCCATCTCGCCGGTGGGTGAAAGCCTCAGCGAACTGCTTGCCCTCAGCACCTTCGCCCACGAACTGGGCCACGCCGTGTTCGACGCCCCCGGCTGGATCGTCCAGGGCAGCAAGGGGCCGGGGTTGTTTGACGAGATCGAACCGGCGATGCAACGCGCCTACCGCACCACGACGCCTGACAGCGACCACCTGTCGAAGTCACTCTCCGCGAGGCCAACGACGGAAGAACATTTCGCCGAGCTGCGGGCCAACGAGTTCATGGGCTCCTTGCTCGTGCCGCGCCAGCGCATCATTGCCGCCGTCGAGGCCCTCGCTCCCAAGCACGACATCACCATCCATCGTCACCCCTCCACCGATCCCGACCACCCCGGCACCGCCCTGCGCATCACGGCGGACGGCGACGTGGGCTTCTTCGACATGGAATGCTTCGAGAAAGCCCTGGCCACGCGTTTCGGTGTCAATCGCCGGTTCATCCAAGTACGCCTGAGCCGATACGGCCTGACCGGTCAGGAGGCCGCCATGCGCTCATAACCATCCGCTGCCCACCGAGCCGACTTCGCGTCGGCATTTTTTGACCTGCCAGGTTAACCGTTCGCGCAATCACGCACTTTCCAAAGGAACCTGTCCATGCCTGTTGGCCAAGCCTCAACCACAAAGAAGAACAGCAAGGTGGCCGCGAGCCAGCCTTCCCCGAAACGTGCGCGCGAACATCGCTCCGATGACGGCGCAACCATCCTGCCGAACGCCGAGAACTTCGTCAGCCTCGTGCGCAAGGTCGCGCGCCCCGGGCTGCTGGTGCATCTGCTCGAACACGCCAGCGCGACGGCATTGCCGGAACTGAAGGCGTTGGCGGACGCTGCCAAGGGCAAGCTCCCGGTCGAATCCAGGCAGTCGGTCTTCCACGCCGTCGCAAAACTGGCAGCGACCGCCCAGCACAACATCGAACGGGCCGCCGAACGAGTGATGCTTCTCGATGATGACTACGGTGCTCAGGCCGTCCTCTCCGTGCTCAACGAAGAGCGCGCCGACGATGCCGCCGTGCTGGCAATGCCCAGCGACCGCTACAGCCGCGCGCTGTACCTGTACATCTTGCAGGACTTCCCGGCGCAAGGCGCTCGCCGCGATGAACGCTTCGACCAGGCCGAGCATCTGCAAGTGATGCATCGCCAGTGGAAAAACGACAGCTACTCCAGCCACTACCTCGGCCCCAAGGGCGTCGTGCCGAAGACCGGCTCCGACGTGCAGGATGTCTTGCGTACGCGCATTGCCGAACTGTTCCCGAAGGTGCCGAAGGATCAAATCCTGATCGAGCAATTCACGCGCCGCGATCTCTCACACGAACAGGATGATGATGATGTTTCCGAAGCCGATCCGTCGGCGCTGCTGCACACACTGACGGCGACCTTCAACGGCAAGACCGCGACTTTCCAGCAAGTAGCGAATGGGCACGTCGTCGACCACGAAGAGCCCGCCGCGATGTCGGCGCGTTTCTCGTGGGAGCCGGAGAGCGGCTGGCTCAGCGTGTTCTGCGAAGAACGGGAGGTTCGCCGCGAGCTCGCCACCGTCTTCCGCGACGTTGCGCTGGCGCACGACAGCAAGATCGAGGACATGCCCATGCGGCAGTTCGACCTGCTCGGTTTTGCGACCTCCAAGATGCTCGACCGCCTGAAACGTGATCGGGTCGCAGGCATCGACGACATCTCGATCCTGCAAATCACGGTGGCCAAGCCGTTCGAGCAGACGTCGGAGTACGGCGGACGTGATGTGGTGCGGCAGCTCTCCAGCAAGATGCAAATCACCCGCGACCGGCGCGATGGCCGCAATATCTATCAGGTTGCCTACGAGGACTACTGCGCCGAAGACCTGAGCCAGTACGCGCTCGTGCAGGTGAAGCTGGTCATGAGGATGTCCAAGACGCAACACCGCAAGGCGCACAACGTCGCCGTCCAGATCACAGCGCCGAACGGTCTGAACGACAAGAGCCGCACGGACGACGACCGCAAGCGGGTGCAGGAACAGCTCATCAAGATCGGCGTCTTGAGCCAGTTCTGAGGAGGACGCCGACGATGTCACCGCATCTTAGCTTCTTCCTCGCGCTGGACAACCTTCAACGCCTCGACGCATCAGTTCTGGCCGATAAGCTCGGGCGCGATCACCAGCAGTTTCTTCAGCGTCGCTGGATCGTGCCCGCTGGCCACCTCACCCATGTGATGGTGCCGTTTCTCGATTCCGAACAGGAGGTCGAAGTCGAGATCGATGAGGATGCCGGTCGCTACAGCTACTGCAGCCCACTGAACGGCAGAACCGTCGTCCAACCGCTCGCGGACATCGCCCTCTATTCCATCGTGATGGATTCGTGGCTGGCGGATCTGGCGGCGTTGATCGGCATTGAGGAACGGCGACGCTCCAGCAACAGTTGCCGCACACCAAACCACCTGTGGCACCTCGGTGAACAGCGCATCGCCGGTACGCACGATTTCGCACCGGTGTTCGTCGGTCGAGCATGGGCGCGCGCTCCGCAGGACAAGACCATCGCTGTCCTTGCCGACGCAGTGTGGTCACGCGGCGGCGTTGTTCTGCGCCCAAGGCGAGCGAGTGCCTCGCTGCCACGTGACCACGCCATGCGCGGCCTCGACGAGTTCGTCAGCGTGCTCAACAGCACCGATGCATTCGACGCCGATGCCTTCGACCGCGTGCTGCGCGGCTACGTCACGGCAGTTGGCGAGCCGGAACCGGAGCAGTTCTTCAGCGGCACGCGGCTCAAGCTCCCGCATTTCGCATCGTCCATCGATCTCACGGAGGCGCGCGCCAAGATCATCAAGTACATGTGGGGCACGGAAGGAAGCGCGCCGCCCGTGATGTCGTGGGCGGAGGTCAATGGTGCTGTCACCGTCAACACGGGCTTTCAGTCCTTCGACGATGCGTTCGGCGGCAAGGCTGAGCGCGAGCAGGTACTCGAGCTGGTCAGTCGCGGCAAGTACCGGGTGAGACGCAACACATAAACGCACCCATAAATCGAACCAGACACGGCCCATAAACCCGTGCGGAGACTGCGATGTGCCCATTTCATACAGGAGGCACATCGCAATGCAAACCCACTTCACCACAGCAACATCTGGCCAGAGCCTGGCCAAACCCGGTGCGCCACAGCGCATCGCCCTTGACGAAAACGAACTGGCCATCCGCTGGGGACTTTCCGTCAAGACCCTGCGCCGCTGGCGGCAGGAACAGCTCGGCCCGGTCTTCTGCAAGCTCGGTGCCCGCGTCACCTACTTGATCTCCGAGATCGAAGCCTTCGAACGTCGCGTTTCGCGGCACTCGACCTTCACTCGCGTGTACCAGTGAGGAGGACGGCCATGAGCGATCTGACCATCTTCCCCGCCGACCTCGCGGCCATGAGCATCGCCCAGCTGGCGGCGCTGCCGGTCACCGACTTCGTCGATGCCGAGCGCAATGTCGACGAGGCCTCCGCCTACCTCAAGCAGCTGCGCACCAAGCTGGACGCCGCCAAGTTGCAGCGTTTCGGTGAGCAGGCGCGCGCCGCGCTGCGTGACTCCGGCCGCGACTTCGGCACCGCCCACGTCAACGACGGCGCGCTGCACGTCAAGTACGAACTCCCCAAGAAGGTGATCTGGAGCCAGACCATCCTCAAGGAGATGGCCGAGCGCATCGTCGCCTCGGGCGACAAGGTGGAGGACTACATCGACATCAAGTTGTCGGTGTCCGAGTCCCGCTACACCAACTGGCCCACGGCGCTGCAGGAGCAGTTCGCCGCCGCCCGCACGGTCGAGGAAGGCAAGCCGACCATCACCCTGACGCTCGATGGGGGTGTGGCATGAGCCTTCCCATCATCTCCGCGAAGCAGCGCATGGCCGAGCGCAAGGGCGTCAAGCTGCTGATGCTCGGCAAGTCCGGCATCGGCAAGACCACCCGGCTCAAAGACCTCGATCCGAAGACCACGCTGTTCATCGACATCGAGGCAGGCGACTTGGCGGTGGCCGACTGGCCGGGCGACACCATCCGACCGGCGTCCTGGCCCGAGAGCCGCGACTTTTTCGTGTTCCTCGCGGGCCCGGATAAGTCGCTGCCGCCGGAGTCTGCCTTCTCGCAGGCGCACTACGACCACGTCATCGAGAAGCTCGGCGACGCGACGCAGCTCGACCGCTACCAGACCTTCTTCCTCGACTCGATCACGCAGTTGTCGCGCCAATGCTTCGCGTGGTGCAAGACGCAGCCCGGTGCAACCAGCGACCGCTCCGGCAAGCCTGATCTGCGCGGTGCCTACGGCCTGCTGGGCCAAGAAATGGTGAGTGCCTTGACCCACCTGCAGCACGCACGCGGCAAGAACGTCGTGTTCGTGGCCATCCTCGACGAACGCCTCGATGACTACAACCGCAAGGTGTTCGTGCCGCAGATCGAAGGCAGCAAGACCAGCCTGGAGCTGCCCGGCATCGTCGACGAGGTCGTGACGCTGGCCGAGATCAAGGCCGAGGACGGCAGCGCCTACCGCGCCTTCGTCACCCACACCGTCAATCCCTACGGCTTCCCGGCCAAAGACCGCAGCGGTCGTCTCGACCTGCTGGAGCCGCCGCATCTCGGCGCGCTGATCGCCAAGTGCGCGGGCGCATCCGCTACGCCCGCCAGCGCCGCCACCCCCACACACATCGAATCTCAGGAGTAATCGCAATGACCGCATGGAATGACTTCAACGACGCCGACGCCCAGCAATCCGGCTTCGATCTGATCCCCAAGGGCACCACTGTCCCGGTGCGCATGACCATCAAGCCCGGTGGCTACGACGATCCCGAGCAAGGCTGGGGCGGCGGCTACGCCACCGAGTCCTTCGAGACCGGTTCCATCTATCTCGCCGCCGAATTCGTGGTCACCGCTGGCGACCATGCCAAACGCAAGATGTGGTCGAACATCGGCCTGCACTCCAAGAAGGGGCCGACCTGGGGCCAGATGGGGCGCAGCTTCATCCGTGCCGCGCTGAACAGCGCACGCAACGTCCACCCGCAGGACAACAGCCCGCAGGCCGCCGCCGCGCGCCGCATCCAGGGCTTCCACGAACTGGATGGCATCGAGTTCCTGGCCCGCGTCGACATCGAGAAGGACGGCAAGGGCCAGGATCGCAACGTGGTGAAGGTGGCGGTCGAACCGGATCACCCCGACTACGCCAAGTTGATGGGCGTGCCGCCCAAGGCGTCGGGCGGCGGTACGTCCGGCGCTCCGGCGCAGGCCGCGCCCGCGTATCAGACACCGGCTCAACAACGCGCACCCGTGACGGGCAAACCGTCATGGGCGCAGTGAGGGAGGCTGCCATGAACGCATCCACCCTCAGTGCCAGCCACTGCGGCGTCGTGCATTTCGGCGACCTCGATTGCGAGGCGGTCGTGCTCACCACCGGCGAGCGCGGCTACGTCCGCAAGCAGGTGGCCAAGCTGCTCGGCGTCCACGAGAACAACACGGGTCACCGTTTTCGCCAAATTCTGGCCGACTTCTCGCCTAAGTCATTGTCGGAGCTAGACAAATTTGAATCACCGATTTCGCTGCCCAGCGGTCGGCGGGCGCAGTTCTTCCCGGCGGGCGTGATCACCCAGATCGCCTCCGGCGTGATTGATGCCGCGCTTGACCACACGCTGCACAGTGCGCGCCGGAAGCTGGTGCCCAACTGCATGAAGATCATGCGCGCGCTCGCCACCACCGGCGAGGTCGCGCTGATCGACGAGGCCACCGGCTACCAGCACCACCGCGCGCCCGATGCGCTGCAGGAGCTGATCTCCAAGCTGCTGCGCCAGTCCTGCGCGTCGTGGGAGCGGCGTTTCCACCCAGACTACTACCGGGCGCTGTACCGCCTCTTCAACTGGCGGTACCAGGGGCACGAGCAGAACCCGCCCCACGTCATCGGCCAGATCACCTTGCGCTGGGTCTACGGGCCGGTGCTGCCAGAGGACTTGCTGGGCGAGATCCGCAACCGCAAGGGCATCTCGCAGAAGCACCACCAGTGGTTGTCCGAGCAGGGGCTGGCGCATCTGGAATCGCAGATTCACGCGGTCACGGCGATTGCGCGCAGCTCGATGAGCTACGCCGACTTCAAGCGCCGCTGCGAATCGGCTTTCGCGGGCACACCTTTGCAACTCGGCCTGCTGGCCGAAGAACTCGCGGAGGTGGCGTGAAATGCTGGGTCTGCAAACGACAAGCACGCGGCTACGGCCACACGGACGGCCGCTTCCAGACCGCCGATCCGCGCCGCTACGTGCTCGACTGGGTGTTCTGCTCGCGCCGCTGCCAGGACGCATTTCACGGGCTGTACGGCAACTGGCAGCGGGCCAAGGAAGGCCGCATCGACAAAACGGAGGTCGCCATGATCGATCCGTCTGATGTCGAACTGGCCGCGATGCGCCGGTGCCTCAAGGCCTTCGGCGAGGCTGCGGGTGAGATCGGGTTTGCCAAGCCGCTGGGCGACTACTCCGAAACCGAAGCGCTGCAGGTGATCGACGCCATCGTCACCTGCTGGTCGGACGCGATGGTCGCGCACCACGAGGCCACCAAGTTCCCGCCCGTGCGGGGCATGCCGCCGACGCCCGATCCGCTGGCCCCCGACGCCGCCAATCCGTTCGCCGATCTGGAGGACGATCTGCCTTGGGACGAGCCGAAGGGGAGGAAGCCATGATGGACTTCAATTCCTCGGCCAGCGTCTCCGGTCAGATCACCGCGCTGATCGACATCGGCATGCAGCGTGTGCGTGCGCAGCAGACCACACGCGACTACCTCGGCGCGTCGCGTCTGGGCGCGGCCTGCGAGCGTGCCTTGCAGTTCGAGTACGCCAAGGCTCCGGTCGATCACGGGCGCGACACCCAGGGCCGGATGCTGCGCATCTTCGAGCGCGGTCACGTCATGGAGGACTGCATGGTCGCGTGGCTGCGCGACGCGGGCTTCGATCTGCGCACCCGCAAGCCCGATGGTGAGCAGTTCGGCTTCTCCGATGCGCACGGCCGCCTGCGTGGCCACGTCGATGGCGTGATCGTCGGCGGGCCAGACGGTTTCCACTATCCCGCGCTGTGGGAGAACAAGTGCCTCGGCGCGAAATCGTGGCGCGAACTGGAGGCCAAAGGCCTCGCGGTCGCCAAGCCGGTGTACGCCGCTCAGGTCGCGCTCTATCAGGCGCACCTGCAATTGCACGAGCACCCGGCGCTGTTCACCGCGATCAACGCCGACTCGATGGACATCTACGTCGAGCTGGTTCCCTTCGATGGCGCGCTCGCGCAGCGGATGACGGATCGCGCAGTCAAGGTCATCTCCGCGACCGAAGCCGGTGAGCTGCTGCCGCGCAGCTTCCACGAACCCACTCACTTCGAATGCCGGATGTGCGCATGGCAAGACCGGTGCTGGAGAACCCCATGAGCGACGACACGCAATTCATCGGCGACGTCGAACCGATGATCGACGCCAAGCAGGCCGCTGCCGCGCTGCGCTTGCCGTACTACTGGTTCGCCGACCCGCAGATGCGCAGCAAGTACAAGATTCCTCACTACCTGATGGGCGGTCTGGTGCGCTATCGCCCGTCCGAACTGTCTGCGTGGGCCGCGCGCAGCACCGCCGCGCAGGGGCGCGACGGTGACGCCGATGGCGTGGAGGCCGAATGACTCTCGACTTCAACGACATCGCGCCACTGCCCGATCACAACCGCCGCACTCTCAGCGACGCCGAGCGCGAAGAGCTGCGTGCCGACCTGCTCGCACGACTTGAATCCGTTCTGTTCACTTTGTTCCCTGCGGGCAAGAAGCGCCGGGGCAAGTTCTTGATCGGCGACGTGCTGGGCAGTCCCGGCGACAGCCTCGAAGTGGTTCTCGATGGCGACAAGCAAGGGCTGTGGACGGATCGCGCCACTGGCGACGGCGGCGACATCTATGCGCTGATCGGTGCGCACCTCGGCATCGACGTGCTGCACGACTTTCCGCGCGTGCTCGACGCCGCTGCCGATCTGCTTGGGCGCTCGCGTTCCGCACCGGTGCGCAAGGCCAGCAAGAAGGACGTGCCGGTCGACGAACTCGGCCCCGCCACCGCCAAGTGGGACTACCTCGATACGGCGGGACATCTCATCGCCGTCGTCTACCGCTACGACCCGCCCGGGCAAAAGAAGCAGTTCCGGCCCTGGGATGCCAAGCGGCGCAGGATGGCACCGCCCGATCCACGCCCGCTCTACAACCAGCCGGGGATGAGCAATGCCGCGCAGGTGGTGTTGGTCGAGGGCGAAAAATGTGCGCAGGCCTTGATCGACGCGGGCATCGTGGCCACCACGGCGATGCACGGCGCGAACGCCCCGGTCGACAAGACCGACTGGTCGCCGCTTTCGGCCAAGGCGGTGTTGATCTGGCCTGACCGTGACAAGCCGGGCTGGGACTACGCGGCACAGGCGGCGCAGGCCATCCTGTCGGCGGGTGCGAAGTCCTGCCACATCCTGTACCCGCCTGAGGAGGCTGCCGAGGGCTGGGACGTGGCGGACGCCGTCGCCGAGGGCTTCGATGTCGCTACCTTCCTGACCCACGGCCCGCGCCTTCAGATGCACGACGTGGCCGATGACGTCGATCCGGTGGTCAGCAGCGACGAATCCGTCTGGGGCACCGAGGACGCGCTGGCGCTGTCCTTCACCCGCCGCTACCACCGCGACTGGCGCTACGTGGCGGCCTGGGGTCGCTGGCTGGTGTGGGACGGTCAACGCTGGCGCACCGAGGACACGCTGGCCGCCACCGACCTGATCCGCAGCGTCTGCCGCCAGACCGCCGTGCGCGCCGACAACCCCAAGGTCGCCGCCAAGTTGGCCAGCGCCAGTACGGTCGGGGGCGTGGAACGGCTGGCGCGCGCAGACCGCAGGCACGCGGCCACCACCGACGAGTGGGACGCCGATCCGTGGCTGCTCAACACGCCCGGTGGCGTGGTCGATCTCAAGACCGGTCGCAAGCGCGCGAACGACCGCGCCGACCGGATGACCAAGATCACCACGGCCACGCCAGGTGGCGACTGTCCGCAATGGTTGGCATTCCTGTCCGACATCGCGGGCGGTGATGTTGACCTGCAGGCCTACCTGCAGCGGATGGTCGGCTATTGCCTGACCGGCGTGACCAGCGCCCACGCGTTGTTCTTCCTGTACGGCACCGGTGCCAACGGCAAGAGCGTGTTTGCCAACGTCATCAGCACCATCCTCGGCGACTACGCCGCCACCGCATCGATGGACACCTTCGTCGAAACGCGTGGCGACCGCCATCCGACCGATCTGGCAGGCCTGCGCGGCGCGCGTTTCGTGACGGCCATCGAAACTGAGCAGGGTCGGCGCTTGAACGAATCCAAGGTCAAGGCCATCACTGGCGGCGACAAGATCTCCGCGCGCTTCATGCGCCAGGACTTCTTCGAATACACGCCGCAGTTCAAGCCGGTCATCGTCGGCAACCACAAGCCCGCCATCCGCAACATCGACGAGGCGATGAAGCGGCGGATGCACATGATTCCCTTCACGGTGACGATTCCGCCCGAGCGGCGCGATGGCCGCCTGACCGAGAAGTTGCTGGCCGAGCGCGACGGGATTCTCGCGTGGGCGGTGGCCGGATGCCTTGCGTGGCAGCGCGAAGGCTTGAAGCCGCCCGCCTGCGTGGTGTCGGCGACCGAGGAGTATTTCGAAGCCGAGGACGCGCTGGGTCGCTGGCTCGAAGAACGCTGCGTGCGCACGGCCAACGCCAAATCGCTGACCGCCGAACTGTTCACCGACTGGAAGCAGTGGGCCGAGGCCGCCGGGGAGTTCATCGGCGCGCAACGACGCTTCTCCGATCTGCTCATCACGCGCGGGATCGAGAAGTGGCGCAACGGAATGGGCGTGCGCGGGTTCCAGGGCATTGGCCTCAAGCACCCGCCGATGCCCGCCTACACCCCCTACGCGGACAACTGACCCCAATGAAAACCACGTCGTCTGACGCAGCTGACGCATTTGCACGTAACTCTCTATACGCGTGCGCGCGTGCGCGCCTCACGGAGAGTTTCGGTATTCCGTGTCAGCTGCGTCAGACCTGCGCCAGATAAGGACTGACACCATGACCACCACCATCCTCGCCCTCGACCTGGGCACCACCAGCGGCTGGGCGCTGCGGGGCAGCGACGGCCAGATCACCAGCGGTTCCGAGAGCTTTCGTCCGCAGCGCTTCGAAGGCGGCGGAATGCGCTTCCTGCGCTTCAAGCGCTGGCTCACCGAGATCAAGCAATCCTGCGGCGGCATCGACTGCCTGCACTTCGAGGAAGTCCGCCGCCACGTCTCGACCGATGCGGCGCACGCCTACGGCGGCTTCCTCGCCACGCTCACCGCGTGGTGCGAGCACCACCAGATCCCGTACCAGGGCGTGCCCGTGGGCACGATCAAGAAGCACGCCACCGGCAAGGGCAACGCCAGCAAGGATGAGATGGTGGCGTCCGCCCGTGACCGTGGTCATGCCCCGACCGACGACAACGAGGCCGACGCGTTGGCCCTGCTGCACTGGGCTGTCCACCACCACGACCTTGGACAGGAGGTGTGACGTGGGCCGCAACGACTGGACGATTGAGGACGTGGCTGCACGCTTTGAGGAAGCCGCCAGCACCGGACGACGCCTGCCACTGGTGCGTGTGCAGGGCTACTTCAACACCTGGCCCATCATCGTGCGCAAGGAGTGGGAAGCCTTTGCCGCCGACGAGCACGTCTACCGACCCTTCCCACCCACACCCGACGCCGTCGACCGGATGCTGGAGACCATGAAGTGGGTGCAGTGGCTGGAGGTCGAGCAGCGCCATCTGGTGTGGATGCGGGCCAAGCGCTACGGCTGGCGCGACATCACGATCCGCTTTGCCTGCGACCGCAGTACCGCGTGGCGGCGCTGGCAACGGGCGCTGGAGATCGTCGCCGAGAAACTCAACGCCGAAGGCTTCCACCTGCCTTCCAAAATCGTGGGCCAAGCAGGGTAATGCTTGCCGCGTTTGTCCTTCGTTTCCTGCGTTTGTCCCTTTTGACGCTCTTCGAGCCTGCAACAAAACAGCCCGGCCGGGGGTAGTATTTCAGCTATCTTCTGGACAGCGGTGACGGTTCGGCGAGCGGCCCGAGGCGAAAGGGGTCCTTCCTGCCGAAAGTCCCATGCGGGGGGCGCGAGCGCGACGCTTTTTTAGCGTCAGGGCGCGGGCAAGGTTACCAGTCGGCCAGGTTACCGGCCCCGGTTACCACCCCCAGGCGCAGTTACCACCCCACCAGAATCTTCATTCACTCAACCCGCCCGGCGGCAACGTTCGGCGGGTTTTGCTTTTGGGACTTCCCCTTTGAACACGCTCAACGTCGAGTACCGCAAGGTCGAGGCGCTGATTCCCTACGCCCGCAATCCGCGCACGCACGCCGAGAGCCAGATCGCCAAGATCGCGGCCAGCATCGTCGAGTACGGCTGGACGAACCCGATCCTCGTCGACGGCGACAACGGCATCATCGCCGGGCACGGGCGTCTGGCCGCTGCCCGCAAGCTGGGGCTGGATCAGGTGCCGGTGATCGAACTGGCCCATCTGACCGTCGCGCAGAAGCGCGCGCTGGTGATCGCCGACAACCGGCTGGCGCTCGATGCGGGCTGGGACGAGGAGATGCTGGCGCTGGAGTTGGCCGATCTGTCCGAGGCCGGGTACGACCTTGCCCTGACCGGTTTCGAGGATGCTGAGATTGAGGCGCTGCTCACGGGTGAGGTGACCGACGCCGGTACCGACCCGGAGCCTGATGCCGACGAACCGGATGCGGCGGACGACGTACCGGATGCCCCTGTCGTGGCGGTGTCCCGTCCCGGCGATGTCTGGGCCATCGGGTCGCACCGGCTGATCTGTGGCGATGCCACCAACCGGGCCGTGGTCGCTGCGCTGATGGACGGCGGCACGGCAAGGCTGTGCTTCACCTCGCCGCCCTACGGCAACCAGCGCGACTACACCTCGGGCGGCATCACCGATTGGGATGGTCTGATGCGCGGCGTGTTCGCGCACCTGCCGATGGCGGCCGATGGTCAGGCGCTGGTCAACCTCGGGCTGATTCACCGCGACAACGAGGTGATCCCGTATTGGGATGCATGGCTCGGCTGGATGCGTCAGCAGGGCTGGCGGCGCTTCGCGTGGTACGTCTGGGATCAGGGCCCGGGGATGCCCGGCGACTGGGCAGGACGCTTCGCCCCGAGCTTCGAGTTCGTTTTCCACTTCAACCGCGAAAGCCGCAAGCCGAACAAGATCGTGCCCTGCAAGCACGCCGGTCAGGAATCGCACCTGCGCGCCGATGGCTCGTCCACGGCGATGCGGGGCAAGGACGGCGAAGTCGGCGGCTGGACGCACAAGGGCCAGCCGACGCAGGACACGCGCATCCCCGACAGCGTGATCCGCGTGATGCGCCACAAGGGCAAGATCGGTCAGGACATCGACCACCCCGCCGTGTTCCCGGTGGCGCTGCCGGAGTTCGTGATCGAGGCCTACAGCGACGCTGGCGACATCGTGTTCGAACCCTTCGGCGGCAGCGGCACCACGATGCTGGCGGCCGAGCGCACGGGCCGCGTCTGCCGCAGCGTGGAAATCGCGCCGGAGTACGTGGACGTCGCCATCAAACGCTTCCAGCAGAACCACCCCGGTGTGCCGGTCAGCTTGATCGCCACCGGTCAGTCCTTCGAGCAGGTCGCCGCCGAGCGCGCTACCAACTCTGACATCGAGGTGATGGCATGAACTGGCTGGCCGACAAGATCGAGCAGTGGCCGACAGCCAAGCTGCTGCCCTATGCCCGCAACGCACGCACCCACTCCGATGAGCAGGTGGCGCAGATCGCTGCCAGCATCGCCGAGTTCGGATTCACCAATCCGATCCTGGCGGGCAGCGACGGCATCATCGTTGCTGGTCACGGACGCTTGGCCGCCGCCCAGAAACTCGGGCTGGAGATCGTGCCGGTGGTCGTGCTGGATCACCTGACGCCAACGCAGCGCCGCGCCCTGGTCATCGCGGACAACCGCATCGCCGAGAACGCGGGTTGGGACGACGCGATGTTGCGCATCGAACTGGAAGCCTTGCAGCTGGAAGGCTTCGACCTCGACATCACCGGCTTCGACGCCGACGCGCTGGCGGAACTGATCGCGGGCGACGAGCCGGACAACGAGGGGCAGACCGATGAGGATGCGGTGCCGGAGATTGGCGAGACGCCGATCTCGCGCCCGGGCGATGTCTGGGTGCTGGGCCCACACCGGCTGCTGTGCGGCGATGCCACTGTGGCGGCAAGCTACGAGGCTTTGCTGCAAGGCGAGCCGGTCGACATGGTCTTCACAGACCCGCCGTATAACGTGAACTACGCCAACAGCGCCAAAGACAAGATGCGCGGCAAGGATCGCGCGATCCTGAACGACAACCTGGGCGACGGGTTCTACGACTTCCTGCTGGCGGCATTGACGCCCACCGTGGCGCATTGCCGGGGCGGGATCTACGTGGCGATGTCGTCCAGCGAACTGGATGTGCTGCAGGCTGCCTTCCGCGCAGCCGGTGGCAAGTGGTCGACCTTCATCATCTGGGCCAAGAACACCTTCACGCTGGGCCGCGCCGACTACCAGCGCCAGTACGAGCCGATCCTCTACGGTTGGCCCGAGGGCGCGCAACGCCACTGGTGTGGCGACCGCGATCAGGGCGACGTCTGGAACATCAAGAAGCCGCAGAAGAACGATCTGCACCCGACGATGAAGCCGGTGGAACTGGTCGAGCGCGCGCTGCGCAATTCGAGCCGACCCGGCAACGTGGTGCTCGATCCCTTCGGTGGCTCTGGCACGACGTTGATCGCAGCGGAGAAGTCAGGCCGCGTTGCGCGGCTGATCGAACTCGATCCGAAGTACGTGGACGTGATCGTGCGCCGGTGGGAGGACTTCACCGGGAAGCAGGCCACCCGCGAGGCGGATGGCGCGGCGCTCGATCAGGCGGCGAGCGACTCGTCGACGATCTCGCAGTGAATCACGAAGCCCGTCAGGTAAGGCAGGCCGCGCGGGATGCCGTATTGCTTGCTGGTCTGGCGACCAATCGTCCAGCCCATCCAGCGTTGGGTGGCTGCGTTGATCGCGTCCGCCAGGGCCTTGCCTTCGTAAAGCCCGTTCTGGACATCGTCGGCAAAGTGGCGTCCGTGGCGGCTGTCGAGGAAGACCTGCACCGATTCGAGGGGCTGGCCGGTGGCGTCCGAGATGGCGCTCATCGCCAGGGGCCACGCGCCGCTGGCTTGCTCGTTCATCGTGCCCCAAAAGCCCCAGGCTTCGTTCTGGGTGGCGGGGATCTGGATGCTGGTCATGGGTGATTTCTCCTTTGGGTTGATCGTTGCGACACCCGTAGTAACGCGCTGTTCGATTGAGAAGCCAAGCGCCGCTTGGCCTCTTTCTCGATCTTTCTGATCAGGCGATGCGGTAGACCCGCTCGCCGCCCTGCGGCTTGTCCGAGACGATGGTCAGGCCCAGCTTTTTCTTGAAGGCTCCGGCAAAGGTGCCGCGCACCGTGTGCGCCTGCCAGCCGGTGGCGGTGCAGATCTGGCCGATGGTCGCGCCCTCGGGGCGTTGAAGCATCCGGATCACGTCGGCCTGCTTGCTGTTGTCGCGCGTGCGCGGCTTGGCCTGTGTCGGCGCTTGCGTCCACGTCGCTTCGGCGGCGGCAACAGCCTGCTCCAGTTCGGCATCGACTTCCGGCGTCGGCTGCGGGATCGTGGGGCGCTTCATGCCCAAGGCGTCGTAGCCCTCGGCGGCGACGCACCAGCCCTCGCCGTCGGGCGTGATCAGGGCGCGGTTGAACATCCCGTCGAGCACCTTCTTGCGTGCGCCGCCTTTGATGTTGTCGGGGAACCATTCGATCTTGCCGCCGCTGGTGTTGATGGCCTTGGCGAGGATGGCGTGCTGGGCCGGGGTGAGTTGGGTGGTGGTCATGGGCTGCTCCTTCGGGGGTGGTGGATGACGATGTGATGAACGCGCTGTTCGGGAGTGAAGCCAAGCGCTTTCCGCTTGGTTTCGTGGGTTTCCGATCAGTCCTTGGCGAGCTCCGCTTCCGTGGCTTTCGGGCTCGACGCGCCGAGTTCGACGCCCGCCTTGAAGGCCGCTTCCAGCGCGTCCCGGATGCACCACACCGCTGTGTCATGGAAGTCCAGGCTGTCGGCGTGGCGGGTTTGCAGGGTGTCGATGCCCAGATGCTTCTGGGCGATCAGGGTGAGGATGGTGTCGATCTGGCTCATGGCGTTTCCTTTCGGGGTGTGGTTGGCGTGACGTGATGAACGCGCTGTTCCCGATGGAAGCCAAGCTCAATCCGCAGGAATGACGAACAGATGATTGAAGAAGGTGACGATGGGACTCTCGATTCGCGCCTACGCGCGCCACCGTGGCGTGTCGCACGTGGCCGTGAAGAAGGCCATCGACACCGGGCGGATCACCGCACTGCCAGACGGCACCATTGATCCGGATGCGGCGGACGCCCAGTGGGCACAAAACACATTGCAGCCGCGCCGCGCCGCTGCGCAGGAAAAGGTCGGCACCACGAGGGCGCGCCCCGCGCCCGCTGAAGCAACACCGCAGCGCGATGTCGCCGACACCAGCACAGCGCCGATGTCGGCGGGCGGTACGTCACTCTTGCAGGCGCGCACGGTCAACGAGGTGCTCAAGGCCAAGCTCAACAACCTGGAGCTGGCGCACCGTAAGAAGGAACTGGTGGATCGGGCGCAGGCCGTGGCACACGTTTTCAAGCTCGCCCGCATCGAACGCGACGCCTGGTTGAACTGGCCCGCGCGCATCTCGGGGCAGATGGCCTCCGCGCTTGGCGTTGACGCGCACACGATGCACGTCACCCTGGAAGCCGCAGTGCGCGAGCACCTGATCGAACTGGGCGAACTGCGCCCGCGCGTGGATTGACGATGGACGATTACGAAGGCGCTGTTGAGATCGAACGCGCGTGGCGCGACGGCTTGACGCCTGATCCGCTACTCACCGTGTCGGAATGGTCGGATCGCCATCGGATGCTCTCCAGCAAGGCGTCCGCCGAACCCGGGCGCTGGCGCACCAGCCGCACGCCGTACCTGAAGGCGATCATGGATTGCCTGTCGCCGACCTCGCCGGTTGAGCGCGTGGCGTTCATGAAGGCTGCGCAGCTCGGTGCGACCGAAATGGGCTCGAACTGGATTGGCTACGTGATCCACCACGCACCGGGCCCGATGATGGCGGTCTGGCCGACGGTGGAGATGGCCAAGCGCAACTCGAAGCAGCGGATCGACCCGCTGATCGAGGAGTCGGCGGCGCTGGCGGAACTGATCGCGCCCGCACGCAGCCGGGATTCGGGCAACACGATTCTGGCCAAGGAGTTCCGGGGCGGCGTGCTGGTGATGACCGGCGCGAACAGCGCGGTCGGCCTGCGCTCGATGCCAGTGCGCTACCTGTTCCTCGACGAGGTCGACGGCTATCCGCTGGACGTCGAGGGCGAAGGTGATGCGATCTCGCTGGCCGAGGCGCGCACGCGCACCTTTGCCCGGCGCAAGATCTTCATCGTTTCGACGCCGACGATCTCGGGTGCCTCGGCCATCGAGCGCGAGTACGAGGCCAGCGACCAACGCCGCTACTTCGTGCCGTGCCCACACTGCAACCACCCGCAGTGGTTGCGCTTCGAGCAACTGCGCTGGGACAAGGGTGCGCCGGAATCCGCCGCCTACATCTGCGAATCCTGCGAAACCGCGATTGCCGAGCATCACAAGACGTGGATGCTGGAGCACGGCGAGTGGCGCGCGATGGCAGACGGCAAGACGGCGGGATTTCACCTGTCGTCGCTGTACAGCCCGGTGGGATGGCGCTCGTGGCGCGACATCGCCGCCGCGTGGGAAGCCGCCGTCAACAAGGAATCGGGATCGGCCGCCGCGATCAAGACCTTCAAGAACACCGAACTGGGCGAAACCTGGGTCGAGGAAGGCGAAGCGCCCGACTGGCAACGGCTGGCCGAGCGACGCGAGGAGTACCGCATCGGCAGCGTGCCGCAAGGCGGTCTGCTGCTGGTTGGCGGCGCGGACGTGCAGAAGGATCGGATCGAGGCCTCGATCTGGGCCTTCGGGCGCGGCAAGGAATCGTGGCTGGTCGAGCACCGCGTGCTGATGGGTGACACCGCCCGCGACGCGGTGTGGAAAGCCCTGGCCGCGATGCTGACCGAGCAGTGGACGCACGCATCGGGCGCGGCAATGCCGCTGGCGCGCTTCGCGCTGGACACCGGCTTTGCCACGCAGGAAGCCTACGCCTTCGTGCGTGCCTGCCACGATGCGCGCGTGATGGCGGTCAAGGGCGTGCCGCGCGGCGCGGCCCTGATCGGCACGCCCACGGCCATCGATGTCTCGCAGGGCGGCAAGAAGCTGCGCCGGGGCATCAAGGTGTTCACGGTGGCGGGCGGCATCGCCAAGCTGGAGTTCTACAACAACCTGCGCAAGAGCGCGGACGTCGGCGAGGACGGCTTGACCCCGGTGTTTCCTGCCGGGTTCGTCCATCTGCCGAAGATCGACGCCGAGTTCATCCAGCAGCTCTGCGCGGAGCAATTGATCACCCGCCGCGACCGCAACGGCTTCCCGGTGCGCGAGTGGCAAAAGATGCGCGAGCGCAACGAGGCCCTGGACTGCTATGTCTACGCCCGCGCGGCCGCATCCAGCGCGGGACTGGATCGCTTCGAGGAACGCCACTGGCGCGAACTGGAGCGGCAACTGGGGGTTGTACCCCCACCGGATGAGCCACCGCCCATCCACGACATCGAATTGAACGAGGCCACCCAACGCGGTGGCCTCGCTGCTTCTGGCACCCGCAATTCCGGTCGGCGCGTCATCCGAAGCCGTTGGCTTCGCTGACGGCGGCGGCTTCAAACCAAGGAGAACACATGAGTCTTGCCACCCGCATCGAGAGCCTGGTCATCCGGGTCGCCCAAGAGTTCAACGACGTCCGGGCGACCGCAGGCAATCTCGCCAGCCTGTCCACCACCGACAAGTCAAGTCTGGTCGCGGCGATCAACGAGCTGAAGGCGGCGGTGCTTTCCGCCACCGCCATCGACGACAACCAGGTCGCCACCTCCACCACCTACTCGTCGAACAAGATCGTGTCGCTGCTGGACGCGCTCAAGGCCGACATCCTCGGTGGAGCGGACGCTGCCTACGACACCCTGGTCGAGATCCAGCAGCTACTCCAGAACGGCGCGAGCGGGCTGGACGCGCTCCTGGCCGCCGTCAACCTGCGCGTGCGCTTCGACGCGGCGCAGACCCTGACCGTGGCCGAGCAGCTGCAGGCCCGCACCAACATTGGTGCGGTCGCGGCCGCCGATGTCGGCAATACCGACACCGACTTCGTCGTGATATTCGACGGGGCGCTGGCCTGATGAGTCTCGCGTCCAGCATCGCCGCGCTGGCGGCGCGCATCGGCTTCGAGGTCAAGACCAAGATCGACGCCACACATCCCGGCCTTGCCCGGGTGTGGGTGAGCTTCGGCTACGTCAGCGGTCAGGTCGTCATCGCCAGCGCGCACAACGTCGCCAGCGTCGTGCGCACGGCGGCAGGCCGTTACCGCGTGCATTTCGCGGTGCCGATGCCGGATGCGAACTACTGCTGGACGGCGCTCGCGCGCAGCAGCAGCAATAGCGGCCAGCAGCGTCTGGCCCTCGTGCGCGCCAGCTCCGACCTCAAGACGGCCCAGTACGTCGACATCTCCTGCGCGACGACGGCAACGTCGTTCGACGACTCGTCCGAAATCAATCTCGTGGTGTACCGCTGATGGCCTACACAGAAATCCAACTCCAGGCCTTGGAGAGCGCGCTCGCCAAGGGCGAACGGCGCGTGACCTTTGCCGACAAGACCGTCGAGTACCGATCGGTCGACGAACTGATGGCCGCGATCCGCGAGGTCAGGCGCGGACTGCTGCAGCAAGCGGCTGAAACCGGGCTGCTGCCTGGTGCACCGCGCCAGATCCGGGTTACGACCTCCAAGGGGTTCTGATGGCCTGGTACTCCAAACTTCGAAGCCTCTTTGGTCAGCCTCCTGTTCACGAGGCGGCGGGGCGTGGCCGTCGCTCGCTGGCGTGGATGCCCGGCAACCCCGGCGCGGTCGCCACGATGCTGGCGACCAGCAACGAACTGCGCGGCAAGAGCCGTGACCTCGTGCGCCGCAATGCGTGGGCGCAGGCAGGCATCGAAGCCTTCGTGGCCAACGCGGTCGGCACCGGCATCAAGCCCCAGAGCCTGTCGCCCGACGAGGCGTTCAAGGCCGAAGTGCAGGCGCTGTGGCGCGACTGGACGGCGGAAGCCGACGCCGCCGGTCAGACCGACTTCTACGGTCTGCAGGCGCTGGCCTGCCGCGCAATGCTCGAAGGCGGCGAATGCCTGATCCGCCTGCGGCCGCGACGCCCGGAGGACGGGCTGGTCGTGCCGCTGCAGCTTCAGTTGCTGGAGCCCGAGCACCTGCCGATCAATCTGAACACCGATCTGCCTTCGGGCAACGTCGTGCGCTCCGGCATCGAGTTCGACAGCCTGGGGCGGCGCGTGGCCTACCACCTGTACCGCTCGCATCCCGAGGACGGGCGTCTTGCGCCGATGTCCGGCCAGGGCGGAATGGACACGGTGCGCATCCCGGCTGCGGAGATCATCCATCTGTTCCGCGTACTGCGCCCGGGCCAGATTCGCGGCGAGCCGTGGTTGTCGCGTGCCCTGGTCAAGCTCAATGAGCTCGACCAGTACGACGACGCCGAGCTGGTACGCAAGAAGACCGCCGCGATGTTCGCGGGCTTCGTCACGCGCGCCAACCCGGAAGACAACCTGATGGGCGAAGGCAATGCGGACGCCGACGGCATCGCGCTCGCCGGGCTGGAGCCGGGCACGCTGCAGATTCTGGAGCCCGGCGAGGACATCAAGTTCTCCGATCCCGCCGACGTAGGTGGTTCGTACTCCGAGTTCCTGCGCACGCAGTTCCGCGCGGTTGCCGCCGCCATTGGCATCACCTACGAGCAACTGACCGGCGATCTGACCGGCGTGAACTACTCGTCCATCCGTGCCGGGATGCTGGAGTTCCGGCGTCGCTGCGAGATGGTGCAGCACGGCGTGCTGGTGCATCAGCTGTGCCGCCCGGTGTGGGCGGCGTGGATGAAGCAGGCCGTGCTCGCCGGGACGCTCGACGCGCCGGGCTTCGCGCGTGGCGGGCCTGCCCGCCGTCGCCAGTACCTCGCTGTGAAGTGGATTCCGCAGGGCTGGCAGTGGGTCGATCCGGAGAAGGAGTTCAAGGCGATGTTGCTGGCCATCCGTGCGGGCTTGATGTCGCGCTCGGAAGCCATCTCGGCCTTTGGCTACGACGCAGAGGACGTCGACCGCGAGATCGCCGCCGACAACCAGCGCGCTGACGACCTCGGCCTGATTTTCGATTCCGACCCTCGCCATACGTCCAAGGACGGCGGCAGTGCGGAACCCAACCGCAACGCGGTCACGACCGACGCATCCGGCAGCACTTCGACTGCCTGAAGGATTTCCCATGACATTGCTGCCGCATCTGGCGGCGCGCCTCTTTGGCGTGCCGCTGGCCATCCATCGCCCAAAACTTGACGTGATCCTGGCCGTGCTCGGCCCCCGGGTCGGCTTTGCCGATCTGGCCGCCGCCCCCGGCTTCACGCCGCCGACACGCGCCACGTCCGGATCGCCGCCCGGTGTGGCCGTCATCCCCATCCACGGCACGCTGGTGCGCCGCACCGTGGGGCTGGAGGCCGAATCGGGGCTGACCAGTTACACGGGCCTCGCCGCGCAACTGGACGCCGCCATCGGCAATCCGGCGGTGACGGCCATCCTGCTCGACATCGATTCGCCCGGTGGCGAGTCGGGCGGCGTGTTCGATCTGGCCGACCGCATCCGCGCGGCCAGCCAGATCAAGCCGGTCTGGGCCGTGGCCAACGACATGGCGTTCTCTGCCGCCTACGCGCTGGCGTCCGCCGCCAGCCGGGTGTTCATCTCACGCACGGGCGGTGTCGGCTCGATTGGCGTGATCGCGATGCACGTCGACCAGTCCGAGAAGGACGCGCAGGACGGCGTTCACTACACCGCCGTGTTCGCGGGCGACCGCAAGAACGACCTCAACCCGCACGAGCCGATCTCCAGCGAGGCTCACGCCTTCCTGAAGGCCGAGGTCAATCGCATCTATGGCCTGTTCGTCGAAACGGTGGCCCGTCACCGGGGCATCGAAGCGTCCGCTGTCCGCGACACCGAAGCCGGTCTGTTCTTCGGGCAGGCCGCCGTCGCCATGGGCCTTGCTGACGCCATCGGCACCTTCGACGAGGCGCTGGCGCAACTGCTCGCATCCCTTTCCCCCAACCCGACTCCGGTGGCCGTGGCCACACGGGCGGGCTCTTTCTGCAACCACCCCAAGGAGTCATTGATGAATGATCGAACCGACCCCGCTGCTCTTGATCGGCCTCTTGCTGATCCTGCTGGCAGTCCTCCTCAATCGCCCGCCGCCACGTTGAGCGTGGCCGACGCCATCGAGATCGCGCAGACCTGCCAGCTGGCTGGCCGCGCCGACCTGATCGCGGGCTTTCTCGAGGCCAACACCGCACCGTCCACGGTGCGCAGCCAGTTGCTCTCGACCAAGGCCGAGGCCAGCCCTGAGATCGTCAGCCGCATCGCGCCTGACGCCTCTCGCCTCGCACCCGCCAATCCACTGCTCGAAGCCGCCCGGAACCTTGCGGCGCAGTCGTCCGCACTGAAGAAGGAGATCTGAAATGCCCACCGTCTTTACAGAGGCCATGAACCTGGGCGACCTGCTCAAGTTTGAAGCGCCCAATCTGTACTCACGCGACCGCGTCACCGTGGCCGCAGGCCAGAGCCTGCCGCTGGGTACGGTGCTCGGCATCGTCACCGCCAGTGGCAAGTACAAGCAGATCGACCCGTCCGCCGAGGACGGCACGCAGGTCGCCGCCGGTGTGCTGCTGCAGAACTGCGACGCCACGCTGGCCGACCGCGACAACGGCCTCGTCGTTGCGCGTCACGCCATCGTGTCCGACCACGCGCTGCAGTGGCCCGAAGCCATCACTGCCGCCGAGAAAGCCTCGGCCATTGCCCAGCTCAAGGCGCTGGGCGTCCTCGTCCGTCAAGGAGTCTGACCATGCAGAACATCTTCGAGAACCCGGCGTTTTCGATGTCGGCGCTGACTGCCGCCATCAACATCCTGCCCAACAACTACGACCGTCTGGCCCAGATGGGGCTGTTCGTCGACCGCCCGCAGCGCTTCCGCTCGATCATCGTCGAGCAGCAGAACGGCGTGCTGACCTTGCTGCCGACGATGCCCGTGGGCTCGCCCGGCACTGTTGGTGTGCGAGGCCAGCGCAACGTGCGCTCGTTCCACATCCCGCACATCCCGCACGATGACGTCGTGCTGCCCGAGGAAGTCCAGGGCATCCGCGCCTTCGGCTCGGAGACGGAACTGCAGACGGTGGCAGGCGTGATGGCGCAGCACCTGCAGACGATGCGCAACAAGCACGCGATCACCCTGGAGCACCTGCGCTTCGGCGCGCTCAAGGGCTTGATCCTCGATGCCGACGGCAGCGTGATCTACAACCTCTTCACCGAGTTCGGCATCACGCCGCAGACCTTCGCGTGGGACATCGCCGCGCACGACAGCGCTTTCGACGTCGGCAAGGCCTGCCGCGACCTGCTGCGCTACGTCGAGGACAACCTGCAGGGTGAGCGGATGACCGGCATTCATGTCCTGGTCGGCAAGGACTTCTTCGAAGCGCTCACGACGCACGACGACGTCATCGCGGCCTACGAGCGCTGGCAGGACGGTCAGGCGCTGCGCACGGATATGCGATCTGGCTTCACCTTCTGCGGCATCACCTTCGAGGAGCATCGCGGTCGCGCGACCGCGCCCGGTGGCACCGTGCGCCGCTTCGTTGAGGAGGACGAAGGCCACGCCTTCCCGCTGGGCACGATGGACACCTTCGCCACCTACTACGCGCCCGCCGACTTCAACGAGACGGCCAACACGATGGCGCTGCCGCTCTACGCCAAGCAGGAGCCGCGCAAGTTCGACCGGGGCACCGACCTGCACACGCAGGCCAACCCGCTGCCGCTGTGCCACCGACCGCAGCTGCTGGTGAAGCTGGAGATCGCGTGATGGGCCTCGCCGAACAGGTCTATGCCGCCGCCACTAACGCGGGCCTGCTGCACGATTGCCATTGGCAGCCTGCCGATGGCTCGCCGATGCAGACGCACGCGGTCGGCTTCGCCGCGCCGGACGACACCGTGTTCGATGGGCTGGCCTCGACCACCGAACACCAGATTTTCTACCCGGCCTCGGTGTTCGTGGGTCTGGCCCCGCGCGACACGGTGGAGATCGGCGGCGTGATCTATCAGGTGCGCGACATCCGAGCCGTGGGCGATGGCTCGGAGATGCGCGCCAAGCTCACAAGGCTCTGACCCGTGTCCGGCAACTCGATCCGCGAACAGATTCTGCTCGCGGTGATGGCGGCTGTCCGCACGCCGGTGGAATCGCTCGGGGCCACGCTACACCGCTCGCCCACGGTGGCCATCAGCCGGGAGCAATGCCCGGCGCTGGTGGTGTTCCCCGAGTCCGAATCCATCACCGAACGCGCCAACGACCGCGTCACGCGTGAACTGATCGTGCGCCTCGTCGCGCTGGCCCGCGCGGTGCCGACCGCGGTTCCGGAGACAGAAGCCGACCGGCTGCTGACCGCCGCCCACGCCGCGCTGCTCGCCGACCGGAATCTGGGTGGCTTGTGCCTTGGCATCCGCGAGCAGGAATGCGAATGGGACGTCGAGGACGCCGACGCGGTGGCCGCCGCTATTCCCGCGCGCTACGCGATCACCTACCGGACGCTCGACACCGATCTTTCAACCAACGGATGACTCCCATGACCTCACTCGTTTTGATCCGCCCACACACCCACGCGGGTAAGCCGCTCCAGCCGGGCGAACGGCTTGAAGTGGAAGGCGGCACCGCCGACTGGCTCATCGCCAACGGCATCGCCCGCCACGACCACCAGCCCACTCCCGTACCGCAGCCCGGAGGCGACGGCACACCCATCGAACCCATTCGCCCCATCACCACCCAACGCAAGGAATCCAAATCATGAGCACATACGCCAGTTTTCAGGGCCGCGTCTTCCTCGGCAAGCGCGACGAGTCCGGCCTGCCCATCGAAGTGCGCTCGCCCGGCAACGTCGCCGAGCTCAAGCTCTCGCTCAAGACCGACGTGCTGGAGCACTACGAGAGCCAGACCGGTCAGCGCTCGCTCGACCACCGGATGGTCAAGCAGAAGTCGGCCACCGTGAACCTCACCATCGAGGAGTTCACCAAGGAAAACCTCGCCCTGGCGCTGTACGGCAACCACGTCACCGGCAGCACGGGCTCGGTGACCGCCGAAACCATCGGCGGCGCGGCTCCGGTGGTCGGCGACCGCTACTTCTTCGCCCATCCCAAGGTATCGGCACTGGTGGTGACCGACTCGGCGGGCACGCCCGCGACACTGACCGCAGGCACGCACTACACCGCCGACACCGACTTCGGTGCCCTCCAGTTTCTGGATACCACCGGCTTCACCGCACCGTTCAAGGCCGCTTACAGCTATGGCGTCGCCACCGAGATCGGCATCTTTACGCAGGCACTGCCCGAGCGTTACCTGCGGCTCGAAGGCATCAACACCGCGCAGGGGAACGCCAAGGTGCTGGTGGAGCTGTACCGCGTGGCCTTCGACCCGCTGAAGGAAATCTCCTTCATCTCGGACGAGTACAACAAGTTCGAGCTGGAAGGCTCGCTCCTGGCCGACACCACCAAGCCCTACGACGCGGTGCTCGGCCAGTTTGGCCGCATCGTGCAACTGTGATGGGGACTGCCATGAGCGATCTGGAAACCCTCATCCCGCAGGCGGTGGACCTGGTCATCGATGGCGAGCCGCTGGCGATCAAGCCACTCAAGGTCGGCCAGATGCCCGCCTTCCTGCGCGCCATCACCCCGGTGATGCAGCAGATCGGCGGCGATGGCATCGACTGGCTGGCGCTGTTCGGCGAGCGCGGCGACGACTTGCTGACGGCGGTGTCGATTGCCGTCGGCAAGCCGCGCGCGTGGGTCGATGAGCTGGCCGCCGACGAGGCCATCCTGTTGGCGGCCAAGGTGATCGAGGTCAACGCCGATTTTTTTACCCGGACGGTGATGCCTCGGCTCGACGGGGTGATCGCGCGGACGGGCGCAACGGCAGCAATGGCCACGGGTGGTTCGACACCGTCCAGCACCTGATCGCCCACGGCCACCGGTTGCCGGACATCCTCGACTACACCCTGGCGCAGGTGCGCGGCTTCGCCGCCGCCACCGCGCGGGAGGACGTCGCACGCGATGCACGGCTTCTGTCGTTGATCGCCATCGGCGCACGCGGTGACGCCCGCCACCTCGACCAGACCCTCGACAGGCTCCAAGACCATGCGCATCTCGGTTCGCATCGATAGCAAGGCCGCGCAGGCGCAGTTGCGCCGCTGGGGCGGCGAGTTCCGCGAGAAGGTGCAGAAGGCGGTCGCGCGCGGCATCGCCAGTGAGGCCACCGAACTCAAAGAGGACGTGCGCAGCCACGTCGCAGGCCAGATGGCGGTGGTCAAGAAATCCTTCGTCAAGGGTTTCACCGCCAAGGTGCTCGACAAGGATCGGAGTCGGCTGCCCGCGCTCTACGTCGGCTCGCGCATCCCGTGGTCGGGTATCCACGAGCGTGGCGGCGTCATTGGTGGCCGGATGCTGATCCCGCTGCACGGGCGCGTGGGCCGCAAACGCTTCAAGGCGCAGATCGCCGAGCTGATGCGCGGTGGCAATGCCTATTTCATCAAGAACGCCAAGGGGAACATCGTGCTGATGGCCGAGAACATCAAGGAACACGACCGGCCACTGTCGGGCTTCAAGCGCCGCTACCGCAAGGCCGAGGGCGTCAAGCGCCTCAAGCGCGGCGCGGACGTGCCCATTGCCGTGCTGGTGCCGCGCGTGCAGCTCAAGAAGCGTCTGAACGTCGAACGCATCGTCGCCGGTCGCATCCCGCGCCTCTCCGCCCGCATCGAGAAGCAGTTGCGGCTGGTGGACTGAAGATGGCGAACCGAATTTCCATCCTCGTTGCGCTCGAAGGGGCCGACGAGGGGCTCAAACGCGCCATCACATCTGCCGAGCGCAGCCTCGGCGAGTTTGGCTCGAACGCCAAGACCGCTGGCGACAAGGCCGCCGCCGGGATGGCCGAGGTCAAGGCCGGGATGAACGCCTTCGGCGATCAGGTCGCCAAGGCCAAGACGCAGTTGCTGGCCTTCCTCACCCTCAACTGGGCGGCGGGCAAGGTGCAGGAGATCGTCCAGATCGCCGACGCCTGGAACATGATGTCCGCACGCCTGAAGCTCGCCACCGCAGGCCAGCGCGAATACACGGTCGCGCAGAAGGATCTGTTCGCCATCGCGCAGCGCATCGGCGTGCCGATCCAGGAAACCGCCACGCTCTACGGCAAGCTCCAGCAGGCCGTGCGGATGCTGGGTGGCGAGCAGAAGGACGCGCTCTCGCTCACCGAGAGCATCTCGCAGGCGCTGCGCATCTCGGGCGCATCGGCCACCGAGGCGCAATCATCCCTGCTGCAGTTCGGTCAGGCACTCGCCTCGGGCGTGCTGCGCGGCGAGGAATTCAACTCCGTCGTCGAAAACAGTCCACGTTTGGCCAAGGCGCTGGCCGACGGCCTGAACGTGCCCATCGGAAGGCTGAGGAAGCTCGCCGAAGAAGGGCGGCTCACCGCCGACGTGGTGGTCAACGCCTTAATGAGCCAGAAGGACAAGCTGGCCGCCGAGTACGCGCAACTGCCGATGACCGTCAGCCAGGCCTTCACGCGCCTGTCGAACGCATTCGGCCAGTGGATCAGCAAGCTCGACGAATCGACCGGCTTCACCAAGAAGCTCGCCGAGGCGCTGACGTGGCTGTCGGAAAACCTGGACACGGTGATGAAGTGGCTGGGGCGCATCGCCGAGGTCGGCCTCGCGGTGCTGGTCTACCGCTTGATCCCGGCGCTGATCATCGCGTGGCAGACTGCGGGCGCTGCGGCGGTGACGGCGGCCAGCACCACGGCGGCGGCGTGGGCGACGGCGAACCTGTCCCTGTCGAACGCCATCGCCACGGTCGGCAAGCTGCGCGTGGCCTTCGCCGTGCTCGGGGCGGCCATCATCGGCTGGGAGATCGGAACGTGGCTGTCGGAGAAGTTCGAGATCGTGCGCAAGGCGGGCATCTTCATGGTCGAGGTGCTGATGAAGGGCATCGAGCACCTGCGCTTCCAGTGGGAGGTGTTCGCCGCCATCTTCACATCCGACACCATCGCCGAAGCCACCAAGCGCCACGAGCAGCGGCTCGCGGAGATGAATCGCATCTTCGCCGAGATGTACGCCGATGCCACCGAAGGCTCGAATGCGGCCAAGGGCGCGATGGACACCGCAGCCACCGCTGCCGAGGAGATCGCCAAGCGGTTAGAGGCCGTGCGCCAGGGCACGCAGGAAGCGGTCGGGCGCGGCATCGAGGCGGTTCACGCCGCGCTGGAAAAGCTCAAGTCCCGGCTGGGTGAGGTCGAACAGGCCGTGGGCAAGGCCCAGGGCGTGGTCAACGACGCCACCGCCAAGATGGCCGAGGCCTACAAGGGCTTCACCGCCATCGTCGAGGCCAATCTGCAAACGCAGATCACGGCGGTGAAGGCGCGCTATGAGCAGGAAAAGGCGGAACTGGAGCGCACCCAGCAGTCCGAAACCGCCAAGATCACCAAGTCCACCCAGCTACTCACCGAAGCGCTGACGCAGCAGACCACGCTGCGCCGTCAGGCCACCACTGACACCCTCGGCCTGATCGATCAGGAAACTCAGGCGCGCAAGGACGCCGCCGCCCGGCAAGGCCAGACCGAGGAAGAGCGCCGGGCCAACGTGCAGCGTGTCGAGAACGACATCCTCGCCACGAAGCGCCAGACCCTAGCGCAGGCGCTCTCCGAGTACCGCCAGCACATCGACGCCCTCAACGCCGAGGCCAACCGGCATCTGGCTGAAGTGCAGCGCATCGAGGAGGCCAAGCGCCAGTTGTCGATGTCCACGGAGGAGCGCATCCGCGACATCCGCCGCCAGGGCATGACGGAGTATGAGGCGACTGAGGACCGTAAGCGCCAGATTGCCGAGATGCAGGAGCAGGCGCGCCGGGCGCTGGCCAACGGTGAACTGGAGCTTGCCCGCCAGCTCGCGCAGAAGGCGATGGACATGGCCGCGCAGGTGGCCACCAGCCAGACCAACGAGGCCAAGCGCGGCGAGGAGGCGCGCAAGCAGTCCGAGCAGGCGGTGTCGCAGGTCACGCAGCTCGAAGCGCAGTCGCGCGAGGCGTACCGCAGGCAGGAGTACCAGCAGGCCACCGATTTGATGCGGCAGGCCGATCAGCTGCGCGCCGAACTGGCGCAGAAGGCCAAGGACGCCGATGCGCAGGCCGCGCAGGGCAAACAGGGTGTGCGTGAGGCCATCGACCGCATCCGCCAGTCCGAGGAAATTCTCAACCAGACACTGGATGCCGAAGCGAAGGCGCACCAGACAGCGGCACGCTCGGCAATCACGGCGCGCGATGAGATTCAGCGGACGCTGACCGAGACCACGCGCCAGATCGACGACATCACGGCCAAGCTCAAGGACGGTCTGAAGGTCACGCTCGATGCCGACACCACGCGCTTCGACCAGGCCATCGCCGATCTGGACAAGGCGCTCGCCGAGAAGGAGTACCTGCTGCAGATTCAGGCCGACTTGCAGGAAGCGGAAAAGAAGCTCAAGGAATACGAGGCGCTGCTGAAGGAAGGCAAGACGCTGCCGGTCGATGCCGATGTGTCCAAGGCCCGGGATGCACTGGACAAGCTCAAGGCCTACGCCGACCAGAACGCGCAATTCGAGCTGAAGGTGGCGACCGAGAAGGCGCAGGCGGCGATCACCAATGTCGAGGGAATGATCAAGGCGCTGGATCGCATCCAGACCGAATCTCAGCATCAGGTGGCCAGCAACGTCGGCGCGGTTCGCGGGGAGATCGACAGCCTCAATGGGCGCAACACGTCCAGCACCCACACCATCTATGTGACCAAGGTGGAAACCAATGCCACGGGCGGACTGGTCGGTGGCGTGCGGCGGTTTGCCGACGGCGGTGCGGTGGCTCCGGCCTTTCCCCGGATGAGCGGTGGCTCGGTGCCCGGCTCCGGCCACCACGACACCGTGCCGCGCACCTTGGACGCCGGTGCCTTCGTGATCCGCAAGGCAGCCGTGCAGAAGTACGGCAGCGGCGCGCTCTCGCGGTTGGCCAGCGGGGTCGCACACTTTGCACGCGGCGGCCCGGTGGCGATGTTCGGGGGCGGCAAGACGCGAGATGCCGACCCGAACGACAAACCAAGCAGGCCAAAGAAGAACCGCGAAGCGTTCGAGGCCCTGAAGATGATCGACCTCGGCCTGCAGGGGATGAACGAATACACCAGCTGGCTGCAATGGAACTACGGCGCATCGGTCAGTCTGGATATGCGCAGCAAGTCGATGGACAACTACGGCAAGCAGGCGCAGCAGGATCGCCGCACGCTGGAAGAGTTCATGAGTCGCAAGACGCTCACCGGAAATGAGCGCCAGAACCTCGAACGCATCAAGCAGACGTGGCGCTCGGCGATGGCGCAGCCCCTGCTCTGGGGCAAAGACCTGGAGCGCGAGCTGATCGACTACATGGAGCAGAACCAGGGAGAGTTCTACCGGCGCGGCGGGCTGTCGAAGTCGGACACCGTCCCGGCGATGCTCACCCCCGGTGAGTTCGTCGTGAACCGGCAGGCCGTCTCTCGCTACGGCGCAAGCTTCTTCGAGGCCATCAACAACCTGAACGCTCCGGCGCAGGCACTGGCCGGACGCGCGCTGGCAGGCATTCAGGGCTTTGCCTCGGGCGGTATGGTGCAGCCCGCAAGCCGCAGCCTGCCGCGTCCCTCGCTGCCCGACAGCGCGCCGACGCGCACCGTGCGCGTGGAGCTGTCCTCGGGACAGCAGAAGGTCAACGCAACGGTCGATGCGCGCGACGAAGCGCGACTGCTGCAACTGCTGGACGCCGCTCGCGCCCGCACTTCCTGAAGGTTTTCCGATGCAACTGACGAACCTCGACACCGGGGTGGCTTTGCCATTGCCCGACGACTTGCTGTGGAGCGACGAGCACGCGTGGTCGCCTGCCGTGGCGTCCACGTCCTACCTCATCACGGGTGCCTTGTTGATCCAGTCCGCCACCCGGCAGGCCGGTCGCCCGATCACCTTGGTGGGCGCACCCGACATGGCGTGGGTGACGCGCGCCACGGTCGAGCAGTTGCGTGCGTGGGCCGCGATCCCGGTGGGCGGCACCACGGGCCGCTTCGAACTGAGCTTCACCGATGGCCGCGTGTTCACGGTCGCCTTCCGCCATCAGGAGGCCGCCATCGAGGCCGAACCCGTGCTGGGCATTCCGGCGCGATCCGGCTCCGACTTCTACCGCCTGACCCTTCGATTCCTGGAGATTTGAGATGCCGATTCAATCCGGCGATGTGAAGCTGCTGAAGTCCGCCGTGATGGCGGACGTGCCCGAAGGCGGCGGCGCACCCACGGGCCTCGTGATCCCCGACGGCGTCTCGAACGCGATCTTTCCGGACATCTCCGAGCTGGATCGTGCCGGAGGCCGCGTCAACCTGCGCAAGAGCTTCGTGCAGGTGGCCACCGACGACACCGACACCTACTTCGGGGCCAACGTCATCGTGGCCGAGCCGCCGCAGGACGAGCGCGTCAGCGTCACGCTGTTCTCCACCCGCAAGACATTCGACACCCGCGAGCAGGCGCAGACCCGCATCGAGGCCTACCTCAACAAGGGGCCGGAGTGGGCGGGCTACCTGTTCGAGAACCACATCGCGGGCCAGCGCGTGGTGCAACTGTTCCAGCGCCCGAGCGACGCCGTGCCCAACGTCGGCCAGACCCTCGTCCTGATCGAGAACGAAGGCCTGCCGACGCAAAAGGAGCAGTACATCCGCGCCACCGCCGTCTCGGTGGTCGAGCGCAGCTTCACCTACAACACCGATCAGGACTACAAGGCGGCGGTCGTCACCGTCGCCATCAGCGACGCGCTGCGCTTCGACTTCACGGGCTCGCCTGCCAGCCGCACGTTTACTCGGGCGGCCAACAGCACCAAGGTACGCGACACGGTGGTGGCCGACGCGGGCACCTACGTCGGCGTGGTGCCCCTGACGCAAGCGGCCAATGTGGGCGATTTCACCATCAAGGGCGCGTCCATCTACACGCAGCTCGTGCCCAGCGCCCAGACCGAGACACCGATCTCCTTCGTGCCACCTTACGCCGCAGCGGGGCTGCCCGTGCCGGGCGCGGCACCCGTGAGCTACACGGCCAGCCACGCCTGGAACACCACCCTCAAGTTCAATCTGCCCGGCGGCTGCCTGCCCGGATCGCTGTCCATCGTCACCGACGGCGTCACGATCTTCGACGACGCGGGGCTGCTCAAGACCGCCAGCGGCACGCTGGGCACCATCGACTACGCCAACGGCATCCTGAGCCTGAACTCCGGCTCGATGTCGAACAGCAAGTCCATCACCTACACGCCCGCCGCGTCTTTGCAGCGCGCGCCGCAAAGCTCGGAGATCGCGGTCACGCCGGAGTCGCGCAGCCAGTCTTACGTCGGCACCGTAAACCCGGTGCCGCAGCCCGGCACGCTCTCCATCAGCTACATGGCGCAGGGCCGGTGGTACGTGCTGTCGGATGGCGGCAACGGCTCGCTCAAGGGGCTGGACGCCAGCTACGGCGCGGGCACTTTCAACAAGAACACCGGGGCCTTCGTGGTGACGCTGGGCGCGCTGCCCGACGTCGGCTCGTCCCTGATCCTGACGTGGAATGTGCCGACGCAAGAAACGCAGCAGCCGACCGCCGCTCTGAAAGCGTCGCAGGCCTTGCAGCTCGCCCCGCCCGAAGGCAAGAGCGTGCAGCCGGGAACGCTCACCATCACCTGGCCGCACGAGAGCGGCACCGGCACGCGCACGGCGTCCGCCGCCACCTCCGGCACGCTCAGTGGAGCCGCCACCGGCAACCTGAACGTCGCGCAGAACCTCTTGAGCTTCGCACCGAACGTCTTGCCGCCGGTCGGCGCGCTGCTGACGGTGGACTACGTTGCGGGCCCCAAGCAGGAAGACAGCTTCGCGCACCCCTCGCGCGATGGCCAGGGCCACGTGCCGGTGACCGCGACTCTGGGCTCCATCGAGCCGGGTTCGCTGGAGATCGAGTGGAACACCCTGACCGACACGACGGTGCTGGGTGTCTACACGCAGCAGCAGATCCAGGCGATGGGACTGGGTTTGTGGAATCTCGTCGATCCCACGCAGTACGCCCGCGACGATGGGGCGGGCAACGTGCTGCGCGCAGGCCAAGTCATCGGCAGCGTCGACTACGCCACCGGCGCGGTGCAGTTTCAACCCGATGTCACTCTCAAGATTCCACGCCCCGTCTATGGCGCTCAACGCCTCGGCTGGGCTTCGGGCGTGGGCCAGATGTTCCGCCTCAACTACGGCGGCATCAGCTACGTGGACGCGCCGTCGATGTACCCGAACGACGAGTCCGGCTACGTCAAGCTGCGCTACAACAGCGCGGGCTCGACCAGCAACCACAGCGAGACGTTCGCGTTCAGCCCGTCGTTTCGGCTGGTGCCCGGCGTCAACGCGCAGGTGGTGACCGGAACGGTATTGCTGGCCATTGCGGGCAGCCAGCCCTGGGGCGACAACGGTCAGGGAACGCTCCGTGAATTCACGCCCAGCGGCTGGGTCACGCGCGGCAGCATCAACTACCTCTCGGGCGCGGTGACCCTCACCTCGTGGTCGGCGGGCGCGACCAACAGCATCACGCGCGCCAGTTGCGTGACCACCGTGGGCGAGAACATCTCCAGCGAGTACGTGTTTCGCACGGGTGCTGCGCCGCTGCGCCCGGGATCGCTTTCCATCCAGTTCGCTCGTGCGGTGGGTGGAACCCAGACCGTGACGGCAGGCATCGACGGCACGATCACCGCGTCCGGCGTCAGCGGCAATGTCGACTACGACACCGGCCTCGTGCGCGTGCGCTTTGGCACCGTGGTCACGGCGGCTGGCAACGAGACGGAGCCGTGGTTCGACGCCGAGAACGTCCGTCCGGACGGCAAGATCTTCCGGCCCGAGCCAGTGGCGGCATCCAGCCTGCGCTACAGCGCTGTGGCCTACAGCTATCTGCCCCTGGACGCGGCGCTGCTGGGTATCGACCCGGTGCGCCTGCCCAGCGACGGGCGAGTGCCGATCTTCCGCCCGGGCGGCTTCGCCGTCGTCGGCCACACCGGGCGCATCACCGCGTCGGTCAGCAACGGCCAGACCATCGACTGTGCCCGCGTTCGTCTGTCGCGCGTGCGCGTGGTCGGCAACGACGGTGTGGTGATCCACACCGGTTACGCCACCGATCTGGAGGCAGGCATTGTCACCTTCACCGACGTGACCGGCTACAGCCAGCCTGTGACCATCGAGCACCGCATCGAAGACATGGCCGTGGTGCGTGACGTGCAGATCAACGGCGAGATCAGCTTCACGCGCCCTCTGACGCACGCCTATCCGCTGGCCAGTCCCGGCGACCCGGTCTCCGGCAGCTTCGTCTCGAGTGCGCTGGTGGCCGGTGACCTGTTCGCCCGCGTGAACCTCGTGTTCGATCAGAGCACCTGGAACGGCAGCTGGTCGGATGAGCTCGTCGGCAGCGCTGCCACCGCCACCTTCAACCACACCCAGTACCCGATCACCGTCACCAATCGCGGGGCGCTCACCGAGCGCTGGGTGGTGCGGATGACCAACAGCACCTCGTTTGAGGTCATCGGCGAGAACGTCGGCGTAATCGCCACCGGCAACACCAGCGCCGACTGCGCGCCCAACAACCCGGCGACCGGGGTGCCGTACTTCCGCCTGCCTGCGCTCGGCTGGGGCAACGGCTGGGCCACCGGCAACGTGCTGCGCTTCAACACCATCGGCAGCCAGTTCCCGGTCTGGGTGGTGCGCACCGTCCAGCAGGGGCCGGAGTCCGTGCCCGACGACCACTTCACGTTGCTGATTCGCGGCGACATCGACACCCCTTGACCAGAAGGAATCAATTCAATGGCTGACCTCACCGTCAAGTACTTCAACAGCGGCATGACCGGCGCGCCGCAGATCTCCAACAACTGGGGCGATCTGGTGACGATGCTCGATGCCTGCCTCGTCAACGGATTTGCCCTCAAGGCCATCGACACGCTGACCTGTGTCGATGGTGTGGCCACCGCCACCATCAGCGCGGGCCACGCCTACAGGCCCGAGCAGGTGGTCGAGATCGCCGGGGCCGATCAGCCCGAGTACAACGGGCAGTTCCGGGTCATCGCTACCACCGCAACCACGTTCAGCTACGCGGTCACTGGTACGCCCGTATCGCCCGCGACGAGCACGACCAGCCTCGCGGCCAAGGTCGCACCACTGGGCTGGGAGAAGGCGTTCGCGGGAACGAACAAGGCGGCGTACCGCAGCCAGAACCCCGCCTCGCCGCAAAACCTGCTGCTGATCGACGACAGCCTCAAGACGCCCGGGTACACGACGACGTGGGCCAAATGGGCCAACGTCGGCATCGTCGAAGACCTGTCGGACATCGACACCATCGTCGGCGCGCAGGCTCCATTCGACCCGAACAACCCGACGCAGAACTGGAAGCAGGTTCAGGCCAACCAGTGGGGTTGGTACAAGTGGTACCACGCCCGCACCAGCGGCTACGACAACTCGGGCGACAGCGGCGGCGGCAACCGCAACTGGGTACTGATCGGCGACGACCGCCTGTTCTACCTGTTTGTCACCAATGCCGCCGGGTACGGCTGGTACGGGCGCAATGGCTATTGCTTCGGCGACATCACGAGTTTCAAGCCCGCCGACGACTACGCAACGGTGCTGGCCGCCGAGGATGTTTACTGGAGCAACAGCAGCGCGGGCTACGCAAGCTATCCAGGGCAGTACAACGGCTACGGGCTGACGCAGTCGCTCGAATTCACCGCCAAGGTACTGCTTCGCAACCATACCCAGCTCGGCAACCCCGTGCGGTTCGGGCTGACTTCCCTGAACACCAACAACGGCCAGCAGGTCTGTGGACGCGGGCCGATGCCGTTTCCGAACGGCCCGGACTACAGCCTGTGGCTGCTGCCGACCTATGTGCGGCAGGAGGATGGCCATATGCGCGGCCTGATGCCCGGGATGCTGTGGATGCCGCAGGATCGCCCTTACTCGGATCAGACCATCGTCGACAACGTCGTCGGCCAGACAGGCAGGAAATTCCTGCTGGTCAGGACGCAGTACAGCTCAGAAGCCGAAGGCGCGCAGATCGCCTTCGATATCACCGGCCCGTGGAGGTAAGCCATGGCGTGGTGGGACAGCGTGGCGTCGTTGACGCCGGTCGCGGCGTGGGATGCGCTGCACTTCTCGAACGGGCAACTGCAGGATCAGGTCGGCAGCAATGCCATCACCGTGCAGGGCGGTGTGGCCACGCCATTTCCGCTCTACGGTTTGTACGGCCAGGACAAGCCCTGGCCGTTGGCCACGCCGATGTCCTTGTCCGGCGACTTCGTGCTGGCGGGTTTCGTGATGCACGTCAGCCGAGGGCTGGTGTTCTACAAGACCCTCGGCGACAGCAACAGCTACTTTCTGGATCAGGAGTCCAACGGCGCGATCTACCAGTACGCCAATGGCAGCGGCGGTCAGGTGGGTAGCGGGCCCGCGTGGGGCACGCCCAAGTTCATGGCGCTGGTGGTCAGCCCGGCTAGTGCGCGCGTCTACATCAACGACGACTGGGCGGGCGCGGCTTTCGCGCGCTCGTGGGTTGCGGACAGCGTGGGAGGCATCGGCTACTACGCCGACGGCAACGAATACAACATCGGCGGCAGCGAGAGGTTCTTCGCAGCCGGGTTGTGGTCGGGTGCCGCTAGCCTTTCCGATCTGCGCGCGTTGGAGGCCGCCTGCCGCGCTGCACTTGCCGGGCCGCCGGTCAGCGTTCACGCCGCAGCCTTGAGCCGATTGCACAGCCCGAACTCCGATCTGTGGAGCCAGCCGGGCAGTCACCCGCGACAGCATCGGGGCGTGGCCAGCAGTCGCCGCAACATCCACTTCGGCGGCAACGGTCAGATCACCGGTACTGTCAAGGAAAAGGGGCAGCCCGACCAACCCCTCGTTCGCCAAGTTCTGCTCTACAGCGAAAACACCCACACCCTGGTGGCGAGCACGTGGTCTCAGGCTGATGGCACCTACCGATTCGAGCGCATCGACCCTCAACAGCGCTACACGGTGATCAGCACGGACTACCGACAGATGTACCGCGCAGTGATCGCGGACAACCTCAGGCCGGAGCCGATGCCATGACCGTCGCCATCACGCAGGAACACAACGAGGCACGACTGGCGGGCACGCTGTCCTTCCTCGATGCAGGAACCAACCCGGCGCGGCTGCGCATCTACGGCGGCACACGCCCACCCAGTCCGGCGGCGACGCCCACCAGTGCGATGCTGGTGGAGATCGCGCTCACCAAGCCCGCAGGAACGATTGCGGGCGGTTTGCTGACGCTCACCCAGCAGGAGGACGGCCTCATCGCCGCGACCGGCATCGCCACCTGGGCGCGGCTGGTCAACGGCAATGAGGTGACGGCGCTCGATCTGGATTGCAGCGGCACCGATGGCGCGGGCGACGTGAAGCTCGCCAGTACCAACCTCTATCTGGGCGGCGACGCCCGGATGGTGTCGGCCATCTTGGGCTGATGTCGTGGGGTGAACGATGCCTTCGAACTCTGGCCAGAACGTCGACCTGCTGTACGACCGACCCGCCGCCACCGATGCCGATCTGATCTTCGGCGCGGACTACGTGCCGCCGCGCAACGACGTGTTGGTGCAGGCCACGCTGCCGTTGCCGGTGGCCAGCATAGCCTTCATCCCGCCCGCGCGGCTGGAGGTGCTGGCCGAGCTGCCGGGCCTGACGGTCAGCACGCTCATCCTGCGCCCGAGCGTGCCGCTCAACGTCGGCGTGGCCAGCCTGCCCGGCGTGGCGTTCACCGGCGAGGTGCGCTACGCCTCGCGTACGCAGCGCCCGACGGTGCGCCAAATGGCGCACGAGTGGCAGCAGGCCGTGCAGCACGAGGGCGGCGCAGCGCAGCGCCAGCAGGATGCGACGGCCATGCCCGCAGGCTGGGGCGCGGCGTGGCAGCGTGGGACTGTGTCGGTGCACGGCATCGCGCATCGCCTGCCGCCAATCTTGGTGGCCGCGCCGCTGCTGCGGCGCACCGGCCAGCAGCAAGCGACGCGCTTGCACGGCGCAACCGGGTTCGCCCACGAGAACGCGACGCCCATCGCGCAGGTTCGGACGGGCGTGTTCCAGAACGCCACCCGTTTGCGCGACGCCACGCGCTTCGCGCATCAGGACGGTGATCGCAGCAAGCGCGCCGGTCGGCTCGCCCTCTGGCAGAGCGCCCGACCGCTGACGCAGCGCCAAGGCACGGACTTCCAGAGCGCAAGCCGCCGACCGGTGGGCTGGCGCGGGCGGTACCAGGAAGCGATGCGGCCACCGCCCGGCATCAGCGTGTGGGTGATCCCCGAGCCGCCCGAGCCGCCGCGCTGCTACACGCCGAGCGGCCATCTGCTGTTCGCTGCGCTGGCTCCTGCCGGAGCGCATCTGCTGTTCTTTTGCGAAAACCACATCGACCCGCCCGATGGCGAGCCGGTGGTCGTTCCCGTTCGGAGGGTCTATTTCGTGATCAACAACGTGACCCTGCACCGGCTGCCCGATGGTTTGCCGGTGCCGGTGTTCAATCTCTCGCTGTCGCTCGACGCCGCGTCCTGGACGTGGGGCTTCGAGGCACTGCTCCCCGCCGCCGCAGAAAGCCTCGTCGCGCCCGGCAGCAACGGCGGCCCGGTTGAACTGGTGGCCAGCGTCAACGGCACTCAGTTCCGGGTGCTGGCCGAGAGCATCAGCCGCGAGCGGGTGTTCGGCGACGCCAGCATCCGCATCTCGGGACGAGGGCGCAACGCCGTGCTGGCTGCCCCCTACGCGCCGGTGATGAATTTCCAGCAGCCGCAGGCGCGCACCGCGCAGCAGTTGATGGACGACGTACTCACGCTCAACGGCATCCCGCTGGGTTGGAGCATCGATTGGGGCCTGACCGACTGGAACGTCCCGAGCGGGGTATTCACCCAGCAGGGTACGTGGGTGGAAGCCCTGGTTGCCATTGCCAGTGCGGCCGGGGGTTACCTGATCCCGCACCCGTCCGACCAGAGCATCCGCGTGCGCCACCGTTATCCGACTGCGCCCTGGGAGTGGAACACCGCCACGCCAGACTTCGTGCTGCCTGTCGATGCGGTGGCCCGCGAGTCGCTGCGCTGGGTAGAGAAGCCCGGCTACAACCGCGTGTTCGTGTCCGGCCAGGATGTCGGTGTGCTTGGGCAGGTGAGCCGGGCTGGGACTGCCGGGGATGTGCTGGCTCCGATGGTGGTCGATGCGCTGATCACGGAGGCCGCTGCAGCGCGCCAACGCGGCATCGCTGTACTGGCCGATACCGGACAACAGATCGAGGTGAGCCTGCGCCTGCCGGTGCTGGCTGAGACGGGGATCATCGAGCCGGGTGCGTTCGTCGAGTACCAGGACGGCAGCGTGACACGGCTGGGCATCGTGCGCTCGACGCAAGTCGAGGCTGGAATGCCGGAGGTCTGGCAGACCTTGGGGGTGCAGAGCCATGCATAACCTCTACGAGCAGTTCCGCCAACTTATCCCTGAGCCGCCATTGCAGGCGGGCACGGTAGTGGGCGTCGGCTCCGGAGTCGTGACCGTCGCCTTGCCCGGCGGCGGCTTGATCCGCGCACGCGGCAGCGCTGCCATCGGCCAGAAGGTGTTCGTGCGCGACGACGTCATCGAAGGCGTTGCGCCCAGCCTGACGCTGGAAATCATCGAAATCTGAAACCCAACTTTCCGATCAACCCTGAACCCGCCCACGAGGCGGGTTCTGCATTTCTGGAGACCCGCAATGACCGAACCCGAACAACAAGCGCCCGCCGCCCTCGTGGAGAACATGCTGCTTCTGCGCAAGGAGGACTTCGACGATCTGCTCGACCGTGCCGCCGAACGCGGAGCCGAGCGTTGCCTCGCCCATCTCGGCCTAGAAAACGGCAGCGCCGCAAAGGACATCCGCGAGCTGCGCGACCTGCTGGAAGCGTGGCGCGATGCCCGTCGCACGGCGTGGCAGACCACGGTGAAGGTCATCACCACCGGCATCCTGGCCGCGCTGCTGGTCGGCGCTGCCTTCAAGTTGAAGCTGATGGGAGGCGCGCAATGAATCCCAAGCTCTGGCTGCTGGACGACTGGCGGCGCGTGCTGCGTCGTGCCTGGAGCATCCGCTTTTCGCTGCTGGCGGCGGCCTTCACGGCAGCGGAAGTGGTGGTGCCGCTGTTTGGCGACGTGCTGCCGCGTGGCGCATTCGTGCTGCTGGCCTTCGCTGCCAGCATCGGCGCGACCGTGGCCCGCATCGTGGCGCAGCCGGAGATGCACCGATGATCCGGCCACCGCAAAGACGCACCGTGGCCGCGCTGACGCTGTCCGCCGCCGCCCTGGTCGGCATCGTGCTGCACGAGGGCTACACCGACCGCGCGGTGATCCCGGTGAAGGGCGATGTGCCGACCATCGGCTTCGGTACCACCACCGACGTGAAGCTGGGCGACACCACCACGCCGCCGAAGGCGCTGGCCCGTGCGCTGACGGATGTACAGCAGTTCGAGGGCGCGCTCAAGCAATGCGTGACCGTGCCGCTGGCCCAGCACGAGTACGACTCACTGGTCAGCTTCTCATACAACGTCGGCAGCCGCGCGTTCTGCCAGTCCACGCTGGTGAAGAAGCTCAACGCCGAGGACTACGCCGGGGCCTGTGCCGAGCTGCTGCGCTGGCGCTTCTTCCAGGGCAAGGACTGCTCGCTGCCTGCCAATGCGCGCCTGTGCGGCGGGCTGGCCACGCGTCGGCAGGCCGAGTACCGGCAATGCCTCGGGGAAGCGCAATGAGCCTAATTCCTTGGCCATACCGCTGGCTGGCCCTCGTCCTGCTCGCCGCTGCACTGATCGGCTTCGGCTGGATCAAGGGCGCGGGTCACGTTCAGGCCCAGTGGGACGCCGCCGTCCAGAAGCAGACCCTGCAGGTCGCCGCCATCCGTGAGCGGCAGGCGCAGGCCACCGTCAAGGCCGTCACCCAGTACGTCGACCGCGTCCGCGTCGTCCGCGAGAAGGGCGACACCATCATCAAGGAGGTTCCCGTCTATGTGCCCGTTCAGGCCGACGCTGCTTGCCCTATCAACCGTGGCTTTGTGCGCCTGCACGACGCTGCCGCCGCCGGTGAACTGCCCGAGCCCGCCCGAGATGCTGATGCGGCCACCGCAGGCATTGCGCTCTCTGCCGTCGCCGGAACCGTTGTCGCCAACTACCAGATCTGCCACGAAACCGCCGAGCAACTGAGGGCGTTGCAGGGGTGGGTCAGGGAGATGAAAGCGGCCATCAAGTAGCGAGCCGGTGTTCAGGGCCAATCAGTTGAGGTGCCGATTGAAGACCGCGTATTGCGCCGGGTTGAACGCTGGATCGATCTCCAACGCACGGGCGCGAAGTTCACGATGGTCTGTGTACGCACCGCGTCGTTCCCATGTCTGACCATTCGTCTCGATGCCTCGAATCAGTTCGATGCAATCGTCCAGGCCGAACGCCGGGAGCATTGGCCGAACTGCTTCGTTGAATCGCTTGTCCGCGCCATCGTAGTTCGAGCTTGCCACGTAGTACGCGCTCGCAAGGCGCACTACAGCCTTGTCCCATTCGGGCGAATCCGAAATCTCACGCAGGGCATCCCACGTCTCACGCCCGATCTGCGGGGAATCATCGCCGACGATCCACGCGCGTAGTCGATCTGCGTGTTCTTGCAAGGAGGGAGCGGTAAACCACGCCAAACAACGGGCCGATGTTTCCTGCTCGGCAGTGTGCTGGATCGCCGTTTTGGCGTGATCCGCCAGCGACCCGTAGATGCCCGCCGAGCGCGACAGGAAGTGAATCAGACACACAAGGGGTGAACCACCTGTGGCAATCGTGCTGAAGTAGTCTCTGTCGGCCTCGACCTGCGCCTGGAACTGCGCGGGGTTGCGGCCATAAAGCAGGGTCAATGCGCTGTAGTTGATGGTGCGGTTCTTCTCGCACCGCTCGTCCGCCAGCCGGAACACGAACTTCCAAAGGGCTTAGAAGACAGCCTTCTCGACCTCCGGATTGAAGCGCGAAAAATACTTGCTTTCCAAGTACGCCTTCAGCTTCTTGTCGTCGATCAGGATGCCGGATGCCTGCTCAAGGTCTTCGACCAGATCACCCACGATCTGCTTGGACAAGATCGGTGCCTTCGTGAGCAGGCCGTCGAGCGCGTTGCGGATCAGGGCACGAGCCGTGTCACGGTTCGGGCGATGCAGCTGGAAATTGGCGTTGACCACCGGGTGCGCAGCAAGATGGCGCTGACGTTGCAGGTGCAGCAGGTTCTCCCGCTCGGCGATGTCGAGCAACTGCGTCTGCTCAGCCACCGATTCCACCATCTTCGATTCCCATTCCGATGACCGCTCGTTGGCCTGCTGCAGCTTGCCGATCTCGGCCAGAATGGTTTTCGCCTTGTCGTCACCGTAGAGATCGACGAGATGCTGGAGCTTGAACAGCAGATCACAGACGACGACCGACCACAGCATCACGACAGCCGACCGGTAATTGCCGGCCGCGTAGCAGCTCAACACCTCGGAGAAGTATTCTTTGCTGCGGGCATCGAAGATCTGCGTTGCGCGTTGTTCGATGGAGTATTCGTCCAGCATCACGCCTCCCGACCAATGATCTCGGCGTAGCCGATCAACTCCGCCGAATAGCTGCCATCGCCATTCGCGGCTCCCTTGTGCTTCAGTTCTCGCTGCAGGGTCGGCTCAACGGCGTGGGTGAACAGGTCGTTCCGCTGCTCGGGTCGGAACAGTGGTGTGGCAGGCGGTGCTTGGAGGAACTTCTCGCACAGGCGCTCGACCGCCGGAACGCGCGTACCGTCCTGCTTGACGGCGATGGGCTGCACCACCACGCGGCGCTCGCCCTTGCCAGCTGATGCTTCAACCATCCACAGCGACAGCAGCACCGGCTCGTCGACGTCGCCGGACACGGCGATGCCGACTTCCTCCGGCGGCACGCTGCGCCAGCGGCCCAACTCGTCCTGCACCAAGGGGTGATCCAAGCCCATCAGCTGCAGATCGTCCTGATTGGTCGCGGCTTCGCGGCTCAGTGTGAAGCGGGCGCGGCGCGTGCCTTCAGCGGTGACGAGGTCGTAGGTCGCATCGTCCACCTTGACCAGCTTCTGTTGGCGATCCACGACCGCCGCCGAGAGGAAGCGCACCAACCGATCCAGACTGGACGACACGTCCGAGAAGGGCTTGTAGTCGTCGAGACTGAATCCGTCGAGGTCTTGGAACAGGTCGAACACCACCTGCCGCGCCTCGCGGGAGTTCGACAGCGCCGCCTCCAGCTCTACCTGCGTGCGCTTCAGCTCCGGGTCGGACAGCGCTTCCTGGTACAGCCGGTCGTAGTTCAGGCGTTCCGACAACTGCCCCAGAATCTGTGCGCGCAGGTCTTCCGCCACATTGCCCTGGTCATCCACCTTGCCGACCGTGCGCGCGATCTCAGTGAGCTTTTCGTCGAGCAGCAGGAAGATGCGGCCTTCGATGGTGTCCGACAGCACGAGGTTGTAGACCTGCGCGGTGTGGCTCTGGCCGTAGCGATGAATGCGCCCGATGCGCTGCTCCATGTCCATCGGATTCCACGGCAGGTCGAAATTGAACAAGACGCGCGCGAACTGCAGGTTGATGCCTTCGCGCCCCGCCGCCGTGCACACCAGCACGCGCGGGCCGTCCTTCAGGCGGAAACGCCGCTCCGCCGCCACCTTAGCACCGTGGTCGCCGCCGCGCAGCACGGCGACGCCCTGACCGGGGAAGGTCTGCTCGATCTCGCGGGCAATCATGTCCACCGTGCCGAGGTAGGTGGCGAAGATCACGATCTTCTCGTTCGGGTTCTGCCGCCACAGCGTGCCCAAGCCGTCGAGCAGCTTTTGCATCTTGGTTTCCCGCTCTGCCGGAAACACGCGCAGAAGGTCGCCGATGCGCAGGCGTTCCTCCGGAAGGTGCAGGTTCACCACCGCCGACGCGGCTTCTTCCGCGTGCGAGGCCGAATACTCGCTGCCATAAGGGTCAGAGGCCATCTCCAGCGCCTCTTCGTCCAGCTTCTTGACCAGCCGGTACTTCAGATCGGCCAGCACACGATCCACCTCACTGCGACCGATGCTGTCGCGCGACAGTCCGAACTCCTCATGGATCAGCTCGCGCGCCTCTTCGGTCAGGCGCTCGCGGCCTTCGATGTCCAGATCCTTGTCGCGCAGAAACGCCTCGTGCAGCGTCAGCATCAGCAGGCGGCGCTTGAGCGTGCGGCGCACGGCTGCAAAGCTCGATGCCGCAATCTTCTGGAAGATCGCCATCAGGAAGCCCAGCGCACGCCCCTGGTTGCCTTGTCGGCGCGCGAGGTCGAAGCCGTCCTCCAGGTACTCACGCAGCTTCTCGTAGAACAGCCGCTCCGCTTGGTTCATCACGAAGGATTCGGTGTGAACCCAGCGCCGCGCGAAGAGCGGCGAGCCATCGGGCTGACAGGCATCGGCCTTGGTGCGGCGGAACATCACCGTGTTGAGCCGATGCCGTTCCTCCAACATCTCCTCGGGGCTGCGGAACAACGTCGGGTTCAGCAGTTGCGCCAGCATCCAGAACTGGAAGTGATTGCCCTGGTGCGGCGTGGCCGACAGCAGCACGAGGTCGCGTGAGTGATCTTTCAGCGCCTCGGCCAGCTTGTAGTTCTCGGTCTTGCGCACCTTGCCGCCAGTCTTGTAGGCCGTCAGGTGATGCGCCTCGTCGAACACCACCAGATCCCAGCGCGGGGCGTCCAGCAGGCGTTTGATGCGCGCCGGGCGCTTCAAGGTGTCGATGCTGGCGATCAGCCTGTCGTGCTTGGCGAAGGCATTGGTCTTGCGGTCGGTGATGTCACCCTCGGAGCCGAACACCTCGAAGTCGAGGTTGAACACCTCGTTCAGCTCGCGGTGCCAGTTATTCACGAGGCCCGCAGGCACCACCATCAGGGCACGGGTCAATTCGCCCCGGCTGGCCAGCTCACGCAGGATCAGCGCCGTTTCGATGGTCTTGCCCAAGCCCACCTCGTCAGCGATCAGGTAGCGCCGGGGTGAGGCGGTGGCGATACGGTGGGTCAGCACCACCTGATGCGGCAGCAGGTCGATCTTGGCCGAGGTCAGCGCCGACGCGCTTTCCATCACCGGCAGCGCGTGCGCCTCGTAGGACAGCCACGCCTTGCGCGACCGCTCCGCGCCGCCATCCACGGCGCGCAGGATGCGCTCGGTGCGAGTGAGTTCGCGCCGCAGCGATGCCACCGGCACCCGGCGTTCGCCGATGCCGAAGAACGCGCGCAAATAGCCGTCACGCGCCGGGTCGAGGACGACCCCTTGGCCGTACTCGGGGTGGGTGATGCGCTCGCCGGGTTGGAACTGAATCTCTGCCGTCACTCAGCCACCCTCAAGTAATCCGCAGGTGGAACAGGCCAGCGGGCCTGCTGCCGTCGCGCAGCAGGATTTCCTGCGGGTACTCGTTGGCTTGGCCCCACAGGATGCGGCCGAGGTCGATCTGATGTCCGTGAGGTGCGTGGCACAGCCAACCCACCTCATCGGTGGCTGGGTGCGCTCTGACGCGGTTTTGGCCGCCGGGCAGCCAGAACACCAGCGCCCCATCGCTTCCCCATTCATCCTGAAAGGACAGGATGGCGGGCTTGATCGCATCGCCTAGCCACGCTTCGGCATCGCCCGGCGTCAGCAGGTCGAGGCTGCCATCCAGCCCGGCCACCACCAGCGTCCTGCCGCCATTGCTGGGCAGGTCGTCCGACCAGTTTCCTCTCGCACGGAGGAACTGGCGCAGGCTCCACACCTCGCTGGCTGCGCAGATCTGGTTGCGGGCCTCTTCGTCCCACACCCAACTGGTGCCCCGCACCTGCCAGACCGGGTCGCGCAGTTGTCTCATTGTTCGTACTCCCCATCGTCATCGAACAAGGAACCCTGCGCGGGTTGGGGTGCCTGGCTGGCGTGCCATGCGTTGTAGATGGACACCGCGCGCGAGGCTGCGTTGCGGGTGGTCTGATCCGGGCCGTTACGGTGCAGCCATTCCAACAAAGGCTTGAGCGCGACGTGCGGCTTGAAGTTGTCGTTCTTCAGCGTGTCCGAGGCATTGATGCCGCTGCTGTCAAAGCACGCGCCGATCAGCACCAGCGCCTGATCCAGGTCGGAGGTCAGCTTGCGGCGATGTTTGCCCGACCATTCGCGGGCGAAGTCCAGCGCACTCGTGCGAGTGAACACCTTGTTCTTCTCGGTGCACCAGCCGCGCTGAACGAATTCGTCCGGCGTGGTGATCGAGCCTTTGAGAAACTTCTGCAACTGGTCGCGCTTGAGCTCAGGCGCGTTACCGAAGGTGCGCAGGAACTGGCGCGTTATCGGCTCGGCGTTGACCGGCGGCGCTTCCTTCCCCTTGTCGGCGTCTTCGTCAATGAGCTGGTTGATGCCCACCAGCGCGTCGCGCACGGAGATGGTGCGGCCTTCATCGACATAGACCTTGCCGTAGTGACGCGAGAAATACTCCAGTGCCTTTCCGCGCCGGATCACCTGGATGTCGGCGGCAGGCAGGCCTTCCTTGGCGTGGTTCTCCAGCATGGCCTGCAACTGCCGCACATCGGCCATAACCTCGCGGCGCATCCGGCCCCAGCTCACCGGCTTGGGTTCTTCTGTACGTTTGCGGCAGACGTGGATGATGTCGTACTCGATCTTTTGCGCCCCGAATTCGGCGTTATCGCCTTTGGTTTCGTCGGAGCGGATTGGATACGTCGCTTCGAGGTAGTAGCCTGCATCAAATAGTGACTCCAGTACCGCCACCCAGGGCTCGTCCTCGCTGTGGTGGAACGTGAAGGCCAGGATGCCGCTGGGTTTTAAAAGCCGATGAGTCTCACGCCAACACTGTGTAAGTAACCGCTGATAAAACCCATCCGGCTCCTCCGGTTCTCGAAATCGGTTGGCAACAGCCTCTAGAGTTTTGGGGGTGAACTCACCCGAGAAAACCTCCGGATAGCGCTTCTTCAAGACAAGGCGAAGCCAGACATAGAAGAAGTCGGCCAATTCTGAGTACTGAACAAGATCACCAAACGGCGGATCGGTGATTACAAGGTCAAGGGCGGAGTCGCTATATTGACTTAGGTCTGTTGATGATCCCTGCGTTATTACGCCCGACGCAACAGAATCGCCCGGATATACCTTTTCGCTCTTGCCGGTGATCTCTAAATCTGCTGCACCGCTGAACCTTCCCAAGGTAGCCACAGGCACTAGTTCCCAAGGCCGATCCGCCCATTCCTTGCCCTCTATGATGGGTCTTACGGCTGATGACCAGTTCCCATAGCCAATTGGCGAGAAGACACCTACCTCAACCACTGTCATTTTTGGTCGGTAGTCACTATTCGATAGCGCGGGGGCGTAGTGATCCTTTGTTATGTGCCAAAAAGAGAACATGCATTGCCCGCGCAGATACTGTTGAAAGGCACCCAGCACGTATTCACGAACATCAGAGGAGTAGGATCCCACCGAGGTAATCGCTTTCAGCAGCTTCGCGTGAACTAACAACTGCCGCGCATTGAACATGTCTGTCCAATTTCGATAGCCATGCCCAGTCGTTATTACATCTTTGATGCTGGCGCGAAGGCTTTCAGGAATTTCTGAGCGTGGCCAGAAATCCTTTAGCTCTGACTCCTTCAGTTCATCCCACTCAAGCGATGCGGCACTGAATTGGCGCGCAAGTTGTGATCCGAAGGAGGAATAAAACTTGCCCCCGTATGATCGAGTCTTCGTGTTGTTGGGTGCGTAGCCCTGTATTGCATATGCCGCGAACTGCGCTGTCTTGCCGGTCGGCCGAATGGCTGCGACAACGTCCTGCGCAGCACCGCAAGCGGCGCAGGTGAATACCCCGGGCTTGGCCGTTCCTCCGTCTTTGCCCGTGAGAATACGGACGCCGGTATCGGGGCAGATAATTTCGTTTGGGAGAGCACCTCGCACTTCGAGCAGCTTGGCAGCTTGTGCTCTCTGATCATTCCATCGGGCCGTTGATGCCGCCTCGTCCTGCGCCGCTCCGCCGTAGGGCTGGCCGCTTGCATCCACCCTCGGCGTACCAGTCAGCCACTGCGGATGAACAAGCAGGGTCAGCTCTACCTTCTTGTTCTTTGCCTTGCCCAAGTTCACCAGCGCGGTGTGTCCACAGTGCGGGCATACCGCGCCCCTCTTGCGGTCAAGCACGGAATAGGGCGACTCGCTCGGCGCGACGTAAAGCGGAGCGTCGGGAGCCATGCGCGCGGCTTCTTCCTCCACATCGAAGGTTCCACTGCACTTGCCACAGGTATGAGACCAAGATTTGACCGTCAGCGTCTTCATCGCCATGACCGGGCTGGTCATGAGCGGAGTGCGATGACCACATCCCGTAACCTGACAAGGGCCGTGCTTGGCAAGGAAGGTGTGGAGAATTTCCGGGCCTTCGTACTTGTAGTCCTTGCGCTGCTCACGCGGAATGGCGAGCGGGTCGAAGTCGGTAGGCATCACCTTTTTGGTCGGCAGGTGCGTCCACGTTCCCTTTTCACCTTCCGGGCCGTCGCAGAAGTAGTACGGCATGATCTGCGGCTTGACCTCGGCCTCGATGTCGGCGAGGAGCTTCTTCACTTGTTCCAGATCGACATTGGCGAGTTCCTGCTTGACCACGAACCACGCGACCGGATTGAGGTCGTTGCCGACCATCTGCATCCCTAAGCGCGAGCCTTCCACCAGCGTGGTGCCACCGCCCATGAAGATGTCCGCCACCTTGAGGTGTTTGAACGCGCCTTTCTTCTGGTGGTTGGCGTAGTAGTTGTCCCACACCAGCTTGGCTGCGTGCGAAGGGTCGTCCGGCGCTTTGGTGGCCGCCGCGATCAACATCGAGCGGAACACGCTGGAACGCCGCCGTGCCCACCACTTCGACATCTGGTAGATCGGCTTGCCCGCGTTGCCTTCGATGATCGCCACCTGGTTGACCGGCAGGATCGGGAAGTCCACCTCCAGACAGGTCTTGGGGCGGTTCGGATCGTTGAAGTCGACGGTTTCGAGTGCGACCGCCTTGCCTGCGCCGACGGCTTTGGCGACTTCTTGTTGGAGTAGTTCTTTTTTGGTGGCCATCAGCCGCAATCCTTACTTGGTCAGCTCGACGAAGGGTGACAGCACTTCCAGCAGCGACAGGCCGCCATGCGTGAGCGTCGGGTAGCCGCCCTGGCTGCGCCACTTCCTGCGGCCCAGAGCCAACAGGTGCGTGCCGTGAGGGCTGTTGATCTGCAATGCCACGGGCGGCACGAAGGGGCCGGTGTCTCCGGTTCCCGCCTTGCTGCGCGAGCTTCCAAACGTCTGCTTGAGGAACTGGCCCACCTCGCCATCGGCATCGGGGAAGTAGCCAGTGGCCGCGTAGCCGTGATCGGAGGTGATGACCAGCCGCCGCCCGGTGGCGAGGCGCTCGACGAAGGCCCAGAAGTCATCGCTGGACAACTGCTCGGCCACGTCCTTGGTCAGCGGCTCCAGCCCCTGGCCTGCGCCGGAGCCGTCGTGGAGCTTGGCGTCGGGCCAGTGGTGCCAGAAGATCTGGTTCGGCGCGCTGTTGATCAGCGCTTCGCAGTCCTTCCACGGCAAGTCCACGGTTTCGGTGCTGGCGGCTTGCAGCTTGTGTGCGAGACCACCGCCGTTGTTCTGGAGCTTGCTGCGGCTGGTGAAGCCGAGCGCGCGGGCAAACTCATCGGTTTCGCCGGGCAGCTCGGAGGCGCAGGCAGCGACCTCGTGCGTGGTGAAGCCGCGCTCATTTGCCCCCTGCAACAGCCACGGCAGCTCGCGCAGGGAAAGGCCGTCGAGGATCAGCACCGCCTTGGCGCTGAAGGGTTCGGCCCACCAGCGCATCAAGCGATCCGAGGTACGTTCCACGCTGTCGCCGAAGGCTGGCCACAAGTCCCAGCCGCTGGAGGAGAGGAACAGATCCAATGCGCCGATTTCGCGGTCGCGCCGCACGACCTCGCTGGGCGCATTGCCTGCGGCCAGCGGCTTTCTGGCGATCTCGACAGCATGATCGACGATGACGCGCCAAGCATCGGCGTCGGAGCCTTGGGTCAGGGCCTGCAAGGCGCTGGCGGTCAGTGCCATCAGTCGTCCTCCTTCTCAAGATTCAGCTCGAAGGTCATCCCTTCGGGGAGCTTCTTGAGCAGTTCTTTGAGCTGCGCGCCGGTGGCGGCGGACACCTTGATGGACACCTCCGCGACCTTGGTGGCCGGGCCAATTCCCCAGCCTTCGATCTTGCCGATCAGGTTGAGCGGCGACGTGGCGGGGTTCGACAGAGGCGTGCGCGGCTTGGTGGTGCCGCCGTCGCCGCCGAAGATGCCGCCCGGCGTGGGGGATGGCGTGGGAGTAGGCGAGCCACCGGGTGTGGGGTCGGGCACCCCCGGCGTGGGGGCCGCGCCACCACCGGATGGCGTACCACCCGGCGACGGCGCGGGCGGCGTTGAGCCACCCGTTGCGGGCACGGCCGACGGCAGCATCACGAACACGTCGTCGAGGTGGCGGCCCGTGAGCGAGAGCTTGGGGCGCAGACGCCGCCACGCGGTGTCCTCGTCCTCACCGGGGTTCGTTTGCAGGTACTCCATGCCACGCACGTTGATGGCCACCTTGCCCTTGGCGCACAGGCGCAGGAGGCGTTCCTTCATCGCCGTTTCGCCCAGCCAAGGGATGCAGTCCTGCCCGGCCGGACGCGGCTCCTGCAGCTCGCGCAGCAGCTTGCCGACCGATTCGTTGTTGCTGGCGTATTCGAGCACCAGATCCTCGAAGTCCTCCGGCACGAACAGGTCGCCGGTCAGCGCCTCCTCGATGGCTTCGGGAATCTGCGAGCCCTGCTTGTCGAGACGCTCGACGCTGAATTTGCACTGCACGGGGTCGGCGAAATTCCAGCGTTGCAGCACGGCGAAGCGGTCGAAGCGCTTCTTGAGGTTGTCGCGCAGGGTGTTCTCGAATTCCTTGTGCAGCTTCTTGTATTCGGGGTTCTGGCCGCCCCATTCCTGCGCCTTCATTTCGGCGCGGGCAAGGATGAGCAGGTCGCGATCCATGAAGGAGTTGGTACTGCCCGCGCGCGGCAGCAGGAAGCGCACGGTGTTGCGGCGCTTCTGCAACTGGTCTTTGAGCCAACGCCCCAGCGTGGCGTCAAGCTTGTCGGCTTCCTCTGGCAGTACGAGGATGGGCAGACGGTCATCCCATTTGTCGGGCTGCTCGGCTTCATCAAGCGCCGTCCACGGATCGTTGACCCACGACTTGGGCAGGGCGATCACGCGGAAGGTCTTGGCGACCTCGTCGCTGCCGCCGATGACGTAGCGCACCTGCTTGGCGAGCTGCGCCTGATCCGCGCCATCGGCGAACAGCTTGTCGTTGCGCGCGTAGGCCATGAGCTTGGCGCGCGGGTTCTCTTCCTCGCGGAACAGCAGTTTGGTGCCGTCCTGATGGATGTTGAAGCTGTTCTCGACGATGGTTGCCAGCTCGACCTGGAAGGCGTTGTCGTCCACCGGCTTGCCACGGGTGATGTCCAGTTGCAGTGTGGCGGGATCGGCTCCGGCGAGGTTGCCCACGGCAATCGAGCGCAGCCACAGTGCGCCGATGATTTCCTGCAGGTGTGGCGCAACGCTGGCGTGGTCGTGCCGCGCCTCCTGCACCGAGATGATGTTCTGCTGCGCCTTCTCGCGCAGCGTGCGGTGGTGCTGGTTGGCGACGGCTTCGAGCAACGCGCCGATGCCCGAGGTGTCGTCGTCCAGCCGGAAGTCGGCGGCGGTGAGCACGGGCACGGCCTCGCCACGGCTCTTGTAGAGGTTGGCGAGGATGCGGATCAGGTCGCGCGTTTCCTGCGCGTCGGTGGCGATCAGCACCTGTTCTTCGAGCAGGCGCAGCAGGTGCGGCGCGTAGGGCCACGATTCGGTGAATTCCCGGCGCTTGCGTTCCTGCTCGGCGGACGGCACGTCGAGCAGGCGGAAGGATTCGGCGACGTGCTGCGCGACCAGCGATTCGATGGTGCCGCTGGCGATCTGCAGGCGGTTGTCGAACAGGCGGTGCAGCAGCATCCGGCGGCGATCCAGCTGGATGCGCTCGGCGCTGCCGCCCGCCTTGAAGTCGATGGCGACCGGGTTGACGCGATGCACCTGCTGGTAGGCGTCGCTGCCGCCGTTGCGCACCGAGATCACCAGCACCAGCAGGTCGGGGCGCTCCTTGGCGATCTCCGAAAGAATCTGGATGAAGTTGAAGGCCCAGTTCTTCCACGGGTACTGCTTGGTGTTGGTGAGGCCGTCGTACCAGGTCTGGAATTCGTCCAGCAGCAGCATCGTCGGCTTGTTCTCCAGCAACTCGATGATGAGCTTGTCAGACGGGATTTCGGTCTTGGACGCGCCCTGGCCGTCCCACTTGCCCTTGATGAAGGTGCCGTGCGGATGGTTCTCGAACAGGACATCCCACAGGAATTTGTAGCGGTGGCGATGCAGGCTTTCGCCGATGACGTGCATCCCGTCGCGCAGCGCGATCTTGCCGATGCTGGCGTCGGCGAGCGTGGTTGCCCAGGCATTGAGCCACGAGCCTGTCGAGATTGGGTCGGTGACTGCGTGGTACAGCGCGGCCATCAAGTGCGACTTACCGAGGCCGCGTTCGCCGATCACGACCACGGGGCGTCCCTGGCTGGGGCCGACGGCCTCGATGCCTTTCAGCAGGTCGTGCGTGGGATAGGTGATCTCCAGAAACTGCTTGGCTGCGATCTGGGTCGCGCCCGTGTGCTGATCGTTGGACAGCTCGATGGCCGTGCCCTTGAGGCGCTTGCCCCGGAATTCTTCTCGTAGCGTCAGTCCAAGCATTACTTCCGATCCCCCTTGTTCGATGCCTTGCTCGCGGCGCGTTCGGGACTGCCCGCCGATTGCTGCTTGATCCAGCTCTCGATGTCGCTGCGCGAGAACCGCCACGTCCCGCCGAGCTTGAACGCAGGGATCTCCCCGCTCGCTGCGAGCCGATAGATCGTGCGCTTGCCCGCCTTCAGGTAGGCCGCGACCTCGTCCAAGGTCAGGATGTCGCCATCAGGCTCTGCCATTGCCGTTCCTATGCAGACGTTGAATTTCGATTGCCAAGTCTTGCAGATTCTCCCATAGAACCGCGACGCCGACCAGTCGAGGCCGCGCTCGCAGTTCAAGTGTCTTGGGGGAAGGGTGCGCGAGGATCAGCCACGCGTTGGCGGCCAATCTCGACATGGCCAAATCATCGAATCCGCGGCCTCAAGGCCTGGGCGTTACTATCTGGCTCGGATTACGGACGCGGGTTCGGTTCCGTGTTCCACCACCACCATTCCAGGGCCCGGACCACCTCCGGGCCCTTTGTCGTTCCCGGCGCCGTCGCGCCGACCTTGCCCGTCCCGCAAACGACCGACCCCCCGTCCAGCGTGCGCTGGCGGGGGGTCGGTCATTGCGGCCGGCGTCGCCGCCGGTCGCAGGCGCCGCCGGGTGGCGGCTGCAGCCTCAGAAGGCCAGTTCGGCTTCGGGCGCGTGGCCGCTTCGGGCCGACGAGACGCCCTCGGCGCGCACGTCGGCGCGGGTGCGGGCGCTCGCCGGGGCGACCGCCTGCACCGTCGTGCCGGCCTCGCCGGTGACGACCTGGCCCTGGCGCTCGGCGCGCACCGCATCGGCGCGCACGGCGTCACGGCCGAGGGTGGCGGCCGGGCCGGCGTTCACGTCGAAGGCGGGCGCTTCGCCGAAGGCGTAGGCCTGGCCGGCGGTCAAGGCGGCAGTGGCGAGCAGGGCGGTGATCAGAGACTTGTGCATGGTGTGCATTCCTTGGTTTCGTTGACTTCCATCGCTCGGCGATCCATCTCGTCGGGCACCGCGGTTGCCTTGCGGCATCACCGTGGGAGAGACTGTAGGTCTCCGGGAATGGAAAGAAAACGCCGGCAGGCGCAAGTGCGCATTGCGGATACAGCAATAATCGGCGCATGGACCGGCTCCTTTCCATGCGCGTGTTCCGCAAGGTCGTCGACGAGGGCGGCTTCGCCGCGGCCGCACGTGCGCTCGACCTGTCGCCCGCCGTGGTCACGCGGCTGGTGGCCGACCTCGAGCGGCACCTGGGCACGCGGCTGATCCAGCGCACCACCCGCCGGCTGGCCATCACCGAAGCCGGCGCCGCCTATGCCGAGCGCGTGCAGGCGATCCTGGCCGAGATCGACGAGGCCGAGTCCGCCCTGGCCGAAGCACAGCGCGAGCCGGGCGGCGTCCTGCGCGTGGCGGCGCAGCCGGTGTTGGCGACCCAGTTCTTCGCCCCCATGGCTGCCGCCTTCCGGCTGCAGCACCCCGGCATCGCCTTCGACCTGCACGTGGGCCCGCCCGACGAGGGCACGATCGAAGGCCACGACCTCACGCTGCTGGTCACCCGCGCCGATTTCGACCGCGCGGTGGTGGCCCGCCACATCGCCGATGCCGACGTGCTGCTCGTCGCCTCGCCCGCCTACCTGCGCCGGCGCCCGCCGCCCACCACCCCCGCCGACCTCGCGGCCCACGACTGCCTGGTGCTGCGCACGCCAGGGGCCGCGGGCCGCCAGTGGACGCTCACCCGCGCCGGCGACCCCGCCCATGCCGAGCCCGTGCGCGTGCGCCCCGTGCTGACGGCCAACAGCAGCGAGGTGCTGCTGCAGGCGGCGATGCACGGCGCCGGCATCGCGCCCACCACGCCGCAGCTGGCCGGCGGGTTGCTGACGGGCGGCGAACTGGTGCGGGTGCTGCCCGACTGGGTCATGGGCCGCTACACCGTGCACGCGGCGCTGCCCAGCCGCCGCTACATCCCGCGCCGGGTGCAGCTGTTCCTGGACTTCATGGCGAACTGGAACCGCGGTTGACAGGCTGTTTCGTTCGTCCGACAGCGCATCGGCGCGGTCCTACAGCGCGCGGGCGCGGGGCCTTCCTACCCTGCGGCCGTCGTCCTTCAGGGACGCACCCGCACAGGAGGAGTCCATGCACCAGTCACCGCAGCGGCAGGCCCACGCGCGCCGCGAGAAGTACATCCCGGTCGTCGATGCCGAGGACGGCGACGCGGCGCCGCGCAGCCTGCGCAGCGACCCGGTGCGCACGCGCCGCTCGCAGTGGCTCGACGATGCGCCCCAGGCCCGCGCCGGCGGCGAGAAGGCCCGCGCGCACGGGCGTCCCGGCCGCGGCTGAACCACGCGCCCGGCGGGGCGGCTAGACTGCCGCCCCCATGCAGCTCCAGCAGGTCCTCTACACCCAGGGTTTCGGCACCCGGCGCGTCTGCGCCGGCCTCGTGGAGCAGGGGCATGTCGCCATCGGCGGCCGCACCTGCGACGACCCGGGGGAGGACGTGCGGCCCGACGGCCTGGTGCTGACCGTGCAGGGCCGTGACTGGCCGGTGCACGAGCGGGCCTACGTGATGCTGCACAAGCCCGCCGGCCACGAATGCTCGGCCAAGCCCTCGGCCTGGCCCAGCGTGTACACGCTGCTGCCGGCGCCGCTGCGCCAGCGGCCGGTGCGCGGCGGGCAGGACGGCGTGCAGTGCGTCGGCCGGCTCGACCAGGACACCACCGGCCTGCTGCTGCTGAGCGACGACGGCGCCTTCCTGCACCGCATGGCGTCCCCCAGGAAGCACGTGCCCAAGGTCTACGAGGTGGTGACCAGGCACCCGGTGGACGAGGCCGCGCTGCAGCGGCTGCGCGACGGCGTGGTGCTGGAGGACGACCCGAAGCCCGTGCGCGCGGCCGCCTGCGAGGCCACCGGCTCGCATGCGTTGCGGCTGACGCTCACCGAAGGCAAGTACCACCAGGTCAAGCGCATGGTGGCGGCGGTGGGCAACCGGGTGGAGGCGCTGCACCGCTCGCGCATCGGCGGGCTGTCGCTGCCCGCGGACCTGGCCCCCGGCCAGTGGCGCTGGCTGGGGCCGTCGGAGCTGGACCTGCTCAAGCCGGCGGCCTGAGCGCGGCTCAGCCCACCGTCGCCAGGAAGCGCGCGATCCGCGCGGTGACCGCGGCCGGCTGGTCCTTGTGCGGCGAGTGGCCGCAGGCCGGCACCACCTCCAGCTCGAAGCGACCGGCCGTGGGCGCGATCTCGCGCACCTGCCGCAAGCTGCCGTAGGCGTCGTCGGTGCCCTGGATGGCCAGCACCGGCGCAGTGATCTCCCGGCACTCGGGCCGGATGTCGAAGTCGCGGAAGGGCTGGCCCAGCCACACGTCGTTCCACTGCCAGAACGCGCTGTCGACGTCGGCATGGAAGCGGGCCAGCCGCTCGCGCAGCCCGCCGGCCTCGTAGGCCTGCCGCGCCTGCGCGATCGCGGCCAGCGAGACGTCCTCGACGATCACATGTGGGGCCATGACCACGCAGGCGGCCAGCGGGTGGCGGCTGGCGTGCAGCAGCGCGATGGTGCCGCCGTCGGAGTGGCCCACCAGCACCGGTGCCTGCAGCCCTTCGGCGGCCAGCAGCGCCGGCAGCACCTCGAAGGCCTCGCGGTGCATGTAGTCGGCCCCGAGCCGGCCGCTGCCGCGCACGTCGGCGATCGGGTCCGAGCCGCCGTAGCCGCGGCGCGAGTACACCAGCCCCGCACGGCCCGCCGCCGCGCACAGGGCCTGCGGCCAGTCGCGCCACATCGCCACCGAGCCCAGGCCCTCGTGCAGGAAGACCAGCGGGGCGCGGGCCGGCCCGGCCGGTGCCGCGATGCGCGCCACCTCGAGCCGCACGCCGTTGATGGAGGTCACGTCCATGCCGGGGATGTTACGGCAGGGGGTGGGTGCGGCCGACTACACTCGCGGGCTGCCCAGGAAGTCCCCGTGATCCTTACGTTCCGTCGTTTCTGCCTGGCGGCGCTGCTGGCGTGCACCGCCGCCGGCGCTGCCGCCCAGGCCGCCGCCCCTGCAGCCCCCCCGGCCGCTGCCGCCCCCGCCCCGGCGGCCCGTTCCGCCCCTGCCCCGGTCTTCGTGCTGAACTCGCTCGACGCCAACGTCAGCGTGGTCGACCCCGTGACGTGGAAGGAACTGCGCCGCCTGCCCACGGGCAAGGAGCCGCACCACCTGTACATGACGCCGGACGAGAAGTCGATCATCGTGGCCAACGCGCTGTCGGACTCGCTGACCTTCATCGATCCGCGCACGGCCGAGGTGCAGCGCGTGGTGCGCGGCATCCTCGATCCGTACCACCTGCGCTTCTCGCCCGACATGAAGTGGTTCGTCACCGCGGCGAACCGGCTGAACCACGTGGACGTGTACCGCTGGAGCGGCAGCGAGTTGCAGCTGGCCGCGCGCATCCCCACCGGCAAGACGCCCAGCCACATCTGGATCGACAGCCGCAGCACCACGGCCTACGTGACCATGCAGGACAGCGACGAGCTCGTGGCCATCGACCTGGCCACGCAGCAGGTGCGCTGGCGCACGAAGACCGGCCCGACCCCCGCCGACATCTATGGCCTGGCCGACGACCGCACGCTGCTGGTGGGCCTGACCGGCGGCGACAGCGTCGAGGTGTTCGACGTCTCCGGTCCGCAGCCCCGCGCGGTGCGGCGCATCAAGACCGGCGACGGCGCGCACGCCTTCCGCGCCGCCGGTGACAAGCGCCACGTCTACCTGAGCAACCGGGTGGCCAACACGATCAGCAAGATCGACCTGCAGACCCTCGAGGTCGTCGCCACGCTGCCGGCGCCCGGCGGTCCCGACTGCATGGAGGTGGCCGCCGGCGGCAAGCTGCTGATGGTCACCTCGCGCTGGTCGCGCAGGCTGACCCTGATCGACACCGAGACGCGCCAGGTGGTGCGGCAGGTGCCGGTGGGCAAGTCTCCCCATGGCGTCTGGACCCTGGACCACGCAGCGCGCTGAGCGGCGCGCCACGCTGGCGGCGCTCGCCGCCCTGGCCGGTGCGGCCGGCCTGGGGCTCGCCGCCCCCGCCCGCGCCCAGGCACCCGCCTGCGGCAAGCCGGTCTACCTGACCTTCGACACCGGCCACATGGGCGTGGCCCCGCTGGTGGCCGACGTGCTGCGCCGCCACGACGTGCGCGTGACCTTCTTCGCCGCGCACGAGCGCACCCAGGAGGGCGACGGCAGCCTCGGCAGCCATTGGGCGCCCTGGTGGAAGGCGCGTGCCGCCGAAGGGCATGCCTTCGGCTCGCACACCCACGACCACACCTACTGGCGGGCCGACCTGCCCGGCGGGCGCTTCCGCGTGCGCGACTCGGCCGGCCCGCGCGCCGGCGTCGACCGCGAACTCGACGCGGCGGGCTACTGCGCCGAGATCGCCCGGGCGGCCGGGCGGCTGCGCGAGGTCACGGGCGTGGCGCCGCTGCCGCTGTTCCGCGCCCCGGGCGGTCGCACCTCGCCGGCCCTGCTCGAGGCCGCGCGCGCCTGCGGCTGGGCGCACGTGGGCTGGGCGCCGGCGGGCTTCCTGGGCGACGAGCTGCCCAGCGAGCGCGTGTCCAACGCTGCCCTGCTGGCGCAGGCGCTGCGCGGCATCCGCAGCGGCGACATCCTGATGGCGCACCTGGGCATCTGGTCGCGCAAGGAACCCTGGGCGCCGGCCGTGCTCGAACCGCTGCTGCTGGGCCTGAAGGAGCGGGGTTTCTGCTTCCGCACGCTGGCCGAGCATCCGCAGTACGCGGCGCACGTCGCGCGCCAGGGCAGGGCAGGCAGGACATGAACTGGATCGAGGAGAGTTTCGGGCTGGCGCAGCAGTGGCTGTACGAGGCCGCCGTGCAGCCGCTGCTGTACGCCCTGGGCCTGGGCAACCTGCTCGAGGACGGCTACGACGCCACCGGCTGGCTGCTGGTGGGCCTGGTGCAGATCGCGCTGATGCTGCTGGTCATCGCGCCGCTGCAGCGCTGGCGCCCGGTCGAGCCGGTGACCGACCGCGCGGCCATCCGCACCGACATCGTCTACACGCTGGTCCACCGCCTGGGCCTGTTCCGCGTCGGCCTGTTCTTCGCGGTGCAGCCGCTGTTCGATGCGCTGTTCGGCCGGCTGGCCACGGCCGGCTTCGGCGGCTGGCAGCTCGACCAGCTGTGGCCCGGCGTCACCGACCAGGCGCTCGCGAGCTTCGTGCTGTACCTGCTGGCCTTCGACGTCGCCGACTACTGGATCCACCGCGGCCAGCACGGCTGGCGCTGGTGGTGGAGCCTGCACGCGCTGCACCATGCGCAGCGGCAGATGACCATGTGGAGCGACAACCGCAACCACCTGCTCGACGACCTGCTGCGCGACAGCCTGCTGGTGCTGCTGGGCCACGCGATCGGCGTCGCCCCGGGCCAGTTCGTCGCGATCGTGGCGCTCACGCAGTTGTCCGAGAGCTTCCACCACGCCAACCTGCGGCTGTGGTTCGGCCGCGTGGGCGAGCGCCTGTGGGTCAGCCCGCGCTTCCACCGGCTGCACCACGCGGTGGGCCTCGGGCACGAAAGCCGTGGGAAGGCCTTGGGCGGCCACAACTTCGGCGTGCTGCTGCCCTGGTGGGACATGCTGTTCGGCACCGCCAACTTCGAGCGCCGCTTCGATCCCACCGGCATCCGCGACCAGGTCGAGCAGGGGCGCGACTACGGTCGCGGCTTCTGGGCCCAGCAATGGCTGGGCCTCAAGCGGCTGGCCGGGCGCGGCTGAGTCCCGCGCCGCTATCCTGCGGCCCCATGCGACTGGTCCTCGATGCCTTCTGGCGCGCTGCCGCCTACTGCCTGCACCCGCGCGTGATCGCGCTGTCGCTGCTGCCGCTGGCGCTCACCGTGGCCCTGGCCGTGGGCGCTGGCTGGCTGTGGTGGGACGCCGCCATCGACGGCGTGTTCAGGTTCCTGGAGGACCAGGCGCTGTTCGCCCGCGTGGGCGCGTGGATGCAGGGGCTGGGCCTGGGCAACCTGCGCACGGTGGTGGCACCGCTGGCGGTGGTGCTGCTGGCCACGCCGGTCATCGTCGTCGTGTCGCTGCTGGCCGTCGGCCTGCTGATGGCGCCGGCCATCGTGGCCCTGGTGGCGCAGCGCCGCTTCCCCGCGCTGGAGCGCCGCGAAGGCGCCTCGGTGCTGGCCAGCGTGGCCTGGTCGCTCGCCTCCACGCTGGTGGCCCTCGTGGCGTTGGTGCTCACCTTGCCGCTGTGGCTGGTGCCGCCGATGGCGCTGCTGCTGCCGCCGCTGATCTGGGGCTGGCTCACCTACCGCGTGATGGCCTTCGATGCGCTGGCCGCGCACGCGAGCCGCGAGGAGCGGCGCGCCGTGCTGCGGCGGCACCGCCTGCCGCTGCTGGCCATCGGCATCACCAGCGGGCTGCTGGGGGCCGCGCCCAGCCTGCTGTGGGCGTCGGTGGCGCTGTTCGCCGTCGCCTTCGTGATCCTGGTGCCCCTGGCGGTGTGGATCTACACGCTGGTGTTCGCGTTCTCCTCGCTCTGGTTCGCGCACTACGCGCTGGCCGCGCTCGAGTCGCTGCGGCGCGAACGCAGCGACGGGCCCATGGCCACCCCCAACGCAAGCCCGAGCGCGCCGGTCATGCCGCCGCCGCGGCTAGCATCGCGGGATGAGCAGCACACGCCCTGAATTCGGCCTGGTCATCGTCGGCGACGAGATCCTCTCCGGCAAACGCGCCGACAAGCACATGGCCAAGGTCATCGAACTGCTGGGCGCCCGCGGCCTGCAGCTGGACTGGGCCGACTACGTGGGCGACAGCCCGCAACGCATCACCGCCACCCTGCGGCGCGCCTTCGAGGCTGGCGCGGTCGTTTTCTCCTGCGGCGGCATCGGTGCCACGCCCGACGACCACACGCGCCAGTGCGCGGCCGCCGCCCTGGGCGTGCCGCTGGCCCTGCATCCCGAGGCCGAGCGCCTGATCCGCGAGCGCATGCAGGACGTCGCACGCGAGCAGGGCCTGCCCTACGAGCCCGACCGGCCCGACAACGTGCACCGCCTGAACATGGGCGTGTTCCCCCAGGGCGCGACGATCATCCCCAACCCGTACAACAAGATCCCGGGCTTCAGCTGCGGCGACGTGCACTTCGTGCCCGGCTTCCCGGTCATGGCCTGGCCGATGGTCGAATGGGTGCTCGACACCCGCTACGCCCACCTGTTCCGCCGCGGCGCCTACGTCGAGAAGTCGGTGATCGTCTACGGCGCGATGGAGGCCTCGCTCACGCCGCTGATGGAGCGGATCGAGGCCGCCCACCCGCAGGTCAAGGTGTTCAGCCTGCCCAGCGTCGACCACCCGCAGCACGGCCGCCACATCGACCTGGGCGTCAAGGGCGAGCCGGCCGCGGTCGAGCCGGCCTATGCCGACCTGCTGGACGGGCTGCGCTCGTTCCAGCTGCAGCTCGGCCCCGAATTGGTGCGGAATACCTGACGCACCGAGTTGGCGCATCGGCGGTATGCACCGTCGCGGTGCTCCGCTCATCGGCCGGCCGGCGCGCTGCAGTCCGGAAACCAGCCCGACATCGCGCACAATCGGCGGGTTTTGCCGCCGCGCTGGGGCTGGCCCGATGCACCAGCTTTGGCACAGAACCTGCAAGCCCTGCGGCACCAAGTTTCAACCACCCCATCCAACTGGAGATTCCCTGATGGCAGCCAAGACCGTCGCCGACGTGATGAAGATGGTGAAGGAGAACGAAGTCAAGTTCGTCGACTTCCGCTTCTCCGACACCCGTGGCAAGGAGCAGCACGTCACCGTGCCCGTGTCCCACTTCGACGAGGACAAGTTCACGTCCGGCCATGCGTTCGACGGCTCGTCGATTGCCGGCTGGAAGGGCATCGAGGCGTCCGACATGCTGCTGATGCCGGACCCCGACACGGCCAACATCGACCCGTTCTTCGAAGAGACCACCCTCATCCTCACCTGCGACGTGCTGGAGCCGGGTGACGGCAAGTCCTACGACCGCGACCCCCGCTCGATCGCCAAGCGCGCCGAGGCCTACCTGAAGGCCAGCGGCCTGGGCGACACCGCGTACTTCGGACCCGAGCCCGAGTTCTTCATCTTCGACGACGTGCGCTGGGGCGCCGACATGTCCGGCTCGTTCGTCAAGATCGACGAGTACGAAGCCCCCTGGAATACCGGCAAGCAGATCGAAGGCGGCAACAAGGGCCACCGTCCCACGGTCAAGGGCGGCTACTTCCCCGTGCCCCCGGTGGACAGCACCCAGGACATGCGCGCCGAGATGTCCCTGATCCTCGAGTCGCTGGGCATCCCGGTCGAGGTGTTCCACCACGAGGTGGCGGGCGCCGGCCAGAACGAGATCGGCACCAAGTTCAACACGCTGGTGCGCCGTGCCGACTGGACCATCCTGCAGAAGTACGTGATCCAGAACGTGGCCAACGCCTACGGCAAGACCGCCACCTTCATGCCCAAGCCCCTGGTGGGCGACAACGGCTCGGGCATGCACGTGCACCAGTCGGTGTGGAAGGACGGCAAGAACCTGTTCGCCGGCGACGGCTACGGCGGCCTGTCCGAGTTCGCGCTGTACTACATCGGCGGCATCATCAAGCACGCCCGCGCGCTCAACGCCATCACCAACCCCGGCACCAACAGCTACAAGCGCCTGGTCCCCGGCTTCGAAGCCCCGGTCAAGCTGGCCTACTCGGCCCGCAACCGCTCGGCCTCCATCCGCATCCCGTTCGTGTCCAACCCGAAGGGCCGCCGCATCGAGGCGCGCTTCCCGGACCCGCTGATGAACCCGTACCTGGGCTTCGCTGCGCTGCTGATGGCCGGCCTGGACGGCGTCGAGAACAAGATCCACCCGGGCGAGGCCGCCACCAAGGACCTGTACCACCTGCCGCCGGAAGAGGACGCGAAGATCCCGACCGTCTGCCACAGCCTGGACCAGGCCCTGGAGTACCTGGACAAGGACCGCGCGTTCCTGACCAAGGGTGGCGTGTTCACCGACTCGATGATCGATGCCTACATCGAGCTGAAGATGCAGGAAGTCACCCGCTTCCGCATGACCACGCACCCGATCGAGTTCGACATGTACTACAGCCTGTAAGACGCCCGGCCGGGTCCGCCCGGCTGGTCGCCCGAACGGCACGAAGGGACGGCAGGCGCCGTCCCTTTCCTTTTTGGCGGCCCTGTTCCCTGCCGGCCACAGGCGCGTCGGCCGACCGTGCCAACGGGCGTTTTTCCTTTGGGAATCAACGCCTTGCTTGGACTTTCTGATCAGTTCCGCCATACTGGCGGGCCGTCCTGAGCCACCCTCCCGGTGCAAGGAGCACGTTCCATGAAGTCCCCGACCTTCCTCGCGCTCGCGCTGTTGCTGGCTGCCTCGGCCGCCAGCGCGCAGGGCACGCGCATCTGGCGCTGCGGCAACACGTACACCAACAATCAGTCCGAGGCCCAGGCCCAGGGCTGCAAGCCGGTCGAGGGCGGGAACGTCACCATCGTCGAGGGCACCCGCATCGCCAACAACGCCCCGGTGCGCGTGGCCGCCGCCGCCGGCGCGGTGTCCGCAGGCGCCGCGCCCGCGATGCGCGAGGCCCAGCGGGTCGACTCCGCCGAGCAGCGTGCGCGCGACTCCGACGCCCGCCAGATCCTGGAGACCGAGCTGCGCAAGGCCGAGGTCCGCAAGGCCGAGCTGCTCAAGGAATACAACAACGGCGAGCCCGAGAAGCTGGGCCCCGAGACCCGCAACCACCAGAAGTACCTCGACCGCGTGTCCGACCTCAAGTCCAGCTTGGGTCGCGTCGACAACGACATCGCCGGCATCCAGCGCGAGCTGCAGCGACTCGGCGGCGCCCAGCCGGCGGCCTCGCGGTGAGCCCGCGTCCCACGCCGGCGCCCCCTTCGTCCCCGCTGCACGACCGCCTGCAGGCGCTCGACCTGCTGGCCACGCTGACGGCCGTCGTCGCGCCGGACGGCCGCATCCTGTTCGCCAATTCCGCGCTCGAGGATGCGCTGGCGCTGTCGCGCCGCAGCATCGAGGGCATGCAGCTGCCGTCGCTGTTCGCCGAGCCCGCGCAGCTGGTCGAGGCGCTCGCCGGCGCCGGCAGCAACGCCTACGCCGCGCTGCGCTACGACGGGCTGCTGCTGCGCCCCGCCGGCGGCGAGCCGCTGCCCGTGCACGTGGTGGTGGCGCAGACCGACCGCTACGGCGAGGTCGTCGTCGAGCTGCTGCCCATCGAGCAGCAGGCCCGGCAGGAGCGCGAGGAGCGCCTGGTCGACCAGGCCCAGGCCAACAAGGAGCTGATCCGCAACCTGGCGCACGAGATCAAGAACCCGCTGGGCGGCATCCGCGGCGCGGCCCAGCTGCTCGAGCTGGAGATCGACAGCCGCGAGCTGAAGGAATACACGCGCGTCATCATCCACGAGGCCGACCGGCTGCAGACCCTGGTCGACCGCCTGCTGGCGCCGCACCGCCGGCCGCACGTGGTGGGCGACGTGAACATCCACGAGGTCTGCGAACGGGTGCGCTCGCTGATCCTGGCCGAGTTCCCGCGCGGGCTGAAGGTGGTGCGCGAGTACGACATCTCGCTGCCCGAGTTCCGCGGCGACCGCGAGCAGTTGATCCAGACGGTGCTCAACATCGCGCACAACGCCTGCCAGGCGCTGTCCGAGCGCATCGCGGCCGGCGACGCGCAGATCACGCTGCGCACCCGCGTCGCGCGCCAGGTCACCATCGTCAAGCAGCGCTGGCGTCTGGCACTGGAATTGCATGTCATCGACAACGGGCCCGGCGTGCCCGCAGCGATCAAGGACCGCATCTTCTACCCCCTGGTGTCGGGGCGCGAGGGCGGTTCGGGGCTGGGGCTGACCCTGGCCCAGACCTTCGTGCAGCAGCACGAGGGCCTGATCGAGTGCGACAGCGTGCCGGGAAGGACGGATTTCAAGATCCTGATCCCGCTGCCCTGAGCGTTGTTGGACTGACCTGAAGCGAGCGTGTGCCCATGAAGCCGATCTGGATCGTTGACGATGACCAAAGCATCCGCTTCGTGCTGGAGAAGGCGTTGCTGCGCGAGGAGCTGCCCACCCGCAGCTTCACCAATGCCCGCGAGGTGCTCGCCGCGCTGGAGAGCGCCAACGACGACCAGGGCCCGCAGATCCTGGTCAGCGACATCCGCATGCCGGGCGGCAACGGCCTGGACCTGCTGTCCAAGGTCAAGGAGAAGCATCCCGGCCTGCCGGTGATCATCATGACCGCGTTCTCCGACCTGGACAGCGCCGTCTCGGCCTTCCAGGGCGGCGCCTTCGAGTACCTGCCCAAGCCCTTCGACCTGCCCAAGGCCATCGAGCTGATCCGGCGCGCCGTCGAGGAGAGCCAGCGCGAGGAGGTGGCCGAGGAGCGCATGCAGGCCGCCCCCGAGATGCTGGGGCAGGCGCCGGCGATGCAGGACGTCTTCCGCGGCATCGGCCGTCTGTCGCAGAGCAACGTCACGGTGCTGATCACCGGCGAGTCGGGCAGCGGCAAGGAGCTGGTGGCGCGCGCCCTGCACAAGCATTCGCCGCGCGCCAGCGGCCCCTTCGTGGCCATCAACACGGCCGCGATCCCCAAGGACCTGCTGGAGTCCGAGCTGTTCGGCCACGAGCGCGGCGCCTTCACCGGCGCTCAGGCGATGCGGCGCGGCCGCTTCGAGCAGGCCGACGGCGGCACGCTGTTCCTCGACGAGATCGGCGATATGCCGTTCGACCTGCAGACGCGCCTGCTGCGGGTGCTGTCCGACGGCCACTTCTACCGCGTGGGCGGCCACAACGCGGTGCGCGCCAACGTGCGCGTGATCGCGGCCACGCACCAGGACCTGGAGCAGCGCGTCAAGGACGGCGCGTTCCGCGAGGACCTGTTCCACCGCCTCAACGTGATCCGGCTGCGCCTGCCGGCGCTGCGCGAGCGGCGCGAGGACATCGCGATGCTGGCGCGCCACTTCCTGCAGCAGAGCGCCAAGCAGCTGGGCGTCGAGCCCAAGCGCATCTCCGACGCGGCGCTCGCCCGGCTGACGGGCTTCGCCTTCCCGGGCAACGTGCGCCAGCTCGAGAACATCTGCCACTGGCTGACCGTGATGGCGCCGGCCCAGCTGATCGAGCCCAAGGACCTGCCGCCCGAGGTGTCGCCTGCGGCGGCGCCCGCCGACGCCGAACCGGCCCGCGTGGCCGCGCCGGCCGCGCCGGCCGCGCCGGTCGCGGGCGTGGCGGCCGTGCCGCCGGTGGCTGCCGGCACCGAGCCCGGCTGGGAAGCGGCGCTCGAAGCCGAGGCCGCGGCCCTGCTGCAGGCCGGCCGCCACGACGTGTGGGACGTGCTGTGCCGGCGCTTCGAGTCCCGCCTGATCCTCACCGCGCTGGCCCACACCCGCGGCCGCCGCATCGAGGCCGCCCAGAAGCTGGGCATCGGCCGCAACACCATCACCCGCAAGATCCAGGAGCTGGGGCTGGAGTAGGGCGCAACGGCCCGCGCTGTCGCGACTGTCATCCCGGCGAAGGCCGGGATCCAGCGACTTGGCGGCGTTCGTCGAACGTCACTGGGCCCCGGCCTGCGCCGGGGCGACGGCGCCTCAGCCCAGCTCCACCACCACCGGCGCGTGGTCGCTGGGCTGCTTCCACTTGCGCGGCGCGCGGTCGATCGCGCAGGCGCGCACCTGCGGGCGCAGCGCCTCGCTCACCAGCACGTGGTCGATGCGCAGGCCGCGGTTCTTCTGGAATCCCAGCATCCGGTAGTCCCACCAGCTGAAGCTGCGCTCGGGCTGCTCGAACAGGCGGTAGGCATCGGTGAGCCCCAGCGCCAGCAGCTCGCGGAAGGCCGCGCGTTCCTCGCTGGTGTGGTGGATGGTCTCGCGCAGACCCTCGGGGTCGTACGAGTCACGGTCCTCGGGGGCGATGTTGAAGTCGCCCAGCAGCACCAGCCGCGGGTGCCGCTGCAGCTCGCCGGCCAGGTGGGCGCGCAGGCCCGCCAGCCAGGCCATCTTGTAGGCGAACTTGTCGCTGCCCGGCGCCTGGCCGTTGACGAAGTAGCCGTTGACCACGCGCAGCTCGCCCAGCGGGCCGTCGACGCTGGCGCACACCAGCCGCGCCTGCTCGTCGGCGTAGCCCGCCACGTTGCGGTGCACGTCGCGCAGCTCCGTGCGCGAGAGGATGGCCACGCCGTTGTACGTCTTCTGCCCGAACACGGCGCAGTGCGCATAGCCGGCGGCCTGCAGCTCCATCAGCGGGAACTTGTCGTCGGTGAGCTTGAGCTCCTGCAGGCAGAGCACGTCCACCGGGTTGGCGGCCAGCCAGTCCAGCACGTGCTGCAGGCGGGCGGTGAGCGAGTTGACGTTCCAGGTGGCGAGTTTCACGGCGGTCCTGCGGCGGGTGGCGGTCGGTGCGAGCCCGCGATGCTACAGCGCGGCCACCGTGGGTCGGCCGCTACCAGGCCGCGCCGAAGGCGGTGCGCAACGCCTCGAGCTGGGCCGCATCCAGCGGCGCGGGCCGCGGCTGCGTCATCAGCCACAACCGGGCCGTCTCCTCGAGCTCCTCGAGCGTGGCCATCGCGGCCGCCGGGCTCTCGTGCCACACGTTGGGGCCCAGCCGGTCCAGCATCACGGCGCGCAGCGGCGTGCCGCGCGCGCGCCGCTCGGCGATCGCCTGCGCCACCAGGTCGCCGACGGCGGGGTCGCCGGGCCGGTGGTAGGGAATCAGCGGCACGTGGCCGACCTTCATCACGTAGTACGGCGTGATGGGCGGCAGGATGTCCTCGGGCCGCCAGACGCCCGCCAGCGTGAGCGCCACCAGGTGCGTCGAATGCGTGTGGATCACGCACTGCGCCGACGGCTCGGCCGCGTAGATGCGCCGGTGCAGCGCCAGCGTCTTGCTCGCGCGGTCGCCCGACAGCTGCACGCCCTGCGCGTCCACCTTGGCCAGCCGTTCGGGCACCAGCGTGCCCAGGCTGGCATCGGTGGGCGTGATCAGGAAGCCGTCGGGCAGGCGCACGCTGATGTTGCCCGCCGTCGCATGCACGTAGCCGCGCGCGTGGAGGCTGGCGCCCACGCGGCAGACCTCCTGCCGCAGCGCCGCTTCGTCGCCGGTGCTCACGCGGCGGTCCCGGTGGCGGCGCGCAGCCAGCCCAGGCCGGCGCTCGTGCCCTCCGGCACCGCGCCGCGCGCGGGCCGGTACTCGCAGCCCACCCAGCCGTCCCAGCCGCAGGTGGCGGCGACCTCGTCGATCACGCGGAACAGGTAGGGATGGTGCAGTTCGCCCACGTCCGGCTCGTGGCGCTCGGGCACGCCGGCGACCTGGAAGTGGCCCACCCGCCCGGTGGGCAGGTACTGGCGGATCTTCATCGCCACGTCGCCCTCGACGATCTGGCAGTGGTACAGGTCCATCTGCACCTTCACGTTGGGCGCGCCGATCTCGGCCACCAGCGCATGCGCGTCGTCCTGGCGGTTTAGGAAGAAGCCCGGGATGTCGCGGGTGTTGATCGGCTCGAGCAGCAGGTCGACGCCGGCGTCGGCCGCCCGGGCCGCCGCCCAGCGCAGGTTGGCCACGTAGGTCGGCCGCAGCGCCTGCCGGCTCGCGCCGGCCGGCACCAGGCCGGCCATGACGTGCACGCGCGGGCAGCCCAGGGCGGCGGCGTACTGCAGCGCCTTGTCGATGCCCTGGCGGAACGCGTCCTCGCGGCCCGGCAGGCAGGCCAGCCCGCGTTCGCCCGCGGCCCAGTCGCCCGGCGGCGCGTTGAACAGCACCTGCTGCAGGCCGTGGTCGCGCAGGCGCGCCACCAGTTCCTGCGGCGCGTGCTCGTAGGGGAAGAGGTACTCCACGCCCGTGAAGCCGTCGCGGGCGGCGGCGGCGAAGCGGTCGAGGAAGGCGTGCTCGGGATAGAGCATCGACAGGTTGGCGGCGAAGCGGGGCATGGTGTGCAGGGCAGGGAGGTCAGGCCGCCAGGACGTCGAAGGCCTTGCGGAAGAAATCGTCGGTGCCGAAGTTGCCCGACTTGAGGGTCAGGTGCAGGCCGCCGTGCGGTGCGGCGGGCGACGCCGCATGGCACCAGGGCACGCCCGGGTCGATCTGCGCGCCGATCTGCAGCTGCGTGATGCCCAGGGCCTGCACGCAGGCACCCGAGGTCTCGCCGCCGGCGACCACCAGCTGGCGCACGCCGCGCTCGACCAGGCCGCGCGCGATGCCCGCGAGCGTGCGCTCGACCAGCGCACCGGCCGCGTCGATCCCCAGGGCGCCCTGCACCGACTTCACCGCGCCCGGCTCGGCCGTCGAGTACACCAGCACCGGCCCGCCCGCCAGCCGCGGCTGCACCCAGGCCAGCGCCTCGGCGGCCACATCGGCGCCCTGCGCCATGCGCAGCGGATCCAGCGCCAGGGCGGCGCCACCGGCGGCGACGAAGTCGGCGACCTGCCGGTTGGTCGCCTGTGAGCAGCTGCCCGAGACGATCGCGCGCTGGCCGGCGGCTGGCGGCAGTGCCGCTGCGCGGGGCGAGGGGGCCAGCCCGAAATTCGCCGGCAGGCCGATGGCCACGCCGGAGCCGGCGGTCACCAGCGGCAGGTCGGCCAGCGCCGGGCCCAGGCGCAGCAGGTCGTCGTTGGACAGCGCGTCGACGATGGCCAGGCCCACGCCCTCGGCGCGCAGCTGCGCGATGCGCGCGCGGATCGCCGCCTCGCCCTGCGCCACCACGCGGTGGTCGAGCAGGCCCACCTTGCGCGTGCACTGCGCCTGCAGCACCCGCACGAGGTTGGGGTCGGTCATCGGCGTCAGCGGGTGGTGCTGCATGCCGCTCTCGTGCAGCAGCACGTCGCCCACGAACAGGTGGCCCTTGACCACCGTGCGCCCGTTGTCGGGGAAGGCCGGCGTGGCGATCGTGAAGTCGGTGCCCAGCGCCTCCATCAGCGCCTCGGCCACCGGGCCGATGTTGCCCCGTGGCGTGCTGTCGAAGGTCGAGCAGTACTTGAAGTAGACCTGCCGCGCGCCCTGGCCGCGCAGCCACTGCAGCGCCTGCAGCGACTGGGCGATCGCCTCGGCGGCCGGGATGGTGCGCGACTTCAGCGCCACCACCACGGCGTCGGCGTCGGTGTCCAGCGGACCGGCGGGCACGCCGATGGCCTGCACCACCCGCATGCCGGCGCGCACCAGGTTGTTGGCCAGGTCGGTGGCGCCGGTGAAGTCGTCGGCGATGCAGCCCAGCAGGATGCCGCTCATGCGCCGGCCTTGGGCAGCTCGATGCCCGGGAACAGCTTGATCACCGCGCTGTCGTCCTCGCGGCCGTGGCCGGCGGTCGAGGCATGCATGAACATCTGGTGCGCGGTCGACGACAGCGGCAGCGGGAACTTGCTGGCGCGCCCGACGTCGAGCACCAGGCCCAGGTCCTTGACGAAGATGTCCACCGCCGACAGCGGCGTGTAGTCGCCGGCCAGCACGTGGGCCATGCGGTTCTCGAACATCCAGCTGTTGCCGGCGCTGTGCGTGATCACCTCGTACAGCGCCTTGGGATCCACCCCCTCGCGCAGCCCCAGCGCCATGGCCTCGGCCGCGGCCGCGATGTGCACGCCGGCCAGCAGCTGGTTGATGATCTTGACCTTGCTGCCCGCGCCGGCCTGGTCGCCCAGGCGGTAGACGCGGCCGGCCATGGCGTCGAGCACCGGGCCCAGCGCCTCGTACGCCGCGGGCCGGCCGGCGGTCATCATCGTGATCTGGCCCGCGGCCGCCTTGGCCGCGCCGCCGGAGATCGGGGCGTCCAGGTACAGCAGGCCCAGGTCCGCCAGGCGCTGCTCCAGCGCGACCGACCAGTTCGGGTCCACGGTGGAGCACATGACGAACACGCTGCCCGGCCGCAGGGCCGCGGCGCAGCCGCCCTCGCCGAACAGCACGGCCTCGGTCTGGGCGGCGTTGACCACCACCGAGACCACCACGTCGCAGTGCGCCGCCACCTCGGCCGGCGAGGCGCAGGCCACGCCGCCCTCGCGCGCGAAGGCCTGCGCCACGCCGGGCCGCACGTCGCACACGTGCACGGTGTAGCCGCCGCGGCGCAGCGACGCCGCCATGCCCGCGCCCATCGCGCCCAGGCCGACCAATCCCACGTTCCTCGTCATGCCTGCCTCCTGCATTCCGCCGCGTCAGACATGCAGGAAGGCCGCGGCGCCGATCGCCACGCCCAGCACGCCCACGCCCGCCATGCCCCATTCCAGCCAGCGCTTCTTCGTCAGCAGCGCGATGGCGGCCAGGGCGATCGACACCTGCAGCGCGGTCGTGGCCTGGGCCCAGCGGTGGTGGACGTGCAGTGCCGCATCGCTGCGCGCATTCCAGTCGTCGCTCTCCTGTTCCATCGCGCGCGCTTCGGCCTCGATCTCCTTCTTTTCCTTCTCGTAGCGATCGACCTTGCCCTGGTACCTGTCCTTGTCGGCCTGCGCGGGCGCCAGGTCGCGCGACATCTCGGCCAGCGACTGCTTCGTGCTCTTGGCCTGGAAGTAGTTCCACTGGTTCGAGGCCCGGGTCTTGGCGATGGCGGCGTTGTTCTTGAACAGCATCGCGTCGGCCTGCGTGGCGCCGCCCATGTACGAGAACATGGCGCCCACCGTGCTGATCACGGCGGTGAACATCGCCACCTGGCTGGTCAGGCTGCCGCCGGCGATGCCGTGGTGCGCCTCGCCGTGCCCGGCGGCGGCATGCTCGCGCGCGTGCTCGAGCTCGTGGTCGTGCGGTCCGTGCACGTGGAATCCTGCTCCCGACATGGCGGGTCCTCCTCTGCGTGGGTGGGGGTGGGTCAGTCCTGCTGCAGCCGCACGAAGCTCAGCGCGGTGCCGTCGGCGGCCACGTGCCGCTCGCGGGCCACCTCGCGCCAGCCGGCGCCGAGCACCGGCGCATAGGCGTCGCCGTCGACCTCGCGCTCGATGTGCGTCACCTCGGCCACCTGCGCGGCCGGCGCGGCCAGCGCATACAGCTGCGCACCGCCGATCACCCAGGTGGTGTCGGCGCCGGCGCACAGCGCCAGCGCCTCGTCGAGCGAGCCGGCGCGCTCGGCGCCCCCGGCCTGCCACTGCGGCTGGCGCGTGACGACGATGTTGCGGCGGCCCGGCAGCGGCCGGAAGCGCGGGGGCAGCGAGTCCCAGGTCCTGCGGCCCATGATGACGGGCGCGCCCAGCGTCACCTGCTTGAAGTGCGCCAGGTCCTCGGGCAGGTGCCAGGGCAGCTTGCCGTCGCGGCCGATCACGCCGTTGGCCGCCTGGGCCCAGATCAGGCCGAGGCGCATCAGACGGCCACCGGCGCCTTGATCGCCGGGTGGCACTGGTAGTCCTGCACCTCGAAGTCCTCGAACCGGTAGTCGAAGATCGAATCGGGCCGGCGCTTGATGTGCAGCGTGGGGTAGGGATAGGGCTGGCGCGCCAGCTGTTCCTCGACCTGCGCGTGGTGGTTGTTGTAGATGTGGCAGTCGCCGCCGGTCCAGACGAAGTCGCCCACGCCCAGGTCGCACTGCTGCGCGATCATGTGCGTCAGCAGCGCGTAGCTGGCGATGTTGAACGGCACGCCCAGGAAGATGTCGGCGCTGCGCTGGTACAGCTGGCACGACAGCCTGCCGTCCGCCACGTAGAACTGGAAGAAGGCATGGCAGGGCGCCAGCGCCATCTTCGGCAACTCGGCGACGTTCCAGGCGCTGACGATGATGCGGCGCGAGTCCGGGTTGCTGCGGATCGTCCGGACCGCCTCGGCGATCTGGTCGATGTGGCCGCCGTCCGGCGTCGGCCAGCTGCGCCACTGCACCCCGTAGATCGGGCCCAGGTCGCCGTCCTCGCGCGCCCACTCGTCCCAGATCGTCACGCCGCGCTCGCGCAGCTTGTTGTTGTCCGACGAGCCCTCGAGGAACCACAGCAGCTCGTGGATGATGGACTTGAGGTGCACCTTCTTGGTGGTCACCAGCGGGAAGCCCTCGTTCAGGTCGAAGCGCATCTGGTGGCCGAACACGCTGCGCGTGCCGGTGCCGGTGCGGTCCTGCTTGGGCGTGCCATGCGTGTACACATGGCGCATGAAGTCTTCGTACTGGGAGCGGACGGGGCGCATGGCCCGGATTATCCCTGCACCACCCGCCCGGGATTCAGGATCCCCTGCGGGTCCAGCGCCCGCTTGACGGCCTGCATCAGGCCCAGGGCGACGGGCGACTTGTACTTGGGCAGGGTGGCCGCCTTGAGTTCGCCCACGCCGTGCTCGGCCGAGATGGAGCCGCCGTGGGCGTGCACCTGGTCGTAGACCAGCCGGTTCACCACGTCCTCGTGCCGGGCCAGGAAGGCCGGCGCCGCATCGCCTGCCGGCGCCTGCACGTTGTAGTGCAGGTTGCCGTCGCCCAGGTGGCCGAAGTTGACCAGCCGCACGCCGGGGATCTCGCGCTGCAGGATCGCGTCGGTGGTGGCGCAAAAGGCCGGGATGCGCGAGATCGGCACCGAGATGTCGTGCTTGACGTTCAGCCCTTCCTGCGCCTGCGCCAGCGGGATGCTCTCGCGCACGTGCCACAGGGCGCGCGCCTGGGCGATGTTCTCGGCCACGACGGCATCGGTGGCGCAGCCATCCTCGAGCGCGGCCTCCAGCAGGGCCTCGAAGCCGGCGCGGGCATGGGCCTCGCTCTCGTGGTCGGAGGCCTCCAGCAGCACGCCCCACGGGCTCGCGTCGGCGAACGGCACGCGCAGCTGCGGCATGTGGCGCACCACCAGCGACAGCGCAAACTGCCCCATCACCTCGAAACCGGTCAGGCTCGAGGCCAGCCGCGCCTGCGCCAGCCCGAGCAGCCGCACGGCCGCCTCCATCGACGGCACGGCGGCCCAGGCGGTGAGCGTGGCCGCTGGGAGCGGGTACAGCTTGAGGGTGGCCGCCGTGATGATGCCCAGCGTGCCTTCGCTGCCGATGTACAGGTCGCGCAGGTCGTAGCCCGTGTTGTCCTTGCGCAGGCCGGCCAGTCCGTCCCAGACCTCGCCCTGCGCGGTCACCACCTCGAGCCCCAGGCACAGGTCGCGCGCATTGCCGTAGCGCAGCACCTGCGTGCCGCCGGCGTTGGTGGCCAGGTTGCCGCCGATGGTGCAGCTGCCTTCGGCCGCCAGGCTCAGGGGAAAGAGCAGGCCGGCGGCCTCGGCGGCGTCCTGCACAGACTGCAGCACGCAGCCGGCCTCGACGGTCATGGTGAGGTTCTCGCGGTCGATGCCGCGCACCGCCTGCATGCGCTGCAGCGACAGCAGCACCTGCGTGCCGCTGGCATCGGGGATGCCGCCGACCACCAGGCCGGTGTTGCCGCCCTGCGGCACCAGGGCCGCGCCGGCCGCCGCGCAGGCGCGCACGACCGCGGCCACCTCGGCGGTGCTGGACGGCCGCACCACGGCGCGGGCCTTGCCGCGCGCGCGCTTGCGCCAGTCCTGCTCCCAGGCGGTGAGGTCGCCCTCGGTGAGGACGTGGTCCGCGCCCACGCAGTCGCGGAGTTGGTCGATCAAATCGGTCACGTGGCGGAAGACGGTGTGGAGGGCTTGCGGCCCCAGCCCAGGCGGGTGCGCACGTGCAGGCCGCAGGCCGCGAACAGCAGCAGGCACAGCAGGATCTCGGCGGCGGCGAACCAGCGGCTCGCGCCGGCGTCGCTCCAGGCCCGCACCACGCCCTCGGTGAAGTAGAGCCAGACGACGAGCGACATCCAGCGGTAGGTGTACATCCGGTGGCGCAGCAGGCCGGACAGCGCGGCGCACAGCGGCACGACCTTCAGCAGGATCCAGGCGGCGCTGGAGGGCGTGTGGGCGAACCACAGGTCCCACACCAGCAGCAGCACCAGCAGCGCGCACAGGCTGCCGACGGCCAGGGCCCGGATGGCGCGCAGGTCGGTGGAGGCGGGTCGGGCGGTGGGGTCCATGGCCGCTGGCATCATAGCGGCCGATGCATCCTGCCCAGCTGCTCGCGCAGCTTTCCCGCTTCCCCTGGCTGACCACCGCGCGCACCCTGCGCGAGCGCCTGCGCGAGGACCGCCTGGGCATCACCGCCTCGAGCCTGACCTTCACCACCACCATCGCGCTGGTGCCGCTGGTCACGGTGGCCCTGGCCGTGTTCACCGCCTTTCCCGTGTTCGGCAAGCTGCAGGGCCAGCTGCAGGCCTGGCTGGTGCAGAGCCTGGTGCCCGACGCCATCGCGCGCCAGGTGCTGGGCTACGTGACGCAGTTCGCGGGCAAGGCCAGCCGGCTGGGCACCGCCGGCTTCGCGGCGCTGTTCCTGTCGGCGCTGGCGCTGGTGCTGACCATCGACCGCACCCTCAACGGCATCTGGCGCGTGCGGCGGCCGCGGCGGCTGGGCCAGCGGGTGCTGGTGTACTGGGCGGTGATGACGCTAGGGCCGCTGTTGCTGGGCGGCAGCCTCTCGGTCACCTCGTACGCGCTGGCGCTGTCCCGCGGCCTCGTGGGCGGGTTGCCCGGCGGGGTGCAGCTGGTGCTGGACCTGCTCGAGTTCATCCTGCTGGCCGGCGGCCTGGCCTGCCTGTACCGCTTCGTGCCCAATGCGCCGGTGCGCGCCGCCCACGCGATGGCCGGCGGCGTGTTCGCCGCGCTGGGCATCGAGGTGGCCAAGCGGCTGCTGGCCTGGTACCTGGGCCTGGTGCCCACCTACTCGGTGGTGTACGGCGCCTTCGCCACCGTGCCCATCCTGCTGGTCTGGATCTACCTGGCCTGGCTGGTGGTGCTGCTCGGCGCCGTGGTGGCCGCCTACCTGCCCAGCCTGCTGCTCGGTGCCCACCGGCTGCCGGCGGCGCACGGCTGGGCGTTCCAGCTGGCGCTGGAGCTGCTGCGGCAGCTGCATGCCACGCGCGTGTCGGTGCGCCGCGGCCTGGACCTGGGCGAGCTCGAGGCGGCGCTGGCCGTGGACAGGCTGCAGCTGGAGCCGGTGCTGGAGGTGCTGGTGCGGCTGGACTGGGTGGGCCGCCTGAACGAGGCCGACGACCAGCACGCCACCCGCTACGTGCTGCTGGCCGACCCCGCCTCGACCTCGCTCGAGCCGCTGATGCGCGCGGTGCTGCTGCCGCCCAGCGAGGCCAGCGCGGGCCTGTGGAAGACGGGCAAGCTGTCGGGGCTGTACCTGCGGGACGCGCTGTGAACGGCTGACGCCACGACCGGCCGCCCGCTCAGAACGGGACCTTGCCCGTCCACATGTCCTTGTACATGACCCAGTCGCCCATGAAGCTGTAGAGCGGGCGCTTGAAGCTGGCCGGCTTGTTCTTCTCGAAGCCGAAGTGGCCGATCCAGGCGCAGGCGTAGCCCGCGACCAGGCCGGCGGGCAGCCACCACCACTGGCCGGTGGCCAGCAGCATCGCCAGGCACGCCAGCCCCAGGCTGGAGCCCAGGAAGTGCAGGCGGCGGCAGGTGCTGTCGCTGTGCTCGCTCAGGTAGAACGGGTAGAACTCGGCGAAGGACTGCAGGCTGCGCGGATCGACGCTGCCGGTCGCGGTGCTGGTGCTCATGGTCTGTCTGTCTCCGGATCGTTGTCTGTGTCCGCGCCAGTCTAGCCAGCGCCGCGGCGCTCAGCGCCCCAGGAAGTCCCGCAGCAGCGCCAGCGTCGCGTCCGGCGCCTCGGTCATCTGGTGGTGGCCCACCGGCACGCTGGCCACCTCCACCTGCCGGCCCGCCGCCTGCGCGTGCGCGACCAGCCCCTGCGCCGCCCTGGGCTGGGTCATCTGGTCGACCGCGCCCAGCAGGAACAGCACCGGGCACTGCACCCGCGCGATCGCCGCCTCGGCCCCCGCGTAGCGGTCGCAGGCCGAAAAGCCGCGGTGGAACACGTTGACCTGCGTGTTGCTGCGCAGCACCCGCCGGCCCAGGGCCAGCGAGGCACCGTAGACCCAGGTCCCCGGGCCCAGGGCCGAGGGCGGCGGCGCCAGCGTGGCGCGGCTGAACACGTTGACCATCTTCAGCGCCTGCTCGGGATCGTTCAGCGAGGCCTCGAGCAGCGCCGGCGAGACCTTCATCGGGAAGGCCGTGCCCACCAGCACCAGGTGGCTGGCGCGCGCGCCCAGCCGGGCCGCGGCCTCCAGGGCGATCAGCGAGCCCCAGCTGTGGCCCACCAGCGCGGCGCGCTGCACGCCGGCCGCATCGAGCAGCGCCACGATCCAGTCGGCGGCCTCCTCGACGGTCGACGGCGCCTCGCCGCCGCTGCGGCAATGGCCGGGCAGGTCCACGGCCAGCACGTTCCAGCCATGGTGGGCCAGGTAGCGCGACTGCAGGATCCAGACGCTGTGGTCGTTGAGCACCCCGTGGACGAAGACCACGGTGGGCTTGGCGGCGTCGAAGGGCTTGCCGCCGGTGTACGCGTAGGCGCGGTGGCCGTTGACCTGCAGGTCCATCTCAGGCCCCCGCCTTCTCGGCCGCCTTGAGCGCCCGCTTCAGGTCCTCGACCAGGTCGTCGGCATCCTCCAGCCCGATGGACAGCCGGATCGTGCCCGGCCCGATGCCCGCGCCGGCCAGCGCCTCGTCGCTCATCCGGAAATGCGTGGTGCTGGCCGGATGGATCACCAGCGAGCGGCAGTCGCCCACGTTGGCCAGGTGGCTGAACAGCTTGAGCGCCTCGATGAAGGCCTTGCCCTGGGCGCGGCTGCCCTTCAGGTCGAAGCTGAACACAGAGCCCGCGCCGCGCGGCAGCAGCCGCTGCGCCAGCGCATGGCTGGGGTGGCTCTCCAGCAGCGGGTGTCCCACGCGCGAGACGAAGGGATGGGCCGCCAGGAACCGCACCACCTGCTCGGTGTTGCGCATGTGGCGCTCCATGCGCAGCGGCAGCGTCTCGATGCCCTGCAGGATCAGCCAGGCCGTGTGCGGGCTCATGCAGGCGCCGAAGTCGCGCAGGCCCTCCCGGCGGGCGCGCAGCAGGAAGGCGCCGACGGTCGACTCCTCGCTGAACACCATGCCGTGGAAGCCGTCGTAGGGCTGCGTCAGTTCGGCAAAGCGCCCCGAGGCCTCCCAGTCGAAGCTGCCGCCGTCCACCAGCACGCCGCCGATCACGGTGCCGTGGCCCGACAGGAACTTGGTGGCCGAGTGGTAGACGAGGTCGGCGCCGTGCGCCAGCGGCTGGACGAGCCAGGGCGAGGTGAGGGTGGAGTCCACCAGCAGCGGCACGCCGGCCTCGTGCGCGACCTGCGCCACGGCCGGGATGTCCAGCACGTCCAGGCCGGGGTTGCCCACCGTCTCGCCGAACAGCAGCTTCGTGGTCGGCCGGATGGCGGCGCGCCAGCCGTCCAGGTCGCCCGGCTGCACGAAGGTCGTCTCGATGCCGAAGCGGCGCAGCGTGTAGTGCAGCAGGTTCTGCGAGCCGCCGTACAGCGCGGTGCTGGCCACGATGTGCGAGCCCGCGCCCATCAGCGTGGCGACCGCCAGGTGCAGCGCGGCCTGGCCGCTGGCCGTGGCGACCGCGCCGATGCCGCCCTCGAGCGCGGCCACCCGCTGCTCGAGCACGGCCGTGGTCGGGTTGCTGATGCGCGAGTAGACATGGCCGGCGCGCTCGAGGTTGAACAGCGCCGCGGCATGGTCGGACGACTCGAAGACGAACGAGGTCGTCAGGTGGATCGGCACCGCGCGGGCGCCGGTGGCGGGGTCCGGCGCCGCGCCGGCGTGCAGCGCCAGCGTGTCGAAGCCGGGATCGGTGGGGCCGGGCATCTCAGGGTCTCCTCGGTGCCCGTCGTGCTGCGGGCCGGCGGGCATTGTGGGCTATATTCATCCGACGGCACCCCGCAGCGCCGCCACCGAGGAGACAGGCCATGAAAGTCAGCGACATCCTGCGCGTCAAGGGCAACACGCTCTACACCGTCGGCCCCGACGAACCGCTCGCGCGGGCGCTCGAGACCATGGCCGGCAAGGACATCGGTTCGCTGGTGGTGATGGAGCACGGCGACCTGGTGGGCATGCTCACCTTCCGCGAGGTGATCCAGTCCGTCGTGGGCAACGGCGGCGCGGTGGGCGAGCGCCTGGTGCGCAGCGCCATGGACGACCACCCCCTGACCTGCACCATGGAGACCGACCTGGACGAGGTGCGCCGCATGATGCTCGAGCGCCATGCCCGCTACATGCCGGTCATGGACAAGCGCATGCTGATGGGCGTGATCAGCTTCTACGACGTCGCCAAGGCGGTCGTGGACAGCCAGAACTTCGAGAACCGCATGCTCAAGGCCTACATCCGCGACTGGCCCGCGGCCGAGGACGCGCAGCCCACCGCCTCGCTCTGAGGCAGGCCCCGGCCGGCGCCTGACCGGCCGCCGCCGGCCGGCCGGCCGGTGTCCCGGGCCCAGCACGGGTCCGCCTTTCCAGCCCATCGGCCGAACGGCCGAACACCCATCGGCCACTTGGCCGACCGGCCACGTGGCCGAGTTCCGCCCGGCAGGGCGCCTTCCCAGAATCCGCCGCGGTTCCATCACCGCACCGGAAGGCGCCCATGAGATTCCATCCCCGACAGACCCTCGTCCATGCGGCCATCGCCGCCATGCCCCTGGCCCTGCTGCTGCCCGGTTGCGGCGGCGGCTCCGGCAGCGCGCCGGCAGCGCCCGGCGTCCAGGCACCGCCTGCCGCCTCGGCCCAGACCCTGTCGGGCACGGCCGCGACCGGCGCCGCGATCAGCGGGCAGGTGGTCGCCATCGACGTCAACGGCGTCGTGTCGCCGCCCGCCACGACCACGGCGGCGGGTGCGTTCACGGTCGACGTGTCCGGCATGACCGGGCCCTTCATCCTGAGCGTCATCGGCACCGCCAACGGCCAGCAGGTCTCGCTCACCTCGGTCGCGACCGCTGCCGGGCAGACCGTCAACGTCACCCCGCTGACCGACCTGATCGTCTCGACGGCGGCGGGCCAGCCGGCCGGCACCAGCCTGGTCAATGCCTGCCAGCCCACCGTCACCGCGCAATGCCAGGCCGCCCTGGCGTCCGCGACCAGCGGCAGCAACCTCACCAGCGCCGTCCAGACCGTCAAGACCATGATCCAGCCGATCAACCCGGGCGGCACCGACCCGCTGAACGGCAGCTTCCAGGCCGACGGCACCGGCCTGGACAAGACGCTGGACCAGATCCTGGTGTCGCCGGCGACCGCCCAGGGCGCCACCGCCACCGTCACCCTGATCGCGACCAAGACGGACCTGGGCAGCGTGGCGCTGGCCGGCACCGCCGGGACCGCACCGACGACCCAGGTCACCGCGCCCGTGGCCGCGGACCTGACCAAGTCCGACACGGCCGCGGCCGTGCTGAACGAGATCAAGGCCTGCGTGGCCACCTTCAACGGCGCATTCGCCAATGGGGCCGTGAACGCCACGACGGTCGGCAACTTCTTCGACGCGGCCTTCGATGGCGGCGGCGGCACCAAGGCCGACATCGTCAACGCCCTGACCACCGGCCCGGCGGCGTCGGGCTTCCACCTCGGCGTGGTCGGCCTGTCTCCCTTCGACATGACGCCTCTGGACAGCACGGAACGGGGCACGCTCGTGGGCCTGCCCAATCCCGTGACGGCGATGACGGTGCTCAGGAGCCGCGCCACCTCGGCGGTCGCGCTGGACGGCAACGGCGCCCCCACGGCGGCCTGGGTGCGTCTGAAGAGCACCGCCGATGCGGGCATGGTCAACTGGAAGTTCGCCAAGGGCGCGGCCTACGCCGGCTGTGCCGGCGGCTGGCGAGCCCTGGGCGACAGCCACCTCGAGATGCACATGAACGCGCGCATCCGGCGGTCGGTCGCCACCCTCACCGGGGCGGCCAGCTACAACCGCGAGTACGCGGTCCACGTGGAAAGGGATGACGTCACCGCGCTCAACACGCAGCTGGGCCTGGCCCCGGGCGCGATCAACGCCATCGTCGTGCGCAGCCCGGCCGTCTCGCAGTACCGTGGGCCGTCGTTGCCGCCGGATGCGGGCGCCCGGGTGGTGCTGACCGCGCCTGCGGGCCTGAACACCAGCTGGCGCATCGGCAGCGGAACCTCCACCGTCTACGGGACCAACGCCGAGGCGCTGCGCAGCTGCCAGGACCTGGCTGCGGCGAACGTGGCCGACCCTGGTGCCACCACCAACCACACGCTGGCCGCCTACACGCCTTGCATCGACGAGACCAAGGTCGCCCCCGGCAGCCTGTTCAGCTGGGAGGTGAAGACCGGCGGCGCCAACGGCACGGTCGTCCATGCCTTCGCGTTCCAGATCACCGGTGTGCCGCTGTCGGCTGCCTTCGCGCAAGCGAACGCGTCCAACCTGTTCGCCACGGTGACGGCCACCACGCCCCCGACGCTGGCGGCCCTGAACACCGCCATCGCCGGCGCCGGCGGCGGGGTGCTGGACAACGTGGTCACCTACACCTACGCCCAGGGCACGGCCTACGGTTCGCGCATGGACAACTGCGGCTTCGGCCTGTTCCAGGGCGGCACGCAGGTGCTGCAGGCGGAGCAGAACGCGCTGAACCAGGAGACCGGCTGCACCTTCGCGACCTCGACGCTGAACTCGGGCTCGCTGCAGGCCCCGGGCGGTGCGGTCAACGGCGGCTACGTGAGCACCACCACCATCGTGCTGGGCAACCAGGCCTCCTCCAGCCGGCCCTGGCAGCCTTGAGCGTGGCGGGCGGCCTGCCGGGCCGCCCCCGCCGCCCCGCTAGGATGCAGCCCATGCGCAGGACCACGGCAGGCAGCCAACGCGGATGGTGGTGGCTGGCGGCCGCCGGGCTGCTGGCCGCGGTGCTGGCCTGGACCCTGTGGCCGCGCACCGGCGTCGACGCGTCCATGCTGCACCTGGCGTCCGCGGAGTTCCGCGCCGGCCCGCAGGAGGCCTGGCAGCCGGTCGCGCTCCCCGACACCTGGTCGCTGCAGGGCAGGCCGGCGAGCGGGGACGGCGAGTACCGGGTCCGCTTCGTCCTGCCGCAGGCGCCCACCGAGCCCTGGGCGCTGTACGCGAACCGCCTGTCCACCGTCCGGACAGTGGCCGTCAACGGCGCGCTGGTGGAGCAGGCCGGCGACCGCGGCCGGATCTGGCCGGTGCCGTCGGTCGTGCGGCTGCCCGTGCTGGACCTGCGCGGGGGCATGAACGAACTGCACATCGCCGTGCACTACCGCTACCGCGGCGGGCTGTCCGACCTGCACATCGGGCCGGCACCGCAGGTCGAGGACCTGCGGGCCCGGGCGCTGTGGTGGGAACACGACCTGCCGCAGAACCTGAACCTCGCGGCAGGCCTGTTCTCGCTGCTGCTGCTGCTGGTGCGCTGGCGCCAGCCGCGCGAGCAGGCGGTCGGCCTGTTCGCGCTGGCCGGCCTGGTGGGCTCGGCGCGCAACTACCTCTACGTCGGGCCGGTGCTGATGGACTCGGCCGCAGCCGACCGCGTGGCCTTCGGCCTGACCAGTTGCATGGTGCTGCTGATCGTGGCGTACGCACGCTGCGTGCGCACGGGCACCCCGCCGGCCCTGCGCGGCCCCTGGGGCGGCGCCGTGGCCGGCGTGCTCCTGCTGGCCGTGGCACTGCCCATCGAGTGGCTGCCGCCGGTGCGGCGCATCGTCTATGCGGGCCTGTTCGTGGCCGGTCTCGGGGCGGCCCGCGACGGCGCGATTGCCGCGCGGCAGGCCACGCCTATGTTGCGCCTGCTGCTGGTCGCGCTGCTGGTCCTGGTGCTGCTGGCGGGCCTGCACGACTACGGCAACCAGATCGCCGGCTGGTTCCCGATCACCCACCAGTTCGCGCTGCTGTGGGCCCTGCCGCTGGCGCTGTGCGCGTTCGCCACGGTGCTGATCGTGCGCCTGTTCGACGCGATGGCGCAGGTCGAGCTGCTCAACCGAACCCTGGAGGAGCGGGTGCGCCAGCGCACCGCGGCGCTGGACGCGGCCAACGAGGCCAAGTCGCGCTTCCTGGCGACGGCCAGCCACGACCTGCGCCAGCCGCTGGTGAGCATCTCGCTGCTGTGGAACCTGCTGCGCGACGGCGCGCGCGGGTCGGACGCGCGCACCGACGACCTGCTGGGCCAGATGGGGCGCGCGCTGCACAGCATGGAGGCGCTGCTGCGCGGCCTGCTCGACTTCTCGCGCCTGGAGTCGCAGGACCGCGCCGCCGACCTGCGGCCGGTGGACCTGGCCGCGCTGTGCGAGTCGGTGCTGGCAGCCGCGCAGCCGCAGGCGGCCTTCCGGGGCCTGCGGCTGCGCGCGCGGCTGCCGCACGGTCCGCTGGTGGTGCAGTCCGATGCGGTGCTGCTCGAGCAGATGCTGCGCAACCTGGTGGACAACGCCCTGCGCTACACCGAGCGCGGCGGCGTGCTGCTGGCGGCGCGCCGCCGGGGCGGCCGCATCGAGCTGGGCGTGCACGACACCGGCCGCGGCATCGCCGAGGCCGACCGCGAGCGCATCTTCGAGCCGTTCTTGCAGCTGGACAACCCCGCCCGCAGCTCGCGACAGGGCTGGGGCCTGGGCCTGGCGATCGTGCGCCGCGGCGCGATGCTGCTGGGGCACGAGGTGCAGCTGCGCTCCGTGGCGGGGCGGGGCAGCACGTTCCGGCTGCTGCTCGCCCCGGCGCAACGGTCGGTGCCCCAGGCCCCGGCCTCCGCCCCCGTCCCGCTGGCGCTCGATCTGCTCGCGGGCCGGCTGGTGTGGCTGGTGGAGGACGAGGACGGCGTGCGCGAGGCGCTGGCCTTGCAGTTCGTCCACTGGGGTGCGCGCGTGCGCAGCTTCGCCAGCGCCGCCGCGTTGCGCGACTGGCTGGACGATGCCCAGGACTGGCCCGACCTGCTGGTGTGCGACGCGCGCCTGCCCGACGGCCACGGGCTGGACCTGGTGGCCCTGGTGCGGCACGACGCGCCGGTGGCGGTCGCGGCGCTGCTGGTCACCGGCGACACCGGGCCCGACCAGCTCGCCCGCCAGCAGCGCGCCGGGGTGCGGGTGCTGCACAAGCCCTTCGGCGCCGACGCCCTGCGCAAGGCGGCCGCGGCCGCCCTGGACTCAGTGCAGGCGGATGCCGCGCCGGGCCACCTCGACCATGGCCTGCGTGCGTGAGCGCACGTCCAGCCGGCGGAACACCTCGGCCAGGTGGGTCTTGACGGTCGAGGGCGACAGGTCGAGTTCGCGGCAGATCAGCTTGTTCGGCTTGCCTTCGAGCACGCGCTGCAGCACCTGCCACTGGCGCTCGGACAGCCCGAGCTGCTCGCGGGCGGTGGGCTGCGCCGGCCGCTCGACCAGCGAGGCGGGCAGCGCGATCCCGCCCTCGAGCACCGTGCCCAGCGCTTGGACGATGCCGTCGCTCTCGGCGGCCTTGTGGATGAAGCCGGCGGCCCCGGCGTCCAGCGCCGCATAGACGGTCTGCGGGCGGTCGTCGCCCGACACCACGATGGCCCGCGCGCCGGGCACCGCCTCGTGCAGGGCCTGCAGCGACTGCAGCCCGCTCGCGTCGGGCAGGGCCAGGTCCACCAGCATCAGGTCGGGGGGCTGCCGGCGCGCCCGTTCGAGCGCGATGCCCAGCGTGCTGGCCGTCTCCAGGGAGGCGGCGGGCAGCTTCGCTGCGAGCAGCGTGCGCAGCGCTTCGCGGAACAGGGGGTGGTCGTCGACCAGCAGGATGTGCATCGGGACTGCGGTGGCGGGGACCTGACGATCTGGACCCCGGCTCGACCGTGAGTCTAGTGCACGACCCTGGTGCTCGTTTTGGGGCCGGCATGCGGGCGGTGCTCCCCAGGGGGCCCGCCATGCCCCTCTGGGATAATCCGGCGCATGAGCGGCAACACCTTCGGCACCCTGTTCGCGGTCACCAACTTCGGCGAGTCGCACGGGCCTGCCATCGGTTGCGTGATCGACGGCTGCCCGCCCGGGATGGAACTGTCGGAGGCCGACATCCAGCCGGACCTGGACCGACGCCGCCCGGGCACCAGCCGCCACGTCACCCAGCGCCGCGAACCCGACCAGGTGGAGATCCTGTCGGGCGTGTACGAGGGCCGCACCACGGGCACGCCGATCTGCCTGCTGATCCGCAACACCGACCAGCGCAGCAAGGACTACGGCGACATCCTCGCCAGCTTCCGCCCCGGCCATGCCGACTACACCTACCTGCAGAAGTACGGCCTGCGCGACCCGCGCGGCGGCGGCCGCTCCTCGGCCCGGCTGACGGCGCCCATGGTGGCCGCCGGCGCGGTGGCCAGGAAGTGGCTGGCGCAGGCCCACGGCATCGCCTTGCGCGGCTGCATGCAGCAGCTGGGCGAGATCGACATCCCGTTCGAGTCCTGGGCGCACGTGCCCGAGAACCCGTTCTTCGCGCCGGTGGCCGACGTCTCGCACCTGGAGGCCTACATGGACAGCCTGCGCAAGGCGGGCGACTCGTGCGGCGCGCGCATCCGCGTGACGGCCAGCGGCGTGCCGGCGGGCCTGGGCGAGCCGCTGTTCGACAAGCTCGACGCCGACATCGCCTGGGCCATGATGGGCATCAACGCGGTCAAGGGCGTGGAGATCGGCGCCGGCTTCAAGAGCATCACGCAGCGCGGCACCACGCACGGCGACGCGATGTCGCCCGAGGGCTTCCGCAGCAACAACGCCGGCGGCGTGCTGGGCGGCATCTCCACCGGCCAGGACCTGGAGGTGTCGATCGCGATCAAGCCCACCAGCTCGATCCTCAGCCCGCGCGAGAGCATCGACGTGCGCGGCGCGCCGGTCGAGGTGGTCACCAAGGGCCGCCACGACCCGTGCGTGGGCATCCGCGCCACGCCCATCGCCGAGGCCATGCTGGCCCTGGTGGTCATCGAGCACGTGCTGCGCCAGCGGGCGCAGAACGCCGACGTGCGGCCGCCGCTCGCGCCCATCGCCGCCGGCCAGGCGTGAGCGCCCCGGCGGGGCGGCAGCTCGCCCCCTTCGCCGCGCTGTCGGCGAGCTACTTCGCGCACATCGGCTTCTTCAATCCCTACCTGCCGCTGTGGCTCAAGCACCTGGGCCTGCCGCTGGTGGTGATCAGCCTGCTGGCCTCGGTGCAGTCGGTCACGCGGGTGTTCGCGCCCTATGCCTGGGGCGCGCTGTCCGACCACACCGGCGAGCGGGTGCGGCTGCTGCGGCTGTCGGCGCTCGTGGCCCTGGTCTGTTCGCTGGGCCTGTGGTGGCCGGGCGGGCCGTGGTGGGTGGGGCTGGTGCTGCTGCTGATGTTCACCCACACCAGCTCGATGATGTCGCTGACCGAGGCGGCGATGGCCCAGCTGGTGGCGGGCGACTGGGGGCGCTACGGGCGCGTGCGGCTGTGGGGGTCGGCCGGCTTCATGGTGACCGTGTTCGGCGCCGGCGCGTGGTTCGAGCACTTCGGCATGGGCCACTTTCCCGGCTGGACGCTGGCCAGCCTGGCGGCCGTGCTGGCCAGCACCTGGCTGCTGCCGGACGTGCGCGAGCGGCCGGTGCACGGCAGCGCGCCGCGCGCGCCGATCGGCCCCGTGCTGCGCCAGCCACGGGTGCGCTGGTTCCTCGCGTCCCTGTTCTTCCATGTCACCGCGCACTTCGCGATCTACGGCTTCTTCTCGCTGTTCCTCGACGCGCGCGGCCACTCCAAGGCGCTGATCGGCCTGCTGTGGGCGGTGTCGGTGGCGGTCGAGATCGTCTGGTTCTTCGCCCAGGGCCGGCTGCTGCCGGCGCTGCCGATGACCCGCTGGCTGGTGCTGTGCGGCGCGGCCGCCGTGCTGCGGATGGGCCTGACCGGCGCCCTCGCCGGCTGGCTGCCCGCGCTGTTCATCGCCCAGGCGCTGCATGCGCTGAGCTTCGCCAGCCACCACACCGCCTGCATCGCGGTCGTGACCCGGGAGTTCCCGGGCCGGCTGCGCGGCCGGGGGCAGGCGCTGTTCACCATCACCGGTTACGGCCTGGGCGGCGTGCTGGGCGTGGTGGCCGGCGGCGCGGTGGCGCAACGCTGGGGCTTCGAGGCGCTCTACGGCTGCGCCGCGCTGCTGGCACTGGCCGGCACCGGGTGTGCCTGGCAGGCCGACCGCGCAGGGCGCGACACGGCCTGAAGCAGCTGTTACCGGCCTCTCCCGCACGGTCGAGGCCCGATCGGGCCCACCCGGGCACCGCAGGGCAGGGCGCTTCGCTACGCTGGCCCGTCCACCCCGCGCTGTCCCGACCCGGCCCACTTGATGCTCAGCAGGACGTCCCTCCCACTGCCGCCCGCCGAGGCCGAGAGCGGCGATCCGCTGCAGCGCCTGGTCGAGAACCTGCGGCGCAGCGAGGAGCGGCTGCAGCTCGCGCTGGAAGCCGGGGGGATGGGCGTGTGGGAGATCGATTTCGGCGAGCGGCGCACCACCTGGTGGCCCGGCATGGAGCGCCTGCACGGCCTGCAGGCCATGCCGCCGGCGCCGGGCCCCGAGGCCTACCTGGCCACGTACGTGCATGCCGACGACCGCGAGCGGCTGGTGGCGGCCGTGCGCGAGGCGTCGCGCGGCCAGGGCTGGCACCGGGTCGAGTACCGGGTGGTGTGGCCGGACGGGCAGGTGCGCTGGCTGGAGGGGCGCGGCCGGGTGCGGCTGGGGCCGGACGGCCGCGCGGTGGCCATCGCGGGGGTGTCGCTGGACATCACCCTGCGCAAGCAGGGCGAGCAGGACCTGACGTTCCTGGCCGACGCCAGCGCCGAGCTGGCCGGCGCCGGCGACCTGCAGGCCACGCTCGACCGGGTGGCACAGCTGGCGGTGCCGCATTTCGCCGACTGGTGCGCGATCGACCTGCTGCAGGAGGACGGCACCCTGCAGCGGGTCGCCGCCGCCCACGTCGACCCCGACAAGACGCGCATGGCGCACGAGCTGCACCGGCGCTGGCCCCCCGATCCCGACAGCCCGGCGGGGACCTGGTCGGTGCAGCGCAGCGGCCGCGGCCTGCTGGTGCAGGAGATCACGGCCGAGATGCTCGATGCCGGCACCGCCGACCCGCAGCTGCTGGCGCTGCTGCGCACCCTGGGCCTGCGCTCGTACATCGGCGCACCGCTGAATGCGCGCGGGCGCACGCTGGGCGTGCTCACCTTCGTGACCGCGGAGTCCGGCCGGCGCTACGCGGCGCCCGAGCTCGCGCTGGCCGAGGACCTGGCCCGGCGGGCGGCCGTCGCCATCGACAACGCCCGCCTGCGGGCCGAGCTGGAGGAGGCCAACCGGGCCAAGGACGTGTTCCTGGCCACGCTCGCGCACGAGCTGCGCAACCCGCTGGCGCCGATCTGGAACGGGCTGTCCATCATCCGGCGCGCCGCCGCCGACCCGCAGCGCATCGGCCAGGTGGCCGGGATCATCGAGCGGCAGGTCGGGCAGCTGTCGCGGCTGGTGGACGACCTGCTGGATGTCTCGCGCATCGGCCGCGGCAAGATCGAGCTCAAGCAGGAGCCGGTCAGCCTGGTGCAGGTGGTCGGCGCCGCCGTGGAGATGAGCCGCCCGCACATCGAGGCGGCCCGCCATGCGCTGAGCATCACCTATCCCGACGAACCCGCCGAGCTGATGGGCGACCCCGCGCGGCTGGCGCAGGTGTTCTCGAACCTGCTGAACAACGCCGCCAAGTACACCCGCCACGGCGGCCGCATCGCGGTGCTCGTCGAGGTCGACGGCGACAGCCTGCGCGTGCGGGTGCGCGACAACGGCACGGGCATCGCGCCGGAGATGCTGGGCCGGGTGTTCGGCCTGTTCACGCAGGTGGAGCACCCCAGCGAGCGCCACCAGGGCGGGTTGGGGATCGGGCTGGCGCTGGTCGACGGCCTGGTGCGGCTGCACGGGGGCCGGGTGCAGGCGCACAGCGAGGGCGTGGACCGCGGCAGCGAGTTCGTGGTGCACCTGCCGCGGCTGCAGCGCGGGCGGCCGCGGCCGGTCGCGGCGCCGGCGGACCGTCCCGCCAGCGCGCCCGCGCCGGGTGCGCGCCGCATCCTGGTGGTCGACGACAACGAGGATGCGGCCAGCACCCTGGGCGACCTGCTGGCGATGGCCGGCCACGCGGTCGAGGTGGCCCACGACGGCCGCTCGGCGGTCGAGGCCACCGGCAGCTTCCGTCCCGACGTGGTGCTGCTGGACATCGGCCTGCCGGACATCAGCGGCTACGAAGTGGCCCGGCGCATCCGCGGGCTGGGCGGCGTGCGCCAGCCGCTGCTGGTGGCGCTGACCGGCTGGGGCCAGGCGCAGGACAAGCAGGCGGCCGCCGAGGCCGGCTTCGACCTGCACTGGACCAAGCCCGTGGATCCGGCGCGCCTGCAGGACCTGGGCAAGCGCTGAGGCCGCGCGGGCGCTGTCGGCAGCCTCCGACAGCCGCGGGCCCCGCGGTCCCTCAGGACGCGCGGGCCCGCGGCGCCACGATGCCCGCTTTCCAGCGAGGATTGCCATGGACGACAAACCGCGGGCCGGCGCCGAGGCGACGGCCGAGAAGCAGCGCGCCATCCAGCGCGAGCAGGACCGGCGCGACGCCGACAAGGAAGCGAAGGCGCAGGCCCGGGGTGGCGAGGGCGGCGGCCCGCAGGCGCCGCAGACCGGCACGCGGCCTCAGCCCGAGGACTTCCCGGCCCAGCACCTGCCCAAGCCGGGCCTGGAGCGCGACATGGCGCTGCGGCCGCGCTTCGAAGCGCCCGACTACCGGGGCAGCGGCAAGCTGCAGGGCATGGTGGCCCTGGTGACCGGCGGCGACTCGGGCATCGGCCGCGCGGTGGCGGTGCTGTACGCCCGCGAGGGTGCCGACGTGGCCATCGTCTACCTGGCCTCGCATGCCGACGCGCAGGAGACCGCGCGCTGCATCGAGCAGGAGGGGCGGCGCTGCCTGCTGGTGCCCGGCGACGTGAAGGACACCGCGTTCTGCAACGAGGCCGTCGCCCGCACGGTGCGTGAACTCGGCAAGCTGGACATCCTGGTGAACAACGCCGCCTTCCAGGAGCATGCCGATGCGCTGGAGGACCTGACGGACGAGCGCATCCTGGAGACCTTCGACACCAACATCGTCGGCTACATGCGCATGGCCCGCGCGGCGCTGCCGCACCTGAAGGCAGGCGGCTCGATCATCAACACCGGCTCGGTCACGGGCCTGCGCGGGAGCGGCTCGCTGCTGGACTACTCGGCCACCAAGGGCGCGATCCACGCCTTCACCATGTCGCTGGCCTCGAGCGTGATCGCGCGCGGGATCCGGGTGAACGCGGTGGCGCCGGGGCCGGTGTGGACGCCGCTGAACCCGGCCGACCAGACGGCCGACAAGGTGGCCGAATTCGGCAAGTCCACCGACTTCAAGCGGCCGGCCCAGCCCGAGGAACTCTCGCCGGCCTACGTGTTCCTGGCGGCGCCGTCCTGCGCCAGCTACATCACCGGCATCGTGCTGCCGGTCACCGGATCGGTCGGCGCCTCGTGACGGGTGGGGCGCCCCGGGCTCAGGCGCCCGGCGCCGGCGTGGCCGCCGGCGCCTGCGGCGTGAGCCATTGCTCGCACAGGCCGCGCATGCGCTGGCGCAGTTCGTCGAAGCTGGTGGCCTTGCGCAGGTAGCCGCTGGCGCCTGCGCCGTAGCTGCGGGCCACGTCCTCCTTCTCGACCGAGGAGGAGTGCACGACCACCGGCAGGCTCGCCGTGCGCGGATGCGCGCGCAGCGTGCGCAGCACCTCCAGGCCGTCCATGCGCACCATCTTCAGGTCGAGGATGACCAGCCGCGGCTGCATGGCCGGGTCGCGGCCGGCGTGCAGGCCGCGGCCGATCAGGTAGTCGAGCGCCTGCGCACCTTCACCGAAGGTGAGCACCTGCTCGGGCGGGCAGCAGCCCTCCAGCGCCATGGAGATCAACTCCAAGTGGTCGGGGTTGTCGTCGATGACGACGATGGTGGGTTCCCGCACGGGAAGCCTCCTGCAGCACCGGTCGCCAGTGTTCTGGCTGGCCGGACCCTCCGGTCGATGGTCGCCGGACTCTCCCTGTCACGCCGCCGTTGCCGGACGGCCCCTCTCTCTTGTCCTTCCCCCTGCCCGCTCAGCGGGCGACCGGCCCATCGGGCCGGCCCGCCAGGCGCATGCACCAGTCGAGCAGCGCGTCGGTGTCCACCGACTTGTCGAACACCTCGTCGGCGCCCAGCGCGCGGCACTGGCCCGCGACCAGACCGCTGGCGGTGGCGGTCAGCACCACCACCTTGCGGCCGGGCGGCCGTGCCTGCAACAGGCGCAGCACCTCCAGCCCCGTGCTGCCCGCATCCAGCAGCAGGTCGACGATCGCCAGGTCCCAGGCGTTGGCCGGATCGGCCAGCCAGGCCGCGGCCTCGAGGGCGTTGGTGCTCTGCCCGACGGTGGCGATGCCGGCCAGTTCGGCCAGCGCCTCCGACAGGCTGTCCCGGATGGCGGGATTGTCCTCGACGATGTAAGCCTTCAGCACCACCTGTGAGCTGCCTTGCACGCCCCGAGGGGGGCTCAAAACGGCGGATGATGGCATGCCACCGGGGGCCGGGCCATAGGTGAATCACACTTTTTCCGCCCCGGGACCCCACCCGCCCCGGCAAGTCAGCTGGCGGTCGGCTGACAGTCAGGTTGGGGGCCGCGGCCGCGGCCCCCCTGGTGCCCTCAGGCGAGCTCGCCCACGGGCACGCAGCTGCAGAACAGGTTGCGGTCGCCGTACACGTTGTCGACCCGGCCCACCGGCGGCCAGTACTTGGCATGGCGGCGGTCGCCCAGCACCGCCGCACCCGCCTCGCGCGGGTAGGCATGGTCCCAGGCCCCGAGCAGGCTGGCCGCGGTGTGCGGCGCATGCTTGAGCGGGTTGTCGTCCTGCGGCCACTCGCCCCGCTCGATCCGGCGGATCTCCTCGCGGATCGCCACCATCGCGTCGATGAACCGGTCGAGCTCGTCGAGCGTCTCGCTCTCGGTGGGTTCGACCATCAGCGTGCCGGCCACCGGGAACGACAGCGTGGGCGCGTGGAAGCCGTAGTCGACCAGCCGCTTGGCCACGTCCTCGGCGGTCACGCCGCTGGTCTCCTTGAGCGGGCGCAGGTCCAGGATGCACTCGTGCGCCACGTGCCCGTTGGCGCTGGCGTACAGGGTGGGGTAGTGGCCGCGCAGGCGGGCGCTGACGTAGTTGGCCGACAGGATGGCGGTCTCGGTGGCCTGGCGCAGGCCCTGGGCGCCCATCATGCGGCAGTACATCCAGCTGATGGGCAGCACCGCGGCATTGCCCAGCGGGGCCGCCGACACCGCGCCCACGGGGCCGGGCGGCAGGCCGCCGGCCACGTGCCCGGGCAGGAAGGGCACCAGGTCCTCGACCACGCAGACCGGGCCCACGCCGGGGCCGCCGCCGCCGTGCGGGATGCAGAAGGTCTTGTGCAGGTTCAGGTGGCTGACGTCGCCGCCGAAGCGGCCCGGCGCCGCCACGCCCACCAGCGCGTTCATGTTCGCGCCGTCGACGTACACCCGGCCGCCGTGCGCGTGCACGACCTCGCACAGCTGCTTGACGCCTTCCTCGAACACGCCGTGCGTGCTGGGGTAGGTGATCATGATGCAGGACAGGCGCTGGGCATGCTGCGCGCACTTGGCCCGCAGGTCGTCCATGTCGACGTTGCCGTCGGCGTCGCAGGCCACCACCACCACCTGCATGCCCACCATCTGGGCGCTGGCCGGGTTGGTGCCGTGCGCCGACGAGGGGATCAGGCAGACCGTGCGGTGCGCCTGGCCGCGGCTGGCGTGCCAGGCCTGGATGGCCAGCAGGCCGGCGTACTCGCCCTGGGAGCCGGCATTGGGCTGCAGGCTGATGCCGGCGTAGCCCGTGGCCTCGCACAGCCACGCGCGCAGCTGGCGGTCCAGCTCGGCGTAGCCGGCGCGCTGGGCCGCCGGCGCGAACGGGTGGACCTGCGCGAACTCGGGCCAGGTGATGGGGATCATCTCGCTGGTGGCGTTCAGCTTCATCGTGCAGCTGCCCAGCGGGATCATGGTGCGGTCCAGCGCCAGGTCCTTGTCGGACAGGCTGCGGATGTAGCGCAGCATGCCGGTCTCGCTGTGGTGGCTGTTGAAGACCGGGTGCGTGAGGAAGGCGCTGGTGCGGCGCATCGCGTGCGGCACCAGCGGCTCGATGCCCTTGTCGTAGCGCGCCATCTCGGGCAGCGGCTGGCCCTGGTCGGCGAACACGGCCCACAGCAGCCGCAGGTCGTCGCGGGTGGTGGTCTCGTCGAGCGTGACGCTCACGTACGCATCCCAGCTGACGCGGATGTTGGCGCCGCGGTCCACCGCGCGCTGCGCCAGGGCGCGGGCGCGCTGCGCGCCGACCTGGAAGGTGAGGGTGTCGAAGGCCTCGGCATGCGTGGGCGTGTAGCCCATGCCGCGCAGGCCGTCGGCCAGCACGGCGGTGTAGGCGGCCACCCGCTGCGCGATGCGGCGCAGGCCCTGCGGCCCGTGGTAGACGGCATACATGCTGGCCACCACCGCCGGCAGCACCTGCGCCGTGCAGATGTTGGAGGTGGCCTTCTCGCGCCGGATGTGCTGCTCGCGCGTCTGCAGCGCCAGCCGGTAGGCCGGCTGGCCGTGCGCGTCGACGCTCACGCCCACCAGCCGGCCGGGCATCGAGCGCTTGAAGGCGTCGCGGCAGGCCAGGTAGGCGGCATGCGGGCCGCCGCAGCCCATGGGCATGCCGAAGCGCTGGGTCGTGCCCACCACGATGTCGGCACCGCCGCCGGCGGCCTCGCCGCCGTCCCATTCACCGGGCGGCTTGAGCAGGCACAGCGCCAGCAGGTCGGCCGCCACCACGTAGGCCGCGCCCTTGGCGCGCACCCGCTGCGTGTCGCCGCTGTCCTGACCCAGGCGGCCGCTGGTGGACGGGTACTGCTCGAGCACCGCGAAGTAGTCGTCGCCCGCCAGCAGCTGCTCCCAGGCCGCGTGGCTGTCGGCGACCTTGACCTCGATGCCCAGCGGGGCCGCTCGGGTGCGGATCACCTCGATGGTCTGCGGGTGCGCGTCGCCGGCGACGACGAACACGTTGCCGGCGGCCTTCACGCTGCGGCGCGCCAGCGTCATCGCCTCGGCCGCGGCGGTGGCCTCGTCGAGCATCGAGGCGTTGGCGATGGGCATGCCCGTGAGGTCGCAGACCATGGTCTGGAAGTTGACCAGCGCCTCCATGCGGCCCTGCGAGATCTCGGCCTGGTAGGGCGTGTAGGCGGTGTACCAGGCCGGGTTCTCGAGGATGTTGCGCAGGATGACCGTGGGCGTGTGCGTGCCGTGGTAGCCCTGCCCGATGAAGCTGCGCAGCACCTGGTTCCTCGAGGCGATCGCGCGCAGCTCGGCCAGCGCGCCCGCCTCGGTCACCGGCGGCGGCAGGCCCATCGCGTCGTCGCGCGCGATCGCGCGCGGCACGATGCCCTCGATCAGCGCGCGCCGCGACGACTCGCCGATCACGGCCAGCATGCGGCGCTCGTCGTCCTCGCCGATCCCGATGTGGCGCGGGATGAACTCGGCGTCGTGCTCCAGGTCGCCCAGGGGCGGGGCGGATTGCATCAGCATGGGTCGGGCTCCGTCGTGGTCTGCGGTGCGGCGCGCGGTGCGGGCGGCCTCAGGCGTTCTGGGCGAACGCGGTGTAGGCGGTCTCGTCCATCAGCGCGTCGAGGGCCGACGCGTCGGCCAGGGCGACCTTGAAGAACCAGCCGTTGCCCAGCGGGTCGCTGTTGGCCAGCGACGGGTCGGCGCGCAGCGCCTCGTTGACCTCGGTCACCGTGCCGTCCAGCGGCATGTAGACGTCGGCGGCGGCCTTGACCGACTCCACCACGCCCGCCACGTCGCCCTTGGCATAGCGCTTGCCCACTTCCGGCAGGTCGACGTAGACCACGTCGCCCAGCGCATCCTGCGCGTGCACCGTGATGCCCACGACCGCGGCCGTGCCGCCCTCGGTGCGGATCCACTCGTGGTCCTGCGTGTACTTGACGCTCATCGTCTGTCTCCTTGAAGAAATCGGGTCAGGCGCCGCGGGCCGCCCCGGTGGCGGGCGCGGCGGCGGGGGTGGCCGCGCGCACGTAGCGCTGCGGCACGAAGGGCATGGGCACGACCTGCATGGGCACGGGCTTGCCGCGCACGATCGCCTGCAGCCGGGTGCCGTCGCCGGCGTGGGCCGCGTCGACCCAGGCCATGGCGATGGGCTGGTCGATGGTGGGGCCGAGCAGGCCGCTGCAGACCTCGCCGACCCGCGCGCCGGCCGCGTCCTGCAGCTCGGTGTGCTCGCGCACCGGCACGCGCTCGAGCGCCTGCAGGCCCACGCGGCGGCGGGTCACCGGCACGCTGCCGTCCAGCTGGCCCAGGATGCGGGCCGCCCCGGGAAAGCCGCCGGCGCGCGCGCCGCCCGTGCGGCGCACCTTCTGGATCGCCCAGGCCAGGCCGGCCTCGACCGGGCTGGTCGCGGTGTCGATGTCGTTGCCGTACAGGCACAGCCCGGCCTCCAGCCGCAGCGAGTTGCGCGCGCCCAGGCCGACCGGCAGCACCTCGGGCTGGGCCAGCAGCGCGCGGGCGAAGGCCTCGGCCCGCTCGCCGGGCAGCGAGATCTCGCAGCCGTCCTCGCCGGTGTAGCCGCTGCGCGTGACGAACAGGCCGGCTCCCTCCCAGGTGAAGGCCGCGCCGTCCATGAACACGAGCCGCTCGACGCCCGGCACGAGACGCGCCAGCACCTCGACCGCCCGCGGACCCTGCAGCGCGAGCAGCGCCCGCTCGGGCAGGGGCACGACCTCGCAGCGATCGCCGATGCGGGCCCGGATGTGGGCGATGTCGGCGTCCTTGCAGGCGCCGTTGACCACCACGAACAGGTCGCCCTCGCGCCGGCACACCATCAGGTCGTCGAGGATCCCGCCATCGTCGGCCAGCAGCAGGCCGTAGCGCTGCCGCCCGACGGGCAGGCCCACCACGTCGATGGGCACCAGGGTCTCGAAGGCGGCCGCCGCGTCGGGGCCGACCAGCCGCAGCTGGCCCATGTGCGAGACGTCGAACAGGCCGGCGGCGCCCCGGGTGTGGTGGTGCTCGGCCACGAGTCCCGCGGGGTACTGCACCGGCATGCTGTAGCCGGCGAAGGGCACCATGCGCGCGCCGAGCTCGCGGTGCAGGGCATGCAGCGGGGTGGTGCGCAGGCCGTCGGGCGTGGGGGTGGCGGACAAGCGGGTCTCCTGCAGGGGCGTGGTCGGGCCATGGCCGTGCCATGGAGTCGCCCCTGCTGTCCGCTTTACCTGAGAGATTCACCCGCGATGGGGCTTGCTCCTTCGGTGGGCGCGGGCCGCGGGCCTGCGCCTCTCTCCAGCAAGGTCACGCCCCTCGCGGGGCGGCCGCCAGTCCTGGGTGCCTGAGCGTTCGGCTGTGCGCCTGCGCCTTCGGCGGCCTGCACGGGGCAGGCTCTCTCCTGACGACCGGCGGATTGTAGACGGGTGCGGCGGCCCGCCGCCCGCTCACTTGAAGCCGAGCGCGCGGGGCGCCCAGGTGGACAGCGCCGGCACGAAGGTCAGCAGCATCAGCACCACGCCGTGTGCCCACAGGAACGGCATCAGCTCGCGCGTCAGCGGCCCCAGGGGCACGCGTGCCACGTTGGACGTCACGAACAGCAGCCCGCCCACGGGCGGCGTGATCATGCCCAGCGTCAGGTTGTAGATCATCACCATCGCGAAGTGCACCGGGTCGATGCCCAGCTTGACGGCCACCGGCGCGAGGATGGGCGCCAGCACCATCACGCCGGGCAGCGGCTCGATGAAGATGCCGAACAGCAGCAGGAAGACGTTGACCAGCACCAGGAACATCAGCGGCGACAGCTGCATGGAGATGATCCAGTCGGCCAGCGCCTGCGGCACCGCCTCGATGGTCAGCACCCAGGCGAAGGCGGCCGACAGGCCGATGATGATCAGCACCGAGGCCGACAGCAGCGCCGAGCGCGCCAGGATGTCGGGCAGCGCGCCCCACTGCAGCGTGCGGTAGACCCACTTGCCGCACACCAGCGCGTAGAACACCGCGACCACCGAGGCCTCGGTGGGCGTGAACCAGCCGGCGCGCATGCCGCCCAGGATCACCACCGGCAGCAGGATGGCGGGCAGCGCCTTCCAGGTCGTGCGGCCGATCTCGGCCCACGAGGGCAGCTGGCCGTCGCCCTTGTAGTTGCGCCGGGTCGAGACGCGCCAGTTCACCACGCACATCGCGACCGCGATCAGCACGCCCGGCGTGAAGCCGGCGATGAACAGCGCGCCGACCGAGACGTTCTCGGCCGCCAGCGCGTAGATGATCATGATGATCGAGGGCGGGATGATCGGCCCGACGATGGCCGTGGCCGCGGTCAGCGCGGCGGCGTACGAGCGGTCGTAGCCGGCCTTGTCCATCATGCGGATCAGCATCGAGCCCGGGCCGGCCGCATCGGCCAGCGCCGAGCCCGAGATGCCCGAGAAGAAGGTGAGCGACACCACGTTGGTGTAGCCCAGGCCGCCGCGCTTGTGGCCCACGAACTGGCCGGCGAACTTCAGCAGCACCTCGGTGAGCGAGCCGCCGCTCATCAGCTCGGCGGCGAGGATGAAGAACGGCACCGCCATCAGCGGGAAGCTGTCGATGCCGGTGAAGGTCTCCTTGAGCACCACCACCAGCGGGTAGGCGTCGGCGATCAGCAGGGCGCCGACGGTGGCCAGGGCCAGGGCGAAGGCCACGGGCACGCCGATGGCGAGGAACCCGCAGCCGAGCAGGACGAGGATGAGGCTGGTGCTCATAGGGAGGCGCTCGCGGTGGCGTCGAAGTGGGCGTCGGAGGGGAAGCGGCGTTCGAGGACGTAGTCCTTGATCACCAGCAGCCAGTGCACCGTGAGCAGCACGCCGCCCACCAGCATGCTGCTGTAGATGTACGAGAACGGGATCTGGGTGGCCGCGGTCAGCTGGTACTGCGTGCGCTCCATGTACTTCCAGCCTTCGTAGACCATGAAGCCGAAGAACGCCAGCAGCAGCGTGGCCACCACCGCGCGCACGGCGATGGCCAGCGGGCGCGGCAGGGCGTCCTGCAGGTTCTCCACCGCGATGTGGCCGCCGTAGCGCAGCACCGGGCCGGCACCCAGGAAGGTCAGCCAGATCATCATGTGCCGTGCCACCTCCTCGGCCCATTCGATGGACTGGCTGGTGGTGTAGCGCAGCACCACGTTGGTGAAGATGATCACCGCCATGGCCGCCAGCAGGACGATCAGCAGCCAGCGGTTGGCGGCGAGGAACAGGCGTTCGAAGGTCTTCACGATCTCATCCGTGCAGGGAAAAAAAAGACCGCCCGGAACGCGGGCGGCCGTTGCCGGGACGGCGCGTCAGCGCACGTCCTGGATCTTCTTGATGTTGTCGGCGCCGAATTCCTTGGCGTAGTTGGCGTACACCGGCTTGAGCGCGTCGCGGAAGGCGTTGCCGTCGACGGTGCGGATGACCTTCATGCCGTCCTTCTCGAGCTGGGCGATGCCGTTGTTCTCGTCGTCGTTGACCTTCTTGCGCTGGGCCACGGCGGCCTTCTTGGCGGCCTCGAGGAACACCTTCTTGTCGGCGTCCGACACCTTGGACCAGACCTTGGGCGACAGCAGCAGCAGCGCCGGCGAGTACACGTGGCCGGTCAGCGACAGGTGCTTCTGCACCTGCGAGAACTTGGACGCCAGGATGACGGGGATCGGGTTCTCCTGACCGTCGACGGTGCCCTGCTGCAGCGCGCCGAACACCTCGGGGAAGGCCATGGGCGTGGGCTGGATGCCGAAGGCACGGTAGCCCTCCATGTGCACCTTGTTCTCCATCGTGCGCATCTTCAGGCCGCTGGCGTCGGCCGGCTTGACGATGTCGCGCTTGGAGTTGGTCATGTGGCGGAAGCCGTTCTCGGTCCAGCCCAGGGCGACGATGCCCTTGGAGGGGAACTTGGTCAGCAGGTCCTGGCCGATCGGGCCGTCCATCACCTTGCGCGCGTGGTCGTAGTCGCGGAACAGGAAGGGGATGTCGACGATGCGCACCTCGGGCACGAAGTTGCCCACGGGGCCGGTGGAGGTGTTGACCAGGTCGAGCGTGCCGATCTGCACCGCCTCGATCATCTCGCGCTCGCCGCCCAGGGCCGAACTGGGGAAGTGCTGGCACTTGTAGCGGCCGGACGTGCCCTTCTCGATCTCGTCGCAGAACGCCGTCGAGCCCACGCCGTAATGCGATTCCTTGGTGGTGGCGTAGCCGATCTTCAGCGTGGTGGTCTGGGCGGCGGCGCCGAGGCTGAAGGCCAGCGCGGTGGCGGCCAGCGCGAACGCGGGAACGAACTTCATGGGGGCACTCTCCTTGTGGATGGATCCGAGCGCGACAGGATGCCCGGGTGCGCCGGGGCCCGGTATCGGGCTTACACCGAGGGTGACGGTCAGGCGCGCGTCAACCTGCGCGCCGGCCACCGGCCTCACATGTTGGGGTAGTTGGGCCCGCCGCCGCCCTCGGGCACGACCCAGACGATGTTCTGGGTGGGATCCTTGATGTCGCAGGTCTTGCAGTGCACGCAGTTCTGCGCGTTGATCTGCAGCCGCTCGCCGCCACCCTCGGCGGGCACGTACTCGTACACCCCGGCCGGGCAATAGCGCTGTTCGGGGCCCGCGTACTTCGGCAGGTTGACGTTCACCGGCACCGACGCGTCCTTGAGCGTCAGGTGCGCCGGCTGGTCCTCGGCGTGGTTGGTGTTGGAGATGAACACCGAGGACAGCCGGTCGAAGGTGAGCTTGCCGTCCGGCTTGGGGTAGGCGATCGGCTGGCACTCGGACGCCGGCTTGAGGTAGACGTGGTCCGGCTTGTCGCGGTGGATGGTCCAGGGGATGTGGCCGCCCAGCAGCTTCTGCTCGATGCCGGTCATCACGGTGGCGATGCTGCGGCCCTTCTTGAACCACTGCTTGAAGTTGCGGGCCTTGTTCAGCTCGGCATGCAGCCAGCTCTTCTCGAAGGCCTCGGGATAGGCGGCCAGCTCGTCGTGCTGGCGGCCCGCGCCCAGGGCCTCGAAGGCGGCCTCGGCGCAGAGCATGCCGGTCTTGATCGCCGCGTGGCTGCCCTTGATGCGCGAGGCGTTCAGGTAGCCGGCGTCGCAGCCCACCAGCGCGCCGCCCGGGAACACGGTCTTGGGCAGCGACAGCAGGCCGCCGACCGTCAGCGCGCGGGCGCCGTAGGCCAGGCGCTTGGCGCCGTTCTTGCCCTCGAAGTACCAGCGCACGTTGGGGTGCGTCTTGAAGCGCTGGAACTCCTCGAACGGCGACAGATACGGGTTGCTGTAGTCCAGGCCCACCACGAAGCCGATGGAGATCTGGTTGTTCTCCATGTGGTACAGCCACGAGCCGCCGTAGGTCATCTCGTCCAGCGGCCAGCCGGCGGTGTGCATCGCCAAGCCCGCCTTGTGGCGCTCGGGCGAGATCTCCCAGACCTCCTTGATGCCGATGCTGTAGCTCTGCGGGTCGCGGCCCTCGTCGAGCTTGAAGCGCGCGATCAGCTGCTTGCCCAGGTGGCCGCGCGCGCCTTCGGCGAACACCGTGTACTTGGCATGCAGTTCCATGCCCAGCTGGAAGTTCCCGGTCGGCTCGCCGTCCTTGCCGACGCCCATGTTGGCGGTGGCCACGCCCTTGACCGAGCCGTCGTCGTTGTAGAGCACCTCGGCCGCCGGGAAGCCGGGGAAGATCTCCACGCCCAGGGCCTCGGCCTGCTGCGCCAGCCAGCGCGTGAGGTTGGCCAAGCTGGCGATGTAGTTGCCTTCGTTGTGGAAGTTCTTCGGCAGCAGCCAGTTGGGCGTGCGGGTCGCGCCCTTCTCGCCCAGGAACAGGAAGATGTCCTCGGTCACCGGCTGGTTCAGCGGTGCGCCCTGGGCCTTCCAGTCGGGGAACAGCTCGGTCAGCGCGCGCGGGTCGATCACCGCGCCCGACAGGATGTGCGCGCCGGGCTCGGAGCCCTTCTCCAGCACCACCACCGAGACCTCGCGGCCGTGCTCGGCGGCCAGTTGCTTCAGGCGGATCGCGGTGGCCAGGCCCGCGGGCCCGGCACCGACCACGACCACGTCGTACTCCATGGCTTCGCGCGGGCCGAACTGGGCGAGGATCTCTTCTTGCGTCATGGTGGGATGCGGGGGAGGTCGGTGGCGCGCAGGGCGGCGCCGGCGGGACAGCATTCTATGCGTCGGTCCTGCACAATCGGCCGCGCCGTCCCGCGGGGACGATCGCCTTTAGACAGGAGACTCTCGTGAGCTACAGCATCGACTTGTCGGGCCGCGTCGCCTTGGTGACGGGCGCCTCCAGCGGCCTGGGCGCGCAGTTCGCGCGCACGCTCGCCGGCGCCGGCGCAGCGGTCGTGCTGGCCAGCCGCCGCACCGAGCGCCTGAAGGAGCTGCGCGCGCAGATCGAGGGCGAGGGCGGCGACGCCCACGTGGTGCAGCTGGACGTGACCGACGTCGACAGCATCAAGGCCGCGGTGGCGCATGCCGAGACCGAGGTCGGTTCGATCGACATCCTGGTCAACAACTCCGGCGTGAGCACCACGCAGCGGCTGCAGGACGTGCAGGAGGAGGACTTCGACTTCGTGTTCGACACGAACGTGCGCGGCGCCTTCTTCGTCGCGCAGGAGGTGGGCAAGCGCATGCTGGCCCGCGCCAAGGGCGCGGCGCCGGGCACGTTCACCGGCGGTCGCATCATCAACATCGCCTCGATGGCGGGGCTGCGCACGCTGCCGCAGATCGGCGTGTACGCGATGAGCAAGGCCGCGGTGATCCACATGACTCGCGCGATGGCGCAGGAGTGGGGCCGCTACGAGATCAACGTCAACGCGATCTGCCCTGGCTACATCGACACCGAGATCAACCACCACCACTGGCAGACCGAGGCCGGCCAGAAGCTGGTGAACATGCTGCCGCGCAAGCGCGTGGGCAAGCCGCAGGACCTGGACGCGCTGGTCGTGCTGCTGGCCAGCAGCGAGAGCCATTTCGTCAACGGCTCGGTGATCGCGGCCGACGACGGCTTCGGGATCTGAGCCGGTGCGGCTGGAGCTGCCCGCCCGGCGCAGGCTGGTGCACACCACCACCGTGCCCATCCGCTGGGGCGACATGGACGCCATGGGCCATGTCAACAACACCGTGTACTTCCGCTACATGGAGATCGCGCGGGTCGACTGGTTCCATGCCATCGGTTGCCCGCTCAATCCGCAGGGGGAGGGGCCGGTGATCCTGAACGCCTTCTGCAACTTCCATCGCCAGCTCGAGTACCCCGGCGACGTGGTGGTGCGCACCTACACGAGCGATCCGGGCCGCAGCACCTTCGAGACCTGGTGCACCCTCGAGCGCGCCGACCAGCCGGGCGAGCCCTACGCCACCGGCGGGGCCACCGCGGTGTGGGTGGACTTTCCGCGCCAGAAGTCGGCGCCGCTGCCCGACTGGATGCGCGCGCTCGTGGCCGACTGAGCCTCAGTCGGCCAGGGACGCCAGGAACTGCTGCAGTTCGGGCGTGCGCGGCGCGCCGAAGATGGCCGCCGGCGGGCCCATCTCGTGCACCCGGCCCTGGTGCATGAAGATCACCCGGTGGCTGACCTTGCGGGCGAACGCCATCTCGTGCGTGACCATCAGCAGCGTCATGCCCTCGCCGGCCAGGGCCTCCACCACGCGCAGCACCTCGCCCACCAGTTCGGGGTCGAGCGCGCTGGTGATCTCGTCGCACAGCAGCACGCCCGGCTCCATCGCCAGCGCGCGGGCGATCGCCACCCGCTGCTGCTGGCCGCCCGACAGCTGCTCGGGCAGGGCGTCGAACTTCTCGGCCAGGCCCACCCGGGCCAGCAGGCGCTGCGCCTGCGCGCGCGCCTCGACCTCGACCAGCTTGCGCACCAGCATCGGCGCCAGCATCACGTTGCGCCCGGCGCTCAGGTGCGGGAACAGGTTGAAGCTCTGGAACACCATGCCCACCCGCTGGCGCAGCGCCCGCATCGCGGCCTCGTCGCCGTGCACCAGCGGGCGGCCGTCGACGCTGAGCGTGCCGGCCTCGAAGGTCTCCAGCCCGTTCACGCAGCGCAGCAGCGTGCTCTTGCCCGAGCCGCTCTTGCCGATGATGGCGATCACCTCGCCGGGCTGCACCTGCAGGTCGATGCCCTTGAGCACCTCGTTCGCGCCGAAGGACTTGCGCAGGCCGCTGACCTCAACGATGGGGGACATGCATCCGTCTTTCCAGGACTTGGGCGCCCAGGCTGATCGGCCAGCACAGGGCGAAGTAGAGCAGGGCCACGCAGCCGTAGACCAGGAAGGGCTGCAGCGTGGCGTTGGTGATCATGGTGCCGGCCTTGGTCAGCTCGACGAAGCCGATGACCGAGGCCAGCGCCGTGCCCTTGACCACCTGGACCAGGAAGCCGACCGTGGGCGGCACGGCGACGCGCAGGGCCTGGGGCAGCACCACGTGGCGCAGCGCCTGCCCGAACGACAGCGCCAGGCTGCGCGCCGCCTCCCACTGGCCGCGTGGCACCGCCTCGACGCAGCCACGCCAGATCTCGGCCAGGAAGGCGCTGGTGTACAGGGTCAGGGCCACGCTGGCGGCGGTCCAGGCCGAGGCGTTGATGCCCACCAGCGCCAGCCCGAAATAGGCCAGGAACAGCTGCATCAGCAGCGGCGTGCCCTGGAACAGCTGCACCCAGGCGCCCACCAGCCGCGCCAGCCAGGGGCCCCCGCGCAGCCGCAGCAGCAGCAGCGCCAGGCCCACCAGGCCGCCGCCGATGAACGCGATCAGCGACAGCGCCACGGTCCAGCGGGCGGCCAGCAGCAGGTTGCGGAAGATGTCCCAGAGGGTGAAGGAAACCATCTCAGCGCGCCCCGCCGAACAGCAGCGCGGGGCCGGCCCAGTTCAGCGCGCGGCGCAGGGCGACGGCCAGCGCCAGGTACAGCGCGGTGGCGATGATGAAGGCCTCGAAGGCGCGGAAGTTGCGGCTCTGGATCAGGTTGGCCGCATAGCTCAGCTCCTCGGTCGAGATCTGGCCGCACACGGCCGAGCCGAGCATGACGATCACGATCTGGCTGACCAGCGCGGGCCACACCCGGCGCAGCGCCGGCGGCAGCACCACCCGCAGGAAGACCTGCGCGCGCGTGAGCGCCAGGCTGCGCGCCGCCTCCCACTGCCCGCGCGGCGTGGCCTGCACGCCGGCGCGCACGATCTCGGCCGCGTAGGCGCCCAGGTTGACCACCATCGCGATCACCGAGGCCGCCTCGGGCGACAGCCGCACACCGGCCGCCGGCAGGCCGAAGAAGACGAAGAACAGCTGCACGATGAAGGGCGTGTTGCGCACCAGCTCCACGTAGGCGCCGACGGCCACGCGCAAGGGCAGCGCGGCCTGGGTGCGGGCCCAGGCGCAGGCGATGCCCAGGGCCACGCCCAGCACGGCCGAGACCGCCGTCAGCGCGAGCGTCCAGGCCACGCCCTTGGCCAGCAGCGGCCACTGCGCCAGGACGGCGGCGAAGTCGAGGGTGATGCGCACGAAGCGGCCGCCCTCACTGGGGCAGGTCGCCGGCCGGGCGGCCCAGCCACTTCACGGCCATCTTGTCCAGGTCGCCGCTCTTCTTGGCCTCGGCGATGATCTCGTTGACCCGCAGGCGCAGCTTGTCCTCGCCCTTGCCCACGCCGATGAAGTTGGGCGAGTCCTTGAGCACGAACTTGAACTCGGTGCCCAGCTGCGGGTTGCGCGCCATCATCGCGCCGGCCACCTGGGCGCTGGTGGCCAGCAGCTGCACCTGCCCCGACACGTAGGCCGACACGGTGGCGTTGTTGTCCTCGAAGCGGCGCAGCTCGGTGGACGGCGGCGCCACCTTGGTCAGCTCCATGTCGTCGACCGAGCCGCGGGTGACCGAGATCGACTTGCCGGCCAGGTCGGCCGGCGCCTTGACGGCCTGCGCCTTGTTGCCGAACACCGCGATGAAGAACGGCGAGTAGGCCATGGTGAAGTCGATCACCTTCTCGCGGTCCGGGTTCTTGCCCAGGGTGGAGATCACCAGGTCGGCCTTGCGCGTCTGCAGGTAGGGGATGCGGTTGGCCGTGGTCACCGGCACCAGCTCGGCCTTCACGCCAAGCTTGGCGGCGATGTACTGCGCCATCTCCACGTCCAGGCCCTGGGGCTTGAGGTCGGTGCCGACGAAGCCGTAGGGCGGGAAGTCGGTGGGGATCGCGATCTTGATCTCCTTGGACTTCAGGATGTCGTCGAGCGCCGTCTGGGCGTGCGCCGCGGACGTGCCGAGCAGGGCGAGCGCCGCGAGGGCCAGGACGTGGCGGCGGGAGGGCAGGGACATGGGAGGGCTCCGGTGCAGGGGATCGGGCGCGCTGGGCGCGGGTGACCCGAATGTGCAAGAGCTGTGCCGTGTCCGCATGCCACGCCGTGGTGCGTGCCCACGGCACTGCCTTGGTGAGCCGCGGGTTCGCAGGCGTGCGACGGCCCCGTCGTGGTGCCCGCCTGCGCGTCGCTGGTGCGTCAGCCGGCCGGCGGCCAGATTCGCGGGGTGCCGGGGGACGGGGCGAGTTGCGCGGCCACCGCCAGCAGCAGCGCGTCGTCGCCCGCCCGCCCCACCAGCTGCAGGCCGGTGGGCAGCCCGCCGGCCGGCGCGCTGGGCACGGCCAGCGCCGGCAGGCCGGCCGCACTGGCCAGCGTGGCATAGACGGCATGCGCCCGGGGCCCGGCGGGCTGGCCGTCGATGCGGTCGGGGAAGGGCTGCGCCGCCGGCCAGGGCAGGGCGGCGGTGCAGGGCGTGAGCAGCAGGTCGTGGCCGGCCAGCAGCTGCGTCGCCTGCGACCGGGCGGCTGCCACGGCGGCCCGCAGCTGCGCGCGCGCGTCGGGCGGCAGGGCCCGGCCCTGGGCCAGCACGGCCTGCAGCGCCGGGCCCGGCAGGCCGTCGTCCCAGCGGCGCGGCGCGCCGGCCTGGGCCAGGGCCTGGGGGTCGCCGGCCAGCCAGGCCAGCCCGGCGGCCGACAGCGTGGGCCACAGGGCATGGACCTCCTGCAGCGCCTGCAGGCCCTGACCGTCGTGGCGCGCGATGCGGTGGCCCTGCGCCGCCAGCCGCGCGAGGGCCGCCTCGGTGCTGGCCAGGATCGCCGGGTCGAGCGGGTGCGCGCCGATCCGCGGCAGCCACAACAGCGCGAGCGGCCGCTGCGGCGGCGGCGCCACGGGCCAGCCGGCCAGCAACGGCAGCAGCAGTGCCAGGTCCTGCGCCTCGCGCGCCATCGCGCCCACCGATTCGTGGCCGTCGAACAGGTCGGGCAGGCCGCCGGCGCGCGGCACCAGGCCTGCCGTGGGCAGCAACCCGAGCAACCCCGTGTGCGATGCCGGCCGCCGCGCCGACCCGCCGCCGTCGGTCACCAGCGCCAGCGGCGCCGCGCCCCAGGCCACCGCCGCGGCCGCGCCGCCCGAGGAGCCGCCGGGCGTCAGGCGCCGGTCCCAGGGGTTGCAGGTGGTGCCGGTGGCGGGGTTGGCGGTGATGCCCTGCATCGCGAACTCGGCCACCGTGGTCTTGCCCAGCAGCACCAGGCCGGCGTCGCGCAGCCGCGCCACCGGCAGTTCGTCGGCCGGCCGGGCCGCGGCACCGTCGAAGAGGCGGCTGCCCCAGCCGGTGGGCCAGCCGCGCACGTGCAGGTTGTCCTTGATGGCGACCGGCACGCCGTCCAGTGGCGACAGCGGCGCCCCACGGGCCCAGCGGGCGGCGCTGGCCCGCGCATCGCGCAGCGCGGCCTCGCCGTCCAGCAGCACCCAGGCGTTGTGCAGCGCCTGGCCGTCCTGCGCGCGGTGCAGGCAGGCCCGGGCGGCGGCCACCGGGTCGACCTCGCCCCGGCGGTAGCCATCGGCCAGCGCCGCCGCCCCCCACTGCCAGAGCGGCGGGCCGGCCATCAGTCCAGCTTTGCGCCCGAGGCCTTGACCGCCTCGGCCCAGCGCGGCAGCTCGCTGCCGAGGAATTTGGCGAAGTCCTCGGCGCCCAGGAAGGCCGGATCGGCCCCCTGGGCCGTCATGCGGCTCTTCACGTCGGGGCTGGCCAGCACCTGGCGGAAGGCGTCGCTGAGCCTGTCGCGCACGTCCCGGGGCAGGCCCGCCGGTGCGAGGAAGCCGTAGAAGCCCACCACCTCGAAGCCCTTGACGCCCGACTCGATCACGGTCGGCACCTCGGGCAGGGCGGGATTGCGCTCGCGGCTGGTGACGGCCAGCGCCCGCACCTTGCCCTGCTTGTGGTAGCTGGCCGCCTGCGGGATGGACTCGGCCATGAACTGCACCTGCCCGGCCATCAGGTCGGTGAAGGCCGGGGCGCTGCCGCGGTAGGGGATGTGCACCAGGAACAGGCCGGTGGCGGTCTTGAACATCTCGGGCACCAGGTGGCTGATGCCGCCGTTGCCGGCCGAGCCGTAGTTGACCTGGCCCGGCCGCGTCTTCGCATAGGCGATGAACTCGGGCAGCGTGCGCACCGGCAGGTTGGGGTTGACCAGCAGCGCCAGCGGCTGCATCGCGGTGCGCGCGATCGGGGTGAAGTCGCGCGTGGTCTGGTACGGCAGCCGGGTGTACAGGGCCGGGTTGATCACCATCACGCCGGTGTTGGCCAGCATCAGCGTGTAGCCGTCCGCCGGCGCCTTCATGACCTCCTGCGCCCCCACGGTGCCGCCGGCGCCGCTCTTGTAGTCGATCACCACCGGCTGGCCCAGCACCGCCTGCAGCCGCTCGGACAGCAGCCGCGCATGCTGGTCCAGCGGGCCGCCGGCCGGAAAGCCGATGACGATCCGGATGGGCTTGTCGGGGAAGGCGGCGTGGGCGGCCAGCGTGCAGCCGGCCAGCAGCAGCGCCGCCAGGGCGCGCAGGGTTCGCATGGGTGTCTCTCTCGGTTCGGGATGCGGCTGCGGATCATACGGAGCCGCCGCCGTCCCGCAGGTGACGGCGCTGGGGCAACTCCCAGCCCGTGCGGCCCTGCCGCGGGGCTAGGCTGTCGCCTTTCGTGCCACGAGGATCCGCCTTGCCGTCCCAGGACCGTCCGCACCACCGCGTCTGGCCCAAGCGCCTGCCCCACGCCCTCACTCCGCCGGCCACCTCGCTGTGGGACAACCTGGCGATCAGCGCGCGGCGCTACCCGGCCAAGCCCGGCCTGGTCTTCTTCGGCCGCGTGACCACCTACCCGCAGCTGGTCGCCCAGGCCGAGCGGCTGGCGGCCCGCCTGCACGCGCTGGGCGTGCGGCGCGGCGACCGCGTGGTGCTGGACATGCAGAACTGCCCGCAGCTGATCGTGGCGCACTTCGCGATCCTGCGGGCCAATGCGGTGGTGGTGCCCGTCAACCCGATGAACCGGGCCGAGGAGCTCAAGCACTACATCACCGATCCCGACGCCCGGGTCGCCATCTGCACCGGCGACGTGGCCGCCGAGATCGCCAAGGCCGACGCCCAGTTGCCCGAGGCGCAGCGGCTCGCGCACCTGGTGGTCACCCAGTACACCGACGCCTTCGACCCGCAGCAGGCCGGCGCCGATGCGCCGCCCGAGGCCTGGCGCGACTGGCTGCTCACCCGCCACCCGCTGCCCGCGATGGCCTCGGGCCGCAGCTGGGCCTGGGACGAGGCGCTGGCCGGCGACCTGCCCGTGCCGCCGCTCGAGGTGGGCCCCACCGACCTGGCCGTGCTGCCCTACACCAGCGGCACCACCGGCCTGCCCAAGGGCTGCATGCACCCGCACCGCAGCCTGATGCACAACGCGGTGGCCAGCGCCGCCTGGGGCAATGCGACGGCCGAGAACGTCACGCTGCTGGTCGTGCCCATGTTCCACATCACCGGCATGGTCAGCGTGATGCATTCCAGCGTCTACGCCGCCGCCACGATCGTGCTGATGCCGCGCTGGGACCGCGACCTGGCCGGGCGGCTGATCTCCACGTGGAAGGTCACCACCTGGACCAACATCCCCACCATGGTCATCGACCTGCTGGGCAGCCCGCGCTTCGCCGAGTACGACCTGTCCAGCCTGCAGCACATCGGCGGTGGCGGCGCGGCCATGCCGGCCGCGGTGGCGCAGCGGCTGCAGGACCAGTTCGGCCTGCGCTACGTCGAGGGCTACGGCCTGACCGAGACCGCCGCGCCCTCGCACTCCAACCCGCCCGACGCGCCCAAGCAGCAGTGCCTGGGCATCCCGTTCATGAGCTGCGACGCGCGCGTGGTCGACCCCACCACGCTCGAGGACCTGCCCGCGGGCGAGCAGGGCGAGATCGTGGTCTCGGGCCCGATGGTGTTCGACGGCTACTGGAAGCGGCCCGACGCGACCGCGTCGTCCTTCTTCGAGCGCGACGGCCGGCGGTTCTTCCGCACCGGCGACCTGGGCCGGGTGGACGAGGAGGGCTACTTCTTCATCACCGACCGCCTCAAGCGGATGATCAACGCCTCGGGGTTCAAGGTCTGGCCGGCCGAGGTCGAGGCCCTGATGTTCCGGCACCCGGCCATCCAGGAGGCCTGCATCATCTCGGCCCGCGACGCCTACCGCGGCGAGACGGTCAAGGCGGTGGTGGTGCTGCGCCAGGACCACAAGGGCCAGGTGTCCGAGGAGGACATCGTCGCCTGGTGCCGCGAGCACATGGCGGTCTACAAGGTGCCGCGGCTGGTGCAGTTCGTCGACGCGCTGCCCAAGAGCGGCAGCGGCAAGGTGATGTGGCGCGCGCTGCAGGAGGCCGAGGCGGCGAAGCCCTGACGGGCCGCCGCGCCTGAGCGTGGGTCCCCGCCCGCGCGGGGACGACGGTACCGTGGCCCGTCAAGCCGACGCCGGGGCCCGGTCATGCCGGCGCAGGCGGGCCTCCACGCGGGGACGCTGCGCACGCCGCATCGTCCCTGCGCCTGCGCGGACGACGCGGCGCACTCACATCCCCATCCGTTCGCGCCGCTGTGCCATGTCCCGCCGCTCGCGCGCCCGGCGCACCAGCAGGCTGCCCGCGGCCAGCCCGACGACGAAGGCGCCGTAGGTGGCGACCATCGCCTGCGTCGACACGCGGTGCTGGAAGCCGGGCGTCAGGCGCTCGGGCGTCATCTTCAGGTCCACCAGCGCGGCCACGGCGCCGGTCACCGCGGCCGAGGCCAGCGCCGGTCCGGGGCGCGCCAGCTCCGGGCGGTCGCCCAGCGCCCTGGCATGCAGCACGGCCCAGAAGCTGGCGGCCAGGTGGTGCACCAGGTAGCCGGTGACCGTGTGGCGGGCGTCGGGCCGGTCGGCCCGCAGCGCCTCGCGCTGGCCCCACAGCCATTGGCTGGTGGCATTCATGGGCGCGGCGGCCGAGGGGGTTTCGCGGCGGCCCATGGCGGCCAGGACTGCGGCGGACGCGAGGCTGGCGAGGCTGCCCGAGACGGCGGCTTCGCGGAAGGCGGCGGACCAGGGGTTCATCCGGCCGATGCTAGGGACCGCCGAGGCGGCGCGGTGGCCGCGATTGCAAGGCGTAACGCCCGCACCGGTCGCGCTGCCGCGCGGGCCAAGATGGCCGCATGCGCGTGCTGCTCACCGGCGTCACCGGCCTGATCGGCGGCGCGATCGCCCGTGCCCTGCTGGCGCAGGGCCACCAGCTGGTGTGCGCGGTGCGCGATCCGGCGCGCCTGTCCATCGCCGGCCCGCGCTGCCGGGCGCTGCGCGCCGACCTCGCGGCGGTGCCCGATGCCGGCTGGTGGCAGGCCCAGCTGCAGGGCATCGATGCGGTGGTCAACGCGGTGGGCATCCTGCGCGAGCAGGGGGCGCAGGGCTTCGATGCGCTGCACCACCGCGCGCCCGCCGCGCTGTTCACCGCCTGCGCCGAGGCCGGCGTGCGCTGCGTCGTGCAGGTCTCGGCGCTGGGCGCCGACGGCGGCACCACCGGCTACCACCGCAGCAAGCATGCGGCCGACGAGGTGCTGCGCGCGCTGCCGCTGCGTGGCGCCATCGTGCAGCCCTCGCTGGTCTATGCGCCCGACGGGCCCAGCAGCGCGCTGTTCCTCACCCTGGCGGCCGCACCGGTGCTGGCGCTGCCGCACCGCGGTGCGATGGCGGTGCAGCCGGTGCACCTGGACGACGTGGTCGACGGCGTGCTGGCGCTGCTGCGCGATCCGCCGCCTGTGGTCGAGACCATCGCGTTCGCGGGTCCCGAGCCCGTGCCGCTGGCCGGCTACCTGGCCAGCCTGCGCGGGCAACTGCAGATGGGGCCGGGTCCCTGGGTGCTGCCGCTGCCGGAAGGCTTGTTCCGCGCCGGCGCCGCGGTGGCCGGCCGGCTGCCGGGCAGCGCGCTGGACGCCGACACCGCGACCATGCTGCTGCAGGGCAATGCGGCGCCGTCGGCACCGTTCGAGCGCTGGCTCGGCCGCCGGCCGCGCCCCGCCAGCAGCTTCGTGCCGGCGGCCCAGGCGGGGCCGCTGCGCGCTCGCGCCGTGCTGGGCTGGGCCGTGCCGCTGCTGCGCCTGGCTCTGGCCCTGCTGTGGCTGTGGACCGCGGCCGTCTCGCTGGGCCTGTACCCGGTGCAGGACAGCCTGGCGCTGCTGGCCCGGGTCGGCCTGCACGGCCCGCCGGCGCTGGTGGCGCTGTACGGTGCCGCCGGGCTCGATCTGCTGCTGGGCCTGCTGACGCTGGCCGCGCCCCAGCCATGGCGGCGCCGGGTGTGGGCGGCGCAGCTGGCGCTGGTGGCCGGCTACACGGTCCTGATCACCGTCTTCCTGCCCGAACACTGGCTGCATCCCTACGGGCCGGTCAGCAAGAACCTGCCGATCATGGCCAGCATCGCGCTGCTGTGGGCGCTGGAGCCGCGGCGCCGCTAGCGCGCCTTCGCCGCAGCGCAGGCCCGGCCGATGGACTACCTCACCCTCAAATGGCTACACGTGCTCTCGTCGACGGTGCTGTTCGGCACCGGCATCGGCTCGGCCTTCTACCTGCTGGTGGCCACGCTGCGCGGCGATGCGCGGCAGGTGGCGGCCGTCGCAGGCTGGGTGGTGTGGGCCGACTGGCTGTTCACCACGCCGACGGCGGTGCTGCAGCCGCTGACCGGCTGGCTGCTGGTGCGCCAGGCCGGCATGCCCTGGAGCCAGCCGTGGCTGGCCTGGTCGGTGGGCCTGTACGCCGTGGCGATCGCCTGCTGGCTGCCCGTGGTGGCGATCCAGCTGCGGCTGCACCGCGAGGCGCGGCAGTGCGCCGTCGGCGGCATGGGCCTGTCGCGCCGCTACCGCCGCCTGTTCGTGCCGTGGGTGCTGCTGGGTGGCGTCGCCTTCGTCGCCTTCCTGGCGATCTTCTGGCTGATGGTCACCAAGCGCGTGCCCTGGGCCGCCTGAGTCCATGAGCGACGACGCCCCGCTCGACTGCGTCATCGTCGGTGGCGGCCCCGCGGGGCTGGCGGCGGGCGTGTACCTCGCGCGCTACCGTCGCCGCCTCATGGTGGTCGACGCGGGCGACAGCCGCGCCGGCTGGATCCCGCGCACCCGCAACGTGCCGGGCTACGCCGACGGCATCCGGGGGCCGGACCTGCTGGAGCGGCTGCGTGCGCATGCGGCCCGCTACCAGGTGCCCGTGGCGCCGGGCACGGTCGATGCGCTGGCGGGGGCGGACGGCGAGTTCGCGGTCCGCATCGGCGGCGGCCGCACCCTGCGGGCCCGCAAGCTGCTGCTGGCCACGGGCGCGCGCGACGTCGAGCCCGACGTCCCCGGCCTGCGCGAGAGCCTGGCCACCGGGACCGTGCGCTACTGCCCGGTATGCGACGGCTACGAGACCCAGGGCCAGCGCGTGGCGGTGCTGGGGCCCGGCGCGCACGGCGCGCGCGAGTCGCTGTTCGTCGCCGGCTTCGCCAACCAGGTCAGCTGGCTGTCGCTGGGCAGCCAGGACGAGGTCGAGCCCGCGCTCCAGGCGCGGCTGCGCGAGCGCGGCGTGCGCGTGGTCGACCAGCGCCCCGCCAGCCTGCGCTGCGAGCCGGGGCAGGGCGTGGACCTCACGTTGGCCGACGGCCGCTGCCTGCACTTCGACGTGCTGTACCCGGCGCTGGGCCTGCGCCATGCCTCGCAACTGGCCACCGGGCTGGGCGCGCGCGTGCATCCCAACGGCCAGCTGGTGGTGGACGACCACCTGCAGACCACCGTGGCGGGCCTGTACGCCGCCGGCGACGTGGCGGCGGGCCTGAACCAGATCGCCGTGGCCTGGGGCCATGCGGCCATTGCCGCGACCGCGATCCACAACGGGCTCTGAAACCGTTCGAACCGTTCGCCGGGGGCAGCCATCGGCTGAGTGCGCCCGCCGGCCTGCGTCCCTAGAGTCACGGCCATGCTGTCCGCACTGCGCCGCACCTCCCGCCTGGCCGCCGGCCTGGCCGTGCCGCCGCTGCCGGCGTCCGTGCCGGACACGATCCTCGCGGCAGGCCAGGCCGCGATCGACCGGCTGCCACGCTCGCTGGCGGGCACGCCGGCACGGGCTGCGGCCCCGCGGCCGGCCGCTCGGCCGGTGGCCGCGGGCGAGCCCTGGCGCATCGCGGCCTGAGGCCGCCGGCGCGCCGCTTGCCCGACCCGGCCGGGCCGGAATCCCCGCTGCGCTAGGCTCGCGTCCATGACCCAGCGGTCCTGGCTGCGCCTCGGCGCCAAGACGATCCACGACGTGGCCTCCATCGGCTTCGGCGGCGCGCTGGCCGCCTGCCTGGTGATCAACCAGGCGTTCGATCCGGCCAGCGCCGGGTTCCTGGTCGCCCGCCAGGTGCATGCCGCGATCGCCAAGTACGTGCTGGTGCCCTCGATGGGCGTGGTGGTGGTCAGCGGCCTGGTCGCGCTGGCCTCCACCCATGCCTACATGGCTGCCGGCTGGGCCTGGCTCAAGGCGCTGCTGGGCCTGAGCGTGTTCGAGGCCACGCTGATCGTGGTCGGCTCTTCGGCCCGGCAGGCGGAGATCGCCGCGGCCGTCGCTGCCGCCGACCTGGCCACGGTGCAGGCCCGGTTGCGCTCCGAGGCCTTCACCCTGTGGCTGCTGATCGCGCTGAGCATCGTCAACGTGGTGCTGGCGGTGTGGCGGCCGAAGTTCGGCGGCGCGCGGCGCTGACCGGGCCGGCGCGACGGAACGTTCCTGGATCCCGGCTTCCGCCGGGATGAGGGGGGGCGGGCAGGTCCCGCCGGCCGCACGCCCTGGACTACGATGGCAGGAGAACGACGGAGACTCGCATGCGCATCACCCAGGTCACGCCCTTCATCCTGCACGTGCCCGTGACCGGCAACCAGATCGCCGACAGCACGCACAGCATCACGCACTGGGGCGTGGTGGGCGCGCGCATCGACACCGATGCCGGCCACAGCGGCTGGGGCTTCACCGGCACGCATGCCCACCTGCCGGGCGACCAGCTCATCACCCGCTGCATCGCGACCTGCCTGGCGCCGCTGCTGGAAGGCGAGGACCCCTCGGGCATCCAGCGCCTGTGGCTGAAGGTGGCCCGCAACCCCGCGCTGCAGTGGATCGGCCGGGCCGGCATCACCACCCTGGCGCATGCGGCGGTGGACGTGGCGCTGTGGGACCTGAAGGCCAAGGCGGCCGGCGTGCCGCTGTGGAAGCTGCTGGGCGGCCAGGTGCGCGAGCGGGTGCGCGCCTACGATACCGACATCGGCTGGCTGAGCATCCCCGATGCGCAGCTGGTCGACGGTGCGAAGCGCTCCGTCGACCGCGGCTACACCGGCATCAAGGTGAAGGTGGGCTCCACGGTCGAGCGCGACCTGCGCCGGCTGGAGGCGGTGCGCCGCGCCATCGGCCCCGACGTGACCCTGGCGGTGGACGGCAACGGCAAGTGGGACCTGCCCACCTGCCTGCGGTTCTGCCGGGGCGCCGAGCCGCTGGACCTGTACTGGTTCGAGGAGCCGCTGTGGCACGACGACGTGCACGGCCATGCGCAGCTGGCGCGCGCCAGCCGCATCCCGGTGGCGCTGGGCGAGCAGCTGTACACGCAGGACGCGTTCAGCGAGTTCTTCCTGCAGGGCGCCATCCACTGGGTGCAACCCGATGTCACCCGCATGGGCGGCATCACCGAGGTGCTGCGGGTGTGCGAGGCGGCGCATGCGCACCGCCTGCCGGTGGCACCGCATGCCGGCGACATGAGCCAGGTGCACGTGCACCTGAGCTGGTCGCACCCGGCCTGCCAGGTGCTGGAATCGATCCCCTGGATCAAGGACTGCTTCGAGGAGCCGGCCGAGGTGGTGGACGGCCATTTCCGCCTGCCGCAGCAGCCCGGCGCCAGCACCACGCCCACGGCCGGGGCCCTGGCCCGCCACGCGCGCCCGGTGGCCTGAGCGATGGAGCGGCCGGCCCCCGACGCCTCCGCACCGGTGCCCTGGCGCGCGCGCCTGTACCGCGTGATCTGGGAGTCCGACACGCGGGCGGGCCGGTTGTTCGACCAGGTGGTGGTCGCGGCCATCCTGGTGAGCGTGGCCATCGTGCTGGCCGACAGCGTGCAGGGCTGGCACAACCGCTGGGCCACCTTCTTCACCATCGCCGAATGGGGCTTCACGCTGCTGTTCACCGCCGAATACATCGCCCGGCTGGCAAGCGTGGACAAGCCGCTGAAGTACGCGCGCAGCTTCTTCGGCATCGTCGACCTGGTGGCCGTGCTGCCCACCTGGCTGGCGCTGTTCGTGCCCGAGCTGCACGCGCTGATCGACGTGCGCATCCTGCGGCTGCTGCGGGTGTTCCGCATCTTCCGCCTGACCGCCTACGTGGCCGAGTACCAGGTGATGGCCGAGGCGCTGTACGCCAGCCGCCGCAAGATCCTGGTGTTCCTGGCCGCGGTGCTGATGATCGACCTGGTGGTGGGCACCCTGATGTACGTGGTGGAAGGCCCGGAGAACGGGTTCCGCGACATCCCGACCTCGGTCTACTGGGCGATCACCACCATGACCACCGTCGGCTTCGGCGACATCACGCCCAAGACCGACCTGGGCCGCTTCCTGGCGTCCCTGATGATGCTGGTCGGCTGGGGCACCCTGGCCGTGCCCACCGGGATCGTGACTGCCGAGATGACCGTGCGCCGGCATGGCCGCAGCCTGTTCGTGCCCCGGCTGTGCACCGGCTGCGGACTGGCCGAGCATGCGCCCGACGCGCGCTACTGCCAGCACTGCGGCCTGGCGCTGCCCGCCGCGGTGCCGCCCCCGCCCTGAAGGACTTGCGCCGGCCCCCGGCGCACCGCCCCGAACCTGTGCGAAGCTCGCGCCCCATGCCATTGCGCCTGTCCGTCCTCGACCAGTCCGTCCACCGCGCCGGCCGCCCCCAGGACGCCTCGATCCGGGAGACCCTGGACCTGGCGGTTCACTGCGAGCAGCTGGGCTACCACCGCTTCTGGGTCAGCGAGCACCATGCCCTGCCCACGCTGGTGGGCACCGCGCCCGAGATCCTGATGGCGGCCATCGCCGCCCGCACCCACCGCATCCGCATCGGCAGCGCCGGCGTGATGCTGCCCCACTACGCCGCCTACAAGGTGGCCGAGCAGTTCCGCGTGCTCGACGCGCTGGCGCCCGGCCGCATCGACTTGGGCGTGGGCCGCGCGCCGGGCAGCGACCAGCGCACCGCGCGCCTGCTCAACGCCGACCTGCGCTCGGCCGACGACTTCCCGCGCCAGGTGCAGGAGCTGCAGGCCTGGGTCAGCGGCGCCGAGCTGCCGCCGGGGCATCCGGGCCACGGCGTGGCCGCGCTGCCGCAGGCCGCCACCACGCCACTGGTGTGGATGCTGGGCAGCTCGGGCTACGGCGCGCAACTGGCCGCCCACCTGGGCCTGCCGTACGCCTTCGCGCACTTCATCACCGACGGCGAGGGCTGCGAGCAGGCGCTGCACCTGTACCGCGAGACCTTCCGCCCCGGCGTGGTCGCCCAGCCGCAGGCCGCCGTCTGCCTGTCGGTGCTGGCCGCCGACACCGAGGAGGAGGCCTGGTTCCAGTTCCGCTCGCGCGAGCGTGCCCGCATCGACCGCCGCACCGGCCGCTTCGGCCCGCTGCTGCCGCCCGAGCAGGCGCAGCGGCCGTGGCTGCCGGCCGAGGAGATGGAGCGCAGCGCATTGCGCGAGCGCGCCATCGTCGGCAGCGCCGCCCAGGTGCGCGAGCGCCTGCTGGCCCTGGCCGACCGCTGGGCGGTCGAGGAACTGGTGCTGGTCACCTGGGCCTGGGACCCGGCCGTGCAGCGCCGCTCGTACGAGCTGCTGGCCGGGGCGTTCGCGCTGGCCTGAACCGTTGCCCCTTCACCCGCATTCCGCTTCAACGACACACGACGAGGAGACCCGCATGTTCCCCACCGCCATCGCCGGCAGCCTGCCCAAGCCTTCGTGGCTCGCCGAAACGCACAAGCTCTGGCCCCAATGGAAGGCCCAGGGCGACGCCCTGCGCGAGGCCAAGGCCGACGCCACGCTGCTGTGGATCAAGGCCCAGGAGGACGCGGGCCTGGACATCGTGGGCGACGGCGAGCAGGCGCGGCAGCATTTCGTGCACGGCTTCCTGGAGCAGGTCGAGGGCATCGACTTCGCCAACAAGGTGAAGATGGGCATCCGCAACAACCGCTACGACGCGATGGTGCCGCAGGTGGTGGCGCCGCTGCGCCTGAAGGGCCGGGTGCACGCGATGGAGGCGCAGCTGGCGCGCGCGCACACCACGCGCAAGCTGAAGTTCACGCTGCCCGGGCCGATGACCATCGTCGACACCGTCGCCGACCGGTTCTACGGTGACAAGGTGAAGATGGCCATGGCCTTCGCCGAGCTGCTGAACCAGGAGGCGCTGGCGCTGCAGGCCGACGGCGTGGACGTGATCCAGTTCGACGAGCCGGCCTTCAACGTCTACATGCAGGAAGCCGCCGACTGGGGCGTGCAGGCGCTCGAGCGCGCCGCGCAAGGCCTGACGTGCACCACCGCGGTCCACATCTGCTACGGCTACGGCATCGAGGCCAACGTCGAATGGAAGAAGACCCTGGGCGACCAGTGGCGCCAGTACGAGCAGGTGTTCCCGGCGCTGGCCAGGAGCTCCATCGACCAGGTCAGCCTGGAGTGCTTCCACTCGCACGTGCCGATGGATCTGATGAAGCTGCTCGAGGGCAAGGACGTGATGGTCGGCGTGATCGACGTGGCCAGCGACGAGGTCGAGACGCCCGAGCAGGTGGCCGACACCATCGGCCGCGCCCTGCAGTTCGTGGCGCGGGAGCGGCTGATCCCGTGCACCAACTGCGGCCTCGCCCCCATGGACCGCGACATCGCGATGCGCAAGCTGCAGGCGCTCGCGCAGGGCGCGGCGCTCGCGCGCCAGCGCCACGGCTGACGGCCGTCGCCGGTCGTGTCCGGCGGCGCGCGGGCACCGCGCTTGCCATGGTCCCCGGTCGGCGCCTTTCGCCGATCCAACCAGGGAGTCCCATGGCCATCAATCTCTTGCAGGACAAGGGTGTCGCGCTCGAACAGCAGCGCTTCACCTGGAAGGAGCTTGCCGGCAAGCCGCTGAGCAAGCTCGATGACGATGCGTACACGCGCATCCGCGTCATCCTCATGAACGGCGTCGAGCTCGACGCCCTGCGCATGACGCAGGTGCTGCTGCGCATGCACCGCGAGGCGCGCGTGCCGCTGGCGCAGCTGTCGCGCGTCGAGCACCACCAGGCCACCGCCATCAACTGGCTGCTGTCGGCCGACCATTCGCCGCTGGAGACCACCATCGCCTACGAGCAGGTGGCCATCGAGGTGACGGCCTCGATCGCCCAGCTGGAGCCCGACGCCTACATGGCGCAGGGGCACCGCTACGCGCTGCTGGAGGACTTCGACCACCTGTACCGCTACGCGGCGCTGCTGGACCGGCTCGAGGGCAAGGACGCGAACAACATCACCCAGGGCTACACCGACATCGTGCCGGGCCGGCCAACGCTGGTGCACCACCGCTCGCCCGAGAACGACCTGCTCGAGCCGTACCCGCGCGACGCGGCGCTCGCCACCAAGCTGCACGCGATGACGCTGACCGGCGCCGAGTACCAGACGCACGACTACTACATGAACATCGGCCCGGTGTTCGCCGACCCGGTGGCGCGGGCGCTGTACGCCGAGATCGCCTCGGTGGAGGCGCAGCACATCGTGCACTACGGCAGCATGCTCAACCCGGACGAGAGCCCGCTGGAGAAGCTGGTGCTGGGCCAGGCCACCGAGGTGTGGAACTACGCGGCATGCGCCAGCCAGGAGACCAACCCGCGCATCAAGGCGCTGTGGGAGCGGATGCTCGACTACGAACTGGGTCAGCTGCAGGTGGCCATCGGGCTGTTCCAGGACCTCGAGCGGCGCGATGCGGCCGAACTGTTGGGCGACGGCTCGCTGCCGCCTGGCATCGCGTTCACCAGCCAGCGCGCGTTCCTGCGCCAGGTCCTGGCGGAGGTGCCGATGCGCAAGGACGGCACCCGCTTCGTCGACGAGGACGACGAGGCCGTCGCTTCGCTGACCTACCGCAACCAGATGAATGCGCAGGGCTCGCCCTCGCAGGGCGTGTCCTCGGGCTACCAGTGGACGCCCGGCACGGAACTGAACCGCGCGGTGGCTGGCGGCGAGCCGGCGATCGCCTGACACGGGGAGCATGCAATGGACAACGACGTCGCCGTCGGCCTGAACCGCACCGGCCTGGACATGGCGCCCAAGAGCAAGGGCACCCTGGTGGACTTCGCCCGCGAGCAGGCCAGCCGGGCCTCGCAGGAGCCCGACGACCTGCACGCGATGCGCAAGCGCTACGCGCTGGAGTCCGACGCGTCGGCACGGTGCCCGTGCCGGCCCGCATGAAGGGCATGGCCGCCACCGTGGTCGACAAGCTCAAGGGCCACAAGCCCGAGGTGCTGATCGACAAGCTGGGCGAACGCCTGGCCTACGAGCGCACCGGCGTGCGCCTGTACGAACCCCTCATCACCAAGGTCGGCGCGGCCAGTTCCGGCCCGCTGGTCGACCTGGCGATGCTCACCAAGATCCGCGATGACGAACGGGCGCACTTCGAGCTGGTGGGCGACGCGCTGCGCAGCATCGGCGCCGACCCCACGGCCATGACGCCCTGCGCGGACATCGCCGGGGTGGCCGCGACCGGGCACCTGCAGGTGATCACGGACCCGCGCACCACGGTGCCGCAGGCGCTGAACTCGATCCTGATGATCGAGCTGGGCGACAACGCCGGCTGGGACCTGCTGATCGAGCTGGCGCGCGGCAGCGGCCACGAGGTGCTGGCCAGCCAGTTCGAGGTGGCGCTCAAGACCGAGCAGGAGCACCTGGCCCTGGTGCAGGGCTGGCTGAAGCAGGCGGTGCTGGACGAGGGCACCTAGGGTCCGCCGCAGGACGCGCCCGGCCGGCCGGCGTGTACGCTGGCCGGCCATGGCGCACGACCACGACCACGACCCCCATCCGCAGGCCCACGACCACGGGCCTGCGCACCACGAGCACGGCGCCCAGACGCCGTGGAAGCACGACGGCGTCCGCGTGATCCCGGGCGACCGTCTCGACGGCAACGTGCCGTCCACCCCCGGCATGGACCGCAAGGCGGCCATCACCTTCGCGCGCGTTGGCGCGCAGAAGCTGTGGGCCGGCACCGTCACCATCCATCCCGACGCCAAGACCGGCGCCCACCACCACGGCCACCTCGAGAGCGTGATCTACGTGGTGCGCGGCCGCGCGCGCATGCGCTGGGGCGAGCGGCTGGAGTACACCGCCGAGGCCGGCCCGGGCGACTTCATCTACGTGCCGCCCTACGTGCCGCACCAGGAGATCAACGCCAGCCCCACCGAAGTGCTCGAGTGCGTGCTGTGCCGCAGCGACGGGCAGGCGGTGGCGGTCAACCTGCCCATCGAGCCGGTGGAGCGGCCCGAGACGGTGCTCTGGGTCGACCCGACCCATCCGACGGGCGCGGTCTGAGCCGTGTGGCCAGGCGGCCGGTGCGGCGGTGTCCTACGGGCAGGGCGCGGCCCCGGCTGACAGCGCTGTCGGGAGCGGCTGGCTACAACCGGCGACATGCTCAGCCGCCCGCACCTGCCGCCGTCCTCGCCCGCCCGCCTGCCCCCGTCATGGCTGCAGCCCCTGGTGGTGGGCGTGGTCGCTGTGGCCGCACTGCTGGCCGTGTTCGCCGGATGAGGGGAGCGCCATGCGGCCGTCGAGGCCGCGTGCGATCATGCCGCCGCGAACCTTCGCCGCTAGCCGTGCCATGAGCCCTTCAGCCGACCGTGCCACCGTCGCCGACGCCCGCAGCCCGCTGCTCGGGCGCGTGCAGGCCGTGCGGGCGCACAGCCTGGCGCTGGCCGCCACGCTGGGGCCCGAGGACCAGGCCGTGCAGTCCATGCCCGATGCCAGCCCCACGAAGTGGCACCTGGCGCACACCACCTGGTTCTTCGAGACGGTGGTGCTGCAGCCGCATGCCCCGGGCTACGCCTGCTTCGATCCGGCGTTCGGCCGGCTCTTCAACTCCTACTACGAGTTCCTGGGCCCGCGGCACCCGCGGCCCCAGCGCGGGCTGCTGACCCGGCCTTCGGCCGGCGAGGTGCTGGCGTACCGGGCCCATGTCGATGCCGCGCTGGCCCGCTTCGCCGCCACGGCCGATGCCGCCGCCTGGGACGCCGCGGCGCCGCTGCTGGAGCTGGGCCTGCAGCACGAGCAGCAGCACCAGGAGCTGGTCGCCACCGACATCCTGCATGCCTTCTCGTGCAACCCGCTGCTGCCGGCCTGGCAGCCGGCCGCCGCCGCCCCGGCGCTGCGCCTTGCCCAGGCGCCGGAGCCGGCGCGCTGGCTGGCGCATCCGGGCGGCGTGGTCGCGGTGGGGCACGCGGGCGAGGGCTTCGCCTACGACAACGAGACGCCTCGCCACGAGGTGCTGCTGCGGCCCTTCGCGCTGGCCGACCGGCTGGTGCGCTGCGGGCATTGGCTGCAGTTCATCGAGGACGGCGGCTATGCGACCGCGTCGCTGTGGCTGTCCGACGGCTGGGCCGCGGTGCAGCAGCAGGGCTGGGGCGCGCCGGCGTACTGGATCGCACCCGACGACCCGCGGGCGCCCGACGGCCACTGGCAGGTGTTCGGCCCGCACGGGCTGCGGCCGCTGGACCCAGAGGCGCCGGTGACGCACGTCAGCTTCTACGAGGCGGCGGCGTATGCGGCCTGGGCCGGTGCGCGCTTGCCCACCGAGTTCGAATGGGAGGCGCTGGCCGCCGGCGGTGCGCTGCCCGAGGCCACGGGCCACGCGTGGCAGTGGACCCGCTCGTCGTACGACCCCTACCCGGGCTTCCGGCCGCTGGCCGGCGCCGTGGGGGAATACAACGGCAAGTTCATGGTCGGGCAGCTGGTGCTGCGCGGCGGCAGCGCGTACACGCCCGCCGGCCATGCGCGGCCGAGCTACCGCAATTTCTTCCCGCCGGCGGCGCGCTGGCAATGCACCGGCGTGCGGCTCGCACGGGAGGACGCATGCTGAACCCGGACGCGCTGGCGGACGCCGCGCTCGCCCACGCCACCCCGGCCGGCGCGCCGGCCGACCACCGGCCCGAGTTCCTGCAGGCGCTGCAGGATGCCTTGGCCGGTCCGCCGCGCGCGATCTCGCCCAAGTGGTTCTACGACGCCGAGGGCTCGCGGCTGTTCGACCGCATCTGCGAGCTGCCCGAGTACTACCCCACGCGGACCGAGCGGGCCATCCTGGCCCGGCATGCGCCCGACATCGCGCGCCACACCGGGCGCGGCGGCGAGCTGGTGGAGTTCGGGGCCGGTTCCTGCGCCAAGGTGCAGCTGCTGCTGGAGGCGCTGCAGCCGCGCCGCTACCTGCCGCTGGACATCTCCACCGAGCACCTGGTCGAGGCGGCGGTGGGGCTGCGCGCGCGGCATCCGGGGCTGCAGGTGCTGCCGGTGGCGGCCGACTACACCGCCGACTTCCGCCTGCCCGCGCCGCTGCCGGGCGTGCCGCGCATCGGCTTCTTCCCGGGCTCGACCATCGGCAACTTCACGCCGGCGGAGGCGCTGGCCTTCCTGCGCATGGCGGCGCGGCTGCTGCGCGGCGGCGGCCTGCTGCTGGGCGCCGACCTGGTCAAGGACCCGGCCGTGCTGCATGCGGCCTACAACGACGCGCAGGGCGTGACCGCGGCCTTCAACCGCAACCTGCTGGTGCGGGCCCGGCGCGAGCTGGGCGTGGACGTGGATCCGCAGGCGTTCTGGCACGGCGCGTTCTACAACGCGGCGCAGGCGCGCATCGAGATGCACCTGGTCAGCCGCAGGCGGCAGGACATCGTGGCGGGCGGGCGCAGCTGGCGGCTGGAGGAGGGCGAGGCGCTGCACACCGAGAATTCGCACAAGTTCAGCATCGACGGCCTGCAGGCGCTCGCGCGGCTGGCGGGCTTCGAGCCGGCCGCCGTGTGGACCGACCCGCAGCGGCTGTTCAGCGTGCACTGGCTGCGCGCGCCCGCGCAGCAGGGAGACGGACGATGAAGGCGATCTGGAACGGCAAGGTCATCGCGCAGAGCGACGACACGGTGCTGGTCGAAGGCAACCACTACTTCCCGGCGGCGTCGCTGGACCGGCAGTACGTGAGCTTCTCCAACCACCGCACCAGCTGCCCGTGGAAGGGGCAGGCGAGCTACTACTCGCTGCTGGTGGACGGCGAGCTGAACACCGACGCGGTCTGGTACTACCCCGACCCCAAGCCCGAGGCGCAGATGGTGCGCGACCGGGTGGCGTTCTGGAAGGGCGTGCAGGTCACCGAATGAGGGCCGGCGCCCGGGGGCGGCTCGTCAGCCGCAGCTGGCGCCGCCACACCCGCTGATCGCCTGCGCCGGCAGCGCCGCGGGCAGGGCCACCTGCCCGGTGTGCAGGTCCATGCCCGCGCTGCGCAGGTGCAGGGCGAGGGCGGCGTCCATGGTCTGGGCGTGCTGCGGGAACCACAGGCCAAGCTCGTGGACCATCTGCCGGATCGGCGCCAGTTGCCCTTCGCGGCCCAGGCGGCTGCCTTCGCGCATGACCTCGAGCACCACGCGGTGCTGCGTGGTGTGGCAGTTCACCGAGGCGAAGCCCGTGGCCGCCATCCAGGCGTCCTCGCGGCCGAAATGGTCGTCGGTGTGGGCGATCAGCGCGTCCCACGCGGCGGGCAGGCCGGCGTCGGGCGCGGCCTCGCAGCGGGCCAGCAGGTCGACGAACTCGCGGTGCGTGTCGTCCATCACGTCGAGTCCGAGCTCCAGGGCTTCGGACCAGGCCAGGTGGGCCATCGGGGTGTCCTCCATCGAAGCCGGCGAGTCTGGGCGGCCGTCGCAGCACACCCGTTGATCCACGTCATGCCCGAGCGCGGCAGGGGCACGGGCCGCAGCCGGTAAGCTCGCGCACCTCATGCCGTTCCCACCTCCGTTCGTGCCGCCCGAGGCGGCTTCCGACGCCCTGGCCCGCCAGGGCCATGCCGTGCTCGACGCGGCCGGCGTGCGCCGCCTGGCCGGCCTGTCGGCCGACGCGCTCGCAGCCCTCGCCCCCAGCTGGAACGACCTGCCGCCCGATGCCTACCTGAAGGACGGCGGCCGCTACCGCCGGCGGCGCCACGGCAGCTTCGTGGCCGATGCGGGCCGGCTGGTGCAGGCGCCGCACCGCGCGCACTGGCAGCCGCTGGACTACAACGCGCTGCACGGCGGCATGGAGCGCTGGTTCGAGCCGCTGCATCCCGAGGTGGTGGCGGCGCCGGCCTGGGGCACGCTGCTGCAGGCGCTGGCCGGCCTGGCCGACCGGCTGCGCGGCCCGCAACCCTGGTACGTCGAGGCGCACCAGTTCCGCATCGACACCACCGACGGCATCGGCCGGCCCACGCCCGAGGGCGCGCACCGCGACGGCGTCGATCTGGTGGCGGTGTTCCTGGTGGCGCGCGAGGGCATCAAGGGCGGCGAGACCCGGGTGTTCGACGCCGCCGGCCCGAACGGCCAGCGCTTCACCCTGGCCGAGCCCTGGAGCGTGCTGCTGCTGGACGATGCGCGGGTGATCCACGAGACCACGCCGATCCAGCCGACCGCGCCCGGCGGCCACCGCGACACGCTGGTGGTGACGCTGCGCGCGGGCGGCTTCCAGGACGCCTGAGACCGGCCCGCGCGCGGCGGGTCCCGGGCTCAGAAGAACCGGCGCAGCTGCCGCCAGAAGCGCCACGCCGCCCAGGCCTGGGTGCCCCAGCGCATCGCGCGGGCGGGGCGCAGCAGAACCAGCAGCGCGGCCGCGGCGCCGACCCAGTGCGGCCGGGCGAGCACGCCACCCAGGCGCGCGCGCCAGCGGTCGGCCCGGGCCAGGGGCGCCTGCGCGACCGCCAGCTGCGCCTGCAAGCGGTGCCGCAGCACGTTGCTGCGCGCCTGCAGCACGGCGCGCTTGCGTTGCAGCTCGGGGAAGGCGGCCATGCGGCTCAGTCGGCCGGGCCGGCGCGCAGCGCGTCGCGGTCGCGCTGCAGCTCGTCCAGCGTGGCCTGGAACGGGCTGGCCGGGCTGCGCAGCAGGCGCAGGCCGCCGCGCACCAGCGCCGCACCCGCGCCCACGCTGGCCAGCGTGAGCACGACCAGCGCCGCGAGCCGGTACTGCGGGCCGGCCAGCACCAGCACCAGCGCGCACAGCAGCACCATGCCGACCACCAGCAGCAGCACGCCGGCGACGGCCAGCAGCAGCCCCTGGCCGAGGCGCAGCTTCTGCTCCTCGAGGTCGGTGCCCAGCAGGGCCAGCCGCACCTGGGCCAGCTCCAGGCCGGTGTCGCCCAGCTGCCGCAGGCGGCCGAGCAGGGAGGCGGGCGCGTCGGCCACGGGGGTCAGCGACGGCCCAGCAGCAGGCCGACCAGCAGGCCCACGCCGGCGGCGATGCCCACGGCGGTCCAGGGCTGGTCGTGCACGAAGTCGTCGGCGGCCTTGCCGGCCTCGCGGGCCGCGCCGACCGCATCGGCCTGCAGCCGCGCGAGGTCGCCCCGGGCGGCGTCCATGCGGTCCTGGATGCGGTGGCGCAGCTCGGTGACCTTGTCGCCGGCCTGGCCCGCGGTCAGGCGCAGCAGCTCCTCGGCATCGGTGATCACCAGCTTGAGGTCGGCGATCAGCTTCTCGCGCGGGCCGCTGGGGCCCACGCCGATGGTCTTGACGGTGTCGTCCATGGCAACTCCTGATGGGAGCGCCAATGGTAGAGGCAGCCCGCCGCCCCTGGCCGCGGCGGGACTTGCGGCGGATCAGTCGCGCACGTCGCCCACGGGATTGCTGCCGAAGTCGGGGCGCGCCAGGTAGGCCAGCACGCGGGCGGCGGCCTCGTCGGGCGAGGTGAGCATGCCCTTGTCCTTCAGGCCGGCGAAGTTGGCCACGTCGGGGAAGTCGGCCGGGTCGGCGCCGCGCAGCTGCACCTGCATGTCGGTGTCGATCACGCCGGGCGCCAGCGAGACGATGCGTGCGCCGTTGGGCGACTGGGCCTCCTCCAGCGCCACGCAGCGGCTGTAGTGGTCCATGCCCGCCTTGGCGGCGCAGTAGCCGGCCTGCGAGGCCATGGCCCGGCGGCCCAGCCCGGAGGAGATGTTCAGCACCTTGCGCACGCAGCCCCAGCCGGCGGTGGCGCGCAGGAAGGCGCCGGTCAGCAGCATGGGCGCCTCGAGGTCGACGCGCAGGGCCTGCGCGAGGTCGGCCGCGGGAATGGCGCCGATCGGCGCGATGCGCGGCAGCACGCCGGCGTTGTTGATCAGGGTGACCGACTGCAGGCCGGCGGCGCCGCGGGCCGCCAGCCAGGTGGCCAGGCGCTCGGCGGCCTGCTCGCCGCGGGCCAGGTCCTGCGGCCACTGTTCCAGCGGCACGCCACGCCCGGCGGCCTGCGCAGCGAGGGTGTCGTTGGTCTTGCGCGAGATGCACAGCAGCGCATGGCCGGCGTCGAGCAGCTGGCGGGCCATGGACAGGCCCATGCCGCGCGAGGCGCCGGTGAGGATGGTGAGGTGGGCGACGGAGGTGGACATGCGCCCGATGGTAAGCGCCGCCCGGGGCCGGTTCAGAAGGGCGGCGGGCTGGTCCAGCGCATCGGCGTGCCGTCGGCCGGGTGCGCCAGGGCGAGCTCCCGCGCATGCAGCAGCAGGCGCGGCGCGGCGGCCACCACCGCGGGCGGGGCATACAGGGCGTCGCCGACGATGGGGCAGCCCAGCGCGAGCAGGTGCACCCGCAGCTGGTGGGCGCGCCCGGTCACCGGCTCGAGCTCCAGCCGGGTGGTGCCCGGCCGGGGGCCCGGGCCCAGCACACGCCAGCGGGTGCGGCTGGGGCGGCCGTGGACCGGGTCGACCTGCTGGCGCGGGCGGTTGGGCCAGTCGGCGCCCAGCGGCAGGTCGATGGTGCCCCAGCCGTCGGCGCCCTCGGGACCGGGTGGGCGGCCGGCGACGACGGCCTCGTAGCGCTTGTGCACCCGGCGCTGCTCGAAGGCGGCGGACAGCGCGCGCTGCACCGCGGGGCCGCGGGCGAACAGCAGCAGCCCCGAGGTGGCCTGGTCCAGCCGGTGCACGACGAGGGCGTCCGGGTGCAGCGCCTGCACCCGGGTGGCCAGGCAGTCCTGCTTGTCGGCCCCGCGGCCCGGCACCGACAGCAGGCCGGCCGGCTTGTCGGCCACCAGCAGGTGCGCGTCGACCCAGGCCAGCAGGCCGGCCGACAATGCCGGCATGACCGCCCTGACCTCGCTGCCTGCGTCGCTGCAGACCGTGCTGCTGCTCGTCGCCTCGAACGTGTTCATGACCCTGGCCTGGTACGGCCACCTGAAGAACCTGGCCGACAAGCCCTGGTGGGCCGCGGCGCTGGTGAGCTGGGGGATCGCGCTGGCCGAGTACCTGCTGCAGGTGCCGGCCAACCGCATCGGCTTCCAGCAGGCCGGCCTGTCAGTCGCGCAGCTCAAGATCATGCAGGAAGTGATCACGCTGCTGGTGTTCGTGCCGTTCGCGGTGGTGTACCTGCGCCAGCCGATGCGGCTGGACTTCCTGTGGGCCGCGCTGTGCCTGGTGGGGGCGGTGTACTTCGTCTTCCGCGGCGGCTGAGCGGCACCGGCTCCCCGGGGCCACAAGGGCAGCCGTTTACACTCGCCCGTCACACAATCGTCACATTCAGGACACCCGCATGCTGTTCGGCAAGCTGCTGCCGCGCGAAGGCAACTTCTACGAGATGTTCAACCAGCACGCCGCCCGCACGTTGGAGGCGGCCCAGGCCTTCGCCAAGCTGGTGGCGCACTACGACGATCCGCAACTGCGCGAGCGTCACAACCGCGAGGTGGACGAGGCCGAGCGCGCGGCCGACCGCGTGACGCACGACGTCAACAAGCTGATCCACAAGACCTTCATCACGCCGATCGACCGGGACCAGATCCACACGCTGATCAACACCATGGACGACGTGGCCGACCTGATCCAGGACTCGGCCGAGACCATGGCGCTGTACGACCTGCGCGCGGTCAACGACGAGATCACCCGCCTGACCGACCTGTCGGTCAAGTGCGTGGAGCGCGTCAAGGATGCCGTCGCGATGATCGGCAGCCTGGGCGATGCGGCCACCGCCGAGGCGGCGCTCAAGACCTGCGAGGAGATCGACAAGCTCGAGTCGGACGCCGACCGGGTGATGCGCTCGGCCATGAGCCGGCTGTTCCGCGAGGAGCCGGACGTGCGCGAGGTGATCAAGCTCAAGGCGGTGTACGAACTGCTGGAGACCATCACCGACAAGTGCGAGGACGTCGCCAACCTGATCGAGGGCATCGTCCTCGAGCATTCCTGAGCCGGGGCCCCTCGCGATGGAACCGGTGCAGGCCGCCCTCTGGGTGGTGATCATGCTGGTGGCCCTGGCCCTGGCGTTCGACTTCATGAACGGCTTCCACGACGCGGCGAACTCGATCGCCACCGTCGTGTCCACCGGCGTGCTCAAGCCGACGCAGGCCGTGGTGTTCGCCGCCTTCTTCAACTTCGTGGCGATCTTCGTGTTCCACCTGAGCGTGGCGGCCACGGTGGGCAAGGGCATCGTGCAGCCCGGCGTCGTCGACACCCACGTGGTGTTCGGCGCGCTGGTGGGCGCGATCACCTGGAACGTGATCACCTGGTACTACGGCATCCCCAGCAGCTCGTCGCACGCGCTGATCGGCGGCATCGTGGGCGCCGTGATCGCCAAGTCGGGCGCGGGCTCGCTGGTGGCCACCGGCATCTGGAAGACTGTGGCCTTCATCTTCGTCTCGCCGGTGCTGGGCTTCACGCTGGGCTCGCTGATGATGGTGGCGGTGGCGCAGATCTTCCGGCGGGCGACGCCGCGCAAGGTCGACCGCTGGTTCCGCCGGCTGCAGCTGGTCTCGGCCGGCGCCTACAGCCTGGGCCATGGCGGCAACGACGCGCAGAAGACCATCGGCATCATCTGGCTGCTGCTCATCGCCACCGGCTACGTCTCGCAGGGCCAGAGCTCGCCCCCCGGCTGGGTCATCGTCAGCTGCTACGTGGCGATCGGCCTGGGGACCATGTTCGGCGGCTGGCGCATCGTCAAGACCATGGGCCAGAAGATCACCAAGCTCAAGCCGGTGGGCGGCTTCTGCGCCGAGACCGGCGGCGCCCTGACGCTGTTCTTGGCCACCGCGCTGGGCATCCCGGTGTCGACCACCCACACCATCACCGGCGCCATCGTGGGCGTGGGCTCGACGCAGCGTGCCAGCGCCGTGCGCTGGGGCGTGGCCGGCAACATCGTCTGGGCCTGGATCTTCACGATCCCGGCGGCGGCCTTCATGGCCGCGATCGGCTACTGGCTGAGCCTGCAGCTGTTCCCCTGAGCGGGGCGGCCCGCCGGCGCGCTCACTGCGAGATGCGCCGGCCTTCCTCCACCTGGACTTCGAAGTAGCGCTGGAAGCTGTAGACGATGCTGGACATCAGCACCGTCGTGCCGATCAGCAGCGCCAGCACGACCGCGAAGATGGTCGCCCAGCGGGTGCGCCCGGGCCCGGCATCGGCCGGCGCGCCCGGGTTGTGGCGCGCGTTCCAGCGCTTGGCGTCCGTCAGGCCGTAGACGATGGCCGTCAGCGCGCAGGCGGCGAAGGCGAAACCGGCGATGGGCAGCAGCACCCAGCTGGCCGCGTCGTCGACGCCGAACTGCCGCACGCGCTGCAGGCCGTAGACGCCCAGGGCCGTGGGGATGGGCAGCAGCCAGCCCAGCATGTCGCCCGGGCCGTGCAGGTAGAAGCGGTGCAGGCCGAGCGGCCCCCCGACGAAGGCGAGCCAGGCGGCGATGGTCTTGCTCTTCATGCGGCCTCCGGGGCGGTGGCGGCGCCGTCGCCGACCACGCGTTCCATCAGCACGATGTCGAGCCAGCGGCCGAACTTCCAGCCGCAGCCGGCGATGGTGCCCACCGGGGTGAAGCCCAGCGCCCGGTGCACGCCGATCGAGCCGGCGTTGGCCGAGTCGCCGATCACGGCGATGAGCTTGCGGATGCCCGCGGCCTCGGCGCGGGCGACGAGCTCGGTGAGCAGCTGGCGGCCCAGGCCGCGGCCGGCCGCGTCGGGGTGCAGGTAGATCGAGTCCTCGGCCGAGTAGCGGTACGCCGGGCGGGGCTTGAACCACTGGCAGTAGGCGTAGCCCAGCACCTGGCCGGCGTCCTCGATCACCAGCCAGGGCAGGCCCTTGCCGAGCACGTCCTCGCGGCGCGCGGCCATCTCGGGCCCGGTCGGCGGGGTGGTCTCGAAAGTGCCGGTGCCGTGCAGCACGTGGTGCGCGTAGATGGCGGTGATGGCCGGCAGATCGGCGGCCGTGCTGGGTCGGACAAGGGGCATGTCGGCGGGGTGGCTATAATCGCGGGCTTTCCAGCGTGTCGCTGGCCGGGTGGCCATGTCGCGTGTCTCAGTCGCTGGAAGATCTGCAGCGGGCCCCAGAGCCGGGCCCGAACCACCCAAGGATAAATCATGGTCGTGATCCGACTCGCACGCGGCGGCAGCAAGCACCGTCCGTTCTTCAACATCGTGGTCGCCGACAAGCGCGAGCGCCGCGACGGCCGCTTCATCGAGCGTCTGGGCTTCTACAACCCGATCGCCAAGGATGGCGAGGAGGGCATCCGCATCGCCCAGGACCGCCTGAGCTACTGGCGTGGTGTCGGCGCGCAGGCGTCGCCCACGGTCGAGCGCCTGCTCAAGCAGGCCGCCAAGGCAGCCCCGGCCGCCGCCGCGGCCTGAGCGGCGTGAGCCTCCCCGGGCTCGAGGCGGCCACGCTGCCGGACGATGCGGTCGAGGTCGGCCGCATCCACGATGCCTGGGGCGTCAAGGGCTGGTTCAAGGTCCTGCCCCACAGCGCTTCCCCGGAAGCGCTTTTTTCTTCCCGGCGCTGGTTCCTGCAGCCGTCCGAGCGGGCCGCCAAGCCGGCCTTCGCGGGCACGGTGCTGCTGCGCATCCGGGAGGCCAAGGAACACTCCGACAGCGTGGTCGCCAGCGCCCACGAGGTCGACGACCGCTCCGCGGCCGAGGCGCTCAAGGGCGCCCGCATCTACGTGCCCCGCTCGAGCTTTCCCACCGCCGGGAAGGACGAGTACTACTGGGTCGACCTGATCGGCCTGCAGGTCGTCAACCGCGAGGGCCTGGGCCTGGGCACGGTGCGCGACCTGATGTCGACGGGTCCGCAGACGGTGCTGGTGGTCGGCTTCGAGGCCGACGGCAAGCCGGCCGAGCGCATGATCCCGTTCGTGTCGGCCTTCGTCGACGCGGTCGACGTGCCGGGCGGGCGCATCACCGTCGACTGGCAGCCGGACTACTGAAGCCGCCGCGGCGATCGCGCGATGCGTTTCGACGTCCTGACCCTGTTTCCCGAACTGTTCGCGCCCTTCCTGGCAGCGGGCGTGACGCGCCGCGCCTACGCCTCGGGCCAGGTCGACGTGCGGCTGTGGAATCCGCGCGACCAGGCCGAGGGCAACTACCGCAGGGTGGACGACCGCCCCTTCGGCGGCGGCCCGGGCATGGTGATGCTGGCCGAGCCGCTGGCGCGCTGCGTGCAGGCGGTGCGCGCCGAACGCGGCGCCTCGGCGCCCGTCGTGCTGTTCTCGCCCACGGGCCGGCGGCTGGACCATGGCCAGGTCGAGCGCTGGGCGGCGGGCGAGGGGGCCATCCTGCTGTGCGGCCGCTACGAGGGCATCGACCAGCGCTTCGTCGACAGCCACGTCGACGAGCAGTTGAGCCTGGGCGATTTCGTGCTCTCGGGCGGGGAGATCGCGGCGATGGCGCTGCTGGACGCCGTGGCGCGCCTGCAGCCCGGGGTGCTGAACGAGGCCGGCAGCCACGAGGCCGACAGCTTCAACCCCGCCATCGACGGCCTGCTCGACTGCCCGCACTACACGCGGCCGGAGGAGTGGCAGGGGCGGCGGGTGCCGGCCGAACTGCTGTCCGGCCACCATGCGCAGATCGAGCGCTGGCGGCGCGAGCGGCGGCTGGAGGCCACCGCCCGCCTGCGGCCCGACCTGCTGGCGACCGCGCGCGCGGCCGGCCGGCTGGACGCCCGTGACGAGGCGTTCCTGGCCGGCTTGCGGCACGAGCGGCCCGCCGGGCTATAATCGCGGGCTTCGCCGATCCTCTGTCCGGCCGCCCCCAGCCACCTGCCGGCTGACTTCCACGGGGCCTTCAGCGCAGCGCGGACACGATCGAAGGAAACAGCCATGAACCTGATCCAGACCCTCGAGCAAGAGGAAATCGCCCGCCTGGGCAAGAGCATCCCCGCGTTCGCCCCCGGCGACACCGTGGTGGTGAACGTGAACGTCGTCGAAGGCACCCGCAAGCGCGTGCAGGCCTACGAAGGCGTGGTGATCGCCAAGCGCAACCGCGGCCTGAACAGCGCCTTCACCGTGCGCAAGATCTCCAGCGGCGAAGGCGTCGAGCGGACCTTCCAGACCTACAGCCCGCTGATCGCCGGCATCGAGGTCAAGCGCCGCGGCGACGTGCGCCGCGCCAAGCTGTACTACCTGCGCGAGCGCAGCGGCAAGTCGGCCCGCATCAAGGAAAAGCTGGTCTACAGCAACAAGCCCGCCGCCGAGTGATCGACGCGCTGCGACGCTGACCCAGCAGACCGCCGCCGGCTCGCGCCCGCGGCGGTTTTTTCTTGCCCGTGCCCATGACCCCACCCAGCCCGACGCCCGCCCCGCTGCCGCCCGACCTGGTGCCGCTGTCCAAGCTGCCGGACTTCGACCCGCGTGCCGTCCCGGTCGCCGGCATCGACGGCCACCTGCCGCCGGTGGCGGCCGCGGCGCTGGCGCCCGCGTCAATCCGCGCCCGCTTCGCGGCGCCGCCGGCCTGGGAGCCCGAGGTCTGGGCCGAGAAGCGCTTCACCGACCGCCAGCCGGCCCACGCCTCGGTGCTGGTGCCCATCGTCATGCGGCAGCAGCCGACGGTGCTGCTGACCGAGCGCACCACGCACCTGTCGACGCACTCGGGGCAGGTCGCCTTTCCGGGCGGCAAGCGCGATCCCGACGACCGGGATGCGGCCCACACCGCCCTGCGCGAGGCGCAGGAGGAGATCGGCCTGGACCCGGCCCGGGTCGAGGTGGTCGGCCACATGCCCACCTACACCACCGGCACGCGCTTCATCGTCACGCCGGTGGTGGCGCTGGTCGACCCCGGCCATGCCCTGCGGATCAACCCCGACGAGGTCGCCGATGCCTTCGAGGTGCCGCTGGCCTTCCTGATGAACCCGGCCCACCACCACCGCCACGTGTTCGAGGCCGGGGGCGTGGTGCGCGAGTGGTTCTCGATGCCGTACATGGACGGGCGCACCGAGCGCTACATCTGGGGGGCGACCGCCGGCATGCTGCGCAACCTGTACCGGTTCCTCTCGGCCTGAGCGCGGCCGTGGGCGGCGGCCCCGTGCGGGGTGCCGCTTATCATCGGCCGCATGACCTTCTTCGCCATCCTGATCGCGCTGCTGCTCGAGCAGGTGCGACCGCTGGCGCGCCACAACACCGTGCATGCCGGCCTGCGGGCCTGGGCCCGCTGGGCCAGCCGCAACTTCGACGCCGGCGGCGCGCAGCACGGCTGGATCACCTGGGCGGTGGCGGTGCCCGGGCCGGCGCTGGCCGCCCTGGCGATCCACTGGGGGCTGCTGCTGGCGGTGGGCTGGCCGGCGGCGCTGGCCTGGAGCGTGGCGGTGCTGTACGTCACGCTGGGCTTTCGCCAGTTCAGCCACCATTTCACCGCCATCCGCGACGCGCTGGACGCCGGCGACGAGGCGCAGGCGCGCGAGCTGCTGGCGCAGTGGCAGCAGGTCGAGGCGGCGCTGCTGCCGCGGCGCGAGATCGTGCGGCACGTGATCGAGTACTCGGTGCTGGCCGCGCACCGCCATGTGTTCGGCGTGCTGGCCTGGTACTCGGTGCTGGCGGCCTTCGGCCTCGGCCCGGCCGGCGCGGTGCTGTACCGGATGGCCGAGTTCGTCACCCGCTACTGGCGCCACCGCAACCGGCTGCAGCTGCAGCCGGCCAGCGAGGCGCTGCAGGCCACGTCGCTGCGGGCCTGGCACATGATCGACTGGCTGCCGGCGCGCATCACCGCGCTGGCGTTCGCGGTGGTGGGCAGCTTCGAGGAGGCGATCGACTGCTGGCGCCACCATGCCCAGCGCTTTCCCAACGACAACGACGGCGTGGTGCTGGCCGCCACCTCGGGCGCGATCAACGTGCGCCTGGGCGGGGAGGCGCTGCGCTCGGCCTACGCCACGCAGCCGCTGCCAGTGACCTCGTCCGTGGCCGCACCGGCCGCGGCCACGGACGCCGATTCGGAAAGCACGCCGGGGCGGGAGGCGGAACCAGGGCACCTGCGCAGCGTGGTGGGCCTGGTCTGGCGCACCGTGGTGCTGTGGATGGTGCTGCTGGCGCTGCTGACGCTGGCGCGCCTGATCGGCTGAAGGCGGCGCCGGCCGCGCCTCGCGGCCCGCGTGGCCGCGCGGGCGCCGCGTTCACCAGCGCGGCGGCTGGCTCAGTTCCTCGTACAGCTCGGTGTACAGCTTGTGCCGGCCGGGCGTGACGGGGTCGGCCGCTGCCGGGTCGTCGCGCGCCGCGAGGACGGCGCAACCGGGTTCGTGGCGGTGCGTGCAGTTGCTGAACTTGCAGTGGCCCACGTGCGGGCGCAGGTCGCGCATCAGGCTCGCCAGCGCGGTCACCGGCAGGTGGTGCAGCCCGAATTCCTGGAACCCCGGCGAGTCGATCAGCGCCGTCGTGCGGTCGGCGTCGGCCCAGTACAGCGTGGTGCTGGTCGTGGTGTGCCGACCGGCGTTGAGCGCGCGCGAGATCTCGCCGGTCTGTGCCGCGGCCCCCGGCACCAGCAGGTTGATCAGCGTGCTCTTGCCGGCGCCCGAGGGCCCCAGCACCAGCGTCGTGCGGCCCTGCAGGCGCGCCAGCAGGGCGGCGCGGTCGTCCTCGGCCGAGCGCTTGAGCGACAGCGGCAGCACCTCGTGCCCCATGCGGCGGTAAGGTGCCAGGCGCCCGGCCGCCCGTGCGAACGGCTCGGCGAGGTCACGCTTGTTCAGTCCCACCAGGGTGTCGATGTGCTCCGCCTCGGCGGCGATGAGCGCGCGGGCCAGCTGGTGCTCGGAGAACTCGGGCTCGGCCGCGATCAGCACCAGCACGAGGTCGAGGTTGGCCGCGAAGGACTTGGTGCGGATCTCGTCCTCCCGGTGGAACAGGTTGCGCCGCGGCTCCACGCGCTCGATCGTGCCTTCGTCGTGCGAGGGCTGCCACTGCACGCGGTCGCCCACCACGGCCTGCGCCTTCTTGCCGCGCGGGTGGCAGATGCGGCGCACGCCGTCGGGCGATTCGACGAGGCAGTGGCGCCCGAAGGCGGCCACCACGAGGCCGGGCTGCAGCCCGGCGTCAGCCATGCGGCACCGTGCGCATCAGGGCGCGGCCAGCAGGGCGTCGACCTGCGCGGCGCAGGCGAGGTCGGTGTCGGACAGGCCCTGCACGTCGTGCGTGCGCCAGCGCACCACGCAGCGGCCGTAGTGCACCGACAGGTCGGGGTGGTGGTCCTGCGCGTGCGCGATCCACGCCACCGCATTCACGAACGCCATGGTCTCGTGCCAGTCGGCGAAGCGGAAGGTCTTCTCGATCGCCACGTCGGGGCCGTCGCCGGCGAGCGTCCAGCCGGGCAGGGCGGACAGGCGGGTGACCACCTCGGTGGGCCGCAGCGCGCGGCGCTGCACCCGGGACCAGTCCTTGCGCGGGAACTGCGAGTCGGCGCTCATGCGTGGCCTCCGGCCTGTGCCATCCGTGCCAGCCGCTCGGTGGCGGGCGGGTGCGAGTAGTAGAAGCGCACGTACAGCGGATCCGGCGTGAGCGTGGAGGCGTTGTCCTCGTACAGCTTGAGCAGCGCGCTGCGCAGGTCGGCGGCGCCGCCGGTCTGCGCCACCGCGTACGCGTCGGCCTCGAACTCGTGCCGGCGCGACAGCTGTGCCATCAGCGGCGAAACGAAGTAGCTGAACACCGGCACCGCCAGCAGGAACAGCAGCAGCGCCAGCGCGTCGTTGGCGGTGGCGAGATTGGGGCGCACGCCCAGGCCCGTGTAGAACCAGGGTTGCGTGGCCGCCCAGCCCAGCAGGGCGAAGCCCAGCAGGCTCATGGCGAACAGGCCCAGGATGCGCTTGACGATGTGGCGGTGCCGGAAGTGGCCCAGCTCGTGCGCCAGCACCGCGTCGACCTCGCCAGGGGACAGGCGCTGGAGCAGGGTGTCGAAGAACACGACGCGCTTGGCCGCACCGAAGCCGGTGAAGTAGGCGTTGGCATGGGCGCTGCGGCGGCTGCCGTCCATGACGTACAGGCCCTTGGCCGCGAAGCCGCAGCGTTGCATCAGCGCGGTCACGCGCTGCTTCAGGGTCTCGTCGTCGAGCGGCTGGAACTTGTTGAACAGCGGGGCGATGACGGTGGGGTAGAGCACCAGCAGCAGCAGGTTGAAGGCCATCCAGGCACCCCAGGCCCACAGCCACCACAGCGGCCCTGCCGCGGCCATCAGCCACAGGATGAGCGCGGCGATGGGGGCGCCGATCAGCGCGGCGACGACCGCGCCCTTGAGTGCATCGGCGATCCAAAGCCGCCAGGTCATCTTGTTGAAGCCGAAGCGCTCTTCCACGACGAAGGTCTGGTACAGCGAGAAGGGCAGGTCGAGCACGCCGGCGATGACGGCGAAGGCGCCGAGCAGGGCCAGTTGCTGGCCCATGCCAGGGCCGATCCAGGCGAGCAGCGCCTGGTTGAGTGCGTCCAGCCCGCCCAGCAGGGTCCAGCCCAGCAGGACGGCCGCGCCGAAGGCGTTCTCGAGCAGGCCCACGCGCAGCTTGGCGAGGGTGTAGTCGGCCGCCTTGCGGTGGGCGGGCAGGGTGACGGTGGCGGCGAAGTCCGCCGGGACGGCGTCGCGGTGCCGGGCCACGTGGCGGATCTGGCGCGAAGCCAGCCAGAACTTGACGCCGAGTCCGGCCAGCAGCGTGGCCGCGAACAGCAGCGTCCACAGGGACGAGGCGAACATCGGGCGAGTGTAGGGGATGGGTGACAATCGCCCGATGACCGAACCCATGGCCCCACAGGCCGCACCGACACTGGGCAAGAACGACCAGAACCTGGTCTGGCTGGACTGCGAGATGACCGGCCTGGACCCCGAGACCGACCGCATCATCGAGATCGCCGTCGTGGTGACCGGCCCCGACCTGCAGCCCCGGGTGGAAGGCCCGGTGTTCGCGATCCACCAGAGCGACGCGCAGCTGGACCGCATGGATGCCTGGAACAAGGGCACGCACGGCCGCAGCGGGCTGATCGACCGCGTCAAGGCCTCGACCGTGACCGAGGCGCAGGCCGAGGAGGTACTGCTCAAGTTCCTCGCGCAGTACCTGCCCAAGGGCACCAGCCCCCTGTGCGGCAACACGATCGGCCAGGACCGGCGTTTCCTCGTCAAGTACATGCCGAAGCTGGAAGCGTTCTTCCATTACCGCAACCTCGACGTGAGCACGCTCAAGGAACTGGCCAAGCGCTGGAAGCCGGCCGCCTACGAGAGCTTCAAGAAGCAGCAGGCGCACACGGCACTGGCCGACGTGCACGAGTCGATCGACGAGCTGGCGCACTACCGCGAACACTTCTTGCGCCTGGGCGATTGAACGCAGCTTCCGGGAAAACCCGGATCCGTGCGACAATCACGGGCTTCGCGGCTCCGCAAGTGCCGCTCTCGCGCATCTCCCTCCAGCACAGGCCCGACGAATGGGCCCCGGCGGTTCCCGCCGGATGTCGTTGATGGTGGATGTTTTTCCTGGCCATCGACGACGTCGCACCTCGCGGGTGCGGCGCACGAAAGCACCCATGACCGACCTGCACGACGTGCATGGCGCCGCCGCGCCTGCGCTCTCCATTTCCGATTCCGACTTCGCAGCCGCCGACAACGGCGCGACCGCCATTGCCGTCACCGCTGCCGAGCCGGCCGCCCCCGCCGAGCTGCCCCAGGCCTTCGTCGCGCTGGGCCTGGCCCCCGAGCTGGTGCAGGCCGTGGCCGACCTGGGCTACACCGAGCCCACCGTCGTGCAGCAGCAGGCGATCCCCCGCGCGCTGCACACCGGCGAGGAAGGGGCTGCCGGCTACACCGACCTGATGGTCTCGAGCCAGACCGGCAGCGGCAAGACCGCCGCCTTCCTGCTGCCCGTGCTGCACACGCTCCTGGGCCAGCAGATGGAAGAAGCCGAGCGCGAGCGTGCCGAGCACCAGCGCCTGGCCGACGAAGCCGCCGCGCGTGGCGAGGCGCCGCCCAAACGCAAGCGCCGCAACCCGACGGACCCGCGCAACTTCAAGCCGGCAACGCCCGGCGCGCTGGTGCTGTGCCCCACGCGTGAGCTGGCCCAGCAGGTCGCGCACGACGCGATCGACCTGGTGCGCCACTGCAAGGGCCTGCGCATCGCCAACGTGGTGGGCGGCATGCCCTACCAGGTGCAGATCGCGCGCCTGCAGAACGCGAACCTGGTGGTGGCCACGCCCGGCCGCCTGCTGGACCTGCAGCGTTCCGGCCAGATCCAGCTGGACCAGGTGCGCTTCCTGGTGGTGGACGAAGCCGACCGCATGCTCGACCTGGGCTTCGCGGACGACCTGGCCGAGGTCAACCGCCTGACCGCGGCGCGCCAGCAGACCATGATGTTCAGCGCCACCTTCGCGCCGCGCATCCAGCAACTGGCAGCCCGCGTGATGCGCGAGCCCCAGCGCCTGCAGATCGACTCGCCGCAGGAGCGCCACGCCAACATCAAGCAGGTGCTGCACTGGGCCGACACCCCCCAGCACAAGCGCGCGCTGCTCGACCACTGGCTGCGCGACGCGGCGATCGACCAGGCCATCGTGTTCGCCTCGACCCAGATCGAATGCGACGCGCTGGCGACCGACCTGCAGCAGGCCGGCTTCGCGGCCGTGGCGCTGCACGGCGCGCTCAGCCAGGGGCTGCGCAACCGCCGCCTGGGCGCACTGCGCCAGGGCCATGTGCAGATCCTGGTGGCCACCGACGTGGCCGCCCGCGGCATCGACGTGCCGACGATCACCCACGTCTTCAACTTCGGCCTGCCGATGAAGAGCGAGGACTACACGCACCGCATCGGCCGCACCGGCCGGGCCGGGCGGGATGGCATTGCGGTGACGTTCGCCGAGTACCGGGACCGCTTCCGCATCTTCGACATCGAGGGCTACACGCGCCAGCAGTTCACGGCCGACGTGGTGCCGGGCCTGGAGCCGCAGCAGCGCGCGCCGCGCCCGATGGCGCCGCGGGGTGATGCCGGTCGCGGTGGCGACGGCCGTGGACGCGGTGCGCCGCGCGGCGGCTTCGGCGGCCGCGGCGCGCCCGGCGGCGAGTACGGCCGCAAGGCCGGCTTCGGGGACTTCGGCGGGCAGCGTGATGCGCGTGACGGCCGTGAGGGCCGCGGCCAGCGTGGCGGCTGGGGCGACTCGGGCAACGGCATCGGCGGCGGCGCGCGCGAGCCGCGCTTCGGCCAGGTGCAGGGCCAGGGCTTCGGCGACCGCCGCGCGCCCACGCCCTGGGAGAAGCCGGCCAGCCCGGCCCGTGGCGTGCCTGCCGGCAACGCGGGCAAGGTGTTCGTGCCGCGCGACGCGAAGAAGCGCGCGTACAAGCCGGCGCGCTGAGCGCCGCAGGGGCGGGGACTAGCCGGGCTGCGCGGCCTGCGGCGCCGGCAGCCGGCCGGTCTCCGGCCAGCGCCGGCGCACCAGCAGCCAGGCGCCCAGCCCCACGCCCATCATTGCCAGCGAAGCCCATGCCAGGCTTCGCGTGGAGTGCATGACCAACGGGGCGATCACGCCGGCCACCAGCCCGTTGGCCGTCGAGCCGATCACGGCTTGCAAGGACGACGCCAACCCCCGGCGCGCAGGGTGCAGGTCCAGCACCAGCAGGGTCACCACCGGCACCATCAGCGACCACCCGAAGCCGAACACGGCGATGGGCAGCAGTGCCCAGGCCGGATGCGGCGCGAACCACTGGTTGGCCGCCACGTTCAGCAGCGACACCCCGAGCATCACCACGAAGCCGTGGCGGATCTGCCGCTTGGGAGCGATGCGCCCGGCGAGGCGTCCGCTGGTCCAGGCACCGGCCATGATCCCGCCGATGGTCAGCAGGAAGAACCAGAAGAACTCGGTGGGCGCCAGCCGCAGGTGCGTGCCGAGGAACTCGGGTGCCGAGAGCACGTAGAGGAACATGCCGTTGAACGGCACGCCGCTGGCGAGTGCGAGTAGGAGGAACCGCGGGTTCGCGCCCAGCTGCCAGTAGCCCTGCAGCAGTGGGCGCGCGCGAAAGGCCTGGCGCTGGGACGGTGGCAGGGTCTCGGGCAGCAAGCGCCAGTTGGCCACCCACAGGACGACCCCGACCGCCGTGAGGAACCAGAAGATCGCGTGCCAGCCCAGGTGCACGAACAGCCAGCCGCCGATGATCGGCGCCACCGCGGGGGCGACGCCGAAGTAGATGGTGACCTGGCTCATCACCTTCTGGGCCTGGGCGGGCGGGAACAGGTCGCGGATCACGGCCCGCGACACCACGATGCCCGCGCCGGTGGACAGGCCTTGCAGTGCCCGGAAGACGACCAGCTGGCCGACGGTCTGCGACAGCGCGCAGCCGGCGGATGCCAGGGTGAAGACGGCGATGCCCGTGAGCACCACGGGGCGGCGACCGAAGCTGTCGGCCAGCGCACCGTGGAACAGGTTCATGAAGGCGAAGCCGAACAGGTAGGCCGACAACGTCTGCTGCATCTCGACCGGCGTGGCGCCGACGGACCGGGCGATGCCCGTGAAGGCGGGCAGGTAGGTGTCGATCGAGAACGGCCCCAGCATGCCCAACACGGCGAGCAGCAGCGCCAAGGCCCAGCGCGGACCGCGCCAGAGGTGCTGGGCGTCGGGGTTCATGCGGCGGCCGTGGGCCGCCTGGGCGGGGAACGATGGGCGCCGCGGGCGGGATCGGGCGATGGCATGCGGCCGATTGTGGCGGCAGTGCCTGCCACCCTTCAGGCCTGCTGCTGCGCCACCGCCTTGCGCGACAGGCGTGGTCCTGCAGGCTCGGGGATCCGGGGATCGAAGAAGCAGCGTTCGAGGTGCCGGGCGAAGTGTGGCAGCCAGGCGTCCCGGGGATAGAACGCAGTCCCTCGGGGTCCACTCACGCGCACCAGCCCGTCTGGCTGGAGGGCGGCGGCGAAGCGGGCGGGGTCGCGTCCGGTGGCAATGAGCAACTGGGCGAAGGTGGCGGTGTCTCGTGCGGAGAGTGAGGGGGTCGGATGGATCACCGAGCGGAGAATGTCGGGCCCGGGCGACCTGCACCAGCGGCCCCTGGCGGCCGCAGGTGTAGGACCACACGCCGACGCGAAGTCACGCCGTCGCGTTCGTGTACACTCGCGCCCCTTGCGCTGTAGGACGGCTGCAGCAGCCGATGAAGGACTCGGGCTTGACATGCCGACCGAATTCGGTTGATAATCGCGGGCTTCGCTGATCACACAGCGACTCAGGGGTCCCCGGACTCCAGCTGGTCGGACAAGAAAGTTGTTGACGAGTCGAGTTGATGTGGTAGATAATCGAGGGCTTCGCCGGCAACGACGAAGGCGGCAAGCGGAGCGGCAACGCGATGCAAGTCGACAAGAAAAGTTTTGACAGCGACTTCAAAATGCTGTTAGAATTCAAGGCTTCGCTGATCGCAGCGAACGCAAGCAAGAAAGACGGCGACGCGAGTTGCTGACTGGATTGCAGGATCGTTAACAACACACAGCCGATAAGCGTGGGCGTTTGGTTTTGGCGACTGCCAAGGTTCTTCGGAACTAGACTAAACGCTCATGAGAATAGAAGTGAAGTTCACTTCGATTCCTATTGAGCACAAATCAAGATCCAACTGTAGAGTTTGATCCTGGCTCAGATTGAACGCTGGCGGCATGCCTTACACATGCAAGTCGAACGGTAACGCGGGGCAACCTGGCGACGAGTGGCGAACGGGTGAGTA
>JAIXSQ010000009.1 GCA_027484575.1 Comamonadaceae bacterium
CAGTGAAACGCCTCTGCGCCGATGATAGTGCGGATTCCCGTGTGAAAGTAGGACATCGTCAGGCTCTTACAGCCCGCAAACCCCCGATCGAGTCACCACTCGGTCGGGGTTTTTGCTTTGGGGCGTGCTGATTGCTGCGACGTGAAGCACGCGTAGTTCGACAGCTAGCGCGAGAGCGAAAAGCCGGCGCATCTGCCGACATTGGCGGCGCCCTTGCAAACAGGCTTTGTAGACGCGGTGTCGGTGGCAAGACGTGGGGAGTGGCCGCCGGCGATCTCTTGCCTTCCGCCCTGATCCTGCGCGCATCGCCCCAGGGACCGGGCCGGTGTTGAGGCCAGCTTCCAAGCCGCCTCTCCATGGGAGAACCTCCCCACTCCTGCCGGACGTGCCCGCTCCCTGATCCTCGGTGCTTCAGCGACCTCTGCCCGACCCCCTTCGTCATTGGAACGCGTCCTGGCCCCGTCTCGCCGGCTAACCACGGGCCACCGCAGATCACCACCCGCGGACTTCCAGTGGCACACCGCTGCACGAGCACAAGTCCCGCGCCGACCGGAACACGTACCGCGACGCAACCCGCGCCGTGGTTGCCCTGCCTTCCCGCGCTAGGATCCCGCCCAGCGTGCAACACGCCGCGTCCGCGCCCCCACAGGCTCGCGCCATGAGCCCGCGCCTCGCCAAGATCCCCTCATCGCCATCCGCCCGCACGCATGCGCTTTCTCCACACCGCCGACTGGCACCTGGGCCGTTCCTTCCACGGCAGTTCGCTGCTCGAGGACCAGGCGCATGTGCTCGACCAGCTGGTCGACCTCGCGCGCCAGGCGCAGGTCGACGCCGTCGTCGTCGCCGGTGACATCTATGACCGGGCGCTGCCCCCGGCAGACGCGGTGTCGCTGCTCGGCGATGTGCTCGAGCGGCTGGTAGCCGGCGCTGGCATCCCCGTGTTGCTGATCGCCGGCAACCACGACAGCGCCGAGCGCATCGGGTTCGCGGGACGCATCGCCGAGCGCCAGGGCCTGTACCTGCGCGGCACCCTCGAACGCTCCGACCCGGTGGTGCTGCAAGGCCGGCAGGGGACCACCGTGGCGTTCCACCCGCTGCCCTACGTCGATCCCGCCCAGGCCCGTGCCTTGGCCGGCGCGCCCGACGGTCTCGACGACCATGCCGCGGCGGTGGCGCACATGCTCGACCGCCTGCGCGCCGCCCTCCCGTCGGTGCCCCGGCGTGTGCTCGTGGGCCACGCCTTCGTGGCCGGCGGCAGCGAGTCCGAGTCCGAACGCCCCCTGGCGGTGGGTGGCTCCGGCATGGTGCCGCCGGGGCTGTTCCGTGGCTACGACTACGTCGCCCTGGGCCACCTGCACCGGCCGCAGCGTGCCGGTGCCGACCACATCCGCTACAGCGGCAGCCTGCTCAAGTACTCCTTCCACGAGGCCGACCACGCCAAGAGCGTGTCGCTGGTCGAACTGGCCGACGACGGCGCGGTCACCGTCACCGAGCACGCCCTGCAGCCCCGCCGCGACGTGCGCGTCGTCAGCGGCACGCTCGCCGACCTCCTGGCGGGGGCCGACCTGTTCGGGCGTGACGACTACCTCAGTGCCCACCTGACCGACGACGGCCCGGTGCTCGATCCCCTGGCCCGCCTCCGCAAGGTCTACCCGCACGTCATGGAGGTGCGCTTCCGCCGCAACGAGCAGCCGGCCACCGGTGCCACCCCGCAGGCCGACCTGCGCCGGCGCGATCCCGCCGAGCTGTTCGCCGCCTTCTGGCAGGACATGCACGGCAGCCCCCTCGCGCCCGAGCAGGCCCAGGTCCTGCGCACCTGCGCGCAGGCGGCCCTGGGCGCCGACGGGCAGAGCGTGGCATGAGGCCGCTGCGCCTGCGCCTGCAGGCTTTCGGTCCCTTCGCGCGCGAGCAGGTGCTCGACTTCGGGTCGCTGCAGGGCCGCGAGTTCTTCCTGATCCACGGGCCCACCGGCGCCGGCAAGACCAGCGTGCTCGACGGCCTGTGCTTCGCCCTGTTCGGCGTCAGCTCGGGCGCCGAGCGCGAAGCCAGGGAACTGCGCAGCCACCATGCCGATCCGGCCACCTGCACCGAGGTCGAGCTCGTGTTCGCGCTCGGCGAGGCCTGCTACCGCGTCCGCCGCGTGCCCGAGCAGATGCGCAAGGCCAGGCGCGGCGACGGCCTGGTGCGCCAGCTGCAGGAAGCCGAGCTGCACCGGCTTGACGACGCCGGGCCCGCATCGACCGCCACGCCGCCCCAACCCCCCGGCGAGCAGCTGCTCGCCAGCGGGTGGCGTGAGGTCACCGAGCGCGTGACCGCGCTGCTCGGCTTCCACAGCGCGCAGTTCCGCCAGGTGATCGTGCTGGCCCAGGGACAGTTCTCGCAGTTCCTGAAGGCCTCGTCCAAGGAACGCGAGCCCATCCTGCAGGTGCTGTTCGGCACCGCGCTGTACAAGCGCATCGAGGAGCAGCTCAAGCAGGCCGCCGACCAGGTCGCGGCCCAGGCGCGCGATGCCGGCGCCCAGCAGCAGGCCCTGCTCGACCAGGCCGGCGTCGCCGACCTCGCCGCCTTGCAGGCCCGCCAAGCCCAGGCGCAGGCCCTCTGGCAGGCCCGGCAGGCCGACGAGGGCCTGGCGCAGGCCGCGCAGGGCGTGGCCGAGCAGGCCCTGCAGCAAGGCCTGGCCGCCGACCGCGCCTGGACCGAATGCCACGCCGCCGCCGCCGCCGTGCAGGCCGTGGCGGCACGCCAGCCCGAGGCCGACGCGCAGCAGGCCCGTCGCGATGCGGCCGAGCGCGCGGAGCGCATCCGCCCGCAGGCGCAGGCCCACGCCGCTGCTGCGCAGGCCCTGGCGCGGGCCCGCGACGACGATGCGCTCCAGGCCCACGCGGTCGAGCAGGCCGCGGCAGCGCAAGCGTCAGCCACCCAGGCCTGCGCCCAGCTGCTGGCCGGGCAAGCCGCGCACGACGCCGCGGCCGCTCGCGTGCGCGCGCTCGAACAGCTCCTGGTGCAGGCCCGTGGCCTGGCCGCCCTGCGCGCCGAGCTCGCCCGGGCGGTGGCGGCCCAGGCCGCTGCCCACCGCGCAGCCGCGCAGGCGCGCGACGCGGCCGCCGCGGCCCAGGCCCGGTGCCAGGCGCTGCAGGCCGAGCAGGGCGCGCTCCAGCAGCCCGCGGCACGGGCCGAGCTCCTGGCCCGCGCGCAGGCCGATCTCGCGGCCCGCCACGCGGCGCTCGCCGAGCTGGCGGCCGACGAGACGCGCGCCCGCGCCGCGCAAGCCCGCACCGCGCAGGCCCAGGCCGTGGTCGACCAGGCCCTGGCGGCCCACGCCCAGGCGCAGGCCGCACGCGCCGCCTGCTGGACACGTTGGCTGGCCGGCCAGTCGGCCCGCCTGGCGCAGGCGCTGCACGCGGGGCAGCCCTGCCCGGTGTGCGGCAGCGCCGAGCATCCCGCCCCGGCCCATGCGGGCGCCGACGTGGTCGACGACCAGGCCCTCGCCCAAGCCGACGCCGCGCAGCAGGCTACCGCCGACATGCTCGAGCGTGCCCGCGCCCGCCTGGCGCAGGACCAGCGCACCGAGGCCGAGGCCACCGCCCAGGCGCAGGCGCGTGCCCGGGCCCTGGCCGACGGACCGGCTGGCGATGCGCTGCAGGCGGCGCTCGCGCAGGCCACCCGCGAGGCCGCCGACGCGCGCGCCGCGGCCCAGCGGCTGGCTGCGATCGGCACCGAGCTGGCGGACGCGCAGGCCCGGGTGCTGCAGGCCGACCGCGCCCTCACCGACGCCCAAGCGCGCGCGCAGGAGGCCACCGCCGGCCACGCCGCAGCCCAGGCCCGTGTCGACGAGCGCGCGGCCGGCCTGCCGCCCGATCTCGGCACGCCCGAGGCGTTGCAGGCCGAGGGCCAGCGCCTGGCCCAGCAGGTGCAGGATTGGCAGGCCCGCCTGGCCGCGGCCCAGCGTGCCCAGCAGGCGGCCGAGCTGGCCCTGGCCACCGCCACCGCGCGCCGCCAGTCGGCGGCCGAATTCCTCACCCGCGCCCAGGCCGAGGCGACGCAGCAGGCCGCGGCCTGGCAGCAGGCGCTCGCGCAGGCCGGCTTTGCCGATGCGCAGGCGCACGCCGCAGCCAGCCTGGGCGCGCTGGAGCGCGAGTCGCTCGAGCGCGCCATCACCGCCCATGGCCAGGCGCTGGCCGCGGCGCAGGCCCGCCATGCGCGTGCCCAGGCCGCCGTGCAGGACCTGCCCGTCCCCGACCTGCCGGCCCTGCACGCCGCCGCCGAACAGGCCCGTGCCGCCCATGCCCAGGCCGCCCGCGCGACCGAGCAGGCCCTGCAGGCCTGGCAGGCCGACAGCCAGCTGGCCGGGCGCCTCGATGCGCTGGGCGGCGCCCATGCGCAGCTCGAGCAGCGGCACCGCCTGCTGCGCGGCCTGTCCGACACCGCCACCGGCCAGAACCCGGCGCGCCTGTCCTTCCAGCGCTACGTGCTGGCCACCCTGCTCGAGGAGGTGCTCGCCGCCGCCACCCTGCGCCTGCGTGCCATGAGCCGCGGCCGCTATGCGCTGCTGCGCCGGCCCGACCCCACCGATGCCCGCAGCGCCGGCGGTCTCGAGCTCGACGTGGCCGACGAGCACACCGGCACCACGCGGCCGGTGCACACGCTGTCCGGGGGCGAGTCCTTCCTCGCCTCGCTGGCCCTGGCCCTGGGCCTGGCCGACGTGGTGCAGGCGCGCAGCGGCGGCGTGCGCCTGGACGCGCTGTTCGTCGACGAAGGCTTCGGCACGCTCGACCCCGAGGCGCTCGAGATGGCCATCCGCACGCTCAAGGACCTGCAGGCCGCCGGGCGGCTCGTGGGCATCATCTCGCACGTGGCCGAGCTCAAGGAATGGATTCCCACCCGGCTCGAGCTGCGCGCCAGTCCTGCCGGCAGCACCGCCGCCTTCGTCCTGTGATGACCACCCGCGACCTGTTCGACGACCTCGACGCGACGCCGGCGCCTGCGCCCGCCGCGCCGCCGGCGGCCGACGACCTGCGCCCCGGCTTCCTGGTGGTGCACGGCAACCGCCCCGACGACCTGCGCCGGCTGCTCGCGCAGTGGCTGCAGGCCGCGCCGCTCGGGCCGCTCGAGCCCGAGGTCGTGCTCGCCCAGAGCAGCGGCGTGGCCCAGTGGCTCAAGCTGCAGCTGGCGGCGCGGCCGGCCGCCGGCGGGCTGGGCGTGGCCGCGGCGCTGTCGCCGCAGCTGCCGGCCCAGTTCACCTGGTCGGCCTACCGCGCCGTGCTGGGCGAGGCGGCCGTGCCCCGCGAGTCGCCCTTCGACAAGCCGCGGCTGGTGTGGCGCCTGGCGCGCCTGCTGCCCGGGCTGCTCGATGCGCCCGGCTTCGAGCCGCTGCGCGCCTTCCTGCCGCCCGGCGCCGACCCCGAATTGCACGCGCGCAAGCTGCTGCAACTGGCCGAGCGCGTGGCCGACCTGTTCGACCAGTACCAGGTGCACCGCGCCGACTGGCTGGCGGCCTGGCTGGCCGGACGCGACGTGCTGCCGGGCCGCCGGGGCGAGCCGCCGCTGGCCGCCGACGAGCGCTGGCAGGCGCTGCTGTGGCGCGCGGTCTGCGCCGACGCCGGCCCGCTCGCCGCCCAGTCCAGCCGCGCCGCCCTGCATGCGCGCTTCGTCGCCGCCTGCGCCGAGCCGGGCCGCACGCGCCCGGCCGGGCTGCCGCGCCGCATCACCGTGTTCGGCGTCTCGTCCATGCCGCAGCAGGTGCTCGAGGCGCTGGCCGCGCTGGCCCGCTGGTCGCAGGTGCTGCTGTTCGTGCACAACCCCTGCCGGCACGACTGGTCGGCCACCGTGCCCGACCACGCCCTGCTGGGCGCCGCCCGCCACCGGCAGCAGCCGCGGCCGGTGCCGCTCCCCCCGGGCGAATCCGGCCACCCGCTGCTGGCCACCTGGGGCCGGCAGGGACGCGACATGGTCCGGCTGCTCGACGCGCACGACCAGCGCGAGGCCTACGACCGGCGCTTCCTCGAGGTGCTGCGCACGGTCGACCTGTACGAGTCGCATGCCGAGGCCGGCCGGCCCGCCACGCTGTTGCGCCGGCTGCAGGACGACATCCTCGAGCTGCGCCCGCCGTCCGAGACCCGCGCGCTCTGGCCCGAGGTCGAGGCCGCCGACCGCTCGATCGCCTTCCACGTGGCGCACGGCCCGCAGCGCGAGGTCGAGGTGCTGCACGACAGCCTGCTGCACGCCTTCGCGCAGGACCCCACGCTGAGCCCGCGCGACGTCATCGTCATGGTCCCCGACGTCTCGGTCTACGCGCCACACGTGCAGGCCGTCTTCGGCCAGATCGAGCGCGGCGATGCGCGGCACATCCCCTACGGCATCGCCGACCGGGCGCAGCGCGCGGCCGACCCGCTGCTGGCCGCGCTCGAGCACCTGCTGCAGCTGCCCGCGGCCCGCCTGTCGGCCGGCGAGCTGCTGGACCTGCTCGACGTGCCGGCGCTGCGCGCGCGCTTCGGCCTGCGCGAGGCCGACCTGCCGCTGCTGCACCGCTGGGTGCGGCAGGCGCGGGTGCGCTGGGGCCTGCATGCGCCGCAGCGCGCCGCCCTGGGCCTGCCGGCCGACCTGGAGCAGAACACCTGGACCTGGGGCCTGCGGCGCATGCTGCTGGGCTATGCCACCGGCGATGCGGCGCCCTGGCACGGCATCGGGCCCCTCGACGAGGTGGGCGGGCTCGACGCCGCGCTGCTCGGCCCGTTGCAGGCCCTGCTGGCCTGCCTCGACCACCACTGGCGCACGCTGGCCGCGCCGGCCGCCCCCGCGCAGTGGGCCGAACGCCTGCGGGCCCTGCTCGACGACGTGTTCGACGCCGGCGAGGGCCGCGGCGAGGGCCTGACCCTGCTGCGGCTGCGGCAGGCGCTGCAGGCGTGGGAGGACGAATGTGCCGAGGCCGGCTTCGCCGACCCGCTGCCGCTGGCCGTCGTGCGCGAGCACTGGCTGGCCCGCATCGACCGGCCGGCGCTGTCGCAGCCGTTCTTCGGCGGCGGCGTCACCGTCGCCTCGCTGATGCCCATGCGCGCGATCCCGTTCCGCGTGATCGCGCTGCTGGGCATGAACGACGGCGACTACCCGCGCCCGCGCACCCCGTCCGACTTCGACCTGATGGCCCGCGAGCTGCGGCCCGGCGACCGCTCGCGCCGCGAGGACGACCGCTACCTCGTGCTCGAGGCGCTGCTGTCGGCCGGCGAGCGGCTGCACGTGAGCTGGGTGGGCCGCAGCATCCGCGACAACGAGCAGCGCCCGCCGTCGGTGCTGGTGGCGCAGTTGCGCGACCACCTCGCGGCCTGCTGGCGGCTGGCCGGCGACGCGCGGCCGCAGCACGAGGCCGGGCCGGCCCTGCTCGCGCACCTGACCACGCAGCACCGGCTGCAACCCTTCCACCCCGCGTACTTCGACGGCTCGGGGCCGGTGAGCTATGCGCGCGAATGGCGCCTGCAGGCCGCGCCGGCCGCCGCCACCCCGGCCGCGGCCTTGCCCCCGCAGCCGCGCGACGAGCCGCTGTCGCTGCGCGAGGTGCAGGAGTTCCTGCGCGCGCCGGTGCGCTTCTTCCTCGCCCAGCGCCTGCGCACCCGGCTGCTGCCGCCCGATGCCGCGGCCGACGACCAGGAGCCGTTCGGTGTCGACGGCCTGCAGCAATGGCAGCTGCGCGACGGGCTGATCGCCACCCTGCGCGCGGCCACCGACGCGGGGCACGACACCGGGCCGGCACTGGCCGCCGGCCTTGCCCGCATCCGCGCTGGCGGCGCGCTGCCGCTGGGCCCGCTGGCCGACGAGGGGCTGGGCCGCATCGCCGAGCCGCTGCCCGTGCTGCTGCAGGCCTACGCCGCGCAGCGGGCCGCCTGGCCGCAGGCCGAGCCCGACGTGCTGCTGGACCTGCTGCCCGACGGGCTGCCCGGCCACCTGCGGCTGGCCGACTGGCTCGACGGCCTGCGCCGCGACGCCACGGGGCAGCTGGCGCGCCTGGTGCTCTCCAGCAGCAACGTCGCCGCCAAGGACGGTGCCGACAAGGGCTGGCGGTTCGACAAGCTGCTGCCCCACTGGGCCGCGCACGTGGCGGCCCATGCCTGCGGCCTGACCCTCACGACCGTGGTCCTCAGCCCGGTGGGCCAGGCGGTGCTGCAGCCGCTGGAGCCCGGGCCGGCGCAGGCCCTGTGGCGCAGCTGGATGGAGCTGCTGGACGAGGCCTTGCGGCGGCCGCTGCCGCTGGCCCTGAAGGCCGCCTGTGCCTGGCATGGCGCGGGCGGCGCCTGGCCCGTGCCCGCCGACGGCGCGGCGCGGGCCCAGGCCGCGGCCCGCGCCTGCTACGAGGTCGACGACGAGCGCAGGCGCCAGCGCAGCGAACGCCGCACCGACCCCGCCGTGGGCCGGGCGTGGCCCGACTTCGACGCGCTGTGGTCGGGCGGCGAGTTCGCGCGCCTGGCCGATCTGTGGCTGCGCCCGCTGCACGCGGCCGTGCGCACGCCGGCGCAGGCCCGGTCGCAGGAGGACGACGCATGAGCCGCCGGGCCGCTCCCGAAGCGAATCCCGCAGCGCGCAGCGCGGAGGGTGAACGATGAGCCGTCCCTTGGACGTCCTGAGCTTCCCCTTGCGCGGCTCGCAGCTGGTCGAGGCCAGCGCCGGCACGGGCAAGACCTGGACCATCGGCGCGCTCTACCTGCGCCTGGTCCTCGGCCACGGTGGCGAGGCCGGTTACGCGCGCCCGCTCGATCCGCCCGAGATCCTGGTCGTCACCTTCACCGACGCGGCCACCAAGGAGCTGCGCGACCGCATCCGCGGCCGCCTCACGCAGGCCGCGCAGGCCTTCGCGCAGGAGGGCGCCGCGCCCGACGCGCTGCTGCACGCGCTGCGCGCCGCCTGGCCGCCGCAGCAGTGGCCCGACTGCGCGCGGCGCCTGCGCCTGGCCGCCGAATGGATGGACGAGGCCGCGGTCTCCACCATCCACGGCTGGTGCCAGCGCATGCTGCGCGAGCACGCCTTCGACAGCGGCAGCCTGTTCACGCAGGCGCTGCAGGCCGATGCCGAGGGCGCCCGGCTCGAGGCCACGCGCGACTGGTGGCGCAGCCACGTGTACGCGTTGACGCCGGCGCAGGCAGCGCGTCTCGCCGCCTGGTGGCCCACCCCCGAGGCCCTGGCCAAGGACCTCAAGAACCTGTTGCCGCTGGCAGGCGGCCTGCCGGACGGTCCGGAGCCTGCACCGGTCCTTGCGACGGTCGATGCTGCGCTCGCCGCCTGCAAGAAGCCATGGCGCGAGGGCTGGTTGGACGGGCTGGCGCAAGCCCTGCAGGACGCCTGCGCGGCCAAGCGCCTGAACGGCAACTTCGGCCGCTGGGCTCCCGGCTGGATGGCCAGGCTGCGCGAGTGGGCCGATGGCCTGGACCGGCTGCCGGATCTCAAGGCGGGCTGGGATCACCTGAGTCCGGAGGGCATGCGCGCGGCGTGCAAGGGCTCGCCTGCGGTGGACCATCCTGGCCTGGCCGACCTCGCCACGCTGCGCGAGCGTGTCGCGTCCATCCCCGATGGCCGCCCCCAGGTGCTCGCCCACGCCACCCACTGGGTCGCGCGCCGCATGGCGCTCGACAAGGCGCGCCGCGCCGAGATCGGCTTCGACGACATGCTGGCCCAGCTCGCGCGCGCCCTGCAGGGGGAGGGCGGCGAGCGGCTGGCCGCGCGCATCCGCCGGCAGTTCCCGGTGGCGCTGATCGACGAGTTCCAGGACACCGACGCCTTGCAGTGGGGCATCTTCGACCGTGTCTGGCAGGCCGCGGCCGACCGGCAGGACCTGGGCCTGGTGCTGATCGGCGACCCCAAGCAGGCGATCTATTCCTTCCGTGGCGCCGACATCCACAGCTACCTGGCGGCCAAGGCCGCCACCGCGCCGCGCCACCACAGCCTGGGCACCAACCACCGGGCCAGCACCGCGATGGTGGCCGCCGTCAACACGCTGTTCACGGCGGCCGAGCAGCGGCCAGGCGGCGCCTTCCTGGTCGGTGCCGGCGACGCGCGGCCCGTGCCCTTCGAGCCCGTCGCCGCGGCCGGCCGCGCGGAGGCCTTCGAGGTCGACGGCACCGCGCCGCCCGCCCTGGTGTGCTGGTGGGCGCAAGGGCCCGACAACGGCAAGCCCATGGGCGCCACGGCCTACCGCGAGCGCATGGCCCAGGCCTGCGCCGCCGAGGTGGTGCGGCTGCTGGCACTGGGCCGCGCGCAGCGGGCCGGCTTCCGGCGCGACGGCGTGCTGCAGCCGCTGCACCCGGGCGACATCGCCGTGCTGGTCAACAAGCGCAGCGAGGCCGACGCGGTGCGCGGCGCGCTGCGGGCGCTGGGCGTGCGCAGCGTCTACCTGTCCGACGACGAGAGCGTCTACCGCCAGCCCGTGGCCGACTGCCTGCGCCGGCTGCTGCAGGCGGTGGCCGAGCCCGACGACGAGCCGCTGGTGCGCGCCGCGCTCGCGACGCCGCTGCTGGGCCAGGACTGGTCCACGCTCGACGCGCTGCAGGCCGACCCCCTGGCCTGGGAGGCGGTGGTGCTGCAGTTCCAGCAGTGGCGCGAGCGCTGGCGCCGGCACGGCGTGCTGCCCATGCTGCGCCAGCTGCTCGCGCACTTCGGCGTGCCGCACCGGCTGCTCGCCGCGGGCGACGAGCGCCAGCTCACCGACGTGCTGCACCTGGCCGAGCTGCTGCAGCAGGCCAGCGCGCGGCTGGACGGCGAGCAGGCGCTGGTGCGCTTCCTGGCCGAGCAGTGCGCGCAGCCGGGCAGTGCCGGCGAGGACGCGCGCGTGCTGCGGCTGGAAAGCGATGCCGACCTGCTCAAGGTGGTGACCGTGCACAAGTCCAAGGGCCTGGAGTACCCGCTGGTGTTCCTGCCCTTCGCCTGCGCCTTCCGCGCCGTGGCTGCCGACGACCTGTCGGTCGCCTGGCACGACGCCGAGGGCCGCCTGCAGGTCGCACTGCAGGCCACCGCCGCGCAGGTCGCCCAGGCCGATGACGAGCGCCTGGCCGAGGACCTGCGCAAGCTGTACGTGGCGCTCACCCGCGCCCGGCACGCGACCTGGGTGGGACTGGCGCCGGTGGCCGACCTGCACCGCAGCGCCGCCGGCCACCTGCTCGCCGGGCCCGAGGCCATGCCCGCTGCCGCGTGGCCCGACTGGCTCGATGCGCTGGCCGTGCGCCAGCGCGCGATCGCCCGCCACGAGCCGCCCACGCCGACCGCCGAGCGCTGGCGCGACGCGGCCCCCGCGACCGCCTGGGCCGACGAGCCGCCGCTGCCGGCGCTGCGGCCGCGCTGGTCCATCACCAGCTATTCGGGCCTGGCCATCGCGCAGGCGTTGCCCGGTGCGCCGGCCGCGGCCGGGGCCCCGGTCGACGCCGCCGGCGCGCCGCAGGCCGCCGGGGCCGACGTCGCTGCGCCCGAGCCCGCCAGCGGCACCGAGGCGACCTGGGCCGAGGAGGCCCGCATCGCGCAGGCCGAGCCCGCGGGCGGGCCGGTCGTGCGCAGCGGCCTGCATGCGCTGCCCCGCGGCGCCGCGGCCGGCACCTTCCTGCACGAGCTGCTGGAGTGGGCCGGGCGCACCGGCTATGCGGTGCTCGCGTCCCGACCCGAGGACCTGGCCCACGGCGTTGCCCAGCGCTGCCGCGTGCGCGGCTGGGACCGCTGGGCCCCCGTGCTCACCGACTGGCTGCAGGACTGGCTGTCCCGGCCCTGGCCGCTGGCGCGCGCAGGGCAGGGCGTGGCCGACACCGCGCCGGTGGCGCTGGCGACGGTGCAGGTCGAACTGGAGTTCTGGCTCGATGCGCCGCGGCTCGATCTCGCCGCGCTGGATGCGCTGGTCACGCGCCACACGCTCGGCGCCGCACCGCGCCGTCCCCTGCTGCCCGGCGAGGTGCGCGGCCTGCTCAAGGGCTATGTCGACCTGGCCTTCGGCCACGGCGGCCGCTGGTGGGTGGCCGACTGGAAATCCAACGCGCTGGGCGACGACGACGGGGCCTACACGCCGCAGGCGCTGCAGGCCGAGATGCTGCGGCACCGCTACGACCTGCAGGTGGCGCTGTACCTGTTCGCGCTGCACCGCCAGCTGCGCGCGCGCCTGCCGGGCTACGACTGGGACCGCGACGTGGGCGGTGCCGCCTGGCTGTTCCTGCGCGGGCAGGGAGGCCCCTGCGGCGGCCTGCACCTGGAGCGGCCGCCGCGCGCGCTGGTCGAAGGCCTGGACCGCCTGTTCGATGGGGCGGGGGAGGGCGCCGCATGACCGCGATCACCACCGGCACCTGGTTCGACCCACCGTCCGCCGCGCAGGCCGCGTCGCTGGCGCAGTTGCAGGCCTGGGCCGACGCGGGCTGGATCCGCTGCCTCGATGCGGCCTTCGCCGGCTTCCTCGCGCGCGAAGCGCCCGACGCCCAGCCGCTGCTGCTGCTGGCCGCGGCGCTGGCCAGCCACCAGCTGGGCCGCGGCCATGCCTGCCTGGAGCTCGCGGCCACGCTCGCCGACGCGCAGGCCACGCTGGCGCTGCCGCCCGAGCGGCGCGCTCCGGCCGAGCCGGTGGCCGAGGCGGCCACGCCGGCGCAACTGCTGGCCGGCGTGCAGCTGTCCGACTGGCGCGCCGCGCTTGCGCATCCGCAGCTCGTGGCGCGCGGGGATGCCGCGGGCGGTGCCGACCCCGGCGCGGACGGCAGCCCGCTGGTGCTGGACGGCGACCGGCTGTACCTGCGCCGCTGGTGGGCGCACGAGCGCACCGTGCGCGACTGCCTGCGGCAGCGCCTGGTCGCCGGCGAGCCGCTCGCCGGACCCGCGGCCGCCGCGCTGCGCCAGGCGCTGGACCTGCTGTTTCCGCTGCAGCCGGACCAGCCGCTGGACTGGCAGCGAACGGCCTGCGCGCTGGCGGCACGCTCGGCCTTCGCGGTGGTCACCGGGGGCCCGGGCACCGGCAAGACCACCACCGTGGTCAAGCTGCTGGCGGTGCTGCAGCACCTGGCCTGCCAGGGCCTGCTGCCCGGCCGGCCGCAGGCGCGCGCGCTGCGCATTCGGCTGGCGGCGCCCACCGGCAAGGCCGCGGCGCGGCTGAACGAATCCATCGCGGGTGCGGTGCGCACGCTGGCGCTGGACGGGCTGCCGCAGCCCGAGGCGCTGCGCGCCGCGATCCCGACCGAGGTCACGACCGTGCACCGCCTGCTGGGCACGCGCCCGGACAGCCGGCGCTTCCGCCACGACGCCACCGCGCCGCTGCCGCTGGACCTGCTGGTTGTCGACGAGGCCTCGATGGTCGACCTGGAACTGATGGCCGCCGTGCTGCAGGCGCTGCCCGCCACCGCGCGGCTGGTGCTGCTGGGCGACAAGGACCAGCTCGCCTCGGTCGAGGCCGGCGCGGTGCTCGGCGCGCTGTGCCGCCGTGCCGATTCCGGCCACTACACGCCGGCCACCGCCGCCTGGCTGCGCGAGGCTGCAGGGCAGGACCTGCCTGCCGGCCTGCTCGATCCGGCGGGCGAGCCCCTGGACCAGGCCGTCGCCAAGCTGCGCCACAGCTGGCGCTTCCGCGCCGACAGCGGCATCGGGCGCCTGGCGCAGGCGGTGAACGATGGCGATGCGGCGCTGCTCGCGCAGCTGGCCGGCGCCCCCGCGCCGGACCTCGCGTTCTGCATGCTCGATGCCGGGGGCCAGGCGCTGCGCGCCCTGGTGCTCGACGGCGGGGCGCCGGCCTTCGCGGGTGGGGGCCGGGGCCGCCTGGACGGCGGCACGCCGATCGCGCCGCCGGTGGGCCATGCGCACTACCTGCAGCAGCTGCGCGCGCTGCGGCCCGCGCCTGATGCACCGCCGGCCGCACGCGACGCCTGGGCGCTGGCGGTGCTCGCCGCCTTCGGCCGGTTCCAGCTGCTGGCCGCGCTGCGTGCCGGCCCGCACGGGGTCGATGGCCTGAACCATGCGGCGCAGCGGCTGCTGCACGACGCCGGCCTGGTCGACGCGAGCCGGCCCTGGTACGAAGGCCGGCCGGTGCTGGTCACGCGCAACGACTACGGCCTGGGACTGATGAACGGTGACGTGGGGCTCACCCTGGCCACCGAGGGCGGCGTGCTGCGGGTGGCCTTCGCCGACGGCCGCGGCGGCGTGCGCTGGGTGCTGCCCAGCCGGCTGCAGGACGTGGAGACCGTCTACGCCATGACGGTGCACAAGTCGCAGGGCTCGGAGTTCGCGCATGCGGCGCTGGTGCTGCCGGCGCACGACAGCCGGGTGCTCACGCGCGAGCTGGTCTACACCGGCATCACCCGGGCCCGCCACTGGTGCACGCTCGCGCGGCCGGCCGGCGCGCCCGACCTGCTGGCCACCGCCGTCCAGCGCCGGCTGCAGCGTGCCGGCGGCGCGCTGCACTAGCGCCGCGTGGCCGCCGTTCAGGGCGCTGGCGGCGGCGCGGCCGGCGGCGCCTCGCCACGGCCGCGCACCAGCGCATCCTGCAGGGCGCGCAGCAGGTCCTCGGGCGAGGCGGGCTTGGGCAGCACGCGGAAGCCCAGCGCGACGGCTTCCTGCAGCGACTCGGTGTAGCCGGTCATCAGCACGATCGGCAGCTCGGGGCGGCTCGCCCGCACGGCGCAGGCCAGGGCCACGCCGCCCATCCCGGCGCCCAGGTTGATGTCGCTGAGCACGATGTCGATGCGCGATGCGGTGTCGCGCACGGCGGCCAGCGCCGAGGGCGCATCGGCAAAGGGCAGCACGCGCGCGCCGGCCTGCTCCATCAGCAGCTGCAGCGAGCTGCGGATGTCGGGGTTGTCCTCGACCAGCGCCAGGCAGGCGTCGAGCACCGGCAGCGTCGGCGCCGCGGTCGGCTGCGGCACCGCGCGCTGGCCGTGGCAGGGCAGCAGCAGGTCCACCGTGGTGCCTGCGCCCGGCGTGCTGTGGATCGCCAGCTGCCCGCCGCTCTGCTGCACGAAGCTGGCCACCTGGCTCAGGCCCAGTCCGGTGCCCTTGCCCGGGGGCTTGGTGGTGAAGAAGGGCTCGGTCACGCGCGGCAGCGCCTCGGGCGGGATGCCGCTGCCGCTGTCCTGCACCGACACGCAGACCCAGCTGCTGCCGGCCTCGGCGCCCTCCGGGGCGTCAGCCGGGACGGCACGCAGCACCACCGTGCCGCCCCCGGCCGGCAGCGCGTCGCGGGCGTTGATGCACAGGTTGATCAGGGCCAGCTCGAGCTCGGCTTCGTCGACGGCCACCAGGCCGGCCTCCGGCGCCACCTCGGCCGACACCCGAACCGTGCTGCCCAGCGTGCGCGTCATCAGTTGCGCGACCGCGGGCACCGTGTCCTGCAGCACGACCTCGCGCACCTGCAGCGGCTGGCGGCGGGCCACCGCGAGCAGCTGGCGCGTGAGCTGCGCGCCGCTGCGGATGGCGCGCTCCACGGGCTCGAGCGCGCTCGTCACCGGCCGCCCCTGCGCTTCCAGCCTGCGCGCCACCGCGATGCTGCTCTGCACGACCATCAGCAGGTTGTTGAAGTCGTGCGCCACGCCGCCGGTCAGCCGGCCCAGCGCTTCCATCTTCTGCGACTGGCGCAGCGCCTCCTCGGCGCGCAGCCGCTGCTCCAGCTCCTGGCGGTGCGTGAGCGCCACCGCATGCTCGCTCTGCACGCGCCTGAGCGCGAACCAGCACACCGCCGCCAGCGCCAGCGCCAGCGGCATGGTGAGCAGGGACAGCAGCAGCATCGAGCGGCGCCACGGCTGCAGCAGCTCGTCCTGCCGTGTGGTGGCCACCGCGTACAGCGGCAGCTCCCCGACCCGCCGGTAGGCCACGTAGCGCCAGCTGCCGTCGATGCTGCTGACCCCGCGGGTCTCGCCGGCGCCGCTGCCGGCCTGCATCGCGGCGAGCAGCGGGCTGCCCGGTGCGAGCCGCGCGCCCTCGCGCGTGGCGGGAAACCGCGACAGCAGCGTGCCGTCGGCGCGGACCAGCGCCAGCGACACGCCCGGCTCCAGCGCGAGCTGGTCGCGGAAGAACTGGTCGAAATAGGCCGGCAGCAGCGACACCGACAGCGCGCCGGCGAAGCGGCCATCGGGTAGCGCGCGCCGGCGGCTGAAGTCGATGAACAGCTGGCCGGTGGTGCGGCTGCGCAGCGGCTCGCTGATGAACCAGCCGGTGGAGCTGGTCGCGCGGGCCCAGGTGAAGTAGGTGCGGTCGCTGATGTCCAGCGAGGCGGGGGGGACGGGGCGCAGGTTGGTCGCCACCGGCCGTCCCTGGTCGTCCCAGATCCACACCGACTGCATCTGCTGCAGCCCCTCGGTGAGCTGGCGCATCAGCTGGTGCAGATGCGGCGCCCGCGCGCGCAGGGCGGCGTTGTCCTCGCCCTCGGTGGCGGCCATCAGGCTGCGGGCGATCACCTCGTTGGTCTCGACGATCCGCAGCGCCTGTTCCTGGCTGATCTGCGCCAGCCGGCCCAGCCGGGCGCGGCCCTCGTCGATCGCACGCTCGCGGGCCAGCCAGGCGATCGCCGCCAGCAACGCCGCCACCGCCACCACCGAGGTGACGGTGGCCAGGCGCAGCACCCACACGGCGCGGGGCACACGGTCTGGGGAGGAGGGGCCGAACAGCAGGTCGCGCATGAAGCGGGTGGGAGGGCAGCCCGACTGTAGCCCGCCGGGCAACCCATCAATGGCATGGGCGAGGCCGCTGGGGGGCTTACAGTGCGGCTGTCCAACACGACTGCCCATGCCCCAGCTCGACGACCTCGCCACACCCGCCGCCCTGCTCGACACCGCGCGCATGCAGGCCAACATCGCCCGCATGCAGCGCCACCTCGACGGCTTGGGCGTGCGCTTCCGGCCGCACGTGAAGACCTCCAAGTGCCTGCCCGTGGTCCAGGCGCAGCTCGCGGCGGGCGCGCGCGGCATCACGGTGTCCACGCTGAAGGAGGCCGAGCAGTTCTTCGCCGCCGGCATCACCGACATCCTGTACGCCGTGTGCATCGCGCCGGGGCGGCTGCCGCAGGCGCTGGCCTTGCGCGCCCGCGGCTGCGACCTGAAGGTGGTGACCGACAGCATGGCCGGCGCGCAGGCCATCGTCGACGCCGCCCGCGCGCAGGGCGTGGCGCTGGAGGTGTGGATCGAGGTCGACGTCGACGGCCACCGTTCGGGCGTGCCGCCCGGATCGGCGCTGCTGCTGCAGGTCGGCCGGGTGCTGCACGACGGCGGCCTGCCGCTGGGCGGGGTGATGGCGCATGCGGGCTCCAGCTACGGCTGCGACGCCCCCGAGGCCCTGCACCGCGTGGCGCTGCAGGAGCGCGACGGCACCGTGCTGGCGGCGCAGCGGCTGCGCGACGCCGGCCTGCCGTGCCCGGGGGTCAGCATCGGTTCCACGCCCACCGCGCTGGCCGCGCAGGACCTGTCCGGCGTGACCGAGGTGCGGGCGGGCGTCTACGTCTTCTTCGACCTGGTGATGCACAACGTGGGCGTCTGCGGGGTCGGCGACATCGCGCTGTCGGTGCTCACCACCGTCATCGGGCACCAGCCCGACAAGGGCTGGGCCATCGTCGACGCGGGCTGGATGGCGCTCAGCCGCGACCGCGGCACGCAGGCCCAGCAGCACGACTACGCGTACGGGCAGGTCTGCGCCGCCGACGGCACGCCGCTGCCGGGCTGGCTGGTCACGGGCGCCAACCAGGAGCACGGCATCGTGGCCCTGGCCGACGGCACGGCGACCGACGTCGCGCAGCGCTTCCCGCTGGGCACGCGGTTGCGGGTGCTGCCCAACCACGCCTGCGCCACCGCCGCCCAGCATCCGGCCTACGTGGCCGTGCAGCCGGACGGCCGCACGCACACGTGGCCGCGCTTCCACGGCTGGTGAGCGCGATGGCTTCGACGGCGATCGACTGCGTGAACCCCGCCGCCCTGGCCACGCCGGGCGGGCACTACAGCCACGGCACGGTGGCCAACGGCTTCGTGTTCGTCTCCGGGCAGCTGCCCGTCACGCCGCAGGGCGAGCGGCTGGTGCACGCCAGCTTCGCCGAGCAGGCCGCGCAGGTGCTGGCCAACGTGCAGGCGGTGCTCGAGGCCTGCGGCAGCGGGGTGGGGCGGCTGGTGCAGGTGCGCGTCTACGTCGACGACATGGCGCACTGGCCCGAGTTCAACGCGATCTACGCCGCCTGGGCGGGCGCGCACCGGCCCGCCCGCGCCGTGGTGCCCACCGGGGCGCTGCACCACGGGCTGAAGGTCGAGGTCGAGGCCGTCGCCACCGTGGGCTGAGCGGGCGCCCTCAGAGCATCGAGAGCAGTTCCCGCTCCACGTCCAGGCTGTCCAGGAAAGTGGACAGCGCCGCCGTGCACGCACCCGGGCTGGTCAGGTGCGGGCAGTGGCCCTGGTTGGCGATCACCCGCAGCGTGCAGTCGCGCAGCGTGGCGGCCATGTGCAGGCCGACCTTGAAGGGGGCGACCAGGTCGTCGTCGCTCTGGACCACGAGCACCGGCTTGGCCAGCTGCGGCAGCAGCGGGCGCAGGTCCGACAGGAAGGTGGCCCGCGCCAGCTGAAGCAGCGCCTGGGGGTGCGCACGGCAGAAAGACGCGAACAGTTCGTCGGTGTTGGGGTGGTCGGGTGCGTTCGACAGCAGCATCGGCAGCATGGCCTGCGTCCAGGCGCGGCTGTCGGCCGCCAGCACCGCCAGCGTCTCGTCGAGCACCGCGCGGTCGAACCCTCCGGGATACCCGGGCTCGTTCAGGTAGCAGGGCGAGGGTGCCACCATCGCATGGGCCAGGAAGGCCTCGGGCGCCTGCAGGTCGGCCAGCAGGCCGATCATGGCGCTGACCGAGTGGCCCACGACGATGCAGCGGCCGCCACCGTAGGCCCGCGCGACGGCCGCGACGTCGTGGGCGTGGCCGTCCAGGCCGTCGTAGCACCCGGGCGTCCAGTCGGCATGGCGCGAGCGGCCGAAGCCCACCAGGTCCATGCACACCACGCGGGCGCGCCGCTCGAACGCCGGCGCCACGAAGCGCCACATGGTCTGGTCGCAGCCGAGGCCGTGCACGAACAGCAGGGTGGTGTCGCCCCCGCCGGTGATGCGCACGTTGTGGCGGGCCTGGAGGTCGTGCATCGGGGACGTCTTTCAGAAGCAGGCGAAATGGCGCAGCAGCAGGCGGATCGCCTCGGCATGGGCGCGTGCGTAGGCATGGTCGACGGCCAGGCTGGCCGAGGCGTGCGGGCCCTCGACGATCTCGGCGAGGACCTCGTCGCGACCCGCGGGTGCGCGCCGGCGCCACACCAGCCCCCGGCCGGTCCAGCCGTCCTCGCCGCGCAGCGCATAGGCCTCGGCCTGCAGGCTGCCCAGAAGCGGACCGCAGCGGTCGTGCAGGCCCATGGGTTCAGCGCACGGCGCTGGCGCTGCCGACCGACGCGCTGACCGCCGACCAGGTGCGCACGGCCAGCGTGAGCACGGCAGCGCAGGCGCCGGCCCGCTCGGTCGAGGGGTCCTCGAGCAGGTCCAGGGCGTCACGCGCCGCACGGGCGAGCCGGTCGGCACCCGCCAGCCAGGCGGCGCCGGCCAACTCGTCCAGCAGGGTGCGCAGGGCCTGGTCGCGGGCAGGGTGCATCAGGTCGGGCAGGTCATGGCAGGCCATCGCCAGCCGCTCCTGCAGCAGGTCGACCGCGGCGCGGTGCAGGCGGATGTCACCGCCGGCGCGCTGCAGTGCCTGCTGCGGCCGCCAGAGCGCGTCGCCATCCGTGTCGGCCCAGCTGCCCGACAGGCCGCGCCGGCCCGTCGCCCAGGCCTCCACGGTGTCCAGCATCGCGGCCAGGTCGCTGCCCTTGTGCAGGTGGCCGTCCATGCCGGCGGCCAGGCACTCCGCGCGGTCCATGTCCAGGCCATCGGCGGTCAGGGCCAGGATCGGCACCATGCCTGCCAGGCCCGGCAGGGCACGGATGGCGCGTGTGGCGGGCAGGCCACCGAGCACCGGCAGGTGCACGTCCATCAGCACCAGGTCCACGCCGTCGCACTGCGACTGCACGGCAGCGACGCCGGCACTGCCGTCGTTCGCCTCGAGCACGGTCGCGCCGTGGTTGCGCAGCAGGGCGCGGATGACGGCGAGATCCAGCGGGTTGTTCTCGACGACCAGGATGCGCAGGCCCGCCAAGCGGTGCCTTGCGATGGCGGCGGCGCTCATGCGCGGGCCTCCTGCAGCAGGCTGTGGGCCAGGTCGCGCCAGCCCTCGAAGCCCACCGGCTTGCGCAGGTAGACATCGCAGCCCAGGTCGAGCATGCCGGTGACGTCGGCCGGATCGGGGCTCAGCGACAGCGCCACCACGCGCCGCGGCCGGCGGTGCGGCAGCTGCGCCAGCGCACGCAGCAACTGCGCCCCGCCCAGGCCGGGCATGCGCACGTCCAGCACCAGCAGGTCCGGCAGGGGATGCGCAGTGTCCTGCAGCTGCTGCAGGCAGTCGGCACCACTGCCGACGCTCTGCAGCCGGGCCGCGTGTGGCATCGCATCCAGGGCGAGCACCAGCAGCAGGCGATGGTCGGCATCGTCGTCCACGTGCAGCAGCACGGGCCGGGGCGCGGGGTCGACGGGAGCCGCGGGCTGCGGCGATGAAAAGACGGGGGACGGCATGGGAAGGTTGTGCCGACCTTAGCCTGCCGTTTGCCGGCGGCACTAGGTAGTGTGCGCAGCCGCCCTTGCGGGATCGCCTGCCCGGCGTTCAGGTGCGCGTCAGGGCGTAGGCCAGCAGTTCCGTGCCGCTGCGCAGCCCGAGCTTGCGCTTGATGTTGGCACGGTGGATGTCCACGGTGCGCGGGCTCAGGTCGAGCGCGAAGGCGATTTCCTTGGTGGTCTTGCCCGCGCGCAGCAGCTCGAGGACCTCGAGCTCGCGGGGACTCAGGCCCTCGCTCCCCGTGTCCCCCCCGCTGCCACCACCGCGGACCAGCAGGCGCTTGAGCAGCCTGGCGTTCAGAGGCTGGCTGATCCAGAGGTGGCCATCGAGCACCTGGCGCGCGGCCTGCAGGATGCTCGCATGTGCGCCCTCCTTCATCAGGTAGCCCTTGGCGCCCAGCGCCAGCGCCTGCTCGCCGTACAGCAGTTCGTCGTGCATGGACACGACCAGGACCGGCCGGCCCTCCTGGGCCGCGACCACGGCACGCACCGTGTCCAGCCCCTTGCTGTCCACCAGCGTGAGGTCGCACACCACCAGGTCCGGCCGTGCGGCCGCGATGAGCGGCAGGCCGAGCGCGAGCGACGGCGCGGAGCCGGCCAGCTGCAGCCCCGGGGCGCTGGCAATCAGGGTCTCCAGGCCGAAGCGCACGATGTCGTGGTCGTCGAGGACGACCACGCTGCGCGCGGGAAGGGGGCTGGGCTGCATGGAGGCCCGAGGATACGCGGGCTGGCCGGCCAACGAGCTCCGGTGCATCGCAGGGGGAACTAGGTATCGCTACTTAGATCCCCCTGCCGAGGTGCGCAGGCCGGGGCCGGCAAACGCCATGTGGGGCTGCAGGCACCCTGCCTATGATCCGTGTCAACGATGGCTGCGCATCCGCCCCCTGCCGACGCCGGCACCGCCCTGCCCACCCTGCGGCAGCTGCTGCGGCGGCTGGTACTGGTGCTGCTGCTGCCGGCGACGCTGGCAGTGGCGGCGCAGCTGTGGCAGGACGCCAGCCGGGAGGAAGCCCGGATCCTGCAGCAGCTGGCCGCCACGACCGCCAATGCCGGCCTGCCGGTGGCCCAACAGGTCGCGTCGGCCCGACGGGGGCTCGAGGGGTTGGGGCGGCGGATCCCCGAGCTGATGGCGCAAGGGCCGCAACAACTGCAGGCCGCGATGCAGGCGCTCGTGGCCCGCGAGGGGCTGGGTGGCGTTGCCCTGCTGGACACCCGTGGCGTGCCGCAGGTCAGCACCTTCGCGCCGCTGGGCACGCCACTGCCGGTGGTGCGCGAGCCCGAGCTGCTCGCCTCGCTGACGTCGGGGCTGAGCCGGGTGACCGGGCTGTTCGTCGGCCCGCAGTCCCAGCGGCAGGTCGTGGGGGTCACCGTGCCGGTGATCGTCGACGGACAGGTGCGCTACAGCCTCAACGGCAGCATCACCGCCGACCGCCTGCAGGACCTGATGCAGCGGCAGGCCGCCCCGGCGGGCTGGTCGCTGGTGCTGATGGATGCCCAAGGCACGGTGCTGGCCCGCAGCGGCGTTGCAGCGCAGCCGGTGGGCGCCGCGGCCGAGGCGGCCATCGTGCAGCGGGCCCGCGCGCGAGGACCGGTGACCCAGGTGCACGATGACCTGCCGCTGGCCGGGCAGCCGGCGTACACCATGCTGCGCACCAGCACCGACCTGGGCTGGACCACCGTGGTGCAGGTGCCGCGCCAGGCCGTGCTGCTGGGCATCCTCCAGGACCTGCTGCTGGCCGGCGGCGGCCTGATGCTCACGGCGCTGCTCAGCATCTGGGGGGCGGGCCGCATCGCCGGGCGCATCGCCGGCAGCATCGACCGGGTGGGGCGGCCGACGCCGGTCGGCGACGAGCCGCCGCTGGCCTTCCGGGAGGCGGTGCAACTGCGGCAGCGCCTGGACGCGGCGGCGCAGCGCGCGGAGGCTGCGCGGCTGGCCGAGTCCCTGGCCCGGAGCCATCTCGCGCAGGCCACCGAGACGTTCGAGAAGCGCCTGCTGCGCGAGATCGAGGCCAGTGAAGCGGCCATCGCCCGCGAACTGCACGACCTGGTGGGCTCCAGCCTGGCGGGGGCCGGCCTGCTGATCGCCTCGGCCAAGGCCCGGCCCGAGCTGGTCACCACCGCCTGGCTGGACCGCTGCCTGGGCGAGGTCGAGCGCACGGCCCAGCTCACCCGCAAGCTGGCCCGCGGCCTGCTGCCGGTGGGCTCGGACAGCGGCGCGCTGGAGCAGGCCATGGAACTGCTGGCCGCGCACTGGGACAGCCTGGGCCAGTTGCAGTGCACGCTGGACGTGCAGGGCGCATTCGACGATGTGCCGCCCGAGGCCGGCAACCAGGTCTGGCGCATCGCGCAGGAAGCGATCACCAACGCGCTGCGGCACGGCAAGGCCCGCCGGGTCGACCTGCTGCTGGCGCGCGACGCCCAGGGCTGCGTGCTGACCATCGTCGATGACGGGCAGGGCTTCGACCCCACGGCTGCGGAAGGCATGGGCATGCGGTCGATGCGGCTGCGGTCGCAGCTGATGGGCGGCACGGTGCGCTGGGCCGCAAGCGAGGCGGGAGGCTGTGCGGTGACGATCCGCTGGCCCGGGCCGCAGGCCGCGGCCTAGGGCCGGTCCGCAGGCCCGCTAGGTAGTGCCACCGAGCTGCCCTTGCACCAGACAGAGGGCGCCCGCAGGCACATCGCCGCGCACCAGGCCTGCCGTGCCCGGCACCATCGGAACATCCCACACGAACCGCACGAGGCGTCCATGCTCGCAGCCCCCATCCCCGCCGACGACGCGGCGCGCCTGCGCCGGCTGCGCAGCCTCGAACTGCTGGACACCGGCGCCGAGGCCGAACTGGACGCCTACACCTCCCTGGCAGCGCGGGCGACCGGCTGCCCGGTGGCGCTGATCTCGCTGGTGGACACCGACCGCCAGTGGTTCAAGTCGGCGGTGGGGTTGCCGCAGGGCGCCCAGACCTCGCGCCAGGTGTCGTTCTGCGGCCATGCGATCGCGGGCGAGTCCCTGTTCGAGGTCGAGGACGCGCGGCACGACCCCCGCTTCGCCGACAACCCGCTGGTGACCGGCGCGCCCGACGTGGTGCACTACGCCGGCGTGCCGCTGACCATGCCGGCCGGCGAGCGCATCGGCACCCTGTGCGTGATCGACCATGCGCCGGGCCGCCTCGATGCGTCGCAACGCGAGTTGCTGGCCAACCTGGGGCGGGGCGTCGTCGACGCCATGCTGCTGCGCGAGCAGCGTCGGGCTTTGGCGCGCGAGCATCACCTGACACAGAGCGAGACCCTGGCAGCGTTCGCGCCGGTGGGCATGTGCAGCGTCGATGCCGAAGGCGCGGTGCTGCACGGCAATGCCCAGTGGCAACGGCTGCTGGGCGTGAACGACCGGCTGGATGCCCTGGGTTGGAACTGGCTGGATGCGGTGCACCCCGGGGACGCCCCGCTGCTGCAGCGGGCGTGGCTGGCCGCCATCGCCCAGCGCGGCAACTGCGACTGCCTGTTCCGCGCCGGCGACCGATGGCTGCGCGTGCGGCTGGCGCCGGCCGACACCGAGATCGCCAGCGCCCCGTTCGTGGCTGCGCTGCTGGACATGACCGAGCAGCGGCGGCTGGCCGACGCGCTGGCCGAGCGCGAACAGCGGCTGTCGATGGCCCTGCGCACCACCGGGCTGGGCCTGTGGGACTACGCGGCCGAGGAGGACCGGCTGTTCCTGTCGGAGGACTGGGCGCGCCGCTTCGGCTTCGCCGACGGTGCCGCGACCGTGCCGCTGGCCGCGCTCGCGGGCCTGTCGCCGCCGGCCACGGTCGAGCGCTTTTGCTACGCGCTGGGCGAGGTGCTCAGGGGCCGCAGCCCACGGCTGGACATCGTGCACGACATGGTCGCCGCCGATGGCAGCGTGGTGTGGAGCCACACCTGTGCCGAGGTGGTGCAGCGCGGGCCCGGCGGCCGGGCGGTGCGCCTGGTGGGCACCAGCAAGGACATCACCGAGCGGGTGCTGCACGAGCGGGCACTCGAGGCGGCGGTGGCGCGCGCCGACGCCGCCAACCGCGCCAAGGCCGACTTCCTGGCCACCATGAGCCACGAGATCCGCACGCCCATCAACGGCGTGATCGGCCTGGCCCGCATGCTGCGCGCTTCGGACCTGCCGCCCCGCGAGGCGGGCTGGGTGCGCACGGTGGGCAGTTGCGCCGACACGCTGCTGGCGCTGGTCAACGACGTGCTGGACTTCTCCAAGATCGAGGCCGGCCAGATGACGGTCGAGTGCATCCCGACCGCGCTGCCGGCCCTGCTGCAGGAGGTCGGGGAGCTGTTCGCCGTACGGGCCGCCGACAAGGGCATCGGCTTCCGGCTGCAGGTCGACCCTGCGGTGCCCGGGCAGGTCCTGACCGACCCGCTGCGCCTGCGGCAGGTGCTGCTGAACCTGCTGGGCAACGCCTGCAAGTTCACCGCGCGCGGGGAGTTCTCGCTCGCGGCCCGCGTGGCTGCCGGTGCCCGCGGCACCGCCGGCGAGCTCGTGCTGGTGGTGGCCGACACCGGCGCGGGCATCGCGCCCGACGCATTGCAGCGCCTGTTCGCCCGCTACGTGCAGGCCGACGCCTCCACCGCCCGCACGCACCAGGGCACCGGCCTGGGCCTGGCCATCGTCGGCGAGCTGGCCGCGCTGCTGGGCGGCACCGTGCAGGCCGAAAGCACGCCGGGGGTGGGCTCGGTCTTCACCGTGCGGCTGCCGCTGCAGCTGCCCGCAGCCGCAGGTGCGCAGCTGCCCCCGGTGCCCGCGGCCGCAGCCGACCTGCCCGTCGCGCCCCTGCGCATCCTGCTGGTCGACGACAACGAGGTGAACCGCATGGTCGGCGAGGCCCTGCTCGCCGAACTGGGGTACACGCAGGTCGAGACGGCCGAGGACGGGGACGAGGCGGTGCAGCGTGTGCTGGCCAGCGGCTACGATCTGGTGCTCATGGATTGCCAGATGCCCCGCCTGGACGGAACCGACGCCACCCGGCAGCTGCGTGCGGCCGGCTGCGACCTGCCCGTGATCGCGCTGAGCGCCGGTGCGCTGGCGCACGAGCGTGCGCACTGCCTCGAGGCGGGCATGGACGACTACCTGGCCAAACCCGTGCATCCGCAGGCCCTGGCCGACGCACTGCGTGCCTGGGGTGGCCGCAGGCACGCGCGCAGCGGGGCGAGCGCGTGACGGGGGTGCCCGCCGCCTCCGCCGGCATCCGCCCGGCCTCGGCGTTCACGGTGCTCCTCGTGGCGGCGCTCGCCGGCGCCGCGCTGCATGTGGCGGTCGCGGCCGCGCGCTGGCACGAGGAACGGCTGGCGCAGGCGGGTGTGGCTGCGGCTGCCGCGGCGCAGGTCGCTGCGCGCAGCATCGATGCCGATCTGGCCGAACGCACCGACGACGTGATCGCACTGGGCACCGTGCTGGCCGGCGACGCGCCCGGCCACCCCGGCGCGGCCAGCCTGCGGTCGCTGGCGCGTGGCTCGGCCGCTTACAGCTGGCTGGGCCTGGCCGACGCGCGCGGCCGCGTGGTGCTGGCCAGCGGCGACCTGCTGATGGATGCCGACGTCTCGGGGCGCGACTGGTTCCGGCACGGCCGCGAGGGCCTCTGGCACGGCCAGCTGCACGAGGCCGTGCTGCTGGCCAGCCTGCTGCCGGCGCGTGCAGACGGCGAGCCCTGGCGTTTCGTCGACATCGCTGTGCCCGTGCGCGGCACCGATGGCCGCTTGCGCGGCGTGCTGGGCGCGCACCTGTCCTGGTCCTGGCTGCAGGCACGGCTGGAGACGGTGCAGCCGGCGCTGCCGGCCGGCAGCGACGTGCTGCTGGTGGGCCGCGACGGCCAGCCGGTCGGCGTGCGCGGTCCCACCGGGCTGGCGTCCTCGCCGGCCCTGCGTGCGGCCCAGGCCGGCGGCGCCGGCTGGAGCCGCGAAGACTGGCCGGGCGCCCCTGCCGGCGTGACGGGCTATGCGCCGAACCCGGGCGCAGGGGCCTACCGGGGCCTGGGCTGGGTCACGCTGGTGCGCGTTCCGGTCGAGCCCTGGACCCCCGACACCCGCCTGCGCCTGCTGCGCGAGGCGCTGGCCGCCACCGGCGCGGCCGTGGCACTGGCCGCCGCCGCGGCGCTGGCCCTCGCGGCCCGCCAGCGGACAGCCCGGCGCGGCTGACACGAACCGGCAGGACGACACATCCCATGACCTTGACGGTCCACGCCACTCCGGCCGGCTCCGCCGGCAGCCCGGTCGCCACCGCCCGCCTGGACATGCTCGTCGTCGACGACGACGAGATCGCGCGCATGCCGCTGGTGCAGCTGCTCGAGCGTCACCCGGCGGTCGGTCGCGTCGTGGAAGCCGGCGATGCCGAGCAGGCCTGGCAGCTGCTGGAGGACGGCCTGCGCCCCGCATTGGTGTGCTGCGACCTCCTGATGCCGGGGATCAGCGGCATCGACCTGCTGGAACGCACCCGTGCGCATCCCGTGCTGCACAGGCTGCCCTTCGTGATGATCTCGTCCGCCGCGGACCGCGAGGCCGTGCAGCGCGCGATCGCCGCGGGCGCCGCGAATTTCATCGTCAAACCCTTCGCCTCGGCGCTCGTCACCCGCACCGTGGCCAAGGTGCTGGCGGCCCACCCGGTGCGCAGCGAGCGCATCGCGGACACCAGCCGCCGGCTGGGCATCACGGCGGCGGACGTCGCGCGCCTGACCGAGCGGCTGAAGGAGGAGGCGGACCAGTGCACGGCCGTGCTGGCCGATGGCGGCAGCGGCCGCGAGCTGGCAGCGCTGCTGCAGCGCCTGCAGGGCGGCAGCCTCGTGCTGGGCCTGCAGCACTGCAGCGAGCTGCTGGCGCGTGCCGTGCAGGCGGCCGTGCCCACGGCCGAGCGGGACCTGCTGGTGCGGGAGGCCGCGCGCCTGATCGGCCAGCGCTCGCGCGAACTGGCCGCGTGAGCCGCACGTCAGGCGGCGTAGGTACAGGTGCCTAGGGCGGCGTGCCCACAACGCTGCCGACGCGCCGTCCCGCGAGCGGCACCATGCGCCGCAGAGGCATGCAGCAGGACGAACGGCCCCCCCGGCGCGTCGTGGTCGTCGACGACCACGACATCGTCTGCTATGGCGTGGAGACGCTGATGGCGGGCACGCCCGACCTGCGGGTGGTGGGGGCAGCACGCAGCCTGCAACAGGCCGCGCCGCTCATCGCGCACGCGCGGCCGGACCTGGTGGTGGCCGACCTGTCGCTGCCGGGCAGCGCTGCGATCGCGACCGCCCGCACCGTGGTGCGGCTGCAGGCCCCGCGGCCGGTGCTGGTGCTGAGCATGCACGAGGAGATGCTGTACGGCCGGCATGTGCTGGCGCTGGGGGCCCGAGGCTACGTGCACAAGTCGCAGGCGCCGCAATCACTGCTGCTGGCCTGCCGCGAGGTGCTGGACGGCCTGATCCACGTGAGCCCCGCGCTGGTCCAGCGCCTGCTGCGCGATGCCTCGCGCGAAGCGCCGCTTGAGGGCCTGCCCAGCATGTCGTTGCGGGAGCTGGAGGTGCTGGGCGTGCTGAGGCAGGGCAAGACCACCAAGGAGATCGCGCACGTGCTGTGCATCAGCGTGCGTGCCGTGGACCAGCACCGCACCCGCATCAAGGAGCGCCTGGGCCTGAAGACCAAACGCGACCTGCTGGATGTCGCGCTTGCTCACACATAGGGACGACACTGCCGAGGCGCCTGCGATCCTGTTCGTCACACACCTGGATCGGCTCGAGGGCGCGGAGCCTACGAGGGCGCCATGAACCGTCGAGCCAGCGTCGGGTCGTTCGTCGCGGAGGCCGGGGCGGTCAGCGATCCGACGGCTGCTGGGCGGCGGCCGCCTGGCTCCTGCCTGAGGATGCCGGCGGCCGGCGCGACGCCCTGCTGCAGGGTGCGCCAGGGGCCGGACCACTGCGGCGAAGTAGTCCTGCGCCGCGCGTACGCCGCCGCGGTGCGCGGCTCTGCCCTTCGACACCCCTCCGTCCGCGCAGGCCGGCCGACCTGCCGCGGCGGCCCTGGCCGCCTAGCGCGGCAGCCGCGACTCGGGCGGGAACACCAGGGTCGAGATCGACTCGTCGTGCAGGCCGGCGTCGCGGCGGCGGCTGCGGCGCACCCACAGCAGGGCCACCAGCACCGTCCCCGGCACGCCGATGGCCGCCGCGAGCGGCGCGCCGTACCGCTGGCCGGCGATGCCCGCGGCCGCGAGCACGGCCACGAGCAGGAAGAACCAGAGCAATCGCATCCGCACAGCCTACCAAAGGACGGGGCGTGCGGCCTCGGCAATCCGCGCAATCCGCACTCGGGCGATGCCCTAAGTCACGGCCACGTGCGGGTGGTGCACGCCACCGCGCCCCGCCTTGGGGCGCGGCGGCCGGCCGGCCTCAGGGCAGGAAGTTGGTGCCTTCGGGCAGCGGGCCCAGCAGCGGCACCTCGAACACGGGACCGGCGCCGTCGGGATCGATCACCGTCGCGCCACCGGTGGCGAAGAAGGTGGCGATCTGCACCTGCGCCCCGATGGCATAGGGTGCGGCCGCCGCGCTGCCGATGTTGGTCAGGAAGGTGTGCGGGTTCTTGGGCACGCCCGGGTTGGCAGCCACCGCCAGGTCGTTGCGGTAGTAGGTCACCCGGTCGGCCAGGTCGCCGGCCCGCACGATCGCGCTCGAGGTCGGGTTGGGCACGGTCTGGTCGCCCTTGGCGAACTGGATGATCACCGGCTTGGGCGCGGCGCCCGGCAGCGGCTGCTTGCGGATCTGCGCCGCGTACGACACCGGGTTGCCGGGCTGCTGCGCCCACTGCTGCCAGTCGAACACGCGCTGGATCTCCATCGCGCCGGGCACCGTGTTGACCACCGGCGGCTGGTCGCGCAGCGGGATGTTGTCCTTGAACTCGATCCCGCCGACGTTGATCAGCGAGGGCGTGCGGCCCGCCAGCGCGAGGCCGCCCAGGGCGCGGAACACCGGGCTGAGCCGCACGATGTCGTTGATGGAGCCGCCCGGCACGTTGGGCACGCCCGCCTTGATCGACGGCTCGGTGCCCAGCAGGATCGTGCCGTAGATGCCGCCGAAGGACTGGCCCGCGTAGTAGATGCGCTGGGCGTCCAGGTCGACGCTGCCGTCGCCGTCGACATCGACCCCGGCCTCGACCTGGCGCACCAGCTGCATGATGTCCACCACCGTCTGGCGCAGGGCGTCGCGGCTGCCCAGCACGGCCTTGGGCGGCGCGGCGTTGCTGCCTTCGGTGCTCTCGATCGTGCCGTTGCCGTCCTGGTCGATGCCCCGGCCGCCGGCGGGGACCACCACCGGCACGGCCGGCGCGGCGCGCAGCACGTTCAGCCGGCCCAGCGCACCGCCGCCATGGCCGACCACGTTGATCGAGGCGGTGGCGATCCCGCGCGAGGCGAAGGTCGAGGCCACGGTCCACGGGGCGCCGTAGCTGCTGTCGGTGAAGCCGTGGCCGAAGATGGCCACGGGCCAGCCGCCTGCCGGCTTGGTGCCGGCGGGGATGAACAACTGCACCACGATGCCGTTGGTGCCCTGCGGCTGCGGCTCGCCGGTCAGGGTGCTGGTGGCCGGGATGTCCTTGGCCGGGGTCTGGTAGTCGGGCGAGGCATACACGCCGTAGGCCACCTGTCCGATGGCGCCGGGCACCAGGTTGAGCGCCGGCGTGGGCAGGAAGCTGTTGGTGAACGCGGGCGCCGCGCCGGTCTGGCGCTGGAACTGGATGCCCGCCAGCGTCGCGGTGGGGAACACCGCGCGCACGGTGGCGCCGCCGGCATTGCCGATGTCGAAGTTCACCGGCGCGGGTGTGGACTGCTTGATGCGGCGGGCGATCTTCGCCAGCTCGGTGGTGGCGCTCTGCGTGCTGAACAGGCTGGCCGCCACGATCTTGCGGCCCTCGGGGCGCAGGCTGCGCACCGCGTCGCGCAGGTCGCGCCGGTAGTCGGCGCCGGCGGCGTCGCGGCCCATGGCCACGCCGAACTCGTCGCCGTTGCCGCCGCTGGTGATCCTGCGGCCGGCCGCATCGCGCACGCCGTCGGTCACCACCAGCAGCCAGCGCGCGTGCTGCTGCAGCAGCTTGTCGCTGCGCACCACCAGCGTCTTGGTCGCCGGATCCCACAGCACCTGGTTGATGCCCACCCGCTCGCCCGCGCCGCGGCCGGTGAGCGTGTCGCCCAGGTTGAGCAGGAACACCGTCTCGCTCGTCACGCTGGCGGGGTCGATGTCGCCGGTGAAGGGAATGGTGATGCGCGGCTGCGTCGAGAAGCCGTCGAAGGTGTTGAGCACCTCGATGTCCTGGCAGTCGGTCACGCGCACGCTGCAGTCGGGCTTGGGCAGGTTCACCCGCCGCAGCGTGTTCTGCGAGCCGTCGAACACCGTGTAGCGGTTGCTGGGGAAGGGCGCGGTGGACGGATCCTCGTGGTCCATCCGCACGCTCACGCCGTTGGCCAGTGCCACCGACGAGACCAACGACAACGTGACGCTCGCCACCCGGCGTGCGCTGACTTTCACCATGATGTCTCCCTGTTGTGATCCGGACGGAACGTCCTCGTGCCTTATACGGGCCGGGCGTGGTGGCCGTCATCGGGGACAGTCAGGCCCGCGGCACTCGATGGGGCCAGGGCGTGGCATGCGTCACGCGTGGACCCAGCAGTCAGGGCTTCTTCCTGTCACGCACGGGACTCGCAGGCAGCGCGGCGCGTGCGGCCGAGGGCCGGCTCGGCGCCACCGGATGGCGTGGCGCCAAGCGAGGTGTCGCCTCGACCACCCGGACTAAAATGAGCCGTTGCTGATGAGGCGACGCGACCTGGAGTGCGATTCATGCGTTCAATGCGGCGGCGAACTGCTTTGCAGCTGGGCCTGTGGGGCGCAGCCACCGTCGCGGCGCCGCATCGGCTCCATGCGCAGGGATCCCGGCCGGTGCGCGTCGGCGTCGATGCCGAGTTCAGCCTCGTCGACAGCACATCCGCGCAAGCCATCGAGCTCGGGCTGCGCGCAGCCATCCACGAGATCAACGCTGCCGGCGGCGTGCTGGGCGGACGGCCACTCGAGCTCGTCCTGCGCGACAACCGCTCGACACCCGCGCGCGCCCTCGCGAACGTGCGCGAGCTCGCCGGCATCCCGGATCTGGTGGCGGTCTTCGGGGGCAAGTTCAGTCCCGTCGTGCTGGACTCGGTGCCATTGGTGCACGAACTGCGACTGCCGTTCTTCGCGGTGTGGTCCTCGGCCGACGCCATCATCGACAACCTGCGCCGGCCCAATTTCGTGTTCCGCGTCGCCCTGCGCGACAGCCTGGCGATGCCCAAGCTCCTGTCGACGGCGCAGGCGAGGAACCACCGGCGCGTGGGGCTGCTGCTGGCCAACACGGGATGGGGACGCAGCAATCTTGCCGCGGCGCAGGCGCATGTCAGCCGGCCCGGGCAACCCCAGGTGGCCGGCGTGGCGTGGTTCAACTGGGGGGAGACGACGCTGCTCAAGCGCTACCAGGGGCTGCTCGAGGCTGGCGCGCAGACCGTCGTGCTGGTGGCCAACGACGACGACGCTGCCGTCCTGGTGCGAGAACTCGCGACGCAGCCCAGGTCCGATCGGCTGCCGTTGCTCGCGCACCAGGGCATCACCGGCGGCAGGTTCGTCGAGGCTGCCGGTGCCGCGCTGCAGGCGGTCGACCTCAGCGTCGTGCAGACCTTCAGCTTCCAGAAGGCCAGCGCCAGGCAGCGCGAGAAGTTCCTGCGATCGGCTGCCCAGGTCGCCGGCGTCACCCGCATCGAGGAGATCATGGCGCCGACGGGGGTTGCGCACGCGTACGACGCGCTGCACATCCTCGCACGTGCCATCGACAGCGCCGGCAGCACGGACCGCGTGGCCATCCGCAGCGCCCTGGAACGCGTGCCCGAGCACCAGGGCCTGATCAAGCACTACCGCCCACCGTTCACCAGTGAACGGCACGAGGCCCTGGGCCCGGAGGAACTGCTCATCGCGCGCTACCGCGCCGATGGCGTCCTGGTGCCAGCCTGAGCGCAGATGACGTCCGCGCGAGGAACCCGCACCAGCCTGGCCCGCCAGGTCGCCGGCCTGACCGCGGCGATGGCGATGGTGGCCATCGTGCTGATCTCCGCCGTGTCGTGGTGGTGGATCAATCGCCTGCAGCAGGACGCTGCGCAGCTGCTGGCGCAGCGGGAGGCGCGTGCGCGTGCCGACCAGGTGCGCGACACCCTGGTCTCCATCCATCAACGCCTGCACGAAGTCGCTTCCAGTCCGCTGCTGCAGACCGCGCTGACGGACAGTCTCGGACGGGAGGCGTATCTCGCCCCGTACCTGAGCGGCGTCCAGGTCGTCAACGGGGTGCGCGTGGAGCTTCTGCTCGTCGACTTCCAGGGCGTGGAGCTGGGGCGCAACGGCGACGTCCGGTTCTCGGCCGAAGAACGCCAGCGCCTGATGCAATCGCTTGCCGACGGCCGCGACGATGCTCTGCTGGCGACGCGGCCGGACGGCGATGACGTGCTGCTGGCATTGCCGGTGCGCTACCAGCGGACGCGGACCGTCGAAGGCGCGGTGTGGGCGCGCCTGGCGGCGGGCCGGCTGCTGCGCGACCCGGGGTACCGCTTGTTGACGGGCCGTGCGGCCGTCAACACCCAGGACGCGACGGCGCTGCGCCACCTCGCCCCGGTCGACCTGCCGCCGCCCCTGTCCGGGCTGTCGCTGGTCGTCGTGCACGAGGGCCGGTCGATCGATCTCCCGGGACACCTGGCCGCACCGGCCACGGGCGTGGCCGTCACGGCGCTCCTGCTGATGGCTGCGCTGGCGCTGCTGGGACGGCACCTTGCGCGGCGCCTGACCGCAGACCTCGACGCCCTGGAGCAGTTTGCGGGCACTGCCGCGGCACGCAGCTTCGGCAGCGCCCGCGCGCCCGAGTCGGGCGCCGCGGAGGTGGCGAGCCTGGCTCGCTCCCTCAACAGCATGCTGGAGCAGCTGAACCGGCAGCACGCGAGCGAGCAGGACGCGGCACGCGAGCAACTGAACCTGCTGGCCATCTGCATCGCCAACCTCAACGACGTGGTGATGGTCACGGACGCCGGTTCTGCGCAAGGCGACGGGCAGCGCATCCTCTTCGTCAACGAGGCGTTCGCCCGACAGACGGGCTACACGCCCGACGAGGTGATCGGGCGCACGCCCCATTTCCTGCAAGGGCCCCTGACCGAGCGGGCCGAACTGGACCGGATCCGCCGTGCCTTGCGAGACTGGGTTCCGGTGCGTGTCGACGTCACCAACTACCGCAAGGACGGTTCCCACTACCGGGTCGAGATGGAGATCGTCCCGGTCAAGGACGTCGCCGGCGCAGTGAAGCACTGGGTCGCGGTCGAGCGCGACATCACGGCACGTCACGAGGCTGCGCAGACCCAGGCCGCGCTGGAGGCACAGGTGCGTGAAGCACAGAAGATCGAGGCGATCGGCACCTTGGCCGCCGGGATCGCCCACGACTTCAACAACATCCTGGCGGCCGTGCTGGGCAACCTCGAACTGGCCCGCCAGGATCTCAGCCGGAACCTGCCACCGACGGAACGGCTGGACCAGATCGAGCGCTCCGGCAAGCGCGCACGCAAGCTGATCGACCAGATCCTCAACTACAGCCGCCGGCAGGATGGCACGCTGCGGCATGTTCCCGAGAACCTGCAGGTCCTCCTCGAGGAAGTGATCTCGTTGCTGCGGTCCACCATCCCGGCGCGCGTGCGCCTGCACCAGGTCGCGTGTGGCATGCCCGTGGTGGTGAGCTGCGACGCCGTCGCGATCGAGCAGGTGCTGATGAACCTCGGCACGAACGCCTGGCAGGCGCTGCAAGGCGAGCCCGGCGACGTGACGTTCGGACTTGGCGTCGTCGATGTGGATGCGGCGGGTCTTCCCAAGGCGCGTGGGGACGTCGACCAGGGCCCGGCGCTGCCGGTGCGCCTGCCGCTGAGCGCCGGGGCCTATGCCGTCGCCTGGGTTGCCGACACCGGGAGCGGCATGGACGAGGCCACGAAGGCGCGCATCTTCGAGCCGTTCTTCAGCACCCGCGCCATGGCCGGTGGCACCGGCCTGGGCCTGTCCGTCGTCCAGGGGATCGTCCGGGCGCACGCCGGTGCCATCCACGTGACCAGCGCCCCCGGTGCAGGCTCGATGTTCCAGGTCTTCCTGCCATTGACCACGGAACCGACCACCGCAGCGGACGAGGTGCGCCCCGCCGTGCCTGCCGGACGGGGCCAGCGGGTGCTGTGCATCGACGATGACCTGCTCGTCACCGGGATCATCGGCAGCCTTCTACAGGTCTGGGGTTACCGGGTGACAGCGTTGAGCGACCCGCTCGAGGCGATGGAGGCCCTGCAACGGGAGCCTCACGCCTGGGACCTCGTGATCACCGACCTGAACATGCCGATGCTGTCTGGCTGGGACATCCTCGCGCAGGCGCGGGCCCTGCGGCCGGACCTGCCGGTGGTGCTGACGTCCGGCTACATCTCCGAGGACACCCAGGAGCAGGCACGACAGGCCGGGGCTTTCACCATCCTGCGCAAGGAGCACGTGGCCGAGGAACTGGCCTCGGTGATCGCCCAGGCCCTGAACACGGTCGACGCGTGAGCCTTGCCGGCGCCGCCGGATCACTCCCGCGGAACCAGTTCCAGCCTTGCGATCCACGGGCTCCAGAAGTCGATGTCCCGGCGGATCAGGTCAGCCATCTCGGCGGGGGGCAGGTAATGCGGCGTGACGAGCGCGGTGGCCAGTGCCGCCTGGAACTCGTGCGAGTTCATGCAATCCCGGGTCCACGCGTCGATCGACGCGAGCACGGGTGCAGGCGTGCCGGAGCGCGTGGCGATCCCCAGCCAGCCTTGACGGACCAGTGACGCGTCACCCGTGGCCTCGACGACGGTCGGCACGTGGGGGAACTTCGACAGCCTGCGTGCGGTGAACGCCAGCAGCGGAACGAACTGTCCGCTCTCGACCTGCGCGGCGATGGTGCCCGGGACGAACACCATCACCGGGATGTGGCCCCCGATCAGCGCCGTCACGCCACCGGCCTCCCCGCCCGTCGGCACGAAGGTGGCCTTGCCGCCCAGATGCTCCACGAGCGCTGCACTGAGGATGTGGGCCGGGGTCGCGATGTTCGGGATGCCGACGTCGATCCCGCGCGGCTGCGACCTGGCCCGCACCTGCAGGTCCTGCCAGCTGCGGATGCCCGACTGGGCGCTGGCCACGAGCAGGTAAGGTGAACTGGCGAAGACCGCTGCACCTTGCAGGTCCTTCTCCGGGTCGAACGGCCGCTTGGGGAAGACGAAGGGGACGATGGTCGTCTGGGACATCCCGGCCACCATCAGCGTGTGGCCGTCCGCAGGCGCCTGCCGAAGCGCGCCCACCGCCACGACGCCGTTGCCGCCGGGCCGGTGGTGCAGGACGATGGGTTGCCCGGCGCGGGCCTGGGCGCAATCCATCCAGGCGCGCGTGATCCGGTCCACCGCGCCGCCCGGGGGCACCGGAGACACCAGGGTCATGGGGCGGCTGGGAAACGGCTGCGCGACGCCCGAGGCCGCCCATCCGGTGCACGCCATCGCCAGCGTGGCCAGCCGCCACAGGCTGCGCAGGCGTGGCGTCACGCCAGCAGCCATGCCCGCGCCTCGGCGACGTCCGCGAAGGCGCGGTAGCGCGCACCGGCGCCCTGGGCTGCCGCGCCCATCACCCCGATCAGCTTGGTCGGTGCGGTGACCAGTGCGCACCGCGCCTGCCCGAGGTGGGCTGCGAGCGCCAGGCCGAGTTGGTGGTGGTCGTAAGGAGCCGTCTGGCCGAGGATGCCGAGGCAATCGAGCAGGATGCGCTCGTTGCTGGTCCGCTCGACTTCGGCACCTGCGCGCGCCAGAACGGCGCGGGCACCCTCCGGGCTGGCCAAGCCGGTGACGACCGCTTCCAGGTAGCCGGTGCGCTGCGTGAAGTCCACGCGCAGCGAGGAGGGGGAGAGCGGTTCCACGACAACGTCTCGGGTGAAGAAATCCAGCAGCGTTCCGGCGCGGAGTTTACGGCCACGACCAGGCACGCTCCTCGGCCCACGTGCGACGGCACGTGCGGAGCGGTCACGCAGACAGGGGAGGGGTGGTGGGTCCTGTAGGATTCGAACCTACGACCTACGGATTAAGAGTCCGCTGCTCTACCAACTGAGCTAAGAACCCGGTTCGGAAGGCCGCTGCGCCAGGCGGGAGCGACCTCGAATCGACGGCGCGAAGTCTAGCACAGGTCCGCGCCGCTCCTTCCCGCGCCAGCCCCCGTCACGGCGGCCTCAGGGCCGCAGCAGCCACCCCACCTGCGGCCACGTCGCGACCTGCCACAGGCGTGCCACGGCACGGCTGGCCTCGTCCTCGCGCGCGCCCCCGCCGTGCGCCGCCAGCCGCAGCGCCTTGGCCGTGAGTTCGTCGCGGTCGAGGGTGTTGCCCGGGTCGCCCTTGGGCTCGTCCACGCGCCCGTGCAGCACGCGCCCGTCGCGGGTGTGCACGGTGACCTTGCCGATCCAGCGCGCGGGATACGCGCGATCGACCTCGTCATCCAGCTCCATCGCCACGCGGTCGCGCAGCGCCTGCGTGGCGGCGCTGAGGTAGTGCGCGTCGAACTCGGCCAGCCCGGCGTGCCCGTACTGCGCCACCAGCGCCAGCACCGTGCCCATGGAGAACTTGCTCTGGTGCACGGTCACCGGCCGCACCACCGGCCCCAGCACGTCGAGCGCGCCCTGGTGCACGCGCGCGACCACGCGCTCGAGGTCCGTGGTGGCCAGCCCGTGCGCGTGCATGACCTGCAGGAGCGCGTCGGCCGCGGGATGGGTGTGGCGGCAGCTGGCGTGCCACTTGAACGAGGTCTCGGCCGTGGCCCAGCGCGTGCCCAGGCCATCGAGCAGCCGCGCGGGATCGCAGTCGGTCGACATGCCGGCGGCCAGGCCCTGCGGGCCTTCCAGGATTTGCGCCGCGCCGGTGAAGCCCTCGCGCGCCAGCTGCGCCGCCATCAGGCCCGCGCCGGCGGCATGCGCCGTGTGCAGCTGCTTGCTGTCGGCGCCGGTGCGCAGGAACTCCCACAGGCCGGCGGCCGTGGTGCCCGCAGAGCCGAAGGCATGCTGCATCTGCGCCGGCGACAGGCCCAGCAGCCGCCCGGCCGCCGCGGCGGCGGCGAGCGTGCCCGCGGTGCCCGTGGTGTGGAAGATGCGGTAGTGCGGACGGCCCAGGTACTCGCCCACGCGGATGCCCACCTCGTAGCCCGCCACGGCCGCTGTGAGCAGCGCGCGGCCGCTGACGCCCAACTGCTGCGCCAGGGCCACCGCGGCGGGGAACACCACGGCCGCCGGGTGGAACACCGAGCCGTTGTGCACGTCGTCCTGCTCGGCCACGTGCGAGGCCGCGGCATTGGCCATCGCCGCCACGTAGGGGCTGCTGCCGCGCCGCGCGTTCACCACCTCGGCCGGCCCGTCCGCCGGTCCCATGGCGAGCGCCACGCGGGTGAGCGCCTCGACCGGCCGCGCGCCGTGGCCCGCCAGCACCGAGCCGAACCAGTCGACCAGCAGGTCCTCGGTGCGGCGCACCACGGGCTCGGGGATCGCGTCGAACGCCAGGGTGGCGGCGAAGGCGGCCAGGTCGGCAGTGGGCGTGGGGCTGGTCATGGCGAAGTCCTCGTGCAGGTCAGATCGCGCCGGCGGCGCGCAGGGCGGCGATGTCGGCGTCGGTGCGGCCCAGGCCGCGCAGGATGGCCTCGGTGTGCTCGCCGACGGCGGGCACCGGGTCCATGCGCGGCTGGTAGCGGTCGTTGCGGCCCGGCGGCAGCAGCGCCGGCACGGGGCCGGCGGGGGTGGCCACCTCCTGCCAGCGGCCGCGCGCGGCCAGCTGCGGATGCGCCCACAGGCCGGCCATGTCGTTCATGCGCGCATTGGCGATCTGCGCCTGCTCCAGGCGGTCGATCACCTCCTGGGTGCTCAGGCGGCCGAAGGCCTCGACGATCAGCGCGCGCAGCTCGGCCCGGTGCTCGCTGCGCAGCGCGTTGCGGGCGAAGCGGGGGTCGTCGGCCAGTGCCGCGTCGCGCAGCACCTCGCGGCAGAACACCGCCCACTCGCGCTCGTTCTGCAGGCCCAGCATCACCGTGCCGCCGTCGCCGGCGGGGAAGGGCCCGTAGGGATAGATGCTGGCGTGCGAGGCGCCGGTGCGCGGCGGCGGCGCGGCGCCCTCGTGCGCGTAGTACAGCGGGAAGCCCATCCACTCGGCCAGGCTCTCGAGCATCGACAGGTCGATGTGGCTGCCTTCGCCGGTGCGCGCGCGCAGCAGCAGCGCCGACAGGATGCCGCTGTAGGCGTACATGCCGGCGGCGATGTCGGCCGCCGAGATCCCCGTCTTGGAGGGCTCCTGCGGCGTGCCGGTCACCGACAGCAGCCCGGCCTCGCTCTGGATCAGCAGGTCGTAGGCCTTCTTGTCGCGGTACGGGCCGTCGGCGCCGTACCCGGAGATGTCGCACACCACCAGCCGCGGGTGGTCGGCGCGCAGCGCCTCGTACGACAGCCCCATGCGCGCGGCCGCGCCAGGGGCGAGGTTCTGCACCAGCACGTCGGCGCCGGCCAGCAGCTCGCGCAGCACCTGCAGCGCGGCCGGCTGCTTGAGGTCCAGCGCCAGGCTCTCCTTGCCGCGGTTGGTCCACACGAAGTGCGAGGACTGCCCGCGCACGCGGGTGTCGTAGGCACGGGCGAAGTCGCCCGCGCCGGGCCGCTCGACCTTGATCACGCGCGCGCCCTGGTCGGCCAGCTGCCGGGTGCAGAAGGGCGCCGCGATCGCATGCTCGAGCGAGACGACGGTGATGCCGTCCAGGGGCCGGGTCATCGCGCGGCTCCCCTCAGAACGAGCGCGGCAGGCCCAGCAGGTGCTCGGCCACGTAGCTCAGGATCAGGTTGGTGGAGATCGGCGCCACCTGGTACAGCCGGGTCTCGCGGAACTTGCGCTCCACGTCGTATTCGCAGGCGAAGCCGAAGCCGCCGTGGAACTGCAGGCAGGCGTTGGCCGCCTCCCAGCTGGCCTTGGCCGCCAGGTACTTGGCCATGTTGGCCTCGGCGCCGCAGGGCTGGTGCGCGTCGTACAGCTCGCAGGCGCGAAAGCGCATCAGGCTGGCCGCCTCGACCTCGATGTGCGCCTCGGCGATCGGGAACTGCACGCCCTGGTTCTGGCCGATCGGGCGGCCGAACACCACCCGGTCCTTGGCATAGCGCGTCACGCGCTCGACGAACCAGTGGCCGTCGCCGATGCACTCGGCCGCGATCAGCGTGCGCTCGGCGTTCAGCCCGTCGAGGATGTAGCGGAAGCCCTGGCCTTCCTCGCCGATCAGGTTCTCGGCCGGGATCTCCAGGTTCTCGAAGAACAGCTCGTTGGTCTCGTGGTTGACCATGTTGGCGATCGGCCGCACGGTCATGCCGGTCTTCTCCGCCGCGCGCAGGTCGACCAGGAAGATCGACAGGCCCTCGGACTTGCGCTTGACGTCTGCCAGCGGCGTGGTGCGCGCCAGCAGGATCATGAAGTCCGAGTGCTGCACCCGCGAGATCCAGACCTTCTGGCCGTTGACCACGTAGCGGTCGCCCCTGCGCACCGCGGTGGTCTTGATCCTGGTGGTGTCGGTGCCGGTGGTGGGCTCGGTCACGCCCATGGACTGCAGCCGCCACTCGCCGCGCGCGATCTTCGGCAGGTACAGCTCCTTCTGCGCCCGGGAGCCGTGCCGCAGCAGCGTGCCCATGTTGTACATCTGGCCGTGGCAGGCGCCGGCGTTGCCGCCCGAGCGGTTGATCTCCTCCATGATCACCGAGGCCTCGGCCAGGCCCAGGCCCGAGCCGCCGTACTCCTGCGGGATCAGCGCGGCCAGCCAGCCGGCCTTGGTGAGCGCGTCGACGAAGGCCTCGGGGTAGCCGCGGCGGGCGTCGACCTCGCGGTGGTAGGCGTCGGGAAACTGCGCGCACAGCGCGCGCACCGCGTCGCGGATGTCCTGGTAACGGTCGGGGGTGGCTTGCATCGGTGTCGGGGTGACTCGGTGGTGGTCAGGCCAGCGTGGCCTCGGCGCGCATGGTGACGAAGCCCTCGTGGTCCTGCGCCCACAGCTGCACGCTGCGGCCGTCGGGCGCGGGCTGGCCGTTCACGCGCAGCGGATGGCCGTCGAAGGTGGGGCGCTGGGCGCGGAAGCGGAAGGCCTGCACGGTCGCGTCGGGTCGGTGCTCGCGCACCAACTCCAGCAGCAGCGTGGCGATCAGCGGGCCGTGCACCACCAGGCCTGGATAGCCTTCCTCCTGCGTGACGTAGCTGCGGTCGTAGTGAATGCGGTGGCCGTTGAAGGTCAGGGCCGAGTAGCGGAACAGCATCACCGCATCGGGCGTCCAGGCGCGTTGCCAGGATGCGCCGTCGGGGGCGGCTTCCGGCGCGGGCGCCGGCTCGCCGGGGGCGGGCGCCTGGCGGTAGACGATGTCGTGGAACTCGGTCAGCGCGTGGCCGCGCGCGTTGGCGATGCGGTGCTCGACCTTGACGAACACCATCGCGCCGCTGCGTCCCTGCTTGGCCTCGACCGAGGCGATGCGCGACGTGCGCGTGACCGCATCGCCCGGCCGCAGCGGGTTGTCGGCTTCCCACTGCAGCTGGCCGCCGGCCCACATGCGGCGTGGCAGCGGCACCGGCGGCAGGAAGCCGCCGCGCTTCGCATGCCCGTCGGGCCCGAGCTGCGCCTGCGGCGGGTGCGGCAGAAAGTACAGCCAGTGCCACAGCGGCGGCAGCGTCGCGGGCACTTGCGGCTGGTCGAGCGTGGCGGCCATGCCGCGCAGCGGCGCGGTGCTGACGACGTCGTCGGCCGATTCGGTGCGGCCGACCCAGGCCTGCAGCTGGGCCAGCGACTCGGGCGTCAGGGTGTCGGGGGCTGAAGGGAGCATGGGCCGCGATGGTGCCCCGCCGGGGCGCGGCTGACCATCACGGAATTCGGCAGGCAGGCTTCGGCGCGGCCGCAGGGGGCGCGGCCCGCGCCGCGCTCAGGGGCGCTTGCGCACGAACAGCGCGCTGCCCATCACGAACGCCACCTCGAGCTCGTCGCGGTGGCTGTCCAGGTAGGCGTCGCCGGCACGCCGGGGTCCGTCGCCATAGGGCCAGATGTAGTCGTCGACCACGATCCAGCCGCCGGGCACCACCAGCCCGGCCCAGGCCGCGATGTCGGCGCGGGCGTTCTCCTCGCTGTGGTTGCCGTCCACGTGCAGCACCGCGATGCGGCCGGCGTAGGTGGTGCTGCCGAAAGCGGGGGTGCTGACCTGGCGCTCGGCGCGGTAGGCCGTGGCCGCGTCGACCGAGGGCAGGCGCAGGTAGTTGAGGCCACCTTGCGCATAGGGCAGCAGGTTGATGCGGAACACCGTCAGTGCCTCGTCGGCGTCGACGGCCACCTGGTCGACGAACCCGCGCTCGTCCTTCTGCACCAGGTGAGCGTTGGACCAGGGGTCGACGCACAGCAGCTTGCCCGTGCCATGGAGCGCCGCCAGGCGCAGGAGCACGAAAGCGGACTTGCCCCACCAACTGCCGATCTCGACCACGTCGCCCGCGGGCGCGCTGCGGAAGATGTCGCACAGGGCGCGGATCTTCTCGTGGTCGCACATGCCCGGGATGGTCTCGGCATGGCGGAACAGGGCGGCGATCTCCAGCGCCGGCGCCGGGGCGCGCACGGCCCCCGATGCGGCCAGCGGCAGTGCGTCGGCCTGCACCGAGGCGCCGAACGCGAGCGCCTGGTGGTACGGCGCGACCTCGCTCTGCACGGGTGACGGGTTGACCAGCGCCACGCCCGGGAACTCGCGCGCGATGCAGCGGTTCAGGTAGTCCCAGACCACCGGGTTGGGCGTGAAGATGCCGCGGATGCCATGCTCGGCGATGACGGCGCGCAGGGCGTCGTTGAACCCGGGGGCCGTCACGTACGGCAGGTGCGCCCAGGCCGGGTAGCGGGGGCGGGCGGGGTCGTGGCCCAGCGACGACGAGCCGACGATGCGCAGCCCCTCGGACAGCGCGCGGTCGGCATAGGCCAGCGCGCGCGGCATGCCGGCGGGAAAGACGAGGACGGGCTCAGCCACGGCCGGCTCCCGATTCGCACAGCAGGAAGATGCTGGCGCACAGCTCGGGATACTGCTGGCCGAGCGCGTAGCAGCCGTCGAGGTAGGCCGGCGAGACGATGTCGGTCTGCAGCAGCCGGTCCCACTGGAAGTTCGCGAGCGCCTTGAAGAACACGCCCGAGCGGTGCACCACGCGCAGGCCGGCGGCGGTGGCGTCGCGCTCGAGCGTGTCGTGGGTGTAGGTGACGCGGTGCCCGTGTGCGGCCTCGGCAGGCGTGACGGCGGCGTTGTGGTCGATGAGCCCCATCTTCACCGCGATCTGCCGCGAGGCGGCATTGGCGTTGGGGCACACCAGGAACAGCCGGCCGCCCTCGGCCAGCCACTCGTCGTTGATGCGGCGCAACACCCCGACGGGATCGTCCAGGTGCTCGAGCACGTGGGTGAGCACCACGTTGTCGTAGCGGCGTGGCAGCTGCACGTCCTCGAAGCGCGCGTTGATCCACTGCACCGTGTCGCCCAGCCGCGCCCGCGCCTCGGCCAGGGCCTCGCTGGCGGCCTCGACGCAGGTCACGTCGTCGAAGCGTTCGCGCAGGCGGCGGGTGAAGTCGCCCCTGAAGCAGCCGAGCTCGAGCAGGCTGCCCGGGCGCAGGAAGGGCTCGAACGCACGGAGCATGTACGGATGCATCACGTCGAGGTCGAAGCCGTAGGCGTACCGGTGGTCCGCGGTGTCGCGGATCTCGGCGTTGTAGTCCCGTGTCGGGTTCACTGGTCTGTCCTCTCCAGGGTCAGGGTCATGTGCAAGGTGTCGGCGTGCCGGGACGCGGTCACGAAGCCGAGCCTGCCGTACAGCGCCAGGGCGGCGGCGTTGCCGGCGTCCACCTCCAGCGCGAGCCGCGCGAAGCCGAGCCCGCGTGCATGCGCGGCGCAGCGGCGCAGCAAGGCCGATGCGATGCCGCGCTGCAGCCAGGCCGGATCGACGCTCACGCTGGTGACGAAGGCGTCGCCGCGGTCGGCGGCATTACAGTAGGCCGCCACCAGGCCGACCAGCCGCTCGGCCGACCAGGCCTCGAAGCGCGCCGCGTGGGTGGCGATCTTGCCCGCGTAGTGGTCGATGTCCACCCGGCCCGACAGCGATGGGACGAAGGCCGTGTCGCAGGCGCGCAGGTGGGCCGCGACCTGCGCGGCGCTGGCACGGTCGAGCGCGTGCTCGACCATGCTCAGCGCTCCAGCACGGCCAGCCCGAAGCCGTGCCGCCCGAAGGCGTTGCCGTTGTACAGCAGCCAGACCTGGCCGTCGCAGGCGAAGGCATGCGGGTAGCACTGCATGTCGGCGTCCCACGCGCCGGGCGTGCCCGCGAGTTGCGGGTGGTCGTCGTCGCGCGTCCAGTGCACGAGGTCGTCGGACCAGGCGTGGCCGAGCCGGTAGCCGCGGCCCGGCGTCTGGCGGAAGTCCCAGGACTCGCGGTAGCAGAAGACCATGTGGTGGCGCGTGCCGACGGTGACCACGCTGGGCAGCGCCTGGCTCTCGTCGGGTCCGAGCCGGTCGGGCACGATCTGGCGGGCCTCTTCCTTGGTCCACGTCACGCCGTCGCGCGACGTGGCATGGCCGATCTTGTAGGTGCGGTCGGGCGCGGCGCCTTCGGCATAGCGCTTCCACCCGGTGCCGAAGATGTACCACATGTGCCAGGCGCCATCGACGATGCGCACGAAGCCGTCGCCCACCAGGCAGGGCTCGCGCAGCGAGGCCGCCAGCACCGGTCCGTCGCCGAGACGCTGGAACGTGCGGCCGCCGTCGTGGCTCTCGGCCAGGCCGATGGCGGTGTCCACCGAGACCGAGACGCGCCGGCTCCAGCCGGTGGTGTAGGCCAGGATGCGGTTGCCGTCGCGCACCGGGTTGAGCGGGAAGATGCCATGCTCGTCGAAGCAGCCCAGCCCGCCCAGCGGCAGCACCGGCTGCTGCGAGACTGCGATCAGCGTGCGCAGGTCCTTGCGGAAGTCCGCGTAGGCCACGTGGCTGAGGTACTTGCCGTTGGCCGGGTCGACCGAGCGGGTGGAGAAGTAGATGCGCACGCGATCGTCCAGCACCAGCGCCTGCGGGGACTGTGCGAAGGAGGTGCAGCCCTCGGGCAGGCCGTGCACCGCGGGGTCGAAGATCTGCCCGAGCTTGCGCCAGCGCAGGCCGCCCGTCATGCCAGGTCCCCCTGCAGTTCGGCCAGCCCGAAGCCCTGCCGTCCGACCTGGTTGCCCAGGTAAGCCATCAGGATCCTGCCGTCGAGTGCGAACACGTGCGGGTAGCTCACCATCTCGGCGTCCCAGCCTTCGTCCGAGACGTCGATGCCTGCCTTGCTGTCGTCGCGCTCCCAGTGCAGCAGGTCGGTGCTGCTGGCGTAGCCGATGCGGTAGCCGTGGGCCTTGCCACGGTAGTGCGCGCTGTAGCGGTAGCAGAAGAACATGTGGTACCGGCCTCCGTGCCAGAAGACGTCGGGGCTGGCCTGCGCCTCGTCGGGTTCGATGCGGCTGGGGATCAGGTCGCGGTTGTGCCGGGTCCAGTGAATGCCGTCGTCCGAGGTCGCCAGCCGGATCTTGTAGACCGGTTCGGCGCGGCCGTCGACCATCTTCCACTTGCGCCCGGCGATGTAGAACAGCTGCCACCCGCCGCCGAAGCGGCGGATCTTCGGGCCGCTCAGCACGAACGGTTCGTCGGGCGTGTAGCCCAGCACCGGCCCGGTGCCCAGCTTGGCGAAGGTCTCGCCGCCGTCGCGGCTGACGGCCGCGCCGATCGCCACGTTGAACGGCACCGACTCGCAGCGCGTCCAGCCCGCGTAGTAGGCCCGCACCAGGTCGCCGTCGCGCGCGACCGAGACGGGGTAGATGCCGAACTCGTCGAACGCGCCCAGGTCCCCCAGCGGCAGGATGGGTTGCCCGGCGACGCGGACGATGCGGAACGGGTCGCGGCGGTCGAGGTCGACCCAGGCCGAGTGGCTGACGTAGCGGCCCTGCGCGTCGGCGGCTGGCCGGCACGAGAAGTACACGCGCACCACGTCGTCGAGAAGCAGCGTCGCTGGCGCCTGGGCGAACTCCTGCAACCAGGGCCGGCCGCCGACGCGGGCGGGCGAGAACGCCAGCCCCAGCTTCTTCCAGTGGAACATCTCAGGACAGGTCGTAATGGTCGCGCACGTGCGCGCGCACGGTGGCGAGGTCGTTGAACATCAGCACGTCCACGATCGACAGCCAGGGCACGAAGGGCTTGCCGAACTGGGGGTACTCGAGCGGCCTGCTGCGCAGGAACCGCAGGGTGACGCCGCGCGCGGCGAAGGCCTCGCGCGCGTACAGCTCGACCCCGCCGATGGGGTTGAGGTAGGTGTCGGCCCCCAGCGCGCCGCACAGGGCCAGCACCTTGTCCTGCCCCTTGAGCGCATGGTCGATGTCCACCTCGGACGAGACGCGGATGCGGGTGGCCAGGCCCAGGTGGGCGCAGGTCTCCACCAGGGCGTGGTGCAGGAAGCCGAACAGGTTGCGCTCGGCATGCCGCGCGATGCGCTCGAGCAGCGGCATGACCTCGTCGAACCGGGGGGCGGCGCGGTATGCGCCGCGGAACTGGTTCAGCAGCTTGCCGGGGTCCCAGGTGGCCGCGATCTCGCGCTCGACCACGTCGCAGGCGTCGGAGCCGGCTTTCAACGGCAGCGTGAAGGTCGCGTCGGCGCCGTCCTGCAGCAGCCGGTTCCGGTTGATCCAGCCCTTCTTGGTGTACTTGATGTTGTCGTACACCACGAACTCGTCGACCGCCCCGATCAGCTGGAAGTAGCCGATGTAGGGCAGGAAGTAGGGCTGCATGATCGCCAGCTTCACGGGGCCGCGCGCTCCGGGTGGGCCACGATCTCGGCGATGGCCTCGACCGAGGCAAGGTCCAGGCTCGGGTAGATGGGCAGGCACAGGATCTCGCGCGCCGCGCGGCTTGCGACGGGCAGGTTCCGCGGCGCCGCAGACGGTAGGTGCGCGTACATCGGGAACTCGGAGATCAGCGGGTGGAAGTAGCGCCGCGCGTGGATGCCGTGCGCCTTCAGGCGCACGTAGAGCGCGTCGCGGTCCAACGGGTAGCCCGGGCCGACGAGGATGGGGAAGTAGGCATGGTTGGTGACCGTCTCGGCACCTTCCAGGCACCGGATGCCGGGCACGCCCCGCAGCATCCGCCGGTACGTCCCGTCGACGCGGGCCCGGCGCGCGATGGCGGCCCGGAAGTCCTTGAGCTGCAGCAGCCCCATCGCGGCGTTCACCTCGGCCATCTTGCCGTTGATGCCCGTCGCGGCCACCGTGACCTCGTCGGTGATGCCGAAGTTCTTCAGACGGTCGATGTGCAGCTTGGCCTGCGGGTCGGGCGAGACGATGGCGCCGCCCTCGAACGTGTGGAACACCTTGGTCGCATGAAAGCTCAGCACCGACAGGTCTCCGTGGCGCAGGATGCTCCCGCCCGCATCCTCGACCCCGAACGCATGCGCCGCGTCGTAGATCACCTTCAGCCCGTGCCGGGCCGCGATGTCACCGATGCGCGCCACGTCGCAGGGATGACCGTAGCAGTGCACGGGCAGGATGGCCGTCGTGCGTGGCGTGATCGCCGCCTCGATGCGCCCGGGGTCGAGGTTGAGGGTGCCCGGCTCGACGTCGACGAACACCGGCGTGAGGCCGTTCCACAACAGTGCGTGCGAGGTGGCCACGAACGAGAAGGGCGTGGTGATGACCTCGCCGCCGATCCCCAAGGCCTGCAGCGCCGTCACCAGCGCGATGGTGCCGTTGGAGAACAGTGACACCTGCGGCACGCCCAGGTAGTCGCGCAGTTGCGATTCCAGCCGCTGGTGCAGCGGCCCGATGTTGGTGAGGACCTCGTTGGCCCAGATCTCCTCGAGGTAGGGTAGGAACTCCGCGAGGGGCGGCAGGGTCGGCCGGGTGACGAAGATGGGGACTTGCTCATGCGCACGGACGCGGCTTCGATGTCATGAACTCGACGGCCGCGCGCACCCGCTCGGCCGGCACGTGGTAGTCGGAATGCTTCTGGTCCTGGGCCAGCACGTGGTCGCCGCAGACGAACAGCACGTCATAGCCCAGTGCCTCCATGGGGCCGCAGAACGTGCCCCAGTTGTGCAGGTTGGGCTGGGACAGCACCACCAGCGGCGTGTCGGGGCTGGCGAACACGAGGTTGAGCATCGACGAGCCGTTGGGTGCGACGATGCAGGCCGCCTGCCGCAGCAGCGCGATCTGCGCCTCCACGCCCATCTGCTCGAGGTAGACCGTCTCGAAGCCGAGGCCGGCCAGGTCCCTGGCGATCTCGTCTTCGTTGAGCAGCCGGCGCCACTGCATGTTCTTGCGCGCCAGGAACAGGCGGCGGTGACGCTCCCCCGGCCCGCCCGGTGGCGCCTGCTCGCGCAGGAAGCGCAGCGCCCGCGGCGACACACCCGGCAAGGCGTGGACCGGGACATCGTTCGGCACCGTGTCGGCCGGCAGGAAGGTGGGTGGCGGTGCCACCAGCAGCCGGCGGCAGCGCAGCGACTGGCCGGCCTGCAGCAGCACCAGCTGGTTGCCCGAAAGCCTGCGCAGGTGCTCGAAGTGGCTCTCGGGCATGCCCGCGTCCACGATCAGGGGCAGCCGCTCGAAGTCGGGATGCCGGCGCAGGAACTGCAGCTTGGGCAGGAACTCGGGCAGCCAGTGGCCGAACGCGCTGGAGGCCAGCCCGGACAGCAGGATGCCCGCCTCGAGCTCGCGGGTGGCGTAGCCGCTGCAGTCCAGCAGCACCCGGCCTTCGCCGTGGGCAAGCACCACCTTCTCGTAGGCCAGGCTCGTGATGTGCCCGAACTGCGGGTGCCCGGCCGTGTCGCTGAGGACCGTGCCGTCGGCCGTGAGGATCAGGCTGGAGTTGCTGAAGATGCGCACGTCGCGCAGGTCGGCGACGCAGGGCTTGTTCGACAGGACCGTGGCCCGCAAGGGATCGTCCGGCTGGCCGAACACCCGAGGCGAGCGGAACGGCACCGGCTCGGCTTCCCCTGCATCCAGCAGGGGCACGCCGGCCTGCGCGGCCCAGTCGTGCAGGTTGCGCACGGGGGCGAGGACCAGCTGGGCGCTCGCACCGCCGCGCTGCGTGTACTCCGCGGCCGCCGCGTCCAGACCCCGGGCCCGGGCAACCGCTTCGACCAGGTGCCGCAGCGACTCGCGGTCGGTGGGCGCCAGGGCGACGGCCTGGCGCAGGAAGGCACAGGCCTCGTCGGCGCGGCCTGTGCGCATCAGGGTCACACCTGCGAGGAACTGCAGCAGCCATCGCCCCGGGAACCGCGATGCCGCGTCGGTGGCGATGCGTGCGGCCTGACCGAGGCGGGCGGCCTGCTGCAAGGCATACGCCACGCGCTCGACGACGTCGCCGTCGACCACGGGTGCGGCCAGCAGGGCAAGGCCCTTGGCTTCGAGCGCTTCCCAGTCGCCTTGGCCGGCAAGACGCTGGATCTCGGCCAGGTCGGCCTGGGCGGTACCCGCAGCAGCCACCGCACGGCCGTGGGTGGTGCGCCACCGGGCCCACAGGCGACCCGCGGCCCGCCGACCCGAGGTGGTGCGACGGCGGACGGCTTCGATGAGCTGCTTGAGGGCTGGGGAAGGCAACGGGGACTCCTTCGGGCGTCGTCCTGCTGCATCTGGTGGCGCCATCGGCACCGGCAGGTTCCGCGTTGCCTGTGCAAGCGCGGGTGTCGACTCATCCGTGGATGTTAGCTGCTGGTCCGCCCGATCGACCCCTCCCGAAGGATGACGGCAGTTGCAGCGCGGGTCCCCCATTGACGGTCGGCCCATGAAAAAGGCCGGCTGTGCACAGCCAGCCGGCCTTTGGATGTCGTGGTGGAGAGGAGGAGGATCGAACTCCCGACCTTCGCATTGCGAACGCGACGCTCTCCCAGCTGAGCTACCCCCCCACAACAGGCGAAATTCTAGCGCAACTTCCAGCGCCCCTGAGGGGTGCCGGCTGCGCCCTCACTGCATGCCGTTGCGCCGTGCCAGTTCGGCGAACAGGCCCGAATGGTCCAGGTCGGCGAAGCCGTGCTCGATGCCCGCGCTGTACAGCTGCTCGAACAGCATGGTGACCGGCGCCTCGAAGCCCAGCTCGGCCGCCGTGGCCAGCGCGTTGCGCATGTCCTTGCGCTGCACCGTCATGGTGGCGCGCGGCGCGAAGTCGCGGTCGACCATGCGCTGGCCGTGCAGCTGCAGGATGCGGCTGTCGGCGAAGCCCCCGGTGATCGCCTCGCGCACCTTGGCCATGTCGGCGCCGCCCTTGGCGCACAGCAGCAGCGCCTCGGCGACCGCGCCGATGGTGATGCCCACGATCATCTGGTTGGCCAGCTTGGCGAGCTGGCCGGCGCCGTGCGGGCCCACGTGGGTCGCGCGGCCGAAGACCTGGAACACGGGCGCGGCGCGCGCCATGTCGGCCGCTTCGCCACCGACCATGATCGCCAGCGTGCCCGCCTCGGCGCCCACGGTGCCGCCCGAGACCGGCGCGTCCAGGCAGGCGACGCTGCGCCCGGCCAGCAGCTGAGCATGGGCGCGCGCCTCGCGCGGCTGGATCGAGGCCATGTCGACGAACAGGCTGCCCGGGGCCATGGCCTGGGCCACGCCCTGGCCGACCAGCACGTCGTGCACCACGGCGCCGTTCTCCAGCATGCTGACCACCACCTCGGCCCCGCGCACCGCGTCGGCGGCGCTGTCGCACACCGTGGCGCCGTGGGCGGCCAGCGGCTCGGCCTTGGCGCGGCTGCGGTTCCACACCGCCACCGCGTGGCCGGCCTCGCACAGGCGCCGCGCCATGGGCAGACCCATGCGGCCGGTTCCCAGCAGGGTGACGCGCATCAGGCGGCCTCGTTCAGCGTGGGCCGGTACAGGTCTTCCATCTGCTGGCGCAGCTGGTAAGCGCGGGTGGTGGTGTCGATGGCCACGTCGGCCCAGGTCAGCGACTGGCCCTGCCTGACCGGTCGCACGACCTTGATGTCGTGCGCCAGGCCCAGCGGCACGCCGCCCATGGCCGCCGAGGTGGCGGCGGGCAGCAGCTTGCCCCACACGGTGTAGCCGCCTTCGCCGTCCAGCACCTCGCCGGGTGCGAGGTCGCGCTTGGCGGTGGCCACCACGTCGGCGTTCCAGCAGGTGGCCACGCCGGTGGGCTCGTTGCGCAGTGCCACCGAGGCCACCGACATGCCCACCTCCAGCCCGATCAGGTGCCAGCGCTTGTACAGCGTGAAGTAGCGCCCGCTCGGGTCGGTGTGGGCCTTGTATTCCTCGAAGCAGTTCTTGATGTACTCGGTCTCGGCCTCGACCGTCACCCACACGCCCATGCGGATCTCGTACGGGATCTCGCGGCCGTCGGTCTCCAGCGAGGAGATCACCTCGACCATGCCCTTGCGCTCGAGCACGCCGCCCTCGCTGCGCGGTCGGGTCACGTAGGGGATGTCGGCGATGCTGGCCGGCGGGTACAGCAGGCCGTTCGACGGCACCGACAGGCCGGTGGCGTTGGCCACCGCAGTGCTCTCGATCGAGGGCTTGGAGCCGTCCAGGAAGCTGTTGAACATCTTCGGGTTGAGCCCGCCCCGCCTGGCCTGCTCGGGCGTCAGGCCCCAGTTGTCCCAGACCGTGTCGGGCGTGCTCTCGCTGAAGTGCGGCAGCCACTTGTGGCCGCGGCCGGCGGCCACCACCGGGAAGCCGCAGGTGCGGGCCCAGTCGACCAGGTCGCAGATCAGCGCCGGCTGGTCGCCGAAGGCCAGCGAGTACACGACGCTGGCTTCGGCCGCCCGGCGCGCCAGCAGCGGGCCGCAGAAGGCGTCCGCCTCGACCGTCACGTTGACCACGTGCTTGCCGTGCGCGAAGGCCTCCAGGCAGTGGTCGACCGCGGCGATGGGATGGCCGGTGCACTCGACGATCACGTCGATGGCCGGATGGCGCACCAGCGCCTGCCAGTCCTCGCCCACGTGCGTGGTGCCCTCGCGCAGCGCGGCGTCCAGCGAGGCGGCCTGGGTGCGCTGCGGCTCCCAGCCCACGCGGGCCAGGTTGGCCTGCGCGTTGGCCGGCGACAGGTCGGCGATGCCGGCCAGGTGCACGCCGGGCGTGCGCGGCACCTGCGCCAGGTACATGGAGCCGAACTTGCCGGCGCCGATCAGGCCGATGCGGATGGGCTTGCCCTGCGCGGCACGCGCGAGCAGCTTGGCATGGAGGTTCATGGGGTCTCGTCGGAGGGGAGGGAACCGCGCCCGCTGGACGGGCGCGGCAGGGAAGGGGGCGCGCTCATCGCCGCGCGCGGCGCTGCGGCGCGGGCGGCGGGCCGGCCTCCTGCGGGGCCAGCACGGCGGCCAGCTCGCGCGAGAGGAACTCGGCCGCATGCGCCGCATGGTGCTCGGTCAGCCGGGCGGCCTCGTCCGGCTGGCCGGCGGCGATGGCGCGGGCGATCGCCTCGTGCTGGTCCCAGGACGCATCGCGCCGCGGCGCGTGCTGCAGCACCGCGCCCATGACGCGGCGCAGGTGGTGCCAGTGCTGGCGCGCGGTCTCGCCCACCAGCGGGTTGCCGCAGGCGGCGTAGATCGCGTCGTGGAAGGCCTGGTCGGCGTCGACCATGGCCTGCACGTCGCGCCCGCGCGCGGCCTTGCGGCCGTCGGCCAGCAGCCGCGGATCGAGCTGGGCGCGCTGCTGCGCGGCCAGCCGGGCGGCCAGCGCGTCGAGCGCGCCGCGCACCTGGTACAGCCGCACCGTCTGCGCGGGATCGAGCGGCGCGACCAGCACGCCGCGACCCGGCGCGTCGTGCACGAAGCCGTCCTTCTTGAGCAGCCGCAGCGCCTGCAGCACCGGCTGGCGCGACACCGCCAGCTGCCGTGCGATATCGTCCTGCGTGATCCGCTGCCCGGGCGCCAGCGTCCCGTCGGAAATCGCATCCAGCAGCCGCCGGTGCACCAGCTCGACCAGGTCGGGCGCCGCATCGAGGCGCAGCAGCTGGGGTGAGGTCATGGGTGGCGGTTCCGTTCAGGGTCTGTTTTCGGTATACAGAATACGCTCTCGCACACGAAAGGAAAAGAGGAGATGTCCCCATCCATGGCCCGCAGGGCCGCCCCGCCCGCCCCGGCCCGCGACGCCGCCTGGCTCGAGCGCATGTACAACAACCGCGCGCTGGTGCCCGGCCACGCCGCGCATTTCGAGCGCTGGGCCACGACCTCGGCCCAGGTGCGCGCCAACGTCGAGTGCCTGCTGGACATCCCGTACGGCGACACGCCCGGCCAGACGCTGGACGTGTTCCCGGCCGCGCGCGCGCTGTCGCCGACGGTGGTGTTCATCCACGGCGGCTACTGGCGCTCGCTGGACAAGAGCGACCACTCCTTCCTCGCCCCGGCCTTCGTGGACGCCGGTGCCTGCGTGGTGGTGCCCAACTACGACCTGTGCCCGGCCGTGACCATCTCGCAGATCTGCGTGCAGGCGGCGCGCGCGGTGGCCTGGGCCTGGAAGCACGCGCCCGACCATGGCGGCGACCCGCGGCAGCTGACCGTGATCGGGCATTCGGCCGGCGGGCACCTGGCCGCGATGCTGCTGACCTGCGACTGGCAGGCGCTGGACCCCGACCTGCCGCCGCTGGCCGTGACCAAGGCCCTGTCGATCTCGGGCGTGCACGACCTGGAGCCGCTACTGGGCGTGCCGTTCCTGCAGGGCGACCTGCGGCTGACCCCGGCCGACGCCCGCAGGGCCAGCCCGGCCTTCCTGCCCGCCCCGCGCGCGGCCACGCTGTACTGCGCCGCGGGCGCCGACGAGAGCCCGGAGTTCGTGCGCCAGAACGGCCTGATGCGCCAGGCCTGGGGCGCCGAGGTGGTGCCCGTGTCCGAGGCCCTGCCGGGCCTGCAGCACTTCAGCGTGCTCGAGGCGCTGGTCGACCCGCGCCAGCCGCTGCACCACCTGGCGCTGGAGCTGGTGTGGCGGTGAACGCCGGGCCGTCGTCCCCGCGCAGGCGGGGACCCACGACCGGGCGCCGCGCCTGATCGTGGATGCCCGCCTGCGCGGGCATGACGAGTCTGCGGGTCACATCAGCAGGTGCTCGCCCGCGTTGTCCCCGCCCAGGATCACGTAGTTGACCTTGCGGATGTCCATCAGCCGCTTGCCGCCGGCGTAGCTGATGGAGCTCTGCACGTCTTCCTGCATCTCGCGCAGGGTGTCGGCCAGCTGGCCCTTGACCGGCTCGAGGATGCGCTTGCCCTCGACGTGGCGGTACTCGCCCTTGTTGAAGTCCGAGGCCGAGCCGTAGTACTCCTTGTACAGGCGGCCACCCTCCTCGACGGTCTGGCCGGGCGATTCCTCGTGGCCGGCCAGCATCGAGCCGATCATCACCATGGTCGCGCCGAAACGGATGCTCTTGGCGATGTCGCCGTGTTCGCGGATGCCGCCGTCCGCGATGATGGGCTTGGTGGCCACGCGGGCGCACCACTTGAGCGCCGACAGCTGCCAGCCGCCGGTGCCGAAGCCGGTCTTCATGCGGGTGATGCAGACCTTGCCCGGGCCGATGCCCACCTTGGTCGCGTCGGCGCCCCAGTTCTCCAGGTCGATCACCGCCTCGGGTGTGCCCACGTTGCCGGCGATCACGAACGTGGCCGGCAGCTTGCGCTTGAGGTACTCGATCATGGCCTTGACGCTGTCGGCATGGCCGTGGGCGATGTCGATGGTCACGTACTCGGGCACCAGGCCCTGCTCGGCCAGCGTGTCGACGGTGGCGTAGTCGGGCTGCTTGACGCCCAGCGAGATCGACGCGTAGGCGCCTTGCGCGTGCATCTGGCGCACGAAGGCCACGTTGTCCAGGTCGAAGCGGTGCATCACGTAGAAGTAGCCGTTCTGCGCCAGCCACAGGCACAGGCGCTCGTCCACCACCGTCTTCATGTTCGCCGGCACCACCGGGATGCGGAAGCTGCGCCCGCCCAGCTCCACGCTGGCGTCGCATTCGGAGCGGCTGTTCACGCGGCACTTGCGCGGCAGCAGCAGCACGTTGTCGTAGTCGAAGATTTCCATGGCCAAGCCTCTCGAGGGAGAAAACGTTTGAAGAACGCTGGTGAGCGCTTGAGCGCTTGGATCGGCCCGGCTTCGCGGCGCCGCGGCAGCAGGCCGCGGGCACAAAAAAACCGGGACCAAATGCTTGGGCCCGGTGCGCGATTCTAGCCTCGAGGACCGCCGCCGGCCCATCCGCCGGGCGTGATGGCCGGCATCACGCCGCGCGCATGTCGCCGCCGGGCGCCGGTGGCCGTGGAGGCGGCCCGGCAGGGCCCGGCTTCCTACAATGCCGCGATGCTTTTCGACACCGACGCCGCAGGCTCCCCGCTGCTGGCCAACCTCAACCCGGAGCAGCTGGCCGCCGTCACCCTGCCGGCCGAGCATGCGCTGATCCTGGCGGGGGCCGGCTCGGGCAAGACCCGCGTGCTCACCACCCGCATCGCCTGGCTGCTGTCCACCGGCCAGGTGGGGCCGGGCGGCGTGATGGCCGTGACCTTCACCAACAAGGCGGCCAAGGAGATGACGACCCGGCTGGGCGCCATGCTGCCGGTGAACGTGCGCGGCATGTGGATCGGCACCTTCCACGGCCTGTGCAACCGCTTCCTGCGCGCGCACCACCAGCTGGCCGGCCTGCCCCAGAGCTTCCAGATCCTGGACACCCAGGACCAGCTGTCGGCCGTCAAGCGGCTGATGAAGCAGCACGGCGTGGACGAGGAGCGCTTCCCGCCCAAGGAACTGCAGTGGTTCATCGCCGGCTGCAAGGAGGACGGCCTGCGCCCGCGCGACGTGCAGGCGCGCAACGAGGACGACCGCCGCAAGGTCGAGATCTACGACCTGTACGAGGCCCAGTGCCAGCGCGAGGGCGTCGTGGACTTCGGCGAGCTGATGCTGCGCAGCTACGAGCTGCTGCGCGACAACGACGCGGTGCGCGCGCACTACCAGCGGCGCTTCCGGCACATCCTGGTCGACGAGTTCCAGGACACCAACCGGCTGCAGTACGCCTGGCTGAAGATCTTCACCCGCAACCCCGACGGCAGCCCCGGGCCGGGCAACGCCGTGCTGGCGGTGGGCGACGACGACCAGAGCATCTATGCCTTCCGCGGCGCGCGGGTGGGCAACATGGCCGACTTCGTGCGCGAGTTCGACGTGCGCCACCAGATCAAGCTGGAGCGCAACTACCGCAGCTTCGGCAACATCCTCGACTCGGCCAATGCGCTGATCGCCAACAACCGCGGCCGGCTGGGCAAGAACCTGCGCACCGACCAGGGACCGGGCGAGCCGGTGCGGGTGTACGAGGCGCCCACCGACCTGGCCGAGGCGCAGTGGGTGGTCGAGGAGATGCGCCAGCTGGTGCGCGACCAGGGCACCGAGCCCGGGCTGCGCCGCAGCGAGCTCGCGGTCCTGTACCGCAGCAATGCCCAGAGCCGGGCGCTGGAGACGGCGCTGTTCAACGCCGGCGTGCCCTACCGCGTGTACGGCGGGCTGCGCTTCTTCGAGCGGGCCGAGATCAAGCACGCGCTGGCCTACCTGCGGCTGCTGGAGAACCCCAACGACGACACCAGCTTCCTGCGGGTGGTCAACTTCCCCCCGCGCGGCATCGGCGCGCGCACCGTCGAGCAGCTGCAGGACGCCGCCCGCGCGGCCGGCTGCTCGCTGCACGACGCGGTGTCGGCCGTGCCCGGCACCGCCGGCACCAAGCTGGGCGGTTTCGTGGCCAAGGTCGACGTGCTGCGCGAGCAGACCCGGGGCCAGAGCCTGCGCGAGATCATCCAGCTGGTGCTCGACCACTCGGGGCTGGTGGAGCACTACAAGGCCGAGCGCGAGGGCGCCGAGCGGATCGAGAACCTGGAGGAGCTGGCCAGCGCGGCCGAGAGCTTCGTGATGCAGGAGGGCTTCGGCCGCGACGCGGTGGCCCTGCCGATCGACGAGCTGCGCCAGTCACCCGCCAGCCAGGGGCTGGACCCGTCGCAGCCCCTGCTCGACGAGCCCCTGGAGGACCTGGCCCAGGCGCTGCAGCCCGACGCCGAGACCGGCGAGACGCTGTCGCCGCTGGCGGCCTTCCTGACCCATGCGGCGCTGGAGTCCGGCGACAACCAGGCCCAGGCCGGCCAGGACGCGGTGCAGCTGATGACGGTGCATGCGGCCAAGGGCCTGGAGTTCGACGCGGTGTTCGTCACGGGGCTCGAGGAGGGCCTGTTCCCCAGCGAGCGCTCGCTGGCCGACCACGACGGGCTGGAGGAAGAGCGCCGGCTGATGTACGTGGCAATCACGCGGGCGCGCAAGCGCCTGTACCTGACGCATGCGCAGACCCGGCTGCTGCACGGCCAGACCCGCTACAACGTGCGCAGCCGCTTCTTCGACGAGCTGCCCGAGGGCGCGCTCAAGTGGCTCACGCCCAGGAACCAGTCCTTCGGCGGCTCGGCCTTCGGCTACGGCAGCGGCTACCCCAGCACGCGGCTGGGCGGCGGGCAGGGCTACGGCGGGGGCGGTGGTTCGGCCGGCGGCTGGAACGCCGAGCGCTACGCCAGCCCGCCGGTGCCGCCGCAGAAGGCCGAGCCGGCGCACGGCCTGAAGCCGGGCATGCAGGTGTTCCACACCAAGTTCGGCGAAGGCGCGGTGCTGGCCATCGAGGGCCAGGGCGACGACGCCCGGGCGCAGGTCAAGTTCGGCCGCCACGGCATCAAGTGGCTGGCGCTGGCCGTGGCCAAGCTCACGCCGGTGCCCTGAGGCGCCGCGGGCCGGCGGCGGCTCAGCCGCCCGGCTCGCCCACGTGCAGCCAATCGGTCTCGGCCAGCCCGCGCAGGTGCGCCAGCACGGCGGCGGCGGCGCCGCGGGCCGCGGCCCACTCCAGCTGGTCGCGCAGCACCAGGCGCTTGGACATGGCGCCGGTGGCCTGCCAGGCCGGCCCGGTGACCGGCAGCGGCGGCTCCCAGCCCTGGGCGCCCTGGCGCCTGTCGGGCAGCAGGGCGTACAGCGCGTCCCAGGCCGGTGGCTGCGGGCAGACGCGGTTGTTGCGGCGCGCCTCCAGCAGCAGGTCGTCGATGCGGGCCTCGGCGCCGGAGGCGGCGCCGCGGCCGGTGCGCAGGGCGGCGCCGGGTGCCGGCGCCGGCTGGGTGGTGGCGAAGCTCAGGCTGCGCGAGGACATCGGGGCGGTGGGCGCGAACATCCGGTCGTCGGTGTCGCGCAATTCCTGGAACAGGGCCCAGGCGGTGTCGCTGCTGCGCTCCTCGGCCTCGGGGGCCGGGATGGGGTCGTGGTGGCCGTACAGCTCGTCCTGGGGCCGGCCGGCGGGGCGCGCCGGGCGGCCGGCGGGCGGCCGGGCAGGGGGAACGGGTTTCTTGGACATGGGGGGCTCGGGCCCGAACTCTAGCGCCTGCGCGATGGTCCGGCTGGCGCCGGGTTCTCCCGCTGCGGCCGCGATGCTAAGCATGCCTATGATTCGCCGCAGGAGGCAGCCGCCATGAACGCTCCCGAACACCTCGTGCGCTGGGCCCGGCCGGGCGCCAGCCGCGTGCCCTACTGGGCCTACACCGACCCGCAGGTCTACCAGCGCGAGCTCGAGCGCATCTTCCACGGCGCGCACTGGTGCTACGTGGGCCTGGAGGCCGAGATCCCCAAGGTCGGCGACTACCGGCTGAGCCACGTCGGCGAGCGGCAGGTGATCGTGGTGCGCGACCGGGTGGCGCCGCGCGACCGCGGCACCGACCACGGCATCCGCGTGGTCGAGAACCGCTGCGCCCACCGCGGCGTGCGCTTCTGCCAGCAGCCGCAGGGCAACGCGCGCAGCTTCGTGTGCCCCTACCACCAGTGGACCTACAAGCTCGACGGCTCGCTGGCCGGGCTCCCCTTCAAGGACGGCGTGCCGGCCGAGGGCCCCGACGGCGCGCCCTGCGTGCAGGGCGGCATGCCGCAGGGCTTCGCGCTGCAGGACCACGGCCTGACCAAGCTGCGCGTGGAGGTGCTGCACGGCCTGGTGTTCGCCAGCTTCAGCGCCGGGGCGCCGCCGCTGGCCGAGTACCTGGGCCCGCGCATCCTGCCCTGGATCGAGCGCATCTTCGCCGGCCGCCAGCTGACCCTGCTGGGCGTCAACCGCCAGCGCATCCCGGGCAACTGGAAGCTGATGATGGAGAACATCAAGGACCCGTACCACCCGGGCCTGCTGCACACCTGGTTCGTCACCTTCGGCCTGTGGCGCGCCGACCAGAAGAGCCGCATGGTCACGGACGACCATGGGCGGCACGCGGTGATGGTCTCGCGCCGCAACGACGGCGGAGCCAACAAGGTGGTGACCGAGGGCGTGAGTTCGTTCAAGGCCGACATGACGCTGCAGGACGACCGCCTGCTGGACGTGGTGCCCGAGCCCTGGTGGACCATCGCCGACCCCGACCGGCCGGGCCAGACCATCACGCCCACGGTGACGATGATCACCCTGTTTCCCAGCGTCATCGTGCAGCAGCAGGTCAACTCGCTGTCCACCCGCCACATCGTGCCGCGCGGGGCGGGCGAGTTCGACTTCGTCTGGACCCATTTCGGCTTCGCCGACGACACGCCCGAGATGACGCGGCGCCGGTTGCGCCAGGCCAACCTGTTCGGCCCGGCAGGCTTCGTGAGCGCCGACGACGGCGAGGTGATCGAGTTCAGCCAGGAAGGCTTCGCGCAGTTCGGCGAGGACGGCGCCACCCTGTGCGAGCTGGGCGGCACCGGCACCGGCGGCGAGGAGCACATGGTGACCGAGACGCTGATCCGATCGATGTACGCCTACTGGCGGCGGGTGATGGAGCTGTGATGGACGAGACGCTGCAGGCGCTGCTGCGCCAGGCCGAGGTCGACCGCTTCAACGCCGCCTATGCGGCCGCGCTGGACGAACGCCGCTTCGACGACTGGACCGCGTGCTTCGCCGAGGACGGCCGCTACACGGTGCAGGCGCGCGAGAACTTCGACCGCGGCCTGCCGCTGGCGCTGATCGACCTGGAGAGCCGCGGCATGTTGCGCGACCGCGTCTACGGCATCACGCAGACCATCTACCACCGGCCCTACTACACGCGCCACGTGGTGGGCGTGGCGCAGCTGATGCCCGCGCAGGACGGCGACGCGCCCGGCTGGCTGCGGGCCCAGGCGCACTACGCCGTGTTCCGCACCCGGCCGGGCGACGCCAGCGAGGTCTACAACGTGGGCCGCTACATCGACCTGTTCGCGCGCGGCCCGCAGGGCCTGCTGCTGCGCAGCCGGCGCTGCGTGTACGACAGCGAGATGGTGCTGAACTCGCTGATCTATCCGGTGTGACGTCGGAGGAAGTCACTGGATCCCGGCCTTGGCCGGGCTACGATCCCCCGCGGCGTCGCCCCCGCGGAAGCGGGGGCCCACGATGAAGCGCGGTGTCGACCATGGATCCCCGCCTGCGCGGGGATGACGACGCGTCGTCGGGAGTCGATCACCCGCGCCGTCGCCCCCGCGAAGGCGGGGGCCCACGAAGCAGGGCTCGACCGTGGTTCCCCGCGGGCGCGGGGATGACCGCTGGCCGGGCGATGCCCGGCCTCGGCGGTCACTTGCGGTTCGGGTCCGTCGCGCGGTTGCCGATGTAGGCACCGGCGGCCGCGCCGCCCAGGGTGCCCAGCGCGCCGCCGCCGACGGCATTGCCCACCACGCCGCCCACGGCCGCGCCGCCGACGGTGCCGGCGGTCTGGCGGTCCATCGAGCCGCAGCCGGTCAGGGTGATGAGGGAGGCGACGGCCGCGGCCGCCAGGAGCTTGGTCTTCATGGGGTTCACCTTCGGTTTCGCGACCGCGAAAGGCGCGGCCTGCCTGTGCCGACGATGGTGCGAAGCGGCCCGGCCGCGGGGTGTAGGAAGGCGGGGCCAGGCCCTGTCGTCCCCTCCCGCCGTGCCATGACGGCCGCCCGGTGGCTGGGCGGTGCGGGGGCGGCGCGTCAGAGCGTGCGGTTGCGCGCCAGCGGCGGGTTGGCGGCGAAGTAGCGCACGATGCCGCGCAGCAGCGCGTCGGCCAGTTGGTCCTGGTAGGCCTCGCTGCGCAGGCGCTGCTCTTCCTCGGGGTTGCTGATGAAGGCGGTCTCCACCAGCACGCTGGGGATGTCGGGCGCCTTGAGCACCGCGAAGCCCGCCTGTTCCACGCCCGGCTTGTGCAGCCGGCCCACGCTGCCGATCTCGCCCAGCAGCGCGCGGCCCACCCGCAGGCTGTCGTTGATCTGGGCCGTGGTGCTCATGTCCAGCATCGCGCGGGCCACGTGCTGGTCGCGCACGCCCAGGTTCACGCCGCCGATCAGGTCGGCCTTGTTCTCCTTGTCGGCCATCCAGCGCGCGGCGGTGCTGGAGGCGGCGCCCTGGCTCAGCGCGAACACGCTGGCCCCGCGCGCCGTGGGCACGTAGAAGGCGTCGGCATGGATGCTCACGAACAGGTCGGCCTGCACCCGCCGCGCCTTCTGCACCCGCACGTGCAGCGGCACGAAGAAGTCGGCATCGCGGGTGAGCACGGCCCGCATCGGGCTGCCCGCGACGCTGGTGGCGTTGATGCGCTCGCGCAGCTTCATCGCCACCTGCAGCACCACGTCCTTCTCCCGGGTGCCCGAGGGGCCGACGGCGCCGGGGTCCTCGCCGCCGTGGCCCGGGTCCAGCGCCACCACGATCAGCCGGTCGGTGCGCTCGCCGGGGCCGGCGGCGGGCAGGGCCGGGGTGCCCGGCGGCGCGGGCTGGGCCGGATGGGGCAGGGCGCCGGGCTGCGGGCCGGCCACCACCTGCGGTTCGCTGGCGCGCGGGCGCGGCCGCGCCGGCTGGCCCAACTGCTGGCGCGCGATCAGCTCGCCCAGGGGGTCGGGCGCGGACGCCGCGGGCGGGGGTGCCGGCGCCGGGCCGGGCCCGGGCGCGCCCTGCAGCCGCTCGGCGATCAGCGCCTCCAGCGGATCGACCGCCCGCACCGGGTAGAAGTCCAGCACCAGCCGGTGCTGGTAGGCCGCCACCGGCGGCAGGGTGAACACCTGCGGCAGCGCGGCCTGCTTCAGGTCGATGACCAGCCGCGCCACGCCGGGGGCGAACTGGCCCACCCGGATGCCGGCGATGTGCGGGTCGTCGGCCCGCACCTTGGCCACCAGTTCGCGCAGCGCGGCGTTCAGCTCGATGCCCTCCAGGTCCACCGCCAGCCGCGGCGGGTCGGCCACCGGCGTGGTGCGGGCCACCAGCGCGCCGTCGGATTCGATGGTCACGCGCGAGTAGTCGGGCGCGGGCCAGATCCGCACGGCCACGATGGTGGCGCCGCGCGCGATCTGCGCCGCGCCCAGCAGCAGCACCAGCGTGCCGCCGCGCAGGACATCGCGCCGCTTCATGCCGCGGACTCCGGGTCGCCCAGGCCGGCGGCGCGCAGAGCGGCCAGCACGGCGCGCCCGCGCTCGGTGCCGGCCGCCAGCCGCACCGCGCGGCTGCCGTCGTCCTGCAGCGCCAGGTGCAGGGCCAGGTCGGCCGGCGGCAGCAGCGGCGCGGCCAGCTGCGGCCACTCGGCCAGCTTCAGGCCCGGGGCCTGGAAGATGTCGCGCAGGCCCGCGTCCTCCCACTCGCGCGGGTCGGCGAAGCGGTAGAAGTCGAAGTGCCAGGCCGCACCGAGCGCGGTGGCGTGCGGCTCGACGACGGCGTAGGTGGGGCTTTTGATGCGGCCGGTGACCCCGAGCGCGCGCAGCAGGTGGCGCACGAAGGTGGTCTTGCCGGCGCCCAGGTCGCCGTGCAGCGCGACGAACAGGTCGGCCACCGCGGGCTGCGCGGCCAGGGCCCGCGCCAGGGCGTCGGTGTCGTCCTCCGTGGCCCAGCGCAGGGACAGCCCGTCCAGGCCCGGCGGTGGGGCGGTTCCTACAATCGGCAGATGTCCCGGGGCGCTCAGTTCGATGGTCCTTCGCTGGTGGCGGCCATCCGGCAATGGGGCCGCGAGGCCGGATTCTCCCAAATCGGTGTGGCCGGCGTGGACCTGTCGGACGCCGAACCGGGATTGCTCGCCTGGTTGTCGCAAGGCTTCCACGGCGAGATGCACTACATGGCGGCGCACGGCCTCAAGCGCGCCCGCCCGGCCGAGCTGGTGCCGGGCACGGTGTCGGTGATCACCGCCCGCATGGACTACCTGCCCGCGGCCACATCCGGGGGCTGGCAGGACGCCGAACTCGCGCGGCTGCAGCGGCCCGGCGAGGCGATCGTGTCGCTGTATGCCCGCGGCCGCGACTACCACAAGGTGCTGCGCCAGCGCCTGCAGAAGCTGGCCGAGCGCATCGCGGCGCAGGTGGGGCCCTACGGCCACCGCGCGTTCACCGATTCGGCGCCGGTGCTGGAGGCCGAACTGGCCACCCGCAGCGGCCAGGGCTGGCGCGGCAAGCACACCCTGGTGCTCTCGCGCGAGGGCGGCTCGATGTTCTTCCTGGGCGAGATCTACGTCGACCTGGCCCTGCCCGCGACGCCGGCCGAGCCCGCGCACTGCGGCAGCTGCAGCGCCTGCATCGAGGCCTGCCCCACGGGTGCGATCCTGGGGCCGCAGCGGCTGGATGCGCGGCGCTGCATCTCGTACCTGACCATCGAGCATCCCGGCCCCATCCCCGAGGACCTGCGGCCGCTGCTGGCCAACCGCATCTACGGCTGCGACGACTGCCAGCTGGTGTGCCCCTGGAACAAGTACGCCGGACGCAGCCCGCTGCCGGATTTCGACGCGCGCGACGGGCTGGCCGGCGCCGGCATCGCGCAGCTGCTGGCCTGGGACGAGGCCGAGTTCCTGCGCCGCACCGAGGGCAGCGCGATCCGCCGCATCGGCCACGTGCGCTGGCTGCGCAACCTGGCCGTGGCGGCGGGCAATGCGCTGCGGGCGGGCGAGGACGCGGGACTGCGGGCGGCGCTGGCGCGCTGGGGCGCGCATCCCGAGCCGCTGGTGCGCGAGCACGTGGCCTGGGCGCTGGGGGCGCCCGCGGCGCCCCCCGAACTCAGCGCAGGACGCTGAGCGCGAAGGTCAGGCTGGCTGCCCCGAGCACGGTCGAGAGCGTCACCAGCCCCGCCACGTACGAGCCGTTGTAGCCCATGCGCGAGGCGAGCACGTAGCAGCTGCTGGCGGTGGGCAGCGCCGAGAAGGCCAGCAGCACCGTGGTCTGCGCGGGGTCCAGCCGCAGCAGGCGCGCCAGCGCCCAGGCCACCAGCGGCAGCAGCGCATGGCGGATGGCGAGCACCGAGACCGACAGCGCCCGGCTGCGCGCCAGGCTGCCGAACTGCATGCCGGCGCCGGCCGACATCAGGCCCAGCGCCAGCGAGCTGCCGCCGATGCGGTTGAGGGTCGGGGCCAGCAGCTCGGGCACGCTGAAGCCGGCCAGGTTGTAGGCCAGCCCGGCGGCGGTCGCCACGATCAGCGGGTTGCGCAGCAGCGCGGCGCCGAAGTTGCTGCGGGCGTGGCGGGCCATGGGCCAGACCGCGCCGACGTTGAACAGCGGCACGCACACCCCGATCAGCACCGCGATCAGCTGCAGGCCGGCCGCGCCCAGCAGCCGCTCCGACAGGGCCAGCGCGATGAAGGAGTTGAAGCGGAAGGCCACCTGCGCGGCGCCGGCATGCTCGCGCCGGTCGATGTACCGCCCCAGCACCGGCAGGGCGGGCAGGGCGTAGGCCAGGCCAATGCCGCTGACCCCCAGCAGCAGGCCGGCGGCGATCAGGCCGGAGGCGGCGGCGGGGTCCAGCGGGCTGCGCACGATGGACAGGAACAGCAGCACCGGGAACAGCACGTAGTACACGAGCTTCTCGACCTGCTCCCAGACCTCGCGGTCCAGCGGGGTGAAGCGGCACAGCAGGAAGCCGCAGGCGATGAGGGAGAAGTCGGGGAGCAGCAGGCGGGCGAATTCCACCGGCCGAGTCTCGCACAGGGTCCGGGCGCACCCCCGGGGGAACCCTGAGGCGCGGCGTCGCATGGGCGGCAGCTCTGCAACTTTTGGGTAGCATGCCGGGCTCGAGCCAAGCCCACCCACAAGGAGAGTGTTCCGATGAAACGCCGTACCTGGATCGTCGTGGCTGCCGCCACCCTGGCCGCCACCGGCCCGGTCCTCGCCCAGAGCTACCCGAACAAGCCGGTGCGCCTCGTCGTGCCGTTCGCACCGGGCGGCACCACCGACATCGTCGCCCGCACCATCGCCGAGCCGCTGGGCAAGCAGATCGGCCAGAGCGTGGTGGTGGAGAACAAGGCCGGCGGCGGCGGCGTGATCGGCGCCACCGAGACCTCGCGTGCCGCGCCCGACGGCTACGCGCTGGGCGTGGCCACGGTGTCGACCACCGCGGCCAACCCGGCGATCAACCCGAAGGTGCCGTACAACCCGCTGACGGACTTCACGCCCATCGTCAACATCGCGGCCACGCCCAACGTGATCGCGGTGCACCCCAGCTTCCCGGCCAAGGACTTCAAGGCCTTCCTGGCCGAGCTGAAGAAGAGCCCGGGCAAGTACTCGTACTCCTCCTCGGGCACGGGCGGCATCGGCCACCTGCAGATGGAGCTGTTCAAGAACCTGTCGGGCACCTTCGTCACCCACATTCCCTACCGCGGCGCGGGTCCGGCGCTCAACGACACGGTGGCCGGCCAGGTGCCGATGATCTTCGACAACCTGCCCTCGGCGCTGCCCTTCATCAAGGAAGGCCGGCTGATCCCGATCGTGGTGGCCGCCCCCCAGCGCCTGAAGGACCTGCCCAACGTGCCGACCTTCAAGGAGGTGGGACTGGAGCCGGTGAACCGGCTGGCCTACTACGGCATCTACGGTCCCAAGGGCCTGCCCAAGGACGTGGTCGACAAGATCAACGACGGCGTGGTCAAGGCGCTGGCCGAGCCGGCCGTGCGCAAGCGCATCGAGGACACCGGCTCGATCGTCATCGGCAACAAGCCCGAGGAGTTCGCCGCGCAGATCAAGGCCGAGTACGAGGTCTACAAGCGCGTGGTCGACTCGGCCAAGCTCAAGCTGGACTGAGTTGCCCCCCAGCGGCACGTCGCGCAGGCCGCCTCCGGGCGGCCTGTTTCCTTGCATCGACGAGTTCGTCGACGCGCTCTGGCTCGAGGAGGGCCTGGCCGCCAACAGCCTGGCCGCCTACCGGCGCGACCTGACGCTGTTCGCGCGCTGGCTGCACGAGCGCGGCCGCGCGCTCCAGGCCGCCACGCAGTCGGACATCGAGCGCTGGTTCGCCGACAGCCATGCCACCACGCGCCCGAGCACCAGCAGCCGGCGGCTGGCCACGCTGCGGCGCTACTTCCGCTGGGCCCTGCGCGAGCGGCGCATCGACGCCGATCCCACGCTCAAGCTGCAGGCGCCCAAGCGGCTGGCGCGGGTGCCGCGCACGCTCACCGAGGCCCAGGTCGAGGCGCTGCTGGCCGCCCCCGACGTGGACCTCCCGCTGGGGCTGCGCGACCGCGCGATGCTGGAGCTGATGTACGCCAGCGGCCTGCGCGTGACCGAGCTGGTGACGCTCAAGTCGCACCACGTGTCGTTGGCCGACCACGTTCTGCGCGTGTTCGGCAAGGGCGGCAAGGAGCGGCTGGTGCCCTTCGGCGAGCTGGCGCGCGACTGGCTGGTGCGCTACCTCGAGCAGGCCCGGCCGCTGATCCTGGCCGGCCGGCAGAGCGAGGACCTGTTCGTCACCGGCCTGGGCCACGGCATGACCCGCGCGATGTTCTGGGTGGTGGTCAAGAAGCATGCGGCCACCGCGGGCGTCACCGTGCCGCTGTCGCCCCACACGCTGCGGCATGCCTTCGCCACCCACCTGCTGAACCACGGCGCCGACCTGCGCGCGGTGCAGATGCTGCTGGGCCATGCCGACATCTCCACCACCACGATCTACACCCACGTGGCGCGCGAGCGGCTCAAGCAGCTGCATGCGCAGCACCATCCCCGGGGTTGAGACAATCGGCGGACGCAGTCCCCGGAGTCCGTCCTTGAAGCGCATCCTCGCCGCCGCGGTCCTCGCGGCCACCGCTGGCCTCGCGGCCGCCCAGGCCTATCCCGCCAAGCCGATCCGCCTGGTCGTCGGCTACCCGCCCGGCGGCGGCATCGACTTCGCCGCCCGCACCATCCAGCAGCCGCTGCAGCAGGCCCTGGGCCAGCAGGTGGTGATCGACTACAAGCCCGGCGCGGGCGGGATGCTCGCCGCCGGCGAGCTCACCCGCGCCGCGCCGGACGGCTACACCCTGCTGCTGGCCAACACCGGCCCGTTCGCCATCGCGCCCTACCTGCAGGCCAAACGGCCCTACGACCCGGTCACGCAGTTCACCTACGTGGGCCAGGTCAGCCAGGGCAGCTACGTCGCCGTCACCCGGCCCGAGCACCCGGCGCGCAACCTGCGCGAGTGGGTCGACTGGGCCCGCGCGAACGCGGGCAAGGTGAACTTCGCCTCGGGCGGCAACGGCACCTCGACGCACCTGAACGGCGAACTGATGAACGCGGCCACCGGGCTGGACGTCACGCACGTGCCCTACAAGGGCAGCGCGCCGGCGGTGCAGGACCTGATCGGCGGCCAGACGCAGCTGCTGATCGACGCCGGCAGCGTGCTGCTGCCGCAGGTCAAGGGCGGCAAGCTCAAGGCGCTGGCCGTCACCGGCCCGCGGCGCGACCCGCAGCTGCCGGACGTGCCCACGGTGCGCGAACTCGGTTTGGGCGCGATGGAGACCGTCGGCTTCCAGGGGCTCGTCGGTCCCCCGGGCCTGCCGCGCGAGGTGGTCGAGCGGCTGGCCGCCGCGCTGGCCCAGGCCGTGGCCCACCCCGAGGTCAAGGCGAAGTTCGCCGCGGCCGGCAGCGAGGCGCACTTCCTGCCGCCTGCCGAGTTCGCCGCCTTCGTCAAGGCCGAGAACGAGAAATGGCCGCGCGTGATCCGCGAGCGGCGCCTGCAACTCGATTGAAGGAGTCCTGATGCTGCAGATCGACGATGTGCTGGCCGCCGCCGGCCGGCTGGAGGGCGTGGCCCACCGCACCCCGGTGCTCACCTCGCGCACGCTGGACGAGGCCCTGGGCGCCTCGGTGTTCCTGAAGGCCGAGAACTTCCAGCGCATGGGCGCCTTCAAGTTCCGCGGCGGCTACAACGCGGTCAACAGCCTGACCGAGGCCGAGCGCGCCCGCGGCGTGGTGGCCTTCTCCTCGGGCAACCACGCGCAGGCCGTGGCGCTGGCCGCGCGGCTGCACGGCTGCCGGGCCACCATCGTGATGCCCACCGACGCCCCCGCGCTCAAGCTGGCCGCCACCCGCGGCTATGGCGCCGAGGTGGTGCTGTACGACCGCTACAAGGAAGACCGCGCCGCCATCGCCACGCGGCTGGTGCAGGAGCAGGGCGCCCACCTCATCCCGCCCTTCGACGACCTGCGGGTGATGGCCGGGCAGGGCACCGCGGCGCTGGAGCTGCTGCAGGACACTGGCCCGCTCGATGCGCTGATCGTCTGCGCGGGGGGCGGCGGCCTGCTGTCGGGCTGCGCCGTGGCTGCGAAGCACCTTGCGCCCGGCATCCGCGTCTACGGCGCCGAGCCCGAGCGCGGCGACGACATGCGCCAGTCGCTGCGCGCCGGCCGCATCGTCTCCATCGACGTGCCGCGCACCATCTGCGACGGCCAGCAGACCCAGGCCGTGGGCCGCCACACCTTCGAGGTGATCCAGGCCCTGGTCAGCGACGTGCTCACCGTGCCCGACCCGGTGGTGGTCGAGGCGATGCGCTTCGCCTTCGAGCGCATGAAGGTCGTGCTGGAGCCCTCGGGCGCCTGCGCGCTGGCCGCGCTGATGCACCACCGCGACCAGTTCCGCGGCCAGCGGGTGGGCCTCACGCTGTCGGGCGGGAACATCGGGGCGGACCGGTTCGTGGCGCTGCTGTCGGGGGCGGAACGGGTGGATTGAGGCCCGCCCTCGACCGCTCCATGCGTGTGTCCGGGGCGCGCGGGAGCGGGCACCCGGCGCCGGCTCCTGAGGCGAGCCAAAGTCGCCGGCGCCGGGCACCCGCTCCCGCGTGCCAGCGCCGCGCAGCGTTCGGCAGGGTTGCGGCCACCCCTGTCGTCATCCCGGCGAAGGCCGGGATCCAGTGACTTCTGTCCGGTATCGAACTCGACGTCACTGGGCCCCGGCTTGCGCCGGGGCGACGCCCACCTTCACCCCAGCATGTCCGGCTGCGTCGCCAGCAGGTGGCCCCAGATCGGCTGGAAGTGCAGCCAGCCGATGTACTCCGAGCCCACGTGCTCGCGGCTGTAGCGCGACTTGTCGGGCGGCACCAGCACCGGCTTGTGGCCGGTGGCCTCGACCATCAGCTGCTGGCGGCAGCAGCGCTCCAGCGCGATGAACCAGAAGGCCGCGGCCTCGATGCTGTGGCGGCTGGCGGTGAACAGGCCGTGGTTCTGGTGGATCGCGGCCTTCACGCCCTTGAACCAGTCGCACACCGCCAGCCCGGCCTTCTCCTCCACCGCGACCTGGCCGGCCTCGCTGCGGATCACCACGTGGTCCTCGAAGAACGCGGCGGCGTCCTGCGAGATCGGGTCCAGCGGCTTGCCCAGCGCCGCGAACGCCGTGCCGTACACCGTGTGCGCATGGCACATGGCCAGGATGTCGGGATGCGCCTCGTGCACGGCGGCGTGCAGCACGAAGCCGGCGCGGTTGACCGCGTGCGTGCCCTCGACCACCTTGCCCGCGTGGTCCACCAGGATCAGGTTGGACACCTTGACCTGCGCGAAGTGCACGCACATCGGGTTGGTCCAGTACAGCTCGGGCCGCTCGGGGTCGCGGATGGTCAGGTGGCCGGCGAAGCCGTAGTCCAGGTGCTCCAGCGCGAAGGCGCGGCACGCGGCCACCAGCCGCTGCTTGCGGTGCAGCCGTAGCGCCTCGACGCTGTCGAAACGCGGCTCCTCGGGAAAGACCAGGCCGGGCTGGGTGGGCTGGTAGATCGAATGGTTCTTGACGCGGTCGAGCATCGGGGTCTCCTGGGTCGTGTCGCGGATGGTCGTCAGAGGTCCAGCACGAGGCGCGGCCCGCGGGCGCGCGAGACGCACACCGTCATGCAGCGGGCCTTCTCCTCGTCGGACAGGATGTAGTCGTTGTGCTCGGGCTCGCCCTCGAGCACGTCCACCTTGCAGGCGCCGCACAGCCCCGACAGGCAGGAGGTGGGCACGCGCAGGCCGGCCAGCTCGATGGCGCGCACGATGGTCTGCGCCGGCTGCACCTGCACGGTCAGGCCGGCGCGCGCCAGGTGCACCTCGAAGGCGCCGGCGGGCAGCGCGGGCGTGGTGGGCTCGGGCGCCTTGAAGTGCTCGCAGTGCACCGTGCCGGCCGGCCAGTGCGCCGTGGCCTCGGCGCAGGCGCGCATGAAGCCGGCGGGGCCGCAGTAGCAGACGTGCGTGCCCGCCGCCGGCGTGGCCAGCAGCGCCGCGATGTCCAGGCCGCGTGCCGGATCGCCGCCGTCGAAGTGCAGGTGCAGCCGGCCCGCGGGCACCAGCGCCTGCAGCTCCTCGGCGTAGGCGGCGTGGCGCGGGCTGCGTGCGCACAGGTGCAGCGCGAACGAGCGGCCCTCGCGCACCAACTGGTGCGCCATGGCCTTCAGCGGCGTGATGCCGATGCCGCCGGCCAGCAGCACCACGTGCGACGCCTGCGCCGGCAGCGCGAAGGCGTTGCGCGGCGCGCCCACGGTGAGCAGCTCGCCCACCCGCACCCGCTCGTGCAGCGACCGCGAGCCGCCGCGGCCCTGCGCCTCGCGCAGCACGCCCAGCCGCCAGCTGCGCCGGTCGGCCGGGTCGCCCGCCAGCGAGTACGAACGCACCAGCCCGCCGGGCAGGTGCAGGTCGACATGGGCGCCGGCCTCCACCGCCGGCAGCGCGGCCCCGCCGGGGTCGGCCAGTTCGACGCCGAGCACGCCCTCGGCCTCCAGCCGCAGGCCGCGCACCTGCAGCTGCAGCGTCGCGGCGGTGGCGGGCAGGCCCGCAACCGCGGCGCCGGGCAGGGGCGCGTTCACGCCTGCCGCTGCGCCAGCACGTCCTGCTGCAGCGCTTCCATCTTCTGCCTGATGAAGTCGGTGCGGGCCTGGCCCTTCATCGATTCGGCCTCGTTGAGGATCGCGACCACGCCACGGGCCAGGTGGCGGCGCAGCCGCACCTCCTCCTCGGTGGTGCGGCCCACCGGCAGGTCGAACACGTTGGCCGAGCAGTAGCTGTTGGGGGCGCCGGCGTTCTCGCGCAGCCACTGCGCGAACTCCTCGGGCCCGGCCTTGGGGTTGGACCCGCGCACGGCGTCGCGCAGCAGCTTGCGGAACATGTACAGGCCGGCGTCGAACTTGGTCGGGTTCTCCAGCGCGTGCACCGCGATCGGCCGCTGGCTGATGATGGCCTCGTAGTCGCCGGGCGCGTACTGGCAGTCCTTGTAGTGGGCGCGGGCGCGGTGGTCGGACGGGATCGGCGGCAGGTCCTCGAGCCTGTACTGGCCGAAGCGTTCGGGCCGGCGCATCGCCACCTGGCCTTCCAGGAAGTCGATGGTCTCGTAGCCGACCATGGACTTGTCGCCCACGCCGCGGGTGTCGACGCCTGGGCCCATCACGCGCCAGCCGATCATCTTGCTGTTGACGTCGTCCACCGGCACGGTCCAGCGGATCATGTGGAAACGGCTGAACAGCTTCTTGGCCTTGCCGTCCTCGGAGGTGTAGGCGTGCAGGCTCAGGTTGGGCAGCACCTGGTGCTGCACCCGGATGAACATGTGGCCGTCGTCGGACCGGCGCGCGCCGGCCGCCGCCAGGCTGCGGCCGCCCTGCACCGGCACGAAGTGCATGTCCGGCGGCACTTCCATCGAGGCGGCGCCGACCTCGTCGAAGGTCGTGCCCTGGTAGTGGCCGCCGGTCACCTGCCGCTTGGCGTGCAGCGCCATGGTGTGGAAGTTGTCGGCCGCGTTGTCCTGCACCTGCAGCCAGTTGCAGTGCTGGAAGTTGCTGTAGGGCACCAGCTCGTCGGTCTCGGCCACGGTGAAGTTGCCCTCCCACTCGGGGAAGGGCGGCTCCTGCTCGGGCGGGCCCATGTAGGCGAACACCAGGCCGTGGCGCTCGAAGGCCTTGTAGGCGCCCTGGCGGATGCTGCAGCGGTAGCGCTCGCCTTCCTCCTCCTCGCCCTGCGGGAAGGGCACGCGCAGGCAGGTGCCGTCGACGTCGAACTGCATGCCGTGGTAGCAGCAGGAGATGCCGCGCTCCTCGATCTTCCCGTACTCGAGCGAGGCGCCGCGGTGCACGCAGTGCGCATGCAGCAGGCCCACGCGGCCGCTGCCGTCGCGGAAGGCGACCAGTTCCTCGCCCAGGATCTTCAGGAAGCGCGGCGTGTCGGTCAGCTCCAGCGACATGCACACCGGGTGCCAGAAGCGGCGCATGTACTCGCCCGTGGGCGTGCCCGGCCCCACCTCGGTCAGCTCGGGGTCGTGCCCCGGGACCTTGTTGGCGTAGTAGCCGCCGAAGGGCACCAGCGTCTTTTCGGTGGCGCCATCCAGCGGGGCGTTGCGGTCACGGGTGTTCATGCCTGTCTCCTGGCGGTGGTCCGGCCTGTCGTGCAGACCGAATTCTGTATACGGAACACGAAGTTTGCCCGGCGATGCCGGCCGCGCACGGCAATGCCCGAGCGTGGCGCTCGTTTATTCGGGTGGCCCGTCCGGGCCGGGGGTGGGCGGGGGCGCTGCGGCGCCCCGGTTCAGGTGGCGCGGGCGCCCAGGGCCCGCAGCTTGTGCTCCCAGCGGCGCACGTCGGCGGGCTTGAGCTGCCCGACCATGCCCACCAGCGTCTCGTGCACCGGGGCGATGCCGACGAAGCCCAGGATGTTGCGCTCCAGCGAGCGCAGGCTGTGGGCGCGGTAGATCCAGCGGTAGGCCAGGGCGGGCATGCCCATGGTGACCACCACCCGGGCCGAGCGGCCGCCCAGCGCCTTGCGGCCGAACGGCGAGCCCTCGCCGCGGGTGAAGGCGAAGCCGGGACGCGCGACCTGCTCGAGGAAGGCCTTGACCAGCGCCGGCATCTCGCCCAGCCACAGCGGGAACACGAGCACCAGATGCCCGGCCCAGGCGATCGCCTCCTGCGCCGGGCGCAGCTGGGGCGGCAGCTCGCCGTGCTCCCAGTCGTGCGCGCTGCGCAGCAGCGGCACGTCGAGCGCGCCGAGGTCCACGGTGCGCACCTCGTGCCCGGCCGCCTGCGCGCCGGCGGCATAGGCCTGCGCCAGGGCATGGCACAGGTGGGCGCCCGTGGCATCGGGGTGGCCTTGCAGGATCAGGATGCGTTGCGTCATCGGCGGCTCCTTCGCAGCCGCCAGTCTCGGCAGGGTCGCGCCGGCGTCGCTTGACCTGCGTCAGCCCCGCTACGATCGACGCGCTTGTCCGCCGCCGCCCACCCCTTCGACCACGATCCCGCCGCCCGCCGCCTGGCCTGGACCATGCTGCTGGCGTTGACCGCCGGCTTCGCGCTCAGCCAGGCCTTCCGCACGGTCGCGGCCATCCTGGCGCCGCCGCTGCAGCGCGACTTCGGCCTGTCGCCGCGCGAGCTGGGCCTGTACGCCGGCGCCTTCCATTTCGCCTTCGGCCTGCTGCAGCTGGCCATGGGCCTGGCCATCGACGTGGCCGGCCCGCGCCGCACCATCCTGTGGGTGTCGCCGCTGGCGGTGGCCGGCGCGCTGGTGGCGGCCACCGCGGGCAGCTTCGCCCAGCTGCTGGTGGCGCAGGTGGTGATCGGCATCGGCTGCGCACCGGCCTTCCTGGTCTGCACGGTGTTCATCGCGCGGCGCTTCCCGCCGGCGCGCTTCGCCGCGGTGTCGGGCGCCACGCTGGGCATCGGGTCGGTCGGCCTGCTGCTGACGGGCACGCCGCTGGCCTGGGCGGTCGAGGCCTGGGGCTGGCGTGCGGGCTACGTGGCGCTCGCGGTGGGCGCGGCCGCCGCCTGGTGCGCGGTGGCGCTGCTGGTGCGTGACGCGCCCGGCGACCGCCCCGCGCAGGCCGGTGGCCTGTGGCAGGCGCTGCGCGGCTACGGCGCGCTGTTCGCCTTCCGGCACACCCTGGGCATCCTGCTGCTGGCCAGTGTGACCTACGCGGCCTTCCTCGCGCTGCGCGGCCTGTGGCTGGGGCCGCTGCTGGTCGAGCGGCACGGCCTGTCCCTGGTGGCCAGCGGCCACGTGGCGCTGGTGCTGTCGCTGGTGGGCATGGCCGGCCCCGCGCTGTTCGGCCGGCTCGATCCCGGCGAGGGCCGCCGGCGCGGCTGGATCCTCGGCTGGACCCTGGTCGTCGCGGCGATGTACGCGGTGATGGCCTGGACCCGCAACGCCTGGGTCGACATCGGCGTGGCCACCGCCATGAGCCTGGCCGGCGGCTACATCGTGCTGCAGTACGCCGACGTGCGCTCGGCCTACCCGCCGGCGATGACCGGCCGCGCGATGGCGGTGTTCACCATGGCGATGTTCCTGGGCGTGGCGGTGATGCAGTGGTTCACCGGGCAGGTGGCCGATGCCGCCCCGGCGTTCGGCATCGAGCGCTACGAGGCCGTGCTGGGCGCCGTCGCGGCGCTGCTGGTGCTGGCCGCAGCGGCCTTCCGCTGGCTGCCGGCGCCCCAGCGGCGTCAGTGGTAGCCCTGGTCGGGTCCCAGGCGTCCGCGGAACAGCCAGAACACCAGCACCGTGTAGCCCAGGATCATGGGCAGCAGCAGCGACGCGCCGACCAGGAAGAACATCTGCGACTTGGGATGCGCCGCCGCGTCCCACACCGTCATCGCGGTGGGCACCAGGTACGGGATGTTCGAGGCCACCAGGCCGAGGAAGGCCAGCAGGAAGATCGCGATCGCGCTGACGAAGGGCAGCAGCGTGCCGCGGCGCATGCCGCGCCAGCACAGCAGTGCGAAGACGGCGGTGGCCACCGGCACCTGCAGCAGGAACAGCACGTTGGGCAGGCTGAACCAGCGCTCGAAGATGCGCGGGAACTGCAGCGGGGTCCAGATGCTCACGATGGCGATGAAGCCCAGCAGCGTGGCCAGCAGCCAGGGGCCCAGTTGCCGCGCCCGCTGCTCGACCGGGCCGGTGGTCTTGAGCATCAGCCAGGTGGCGCCCAGCAGCGCATAGCCGCTGGTGACCGCCAGCCCGCACATCACGCTGAAGGGCGTCAGCCAGTCCAGCGCGCCGCCGGCGTACTGGCCGTCGCGCACCGGGATCTCCTGCACGATGCCGCCCAGCATCAGGCCCTGCGCGAACGCGCCCAGGATGGAGCCGCCCGCGAAGGCCAGGTCCCAGGCGCGGTGCGAGGGCTTGGCGACCCAGCGGAACTCGAAGGCCACGCCGCGGAAGATCAGCGCCAGCAGCAGCACCAGCACCGGCAGGTACATCGCCGGCAGGATCACCGAGAAGGCCTTGGGAAAGGCCGCCCACAGCGTGACGCCGCCCAGCACCAGCCAGGTCTCGTTGCCGTCCCAGAACGGCGCCACCGAGTTCATCACCTGGTCGCGCTCGGCCTCGGACGGGTAGAAGGGAAAGAGGATGCCGATGCCCAGGTCGAAGCCGTCGAGCACCACGTACAGCACCACGGCCAGCCCCAGGATGGCGGCCAGCACCACGGGCAGCACCTGCTCGGCGGTCATCATGAGGGCACGGCCTCCCGGTGTTCGGGCTGGGCGCCGGCCAGCGGCCGGTTGGGCAGGGTCTCGGGGCCCGGCATCGTGGGTTGGGGGCCCTTGACCACCATGCGCCAGACGTACCAGATGCCCACGCCGAAGACGACCACGTAGACGACCAGGAACAGCGCCAGCGACAGCGCAACCTGCGGCGCGGCGATCGGCGAGACCGCGTCCGCCGTGCGCAGGATGCCGGTGGCGATCCAGGGCTGGCGCCCGGTCTCGGTGACGATCCAGCCGGCGATGATGGCCACGAAGCCCAGCGGCCAGCAGCGCCGCAGCAGCTGCAGGAACCAGCGCGTGCGCTGCAGCCGGCCGCGCCACAGCAGCAGCACCCCGGTGGCGCCCAGGGCGATCATGGCCAGCCCGATGCCCACCATCAGCCGGAAGCCGAAGAACACCGGCACGACCGGCGGCCGGTCCTGGCGCGGGAAGTCCTTCAGGCCCCTGAACTCGCCGTCCCAGCTGTGCGTCAGGATCAGGCTGCCCAGCCGCGGGATCGCGACCTCCAGGTGGTTGCGCTCGGCCTGCATGTCGGGGATGGCGAACACCACCAGCGGCACGCCACCGCCGGGCTTGCTCTCCCAGTGCGCCTCGATCGCGGCCACCTTGGCCGGCTGGTGCTGCAGCGTGTTCAGGCCATGGAAGTCGCCCACCACCGCCTGCAGCGGCGCCAGCACCGCCAGCATGCCCAGTCCCATGCGCATCATGGTCATGGCCTCGCGCTCGAAGCGGCCCTCCAGCAGGTAGCGCGCGCCCGCCGCCGCCACCACCAGCGAGGTGGTGAGGTAGGTCGCGATCATCATGTGCGTGAACCGGTACGGGAAGCTCGGGTTGAAGATGATCTGCAGCCAGTCCACGGGGTAGGTGATGCCCTCGGGCGTGATGCCGTAGCCGGCCGGGGTGTGCATCCAGCTGTTGGCCGACAGGATCCAGAACCCCGACAGCGCAGTGCCCAGCGCCACCATCACGGCGGCCAGGGTGTGCAGCCACGGCGGGAAGCGGTTCCAGCCGAACAGCATCAGGCCCAGGAAGCTCGCCTCCAGGAAGAAGGCGGTCAGCACCTCGTACGAGAACAGCGGCCCCAGCGTGTTGCCGATCACCTGGCCGAAGCGGCTCCAGTTGGTGCCCAGCTGGTACTCCATGACGATGCCCGACACCACGCCCATCGCGAAGGACACGGCGAACACCTTGGTCCAGAAGCGGGCCAGCCGGTGCAGGTGCTCGGCCTTGCTGCGCAGCCACATCAGCTCCAGCGTGGCGACGAAGGCCGACAGGCCGATCGAGAACGCCGGGAAGATGATGTGGAAGGCGATGGTGAAGCCGAACTGGATGCGCGACAGCATCGTCGCGTCCAGCCCGAGGACGGTGTCGGCCATGGCCGTGGCGGGATGGGGGGCGGGCCGCCCTCAGCGCACGGTGGCCGCGTCGCGCGGGGCGGCCACGTCGTCGTGCTGCAGCGAGCTGGGCGCATCCAGGTTGGCATGGTCGTCCACGCCCACGCCCAGCCGGTCCACCAGCTCGCCGCCCAACCAGGCGGTCACCAGCGCCAGCCCGGCGCCGGCGAAGGACCAGGCCATCACGCCCAGGGGCGCCACGCCCTCGGGCTCGCGCAGCAGCCACGACACCAGGAACAGCGCCGCCACCACGAGGTTGCCGCCGCCGTGCATCGCGCCGATGCGCTTGGCCCGCGTGCCGGCGGGGATGGCGAGCCAGTCGATGGTGCCGAAGGGCGAGGCCACCACCGCGCCCACCAGGCCGGCGGCCATCATCCAGTAGGCCACCGCGCCCATCACCGGCTTGCCGGTGGCCAGGGCCACCACGTCGAACACCACGGCGGTGGCCAGCAGGCCCAGCGGGAACACCACCAGCATCTGGTGGATGGGATGGCCGAGGAAGCGGGCTTTCGAGCGCATGGAGGACTCCTGTGTGGAGACCCATTTGGCGCGGGGCACCCGGCCACGCCGGGACGGAAAGCCGCAACAGCCCCTGTCGTCCGGCGCCGACAGGAATGATGCGGTGACCTGGCCCGGCAGCCGGGCCGCGCGCCTAGCCCGTCAGGGTGTCCAGGATGTTGGCGTACCAGGCGCAGTTCAGGCCCAGCGCCTCGTCCTGCACGCGGTCGCGGTCCTTCATGTCGAGCCGGGAGGAGTGCACGCCCAGCAGCGTCCAGGGGAACGGCGTCCCCGGCCGGCGGGCCACGACCGGCGCGCCGCTGGCGCCACGGTGCATGCGCGCGTCGGTCAGGAAGAAGCCCTGGCCCTGGAAGCGCACGCCGAAGGCCGAGGCGACCACGCCCTGCCGCACCACCGGCAGGTGGTGCACCGTGTCGTAGAAGCCCAGGGGAAAGCCGACGATGAGCAGCGGCGTGCCGGCCTCGGCCACGTCGAAGGCGGGCGCGATGCTGGCCGCGTCGAAGCAGGCGATTTGGGCGCCCGCCGGCAGCAGGCTGCGCGGGATCTCGATGGCGGCCACGTCGATCTCGCCGCCGGAGTCCCTGGCCTGCCGCCATGCCGCCTTGCCGCCGGCGTACAGCGCGACGGGCACGGACTGCCAGCGCGTGAGGTCCCGCGCATCGGTGTGGACCACGAACTCGCACCGGTCCGGCCAGTGCCCCGAGGCCTCGTCGATGAAGACGTGGCGGCTGGTGACGATGAACAGCCGCTGGCCGCGCTGGAAGTAGAACCCCGAGCCTGCCGTCAGCGCGCGTTCGCCCGCGAAGGTCGAGATCCGGGTCACGGACATCAGGAGGGGTTCGGCCACGGTCGCTCCGGTGGTGGTGGCCGCAGCCTATCCGAACGGGGCGCGGCTCAGGGCGGCGACGCGCCGGCGAGCCAGGCCAGCTCGTCGGCCGAGAAGCCCGCCTTCAGCCGGGCCCGGGTGTTGAACGGCGGGTGCAGCCGCGGGGCGGCGTGCCGCTGCGCCAGCACGGGGTAGTGGGCCACGGGGTCCAGCCCCTCGCGCGCGCACAGCCAGCGGTACCAGTGGTTGCCGATCGCCACGTGGCCGACCTCGTCGCGCAGGATCACGTCCAGGATCTCCACCGCGCGCAGCGCGGCGGGCGAGCCGACGGCGCGCAGCTTGTCCTGGATCTGCGGCGTGGCGTCCAGGCCGCGGGCCTCGAGCGTGCGCGGCACCAGCGCCATGCGCGCGACCACGTCGCCGGCCGTGCGCTCGCACATGGTCCAGAGGTTGTCGTGGGCGGCGAAGTCGCCGTAGGCATGGCCCAGGGTGGCCAGGTGGTCGCGCAGCAGGCCGAAGTGCGTGGCCTCCTCGGCGGCCACGCGCAGCCAGTCGTGCTGGAACTGCGGCGGCAGGCCGTCGAAGCGCCAGGCGGCGTCGAGCGCCAGGTTGATCGCGTTGAACTCGATGTGGGCGATGGCGTGCAGCAGCGCGGCCAGGCCCTCGGGCTTGTGCGGCGAGCGGCGCGGCACCTTGGCCGGGTGCACCAGCACGGGCTGCGCGGGACGGCCGGGCAGCGGCTGCGCGGACACGGGGGCGGTGGCCGCGATCGGCAGGCCGGGCGCCGCCGCGTGCAGGGCGAGGGCGGCCGCGGCCTTGGCGGCGGGATCGGGCTCGCACAGGGCGGCGAGCGCCTGCTGGCGAAGCTCCATGGGGCGGCGATTGTAGGCAGCCGCCCGGCGGCGCTCAGGTGGCCAGCAGTTCCTCGGCCCAGGCCAGCGACTGCAGGTGCGCCATGTTGACCTGGTGGCCCGACAGCAGCAGCTCGCTGGCGTAGCGGGCGAAGGCGTCGTCGTTGGCGCCCTCGCAGGCCTCGGTCAGCGCCAGGAAGGGCTGGAACAGGCCGCGGCGGTACAGCAGGGCATCGGTCACGGCGGTGGGCAGGGCCAGGCCTTCCAGGGCCTGCTCCATCGGCACGCCGGTCATCGCATCGAGCAGCGAGAACACGCCAACCACGAAGGCCTGGTCGCACTGCTCGGGCGTGAGCAGCTCCGAGGCCAGCAGTTCCATCAGCCGGCCGCGCACGACGGCCGTGTAGCCCAGCGCGGGAGCGCCGCTGCGCGAGGTGGCCAGCAGCACGGTGGCCCAGCGCAGCAGGCGCTGCATGCCCACCATCATCACGGCGCTGCGGAACGAGGTGATCTCGGTGGCCAGGCCGAAGGCGCCGGAGTTGATGAACTTCAGCAGGTTGAAGCTCAGGCCCGGGTCGCGCTTGAGCAGCTCCTCGATCTCGGCGGTGTCGGCCTCGCGGCGCAGCAGCGCCACCAGCTCCAGGATCACGGCCTGGTTCGGGTCGAGCTTGTGGCCCTTGCGCTGCTTGGGCTTGGCATACCAGCTGCCCTGGAACAGGTCCACGCCCAGGCCCAGCAGGTCGGCATGGCGCACCGGGTCGTGCACGCTGCCGGCGATCACGCGCACCTTGGCCGCTGCGGCCAGCTTGATGACGCTGGGCAGTGCCGGCGCGGGCAGGCGGGCGACGTCCAGCTTGAGGTAGTCGGCATGCTGCAGCCAGGGGCGCCAGCTGCTGGACAGGGCTTCCTGGCCCAGCAGCAGGCGCACGCCCTGCGCCTTGATCGCGGCCAGCTGCTCGGCGCCCTGCGCGATGCCGGCGGCGTCCAGGCCCTGCGGCATGTCGACCGCCAGCACCAGCTGCTGCGGGTCCACGTCCTGCAACCAGCCGGCCGACAGGCTGGCCAGCGAGCAGGGCAGCACCAGCACGCGGCGCTCGGCCAGCGGCTTGCTGGCCAGCAGCAGGCGGGCATGGGCCAGCAGCGCGGCGTCGCGCTCCAGCCCGGGCGGCGCGCCGCTGACGTCGGTCAGCTCGTAGCCGTGGATGGCGTTGCGCGCATCCAGGATGACCTGGCGGGCGAAGCGGGAACCGTCGCCTGCGGTCGGGGCATCGGGGCGGGTCGGGGCGTCGGCTTGGATCATGGGGAGGGCGCTCGTTCGGGTTTGCAGCCGATTCTGGGAGCGTCCGGCCCGGGGCCATCGGCTGAACACCCTACCTACAATGCCTCTTTTCCCCTAAGGAGCGCTGCGGCGATGGCGGTGTACGAACTGGATGGCAAGGCGCCCGTGCTGGGCGCGGGGGCCTGGGTGGCCGATTCGGCGCAGGTGATCGGCGCGGTGGAACTGGCGGACAACGCCAGCGTGTGGTTCGGCGCCGTCGTGCGCGGCGACACCGAGACCATCCGCATCGGGGCCAACAGCAACGTGCAGGACGGCTCGGTGCTGCATGCCGACCACGGCAAGCCGCTGACCATCGGGGCCAACGTCACGGTGGGCCACCAGGTCATGCTGCACGGCTGCACCATCGGCGACGGCTCGCTGGTGGGCATCCAGGCGGTGGTGCTCAACGGCGCGCGCATCGGCCGCAACTGCATCGTCGGCGCGGGCAGCGTGGTGACCGAGGGCAAGGAGTTCCCCGACAACAGCCTGATCATCGGCGCGCCGGCCAAGGTGGTGCGCGAGCTGGACGCGGCCACGGCCGCCAGGCTGGCCGAGAGCGCGGCCCACTACGTCGACAACGCCCGCCGCTTTGCGCGGGGCTTGAAGAAGATCGGCTGAGCGCCATCTGGGCAGGCTGGCCCCGCCGGGGCCCCTGCCTGCCCCCTCCTGTTCCCGATGTCCGCATTGCACAAGTTCCTCTTCGACGGCCTGCCCGTGCGCGGCGCCCTGGTGCGCCTCGACGATGCCTGGGCCGAGATCCTGGCGCGCCGCCAGTCCAACACCGCCACCGGCCCCTGGCCCGCGCCCGTCGCGGCGCTGATGGGCGAGATGGCCGCCGCCGGCGTGCTGATGCAGTCGAACATCAAGTTCAACGGCGCGCTGGTGCTGCAGATCTTCGGCGACGGCCCGGTCAAGGTGGCCGTGGCCGAGGTGCAGCAGGACCTGAGCCTGCGTGCCACCGCCAAGGTGGTGGGCGAGGTGGCCGACGGTGCCGACCTGGCCGCGCTGGTGAACGTGGGCAACCAGGGCCGCTGCGCGATCACGCTGGACCCCAAGGACAAGCTGCCGGGCCAGCAGCCCTACCAGGGCGTGGTGCCGTTGCACGGCGACCAGCGCGAGCCGCTGGGCCGGCTGTCGCAGGTGCTGGAGCACTACATGCTGCAGTCCGAGCAGCTGGACACCACGCTGGTGCTGGCGGCCGACGGCCAGGTCGCCGCGGGCCTGCTGATCCAGCGCCTGCCGGTGCAGGGCGCGGGCAACCTCGAGGGCCGGGTGGCCGCCGACCCGCACGGCATCGGCAGCGACGAGGACTACAACCGCATCGCCGTGCTGGCGCGCAGCCTGCAGCCGCAGGAACTGCTGACCCTGGACGCCGACACCATCCTGCGCCGGCTGTTCTGGGAGGAGAAGGTGCTGCGCTTCCCGGCCGTCGAGCCGCACTTCGCCTGCAGCTGCAGCCGCGAGCGCGTGGCCGGCATGCTGCGCAGCCTGGGCCGCGACGAGACCGACGACATCGTGGCCGAGCAGGGCCAGATCGAGGTGGGCTGCGACTTCTGCGGCGCGCAGTACCGCTTCGACCGGGTCGACGCCGCGCAGCTGTTCACCGACCCGGGCGCCCAGCCCCCCGCCGGCTCGGCCACGCACTGATCACCCGGCCCCCGCCAGCCGCCTGAACAGGCGGCGTTCGCAGTCGGGGTCGCCGCAGTTCGCGCAGGCATGCACCCAGCCGCCAGGGGCATGCCGCGCCTGGCCCAGCAGGGCCTGCACGGGCGCCAGCGCGTTGCGCAGCCGCGCCGGCCCGCTGCCGTACACCACCCGGTAGGCGATCCCCGCGCCGTCCAGCGCGGCGCGCAACTGCGCGTCGACCTGCGCGCGCACGGCCGGGCCGGCCCGCTGCAGGCCGTCGTCCACCCAGGGCAGGTCCAGGCCGGCCAGCAGCAGCAGGTCGCAGCCGCGCAGCCAGGCCAGGGCGCGTTGCCAGGTGGGGTCGGTGGGGAAGGCCAGGCCGCCGTACAGCGCGGCGAGCAGGCCGGCCGTGTCGGCCAGCACCACGCCGGGGCCGCTGGCCGCGGCCATGTCGACGGCGGCGTCCTGCGCATCGGCGATGGCGCGGTGTTCCTCGGGGGTGGGGGCGCGGCCCTGGCGCTCGCACCAGGCCCGCAGGCCCTCGGGCACGACGGTGGCCGCATGGCCGTCCGCGCGCAGGGCGGTGGCCAGGGCGCGGGCCAGGGTGGACTTGCCGGTGCTCTCGGCCCCCAGCAGCACCACGCGCAGGGCGCGGTGCGGCCGCGGGGCCGGGGAGGGCGCCGTCACCGCGGGGCGACGACGTTGATGTACACCTCGTTGGGCTTGACCATGCCCAGCTCGAGCCGGGCCTTCTCCTCGACCATCTCCAGGCCTTCGCGCAGGTCGCGGACCTCGGCGGCCAGCCGTTCGTTGCGCTGCTGCGCGGCCACGTTGGCCGACTGCTGCTCGCGCAGCCGGCGCTGCATCTCGCCCACGTTGCCCACGCTGCCCGGCCCGAACCACAGCTGGCCGTGCACGATGGCGAGCAGGGCGACCAGCAGCAGGGGGACGATGCGCGTGGCCATGGGCGCGGGCCTCAGAACTTGAGGTTGTAGAAGGCCTGGCGGCCGGGGTACCAGGCGATGTCGCCCAGGTCTTCCTCGATGCGCAGCAGCTGGTTGTACTTGGCCATGCGGTCCGAGCGCGACAGCGAGCCGGTCTTGATCTGGCCGGCGTTGGTGCCCACCGCGATGTCGGCGATGGTGCTGTCCTCGGTCTCGCCCGAACGGTGGCTGATCACGGCGGTGTAGCCGGCGCGCTTGGCCATCTCGATGGCGGCAAAGGTCTCGGTCAGCGTGCCGATCTGGTTGATCTTGATCAGGATCGAGTTGGCGATGCCCTTGTCGATGCCTTCCTTCAGGATCTTCGTGTTGGTGACGAACAGGTCGTCGCCCACCAGCTGCACGCGCTTGCCCAGGCGCTCGGTCAGGTGCTTCCAGCCGTCCCAGTCGCCCTCGGCCATGCCGTCCTCGATGCTGATGATCGGGTACTTGTCGCACCAGCCGGCCAGCATGTCGGTCCAGGCGCCCGCGTCGAGCACCTGGTTCTCGGCGCCCAGGTGGTAGCGGCCGTCCTTGTGGAACTCGCTGGAGGCGCAGTCCAGGCCCAGGGCGATCTGCTCGCCCGGACGGTAGCCGGCGGCCTCGATGGCCTGCAGGATCATGCCGATGGCGGCCTCGTGGTTGTCGACGTTGGGGGCGAAGCCGCCCTCGTCGCCCACGGCGATGCTCATGCCCTTGTCGTGGATGATCTTCTTGAGCGCGTGGAACACCTCGGCGCCGTAGCGGATCGCCTCGCGGAAGCTGGGCGCCCCCACCGGGATGATCATCAGCTCCTGCAGGTCGAGGTTGTTGTTGGCGTGCGCGCCACCGTTGACCACGTTCATCATCGGCACCGGCAGGTGGCAGCCGTTCATGCCGCCGAAGTAGCGGTACAGCGGCAGGCCCGACTCCTCGGCGGCGGCACGCGCCACGGCCATCGAGACGGCCAGCATCGCGTTGGCGCCCAGGCGGCTCTTGGTGTCGGTGCCGTCCAGGTCGATCAGGGTCTTGTCCAGGAACGACTGCTCCGACGCGTCCAGGCCCAGCACGGACTCGGAGATTTCGGTGTTGATGTGCTCCACCGCCTTGAGCACGCCCTTGCCCAGGTAGCGGCCCTTGTCGCCGTCGCGCAGTTCCAGCGCCTCGCGCGAGCCGGTGGACGCGCCCGAGGGCACGGCCGCGCGGCCCATGGTGCCGGATTCCAGCAGGACGTCGCATTCCACGGTGGGATTGCCGCGCGAGTCCAGGATCTCGCGGCCGACGATGTCAACGATGGCGCTCATGCAGGTTCTTCTCTTCGATGGTTTGGAATGGGGGCGTGCCGCTCAGACACCTTCGATCAGCACCATGCGCATCACCGCGGCGCCCTGGCGCGCGGCCTTGGCGGCCTGGTACTCGGCGGAGTCGTAGAAGGCGCGCGCCTTCTCGGGCGACGGGAACTTCAGCAGCACCACGCGCACGGGCGACCAGTCGCCCTCGAGCACGTCGACCTTGCCGCCGCGGATGCACACCTCGGCGCCGTGCGCCTGCATCGCGATGGTAGACAGCTTCTTGTACTGCTCGTATTGGACCGGGTCGGTGACGTCGACGTTGGCCAGGACGTAGGCGCTAGGCAAAGTGGTTCTCCAGGTAGCCGTTCTTCTTGGTGACCGCGTCCAGCGCGACCAGCGTCTCCAGCAGCGCCGGCATGTGGCGCAGCGGGACCGCGTTGGGTCCGTCGGACAGGGCCTTGGCGGGATCGGGATGGGTTTCCATGAACAGGCCGGCCACGCCCACCGCCACGGCGGCGCGGGCCAGCACCGGCACCATCTCGCGCTGCCCGCCCGAGCTGGTGCCCTGGCCGCCGGGCAGCTGCACCGAGTGGGTGGCATCGAAGACGACCGGCGCGCCGGTCTCGCGCATGATCGCCAGCGAGCGCATGTCCGAGACCAGGTTGTTGTAGCCGAAGCTGGCGCCGCGCTCGCAGGCCATGAACACGTCGTCGGCCAGGCCCCGCTCGCGCGCGGCGGCACGGGCCTTCTCGATCACGTTCTTCATGTCGTGGGGCGCGAGGAACTGGCCCTTCTTGATGTTGACCGGCTTGCCCGACTGCGCCACCGCGCGGATGAAGTCGGTCTGGCGGCACAGGAAGGCGGGCGTCTGCAGCACGTCGACGACCGAGGCCACCTCGGGGATCTCGGCCTCGGTGTGCACGTCGGTCAGCACCGGCACGCCCAGCTCCCTCTTGACCTTGGCCAGGATCTCCAGGCCCTTGGCCATGCCCGGGCCGCGGAAGCTGGTGCCCGAGGAGCGGTTGGCCTTGTCGTAGCTGCTCTTGAAGATGAAGGGGATGCCCAGCGCGGCGGTGATCTCCTTGAGCCGCCCGGCCACGTCCATCTGCAGCTGCTCGCTCTCGACCACGCAGGGCCCGGCGATCAGGAAGAAGGGCCGCTGCAGGCCCACGTCGAATCCGCACAGTTGCATGGCAGGGGCCTTCAGGCGACGGCCTTGAGCTTGCCGCCCGAGGCCTGGTGGTCCAGCGCCGCCTTGATGAAGGCGTTGAACAGCGGGTGGCCGTCCCAGGGCGTGGACTTGAACTCGGGGTGGAACTGCACGCCCATGAACCAGGGGTGCACGTCCTGCGGCAGCTCGACGATCTCGGTCAGGTGCTCGCGCTGCGTCAGCGCCGAGATCACCAGGCCGGCCTTGCGCAGCTGGTCCAGGTAGTTGACGTTGGCCTCGTAGCGGTGGCGGTGGCGCTCGGTGACCACGTCGCCGTAGATGCTGTGCGCCAGCGTGCCCTTGGCGACGTCGGAGCTCTGCGCGCCCAGGCGCATGGTGCCGCCCAGGTCGGAGTTCTCGTCGCGCTTGTTGACGATGCCGTCGGCGCCGTGCCACTCGGTGATGAGCGCGATGACCGGGTTCTTGCACTGCGGCTCGAACTCGGTGGAGTTGGCCTCGTCCAGGCCGGCCACGTGGCGGGCGTATTCGATGGTGGCCACCTGCATGCCCAGGCAGATGCCCAGGTAGGGCAGCTTGTTCTCGCGGGCGAAGCGCGCCGCCTGGATCTTGCCCTCGATGCCGCGCTTGCCGAAGCCGCCGGGCACCAGCACCGCGTCGTACTTGGCCAGCTGCTGCACGTTGCCGGTCTCCAGCGTCTCGGAGTCGAGGTACTCGATCCTGACCCGCACGTGGTTCTTCAGGCCGGCGTGGCGCAGCGCCTCGTTCAGCGACTTGTAGCTGTCGGACAGGTCGACGTACTTGCCCACCATCGCGATGGACACCTCGCCCTGCGGATGCTCGACCTCGTAGACCAGGTCGTCCCAGCGGCGCAGGTTGGCCGGCGGGGTGTTCAGGCGCAGCTTGTCGCAGATCAGGCCGTCCAGGCCCTGCTCGTGCAGCACGCGCGGCACCTTGTAGATCGTGTCCACGTCCCACATGGAGATCACGCCCCACTCGGGCACGTTGGTGAACAGCGAGATCTTGGCGCGTTCCTCGTCGGGGATCTTGCGGTCGGCGCGGCACAGCAGGGCGTCGGCCTGGATGCCGATCTCGCGCAGCTTCTGCACGGTGTGCTGGGTGGGCTTGGTCTTGAGCTCGCCGGCGGCCGCGATCCAGGGCACGTAGGTCAGGTGCACGAACGCGGCCTGGTTGGCGCCCAGGCGCAGCGACATCTGACGGGCGGCCTCCAGGAAGGGCAGCGACTCGATGTCGCCGACGGTGCCGCCGATCTCGACGATGGCGACCTCGGCCTCGTCGGGCGTGCCCACGCGGGCGCCGCGCTTGACGTATTCCTGGATCTCGTTGGTCACGTGCGGGATCACCTGCACGGTCTTGCCCAGGTAGTCGCCGCGGCGCTCCTTCTCCAGCACCGACTGGTAGATGCGGCCGGTGGTGAAGTTGTTCACCTTGCCCATGCGGGTGGTGATGAAGCGTTCGTAGTGGCCCAGGTCCAGGTCGGTCTCGGCCCCGTCGTCGGTCACGAACACCTCGCCGTGCTGGAACGGCGACATCGTGCCCGGGTCGACGTTGATGTACGGATCGAGCTTGATGAGGGTGACCTTGAGGCCGCGCGATTCGAGGATCGCGGCGAGGGAGGCTGAGGCGATTCCCTTGCCCAGGGAGGACACCACACCGCCGGTGACGAAGACGAATTTGGTCATGTCGGCTCGGAAGTGCTGGGCTTCCGAAGGGAGGTGGTAAAGCGAGATTATAGGGAACGGGCTCCCGCCGCCGGCGCCGAAGGTGCGCGGGCGGGCGCGTCGGTACACTGCCGCTCCCATGAACGACCTCGCGGGCAAGCACCTGGTCCTGGGCCTCACCGGCGGCGTGGCCTGCTACAAGGCGGCCGACCTGTGCCGCGCCTTCGTCAAGGAAGGCGCCTCGGTGCAGGTGGTGATGACCGAGGCGGCGGCCCAGTTCATCACGCCCGTGACCATGCAGGCGCTGTCGGGCCGGCCCGTCCACACCTCGCAGTGGGACGCGCGCGAGCCGAACAACATGCCGCACATCAACCTCTCGCGCGAGGCCGACGCCATCGTCGTCGCGCCGTGCAGCGCCGACTTCATCGCCAAGCTGGTGCACGGCCGCGCCGACGACCTGCTGTCGCTCCTGTGCCTGGCCCGCCCGGCCCAGCGCGTGCCGCTGCTGCTGGCGCCGGCGATGAACCGCGAGATGTGGACCCACCCGGCCACGCAGCGCAACCTGGCGCAGGTGGCCGCCGACGGCGCCCGGGTGCTGGGCGTGGGCACGGGCGAGCAGGCCTGCGGCGAGACCGGCGACGGCCGCATGCTCGAGCCGCACGAGCTGCTCGAGGACGTGGTGGCGGCGATGCAGCCCAAGCCGCTGGCCGGCCGCCGCGTGCTGGTCACCGCCGGCCCCACCTTCGAGCCGATCGACCCGGTGCGCGGCATCACCAACCACTCGTCGGGCAAGATGGGTTTCGCCGTCGCGCGCGCGGCCCGCGAGGCCGGCGCCGAGGTCACGCTGGTGGCCGGCCCGGTGCACCTGCCCACCCCGCGCGGGGTGCGCCGCGTGGACGTGCGCACCGCCCGCCAGATGCTCGAGGCCACGCTGGGCCTGGCCGACGCGGCCGACCTGTTCGTGGCCACGGCCGCGGTCGCCGACTGGCGCCCGGCCGCCGAGGCCGCCCACAAGATCAAGAAGGACCGCAGCGGCCAGCCGCCGCAGCTGGCCTTCGCCGAGAACCCCGACATCCTGGCCACCGTCGCCGCCCTGCCGCGCGCGCGCAGCGGCGCCCTGTACTGCGTGGGCTTCGCTGCCGAGAGCCAGGACCTGCTGGCCAACGCGCAGGCCAAGCGCGCGCGCAAGGGCATCCCGCTGCTGGCCGGCAACATCGGCCCGGCCACCTTCGGCCAGGACGACAACCAGTTGCTGCTGGTCGACGCGCAGGGCGCCACCGAGCTGCCGCGCGCGCCCAAGCTGCAGCTCGCCCGCACCCTGGTGGCCGAGATCGCGCGCCGCCTGCCCACCCGATGAACATCGACCTCAAGATCCTCGACCCCCGCATGGCCGGGCAGCTGCCCGCCTATGCCACGCCCGGCAGCGCCGGGCTGGACCTGCGCGCCTGCATCGACGCGCCGCTGCAGCTGGCGCCCAACGCCTGGCAGCTGGTGCCCACCGGCATCGCCATCTGGATCCGCGATCCCGGCTACGCGGCCCTGATCCTTCCGCGCTCGGGCCTGGGCCACAAGCACGGCATCGTGCTGGGCAACCTGGTCGGCCTGATCGACAGCGACTACCAGGGCCAGCTGATGGTCAGCTGCTGGAACCGCAGCTCCGAGCCCTTCACGCTGAACCCGATGGAGCGGCTGGCCCAGCTGGTGATCGTGCCGGTCGCGCAGGCCAGCTTCCGCGTGGTCGACGAGTTCCCGCCGACCGAGCGCGGCGAGGGCGGCTACGGCTCCACCGGCAAGGGCTGAGCCACGGGGCTGACCGCGGCTCGGCCGCGGTCCTACAGGGATGTGCGGCGATCCCATCGGCCAGGCGCCCGCGGGCCGGCCTCCAATGGGCTGTGTCAGCAGTTCACAAGGAGCTTCCCATGCGCAGTCCCACCCGCACCCTGTCCGCCGTCGCGGCGACCGCCATCCTGGCCGCCTGCGGCGGCGTGCCGATGAACAACCAGGCCCAGATGGGGTACCCGGCACCGGCCGCAGGCACCCAGTCGGCCACGGTCGGCACGGCGGCGCCCGCCGCCGTCGAGATGGGCCGCATCACCGACATCCAGGTCGCGCAGCCCACCGCGGCCTCCTCGGGCCCCAACGTGGGCCGCGCCGTCGCCGGCGGCCTGATCGGCGCCGTGGTCGGCAGCGTCATCGGCAAGAACATCGACAACGGCCACAGCCGCAGCGGTGCCACGGTGCTGGGCGGCGCCGCCGGTGCGGCGATCGGCAGCGGCGTGGGGCGCAACAACGCGCCGCAACCCGCGGGCCAGCAGCTGGCCTACCGCGTGACGGTGCAGACCGACCAGGGCCTCATGCGCACCTACGAGGTGGGCGCCCTGGGCGACCTGCGCGTGGGCGACCGCGTGCGGGTGGACAACGGCGTGATCTACCGGTCCTGACGGACCGCCGCCGGCCGGGGCAGGGGCTCAGTGCAGCGAACTGCTGCCCGGCGCCTGCGGCTGCACGCGGAAGAAGCCGGTGCCCGCGGTGCCGCGGCCGACCTCCTCCTCGGTGGCCTCGCGCACGGCCTCGACCTTCAGGTGCAGGCGCAGCGCGATGCCCGCCAGCGGATGGTTGGCGTCGAGCACCACGTGCTCGGGATAGATCTCGGTGACCGTGTAGAGCGCGTCGCGCGGCGCGTCGGGGTTGCTGCCCGCGGGCAGGCCCTCGAAGGTCATGCCTTCCTCGAGCTGCTCGGGAAAGAGCTCGCGCTTCTCCAGGAACACCAGCTCGCCCTCGTAGTCGCCGAAGGCGTCCTCGGGCTCCAGGTGCAGGTCGACGCGGTCGCCGGGTTCGTGGCCCTGCAGGGCCTCCTCGATCTTGGCCAGCAGGTCGCCGCCGCCCACCAGGAATTCCACCGGTTCGTCGAGCACGTCCAGCGTCTCGCCCAGGGTGTCCTTGAGGGTCCAGGTCAGCGCGACCACGCAGTGGGGGGTGACTTCCATGGGGGAGAATTGTCGCCGCTTTCACCTGCCCCTCCATGGACATCCACGCACCCCTCGCCCTGCTGGGCGGCCTCTCGCCCGAGCTCTTCATGCAGCGCCACTGGCAGCGCAAGCCGCTGCTGGTGCGGGGCGCCGTCCCGGGCATGCAGCCCCTGCTGGATCGCGCCGGCCTGTTCGCGCTGGCGGGCCGCGAGGAGGTCGAGTCGCGCGTGGTGCGGCGCGACCTGGCCACCGGCGCGTGGACGCTGGCGCGCGGCCCGTTCGGTGCGCGTGCGCTGCCGGCCGCCTCGCGCGCGGGCTGGACCCTGCTGGTGCAGGGCCTGGACCTGCACCTGGATGCCGCCCACGCCCTGCTGCAGCAGTTCCGGTTCGTGCCGCAGGCGCGGCTGGACGACCTGATGGTCAGCTGGGCCAGCGACGGCGGCGGGGTGGGGCCGCACTTCGACAGCTACGACGTGTTCCTGCTGCAGGCGCACGGCCGGCGCCGCTGGCGCTGGGGCCGGCAGAAGGACCTGTCGCTGCAGGACGGGGTGCCGCTGAAGATCCTGCAGCGCTTCGAGCCCGAGCACGAGGCCGTGCTCGAGCCTGGCGACATGCTGTACCTGCCGCCGCGCTACGCGCACGACGGCATCGCCGAGGGCGAGTGCCAGACCTGCTCGATCGGTTTTCGCGCGCCCGGCCGCCACGAGCTCGCGCGCGAGCTGCTGCAGCGCCTGGCCGAGGACGTGGACGACGGCGCCGATGCGCTCTACCAGGACCCCAGGCAGCCCGCGGTGGCCGCGCCGGGGGCGATCCCGGAGGGCCTGGCGGCCTTCGCGCAGGAGGCGCTGCGGCGCGCGCTGGACGATCCGCACGGGCTCGACCGCGCGCTGGGCGAGATCCTCAGCGAGCCCAAGCCCAGCGTCTGGTTCGACGAGGGCGGCAAGGCCCCGCGCGCCGGGCAGGCCTTGGTGCTCGACCGCCGCACCCGCATGCTCTACGACGGCCGCCACGTGTTCGCCAACGGCGAGAGCTGGCGCGCCGGCGGGGCCGACGCCCGGCTGATGCGGCGGCTGGCCGACCGGCGCCGGCTCGAGGCGGCCGAGCTCGCCGGCGCCAGCGCCGATGCGCGGGGCCTGCTGGCCGGCTGGTGCGAGGCCGGGTGGGCGCATGCCGAGCCCGCCGCAGCCGCCCGCCCAGGGCGCGGGGCGCGGCGGTGAGCCTGCTGCCGCAGGGCCGCTTCGAGGGCCGCCAGGCCTTCCAGCAGCTGGTGCGCGATGCGTTCGCCGCCGCGGCGCAGGAGGGCTGGCGCGAGCTGGTGCTGGTCGACGCCGACTTCGCCGACTGGCCGCTGGGGGAGCGCGCGGTCGCGCAGTCGCTGCACGACTGGTCCGCCTCGGGGCGCCGCTGCATCCTGCTGGCGCGCAGCTGGGACGAGGTGCCGCGCCGCCATGCACGCTTCGTCGGCTGGCGCCAGACCTGGTCGCACATCGTCCAGGCGCACGGTTGCCGCACGGCCGACCCGCTGGAGCTGCCCAGCGCGATCTGGTCGCCCGGCTGGGTGCTGCACCGGCTCGATCCGGTGCACGGCGTGGGCGTCACGGGCACCGAGCCCGACCGCCGCCTGTTGCTGCGCGAGCAGATCGACGCATGGCTCGCGCGCAGCAGTCCGGCCTTTCCCGCGACCACGCTGGGCCTCTGAGCCGCGCCGGGGCCGCGCAACCCGGCCGTCAGGGCGACCTGCCTATAATTTCGGGCTGAGCAGAAGGAGCTCGAGTCCCTGTTCAGCCGGCCAGCGCCCCGGGGGTGAGCCGGCCATTTCCGGAAATTCCACACCTCACAAGGAAACTGCAATGAAGAAATCGCTCGTCCTGGCGACCCTGATGGCTGCTGCCGCCCTGGCCGCTTGCGGCAAGAAGGAAGAGCCGGCGCCCGCGCCCGCTCCGGCCCCTGCCGCCGCCCCGGCTCCCGCCGCCGCCCCGGCCGCTGCCCCCGCCTCCGACGCCGCTGCCGGCGCTGCTTCGGCTGCCGCCGCTGCCGCTGCTTCGGCCCCCGCTGCCGCCGCCGCGCCCGCCGCTTCGGCCGCCAGCAAGTAATCGGGTCTCCCGGTCACGACAAAGCCGCCCTCGGGCGGCTTTTTTCTTGCGCCTTCCGTGCCCGCCTAGGGCCCCGGCGGCACGGGCGGCAGCACCGTGGCGGCCTCCACGGCCTGACGCGGTGCGCGGCAATCGACCAGGGGGCGTGCGGCATCGGCACGCGCGAGCTGTCCACCGGCGACCAGGCCCACCGTGAGCGTGATGGTGGCGATGGTGACGATCTCGATGGTGCGGTAGGCGGTCTGCATGCGGCGCGCAGTCTAGGCCGGCGTGCACCGGCCTGCAGGTCGTCAATCGCCGATGCGGCGCGGCGATTCGGGCGGTTCGCCCGGGGCCTCAGGCCTGCAGCCAGCCGCAGCCCGTGGGGCCGTCGGCCAGGTGGATCTCGGCCGCCGTGCCCAGTGCGGCCTCCAGGGCCGCGCGCGCCAGCGCGGGCTGGTTGTTCTGCTCCGACAGGTGCGCGGCCACCACCTGCCGCAGGCCGGTGGGCAGCAGGGCCTGCGCGATGGCGGCGGCATCCTCGTTGCACAGGTGCCCCCAGGCGCCGCCCACGCGCCGCTTGAGGAACCACGGGTAGGGGCCCGCCTCCAGCATGCCGGTGTCGTGGTTGCACTCCAGCAGCAGCGTGGCGCAGCCGGCCAGCTGCTCGTGCACGTGCGGCGTGGCATGGCCCAGGTCGGTGAGGATGCCCAGGCGCGTGGCGCCGTCGCTGCAGGCCAGCTGCAGCGGCTCGCGCGCATCGTGCGGCACGGTGAAGGGCCGCAGCTGCAGGCCGCCGACCTCCACCGCCTCGCCGTCGGCCACCAGCCGCAGCAGGCCCAGGAAGTCGGGCTCGCCGCAGGCGCGCCAGGTGCCTTCGCTCATGTAGACCGGGATGCGCTCGCGCACCGCCAGGGTCCGCACGCAGCCGATGTGGTCGGCGTGCTCGTGGGTCACGAACACCGCATCGAGCTGCTCGGCCAGCAGCCCCGCCTCGCCCAGGCGCCTGTCCAGCGCGCGGATGCCCAGGCCGCAGTCCACCAGCAGGTGCGTCGGCTGGCGGCCGTCGTGGGCCTGCACGACCGTGGCGTTGCCGCTGCTGCCGCTGCCCAGGCTCTTGAAACGAAGCATGCGCCGATTGTCCGGTGCACCGGGGCCCGCCAACGACAAGGCCCGCTCGCGCGGGCCTCGTCGTGCCGGGTCCGTGCAGGATTACTTCAGGTCGTCGGCGATCACGCGCACGATGCGCTGCGCGTTGGCCGAGCTCTCGGGGGCGCCCTGCTCGTTGAGCACCGACACGGTGGTCAGGTCGCCCTGCGTGCGCACCGCGATGCGGAACTTCAGCGGCTGCTCGACCCGCTCGCGGGTGAACAGGCGCGCGAAGAAGCCCGGCTCCTTCTTGTCGGGATTGGGCGGCACGTAGCGCACGAAGTACGTGCCCTGGCTGCGGTCGCGGTCCTCGACGGTGAAGCCGGTGCGGTCCAGCGCCAGGCCCACGCGGCGCCAGGCGCGGTCGAAGCCTTCGGCCACCTGCACCACCGGCTGCCCGCCGACGGTCTCGACGCGGGCCGACGCGGTGCGCGGCGCGCCGGCCGCCTCGGCGGCGGCAGCCTGGGCCTGCGGCAGCCCCAGCTTGACCATCAGGCGGCGCAGGAATTCGGCCTCGAGTTCGGGGTCGGCCGGGCGGGGCTGCCACACCGTGCTGTCCTTGGTGGCGGTGGAGTACACCTCCTGCATGCCGCGGTGCGAGATGTAGATCTCGGTCGCGCCCGAGGCGGTGCGCTCCAGCCGGGTGCGGAAGCGGTCGCGCTCGCCGGTGGAGTACACGCTGTCGAGCACGCGGCCCAGCGTGCGGCGCAGGAAGTCCTGCGGCAGCTTGGCGCGGTTCTCGGCCCAGTCGGTCTCCATGATCCCCAGCTGCTGCTGGTCCTGGGTGAGCACGAAGCCGTTCTCGTTCCAGAAGTCGCGCACCGGGCCCCACAGCTGGTCGGCCGGACGGTCGATCACCAGCCAGCGCTGGGTGCCGGCGCGCTCGATGCGCACGTCGCCCGCCTTGGCCAGCGCGGTGCCCGCGTCGGTGGGCGTGCGCTGCGTGCCTTGCATGGCGCTGGCGCTGACGGTGCCGCCGGCGGGCAGCTGGTAGCGCGGGTCGCGCATCAGCTGGGTCAGGTCCGGCGGCACGTCGAGCGACGGCGCCTTCTGCGCGCTCTTGTAGTCGACCTTGTCGCCCTGGAGGACCGAGCAGGCGCCCAGCGCCAGGCAGGCGGCCAGGACGCCGAGTTTGGCGATCGTGTTCACGTTCTTCACGGTTCCTTGGGGTGGGTTCAGGCCAGCAAGCCGGCCGCGCGCAGGGCGCCTTCGACCTGCCCGTGGAAGGCAGGCGACAGGGGGGTCATGGGCAGGCGCAGCGCCGGGCCGCACAGCCCCATGCGCGCCATCGCCCACTTGACCGGGATCGGGTTGGCCTCGACGAACAGGTGGCGGTGCAGCGGCAGCAGCCGGTTCTGCAGCTCCATCGCGCGGCGTGCGTCGCGCGCGATGGCCGCGACGCACAGCTCGTGCATCAGGCGCGGCGCGACGTTGGCGGTGACGCTCACGTTGCCATGGCCGCCGCACAGCATCAGCGCGACGGCCGTGGGGTCGTCGCCCGAGTAGATCGCGAAGTCGGACGGCGCATCGCGCAGCAGCCACTGGGCGCGCTCGATGTTGCCGGTGGCTTCCTTGATGCCCACGATGCCGGGCACCTGCGCCAGCCGCAGCACGGTGTCGTGCTGCAGGTCGGCCACGGTGCGGCCGGGCACGTTGTACAGCACCACCGGCAGGTCGCCGGTGGCCTCGGCGATGGCCTTGAAGTGCTGGAACTGACCCTCTTGCGTGGGCTTGTTGTAGTAGGGCACCACCTGCAGCTGGCAGTCGGCGCCGACCCCGCGCGCGAACTTCGCCAGCTCGATCGCCTCGGCGGTGCTGTTGGCGCCGCAGCCGGCCATGATCGGCACCCGGCCGGCGGCCTGCTCGACGGCCACGCGGATGATCTCCTGGTGCTCCTGCACCGACACCGTCGGCGACTCGCCGGTCGTGCCGACCACGCCGATGCAGTCGGTGCCCTCGGCGATGTGCCAGTCGATCAGCTTGCGCAGCGCGGGATAGTCCACGCTGCCGTCCTCGTGCATCGGGGTGGCCAGGGCCACGATGCTGCCAGTGATGGGTGTCATGTCGGGGTTCCGGGGAGCGGCGATTCTAGCGGGAGGGCGCCCGGGACCCATCCGTCGCCGGGGGCCGGCCGCACGGCCGCGATGCGCTGCACGCGGCGCGGGGGCGCGGCCAGCGCGCCCGCCTCGTAGGCCACCACCTGCAGCCCGCTGCACAGCTGCAGCAGTTCGCCGTGGCGCAGCAGGAAGTCGGGCCGCGAGGGCTTGCCGATGGCGGCATGGTCGACGTTGAAGGTCTCGTACAGCAGCACGCCGCCGGGCGCCAGGCTGTCCAGCAGCGCCGGCCACAGCGGCCGCCACAGGTAGTTGGTCACCACGACGGCGGCGAACCGTTCGCCGGTCAGGGGCCAGGGGCCGCCCTCGATGTCGGCCTGCACCAGCCGCCCGGTGCCGTCGCAGGCGGCCAGCGCCTGCGGGTCGCGGTCGATGCCCGTGACCGGGTGCCCACGTCCGGCGAACCAGCGCAGGTGGCGGCCGGCGCCACAGGCCACGTCCAGCACCGGGCCGCCCGCGGCCACCAGGTGCGACCAGCGGCGGATCCAGTCGGAGGCCTCCCCCGTGCCGTGCATCAGGCCCTCCGGCGCGCGCCGGGGCGCTCGTCGGCCTCGACGGCGGCCAGCGCCAGCCGCTCGACCAGGCCCGGCGCCAGCAGCTTGAGCCAGCGGCCCGCCTTGCCCTTGCCGGTCATCACCACCTCGCGGGCGCGCGCCTCCAGGCCGTCGAGGATCAGGCCGGCGCAGGTGTCCACCGGCATCGCGCCGTCTTCCTTCAGGCCGCTCTTGCCGGCCCGCTGCCCGCGCGCGTTCCAGCCGTTGCGCCGGATCTCCGTGTCGACCACGCCGGGAAAGGCGGTGGTCACGCCGACGCCGCAGGGCAGCAGCTCGGTGCGCAGCGCCTCGAAGAAGCCGGTCATCGCGAACTTGGTGGCGCTGTAGGCCGTGCGCCCAGGCACGCCCACCAGGCCGGCCAGCGAGGACACCGCCACCACCTGGCCGCGCGAGGCCTTCAGGTGGGGCAGGGCGGCATGGGTGCACCAGACCGCGCCCCAGAGGTTGACCGTCATCAGGTCCTGGTACCAGCCCAGGTCCTCGGCGCGCACGTCCTCGAACAGGGCATGGGCGGACACGCCGGCGTTGTTGACCAGCACGTCGACGCCGCCGAAGCGCTCGACCGCGGTGGCAATGAGCGCGCGGCATTGGTCCTGCTGCGCCACGTCGGTGGGCACCTCGATGGCCTGGGCGCCCAGCTTCTCGCAGCGCATCGCCACCTGGGTGAGCTTGTCGGCATTGCGGGCGGCCAGCACCAGCGCCGCCCCGGCGCCGTGGCGCTGGGCGATCTGGCGCGCCAGTTCGGCGCCGATGCCGTCGGAGGCACCGGTGATCACGTAGGTCTTCAAGGTCGGGATCCTCGCGCGGTGGGCAGGGGGCGGCCCCGGGCGGGGCCGCCGGCGCCGCGGCGCGCGTTCACTGGAAGCACGCCCAGAGCCGGTCGGCGAGCATGACCGCCATGTCGGGGCGGGTGTAGAGGGCAAACACCCCCGCCAGCAGCACGCAGGCGGCGGCCCAGGCGAGCAGGTGGCGGGCGCGGGCGGACATGGCGGCGGGTGCTCCGCGGCCTCAGGCCGGCTGGGCCGCGGCGCCCGCGCGGCGGATCGGCATCTCGCGCACCGGCAGGTTCACCAGCGCGGCGAACACGCCCAGGGCGATGGCCAGGTACCAGACGATGTCGTAGCTGCCGGTGCGGTCGTACAGCACGCCGCCCAGCCAGACCCCCAGGAACGAGCCGACCTGGTGGCTGAAGAACACGAAGCCGCCCAGCATCGACAGGTGCGCCACGCCGAAGATCTGCGCCACCGTGGCATTGGTCGGCGGCACGGTGGACAGCCACAGCAGGCCCATGACGCTGGCGAACACGTAGACCGACAGCGGCGTCAGCGGCGCCCACAGGAACAGCGAGATCGCGATCGCCCGGCCCAGGTAGATGGCTGCCAGGATCTTGCGCTTGGCCAGCTTCTGGCCCAGCGAGCCGGCGATGTAGGTGCCGAACACGTTGAACAGGCCGATCAGCGCCAGCGCGTAGCTGGCCACCTGCGGCGACAGGCCCTTGTCCTTCAGGTAACTGGGCATGTGCACGCCGATGAACACCACCTGGAAGCCGCAGACGAAGTAGCCGGCCATCAGCAGCTGGAAGCTGGGGTACTTGAAGGCCTCGGCCAGCGCCTGGCCGATGGTCTGCTCGCGCTTGGGCGCCTCGCCGCCCGCGAAGCCCGGCTCCTTCAGGCCGACGGCCAGCGGCACGACCAGCAGCACCACGGTGGCCAGCACCAGCAGGGCCTGCTGCCAGCCCAGGCCGGCGATCAGGAAGCCCTCGACCGGCACCATCAGGAACTGGCCGAAGGAGCCGGCCGCCGCCGCCACGCCCATGGCCCAGGACCGCCGCGCGGGATCGAGCTGCCGGCCGATCACCCCGTAGACCACCGCGTAGGTGGTGCCCGCCTGGGCGGCGCCGATCAGGATGCCCGCCGTGAGCGTGAACAGCAGCGGCGTGGGCGACAGCGCCATGCCCGCCAGGCCCGCGCCGTACAGCAGGCTGCCCGCGATCAGCACCCGGAAGGCGCCGAAGCGGTCGGCCAGCATGCCGGCGAAGATGCCGAAGAAGCCCCAGGCCAGGTTCTGGATCGCGATCGCGAAGGCGAAGGTCTCGCGGGTCCAGCCCTGGGCCTGGGTGATCGGCTGCAGCCACAGGCCGAAGCCGTGGCGGATGCCCATGGACAGGGTGACGACGGCGGCGCCGCAGACGAGCACCTGGCGCATGGAGAGGCGGGCGGGGGATTGCATGGCGGCGACTGTATCCAAAGCCCGTGGCAACCGCCGGTCGCGCCGGCGGCAGGGCGATGCCGGTGCACCCGGCGATTGATGCGGCCCCGGCAAGAATTCACGGCGCCACTGGATGCCCGTCCAGTGGCATCGCGGTTGCGCCACTACAATCCGCGACCCATGGCGACCCGAACTGCACCCGCTCCCGAGTACTCCGAAGGTTCGATCCGCGTGCTCAAGGGCCTGGAGCCCGTCAAGCAGCGGCCGGGCATGTACACCCGCACCGACAACCCGCTGCACATCGTGCAGGAGGTGCTGGACAACGCCGCCGACGAGGCGCTGGCCGGCCACGGCAAGCGCATCCGCGTCACCCTGCATGCCGACGGCTCGGTCAGCATCGAGGACGACGGCCGCGGCATCCCCTTCGGCCTGCACCCCGAGGAGGGCGCGCCCGTCATCGAGCTGGTGTTCACCCGCCTGCATGCCGGCGGCAAGTTCGACAAGGGCAAGGGGGGCGCCTACAGCTTCTCCGGCGGCCTGCACGGCGTGGGCGTGTCGGTGACCAACGCGCTGTCGCGGCGGATGGAGGTCACCTCGCACCGCGAGGGCCAGGTCGCCACGCTCACCTTCGCCGGTGGCGACGTGGTCGAGCCGCTGAAGCTGCGGCCGGCCGCCGAGGGCGACCGCCGCCAGGGCACCACCGTGCGCGTGTGGCCCGACGCCAAGTACTTCGAGTCGCCCCAGCTGCCGATGGCCGAGCTGCAGCACCTGCTGCGCAGCAAGGCGGTGCTGATGCCCGGCGTGGCCGTCTACCTGGCCAACGAGAAGACCCGCGAGACCCAGAGCTGGCAGTACAAGGGCGGCCTGCGCGACTACCTGATGCAGACGCTGCCGTCCGACCCGGTGATCCCGCTGTTCGAGGGCGAGGGCTGGGCCGACAGCAACGAGACCTTCGCCGAGGGCGAGGGCGCGGCCTGGGCCGTGGCCTTCACGGAGGACGGCGCGCCGGTGCGCGAGAGCTACGTCAACCTGATCCCCACCAGCGCCGGCGGCACCCACGACAGCGGCCTGCGCGACGGCCTGTTCAACGCGGTCAAGTCCTTCATCGAGCTGCACGCGCTGCTGCCCAAGGGCGTCAAGCTGCTGCCCGAGGACGTGTTCGCCCGCGCCAGCTACGTGCTGTCGGCCAAGGTGCTGGACCCGCAATTCCAGGGCCAGATCAAGGAGCGGCTGAACTCGCGCGACGCGGTGCGGCTGGTCTCCAGCTTCGTGCGCCCGGCCCTGGAGCTGTGGCTGAACCAGCACGTCGACTACGGCCGCAAGCTGGCCGAGCTGGCCATCAAGGCCGCGCAGTCGCGCCAGAAGGCCGGCCAGAAGGTCGAGAAGCGCAAGGGCTCCGGCGTGGCCGTGCTGCCCGGAAAGCTGACCGACTGCGAGAGCAAGGACATCTCGCACAACGAGGTCTTCCTGGTCGAGGGCGACTCGGCCGGCGGCAGCGCCAAGATGGGCCGCGACAAGGAATGCCAGGCCGTGCTGCCGCTGCGCGGCAAGGTGCTCAACACCTGGGAGGTCGAGCGCGACCGCCTGTTCGCCAACACCGAGATCCACGACATCGCGGTGGCCATCGGGGTCGATCCGCACGGCCCGAACGACACGCCGGACCTCTCGGGCCTGCGCTACGGCAAGGTCTGCATCCTGTCGGACGCCGACGTCGACGGCTCGCACATCCAGGTGCTGCTGCTGACCCTGTTCTTCCGCCACTTCCCCAAGCTGATCGACGCCGGCCACGTCTACGTGGCGCGGCCGCCGCTGTTCCGCGTCGACACCCCGGCACGCGGCAAGAAGCCGGCCGGCAAGCAGTACGCCCTGGACGAGGGCGAACTGACCGCCATCCTGGACAAGCTGCGCAAGGAGGGCGTCAAGGAAGGCGCCTGGACCATCAGCCGCTTCAAGGGCCTGGGCGAGATGAGCGCCGAGCAGCTGTGGGAGACCACGCTGAACCCGGACACCCGGCGCCTGCTGCCGGTGCAGCTGGGGCTGCACGACTTCGCCGCCACCGAGGGCCTGATCACCAAGCTGATGGGCAAGGGCGAGGCGGCGGCGCGGCGCGAGCTGATGGAACTGCACGGCGACAGCGTCGAGATCGACGTGTGAGAAGCTGTGAACGAACCCTCGACGCCCACGTGGAACGTGCCATGAGTGCCCTGCAACACCTGGGTCGCCGACGGCACGTCCCACCCTGCGGGCCGGGGCGCTGCGCGGCGCATGCGCGCGTTGCGGTCCTTGGCCAGGCGCCCAGCCTGGCCAGCGGCCCGCGCCTTCGCCTGCACCACGCAGCGCCCCGTCGCGGGCGCCGCCGGTCCATTCACAGCTTCTGATCGGCTCCGCATGACCACCGCCCACGTCGCCCCCGTCCGCACCGAGCGCGCACCGGCGCGGGTGCGGCTGCGCCCCACGATGAGCAGCGACCTCGAGTACGTGCTCTCGCTGGAGCGCGACCCGGTGAACCTGCCGTTCATCACGCCCTGGGAGCGCACCCAGCACGAGGCGGCGATCCGCTTCCCGGACTTCCGGCACTTCATCGTCGAGGGCGGCGAGGCGCTGGAGGCGGTGGGCTTCCTGATCCTGATCGGCTGCCGCAGCCCGCACCAGTCGCTGGAGCTCAAGCGCCTCGTGGTGCAGGACAAGGGCCAGGGCTACGGCCGCGCCGCGGTGCGGGTGGCCAAGAAGATCGCCTTCGACGACCTGGGTGCGCACCGCTTCTGGCTGGACGTGCGCACCCACAACGCGCGGGCCCGCGGCCTGTACGAGACCGAGGGCTTCGTGCACGAGGGCCTGCTGCGCGAGTGCGTGCGCGGCGCCGGCGGCTTCGATTCGCTGGTCGTGATGTCGCAGCTGCGCAGCGAGTTCGCCGACCGCCGCGCGCTCGGCCTGGAGCTGCGGGCATGAGCCGCTGGCGCGCGCTGCTGCTGGCGCTGGCCCTGGCGGCCGGCACCGGCGCCGCGCGCGCCGACGTCTGGGGCTACATCGATGCCCGGGGCGTCGCCCATTTCGCCGCCGAGAAGGTCGACGGGCGCTACGAGCTGTTCTGGCGCGGCGAGCGCAGCTTCGACACCGCGCGCGGGATCCCGGCGCCCGATGCCGACCCCACGCCCCGCCAGGTCGCCGTGCCCAGCACCAGCGCCAGCCGGCTGATCGCCTACTTCGAGGTCTCGCCCGCCTACAAGGGCGTCAAGCACCTGCTGCGCGAGGCGGCCCGCACCCACGGCATCGACTACGAGCTGCTCAAGGCGCTGATCGCCACCGAGTCGGGCTTCGACGCGCAGGCGGTCTCGCCCAAGGGCGCGGTCGGCCTGATGCAGGTGCTGCCGTCCACCGCCGAACGCTGGGGTGTCACCGCCGATGCGCGGGCGACGGTCGACAGGAAGCTCACCGACCCGGCCACCAACATCCGCGCCGGCGCGCGCTACCTGCGCCACCTGATGGACCTGTTCCCCGGCCAGCTCGAGCTGGCGCTGGCCGCCTACAACGCCGGCGAAGGCGCGGTGCAGCGCGCCGGCAACCGCATCCCCGACTACCGCGAGACCCGCAACTACGTGCAGACCGTGCTGCAGCTGTACGCGCTGCTGCAGCCGCCGGCGACGCTGCGCGCGGCCCGCGCGCCCACGGTGCCCAGCCGCGTGCGGGTCGAGCTCGGCGGCCCGCCCGCCGGCGGCGCCATCGGCCGCGGCAACCTGCCCGCGCCGCTGCGGCCGCCGGTCTTCGACGAACCGACCCCCACGCCGTGACCCCATGGACCAAGACGAACTGATCACCAGCGCCGACGGCGGCGACGACACCCGCATCGACCTGGGCACCTACGCGCAGCGCGCGTACCTCGAATACGCCCTGTCGGTGGTCAAGGGCCGGGCCCTGCCCGACGTGGCCGACGGCCAGAAGCCGGTGCAGCGGCGCATCCTGTACTCGATGGCCCGCATGGGCCTGGGCTTCAGCGGCACCACCGGCGCCAAGCCGGTCAAGAGCGCCCGCGTGGTGGGCGACGTGCTGGGCCGCTTCCATCCGCACGGCGACCAGGCCGCCTACGACGCGCTGGTGCGCATGGCGCAGGACTTCGCGCAGCGCTACCCGCTGATCGACGGCCAGGGCAACTTCGGCAGCCGCGACGGCGACGGCGCCGCGGCCATGCGCTACACCGAGGCGCGGCTGGCCAGGATCACCACCCTGCTGCTCGACGAGATCGACGAGGGCACGGTCGACTTCACCCCCAACTACGACGGCAGCACGCAGGAGCCCACGCAACTGCCGGCACGCCTGCCGTTCGCGCTGCTCAACGGCGCCAGCGGCATCGCGGTGGGCCTGGCCACCGAGATCCCCAGCCACAACCTGCGCGAGGTGGCCGGCGCCTGCGTCGCCCTGGTCAAGAACCCCAACCTGCCCGACGAGGAGCTGGCCGCGCTGCTGCCGGGGCCCGACTACCCGGGCGGCGGCCAGATCATCAGCAGCGCCGCCGACATCGCCGAGGCCTACCGCACCGGCCGCGGCTCGCTGAAGGTGCGCGCCCGCTGGAAGATCGAGGAGCTGGCGCGCGGCCAGTGGCAGCTGGTGGTGCACGAGCTGCCGCCGGGCGTGAGCGCGCAGAAGGTGCTCGAGGAGATCGAGGAGCTCACCAATCCCAAGGTCAAGGCCGGCAAGAAGGCGCTGCTGCAGGACCAGCTGCAGCTCAAGCAGGCCGTGCTGTCGGTGCTCGACACGGTGCGCGACGAATCCAGCAAGGACGCCCCCGTTCGGCTGGTGTTCGAGCCCAAGACCAGCCGCATCGCGCAGCAGGAGCTGGTGACCACGCTGCTGGCGCACACCAGCCTGGAGACCTCGGCGCCGATCAACCTCACCGGCGTGGGCCTGGACGGCCGGCCGGTGCAGAAGTCGCTGCGGCAGATGCTGGTCGAGTGGATCCAGTTCCGCCAGCGCACCATCGAGCGCCGCTCGCGCCACCGGCTCGACAAGGTGCTGGACCGCATCCACATCCTCGAGGGCCGGCAGCTGGTGCTGCTGAACATCGACGAGGTGATCGCGATCATTCGCACCGCCGACGAGCCAAAGGCCGCACTGATCGCGCGCTTCAGGCTGTCGGACCGCCAGGCCGAGGACATCCTGGAGATCCGGCTGCGCCAGCTGGCGCGGCTGGAGGCGATCCGCATCGAGCAGGAGCTCAAGGAGCTGCGCGAGGAGCAGGGCAAGCTGGAAGAGATCCTGGGCAGTCCGGCGGCGCTGCGCCGGCTGATGGTCAAGGAGATCGAGCAGGACACGAAGCAGTTCGGCGACGAGCGCCGCACCGAGATCAAGCAGGACAAGCGCGCCGTCGCCGAGGTCAAGGTGCTGGACGAGCCGGTGACGGTGATCGTCTCGGCCAAGGGCTGGGTGCGCGCCCGCCAGGGCCACGGCCACGATGCCGCCAGCTTCGCGTTCAAGGCCGGCGACGGCCTGTACGGCACGTTCGAGTGCCGCACCGTCGACACGCTGCTGGCCTTCGGCAGCAACGGCCGGGTGTACGCGGTGCCGGTGGCGACGCTGCCCGGGGCGCGCGGCGACGGCCAGCCGGTCACCACCTACATCGACCTGGAGCCGGGCACGCAGCTGGTGCACTGGTTCGCCGGCGCGCCGGGCACGGCGTTGCTGCTGTCGACCACCGGCGGCTACGGCTTCCTGGCGCTGGTCGAGCACATGACCGGCCGGCAGCGCGGCGGCAAGAGCTTCGTGCAGGTGGGCGAGGGCGAGTCGCTGTGCCGGCCGTCGCCGGCCAACGTCGCGCCGCCCGCGGGCCAGCCGGCCGCCGGGCTGCATGCGCCGGCCACGCACGTGGCCTGCGTCTCCTCGGCGCGCCGCATCCTGACCTTCCCGATCGCCGAGCTGCGGCAGCAGGCCGCCGGCGGCCGCGGCCTGGTGCTGATGGACCTCGAGAAGAGGGAGACGCTCGCGGGCGCCGCGGCCTACACCCGCAGCGTCAGCATCCGCGGCACCTTCCGGGGCAAGGAGCGCGACGAGACGCTGGAGATCCGCTCGCTGAACAACGCCCTGGGCGCGCGCGGCCGCAAGGGCAAGCCGGGCAACTTCACCTTCGAGCCCACGCTGGTCGTGCGCGTGGAGTGAGCCGGGCGTGGACGCGGGCGCGCTGCGGCTGCAGCTGGCCGGCTCGGAACTGGCCCGCATCGACGTCGCGGGCGACCTGCTGCGGCTGCGCCTGGCCGCCGCGGCGGTGACCCGCGACGGCGAGGCCGGCCACCTGGCGCCGCTGGTGCTGGCACTGCACGGTGCCCGCTGGCGCGGCGATCCCGGTGCCTGCTTCGGCCGGATCGAGGCGGCCACGCTGGCCTGCGACGGGCAGCGCTGGCGCGACCTGGCGCTGCCCTGCGACGCCGCCGGCACCGTCACGCTGGCGCTGGCCTGCCACGCCGGCGCGCTGCAGGTCGAGGCGGCGCGGCTGGTGGTGTCGCCCACGGGCGCCGGGCGCTGGAAACCCTCGTACGCCTGCTGAGCGCGGCAGGGCACACTCGGGGCCCATGGCAAGCAGCAAGAAAGACGAGATCGCCGCGTTCATCGCGCGCGAGTTCCCGCAGACGCGCGTGCAGGTGCTCGCGGTGGGCGACCGCGCGGCCCGCGTGGCGCACGAGGTCGGCATCGCCGAACTGCGCCCTGGCGGCACCGTGTCCGGCCCGGTGATGATGGCCACGGCCGACGTGGCGCTCTACGTGGCCATCCTCGGCGAGATCGGCCTGGTGCCGCTGACGGTCACCACCAGCCTGAGCTTCAACTTCATGCGCAAGCCCTCGGCCGACCGCCGCATCGTCGGCGAGTGCCGCCTGCTCAAGCTGGGCCGCACGCTGGCCGTGGGCGAGGTGTCGCTGTACTCCGAGGGGCAGGACGAGATGGTGGCGCACGCGGTGGGCACGTACGCGATCCCGCCGAAGTGACCGGGCCTGCAAGGCCCGGTCATCCCGGCGAAAGCCGGGATCCAGTGACTTCGGCGGCGGCTGCGAAAGTCACTGGATCCCGGCTGCATGCGCCGGGATGACCGGCCGAGGGCGCGGCCCTCAGCCGGTCACTTCCGCGATCAGCTCGATCTCCACGCAGGCGCCCATGGGGATCTGCGCGACGCCGAAGGCGCTGCGGGCGTGCGCGCCCTTGTCGCCGAACACCTGGCCCAGCAGCTCGCTGCAGCCGTTGGTCACCAGGTGCTGCTCGGTGAAGCTGGGCACGGAGTTCACCAGGCTCATCACCTTGACGATGCGCGTGACCTTGTCCAGGTCGCCGACGGCCGCGGCCAGCGTGCCCAGCAGGTCGATCGCCACCGCGCGCGCGGCGGCCTTGCCTTCCTCGGTCGTGATGTCGCTGCCCAGCTGCCCGACCCAGGGCTTGCCTTCGCGCTTGGCGATGTGGCCCGACAGGAACACCAGGTTGCCGGTGCGCACGAAGGGCACGTAGGCGGCGGCGGGGATGGCGACGGGGGGCAGCGTGATGCCCAGTTCCTTCAGCTTGGCGGTGGCGCTCATGGGGTCCTTCCTTCGGTGGGGGCGGCGATCGTAGCAAGGCCCGCCGCCGCGTCCGCGGCCACGGGCGTGACCGTCACGCCCACGCGCAGCGTGTGGTGGGCGCCGCCATGGATCACGCCGCGGATCGGCGAGACGTCCGAGTAGTCGCGGCCGATCGCCAGCACCACGTAGTCCTCGCCCGCCGGCTGGTCGTTGGTGGGGTCCAGGTCCACCCAGCAGCCCGGCCCCTGCCGCGACGGCAGGTAGACCGACACCCAGGCATGCGAGGCATCGCTGCCCACCAGGCGGGCCTGCCCGGGCGGCGGCTCGGTCAGCAGGTAGCCGCTGACGTAGCGCGCCGGCAGGCCCAGGCTGCGCAGGCAGCCCAGCATCACGTGGGCGAAGTCCTGGCACACCCCCTGGCGCAGTTCCAGCGCCTCCAGCGCGGGCGTGCTGGCATCGGTGGCCTGCGACACGTACGCGAACTCGGCATGGATGCGCGCGGTGAGTGCACGCGCGGCCTCCAGCAGCGGGCGACCGGGCGTGAAGTCGGCGCGGGCATAGGCGTCGAAGGCGGCATCGCGCGGCACGTAGGGCGAGGCGTAGAGGAACTGCGTCGCCGGGTCGTACTCGGCCGCGCGGTGGTAGCGCAGCCGCTCGCGCGCCTGCTCCCAGGGCATGGCGTGCTCGGGCAGCGGCCGCGCGCAGGTCTCGACCAGGCTGTCGGCCACCACCCGCAGCTGCTCGTGCGTGGACTGCAGGCCGAAGAAGCAGCGCCAGTTGCCGTACGCGTCCGTGGCCTCGCTGCGCTGGGCCGGCTCGGGCGTCACGTGCAGCGCGTGCCGCAGCAGCCGCTGGCCGGCGCCGTCGCGCGGGCGCAGGTGCGCCATGTGCTGGGCGGTCTTGACCAGCGGGGCGTAGTCGTAGGTGGTCTCGTGCAGGACGTGCAGCCGCATCGCGTCGTCCCCGGCCTCAGGCGCCCACGCTCTCGCGCGTCTCGTCGGAGTGCGTGAAGTAGCGCGCCCCGATGTCGTCGGACAGCTGCCACGAGGCCTGCTCGCACTGCGCCAGCAGCCCCTGCAGCGCCGCCAGCCGGCCCTCGGCGTCCTGCGCCAGCATGGCCTCGAGCGTCCAGCCCGCGGGATCGGGCACCGACAGCGCGATGCCGGGCACCTGGCCGGGGGCGCTGCCCGCCAGCCGCGCCAGCCTGCCCCGCAGGGTCTGCGTGACCCAGCCGAGCGAGCGCGGGTTGTCGCGGTCGATCACCAGCAGGTCGAGCAGGGCGCCCAGGTCGCGGCGCTGCTGGTGCAGCGCGTGGAAGGTGATGGTGCTGTCGAACAGGGCGACCAGCGCCTCGAAGCCGCCCTCGTCGTGCACCGCACCGGTCTCGAAGGCCAGCGCCAGCGCATGCGCCAGGAAGCCCAGGCGTTCCAGGTGGCGGCCGGTGGACAGCAGGCGCCAGCCGTCGTCGCGCATCATCCGGTCGGTCTGCGCGCCGGTCATGGCGGCCGTGGCGCCCGACAGCGCCTCGAGCATGCGCAGCGCCTCCAGGCCCGACCAGTCCGCCTCGCCCGGCTGCGGCGCCAGCCCGCGCAGGAAGTCCTGCTCGGCGCGCACGATCAGGTTCCAGTGCTCCTGCGACAGCCGGTCGCGCACGGCCGATGCCGCGTTGCGCAGCGCGCACAGGTTCCAGCCCACGCTGGTCGCGCCCTTGGTGTCGGCCAGCGCCGCGACCAGCGAACGCTCGAACACGCGGCGGCCGGTGGTGGGCGGCGGCACGTTGGGCAGCACCAGGCCGTTGTCGGCCGCCAGCTCGCCCAGCCAGGCCAGCAGCGGCTGCGAACTCTGGTCCTCGCCGTTCAGGCACTGCAGCACCAGCCGCGCGAGGCGGGCGGTGTTCTCGGTGCGCTCGGTGTAGCGGCCCAGCCAGAACAGGTTCTCGGCCGAGCGGCTGGTGACGGTGCGGGCGCGGTGCGCATCGGCCGCCGCGGCCGTGCGGCCCAGCAGGCTGGTGGTGTCGACCTCGCCGTCCGTGAGCACCCAGGTGTCGGCGCTGCTGCCACCGCGCGACATGGTGGTGATCTCGGTGCCGCCGGCGATGCGCGTGAGGCCGCCGGGCAGCACCCGCCACGAGCCGCGGCCGTCGGCCACCGCGAACACCCGCAGCATGACCGAGCGGGGCTGCAGCCGGCCGTCCTTCCAGGTCGGCATCTGCGACAGCGGGCGCCAGGCCTGCAGCGTGTGCTCGTCGGGGTCGCGCACGATGCGGCCGGCCCATTCGTCCAGCTCGCGCCGCGACAGGAAGCGGCCCAGCACAGCGCCCGAGCCCGGGCCGCCGAAGGTGGGCTTGACCACACCGGTGGCCAGCTGCGGCAGCGCCGCCTCGAGCGCGGCGCGCTCGCCGCACCACCAGGTGGGCACCGACGGCAGGGCCAGTTCCTCGCCCAGCAGCGCGCGCGACAGCGCAGGCAGGAAGCCCAGCAGGGCGCAGGACTCGAGGAAGGCCGTGCCCGGCGCATTGGCCACCAGCAGGTTGCCGGCCCGGATCGCCTGCAGCAGGCCGGGCACGCCCAGCCGCGAGTCGGGCCGCAGCTCCAGCGGGTCGAGGAACTCGTCGTCCAGCCGCTTGAGCAGGCCGTGCACCGGCTCCAGGCCGCGCAGGGTCTTGAGGTACACGCGCTCGTCGCGCACGGTCAGGTCGCTGCCCTCGACCAGCGTCAGGCCGAGGTAGCGCGCCAGGTAGGCGTGCTCGAAGTAGGTCTCGTTGTAGGGGCCAGGCGTCAGCAGCACCACGCGGGCGTCGGCACCGGCGGGGCTGGCCGCGCGCAGGTGGTCGACCAGCGCGCGGTAGGTGGCGGCCAGCCGCTGCACCTTCAGGGCCGAGAAGGCCTGCGGGAACGAGCGCGAGACGACCAGCCGGTTCTCCAGCAGGTAGCCCAGGCCCGAGGGCGCCTGCGTGCGCTGCGACACCACCCACCAGTGGCCGTCGGGGTCGCGCGCCAGGTCGAAGGCCGCGATGTGCAGGTGCATGCCGCCCGGCGGCCGCACGCCCTGCATCGCCCGCAGGTAGCCCGGGTGGCCGTGCACCAGCGCCGGCGGCAGCAGGTTGCGCGCGAGCAGCTGCTGCGGCCCGTAGACGTCGGCCAGCACCCGCTCGAGCAGCCGCACCCGCTGCAGCACGCCGGCCTCGATGCCGGCCCAGCTGTCGGGCGTCAGGATCAGCGGGAACAGGTCCAGCGACCAGGGCCGCTGCGGGCCGCCGTCGGCGGCGTAGACGTTGTAGGTGACGCCGTTGTCGCGCACCTGCCGCGCCAGCGCCTGCACCCGGCCGTCGAGGTCGTCGAAGCCATCCGGGCCGAGCTGGGCGAAGAACCGCTGCCAGGCCGGCGCGAGCGCGCCGCGCGCCGTGCCCGAGCCGCCGCGCAGCTCGTCGTAGTGGCCGGCGGCCGCCGGCGGGGCGAGCGCGGCCGCGAGCGCGGCAGGGTCGGCATCGGCGGCGTCGCCGAACAGCGAGTCGTTGGGGAGATCCACTGCGGCCATTGTCCCCCAAGCCGGCTCACAGCACCGGGCGGAGCCAGGTGGCCGCCCGCTCGCGCAGCTTCTCGCCCCAGGGGCGGGCCTGCCAGTCGGCCAGCGTGATGCGGCGGCTGCGCGCCAGGTCGGCCTCGAACACGGCCTGCAGCTGCGCCGCGAAGTCCGCGTCGTGGACGTTGAGGTTGGCCTCGTCGTTCAGGTGGAACGAGCGCGGGTCGAAGTTCGTGGAGCCCACCGAGGCCATCAGCCCGTCGACCAGCAGCAGCTTGCAGTGGTACATGGTGGGCTGGTACTCGTGGATCTCCACCCCGGCCTCCAGCAGCGGCCCCCACATGCCACGCGAGGCGCGCCGCACCGTGTCCTGGTCGGTGTGGCGGCCGGGCGTGACGATGCGCACCCGCACGCCCCGCGCGCAGGCCGCGCGCAGCGTCTCGGTGGCCACGGGATCGGGCACGAAGTACGCGCTGGCGATGTCGATGCTGCGGGTGGCCGCGGTCATGGCCAGCAGCATCATCATCAGCATGCTCTCGCTGCCGCCGCTGGGCGAGCTGGCGAACATCTGGCAGTGCATCGTGCCGGCCGGCCGCAGCGGCGGGAAGTAGGCCTGGCCGTGCAGCACGCGGCCGGTGGCCTTGCTCCAGTTGGACAGCATCACGCTCTGCATCTGAGCCACCACCGGGCCCTCGACGCGGAAGTGCGAATCGCGCCAGTGGTCCGGGTCCTGGGCGTCGCCGCACCACTGCGGCGCGATGCCCACGCCGCCGGTGAAGCCGACGCGGCCGTCGACGATCAGCAGCTTGCGGTGGGTGCGGTTGTTCAGCCGCGCCAGGTTCCACCAGCGCAGCGGATGGAACATGCGCACCTCGACGCCGGCGGCCCGCATCCGGTGGACCAGCTGCCGGTCGACCCGGGTGCTGCCCACCCAGTCCAGCAGCACGTGCACCTGCACGCCGGCGCGGGCGCGTTCGGACAGCGCCTCGGCGAAGGCCTCGCCGATCTCGCCCGACCAGTAGATGAAGGTCTCGAACAGCACCGTGCGGCGGGCCTCGCGGATGGCCGCCAGCATGGCCGGGAAGATGCGGTCGCCGTTGACCAGCAGCTCGACCCGGTTGCCCTCCAGCAGGGTGGGGCCGAGCAGCAGCGACATCGCGCGGCGGAACTGCGGGTCCTGCACGCCGTACAGGTGCTCGATGGGCTCCTGCACGCGCCGCTCCGACGTGGCGAAGTTCACCACGACGAGCGCCACCACGAGGGCGGCCAGCAGGGACAGCAGCACCGTCAGCACCGGCGCAGCATGGCAGGCGGCACGCACGGTCGAGCGTGGGAGCCGGCCGACACGCATGGCCCGGACGCGCCGGGTGCACCCCGCCGTGCCCGCGGCGGGCACCGACGGTCAGCGCCGCGGTGGAGCGTGGGTCCCCGCCTGCGCGGGGACGACGGGCCGTGCGTCCGCGGCGTCCCGCACGGGAGCCCTCCCGCGTCATGCCCGCGCAGGCGGGCATCCATGCCGATGCGCAGCGCCTGGCCGTGCATCCCCGCCTGCGCGGGGACGACGGGCAGGGCTCAGCCCCGGGGCGGGTGCCGCAGGTCCAGCGTGAACGGGAACTCGCGGCTGCCCGGCACGTCGATGGTGGCCGGCGGCACCTGCAGCCGGCCCGGCGAGTGGCCCATGCGGAAGAAGCGCGACAAGCGCCGGCTCTCGGCCTCGTAGGCGTTGACGGGGAAGGTCACGTAGTTGCGCCCGCCCGGGTGCGCCACGTGGTACTGGCAGCCGCCCAGCGAGCGGTCCATCCAGGTGTCGACCACGTCGAAGGTCAGGGGCGCGTTCACGCCGATGGTGGGGTGCAGCGCCGACGGCGGGTTCCAGGCCCGGTAGCGCACGCCGGCGACGAACTCGCCGGCGGTGCCGGTGGGCTGCAGCGGCAGGGCGCGGCCGTTGACCGTGACCACGTGCCGGCTCTCGTTCAGCCCGGTGACCTTGACCTCGATGCGCTCGAGCGAGGAGTCGACGTAGCGCACCGTGCCGCCCACCGCGCCTTCCTCGCCCATCACGTGCCAGGGCTCGAGCGCCGTGCGCAGCGTGAGCTCCAGGCCCGCGGCCTCGACGCTGCCGATCACCGGGAAGCGGAAGGCGAAGTGCGGCGCGAACCAGGCGCGGTCGAACGCGTAGCCGGCCTCGCGCAGGTCGTCGAGCACGTCGTGCAGGTCGGCCAGGATGAAGCTGGGCAGCAGCCAGCGGTCGTGCAGCTGGGTGCCCCAGCGCGTGGCCGGCGCCTTGTACGGCGTGCGCCAGAAGCGCGCCACCAGCGCGCGCAGCAGCAGCTGCTGCACCACGCTCATGCGGGCGTGCGGCGGCATCTCGAAGGCGCGCAGCTCCAGCAGGCCGAGCCGGCCCGCCGAGGTGTCAGGCGAGTACAGCTTGTCGATGCTGAACTCGCTGCGGTGGGTGTTGCCGGTGACGTCCACCAGGATGTTGCGCAGCGTGCGGTCGACCAGCCAGGCCGGCATGGACTGGCCGTGCAGCTGGCGGTTGCGCTCGATCTCGCGCAGCGCGATCTCCAGCTCGTACAGCTGGTCGTTGCGCGCCTCGTCGACCCGCGGCGCCTGGCTGGTGGGGCCGATGAACAGCCCCGAGAACAGGTACGACAGCGACGGGTGGTTGTGCCAGTACAGCAGCAGGCTGGCCAGCAGCTCGGGCTTGCGCAGGAACGGCGAGTCGGCCGGCGTGGCGCCGCCCAGCACGAAGTGGTTGCCGCCGCCGGTGCCGGTGTGGCGGCCGTCGGTCATGAACTTCTCGGCCGTCAGCCGGGTCTCGAACGCGGCGCGGTACAGGAACTCAGTGCGCTCGACCAGCTCGGCCCAGCTGGCGGACGGGTGGATGTTCACCTCGATCACGCCGGGGTCGGGCGTGACCTGCAGCAGCTTCAGGCGCGGGTCGCGCGGCGGCGGGTAGCCCTCGAGCACCACCGGCAGGCGCAGTTCGGCCGCGGTCTGCTCCACCGCCGCCAGCAGCGCCAGGTAGTCCTCGAGCCGGGCCAGCGGCGGCATGAACACGTACAGCAGCCCCGACTGGCCCCCGTGCTCGCGCTCGGCCTTCGGGCCGTTGGCGCGTTGCGGGTCGCGCACCTCGACCACCACGGCGGTGCGGGTGATCCAGTGGGCCGACTCGAAGCGGCCCGGCGCCCGCGTGGCCCCGGCGCCGGCGGCATGCGAGGGCTCGGCCTGGCCGCGCAGGTTGGCCTGCTCGGGGTCGGTCCGCGCGCCGCCGGCCACCGTGCCGCCTTCGGCCCAGCGGCCATCCTGGCCCTGCAGACGCAGCTGGGCCGGCTGGGGCAGCGGCGCCCGGGGGTCGAACGGGTCCTGCTGCACCAGGTGCGGGTAGTCGGCCGCGTTCACCCAGGGCAGGGCGTCCAGCGGCAGCCGGTAGCCCATGGGTGAGTCGCCGGGCACCAGGTACATGCGCTCGTCGCGGAAGAACCAGGGCCCGGTGATCCAGATCGCGCCGTCCAGGCGGGGCGCGGCGCTGCCGGCCTGCAGCGGCAGCGCGTAGCCCACGACCGCATCGAGCTTCTGCTCGAACACGCGGCGCAGGCGGGCCCGCTCGAGCTCGTCGTCGAGCCGGGCGTCGAACGGGTCGACGTTGACCGGCAGCCGGCGCTCGCGCCACAGGTAGTAGAAGGTGTCCTCGTAGCCGGGCTGCACGTAGCGGTCGGTCACGCCCAGCCGGCGCGCCAGCGTGCGGATGAAGCGCTCGGCGTCCTGGGTGGTGTGCGCGTGCGGCAGGCGCTCGTCGGCGAACAGCGACGGGTCGTGCCAGCACGGCTGGCCGTCGGCACGCCAGCAGACCGACAGCGCCCAGCGCGGCAGCTGCTCGCCCGGGTACCACTTGCCCTGGCCGAAGTGCAGGAAGCCGCCGCTGCCGTAGCGCTCGCGCAGCTTGTGCACCAGCTCGGTGGCATAGCCGCGCTTGGTGGGGCCCAGGGCGTCGGTGTTCCATTCGGCCGCATCGCGGTCGCCGGTCGACACGAAGGTGGGCTCGCCGCCCATGGTCAGGCGCACGTCGCCGGCGATCAGGTCCTGGTCGACCTGCTCGCCCAGGTCGAGCACGGCCTGCCACTGGTCCTCGGTGTACGGCCTGGTCACCCGCGGCGATTCGTGGATGCGGGTGACCTCCATGCGGTGGCTGAAGGTGACCTCGGCCTCGTCGAGCACGCCCTCGATCGGCGCGGCGCTGGACGGGCTGGGCGTGCAGGCCACGGGGATGTGGCCCTCGCCGGCGAACAGCCCGCTGGTGGGGTCCAGGCCGATCCAGCCGGCTCCCGGCAGGTAGACCTCGCACCAGGCGTGCAGGTCGGTGAAGTCGACCTCGGTGCCGCTGGGCCCGTCCAGCGACTTGACGTCGGGCGCCAGCTGGATCAGGTAGCCCGAGACGAAGCGCGCGGCCAGCCCCAGGTGGCGCAGCAGCTGCACCAGCAGCCAGCCCGAGTCGCGGCAGGAGCCCGAGGCCTTGGCCAGCGTCTCCTCGGGCGTCTGCACGCCCGGCTCCATGCGGATCAGGTAGCGCACGTCCTGCTGCAGCTTCTGGTTGATGGCCACCAGGAAATCGACCGTGGGCCGCTGGGCGCGGTCGATGCCGGCCAGGTAGGCCTCGACGCGGGGCGTCAGCGGCTCGCGCACCAGGTAGGGCGCCAGTTCCTGCGCGAGCGCCGGCTCGTAGGCGAAGGGGAAGGCTTCGGCGCTGGGCTCGAGGAAGAAGTCGAACGGGTTGTAGACCGCCATCTCCACCACCAGGTCGACCGTGACCTTGAACTCGGTGGTGGGCTCGGGGAAGACCAGGCGCGCCTGGTAGTTGGCGAAGGGGTCCTGCTGCCAGTTGATGAAGTGCCCGGCGGGCTCGACCCGCAGCGCATACGAGAGCACCCGGCTCCTGCAGTGCGGCGCGGGCCGCAGGCGGACGACCTGGGGTCCGAGGCGCACCGGACGGTCGTAGGTGTAGTGGGTGACGTGGTTCAGCGCCGCGTGGATCGACATGGTCGGGCATGCTAGCAAGAGACATGCTCGACGGTAGGACGGCGCGGGCGGCATGGACCCGGACGGGCCGGCGCACGGGGCCTCCTGCGGTCGCACGAGGGTGCAAGTCCTGATGCCGGGCGGGGCGCGTGCCGCGTTGCAGCGGCATGGACCGAGCGCCTTCCGCCCCGATCGGGCCGTGGCCCCTGGCTGCCTTCGTCGCCGGCACCGCGGGCCAACTGCAGCAGCCGCAGCTGTGGCCTGCGGACGCCTACGGGCTGGTGGCGGTGGCGGGGCTGCTCGTGCTGCTGGCCGCCGCGTGGCTGGCGCGCCTGCCCCTGCGGGCGCGCGGCCCCCGGGCCGCGGCCTGGGCCCGGGCCGCGCTGCTGGCGCTGGCCCTGGCGGGGCTGGGCTTCGCCCTGGCCGGCGGGCGCGCGGTGCTGCGCGCCGCAGACCGGCTCGATCCGGCGCTGGACGGCCGCGACCTGCGCGTGGTCGGCACCGTGGCGGCGATGCCGCAGCGCCATCCCCTGGGCTGGCGCCTGCAGCTGGCCGTCGAGGCGGCGCACCGGGCCGATGGCCAGCCGGTGCGGCTGCCGCAGCGGCTGGCGCTGGCCTGGTTCGGCGGCGCGGACGCGGCCGACGCGGGCGCCGCCGAGGGGCAGGGCGTGGCACCGCGGGTGCAGGCCGGGCAGCGCTGGCAGGTGACGGTGCGGGTGCGCGTGCCGCACGGGCTGCGCAACCCGCACGGGCAGGACCAGGAGCTGTGGCTGTGGGAGCAGGGCCTGGGGGGCACCGGGACGGTGCGCGCAGGACCGGCCGATGCGCCGCCGCGCCTGCTGGCCGCCACCGCGGCCTGGCCGCTGGAGCAGGCCCGCCAGCGGGTGCGCGACGCCATCCTGGCGCAGGTGGCCGACCCGCGGGCCGCCGGCGTGCTGGCGGCGCTGGTGGTCGGCGACCAGGCGGCGATCGGCCGCGCCGACTGGGACCTGTTCCGCGCCACGGGCGTGGCGCACCTGATGTCCATCTCGGGCCTGCACGTGACCATGTTCGCCTGGCTGGCGGCGCGGCTGGTGGGCCTGGGCTGGCGGCGCAGCCGGCGCCTGTGCCTGGCCTGGCCGGCGCCCCAGGCGGCCCTGGCCGGCGGGCTGGTGCTGGCCACCGGCTACGCGCTGTTCAGCGGCTGGGGCGTGCCGGCCCAGCGCACGCTGCTGATGCTGGCGCTGGTCGCGCTGCTGCGGGCCGCCGGCCGCCACTGGCCCTGGCCCCTGGTCTGGCTGGCGGCCTGCGCGCTGGTGGTGGCGGCCGACCCCTGGGCGCTGCTGCAGCCCGGGTTCTGGCTCAGCTTCGTCGCCGTCGGCGTGCTGTTCGCCAGCGACCCCGGCACGCCGCGCCCAGCGTCCGGCCCCGGCTGGCGCGACCGGGCGCTGGGCCTGCTGCGCGAGCAACTGCTGCTGACCGTGGCCCTGGCGCCGCTGACGCTGCTGCTGTTCGGGCAGGTGGCCGTGGCCGGGCTGGCCGCCAACCTGCTGGCGATCCCGTGGGTCACGCTGGTGGTCACGCCGCTGGCGCTGGCGGGCGTGGCCTGGGCCCCGGTGTGGGAGCTGGCCGCCGTCGCGGTGCAGGCCTTGGTGGCCGTGCTGGCCCCGCTGGCGTCGTGGCCGGCGGCGGTGTGGACCAGCGCGGCCCCGCCGCTGTGGGCGGGCGCGGCGGGCGTGGCTGGCGGGCTGCTGCTGGTGCTGCCCGTGGCGCCCGCGCTGCGGGGCCTGGGCCTGCCGCTGCTGCTGCCGGTGCTGCTCTGGCAGGCGCCACGGCCGCCGCCCGGGGCCTTCGAGTTGCTGGCGGCCGACGTGGGGCAGGGCAGCGCGGTGCTGGTGCGCACGGCCGGCCACACCCTGGTCTACGACGCCGGCCCGCGCTGGAGCGGCGACAGCGACGCCGGCCAGCGCGTGCTGGTGCCCTTGCTGCGCGCGCTCGGCGAGCGGGTGGACACCCTGGTCCTCAGCCATGCCGACACCGACCACACCGGCGGGGCCCAGGCGGTGCTCGCCCAGCAGCCGCAGGCCGGGTTGCTGCACGGGCTGGAGGCCGGCCACCCGCTGCTGGCCGGCCGGGCCGCGCTGCCCTGCGCCGCCGGCCAGCGCTGGACCTGGGACGGGGTGGCCTTCGAGGTGCTGCATCCGGCGCCGGTGGACCTGTGGCCCGGCATGCGGCCGAACGGGCGCAGCTGCGTGCTGCGGGTGTCCGACGGGCGACAGGCCGCGCTGCTGGCCGGCGACATCGAGCTGCCGCAGGAGGTGGCCCTGCTGGCGCGCGGCGCCTCGCTGCAAGCGCAGGTGGTGCTGGTGGCGCACCACGGCAGCCGCACCAGCTCGGCCCCCGCCTTCGTCGCGGCCACGCAGGCGCAGTGGGCGCTGGTGCAGGCCGGGCGCGCCAACCGCTACGGGCATCCGGCGCCCGCCGTGGTGGCGCGCTGGGAGGCGGCCGGCGCCCGGGTGGTGCGCAGCGACGGCTGCGGGGCGGCCTGGTGGTCGTCGGCCACGCCGCAGGCGCTGCGCTGCGAGCGCGAGGCCGTGCGCCGCTACTGGCACTTTCGCGCGGTGCCGGCTGTCAACTGATCAAGGCCCGCATCTTGCTATCCTGCGGTCAGAGCGAGACAGCCCCCATGCAAACCTTCGACGAGATGTTCCGGCAGCTGCCCGACGGCGGCGCGATCACCCTGCAGGCGCAGGCCATGGGCGGGATGGCCCAGGGCCAGGTGCAGGGGGTGCGCGCGCACTACGAGCGCTACGCCGCCTGGCTGGCGCGCCAGCCGCAGCCGGTGATGCAGGCCCGCCGCGACGAGGCCGAGATGATCTTCAGGCGGGTGGGCATCACCTTCGCCGTCTACGGCGCCAAGGACGAGGACGGCGCCGGCACCGAGCGGCTGATCCCGTTCGACCTGATCCCGCGCATCATCCCGGCCGACGAATGGGCCCGGATGGAGCGCGGGCTGGTGCAGCGGGTGACGGCGCTCAACCGCTTCCTGCACGACGTCTACCACGACCAGGAGATCCTCAAGGCCGGCGTGATCCCGGCCGACCAGGTGCTGCGCAACGCGCAGTACCGGCCGCAGATGCGGGGCGTGGACCTGCCCAACCAGGTCTATTCGCACATCGCCGGCATCGACATCGTGCGCGCGCCCGACGCCGACGGCCAGGGCGAGTACTACGTGCTCGAGGACAACCTGCGGGTGCCCAGCGGCGTGAGCTACATGCTCGAGGACCGCAAGATGATGATGCGGCTGTTCCCCGACCTGTTCAGCCAGCACCGCATCGCGCCCGTGGCGCACTACCCCGACCTGCTGCTGGAGACGCTGCGCGCCAGCGCGCAGCCCGGCGCGCCCGATCCCACCGTGGTGGTGCTGACCCCCGGCATGTACAACAGCGCCTACTTCGAGCACGCCTTCCTGGCGCAGCAGATGGGCGTGGAACTGGTCGAGGGCCAGGACCTGTTCGTCAAAGACCGCTACGTCTACATGCGCACCACGCGCGGCCCGCGCCGGGTCGACGTGATCTACCGCCGCATCGACGACGACTTCCTGGACCCGCTGGTGTTCCGGCCCGACTCGACCCTGGGCTGCCCGGGCCTGCTGGATGCCTACCGCGCCGGCAACGTCAACCTGTGCACCGCCATCGGCACCGGGGTGGCCGACGACAAGTCGATCTATCCCTACGTGCCGAAGATGATCGAGTTCTACCTGGGCGAGAAGCCGATCCTGTCGAACGTGCCCACGTACATGTGCCGCGACCCCGGGGACCTGCAGTACGTGCTGGCGCACCTGCCCGAGCTGGTGGTCAAGGAGGTGCACGGCGCCGGCGGCTACGGCATGCTGGTCGGCCCGGCCGCCACCCGGGACGAGATCGAGGCCTTCCGCCGGGCGCTGCTGGCCAACCCGGGCGGCTACATCGCGCAGCCCACGCTCAGCCTGTCGACCTGCCCGACCTACACCGACAGCGGCATCGCGCCGCGCCACATCGACCTGCGGCCGTTCGTGCTCTCGGGCAAGACCGTGCAGATGGTCCCGGGCGGGCTGACGCGCGTGGCGCTCAAGGCCGGCTCGCTGGTCGTCAATTCGTCCCAGGGTGGCGGCACCAAGGACACGTGGATCCTGGAGGCATGACCATGCTGTCGCGCACCGCCGATCACCTCTATTGGATGTCCAGGTACACCGAGCGGGCGGAAAACACCGCCCGCATGCTGGACGTCAACTACCAGACCTCGCTGCTGCCGCAGTCGGCCGCGGTCGCTCAGCTGGGCTGGCACGGCATGCTGTCCATCAGCGAGCTGGTGCCGTCCTACACCGCCAAGCACGGCGAGGTCGAGGCCGGCCGTATCATGGAGTTCATGGTCAAGGACGAGGCCAATCCCTCGTCGATCGTGGCCTGCCTGCGCGCCGCGCGCGAGAACGCCCGCGCCGTGCGCGGCTCCCTCACCACCGAGGCCTGGGAGACGCAGAACCAGACCTGGCTGGAGCTGAACCGCATGCTGCGCAGCGGCGAGTTCGAGCGCGACCCGGGCCAGTTCTTCGAGTGGGTGAAGTTCCGCTCGCACCTGTCGCGCGGCGTGACCGTGGGCACGATGCTGATGGACGAGGCGCTGTACTTCATGCGCCTGGGCACCTTCCTGGAGCGGGCCGACAACACCGCGCGCCTGGTCGACGTGAAGTTCCACGCGGTGCAGAGCGACTTCTTCGGCGCCGCCACCGCCCAGGACCAGGAGTACGACTTCTACCACTGGAGCGCGATCCTGCGCTCGGTCAGCGGCTTCGAGGTCTACCGCAAGGTCTACCGCGACGTGATCAAGCCCGAGCGGGTGGCCGAGCTGCTGATCCTGCGGCCCGACATGCCGCGCTCGCTGCATGCCTGCCTCAACGAGGTGGTGGCCAACCTGGCCCTGGTGGGCAACGACCAGTCCTCCGAGACGCTGCGCCGCGCCGGCAGGCTGCGCGCCGAGCTGCAGTACGGCAGCATCGACGAGATCCTGGCCACCGGCCTGCACGCGTTCCTCACCCAGTTCCTCGACCGCGTGAACGAGCTGGGTTCGCGCATCAGCCGCGACTTCCTGGTCCCCGCCACGCTCTGATGCCGGCGCCGACCGCGCCCGCCACGCCGTCCGACCTGCGCGGCGCCCTGGAGCGCCAGCCCGGCTCGGTGCCCCTGCGGCTGGCGCTGGGGCAGGCCTGCGCGGCGCAGGGCGACGGCCTGCAGGCCGCCGCTTGGTTCGCCGACGCGCTGCGGCTGGCGCCCGGCCAGCGCGCCCCCCGCGTCGCCCTGGCCGAGCAGCTGCTGGGCCTGCGGCTGTACGACCAGGCCCTGCCGCAGTACCGGGCGCTGCACGCGGCGGGCGACCGCGACCGCGCCACCCTGCTGCACCTGGGCTTCTGCCTGGAGCACACGGGCGACGTCGAGGCGGCGGTCGCGGCCTACCGCGACGCGGTCGAGCGCGAACCCGGCTTCCTGGAGGCGCACATCGACTTGGCGGGCGTGCTGTGGCGGGTGGGCGACTTCGACGGCGCGCTGGCGCATGCGCAGGCCGCGGTGCACCTGGCGCCCGAGCATCCCTACGCGCTGCGCATCCTCGGCTCGGCGCTCATGAACGCCAACCGGCTGGAGGAAGCCGAGCACTGGCTGCGCCGTGCGCTCGCGCGCCAGCCGGGCCTGGCGCTGGCCGAGCTCGACCTGGCGTTCACGCTGCTGCTGGCCGGCCGCTGGCGCGAAGGCTGGAGCTGGTACGCGCGGCGCTGGAACGACACGGCCCGCCTGCAGCGGCCGGCCTACTGGCGGCCGGACGCCGAGTGGGCCGGGCCGGCTGCCCAGCCGCTGGCCGGCCGGCGGGTGCTGGTCTACAGCGAGCAGGGCCTGGGCGACACGCTGCAGTTCGCCCGCTACCTGCCGCTGCTGCAGCAGCAGGGCGCGCAGGTGCACCTGGACGCACCGGCGCCGCTGGTGCGGCTGCTCGAGCACGCCCTGCCTGGCGTGCAGTGCCTGCGGCCCGGCCAGCCGCTGCAGGCCGACCTGCATGCGGCGCTGCTCGACCTGCCGCTGCACCTGGGCACCGACAGCCCCGAGGCCGTGCCCGCGGCCGGCGGCTACCTGCAGGCGCCAGCGGGCCTGTGCGCCGAGTGGGCGCAGCGGCTGGCGCCCTGGGCCGGCCGCTGCAAGCTGGGGATCGCCTGGAGCGGCTCGCCCGCGCAGGTCAACAACCGCAACCGGGCCCTGCCGCTGTCGCTGCTGGCGCCGCTGCTGGCGCTGCCCGGCGTGCAGGGCTTCAGCCTGCAAGCCGGCCCGGCGGACGGCTGGACCGACCGGCTGCCCGACCCCGGGCAGCTGGTGGACCTGACCGCGCACTGGAGCGACTTCGCCGACAGCGCCGCGATGCTCGCGCAGCTGGACCTGGTGGTGACGGTGGACACCGCCGTGGCGCACTTGGCCGGCGCGCTGGGCGTGCCCTGCTGGGTGCTGCTGCCGTCCAACCCCGACTTCCGCTGGCTGCTCGCGCGCGAGGATTCGCCCTGGTACGCCAGCGTGCGGCTGTTCCGCAGGGCGGCCGGCCCGGGAGGGCGCCAGGCGCAGGCCGCGCGGGTGCTGGCCGCCCTGCACGAGGCGCTGCGCCGCGTCGGCACCCGGCGCTGAACCGCCACGAGACTCATGCCGCGCCATCGGCGCGAGACGTCGCGCGCTGCCCCTTGCGCCCCCCTCTCTGCCGGCGCATGCGACCAGGATTCGTTGTTTTCAACGATATGAGCAGTATTGGCACTAATGGTACATTGACGGGATGCTGACCAGGTTCCTGAACGTTCGCGGACGCGCCACGGAACCTGCGCCCGGCACACCGGCGGAAGCGATGCGTCGCGGTGCCTCGCTGTGGGTGCTCTGTGCGGTCCTGTTGGCGGCTGTGTGGGCCGGCATCGGCGCGACCATCGCCAGCACCCATCGCGCAGCGGCGAGCGAGCGAGCGGCCCTGGCCGCCTCGACCGCGAAGGGCTTTTCGGAGTACGTCGGCCTGCACGTGCTCATCGTCGACCGCATCCTGCTGAACCTGCGCGAGACCTATCCCCGCAGCGGCACCGTGCCGGCGCACGAGGTGCTGCGGCTGGAGCTGGGCCAGATGGGGCCGATGCTCCTGCAGGTGTCGGTGGCCGACGCCAGCGGCGCCATGGTCGCCAGCTCGCTGCCATTGCAGCCGGCCGTCAGCATCGCCGACCGCCCGCACTTCCAGGCCTTCGTGGGCAATCCGCTGGACCGCCTGCACTTCAGCCAGCCGGTGATCGGCCGAGTGTCCAAGAAGATGTCGCTGCAGCTGGTGCGCCCGCTGCTGGGCCCCGGCGGCGAGTTGCGGGGCGTGCTCGTGGCCAGCATCGACCCGCTGCAGCTGCAACAGTACTTCGGCTCGCTGGATGCGTTCGCGGACGGCGGCGCCGTCACCATCGTGGGGCGCACCGACGGCGTGGTGCGCGCGCGCTTCACCGGCAAGGACATCACCTGGGGCCAGTCGATGGCGGGCGGTGCCGGTTGGCCGAGCATCTCGGTCAGGCGCGCCGGCCACCTTGACATGACGGGCCTGGACGGCGTGCGGCGGACCTTCGGCTACCACCAGTCGGCCGACTATCCGCTGGCGGTGTTGGTCAGCTGGCCCGCGCCCGCCTGGTGGGAGCTCGGGCCCGGGCTGGTGACCAGCTGCGTGGTGGCGCTCGCCTTCTCGGTGCTCGCCGTGCGCCAGACCTGGCTGCTGGTGCGCCGCGACCGCGAGAGCCGGCGCGTCATCGCCCGGCTCGAGGCCGCCCGCGCCCGCGAGGACGAGGCCAACCGCATGCAGGCCAGCTTCCTCGCCTCGGTGTCCCACGAACTGCGCACGCCGCTCAACTCCATCCTGGGCTTCTCGGAACTGATCGGGGAGGTCGCCCTCGACGAGGACACCCGGCGCTATGCCGGCCAGATCCACCGCAGCGGCAAGCACCTGCACGTGCTGGTCAACACCATGCTGGACATGGCGCGGATCGATGCGGGCCGCATGGCGGTCGAGAGCGAACCGGTCGAAGTGACCGGCCTCATCGCCGCGCTGGTGGACGTGCACCGGGTCGTCGCCGATCGCAAGGGCCTGGGCATGACGGTGAGCTTCGACCTGCCGCCGGGTAGCCTGCTCGAGACCCGGACCGACCGCACGAAGTTCACCCAGGTGGTCAGCAACGTGCTCGACAACGCGGTCAAGTTCACCGTGCAGGGCGGCGTCTGGATCACCGGCCTGCTCGAAGGCGACACGCTCCTGCTGCGGGTGGTGGACACCGGCCCGGGCATCGCGCCGCAGCGTCTGGCCACCGTGTTCGACCGCTTCGCCGGCGAGGGCTCCGCCGACCGCGAGGGCAGCGGCCTGGGCCTGCCGATGTCGCGCGAGCTGATGCACCTGCTGGGCGGCACCATCACGATCCATTCCGATCCCGGCCAGGGCACCCAGATCGAGATCCGCCTGCCGCGGGTCCAGCGCGTCGCGCACAATCCGCCACCATGAACCCCACCCGCCAAGACGGCCTCGCGCTCGTCGTCGACGATGCCGAGGGCAACCGCATCCTGGCCGAGGCCTTCCTCAAGCGCCTGGGCTGGACCGTCAAGACCTTCGCCGACGCGACCTCGGCCCTGAACTTCTGCCAGCAGACCCTGCCCGAGGCGATGCTGGTGGATGTGCGCATGCCCGGCATGTCGGGGGACGACCTGGTGCGCAGGCTGCGCGAGCAGTTCCCCCTCGCGCAGCTGCGCCTGGTGGGCTACACCGCCCATGCGATGGCCGACGAGATCGCCGGCTTCCGCCAGGCCGGCTTCGACGACGTGCTGATCAAGCCGGCCCTGCTGGCCGACCTGCGCCGGGTGCTGCCCGGCCCCGGACAGGCACCGGCAGCCTGAGCCGCCCGCACGGGCGGTCCCTCCATCCCGACTGCGGGTGCGCCCGCCCGGAGCAGCGCCACGTGCGGCGGCGGCGCGCTGTCAGTCAGGTGACAGTCGGGACGCATAAACCGTTTAAACAAGTTAACGCATTTCCGTTAGATTCGGTGGATGCCGACGGAACCTGCGCTTTTCTGCCCGCCCCACCCGGCGACCGCTGGCCCGACGGCCGCGCCGAGGCCCCGCCGTCCCTGGTCCTCGTGGTGGACGCTCTGCGCCGCATGGCTGCTGGTGCTGTGGGGCGGGCTGGCCCTGTCCGTGGATGCGATGCACCGGTCCGCCACCCAGGAGCGGGCGGCGCTGGCGCAGGCCTCGGCCCAGGGCCACGCGGGGTCCCTGGGCCTGCAGCTGGCGATGGTCGACCGCACCCTGCTGGCCCTGCGCGAGCAGGGCCGCGCCGGCATCCGGCTGCCGGCCCATGCGGCCCTGCAGCAGGGCCTGGGCCCGGTGGGCCCCATGCTGCTGGAGGTGCTGGTGGCCGATGCCGCCGGCACCGTGGTGGCCAGCAGCCTGGCGTCGCGGGCCGATGGCAGCCTGGCCGACCACACGGGTTTCCGGGCCTCCGCGCGCGAACCCGCCGACCGGCTGCACGTGGGGGCGGCGGAGGCGGAGCCGGCCACCGGGCGGCTGGCCTGGCACCTCGTGCGGCCGGTGCTGGGTCCCGGGGGGAGCTTCCGTGGCGCGGTGGTGGCTGTCGTCGATCCGCTGCTGCACGGTGACCTCGCCGGTGCGCGGGACGCGCTGGCCGGCGACGAGGTGGTCGTGGTGATCGGGCAGGAAGACGGCATGGTGCGCGCGCGCCTGGCCGCGGGCCGTGTCAGCTGGGGCCAGTCGGTGGCCCGTTGGCCGATGTGGGACCGCCTGCGCCTGTTGCCGTCCGGGCGGTTCGAGATGCCGGGTGTGGACGGCGTCCGGCGGCTGTTCGGCTTCCAGCAGGTCCAGGGCGTGCCGTTGACCGTGGGCGTGGGCCGGCCGGTGCAGCCTTGGTGGCAGCTCGGACGCAAGCTGCGGGCCGGCGTCGCGCTTGCCCTGGCGCTGACGCTGCTGTCAGTCTGGAAGACCCACCAGCTGGTGCGCCGCGACCGCGAGCGCAGCCGCAGCTACAGGCGGCTCCAGGATGCCCGCATGCGCCAGGCGGAGGTCAGCCGCATGAAGTCCGGCTTCCTGGCCTCGGTGGCCCACGAGCTGCGCACGCCGCTGAACGCGGTCCTGGGCTTCTCGGAGCTGGTGCGCGACACCGCGCCCGACGCGGACACCCGCCGCTATGGCGACTTCCTGCTGCGCAACGGCCAGCACCTGCATGCGCTCGTGAACACGCTGCTGGACCTGGCGCGCATCGATGCCGGTCGCATGGAGGTCGGGCGCGAGCGGGTGGACATCGGGCTGCTGGTGCGCACCCTGGTCGACGTGCACCGCCTGGGCGCCGATGCCAAGGGGCTGGCCATGGAGCTGGCGCTGGACCTGCCCGAGGGCATGGGCCTGGAGGCGCACACGGACCGCGCCAAGCTCACCCGGGTGCTGGACCACGTGCTGCAGAACGCCGTCAAGTTCACGGAGCGGGGCAGCGTGCGCATCGCCGGGGCGCTGGAGGGCGACACCTTGCGGCTGCAGGTGGTGGACACCGGCCCCGGCATCCCGCCCGGGCGGCTGTCCCGGGTCTTCGACCACTTCAGCAGCGACGGCGCACGCGAGCACGAGGGCAGCGGCCTGGGGCTGGCGCTCTCACGGCAGTTGCTGCAACTGCTGGGCGGCAGCATCGAGGTCCGCTCCCCGCCGGGCCAGGGCACGGAGGTGTCGCTGTGCCTGCCGCAGGTGCGGCAGGTGGGGCCCGCCTAGCCGCCCAGCGCCTGCAGCGAGCGCTGCAGGTTCTCGCGCGCCCGCGCCTCGAAGCTGTCGCGGTACGGGCCGGTGCGGAAGATCGCCGGCCGCGCCAGCATGCCGCGCACCCACTGCCCGCGGCCGGCGCGCCAGGCCGCCTCGTCGACATGGGCGTACTCGGCCCGCACCTCGCGCTCGTAGGCATCGAAGCGCGCGTACGGCGTGCCCAGGATCGCCAGGTCGATGTCCAGCAGCAGCTGCGTGTCGGGGTCGTCGCTGTCGCCATGGCCGGCGGTGGCCAGCACCAGGGCGTGCACGCGCGCGGCGGCCTCGGCGTTGCCGCCGCCTTGCAGCAAGGCCGCGCGGGCCCAGTCGGCGCTGCGCTGCTCGTTGTCGGTGCGCACGGGGTCGTACACCGCGTCGTGGAACCACAGCGCCCACTGCACCTCGGCCGGCCGCCGCGCCAGCGGCGCCGCCGCCTCGGCATGGGCCAGGCACTCGCGCAGGTGCACCAGCGTGTGGTAGCGGCGCTGCGGCTCGCCATGGGCCTTCATCAGCTGGTTCATCAGCCCGCCGTTGGCGGGCCCGGGCAGGGCGAGGTCGCGCCACAGGCGCTGCCAGTCGGCCAGGGCCAGGCTCATCGCGCGGCCTCCAGCGCCTGCCGCACCTCGCGGCCCAGCTCGATGACGGCCATTGCGTAGTAGCTCGACCAGTTGTAGCGGGTGATCACGTAGAAGTTCTCCGTGCCGGCGACGTAGCTGGGGGGCTGCTCGCCGTTCTGCAGTTCGACCAGGGCCAGCGGGCCCTCGTGGCGCGCGGCGGCCTCGTCCAGCCGCGCGCCCTTGGCCAGGAAGGCCGGCACCGGGAAGGTGGGCAGGATGTCCGGCGCGAGCAGCGACGGCAGGTCCAGCCGCTCGCGGTCGAAGTCCACCGCGTAGTGCGTGGGCATGCCCGGTTTCCAGCCGAAGGCCTGGAAGTAGTGGGCCACCGAGCCGATCACGTCGGCCGGGTTGCGCCACAGGTCGACGCGGCCGTCGCCGTCGTAGTCGACCGCCCAGCGCGCCCAGCTGGTGGGCATGAACTGGGGCATGCCCATGGCACCCGCGTAGCTGCCCAGCGGCCGTACGGGGTCGCCGCCTAGCTGCGAGGCCAGCGCCAGGAACTGCGCCAGTTCGCCCCGGAAGTAGGCCTGCCGCTCGGCCGCGCGCGGATGCGCGGCGGGGAAGTCCAGCGCCAGCGTCGCCAGCGCATCGAGCACGCGGAAGCTGCCCATCTGCTGGCCGTAGATCGACTCGACCCCCACGATGCCCACCACGATCTCGGGCGGCACGCCGTAGTCCTGCTCGGCCCGCGCCAGCGTGGCGCGGTTGTCGCGCCAGAAGCGCAGGCCGGCCTGGATGCGCACCGGGTCGATGAAGCGCGAGCGGTACACGGCCCAGTTCTTGGGCGTGCCCGGCGGCGGCGGCTGCATCAGCCGCACGACGGTGGGCAGCAGGCGGGCCTGGCCGACGGCCTCGCGCGTCCAGGCCGGATCGAGCCCGCGGCTGGCGGCGATCTCGTCGGCCAGCGCCAGGGCGTCGGCGCGGCCGGCATACGGGATGCCGGGCTGGCGGGCGGCGGGGGCGGCGGCCTGCACCTTCTGGCGGCGCGGCTTCTTGGCGGCATCGGCCGGCAGGGCCAGCGGCAGCAGGGCCGCGGCGAGCACGGCGGGGATCCAGGGGTTCATCGGGCGGGGCGGGCAGGGGGCGTGGGGGCGGGCCAGGGCAGGCGGTCGAAGTCCCTGCGCAGGCGGCGCAGGTCGGCACCGGGGTCGCGCGCATAGCGCTGCGCCTCAAGCGCGAGCAGCCAGTCTGCCAGCACCCGGGCACGTTCGCCGAAACGGTCGGTGAGCGCCTGTGCGAGCTGGCGCGGGCCGCCCTGCGGCGGCGCCTGGACGCCGGCCGCCTGCACGCGCCGGCGCGCCTGGGCCAGCAGCCGCAGCCAGGGATCCTGGCGCTGGTGGTCCCAGCGCGCCCAGGCCGCGCCGGCCAGCGAGGCGGTGACCACCAGGCCGATCAGCAGGAAGCCCAGGTCTTCCCAGCCCGGGGCCTCGAAGCCGAGGTCGCGCAGCAGGTCCAGCTGCTTGCTCTGCGTGTAGTTCAGCACCCACTGGTTCCAGCGCCCGTTGACCGCTTCCCAGGCCTGCCGCAGCTGCAGCAGCACCCCCGGGCTGACGGTGCCGACCATGTTGGCGAACAGGCCGGGCGGCGGGCGCAGCCGCTGCAGCTGGCCCACGCGCGCCGGCGCGACCGCCGCCGTGGGGTCGATGCGCACCCAGCCGCGGCCGTCCAGCCAGGCCTCGGTCCAGGCATGGGCGTCGCTGTGGCGCACGGTCCACCAGCCGTCCACCGGGTTGAGCTCGCCGCCCTGGTAGCCGGTCACCAGCCGCACGGGGATGTCCATGCCGCGCAGCAGCACGGCGAAGGCCGAGGCGATGTGCTCGCAGAAGCCTTCCTTGCGGTCGAACCAGAACTCGTCGGCGGTGTCGTCGCCGTACACGCCCGGGTCCAGGGTGTAGGTGTAGCCGCCGCCGCGCAGCCGGGCCAGCGCGGCCTCGATCTGCGCCTCGCGGTTGGCCGCGCCCACCTGCGCCAGGATCTCGGTGGCCAGCTGCAGGGTGCGCGGGTTGCGCGCCGGCGGCAGCTCGCGGTAGACCGGCAGCTGCGCGCGGCTGCGGTTGCCGGCTCGGTAGTCGGGCCGGCTGGCCGCGCCGTAGCGCAGCAGGTCGGTCACCGGCCGCTCGGCCATCCATTGCAGCTCGCCGCCGTGGAACGCGCCCAGGCCAGGCGCGGTCGGCCCCTCGACGGCCGCATCGAGTACCGGAAGCCAGATGCGGCTGCTGGGCTCGAGCGTCACGGTGTAGCGCAGCGGCTCGCCGGACTGCGGCTGCACGGTGTCCTGCGGCAGCACCGCGGCCGCCGAGGCGGTGTTGCGGGGCAGCAGGGGGCGCCATTCCCGGCCGTCGAACTGGCTGAGCACCGGCCCGCGCCAGTACATCTGCGCGCCTGCCGGCGCCTGGCCCTCGAAGCGCACGCGCAGGGCCACGCCTTCCTCGAGCGCGAGCCGCGCCACCGTGCCCACCTGCACCGTGTCGGACAGGCCGGAGCGGCCGGTCAGCGTGTCGCTGGGGATGCCCCACAGCGGCGCCACGCGCGGGAACAGCATGAACAGCACCGCCATCACGGGCGCGCCCAGCAGCGCCATGGTGCCGGCCGTGCGCGCGGCCTGCAGCAGCGGCGGCCGGCCCACGGGCATGTGCGCGTTGACCACCGCGGTCAGCAGGCCCAGCACGCCCACCAGCATCGCCGCGGCCACGGGCAGCGACTGCGAGAAGAAGAAGTTGGTCAGCAGCGCGAAGAAGCCCAGGAAGAACACCACGAAGGCATCGCGGCGGGCGCGCAGCTCCAGCGTCTTGAGCGCCAGCAGCACCACGATCAGGGTCACGCCCGCGTCGCGGCCGAGCAGGGTGCGGTGGGTCAGGAAGGTCGCGGCGACGGTGCCCGCCAGCAGCACCAGCAGCCACACCGGCCGCGGCAGCGCCGCGCCGCGCAGCGCGAGCATCGCGCGCCAGGCGAGCACGCCCGCCGTCAGGGCGCTGCACCACCAGGGCAGCCGGGCGACCTGCGGCATCACCACCCAGCCGATGACGGCCAGCAGGAACAGGGTGTCGCGCGCGTCGCGCGGCAGGGACTGCAGGCGGCTCAACACAGCGCCAGCGCCTCCAGGCAGCGGCGCCGGTGCGCCTCGCCGGCATCGGGCGGGATCTCGCGGCCGGGCAGGCGCAGGCCGTAGTCCAGGCCCAGCCGGTCGGCCTGCAGCACCCAGGCAGCCAGCCGGGCCAGCCGGCCCTCGGGGTCGGCCACGCCGCAGCTGGCGGCGTCCAGCCACAGCTCGGTGCGGCGCGCCTGCTGGGTGTCGCGGCTGACCAGCTCGCCGCCCTTGGCCGCCTTCTTCCAGACCACCAGCCGCAGCGGGTCGCCGCGCCGGTAGGCCCGCACGCCCTCGAAGTCGCCCACCGCCTGCACCCGGGTGGCGCCCGCGGTGCCGGCGCGCGGCTCGCCCTCCGGCAGCGGCGGCGGCAGCGGCTCGGGCGCCGGATACACCAGCACCTGGGCGGCCGGCCGCCACACGGTCCAGACGCGGAAGGTGCCCAGCGGGAAGCGGGTCTCGGCGGTGAGCACCGGCACGCCCTGCAGGCCGCGCCGGGCCGGCACGAAGGCCACCTGCACGCTGGCATTGCCCTGGGCGGGCACGTCGGTCCAGGCCCAGTGGCTGCCCTCGCCCTGCGGCGCGTCGAGCACCGCCAGGCCGATCGCGTGGCGGATGCCGCGCGACGGGTTGGCCAGCTGGATGCGCAGCGCCGCGGCCGTGCCGGCGAACACCGGCTCGGGCGGCGCCAGGTGCAGCGTGAGGCCGCGCAGCGTGCCGTGGCACACGTGCATGCCCACGCCCACGCAGCCGGCCAGCAGGAAGGTCAGCAGGTAGCCCAGGTTGAGCTGGTAGTTGATCGAGGCGACCAGCAGCACCACCAGGGTCAGCGCCAGCATCAGCCCCGGCCGGGTGGGCAGGATGTAGACGTTGCGCTGGGTCAGCGTCCAGGCATCGGTGCGCGGCAGGCGTGCCTGCCACCAGCGCTGGAAGCGCTGGCGCACCAGCGCCACCGGATGCCAGTCCGGCGGCGTGGGCAGGCCGGCGTCGCTGCGCGTGGCCGCCATGGCCTCAGGGCAGGGGAACGGCGTCGGCCATGGCGCGCACCTGCTCGACCGGCCCGCGGTCGGCATCGCCGACGGGCACCAGCCGGTGCGCGATGGTCTGCGGCAGGATGGCCTGCACGTCGTCCGGCGCGACGTAGTCGCGGCCGGCCAGCAGCGCCTGCGCCTTGGCCGCGCGCACCAGCGCGATGGCCGCGCGCGGCGACAGGCCCTGCAGGAACCAGCGGCCGTTGCGCGTGGCCTCGACCAGGTCCTGCACGTACTCGAGCAGCGGGTCCGCCGCGTGGACCGCGGTCACCTGGCGCTGCAGCGCCGCCAGGTCGCCGGGCGCGAGCAGCGGCTGGAGGTGGTCGACCATGTCGCGCCTGTCGGCGCCCGCCAGCAGCTCGCGTTCGGCACGGCGGTCCGGGTAGCCCAGCGAGATGCGCATCAGGAAGCGGTCCAGCTGCGACTCGGGCAGCGCGAAGGTGCCCAGCTGGTCGTGCGGGTTCTGCGTGGCGATCACGAAGAAGGGCGAGGGCAGGGCACGGGTGGCGCCCTCGACCGTGACCTGCTTTTCCTCCATCGCCTCGAGCAGCGCGCTCTGGGTCTTGGGGCTGGCGCGGTTGATCTCGTCGGCCAGCAGCACCTGCGCGAACACCGGGCCGGGATGGAAGACGAAGGCCTCCTTGCCACGCTCGTAGACCGACACGCCCGACAGGTCGCTGGGCATCAGGTCGGCGGTGAACTGCACGCGCGAGAACTGCAGGCCGAAGCTGCGCGCCAGCGCATGGGCCAGGGTGGTCTTGCCCACGCCGGGCACGTCCTCGATCAGCAGGTGGCCGCCCGCCAGCAGGCAGGCCACGCAGTCGCCGACCTGCCCGGGTTTGCCCACGATCACCGTGTTAAGCTGGTCCAGCAGCGCCTTGAGTGTGTGTCGAGCATCCATAGCAGGGCGCCGACGTTATCCGAATTTCCGCAGCGTCACCCATGAGTGCGACCAAGACCGGGTATTTCACCCATCCTGCCTGCCGGCGCCACGAGATGGGCGCGGGCCACCCCGAGTGTCCGCAGCGGCTCGATGCGATCGAGGACCGGCTGCTGGTCACCGGCGTGGGCGACGCGCTGGAGCGCCGCGAGGCCACGCCGGCCTCGCTGGCCGACCTGGAGCTGGCGCACGACCGGCTGCACGTGGCCGCGCTGCGCGGGCTGCGCGAGGAACTCGCCGAGCAGGTGGCCGCCGGCGGCAGCGCCTACACCCACCTGGACCCCGACACCGCCATCAACGCCCACACCTGGGACGCCTCGCTGCATGCGGCCGGCGCGGTGGTCGACGCGGTCGACGCGGTGATGGCCGGCGAGCTGGAGAACGCCTTCTGCGCCGTGCGCCCGCCCGGCCACCATGCCTGCCGCAACCAGGCCATGGGCTTCTGCTTCTTCAACAACGTGGCGGTCGGCGCGCGCTACGCGCTCGAGCGCCACGGCCTGCGGCGGGTGGCGGTGATCGACTTCGACGTGCACCACGGCAACGGCACCGAGGACATCCTGGCCGGCGACCCGCGGGTGCTGATGTGCGGCATCTTCCAGCAGGCGCTGTACCCGTTCTCGGGCGACGTGCCGCTGGGCCCGAACATGGTCAACGTGCCCGTGCCGGCGTACACGCGCGGCATGGACGTGCGCGAGATGATCGAGATCGTGTGGATGCCCCGGCTCGAGGAGTTCCGCCCGGAGATGGTGTTCGTCAGCGCGGGCTTCGACGCCCACCGCGAGGACGACCTGGGCCAGCTGGGGCTGACCGAGGCCGACTACACCTGGATCACCGGCCGCATCAAGGACGTGGCGCGCCGCCACGCCAGGGGCCGGATCGTCTCGGCGCTCGAGGGTGGCTACAACCTCGACGCGCTGGGCCGCAGCGTCGAGGCCCACGTGCGCGTGCTGGCCGACCTCTGAGCGGCACGGCCGCCCCACCCACCGATGTCCGGCCGCCCGCGGGGCGGCCGCCCCCCGCGAGGAGTGCGCGATGACCGACACCACGACCCCCGATGCCCCGGTGCTGCGCACGCGCGATGCGCGCGGCGTGGTCACCCTCACCATGAACCGGCCGTCCAGCTTCAATGCACTCGGGCAGGAGATGCTGGCCGCGCTGCAGCGCGAGGTCGACGCGGTGGCGGCCGACCCGGAGGCGCGGGTGCTGGTCATCGCCGCCGCCGGCAAGGCCTTCTGCCCCGGGCACAACCTCAAGGAGATGATCGCCCGGCCCGAGCTGGCCTACTACCAGCAGCTGTTCGCGCAGTGCAGCCGCTTCATGCTGTCACTGCAGAAGCTGCCGGTGCCGGTGGTGGCGCGGGTTTACGGCATGGCCACCGCGGCCGGCTGCCAGCTGGTGGCCCAGTGCGACCTGGCGGTGGCTGCCGAGGAGGCCAGCTTCGCGGTCAGCGGGATCAACTTCGGCCTGTTCTGCAGCACGCCCAGCGTGCCGCTGGTGCGGGCGCTGCCATTCAAGCAGGCCATGGAGATGCTGATGACCGGCGAGTTCATCACGGCGCAGCAGGCGCTCGAGCGCGGCCTGGTCAACCGGGTGGCGCCGGCCGCGCAGCTGGACGCGGCGCTCGAGGCGCTGCTGGCGCCCATCCTGGCCAAGCCCCGCGAGGCGCTGGCCATGGGCAAGGAGCTGGTGTGGCGCCAGCGCGAGATGGGCCTGGAGGCCGCCTACCAGCTGGCCGGCCAGACCATGGCCGTGAACATGATGCAGCCCTGCGCCCAGGAGGGCGTGGCCGCCTTCACCGAAAAGCGCAAGCCGTCGTGGCAGCGCTGAGACCGATCCCCGCATGAACGCCATCGACCTGCTGCTGCGCGACCTGGGCCACCCGGGCGTCCCCCTCGAGATCGGCACCCTGGCCGGCTGCCTGCTCGCGGCCTGGGCGGCCAGCTGGTTCGCCGGCCGGCGCCAGGGCAGCGACTCGGTCTGGTTCGGCCGCTTCACCGTTGACGGGCTGTTGTTCCCGCTGCTGGCACTGGCGCTGGTGTGGAGCGCGCAGAAGGGCCTGGCGGCCTGGCAGCAGCCGGTGGCGCTGCTGCGGGTGGCGGTGCCCGTGCTGGTGTCGCTGGCGGGCATCCGCCTGATCGCCCGGGTGCTCACCGTGGCCTTCCCGGCCTCGGGCATGGCGCGGCTGGTGGAGCGGCTGTTCTCGTGGGTGGCCTGGATCGGGGCCGTGCTGTGGGTGCTGGGGGTGCTGCCGGCGGTGCGCGAGGACATGGACGCGGTCCAGTTCGCGCTGGGCAAGTCGCGCATCAGCCTGCTCAGCCTGGTCGACGGCGTGCTGGCCGCCGGCGTGGTGCTGGTGGTCACGCTGTGGGTGTCGGCCGTGCTGGAGCGGCAGGTGCTGCGCCAGGCGGTGGACGACCTGTCGCTGCGCAAGGTCGCGGCCAACGCCGTGCGCGCGGTGCTGCTGCTGGTGGGCCTGCTGTTCGCGCTGTCCACCGCCGGGGTGGACCTGACGGCGTTGTCGGTGCTGGGCGGCGCGCTGGGGGTAGGCCTGGGCTTCGGCCTGCAGAAGCTGGCGGCCAACTACGTCAGCGGCTTCGTGATCCTGTTCGAGCGCAGCCTGCGCATCGGCGACACCGTGCGCGTGGGCGGCTTCGAGGGGCAGGTCGTGGACATCAAGACCCGCTACACGCTCATCCGCGCCAACAACGGCCGCGAGGCCATCGTGCCCAACGAGAAGCTCATCACCGAGCCGATCGAGAACCTGTCGCTGGCCGACCCCATGGTGCTGCTGTCCACCGAGGTGGCGGTGGCCTACGACAGCGACGTCGAGCTGGTGCAGCGGGTGCTGGTCGAGGCGGCCACGTCGGTCGAACGGGTGCGGAGCGACCAGGGGCCGACCGCGCGGCTGATGAAGTTCGGCCCCGATGGGCTGGAGTTCACCCTGTTCTTCTGGATCGCCGATCCCGCCAACGGCCAGGCCAACGTGCGCTCCGACGTCAACCTGGCCGTGCTGCAGGGCCTGCGCCGGCACGGCATCGAGGTGCCGTACCCGCAGCGGGTGGTGCGGGTCACGCCGCCCACCGCCGCGCTGCCCGGCGTCAACCCCGAGTGAGACACGGGGCCGGGAAGGGCGTGCCTATAATCGCGGCCGAAAAACGAACGGTCGTTCTTTTTTGTCCAGCTCGACCTCGGCTGCGGCCCTAGAATTTCGAGCTTTACGTCAACGTCAATTCAAGCCCCCACAGGAGCGTCTCCGATGAAGGTTCTGGTCCCGGTCAAGCGGGTGGTGGACTACAACGTGAAGGTCCGCGTCAAGTCGGACAACACGGGTGTGGACATCGCCAACGTGAAGATGTCGATGAATCCCTTCGACGAGATCGCCGTGGAAGAGGCGGTGCGCCTGAAGGAAAAAGGCGTCGCCACCGAGGTGATCGCCGTCTCGTGCGGCGTGGCCGCCTGCCAGGAGACGCTGCGCACCGCCATGGCCATTGGCGCCGACCGCGGCATCCTGGTGCAGACCGACGAGGAGCTGCAGCCGCTGGCCGTGGCCAAGCTGCTCAAGGCGCTGGTCGACAAGGAGCAGCCGGGCCTGGTGATCCTGGGCAAGCAGGCGATCGACGACGACGCCAACCAGACCGGCCAGATGCTGGCCGCGCTGGCCGACCTGCCGCAGGCCACCTTCGCCAGCAAGGTGGACGTGGCCGACGGCAAGGCCCAGGTCACGCGCGAGGTCGACGGCGGCCTGGAGACGCTGTCGATTGCGCTGCCGGCGGTGGTGACCACCGACCTGCGCCTGAACGAGCCGCGCTACGTCACGCTGCCCAACATCATGAAGGCCAAGAAGAAGCCGCTCGAGACGGTCACCCCGGCCGACCTGGGCGTGGACGTGGCCCCGCGCTTGAAGACCCTGAAGGTCAACGAGCCGCCCAAGCGCGGCGCCGGCGTGAAGGTGCCCGACGTGGCCACGCTCGTGAACAAACTCAAGACTGAAGCCAAGGTGATCTGAACATGGCCGCCCTCGTCATTGCCGAACACGACAACGCGTCCATCAAGGGCGCGACGCTCAACACCGTGACCGCCGCCGCTGCCTGCGGCGGCGAGGTCCATGTCCTGGTGGCCGGCCAGAACGCCGCCGGCGCCGCACAGGCCGCCGCGCAGATCGCCGGCGTGTCCAAGGTGATCCACGCCGACGGCGAGTCGCTGGGCCACCAGCTGGCCGAGAACGTCGCGGCGCAGGTGCTGGCGATCGCCGGCAACTACAGCCACATCCTGTTCTGCGCCACCGCCGGCGGCAAGAACGCCGCCCCGCGCGTGGCCGCCAAGCTGGACGTGGCCCAGGTCAGCGACATCACCAAGGTGGTCGCGCCCGACACCTTCGAGCGCCCGATCTACGCCGGCAACGCGATCGCCACCGTGCAGAGCGCCGACAAGGTCAAGGTCATCACCGTGCGCGGCACCGGCTTCGACGCCGCGGCGGCCATCGGTGGCAGCGCCGCGGTCGAGACCGTGGCGGCCGTGGCCGACGGCGGCAAGAGCGCCTTCGTGGGCCAGGAGATCGCCAAGAACGACCGCCCCGAGCTGACCGCCGCCAAGATCATCGTCTCCGGCGGCCGTGCGCTGGGCTCCAGCGAGAAGTTCCAGGAAGTGATGACCCCGCTGGCCGACAAGCTGGGCGCCGCCATCGGCGCCAGCCGCGCCGCGGTGGACGCCGGCTACGCGCCCAACGACCTGCAGGTGGGCCAGACCGGCAAGATCGTCGCGCCGCAGCTGTACGTGGCCGCCGGCATCTCCGGCGCCATCCAGCACCTGGCGGGCATGAAGGACTCCAAGGTGATCGTGGCGATCAACAAGGATCCCGAGGCGCCGATTTTCAGCGTGGCCGACTACGGCCTCGAGGCCGACCTGTTCCAGGCCGTGCCCGAGCTGGTGAAGGCGCTCTGACCGCCTGGCCGCAACCCTGTCGAAGGCGTCGCATGCGACGCCTTCTTTTCATCCCCTGCGAGTGACCCCCATGAGCTACCGCGCCCCCCTGAAGGACATGCTGTTCGACATCCGCCACCTGGCGGGCATCGACGAGATCGCCAAGATCCCCGGCTTCGAGGAGGCCGGCTTCGACACCGCGCAGGCGGTGCTCGAGGAGTGCGCGAAGTTCAACGAGGAGGTCGTCTCGCCGCTGAACTGGCCGGGCGACGTCAACCCGTCGGCCTGGAAGGACGGCAAGGTCACCACCACGCCCGGCTTCGCCGATGCCTACCGGCAGTACGCCGAGGGCGGCTGGCAGGGCCTGCAGCACCCGGCCGACTTCGGCGGCCAGGGCCTGCCCAAGACCATCGGCGCGGCCTGCGGCGAGATGCTCAACTCGGCCAACATGAGCTTCGCGCTGTGCCCGCTGCTGACCGACGGGGCCATCGAGGCGCTGCTGACCGCCGGCAGCGACGCGCTGAAGGCCACCTACCTGCACAAGCTGGTGTCGGGCGAGTGGACCGGCACGATGAACCTCACCGAGCCGCAGGCCGGCAGCGACCTGGCGCTGGTGCGCACGCGCGCCGAGCCGCAGCCCGACGGCACCTACCGCATCTTCGGCACCAAGATCTACATCACCTACGGCGAGCACGACATGGCGGACAACATCGTCCACCTGGTGCTGGCGCGGGTGGCCGGCGCGCCCGAGGGCGTCAAGGGCATCAGCCTGTTCGTCGTGCCCAAGTTCATGGTGAACGGCGACGGCTCGCTGGGCGCGCGCAACGACGTGCACTGCGTGAGCATCGAGCACAAGATGGGCATCAAGGCCTCGCCCACCGCGGTGCTGCAGTACGGCGACCATGGCGGCGCGGTCGGCTACCTGGTGGGCCAGGAGAACCGCGGCCTCGAGTACATGTTCATCATGATGAACGCCGCCCGCTACGCGGTGGGCGTGCAGGGCATCGCGATCGCCGAGCGGGCCTACCAGAAGGCCGTGGCCTATGCCAAGGACCGCGTGCAGTCGCGCCCGGTCGACGGCTCGATGAACGCCAGCGCGCCCATCATCCACCACCCCGACGTCAAGCGCATGCTCATGACCATGCGCGCCACCACCGAGGGCTGCCGGGCGATGGCCGCCGTGGCCGCGGCCGCCTACGACGCCGCGCACCACCATCCGGATGCCGAGGTGCGCAAGCAGAACCAGGCCTTCTACGAATTCATGGTGCCGCTCGTGAAGGGCTACAGCACCGAGATGAGCCTGGAGGTCACCTCGCTGGGCGTGCAGGTGCACGGCGGCATGGGCTTCATCGAGGAGACCGGCGCGGCCCAGTACTACCGCGACGCCAAGATCCTGACCATCTACGAGGGCACGACCGCGATCCAGGCCAACGACCTGGTGGGCCGCAAGACCGCCCGCGACGGCGGCCAGGTGGCGCGCGCCATCGCGGCCCAGGTCGAGGCGACCGAGGGCGCGCTGGCCGGCAACGGCTCGGCCGACGCGCTGGCCGTGCGCAAGCGCCTGGCCGCCGCGCGCCAGGCCTTCCTGGACGTGGTCGACTTCATGGCCGGCCAGGCCAAGGCCGACCCGAACGCGGTGTACGCCGGCTCGGTGCCCTACCTGATGCTGGCCGGCAACCTGGTGGCCGGCTGGCAGCTGGCGCGCTCGCTGCTGGTGGCGCAGGAGCTGGCCGCCCGGGGCGAGGACGTGCCGTTCATGCAGGCCAAGATCGCCACCGCGCGCTTCTATGCCGAGCACCTGCTGGCGCGCGCGCCGGGTGCGCGCGACGCCATCGTCGAGGGCGCCTCCAGCGTCACCGCGCTGGCGCTCGAGGCCTACTGATCCCCCGGGGACCGCCCCTTCACGACAAGAACGGAGACACCATGTCCAAGCTGCCCGCCGCCCTGCGCGGCCTGTCGCTGCCGGTGATCGGCTCGCCGCTGTTCATCATCAGCAATCCCAAGCTGGTGATCGCGCAGTGCCAGGCCGGCATCGTCGGCTCCATGCCCGCGCTCAACGCCCGCCCGGCCTCGCAGCTGGACGAGTGGCTGGCCGAGATCACCGAGACGCTGGCGGCCTGGGACAAGGCGCATCCCGAGAGCCCCTCGGCCCCGTTCGCGATCAACCAGATCGTGCACAAGAGCAACGACCGGCTCGAGCACGACATGGAGATGATCGGCAAGTACAAGGTGCCGATCGTCATCACCAGCCTGGGCGCGCGCACCGACGTCAATGACGCGGTGCACAGCTGGGGCGGCGTGGTGCTGCACGACATCATCAACAACGCCTTCGCCCGCAAGGCGGTCGAGAAGGGCGCCGACGGCCTGATCGCGGTGGCGGCCGGCGCCGGGGGGCACGCGGGCGTGAAGAGCCCGTTCGCGCTGATCCAGGAGATCCGCCAGTGGTTCGACGGCCCGGTGGCGCTGTCGGGGTCCATCGCCAGCGGCGGCGCGGTGCTCGCGGCCCAGGCCATGGGCGCCGACTTCGCCTACATCGGCTCGGCCTTCATCGCCACCGAGGAGGCGCGGGCCAGCGAGGCCTACAAGCAGGCCATCGTCGAGTGCAACAGCGACGACATCGTCTACTCGAACCTGTTCACCGGCGTGCACGGCAACTACCTGGCGCCCTCGATCCGCGCGGCGGGGCTGGATCCGGCCAACCTGCCCGAGAGCGATCCCAGCAAGATGAACTTCGGTGGCGGCGGCGCGGCCAAGGCCTGGAAGGACATCTGGGGCTGCGGCCAGGGCATCGGCGCCATCGACGCCGTGCTGCCGGCCGGCGAGCTCATCGCGCGCTTCAAGCGCGAGTACGCCGAGGCCAAGGCCCGGCTGCTGAACGCCGCGTAACACACCGGCGCTTGCCGCCGGCCGGACACTGGATGAAAATCCAGTGTCCATGGCCACCTCCCCCTTCACCGTCGAGCCGGTCGCTCCTTGCGACGGGGTCGCCGTGCCGCTGGCGGCGATCAAGGGCCGCGGCAGCGCCAGCCGGCTGGCGCACCGCTTCACGCGCGACGCACGCGAGGCCTTCGACGACGGCTGGGCGCCCGACCCCGAGGCGGGCGACGTCCCGCCGCCGGCCACCAGCGTCACCTGGGAAACGCCGCGCAGCGCGATCAGCTGGAACGGCTCGCCCGACATCTACTTCGACCGCGGCCTGAACCCGTACCGCGGCTGCGAGCACGGCTGCATCTACTGCTATGCCCGGCCCACGCACAGCTACCTGAACCTCTCGCCGGGCCTGGATTTCGAGACCCGCCTGGTCGCCAAGCGCGGCATCGACCAGGTGCTGCGGCGCGAGCTGGGCGCCCGCGGCTACGCGCCGCGCATGCTGGCCATCGGCACCGCCACCGACTGCTACCAGCCCATCGAGCGCGAGCTGCGGCTGACGCGCTCGGTCCTCGAGGTGCTGGCCGAGGCGGCGCATCCGTTCTCGCTGGTCACCAAGAGCGCCGGGGTCGAACGCGACCTCGACCTGATCGCGCCCATGGCCGCGCGCGGGCTGGCCGCGGTGTACGTCACGCTGGCCACGCTCGATCCGGTCCTCACGCGGCGGCTGGAGCCGCGGGCCGCGGCGCCGCACCGGCGGCTGCGGCTGATCCGCACGCTGGCGCAGGCGGGCGTGCCGGTGGGCGTGAGCCTGGCGCCGCAGATTCCCTTCCTCACCGAGGACATGGAGCAGGTGCTCGAGGCCGCCCGGGAGGCCGGCGCGCGGCACGCCTTCTACCATGTGCTGCGGCTGCCCTGGGAGGTGGCGCCGCTGTGGCGGCAGTGGCTGGAACTGCACTACCCGCAGCGGGCCGCGCGGGTGATGGCGCGGGTGCAGGAGATGCGCGGCGGCAAGGACTACGACGCCGACTTCGCCACCCGCATGAAGGGCAGCGGGCCGTGGGCACAGCTGATCGGCCAGCGCTTCCGGCGTGCGGCCGACCGGCTGGGTTTCAACCGCGAGCGCATCGCCTTCGACACCACGCAGTTCCGGCCGCCGGCGCGCGACGGGCAGGCCAGCCTGTTCTGAGGGCGGGCCGGCTCAGGCCGGCAGCAGGCGCAGGGCCGCAACGTGCGCGCCGGCCAGCACCGCGGCCGACAGCGCCATGCCCAGCAGGTTCTTGCGCAGCTGCACCGGCCCGGCCAGTCGGCGCAGCTGGGCGTTCCACACCCACAGGCAGGGCAGGAACCACAGCACCGCGATGAAGGCCGGCACCTGCCAGCGCATGAGGGAGGCCCAGGGCGGCAGCAGCCGCGCCAGGGCGCCGTCCTGCAGCGCGGCCTCCAGCGGCAGCTGCTGGATCCAGGCGCCGCCCGCCAGCAGGGCGCCGGCCAGCAGCAGCAGCGTGGTGGCCAGCTTGAAGGTGCGGCGCCAGCCCAGCAGGCTCAGCACCAGGCCGGCCACCGCCGCGACCTGCGCGCCCAGCAGGGCAGGGCGCAGCAGCGACTCGCCGCGCAGCAGGCCCTGCCACAGCCACACGTTGCAGGCGAAGCCCAGCCACAGCGCGGCGGCCAGCAGCATCCAGCCGGGATGCAGCGCCACCCGCGTCTCGCCGGGCGCGAGGATCGAGTGGAAGCCGGTGTGGCGAAACAGCTTGAGCGACATCGCCCGGCATTGTCGGGCAGGGCTCCGGGCAGGGGAATGCCACCGTTGCGTTGGGGTGACAGGGCGGGGCCTTGCCGCGGCACCCGGGGCCGTCGTCCCCGCGCAGGCGGGGACCCATGCACGGGCTCAGGGGCGAGCGTGGATCCCCGCCTGCGCGAGGATGACGAAGCCGGGGAGCGAAGGGGGCTGCGAAGCCCGCGGCGCGGGCGTCGACGACCTCACGCGCTGAAGAAGTTCTTCAGCTTGTCGGCCCAGCCCTCTTCGCCGGGCGAGTGCTTGGAGCCGCCCTTGCGCAGCGAGTCGTCGAGCTCGCGCAGCAGCTTGCGCTGGTGCTCGGTCAGCTTGACCGGCGTCTCCACCGCGATGTGGCAGTACAGGTCGCCGGGGTAGGACGAACGCACGCCCTTGATGCCCTTGCCGCGCAGGCGGAACTGCTTGCCGGCCTGCGTGCCTTCGGGGATGTCGATCGCCGCCTTGCCGGCCAGCGTCGGCACCTCGATCTCGCCGCCCAGGGCCGCGCGGGTGAACGAGATCGGCACCACGCAGTGCAGGTCGTCCCCGTCGCGCTCGAAGATCGCGTGCTTCTTCAGCCGGATCTCGATGTACAGGTCGCCGGGCGGCCCGCCGTTGGTGCCCGGCTCGCCGTTGCCGGCGCTGCGGATGCGCATGCCGTCGTCGATGCCCGCGGGGATCTTGACCTCGAGCGTCTTCTGCTTCTTGACCTTGCCCTGTCCGTGGCAGGCGGGGCAGGGCTCGGGGATGATCTTGCCCGCGCCGCGGCAGGTCGGGCAGGTCTGCTGCACCGAGAAGAAGCCCTGGCGCATCTGCACCACGCCGGCGCCGTGGCAGGTGCCGCACTGCTTGGCCTGCGTGCCCGGCTTGGCGCCGCTGCCGTGGCAGGTGTCGCAGCTGTCCCAGGTGGGGATGCGGATCTGCGCTTCCTTGCCGGCGGCGGCCTCCTCGAGCGTGACCTCCATCGCGTACGACAGGTCGTTGCCGCGGTACACCTGCCGGCCGCCGCGGGCGCCCGCGCCGGCGCGGCCGCCCTGGCCGAAGATGTCGCCGAAGATGTCGCCGAAGGCCTCGGCGAAGCCGCCGAACCCCTCGGGCCCGCCGCCCGGGCCGCGCATGTTCGGGTCGACGCCCGCGTGGCCGTACTGGTCGTACGCCGCACGCTTGTCGCCGTCCGACAGCATCTCGTAGGCCTCCTTGGCCTCCTTGAACTTGGCTTCCGCCTCCTTGGCCGCATCCCCCTGGTTGCGGTCAGGGTGGTACTTCATCGCGAGCTTGCGATAAGCCTTCTTGATTTCCTCTTCCGAGGCGTTCTTGGGAACGCCGAGGATCTCGTAAAAGTCGCGTTTGGTGGCCATCTGGTGGTCGTTCTTTCAGCGCAAACGCCGCGTCGGCTGAGGCACCGACGCGGCGTGGTCGTATCGGGCAGCGCGCCGCGTCAGCCCTTCTTGACTTCCTTGACTTCCGCGTCCACGACGTTGTCGTCGTCGGCCGGCTTGCCGCCCGGGGCCTGCGCCCCGGCGTCGCCGCCAGGCGCGGCACCGGCCGCCGCCGCGGCGCCCTGCTGCGCCTGCATGTCGGCGTACATCTTCTCGCCCAGCTTCTGGCTGGCGGTCATCAGCGCGTTGCTCTTGTCGTCGATCGCGGCCTTGTCCTCGGTCTTGAGCACGGACTCCAGGTCCTTGATCGCGGCCTCGATCTTGTCCTTCTCGCCGGCATCGAGCTTGTCGCCGTACTCGCCCAGGCTCTTGCGCACCGAGTGCACCAGCGCCTCGCCCTGGTTGCGGGCCTGCACCAGCTCGAGCTTCTTCTTGTCCTCGGCGGCGTTGAGCTCGGCGTCCTTGACCATCTTCTGGATCTCGTCCTCGGACAGGCCCGAGTTCGCCTTGATGGTGATCTTGTTCTCCTTGCCCGTGCCCTTGTCCTTGGCGCTCACGTGCAGGATGCCGTTGGCGTCGATGTCGAAGGTCACCTCGATCTGCGGCGTGCCGCGCGGCGACGGCGGGATGCCCTCGAGGTTGAACTCGCCCAGCAGCTTGTTGCCGCTGGCCATCTCGCGCTCGCCCTGGAACACCTTGATCGTCACGGCCGGCTGGTTGTCGTCGGCGGTCGAGAAGGTCTGGGCGAACTTGGTCGGGATGGTCGTGTTCTTGCCGATCATCTTGGTCATCACGCCGCCCAGGGTCTCGATGCCCAGCGACAGCGGGGTGACGTCCAGCAGCAGCACGTCCTTGCGGTCACCGCCCAGCACCTGGCCCTGGATGGCCGCGCCCACGGCGACGGCCTCGTCGGGGTTGACGTCCTTGCGCGGCTCCTTGCCGAAGAACTCCTTGACCTTGTCCTGCACCTTGGGCATGCGGGTCATGCCGCCCACCAGGATCACGTCGTGGATCTCGCCCACGCTCACGCCGGCGTCCTTGATGGCGGTGCGGCACGGCGCGATGGTGCGCTCGATCAGCTCGTCGACCAGGCTCTCCAGCTTGGCGCGCGTGAGCTTGATGTTCAGGTGCTTGGGACCCGAGGCATCGGCCGTGATGTAGGGCAGGTTGATGTCGGTGGCGGCCGAGGACGACAGCTCGATCTTGGCCTTCTCGGCGGCTTCCTTCAGGCGCTGCAGGGCCAGCACGTCCTTGGACAGGTCGACGCCCTGTTCCTTCTTGAACTCGCCGATGATGTGGTCGATGATCCGCTGGTCGAAGTCCTCGCCACCCAGGAAGGTGTCGCCGTTGGTGGACAGCACCTCGAACTGCTTTTCGCCGTCGACGTCGGCGATCTCGATGATCGAGATGTCGAAGGTGCCGCCGCCCAGGTCGTACACGGCGATCTTGCGGTCGCCCTTTTCCTGCTTGTCCAGGCCGAAGGCCAGCGCGGCCGCGGTGGGCTCGTTGATGATGCGCTTGACCTCCAGGCCGGCGATGCGGCCGGCGTCCTTGGTGGCCTGGCGCTGGGCGTCGTTGAAGTACGCGGGCACCGTGATCACGGCCTCGGTGACCGGCTCGCCCAGGTAGTCCTCGGCGGTCTTCTTCATCTTGCGCAGGATGTCGGCGCTGACCTGCTGCGGCGCGATCTTCTTGTTGCGCACGTCCACCCACGCGTCGCCGTTGTCGGCCTTGGCGATGGTGTAGGGCATCAGGCTGATGTCCTTCTGGACTTCCTTTTCCTCGAACTTGCGGCCGATCAGGCGCTTGATCGCGTACAGGGTGTTGCGCGGGTTGGTGACGGCCTGGCGCTTGGCCGAGGCGCCCACGAGGATCTCACCGTCCTCCTGGTACGCGACGATCGAGGGGGTGGTGCGCGCGCCCTCGCTGTTCTCGATCACCTTGGGCGTGTTGCCCTCCATGATCGAGACGCACGAGTTCGTGGTGCCCAGGTCGATGCCGATGATCTTTCCCATGATGTCTTCTCCTGTTCCTGTGTTCGGGTCGGGGGCCGGCGGGGCCCGCGGGATGCGTGTCAGGTAGGGGCTGCCGCCCCGTGTTTCAAGCGGTCACGACGCCGCGACGGTCACCAGGGCCGGCCGCAGCACGCGCTCGGCGATGGAGTAGCCCTTCTGCAGCACCGCCACGACGGTGTTGGCCTCCTGGCCGCTGCCCGGCACCATCGAGATGGCCTGGTGGTGGTGGGGGTCGAAGCGCGTGCCGGCGGCCGGCGCGATCTCCAGCACCTTGTTGCGCTCCAGCGCCGACTTGAGCTGGCGCAGCGTGGCCTCGGCGCCCTCGCGGATCTGCTCGGGGGTGGCGTCCTGGATGGCCAGGCCGGCCTCCAGGCTGTCGCACACCGGCAGCAGGCTCTCGGCGAAGCTCTCCACCGCGAACTTGCGCGCCTTGGACATCTCGTCCTCGGCGCGGCGGCGCACGTTCTGCACCTCGGCCTGGGCCCGCAGGTAGTTCTCGGACAGCTCCGCGTTCTTGGCCCGCAGCTGCTCGAGCTCGGCCAGGGTGGAGGCCAGGTCGGTCGCGTTGGCGGCGGCGGCCGCCTCGTGCTCCTCGGGGCTGACGTCGGCGGCGGCCGGGGCGCCGTCCAGCGTGGGTTCGATCTTGGTCGGGTCGGTCATGGGGGTAGGAAGGCTCTGCGCGAACGAAACTGCGCGGCACCTTGGGGCAGTGTCGGGGGTTTCAAGACGCCGGCAGGGTCTTTCCGGCCGAAAAATGCTGAGCTTGGCCCGAAGGGGCCAGGGGAAGGGGGCCGGAGCCGGGGGCCGGGCGGCCGGACCGCCCGGCGCTGCCCGCCATGCCCCCCTTGCCCGCACCACCCCTGTCATCCCCGCGAAAGCGGGGATCCAGGCCGGCGCTCGAGGGTAGGCGCCGGCCGTCGCTGGACCCCCGCCTGCGCGGGGGTGACGGCCTGAGGTGGCTTGGGCGAGCGTCGGGACGGCGCGCCGCCCCTGGCCGCTCAATGCGCGTCCAGCAGCTCCACGTCGAACTTCAGGGTCGCGTTGGGCGGGATCACGCCGCCGGCGCCCCGGGCGCCGTAACCCAGTTGCGGCGGGATGATCAGGGTGCGCTGGCCGCCGATCTTCATGCCGGCCACGCCCTCGTCCCAGCCCTTGATCACCATGCCGGCGCCCAGGGAGAAGGCGAAGGGGTCGTTGCGGTCGCGGCTGCTGTCGAACTTGGCGCCCTGCTGGCCGTCCTGGTAGAGCCAGCCGGTGTAGTGCACGTGCACGTGCTGGCCGGGGCGGGCTTCGGCGCCGGTGCCCGGCACGGTGTCTTCGTACTGCAGGCCGGAAGGGGTGGTGATCATGGTCGGGTCCTGGGTGTTCAGAGCAGACCGCGGCGGGCCAGGTCGCGCATCAGCGCGGCGGTGCCGTAGGTCCAGGGGGGGATGCGGTCGGAGGTCGACACGCGGTTGGCGAGTGTACCGAGGGCCGGCGTGTGCACGGTGACCACGTCCCCGGCCACGTGCGTGAAGCCCTGCCCGGGCCCATGGCGGTCCTGCGTGGGCGCGAACATGGTGCCCAGGAAGAGCACGAAGCCGTCGGGGTACTGGTGGTTCGCGCCGGCCGCCTGGGCCACCAGGTCCAGCGGGTCGCGGCTGATCCTGGCCAGCGAGCTGGCACCGTCGAGCACGTAGCCCTCGGGCCCGTCCACCCGCATGGCCAGGTCGCAGCGGCGCACGTCGTCGATGCCGAAGCCGTCGTCGAACAGGCGCACCCAGGGCCCGATCGCGCAGCTGCCGTTGTTGTCCTTGGCCTTGCCCAGCAGCAGGGCGCTGCGGCCCTCGAAGTCGCGCAGGTTGACGTCGTTGCCCAGCGCGGCGCCGCGCACCCGGCCGCGGCTGTCCACGGCCAGGACGACCTCGGGCTCGGGGTTGTTCCACTCGCTGGCGGGGTGCAGGCCGACCTCGGCCCCCGTGCCCACCGCGCTCATGGGCTGCGACTTGGTGAACACCTCGGCATCGGGCCCGATGCCCACCTCCAGGTACTGCGACCACATGCCCTGGGCCAGCAGCACCTCCTTGAGCCGGGCCGCCTTGGGCGAGCCCGGGCGCACGGCCGACAGGTTGTCGCCGATCACCGCCACCACGGCGGCGCGCACGGCCTCGGCGCGCGAGGCGTCGCCGCGGCACTGCTCCTCGATGACCCGCTCGAGCATCGAGGCCACGAAGGTCACGCCCGCGGCCTTGATCGCCTGCAGGTCGCAGGGCGCCAGCAGCCAGGGCGTGCCCGCCGCGCGGCGGTCGTGCGCCGAATTGGCCAGCACGTCGGCCGTGGCCGCCAGGCGCGGCGCCGCATGGGCGCGCACCGCGGCGGCCGGGTCGTCCAGCTCCAGCAGGTCGCGCAGCGTGGGCGCCAGCGCCGACAGGTCCGACACCTCGGTGGGCGTGATGCGCACCAGCACCGGCCCCAGGCCCTCGACCTGGCAGCGGCCCACCAGCAGGGCGCGGTCGGCATCACGGGGCAGGGCGCGCTCGGGCGCGAGGGCGGCATGCAGGGCGTCGGTCATGGGGTGGGTCCGGGTCGGTGGGGGGAACGGGGCGCGGGCACGGGGCCGGCCTTGCGGCGGCCCTGCGCCCAGCGCTGCGCATAGGCGGGCAGGCCGTCCAGGCAGCGCAGCAGCCCGGCGCCCGCGGGCGTGAGGTGGTAGCCCTCGTCGCCGTGCGCCAGCAGGCCGGCCTCGCGCAGCGCCTTCAGGCGGGTGTTCAGGGTGTTGGGCGTCACGCCGCCCACGCTGTCCTGCAGCAGCCGGAAGGTCTGCGCATGGCCGTCGGCCAGCGCCCACAGGATGCGCAGGGCGTAGCGCGCTTCGAGCAGCGCCAGCAGCTGGGGCAGGGCGGCGGGATCCTTGGCGGGCACGGCGGGCGGATGCAGGTCGGGACAGGGTGCGGGTGCGGCCCTGCCGGACGGGTCTCCGCCCGGCAGGGCGCGCCAGTGTAGCCGCGGCTGCTCCCGATTCCATAGCAGGACGGCAAGCACGGGCCGGGGCGTGTGGCGCGCCGGCCGCGTGCCCGCGCTAGCATCGCCGGCCATGTGCGCGAACTACATCCCCGTGAGCCGGCGCGACCGGCTGCTCAGCTTCTTCGGGGTGGACCGCGCGCGCGACGATGCGCCCACCGAGACCTGGCCGCTGGGGCTGGCGCCCTTCATCCGGCTGGCCCAGGACGGCTCCGGCCTCGAGCGGGTGGTGGACGACGGCATCTTCGGCCTGCTGCCGGCCTTCGCCACCGAGATCGCCTACGGCCGCCGCACCTACAACGCCCGCAGCGAGACGGTGGACCGGCTGCCCAGCTTCCGCGATGCCTGGCGCAGCGGCTGGCGCTGCATCATCCCCTGCGAGGCGATCTACGAGCCCTGCTGGGAGAGCGGCAGCGCGGTGCGCTGGGTGATCCACCAGGAGGGCGCCGTGCCCTTCGGCGTGGCCGGGCTGTGGCGGCCCTGGCGGCATCCCGACGGGCGCGAGCTGCTGTCGTTCGCGATGCTGACGGTCAACGCCGACGGCCATCCGGTGATGCAGCGCTTCCACCGGCCCGAGGACGAGAAGCGCATGGTGGTGATCCTCGATCCCGAGGACTACGGCGGCTGGCTGTCGTGCCGCGTGCAGGACGCGCATGCCTACCTGCGCCGCTGGGACAAGCCGCTGCTGGCCGAGCCGTCGCCGCTGCCGCCGCGCGCGCCCAAGGCGGGCAGCGTGCGCACCCTGCGGCCGCCCCCGCCGCCGGCGACCGGCAGCCTGTTCTGAGCCCGGGCCGCAGCCGAGAGCCGCGCGCCGCCTCAGAGCTTCATCGGCTGGGTCTGGTCGAACCCGTGGTCGCTCTGCTGGAACTCGGCATCGCGCTCGGCCAGCATGCGCTCCAGGTCCTGGCGCGGCGAGCCGGCGGAGGCTTGCGCGATCCGGGTCGGGCCCGTGATCACGTCGGCGTCGCCCCCCGGGCGCGCCTTCAGCGCGACGGTGCGCGCGTAGGCATCGGGATCGGTCGGCGCCTGCGACCAGCTGGCCGGCGGGGGCAGCTCGGCCGGCGCCGCGCCGGGCGCCACCTGGAACTGCCACGAGAAGCCCATCAGCCACTCGGACGCGCTGGGGTCCAGGGCGGTGATGCGCCGCTCGAGCGCCGACTGCAGCGCCGGGCCGTGCAGCACGAGCCGGGGGTCCCAGTGCTGCAGATTCAGCCGCACGTGGATGCCCACGTCGCGGCCGGGCATGGCCATCGACAGCGGTTCGCTCTTGAGCCAGGCCGCCGGGATGCCGGCCTGCTGCAGCGTGTCGCGCATGGAGATGCGCACCACCTCCTTGCGCACCGCATGGGGCGTGTCCGCCCCGCTGAGGGTGGAGCTGGAGCTGGGGAACTGCTGGGACAGCTGTTCGCCGGGCAGGGAATGCGGTGCCGGCCGGCCCGCCGGACGCGCGGGCGCCGACCCGCCGAACCATCGTTGCAACACACCCATGCCCGCCCCTCCTCAGCGCGACAACCGCGCCGGCGCAGTCTAGGGTTTGGCACAAATTGTTGCAATCACACCTATTCTTGTTACATGAAAGGCTGACGAACGGCAGCTCGGCGGGTCCCCGACGGTGTTGCCCCGGCTGGGCCGGGGGTGCCTGCACCGTCATGGGGCCGGTGCTAAAGTCGCCCGCCCTGCGAAAGCATCCTGAAGAGAGGTCCCCCATGCCCGGACTGCTGCCCGACGTCGATCCCGATGGCCTGCTCGAGTTCTCGGTGGTCTACACCGACCGCGCGCTGAACCACATGTCCAAGGCCTTCCAGGGCGTGATGACCGGCATCGGGAGCATCCTCAAGGAGGTCTACGGGGCCCACTCGGCCGTGCTGGTGCCCGGCAGCGGCACCTTCGGCATGGAAGCCGTGGCGCGGCAGTTCGCTGGCGGCAAGCACGTGCTGGTGCTGCGCAACGGCTGGTTCAGCTACCGCTGGACGCAGATCTTCGAGATGGGGGGCATCCCCGCGTCCCACCAGGTGCTCAAGGCCCGCCGCCAGGGCGCCGGCCCCACCGCGCCCTGGGTGCCCGCCCCCATCGCCGAGGTGCAGGCGGCCATCCGCGAGCACAAGCCCGCCGTGGTGTTCGCGCCCCACGTGGAGACGGCCGCCGGGATGCTGCTGTCCGACGACTACCTGCGCGCCGTCGCCGACGCGGTGCATGCGGTGGGCGGCCTGTTCGTGCTCGACTGCATCGCCTCGGGGGCGATGTGGGTCGACATGCGCGCCACCGGCGTCGACGTGCTGATCTCGGCGCCGCAGAAGGGCTGGAGCAGCTCGCCCTGCTGCGCCATGGTCATGCTGTCCGAGCGCGCCCGCGCCGCCATCGACGGCACCACCAGCAGCAGCTTCGCCTGCGACCTGAAGAAGTGGCTGCAGCTGATGGAGGCCTACGAGCAGGGCAGCCACATGTACCACGCCACCATGCCCACCGACGCGCTGGTGCGGCTGCACGCCACCATGCAGGAGACCCGCGCCTACGGCTTCGCCAAGGTCAAGGCCGAGCAGGAGGAGCTGGGCCGCAAGGTGCGCGCGCTGTTCGAGTCGCGCGGCTTCGCCAGCGTGGCGGCCGACGGCTGGAAGGCACCGGGCGTGGTGGTCAGCTACACCACCGACCCCGAGCTGCAGAACGCCAGGCGCTTCCTGGCCGAGGGCCTGCAGACCGCCGCCGGCGTGCCGCTGCAGTGCGACGAGGGCGCCGACTTCCGCACCTTCCGCATCGGCCTGTTCGGGCTGGACAAGTGGCACCACGTGGACCGCACCGTGGGCCTGCTGGCCGACGCGCTGGACCGCATGGGCATCCACGCGCCGGCGAAGGCGGCCTGAGCGGCCTGCACGGCCCGTCGTCCCCGCGCAGGCGGGGACCCCTGGTCGGGCAGGGCGGTCGATCGTGGATGCCCGCCTTCGCGGGCATGACGCTCCCACGGCCCGTCGTCCTCGCGCAGGCGGGGACCCACGCCTAGTCCCCCGGCCGCCGCGCGATGAAGTCCGCGCGCACCGCCTCGTACCCCGCCGCCACCCGCAGCACCTGCGCATCGGCCCCGTGCGCGCCCAGCAGCTGCAGCCCCATCGGCCAGCCGTGCTGCAGGTGGAAGCCCGCCGGCACGCAGGCCGCGGGCACGCCGGCCAGCGTGGCGTAGGTCGTCACCTCCATCCACCGGTGGTAGGTGTCCATCGCCCGGCCCGCGATGGCCTGCGGCCAGCGCTCGCCGACCGGGAACGGCCAGCACTGCGCCGAGGGCAGGGCCAGCACGTCCCAGCGGCCCTGCGGCCCCAGCAACGACTGCAGCTTCTGGAAGAACGCACTGCGCACCTGCGCGGCGCGCTGCACGTCGGCCCAGGCCAGGCCGCGGCTGCCTTCCCACTCCCACAGCGCCTCGGGCTTGAGCGCGTCGCGCGCGCCGGGCAGCTGCAGCAGCGCGTCCACGCGCGGGCCCACCAGCGCGCGGCGCCACACCAGCCAGCAGTCCCACAGCCGCTGCAGGTCCACGCCCAGCGCCGCTTCCTCGACGCGGGCGCCGGCCGCCTCGCAGTGGCGCAGCGCGTCCCGGCAGGCGTCGAGCACGCCGTCCTCCATCGCCAGGTGCCCGCCCAGGTCGCCCAGCCAGCCGATGCGCAGCCCGCGCAACGCCGCCGGTGCGTCGGCCGGCGTCTCCCAGCGGAAGGCATCGCGCAGCGACAACGGCAGCTGCGGGTCGGCGCCGGCCTGCACCTGCAGCAGGCGGGCCAGGTCCTCGACCGTGCGGGCCATCGGTCCCTCGGTGCCCAGCTGGTCCAGCCACACCTCGGGGCCGGGGCCGGTGGGCACGCGGCCCTGCGTCGGCCGCAGGCCGAACACGTGGTTCCAGCCCGCCGGGTTGCGCAGCGAGCCCATGAAATCCGAGCCGTCGGCCACCGGCAGCAGCCGCAGGGCCAGCGCGACCGCCGCGCCGCCGCTGCTGCCGCCCGCGCTCACGGCCGGGTCCCAGGCGTTGCGCGTGGCGCCGTGCAGCGTGCTGAAGGTGTGCGAGCCCAGGCCCAGCTCGGGCGTGGTGCTGCGGCCGATGAAGATGGCGCCGGCCGCGCGCAGCCGCCCCGCCATGACGCTGTCGCGCGGCGCGACATGGCGGGCCAGCAGGGTGCAGCCGCGGGTGGTGGGCAGGCCCGCCACCTCGGTCAGGTCCTTGGGCGCCATCGGCAGGCCGTGCAGCCAGCCGCGGTCCTCGCCGCGTGCCAGCTCGGCATCGCGGGCATCGGCCTCGGCCAGCAGCTCGGCCTGCGGCCGCAGGTGCACGAGCGCGTTGCAGCCGGGGTTCAGGCGCGCGATGCGGGCCAGCGTCGCCTGCATGAGCTCGCGGCACGACAGCCGGCGTGCCCGCAGCAGCGCGGCCTGGCGGTGGGCGGGCAGGGCGGTCGGGTCGCCCGTGTGGGTGGTGTCCTCGGTCATCGGGCGATGCTAGCCCGCCACGCTCGCGTTCGCGTCCGACGCGAGCCGCCGCGGGCCGCCGTACAGTGCCACGGCTGACCTGCGGGCGGGGATCGTCGCGGGCCGGTTCACCTTGATGCTGTCCCTCCTGAAGCCGCGCACGCTCAACCAGTCCCTGGGATGGCTGCTCGCGGCCGTCGTGCTGCCGCTGCTGGCCGGCGCGCTCGGCCTGCTGGCGCTGCAGGCCGGCCAGGAACAGGACGCCGCGCAGGCCCGCCTGGCCGTGCTGGCGCAGACCCTGGTGCAGACCAGCGACGCCGAGTTCGAGCGCAGCCGCGCCCAGCTCGAGGTGCTGGCCGCCTCGCCGCTGGTGGACGCCGCCGACTGGCCGGCGATGCAGCGCTTCGCCAAGACCGTCACCGAGCGCACGCCCGGCAGCCTGATCGTGCTGGTGGGCCCCGACGGGCAGGTGCTGTTCAACACCGCGGCGGCGATCGGCCAGCCGCTGCCCAACCTGTGGAAGCTGGGCACCCAGTCGCGCGAGGTGGAGTGGCAGGGCCGCAAGCTGCCGCTCAGCTCGGGCCACCTGTCGCTGCACGCGTTCGAGACCGGCTGGCCGATCTACAGCGACCTGTACTACGGGGTGCAGATCCTCAAGCCCTCGCTGTCGGTCTCGATCCCGGTCAAGCGCGAGGGCCGCTCGCGCTATGCGCTGATCTTCGCGTACCCGCCCGAGCTGCTGCAGGAGCGCTTCGCCACCGCGGTGCGGCTGCCCGGCATCCGTGCGGTGCTGGTCGACCGCGCCGGGCTGGCCGTCGCCTCGAACGCCGGCGCCGCCAGCCGGCTGGCCGACCGCATGCCCCCGATCCCGGGCGGCGGCAGCCTCGAGGACGACACCTCGGGCTTCTACCGCCAGGTCTCGCGCGACGGCACGCCGCTGGTGGGCGCCTGGGCACGCTCGCCGCTCAACGGCTTCGTGGTGCGCGTGGCCCAGCCCGAGGACGGCAGCGTGATCACCGCCGAGCGCACGGCCTCGCTGGCCTGGGTCGCGATGCTGCTGACCGCGCTGCTGGTCAGCGTGCTGCTGGCCAGCATCGTCAGCCGCAAGCTGGCCCAGCCGCTCAAGGCCCTGGGCGACGACGTGCTGGCCGGTCGCGCGCCGCCGGTGCAGCGCGACACCGGCATCGCCGAGATCGACCTGCTGGCCCAGGCCCTGCGCCAGGGCGCCGAGGCCGAGCGCCAGCGCGCGCACGAGGCCACGCTGCGCATGCTGGCGCAGGACCGCGAGGCCATGCTGCGGCAGGCCGACCGGCAGAAGGACGAGTTCCTGGCCACGCTCGCGCACGAGCTGCGCAACCCGCTGGCGCCCATCCGCACCGCGGTCGAGCTGATCCGGCTGCGCAACCCGACGGACCCGACGGTCGAGCGGGCGCGCGGGATCATCGCCCGCCAGACCCAGCACCTGACGCGCCTGGTCGACGACCTGCTGGACGTCTCGCGGATCACGCTGGGACGCATCCACCTGCGCGACGAACGGGTCGACCTGGGCGAGATCGCCACCGCCGCCCTCGAGGCGATCGGCGAGGCCGCCGGCCGTGCCGGCCTGCAGGTGGCGCATGCCATCGCCCGGCCGGCGCCGCAGGTGCGCGGCGACGCCACCCGCCTGACCCAGTGCCTGACCAACCTGCTGAACAACGCGGTCAAGTTCACCGCGCCCGGTGGGCGCGTGCTGCTGCGGGTGCAGGCCAGCGACGGGCAGGCGCAGGTCGAGGTGGTGGACAGCGGCATCGGCATCGCGCCCGACAACATCGACCGCGTGTTCGAGCTGTTCGTGCAGGAGCGCCACAGCGGCCACGGCGGCAACACCGGCCTGGGGATCGGGCTGGCCCTGACGCGGCGGCTGGTGGAGCTGCACGGCGGCCGCATCCGCGCGCACAGCGACGGCCAGGGCCGCGGCAGCACCTTCTGCATCACGCTGCCGCTGGCCGGCGCGCCCGAGGCCGGCGCCGCGCAGGCGGTGGCGTCGCAGGCGCCCGCCGCCGACCGGCCCGGCGCGCGCGTGCTGGTGGTGGACGACAACCGCGACGCCGCCGACACCCTGGCCGACGTGCTGGGCCTGCACGGTTATGCGGTGGCGCGCGCGCACGACGGCGCCTCGGCGCTGCAGGCGGTGGCGCAGGAGCGGCCCGACGCGGTGCTGCTGGACATCGGCCTGCCCGACGTGGACGGCTACGAGGTCTGCCGCCGCATTCGCGCGCAGGCGGGCGAGGGCGGCGCGCCGGTGCTGGTGGCCGTCACCGGCTGGGGCCAGCAGGCCGACCGCGACGCCGCCCGCGATGCCGGCTTCGACGCCCACATGACCAAGCCGGTCGCGCCCGAGCAGCTGCTGCAGGTGCTGCGGGAGAAGCTGCCGGGGTGAGGGTGGCCGCCGCCCCGGCGAACCCCGGGGCCCAGTGTCCCCGCCGTCGCCCCGGCGAAGGCCGGGGCCCAGTGACTTGGCGGCGGGGTCAAAGTCACTGGATCCCGGCTTGCGCCGGGATGACGGCCTCGGGGATCGCCGCCTGCGCCGTGACCACCGACCCCTGCCAACCGCCACGAAAGTTCGCCGCGTTTCCCGCATTGACCGCGCGGCGACGTCCGCCCAGAGTCGTCCAGCTCGACAACAACGAAGGAGACATCCATGGTGGACACGACCCGACGCGCGCTGCTGGCCGGCGGCGCAGGCTCGCTGGCGCTGGCATCGCTGCCGGCCGCGGCGCAGATGGCGATGGGGCCCAACGACAAGTTCGACCTGCTGGTGCGCAACGCGCAGGTGGTCGATCCCAGCCAGAACCTGCAGGGCCGCCGCGACATCGGCATCCGCAACGGCCAGGTGGTGCAGCTGGCCGAGTCCATCCCCGCCGAGCGCGGCAACCGCGTGCTCGACGTCGGCGGCAAGCTGGTCACCCCCGGCCTGATCGACCTGCACTGCCACACCTACCCCTACGGCTCGGCCATCGGCATCCCGCCCGACGAGCTGCTGGCGCACCAGTGCACCACCACCACCGTGTCGGCCGGCGACGGCGGCGCCAACAACATCGCGGGCTTCCGCCGCTTCATCGTGCCCAGCGTGCGCACGCGCCAGTTCGCCTTCGTGCACATCGCGGTGCACGGGCTGGCGGGCTTCCCCGTGCCCGAGCTGTTCAACATCGACTTCGCGCAGCCCGAGGTGGCGGCCCGCGCCGTGGCCGAGAACGCCGACCTGGTGCTGGGCGTGAAGGTGCGCATGAGCGAGAACGTGATCGCACGGCACGGCATGGAGCCGCTGCGCCGCGCCATCCGCGCCTGCGAGCTCAGTGGCGTGCCCGCCAAGGTGATGGTGCACATCGGCGGCGTGCAGGACGTGGCGCTGATGTCGCAGATCCTCGATGCCATGCGGCCGGGCGACGTGCTGACGCACTGCTTTTCGGGCGCGCCCAACAACGCCGGCCAGTTCACCAACATCGTCCAGGAGGGCAAGCTGCTGCCCGCGGCGCTGGCGGCCAAGCGCCGCGGCGTGGTGTTCGACGTGGGCCACGGCGGCGGCAGCTTCGACTACACCGTCGCCGAGGCCGCCATCGCCCAGGGCTGCCCGCCCGACACCATCAGCTCCGACGTGCACGTGTTCTCGGCCAACACGCCGGGCCTGCCCTACCTGCCATGGGTGATGAGCAAGTTCCTGAACATGGGCTTCAGCCTGCCCGAGGTGGTGCGCATGGCCACCGAGAACCCGGCCCGCGTGATCGCCCGCATCCCCAAGCACGGCACGCTGCAGGTGGGCGCGCCGGCCGACCTGTCGATCCTGGAGCTGGTGGAAGGGCCGGTCTCGTTCGTCGACACCCGCAACAACACGCGCCAGGGCCGGGTGCACCTCAAGCCGGCCGGCACGGTGATCGCGGGCGTGGCCTCGGGCCGGCCGTACCAGTCGCCGTTCAGCGTGCGGTGAAGGAGGGCGCGATGCACAAGCTGCTGCAACGCGCGCTGGCCGCGGGCCTGCTGGCCTGCGCCGCGCTGGGCGCCTTCGCGCAGGACCTGCTCACGCCGAAGGAGGGCGCGTGGACGGTGCGCGACTTCCGCTTCCACACCGGCGAGGTGCTGCCCGAGCTGCGCCTGGCCTACACCACGCTGGGCAACCCGCAGGGCGAGCCGGTGGTGGTGCTGCACGGCACCACCGGCTCGGCGCAGACGATGCTCACGCCGGCCTTCGCGGGCCAGCTGTTCGGGCCGGGCCAGCCGCTGGATGCCACGAAGCACTGGATCATCGTTCCCGACGCCATCGGCCATGGCAAGTCCAGCAAGCCCAGCGACGGCCTGCGCGCGAAGTTCCCGCGCTACAACTACGACGACATGGTCGACGCGCAGGTGCGGCTGGTGCGCGAGCACCTGGGCGTCAAGCACGTGCGGCTGGTGATCGGCAACAGCATGGGCGGCATGCACGCCTGGATCTGGGGCACCCGCTACCCCGACTACATGGATGCCCTCGTGCCGATGGCCTGCCAGCCCACCGCGATGAGCAGCCGCAACTGGATCCTGCGGCGGCTGGTGGTCGACAGCATCACCAACGACCCCGAGTGGAACGGCGGCAACTACACCAGGCAGCCGCGCAGCGCGCAGGTCGCCTCCGTGTTCTTCGCCTTCGCCACCAACGGCGGCAGCCAGGCCCTGGCCAAGGCGGCGCCCACCCGCGCGCAGGCCGACGCGCTGCTCGATGCGCGGCTGAAGGCACCGTTCGCGGCCGATGCCAACGACACGCTGTACCACTGGGCCTCGTCGGGCGACTACGACCCGTCGCCCCGGCTCGAGCAGATCCAGGCCGCCGTGCTGGCGATCAACTCCGCCGACGACGAGCGCAACCCGCCCGAGACCGGCTTGATGGAGCGCGCGCTGCAGCGGGTCAGGAACGGCAAGCTGTACGTGATCCCCGCCAGCGAGCAGACGGCCGGGCACGGTACCACCGCGAACGCCCGCTGGTATGCGCCGCAGCTGGCCGAGCTGCTGCGGACCGCGCCGCGGCGTGGCGGCGGGGGGATGTAAGCGCACCGCGGTCGGATCGAACGCCCGACTGGATCCCCGCCTGCGCGGGGATGACGGTGGGAGCGTCGTCACCCCCGCGCAAGCGGGGGGCCAGGCTGCTGCGCGCAGCGCAGCACAGGTGCTCAGCGCAGCAGTGCCAGCAGCTGCGGACCCCACCAGAGCCATGCGCCGAGCATGGCCAAGTGCAGCGCCACCGTCACCGCATACACCGCGCGGAAGCTTCCCTTCCTCGACTTGTGCCGCAGCACCTGCTGCGCCAGCCACGCCCCCACCCAGCCGCCGGCCAGGCTCCACAGGTGCAGCGTGGCTTCGGGGGTGCGCCAGGCGCCGTGGCGGGCGGCGTGCTTGTCGCGGGCATACAGCCCGGCCGTGACGAGGTTGGCCACGCCCCAGCCCCACCAGGTCCAGCCCGGCAGCCAGCGCGCCCAGGTGGCTGCGGCCAACGCGCCCAGGTAGGCGGCCACCAGCACGGCCATGGCCGCGTTCGCCAGGGCGTTGCCCGGGCGATGGACAGGTCGGCGGTGGCGGGGCGGGCGCTGCATCGGCCGCGCATCATGCCTCGGGACAAACCCTGATTTCCGCACGCCGTTGTCGATCCGGTGCGCTCCCATTCGTCGTGCAGGCAGGAGGCGGCGATCCGGGCCGCGCCCAGCCACCACGGAAAGGACCCCATGCCCACGCTCGACAGCTACATCTTCTTCGACGGCCAGTGCGCCGAGGCCATGCGCCACTACGCCCAGGTGCTGGGCGGCCAGCTGCAGGCGCTGATGACCTACGCCCAGTCGCCCCAACCCGGGCAGTGCCCGCCCGACAGTGCCGACCGGATCATGCATGCCTGCATCGCCATGCCCGACGGCCGCCTGCTGATGGCGTCGGACTCGCCCGCGGGCCAGCACCGGCCGATGGCCGGCTTCGCGCTGTCGCTCACCTACGGCAGCGCCGACGAGGCGCGGCGCGTGTTCGCGCAGCTGGCCGAGGGCGGCAGCGTGGGCATGCCGCCGGCCGAGACCTTCTGGGCCGACCTGTTCGGCATGTGCACCGACCGCTGGGGCACGCCCTGGTTCGTCTCCGGCGGCCCGCGCCCGGTGCCGCAGGCCTGAGCCCGCACCGACTTCAACCCTTCAACGCACAAGGAGCACGACATGCGATTCATGGTCATCGTCAAGGCCACGGCCGACAGCGAGGCGGGCGTGATGCCCAGCCAGGAGCTGATGGCGCAGATGGGCGCGTTCAACGAGGAGCTGGTGCGGGCCGGCGTGATGCAGGCCGGCGAGGGACTGCATCCCAGCGCCAAGGGGGCGCGCGTGCTGTTCTCGGGCGCCGAGCGGCGCGTGGTCGACGGTCCCTTCGCCGAGACCAAGGAACTGGTCGCCGGCTTTTGGCTCTGGAACTGCGCCTCGCTGCAGGAGGCGATCGACTGGGCGCGGCGCTGCCCCAACCCGCACCCGGGCGAGTCGCAGCTGGAGATCCGCCAGGTGTTCGACGCCGAGGATTTCGGCGCCGAGTTCACGCCCGAGCTGCGCGCCCAGGAAGAGCGGCTGCGCCAGGAGATCGCCTCGCGCGCCGCCTGAGGACGGCCGGGCGCGCGGCCCGGCGCCGCCACGCGGTCATCCCGGCGAAGGCCGGGATCCAGCGGCTTGCCCGCGCACGGATCCCGGCGCCATCGGCGTCACTGGCTGGACTTGCCCGCCCCCATCGACTGCGAGGACTGCGCGGCCTTGGCCTTCTCGACCTCGAGCTCGGCCTGCGCGTGGTCGGCCTTGGCCTGCTTCTCGCACAGCGACTTCTGCGAACCCTGCTTGGTGTCGCACTGCGCCTTGGCCGACTTGTAGTCGGCGTCCGCCTGCTTCTGCATCTGCTGCGTCTGCGAGCGCCCGGACGACTGGCCCGAGCCGCCCGACGAGCCGCCGGACGACGACGACATGCCGGCGCCGCCCGAGGGGCCGCTGCTGCCGGCGCCGGCCGAGCCGCTGCCGGTGGACTGCGCGAGGGCGGGGCCGGCCACGGCCAGGGTGAGGGTGGTGGCGACGGCCACGAGGGTCTGCTTCATCGGTGAACTCCTTGTTCGGTTGGCAAGAGCGGTGCAGTGGACAGGGCGCGCGGCTGCGGATGTGTAGGACGCGGTGGCGGATGGGCGCGCGGGATGGCGGGCGGGCGGTGGGACGGGTCGTCCCGCGCAGGCGGGGACCCACGATGCGGCGCGGCGCCGGTGCGTGGATCCCCGCCTGCGCGGGGATGACGGGATCGGCAGTGCACGAGTCGCCACCGGCCTACACGTGCCGGACGGCCGCCTGCCCAGCATCGGCCGCAAAGGACCCTGCCCATGCCCACCCTGCGCCACCCCCTGCGCCTTGCGCTCGCCGTCACCACCGCCGCGCTGCTCGCCGCCTGCGGCGGGGGCGGTGGCGACGACAACGTCGCGGCCACCACGCCGACCACCCAACCCCAGGCCCAGGCCGCGGGACCGATCACCCGCGTCGTCGTGGCGGGCGACAGCCTGGCCGACGCGGGCACCTTCGGCTACCGCGCCACGGTGGCGACGGCGGCCAACACCGCGACGGGCTACCCGGTCTTCACCGAACTGGTCGCCCGCGACCTGGCCGCGCCCGCACTGTGCCCGTACTTCGCCAGCACCGACCGCGGCCAGACCTTCAGCACCCGCAGCACCTGCACCAACTTCGCGGTGGCCGGCGCGCTGGTGAACAACCCGGCCGTGCGCAACGGCGACGACAGCCCGTTCTCGGTGCAGCACCAGCTGCGCACCGCGCTGCAGGCCAGCGGCGGCGCGTGGCGGGCGGGCGACCTGCTGCTGGTGGACGGCGGCGCCAACGACATCGCCAGCCTGGCCGACACCTACATCGATTCGCTGCGCAGCGGCACCGACCGCGCCGTGCTGCTGGCGCTGCTGGGGCAGGAGCTCAGCGCCTCGACACTGGCCGATGCGCTGTCGCAGGCGAGCGGCGGCATCGTGGCGGGCCGGCTGTACGCGCAGGCCACCGCCAACACCTTGTGGACCGCGCTGCGCGGCGCCGCCCTGGACCGCGGCGCCACGCGGGTGGCGGTGCTGGAGGTGCCGGACCTCACGCGCACGCCGCGCTTCCGCACCATCCTGCAGGGGCTGGCCGGCACGCAGGGGGCGACGGTCGCGGCCGAGACCGAGGCCGGCATCCGCACCTGGGTGGCGACGTACAACGCCGAACTCGCACGGCTGGCCGCCGGCGAGCGGCGCGTGGCCATCGTGCCCTACGCCGCCGACTTCGCGGCGCAGACCACCAGCCCCGCGACCTACGGCCTGACCGTCACCGACCAGCCGGCCTGCCCCTCGGCGCTGGACTTTCCCGCCTGCACCGACACCGCGCTGGACGCCGCCCCGCCCGCCGGCGGCACCGCGGGCTGGTGGCGCAGCTGGTTGTTCTCCGACAACTTCCATCCCACGCCGCGGGGGCACGAGCTGATCGCGCGGCTGGTGCAGCAGACGCTGGTGCGGGCGGGGTGGCGTTGAGGGCGGCGTCCTCCGTCATGCCCGCGCAGGCGGGCATCCACGCTCAGGCGCGGCGCTCGCACGTGGGTCCCCGCCTGCGCGGGGACGACGGGGAGGCCGGCATGGCCCCCGCACGCGTCGCCCCGGCGAAGGCCGGGGCCCAGTGACTTCGGGGTGCATCGAAACGGCAGAAGTCACTGGATTCCGGCCTTCGCCGGAATGACGACATCCTCCGTCATGCCCGCGCAGGCGGGCATCCACGCGCAGGCGCGGCGCTCGCGCATGGGGCCCCGCGTGCGCGGTGACGACGGGGCCGGGACCCCTCACCCCACCGCGTCGTCCAGCACCCGTACCTTCACGCTCTTGCCCTTGACCTTGCCGGCGTTCAGCCGCGCCGCGGCCTGCTGCGCGATGCTGCGTTCGACGGCGATGTAGGTGCTGAACTCGTTCACGTCGATCTTGCCGACCTGCTCGCGGGTGTAGCCCAGGTCCTTGGTGAGCGCGCCCAGCACGTCGCCGGGGCGGATCTTTTCCTTGCGGCCGCCCTGCAGGTGCAGCGTGGCCATGGGCGCCAGCAGCGGGCCGCCGCCGGTGGGCTTGAGGCCCGCCAGCGGCGTCCAGCGGCTCTCGCCCTGCAGCAGCTCGATGCGGCCGACCGAGCCCATCTCGTCCATGCTGGCCAGGTTCAGCGCGAGGCCGGTCTCGCCGGCGCGGCCGGTGCGGCCCACGCGGTGCACGTGCACCTCGGGGTCGGGCGTGACGTCGACGTTCAGCACGCAGGCCAGGCCCGCGATGTCCAGCCCGCGGGCGGCCACGTCGGTGGCCACCAGCACCGGGCAGCTGCGGTTGGAAAAGCGCACCAGCACCTGGTCGCGGTCGCGTTGCTCCAGGTCGCCGTGCAGCGCCAGCGCCATCACGCCGCGCGCCTGCAGCGCCGCGGCCACGTCGCGCACCCTCTGCTTGGTGTTGCAGAAGGCCAGCGTCGTGGCCGGGCGGTAGTGGTCGAGCAGCTGGCCCACCGCCGCGATGCGCTCGCGCTCGCCGACCTCGAACCAGTGCTGCGCGATCGTGCCGGCCGCATGCTGCGCCTCGACCTTGACCGTGACCGGCTCGCGCAAGAAGCGCGACGCCAGCTGGGCGATGCCCTCGGGGTAGGTGGCCGAGAACAGCAGCGTCTGGCGCTGCGCCGGGCACTGCGCCGCCACTTTGGCGATGTCGTCGGCGAAGCCCATGTCGAGCATGCGGTCCGCCTCGTCGAGCACCAGCGTGTTCAGGGCATCGAGCGCCAGCGTGCCGCGGTCCAGGTGGTCCATCACGCGGCCGGGCGTGCCCACCACCACGTGTGCGCCGTGCTCCAGCGAGGCGGCCTGCCCGCGCAGCGGCACGCCCCCGGTGAGCGTGACCACCTTGATGTTGTCCTCGGCCGCGGCGATGCGCCGGATCTCGGTGGTGACCTGGTCGGCCAGCTCGCGCGTGGGGCACAGCACCAGCGCCTGCACCGCGAAGCGGCGGGGATTGAGGTTGGCCAGCAGCGCGAGCGCGAAGGCGGCCGTCTTGCCGCTGCCGGTTTTGGCCTGCGCGATCAGGTCCTTGCCCAGCAGGGCGGGTGGCAGCGCCGCCGCCTGGATGGCGGTCATCTCGGCATAGCCGAGGCGCTGCAGGGTGGCGAGGGTGGCGGGGGAGAGGGGGAGCGTCGAGAACGCCGTGGCAGTCATCGCCCGATCATTCCACACCGCGCGGCGCGGTCCGCGCGGACCCCCGCGTCGTCATGCCCGGCTCGACCGGGCAGCCAGATCCGGCGTGGGCCGGACCCGTGACCTCACTGCTTGTTCTTCAGCTTGCCCTTGGGCATCACGGCCGTGGTCGGCGGCATCGGCCGGTCGGACGTCGAGCCGCTGTCCTTGGGGGCGGAGCTGTCCTTCTTGGGTTTCTTGACCATCTTGTTGCTGGTCTGCGAGCGATTGGCCATGCGGGTCTCCTGTTGGTCGCCGCACTGTACAGCCGGCGGTGGCGCCGGCTGGCCGGGCGTGGCGTCGACGCGTCAGACCGGCGCCAGCGGGGGCGCGCCCCGGGCGCCGTCGTCGCGGCGCAGGGCGGGATCCAGGCGCCTGCGCTCCTCGTCGGCCGCGGCGGCCGCCTGCGCCACCGCGTGCTCCACCCCCGCCACGATCTGCGCCTGCGCGGCGTAGTGCGCCATGTGCCCCACGCCGTCGACCAGGTGCAGCCGCGCCTGGGGCAACACCGCATGCAGCCGCACCGACTGCTGCGGCGACACCACCTTGTCGGCCGTGCCCGCCACCAGCGTCACCGGCAGGTGCAACTGCGCGTAGCGGTCCTTCAGCGCGCGTGCCTGCGGCACCATGTGCGCGCCGTCCTCGGCGATGGCGCGCTGCTGCAGCGGGCGCAGCAGCAGGTCGCGCGGCAGCAGGTCCCAGAAGCGCTCGGGCACCGGCAGCGGATCGAAGATCGCCTTGACCGTCGCGCCCAGCGTGGCCCGCGCCGTCCAGGCCGCCGTCGTGTACCGCAGCAGGTCGCCCAGCACCGGCACCGCGCCCGGCAGTGCCAGCCAGCGGTCCAGCCGCAGGCTGGGCCAGTAGTAGCCGCCCACCAGCACCAGCCCGGCGACGGACTGCGGCTGGTGCAGCGCCATGGCCAGCGCCACCTGCGTGCCCAGCGAATGGCCCACCACCACCGGCCGGTGCACGCCCAGCGCCTCGGCGGCGCGGTGCAGCAGGTCGGCCTGCTGCGCGGGCGTCCACACCGTGCCGCCGCGCGGCCGGTCGCTGTGGCCGAAGCCGGGGCGGTCGATCACCAGCACCCGGTGCCGCTGCGCCAGGCGCTGCAGCAGGCCGCTGGCCTCGAAGTCGGCGCCGTGCACCAAGTTGCCGTGGATCAGCAGCACCGGCGGGGCGTCGTGCGGGCCTTCCAGCCGGTAGTGCAGGCGGGTGCCGGCGATGTGGATCAGGTGGTGGGGGGCGTGGCGCCGGCGCTCGGCCTGGCGGGAGGCGTGTTCGACCCAGAGGGCGCTGGAAAGAGCCGTGGCGCAAAAAGCGCTCAGAGCAATTAGGCTCAGTGGCGGTTCGGGGCGCATGCAATGAGCATGTGCCAAGGCAACATCAGTGCTGTCGGGCAGCAGAGCGTCGCTACGTCGGACATCGCTGTGCGCTGAAAGTCGGAGCGCCTCAGGAGCAGCGCAGGGAAGTAGGTGCCAGTCAGGTCGGTGACGTCGGCCAGAGCTGCAATTGCGACATCACAGAATCATGGATTCGTAGAGGCTGTCCAAAAAGACATGCGTTTCAGCTGTTCTGACTATGTGCAATTCATCCGCCAACACTGCTAAGAGCATGTCGGGGAGTATTACTTCCAGAGTTTCATTTACTGCGACTAAGTCCGCCGCGAGGGCGGCCCCCCCGAGTCGGAAGTTGTGGAAAAGCTGATTACGCACGGCGTAGAGTGCGGCGGCAACGCTGCCGTCAACCTTATGCCCGATCTTGGACATTAGGTGCCTGCACCGTTCGTCCAACAAGTCCAACTCCGGGATTGCAAGCCCAGGCAAATGGAAAAGGCGTTCGATCAGAGTCGATTCCGCGAGGATCTGCTGCAGGTCGCGGGTTGCCTGGCGGAATGCGGTCTGATTTCTTGCCTCTCGATATGAGTTGATTTGCCTGACCTTTTCGTCTATGTACGCGTCTGCAAGCTCCTCAAGCAGGCATTCTATTGCTTGATAGTAGAAAAAAAATCTTACGACAGGTATCTCGGATGCGGGGACTAAAGAGGAGAAGATGGTGTCGAGGAATTCTTTTCGCCGTACCGTCCCAGGTATGGCTTTCAGATGGATGCTTGTCTGCTGCTGCGCGAAACGCGCGCGAGCTAATACCCCGGGCTTCCAAGCCTCTGCAAACTGCCGAGGGTCAACTCTCCGAAATCCGAATTGTGAGAGCTGCGCGTCAAGTTGAGCAAAATCCGATATGTGATTCTTTGCTGCGACGTTAGCAGTCAGGAAGGCAATGGAACAATCCTGCTTGAAAAGCTGGTCGATCGTTGCGTTGGGTTGCACCTGTAAAGCTGCCAATGTGTCGTGATCTACAAACTGTAGCGCCCAGAGGGGTGCCCAGATTGCGGCATGCCTGAACCATTTTTCCTGCTCTAAGCCCACTGCGCCCGAAAAGGCTGCCGACAGACGGAATAGATAGCCCACAGGTTTCCCGTCCAATCTCAGCGTTATGACTGCGGACTCAGAATGACTGTGGTTAGAGTAGAAGCAGCCTAATGCATTGATTGGATCTGGATTTTCTAGACGGAAAGGTGAATCGATCTGCACAGTAACGTTGGGATCGCGGAGGCTCGTTACAATGAACCTTCCCGCAATCGGATCCCACGTCGCACTCGCTGTAGCTTCCACCGTAATTCCTACATCATCTCCGTCTCATACCGCTGCATCGCTGCATCGACAGCATCGCCAAACTTCAGGTAAGCATCGCCCTTCGGGTCGAGTAGCTGGCGAAAAAAGAAATGAAAGTACAAGCGTTGTGCATTGCCAATCTTCTTTGAGGTTAGGCGGAGCTGCTCGAGGCGTTTAAGCAAACTGGCGATGTCGCGTACAAGATCTTGCGCGGCAAGCTGCTCGATGGAGTTCGCAATTTGCTGGAAGGATTCTAAGTCGCCTCGATCGCGCAGCTTCCCAATTGCTGCGCCAAACCCCGTTATCGCTTGAGACTTGCTGAAAATTCTTCGCGCATCACGTCCGAAAGGTTGCCCTTTTATCTCCAATTCGCCGGTGTCGTACTCATGTGCTTGGGATCCATCCTGCATAACCCGCACAAATGCGTGGTATGTCGAAACAAAGTCGGGGAATAGGTTGGATGCCACGTCTTCGCGCGAAAGACTTTCCAGGCTTTTTATTGCTTCGAGAAGATCGAAGCGGTCGATAGGAAGCTCGTTTCGCTCGATATAGGATATGAAGCCTTCAACCATCGTTCGGAAAGAATACTCGCCAAGCGCAGTTGGGGCTTCGTCGTCAACTTCCTTTAGTAGTGTGATTCCATTAACTGGGCTGCGGCTGAAATCTAGGTACAGCATCTCGATCTGCTGGCGAAGGCTCATCGGGGTCTGGCCGGTGTTTAGCGTTAACATCCGGTAGAGGACTCCTAAACGGTTTAGGCCGACATAGATTTCGAATCGTAGGGGGCGTTCCAGTAAGGTTGCGCTTTCGGCAATGTCTACTCGTGCAACCTCGTTAGCAAGATCGATAAGGGTGTATGTGCGTTGGAGACCGTCGAGAATCACCAAATTACGAACATGTTCGGTGAGTACCCCGAAGGTTAGTCCGCCGTTTTCTGCAATCTCATCACTTGGCACCCCCAATGCAAGAACGATGGGTGGGATGACGCAGCCCTTGCGGAAGTCATCTTTAAGAAGCGAGTAGATCGTTGATGATGAGCTTACCCGCCGCCTTTGAAATTCGTTGTTCGTAATGATGATCTTGGCGATATCCAAGTACTCGCCCAGAGACATCTCGACGAGGAAGTTTTCCGCGTGAATGCGTTGGTCAACAACGGCGTGCAGTGTTTTCATGGGCGGCCTCTATTTCCCCCAACTATCCTTCAACCCCGTCACCCGATTCAACACAGGCTTCCCCTCTCCACCTTTCAGGTGATCCGCTCGGTCAGCAACGAAGTACCCATGCCTCTCGAACTGAAACTTCGTATCCGCCGCACACCCCGCCGCTGACGGCTCCACATACCCCGTCACCACCTTCAGCGACTCCGGGTTGATCTCCTCCAGGAGATCCTTGTCCCCCGTCCCCGGCTGCGGCACCGCGAACAGCCGGTCGTACAGCCGGATCTCCGCCGCCACCCCGTCGGCCACGCCCACCCAAGTGATGTTCCCCTTCACCTTCACCGCATCGGCGCCCGGCGTGCCGCTCTTGGTGTCCGGCACCAGCTGCGCACGCACCGCCACGAGCTGCCCGGCCGCATCGCGTTCCGCCCCCAGGCACTCGACCACGTAGCCGTACTTCATCCGCACCTTGTTCCCCGGGAACAGGCGGAAGAAGCCCTTGGGCGGGCTGTCCTCGTAGTCGCTGCGCTCGATCCACAGCTCCTTGCCGAACGTGAACTCGCGGCGGCCGCGGCTCTCGTCGTGCGGGTGCACGGGGGCCGAGCAGGGCTCCAGGTGGCCGGCGCCCATCACGGCGTCCCAGTTCTCGATCACCAGCTTCACCGGATCCAGCACCGCCATCGCGCGGGCGGCCTTGGGGTCCAGGTCGTCGCGCAGCGCGATCTCCAGGGTGCTGTAGTCGATCCAGCTGTCGGCCTTGGTCACGCCGATGCGCTCGGCGAACAGCTGCAGGCTCTCGGGCGTGTAGCCGCGCCGGCGCAGGCCGACGATGGTGGGCATGCGGGGATCGTCCCAGCCACTGACATGGCGCTCGTCGACCAGATGTTTGAGCTTGCGCTTGCTGGTGACGACATAGGTGAGATTGAGCCGGGCGAATTCGTACTGGCGTGGCTGCGGTGCGTTGATCAGACCGCCTTCACGCAGGCGATCGAGCAGCCAGTCGTAGAAGGGACGCTGGTCTTCGAATTCGAGGGTGCAGATGCTGTGGGTGATGTTCTCGAGCGCGTCTTCGATCGGATGCGCGAACGTGTACATCGGGTAGATGCACCAATCGTTGCCCGTGTGGTGATGCTCGGCATGCTTGATGCGGTACAGGGCTGGGTCGCGCATGTTCAGATTGGGGCTGGCCATGTCGATCTTGGCGCGCAGCACGGCGGCGCCATCGGGCAGTTGGCCTTCGCGCATCTGACGAAAGCGTGCGAGGTTGTCTTGTGGTGTGCGGGTGCGATAGGGGCTGTCGGTGCCAGGCTTGCTGAAGTCGCCGCGATGGGCGCGCATCTGCTCGGGGGTTTGCTCGTCGACATAGGCCAGTCCGGCCTCAATCAGGGACTCGGCGGCGCGGTACATGAAGTCAAAGTAGTCGCTGGCCTGATACAGATGCGAGGTGCCGTGGGCGTCCCACGAGAACCCAAGCCAGCGCACGGCATCCAGGATGCCGTCCACATACTCCTGGTCTTCCTTCTCGGGGTTGTTGTCGTCAAAGCGCATGTGGCACACGCCGCCGTAATCGCGTGCCAACCCGAAGTTCAGGCAGATGCTCTTGGCGTGGCCCACATGCAGGTAGCCATTGGGCTCGGGGGGGAAGCGAGTGCGTATGCGGGCGGGGTCGGGGGCACCCGCCTGGTGGGTGGCGGCGTCTGCCGGGTGGCCCGCCCAATGGCGTTGCGCATAGGTGCCCTGCTCCAGATCGCGGTCGATGATCTGGCGCAGGAAGTTGCTGGTCTTGGCACCTTCCGGGGTGGACGCGGAATCAGTGGGGGCAGTCATAAGCCCCTGATTTTAGGCGGGCCGAGTGAACGCAAGGGCTGTGGTACAAGTTTGGGGCTTAAGCCCCTCACAAAAACACTCGCAGGCAAACGGAGACCGCCCCATGACATCCCTTGGGATATTGCACCCCGAAGAACAGGCTGCACGCGTGCAGTTGGCAGCCTGCTATCGCATCTTCGACATGCTGGGGTGGACGGAGATGATCTACAACCACATCACGCTGCGCCTGCCCGATAGCGTCACTGGCGGGCAAAAGCATTTCCTGATTAACCCCTTTGGCCTGCATTACAGCGAGGTCACGGCAGGTAATCTGCTCAAGATCGATGTCCAGGGCAATAAGCTCGATGACAGCCCCTGGAGCGCCAATCCTGCTGGATTCACCGTGCACTCCGCGATCCACGAGCACATTGCCCAGGCGCACTGCGTGATGCACACGCACACCACCGCCGGTCTGGCGGTGGCCTGCACCGCCACGGGTCTGGCCCAGAACAACTTCTATTCCGCGCAGCTCGGTGGCATGGTGGCCTATCACGATTTCGAAGGCATCACCGTCCACGCCGAGGAGGCACCTCGCCTGCTGAAAAACATGGGCAACCGCCCCCTGATGATTTTGCGTAATCACGGGCTATTGGCCTGGGGCCAGACCTTGCCTTTGACGCTGGCTCGCTTGTGGACCCTGCAGCGTGCCTGCGAGATCCAGGTCGCCCAGGCGGCCCTGGGCCCCGCGATTCCTATTTCGGACGACATCGTGCGCAAGACCACCGGCGACGCCTTGCAGTGGGACACGCGTTTTGGCGCCGGCCAGGATGTTTTTGACGCCCTCGTGCGCCGTGTGGACCGTATCGACGATTCTTACAAGCGCTAAGCCCCGTCATCGTCTTGCCGCCGGTGACCCGTGGGACACATCCCCGACCCAACACGGCCTTCGTCCCCTTTCTACAATGCGTAGATGAAGAACACGTTCTCCTGGAAGCTGTGGGTCCTGCTGGTGGTCCTGGCGCTGGCGGTGGCGGGCGGCGTGGCGTGGTGGATGCAGGACCAGACGCCCGAGGTCACCTACCGCACCGGCCTGATTGAACAGGGCCCTTTGCAGGCGACGGTGTCCGCCTCCGGCACGGTCAATCCGGTGAGCCAGGTCTCGGTGGGCACCCAGGTCTCGGGCCAGATCAAGGACCTGCTGGTCGATTTCAACAGCGAGGTGCGGGCCGGGCAGTTGATCGCCCTGATCGACCCCGAGACGTTTGAGTACCGCGTGCGCCAGGCGCAGGCCGATGTGGATGCGGCCCAAGCCGCCGTGCTCAATGCCCAGGCCAGTGGCGCTGCCGCCCGGGCCGCTGTGTCGCGCGCTCAGGTGGACCTGAGCGAAGCGCGCCGTGACCTCGATCGCAAGCGCATGCTGGTGGCCCGCGAGTTCATCGCCAAGAGCGAGGCCGAGAAGGCCGAGGCCCTGGTCAATACCAGCGTCGAAGGCCTGAAGTCCGTGCAAGCCCAGGTGGGGGTGGCCGATGCCCAGGTCAAGAGCGCACAGGCCAACGTGGCCCAGCGCCAGGCGGCGCTGGCGCAGGCCCGGGTTGACCTGGCGCGCACCCGCATCGTCTCGCCGGTCAATGGCATCGTGATCAAGCGCGCCGTCGAGAAAGGCCAGACCGTGGCGGCCAGCCTGCAGGCGCCCGAGCTGTTCGTGATCGCGCAGAACCTGCAAGACATGCAGGTGGAAGCCAGCGTCGACGAGAGCGACATCGGCCGTATCCGCCCCGGCCAGAAAGCCACCTTCACCGTGGATGCCTTCCCGGGCCAGGGTTTTGAGGGCGAGATCCGCCAGGTACGCAAGGCTGCCCAGAACGTCTCCAATGTGGTGACCTATGTCGCGGTGGTGGCGTTCACCAACAGTGGCGGCCGGCTGCTGCCCGGAATGACAGCCAATGTGCGCGTGATCACCGATGCCCGCGAGAGCGTGCTCAAGGTGCCCAACGCGGCGCTGCGCGTGCGCATTGCGGGGGTTGAGCCACCGGCCCCGGCCGCTTCGGCTGCGGCGTCTGCCGCTTCGGCTGCGACTTCGCCCAATCCGCCGGCCCCTGCTGCCGTCGCACCCGCTGCATCCGCCGCTGGCGGGCGCGCAGGTCCGGGCAGCGAATTCCGCAACCGCCTGGTGACTGAGCTGCAGCTCAC
>JAIXSQ010000003.1 GCA_027484575.1 Comamonadaceae bacterium
GTGGACCCCGCCACCAACAGCCTGCTGGTGCTGTACGACGACGCGCAGAGCATCTACGAACGCACCCAGAAAAAGAACTTCAGCTTCAAGAGCGTGGGCATACAGGCCCAGGGCCGCACCACCATCCTGAAGATCAACTACCGCAACACACGGCAGATATTGCAGACCGCCAGCCTCGTCGCCGCTGACCTGCTGACCGCCGAAGACAAGGACGACGACGGCGTGCCCCTGCTCAAGCCGGTGAGCTGCGGCCGCGACGGCGAGGCGCCCATCGTCATCCGCCTGCCCACCCTGCGCGAAGAGGTGGCCCAGGTGGCCGAGCTGCTGGCCACCGCCCACCGCGAAGGCCACGCCTGGGCCGACATGGCCATCCTCTGCCGCCACCACAGCGAGATGGACATGTGCGCCGAATTCCTGCGCAAACGCAAGTTGCCGCACCAGGTGCGCCGCAACTCGTCCAGCGTGTACGACCCTGCGCACGACAGCATCAAGGTGATGACGCTGCACGTCAGCAAAGGCCTGGAATTCCCAGTGGTGGCGCTGGTGGGCGCCGGGCGCATGCCCGCCGAGGGCGAAGACGAGCGCGAGGAAGCGCGGCTGTTTTACGTGGGGGCCACGCGGGCGACGCAGCGGCTGGTGATTGGGGCGAGTGGGGGTGGGAGATTCGTCGCTTGTCTATAGGCAGAATGGCAGACCTCACTTTGGTGTTTTGTAATCCCTTGGTGCTGAAGTGAGTGCTGGTGGGGAAATTTGCAAGAGTGTTAGGGTTCGCATGATTGGTTATTCATCTTATTTATCTGGTTGATCATGCTTTTCGGGGGTATAAGCGCGATCGCTTTTGGGTGGTTGCATTATGCGCTTTGATCTCCATTAATATTATGGTTCTTGGTGGTTTATCTTGGCATTAAAATTCAAAGGTGGTTGTAGTGGCAGTGCTTGCTGATCTTGCTTCTTCTAATCAAAAATATCGAATCTTTGTGAGCTATTCTCACGATTCGGAAGAGCATCGACTGAGTGTGAAAACGCTCGCCGATACGATTGGCTTGTTGCCTGATACAGATTGTGTAATTGATCAGTATGTCCCTGGTGAGCATCCAGTAGAGGGGTGGCCTAGATGGATGGAGCAGCAGTTTGAACTCGCTACGAGAGTTTTGTGTATTTGTACGGAGCGATATTCAAGATTGGTAGTAAATGATGTCGGATTGGACGGCCGCGAAGGGCGGGGTGTACATTGGGAGAGTGAGCTTTTTCTGGCAGAACTGTATCGTGAAAAATCGACAAGTAAGAAAATCAAGGCAATCCTGCGTGTGGGAGAGAATCCAGATGTGTGCATTCCACGTTGGTTGATAAAGTGGGGTTGGCTGAGCTTTCCCACTTCTATTAAAGATCCAGCGTTCCAGAAGCTAAAGAGTTACATCTTCGACGCAGTTCCTGCTCCAGGGCCCGGATTGCCCGAAGAATATGTGGTGGAAGAAAAACTTTCGGCAAGTGATCGGGATTTTATTGCCAGGATTCGGAGGGATACGATTGCTGCGGTGGAGAATGTGAAACTGCTTGGCATGGCAAAGCCAGTTAAGTTGCTCGATCTTTATTACCCGGCCGTTCTTTCAACTACCATTGCTAGGCGCCTTTACGAGTCTGAGTGGAAGAGGGTAAATGCAGAGGAGCCGGTTAGTGGTGTGGCCAAAGGAGCCCGAAGAAAGGCTTCTCTTGCAAGTTATGTTATTGGCTCCGACTATATCGAGGCTTGTAAGCGTGTAGTTGTTCTTGGTGGTCCTGGAGCTGGGAAGACGACTTTTCTGAAATCATTGGCTTTGCGCTATTCTGGAGCAATGTCGTGGGGTATTGGAGATAGAGAGTTTTCATTGTTCGTTCATTTGCCCACCGCTAGCAAGGCAGAGGTAGAAATACTTGAGTGGTTGGATCGAGAGTTTGGACTGATTTGTGCCGATTACCGTGGAAAGCTTTTGAAGCTATGTGCCGCGTCAGATGTGACCATACTGCTGGACTCGCTCGATGAGGTCCCAGTTGCTGCGCGTGCACAGACACTAGAGCGAATAAAGGTGCTTGAACGTCAGCTTCCAGATGCTCGAATAGTCATTTCCTGCCGAACAGCTGACTACCACGAGAATCTCGACAACTACAACGATGTTGAAGTTGCAAGACTGTCTTCTGATGCAATTACCAAAATTGTTCGCGCTTGGTTTAACGATGATGCTGAAGGTGCCAAACGACTCCTTGACCTAATTTCTGGCGATGATGGTGTTAAGTCACTTACTGAGACTCCATTGTTGTTAAGCCTGCTATGTATTCAGTTTAGGCATGATCTGGATTTGCCGAAGCGAAAGGCGGAGTTGTATTCCCGGTGTATTTCTGTACTTTTGCGAGATTGGGATGCGGGTCGAAAATTCCGACGTAAATCCAACTATGAGCAATTGACTGACGATAGAAAAACAAAGTTATTTGAGTTTGTTGCAGGTCACTTCATGCATTCAGGTGAGCGCTATGACTTGCCTGTTGAGGAGACGAGAATAGTTGTTGGTGGTTTTCTCGAAAAATGTGGAGTATCTGCGGATCTCGCTCGAGAAGTTCTTTCTGAAATTGAAAGTCTTCATGGAGTTATTGAGAGGCTATCAAGAGATCATTACTGCTTCAGTCACAACACTCTGCAAGAGTATTTTGCGGCTAGTAGGGTTGTTGCCACAAGAGATGAGTTGCGCGTCGTGCAGGATCATCTGCATGAAGAGGCATGGGAGCCAGTAGTCGAGTTCATTGCCGGTATGTTGGATGAGCCTTTCCCGGTTTTTGAGTTGCTAATGAGGGCATCGAAAATGGAGGGTTTGTCAAACTATCCTGCCATGGCTAAGCGTACGAAGGTGCTGTCGTTGTTATATAAGTGCTTGTGCTCAAGTCCGCTTTTGAGTGCTTCTCATCGAAATCTAGTCGTCGATCATTTGGTGCAGGCTCATTACCATATGGCAAAAATCTATGGGGCTGGTGGTGTTTATCCATTTGCTGTGTTGAAGGATGATGGAATAGCTCACACTTACTTTTGGACAAGTAAGCGGCCAACTTTGGCTGAGGCGCTGAAGCCGTTTAGGCGTCTCTCGAACTTAATCTATATGAATCCTGTCCCAGAGTATGCGAACGCTGTTCTAAAATCGGTTGACAGCCAGGCTTGGCGGGACGCATTAATTGATCGTTTTGGTAAAACGACAGGGCGTTGGATACTCGATAATTTGGAAGTGAGTCTGTTGGTGCCAATTGCCAAGAGCAGCCCTGACAATGTGGTGAGCCGGCTGCAACGTATTGTTGATAATTCGGGAATGTACTTCGTCCGACAGTCTGTAAAAGAAAGCATTGGATTGATTGGCGCAAAGCATTCAATTAAATAATGCGAAAAAAACGGCCCGAAGAGGGCCGTTTTGTCGGTGGGCGATGTTCTCTATCGAGCCCAGCTATCCTTCAACCCCGTCACCCGGTTGAACACCACCTTCCCCTCCACCCCGTGGTCCACCCGATCCGCCACGAAGTAGCCGTGCCGCTCGAACTGGAACTTCTGGTCCGGTTTTGCAGCGGCCAGTGACGGTTCCACATAGGCGGTCACCACCTTCAGGCTGTCGGGGTTGAGGGCGTCCAGGAAGTTCTTGCCGCCGGCGTCGGGTTGCGGGTCGGTGAACAGGCGGTCGTAGAGGCGCACTTCGGCGCTCACGCCGTCGGCGACGCCGACCCAGGTGATGGCGGCCTTGGCCTTGACGCTGTCGGCGCCGGGGGTGCCGCTCTTGGTGCCGGGGATGACCTTGGCGTGCACCTCGGTCACGTTGCCTGCTGCGTCTTTGGCGCAGCCGGTGCACTCGATCACATAGCCACCCTTCAGGCGCACCACGTTGCCGGGGAACAGGCGCTTGTAGCCCTTGGGCGGCACCTCTTCAAAGTCCTCGCGCTCGATCCACACCTCCTTGCCGATCTGGAACACGCGGTCGGGCGGGGGCGTCTGGCCTTCGGCGATGGCGCTGTGGGGCAGGGCGGGCTGGGTGCAGGGCTCGGTGTAACCGTCAGTCCCGAACGCCTCGGCCCAGTTGGTCAGCACCAGCTTGACGGGGTCGAGCACCGCCATGCCCCGGTGGGCCTTGTTCTCCAGGTCTTCGCGCAGGCAGCCGTCGAGGGTGCTGTAGTCGATCCAGCTGTCGCTCTTGGTCACGCCGATGCGTTCGGCGAACAGCTGGATGGCTTCGGGCGTGTAGCCGCGCCGGCGCAGGCCGACGATGGTGGGCATGCGCGGGTCGTCCCAGCCGCTCACATGCTTCTCGTCGACCAACTGCTTGAGCTTGCGCTTGCTGGTCACGACGTAGGTCAGGTTCAGCCGCGCGAACTCGTGCTGGCGCGGCTGCGGGGTGTTGATCAGGCCGCCCTCGCGCAGGCGGTCCAGCAGCCAGTCGTAGAACGGCCGCTGGTCCTCGAACTCCAGCGTGCAGATGCTGTGGGTGATGTTCTCCAGCGCGTCCTCGATCGGGTGCGCGAAGGTGTACATCGGGTAGATGCACCACTTGGACCCGGTGTTGTGGTGCTCCGCATGCTTGATGCGGTACAGCGCCGGGTCGCGCAGGTTGATGTTGGGGCTGGCCATGTCGATCTTCGCCCGCAGCACCGCGGCGCCGTCGGGCAACTGGCCGTCGCGCATCGCGCGCAAACGCTGCAGGTTCTCGTCGACCGAGCGCGAACGGAACGGGCTGTCCACGCCGGGGCGCGAGAAGTCGCCGCGGTTGGCGCGCATCTGCTCGGGCGTCTGCTCGTCCACGTAGGCCAGGCCGGCCTCGACCAGGTACTCGGCCGCCCGGTACATGACGTCGAAGTAGTCGCTGGCCTGGTACAGGTGGCTGGTGCCGTGGGCGTCCCAGCCGAACCCGAGCCACTGCACCGCGTCCTTGATCGACTCGACGTACTCCAGCTCCTCCTTCTCGGGGTTGGTGTCGTCGAAGCGCAGGTGGCACACGCCGCCGTAGTCGCGCGCCAGCCCGAAGTTCAGGCAGATGCTCTTGGCATGGCCCACGTGCAGGTAGCCGTTCGGCTCGGGCGGGAAGCGGGTGCGGATCCTCGCCGGGTCGGGCTGGCCCGCCTGCTGGTGCTGGGCGTCGCCCGGGCTGCCGGCCCAGCGCCGCTGGGCGTAGGTGCCCTGGGCCAGGTCGCGCTCGATGATCTGGCGCAGGAAGTTGCTCGGTTTGCTGCTCGGGGTGCCGTCGCCGGTCTCGGCGGGGGTGGGGGACGTCATGGTCGGGCGATTCTAGGGTGGGGCATCCGTCACGTTTTCGGGCGCTGCGTGACGTTTGGCGACAGGCTTCATGCCCCGTTTGTCGGCGGGGATGCCCGTTTGCGCGTTCAATCAGGGCTGGCCGACCATCGCCAGCCCTCGCAGGAGACCCAGATGCAGTCCACCCCCCGTTCCACCGCCCGCCGGGCCGCCGCCTGGGCCCTGGGCCTGGCCGCCCTGGCCGCCGGCACGGCTGCCCAGGCCCATGGCTCCTGGTCCGTGGGCGTCAACATCGGCGTGCCGGTCTATTCGGCGCCGGTCGTGGTGCAGTCGGCCCCGGTCTACGCCCCGGCCCCGGTCTACGGGCCGGCGCCCGTCTACGTGCAGCCCGCCCCGGTCTACGTGCAGCCGGGCACGGCCTACAGCCCCACCTCGGTCTACACCGTGCCCCCGGTCGCCTACGGCGTGCCGCGGGTGGTGTATCCCCAGCCCGTGTACGTGCAGCCGCAGCCGGTGTACGTGCAACCGCGCTACAACGACTTCAACCATGCGCCCGGCTGGCAGCGGCCGCACCACGGCGGCCACTGGCGCTGAACGCCCCGCGCATCCACCCCGAACCCCCGTGCCCGTGCCGGGGGTTCTGCTTTGTGGGGGCGAAAAAAAGGCCCCCAGGTTTTGACGCCTGGGGGCTGACATTGCCGGTACGGGACGGAGGGCCGGACCAGCTCACCCCGGAGGAGGAGGGGACTCAGAGGAGTCGGGGTGCGAGGACAAGTAGACACGGACGCTGAGCCTGGGGCTGTAGGACGGGGCGCCGAATGGGGTGGCGGCTTTTTCGCCCCCTGCGCGGGGGCGACCGCTCCGACGCGTCATGCCCGCGCAGGCGGGCATCCACGCACCGGCGCGGCGGTGGATCGTGGGTCCCCGCCTGCGCGGGAACGACGGTACCGGGGGGCGTCACGCCCGCGTCTGCACCACCGCGGCCCGGCCGCTACGCTAGCCCCGCGTTCCAGGACAGACCCCGAAGGACACCCCTATGCTGCACCCCCAGGCCCAGGCGCTGCTGCGCCTGATCGAGGACAAGGGCATCCCGCCCACCCACACGCTGCCGCACGCCCAGGCCCGCGCCTACTACCGCGAGCGGCGCGCCACGCTGCAGCCGGAGCCGCCGCCCGTCGCGCAGGTGCGCGAGCTGCAGGCGGACGGTCCGCACGGGCCGATCCCGCTGCGGCTGTACCGCCCGGCGGGCAGCGACGCGCAGGCGGTGCTGCCGGTGCTGGTGTACTACCACGGGGGTGGCTGGGTGATCGGCGACCTGGACACGCACGACACCCTGTGCCGCAGCCTGGCCAACCAGGCCGGCGTGGCGGTGGTGGCGGTCGACTACCGCCTGGGCCCCGAGCACCGCTTCCCCGCGGCCGTCGACGACTGCCTGGCCGCCACGCGCTGGGTGCACGCGCAGGCGGCGTCGCTGCAGCTGGATGCCACGCGGCTGGCGGTGGGCGGCGACAGCGCCGGCGGCAACCTCGCGGCCGTGGTCGCGCTGGCGCTGCGCGACGCCGGCGGGCCGGCCATCGCGTTCCAGCTGCTCATCTACCCGGCCACCGACCAGCGCAAGGGCGTGTACCCCTCGCGCACGGCGAACGGCCAGGGCTACCTGCTGGAAGAGGCCACGATGGACTGGTTCCACGACCACTACATCGCCGACCAGGCGCAGGACCTCGACTGGCGCGCCTCGCCCATGCTCGCGGCCCGCCACGACGGCCTGCCGCCCGCGCTGGTGCTGGTGGCCGGCTACGACCCGCTGCGCGACGAGGGCGTGGCCTATGCGCAGAAGCTGTCCGCAGCCGGGGTGCGCGCCTCGCTGGTGAGCTTCGAGCGGCAGATCCACGGCTTCATCACCATGGGCCGAGTGCTGGACGAGGCCAACGTGGCTGTGCGGGTGTGCGCGGGGGAACTGCGGGCGGCGCTGGGCTGACCCACCCCCCTCGTCGCCCCGGCGAAGGCCGGGGCCCCGTGACTGGTCCCGGCGCCGGAGAAAGTCACTGGATCCCGGCCTTCGCCGGGATGACGGTGGTCCTTCCCACTCGCATGGGCCAGCCCTGGGTCAGCCGCGCCCCCGGATAATCCGCGCTTTGTTCCCGAGGGAAGGAAGCGCGCGTGGATGTCGTCCTGCTGGCCAAGGCCGCGATCATGGGGGTGGTGGAGGGGCTCACCGAGTTCCTGCCCATCTCGAGCACCGGCCACCTGATCCTGGCCGGCGCGCTGCTGGGCTTCGACGACGAGAAGGCCAAGGTCTTCGACATCGCGATCCAGACCGGCGCGATCCTGGCCGTGATCATCGTGTACTGGCAGAAGATCCGCGCCACGCTGGTGGCGCTGCCCACGCAGCGGCAGGCGCAGCGCTTCGCCACCAACGTGGCCATCGGCTTCGCGCCGGCGGTGGTGCTGGGCCTGCTGCTGGGCAAGGCGATCAAGGCGCACCTGTTCACGCCGGGCGTGGTGGCCACCACCTTCATCCTGGGCGGCCTGGTGATCCTGTGGGCCGAGCGCCGCCAGCAGGCGGCGGTGCGCATCACCGACGTCGACCAGATGACGCCCTGGGACGCCCTAAAGGTGGGGCTGGTGCAGTGCCTGGCCATGGTGCCGGGCACCAGCCGCAGCGGCGCCACCATCATCGGCGGCATGCTGCTGGGCCTGTCGCGCAAGGCGGCGACCGACTTCTCGTTCTACCTGGCCATCCCCACGCTGGTGGGCGCGGGCGCGTACAGCCTGTACAAGGAGCGCGCCCTGCTGTCGGTGGCCGACGCGCCGATGTTCGCGGTGGGCCTGTTCTTCTCGTTCGTCAGCGCCTGGGCCTGCGTGCGCTGGCTGCTGCGCTACATCGCCAGCCACAGTTTCACCCCCTTCGCCTGGTACCGCATCGCCTTCGGCATCGTGGTGCTGGTGACCAGCGGAATGGGCTGGATCGGGTGGCACGGGTGAGGCCCGCGGCGTCGTCCCCGCCCCCTCCGTCGTCCCCGCGCAGGCGGGGACCCACGATCGACCGCCGCGCCTGACCATGGACCCCCGCCTGCGCGGGGGTGACGAGTACAGAAGCGCGCCTACGCCTTGCGGTACGGCCGCCAGGTCCCCTCCGGCTGCGCCAGCCGGTCGACCACCACGCGCAGCACCGCCGGGTGCGTGACCATGCCCAGGTGGCTGGCCGGGACCTCGACGTTCTCGGCGCGCGCGCTGCGGCGCTGCAGGCAGCTGCGCCAGTTCACCACGCCGTCGCTGCGGCTGTAGACCGAGGTCACCGGCACTGGCGGCGCCTCGCGCAGGCGGGCTTGCAGGCGCGGGGTCAGCTGCTGCGCATCGCCGCGCAGCAGCCGGAAGACCGACTCGGCATGCGTCGTGCCGCGCATCGAGGCGAACGGCGTGCCCAGCGTCACCACGGTGCGCACCGCCTCGGGCGCGCGCTTGGCCAGCTCGCGGGCGTACACGCCGCCCAGGCTCCAGCCCACCAGGCTCACGCGCCGGCCGGCCTCGGCATGGCGGGCGCGCAGGTCCTCTTCCAGCCCGTCCAGCCAAGCATCGAAGCGCCCCTCGGGCCCGGTGTTGACGCCGCGGCCCCAGCAGTGCGCCGCGAAGCCCGCGTCGGCGATGTGCTGGCGCAGGTGCGCGGTGGTGAACGGCGCGCCGCCCAGCCCCGGGAACACGATGACCGGATGCCCGTCGCCGACGGCCTCGGCCCGGGGCGCCAGCTTGGCCGCGGCGAGGTCGAGCAAGGCCCGCATCGGCTCGACGGCCAGCAGGGACAACGGGGGCGGCGCGAACAGGCCGCGCTGCAGGGCAGAGGAAGGGCGCATGCCGCCACTGTGGGGGCGCGCCCCGGCAGCGGCCGTGCGCCGCGGTGGCGCGGCCGCGTGGGCGTTCGCGCTGCACCACGTCGGGCGGGCAGGGGGCCGGCCGTAGGTGCGGCGACGCGGCGCTGTGGTCCGCGCCCTGCGTGCAACTGCGTACCGCGCGGGCAGGCCGCGCCGGTGCGCGGCCTTAGGGCTCAGCCCAGCGCGCGCAGCATCCCGTCGACCAGCGCGGCGGTGGCGCCGGGCTTTTCCATCGGGAACAGGTGCGTGCCGTCGAGCATGGCCAGCCGGCCCGCGCAGACCCGCCGGGTCATCGCCAGGCCGACCTGGGCCACTTCCTCGGACTGCAGCCCGCCGATGAAGGCGGCCGGGCAGCGCAGCGGGTGCGCGCGCAGCACGCGCTCCATGTTGTGCGGCAGGGTGTTGTAGATCGCGGTCTCGACGTCGCGGTCGAAGCTGAGCACCCGGGTGCCGTCGGCATCGTCGTGGGTGCACAGGTGCACGTAGTCGTGCAACACCTGCGGGTCCCAGCGCTGGAACACCTTCTTGTGGCGGAAGTGCTCGTGCGCGGCCTCGACGTCGGGCCAGCGGTTCTTGCGCTGGCGGCTGATGCGCCCGGGCGAGATCGAGCCCACCAGCTGCGTGCGCTTGGCCGCATTCACCGCGGTGGCCTTCCAGCCGCCCAGCAGCGGCGAGTCGAGCAGCAGCACGCCGCGCACCAGCGCCGGGTGCCGCGCGGCGCACAGCACCGACAGGAAGCCGCCCAGCGAATGGCCCACCAGCCAGGCGGGCTCGCCGGCCTTGTCGACCTCCTTCTGCGCGAAGTCGTGCAGCTGCCGGATCAGGTGCGGCCAGTTGCTGGTGACCGGGTAGTCGGGATGGTGCCCGTACTTGTCGGGCGCCTTGACCGTGTAGCCGCGCGCGCGCAGCTGCTTGAACAGCACGCTATAGGTGGCGGCGGGGAAGCTGTTGCCGTGGGAGAAGACGATCAGGGACATGGTGGCGGGACGGATTGTCCGGCAGGGGTGGCGTGGGGGCGGACGCGTGGGTGACCGTGGGCCGCGCCGGCTCCGCCACGACGTCGTCGCCCCGGCGAAGGCCGGGGCCCAGTGACTGCGGGGGGCGCGCCGGGGAAAGTCGCTGGATCCCGGCCTTCGCCGGGATGACGAAGGGGGGGAGCCGGGGCGACGCGGCCCGCCCCCGCTCAGATCAGCCGCTCGTCCGGCCGCGTGATCTTCTTGAGCGGCTGGCTGTGCGCGTCCACCACTTTCAGCGGGGTGTCCGTGTGGGTGTCGTCCCAGACCGGGTCCTCGAGGCTGTCGAACACCTCGCGCAGCTTCTGGCCCCAGCTGCTGTGCAGCATGCGGTAGTAGGGATTGGAGGTCGAGATGCACACCAGCTTGTCGGTCGCGTAGCGGCCTTCCTCGTAGACCACCAGGTCCAGCGGCGGGCCCACCGACAGGTTGGACTTCATCGTCGAGTCCATCGACACCAGCGCGCACTTGGCGGCCTCGTCCAGCGGGGTCTCGGGCGTGAGCACGCGGTCGAGCACCGGCTTGCCGTACTTGCTCTCGCCGATCTGGAAGTAGGGCGTCTCGCGCGTGGCCTCGATGAAGTTGCCGGCCGAATAGACCTGGAACAGCCGCATGCCCTCGCCGCGCACCTGGCCGCCGAACACCAGCGAGATGTTGAAGTCCACGCCCGCGGCGCGCAGCGCGTCGGCGTCGCGTTCGTACACGCGGCGCACGGCCTGGCCCAGCACGCGGCAGGCGTCGAACATGCTGCGGGCGTTCCAGATCGTGATCGGCTCGCCGCCGTCGGGGTCCTTGAGCTTCTCGACCTGCAGGATCTCGCGCACGGACTGCGAGATCGACAGGTTGCCCGCCGTCAGCAGCACCATGAAGCGGTCGCCGGCGCGCTCGTACACGATCATCTTGCGGAAGGTGCTGATGTGGTCCACGCCCGCGTTGGTGCGCGAGTCGGACAGGAACACCAGCCCGGCGTTGAGCTTGATGCCGACGCAGTAGGTCATGCGGGGTCCAGGTTGGGGTGCACGGGACGGGGGCTCATGCGAGCTTCTTCTTCAGCGCGTACAGCGCATCGAGCGCCTCGCGGGGGCTCATGGTATCGGGGTCGAGCGCGGCGACCGCGGACTCGAGCGGGCCCGGGCCGCTGCGCTCGGGCTCGGGGGGCGGGGCGAACAGGTCCACCTGCGCGCGCGACCGCTCCTGCTGCGCCTCCAGCGCGCCCAGCGCGTGCTGCGCATGGCGCAGCACCTGGGTGGGCATGCCGGCCAGCCGCGCGACCTGGATGCCGTAGCTGCGGCTGGCCGGGCCGGGCTGGATCTCGTGCAGGAACACGATGTCGCTGCCCGACTCGGTGGCGCTGACGTGCACGTTCACCGCCGCATGGTGCTGGGCGGGGAACTCGGTCAGCTCGAAGTAGTGGGTGGCGAACAAGGTGGTGCTCTGGCAGCGGTCGTGCAGGTGCGCGGCGATGCCCGAAGCAAGGGCCAGGCCATCGAAGGTCGACGTCCCCCGCCCGATCTCGTCCATCAGCACCAGCGACTGCGGCGTGGCCGCATGCAGGATCTGGGCCGCCTCGGTCATCTCCAGCATGAAGGTCGACTGCGCGTTGGCCAGGTCGTCGGCCGCGCCGATGCGGGTGTGGATCGCGTCCATCGGCCCCAGCCGGCAGGCCTGCGCGGGCACGTACGAGCCCATGGCCGCCAGCAGGCAGATCAGGGCCACCTGCCGCATGTAGGTGCTCTTGCCGCCCATGTTGGGGCCGGTGATCACCTGCATGCGCTGCCTGGGCCCCAGCCGGGTGTCGTTGGCGATGAAGGCGCCGCCCGAGGTCTCGGCCAGCCGCGCCTCGACCACCGGGTGGCGGCCCTGCACGATCTCGATGCCGGGCTCGCGGGTGAACTGCGGCCGGCACCAGCCCAGGGTCAGCGAGCGCTCGGCCAGCGCGCACAGCGCATCGAGCGCCGCGATCGCGCGGGCCAGCCGCGACAGCTGCGGCACGTGCGGCTGCAGCGCGTCCAGCAGCTGCTCGTACAGGAACTTCTCGCGCGCCAGCGCGCGCTCCTGCGCCGACAGCGCCTTGTCCTCGAAGGCCTTGAGCTCGGGCGTGATGAAGCGCTCGGCGTTCTTGAGCGTCTGGCGGCGGCGGTAGTCGGCCGGCACCTTGTCCAGCTGCCCGGCCGTGACCTCGATCGAGAAGCCGTGCACCCGGTTGAACTGCACCTTCAGGTTGGCGATCCCGGTGCGCTCGCGCTCGCGCGCCTCCAGCTGCAGCAGGAAGCCGTCGACGTTCTCCTGGATCGCCCGCAGCTCGTCGAGCTCGGCATCCCATCCGGGTGCGATCACGCCGCCGTCGCGCACCAGCGCGGCGCAGTCCTCCTTGACCGTGCCGGCCAGCAGCTCGGCGCAGCCCTCGGGCGGCAGCAGGTCGGCGGCCAGCCGTTGCAGCAGCGCGCCGGCGGGCTCCACCGCCCCGGCCAGTGCGCGCGCCCGGGCCAGCGACTGGCCCAGGCCGAGCAGCTCGCGCGGACGCACCTGGCGCAGCGCCGTGCGGGCGGTGATGCGCTCGACGTCGCTGATGCCCTTGAGCTGCTCGCGCAGCGTGCGGTGGCCGCCGGCGCGCAGGTGCTCGATGGCGTCGTGCCGCTCGACTGCCTGCTGGCGGTCGCGCCGCGGCTCCAGCAGCCAGCAGCGCAGCGCGCGGCTGCCCATGCCGGTCTGGCAGGTGTCCAGCAGCGAGAACAGCGTGGGCGCGTCCTCGCCGCGCAGGGTCTGCACCAGCTCCAGGTTGCGCCGGGTGGCGATGGGCAGGTCCAGCAGCTCGTCGTCGCGCTGCACCTGCAGGCTGCGCACGTGCGACAGCTGCCGGCCCTGGGTGTGCTCGGCGTAGGCGAGCAGGGCGGCCGCCGCCGCGTGCGCCTGCACCAGGTCGTCGGCGCCCCAGGCGCCCAGCGTGGCGGCGCCCAGCTGCTCGAGCAGCTTGCGCAGGCCCAGGCCGGCGTCGAACTGGAAGGCCGGGCGCTCGGTCAGCGGCATCCCGTTGGCAAAGCGCATCGCCGCCAGCCGCTGGCGGAAGGCGGGCGTGACGTCGGCGCCGTGCAGCAGCTCCGACGGCGCGATGCGCGCGACCCAGCCCTCGACCTCGTCGCCGGCGCACTCGGCCAGCTGCAGCGCGCCCTGCGTGACGCTCAGCCAGGCCAGGCCGATGCGGTGGCGGCTGCCCTGGTGCAGCGCGAGCAGCACGGTCTCCGCCTTGTCGGCCATCAGCTCGGTGTCGGTCAGCGTGCCGGGCGTGACCACCCGCACCACCTTGCGCTCGACCGGGCCCTTGCCCGCGCCCACCTCGCCGACCTGCTCGCAGATGGCCACCGACTCGCCCAGCTTGATCAGCCGGGCCAGGTAGTTCTCCACCGCGTGGAAGGGCACGCCGGCCATGCTCACCGGCTGGCCGGCCGACTGGCCGCGCTTGGTGAGCGTGATGTCCAGCAGCCGCGCGGCCTTCTCGGCGTCGTCCCAGAACAGCTCGTAGAAGTCGCCCATCCGGTAGAACACCAGCGTCGACGGGAACTGCGCCTTGACGGCCAGGTACTGGGCCATCATCGGCGTGTGGCCCTGGGCCAGGAAGTCGGCGGACGTGGGCGCGGCGGCGGGCTGCAGGCTCATGAGGCGGTGGATTATCCGTGCTGCCCCGGCGTGCCCATCCGCGCGGGCCGTCGCAAGCCACATGGCCATGACGGGGTGCACGTCCCGGGCAGCAGCCCACAGCGGCCGTCGCGGGCGTCCTACAGCCGCGCCAGGGGCGCGCGGCCGATGCTCACGGGGCGATGCACCACTTCCCCCGTCCCTCATGACCACCAAGCGCAAGGCCGACCTCGTCCTGGTGCCGCCGCACCAGCTCGGCTACCTCAAGACCCTGTGCCAGGCCGCCAGCCGCGCCGCCGCGCGGGCCCAGGAAGCGGCCTCGGCGGCACGGCTGGAACTGGCCGACAAGGTAGGCGGCGGCGTGCAGCCCGGCCAGCTGCAGCACGCCTGGCGGCTGCACCGCGAGGCGATCCAGAAGCTCAACATCGTGCTGTTCTTCGGCCAGCTGTACGTGGCCGCCTTCCGGCGCGAGCCCCTGCGCGGCAAGACCCTGACTGGCGAGGAGCAGTAGCCGCGTGGCCGGCGCGCTGGCGGCGCTGCTGCAGCAGGACCCCTGGACCGCCACCGCGGCGCTCGCCCTGGCCGCGGTGCTGGCCGCGCTGGTGCTGCACCGGGTGGTGGGCAGCCTGCTGCGCCGCGCCACCCGCGGCGCGCCGATCCTCAACGCGATGCTGCTGGCCACCCAGCAGGCCGGCGGCGCCGCGCTGCCCCTGGCGGCGCTGCAGGTGGTGTGGGGCCTGGCGCCCGACGACCTGCGCTGGATCGGCCCGCTGCGCCACGCCAACGGGCTGCTGCTGATCGCGGCCGTCACCTGGCTGGCCACCGCCACCATCCGCGGGCTGTCGGACGGGGTGATCCGCCAGCACCCGGTGGACGTCGAGGACAACATCGACGCCCGCCGCATCCACACCCAGGCCCGGGTGCTGGCCAACAGCGCGGGCGTGGTGGTGGTGATCGCCGGCAGCGCGATGGCGCTGATGACCTTTCCGGGTGCGCGCCAGGTGGGCGCGAGCCTGCTGGCCTCGGCCGGCGTGCTGGGCCTGGTGGCGGGCCTGGCCGCGCGGCCGGTGTTCAGCAACCTGATCTCGGGGCTGCAGCTGGCGCTGGCGCAGCCGCTGCGGCTGGACGACGTGCTGATCGTGCAGGGCGAATGGGGCCGGGTGGAGGAGATCACCGGCACCTACGTGGTGATGCGCCTGTGGGACGAGCGGCGGCTGATCGTGCCGCTGCAGTGGTTCATCGAGAACCCGTTCCAGAACTGGACCCGCAGCAGTGCGCAGATCCACCAGTCGGTGTTCCTGTTCGTGGACTTCACCGCGCCGCTGGACCTGCTGCGCGAGGAACTGCAGCGCGTGGTGCAGGCCGCGCCCGAGTGGGACGGCCGCACCGCGCAGCTGGTGGTGATCGATGCCAGCGAGCGGGCGCTGAAGCTGCGGGTGCTGGTGTCGGCCCGCGCGGCCGGCCCGGCCTTTGACCTGGGCTGCAAGGTGCGCGAGGCGCTGTACGCGCGGCTGGTGCGCGACCACCCCGAGGCGCTGCCGCGCAACCGGCAGCTCAACGAAGCCCAGGCGGGCGCAGCGGAGGGGGCGGGGCCGACGCCGCAGCCGCCGCCGGGGGACGCGCCGTTGAAGCGGCGCTGGTGGGCCTAGCGGGCCGGGCGCGTCAGAACGGCGCGTCCTCGTTGCCCTGGGGCTTGTCGGCGGCGGGGGCTGCGCCGGCGTCGTCCTGCGGCGCGGCGTCCGCGGCGGCCGTGCTCCCCGGCCCCACCAGCGGGGCGGCGTTGCGCACCTCGGCCTTCTGGCCGGCGGTGGCGAACTTGCTGTACTTGGACAGCATGCCCACCAGCTGGCCGTACACGCGCGGGTTGCCGGCCACGCATTCCTTCTGCTCGAGGAAGTCGCTCTCGCCGGTGAAGTTGCCGATCAGGCCGCCGGCCTCGGTGACCAGCAGCGAACCGGCGGCCACGTCCCAGGGCGACAGGCCGGTCTCGAAGAAGCCGTCGGTCCAGCCCGCGGCCACGTAGGCCAGGTCGAGCGCGGCGGCGCCCGGGCGGCGCAGGCCGGCGGTGCGCTGCATGACGTCGGCCATCATGCGCAGGTAGGCGTTGAAGTTGTCGCCCGGTCGGAACGGGAAGCCCGTGGACACCAGGCACTTGGACAGGTCGATGCGCTTGCTCACGCGCAGGCGGCGGTCGTTGAGGTACGCGCCGCGGCCGCGGGTGGCGGTGAACAGGTCGTTGCGGGTGGGGTCGTAGACCACGGCCTGCTCGACCTTGCCCTTGACGATCAGCGCGATGCTGACGCAGTAGACCGGGAAGCCATGGATGAAGTTGGTGGTGCCGTCCAGCGGGTCGATGACCCACACGAAATCCGATCCCTGCCGTCCCTGCGTGCGGCCCGACTCCTCGGCCCAGATGGCGTGGTCGGGGTAGGCACCCAGCAGCGTGTCGATGATGGCCTGCTCGCTGGCGTGGTCGACCTCGGTGACGAAGTCGTTGACCTGCTTCTGCGAGACGCGGACGGCTTCGACGTCGAGCGCGGCGCGGTTGATGATGGCGCCGGCGGCGCGTGCGGCCTTCACGGCCACGTTGAGCATGGGGTGCTGGTTGGACGACATGGATTGTGCGAAGAGCGGGCACCGCGGGGGTGCGTGGACGGGGCGGCCCGGCGATGCGGGCGGCGACAATCGCGCGATTCTACCGGGGACCCCATGCGCACGCGTTTCATCCTGATCGGCACCAGCCACGCCGGCAACGTGGGGGCGGCCGCGCGCGCGATGAAGGTGATGGGCTACGACGACCTGGTGCTGGTGGCCCCGCGCTGGGACGACGTGCTGACCCGGCAGGAGGCGATCGACCGCGCCAGCGGCGCCACCGACGTGCTGCAGCGGGCCCGCACCGTGGCCACGCTGGACGAGGCGCTGGACGGCATCGAGGTGCTGTGCGCCACCGCCATGACCCCGCGCGACTTCGGCCCGCCCACGCGGGCGCCGCGCGAGCACCTGCCGCAGGTGGCGGCGGCTGCGCCGCAGGGCGTGGCCTTCCTGTTCGGCAGCGAGCGCTACGGCATGCGCAACGAGGACGTGTGGCGCTGCCACGTGGCCCTGAGCATTCCCACCGCGCCGGGCTACGGCTCGCTGAACATCGCGGCCGCGGTGCAGCTGGTCGCCTACGAGTGGCGGCAGGCCATGGGGTCCTACCCCGTGCAGTCGCCGGCGCCGGAGGCGCTGCCCGCCGATGCGCAGGCCGTGGCCGGGCTGCTGGCGCACTGGGAGCAGGCCCTGGTGGCCATCGGCTTCCTGGACCCGGCCGCACCGAAGAAGCTGCTGCCGCGCCTGAACGCGCTGTTCAACCGGGCGCAGCCGACAGCCGAGGAGATCCACATCCTGCGCGGCATCGCGCGGGCGATGGAGCAGAAGGCGAAGGGATAGGTCCCTGGGCCGTCATCCCCGCGCAGGCGGGGATCCCTGCATGGGCACCGTGCGCGATCGTGGACCCCCGCCTGCGCGGGGGTGACGGAGACACGCGGCGGACGTCCGTCTGCGCCGGGGCGACGGATGAGGGGCATCGTCATCCCGGCGAAAGCCGGGATCCAGTGACGTCGCAACGGCCGCCGACAAGCCGCCGGCCCCGGCCTGCGCCGGGGCGACGCCTAGTGCCGGATCGCCCGTTCCACCACCGCCGCCGCCTGCAGGCACAGCGCATCGGCGTCGACCGGGGCGATCACCTGCACGCCCATGGGCAGGCCCTGCACGCCGGTCAGGCCGGGCACGTTGCAGCAGGGCACGTGCAGCAGGGTCCAGGCGCGGTTGTAGAGCGAGGCGCCGGTGGACCTGGCCGACAGCGGCGGCGCCTCGTCGGGGGCGCTGGGCGTGAGCAGCACGTCGATGCCGTCGAACAGCGCGCCCAGGCGCGCGCGGGCCGCGGCGGCCGTGGCCTGCGCGGCCGCGTACTGGGCATCGCTCACCTGCTGCGCCTGCGCCAGGTAGTCGCGCAGCTCCTGCGACAGCGCCTCGCGGTGGAACGCGTCCTCGTCCGCCACCGCACGCGCGGCCTCCCAGCCCTGGATCACGTCCTGCGCATGGAAGGACTCGCCCACCCAGGCGGGCAGCACCACGTCCTTGACCGTCACGCCGGCCGCGGCCAGCCGGTCCCTGGCGGTCTCCAGCGCCTGCCGCGCGCTGGCGGACAGCTCGGCCCAGGGATAGGCCCAGGCGATGCCCACCACCGGCGTGCGCTGCAGGGGCGCCGTGGCCCAGGGGCGGCCGGCGATGGCCTGCGCGCATTGCGCCATCTCGGCCACGGTGCGGGTGAACAGGCCCACGGTGTCGAGCGACCACGAGAAGCACTTGAGGCCCGGCGTGGGCAGGGCGCCGAAGCTGGGCTTGAAGCCCACCACGCCGCAGTACGAGGCCGGGCGCACGACCGAGCCGCCGGTCTGCGTGCCCACGGCCAGCGGCACCAGGCCCGCGGCCACCGCCGCGGCCGAGCCGGCCGAGGAACCGCCGGGCGTGTGGCCGGGCGCGTTCGGGTTCAGCGTGGGCGCGGGATGCAGGAAGGCGAACTCGGTGGTGCTGGTCTTGCCCACCACCACCCCGCCGGCGCGGCGCACGGCCTGCACGATCGCGGCGTCGTGGCGCGGCCGGTGGCCGGCGTACAGCGCCGAGGCGTAGGCGGTGGGCAGGGTGGCGGTGTCGAAGATGTCCTTGACGCCCACCGGCAGGCCGGCCAGCGCGCCGCCGTGGGCCAGGGCGCGGTCCAGCTCGCGCCGTGCGCCGTCGGCGTCGTGCACGGCGGCGAAGGCCTGCAGTTCGCGGTCGCGCTCGGCGATGGCGGCGAGCGTGTCGGTGATGCGTTGCTGTGCGGCGCTGTTCATGGGGTTGTCCTTCGCGCTACGCGCTGCGGAATTCGCCTTGGGGCGGCCCGGCGGCTCATGCGGCGGTGCCTCGGGCAGGACGGATCGCGGACTTGGGGCGGAAAGCCTTGCAGACGCTGTCGTCGGTCTTCAGGTAGGGCCCGCCGATCAGGTCGATGCAGTAGGGCACGGCCGCGAAGATGCCGGGCACGAGCTGCTGGCCCTGCGCGTCCTTCAGGCCCTCGAGCGTCTCCTGGATGGACTTGGGCTGGCCGGGCAGGTTGATCACCAGCGCGCTGCCGCGGATCACCGCGACCTGCCGCGACAGGATGGCCGTGGGCACGAAGCGCAGGCTGATCTGGCGCATCTGCTCGCCGAAGCCGGGCATCTCCTTGTCGGCGATGGCCAGCGTGGCCTCGGGCGTGACGTCGCGCCGCGCGGGGCCGGTGCCGCCGGTGGTGAGCACCAGGTCGCACTTGGCGACGTCGACCAGTTCGACCAGCGCCGCGCTGATGCGGTCCTGCTCGTCGGGGATGAGCCGCGGCTCGAAGGTGATGGGATTCCTGAGCGCGCGGCCCAGCCACTCGCGCAGGGCCGGCAGGCCCTTGTCCTCGTACACGCCGGTGGAGGCGCGGTCGCTCACCGACACGATGCCGATGCGCACCGCATCGTGCTCAGTCGTCGTGGGTCCCGTCGGCGGCGGGCTCGTCGTGCTGCTGCTCATCCTGCAATGTCTCCTTGACGATCTGGAAGATCTCGCGCCACGCGCGGCCGTGCCGCGGCGGCTGGCCGCGGCTGATCTCGTCCTGCGTGGGCTGCCTGTCCTTGCGGGCCTGCCGCACCAGCGCGCGCAGCTGCTGGCTGTCGGTGCCCGGGTGCTGGGCGATCCATTCCTGCAGCGCCTCGTCGCGCGCCACCATGTCCTCGCGCCAGCGCTCGGCCGCGTGCAGCGCCAGCGTGGCCTGGGCCGAGCCGGCGCGCTGCTCCTCGAGCGCGGCGCGGGCAGCCTCGACCTGCTCGGGGTCGAGCTGGCGCATCAGCTTGCCCACGTACTGCATCTGGCGGCGCTTGCCCTCGAAGTTCGTGATGCGCCGCGCCTCGTCCATCGCGTCGACCAGCGAGGTGGGTAGCTCGAGCCGGTCGAACAGTTCGGCGCGCAGGGACATCAGCTGCTCGCCGAGCTTCTGCAGCTCGGTGCTCTCGCGCTTGAGCTCGGTCTTGCTGTTGTCCTGGAAATGCTTGAGTTCGGCCTTCAGCTGCAGGTCGAGTTCGCTGCCTTCGGCGACGAACTGCCCGCGCACGAAGTAGCCTTTTTTGGGTTTGCGTGCCATGGTGGGGAGATGGGTGGCGCGGCCCGGCGGTGCGGGAGGCCACACGTATCATAGCCACCCCATGACGCAAGCCCCCACCCGCGCCGCAGCCGGCTTCTCGTACACCCGCGCCGACTTCGAGCGCCTCGTCGACCAGGCCCTCGCCCATGCGAAGACGCTCGGCGCCACCGATGCCGGCGCGGAGGCCAGCGAAGGCTGCGGCCTGTCGGTGTCGGTGCGCAAGGGCGAGCTCGAGAACGTCGAGCGCAACCGCGACAAGTCGCTGGGCGTGACGGTCTACATCGGCCAGCGGCGCGGCAACGCCAGCACCTCCGACTTCTCCGAGCCGGCCATCCGCCAGACCGTGCAGGCGGCCTACGACATCGCGCGCTTCACCGCCGAGGACCCCGTAGCCGGCCTGCCCGATGCGGCCGACATCGCCGGCGCGCACGAGCAGCCCGACCTGGACCTGTTCCATCCCTGGGACATCACCAGCGAGCGCGCCGCCGAGCTGGCGCTGGCCTGCGAGGCCGCTGCCTTCGCGACCGACCGGCGCATCACCAACAGCGAAGGCGCCGGCGTGTCGGCGCAGCAGAGCCATTTCTTCAGCGCCCACACCCGGGGCTTCCGCGGCGGCTACGCCAGTTCGCGGCACTCGGTGTCGGTGGCGCCGATCGCGGGCAAGGGCGACGGCATGCAGCGCGACGCCTGGTACTCGTCGATGCGCTCGCCCGACGAACTGGCCAGCCCCGAGGCCGTGGGCCGCTACGCCGCCGAGCGCGCGCTGGCGCGCCTGAAGTCGCGCAAGATCAGCACGCGCGAGTGCCCGGTGCTGTTCGAGTCGCCCCTGGCCGCGGGCCTGCTGGGCGCCTACGTGCAGGCCACCAGCGGCGGCGCGCTGTACCGGCGCAGCACCTTCCTGCTCGATGCGCTGGGCAAGGACGTGTTCCCCCGGCACATCGACATCACCGAAGACCCGCACCTGCGCCGCGGCAAGGGCAGCGCGCCCTTCGACGAGGAGGGCGTGCGCACCAAGGCGCGCAAGGTGGTCGATGCGGGGCGGGTCGAGGGCTATTTCCTGTCGAGCTATTCGGCCCGCAAGCTGGGCATGCCCACCACGGGCAACGCCGGCGGCTCGCACAACCTCACGCTGGGCTCGCGCCTGACGCAGCCGGGCGACGACCTGCCGCAGATGCTGCGCAAGCTGGGCACGGGCCTGTTCGTGATCGAGCTGATGGGCCAGGGCGTGAACTACGTGACCGGCGACTACTCGCGCGGCGCGAGCGGCTTCTGGGTCGAGAACGGCGAGATCGCGTTCCCGGTGCAGGAGATCACCATCGCCGGCAACCTGCGCGACATGCTGGCCGGCATCCAGGCCGTGGGTGCCGACACCTACAACTACGGTGCGAAGACGGTGGGGTCGATCCTGATCGACCGGATGAAGTTGGCGGGCTCGTAAGGGGCCGCGTCGCCATCCCCGCGCAGGCGGGGATCCACGAACGACCCTCGCGCCTGATCATGGACGCCCGCCTGGGCGGGCATGACGGGTCGGTCATCCCGGCGAACGCCGGGATCCGGTGACTTCTTGCGGCCGGCGACAGTCACTGGGCCCCGGCTTTCGCCGGGGCGACGAAGGTCAGCCCAGCGCCGCCTTCACCGCCGCCGACACCTGGGCCATCTCGGCCTTGCCGGCCAACTGCTGCTTGGCCGCACCCATGACCTTGCCCATGTCGCCCGGGCCGCTGGCGCCCAGCGCGGCCACGATGGCCTTCACCGCGGCGGCGACCTCCTCGGCCGACAGGCGGGCAGGCAGGTAGGCCTGCAGCACCGTGACCTCGGCGGCTTCCTTGTCGGCCAGGTCCTGGCGGCCGGCCTTCTGGAACGCGTCGATGCTGTCCTTGCGCTGCTTGATCAGCTTGTCGACGATGCCCACGACCGCGGTGTCGTCCAGCTCGATGCGCTCGTCGACCTCTTTCTGCTTCATCGCGGCGGTCAGCAGGCGGATGGTGCCCAGGCGGTCCATCTCCTTGGCGCGCATGGCGGCCTTCATGTCCTCGGTGATGCGCTCTTTCAGGCTCATGGCGTGGTTCCTCGTGGGGTGCGTGTGGCGTGGGTGTCCGGAAACGACGAGGCCTGCCGCGAGCGTCCCCGGGGCAGGCCTGGTCGGGTGCCGCCCCGCAGGGCGGCAGAAGCGTCAGTACAGCTTCTTGGGCAGCTGCATGCTGCGCACGCGCTTGTAGTGGCGCTTGACCGCGGCGGCCTTCTTGCGCTTGCGCTCGGAAGTCGGCTTCTCGTAGAACTCGCGGGCGCGCAGCTCGGTGAGCAGGCCCAGCTTCTCGATGGTGCGCTTGAAGCGGCGCAGGGCCACGTCGAACGGCTCGTTTTCCTTGACTCGAATCGTCGTCATCTAACTGTTGATCTTGATGGTGCCGCGGGAGATCGGGCCCGCGGCGAGTTGTCCCGACTGAGTGATCTGTGGCCGTCGGGGTTTGCCGGCAAAGCCGCGGATTATAGCCACGCCGGCCGGGCGGGCAATCCCGGGGGCTTCAGCCCGGCACCAGGGCCTGCGCGCAAGCCCAGCCGCTGGCCCAGGCCCACTGGAAGTTGTAGCCCCCCAGCCAGCCGGTGATGTCCACCACCTCGCCGATGAAATGCAGCCCGGGCTGGCGCTTGCACTCCAGCGTCTGCTGCGACAGCTCGCGCGTGTCCACCCCGCCGGCCATCACCTCGGCCTTGCGCCAGCCCTCGGTGCCCGACGGCACCAGCTCCCAGCGGCCCAGCTCGGCGGCCAGCCGGGCCAGGGACTTGTCGGCCGCCTCGGCCACCGGCCGCTGCCAGGCCGCGTCGCGCTGCACCCAGGCGTCGGCCAGCCGTGACGGCACCCAGGCCGCCAGTTCGTTGGCCAGGAGCCTGCGCGAGCGCTGCTTGGCGTCGTGCAGCGCCGCGGCCAGGTCCTGGCCGGCCGCCAGGTCGACGCGGATGGGCGTGCCCGGCTGCCAGTAGCTGGAGATCTGCAGCACCGCCGGCCCCGACAGCCCGCGGTGCGTGAACAGCAGGTCCTCGTCGAAGGCCGGGGCCGCCTTGCCCTCGCCGGTGGCGATGCGCACCGGCAGCGCCAGGCCGGCCAGCGTGGCGAACGGCGCCCAGGCGCCGCCGTCGAAGGTCATCGGCACCAGCGCCGGGCGGGGCTCGACCACCCGCAGGCCGAACTGGCGGGCCAGCCGCAGGCCGAAGTCGGTGGCGCCGATCTGCGGGATCGGCAGGCCGCCGGTGGCCACGACCACCTTGCGCGCCTGCACCGTGCCCCGGTCGGTGTCCAGCGCGTACAGCGCCTCGGCGTCGTGCCAGCGCAGCGCGCGCACCGCGCACGGCTGCCAGCGCTCGACGCCGCCGGCGCCGCACTCGGCCAGCAGCATGCGGATGAAGTCGTCGCTGCTGCGGTCGCCGAACAGCTGGCCCTTGTGCTTCTCGTGGAAGGGGATGCCGTGGCGCTGCACCAGCCCGATGAAGTCGGCGGCCGTGTAGCGCGACAGGGCCGAGCGGCAGAACTGCGGGTTCTCGCCCAGGAAGTGCTTGTGCGGCGCGCGCGGGTCGAGCTCGCGGTTGGTGAAGTTGCAGCGGCCGCCGCCGGAGATGCGGATCTTCTCGGCGACCTTGGCCGCGTGGTCGATCACCAGCACGCGCGCGCCCAGCTGGCCGGCCACGCCGGCGCAGAACAGGCCGGCGGCGCCGGCGCCGATGACGACGGCGTCGTAGGGGGTCTCGGGCATGGGGCGCGATTGTCTCAGCGCGCGGGACGGGTCCCGGGCGGCCAGCGCCACCAGGCCGCCGCCACGGCCAGCGCGAAGGCGGTGTAGGCGGTGGTGAAGGCCCAGGGCGGCAGGTCCCAGTACAGCCCGCGCGCCAGCCAGTGCGCGACGAAGCCCTGCGCATGCAGGCCCGCCTGGCCGGCGTCGCGCCGCAGGGCCAGTTCCAGCACGGTCAGCGGGCAGTCGATGCCCAGCCAGGCCTGCGCGGCGACGTAGCCGATGGCGCCCAGGTGGGCCAGGCGGAAGGTCCAGCCGCGCACCCAGCGCCAGCCGCGGGCCTGGCCGATTGCGATGGCGGGCAGGCCGAGCACGACGAAGGCCACGATGCCGGCGTGCAGCGCGAGCACGGCGTCGGCGAGCGTCGCGGCGAGGGCGGGGGACATGCAGGCCATTGTGGGACCGCGGCCGGGTTCGGCAGGGAGGTCGTCATCCCCGCGCAGGCGGGGATCCAGTGACGGCCTGTGCCGACCCATGGCCGTCCAGCCGCGCTGCGCGCGGCATCCTGGATTCCGGCTTCCGCGGGAATGACGGGGGAGGGGAGCGCATCGTCGCCCCGGCGCAAGCCGGGGCCCAGTGACGTTCGGCGGCCGTGGAACAGCCGCTGCATTCCGGCTTTCGCCGGCATGACGGGGGTGGTCAGGCCGCCCGCGCCATCCCCGGCTGCTCGGCCACCGCCGCCAGCCCCTGCAGCACGTCACCCACCACGATCACCGCCGGGCTGCCCAGCTGCTCGCGCTCGATGGTGTCGGCCAGCTGGCCCAGGGTGGTGACCGCATGCCGCTGGTCGGGCAGGGTGGCGCGCTGGATCACGGCCACCGGGGTGTGCGCCGGCAGGCCCTGCAGCAGCTGCTGCTGGATGGCGGCGGCGCCGCTGACGCCCATGTAGACCACCAGCGTGAGCCTGGCCTGGGCGGCGGTCTGCGCCAGCAGCGTCCAGTCGGGCGGGTCGCCGCCGCGTTGCGCATGGCCGGTGACGAACACCACGCCGCGCGCATGTTCGCGGTGCGTCAGCGGCACGCCGAGCGTGGTGACCGCGGCCAGCCCGGCCGTGATGCCGTTGACCACCTCGACCCGCACGCCGGCGGCGCGCAGGTGCTCGACCTCCTCGCCGCCGCGGCCGAACACGAAGGGGTCGCCGCCCTTCAGGCGCACCACCGTCTCGCCCTCGCGCGCGGCCATCACCATCAGCCGCTCGATGAAGGCCTGCGGCGTGCTGGCGCAGCCGCCGCGCTTGCCCACGTGGACGATCCGTGCGCCAGGACGGGCCAGGGCCACGACCCCGTCGCTCACCAGGTCGTCGACCAGCACCACGGTGGCGGCCTGCAGGGCCTTGACCGCCTTGAGGGTCAGCAGGTCGGGGTCGCCGGGGCCGGCGCCCACCAGAGTCACCAGGCCGGGGGAGGTCATGTCGCGTGCTCCGAAGTCGTGCATTGCGTGGCCAGACGCAGGATGTGTGCCACCTGCAGCGCGATCGCGGGGGGCACGGGCTCGCGGCCGTCGAGCACGGCGCGGATGTAGGCGGCGGTGGCGGCCGGGTCGGTGCCCTCGGGCCAGCCGGGCAGGTCGGTCACGGTGCCGCGCTGGCCCTCGGACAGCGGCACCCGGCGGCCCGCCACGAAGCCGTCCATCTGCGGCAGGCGGCGCGCGTCGGCGACGGCCTCGCCCTCGGTGCCGCGCAGCAGCAGGGCGGTGGCGCCGGTGCGCTCGAACACCGCGGCCATGGACAGCGCGTACTCGGGATGCGTGTAGCTGCCCACCAGCACGGCGGGACCGTCGACCGGGTTCATCAGCTTGACCAGGCTGTGCGCCGGATTGCGCAGCCCGATGGTGCGGCGCACCTGCAGCAGGCGCTCCAGGCCGGGATGCAGCAGCGCGGTGGGCACGAAGGCCGCCTCGCCGCCGGCCACCGCCTGCAGCGTGCCGCGCGGCGCGATCCCCAGCGGCGCGAACACCGCGTCGACCACGACGCGGCTGGATTCGGTGGGCGTGCCGTGCACCAGCACCGGCAGGCCCTCGCGGGCCAGCAGCAGGGCCAGCAGCGGCGTGAGCACCGGCAGGCGGCGCGCCCCGTTGTAGCTGGGCAGCACCACGGTCGGCCGGCGCGAGGCCGGCAGGCGGTGCAGCCGCGCATGGGTGGCGTCCAGGAAGCCGGCCATCTCGTCGGGCGTCTCGCCCTTGACCCGCATGGCGATGCAGAAGGCGCCGACCTCCAGGTCGGTCACGCCGCCGTCCAGCAGCTGGCCGAACAGGTCGGCCGCCTGCGCGCGGTCGAGGTCGCGCGCGCCCTGCTTGCCGCGGCCGATCTCCTTGAGGTACTGAGCGATGCCCACGGGGGCGATTGTTCCAGACGGCTGATGACGAATTCGTCTAAGCAAATGGGGCGGGCGCGCAGTGCCCGTCATCCCCGCGAAAGCGGGGACCCGGACCGGCGCAGGCCGTGGGCGCAGGCAGTCACTGGATCCCGGCTTTCGCCGGGATGACGGGGAGGGGCTGCGCCGCAGGGCGGGGCGATGGACTGGCTGGCGCCTCCACCTCCCGCACCAGCCTGCGCAGCTGGGGGATGCACGACCCGCAATTGGTGCCGCAGCGCAGCTGCCCCTGCAGCGCCGCGAGCCGCGCGTCCTCGGTGCCGGCGCAGCCGCGCAGGGCGGTACGGATGGCGTCCTCGCGCACGTCGAAACAGGTGCACACCTGCGGCGCCGCCGCGGGCTGGGCCACCGGCGGGCGGGGCGGCGCGGCCAGCAGCTGGCGCGCATCGAGCGTCACCGGCAGCTCCTGCTGCAGCAGCGGCTGCATCCAGGCGCCGGCGGCGGTGTCGCCGGCCAGCAGCAGTGCCTCCAGCCGCCGCTCGCCGCCCGCGGGCACCAGCCGCAGGGCGCGGCGCTGGCCGCGCCGCGCATCGGCGTAGCGCAGCACCTGCGGCCCGTCCAGCCCCAGCAGCACCTCGACCTGCGCGAGCAGGCGCTCGTCGGGCGGCTCGTGGGCCGCGGCGCGCAGCAGCACGCCGTGGCGCTCGCGGCCGAAGGGCACGCAGCTGGCGTACGGGAACTCGGCCAGCAGCGGCGCCAGCCGGCCGCGGGCGCGCAGGGCGTCCTCCTCGGGCAGCCAGGCCAGGGCCAGCAGCGACCAGGGCAGCTCGGCCTTGAGCACCTTGACCGCCGCGTGCTTGAGCTCGGGCTGCAGGCTCACCGGGCACGAGGCGCCGGTGGTCAGCGCGTTCACGCCCGCCAGCGGCTGGCCGGTGGACGAGCGGCCGCTGAGGAACTCCTCGCCCCAGTGCATGGGCAGGAAGGCCTGCGCCGGCTGCAGGCCCGCGTCGGGCTGCACCGGCACCACGATGGAGCCGCGCCGGCTGGTCACGTGCGCCAGCGCCCCGGGCGCCAGGCCGCGGCGTTCCATGTCCTGCGGATGCAGCTGCAGCGCCGGCTCGGGCGCGTGGCCGAACAGCCGTCCCAGCTGGCCGGTGCGGCTGGCGCCGTGCCACTGGTCGCGCAGCCGGCCGGTCAGCAGGGCCACGGGGTAGCGCGCGTCGCGCGGCTCGGCCACCGGCCGGAACGGCGTGGCGTCGAAGCGGGCGCGGCCGTCGGGCGTGGCGAACCGGCCGTCGGTGTACAGGCGCGCGCGCCCCTGCGCCGCACCGGCCGGGTACGGCCACTGCTGCGGGCCCTGCGCCTCCAGCAGCGGGTACGACAGGCCGGTGATGTCCAGGTCGCGGCCGGCGGTGCTGGCGCGGTGCTCGTTCCAGACCTGCTCGGGCGTCTCGTACGGGAACAGCGTGGCCGTGCGGCCGTCCAGCGCCTCGAGGCGCCGGGCCACGTCCACCGCGATGCGCCAGTCGTGCCGCGCCGCGCCGGGGGCCGGCACGGCCGGCCGCACGCGGCTGATGCGCCGCTCGCTGTTGGTGACGGTGCCGTCCTTCTCGCCCCAGGTGGTGGCCGGCAGCAGCAGGTCGGCATGGCGCGCGGTGGCGGTGGTGGCGAAGGCCTCCTGCACGATGACGAACTCGGCCCGCTCGACCGCGCGCCGCACCGTGGCCTGGTCGGGCAGCGACTGCAGCGGGTTGGTGCAGGCGATCCACAGGGCCTTGACCTGGCCGTCGGCGGCGGCCTGGAACATCTCGACCGCCGTCTTGCCGGGCTGCTCGGGCACCGAGGGCACGCCCCACAGCGCGGCCACCTCGGCCCGGTGCGCGGGGTTGGCCAGGTCGCGGTGCGCCGACAGCAGGTTGGCCAGCCCGCCCACCTCGCGGCCGCCCATGGCGTTGGGCTGGCCGGTGAGCGAGAACGGGCCGGTGCCCGGGCGCCCGATCTGGCCGGTGGCCAGGTGCAGGTTGATGAGCGCGGCGTTCTTGGCGGTGCCGCTGCTGGACTGGTTCAGGCCCTGGCAGTACAGGCTGAGCGTGGCCGGCGAGGTGGCGAACCAGCGCGCGGCGGTCAGCAGGTCCTCGGCGCGGATGCCGCAGGCGGCCGCCACCGCGGCCGGCGTCGCGTCGCGCACCAGCGCCTTGAGCGCGTCGAAGCCGCTGGTGTGGGCGGCGATGTACGCGGCATCGGTCCAGCCCTCCCACAGCATCACGTGCAGCAGGCCGTGGAACAGCAGCACGTCGGTGCCCGGCTGGATCGCCAGGTGCAGGTCGGCCTGCTCGCAGGTGTCGGTGCGGCGCGGGTCGACCACCACCAGCTTCGTGCCCGGGCGGCGCGCGCGCGCCTCCTCGAGCCGGCGGTACAGCACGGGGTGGGCCCAGGCCATGTTGCTGCCGGCGATGAACAGGCAGTCGGCCAGTTCCAGGTCCTCGTAGCAGGCCGGCGGCGCGTCGGCGCCCAGCGTGCGCTTGTAGCCGGCCACCGCGCTGCTCATGCACAGGCGCGAGTTGGTGTCGATGTTGTTGGTGCCCAGCAGCCCCTTGGCCAGCTTGTTGAAGACGTAGTAGTCCTCGGTCAGCAGCTGGCCCGACACGTACAGCCCGATCGCGTCGGGCCCGTGCGCGCGGGCGATGCGGTGCAGGGTGTTCGCGGCCAGGTCGAGCGCCGCGTCCCAGCCGAGCGGGCGGGCCGGCGCGCCGCGCTGCGCCCGGTGCATGGGCTGCAGCAGCCGCGCCTGCGCGTTGATGGCCGGGCTGGCGGTCAGGTGCAGGGTCGAGCCCTTGGTGCACAGCTTGCCCAGGTTGGCCGGGTGGTCCGGGTCGCCGCGCACGCCAGTGATGCGGTCGCCCTGGGCCTGGATCAGCACGCCGCAGCCGACGCCGCAGTAGGGGCAGGTGGAGCGGGTCTCAGTCATGCCGTGGCCGGTGTGCGTGGGTCCCCGCCTGCGCGGGGACGACGGTCCCCCGGCCGTCATGCCCGCGCAGGCGGGCATCCACGACCGGGCACGCTGCACGTGCCTGGGTTCCCGCCTGCGCGGGGACGACGGGCCAGGGCGGCATCACCGCCGCCCGCACGGACCGGCCACCGGCGGCGCAAGGTCCAGGGCGTGCGTGGCCAGCTCCACCGGGTCCAGCAGCACCTGGCCGTCCTGCACCTTGCAGGCGAAGCGCGGGGTGCTGCCCACGTCCGGCGCGCGGGCGCAGCCGTCGGCCAGCTCGATGGTCCAGTTGTGCAGCGGGCAGGCCACGCCGGTGCCCGAGACGATGCCTTGCGACAGCGGGCCGCCCTTGTGCGGGCAGCGGTCCAGCAGCGCGTAGACCTGGTCGTCGCCGGTGCGGAACAGCGCCACGTCCATGCCGCGCGGCCGGGCCACGCGGCGGGCGCCGCGCACCGGGATGTCGTCGACCCGGCAGATGGGTTGCCACTCGTTCATGTTCATGCCTTCAGCCCCGCGTAGAGACCGGTCACGCGGTCCATGACCTGCAGGATGTTCTCGCTGGTGATGAACACGTCCGACTGCGGCTTCGGCCCGGGGGCCGTCTTCTGCAGGGCGGCGTCGTACAGCACCCACTGCGCGTCGGCCAGCTGCAGTTCGTCCTTGATCCGGGCCGTCGCCTCCGGCGCGTTGCGCAGGGTGTCGAGCGCGGCGACGAACTCGGTGCGCGCCTTGGCGATCTCCGCGCGGGTGGCGGCCGGGTCGACCGGCACGGCCGAGGCCAGGTAGAACTGGGCCATGCGCTGCGACAGCATGCGCTGGCGGCCGGCGACGTTGACCAGCCGGCCCAGCGGCTTGCCCATCAGGGCCTCGTACTGCTGCGTGCCCTTGTGCGCCAGGGCCAGCACCTTGCCCGACAGGCCCAGCACCGTGGACACGCCGCCCTTGGCCGGTCCGGCGCCCACCAGCGCGCCCTTGTACTCGCTCCAGGCGGCCTCGAGCTCGCCGTAGGTGCCGCGCAGCTCGGGCGTGGACGCGTAGGCCTTCAGCTCGGCCAGTTGCCGGTCGAACAGCGCCATCGAGCGGTCCAGCACCTGCTGCGCCTGCACGGGCTCGACGCCCTGCACCATGGCGATGTAGGCCTTGCCCATGCGCTGCGACAGCATGCGCTGGCGGCCCGCCTTGTTGATGGCATCCGTCAGGTCGGCGACCTGGGGCAGGGCCAGGGCGGGCAGGCCCGCGGCGGCGGCCGCCGCCGCGGCCTGCAGGAAACGTCGGCGTGCGTTCATGTCGTGGCCTCCTCGCGCGGCTGCGGCGCCGGCAGCGTGTCGAACTGCCGCAGGTCCACCTGGGCCTGTGCATGCTGGAACCAGGGGTCGGGCTCGCCGTCCAGGGCGAACTGCAGCCGCTCCCACAAGGCCTTGCGCTGGGCGGCGTCGTCGAGGATGCGCTTCTTGACGCTGTCCAGGCCCACCCGCGCCAGCCAGTGCACGGTGCGCTCGAGGTACCAGCCTTCCTCGCGGTACAGCTGCAGGAAGGCGCCGGCGTACTCCAGCACCTCCTCGGAGGTCTTCACCTTCACGAAGAACTGCGCCACCTCGGTCTTGATGCCGCCGTTGCCGCCGACGTACAGCTCCCAGCCGGAGTCCACGCCGATCACGCCCACGTCCTTGATGCCCGACTCGGCGCAGTTGCGCGGGCAGCCCGAGACCGCCAGCTTGACCTTGTGCGGCGCGTACATGCGCCACAACGCGCGCTCCAGGTCCTTGCCCATCTGCGTGCTGTCCTGGGTGCCGAAGCGGCACCACTCGCTGCCCACGCAGGTCTTGACCGTGCGCAGGGCCTTGGCATACGCATGGCCCGAGGGCATGCCCAGGTCCTGCCACACGGCCGGCAGGTCCTCCTTCCTGACGCCCAGCAGGTCGATGCGCTGGCCGCCGGTGACCTTGACCGTGGGGATGGCGTACTTGTCGACCACGTCGGCGATGCGGCGCAGTTCGTCGGCGGTGGTCTCGCCGGCCCACATCCGCGGGATCACCGAATAGGTGCCGTCCTTCTGGATGTTCGCGTGGCTGCGCTCGTTGATGTAGCGCGACTGCGGATCGTCCTTGGCCTCCTTGGGCCAGGTGGAGATCAGGTAGTAGTTCAGCGCCGGCCGGCAGGTGGCGCAGCCGTCGGGCGTGCGCCACTCCAGGAAGCGCATGGTGGCCGCCATCGAGGTCAGCCGGTTGGCGCGGATCGCCTCGCGCACGGCCTGGTGGCCGTGGTCGGTGCAGCCGCAGACCGCCTTGGTCTTGGGCGTGGCCGAGTAGTCGCCGCCGGCCTTGAACATCAGGATCTGCTCGACCAGCCCGGTGCACGAGCCGCAGGAGGCGCTGGCCTTGGTGTGCTTGCGCACCTCGTCCAGCGTGAACAGGCCCTTGTCCTGGATCGCCTTGCAGATCGCGCCCTTGGTCACGCCGTTGCAACCGCAGACCTCGTCGCTGTCGGCCATGGCGGCGGCCTTGCTCTGACCCTGGTGGCCGGTGTCGCCCAGGTTGGATTCGCCGAACATCAGCTTGTCGCGCATCTCCGCGACGCTGCGGCCCTCGCGCAGCAGCTTGAAGTACCAGCTGCCGTCGACGGTGTCGCCGTACAGGCAGGCGCCCACCAGCTTGTCGTCCTTGAGCACCAGCTTCTTGTAGACGCCCCCCACCGGATCGCTCAGCACGATCTGCTCGCAGCCCGCGCCGCCCTGGAAGTCGCCGGCCGAGAACAGGTCGATGCCGGTGACCTTCAGCTTGGTCGAGGTGAGCGAGCCGGTGTAGCGGCCGATGCCGTGCTGCGCCAGGTGGTTGGCCGCGACCTTGGCCTGCTCGAACAGCGGCGCCACGAGGCCGTAGGCGATGCCGCGGTGCGCCGCGCATTCGCCCACCGCCCAGATGCGGGCGTCGGTGACGGTCTGCAGCGTGTCGTGCACCACGATGCCGCGGTCGCAGTGCAGGCCGGCCGAGGCGGCCAGCTCGGTGCTGGGGCGGATGCCCACGGCCATCACCACCAGCTGCGCCGGCAGCTCGCTGCCGTCCTTGAAGCGGATCGCGGCCACGCGGCCGTCGGCGCCGGCCACCAGTTCCTGCGTGTGCGCCTGCATGCGGAACTTCAGGCCGCGCGCCTCCAATGACTGCTGCAGCAGCCCGCCGGCGGTCTCGTCCAGCTGGCGCTCCATCAGCCAGGGCATGACGTGCACCACGGTCACGTCCATGCCGCGCTTGGCCAGGCCGTTGGCCGCCTCCAGCCCGAGCAGGCCGCCGCCGATCACCACCGCATGCTTGTGTTTGGCGGCGGCATCGATCATGGCCTGCGTGTCGGCGATGTCGCGGTAGGCGATCACGCCGGGCAGGTCCTTGCCGGGCACCGGCAGCATGAACGGGTTGGAGCCGGTGGCCAGCAGCAGCCGGTCGTACGGCGCCTCGGTGCCGTCGTCGGCCACCACCACCCGGCGCACACGGTCGATGCGCGCGACCTTGCGGCCGGCGTGCAGCGTGATGCCGTTGTCCTCGTACCAGGACCAGGGGTTCAGGACGATCTCGTCCAGGGTCTGCTCGCCGGCCAGCACCGGCGACAGCAGGATGCGGTTGTAGTTGGGGTGCGGCTCCGCGCCGAACACGGTGATGTCGTACATCCCCGGCGCGACCTTCAGCAGTTCCTCCAGGGTGCGCACCCCGGCCATGCCGTTGCCCACCATCACCAGCCGCGGGCGCGGCTTGACGCGCATGTCCATTCGTTGCTCCTTCAGGCGGCCAGCTTTTCCACGTGGGCCTGCCGCGTGTACAGGAAGTCGATCACGGCCTTGCGGGCGTGCAGGTAGCGCGTGTCCTCGGCCAGGGCCACGCGGTCGCGCGGGCGCGGGATGTCCACGTGCAGGATCTCGCCGATGGTGGCGGCCGGCCCGTTGGTGAGCATCACGATGCGGTCGGACAGCAGCACGGCCTCGTCGACGTCGTGGGTGACCATCACGACCGTGCTCTGGGTCTTGGCCACGATCTGCAGCAGTTCGTCCTGCAGCTTGGCCCGGGTCAGGGCGTCCAGCGCGCCGAAGGGCTCGTCCATCAGCAGCACCTTGGGCTCCATCGACAGCGCGCGGGCGATGCCCACCCGCTGCTTCATGCCGCCCGAGATCTCGCCGGGGCGCTTGGCCGCCGCCGCGGTCAGGCCCACCAGCGCCAGCGCGGCGTCGGTGCGGGCCTTGAGCTGGGCGCGGCTTTCGGTGGCGCCGAACACCCGCTCGACCGCCAGGTGCACGTTCTCGAAGCAGGTCAGCCAGGGCAGCAGCGAGTGGTTCTGGAACACCACCGCGCGGTCGGGCCCGGGGCCGGCGATCTCGCGGTTGGCGCAGATCAGGCTGCCGGTGCTGGGCCGGGTCAGGCCGGCGATCAGGTTCAGCAGCGTGGACTTGCCGCAGCCCGAGTGGCCGATCAGGGCCACGAACTCGCCCTTGGCCACGGTCAGGTCGATGCCCTGCAGCGCGACGAACGGACCCTTGGCGGTCTTGAAGGTCTGGCCGACGCCCTGGACCTGGATGTACTTGGTGGTCAGGGACTCGCTCACGATTTCACGTCCTCGTAGGTGAAGGCCGAGGCCAGCTTGATCAGGGCCGCTTCGAGCAGCAGGCCGACGATGCCGATGACGCCGATGGCGATCAGGATGTTCTTGACGTTCAGGTTGTTCCACTCGTCCCACAGCCAGAAGCCGATGCCGGTGCCGCCGGTGAGCATCTCGGCGGCGACGATCACCAGCCAGGCCGTGCCCACGGCCAGCCGCACGCCGGTGAGCATGTAGGGCAGCACCGAGGGCAGCAGGATCTTGGTGACGATCTTCCATTCGGACAGCTGCAGCACGCGGGCGACGTTCATGTAGTCGGCCGGCACCCGCTGCACGCCCACCGCGGTGTTGATCACCATCGGCCAGATCGAGCAGATGAAGATGGTCCAGATGGCCGCCGGGTTGGCGCCCTTGAACACCATCAGGCCGATCGGCAGCCAGGCCAGCGGCGACACCGGCCGCAGCAGCGAGATCACCGGGTTGGCCATGCGCGACAGGAAGGCGAAGCGGCCGATCAGGAAGCCCAGCGGGATGCCCACCAGCGCGGCCAGGCCGAAGCCCAGGCCCACGCGCTGCAGCGAGGCCAGCACGTTCCAGCCGATGCCCTGGTCGTTCGGGCCCTTGCTGTAGAACGGGTCGCCGAAGATCACCAGCGCCTGGCGGCCGGTCTCGGCCGGCGAGGGGAAGTTGCCCTTGGAGGTGATGGCCACCAGGGCCCAGATGCCCAGCAGCGCGGCGATGCCCAGGATGGGCGGCAGCACCTTCAGCGCGATGCCGCGCCAGTCGATGCCCGGTGCCGTGGCCGGCAGCTCGGGGATGCCGGCACGCGCGGGCGCGGCGGCGTTGGCGGCGACGGTGCGCACGGCCTGGGTGGGCTGCGCGACCGGCGTGGCAGGTGGCGCCTGCTCGGGCGCGTCGGGGGTGTGGAACACGGCGGCGACCATCCCGTGCCCCTTACGCGGACGCGCCGATCTTGAAGGACTCGGCGTACTTCTTCGGGTCCTTGCCGTCCCACACCGTGCCGTCCACCAGCTTGCTGCTGCGGACCATCTCCTTGGGCACCGGCGCCTTGGCGGCGGCGGCTGCCTGCTTGTACAGCTCGACCTGGTTGACCTGCTTGGCCACGGCCAGGTAGTCCGGGTGGTCCTTGAGCAGGCCCCAGCGCTTGTGCTGCGTGAGGAACCACATGCCGTCGGACAGGTAGGGGAAGTTCACCGCGCCGTCGTTGAAGAACTTCATGTGGTTCGGGTCGTCCCAGGTCTTGCCCAGGCCGTTCTGGTAGCGGCCCAGGATGCGCTGGTTGATCACGTCGACGCTGGTGTTGACGTAGGCCTTGTCGGCGATGGTCTCGGCCATCTTGTTCTTGTTGACCAGGCCGGCGTCGATCCACTTGCCGGCCTCCAGCACCGCGGCGACCACGGCGCGGCAGGTGTTGGGATACTTCTTGACGAACTCGGCGGTGGTGCCCAGCGCCTTCTCGGGGTGGTCCTTCCAGATGTCCTGGGTGGTGGTGGCGGTGATGCCGATGCCGTCGGCGATGGCACGGTGGTTCCAGGGCTCGCCCACGCAGTAGCCGTCCATGTTGCCCACGCGCATGTTGGCCACCATCTGCGGCGGCGGCACGGTGATGACCTTGGCGTCCTTCATCGGGTTGATCCCGTGCGCCGCCATCCAGTAGTACAGCCACATCGCGTGGGTGCCGGTGGGGAAGGTCTGCGCGAAGGTGTACTCGCGCTTGTCGGCCGCCATGACCTTGGCCAGCGAGGTGCCGTCGACCGCGCCCTTGTCGGCCAGTTTCTTGGACAGCGTGATGGCCTGGCCGTTGTGGTTCAGGTTCATCAGCACGGCCATGTCCTTCTTGGGGCCGCCGGTGCCCATGTGCACCCCGTAGATCAGGCCCCACAGCACGTGCGACATGTCCAGCTCGCCGTTGACCAGCTTGTCGCGCACGCCGGCCCAGGACGCCTCCTTGCTGGGCACGATCTTCACGCCGTATTTCTTGTCGATGCCCAGCACCGAGGCCATCACGACGCTGGCGCAGTCGGTCAGCGGGATGAAGCCGATCTTGACCTCCTCCTTCTCGGGCTTGTCCGAGCCCTGGGCCCACACCGCGGTGCGCAGCGCGGGGGAGACGCCGGTGGCGCCGACGGCGGCAGCCTGCAGCACGGTGCGGCGGGACAGTTTGGAGCGGAGCAGGTCGGTCATCACGGTGCGGTCCTTTCGGCAGGGCAGAAAACAAGAACGGCGTCCTCACGTCACGCAGCCGCGGTGCGGTGCATGGGTGGGGACGCCGTCGTCCGGGGACCGCTGCGACGCCGTTGCCACGGCGGTCCATGCGGGTGGGAATGCAAGGGGTGTGCCAGCTGGTCGCGGTGGCAGCCCAGCCGGCCTCGTCACCCCGGCGCAGGCCGGGGTCCAGTGACTTGCGTGGCGGAGGAACACGTCACCGGGTCCCGGCCTGCGCGGGGACGACGGGACTGCGTCCAGCGGTGCACGGTGCGCACCGCCGTTGTGCGCCGCACCAATCCGGCTCAGCCCAGCAGGTCGGCCGCGTCCAGCAGGCGCTGGGCCACCTCGGCCAGCTTCAGGCCCTTGTCCATGGCCTGCTTGCGCAGGCGGGCGTAGGCCTCGTCCTCGGTCAGGCCCTGGCGCTGCATCAGCAGGCCCTTGGCCCGGTCGACCAGCCTGCGGTCGGTCAGCTGCGAGCGGGCATCCGCCAGTTCCTGGCGCAGGGCCTGCTCGTGCTGGAAACGCGCCATCGCCACGTCGAGGATGGGGCGGATGCGCTCGGGCGCGAGCCCGGCCACGATGTAGGCCGACACGCCCGCCGCGACGGCGTCGCGCACGTTGCTGGTGTCCTCGTCGTTGGTGAACAGGACGATGGGGCGGCGCTCGTCGCGGGTGGCCATCACCACGTGCTCGAGCGCGTCGCGGGCGTCGCTCTCGGCGTCCACGATCACCAGGTCGGGCTGCAGCTGGGCGATGCGCTCGGCCAGGAACACGTCGGCCGGCAGCGTGGCCACCAGGTTGAAGCCGCTCTCCAGCAGGCCGATGCGCAGGCTGCGCGAGCGCTCGACCAGGTCGCGCGCCAGCTCGTCGTCCGGGTCGTGCCCGGCCAGCTCCGGGGCAACGACGACGATGCGCAGGGGTTCGGCCATGGTGCGGGTCAGGGGCAAGATCCATTCCAGCCCGGGTGGGCGGGGCCCAGAGCCTACACTCGGGACGTGCTCGTGCTCGGAATCGAATCGTCCTGCGACGAAACCGGCGTCGCCCTGGTCGACGCCGGCGCCGCCCCCACCGTCCCCCGCCTGCTGGCCCATGCGCTGCACAGCCAGGTGCAGATGCACCAGGCCTATGGCGGGGTGGTGCCCGAGCTGGCCAGCCGCGACCACATCCGGCGCGTGCTGCCGCTGACCCACGAGGTGCTGCAACAGGCCGGCCGGCAACTGGCCGACGTGGACGCCGTCGCGTTCACCCGCGGTCCCGGCCTGGCCGGCGCGCTGCTGGTGGGCGCCGGGGTGGCCTGCGCGCTGGGCGCCGCGCTCGAGCGTCCCGTGCTGGGCGTGCACCACCTCGAGGGCCACCTGCTGTCACCGTTCCTGTCGGCCGACCCGCCGCAGTTTCCCTTCGTCGCGCTGCTGGTCTCGGGCGGCCACACCCAGCTGATGCGGGTGGACGGGGTGGGGCGCTACCAGCTGCTGGGCGAGACCATCGACGACGCCGCCGGCGAGGCCTTCGACAAGAGCGCCAAGCTGCTGGGCCTGGGCTACCCGGGCGGGCCGGCGCTGTCGCGCCTGGCCCAGCAGGGCGATGCGGCGGCCTTCGCGCTGCCGCGGCCGCTGCTGCACAGCGGCGACCTGGATTTCTCGTTCGCGGGGCTGAAGACCGCGGTGCTCACGCAGGCGCGCAAGCTGGGCGACCAGCTCGATGCGCGCAAGGCCGACCTGGCCGCGGCGACCGAGGCGGCGATCGTCGAGGTGCTGCTGAAGAAGTCGCTCGCGGCGCTGAAGGCCACGGGCCTGCGGCGGCTGGTGGTGGCCGGCGGCGTGGGCGCCAACCGGCGCCTGCGCGCGCAGCTGGACGCGGCCTGCGTGCAGCGGGGCGTGCGCGTGCACTACCCCGAGCTGGCGCTGTGCACCGACAACGGCGCCATGATCGCGCTGGCCGGCGCGATGCGCATCCAGGCCGGCGTGGAGCAGGCCCGGGCCGAGTACGCCTTCGACGTCAAGCCGCGCTGGCCGCTGGAGGAGCTGCAGGGGGCCTGAGCGGCGTCCCCGCGCAGGCGGGGACGCCACCACCAGGCCCGTCATGCCCGCGCAGGCGGGGAGGGCGCCACCAAGCCCGTCATGCCCGCGCAGGCGGGCATCCACGATCAGGCGCGGTGGTCCTGCGTGGGTCCCCGCCTGCGCGGGGACGACGTGCCGCGGGGCGACGGTGCTCGCCTCAGGCGATCTCGATGCGCCGCGCGGTCACCACCGGCTGCTTCTTGGCCAGCACCAGCGTGAGCACGCCGTGTTCCAGCTTCGCGCTGGTGGCCTCGGCATCGATCTCCTGCGGCAGCTCGTAGGCCAGACGCACCTGGCGCCGGGCTTCCGGACGGGTGGCGATGCGCACCACGGCGCCGTCGACCTCGATGGCCAGGTCCTCGCGGGTGACGCCGGGCACGTCGATGGCCAGGGTCCAGGACTTGTCGTCCTGCGTCGGCTGCGCGGCGGCGGCGCCCTGGGCCGGGGCGAAGACGTCCTGCACGAAGCGCTCGAACTGGCGGTCGAAGCCGCGCGCCGAGGGGACGGCCAGCACGGCACGGGCGGGATGGACGGGGGCGAAGAACATGCGGTCTCTCCTTTAGAAAATGGTTCGCTACACTGCGCGGCCTTCTCGTTTCACAAGCACCGCGCCCTGCACCCGATGTACGTGCCGGGGCGACGATTTCAAGAGGATTCCAGGGGAATGAACGCGAGCCGCAGGCAGGCCTTGAAAACGCTGGCCGCCGCACTATCTGCTCCCGCCGCACTGCCGGCGCTGGCCGGCACCGGGCCGGTCAGGCTGGGGATGATCGAGGCGCTCTCGGGCGCCTTCGCCAACACCGGCGAGGCGGTGTTCCGCAACCTGCTGTGGGCGGTCGAGCGCGTGAACCAGCGCGGCGGCCTGAAGCTGCCGCAGGGCAACCGGCCCCTGCAGCTGGAACGCTACGACAGCAAGGGCCAGCCCGAGGAGGCGCTGGCGGCGCTGCGCTCGGCCATCGACGACGGCTGCCACTTCGTGGCGCAGGGCAATTCGTCGGCCATCGCCGCGGCGCTGGTCGACGCGATCGGCAAGCACAACGAGCGCGAGCCGGGCAAGCGCGTGCTGTTCCTGAACTACTCGGCGGTCGATCCGGCGCTCACCAACGAGCGCTGCAGCTACTGGCATTTCCGCTTCGACGCCCATGCCGACATGCGCATGGCGGCGCTGATGGAGGTGCTGCGCGACGACCGCGCCGTGCGCAGCGCCTACCTGATCGGCCAGGACTACAGCTTCGGCCAGTCGGTGCTGCGCGAGGCGCGCCGCCAGCTGGGTGTCCAGCGCCCGGACGTGCAGATCGTCGGCGACGAGCTGCATCCGCTGGGCCGCATCAAGGACTTCGCGCCGTACGCGACCAAGATCAAGGCCAGCGGCGCCAACGCCGTGCTCACCGGCAACTGGGGCAACGACCTGACGCTGCTGGTCAAGGCGGCGCGCGACGTCGGCTTCGACGGCAAGTTCTACACCTTCTACGGCAACGCCCTGGGCGCGCCGGCGGCCATCGGCGACGCCGGCATCGGCCGCGTGATCGCGGTGGCCGATTGGCTGCCCAACCTGCCCACCGCCAGCAGCGAGGGCTTCTACCAGTCGTTCCGCCAGCGCTTCCCGCGGCCGCAGGACGACTACGTGCACATGCGCATGCAGCTGATGGTCGAGGCGCTGGCGCAGGCGATCGAGCGCGCCGGCAGCACGCAGGCCACGCCGGTGGCCGCGCAGCTGGAGCGCGCCACCGTGGCGCTGGCGGGCCAGCAGGGCGCGATGCGGGCGGCCGACCACCAGTTCCAGCAGAACCTGGTGGTGGGCGTGATGGACCGCCAGGGGGCGCCGGGCGTGCGCTTCGACGTCGAGGGCTCGGGCTACGGCTTCCGGGTGGTGCGCGTGGTGGCCGCGCGCGATGCCGAACTGCCCACCACCTGCCGCATGCAGCGGCCCGCCTGACCGTCCCGGAGACCCCATGCGACAGACCGTGCTCGACCTCGAGGAATCGAAGATCCGCGAGGTGGCCAACGCCGGCTTCGGCCGCGACGACGTGCTGGCCTTCTGGTTCGGCGAGAGCGACGAGGTCACGCCCGAGGCCATCCGCCAGGCGGCGATCGACTCGATCGCCCGCGGCGAGACCTTCTACGCCCACAACCTGGGCCTGCCCGAGCTGCGCGATGCGGTGGCCGCCTACGCCAGCGGCCTGCACGGCCGCATCGACGCCGGCCGCATCGCCATCACCTCGGGCGGCGTCAACGCGCTGATGCTGGCCTGCCAGGCGCTGCTGGATGCCGGCGACGAGGCGGTGGCGGTCACGCCCGTGTGGCCCAACCTGGTGGCGCAGCCGAAGGTGATGGGCGCCCAGGTGCGCACCGTGGCCCTGCAGCCCGACGCGCAGGGCGCCTGGCGGCTGGACCTGCAGCGGCTGCTGGCCGCGGTCACGCCGGCCACCAAGCTGCTGATCGTCAACGCGCCCAACAACCCCACCGGCTGGACGCTCACCCGCGCCGAGCAGCAGGCCATCCTGGACCACTGCCGCGCCACCGGCACCTGGATCCTGGCCGACGAGGTCTACGAGCGCCTGTACTTCGACGGTGATGCGGCCTGCGCGCCCAGCTTCCTCGACATCGCCGGGCCCGACGACCGCCTGGTGGTGGCGCACAGCTTTTCCAAGAGCTTCCTGATGACCGGCTGGCGCATGGGCTGGCTGGTGATGCCGCCCGCGATGACCCATCCCATGGGCAAGCTGATCGAGTTCAACACCTCGTGCGCCAGCGTGTTCACCCAGCGCGCCGCGCTGGCGGCGCTGGCCCACGCGGGCGAGGTGACCCCGCGGGTCGTGGCCCACCTGCGGGCCTGCCGCGATCGCCTGGTGCCCGCGCTGCAGGCGCTGCCCGGCGTGCGGCTGGCGCTGCCGGCCGGCGGCATGTACGCCTTCTTCGAGCTGCAGGGGCAGGGCGACTCGCTGGCCCTGGCCAAGCGGCTGGTGGCCGAGGCCGGCCTGGGCATCGCGCCCGGCAACGCCTTCGGCCCCGAGGCCCAGGGCTGGCTGCGCTGGTGCTTCGCGTCCAGGGACCTGGGCCGGCTCGATGAGGGCGTGCAGCGGCTGGCCGGCTGGCTGGCACGGCAGGGCTGAGCCCGTCCCGGCCCGGCCGGGGCAGCCGGGCCCCTCGTGTACAATCCCGCGGTTCTGCGCCGGCTGGCCGGTCGTAGAGCAAGCACGTCGGGGCCGGTTCCAGCCCCGCACGCAAGTCCACTTTCCTAGGAAACACCATGACCGCCCTGAACAAGGCCGAGATCGTCGCGGCGAACGCCCGCGGCACCGGCGACACCGGCAGCCCCGAAGTGCAGGTTGCCCTGCTGACGGCCCGCATCAACGAGCTGACCCCCCACTTCAAGACCCATGCCAAGGACCACCACGGCCGCCGTGGCCTGCTGCGCATGGTCAACCGCCGCAAGAAGCTGCTGGCGTACCTGAAGGACAAGGATGCCGAGCGCTACACGGCGCTGATCGGCAAGCTGGGCCTGCGCAAGTAAGCAGGTCGCGACGACACGCAGGGCGCCTGGGTTGGCTGTGACGGCTGGCTCAGGCGCTTTGCACATCGGAGACCCGGGAATCGACCACGCGCTGTGTCATTCCACCAACGGCCGCCGGCCGCTGATGGAATGGCATCGTGCTCGGATCGCGGGGATTCACCCACAGAGAGTGAGCAAGCCATGAGCATCTTCAACAAAGTCACCAAGACCTTCCAGTGGGGCCAGCACACGGTCACCATGGAGACCGGCGAGATCGCCCGCCAGGCCACCGGCGCGGTGGTCGTGAACATCGACGACACCGTGGTGCTGGCCACCGTGGTCGCGTCCAAGTCGGCCAAGCCGGGCCAGGACTTCTTCCCGCTGACGGTCGACTACATCGAGAAGACCTACGCCGCCGGCAAGATCCCCGGCAGCTTCTTCAAGCGCGAGGCCAAGCCCAGCGAGCTGGAGACCCTGACCAGCCGCCTGATCGACCGCCCGATCCGCCCGCTGTTCCCCGAGGGCTTCCTGAACGAAGTCCACGTGGTCATCCACACCCTGTCGCTCAACCCCGAGGTCGATGCCGACATCGCCGCGATGATCGCCACCAGCGCCGCGCTGGCCGTCTCGGGCATCCCGTTCGCCGGCCCCATCGGCGCCGCGCGCGTGGGCTGGATCAACGGCGAGTACGTGCTCAACCCGGGCCAGACCCAGCGCAAGGACTCGCAGCTGGACCTGGTGGTCGCGGGCACCGAGTCGGCCGTGCTGATGGTCGAGTCGGAGGCGCAGCAGCTGTCCGAGGAGATCATGCTGGGCGCCGTGGTGTACGGCCACGACCAGGGCAAGATCGCGATCAACGCCATCCACGAGCTGGTGCGCGACGCCGGCAAGCCGGTGTGGGACTGGCAGCCGCCCGCCGAGGACGAGGCTTTCGTGGCCAAGGTCAAGGCCCTGGCCGAGGACAAGCTGCGCGCCGCCTACCAGATCCGCAACAAGCAGGCCCGCACCCAGGCCCTGCGCGAGGCCAGCGCCGCCGTGATGGCGTCGCTCAAGGACGGCGGCGAGCCGTTCGATGCCGGCAAGGTCAGCGACCTGATGTTCGCCATCGAGTCGCAGATCGTGCGCAGCCAGATCCTGTCGGGCGAGCCGCGCATCGACGGCCGCGACACGCGCACCGTGCGCCCCATCGAGATCCGCACCAGCGTGCTGCCGCGCACCCACGGCTCGGCGCTGTTCACCCGCGGCGAGACCCAGGCCCTGGTGGTCACCACCCTGGGCACCGAGCGCGACGCCCAGCGCATCGACGCGCTGGCCGGCGAGTTCGAGGACCGCTTCCTGTTCCACTACAACATGCCCCCCTTCGCCACCGGCGAAGTCGGCCGCATGGGCTCGACCAAGCGCCGTGAAGTGGGCCATGGCCGCCTGGCCAAGCGCGCGCTGATCGCCTGCCTGCCGGCCAAGGACGAGTTCCCGTACACGATCCGCGTGGTCTCGGAGATCACCGAGTCGAACGGCTCGTCGTCGATGGCCTCGGTGTGCGGCGGCTGCCTGGCCCTGATGGACGCCGGCGTGCCCATGAAGGCGCACGTGGCCGGCATCGCCATGGGCCTGATCAAGGACGGCAACCGCTTCGCGGTGCTGACCGACATCCTGGGCGACGAGGACCACCTCGGCGACATGGACTTCAAGGTGGCCGGCACCACCAACGGCATCACCGCCCTGCAGATGGACATCAAGATCCAGGGCATCACCAAGGAGATCATGCAGGTCGCCCTGGCCCAGGCCAAGGAAGCGCGCATGCACATCCTGGGCAAGATGCAGGAAGCGATGGGCGAGGCCAAGACCGACGTGTCGACCTTCGCGCCGCGCCTGTACACCATGAAGATCAACCCGGAGAAGATCCGTGACGTGATCGGCAAGGGCGGCGCCACCATCCGCGCGCTGACCGAGGAGACCGGCTGCACGATCGACATCGGCGAGGACGGCACCATCACCATCGCCTCGACCGACGCCGACAAGGCCGAGTTCGCCAAGAAGCGCATCGCCGACATCACCGCCGAGGTCGAGATCGGCAAGATCTACGAAGGCCCGGTCACCAAGATCCTGGACTTCGGCGCGCTGATCAACCTGCTGCCCGGCAAGGACGGCCTGCTGCACATCAGCCAGATCGCCCACGAGCGCGTGGAGAACGTGAGCGACTACCTGACCGAAGGCCAGGTGGTGAAGGTCAAGGTGCTCGAGACCGACGAGAAGGGCCGCGTGAAGCTGTCGCTCAAGGCGCTGCTCGAGCGTCCTGAGGGCATGCCCGAGGAGCAGCCGCGCGAGCGCCGCGACCGTGGCGACCGCCCGCCGCGCGGCGAGTACCGCGGTGGTGACCGTGGCGATCGTGGCGATCGTGGTGATCGCGGTGACCGTGGCGGCGAGCGCCGCGAGCGTGGCGAGCGCGCCCCGCGCCCGGATGACGCCGGCAACGGCCAGTCGGCCGAAGGCGCCGCGCCGCAGTCGCCGGCCAACGAGCAGAACCCGCAGGGCTGATGCAAGCCGTCGAGATCAGGCACCCCGGCGCACCCGAGGTGCTGCAAGCCTGCGAGCGCCCCGACCCCGTCGCGGGTGCGGGCGAGGTGCTGATCCGGGTGGCCGCCAGCGGCGTCAACCGCCCCGACGTGCTGCAGCGCACCGGCAACTACCCGGTGCCGCCGGGCGCGTCCGACATCCCGGGCCTGGAAGTCGCCGGCACCATCGTGGCCGGCGACGCGCAGGCCATGGCGCGCTCCGGCTTCGCCCTCGGTGACCGCGTCTGCGCGCTGGTGGCCGGTGGCGGCTACGCGCAGCTGTGCGTCGCGCCGGTGGGCCAGTGCCTGCCGGTGCCCGCCGGCCTGTCCGACGTCGAGGCGGCCTCGCTGCCCGAGACCTTCTTCACCGTCTGGAGCAACGTGTTCGAACGCGGCCGCCTCCAGGCGGGCGAGACCCTGCTGGTGCAGGGCGGCACCAGCGGCATCGGCGTGACCGCGATCCAGCTGGCCAAGGCCCTGGGCGCGACCGTCATCGCGACCGCCGGCAGCGACGCCAAGTGCGCCGCCTGCCTGCAGCTGGGCGCCGACCACGCGATCAACTACAAGGCGCAGGACTTCGCCGAGGAGGCCAGGCGCCTGACCGGCGGCCGCGGCGTCGACGTGGTCCTGGACATGGTCGCCGGCCCCTACGTGGCGCGCGAGGTCGAGTGCCTGGCCGAGGACGGCCGGCTGGTGATCATCGCGGTGCAGGGCGGCATCCAGGCCGAACTCAACGCCGGCCTGGTGCTGCGCCGCCGCCTGACGGTGACCGGCTCCACCCTGCGCCCGCGCCCCGTGGCCTTCAAGGCCGCGATCGCCGACGCGCTGCGTGCGAAGGTCTGGCCGCTGCTGGCCGCCGGCACCGTCAAGCCGGTGATCCACTCCACGTTCGCGGCCGCCCAGGCCGCGCAGGCGCACACGCTGATGGAATCGAACCAGCACGTGGGCAAGATCGTGCTGACCTGGTGAGCCCGACCGCATGAGCAAACACAAGCTGATCGCCGGCAACTGGAAGATGAACGGCAGCCTGGCCGGCAACGACGCGCTGGTGCGCGCCGTGGTGGCCGGCCTGGGCGGCGCGCGCTGCACCGTGGCCCTGTGCGTGCCCGCGCCCTACCTGGCGCAGCTGCAGCTGCTGCGGCACGGCAGCGCGCTCGAGCTGGGCGCGCAGGACGTGAGCGCGCATGCGCAGGGCGCCTACACGGGCGAGGTGTCGGCCGCCATGCTCAAGGAGTTCGGCGCGCGCTACGCGATCGTCGGCCACTCCGAGCGCCGCCAGTACCACGGCGAGACCGACCAGCTGGTGGCCGACAAGGCCAAGGCCGCGCTGGCGCAGGGCATCACGCCCATCGTCTGCGTGGGCGAGACCCTGGCCGAGCGCGAGGGCGGCCGCACCGAGGAGGTGGTCAAGCGCCAGCTGGCCGCCGTGATCCACACGCTGGCGCACTGCGCCGGCGAGATCGTGGTGGCCTACGAGCCGGTGTGGGCGATCGGCACCGGCAGGACCGCCACCCCCGAGCAGGCCCAGCAGGTGCACGCCGTGCTGCGTGCGCAGCTGCAGGCGGCCACCGGCCATGCCGAGCGCGTGCACATCCTCTACGGCGGCAGCATGAATGCCGCCAACGCGGCCAGCCTGCTGGCCCAGCCCGACATCGACGGCGGCCTGATCGGCGGCGCGTCGCTGAAGGCACCCGATTTCCTGCAGATCATCCAGGCGGCCGGCTGAGCCGCCCACGACCACAGACGAGAGATTCCCGAATGAACTGGCTCCTCACCCTCATCCTGGCCGTCCAGATCCTCACGGCGCTGGGCATGATCGGCCTGATCCTGATCCAGCACGGCAAGGGCGCCGACATGGGCGCCGCGTTCGGCAGCGGCGGCTCGGGCAGCCTGTTCGGCGCCAGCGGCAGCGCCAACTTCCTGTCGCGCACCACGGCCGTGCTGGCCACCGTGTTCTTCGTCTGCACGCTGGCGCTGGCCTACTTCGGCAACCTGCGCCCGGCCAGCCAGGGCGGCAGCAGCGTCCTGGACCGCGCCGCCGCGCCGGCGGCGCCGGCTTCCTCGCCCGCCGCCCAGATCCCCGCGCCGTCCGCCGCGGGCAGCGCCGCGGCCGTGCCGGCCGCCCCCGCCACGCCCGCCTCGGGCGCGGCGCAGATCCCCGCGCGCTGACCTGAACATTTCCCGGCGTCAACGTCAGGAGACGCTCGGGATTCAGGGTAAACTCGCAGGCTGTCTGCAGGGCCAAAAGAAGGCACGAGCCTCGGGGCGCCATCCGGACACCCACACATGCCGTCGTGGTGAAATTGGTAGACACGCTATCTTGAGGGGGTAGTGGCGAAAGCTGTGCGAGTTCGAGTCTCGCCGACGGCACCAGGACATTGAAACGGCCACCGTGGCGCAAGCCCCGGTGGCCTCATCCCGAACGCGCGATGCAACTCGACCAGTACCTCCCAGTCTTCCTGTTCATCCTGGTGGGCATCGCAGTCGGGGTGCTGCCGCAGGTGCTGGGCTGGGTCTTCGCAGGGGCTGCCGGCTTCCACAAGCCCGACGCGGCCAAGAACTCCCCCTACGAATGCGGCTTCGAGGCCTTCGAGGACGCGCGCATGAAGTTCGACGTGCGCTACTACCTCGTGGCCATCCTGTTCATCCTCTTCGACCTCGAGATCGCGTTCCTCTTCCCCTGGGCCGTGGCCCTGCGGGAGATCGGGCCGGTGGGCTTCTGGTCGATGATGGTCTTCCTTGGAATCCTCGTGGTGGGGTTCATCTACGAATGGAAGAAGGGCGCACTCGACTGGGAGTGACGCTCCCTGGGCGCATCGCCAAGGACGCAAACGCACATGGCTAACGAAGGCATTCTCGACAAGGGCGTCGTCACGACGACCGTGGACAGCGTCATCAACTGGGCCAAGACCGGCTCGCTCTGGCCGATGACCTTCGGCCTGGCGTGCTGCGCGGTGGAGATGATGCATGCGGGCGCCGCCCGCTACGACATCGACCGCTTCGGCATGCTGTTCCGCCCCAGCCCCCGGCAGTCCGACCTGATGATCGTGGCCGGCACGCTGTGCAACAAGATGGCGCCGGCGCTGCGCAAGGTCTACGACCAGATGCCCGAGCCGCGCTGGGTGCTCTCCATGGGCACCTGCGCCAACGGCGGCGGCTACTACCACTACTCGTACTCGGTCGTGCGCGGCTGCGACCGCATCGTGCCGGTCGACGTCTACGTGCCCGGCTGCCCGCCGACGGCCGAGGCGCTGCTGTACGGGATCATCCAGCTGCAGCAGAAGATCCGCCGCACCCAGACCATCGCGCGCGCCTGACGTCATGACCGCATCCAACCCCTACGCGGTCGAGCCCGCGGCCCTGCACGCGACGATCACCGAGGCCCTCGGGCCCCTGGCCAGGCGCGTGGACTTCAAGCTGGGCGAGGTCACCGTCACCGTGGCCCCCGAGAACTACCTGAAGGCCGCCGCCGTCCTGCGCGACGACGCGCGCTGCCGCTTCGAGCAGCTGATCGACGTCTGCGGCCTGGACTACTCCGACTACGGCAACGGCGCCTGGGACGGCCCGCGCTACGCGGTGGTCACGCACCTGCTGTCGGTCAGCCTGAACCAGCGCGTGCGCCTGCGGGTGTTCGCCGCCGACGACGAACTGCCCGAGGTCGAATCGCTGGTGCCGCTGTGGAGCGCCGCCAACTGGTTCGAGCGCGAGGCCTTCGACCTGTACGGCATCGTCTTCCTGAACCACCCCGACCTGCGCCGCATCCTGACCGACTACGGCTTCATCGGGCACCCGTTCCGCAAGGACTTCCCGGTGTCCGGGCATGTCGAGATGCGCTACGACCCCGAGCGCCAGCGCGTGATCTACCAGCCGGTGACCATCGAGCCGCGCGAGATCACGCCGCGCATCATCCGCGAGGACCACTACGGCGGCATCCAGCCGGGCCGGGGGCTGCAGAACAATGGCTGAGATCAAGAACTACACGCTGAACTTCGGCCCCCAGCACCCCGCCGCGCACGGCGTGCTGCGGCTGGTGCTCGAGCTCGATGGCGAGGTCATCCAGCGCGCCGACCCGCACATCGGCCTGCTGCACCGCGCCACCGAGAAGCTGGCCGAGACCAAGACCTACATCCAGTCGCTGCCCTACATGGACCGGCTGGACTACGTCTCGATGATGTGCAACGAGCACGCCTACTGCCTGGCCATCGAGAAGCTGCTGGGCATCCAGGTGCCCGAGCGCGCCCAGTACATCCGCGTCATGTACGCCGAGATCACCCGGCTGCTGAACCACCTGCTGTGGCTCGGCGCGCACGGGCTGGACTGCGGCGCGATGAACATGCTGATCTACTGCTTCCGCGAGCGGGAGGACCTGTTCGACATGTACGAGGCGGTGTCGGGCGCGCGCATGCACGCGGCCTACTTCCGCCCGGGCGGCGTCTACCGCGACCTGCCCGACAGCATGCCGCAGTACAAGGCGAGCAAGGTGCGCAACGAGCGCGAGATCAAGCGCATGAACGACGAGCGCAGCGGCACGCTGCTGGACTTCGTCGAGTCGTTCACCCGGCGCTTTCCCGGCTACGTCGACGAGTACGAGACGCTGCTGACCGACAACCGCATCTGGAAGCAGCGCACCGTGGGCATCGGCGTGGTCACGCCCGAGCGCGCGCTCAACCTGGGCTTCACCGGCCCCATGCTGCGCGGCTCGGGCATCGCCTGGGACCTGCGCAAGACGCAGCCCTACGAGGTCTACGACCGGATGGACTTCGACATCCCGCTGGGCAAGGAAGGCGACTGCTACGACCGCTACCTGGTGCGCGTGCAGGAGATGCGCGAGTCCAACCGCATCATCCAGCAGTGCGTGGCCTGGCTGCGCGCCAACCCGGGCCCGGTGATCACCGACAACCACAAGGTCGCACCGCCCAGCCGCGAATCCATGAAGTCCAACATGGAGGAGCTGATCCACCACTTCAAGCTGTTCTCCGAGGGCTTCCGGGTCCCCGAGGGCGAGGCCTATGCGGCGGTGGAGCATCCCAAGGGCGAGTTCGGCATCTACATCGTCAGCGACGGCGCCAACAAGCCCTACCGCCTGAAGATCCGCGCCCCCGGCTTCTCGCACCTGGCGTCGCTGGACGAGATGGGCCGCGGCCACATGATCGCCGACGCCGTCGCCATCATCGGGACGATGGACATCGTCTTCGGAGAGATCGATCGATGACTGCAGCAGCAGCCGACTACACCCTCAGCGACGCCACCCGGGCGCGCTTCGACCGCGAGGTCGCCAAGTACCCCGCCGACCAGAAGCAGTCGGCGGTGATGGCCTGCCTGTCCATCGTGCAGCAGGAGCAGGGCTGGGTCAGCCAGTCCGCCGAGAAGGCGATCGCGCAGCACCTGGGCATGCCCGAGATCGCGGTGCGCGAGGTCACGACCTTCTACAACATGTACAACCAGCAGCCGCTGGGCCGCTTCAAGCTGAACGTGTGCACCAACCTGCCGTGCCAGCTGCGCGGCGGCGGCCACGCGCTGCAGCACCTGGAGCGCAAGCTGGGCGTGCCCATGAACGGCACCACGCCCGACGGCCTGTTCACCCTGCAGCAGAGCGAATGCCTGGGTGCCTGCGCCGACGCGCCGGTGATGCTGGTCAACGACCGCACCATGTGCAGCTTCATGAGCAACGACAAGCTCGACCAGCTGGTCGACGGCCTGCGCCAGGCCGAGGGGAAGTGAGATGAACGCCCAGCAAGTGCTCGCGCAGTTCCAGGCCACCGGGGTGCAGACCTGCTTTCACGGCCGCCACATCAACCCGCAGATCTACGCCGGCCTGGACGGCACCAACTGGCGCCTGAAGGACTACGAGGCGCGCGGCGGCTACGCCGCCCTGCGCAAGATCCTCTCCGAGGGCCTGACGCAGGACCAGGTGATCGCCACCGTCAAGGAATCGGCCCTGCGCGGCCGCGGCGGCGCGGGCTTTCCCACCGGCCTGAAGTGGTCCTTCATGCCGCGCCAGTTCCCGGGCCAGAAGTACCTGGTGTGCAACTCCGACGAGGGCGAGCCGGGCACCTGCAAGGACCGCGACATCCTCATGTACAACCCGCACGTCGTCATCGAAGGCATGGCGATCGCGGCGTACGCGATGGGGATCACCGTGGGCTACAACTACATCCACGGCGAGATCTTCTCGGTCTACGAGCGCTTCGAGGAAGCCCTGGAGGAGGCGCGTGCCGCCGGCCTGCTGGGCAACGGCATCCTGGGCTCGAACTTCTCGTTCCAGCTGCATGCCTTCCACGGCTTCGGCGCCTACATCTGCGGCGAGGAGACCGCGCTGCTCGAGTCGCTCGAGGGCAAGAAGGGCCAGCCGCGCTTCAAGCCGCCGTTCCCGGCCAGCTTCGGCCTGTACGGCAAGCCCACCACGATCAACAACACCGAGACCTTCGCGGCGGTGCCCTGGATCATCCGCAACGGCGGCCAGGCCTACCTCGAGTGCGGCAAGCCGAACAACGGCGGCACCAAGATCTTCTCGGTCTCGGGCGACGTGGAGCTGCCCGGCAACTACGAGATCCCGCTGGGCACGCCCTTCAGCAAGCTGCTGGAGCTGTGCGGCGGCGTCAAGGGCGGTCGCAAGCTCAAGGCCGTGATCCCCGGCGGCTCCTCGGCCCCGGTGCTGCCGGCCGACACGATGATGGCCTGCACGATGGACTACGACTCCATCGCCAAGGCCGGCTCGATGCTGGGCTCGGGCGCGGTGATCGTGATGGACGAGACCCGCGACATGGTCGAGAGCCTGCTGCGCCTGTCCTACTTCTACATGCACGAGTCCTGCGGCCAGTGCACGCCGTGCCGCGAGGGCACGGGCTGGCTGTGGCGCGTGGTCGACCGCATCCAGAACGGCCATGGCCGCCCCGGCGACCTGGCGCTGCTCGACTCGGTGGCCGACAACATCCAGGGCCGCACCATCTGCGCCCTGGGCGACGCCGCCGCGATGCCGGTGCGCGCGATGCTCAAGCACTTCCGCCACGAGTTCGAGGCCAAGATCGCCGCCGCCTCCTCCGGCGCCCCCGTGAGCGCCTGACACCATGATCGAGATCACCCTAGACGGCCAGAAGGTCGAGATCGCCGAAGGCAGCATGGTCATGCATGCGGCCGAGAAGGCGGGCACCTACATCCCGCACTTCTGCTACCACAAGAAGCTGTCCATCGCGGCCAACTGCCGCATGTGCCTGGTCGAGGTCGAGAAGGCCCCCAAGCCCATGCCGGCCTGCGCCACGCCGGTGACCAACGGCATGGTCGTGCGCACCCGCAGCGACAAGGCCATCAAGGCCCAGCAGTCGGTGATGGAGTTCCTGCTGATCAACCACCCGCTGGACTGCCCGATCTGCGACCAGGGCGGCGAGTGCCAGCTGCAGGACCTGGCCGTGGGCTACGGCGGCTCCGCCTCGCGCTACCAGGAAGAAAAGCGCGTGGTGCTGCACAAGGACGTGGGCCCGCTGATCTCCATGGAGGAGATGAGCCGCTGCATCCACTGCACCCGCTGCGTGCGCTTCGGCCAGGAGCTGGCCGGCGTGATGGAGCTGGGCATGGTCAACCGGGGCGAGCACTCCGAGATCACCACCGTGCTGGGCGACACCGTCGACTCCGAGGTGTCGGGCAACATGATCGACCTGTGCCCGGTCGGGGCGCTCACCAGCAAGCCGTTCCGCTACGCCGCCCGCACCTGGGAGCTGTCGCGCCGCAAGTCGGTCTCGCCGCACGACTCCACCGGTGCCAACCAGATCGTGCAGGTCAAGAACAACCGCGTGATGCGGGTGCTGCCGCTGGAGAACGAGGCCGTCAACGAGGTCTGGCTGGCCGACCGCGACCGCTTCTCCTACGAGGCCCTGAACGGCGACGAGCGCCTGACCACGCCCATGCTCAAGCAGGACGGCCAGTGGATCGCCGTCGACTGGCAGACCGCGCTGGAATACGTGGCCAACGGGCTCAAGCAGGTGCGTGACGAGCACGGCGCCGCGTCCATCGGCCTGCTGGCCAGCCCGCACAGCACGGTCGAGGAGCTGTTCCTGGCCGGCGCGCTGGTGCGCGGCCTGGGCAGCGGCAACGTCGACCACCGCCTGCGCCACGCGCAGTTCGCCGCCCCCGAGGGCGTGCGCTGGCTGGGCCTGCCCATCGCCGCGCTGGCCGAGCTGCAGGGTGCGCTGGTCGTGGGCTCCAACCTGCGCAAGGAGCATCCGCTGTACGCCATGCGCGTGCGCGCGGCCACCCGCCGCGGCGCCCGCATCGCGCGCATCCACGACCGCGACGACGACTGGGCGATGGCCCTGGCCGCCTCGTCGCTGGTGCCGGCCGGCCAGTGGGCCCAGGCCCTGGCCGACGTGGCCACCGCCGTCGCGCAGGCCCAGGGCGGCAGCGCCCCGGCCGCGGGCACCGCCACCGACAGCGCCAAGGCGCTGGCCGCCGCGCTGCTGTCGGGCGAGCGCAAGGCCATCCTGCTGGGCAACGCCGCCGCGCACCATGCCAATGCGTCCACGCTGCTGGCGCTGGCGCAGTGGATCGGCCAGGCCACCGGCGCCAGCGTCGGCTACCTGACCGAGGCCGCCAACACCGTCGGCGCGCAGCTGGTGGGCGCACTGCCCGACGCCGGCGCGCTCAATGCCGGCCAGATGCTGGCCGGCGGCCTGAAGGCCGCCATCCTGCTGAACACCGAGCCGGTGCACGACAGCGCCGCCGGCGCCGCCGCCGCGCAGGGCCTGGGCCGCGCCGAGATGGTCGTCACCCTCAGCCCCTTCAAGGCCAACATGGAGTTCAGCGACGTGCTGCTGCCCATCGCGCCCTGGACCGAGACCCCCGGCACCTTCGTCAACGCCGAAGGCCGCGTGCAGTCGTTCCATGCCGTGGTCAAGCCGCTGGGCGAGACCCGCCCGGGCTGGAAGGTGCTGCGCGTGCTGGGCAACCTGCTGGGCCTGCAGGGCTTCGGCCAGGAATCGGCCGCCGAGGTGCTGGCCGCCGCCCGCGGCGCCGACCACGGCCAGCCGCTGGTGCAGGGCGAGCGCCTGTCCAACCGCACGTCCGCCGCGATCGACGTGGCGGCCGCCGCCGGCACGCCGTGCACGGCGCCGATCTACGAGCTCGATTCCATCGTGCGCCGCGCCGAGTCGCTGCAGCTGACCGCCGACGGCCACGCCGGCCGCGCCACGCGGGTGGCGACGGCAGGGCAGGGCGCCCAGCGCCGCGAGGAGGTGGCCGCATGATCGACCAGCTGTACGACTTCGGCTACGGCCTGATCGGCGCCGGCTGGTGGGCCGGCATGGCCTGGCCCGTGCTGTGGAACCTGCTCAAGATCGTCGCCGTGGTGCTGCCCCTGATGGGCGCGGTGGCCTACCTGACGCTGTGGGAGCGCAAGGCCATCGGCTTCACCCAGCTGCGCCCGGGCCCCAACCGGATCGGCCCGCTGGGCCTGCTGACGCCCATCGCCGACGCGCTCAAGCTGCTGACCAAGGAGATCATCCTCCCCACGGTCGCCAACAAGCCGCTGTTCGTCCTCGGCCCGATCATGACCATCATGCCGGCGCTGGCGGCCTGGGCGGTCATCCCGTTCGGCCCCGACGTGGCGCTGGCCAACATCAACGCCGGCCTGCTGTTCATCATGGCCATCACCTCGCTCGAGGTGTACGGCGTGATCATCGCCGGCTGGGCCTCCAACTCGAAGTACGCCCTGCTGGGCGCGCTGCGGGCCTCGGCGCAGATGGTCAGCTACGAGATCGCCATGGGCTTCGCGCTGGTGGTGGTGCTGATGGTCACCGGCAGCCTGAACATGACCGACGTGGTCATGCAGCAGGCGCAGGGCTGGTTCGCCGACAAGGGCCTGAACTTCCTGTCCTGGAACTGGCTGCCGCTGCTGCCCGTCTTCGTCGTCTACTTCATCTCCGGCCTGGCCGAGACCAACCGCCATCCCTTCGACGTGGTCGAGGGCGAGTCCGAGATCGTCGCGGGCCACATGATCGAGTACTCGGGCATGAGCTTCGCCATGTTCTTCCTGGCCGAGTACGCCAACATGTGGCTGGTGTCCATCCTGGCCGTGGTGATGTTCCTCGGCGGCTGGCTGCCCCCCATCGAGTCCGAGCTGCTGGCCTGGATCCCCGGCTGGATCTGGCTGGGCCTCAAGACCTTCCTGGTCGTGACCATGTTCCTGTGGGTGCGCTCGACCTTCCCGCGCTACCGCTACGACCAGATCATGCGCCTGGGCTGGAAGATCTTCATCCCGGTCACCCTGGTGTGGCTGGTCGTGGTCGGCCTGTGGATGCAGACCCCCTGGAACATCTGGAAATAACGGACGCCTTTCCCATGTCCACCCATACCGCCACGCGGCCCGCGACCGCCTTCTCGCTGAAGGACTTCCTCTCCAGCTTCCTGCTGGTGGAGTTGTTCAAGGGCCTGCGCATCACCGGCAAGTACTTCCTGGCGCGCAAGATCACCATCCAGTTCCCCGAGGAGAAGACGCCGCTGTCGCCGCGCTTCCGGGGGCTGCACGCGCTGCGCCGCTACGACAACGGCGAGGAGCGCTGCATCGCCTGCAAGCTGTGCGAGGCCGTGTGCCCCGCGATGGCGATCACCATCGAGAGCGACCAGCGCGCCGACGGCACCCGCCGCACCACGCGCTACGACATCGACCTGACCAAGTGCATCTTCTGCGGCTTCTGCGAGGAGAGCTGCCCGGTCGACTCGATCGTCGAGACCCACATCCTCGAGTACCACGGCGAGAAGCGCGGCGACCTGTATTACACCAAGGAGATGCTGCTGGCCGTGGGTGACCGCTACGAGTCCGAGATCGCCGAGCGCAAGGCCGCGGACGCGAAGTACCGCTGACGTCGCCACCACAACGACACGAACCATGGACGTCAAGACCGGCTTCTTCTACTTCTTCTCGGCGGTGCTGCTGTTCGCGGCCTTCCGGGTGATCACCGCGCGCAACACCGTGCACGCGGCCCTGTACCTGGTGCTGGCCTTCTTCCAGGCCTCGGCGATCTGGCTGCTGCTCAAGGCCGAGTTCCTGGCGATCTCGCTGGTGCTGGTCTACGTCGGCGCCGTGATGGTGCTGTTCCTGTTCGTCGTGATGATGCTGGACCTGGACACCGAGAGCCTGCGCACCAACTTCTGGAAGCACTTCCCGGTCGCCGGCCTCGTCGGCGCGGTGATCGCGCTGGAGATGGCCGCGGTGCTGATGGGCGGCTTCCGCCCGGCCGAGCCCGCGCAGGGCCCGGCGGCGGTGCAGGCGGCCGCCGCGGCCGGCGGCGCGGCGGCCCAGGTCTCCAACACCAAGGAACTGGGCAAGCTGCTGTACTCCGAGTACCTGCTGCCGCTGGAGCTGGCCGCGGTGCTGCTGCTGCTGGCCATCATCGCGGCCATCGCGCTGACCCTGCGCGAGCGCAAGGACAGCAAGCACATGGACCCGGGCATGCAGGTGCGCGTGAAGGCGGCCGACCGCCTGCGCGTGGTCAAGATGCCGCCGGTGGTGGCGGCACCCGCGCCCGTGGCGCAACCGGCCGACGCGGCCACGGAGGGAAAGGCATGAGCCTGACGCTGGGACATTTCCTGTCGCTGGGCGCGGTGCTGTTCGCGCTGTCGGTGGTCGGCATCTTCATGAACCGCCGCAACCTGATCGTCATGCTGATGGCCGTCGAGCTGATGCTGCTGGCGGTCAACATGAACTTCGTCGCCTTCTCCTACTACCTGGGCGACATGCACGGCCAGGTGTTCGTGTTCTTCATCCTGACGGTGGCCGCGGCCGAGTCGGCCATCGGCCTGGCCATCCTCGTCCTGCTGTTCCGCAACAAGTCGAACATCAACGTCGAGACGCTGAACACCCTCAAGGGCTGATCACAAGCCCGAGGCGCGGAAAAAGAAACAATGAGCCAGACCCTCTCTGCATCGACCCTGCTGGCCGTGCCGCTCGCCCCCCTGGTGGGCGCGGTGCTGGCCGGCATCCTGGGCACCCAGTTCGGCGGCAACTGGATCGGCCGGCGGCTGTCGCACACCGCCACCATCCTGGGCGTGGCCATCGCCTTCGTGCTGTCGGCCATGACGCTCAAGAGCGTCGCCGTCGACGGCGCCCGCTTCAACGAAACCATCTACGAGTGGATGGTGCTGGGCGGCCTGAAGATGGAGGTCGGCTTCCTGGTCGACGGCCTGACCGCGATGATGATGTGCGTGGTGACCTTCGTGTCGCTGATGGTGCACATCTACACCATCGGCTACATGGAAGAGGACGAGGGCTACAACCGCTTCTTCGCCTATATCTCGCTGTTCACCTTCTCGATGCTCATGCTGGTCATGAGCAACAACTTCCTGCAGCTGTTCTTCGGCTGGGAAGCGGTGGGCCTGGTGTCGTACCTGCTGATCGGCTTCTGGTTCAACAAGCCCACGGCCATCTTCGCCAACATGAAGGCCTTCCTGGTCAACCGGGTGGGCGACTTCGGCTTCATCCTGGGCATCGGCCTGATCGCCGCCTACGCCGGCACCCTGAACTACGCCGAGTTCTTCGGCAAGCTCGACGACTTCGCCAAGCTCACGCTGCCGGGCGGCACCGGCTGGATGCTGGTGACGGTCACCTGCATCTGCCTGTTCATCGGCGCCATGGGCAAGAGCGCGCAGTTCCCGCTGCACGTGTGGCTGCCCGACTCGATGGAAGGCCCCACGCCCATCTCCGCGCTGATCCACGCCGCCACCATGGTGACGGCCGGCATCTTCATGGTGGCGCGCATGTCGCCGCTGTACGAGCTGAGCGACGTCGCGCTGTCGTTCATCCTGGTGATCGGCGCCATCACGGCCCTGTTCATGGGCTTCCTCGGCATCATCCAGAACGACATCAAGCGCGTGGTGGCCTATTCCACGCTGTCCCAGCTGGGCTACATGACCGTGGCGCTGGGCGCCTCGGCCTACTCGGTCGCGGTGTTCCACCTCATGACGCACGCCTTCTTCAAGGCGCTGCTGTTCCTGGCGGCCGGCTCGGTGATCATGGGCATGCACCACAACCAGGACATCCGCTGGATGGGCGGCGTGCGCAAGTACATGCCGATCACCTGGATCACCTCGCTGCTCGGCTCGCTGGCCCTGATCGGCACGCCGCTGTTCGCGGGCTTCTACTCCAAGGACTCGATCATCGAGGCGGTGCACCTGTCCAAGCTGCCGGGGGCGGGCTTCGCGTACTTCGCGGTGATGGCGGGCGTGTTCGTGACCGCCTTCTACTCGTTCCGCATGTACTTCCTGGTCTTTCACGGCAAGGAACGCTACGACCAGAACCCCGACGCGCACCACGACGACCACGGCCACGGCCACGACGACCATGGCCACGACCACGCGCCGCACGAGTCGCCCTGGGTGGTCACCGCGCCGCTGCTGCTCTTGGCCATCCCCTCGGTGGTGATCGGCTTCCTGGCCATCGGCCCCATGCTGTACGGCGAGTTCTTCAAGGACGCGATCGTCGTCGACCTGGACAAGCACCCGGGCCTGCAGGAGATGGCCGAAGCCTTCCACGGCCCGGTGGCGATGGCGCTGCACGGCCTGACCACGCCGGTGTTCTGGCTGGCCGTCGCCGGCGTGGCGCTGGCGTACTACCTGTACATGGTCAACACCGCGCTGCCCGCGCGCATCGCCCGCGCGCTGCGCCCGCTGGTGGTGGTGCTGGAGAACAAGTACTGGATGGACTGGTTCAACGAGAACGTGCTCGCGCGCCTGGCGCGCGGCCTGGGCTGGGCGCTGTGGAAGGGCGGCGACCAGGCCATCATCGACGGCGCCGCCGTCAATGGCAGCGCGAAGCTGGTGGGCGTGTTCGCGGGCCTGGTGCGCCGCGTGCAGTCGGGCTACCTGTACCACTACGCGCTGGCCATGATCCTGGGGGTGTTCGTCCTCATGACGTGGTTCGTCTGGCTCGGCCGATAAGGAGAAGAAGAAAGTGGGTCTGTTGAGCCTTGCCATCTGGACGCCGATCCTGTTCGGCATCGCGCTGCTGGCGCTCGGGCGCGACGAGCATGCGCGCGCCGTGCGCTGGATCGCGCTGGTCGGCGCCATCGCCGGTTTCCTGGTCACCCTGCCGCTGTACGGCGGCTTCCAGCTCGGCACCGCCGAGATGCAGTTCGTCGAGAAGTCGCCCTGGATCGAGCGCTTCAACATCCACTACCACCTGGGCGTGGACGGCATCTCGTTCTGGTTCGTGCTGCTCACCGCCTTCATCACCATCATCGTGGTGATCTCGGCCTGGGAGGTGATCACCGAGCGCGTCAACCAGTACATGGGCGCGTTCCTGATCCTGTCGGGGCTGATGATCGGCGTGTTCGCCGCCCTCGACGGCATGCTGTTCTACGTGTTCTTCGAGGCCACGCTGATCCCGATGTACCTGATCATCGGCATCTGGGGCGGCCCGCGGAAGATCTACGCGGCCTTCAAGTTCTTCCTCTACACGCTGCTGGGCTCGCTGCTGATGCTGGTGGCGCTGCTGTACCTGTACAGCAAGTCCGGCGGCAGCTTCGACATCGCTGCCTGGCACAAGTTGCCGCTGGCCGGCAGCGTGCAGACATTCCTGTTCTTCGCCTTCTTCGCGGCGTTCGCCGTGAAGGTGCCGATGTGGCCGGTGCACACCTGGCTGCCCGACGTGCACGTCGAGGCGCCCACCGGCGGCTCGGCCGTGCTGGCCGCGATCATGCTCAAGCTGGGCGCGTACGGCTTCCTGCGCTTTTCCATGCCCATCGCCCCCGACGCCGCGCGCGAGTGGGCCTGGCTGATGATCGCGCTGTCCATCGTGGCCGTGATCTACGTCGGCCTGGTGGCGATGGTCCAGCAGGACATGAAGAAGCTGGTGGCCTATTCGTCCGTGGCGCACATGGGCTTCGTCACCCTGGGCTTCTTCCTGTTCAACGACCTGGGCGTGGCCGGCGGGCTGGTGCAGATGATCGCCCACGGCTTCGTGTCGGGCGCGATGTTCCTGTGCATCGGCGTGCTGTACGACCGGGTGCACTCGCGCGAGATCGCCGCCTACGGCGGGGTGGTCAACACCATGCCGGTGTTCGCCGCCTTCGCACTGCTGTTCACCATGGCCAACTGCGGCCTGCCCGCCACCGCCGGCTTCGTCGGCGAGTGGATGGTGATCCTGGGCGCGGTCAAGGCCAACTTCTGGATCGGCCTGCTGGCCGCCACGGCCCTCATCTGGGGCGCCGCCTATTCGCTGTGGATGTACAAGCGCGTCTACCTCGGCCCGGTGGCCAACGACGACGTGCGCGCGCTCACCGACATCAACGCCCGCGAGTTCCTGATGCTGGCGCTGCTGGCCATCGCGGTGCTGTACATGGGCATTCACCCCAAGCCGTTCACCGACGTGATGGACGCTTCGGTCCAGGCCTTCCTGCAGCAGGTCGCTGCCTCCAAGATCAACTGACGCACCGGCCATGTTCGACCTGCAAAGCCTCTCCGTCGTCGCGCCCGACCTCGTCCTGCTGCTGGCCGCCTGCGCCATCGCCATCATCGACCTGGGCGTCAAGAGCCGCCTGCGCGGCCTGACCTACGCCCTGACCATGCTCTCGCTGGCGGTGGTGGCCTGGCTCGCCGCCCGCGACGCCATCGCCGGGCAGACCGCCTACGGCTTCGGCAAGATGGTCGTCTCCGACCCCATGGGCAACTGGCTCAAGGTGTTCTCCACCGTGGCCATGATGGTCACGCTGGTCTACAGCCGGCCCTATGCCGCCGACCGCGACATGCTGCGCGGCGGCGAGCTGTTCACGCTGTCGATGATCTCGCTGCTGGGCATCTTCATCATGGTGTCGGGCAGCAACTTCGTGGTGCTGTACCTGGGCCTGGAGCTGCTCACCCTGTCCAGCTACGCGCTGGTGGCGCTGCGCCGCGATCACGTGGGCGCGACCGAGGCCGCGATGAAGTACTTCGTGCTGGGCGCGATGGCCAGCGGCTTCCTGCTGTACGGCATCTCCATGCTGTACGGCGCCACCGGCTCGCTGGACATCGACGAGGTCTTCCAGGCCATCGCCTCGGGCCGCATCAAGCACCAGGTGCTGGTGTTCGGCCTGGTGTTCGTCGTCGCCGGCCTGGCCTTCAAGCTGGGCGCCGCGCCGTTCCACATGTGGGTGCCCGACGTCTACCAGGGCGCGCCCACGGCGGTCACGCTGCTGATCGCCGCCGCGCCCGAGCTGGCCGCCTTCGGCCTGGCCATGCGGCTGCTGGTCGAGGGCATGATCCCGCTGGCGCCCGACTGGCAGCAGATGCTGGTGCTGTTGTCGGTGGCCTCGCTGCTGGTGGGCAACCTGGCCGCCATCGCCCAGAAGAACATCAAGCGCATGCTGGCCTACTCGACCATCGCGCAGATGGGCTTCGTGGTGCTGGGCCTGGCCGCGGGCGTGGTCGGGGGCAACACCACCAATGCCCAGTTCGCCTACAGCGCGGCGATGTTCTACATCGTCACCTACGTGCTGACCACGCTGGCCACCTTCGGCGTGATCCTGCTGCTGGCGCGCGAGGGCTTCGAGAGCGACGAGATCGCCGACCTGGCCGGCCTGAACCAGCGCAGCCCGCTGTACGCCGGCATCATGGCCGTGTGCATGTTCTCGCTGGCCGGCGTGCCGCCGCTGGTGGGCTTCTATGCCAAGCTGGCCGTGCTGCAGGCGCTGGTGGGCACCGGCCAGGCGCTGCACCTGGGCCTGGCGGTGTTCGCGGTGGTGATGTCGCTGATCGGGGCGTTCTACTACCTGCGCGTGGTCAAGGTCATGTACTTCGACTCGCCCATCACCGCCACCACCGTCTCGGCCCCGGCCGACGTGCGCGCGGTGCTGTCGATCAACGGCGCGCTCGTGCTGGTGCTGGGCATCGTCCCCGGCGGGCTGATGACGCTGTGCGCCAACGCCATCGTCAAGACGCTGGCGACCTGAGCGCCACGCCCCGGCCCCCGTCCCGAACGCGCCCCGCATGTCGCAGACCGCATCGATCTGGCTGGTGATCGTGGTCGCCCTGGTGGCGGCCAACCTGCCGTTCGTGCTCGACCGCGCGGTGCTGGGCGTGTGGCAGCGGCCCACGTCCAAGCCGCTGGTGGTGCGGCTGGCCGAACTGCTGGTGTTCTACCTGCTGGTGGGCGCGCTCGGCCTGGCGCTGGAGCAGCGCCTGGGCCGCATCGCGCCGCAGGGCTGGGAGTTCTACGCCATCACCGCCACGCTGTTCCTCACGCTGGCCTTCCCGGGCTTCGTCTGGCGCTACCTGGCGCGCCGGCATGGCTGAGGCCCCCGGCGGGCCGGCCGACGCCGACCGCCACCTGGCCGAGACCACCGTCGGCCGCGAGGAACTGCTGCGCGGCCATTTCCTGCACGTGGTGCGCGACCACGTGCGCCTGCCCGACGGCGCGCCGGCCACCCGCGAGTACGTGCTGCACCCCGGGGCCGTCGCCATCGTGGCCCTGCACGACGACGGCCGGCTGGTGCTCGAGCGCCAGTGGCGGCACCCGCTGCGCCGCGTGTTCCTGGAGATTCCGGCCGGCAAGCTCGACGCCGGCGAGGGCAGCCTGGCCTGCGCCCGGCGCGAACTGCTCGAGGAGACCGGCTACACGGCACGCGAGTGGGCCTTCGCCGGCACGCTGCACCCGGTCATCGCCTACGCAGACGAACACATCGACCTGTGGTTCGCCCGCGGGCTCACGCGAGGGGCACAGCGCCTCGATGCCGGCGAATTCCTGGAAGTGCTGGAGGCCACGCCGACGCAGCTGCTGGGGTGGTGCCGCGACGGCACGGTGACGGATGCCAAGACGCTGATGGCGGCACTGTGGCTGCAGAACGTCCTGGCCGGCGCGTGGGAACTCGACTGGCGCCGATAATCCGCGCTCCATGAAGGTCTACAACCTCCAGTGCGCGCAGCGCCATGCCTTCGAGGGCTGGTTCGGCTCGGAGGCCGAGTTCGACGACCAGCGCGCGCGCGGCCTGCTCGAATGCCCGCTGTGCGGCGACACCGCCGTCGCCCGCATGCCCTCGGCCCCGCGGCTGAACCTGGGCGCCACGCCGCAGCCCGCCGCAGCGGCGGCCCCCGGCGCCAAGGCCGATGTCGCCACCGTGCCCGAGGTCGAGCTGCAGAAGGCCTGGCTGCAGATGGTGCGGCAGGTGATGGCCAAGACCGAGGACGTGGGCGAGCGCTTCGCCGAGGAGGCGCGGCGCATCCACCACGGCGAGAGCGCCGAGCGCGGCATCCGCGGCCAGTGCAGCCGCGAGGAGACGCGCGAACTGCTCGAGGAGGGCATCCCGGTGCTGCCGCTGCCGGTGCCCAAGGGCCTGAAGGGCCCGCTGCAGTGAGGCGCCGCGCCTGACCGTGGGTCCCCGCCTGCGCGGGGACGACGGGTCAGGGGCGTCATCCCCGCGAAGGCGGGGATCCACGCAACACCACCGCGCCTGGCGCCGGGTCGACGGTGTCAGGGCCGCACGCCCGGCGTCTCCACCGCCATCCCCAGCGCCCGCTGCGCCAGGTGCAGCTCCAGCGCGACCTGCTCCTGGCCGTGCGGCGCGAAGGGCTCGGCCCGCACCCCCGCCAGGCAGCCGCGCACCCGCCGCGCCAGCGTGCCGGGGGCCTGCCACTCCAGCCGGTAGATCGGGTAGGCCGTCGCCTGCCCCTGCGGGATGACGGTGCCGCCCAGCCGGCCGCCGGCGCGTTCGTCGTGGCACTGCGCGCACGACAGCTCCAGCTGGCCCAGGCGCCGCGTCCACAGCGCCGCACCCAGCTGGCGGGCCGGCGCCAGGCGCGCATCGGCGGGCGGCGCGATGGGCAGCCCGCGCGACTGCAGGCCCACCAGCATCTCCAGCGCGATCGACTCCTCGTGCCCCGCGGGCCAGGGCGGCAGCCCCTGGTGGCGTTGGCGGCACAGGCCGATGCGCATGCCCAGGTTCACGGGCTGGCCGCCCACCGGGTCCCAGGCCGGGTAGCGCGCCGCCACGCCGCGCAACCGCTCGACGCCGCCGTGGCAGCTGGCGCAGCTGCGGCCCTGCGGGCCGGCCGGCTGCGACCACAGCCGCTGGCCGTCCTGCACCCACAGCATCGCCGGGTTGGCCGCGTCGTCGCGCTGCAGCGCCTGCGTGGCCGGCGACATGTCCAGGAAGCCGGAGCGCTGCGGGGCCGGCGGGGTGGGCGGCGGCGGGGCGGTGCAGGCGGCGGCCATGAGCGCGAACAACCCGGCAACGACCAGCTTCGTCGCCCCGGCTCCCCACCGCGTCGTCTTGGCCCTCCACCGCGTCGTCCCGGCGCAGGCCGGGACCCAGGCTGCCGCGCGCAGCGCGGCGTGCGGCGCATGCGCCACCGAAGACCCTGGGTCCCGGCTGTCGCCGGGAGGACGACGGCAGAGGAGACGGGCCGCGGTGCTCACACCACCGTCAGCACGCGCCGCTCCACCTGCGCGAAGCCGTGGTCGCCTTCCCAGCTGAACTCCAGCGGGCCGGTGACGGTGGCGACCGTGCTGAAGGCCAGGTAGGGGTTGGCCGAGATCGCCGGGTGCAGCTCGGCCTCGAACACCACCGCGCCGTCGTAGCGGCAGGCCAGGCGCCGCACGATGTCGCGCGGCAGCGGCTTGCCGTCCGCGCCGGGGCGGTAGCCGGTCTCCATCGGGTGGGCGATGGTCACGCGGATGTCCACCACCTCGCCGCGGCGGGCCTGCGCCGGCAGCACGATCAGCACGCGCGCCATCAGCTGCCCTCGCCCTCGAGGCAGGCGGCCAGCGCCACCACCACGTCGACCGCGCCCATCCAGACGCTGCCGTCGGACATGCGGGCCAGCGCCGCCACGCGCTGGCTGGTGGCCAGCCGCATGCGCGTGGCCACGCGGGCCCGGCCGGCGCGCGGGCCGAGGCTGCAGCGCAGCACCTCGCGCTGCGGGTTGCGGTCGGTGAACAGCGCGATCTCGCGCACGTGCTCGGCCTCGGTCATGGGACTGTCGACCGCGATGGCCACCGGCACCACGTTGCCGTTGTCCACCAGGGTCGCAATCTCCAGCGTGACGCGGCCGGTGCGCACCGGCTGGCCGGCCGCGAAATCGGCGATCGCGCCCTGCAGCTGCGTGCCCACGGGCACGCCGGTGCCCTGGGCCAGCACGGGCCGCAGCACCAGCGCGGCGGCGCCGGCGCCCAGGCCGGCGAGCGCGCGGCGGCGGGGCAGGGTGGGGGAGGGCATGGGGTTCCTGTCAGCGCAGCGTGGCCAGCCAGGCCACCACGTCCTCGACCTGCTGCGCAGTCAGGATGGGGCGTCCCTGCCAGGCGCCGCCCACGCGCGACGCGTTGGTCGTGCTGTGGAAGGCCGGCATGAAGCTGGACGGGTTGAGGTGGCGCGGGTCGACCACGCGCAGCCGCAGCTGGGCCGCGCCATAGCGCGCGCCCACGCCGGCGAGCGAGGGGGCCAAGTCGCCCTGGAACCGCTCCTCGGGGATGGGCGCCGCGTGGCACAGCAGGCACAGGCCCTGCTGCCGGCTGGCGACGATGGCGCGCCCGCGCGCCGCATCGCCCGGCTGGTCGGTCAGCGGCTGCGCGATGCGGTCGCCCTCGACGACGTAGGGCACCACGGCCGGCGTGCCCGCCGCGCCCTGCGCGAGCGCCGCACCGGCGGCACCGGCCGCCAGTGCGGCCGCGAGCAGGGTGCGGCGCACCGTCATGCCTTCAGGCTGTGGTGCTTGAGCGGCAGCGTGCGGATGCGCTTGCCGGTGGCCGCGTAGATCGCGTTGAGCACCGCCGGCGCGGCCACGGCGATGGTGGGCTCGCCCACGCCGCCCCAGAAGCCGCCCGAGGGCACCAGCACGGTCTCGACCTTGGGCATGTGCCGCATCTGCACCACCGGGTAGTCGGCGAAGTTGCTCTGCACGATGCGCCCGTCCTTGACGGTGCACTCGCCGTACAGCGCCGCCGACAGCCCGTAGGCGAACGAGCCCTCGACCTGGGCCTCGATCTGCTGCGGGTTCACGGCGTGGCCCGGGTCGGTGGCCGCGACGATGCGGTGCACCGTGAGCTCGCCGTCCTTGTCGACCGAGACCTCGGCGCAGGCCGCCACGTAGGCGCCGAAGCCCATGGTCTGGGCCAGGCCGCGGTACACCTTCTGCCCGCGCACGTCGGGGGCGGGCCTGTCCCAGCCCACCCGCTGCGCCACCGCCTCCAGCACCGCCAGGTGCTTGGGATGCCCGGCCATCAGCTTGCGCCGCAGCGCCAGCGGGTCCTGGCCGGTGGCGGCCGCGACCTCGTCGAGGAAGCACTCGAGGTAGATCGCGTTCTGGTTCAGGTTCACCCCGCGCCAGAAGCCCGGCGGCACCGACGGGTTGCGCATTGCATGCTCGACCAGCAGGTTGGGCACTGTGTAGCCGATCGCCGCCTCGGCGCCGCCGGCGGGCATCAGGCCCTGGAACACCACGGGGTCGCGGCCGTTCTGGATCGCCTGCGGGTTCACGCCGGCCAGGATGGACTGGCCCGCGATGCGCACCTGCAGCGCCACCAGGTTGCCCTGCGCGTCCAGGCCGGCCTGCAGCTTGCACTGCGTCACCGGGTGGTAGCGGCCGTGCTGCATGTCCTCCTCGCGGCTCCACAGCAGCTTGACCGGCGTGCCGGGCAGCTCCTTGGCGATCAGCACCGCCTGGCGCACCCAGTCGTGCACCGCGCCGCGCCGGCCGAAGCCGCCGCCCAGGTGGATCTTGTGCACCTCGCACTGGCGGATCGGCAGGCCCGCCGCCTCGGACGCGGCGGCCAGCGCCGCCTCGCCGTTCTGCGTGGGCGTCCACACCTCGCAGCGCTCGGGCGTCCAGCGCACCGTGGCGTTCATCGGCTCCATGGTCGCGTGGTTCTGGTGCGGGTAGCCGTACACCGCCTCGATGCGGCGGGCCGCGCCGGCCAGCGCCGCCCTGGCATCGCCCACCGTGTTGCCGGCCACCGCGTCGCCGGTGTCGAGCGCGGTGCGCAGCTCGGCGGCGAACTGCTCGCTGCTGGCCTTGGCGTTCGGGCCTTCGTCCCAGGTGATGGGCAGGGCGTCCAGCGCGCTCTTGGCCCGCCACCAGGTGTCGGCCACCACGGCCACCGCGCTGTCGCCCACCTGCACGACCTTCTTGACGCCGGGGCGCTTGGCGATGGCCGCCGCATCGAAGGACTTGACCTTGCCGCCGAACACCGGGCAGTCCTTGATCGCGGCGTTGAGCAGGCCGGGCATGGTCAGGTCGGCGCCGTAGACCTGCTTGCCCGTGACCTTCTCGGCCGTGTCCAGCCGGGCCAGGCGCTGGCCCGCCAGGGTCCAGGTCTTCGGGTCCTTCAGCGGCACGTCGGCCGCGGCCGGCGCGGGCAGCTTGCCGGCCGCCTCGGCCAGCTGGCCGTAGGTGAACGTGCGCCCGGTGGGCTGGTGCGTCACCACGCTGCGCGCGGCGCGGCACTCGGCGGCCGGCACGCTCCAGCGTTGCGCGGCCGCCTGCACCAGCAGCATGCGCGCGGCCGCGCCGCCCTTGCGCACGTACTCGTGCGACTCGCGGATGCCGCGGCTGCCGCCGGTGGAGAAGTTGCCCCAGACGCGGTTGCGCGCCAGGTTCTGCCCCGGCGTGGGGTACTCGGTGGTCACCTTGCGCCAGTCGGCATCGAGCTCCTCGGCCACCAGCTGCGCCAGGCCCGTGAGCGTGCCCTGGCCCATCTCGGAGCGCGCGATGCGGATCACGATGGTGTCGTCGGGCCGCACCACCACCCAGGCGTTGACCTCGGGCGGCAGCGCGCCGGCGGCGGCTTGCGCCTGCGCGGCCGCGGGCACATGGAAGCCCAGCGCGAGGCCGGCACCCGCGGCCGAGGCGGCGAGGGTGAGGAAGCCGCGGCGGTCGAGCAGCGCGGCGCCACGCACGTCGGTGGCGGTGTCGGCGGCGGCGCTCATGCCACGCTCCCGTCGGCGTGCCGGATGTCCAGCCCGGCGTTGCGGGTGTTGCCCGCGGCCACGGCCTTGATGGCGGCGCGCACCCGGTTGTAGGTGCCGCAGCGGCAGATGTTGGTCATGGCCGCGTCGATGTCGGCGTCGGTGGGCTGCGGCTTGTCGCGCAGCAGCGCGGCCGCGGCCATCACCATGCCGCACTGGCAGTAGCCGCACTGCGGCACGTCCAGCGCCACCCAGGCCTTCTGCACCGGGTGCGAGCCGTCGCGCGACAGGCCCTCGATGGTCACCACCTTGGCCTTGGCGTCCACGCTGGAGACGGGCCGCACGCAGCTGCGCGTGGGCACGCCGTCGATGTGCACCGTGCAGGCGCCGCAGGCGGCGATGCCGCAGCCGTACTTGGTTCCGGTGAGCCCCAGCTGCTCGCGCAGCACCCAGAGCAGGGGGGTGTCGGGTTCGGCGTCGAAGCTGCGCACCTGCCCGTTGACGTTGAGTCGTCGTGCCATGGCCTGTTGTCTCCTCGTTGGAATCAGCCGCCTCCCTGGGATCGGGGCGGTTCGGGCACTTTAGGCGGGCGCAGGCGGGGGCGCATCCGGGTCGGCCCCGACCCAGGACGGCAGTCGGGAACCACGCGCCGCGCCGTTCCCGCACGGCGGGACCCCCGCACCGGCTGCGCTGGATCGTGGATGCCCGCCTGCGCGGGCATGACGGGGGCCGGCCGCGTCGTTCCCGCGCCCCGCTGTCAGTCCAGCAGCTGCAGCGCGGCCAGCCGGGCGTAGGTGCCGCCGGCGGCCAGCAGCTGCTCGTGCGTGCCCTGCTCGGCGATCGCGCCACGGTCGAGCACGACGATGCGGTCGGCCTGCTGCACCGTGGCCAGCCGGTGCGCGATGACCAGCGTGGTGCGGTCGCGCATGGCGCTGGCCAGCGCCGCCTGCACCATGCGCTCGCTCTCGGCATCGAGCGCGCTGGTGGCCTCGTCCAGCAGCAGCAGCGGCGCGTCCTTGAGGATCGCGCGGGCGATCGCGATGCGCTGGCGCTGGCCGCCGGACAGCCGCACGCCGCGCTCGCCCAGGTAGGTGCCGTAGCCCTCGGGCAGCTCGCGGATGAAGCCGTCGGCATACGCGGCCTGCGCGGCCGCATGCACCTCGGCGTCGCTGGCGCCCGGGCGGCCGTAGCGGATGTTCTCCAGCGCGCTGGCCGAGAAGATCACCGGGTCCTGCGCCACCAGCGCGATCTGGCCGCGCAGGTCCTGCAGGCCGCGGTCGCGCACGTCGACGCCGTCGATGGCGATGCGGCCGCCCTGCGGGTCGTAGAAGCGCAGCAGCAGCGAGAACACGGTCGACTTGCCGGCGCCGCTGGCGCCCACCAGCGCGACCGTCTCGCCCGGCGCGACCGCCAGGTCCAGCTGCTGCAGCGCGGGCTGCGCGGGACGCGAGGGGTAGTGGAAGCGCACGCCCTCGAACGCGATCGCGGCCGGCCGCCCGGTGGCGGGCAGCGCCACCGGCGCCGCGGGCTCGGCCACCGGCGAGCGCGCCGCCAGCAACTCCATCAGCCGCTCGGTGGCGCCGGCGGCGCGCAGCAGGTCGCCCCAGACCTCGCCCAGCACGGCGACGGCGCCGGCGAAGATCACCACGTAGAAGCCGGCCTGCCCGAGCTGGCCGGCGCTGAGGGTGCCGGCCATCACCGCCTGCACGCCCGCATACAGGCCCCACAGCAGCAGCGCCGCGTTGGCCACGATGATGAAGGCCACCAGCACCGCGCGCGCCCTGGTGCGGCGCACGCCGGTGCGGAAGGCGTTCTCGGTCGCGTCGGAAAAGCGCGCCGCCTCGCGGTCCTCGCCGGCGTAGCTCTGCACCACCGGGATCGCCGACAGCACCTCGGCGGCGATCGCGCTGCTGTCGGCCACCCGGTCCTGGCTGGCGCGCGAGAGCTTGCGCACCCGGCGGCCGAACACCATGGCCGGCAGCACCACGGCAGCCACGCCGGCCAGCACCAGCGCCATCACGGCCGGATGGGCCCACACCAGCATGCCCAGGGCGCCGGCGCCCATCACCAGGTTGCGCAGGCCCATCGACAACGACGAGCCGACCACCGTCTGCACCAGCGTCGTGTCGGTGGTCAGGCGCGACAGCACCTCGCCCGTGCGCGTGCTCTCGAAGAACTCGGGGCTCTGGCGCAGCACGTGCGCGTAGACGGCGGTGCGCAGGTCGGCCGTGACGCGCTCGCCCAGCCAGCTGACCGTGTAGTAACGCGCCGCCGAGAACAGGCCCAGCGCGACCGCCACGCCGAACAGGGCGACGAAGTGCCCGCGCAAGGCCACCAGGCGCTCGCCCGGGTCGCCGGCGGCCAGGCCGTTGTCGATCAGCGTGCGCAGCGCGACCGGGAAGGCGAGGGTGGCCGCCGCCGCCAGCACCAGGAACACCACGGCCAGCGCGATGCGGCCGCGGTAGGGGCGCAGGAAGGGCAGCAGCCCGGACAGGGAACGGGGGGAGCCCTGGGCGGGCGGGGCGTCAGGCATGGGCGGCAGTGTACGAGGTCCTTGCCTTGCCAGAAGCTGACAAGGCAGTCATTGACTTGACATCCATTGCCTAGGCAACTAATATCCCGCTCCCATGACCTCCACCTGCCCCGCGTCCGCCGACGCGCCGATCTACAGCCCCGATGCCCTGCGGCCGGAAAGCAGCGTCGGCTACCTCATGCGCCGCACCGTGGCCAGCATCGGCGGGGCGGTGCAGCGCGAGCTCGACGGCGCCGGCCTGACCAACGCCCAGTGGCTGCCGCTGCTCAAGCTGTCGCACCAGGGCGGCGCCAGCACGGCCGCCGAGCTGGCGCGCGACGTCCAGCTCGACGCCGGCGCGATGACGCGCCTGCTCGACCGGCTCGAGGCCAAGCAGCTGGTGCGCCGCGTGCGGTCGCAGTCCGACCGCCGCGTGGTCAGGCTCGAACTGACCGATGCCGGCGCGCAGGCCGCCGCCGTCATCCCGCACGTGCTGTGCAAGGTGCTCAACGCGCACCTGCAGGGCTTCTCCCGCGACGAGGTCGACATGCTGCACGGCTTCCTCGCCCGCATGCTGGCCAACGGCCAGGCGGTGGCCGCCGAGCCGCCCGCCGCCGACACCCAGGACACCCCCGCATGACCCTCCGCTTCACCCTCCTGCCGCTGGCCGCGGCGCTGGCCCTGGCCGGCTGCGCCAGCACCCACGGCATCGCGCCGCAGGCGCAGCTGCGCACCCCCGCCGTGCCGCAGGCCGCCGATCCCGCCGCCGCACCCGCCGTCGCCGCCGACTGGTGGTCCGCCTTCGGCGACCCGCAGCTGGACCGCCTGGTGCGCCAGGCCCTGGCCGGCAGCCCCACGCTGCAGGCCGCGCAGGCCCGGCTGGCCCGTGCCCAGGCCGTGCTCGAGGTCGCCAACGCGGCCACGCTGCCGCAGGTGAATGCCAGCGGCCAGCTGCAGCGCCAGCGCTTCAACGAGAACGGGCTGTACCCGCGGCCGCTGGCCGGCTCGGTCCAGGAGACCGGCACGCTGCAGCTGTCGGCCGGCTGGGAGATCGACTTCTTCGGCAAGTACCGCCAGGCGCTGGACGCCGCGCTGGGCAGCGCCCGCGCCGGCGAGGCCGACATCGCCGCCGCCCGCGTGCTGCTGGCCTCGAACGTGGCCCGTGGCTACCTGCAGCTGGCCCGCGTGAACGACCAGCTGGCCGTGGCGCAGCGCACGCTGGCGCAGCGCGAGCAGCAGCTGGGCTTGGTGCGCGACCGCGTGCGCGCCGGGCTGGACACCACGCTGGAGGAGCGCCAGAGCGAGGGCGCGATCCCCGAGGCGCGCCAGCAGGCCGAGGCCCTGCGCGAGCAGGCGGCGCTGGCCCGCAACGCACTGGCGCAGCTGGTGGCGCAGCCCGACCTGCAGCTGCAGGCGCCGTCGCTGGCCCGGCTGCAGGCACCCGCCCTGCCGGCGGCGCTGCCGGCCGACCTGCTGGGCCGGCGCGCCGACGTCGCCGCCGCCCGCTGGCGCGTGGAGGCCGCCACGCACGACGTGGCCTCGGCCCGCGCGCAGTTCTATCCCAACGTGAACCTGGCGGCGTTCGCGGGCGTCTCCTCCCTGGGCTGGAGCCGGCTGACGGACGGCAGCAGCACGCTGTGGGGCGTGGGCCCGGCCGTCAGCCTGCCGGTGTTCGATGCCGGCCGCCTGCGCGCCAACCTGCGCGGCAAGGCCGCCGACCTGGACGCCGCGGTCGAGAGCTACAACGCCGCCGTGCTCGACGCGATCCGCGACGCCTCGGACCAGGCCGCCACCGTGCAGTCGGTCGCCGTGCAGCAGCGCGAGCAGCAGCTGGCGCAGCAGTCGGCCGAGGCCGCCTACGACATCGCCCTGCAGCGCTACCGCGCCGGCCTGGGCACCTTCCTGAACGTGCTCAGCGCCGAGACCTCGGTGCTGGCCCAGCGCCGCCTGGCCGTCGACCTGGCCGGCCGTGCGCTCGATGCCCGCGTGCAGCTGGCCCGCGCGCTGGGCGGCGGCTTCCGCCCCGACGACGCCACCCGTGCCCTGGCCGCGACGACGGCCGGCGCCGCCACCCCCGCCAACCCCACCCGGATGCCCTGACCATGACCGACGCACAGAAGACCCCCGAGACCACCGCAGCGCGTCCTGCCGCCCGCAGGAAGGGGCTGATCGCCGTAGCCGCCGCCGTCGTGGTGGGCGGCCTGGGCTGGGGTGCCTACGAGGTGCTGGTGGCCAGCCACTACGAGAGCACCGACAACGCCTACGTGCAGGGCAACGTGGTGCAGATCACGCCGCAGGTGGGCGGCACGGTGCTGGCCATCGGCGCCGACGAGACCGACTTCGTCAAGGCCGGCCAGCCGCTGGTGCGCCTGGACCCGGCCGACGCCGCCGTGGGGCTGGCGCAGGCGGAGGCCCAGCTGGGCCAGACGGTGCGCCAGGTGCGCACCCTGTTCGCCAACAACGGCGCGCTGGCGGCGCAGGTGCAGCTGCGCCAGGCCGACGTGGCCCGGGCCGAGACCGAGGTGCAGCGCGCCGCCGACGACCTGCAGCGGCGCCAGTCGCTGGCGGGCAACGGCGCCGTCAGCCGCGAAGAGCTGAACCATGCCGCCAGCGTGCTGGCCAACGCCCGCAGCGCGCTGGCCGCGGCCCAGGCCGGCGTGACCGCCGCGCGCGAGCAGCTGGCCAGCAACCAGGCGCAGACCGAGGGCACCTCGGTCGAGCAGCACCCGGCCGTGCAGGCCGCCGCCGGCAAGGTGCGCGAGGCCTGGCTGGCCAGCCAGCGCGGCGCGCTGCCCGCGCCGGTGGACGGCTACGTGGCCAAGCGCACCGTGCAGCTGGGCCAGCGCGTGGCGCCCGGCACGCCGCTGATGTCGGTGGTGCCGCTGCAGCAGGTCTGGGTCGACGCGAACTTCAAGGAAGTGCAGCTGCGCAAGATCCGCATCGGCCAGCCGGTCACGCTGGCGGCCGACGTGTACGGCAAGTCGGTCACCTACCACGGCAAGGTCGCGGGCCTGGGCGTGGGCACCGGCGCGGCCTTCGCGCTGCTGCCGGCGCAGAACGCCACCGGCAACTGGATCAAGGTGGTGCAGCGCGTGCCGGTGCGCGTGGCGCTGGATGCGGGCGAGCTGCAGGCCAACCCGCTGCGCGTGGGCCTGTCGATGGTGGCCACGGTGGACGTCACCCAGCAGGACGGCAAGACCCTGGCCGACGCGCCGCGCCAGGCGCCCGCGGTGCAGACCGCGGTGTTCGGCGGCCAGGATGCCGGCGCCGACGACGAGGTGCGCAAGGTGATCGCCGCCCACCTGGGCCGTGCACCCGCCGTCGCCCGCGCCGCCGCCCCGGCGGCCGCCGGCGCGGCGTCCACCCGCATCGCCCAGTCGCCCGCCGGCGGGGTGCACTGATGGCTGCTGCGGCTGCCGCCTGGCAGGCGCCGCCGCCCCTGGAGGGGTCGGCGCGCACCTGGGGCACGATCGCGCTGTCGGCGGCCACGTTCATGAACGTGCTGGACACCTCGATCGCCAACGTGTCGCTGCCGGCGATCGCGGGCGACCTGGGCGTCAGCCCCAACCAGGGCACCTGGGTCATCACCAGCTTCGCGGTGGCCAACGCCATCGCGGTGCCGCTGACCGGCTGGCTGTCGCAGCGCTTCGGCCAGGTGCGGCTGTTCGTGGCCAGCGTGCTGCTGTTCGTGCTGGCCTCCTGGCTGTGCGGCCTGGCGCCCAGCATGCCGCTGCTGATCGCCGCGCGCACGCTGCAGGGCTTCGTGGCCGGGCCGATGATCCCGCTGTCGCAGTCGCTGCTGCTGGCCAGTTACCCGCGGGCGCTGGCCGGGCTGGCAATGGCCATGTGGGGCATGACCACGCTGGTGGCGCCGGTGATGGGGCCGCTGCTGGGCGGCTGGATCACCGACAACATCGCCTGGCCCTGGATCTTCTACATCAACGTGCCCGTGGGCCTGGCCGCCGCCGCCGGTGCCTGGCGGCTGTACCGCCTGCGCGAGAGCCCCACGCGGTCGCTGCCGATCGACAAGGTCGGGCTGGGGCTGCTGGTGGTGTGGATCGCCGCGCTGCAGATGATGCTGGACCTGGGCAAGGAGCACGACTGGTTCCACTCGCCGCTGATCGTCGGCCTGGGCGTGGTGGCCGTGGTGGGCCTGGCCTTCTTCCTGGTGTGGGAGCTGACCGATGCGCACCCGGTGGTCGACCTGCGGCTGTTCGCCTCGCGCAACTTCTGGGCCGGCACGCTGACCACCTCGGTGGGCTACGGCCTGTTCTTCGGCAACGTGGTGCTGCTGCCGCTGTGGCTGCAGCAGTTCATGGGCTACACCGCGACCGACGCCGGCATGGTGCTGGCGCCCGTGGGCGTGCTGGCCATCCTGCTGTCGCCCTTCGTGGGCCGCACGGTGGGCAAGGTCGACCCGCGCAAGTACGCCAGCTTCGCCTTCCTGGTGTTCGCGTTGGTGCTGTGGCTGCGCTCGCGCTTCGCCACCACCGCCGACCTCTCCACGATCCTGATCCCCACCATCGTGCAGGGCGTGGCCATGGCGTTCTTCTTCATCCCCATGACCACGATCACGCTGGCCGGCATCGCGCCCGAGCGAATGCCGGCGGCCTCGGGGCTGAGCAACTTCGTGCGCATCACGGCCGGCGCGATGGGCACTTCGGTGTTCACCACGCTGTGGGAGAACCGCGCTGCCATGCACCACGCCCACCTGGCCGAGGCGGTCAACCCCTCCAGCCCGGCCGCCCAGGCGGCGCTGGCGGGACTGGCCAACGCTGGCCTGGGGGCCGAGCAGGCGCTGGCCCAGGTGAACCGGCTGGCCGACCAGCAGGCCTTCACCATGGCCGTGACCGACCTGTTCTGGCTGTCGGCCGTGCTGTTCCTCACGCTCGTGCCCCTGGTGTGGCTGAACCGGCGCCCGTCTCCCACTTCCGGGGCTGGCGCGGCCGATGCCGCCGGGGCACATTGACAGGTCTTTACAAGCGGGACGCAGACAACGAAGGACCGGGGTGGAACACTTCATGCATCCCGGATTGCAGCAAGCACGGAGGTCGGTCATGGACAGGACGATGTGGACACCGGTGATGGGGTGGGTCGGCGCCATCGGCGCCGCGCTGGCGCTCGCGCTGGCCGCACCGAACGAGCGCGGCCTGCTCGGGAAACTGCCCTCCTTCAGTGCCAAACGCCTCGACCAGGTGCCGATCACGCTGCCGCACGAGCTGCCGTCCGACCGCACGCTGGCGGTGGTGGTGTTCGACAAGTCGCAGCGCGAGAAGGCCCAGTCCTGGATCGACGGCCTGGGCCTGCGCGAGCCGGGCAACCGCCTGGCCTGGATGCGCATCCCCGTGGTGCGCGACCCCGGCGACGAGGCCCAGCGCCAGCGCATCGAGCAGGTGCTGATGGAGCGCTACCCCGAGCCCGGCGACCGCGCCCGCCTGGTGCCGCTGTTCACCGACCATGCCGCCTTCGTGCGCGCCGCCGGCCTGCCCGGCACGGCCGAACCGGTGGTGCTGGTGCTGGACCGCCAGGGCCATGTGCTGGCCCGCGCCAGCGGCCCGTTCGATGCGGTCAAGGCCGCCGGCCTGCGCCAGACCGCCGCCGCGACCAACGACTTCGCGCTCGTGCTGCCCTGAGGGCCTGGCCGCCGTCATCCCGGCGAAGGCCGGGATCCAGTGACTTTCCCCAAGGCCGTCGAAGTCTCTGGGCCCCGGCCTTCGCCGGGGTGACGGGTGGACCTCACAGCCGCAGCCGCGCCGCGTACCCCGTCATCTCCAGGTAGCCCCGTCCCACCGGCCGCCCGTTCGCATCCAGCAGGTCGGACACCCCTTCCCAGTACACGCTGCCGGTCGACCCGCGGCCGTCCAGCTCCTGCGCGTCCAGCAGCGCCCGCACGCCGAAGCGGCCGGCCGGCGTGTCCAGGGTCCATTCCACCGGGTAGCGCGCGTTCGACGAGGCGCTGCCCCAGCGCCGCCCGGGCGTGAAGCGCGCCTGCCCGTTCTCGAAGATGGTGGTGCGGCCCGACGCGTCGCGGAACGAGCCGCCGGTCCACAGCGCGCTGCCGTCGGCGCGGCGCAGCTGGAAGGCGGTGAGCGCGCTGCCGTCGGCCAGGTTCATGCCCACCCAGTCCCAGCCCAGGGCCTCGGGATGCAGCACCTCCTCGCTCCACTCATGGTCCAGCCAGGCGGTGCCGCGCACGGCATGGCGCCGGCCCTGCAGCGCTAGCTGGCCCTCGGCCGCCAGTTGCGGCAGCGAGTAGTAGTAGCTCGCCTGCGTCTCCTGCGGGCCCTTGCGCGACAGGCCCTGGCGCCCCTGCAGCAGCAGCGGCTGCGTGGGTGCGAAGCGCAGGTCCAGCCCGAACTCGGCGCCCGGCAGCCGCGCGGTGTAGCGGCCGTCGGGCTGGCGCGCCAGGTCCCAGTCGCGCAGGTGCACCCGGGTGTCGTCCTCGGCCGCCTGCGCCACGCCGAAGCCCGCGCGTGCGATGCGCTGGTCGTGCCACAGCCTGCCGCCGGCCAGGTCGGTGATGGCCGCATGCGCGAACAGCAGCTGCCGGGCCGCGAAGCGCGAGGCCAGCGGCCGGGCCTCGTCAATGCGCGAGCGGAAGAAGGTCAGCTGGAAACCGAAGCCGCGCCCGCCGGCGTCGGCCGCATGGCCGGTGACGTACCACCACTCGGTGCGCAGGTCGGGATGGGCGCCGTGGTCGCGCGGGAACACCAGCGTCCGCGGGGGCAGGGCGCGCGCGGGCGAGGGCGCGAGCAGCGCCGGCAGCAGCGTGCCGGCACCCAGCGCGTGCAGGAACGGGCGGCGCCGCAGCATCACCACCCGTTCTGAATACTACTAACTATTAGAAAGATGTAAGGCATTGATTTGCCAGGTTGTTCAGCTACTAACGATTCCTGCGCCCTTGGAGTGCCTTCGCCAGCTCGGTGCAGGGACGCAGCCGCCCCAAACCAGTTGAAGTCTGTGCAGCTCGCGAATCGGTAGGCGCTCGCCGCTTCATGTTGCTCGGAGCCGGCACTCGTTGGCGTGCCTTTCGGGGCACCACCATCGAGCTTGGTCGAGTGTGCTGATGCGTAGCGAGCTGGACGGGCAGCCATCTCGTAAAGCTACTCGTGTCCTCTTGTGGCCCTCGGATGCGAGCCTACGATAAGTCCCCGCTTCGATTCTCGGCTCGAGTCCGTGACTGCATCAGGCGCAGCCCGTTGGCCACGACCAGCAGGCTTGCGCCCATGTCGGCGAACACAGCCATCCACATGCTGGCCGAGCCGAACACTGCCAGCACAAGGAACACAGCCTTGATGCTCAAGGCGACCGCGATGTTTTGCCAGAGCACGGAATGCGCGTTGCGGGAGAGCCTCACGGTTTCAGCCACGCGGCGCAGGTCGTCGTTCATGATGACCACATCGGCCGCCTCGATCGCTGTGTCGGTGCCAGCCGCCCCCATGGCGAACCCCACGTCGGCTTGGGCAAGCGCTGGGGCGTCGTTGATGCCGTCCCCCGTCATGCCGACCGCTACATACCGCCTTTGCAGCTCCTGGATAGCCCCGAGCTTCGCCTCGGGCAGCAAGTCACCCCTGGCGTCCAGGATGCCCGCTTGCTTCGCGATCGTGAGCGCAGTTGCTTGGTTGTCGCCCGTGAGCATAACGGACGAGACCCCCAGCTTCGCGAGGTCGGCAATGGCTTGGCGCGAGCTCTCCTTGATGGTGTCGGCGACGGCGAAGACCGCCAGCGCACGCGAATCGTCAGCCAGAAGCGTCACCGTGCGGCCTTGGGCTTCCTGGGATGCCAATCGCTCCTCCAGCTCGGGACCGCAGAGCCCGCGCTCGTGCACCGCGCGATGGTTGCCAAGCAGGAACATCCGGCCGCTGACAACCCCTTCCACGCCCCGTCCAGCCAACGCCTTGAAGTTCGTCACATCCAGGTTCGATGCGGCCAGACCTTGGGCGATTGCTTTGGAGACAGGGTGGTCCGAACGAGACGCGAGCGCGGCAGCCAGCAGCTTCGCCTCCGCATCATCCATGCCGCGGAGCGCGAAGAACTCCACGAGCTTGGGATTACCTTCGGTGACCGTGCCGGTCTTGTCCAACGCCACGGCTTTGAGCGATCGCGCCTGTTCCAGGAACGTGCCGCCTTTGATCAGGATCCCGCGACGCGCTGCGGCGGACAGCCCGCTCACGATCGTCACGGGCGTGGAGATCACCAGCGCGCACGGGCAGGCGATTACCAGGAGCACGAGTGCCTTGTAGATTGCATCGAGCCAAGCGACGTCCGTCAGCCAGGGCAGCAGGACGGCCGTGGCCACCGCAATCGCGAAGATCGCCGGTGTGTAGACGGCCGCAAAACGATCGACGAAGCGTTGCGTCGGGGCGCGCGAGCCTTGAGCACGCTCCACAGCCTCGATGATCCGCGCCAGTGTCGTGTTCGCGGCCGCTGCGGTGACCTCAGCCTCCAGTTCACCAGTTTCATTGATGGAGCCGGCGAAGAGTGGCATCCCCGGTGCCTTGTCCACCGGGATACTCTCGCCCGTGATCGGCGCCTGGTTCACGGCGCTTTCGCCGCGGGTCACCTTGGCGTCCAACGGCACGCGCTCCCCAGGACGCACTCGGATGGTCGCGCCCACCTCGACTTCGGCTGCCTTGCGCTGGACCCACTCGCCGCCGCCGCCCTGCACCAGCGCCATCTCGGGCGCCATCGCTAGCAAGTCCCTGATGGAGTTCCTCGCCCGGTCCACGGCCCTGGCTTCGATCAGCTCCGCAATCGCATAGAGCGCCATGACCATCGCGGCTTCGGGCCACTCCCCGATCGCGAACGCGCCGGTGACAGCGACCGACATGAGTGCGTTGATGTTGAGCTTGCCGCGAAGCAGCGCAGCGACTCCCTTCCTGTAAACATCAAGGCCCGCCAGCCAGACAGCGAGCGCGGCGATCGCCATGCCGCCCAACTTCCACGGGAGCGTGTCCGGCGCGAAGAACGAGAGCGCCTCCGCGGTGACGGCCAAGCCGAGCGCGAGCGCCATACGGTGCATGCCAGCTTCCGGGGCATGCTCGTGGTCGCCTTCCCCTTGGACGATGGCGGCAGCTTCTGCGGGCACCGGGTCGAATCCGGCTCTGCGGATCGCCGCGAGCGCGGGCTCCAGCGCTTCCGCAGAAGCATCGAGGTGTAGCGTGCGGGCTCCCAGCTGGAAGCCCAGCGATCGGATGCCTGCGATGCCCTCCAAGGCGCGGCGGATCTCCGCCTCCTCAGCGCTGCAATCCATTGTCGCGATCCGGAATGACTTGCCTCCGCCTGCCAAAGCCTGAGAGGGAGGTGCCGCCGGGGTGGAGCAGACCGGGGACGCGCAACCTTCACTCTGCGCGGGTTCAGGAGGTTTCATCGGCAGCCGTGCGCAGCAAGAGGATGTGCAACAGGAATCCGGCTGCACTTCGGGACGCTTTTTCGCTTTCATGGACGCCATTCGAAACCTTGGAGTCGCTCGAGAGTCAAGCATGCCGGACTCGGGCGTGTGTTTTCAGTCGCGCCCGCTGCCCAACGGTGCGCCGGCCAGGACTGCTCTGCCCTCAGTCACACGGGCAACTCGCGTACCCAGCCATGCCGCCAGCGGCTGACTCGGCGCGCCGAGCCTGGCTGACCATGGTGATCCCGCGTGCCAGTGTGGGCAGAGTAGATGACCAACTTGTCACTTGCGCGCAAGGTCACCGTCGGGGCGAGCTCCCTACAGTGACGACACGGTGCAACGTCGCACCGGGCCTTTCAGGAGTCACTCATGTTCCGCACCGCGCTCATCGCCATCGCTGCTGTTGCCGCTGCACCCGCGTTCGCCTCCTCGGCGTACGACATGCCCAAAGGCGAGGCGGGTTTCGTCCCCCATGCGTACACTCAAGCGGCTCAAGGCAAGCCCGGGGCCACGACCGCGCCGCAGTTTGTCGGCGGCGAGATCGGCTGGGCCGAACTGCCGGTACAGGCCAGCGGCACGTCCCGAAGTGAAGTGCGCAGCTCCCTCGAACAGGCTCGGCAGGGTGCGCGCAACATCGATCGCCAGGCTGAGACGCCCCAGATGTGATTGTCTCGCGACGGCTTTTGGCCGATGTGATCTCAAGGCCGCCGCTTAGAGCGGCCTTCGTGCTTGGTTCGGCGGATTCTCGAAGTTTCGATTGGAGTATTTTTAGTGGGTGCTGGTCATTCTCACGCACTTCCTTCTACCGGCAATGAGAAGTCGCTGTGGTTGGCCCTAGGCCTCACTTCGGCGTTTCTGCTTGCAGAAGTGACTGCAGGCTTCTACTTTAATAGCCTTGCGTTACTGTCAGACGCAGCTCACATGTTCACCGACGCGATTGCGCTCGCCATTGCTGTGGCGGCTTTGCGTATCGCGCGGCGACCTTCAGATAGCCGCCGCACCTTCGGCTACTACCGGTTTGAGATACTCGCTGCGGCCTTCAATGCTCTTCTATTGTTCGCTGTTGCGGCCTATATATTGTTTGAAGCCTGGCAGCGCTTTCGCCAACCGGTTGCTGTTCACTCCGCAGGGATGCTCGTCGTTGCGAGCATCGGTCTTGCTATCAACTTGATCAGTATGTGGCTTCTGAGAAGGGGCAAGGACTCTAGTCTGAATGTGAAAGGCGCCTACCTCGAGGTGTGGAGTGACATGCTCGGGTCAGTCGGTGTAATTGGTGCGGCGCTACTGATCCAAATAACGGGTTGGTTATGGCTCGATGCTATGGTCGCGGTTGCGATTGGTCTGTGGGTTTTACCTCGGACTTGGGTTCTGCTGAAAGAGAGCCTAAATGTACTTCTTGAAGGCGTGCCTGATGGAGTGGATCTAGGCGTTAGATGGCGTGTCCGGTGTGCATGATCTTCACGTTTGGGCGCTGACCAGCGGAAAAACCAGCTTGACCGCGCATGTTGTGTACGACAGAGATGCGAATGCCTCCGAGTTGCTCGAGCGACTGCGCTCGAGCATTGCGGACCGATTTGATATTTTTCACACAACTTTTCAGCTCGAGCTTGAAGCTTGCAAGCATGATCAGTTTGGATGCAATTTCCAGAGTCGCTCACATGGAGCAGCGGTGCGGACGCACGAGTCCATATAGGCAAAGAATATCTTGTCCAAATCCCACATGAGGACAGCAGCGCGAGTGCTGGTTGGCAGACACCGAGCTTGAGTTCGAGTGTTGCCTGTGGCGCGGACCTGAATCCCTCGAGCCTGCGAGCATCCTAGACACGACATCGATTGTCGAAGAGCCCTTTGGCATGAACCACCTTCACCGCCTGCTGCAATGGCAACCTGAGCTGACCTGTACACGCTTGGCGGTGGCGGCCGGGGTCTTTTTCGCTGTTTCTTCGAATGCATCTTTCCTGCGGGCTGTGCTTTTAGGTCGCGACCTCTCGACTCCGTCGACTTGGGGGTTTGCTTCGGCGATGCTGGTGGCCCTGACCACGGTGCACACCCTGCTGCTCTGTCTGGTGCTGGTTCGGCCAATCGCCCGGCCGCTGCTCGCACTGCTGATCGTTGCCACGGCCTTCGCGACCTACTACATGCAGCGCTTCGGGATCTACCTGGATCCAACGATGCTGCGCAACGTGCTGAAGACCGACCCTGCCGAAGCCGGCGAACTGTTCGGCTGGGGCATGCTGCCGCACCTTCTGCTGTTCGCTGGCCTGCCCCTGCTGGTGCTGTGGCGCGTCCGCCTCAAGCCCCAACGCTGGGCCCGCGCGATGGCGTGGCGCCTCGCGACATTCGCGGCGTCGGTCGCGCTGCTCGTGGGGTCGTTGCTGCTGGTGTTCCAGGACTTCTCCGCCCAGATGCGCAACCAGAAGGACGTCCGTTACCTCATCACGCCGGCCAACTTCATCTACTCCGCCACGCGCGTGGCGACCGACAGCCTGCAGGAGGCACAAGCGGCACGGACGCCGATCGGCGTCGACGCGCGGCTCGACGGATATTGGTCCTCCCGCACCAAGCCAGCCCTGCTAGTGCTGGCCATTGGCGAGACCGCCCGAGCAGCCAACTGGGGTCTCAACGGCTACGCGCGCCAGACTACGCCCCAACTGGCGACGCGCGACGTGATCAACTTCCGCGACGTCACGGCCTGCGGCACCAATACGGAGACCTCGTTGCCCTGCATGTTCGCCGCGGTGGGCCGGCGCGACTACGACGAGCGGCGCATTCGCACCAGTGAGTCGCTGCTCCATGTGCTCAACCGAGCAGGCTTCCAGGTGCTGTGGCGCGACAACCAGTCGGGCTGCAAGGGGGTCTGCGATGGGCTGCCGACTCAGCAACTCGACAAGGCTGCGTTCCCCGAGTGGTGCGACGGCGGCCGCTGTCTGGACGAGGCGCTGCTGCAGGGGCTGGACACGGTCGTCCGTGACGCCAAGGGCAACCTGGTGGTCGTGCTGCACATGCTCGGCAACCACGGGCCAGCGTACTTCAAGCGCTACCCCGATGCGTTCCGGCGCTACACCGCCACCTGCGACACGGGTGAGCTGCGTCAGTGTACGCGCGACGAGATCGTCAACGCCTACGACAACGCCCTGCTCTACACCGACCATGTGTTGGCCAAGACCATCGACTTCCTGCAGTCGCAGACCAGCCGATTCGACACCGCGCTGGTGTACGTGTCGGACCATGGCGAGTCGCTCGGCGAGAAGGGGCTGTACCTTCACGGCGTGCCCTTTGCCATCGCACCCGATGAACAGACGAAGGTGCCGATGACATGGTGGCTTTCGCCGGGCTACGTGGCGAGTTTCGGGCTCGACACGGCTTGCCTGAAGCGGGCAGCGGCGAACCCACAGACTCACGACAACCTGTTCCACACCGCGCTGGGGCTGCTGCAGGTGCGGGCCAGCGAGTACGAGCCTTCGCTCGACATCACCCGGACATGCCGTCGTTGAGTGCCATCGCTGAGCGCGGGTTGAAGGCGGCCCTGACACGACGCTGGGCAGGCATCGACGCGTCGATTGCCGCGGCAGGTCTGGCCGTTCTGCTGGTCTGGGACGCCATGGGCAAGGACATCGCGGTGATGCGCTGGCTTGGCGGACCAGACGGGTTCCCCTGGCGCAATCACTGGCTAACTGCCGGGCTGCTGCATGGCGGCATACGCTATCTCGCCTGGGGCCTACTTGCCGCACTTGTGGTCGGCATGTGGCGGCCTTGGGGCCCCCTGCGCTTGCTGAATAGAGACCAGCGTCTCTGGGTGCTGTGCACCATCGTGGGCTGCGCAGCCTTGATCCCGCTACTCAAGCAACTCAGCGCTACCAGTTGCCCTTGGTCTCTGGCCGAGTTCGGCGGCATCGTCGTGCAGTACGTGCCCCACTGGGTCCCCCATGTCGCGGACGGCGGATCGGGTGGATGCTTTCCGTCGGGCCATGTATCCACGGCGTTCGCCTTCTTGGCGGCCTGGTTCGTTCTGCGTGACGCCGCTCCGACAGCAGCCAGGCATTGGCTGATCATCACGCTGATCGCCGGCGTGGTGCTGGGAGCGGTCCAAGTCGCGCGCGGCGCGCACTACCCGAGCCATCCGATGTGGACCGCGTGGATCTGCTGGGTCGTGAGCGCGCTGTCATTCCACATCTTTCGTCCCTCAGCAAACTTGCACCCATGAGCGATATAAGCGCGGGCCCACTGGGAACCGCTTGCCCCCCTTGCAGGGCGACCAGGACTTGCGCGAAAGAGGCATGCTGCCCGCTACTCGCACGATTGCCTGCTCGCCGCATTTCGGCACTCGGCGCTGACGCTGGAATCGACCACGGAGTTCAGGCGCGAGCGCCGCATGATCGACCATGACGGGCGTAAATCGGTCGGCAAGCTTCGACTCGGCTGTTACCGAGTGAGAGGGGGATTCCACATGATCCGTATGCATTTTGCGCCAGCAGATTAGTTGAGATAGCGGATGAGAACTTATCTAATCTAATTGAAGTGCAAAGCCCGCATGAAGATACTTATTGTCGAAGACGAGACTAAACTCGCTCAATACCTGAGTGATGGGCTCCGCAGGGAAGGCTTCAGTGTCGAACTTGCGCTGAACGGTGTCGATGGGCTACATTTAGCTTCCACTGGCTCGTATGACGCCTTGGTTTTGGACGGGAATCTCCCTGGAATCGACGGGTTGACGCTTCTAACGGCATTGCGCCGCACGCATCAAACACCAGTGCTTATGCTTACCGCAAGAAGCAGCATCGAAGATAAAGTCTTGGGCTTGAAAACTGGTGCCGATGATTACCTCGTCAAGCCATTCTCTTTTTCTGAATTGACTGCCAGGCTGCATAGCCTGCTTCGTCGTGCTCAGGTCTCAGCGGCGCCGTTGCAACCGTCATCGATGAGACTTGGTGATTTAGAGGTGGACACCTTGAAAAGGAGAGCGACGCGTGAAGGGGTGCGACTGCCGTTGTCTTCGAAAGAGTTCTCTCTTCTCGCCCTACTCATGGAACGTCGGGGTCAGGTAGTAACCCGGACTGAGATTGCTGCGCAGGTGTGGGACATGAACTTTGATAGCGACACTAACGTTATCGAGGTAGCTATCCGCAGGCTGCGAAATAAGCTCGACGTACCGTTCGCAACACCGCTGCTGCATACGATGCGCGGGGTAGGCTACGTTCTGGAATTGCGTGAAGATGAAGACTAGCAACCGGCCGCGCCATGCCCTAGAAGCGCGACTAAGATTTGGGGTGACAGTCTTGGCGGTGGTCGGCTTGGGTGCAGTGCAAGGATTGACGTATCTCCTGACGACCAACGCGTTGAGTCAGCGTCAAGCTGAGCACTTGGCGGAAAAGGTCGCAGTCATTTCCCGCGTCATGCAGATCGAGCCACGACCGCGCAGCGACAAGGAGTGGCAGCAGCAACTCGACTCTTTCATGCCTGCAAGGGAAGATGTGCGAGTCCGGATTTATGGGCCAGATCGTACGCTCATCTTCGCTGACGAACGGTCTGGCTTCCCGCGAGAACATCAGATTGAAGGCGTTATCCAGACACCCGATAATTTCTCCGCCAACATCGGCCTATCGATCGCGGCAGATGAAGAATTTCTGAAGCATCTCGCGTTCGCACTGCTTAGCTCGCTTATAACCGGCGCAGCCGTCATGAGCGCGCTGTCAACGGTGTTGGTCAGACGCGCACTACAACCTGTGAGGCGATTGGCGGATCAAACGGACCTTATTACGGTAAGGAACTTGGCGGCACGATTGTCGCCAGATGGGCAGCCTGAAGAACTCCTTCCTCTGATCAACCATTTTAATGCTTTAGTGGCGCGGCTGCAACAGAGCTATCAGAGGGCGGAGGCCTTTAATGCAAACGTTGCGCATGAGATCAACACCCCTCTTGCGACGCTATCGGCAGGGCTAGAGTTGGCGATACGAGGCGCTCCTCGCAGCGACGCAGCTGAGCAATTGGCATCTTTTCTCGAGGAAGTCCGCCGTGTGTCTTCCATCGTGGAGGATATGCTTTTTCTATCCCGTGCGGACCGTGGCGCCAAAGCGCAGCGCGCCGAAAGCGTTCAGATCGCTACGGTCGCCCAAGACGTACTTGATTACCACGAGGCACAATTAGAGCAATACGAACTCACGGCGCGTATTAATGGATGTGCGCGCGCAGTTGTCGACACACGGCTTCTGAAAAGGGCTTTATCGAATTTAATAGGGAACGCATGCCGCTACGCAAGCAGAGGCTCCACGGTGGAGATAAGAATCGAAGAGCATCAGCTCAATGATGCTGCAGGAGTGCGTGTCTCAGTTATGAACCAAGGCGACCCAATACACCCCAACGATCTTCCGCACCTGTTCGAGCGTTTTTTTCGAGCCGATGCGGCGAGATCGGGCTCGGGCGCTCATCACGGCTTAGGTCTTGCGATTGTCGCAGCTGTTGCGGCAATGCACGACGGCGAAGTTTTCTCAAGTTCCGATGCGAACGGCACAAAAATTGGAATGTGGCTCCCAATAAGCCTCGCTTGAGCCGCTTCGACGGCTCATACCTTGCGCATGGGCAGGCAAAGGAGACTAACTAGAGCCGCAGTTTTGTTCAAGCCATTCGAAATCTAGTGGTAAGCTGTGCAGCAAACAAGGGGCTGAAGTCGTCTGCATTGAGCGTAGTAGCGATCACATCAAGGGCCGACAGATCCGCGCGCCGGTACCGGCTTCAGGGGCTCCTGATGATCGCGACGCGTGCCCCCATTTGCTCGTGTTCAAGCTCGACGCTGACACGGCCAGCAATCGGCGCCAGCAGTCGCCGATCGTGTTTTTTCGGCAACTCCTAGTTCCTGCGGCCTCAATCCCATTGTGCGCCTTGGCTTCCATGACACTCTCCTCCCCTGGATGAAAGGCCTGCAGGCGCAGGGAAGTCTGGGGCGATTCAGGCCGTATCAGCGACTCACTTGAGTTCAAAGCGTGCCGTCACCGGCTTTCGTCCCTGCAGCGTCACTACCGCCACCACCTTGGTGCGTTTGGCTGCGGGGTAGCTGCCGGTCGCCTCGAACTTACCAGCCGTCAGCGCCAAGGCCGCTTCCGTCTTGGCGGTGCCCGCCAAGATCGTCAGCTTGGCGGAGCCACCTTGCAGGTCGATCGGCTTGCCGTGGTCGGAGCGGTGCGTGTCAAGGTAGTTGCCGCCTGCATCATGCCGCCAAAGGCGGGTTCACTTCATCGTTCCGGCGTCTCTGACACAAGGCGGCCAAGGCTTCACGGTCCGGGTTCAATGCCA
>JAIXSQ010000005.1 GCA_027484575.1 Comamonadaceae bacterium
CCGAGGTTGCGCTTGACGAGGCGGCGCTCGTCTTCGGTCAGGCCGTTGGGATCTTTCCAGAGCGCGATGTCGCGGCTCATGTTGATCTCTTGCGGCATCCAGTGGTTGGCGCAGGTGGCGAGGTACTTTTCCCAGGCCCACTTGTACTTGAAGGGCACCAGCTGGTTGACGTCGGTCTGGCCGTTGATGATGCGCTTGTCGGCCACGTTCACGCGGCGCTCGGCCGGTGCCTCAGCGGCAGCAGCGGCGACCGGACGTGAAGGAATCGGAGGGGAGACGGGTGCAGCCGCGCCGGAGGGCGAGGTCGGCAAACCGGTGGCGGCAGGCCGCAGGGTTTGCGAGGGCGTCGAGACGGGAGTCGAGTTGTCTTCCCAGGTCAGCATGGTGGTGTCCAATTCGATGGATTATCAAAGTGTCGGCATGAATTGCAAAGTGATCGCTCATGGACCTGATGCTTTGTGTTGCAGTGGTGCATCGAAAAGAGGCATCACGCACCACGCTGCATCAGGTCGCACAGGCTTGCATCACTGGCAGGCTTCACACCCCGGATCGTCGATGGCGCAGAACTTGATGTCGGTGGCCGGCTCGCTGGCGGGCTCGGCACTCACGGCGGCGGCAGCGACCGGTGCACTCGGCGTCACCGACACGGCGTTGAGCTGGCCGGTGCGGCCGGTGGACTTCTCGATCTGCGTGGCCGAGGTGGTGCGCAGGTAGTAGGTGGTCTTGAGACCGCGCAGCCAGGCCAGCTTGTAGGTCTCGTCCAGCTTCTTGCCCGAAGCACCGGCCATGTAGATGTTCAGGCTCTGCGCCTGGTCGATCCACTTCTGGCGGCGGGCGGCGGCTTCCACCAGCCACACGGTCTCGACCTCGAAGGCGGTGGCGTACAGGGCCTTGATCTCTTGCGGCACGCGGTCGATGGGACGCAGCGAACCGTCGAAGTGCTTGAGGTCCATGACCATCACGTCGTCCCACAGGCCCAGGCGCTTGAGGTCCTTGACCAGGTAGCCGTTGATGACGGTGAACTCGCCGGAGAGGTTGGACTTCACCGAGAGGTTGCCGAAGCAGGGCTCGATGGATGCGTCCACGCCGATGATGTTGGAGATGGTTGCAGTGGGGGCGATGGCCACGCAATTGGAGTTGCGCATGCCGTCCACGGCGATCTTCTGGCGCAGGGCGTCCCAGTCCATGGAGCTGGAGCGGTCGACGTCCACATAGCCGCCGCGCTCGCGGCTGAGCAGGTCCAGCGTGTCGGGCGGCAGGATGCCCTGGTCCCACAGCGAGCCCTTGTAGCTGCTGTAGCGGCCGCGCTCGCGGGCCAGTTCGGTGGATGCCCAATAGGCGTAGTAGCACACCGCTTCCATCGAGCGGTCGGCAAATTCGACCGCTTCATTGGAGGCGTAGGGCACACGCAGCTCGTACAGCGCATCCTGGAAGCCCATGATGCCCAGGCCCACCGGACGGTGGCGCAGGTTGGAATCGCGCGCCTTCTTCACCGCGTAGTAGTTGATGTCGATCACGTTGTCGAGCATCCGCATGGCGGTGTTGATGGTCTTCTGCAGCTTGGCATGGTCGAGTTCCTTGCCGTTGGGGCCGTCCTTGAGGTGGCGGTGCAGGTTGACCGAGCCCAGGTTGCACACCGCGGTTTCGGTGTCGCTGGTGTTGAGCGTGATCTCGGTGCACAGGTTGGAGCTGTGCACCACGCCGGCGTGCTGCTGCGGCGAGCGCACGTTGCAGGCGTCCTTGAAGGTGATCCAGGGATGGCCGGTCTCGAACAGCATCGAGAGCATCTTGCGCCACATGTCGGTGGCGGGCACCGTCTTGCTGGGCTTGATCTCGCCGCGGCGCGCCTTCTCCTCGTAGGCCACGTAGGCCTTCTCGAAGGCCTCGCCGAACAGGTCGTGCAGCTCGGGCACCGACGAGGGCGAGAACAGGGTCCACTCGCCCTTTTCCATCACGCGGCGCATGAACAGGTCGGGGATCCAGTTGGCCGTGTTCATGTCGTGGGTGCGGCGGCGGTCGTCACCCGTGTTCTTGCGCAGCTCGAGGAACTCCTCGATGTCCAGGTGCCAGGTCTCCAGGTAGGTGCAGACCGCGCCCTTGCGCTTGCCGCCCTGGTTGACCGCCACGGCGGTGTCGTTGACCACCTTCAGGAACGGCACCACGCCCTGCGATTCGCCGTTGGTGCCCTTGATGTGCGAGCCCAGGGCGCGCACGCGGGTCCAGTCGTTGCCCAGGCCGCCGGCGAACTTGGACAGCAGCGCGTTCTCCTTGATCGACTCGTAGATGCCGTCCAGGTCGTCCGGCACCGTGGTCAGGTAGCAGGAGGACAGCTGCGAGCGCAGCGTGCCGCTGTTGAACAGCGTCGGGGTGGACGACATGAAGTCGAACGAGGACAGCACCTCGTAGAACTCGATCGCGCGCGCCTCGCGGTCGATCTCGTTGAGCGCCAGGCCCATGGCCACGCGCATGAAGAACGCCTGCGGCAGCTCGATGCGGGTCTTGCGCACGTGCAGGAAGTAGCGGTCGTACAGCGTCTGCAGGCCCAGGTAGTCGAACTTGTGGTCGCGCTCGGCCTTGAGCGCGGCGCCCAGGCGGCGCAGGTCGTACTGCAGCAGCTCGGGGTTGAGCAGCTCGTTGTCGACGCCCTTCTTGATGAAGCCGGGGAAGTAGTCGGCGTAGGCCTCGGCGGCCTGCTCCGGCGCCACGGCGCGGCCCAGCACCTCCTTGAAGATGGTGTGCAGCAGCAGGCGGGCGGTGGCGTAGGTGTAGTCGGGGTCCTTCTCGATCAGGGTGCGGGCGGCCAGGATGGCGGCCTTGTAGACCTCGTCGATGGGCACGCCGTCGTACAGGTTGCGCATGGTCTCGGCCTGGATCGGCGCGGCCTTGACGTCGGCCGACAGGCCGGCGCAGGCGTTCTCGATCAGCGCCTTGAGCTGCTCCAGGTCCAGCGGCACGCGCTCGCCGCCGTCCAGCACGTGCAGCTGGGGCGCGGCCGGCTGCGACTGCTCGCCGGCCTTGGCGCGCTCCTGCGAGCGGCGCTCGCGGTACAGCACGTAGGCGCGGGCGACCTCGTGGTGGCCGCCGCGCATCAGGCCCAGCTCGACCTGGTCCTGCACGTCCTCGATGTGGAAGGTGCCGCCGCCCGGGCGCGAACGCACCATCGCGCGGATGACCGCCTGGGTCAGGCCGTCGACGGTCTCGCGCACGCTGGCCGAGGCCGCGCCCTGGGTGCCGTGCACCGCCAGGAAGGCCTTCATCATCGCGATGGCGATCTTGTCCGGCGCGAAGGGAACGACGGCGCCGTTGCGCCGGATGATCTGGTAATGCGCCAGAGGAGCTGCGGAGGTCGCGTCGGCCGGGGCGGTGCCGGCAGGGCTGACGGACGGGATGGAGGCGCCGGGATTGCTCAGGGCAGCGTGCATGAAGTCCTCTGCTGTTGTCTTGTGTCTTTCGGGGCCGCGGAGTGTACCTGCATCAACGGCCGCAAAGCACTATATCTAGTGGTCGGCGGGGTAGCAAGCCACTACAGGTAGTGGTCAACCCGTGGATGGCCCGTGTGCAAGCTGTGGATAGCCGGTGGACTGTGGCGGCGGCGCGTGGCGCGCCGTGGCGGCGTGACGGGGATGCGGCGCCCGGCGCACCGTGCGGGGTGCGTGGAAGCGGGCGATCGGCGCGGCCGTCCATCGGTGCGCGGCACTATAGCTAGCGTGCCGGGGCAAGACAAGGCGCTAGATGTAGTGGTCGTGCGACGTGCCGCGACGAAGGCGCGCGAGCCGTGCAATCCGCCACGCCGCCTGCGTGAATGACCGAGGCTCAGGCCGCGAACGCCTCGCGCGGCCAGCCCAGGCTGCGGCGCAGCAGGGGCCAGTCGAAGCCGGGCCCCGGGTCCTGCTTGCGGCCCGGCGCCACATGCTCGTGGCCGGCCACGTGGCGCACCGGGTAGCGTTGCGCCAGCGCCGCGCACACGGCGGCCAGCGCCTCGTACTGCGCGGGCTCGAAGGTGTCGCCCTCGAGCCCCTCGAGCTCGATGCCCACCGACCAGTCGTTGCAGTTCCCGCGCCCCAGCCATTCGGAGCGGCCCGCGTGCCAGGCGCGCTCGTCGCAGCTGGCGAACTGCCACAGCTGGCCGCCGCGCCGCACGTAGAAATGGGCCGAGACCTCGAGGCCGCGGATCTGCGCGTAGTAGGGGTGCGCGTCCCAGTCGAGGGTGTTGGTGAACAGCCGCTGCACGGCGTCGCCGCCGTACTGGCCGGGCGGCAGGCTGATCGAGTGCAGCACCACCAGCTCGACCTGCGCGCCGGCCGGACGCGGGCCGACGTTGGGCGAGGGCAGCCGCCGCGCGTAGCGGTACCAGCCGCCGTCCCAGAGCGCGTCGTGGTCAGCCGGCACCGGTGTCCTGCGGGTCGTCGCCAGGCACGGCGATGGCCAGCCGGGCGATGCGGTAGCGGATCTGCCGCAGCGACAGGCCCAGGCGCTGCGCGGCGGCCGTGCGGTTGAAGCCGGTCTCCTGCAGCGTGCGCACCAGGATCTCGCGCTCCTGCTGGTCCAGCCAGGCCTGCAGGTCGCTGGGCTGCGGCGGGCTGCCGGCGGCGGGCTGCGCCGCGGGTGCGCGCGGTGCCAGGGCGATCGCCGGCGCCGGCTGGCCGAACGCCGGCTGGGTGGCCGCGAACGCCGGCGCGGCCTCCTCGCCGCACAGCAGGTCCAGCTGCAGCTCGTGGCCGTCGGCCAGGGCCATGGCGCGGTGCAGCAGGTTCTCGAGCTCGCGCACGTTGCCCGGCAGCGGCAGCCGGGCCAGCTGCTCGAGCGCGCCGGGTGCCACCTGCGGCACCGGCAGGCCCGAGTCGGCCGCGATGCGCGCGAGCAGCGCCCGCACCAGCTCCGGCAGGTCCTCGCGCCGCTCGCGCAGCGGTGGCAGCACCACCTCGATCACGTTCAGCCGGTAGTACAGGTCCTGGCGGAACCGCCCCGCGGCGACGTCGGCCGCCAGGTCGCGGTGGGTGGCGCTGACGATGCGCACGTCCACCGTGTCCTCCTGCGTCGAGCCCAGCGCGCGCACCTGGCGCTCCTGGATCGCGCGCAGCAGCTTGCTCTGCATCGCCAGCGGCAGGTCGCCGATCTCGTCGAGGAACAGCGTGCCGCCGCGCGCGGCCTGGAAGTAGCCCTCGCGGTCGGCCAGGGCGCCGGTGTAGGAGCCCTTGCGGGCGCCGAAGAACTCGGCCTCCAGCAGCGCCTCGGGGATGGCGCCGCAGTTGACCGCGACGAAGGGGCCGTCGCCCCGGTGGCTGCAGGCGTGCAGGGCGCGCGCGGCCAGTTCCTTGCCGGTGCCCGATTCGCCGCGCACCAGCACCGGCGCCATGCTGCGTGCCACCTTGGCGATGCGGTCCTTGACGGTGCGCAGCGCGGCCGAGCTGCCCACCATGCGCTCGAGCGCGCCCTGGGCGGCAGGCGTCTCGGCCGCTCCGGCCGGCGCCGGCCCGTCGGCGCGGCCCGCGGCCCGGGCCCGGGGCGCGGGGCTGGCCGCCTCGCGGATGGCCGAGGCCACCACCGCGCGGAACTGCCGCAGGTCGACCGGCTTGGTCAGGTAGTCGAAGGCCCCGGCCTTCAGGGCCTCGACCGCGTTCTCGGCCGAGCCGTAGGCGGTCATCACCACGCAGCGCTCGGGCCGTTGCTGCACGAGCAGGTCCTGCAGCAGCTCCAGCCCGATGCCGTCGGGCAGCCGCATGTCGGTGATCACCACGTCGTAGCGGTGCTCGCCGAGCAGCCCGCGCGCCTCGGCCACGCTGCCGGCCGCCTCGACGCGGTAGCCCTCGCGCAGCAGCGTCAGCTCGTACAGGGTGCGCAGGTCGGGCTCGTCGTCGACGACGAGCACGTGGGCGGGCGTGGCGGTGGCGGGCTGGCTCACGGTGCGATTGTCGCAAACGGGCGGCCGGTGGCCGGTGCCGCGCGCCCGGTGCGCAGGGCCACGAAGAAGGCATTGCCCACGGCCGTGCCGCCAGAAGGCGACGGGCCGCGGCGGTAGCCGATGCTGGCGCCGTGCCGCTCGCACAGCTCGCGGCAGATGAACAGGCCCAGGCCGCTGGAGCGGCTCTCGGAGCTGAAGAACGGCTCGAACAGGTGCTGCTCCACCGCCGCCTCGAGCGCGGCGCCGTCGCTCCACACCGTCAGCAGCGCCACCGACTCGTCCTCGACGCCGGTGGCCACCTGGATCGAGCCCGGCGTGCCGCTGGCGTAGCGCCGCGCGTTGTCCAGCAGGTTCACCAGCACCCGCCGCAGGTGCAGGCTGTCGAAGCGCACCTGCACGCCGGCGGCGCCCGGCACCAGCCGCACCGCGTCGCCGCCGCCGTGCTGGGCCACCCAGTCGGCCTGGTGCTGGGCCACCACGGCGTCGAGCGCGAGCACCGACGGGGCATCGCCGCCGCCCGCATGCTGCACCCGGGCCACGTCCAGGATGTCCTCGACGATCTGCGACAGCCGCTGCACGTTCTGCCGCACCAGCGCGCTCAGCTGGCGCTGCCCGGCGTCCTGCAGGTCCTCGTCGAGCAGCGCGTTGGCCTGCGAGATCGCCGCCAGCGGGTTGCGGATCTCGTGCGCGACCGCCGTCGACATGCGGCCCATGGCCGCCAGCTTCTCGGTGCGCAGCCGCGCCTCCAGCTCGCGCAGGTCCTGCAGGAACAGCAGGCACAGGCTGGAGCCGACGGCACCCGGTGCGCTGGCCAGCCGGCTGCGCACCAGCAGCCGCCGCCGCGGGCCCTCGGCGTCCAGCGCCAGCGCCATCTCCTGCAGCAGCGTGCGGCCGGTCGCGAAGGTCAGGCGCGCGACCTCGGCCAGCGGCTCCCAGCCCGGCCGGGACCCGGAATCGGCCGGCAGCTCGTTGCCACGGCCCAGGTCCAGCAGCAGCCGCGCGGCGGGATTGGCCGCCAGCGGGCGGGCCGTGCCGTCGAGCACCAGCACGCCCTCGGTCAGCGACTCCATCACCATCTGGTTGACCAGCGCCTGCAGCCGCGCGGCGCCCAGGCTGGCGCGGGCCGCGGCCTCCTCGCGCGCCAGCCGCTCGGCCAGCTGCTGCACCAGCACCGCCAGCACGAAGCAGCCCATGCCGGTGAGCCCCGCCTGCAGGAACTGCGAGCCGGCCGCCTCGCCGGGCGACTGCAGCAGCCCCACCCAGGCCTCGGCCAGCAGCAGCAGGGCGACGCCCGCCGCCGTGCCCAGCGCCAGCAGGGCACTGCCCAGCACCGCGGCCATGAGCACCGGCAGCACGAACAGGGCGCCGAACTGCAGGCCGCCGGGCTGCAGCAGCTGCAGCGCCGAGAACACCACGAGGTCGACGCCGATGCTGGACACCCATTGCGGGTCGAACGCGGCCCCGCGCCGCCCGCCCGGCAGCAGCAGGCGCACCGCCAGCGCGGCCACCACGTAGGTGACCACCATGGCGATCACCCAAGACGACACCGGCTGGCGCACGCCGAGCATGTTCACGCCCAGCAGCAGCGCCAGCAGCACGCCGCCCAGCGCGACCCGCGCGGTGGCGAAGCCCAGCCACAGCCGCACGAAGGCGGAGCTGCCGTCGGGAACGGCGTCGGGCGAGGGGGGCAGCACCGCCGCCACGGTCAGTTGCCGCCGGCGGCGCGGTGTTCGGGGCTGCAGTAGAGGCGGCCGCTGGCGCCCGGCGTGGCGTCGGGGCGCGGCAGGTGCAGCGCACAGACCGGGCAGCGCACCATGTCCTGCGGCAGGGCCGCAGCGGCGGGCGGCCGGGCGGCCGGCGGGGGCGCCGCCGCACGGGTGCGGTTGGAGCGCCACACCAGGTAGGCCACCAGCAGCACCGCGAACAGCACGACCAGCTTCATGCCACCCGTCCCAGCACCACCTCGAGCACGAAGCGCGAGCCCACGTAGGCCAGCAGCAGCAGCAGCGAGCCGCCGTACAGCACCCGCACCGCGCCACGGCCGCGCCAGCCGAAGCGCGAGCGGCCCAGCAGCAGCACCGCGAACACCAGCCAGGCCAGCAGCGACAGCACCGTCTTGTGGTCCCAGCGCCAGGCGCGGCCGTACAGCGACTCGGAGAACACCGTGCCGGCCACCAGCGTGGCCGTCAGCAGCACGAAGCCCGCGGTCGCGAAACGGAAGGTCAGGCGCTCGAGCGTCAGCAGCGGCAGGCCCACGGCCGGCGCGGTGGCGCGGCGCATCGCGAGCTCGGCGCGCCGCAGCACCCAGGCATGCAGCACGGCCGCGGCGAACAGGCCGTACGAGGCGATGCCCAGCGCCAGGTGCACCGGCAGCAGCGGCGAGGACGCGGGGTGGCGGGGCGAGCCGGGGAACAGCATGGCCAGCAGCACCGCCGCTGCACCCAGCAGCGCCAGGCCCCAGCGCAGGCGCAGCTGCGGGAAGACCTCCTGCTCCACCGCGTAGACCGTGAGCACCAGCCAGGCGGTGACCGACAGCGCCGGCGCGAAACCGAAGCGCGGGTCGTCGCCGAACAGCATCCAGCCCAGCACCGAGGCGTGCAGCAGCCAGGCCGCCACGGCCGCGATGCGGCGTTGCGGCATCGCCAGGCGCTCGCCGGCCGCGGCGGGCACGAGGTAGGCCCCCGCCGCCGTCAGCGACAGCACGATGTCCGCGAAGGAGGTGCTGGCTAGAATCATGGCCCGCAGTGTAGTGCCTGCCCCAGGCGGGCCCGGCCGCTGCGCCACCCCTCCCACGTTCGCCCGAACCGCCCCCCGGCGCATCCCCTCCATGGCCTCCGCACTCACCGACAAACTGTCCCGGCTCGTCAAGGAAATGCGTGGCCAGGCCCGCATCACCGAGTCCAACGTGCAGGACATGCTGCGCGAAGTGCGCATGGCGCTGCTCGAGGCCGACGTGGCCCTGCCCGTGGTGCGCGACTTCATCGCGCGGGTCAAGGACAAGGCGCTGGGCGCCGAGGTGGTGGGCTCGCTCAACCCGGGGCAGGCGCTGGTGGGCATCGTCAACCGCGAGCTGGTCGCCACCATGGGCGAGGGCGTGGCCGACCTGAACCTGGCCGCGCAGCCGCCGGCGGTGATCCTGATGGCCGGCCTGCAGGGCGCGGGCAAGACCACCACCACCGCCAAGCTGGCCAAGCACCTGATCGACAAGCGCAGGAAGAAGGTGCTGACGGTCTCCGGCGACGTCTACCGGCCCGCCGCCATCGAGCAGCTGAAGACCGTGACGCAGCAGGCCGGGGCCGAGTGGTTCCCCAGCTCGCCCGACCAGAAGCCGCTGGACATCGCCCGCGCCGCGCTGGACCACGCGCGCCGCCAGTACTTCGACGTGCTGCTGGTCGACACCGCCGGCCGGCTGGCGATCGACGAGGCGCTGATGGCCGAGATCCGCGAGCTGCATGCGGTGCTCAAGCCGGTCGAGACACTGTTCGTGGTCGACGCCATGCAGGGCCAGGATGCGGTCAACACCGCCAAGGCCTTCAAGGAGGCGTTGCCGCTGACCGGCATCGTGCTGACCAAGATGGACGGCGACTCGCGCGGCGGCGCCGCGCTGTCGGTGCGCCAGATCACCGGCGCGCCGATCAAGTTCGCCGGCGTGTCCGAGAAGATCGACGGGCTGGAGGTGTTCGACGCCGAGCGCCATGCCGGCCGCATCCTGGGCATGGGCGACATCGTCGCGCTGGTCGAGCAGGTCACCGCCGGCGTCGACGTGGCGGCCGCGCAGAAGCTGGCCGCCAAGGTCAAGAGCGGCGAGGGCTTCGACCTCGAGGACTTCCTGTCGCAGATCCGGCAGATGAAGCAGATGGGCGGCCTGTCCACGCTGATGGACAAGATGCCGGCGCAGCTGCAGGCCAAGGCCGGCGCGGTCGACATGGACAAGGCCGAGCGCGACATCCGCCGCAAGGAAGGGATCATCTGCAGCATGACGGCGCTGGAGCGCCGCAAGCCCGAGTTGATCAAGGCCACCCGCAAGCGCCGCATCGCCGCCGGCGCCGGCGTGCAGGTCCAGGACGTCAACCGCCTGCTCAACGAGTTCGAGCAGATGCAGACGATGATGAAGAAGATGAAGGGCGGCGGCCTGATGAAGATGATGAAGCGCATGGGCGGCATGAAGGGCGGCCCCAAGCTGCCCTTCTGAGCCCGCGCGCCGGGCCGGCCCTGCTCAGTCGAGCTTGACGCCCAGGTCCACCGCGACCTTGATCCACACCGGCACGTCGCGTTCCCACTCCCGGCGCGTCTCGGCCAGGTGCTTCGGCTTGTTGGGGATGGCGAAGGTCTCGCGCAGCTTCGCGGCCCCCGGGGTCTCGGCCCACTCGACCGCGGCGCGCGACAGCGCCTGCAGCACGGCCTCGGGCGTGCCGGCCGGCGCCATGAGCGGCAGGGCGCCTTCCAGCGCCACCAGCCGGCTGGCGACGCCCTGCTCCACCAGCGTCGGCACCTCGGGCAGCCTGGGGCTGCGGTAGGTGCCGGTCACGCCGATCGGGCGCACCCCGCGGCTGGCCACGGTGTTGAAGGCCTGGTAGCTGCCCACCGCGATCTGCAGCTGGCCGCCCGCGACGTCCACCCACATCGGGGCCTCGCCGCGGTAGTGGACGGACTGGATCCTGGTGCCCTCGCTGCGGTTGGTCTGGTCGGCCAGCATGTGCGGGTAGGAGCCCGGTGCATACGTGCCCATCGACGCCGGGTTCCTCTTCGCGTACGCGACGAACTCGCCGTAGGTGCGCACGCCCAGGCTCTCGGGCACGCCCACCACCAGCGGGCCGGACGGGAACACGGCCACCGGCACCAGGTCCTTGTCCAGGTCGTAGGGCAGCTTCGTGTACAGCACCCGGTTCTGCCACACCGTGCCCGAGGTGGTCATCAGCAGCGTGTGGCCGTCCGGCGGCGACTTGGCCACGGCGTCGATGCCGATGATCGCGCCCGCGCCCGGCCTGTTCTCGACCACGACCTGCGCGCCCAGCCTGCCGGCCAGGAACTCGCCGTAGTGGCGGGCCAGGGCGTCGGTCAGCCCGCCGGGCGGGAAGGCCACCACGATGCGGATCGGTCGGGTCGGCCAGCCTGGCGTGGGCGTGGGCGTGGCCTGGGCCTTGCCCTTGGGCGTGGCGGCGACGGCCGCGGGCGCGAGGGCGGACAGGCCCAGCGCGCCGGCCGCTGCGAGCAGCTGGCGGCGGCCGGTGCGGGAAGAGCGTTGCATGCAGGTCTCCTGGTCGGGTGGCGGCCGCGCTGCTGCGGCCGCGTGCCGATGCTGCCCAGCGCGGGCCCGCTGTCACACCCGGGATCACCCTGAGCGGACCCGCTTGCTATCCTGCCCCGATGAACATCGTCGACAGCTTCGCGGACATCTCGCGCTTCGTGGCCCTGCGCCGCGACATCCACGCCCACCCGGAACTCGGCTTCGAGGAGCACCGCACCAGCGAGCTGGTGGCCGGTCTGCTGCGCGAGTGGGGCCTGGAGGTGCACACCGGCATCGCCGGCACCGGCGTCGTGGGCGTGCTGCGCTGCGGCACCGGCCGGCGCACCATCGGTCTGCGCGCCGACCTGGACGCGCTGCCGCTGCAGGAGGAGAACCGGTTCGCGCACCGCTCGGTGCACGACGGCCGCATGCATGCCTGCGGGCACGACGGCCACACCACCATGCTGCTGGCGGCAGCCTGGCACCTGGCCCAGGCGCGCGACGTCGACGGCACGGTGCACTTCATCTTCCAGCCGGCCGAGGAGATGGGCAAGGCGGGCGCGCTCAAGATGATCCAGGACGGCCTGTTCGAGCGCTTCCCCTGCGAGGCGGTGTTCGCGCTGCACAACTTCCCGATCGGCAACACCGGCGGCTTCGCGCTGAACCACGGCGCGCTCATGGCCTCCAGCAACACCTGGCGCGTGACCGTCACCGGCCGCGGCACCCATGCCTCGCTGCCGCACACCGGCATCGACCCGGTGGGCGCGGTGGTCGACCTGGCGCAGCAGCTGCAGGGCCTGGTGGCCCGCGTGATCCCCAGCACCGAGCGGGCGCTGCTGGCCGTCACGCAGCTGCAGGGCTCGGACGCGCCCAACGTGATCCCCGACACCGCCGCCGTCGGCGGCACGGTGCGCACCTTCTCCGTCGAGGCCACCGACAAGCTGGAGGAGGGCCTGCGCCGGCTGGCCGCCGGCATCGCGCAGGCGCACGGCTGCACCGCCGAGGTGATGTTCCGCCGCGCCTCGCCGCCGGTGGTCAACCACGCCGCCGAGGCCGCGTTCGCGGCGCAGGTGATGCGGGAGGTGGTGGGCCCGGCCATGGTCGACGAGGACTTCCCCGCCGTGATGGGCGCCGAGGACTTCGCCCACATGCTGCGCGTGCGGCCGGGCTGCTATGCCTTCATCGGCAACGGCGACGGCAGCCACCGCATGCCCGACCACGGGCCCGGTCCTTGCATCATCCACAACACCTCGTTCGACTTCAACGACGCCATCATCCCCATCGGGGCGAGCTACTTCGTGCGCCTGGCGCAGCAGTGGCTGGCCCGTCCCTGAAGGAGCCGTCCGCATGACGCACCGCCGCACCATTGTCCGCGCCGCCGTGGCGCTGTCCCTGGCCGCCGCCGCGGCCACCCCCGCGCTCGCGCAGCAGCGCGTGATCCGCATCGTGGTGCCCTTCGGGCCCGGGGCGGTGCAGGACACCGTCGCCCGCACCTTCAACGCCGAACTGGGCCAGGCGCTGGGCGCCACGGTCATCGTCGAGAACCGCGCCGGCGCGGGCGGCACCATCGGCACCGCGCAGGTGGCCAAGGCGCCCGCCGACGGCAACACCCTGGTGCTCGCCGCGGCCAGCCACACGCTGGCCGGGCACCTGTACAGCAAGCTGCCCTACGACCCGGTCAAGGACTTCGTCGGCGTGTCCTACCTGGGCACGGCGGGCTACGTGATCGCGGTGCCCGGCAGCCTGGGCGTGAACACGCTGGCCGACTACGTCAAGCTGCTCAAGGCCAAGCCGGGACAGCTGAACTACGCCTCGGCCGGCAACGGCAGCGCCACCCACATGGGCATGGCCTACTTCCTGTCGCGTGCCGGGGCCGAGATGCAGCACATCCCGATGAAGTCGACCGGCGACGCCGTCAACGAGGTGCTGGCCGCCCGCTCGCAGGGCGTGACCACCTCGCTGATCGGCATCGCCGGCTTCAAGGGCGATGCGCGCATCAAGCCGCTGGCCTACACCGGCACCCAGCGCTCCAAGTTCATGCCCGAGCTGCCCACCGTGGCCGAGGCCGGCGTGCCCGGCTACAAGTTCGATTCCTGGATCGGCCTGCTCGCGCCCGCGGGCACGCCCAAGGCCGAGGTCGACAGGATCAACGCCGCGGTCATCAAGGTGATGGCCGACCCGGTGGTGCAGGAGCGCTTCGTGCGCCTGGGCATCGAGGCCGGCACGCTGCCGGCCGACGACTTCCAGAAGCTGCTGCGCACCGACAACGAGCAGGCCGGCGTGCTGGTCAAGGCGTCGGGGGCGCGGATCGAGTGATCCGGCAGGGGGTGGGCGTCGTCATCCCTGCGCAGGCGGGGATCCGGTGACGGGCTGCGTGCTACAGGGGCGCCGGACCGGACCCCCGCATTCGCGGGCGTGACGGACGCGGTGAGGTGACGGCCGACGGCCCGTCGACCTCACATCGCCCCGGCCGCCAGCCGGGCATGCCGCCCGTGCAGCCGCGCGCGCCGCAGCACGGCGGGCGACCAGCTCTCCTCGGGGATCAGCAGCAGGCCGCGGTGGCGCAGCCAAGCGCCGATGCCCACGTGGCTGCTCAGCACCGCCAGCGGCACCGACAGGGCCAGCGGCAGCGCCACCGGCAGCAGCGCGGGCAGGGCGTGCGGGTCCACCCACGACACCGCGGCGGCCAGGCCCAGCACGATGCCCGACAGCGGCAGCAGTTGGCGGGCGGCGTCGCCCCAGGCCAGGCCGTGGGCCTCGCGCGGCGGCGAGGTCCAGTGCAGCTTCAGCCCGGTGAGCGCGACCACCACGAACAGCGTGTGGGCCAGCATGCGCACCGGCGCCTGCAGCAGGGCCAGCGCGGTCTCGGCCAGCGCACTGGCCAGCAGGCGGGGCGTGCCGCCGAAGGCGCGCTGCTCGCCGCGCAGCAGCACGCCGGCCAGCCCCAGCACGCGCGGCAGGAACAGCATGCACAGCGTCCAGGCCCACAGCGCCAGCAGCTCCCAGGGGGCCTGGGCCACGTCGCCCGCCACCAGCGCGCCGCCCAGCCACAGGCCGGTGCCCACCACCAGGAAGGCCAGCCACAGGGGCGCCGCCAGGTACGACATGGCGCCGATGAAGAACATCGCGCGGTGCACGCGGTGCATGCCCGGCTCGGCCATCAGCCGCGCGTTCTGCAGGTTGCCCTGGCACCAGCGGCGGTCGCGCTGCAGTTCCGAGACCAGGTCGGGCGGCTGCTGCTCGTAGCTGCCGGCCAGGTCGGGCACCAGCCAGACCTGCCAGCCGGCACGGCGCATCAGCGCGGCCTCGACGAAGTCGTGCGACATGATCCCGCCGGCCAGCCCGCCGTTGCCGCGGATCGGCGCCAGGCCGCAGTGCCGCATGAAGGCCTCGGTGCGGATGATGGCGTTGTGGCCCCAGTAGTGCGACTCGCCCAGCTGCCAGAACGCCAGCCCCAGGGTGAACAGCCGGCCGGTGACGCGGGCCGCGAACTGTTGCGCCCGCGCATGCACGGTCACATGGCCGATCGGCTGGGTGGCGGTCTGCACGATGCCCGCGCGCGGGTGCGCCTCCATCAGCTTGGCCAGCGTCACCAGGCAGTCGCCGCTCATCACGCTGTCGGCATCGAGCACCACCATGTAGCGGTAGTCCTTGCCCCAGCGGCGGCAGAAGTCGGCCACGTTGCCGGCCTTGCGGTGGGTGCGGCGGCGGCGCGCGCGGTAGTAGACCTCGGGCTGGATCCCGCCCTGCGCCGCCAGGGCGCCGCGCAGCTGCTCCCAGGCCGCGCGCTCGGCGGCCAGCGTGTCCGGCTCGCGGCTGTCGGACAGCACGAAGACGTCGAACTGCGCGGCTTGGCCGGTGGCGGCCAACGACTCGCAGGTGGCGCGCAGGCCGGCGAACACCGTGGCCACGTGCTCCTCGCAGATCGGCATGATGACCGCCGTGCGTACGCCGGCGCCCAGCGTGTGGTGGCGCACCGATGCCGCCGACAGGCCATGCGCGTCGCCGCGCAGCTGCACCCAGAAGCCCATGAGCGCGGTGACGAAGCCCGTCACCACCCAGGCCGACAGCGCCGCGAACAGCACCAGCTGGCCGGCCAGCAGCCAGGGATCGCCCCCCGCGGGCCGGGCCTGCGCGAACAGCACGGTCGCGACCACGCTGCTGACCACCGCGATGCCGGCGAAGGCCGCGCGGCGGCGCACGGCGGCGCGCGCCCACGGCTGGCGCGGGCCGCGCGGCGAGGCCGGCGCGCTGCCCAGCAGCCGCGCGGCCAGGCCCCGCAGGCCCAGGCCGAGGCTGGCCCAGAAGCCCACCCAGGGCTGGGTCGGCATCGAGCCGCGGTGCAGGGGCGGCGCGGTCACGCTGTTGGGGTGGCGCGCCTGGCGCAGGCGCGCGCGTGGCGCGGTGGCGGGCGCGGCTGCGCTGTCGCCCCCGGTGTCGGCCAGGCCGGCCTGCCTCAGCGGGCGGCGGAGTCGGGAAGCACGAGCTGTGTCCATGTTTCGGTGAGGATGTCGTTGCCGTGTTGCAGGAAGGCGCGCAGCTCGACCGGCCGTGCCGGATCGAGCGGTCGCACCCGCAGGGTCATGCGCCAGCTGCGGCTGGCGGGGTTGAAGTACGCGAGCTGCTGCTCGATGCGGCCGTTGGCGTCGGCGGTGGCGACCGCGCGCACCGGCGCGTCGGCCGGCAGGCCCGCCAGCGCCGGGCCGGTGAAGTCGACGACGTGCTGCACCGTGCCGGCCAGGGCGGCCTGGTCCTCGGGGCGCACGAAGCCCTGGCCGCGGCGGCTCTGCACCGTCCAGCCGTTGGGCGGCCGCTGCTGGGTGTCGCCCTGCCAGAGGATCTCGTAGGCCAGGTCCAGCGGCTCGCCGGGCGCGGGCAGGCGCGCCGGCACCCAGTAGGCGGCGATGTTGTCGTGGGTCTCGTCGGGCGTGGGCAGCTGCAGCAGCTCGACGCGGCCCGGGCCCCAGTCGCCCAGCGGCCGCACCCAGGCGCTGGGCCGGCGTTCGTAGCGCGCCTCGCCGTCCTCGTAGCTGGCGTAGGCGCGGTCGCGCTGCATCAGGCCGAAGCCGCGCAGGCCGGGCAGGGCGAAGCTGGTGGCCACCGGCGTGCGCGGGTTCTGCAGCGGCCGCCACAGCCACTCGCCGGTGGCGCTGGCCACCATCAGGCCGTCGCTGTCGTGCACCTCGGGCCGGAAGTCGCCGGGCCGCGGCTGGTTCTCGCCGTGCTGGAACATGCTGGTCAGCGGCGCGATGCCCAGCGTCGCGACCGGCGGCTCACCGGCGCGCAGGAACAGCCGGGCCTGCACCTGCACCGCCGTGTCCTGCCCCGGCCGCACCGTGAAGCGGTAGGCGCCGGTGGCGCGGCGCGACTCGAGCAGGGCCAGCACCACGACCTCGCGCGCGTCGGCCGCCGGCCGCTGCAGCCAGAACTCGGAAAAGCGCGGGAACTCCTCGGGGCCGCTGCCACCCACGGTGTCGATGGCCAGCCCGCGCGCCGACAGGCCGTACTGCTGGCCGGCGCCCAGCGCGCGGAAGTAGCTGGCGCCCAGGAAGACGACCAGCTCGTCCTTGTAGGCCGTGCCGTTCAGCGGGTAGTGGATGCGGAAGCCCGCATGGCCCAGGTCGGGCCAGCCGCTGGTGTCCAGCTGGTTCTTGCCGTAGTCGAAGTCGGCGCGGCGCCAGGGCACGTCGGCCACGCGGCCGGCCGCGTCGAGCGCGTGGATGCGCACGGGCTCGGGGTGGTAGCGGCCGCGGTGGAAGAACATGGCCTCGAACGGCAGCTGTGCATCGCGCCACAGCGCACGGTCGGGCCCGAAGCGGATGTCGCGCAGGCCGTCGTAGTCCAGCGCGGCCAGCGCGGCGGGCAGGTCGGCCGGCGCGGTGCGGTGCGGCCGGGCGGCGCGCTCGCGCGCCAGTTGCGCCACCTGCTCGAAGCCCCAAGCCTGCGCCTGCGCGGTGCAGGCGAGCAGGGTGGCGCCCACCAGCACCAGCCAGCTGCGCCACGTCGTGCGTCGGTCTCCCATGCGCCTTGCATCGCAAGTCGGATGCCACCGCGGAAAAGCCAGTGGTGACAGGCACTTGCGCGCATCGGCGGGGCCTCGCAGCGCGAAAACGGCGACAGGGCCCGGGCCAGCCCCGGTTTCTGTCGCCGCGGGGCGACAACGGTGGCGTTACGCCGCGTCGCGCCCGAGTCCCGGGGCGGGTTTGCCGCTGTCGTCGTCCGGCGACAGGCCGTTGCCGTCGCCCTTGAACAGGCCCGGGGTCAGGTCGTTCTTCTGCAGCAGCCGGTAGAACTCGGTGCGGTTGCGCCCCGCCAGCCGCGCGGCATCGGCGACGTTGCCGTCGGTCATCTTCAGCAGGTCGACCAGGTACTCGCGCTCGAAGCGGCGCTTGGCCTCGGCATAGGTCTGCACCTCGACCGAGGGCACGCGCAGCGCCCGCTGCACCAGCGCCAGCGGCACCAGCGCCGTGGTCGACAGCGCGCAGACCTGCTCGACCACGTTGTACAGCTGGCGCACGTTGCCCGGCCAGGGCGCCGAGGCCAGCGCCTTGAGCGCCTCGGGCGCGAAGCCCGACAGGCGGCGCTGGTACTTGGCCGCCAGCCGGTGCAGGAAATGGTTGGCCAGCAGCGGGATGTCCTCGCGCCGCTCGCCCAGCGGCGGCAGCGTGAGCGTGACCACGTTGAGCCGGTAGTACAGGTCCTCGCGGAACTGGCCGGTGGCCAGCATCGCCTCGAGGTCGCGGTGCGTGGCCGAGACGATGCGCACGTCCACCGGGATGGACTGGCTGGCGCCCAGCGGCCGCACCGCGCGTTCCTGCAGCACGCGCAGCAGCTTGACCTGCAGCGCCGGCGGCATGTCGCCGATTTCGTCGAGCAGCAGCGTGCCGCCGTCGGCGGCCTGGAACAGGCCCTTGTGGTTGGCCACCGCGTCGGTGAACGCGCCCTTGACGTGGCCGAAGAGCTCGGACTCGAGCAGGGCCTCGGGGATGGCGCCGCAGTTGACCGCCACGAACGGCCTGCGCGCGCGCGGGCTGGCCTTGTGGATCGCGCGGGCCATCAGTTCCTTGCCGCTGCCGCTGTCGCCGCGCAGCAGCACCGAGGCATCGGAGCGGGCCACCATGCGGGCCTCGGCCAGCAGCTCGGCCATGTGCGCCGAGCGGCTGACGATGTCCTCGCGCCAGGCCTCGTCGGCACCGACCTGCTCGGTCGCCGGCGCGCCCAGCGCGACCGCCTGCGCGATCTTGTCGAGCAGCTCGCGGGCGTCGTAGGGCTTGGTGAGGTAGCCGAACACGCCGCGCGCGGTCGCCTCGACCGCATCGGGGATGGTGCCGTGCGCGGTCAGCAGGATCACCGGCAGGGCGGGGTGGCGGCGGCGGATCTCGTCGAACAGCGCCAGGCCGTCGCGGCCGGGCAGCCGCACGTCGCTGAGCACCACCTGCGGCCGGTCGACATCGAGCTGCGACAGCGCGGCCTCGGCCGAGGTGGCGGTGGCGACCTGGTAGCCGGCGGCATGCAGCCGCATGGACAGCAGGCGCAGCAGGTCGGCGTCGTCGTCGACCACGAGCAGGCGGGCGCCGGGCATCAGCGGACCTCGCCGTTGCGCGGGCGGCTGCGCTCGATGGCGCGCAGCGCGTCGAGCCGGTCGGCCAGCTGCTCGGCGCGGCGCTGCGCCTCGCGCAGCTGCTGCGCCTGCCGCTCGGATTGCTCCTCGAGCCGGCGGGCCTCGGTGGCCTGGGCCTGCAGCAGGCGGGCCAGCGGCGCGAGCGCGCGGGCCTCGTCGCCCTCGGCCTGCAGCACGCGCGCCAGCGCCTGCGCGGCCCGCTGGGTGTCGCCGCCCTGGCGCGCCTGCAGCCAGCCCAGCGCCAACTGCACCTGGGCCAGCGGCGTGGGCGCCGCGCCCTGCAGCCGGGCGAGCTCGGCCTGCAGCTCGGGCGGCGGCAGCTGGCGCAGCCGGTCGGCGCTGGCCAGCGCGAGGGCGACGGGATGCGGCTCGCGCGGCGGTGCCGGCTCGGCCGGCGGCGGCAGGTCGTCGGGCGGCAGCGGCAGCACGATGACGGCGGGCGCGGGCGGCGCGGGCGGCGGCACGGCCGCGCAGCCGGCGAGCAGCAGCGCGCCGAGCAGCGTGGACGCGGGAAGGAGGAGGCGCGCGGCGTCAGGCATGGGGCAGGTCGATGCGGAACTGGGCGCCCGGCCCGGGCGCATCGAGCAGCGCGACCCGGCCGCCGTGCGCGGCGACGTACTCCTGCACGATCGACAGGCCGATGCCGGTGCCCGGTGGCGCGTCGGCCGGCTGGCGCTCGCCGCGGTAGAACGGCTCGAAGATCCGCTCGCGGTCGGCGGGCGCGATGCCCGGGCCGTCGTCGCGCAGTGCGATGCTGGCGCGGCCCGGTGCGTCGTGCAGGGCGATGTGGATCGTACCGCCGGGGGGCGTGTAGCGGATGGCGTTGGTCAGCAGGTTGGCCACCGCCGTGCCCAGCTTGTCGGGGTCGACCGGCAGCACGAGGGGGCGGCCGTCGAGCACGACCCGCACGCCCTTGGCCTGCCACTGCAGCCGCTGCGCCTCCACGTGGTCCTGCAGCAGCGCGAGCAGGTCGGTGGGCGCGCGGTGCAGCTGGCGCGCCTCGAACGCGGCCGCGTTGAAGCGCAGCAGCGCCTCGATGCGCTCCTGCAGCACGGCCGCGTTGTGCTGCAGGATGCGCGTGACCTCGCGCTGGCGCGAGTTGAGCTCGCCCGCCACCCCTTCCTCGAGCAGCGCGACCGCCTCGCGCACCGCCGCCAGCGGCGTCTTGAGCTCGTGCGAGACGTGGCGCAGGAAGCGCGCCTTGTCGGCGTCGAGCTCGACCAGGCGCAGCCGCAGCCAGTCCAGCTGCTGCGCCAGCCGGCGCACGTCGGCCGGGCCCTGGATGTCGATGGGCTCCTCCAGCCGGTTCTGCCCAAGGCCGGCGATCGCCTCCTCCAGCCGCTTGAACGGGCGCGCGAGCCACACGCCCAGGGCGCCGGCCAGCAGCGCGGCCAGGCCGATGGCCAGCACCACCTGCTGCGTCATGCGGGCCCGGGCGGCCTCCAGCCGCTCGGCCAGCGCCCGGTTGCGGGTCGTGATGAGCTGCTGCACCTCGCGGGCGATGGCGGCGTTGACGGTATCGAACTCGCGGAAGCGCTGCGCGACCTGGCGCTCGCGCTCGAGCGCGCCCTCGGCGGGCCCGCGCACCAGCGGATCGATCGCGTGCTGCTGGTCCTGCCAGCGCTGCACGCGGGCCGCGTCCAGGCCCTGCTCGGCCAGCCGGTGCAGCGCGGCGCGGGCGTTGGCGGCTTCCTCGTCGTAGCGGCGGCGCAGCACCGCGTCGCCCAGGATCAGCGACTGGCGCGCGGCACGCTCCATGTCGGCGGTGCGCTCGGCCAGGGTCTGCGCGCTGGCGGTCAGCTCGAGCGCGGCGGCAGCCGAGGCCTGGCTCTGCGCCATCAGCCGCTCGAGCAGCACGACCGAGCGCAGCGCGGCCCCGCCCAGCAGGCCGCCCACCAGGATGAAGGCGACCAGCAGCAGCAGCCGGAAGGGCAGGCGCGCCAGCCGCATCGGGCGCCGGGCGTCAGGCTTCGACCAGCACGACCTCGCCGCGCAGCGAGTGCGGCAGCGCCTGCGTGATGGTCACGTCGACCATCTGCCCCACCAGGCGCTGCGGGCCGGCGAAGTTGACGATGCGGTTGCACTCGGTGCGGCCCATCAGCTCGGCCTTGTCCTTGCGCGACGGTCCCTCGACCAGGATGCGCTGGACGGTGCCGACCCGGCTGGCGCTGATGCGGCGCACGTTCTCCTCGAGCACGGCCTGCAGGTGCTGCAGCCGGCGCAGCTTGACCTCGTGCGGCGTGTCGTCGGCCAGGTTGGCCGCCGGCGTGCCGGGGCGGGGGCTGAAGATGAACGAGAAGCTGGCGTCGTAGCCCACGTCCTCGACCAGCTTCATCAGCTTGCCGAAGTCCTCGTCGGTCTCGCCGGGGAAGCCCACGATGAAGTCGCTGGCCATGGAGATGTCGGGCCGCACCGCGCGCAGCTTGCGCACCGTGCTCTTGTATTCCATGGCGGTGTAGCCGCGCTTCATCGCCATCAGGATGCGGTCGCTGCCGTGCTGCACCGGCAGGTGCAGGTGGTTCACCAGCTTGTCGATGCGGCCGTAGGCCTCGATCAGGCGCGGGGTGAACTCGTTGGGATGGCTGGTGGTGTAGCGGATGCGCTCGATGCCCGGGATCTCGGCCACGTACTCGAGCAGCAGGGCGAAGTCGGCGATCTCGGCGGTCTCGCCCATGCGGCCGCGGAACGCGTTGACGTTCTGGCCCAGCAGCGTCACTTCCTTGACGCCCTGGTCGGCCAGCCCCGCGACCTCGGCGAGCACGTCGTCGAGCGGGCGCGAGACCTCCTCGCCGCGGGTGTAGGGCACCACGCAGTAGCTGCAGTACTTGCTGCAGCCTTCCATGATCGAGACGAAGGCCGTGGCCCCCTCCACGCGCGCCGGCGGCAGGTGGTCGAACTTCTCGATCTCGGGAAAGCGGATGTCCACCTGGGGCCGGCGCTGGGCGCGGCGCTGCGCCAGCAGGTCGGGCAGGCGGTGCAGGGTCTGCGGGCCGAACACGACGTCGACGTAGGGCGCGCGGGCCACGATGGCCTCGCCTTCCTGGCTGGCGACGCAGCCGCCCACGCCGATCAGCACGCCCTTGTCCTTCAGGTGCTTGACCCGGCCGAGGTCGGAGAACACCTTCTCCTGCGCCTTCTCGCGCACCGAGCAGGTGTTGAACAGGATCAGGTCGGCCTGCTCGGGGTCGTCTGTGGGTTCGTAGCCCTCGGCGGCGCGCATGACGTCGGCCATCTTGTCCGAGTCGTACTCGTTCATCTGGCAGCCGAAGGTCTTGATGAAGACTTTCTTCATGGCCTCAGCGTCCCGTGAAGATCGCCGTGAGCAGGCGGTGCAGCGCGGCCGCGCCCTCGGGGTTGGTGGGGGCCAGGCCCTGCACCCTGGCGTACTCGTCGGGCGTGAGGATCCAGACCTCGTGCACCAGGCCCATGGTGTCGCGCCGGTAGACCACCGGGACGCTCTGGCCCGACAGGCTGCCCGAGAGCACCTGCAGGTTGCGCGGGTCGCGGATGCGGGCGCCGGGCGACAGCCGCGCCGGCTCGCCGTCCAGGGTGATCTCGGGTGGGTTGCCCACGGCCATGCGGGCGGGGACGACGTCGCGGGGGGCTTCGCGCACCACCACCTGGGCGTGCGCTGCGGGCAGCAGCAGGGCCAGCCCGAGCAGGGCCGGCGCAAGACAGCGGTTCATGGTGTGGATCCAGAGGCTGTTGGGAAGGCGGCGAGTGTAGCGCCGGGCCACGGCGCAGAATGCGGGCCCCGCCACCGGTAACCGCCCCAACGCCACCCCGAAGGACTCCCCCATGGACGCCGTCTTCTACGAACGCACCGGCCCCGCCGGCGAGGTGCTGCAACTGGGCCCGCTGCCCGATCCCGTGCCCGGCCCCGGCGAGGTGCGCGTGCGCGTGCGCTGGTCGGGCGTGAACCCGTCGGACGTCAAGAGCCGCGCCGGCCTGCGCAGCAGCGTGATGCCGTTCGCGCGCGTCGTGCCGCACAGCGACGGCATGGGCGTGGTCGACGCGGTGGGCGCGGGCGTGCCGGCCGGTCGCATCGGCGAGCGCGTGTGGCTGTGGAATGGCGCCTGGGGCCGGCCCATGGGCACCGCGGCGCCCTGGATCGTGGTGCCGCAGGCCCAGGCCGTGCCGCTGCCCGACGGCGTGCCCGACGAGGCCGGTGCCTGCCTGGGCATCCCGGCGCTGACCGCGCTGCATGCCGTGCTCTGCCATGGCGGCGTGGCCGGCCGGCGGGTGCTGGTGGCCGGTGGCGCCGGGGCGGTGGGCGAGTACGCGGTGCAGATGGCGCGGCTGCTGGGCGCGGCGCAGGTGATCGCGACGGTCAGCAGCGAGTCGAAGGCGGCCGTGGCCCGTGCGGCCGGCGCCGAGATGACGGTGGACTACCGCGACCCCGGGGCGGCCGCGCGCATCCTCGAGGCCACCGGCGGCGAGGGCATCGACCGCGTGGTCGAGGTCGACATCGCCGCCAATGCCGCGCTGGATGCGCAGGTGCTGCGGCCCGGCGGCCAGTGCGTGGTGTACGGCAGCGGCCAGGGCGAGTTCACGCTGCCGTTCTTCCCGCTGATCGTGAAGAACCTCGACCTGCATTTCTTCATCGTCTACAACCTGGCGCCCGCCGACCGCGAGCGCGCCACCCGCACGCTCACCCAGTGGCTGCAGGCCGGCCGCCTGCAGCACCGCATCGCCGCGCGGCTGCCGCTGGCGCAGGCCGCCGAGGCGCACCGGCTGGTCGAGTCGGGGCAGGTGGTGGGCAACGTGGTGCTGCAGCTGCCCTGACGCGGCTGCGGCGGCCCGGGCGGGCCGCCGCGCCCAGCGAAAAGCCCCTGCAGGTTGACCCTGCAGGGGCTTGGTGTTGGTGGCGCTTCACGGACTCGAACCGCGGACCTGTGGATTATGATTCCATCGCTCTAACCGACTGAGCTAAAGCGCCGAGGCCGCCGATTCTAGCAGAACCCGCGGCGGGCTTGCAGCCTCAGCGGTGCTTGAACACCCCGGGGCGTTTTTCCATGAAGGCGCGCATGCCTTCCTTCTGGTCCTCGGTGGCGAACAGCGCGTGGAACAGCCGGCGCTCGAACATCACCCCGTCGGCCAGGTTGCCCTCGAAAGCCCGGTTCACCGATTCCTTGGCCGCGATGGCCGCCAGTCGCGGCATCTGCGCGATGGTGAGGGCCGCGGCCAGTGCCTCGTCCATCAGCTTGTCCAGCGGCACGACCCGGCTGACCAGCCCGGCGCGCTCGGCTTCGGTGGCGTCCATCATGCGGGCCGTGAGCACCAGGTCCATGGCCTTGCTCTTGCCCACCGCGCGCGGCAGCCGCTGGGTGCCGCCGGCGCCCGGGATGATGCCCAGCTTGATCTCGGGCTGGCCGAACTTCGCGTTGTCGGCCGCGATGATGAAGTCGCAGAGCATGGCCAGCTCGCAGCCGCCCCCCAGGGCGAAGCCGCTGACAGCGGCGATCACCGGCTTGCGCACCGCGCGCATGGTCTCCCAGTTGCGGGTGATGAAGTCGCCCTTGTAGACGTCGGCGAAGCCGTGCGTGGCCATGGCGCCGATGTCGGCCCCGGCGGCGAACGCCTTCTCGCTGCCCGTGACGACCATGCAGCCGATGGCGTCGTCGGCGTCGAAGGCCTTGAGCGCGGCGCCCAGCTCGTCCATCAGCTGGTCGTTCAGCGCGTTCAGTTGCTTGGGGCGGTGCAGCTGGATGATGCCGACCTGGCCGGCTTCGGTGCGCACCTGCAGGGTCTCGTAGGCCATGGTGTCTCCTTGTGGCCGGCGACTATACCCAAGGGAAAGCATGGACCGGCCGTGCCGCGGGCCGCTGCTAGAGTCGTCCGACCACCCGAGGAGACACCCCCGTGAGCGAACCGTCCGTGCTGTGCGAGGTGCGCGGCGCCGTGGCCCTGGTCACGCTGAACCGCCCCCAGTCGCTCAACAGCTTCACCCGCGCGATGCACCGCGAGCTCTGGGCCGCGTTCGACCGCATCGAGGCCGACCCGGCCATCCGCGCCTGCGTGGTCACCGGCGCCGGCCGCGGCTTCTGCGCCGGCGCCGACCTGTCCGAGTTCGACATGAACCCGGGCCCCGACCAGGTCAGCCGCGCAGACCCCGGTCCCATCATCGAGCAGGCCTTCAATCCCACCGCGCGCCGCCTGACCGCGCTGCGCGTGCCCACGATCGCGGCGGTCAACGGCGTGGCCGCGGGCGCGGGCGCCTCGCTGGCCTTCACCTGCGACATCGCCATCGCGGCGCCGGGCGCCAGCTTCATCCAGGCCTTCAGCAAGATCGGCCTGATCCCCGATGCCGGCGGCACCTGGTTCCTGGCGCGCAAGGCCGGGCTGGCCCGCGCGCTGGGCGCGGCGCTGCTGGGCGACAAGCTGCCGGCCGCCGAGGCCAAGGCCTGGGGCCTGATCTGGGACGTGGCGCCGGAAGGCCAGGACGTGGTCGAGGCCGCCATGGCCATCGCGCAGCGCCTGGCCGTCATGCCCACCCAGGCGCTGGTGGCCACGCGGCAGGCGCTGCGCGCGGCCTGCACCAACGGCCTGGACGCGCAGCTGGACCTCGAGCGCGACACCCAGTCCGCCCTGGGCCGCACGCACGACTACATCGAGGGCGTGACCGCGTTCCTGCAGAAGCGGCCGCCGCAGTTCAAGGGCGCCTGATGGACGCGCACGCGCTCGCCGCGCGGGTCGGCGCCGCGATGTACGCGGGCGACGTGGCCAGCAAGGACACCATGGGCATGGCGCTGGTGGCCTGCGAGCCCGGCCGCGCGGTGATGCGCATGGCGGTGCGCGAGCTGCACCTGAACGGCCACCGCATCTGCCACGGCGGCTTCATCTTCACGCTGGCCGACTCCACCTTCGCGTTCGCGTGCAACAGCCGCAACCGCGTCACCGTGGCGTCGGGCGGCAGCATCGAGTTCCTCAAGCCCGGCCAGCTCGGCGACGTGCTCACCTGCGAGGGCGTCGAGCGCGTGCTGCAGGGCCGCCACGGCATCTACGACATGACCGTCACCAACCAGCGTGGCGAGGTCGTCGCCTTGCTGCGCGGCAAGAGTGCCCAGATCCAGGGCACCGTGATTCCGGAGACCTGAATGCGCATGTCCCAGGGCGGGTTCCCGCTGGAGCCCATCGAGACCGCCGGCATCGACGAGCTGCGCGCGCTGCAACTCAAGCGCCTGCAGGCCACGCTGGCCCACGCCCACGCCAACTCGCCGGCCTACCGCCGCAAGTTCGAGGCCGCCGGCGTGCACCCCTCGGACTGCCGCAGCCTGGCCGACCTGGCGAAGTTCCCGTTCACGACCAAGGCCGACCTGCGCGACAACTACCCGTTCGGGATGTTCGCCGTGCCGCGCGCGCAGTGCGTGCGGCTGCACGCCTCCAGCGGCACCACGGGCAAGCCCACGGTGGTGGGCTACACGCAGGCGGACATCGACACCTGGGCGCACGTGATGGCGCGCAGCATCCGCGCCGCCGGCGCGCGGCCGGGCGACATGGTGCACGTGAGCTACGGCTACGGCCTGTTCACCGGCGGCCTGGGCGCGCACTACGGGGCCGAGCGGCTGGGCCTGACCGTGGTGCCCTTCGGCGGCGGCCAGACCGAGCGCCAGGTGCAGCTGATCCGCGACTTCCGGCCCGACGTGATCATGGTCACGCCCAGCTACATGCTGGCCATCGCCGACGAGTTCGAGCGCCAGGGCATCGATCCGCGCGAATGCAGCCTGCGGCTGGGCATCTTCGGCGCCGAGCCCTGGACCAACGACATGCGTGCGGCGATCGAGCGCCGCATGGGCATCGCCGCGGTGGACATCTACGGCCTGTCCGAGGTGATGGGGCCGGGCGTGGCCAACGAATGCGTCGAGACCAAGGACGGGCCGACGATCTGGGAGGACCATTTCTATCCCGAGATCGTCGACCCCGACACCGGCGAGCCGGTGCCCGACGGCGAGCTGGGCGAGCTGGTGTTCACCAGCCTGACCAAGCAGGCGCTGCCCGTCATCCGCTACCGCACCCGCGACCTCACGCGGCTGCTGCCCGGCACGGCGCGCAGCATGCGCCGCATGGAGAAGATCACCGGCCGCAGCGACGACATGATGATCGTGCGCGGCGTCAACGTGTTCCCGACGCAGGTGGAAGAGCTGATCTGCAAGCGCGAGGCGCTGGCGCCGCACTACCAGTGCATCCTGACCCGCGAGGGGCCGCTGGACTGCCTGACGGTCGCGGTCGAGGCGCGCCCGGGGCTGGATCCGGCCAGCAAGGAGGCGCAGGCCGCGGCCGAGCGTCTGGCGCACGAGATCAAGACCTACATCGGCACCAGCGCCCGCATCGAGCTGCGGCCCGAGGGCGGGGTGGAGCGCAGCGTCGGCAAGGCCAGGCGCGTGCTCGACCTGCGCAAGGGCTGAGCGCCAGCCCGGCTACTTCTGCTCGATGCTCTCGACGACCAGGTCGAGCTCGGCGTCCTCGCCCATGGTGACCTTGATGCGCACCGGCAGGTACTGCAGCGACGGCGCGAACCACATCTGCGCGGTGATGGTGCCGCGCGGGTTGGCGATGGGGCGCGGCACGAGGTGGAAGGCCTCGACCGTGCCCAGGCCGGTGGCCAGCGGGCCGCGGCCCACGACGTCGTAGGTCCACAGCGCCAGCTGGTTCGGCCGGGCCATCCACAGCTGCACGGGCCGCCCGACGGCCAGCGCCTCGCGGCCGGTGGCGAAGCGGTGCGCCAGTTCCACGAACTGGCTGGCCGTGTCCTGCACGCCGTCGGGCCGCGGCGCCGTGCCGCCACCTTCGAACACCAGCGCCCGTTCGCCCAGCCGCAGGCCGCGCCGGCGGGTGCGCACCGCGTCGGTCACTTCCTCGTACACGCGCGGCTGCAGCACGGCGCCGACCTCGCCCTGGCTGGTCATGCTCACCAGCGCCAGCAGGGGCAGGTGGATTTCCACCCGCACCTGGTAGTTGCCGCCCTCGCGCTGCCACAGCACCCGCGCGCTGCCCGTGACCTCGCCGCGGAAGCGCCCCTCGAGTCGGTAGCGCAGCCGGGTGTCGGTGGGCCAGCCGTCGGCGACGGCGGCGGGCGCGCTGGCGGGCGCGGCAGGTGCGGACGGCGCGCTCGCGGCCGGTTCGGGGGTGGGTGCCTGGGCCACGGGGGGCTCGGGCGCCGGCGGTGCGACCGGGGCGGAGGCCGCCTGCTGCGGGGCCTCGGCTGGTGCCGGGGCCTGCGTGGGCGCAGGCGCCGGTTCGGCCGGCCGGGGCGTGGCCGCCCTGGCCAGCCGTGCGGTGGGCCGCGTGGGCGGCGGGGCCGCGACCGCCGGGGGTGCGGGCGCCGCCGGCTCGGTGGGCTGCAGCACCCGGGTGACCATGGGCTCGGCCAGGGGTTGCAGCAGCGTGGCCTGCACCTGCAGCCGCTGCACCCACAGCAGCACCGCGCCGTGCACCAGCAGCACCGCGGCGACGAGTGCGGCCGCGACGCGGCGCGGCAGGGGGCTCAGGCGCCGGCGGCCAGCCATGGCTGCGCCTGCGCGGCATCGCGCAGCGCCAGCCGCAGGGTGGTGGTGCCGGTGGGCACGGCCAGCTCCAGCCGCAGCAGGCGGCGGTCGCGCGCGGCCAGCACGATCACCTTGCGCTGCGCGCCGGCATAGAGCGTGAGGTCGTCGAGCTTGTTCAGCCGCCAGCCCTGGCCTGCGACCTCGACGCCCACCAGCTCGTCGCCTGCCGCCAGCCCGGCCTGCTCGGCGGCGCCGCCGCGCAGCACGTGCTTGAGCTTGGGGCCGGCCGGCGTGTCCTCGGTGCGCACGCCCAGGCGCTGCTGCAGCTGCGCCGGCTCCTCGAGCGCCGCCACGCCGTGGCGCTGCAGCAGGTCGGCCAGCGGCAGCTCGCGGGTGCCGTGCACCCAGGCCGCCAGCTCGCGGGTGAACGCGCGGCCGCCCAGCTCGCGCAGCACCGCCGCGAAGTCGGCTTCGGTCATCGGCCCGGCCTTGCAGCGGGCCCACAGGGCGCGCATCACCTCGTCCAGCGTGGTGCGGCCCTCGGCGCGCAGCGTCAGGTCGAAGCACAGCGCCACCAGCGCGCCCTTGGTGTAGTAGCTGACGGTGGTGTTGGGCGTGTTCTCGTCCTGCCGGTAGTAGCGCGTCCAGGCGTCGAAGCTGGCCTGCGCCACCGGCTGCAGTTCGCGCCCGGGCGTCTGCAGCACCTGGTTGGCGGTCTTGTTCAGCAGCCGCAGGTAGGTGGCGTCGTCGATCAGGCCCGCGCGGCGCAGCAGCAGGTCGTCGTAGTAGCTGGTGAAGCCCTCGAAGAACCACAGCAGCTGCGTGTGGTTCTCGCGGTTGTAGTCGTAGCGGGCGAACTCGGCCGGCCGCAGCTGCTTGACGTTCCAGGTGTGGAAGTACTCGTGGCTCACCAGCCCCAGCAGCGTGGTGTAGCCCTCGGTGGCCCTGGCCTCGCCGCGGCGCGGCAGGTCGCGCCGGCCGCAGATCAGGGCGGTGGAGTTGCGGTGCTCCAGGCCGCCGTAGCCGTCGTCCACCACGTTCAGCAGGAACAGGTAGCTGCGGAAATGCGGCTTGCGGCGGTCGTGCCAGAAGCGCACGACGGTCTCGCAGATGCGCTGCACGTCGGCGGCGAAGCGCTCGCCGTCGAAGGAGGCCGGCGCACCGGTCACGACGATGCGGTGCGGCACGCCCGCGACGCGCACCTCGGTGCTCCAGAACTGGCCCATCTCCACGGGGCAGTCCACCAGTTCGTCGTAGGTGGCCGCGGCATAGGTGCCGAAGCCGCGCTTGCCCACCTTCAGCGGCTCCAGGCCGGTGGCCGCTTCCCAGCCGGGGCGTGGCGCGACCAGCTCGAGCAGGTGCGGCCGCGTCTCCTGGCCGTGCACGCGCAGGCACAGGCTGGTGCCGTTGAAGAAGCCGCGCTCGGCGTCCAGCCAGGCGCTGCGCACCGAGGTGTCGAAGGCGTAGACCTCGTAGGCGAGCACCAGCGGCTGGCTGGGGCTGCAGCCGACCTGCCAGGTGGTCTTGTCCACCTGCTGCAGCGGCACGGCGCGGCCGTCCTGGCGCGCGGTCAGGCGCTGCAGGTGGCGCGCGAACTCGCGCACCAGGTAGCTGCCCGGGATCCACACCGGCAGCGAGACGAACTGCGCCGCCGACGGCGCCTCGATGGTGAGCGTGACCTGCCAGAGGTGGGCGTGGAGGTCGGCGGCCTCGACGCGGTAGTGCACGCGCGGCACGGGGCCCGCGGGGGCTCGGGCGCTCACTTCACCTCGGCGAGGATCTTCTCGACCTCGGCGGCGGGGATCGCGCCGGGCACGCGGCGGCCGTCGGCGAACACCAGCGTGGGCGTGCCGGTGATCTGGTGCTTGCGGCCCAGGGCCACGTTGCGCTCGAGCGCGCCGGTGTCGCAGGCGGGCGCCGCGGGGATCGGCACGTTGCGCACCATCCAGTCGGCCCAGGCCTTGCCCTTGTCGCGGGCGCACCAGACCTGGCGCGACTTCTCCTGCGAATCGGGGCCCAGGATCGGGTACAGGAACATGTGAATGGTCACGTTGTTCACGTTCTGCAGGTCGCGCTCGAAGCGCTTGCAGTAGCTGCAGTTGGGGTCCTGGAACAGCGCCACCTTGCGCTTGCCGTCGCCGCGCACGATGGTGAACGCGTCCTTGAGCGGCAGCTGGTCGAAGTCGATCTGCGTGAGCTTGGCCACGCGCTCCTCGGTCAGGTTGCGGCGGTTGCGGGTGTCGAACAGCTCGCCGCGCAGCACGAAGTTGCCTTCGGCGTCGCTGTAGTAGACCTCGGTGCCCACGCGCACCTCGAACAGGCCGGGCATGGGCGTGCGGCTGACCTCGTCGATGCGGCCCAGCTGGGGCAGGCGCTCGCCGATGTTGCGGCGGATGGCGGCGTCGGGGACCGGTGCCTGGGCCTGTGCCTGGGCCAGCGTGGCGAAACCCAGGGCCAGGGCCAGCAGGGCGGTGCGGAGTCGTTGCATGGTGGTCTCCCGGGGTGGTTCAGAGCCGGCCGGCGGCCTGGCGCACCACCCAGTCCTTGAGCGGGCCGCTGCGGTCGAAGCCGCGCATGCCCCAGTTGCGCAGCGCCGCGAAGGCCGGGTGGTCCTGCACGAACAGTTGCTGCAATGTGTCGGTGGCGCCGCCGACGGCCAGCAGGGCCGCCTTGCGGGCGCGTTCGTAGCGGCGCAGCAGCCGCGCATCGGCCACGCTGCGCCAGTAGTCGCGGCCGTGGAGCACGGCGGCCAGCTCGCGCGCGTCGGCCAGGCCCAGGTTCAGGCCCTGCCCGGCCAGCGGATGCACGCTGTGCGCCGCGTCGCCGGCCAGCACCCAGCCGGGGCCGCACCAGCGCCGCGCCTGCGCCGTCTGCAGGGGCCAGCAGGCGCGCTCGCCCACCAGCGCCATCGCGCCCAGCGCGCCCTGGCAGGCACGCTGCACCCGCGCGGCGAACTCGCCCGGCTCGCACTGCAGCAGCTCGCCGCTGCGTTCCTGCCGCACCGACCAGACCAGCGCCACCTGGCGCTCGGCCAGCGGCAGCAGCGCGACGACCTCGCCGCCGCAGAACCATTGCCGCGCCACCTGGCCGTGCGGGACCTCGCAGTCCAGCCGCGCCGCCACGGCGTGCTGGCCGTAGCGCTGCACCTCGTGCTCGACGCCCAGCTCGGCGCGGGTGCTGCTGTCGCGCCCTTCGCAGACCACCGTGAGCGTGGCGGGCGCGGGCGCCTGCAGCAGCTGGACCTGGGGCTGGAAGGCCACCGCCTGGGCCAGGCGCTGCTCGAGCGCCGGCACGTCGACGATCCAGGCCAGTGCCTCGCGCGGGCCGGCATCGAAGCGGACCATGCCGCCGTCGTCGCCATGGACCTGCATGCCCAGCACGGCCGTGGCGTGCGCCTCGTCGGGCCAGGCGCGCAGCGATTCGAGCAGCTGGCGCGACGCGGTGTTCAGGGCATAGGCGCGCACGTCCGCCACGGGGGGCGGCGGGCCCTCGACCAGGCCCACCCGCAGGCGGTCGCGGGCCAGCAGCAGGGCGAGCGTGCGACCGACGACGCCCGCGCCGCGCACACAGATGTCGAGGACAGGCGCCATATGGACGGGGATTCTAGGCGGCGGGGCAGGGCCCGCGCGGGGCCGGGCACAATGCCCGGCTTCCCGTCTGCCGTCGAGCCAGCCATGTCCGCTCCCGCCACCTTCCAGGCCCGCATCGCCCGCCTGTGCGTCTACCCCGTCAAGTCCTGCGCCGGGGTCGACCTGGACCAGGCCGTGCTCACCGACGCCGGGCTCGACCTGGACCGTGCCTGGATGGTGGTGGACGCGCACGGCGAGGCCGTCACGCAGCGCGAGCTGCCGCGCATGGCCCTGGTCCGGCCCCAGCTGCGCCACCACGAGGTCGTGCTGCGCGCGCCCGGCATGCTGGCGCTGCACCTGGCGATCGACGCGGCCGAGACGCAGGCCGAGGTGCGGTTGTGGGACGAGGCGCTGCCCGCCTGGGACATGGGCGCGGTGGCGGCCCAGTGGTTCACCGACTTCCTGGGCGAGCCGCTGCGGCTGGTGCGCTTCGACCCCGAGCACCGCCGGCTGTCCGACCGCCGCTGGACGGGCGGCGCCGAAGCCCTCAACCTGTTCAGCGACGGCTTCCCCCTGCTGGTGGCCAGCGAGGCCTCGCTGGCCGGGCTGAACCAGCGGCTGCAGGCGGCGGGCCATGCGCCCGTGGGCATGGAGCGCTTCCGCCCCAACATCGTGCTGGCAGGCGTCGAAGCGCACGACGAGGACCGCGTGCGCCTGCTGGAGGTGGGCGCCGACGGCCCGGTGCAGCTGGAGCTGGTCAAGCCCTGCCCGCGCTGCCCCATCCCCAACGTCGACCCCGCCACCGGCGTGCCCAGCCCCGAGGTGGGCGACACGCTGCAGGCCTACCGCCAGGACGCGCGGCTGCAGGGTGCGGTGAGCTTCGGCATGAACGCCATCGTGCGGGCCGGCGACGGCCAGCTGCTGCGCGTGGGCCAGGCGGTGGGCGGCGACTGGGCGTTCTGAGCCGCGGCGCCGGCCTCAGGCGGCGGCCTGCTCCGGCAGCTCGCTGTCCATCTCCAGCGGCTTGGTCTCCTCGGGCTTGAGGAAGCGGATCGGCCGCCGCGTGCGCGGCGACATGGCCGCCAGCAGCGCCGCCAGCTCCGCGTGCAGCGCCTCGGGTTCGAGCAGCCGCTCGCGCAGCACGGCCGCGGCCAGGTGGAACTGCAGCGTCACCTCGGGCTTGAGGCCCGGCAGCGGCATCAGGCCGGCGGCGATCAGCCGTGCCGCCCGGTCGGTGACGGCGGCCCGCGCGCCCACGCCGTCGAGGATGAGGCCGAAGCGCGCCTCGCCGATGCGGCCGAGCGTGTCGACGTCGCGCACGACCCGGCGCAGCTTGATCACGCTGCGCAGCAGGCTCTGCTCGGCCACGGCCGGTCCGTGCACCGCGCGGATGCGGTCGTGGTTGACCAGGTCGATGAAGACCACGGCGCAGTCGTCGCCGTCGCGCCGGAAGCGCAGCAGCGCCTGCCGCAGGCGGTCCTCGAAGATGTGCGGCGCCAGCAGCCCGGTGAGCGCGTCCTGGTTCGACAGCGCCTGCTCGCGGATCTGCGCGGCATGGCGGTCGCGCGAGCGCACCGACAGCGCGATCAGCAGCAGGGGCACCTCGAGCACCATCGCGACGACGACCGCGTACTGCGTGAAGAACGAGATCGGCAGCAGGCCCATCAGGCGCACGACGGCCGCGCCGATGGACAGGATCAGGGGCACGTAGGCCACCAGCACCCACAGTCCCACCCGGTCGCCGCGGCGCCAGGTGAGCCAGGCCGCGGCGACGGTGAGCGCCGACACCAGCAGCAGGTAGGCCGACAGGGCCTGCAGCAGCGGCTCGCGCGGGCCGAACAGGTAGGCGAAGGCCAGCGGCAGGCCGGCCGCGCCGACCCACTGCATCACCACGTCCAGCCGCAGGTGGCGCGCCGGCAGGCCCAGCAGCTGCCGCAGGAACACGCAGGCCGCGCCCACGGCCAGGATGGCCAGGGTGCCCGGGGCCGCGTCGGCCCACATGGCGCTGCCGGGCCACAGCCACTGGGCCCCAAGCCCCGTGTAGGCGGCCGCCGCCAGCGTGCTCAGGCCGGCGTAGGCGGCATAGGCGCCGTAGACGCGGTCGCGGAAGGCGGCGCTCATCGCCAGGCAGGCTGCGATGAGCAGCAGCAGCGCGCCGAAGGCCAGGCCCAGCCCCAGGGACTCGAGCTGCGACTGGCGCAGGTGCGCATCCTCGGCCGCGATGCGCATCGGCACGCTGGTGCCCACCGCGCTGTGCAGCTCCACCAGCACCTCGCGGGTCTCGCCGGCCGGCAGGTCGAGGCGGAACACGGGATAGCGGCTGCGCTCCGCCCAGGTCTGCACCGCCAGCGTGTCGCCAGCCTGGTCCGCGCGCCAGCGCCCGGCGGGGTCGCGCTGCCAGACGACGGCCCGGTCCAGCAGGGGATTGGGCAGCACCAGCAGCCAGTGCTGTGGCCGGCCGGCGACCTGGGCCTTGAGCTCCAGCCGCAGCCACAGCACCGTGCCGTGCGCCAGGTCCCAGATCGTGTCGTCGGTGTTGGTGCGCCACGGGCCGGGGGAGCGCAGGGCCTCTGCGGGGCCCGCCGCGCCCGTGGCGTCGAGCCAGCCGGTCGCGCGCCCGCCCAGGTCGATGGTCTCGGACAGGGGGTCGAGCAGCAGCGGCGCGGCCTGCGCCGGCGGCACCGCCCAGGCGAGCAGCGCCAGCAGGGCCGCGGCCAGCCAGTGCCAGGCCGCCGCGGGCGCTGGCATACACTTCCCCGCTTGTCTGTCTGGAACTGCCATGAGCTTGAAGTGCGGCATCGTGGGTCTGCCCAACGTGGGCAAGTCGACCCTGTTCAATGCCTTGACGAAGGCGGGTATCGCCGCCGAGAACTATCCCTTCTGCACGATCGAGCCGAACGTCGGCATCGTCGAACTGCCTGACCCGCGCCTGTCAGAGCTGGCCGCGATCGTCAGGCCCGAGCGGATCGTACCGGCCATCGTCGAGTTCGTCGACATCGCCGGCCTGGTGGCGGGCGCGAGCAAGGGCGAGGGCCTGGGCAACCAGTTCCTGGCCCACATCCGCGAGACCGACGCCATCGTCAACGTGGTGCGATGCTTCGAGGATCCGAACGTGATCCACGTGGCGGGCAAGGTGGACCCGATCGCCGACATCGAGGTGATCCAGACCGAGCTGTGCCTGGCCGACCTGGCCGCCGTCGAGAAGGCGCTGCAGCGTTTCTCCAAGGCGGCCAAGTCGGGCAACGACAAGGAAGCGGCCAAGATGGTGCCGCTGCTGGGTCGCCTGCAGGCGGTGCTCGACGAGGGCCGGCCCGTGCGCACCGTCGACCTGACGGACGAGGAGCGCGTCCTCGTCAGGCAGCTGTTCCTGATCACCGCCAAGCCGGCGATGTTCGTGGCCAACGTCGCCGAGGACGGCTTCGAGGCCAACCCGCTGCTGGACCGCCTGCGCGCCTATGCCGACGGCCAGGGCGCGCCCGTGGTCGCCATCTGCGCCAAGATGGAAGCCGAGATGGCCGACATGAGCGACGAGGACAAGCAGATGTTCCTGGCCGAGATCGGCCAGGACGAGCCGGGCCTGAACCGCCTGATCCGCGCCGCCTTCAAGCTGCTGGGGCTGCAGACCTACTTCACCGCCGGCGAGAAGGAAGTGCGCGCGTGGACCGTGCGCGTGGGCGCCACAGCGCCGCAGGCCGCCGGCGTGATCCACACCGACTTCGAGCGCGGCTTCATCCGCGCCCAGACCATCGCCTTCGACGACTACGTCAAGTTCAAGGGCGAGCAGGGTGCCAAGGACGCGGGACGCATGCGCGCCGAGGGCAAGGAGTACGTCGTGCAGGATGGCGACGTCATGAACTTCCTGTTCAACGTCTGAGCGCGCGCCGGCCGCGCCGCGCGGCCGGCCTCAGTCGCCGAACCCCGGGATGCCGCCCGGGAACACGTGCAGCAGCGCCACCGTCATGCAGACGTAGCGCAGGAACTTGCCGATGGCCATGTACAGCACGCAGGGCCAGAACGGCAGGCGGAGCCAACCGGCCACCGCGCACAGCGGGTCCCCCACCAGCGGCAGCCACGACAGCAGGCAGGCCTTGGGCCCTAGGCGTTCGAGCCACTCGATCGCCTTGACGTGGCTGCGCGAGTGGCCCCACTTGTCCGCCACGCGGTGCGCGCCGTAACCCAGCCACCAGTCGAGCATGCCGCCCAGCGTGTTGCCGGCGGTGGCCACGAGCACGGCCGGCCAGAACAACTCGGGATTGAGCTTGAGCAGCCCGAACAGCGCGGGCTCGGAGCCCAGGGGCAGCAGCGTGGCCGAGGCGAAGGCCACGAGAAAGAGGGTGGTCAGCCCGAACTTGGGCAGCGCCAGCAGCACCAGCAGGGACTCGAACCACGCTTGCATGAGGCGCGGATGGTACGGCAGTCAAGTGGTGCGAACCTGTAGGCGCGACACCGGTTCAGGGGCTGGCCGGGGGGGTGCCGGCGCGGACTACAATCCGTGCCTCATTTTTCAGCAGCACCGCTGCGCTCCTCCACCCCCTCCATGCGCATCGGCCCCCACCTCCTGGCGAACAACCTGTTCGTCGCGCCGATGGCGGGCGTGACCGACCGGCCGTTCCGCATGCTCTGCCGCCGGCTGGGCGCGGGCTACGCGGTCAGCGAGATGGTGACCTCGCGTCGCGAGCTGTGGAACAGCCTCAAGACCTCGCGCCGCGCGAACCACGACGGCGAGCCCGGCCCCGTGGCGGTGCAGATCGCGGGGACCGAGCCCGGCGAGATGGCCGAGGCCGCGCTCTACAACGTCGAGCGCGGCGCGCAGATCATCGACATCAACATGGGCTGCCCGGCCAAGAAGGTCTGCAACAAGTGGGCGGGCTCGGCGCTGATGCAGGACGAGCCGCTGGCGCTGGCGATCGCGCAGGCCGTGGTCGCGGCCTGCGAGCCGCACGGCGTGCCCGTGACGCTGAAGATGCGCACCGGCTGGGACGCGCAGCACCGCAACGCGCAGCGGCTGGCGCTGCAGTTCGAGCAGGCCGGCATCCGCATGCTGACCGTGCACGGCCGCACGCGCGAGCAGGGCTACAAGGGGTTGGCCGAGTACGACACCGTCACCGCGGTCAAGGCCGCCGTGCGCATCCCCGTGGTGGCCAACGGCGACATCGACTCGCCGCGCAAGGCCCGCGACGTGCTGCGCGCCACCGGCTGCGACGCGGTGATGGTCGGCCGCGCGGCGCAGGGCCGGCCGTGGATCTTCCGCGAGATCGCGCACTTCCTGGCCACCGGCGAGGACCTGGCGCCGCCCCTGGTGGCCGAGGTGCGGCGCCTGCTGCTGGAGCACCTGCAGGACCACCATGGGCTGTACGGCGCGTTCACCGGCGTGCGCAGCGCCCGCAAGCACATCGCCTGGTACGTGCGGGGCCTGCCGGGTGCCGACGCGTTCCGCGAGCACATGAACGCCATCGAGGATGCCGACGCGCAGCTGCGCGCCGTGGCCGACTGGTTCGACGCGCTGGCCGCGCAGTCCGACCGGCTGCCCGCGCCGCTGCCGGCCGGCATCGAGCAAGACACCGAAGAAGAACACGACGCATGAGCAAGAAACAGATCGAGGAGTGCGTGCGCGCCAGCCTGGAGGGGTATTTCCGCGACCTGCGCGGCACCGATCCGGACGGCATGTACGAGATGCTGGTCAAGGTGGTCGAGAAGCCGCTGCTGGAGGTCGTGATGGCCAAGGCCGACCACAACCAGAGCAAGGCCGCCGAGTGGCTGGGCCTGAACCGCAACACGCTGCGCAAGAAGCTGCTCGAGCACAAGCTGCTCAAGGGCTGAGCCCGCCGCCCCTTTCCCACCATCCGCACCCCTGCCATGAACGCACTGCTTTCCGTCTCGGACAAGACCGGGATCCTCGACTTCGCCCGCGGCCTGCACCAGCTGGGCATCGGCCTGATCTCCACCGGCGGCACCGCGAAGCTGCTGGCCGAGGCCGGCCTGCCGGTCACCGAGGTGGCCGAGGTCACCGGCTTTCCCGAGATGCTGGACGGGCGCGTGAAGACGCTGCACCCGATGGTGCATGGCGGCCTGCTGGCGCGCCGCGACCTGCCCGAGCACATGGCCGCGCTGCAGCAGCACGGCATCGGCACCATCGACCTGCTGGTGGTGAACCTGTACCCGTTCGAGGCCACCGTGGCCAAGGCCGGCTGCACGCTCGAGGACGCGATCGAGAACATCGACATCGGCGGCCCGGCCATGGTGCGCAGCGCGGCCAAGAACTGGAAGGACGTGGGCGTGCTGACCGACGCCGCGCAGTACGGCCCGGCGCTCGAGGAACTGCGCGCGGCCGGCAAGCTGTCGGATGCCACCCGGTTCCAGCTGGCGGTCGCCGCGTTCAACCGCATCAGCAACTACGACGCCGCGATCAGCGACTACCTGTCGGCGCTGCAGGCCGACGGCAGCCGCAGCCTGTTCGGCGGGCAGGCCAACGGCCGCTTCGTGAAGCTGCAGGACCTGCGCTACGGCGAGAACCCGCACCAGCAGGCCGCGTTCTACCGCGACCTGCACCCGGCGCCCGGTTCGCTGGTGACGGCGCGCCAGCTGCAGGGCAAGGAGCTGTCGTACAACAACATCGCCGATGCCGACGCGGCCTGGGAATGCGTCAAGAGCTTCGACGCGCCGGCCTGCGTGATCGTCAAGCACGCCAACCCCTGCGGCGTGGCGCTGGGTGCCGGCCCCCTGGAGGCCTACACCAAGGCCTTCCAGACCGACCCGACCTCGGCCTTCGGCGGCATCATCGCCTTCAACCGGCCGCTCGACGGCGCCGCCGCGCAGGCGGTGAGCAAGCAGTTCGTCGAGGTGCTGATGGCCCCGGGCTTCGCGCCCGAGGCGCTGGAGGTGTTCAAGGCCAAGGCGAACGTGCGGCTGCTGCAGATCGACCTGCCCCCGGGTGGCGCGACCGACTGGGACAACGGCCGCAACCTGATGGACATCAAGCGCGTGGGCTCGGGCCTGCTGATCCAGACCGCCGACAACCGCGAGATGACGGTGGGCGAGCTGAAGGTCGTCACGAAGAAGCAGCCCACGCCGGCCGAACTGCAGGACCTGCTGTTCGCCTGGAAGGTCGCCAAGTACGTCAAGTCCAACGCGATCGTGTTCTGCAAGGGCGGCATGACCATCGGCGTGGGCGCGGGCCAGATGAGCCGCATCGACTCGGCCCGCATCGCCGGCATCAAGGCGGGCAACGCCGGCCTGTCGCTGCAGGGCACGGTGGTGGCCAGCGACGCCTTCTTCCCGTTCCGCGACGGCCTGGACGTGGTGGCCGAGGCCGGCGCCACCTGCGTGGCGCAGCCGGGCGGCAGCATGCGCGATGCCGAGGTGATCGCCGCGGCCGACGAGCGCGGCATCGCGATGGTGTTCACCGGCGTGCGCCACTTCCGGCACTGAGCGCCCGGCGCACCGGAGACGACAAAGGGCGCCGAGGCGCCCTTTGTCATGGGGGGACGGACGCTTCAGCGGGCGAGCGTCGCGAACACCTCGCGGGCCGCCTGCACCGTCTGCGCGATGTCGTCGTCCGTGTGCACGGCCGAGACGAAGCCGGCCTCGTACAGCGCCGGCGCGATGTACACGCCGCGGTCCAGCAGGCCGTGGAACAGCTGGTTGAAGGCCGCGCCGTCGGTCTTCATCACCTGGCCGTAGTTGCGCGGCAGCTGCGGCAGCAGGAAGAAGCCGAACATGCCGCCTTCGCTGTCGGCGCAGAAGGGCACGCCGGCCTCGCGCGCGGCCTGGCCCAGGCCCTGCATCAGCGACGTCGTCTTCGCGGCGAGCGCCTCGTAGAAGCCGGGCTGGCGCACCTGCGCCAGCGTCGCCAGGCCGCAGGCGGTGGCCACCGGGTTGCCGGACAGGGTGCCGGCCTGGTAGACCGGGCCGAGCGGCGCGAGCTGCTCCATGACGGCGCGCGGGCCGCCGAAGGCCGCCAGCGGCATGCCGCCGCCGATCACCTTGCCCAGCACGGTCATGTCGGGGCGGAAGCCCGGGAGCAATTGCGCGTAATGCGCCTGGGCGCCGCCCAGGCCGACGCGAAAGCCCGTCATCACCTCGTCGAACACCAGCAGCGCGCCGTGCTGCGTGCACAGCTCGCGGCAGCGGCGCATGAAGTGCGGCTCGGCGCGCACGAAGTTCATGTTGCCCGCGATCGGCTCGATCATCAGGCAGGCCAGGTCCCGGCCGTGCAGCGCGAAGGCTTCCTCGAGCTGGGCCAGGTTGTTGTACTCGAGCACCAGCGTGTGCTGCACCACCTCGGGCGGCACGCCGGCGCTGGTGGGGTTGCCGAAGGTGGCCAGGCCCGAGCCGGCCTTGACCAGCAGGGCATCGGCGTGGCCGTGGTAGCAGCCCTCGAACTTGATGATCTTGGAGCGGCCGGTGGCGCCGCGCGCCAGCCGCAGCGCGCTCATCGCGGCCTCGGTGCCGGAGCTGACCAGCCGCACCATCTCGATGGAGGGCACCAGCTGGCAGATCGCCTCGGCCAGTTCGACCTCGCGCTCGGTGGGCGCGCCGAACGAGAAGCCGTCCAGCGCCGCCTTCTGCACGGCCTCGAGCACCGCGGGGTGGCCGTGGCCCAGGATCATCGGCCCCCAGGAGCCGATGTAGTCGATGTGGCGCTTGCCGTTGGCGTCCCAGAAGTGGGGGCCCTGGGCGCGCTGCACGAAGCGGGGCGTGCCGCCGACGGCGCGGAAGGCGCGCACCGGCGAATTGACGCCGCCGGGGATGGTGCGGCGGGCGCGGTCGAACAGGTCCTGGTTGCGGTCAGTGTTTGGTGTCATGGGCAGGCATGTCCAGGACCTTCAGGGCCTGGGCTTCGTCGGGGGTGGCTTCCTCGTCGTCGGAGGGGTCGGGCTGGGCCCAGAACAGGCGGTCGGGCACCACGTGCCCCATGCCGGGGCGAAAGCCCGCGTCCAGGCAGCGATCGAGGTAGCCCAGGGCTTCGGTGGCGGCGGCCGCGAGGTCGGCCCCGCTGGCCACCAGGGCGGCCAGGGCGGCCGACAAGGTGTCGCCGGCGCCGGTGAACTGGGCCTCGAAACGCTCGAAGCGCTCGCTGCCCAGGACCGACTGTGGTGTCGCCAAGACGTTGTCGAGGAATTGATCGCTTAGGGGAATCCCTGTAACGAGCGTATAGGGAACTCCCATGTCCGAGGCGGCCTTCGCGATGTCGCGGGCCGTCGGGCTGCGGTCGCTGGGCCAGTCGGGCAGCAGCCAGCGCCACAGGGTGCTGTGGTTGCCCACCAGCACCGTGGCCTGCGGCAGCAGCAGCTCGCGGTAGGCATCGAGGTACAGGTCGATCTGCGACTCGTCCCACCAGGACAGCTGCGGCATGTAGGCGATGACGGGCACGTCGGCGTAGTCGGCGCAGATGGCCGCCACCGCGCTGATCGCCTCGGGGCTGCCGAGGAAGCCGACCTTGAACACCTGCGCGGGCGCGTCCTCGAGGATGCTGCGCGCCTGCTCGGCGATGGCCTCCTCGTCGAAGGGCCAGTGGTCGCGGATCTCCGCGGTGTCGCGCGCATAGGCGCCGGTGACCACGGGCAGCGCGTGCGCGCCGACGGAGGCGATGGCGGTGATGTCGGCCGCCAGGCCGCCCGCGCCGCTCGGGTCGCTGGCGTTGAACACCAGCACGCACGCGGGACTGTCGTCCTCGTCGTCGTCGGTGGCTTCAGCGGGGCTGGCGTTGGTCGGGTGGGTCATGGGCCTGCATCATCCCGGCGTCGGCCCCGTGCGGTTTGTCCGCGGGTGCCACCGATACAATCGTTGCATTCTATTTGAACGCCCTTTAAGCTGTGTCCGAAGCAAGAACCTGGATGTGTCTGATCTGCGGGTGGATCTACGACGAAGCCACTGGCGCACCCGACCACGGCATCCCGCCCGGGACCCCCTGGGAACAAGTCCCCATGAACTGGACCTGCCCCGAGTGCGGTGCCCGCAAGGAAGACTTCGAGATGGTGCAGATCTGAGGCGCATCACGGCGCCTCGTTTCTTGTCCGCCCCCCCCATGATCCACACCCCCTGGCAGCGTTCGAAGGAGTAGCGAGACGTGAGCACACCCGGGCTGAAGGTGCTGGTGATCGACGACAGCAACACGATCCGACGCAGCGCCGAGATCTTCCTGAAGCAGGGCGGCCACGAGGTGGTGCTCGCCGAAGACGGCTTCGACGCGCTGGCCAAGGTCAACGACTGCCAGCCCGACCTGATCTTCTGCGACATCCTCATGCCCCGCCTGGACGGCTACCAGACCTGCGCCATCATCAAGCGCAACGCCCGCTTCGCCGCGGTGCCCGTGGTCATGCTGTCGTCCAAGGACGGCGTGTTCGACAAGGCCCGTGGCCGCATGGTCGGCTCGCAGGACTACCTCACCAAGCCCTTCACCAAGGACCAGCTGCTGCAGACGGTGCAGCAGTTCGGTTCGGCGGCCGCCTGACAAAAACACAGACCCTGGAGGAAAGATGACGATCCGCAAAGTGCTCGTCGTGGACGACTCGAAGACCGAGCTGATGTTCATGACGGACCTGCTGCAGAAGAACGGCTACGCGGTGCGCACCGCCGAGAACGCCGAGGACGCGTTCCGCCGCCTGGCCGAGGACAAGCCGGACCTGATCCTGATGGACGTGGTCATGCCCGGCCAGAACGGCTTCCAGCTCACGCGCGCCATCACCCGCGACCCGCTGTACGCCGACGTGCCGATCATCATGTGCACGAGCAAGAACCAGGAAACCGACCGCGTCTGGGGCATGCGCCAGGGCGCGCGCGACTACATCACCAAGCCCGTCGACGCCGACGAGCTGCTCACCAAGATCAAGGCGCTGGGCTGACGCCCGCCGGCCGGCAGCACCATGGCCAACCGCGAAGCCCTGCGTGAACTGCAGAGCCGGCTTGCCAGCCGCATGCAGGCAGCGCGCACCGAGGGTGTGCAGGCGTCTTGGCTGGCCGTCGAGGCCGCCGGGGCGCGCTACCTGTTCCCGCTCACGCAGTCCGGGGAGATCTTCCCCTTCACCAGCACCCAGCCGGTGCCCTACACCCAGCCCTGGTTCCTCGGCGTGGCCAACCTGCGCGGCGGGTTGTACGGCGTGGTCGACCTGGCTGCCTTCATCGACGGGCGCGCCAGCGCGCCGCGCTCGGAAGCAGGCCGCGCCGATGCGCGGCTGGTGGCGCTCAATGCGCTGCTCGAGGTCAATTGCGCGCTGCTGATCGACCGCCTGGCGGGCCTGCGCAATCCCGATTCGTTCCAGTCGTCTGCCGCCGCGCCCGAAGGCTCGCCCGCGTGGTTCGGCAACGGCTACATCGACGCGTCCGGCGCGCACTGGCAGGAGATCAACCTGCAGGCGCTGGCGCAGCAACCCCAGTTCCTGAGCATCAGCGCCTGAAGCCATCCCCGGGAGGGTCCCACCCATGTCCATCGCCGACCAACTGAAGAACCTGTTCGCCAAGAAGAAGGCCGACCCGAGCGGCGACAGCAGCGAGCTGAGCCTGGCCGCGCCCGAGGGCTCGCTCGACCCGCTGTCCCCGCAGGCCGGCGCGCCCGACGAGGGCCCCGAGTCGCTCGACACGCCCGAGGTCGCCGAAGCCGAGCTGCTGACGGTGCCCATGCTGGGGCGGCGCACCATCGCGCAGCACCAGCGGCTGCTGTACATCCTGCTCGGCTTCTCGCTGGTCGGGCTGGCCACCGTGGCGGTGTACTCGGTCAACCGCGCCGACCGCGCCGCCCAGCAGGTGAAGGGCACCGGCGACTCGCTGATGCAGTCGCAGCGCCTGGCCAAGTCGGTGTCGCAGGCCCTGGTGGGCAGCCCGCAGGCCTTCCCCGAGGTGCAGGACAGCGCCGGCGTGCTGGCGCGTTCGGTGCGCGGCCTCAAGCTCGGTGACGACGGCCTGGGCCTGCAGCCCGTGGCCGACGAACTGCAGCCCGACATCGAGAAGGTCGTGCCGCTGATGGAGCGCGCCGAGAAGAACGCCGCCACCGTCATGGGCCAGCAGAAGATCCTGACCCAGGTGGGCGCCGCGCTGCGCACCATCAACCGCCAGTCGTCCGACCTGCTGGAGATCGCCGAGACGGTCTCCTCGCTCAAGCTGCAGCAGAGCGCCACGCCTGCCGAACTGTCCGCCTCCGGCCAGCTGGTGATGCTGACGCAGCGCATCGGCAAGTCGGCCAACGAGTTCCTGACCATGGAAGGCGTGTCGCCCGAGGCGGTGTTCCTGCTGGGCAAGGACCTGAACTCCTTCAAGGAGATCGCGCAGGGCCTGCTCGAGGGCAGCCCCGAGCTGCGGCTGTCGCCCACCAAGGATGCGCAGGTGCGCGAGCGCCTGGAGGCCCTGCTGAAGGTGTACGAGGAGACCCGCACGCAGGCCGGCGCCATCCTGGGCAACCTGCAGGGCCTGGTGTCCGCACGCGAGGCGCAGGCATCGATCATTGCCGACAGCGAGCCGCTGCGCCGCTCGCTCGAGGACCTGCAGGGCAAGCTGTCCACCCAGACCGGGCCGGGCCTCGCGGCCTTCGTGCTGCTGGGCCTGGCCGCCGTGTTCGCCATCGCCAGCTCGATCGGCCTGGCGTACGTGCAGCTGCAGGACAGCCGCCGCCGCCAGGAAGTGGCCGAATCGCAGCGCCAGGAAGCCGAGCGCCAGGAGCAGGAAGCCAAGCGCGTCAACGACGCCAACCAGGCCGCCATTCTGCGACTGATGAACGAACTGCAGACGGTGGCCGAAGGCGACCTGACGCAGGAAGCCACCGTGACCGAGGACATCACCGGCGCCATCGCCGACTCGGTGAACTACACGGTGGAAGAACTGCGCCAGCTGGTGGGCAACGTGCAGAACACGGCCACCCGCGTGGCCCAGACGACGGCGCAGGTGGAGAGCACCTCCACCGAGCTGCTGGCGGCGTCGACCGAGCAGCTGCGCGAGATCCGCGAGACCGGCCAGTCGGTGCTCGACATGGCCTCCCGCATCAACCAGGTGTCCGGCCAGGCGCAGGAATCGGCCCAGGTGGCGCGCCAGTCGCTGGAGGCCGCCGAGTCGGGCCTGCAGGCGGTGCAGAACGCCATCGGCGGCATGAACGCCATCCGCGACCAGATCCAGGAGACCTCCAAGCGGATCAAGCGGCTGGGCGAGTCGTCGCAGGAGATCGGTGAAATCACCGAACTGATCTCGGACATCACGGAACAGACGAACGTGCTGGCCCTGAACGCCGCCATCCAGGCCGCCTCGGCCGGTGAAGCCGGTCGCGGCTTCTCGGTGGTGGCCGAGGAAGTGCAGCGGCTGGCCGAACGCTCCGCCGACGCCACGCGCCAGATCTCGGCGCTGGTGAAGGCGATTCAGACCGACACGCAGGACGCGGTGGCCGCCATGGAGCGCTCCACGCAGGGTGTGGTCGAAGGGGCCAAGCTGTCCGACAACGCCGGCACGGCGCTGACCGAGATCGACCGCGTGTCGCGCCGCCTCGCCGAGCTGATCGAGCAGATCTCGGACTCGGCTTCCAGGGAAGCCGAATCGGCCAACGTGGTGGCCGGCAACATCCAGCACATCTTCGCGGTGACCGAGCAGACCGGCGAGGGCACGCGCTCGACGGCGCAGCAGGTGCGCGAGCTGTCCCGCATGGCCGAGGAACTGCGCCAGTCGGTGGCGCGATTCAAGATCGCCTGAGCGCCGGCGCGCCGGCGCGGCGCCCACCGCGGCGCCGGCGGCAGCACACAACGCGTTGAACGCGAAGGACGGGTGAGACCATGGAAGCAGGGACGGACATCGACCTGGCCACCAACGACCTGGGCCCGCTGGCCTGGGTGCTCGACGAGCTGCGCAAGTCGCTCGAATCCGCGTCGGCGGCGTTGCGGCGCTTCGTGCGGGACGCGGGCCGCGCCCGCGGCTCCGACATGGCGTCGGTCGACGACGGCCAGCTGCGCATCGCGCGGCAGCAGCTTCACCAGGCGGTGGGCGCGCTCGAGATGGTCGGGCTGGCCGCGCCGGCGCAGATGCTGCGCGCCATGGAGGCCGCGGTGCAGAAGTTCGTCGAGCGGCCCGAGCTGTGCAGCGAGGCCGCTGCCGCCAAGGTTGAACGCGCCGGCTTCGCCCTGACCGAATACCTCGAGGGCGTGCTGCTGGGCAAGACCACGCCGGCCGTCGCGCTGTTCCCGCAGTACCGCGACGTCCAGGAGCTGGCCGGCAGCGACCGGGTGCACCCGGCCGACCTGTGGGCCTACGACTGGCGCTGGAGCGAACCCGAGACGCCCGCCGTGGCGCAGCCGGCCGACTACGGCCCCGCGCTGCGCGGGCGGCTCGACCAGGCGGTGCTGCGCATCGTCAAGTCGGGCGATGCGGCGGCCGCGGCCGACCTCGTGCCCACCTGCCTCGCACTGGCCGCCGGCCAGCAGGCCAAGCAGCCGCGCGTGTTCTGGAAACTGTGCGCAGGCTACTTCGAAGCCATGGCACGCGGGCTGCTGCCCGGCGACGTGTACGCCAAGCGCGCCGCCTCGCGCGTGCTGATGCAGTACGCCAGCCTGGCCAAGGGCGACACGGGCGTGTCCGACCGCCTCGCGCAGGACCTGCTGTTCTTCTGTGCCCAGGCGGTGCCGGCGCATGCCGTGGACGCGCCGGCGCTGGCCAGCGTGCGCGCGGCCTGGGGCCTGGCGCGCCACAAGCCGGTGGACTACGCCACGCCGCAGTTCGGCCGCTTCGATCCGGCCCTGCTGGCGCAGATCCGCAAGCGCATCGCCAACGCCAAGGAGTCGTGGTCGGCGCTGGCCGGCGGCGACGCCGCCAAGCTCAAGCCGGTGGCCGAGCAGTTCGGCCTGATCGCCGAGACCCTGCTCAAGTTGCATGCCGGCAGCGCCCCGCTGGCGCAGGCCCTGACCGCGACCGTCGACGGCGTGGTGCGCAGCGGCCAGCCGCCCCGGCCCGAGCTGGGCATGGAGGTCGCCACCGCGGTCCTGTACCTCGAGGCGGCCTTCCAGGACCTCGATCCCACCGACGCCCAGCTGGCTACCCGCACGGCGGCGCTGGCCCAGCGCCTGGAGCAGGTGCGCCAGGCCGGTGCGGCCCAGGCGCTGGAGCCCTGGATGGAGGAGCTGTACCGGCGCGTGAGCGACCGCCAGACCATGGGCAGCGTCGTGGGCGAGCTGCGCGGGACCCTGTCCGAGCTGGAGAAGGACCTCGATGCCTTCTTCCGCCACCCGCAGGACAAGTCCCCGCTGAAGAACGCGCCCACGCACCTGCTGCAAATGCGCGGCGTGCTGTCGGTGCTGGGCCTGGACCAGGCCGTGCAGGCCGTGGCGCGCATGCGCGAGACGGTCGAGGACATCATCCTGGCCGACCTCGACGAGGAGCGCGCGCGGGCCGCGGGCACCTTCGACAAGCTGGGCAACAACCTGGGCGCGCTCGGTTTCCTGATCGACATGCTCAATTACCAGCCCGCGCTGGCCAAGAAGCTGTTCGTCTACGACGAGGCGACCGGCGAGCTGCGGCCCCTGATGGGCCGCGTGGGCGAGGGCGCGCCGCCGTCCGAGGACGCGCCCCCCATCGACGTGTCCGTGCCTGCCGCCACGCCCATGGCTGCGGCGCCCGCGCCGGCCCCGGTGGCGCCGGTGGCGGCTCCTGCGGCGCCGGCACCCGCGCCCGTCGCGGTGTCCGCTCCCGTCGTGATCGAGTCCGAGCCCGACGCCGAACTGCTCGAGATCTTCCTGGAGGAGGCGCGCGAGGTCGTGGCCAACGGCCTGGCGGCCATCGAGGCGCTCGCCACCCAGCCCGGCGATGCCGGCGAGCTCACGACGCTGCGCCGCGCCTTCCACACGCTCAAGGGCAGCTCGCGGATGGTCGGGCTGAACGAGTTCGGCGAGGCCGCCTGGTCGCTCGAGCAGGTGCTCAACACCTGGCTGGCCGACCAGAAGCCGGCCTCCGGCGAGCTGTGCACGCTGGCCGCGCAGGCCATGCAGGGCTTCGGCCGCTGGGTCGACGACATCGCCGCAGGGCAGGCCCAGGCCTGGAAGTCCGTGGCCTTCCGCACGCCGGCCGACACCCTGCGCAGCGAAGGCCGCCTGCTGCCCATCACCCTGCCGGGTGCTTCCACCGCCGCCGCCGAGCCGCCCGTGCTGCCGGCCGCCGCGGACACTGCGCCCGCTGCACAGGCGCCGGTGGCCGCCGACGCCGCCGACGCCGCCTTCGACTTCGACCTCGATCTGGGCACCCCCGCCCAGCCGGCCGAGCCCGCCCCCGCGGCCGACCTCGACCTGGCGTTCGACCTGCCGACACCCGAGGCTGCCGCCCCCGCGCCCGAGGCTGCCGCCCCGGTCCCCGCGGCGGACCCCGCACCCGAGGTCGTGCTCGACTTCGACTTCGGTGCGCCCGAGCAGCCGGCCGACGTGGCTGCCCCGGTCGAGGCCATCGAATCCGAACTGGACGATTCGTTGCAGGCGCTGTTCGAGGCACCCGCCGTCTCGGCACCCGAGCCCGTGGCCGGCGACGAGCTGAACGCGCTGCAGCGTGCGCTCGCGCCGTCCGCCGACGCGCCCGCCGAGTCCGCCGAGCACGCGCCAGCTGCCGACCCCCTCACGACCACGGTGCCCGAGATCGAGGCGATCGATTTCGACAGCCTCGGTGCGCTGGCCGACCCGGCTGCGGCCGAATCCGTCCCGCCGGCCGATCCCGTCGAGCCGGTCGCGGTCGCCGTCGACCTGCCCTTCGCGTTCGACGCGGCACTGCCGCTCGAGCCCGCCGTCGCCGAGCCGCCGGCCAACGACCCGGTGGCCCCGGAGCCGGTGGCCGCCGCGGCACCCGCCGACGACCAGACCAAGGTGATCGGTGGCCTGCGCATCGGCATCCCGCTCTACAACGTCTACCTCAACGAGGCGGACGAGTGGTCGCGGCGTCTGCAGCAGGAGCTGGGCGAATGGGCGCTCGAGCTCGCGCGCCCGGTGCCCGAGAGCGCGGTGGGCCTGGCCCATGCCCTGGCGGGCAGTTCGGCCACGGTCGGCTTCCACGCCCTGTCCGACGTGGCGCGCAGCCTCGAGTCCGCGCTCCAGCATGCCCAGACCCTGGCCTACGGGACGCCGCGCCACGCCGAGGCCTTCAGCCGTGCGGCCGACGAGATCCGGCGCCTGCTGCACCAGTTCGCCGCCGGCTTCCTGAAGGAGCCCGATCCCGAGGTGACGGACGCGCTCGCCGCGCTGCAGTCGCTGCACCTGCCGCTGCGGCAGGAGTTCCAGGATTCGGCGGTCGAGCCCGATGCGGCCGACTTCGACTTCCCGGCCCCGCCGCCCAGCGGGCTGGCGCCGCTGGTGGCCTCGCTGCCCGAGCCGCAGCCGCGCGCCGCCGAATTCGCGCCCATGGCCTTCGAGGAGCCGCCGCCCGCCGCGCCCGCTGCGCCGCGGATGGAAGTGGCCGAGGGCGAGGAGGACATCGACGCCGTCGACGCGATCGACCCCGACCTGTTCCCGATCTTCGAGGACGAGGCCGTCGAACTGCTGCCCGGGCTGGGCACCGCGCTGCGGGCCTGGACCCGCGGCGACCGCTCGGCGCGCGACCAGGTCCTGCGCGCGCTGCACACGCTCAAGGGCAGCGCCCGCCTGGCCGGCGCCCTGCGCCTGGGCGAACTCGCGCACCGCATGGAATCGGCCGTCGAAGGGCTGGGCGCCGAAGCGGCGGCCAGCGACGTCGAGCCGCTGCTGCAGCGCTTCGACACCCTGCAGGGCAACTTCGAGCGCCTGCGTTCCGGCGAGCAGCCCGACGCCGCAACGGCTGCGGCCGAGGCGCCGGCGGCGCCGGAGGCTGCATCGCAGGCGGCCGCCGGCACCACGCCTGCGGCAGGCGCGCCCGCCGCCCCGCGGCTGCCGGTCGCGGCCGCGGCCACCTTGCAGATGGCGCCGGTGCGCCAGTCGGCCAACCAGGCCGTGCGCGTGCGCTCGCAGCTGCTGGACCGCCTGATGAACCAGGCCGGCGAGGTGATGATCACCCGCACGCGCCTGGAGTCCGAGCTGCGCCAGCTGCGCGGCTCGCTGACCGACCTGACCGGCAACCTCGACCGCCTGCGCTCGCAGCTGCGCGACATCGAGCTGCAGGCCGAGACCCAGATGCAGTCGCGGCTGGCCCAGGCCAAGGAGGCGGCCGCCGGCTTCGACCCGCTGGAGTTCGACCGCTTCACCCGCGTGCAGGAACTCACCCGCATGATGGCCGAGTCGGTCAACGACGTGGCCACGGTGCAGCGCAACATCCAGCGCACCATCGAGGCGACCGAGGACGACCTGGTCGCCCAGGCCCGCCAGACCCGCGAGCTGCAGCGCGACCTGCTGCGCACGCGCATGACCGAGTTCGACGCCATCTCCGACCGCCTGTACCGGGTGGTGCGGCTGGCGTCGAAGGAGACCGGCAAGCAGGTCAAGCTGGACATCACTGGCGCCTCGATCGAGATGGACCGCGGCGTGCTCGACCGCATGACGCCGGCCTTCGAGCACCTGCTGCGCAACTGCGTGGCCCACGGCATCGAGAAGCCCGACGCCCGCAGCGCCGCCGGCAAGGACGCCAGCGGCACGATCCGCGTGCACCTGGCCCAGGAAGGCAACGACGTCTCGGTGGAGTTCGCCGACGACGGCGCCGGCCTCGACCTCGCCCGCATCCGCGAGAAGGCACAGCAGCAGGGCCTGGTCGCGCCGGACCAGGCGATCGGCGACGACGAGGCCGCCAACCTGATCTTCATGCCCGGCTTCTCCACCGCGTCCGAGGTGACCGAGCTGGCGGGCCGCGGCATCGGCATGGACGTGGTGCGCTCCGAGGTGAACGCGCTGGGCGGCCGCATCGAGACCGCCACCCGCGCCGGCCAGGGCACGAGCTTCAAGCTGGTGCTGCCGCTGACCACCGCGGTGACGCAGGTGGTGATGGTGCGCAGCGGCAGCCTGTCGATCGGCGTGCCCGCCAACCTGGTGGAGCTGGTGCGCCGCGCCACCGCGCGCGAGGTCGAGCAGGCCTACAACACCGGCACCTACGAGTTCAACGGCGAGACGCTGCCCTTCTTCTGGTCGGGCGCGCTGCTGCAGTCCTCCTCGCGCAGCCTGGAGCCCGCGGCCAAGACGCTGCCGGTGGTGATCCTGCGCTCGGCGGCCCAGCGCGTGGCCGTGCACATCGACGAAGTGCTGGGCAACCAGGAAGTGGTGGTCAAGAACCTCGGCCCGCAGCTGGCCCGCCTGCCCGGCCTGGCCGGCATGACGGTGCTGGCCTCCGGCGCCGTGGTGCTGATCTACAACCCGGTGGCGCTGGCCGCGGTGTATGGCGAGCAGGCCCGTGCCTTCAGCGCCGACCGGGCCCAGCCCGAGGTGCTGGAGCAGGCCGGCGCGGCCGCGCCGGTGGCGCCGTTGGCCCCGGCCGTGCCGCAGGTGCCGCTGGTGCTGGTGGTCGACGACTCGATCACCGTGCGCCGCGTCACGCAGCGCCTGCTGCAACGCGAGGGCTACCGCGTCGCGCTCGCGGCCGACGGCCTGCAGGCGCTGGAGCGGCTGGCCGAGGAGCGGCCGGCGGTGGTGCTGTCGGACATCGAGATGCCGCGCATGGACGGCTTCGACCTGGCGCGCAACATCCGCGCCGAGTCGAAGTGGAAGGAGCTGCCGATCGTGATGATCACCTCGCGCATCGCCGAGAAGCACCGCGAGCACGCGCGCGAGCTGGGCGTGAACCACTACCTGGGCAAGCCGTACTCGGAAGAGGAACTGCTGTCGCTGGTGCGGCACTACGCCACGCAAGCCGCCGCCGCGGCAGCCGCCTGAGCGCGGCGCCGCACCCCCTGACGACGGGCCGCGCTGCGGCCCGTTGCCTTTGGTGCGCGGCTCAGGCCGGGTCGGCCTGCTTGACCACCGCGTAACGCTGCAGCGTCGCCGCGCGCGCGGCGTCGTGGTCGACCACCGGCGCGGGGTAGTCGCGCCCCAGCACCAGCCCGGCGGCCTCGAGGTCGACGGGGCGTGCCTCCCAGGGCGCGTGCACGAGCGCGGGCGGCAGCTTGGCCAGCTGCGGCAGGTAGCGCAGGATGAACTTCGCGTCGGGGTCGAACTTCCGGCTCTGCGTCATCGGGTTGAAGATGCGGAAGTAGGGCTGGGCGTCGCAGCCGCTGCTGGAGGCCCACTGCCAGCCGCCGTTGTTGGAGGCCAGGTCGTAGTCGTTCAGCTGCTGCGCGAAGTAGCGCTCGCCCCAGCGCCAGTCCACGCCCAGGTGCTTGCACAGGAAGCTGGCGGTCACCATGCGCAGCCGGTTGTGCATCCAGCCGGTCTGGTTCAGCTGGTGCATGGCGGCATCGACCAGCGGGTAGCCGGTGCGCCCTTCGCACCAGGCCGCGAACAGCGCCTTGGCGTGGGCGCCGCGCTCCCAGTGGATCGCGTCGTAGGCGCGGCGGAAGCTGTGGCCATTGCCGGCCTCGTCGGCCACGTGCGGGAAGTTGGCCAGCACCTGGGCGTAGAAGTCGCGCCAGACCAGCTCGTTGCGCCAGGTCGTGGCGCCCTCGCTGCCCGCCTGCGCCCGCGCGTGTGCCTGCGCCGCCAGCTGCCGCACCGACACCGTGCCGAAGCGCAGGTGCACGCTTAGGTAGCTGGGCCCCTTCACGGCCGGAAAGTCGCGCGTGTCGCCGTAGCGGTCGATGCGCGGCAGGAAATCGGCCAGCGTCGCGTCGGCGCCGCGCCAGCCCGGCGCGATGGGCAGCTGGGCCAGGTTGGTGGGCGCGAAGCCAATCTCGGCGAGGGTGGGCACCGGCCGGCGGTGGGCGTCGGGGCGGGGCGCCAGCGCCGCGGCATGACGCTCGACGGGGTAGGGCTTCAGGTAGAACGCGTCGAGCTTGCGCAGCCACGCGTTCTTGTACGGCGTGAACACCGAGAACGGCTGGCCGGCCTGCGTGAGCACCTCCTCGCGCTCGAACACCACCTGGTCCTTGGCGTCGTGCAGCGCGATGCCGGCGTCGGCCAGCGCGCCGCGCACCTTGGCATCGCGCGCGATGGCGCCGGGCTCGTAGTCGCGGCTGGCGAAGACCGACTGCACGCCCAGCTGCCGCGCCAGCTTCGGGATCTCGGTGCGGGCGCTGCCATGCACCACGATCAGGCCGGCTGCCGGGTCGCCGCCGGCCAGCCGGCGCAGTTCCTCGTCCAGCTGCACCAGCGACTCGCGGATGAACTCCACCCGCCGGTCGGCCCGCGGCAGGGCCTCCAGGATGTCGGTGTCGAAGACGAACACGCAGTGCAACTGGCGGCTGTGGCGCAGTGCCTGGTGGAGGGCGGCGTTGTCGTGGGCGCGCAGGTCCCGGCGGAACCACATCAGGCCCGCTGCGTAAGGTTTTTCCATGGGCCTCGGTAGAATCGCGCCCGATCATGCCCAGTGACGATCAGCCCATCAACCTCACGCATCATTTCCTGATCGCGATGCCCGGGCTGGAAGACGCGTCCTTCGCACGCAGCGTGGTCTACCTGTGCGAGCACAGCGCCCGCGGTGCCCTCGGGCTGGTGATCAACAAGCCCAGCGACATCAAGCTGCGCAACCTGTTCGAGAAGGTCGACCTGCCGCTCGACCGCGACGACCTGGCCGCCGCGCCGGTGTTTCAGGGCGGGCCGGTGCAGACCGAGCGCGGCTTCGTGCTGCACGAGGCGGTGCACGGCGAGGGCCAGCCCGACGAGCCCGTCTATGCCTCCACGCTGGCCATCCCCGGCGGCCTGGAGATGACCACCAGCAAGGACGTCCTCGAGGCCATGTCCACCGGCGCCGGGCCGCGCCGGGTGCTGGTCTCGCTGGGCTACGCCGCCTGGGGCGAGGGCCAGCTGGAGTCCGAACTGGCCGAGAACAGCTGGCTGACCGTGGGCGCCGATCCCGCGGTGATCTTCGACACGCCGGTCGAGCAGCGCTACGACCGGGCGCTGGCGCTGCTGGGCCTGCAGGCCTGGACGCTGTCGCCGGAGGCCGGGCACGCATGAGCCGCCGGGCCGCCCCAAGGCGAATCCCCCAGCGCGCAGCGCGGAGGGTGTCCGAATGAGCCGACGGGCCGCCCCCAGGCGAATCCCGCAGCGCGCCGCGCGAAGGGCCGGTCAGTGAGCGGTCCCGGCCGGCCTGCCGTTCCCCCGCACCTGTCCACCTTTCTCGCGTTCGACTTCGGGGCCAAGCGCACCGGGGTGGCGGTGGGCAACCGGCTGATCGGCCAGGCCACGCCGCAGCCCACGATCCGCGCCGAGGCGGGCGAGGCCCGGCTGAAGGAGGCGATCGCGCGCATCGCCGCATGGAAGCCCGACGCGCTGGTGGTGGGCGTCCCCTTCCACCCCGACGGCGCGCCCCACGAGAATACGGCCCGCGCGCAGCGCTTCGGGCGCCAGCTGCACGGCCGCACCGGCCTGCCGGTCTTCGAGGTGGACGAGCGGTACAGCACCACCGAGGCGCTGTCGGCCGGCGCGCGCGATGCCGACGCCGCGGCGGCCTGCATCATCCTGGACCAATTTCTGAGGAGCATCGAATGAGCGACTTGCGGCTGGATGCCGAGGCGCTGGTCGCCGAGCTGGCGCGCGGGCTGCCGGCCCTGCGCGGGGCCGAGGGCCGGCTGGTGGGCATCACCTCTGGCGGCGCCTGGCTGGCGCAGCGGCTGCAGCAGGACCTGGGGCTGCCGGGCCGCGCCGGCGTGATCTCCTCGGCCATGCACCGCGACGACTTCGCCCAGCGCGGACTGGCGGCCTCGGCCGCCCAGACCGAGCTGCCGTTCGAGGTCGACGGCGCGCACATCGTGCTGCTGGACGACGTGCTGTACACCGGCCGCACGATCCGTGCCGTGCTCAACGAGCTGTTCGACTACGGCCGCCCGGCCAGCGTCAAGCTGGCGGTGCTGGTCGACCGCGGCGGCCGCGAGCTGCCGCTGCAGGCCGACTACGCCGCCGCGCGCGTGGTGCTGCCGCCGGCGCAGTCGCTGCAGCTGGCCCGCGGCGACGACGGCCGCTTCAGTTTCCGGGTGGAGTGACAGGCCCATGCTGCACAAGCGCAATCCGCAGTTGAACCGCAACGGCGAGCTGATCCACCTGCTGTCGGTGGAAGGCCTGCCGCGCGACATCGTCACGCACATCCTCGACACCGCCAGCGCCTTCGTGGGCGTGAGCGACCGCGAGGTCAAGAAGGTGCCGCTGCTGCGCGGCAAGAGCGTGTTCAACCTGTTCTTCGAGAACAGCACCCGCACCCGCACCACGTTCGAGATCGCGGCCACGCGGCTGTCGGCCGACGTGATCAACCTGGACATCGCGCGCTCCTCGGCGAGCAAGGGCGAGTCGCTGCTGGACACCATCGCCAACCTGTCGGCCATGGCCGCCGACCTGTTCGTGGTGCGCCACAGCGAGTCGGGCGCGCCCTACCTGATCGCGCAGCACGTCGCGCCGCACGTGCACGTGATCAACGCCGGCGACGGCCGCCACGCGCACCCCACGCAGGGGCTGCTCGACATGTACACGATCCGCCACTACAAGAAGGACTTCTCCAACCTGACGGTGGCCATCGTGGGCGACGTGCTGCATTCGCGCGTGGCCCGCTCGGACATCCACGCGCTGACCACGCTGGGCACGGCCGAGGTGCGGGTGGTGGGCCCGCGCACGCTGGTGCCGGCCGACCTGGCGCAGATGGGCGTGCGGGTGTGCCACACGCTGGAGGAGGGCATCCGGGGGGCCGACGTGGTGATCATGCTGCGGCTGCAGAACGAGCGAATGAGCGGCGCGCTGCTGCCGTCGTCGCAGGAGTTCTTCAAGAGCTTCGGCCTCACGCCCGAGAAGCTGCAGCTGGCCAAGCCCGATGCCATCGTGATGCACCCCGGGCCGATCAACCGCGGCGTCGAGATCGACTCGGCGGTGGTCGACGGCAAGCAGAGCGTGATCCTGCCGCAGGTCACCTTCGGCATCGCGGTGCGCATGGCCGTGATGTCCATCGTCGCGGGGAACGAGGCATGAAGATCCTGATCAGCAACGGCCGCGTGATCGACCCGGCCAGCGGCCGCGACGAGCGGGCCGACGTGGCGCTGGCCGCCGGCCGCGTGGTGGCCATCGGCCGAGCGCCCGAGGGCTTCGCGCCGAACAAGACCCTGGATGCGTCCGGCTGCGTGGTCGCCCCGGGCCTGGTGGACCTGGCCGCGCGGCTGCGCGAGCCGGGCCACGAGCACGAGGGCATGCTCGAGTCCGAGATGCGCGCGGCGATCGCCGGCGGCGTCACCAGCCTGGTCTGCCCGCCCGACACCGACCCGGTGCTCGACGAGCCGGGCCTGGTGGAGATGCTCAAGATGCGCGCCGAGAAGCTGCACCAGGCGCGCGTGTTCCCGCTGGGCGCGCTCACCCGGGGCCTGGCCGGCGAGGTGCTCACCGAGATGGCCGAGCTGACCGAGGCCGGCTGCGTGGGCTTCAGCCAGGCCGACGTCGCGCTGGCCAACACGCAGGTGATGCAGCGCGCGCTCCAGTACGCCGCGACCTTCGGCTACACCGTGTGGCTGCGGCCCCAGGAGCTGTACCTGGGCAAGGGCGTGGCCGCCAGCGGCCCGCTGGCCACGCGGCTGGGCCTGTCGGGCGTGCCGGTGGCCGCCGAGACGATCGCGCTGCACACCATCCTGGAGCTGATGAAGACCACCGGCGCGCGGGTGCACCTGTGCCGCATCTCCAGCGCCGCAGGGCTGGAGCTGGTGCGGCAGGCCAAGGCCGCCGGCCTGCCGGTGAGCTGCGACGTCAGCATCAACTCGCTGCACCTGACCGACACCGACATCGGCTACTTCGACAGCCGCATGCGGCTGGTGCCGCCGCTGCGCCAGCAGCGCGACCGCGATGCGCTGCGCGCGGGCCTGGCCGACGGCACGGTGGACGCGCTGGTGTCCGACCACACGCCCGTCGACGAGGATGCCAAGACCCTGCCGTTCGCCGAGGCCGAGCCCGGCGCCACCGGGCTGGAGCTGCTGCTGTCGCTGGGGCTCAAGTGGGGCACGGACAGCGGCGCGGGCCTGGTGCGTGCGCTGGCGGCCGTGACCAGCGCGCCGGCCCGCGTGCTGGGCAGCGCGCTGGGCACGCTGCAGGCCAGCTGCGGGCAGCTGGTCGAGGGCGGCATCGCCGACGTGTGCGTGTTCGACCCGGCAGCGCACTGGACCGTGCAGCCCGCGGCGCTGCGCAGCCAGGGCAAGCACACGCCCTTCTCGGGCTACGAGCTGCCGGGCCGCGTGCGCGCCACCGTCGTCGGCGGCCAGCTGGTCTGGGACGCCGCAACGCGCCAGGCGTGATGGCGGCGCTGCGGGCGGTCTGGCGGCTGCTGCGCGCGCTGCTGACGGCGTTGCGCGGCCTGGCCACCATCCTGTTCGTGTTCCCGCGCCTGGACGATGCGCAGCGTGCGCAGCGGGTGCAGGACTGGGCCCGCCGCATGCTGGGCGTGCTGGGCATCGGCCTGCAGCTGCGCGGCCAGCCGCCTTTGCGCGGGCCGCTGCTGCTGGTGTCCAACCACATCTCGTGGCTCGACATCCTCGTGCTGCACGCGGGGCGCCACTGCCGCTTCGTCTCCAAGTCCGAGGTGCGGCAGTGGCCGCTGATCGGCACGCTGGCCACGGGCGCCGGCACGCTGTACATCGAGCGCGCCTCGCGCCGCGACGCGATGCGCGTGGTGCACCAGATGGCGGCCGCGCTGCAGTCGGGCGACATCCTGGCCGTGTTTCCCGAGGGCACGACCAGCGATGGCGTGGACCTGCTGCCCTTCCACGCCAACCTGGTCCAGGCCGCCGTCGCGGCCGACGTGCCCGCGCAGCCGGTGGCGCTGCAATTCATCGAGACCCACACCGGCCGCCGCAGCCTGTCCCCCTGCTACATCGGCGACGACACGCTGGTGGGGTCGCTGTGGCGCACGCTGACCGGCCCGGCGATCACGGCGGTGGTGGCCTACGGCACCCCGCAGCGAGCCCAGGGCCGCGACCGGCGCGCCTGGGCGGCCGACCTGCGGCACGCGGTGCAGGACCTGCGGGCCTGAGCGCCTGAGCGCCTGGGCGCGTCGCCTCCTGCGATCGCAGGAGGCCTGCGGGCCATCCCGGATGCACCGGGGCTGCCGCCGGCCGAAGGTGCATGGCGTCCCAGGAGATCCCATGTCCCCACGCCTGTTGTCCCTCTATGCCGCCGCCCTGGCTGGCGGCGCCGGCCTGGCCGCGGCGCAGCTGCCCGCCGCGGCCCCGCCGCCGAGCGCGCCCGCGCCGTTCCCCGCGCCGCCGCCGCTGCCCAAGGGTGGCGGGCCGTGGATGCCCGCTGCGCCGGACGCCGCGGCCGGCCGTGCCGAGTGGGAGCGTTGGCGCCTGGAGACCGAGGGCGCGCGCCGCCGCCTCGAGTCTGCGCGCGCAGCCGGCACGCTGGACGTGCCGGACTACCGGCAGGGGATGGAGGCCTACCGCGATGGCATGCAGCGCTACCGCGGCGGCGTGGGTGGGCGCTGACCTCCGGCACGCCCGCGATGCTCGAGGACCTTCTCGCCGATGCGCAGCGGCTGCTGCTGCCGCTGCTGGCCGGCGTGGCCCTGTTCAGCGCCCCGCTGGTGCTGCTGTCGCGCGCGGCCGTGCGGCGGGGCCGCGATGGCGCACCGCCGGTGGCTGGCGCGGCCACGCTGATCATCGCCTTCGGCCTGCTGGGCGGCGTTGCCGGCCTGCTCACCGGCAATTCACGCCAGCCGATCGCCGGCCCACTGCTCACGGGCCTGCTCGGGCTGATCGGCGGCCTGCTGTCCTACCTGTTCAGCAAGGAGCCCGCCGGCGAGCACCGCGCACACATCCCCTTCCTGCTGGTGGCGCTCGTGCTCAACACCGTGGCCGGCCTCAGCGTCGGGAGTTCCTACCGCAAGAGCTTCGAGGAGGCGGCGTTCCGGCGCGAGCTGTGGAAGCTGTGCCATGAACGGGTCGAACTCGAGGTGCGCAAGGCCCGTGCCCTGCAGGCGCTGGAGCCCGCGCGCGCCGTGGCGGCGGCCGCAGCGCCAGCCCCGGCTGCACCTCTGTGCCCGTGAAGCCTCAGGTGGGGTAGGGCGCCATCGGCGGCGCGGCGGCCCCGGCGCCGCGCTCGAAGGTCACCACGTGGTCGACCTCGGGCCGGATGCCGATCCACTCGCCGACCTTGTGGTCGTGGTGGCTGGGCACGTGCGCCATCACCGTGTCGCCGCTGGACAGGCGCAGGGTGTAGAGGAACTCCGAGCCGCGGAAGGCCTTGCGCACGATCTGCGCCTTCACCGGCGCGGCGTCGTCGTGGACGATGTCGTCGGCGCGCAGCAGGATCTCGCACGCGCGGCCCACGGTGGACGGCAGCGGGCAGTTCTCCAGGTCGGTCAGCGCGCCCAGCGGCGTGTCGACCACGACCTGCCCGTCGACCTCGCGCAGCGTGGCCGGCGCGAACACGCCGTGGCCGATGAAGTCGGCGACGAAGCGGGTGGCGGGGCGGTGGTACAGCGTGTACGCGTCGTCCCACTGGTGCAGGCGGCCCTGGTGCATGACACCGATGGCGTCGCCGATCGCGAAGGCCTCGAGCTGGTCGTGCGTGACGAACAGCGCGGTGGCCTGCGCGGCCTTGAGGATGGCCCGCAGCTCGTGCGCCAGCCTCTCGCGCAGTTCGACATCGAGGTTGGAGAAGGGCTCGTCCAGCAGCAGCAGGCGCGGGCGCGGCGCCAGCGCGCGGGCCAGGGCCACGCGCTGCTGCTGGCCGCCCGAGAGCTCGTGCGGCATCCGCCGCTCCAGCCCGGGCAGGCCCACCAGCGCCAGCACCTGCGCGATGCGGTCGGCCCGCTCGCCCGCGGGCAGCTTGCCCAGGCCGAAGCCCACGTTGCGGCCCACGTCCAGGTGGGGGAACAGCGCGTAGTCCTGGAACACCATGCCGATGTGGCGCACCTCGGGCGCGACGTGCACCGTGGGGCTCTCGACCACCTCGCGCGAGATGCGGATCTCGCCGGCGCTGGCCCGCTCCAGGCCCGCGACGGCACGCAGCAGCGTGGTCTTGCCGCAGCCCGAGGGGCCGATCAGCACGCCGATGCCGCCGGCCGGCAGGCCGAGCGAGACGCCGTCGACCGCGGGGCGTGGCTGGCCGCGGTACTGCACGGACAGGCCGGAGAGTTCGAGGTGCATGGGCTGCGATTCTAGATGCGTACAATTCTCATTCTCACGAGGGCTCGCTCGAGCCGTCCCAGCCCACCTCCGCGTTCCGCAAGGCTCCCCTTCTCCCGTCCCCATGCGCCGGCTCCAAGATGCCCTGCTGCTGGTCCTGGCGCTGCTGATCGTGCTGCCCGTGGGGGCGGTGCTGGCCTCGTGGCTGCAGTGGGACGCAGCCAGTGGCCAGATCCTGCGCGAGATGGCGGCGACCGTGCTGCCCGGGTATGCGCTCACCAGCCTGGGCCTGTGCCTGGCCGTCGGCCTGGGTGTGGCCGTGGTCGGCACGGGCGCCGCGGCGGCCGTCACGCTGTTCGACTTCCCGGGCCGCCGCGTCTTCGAATGGGCCTTGCTGCTGCCCCTGGCCGTGCCGGCCTACGTGGTGGCCTATGCCTACACCGACTTCCTGCAGTTCAGCGGGCCCCTGCAGGGCTGGATCCGTGCCGCCACCGGGCTGGAGGGCCGTGTCTTTCCCGAGGTGCGCAACGCGCCGGGCGCGGCGCTGGTGTTCGTCTTCACGCTCTATCCCTACGTCTACCTGCTCGCGCGCGCGGCCCTGGGCGAGCGCGCCTCGCACCTGATGGAAGCCGCGCGGCTGCTGGGAGCGCCGCTGCGCACGCGCCTGCTGACGGTCGCGATCCCGCTGGCGCGGCCGGCGGTGGCGGCCGGCACGGCACTGGCCCTAATGGAGACGCTGGCCGACTTCGGCGTGGCCAGCTACTTCGGCATCCAGACCTTCTCGACCGGCATCTACAAGGCCTGGCTGGCGATGGACAACCGGGTGGCGGCGGCGCAGCTGGCGACCACGCTGCTGGCGCTGGTGGCCGTGCTGCTGGCGCTGGAGCACCGGGCGCAGCGCCGCATGCGCTTCGCGGCCGCCCGCGGCGCCCGGGCTGGCTCGCAGGAGGCGCAGGCCGTGCGGCTGCGGGGCGGGCACGCCGCGGCCGCCGCGCTGTGCTGCGCCGCCCCGGTACTGCTGGGCTTCGTGCTGCCGGTGGCCTTCATGCTGCGGCCGATGCTCGCCGACTGGGCCGGCCTGCCCTGGGACCGCTTCGCCCTGTGGGCCTGGCACAGCGTGCGGCTGGGGGCCATCGGCGCGCTGCTGGCCGTGGGCTGTGCACTGCTGCTCGGCGCCACGCTGCGGCGCCGCCCGGGCCCGCTCACCCACGGCGTGGTGCGGCTGGCCGGGCTGGGCTACGCTGTGCCCGGCGCGGTGATCGTTGTGGGCCTGCTGCTGCCGGTGGGCTGGCTGCAGCAGGTGCTGCCGCAGGCACCGGCCATCGCCTGGGTGACGGGCACCGTGCTGGGGGTGACCTGGGCCTACCTGGTGCGCTTCATGTCGGTGGCGCTGCAGTCGGTGCAGAGCGGCTACGCGCGCATCCCTGCCAGCTTCGACGACAGCGCCCGCATGCTGGGCACCGGACGCTATGCGCTGCTGGCCCGGGTGCACTGGCCGCTGCTGCGCCGCTCGGTTGCCGCAGCGGGCCTGCTGGTGTTCGTGGACGTCATGAAGGAACTGCCCGCGACCATGCTGCTGCGGCCGTTCAACACCGACACCCTCGCCGTGGTGGCCTACCAGCTGGCCCGCGACGAGCGCCTGGGCGAGGCCGCGCTGCCGTCGCTGGCGCTGGTGCTGGTGGGATTGCTGCCGGTCGTGCTGCTCAGCCGCACGCTGCGGCGCGAGGGCTGAACCGCAGGCCGGTCAGCCCGTTCATTCGGCGACGAGGTCGCCGCCCGCTTGTTCCTGGGGCTGCTTGCGGAACACCACCTCGCCGGTGGGCACGTGCACGACCCGGATCTCCTGGCCGCGGCTGCTGCTCTTGGCCGCGACCGCCACGGCCAGGGCACGGTCGCTGAGGAAGAGCTGCCGCGCGCCGGAGCCCGGCAGCAGGCGGTGGGCGATCGGCTGGTTGCTCTCGATCCTGTATTCGGCGGCTGTCATGCTGCGCTACCTCGCTCTCTTCACGCATCGAACCTTGTCGTGGGCACGGCTCCCGTTGGGGTGGCGTGCGCAGCGAAGGTTAGCGGCGGTGTCCGGCGCGTCTGTAGGACGTCACCGCGAGGGCGGGAACGGGGGCGTACCCGTGCCGGTCGTCCCGTGCAGCGCGGCGCCGCGCGTGGCGGCCGCAGCAGCGACCGCCGTCTTGCTGGCCAGGAAATGGCGCCCACAGGCGCTGCACGACCAGTGCCGCAGGCTGGGCAGCAACCAGCGCATCCAGCCGCGCCGCGGCTCGCGCACGTAGGGGGCGCCGGTGCATTCGCAGGGGTGGAAGTCCATGCCCGCTTGTAGCAAGCGACCGTGAAAAATTCCGCAGAAATTTGTAACGCGGCCGGGGCGGCATGGTGCCCCCGGCAGGAATCGAACCTGCATCTAGCGCTTAGGAGGCGCTCGTTCTATCCATTGAACTACGGCGGCCGCGAAGGGCGGGCGCATTGTATGCGCCCACCCTTCTCGTGCCGCCGTGCGGCCGTCCTGGGGCTCCCACTCCCCCTGCCCCCTCTCCCTCCGGGAGGGAGAGGGGTTCGGGACGGTGGTGGGGTGGGGGCGGAGCCGGGGGAGGGGGCGCCCTATTTGGAGAGGAGGCGCATGCACTCTTCCAGGCCCTTGAGGGTCAGGGGGTACATGCGGTTGTTCATCAGCTGCTGGATGACGGAGATGCTCTGGCGGTACTGCCAGACGCCCTGGGGCTCGGGATTGATCCAGGCGAACTTGGGGAAGGCGTTGGTCAGGCGCTGCAGCCACTCGGCGCCGGCTTCCTCGTTGTTGTATTCCACGCTGCCGCCCGGCTGCAGGATCTCGTACGGGCTCATGGTGGCGTCGCCCACGAAGACCAGCTTGTAGTCCTTGTTGTACTTGCGGATCACGTCCCAGGTCGGGAACTTCTCGGCGAAGCGACGCCGGTTGTTCTTCCACATGAAGTCGTAGACGCAGTTGTGGAAGTAGTAGAACTCCAGGTGCTTGAACTCGGCCTTCGCGGCCGAGAACAGCTCCTCGACGCGCGCGATGTGCTCGTCCATCGTGCCGCCCACGTCCATCAGCAGCAGCACCTTCACGTTGTTGTGCCGCTCGGGGACCATCTTGATGTCCAGGTACCCGGCGTTGGCCGCGGTCGAGCGGATGGTGTCGTCCAGGTCCAGCTCCTCCTCGGAGCCCTGGCGCGCGAACTTGCGCAGCCGGCGCAGCGCCACCTTGATGTTGCGGGTGCCCAGCTCCTGGCTGTCGTCGTAGTCCTTGTAGGCGCGCTGGTCCCAGACCTTCACGGCGCTGCGGTTGCGCGACTTGTCCTGCCCGATGCGGATGCCCTGCGGGTTGAAGCCGTAGGCGCCGAACGGCGAGGTGCCGCCGGTGCCGATCCACTTGTTGCCGCCCTCGTGGCGCGCCTTCTGCTCCTCGAAGCGCTTCTTGAGCGTCTCCATGAGCTCGTCCCAGCCCATCTTCTCGATCTTCGCCTTCTCCTCGGGCGACAGCTCCAGCTCCAGGTTCTTGCGCAGCCACTCCAGCGGCAGGTCCTTGCTGAAGTCGGCCAGCATCTCCACGCCCTTGAAGTAGGCGCCGAAGGCACGGTCGAACTTGTCGTAGTGCTTCTCGTCCTTGACCAGCGCGGTGCGGGCCAGGAAGTAGAAGTCGTCGAGGCTGTACGCGCCGTCGCTGGCCGGGCCGACGACGCCGGCCTGCAGCGCCTCGAGCAGGGCCAGGTATTCCTTGACCGACACCGGCAGCTTGGCGCCGCGCAGCGTGTAGAAGAAGTCGATCAGCATGCGAGCCTCCCGGTGTGTCCGCGCGTCAGCCGCGCGGGCGGGACAGTTGATACAGCAGGTGCGCCTGCACCTCGGGCCATTCGCCCGCGGCCAGGCTGTACATCACCGTGTCGCGCACGGTGCCGTCGCGCCGCAGCGCATGGTGGCGCAGCACGCCGTCGCGGCGCGCGCCCAGCCGCTCGATCGCGCGCTGGCTGGCGACGTTGTAGTTGTCGGTGCGCCAGCCCACCAGCCGCGCGCCCAGGTCGTCGAAGGCATGGCGCAGCAGCAGCAGCTTGCAGGCGGTGTTGACGTGGCTGCGCTGCACGCTGGCGCGGTACCAGGTGTAGCCGATCTCCAGCCGCTGCACGGCCGGCACGATGTCGTGGTAGCGGGTGCTGCCCAGCACGCGGCCGGTCGCGGCGTCCTGCACCGTGAACGGCAGCATGTGGCCGGCGGCCTGGCCGTCGAGCGCGGCCTGCACGTAGGCGGCGGTCTCCCCGGGGGCGGGCACCGAGGTCACGCGCAGCGTCCACAGCTGGCCGTCGGCCGCGGCGTCCTCGAGGGCGGGCACGTGCGCCAGCGCCAGCGGCACCAGGCGCACCCGGCCGTCGTCGAGGGTCAGCGGCTCGGGCCTGCGCAACGCGGCCTCACTTGCGCACGAAGCGGTCGCGCAGCGCCCGGGCGGCCTGCAGCCCCGCGCCGCCGCCGATGCCCACCAGCAGGATGCCGGTCAGGCTGGCGGTGTCGTAGCCCTCGGCCAGCGGGTCCACGCCCAGCAGCCGCGCCACGAAGAAGGCGGCGAGCGCACCGCCCACGAAACCGACGGCGTCGGTCAGGCCCTCGAGCAACTGGCGGTTCATCGCGGCGTCCCGGTCAGCGGTTGTTGCGCTGCATGAACACGAGCTTCTCGAACAGGGTCACGTCCTGCTCGTTCTTCAGCAGCGCGCCCACCAGCGGCGGCACCGCCACCTTGTCGTCCTTGCTCTGCAGCGCCTCGGGCGGGATGTCCTCGGCCACCAGCAGCTTGAGCCAGTCGATCAGCTCGGACGTCGAGGGCTTCTTCTTCAGGCCGGGCAGGTTGCGCACGTCGTAGAAGGTCTTCATCGCCGCGGCGAGCAGCTCCTTCTTCAGGTCGGGGAAGTGCACCTGCACGATCTGCCGCATGGTGTCGGCGTCCGGGAACTTGATGTAGTGGAAGAAGCAGCGGCGCAGGAACGCGTCGGGCAGCTCCTTCTCGTTGTTCGAGGTGATGAACACCAGCGGCCGGTGGTGCGCGCGGATGGTCTCGCGCGTCTCGTACACATGGAACTCCATGCGATCGAGCTCGCGCAGCAGGTCGTTGGGAAACTCGATGTCGGCCTTGTCGATCTCGTCGATCAGCAGCGCCACCGGCTGCTCGGCCGTGAAGGCCTGCCACAACACGCCCTTGACGATGTAGTTGTGGATGTCCTTGACCTTCTCGTCGCCCAGCTGCGAGTCGCGCAGGCGGCTCACCGCGTCGTACTCGTACAGCCCCTGCTGCGCCTTGGTGGTGGACTTGATGTGCCACTGCAGCAGCGGCAGCCCCAGCGCCTGCGCGACCTCCTCGGCCAGCATCGTCTTGCCGGTGCCCGGCTCGCCTTTGACCAGCAGGGGGCGCTTGAGGGTGATGGCCGCATTGACCGCCAGCATCAGGTCCTGCGTGGCGACGTAGTTCTGGGAGCCTTGGAATTTCATGGGAGGGGTCGGGGATGGGAAGGGCGGCTGAGGTGCGCCCCTATAATCGCCGGTTGATCCGCATCAACCAGAACGCCGGAAGATTGTGCGCGCAAAATGACCAAGCTGCTGACCTCGCTGTTCGCCCTCTTTGTCGCTTCTGCGACCAGTTTCGCGCACGCGCAGGCCGCCGCGCCCGCGGCCTCCGCCCCCGCTGCCGCCACGGCCGCAGCCCCCGCCCCGCAAGCCCCCAACAGCCCCAAGTCGCTGCAGGCCAAGGTGGCGATGTGCCTGGGCTGCCACAACATCCCCGGCTACCAGGCCAGCTTCCCTGAGGTCCACAAGGTCCCGATGATCGCGGGCCAGAACGCCGGCTACATCGTCGCGGCCCTGAACGCCTACAAGGCCGGCGAGCGCAAGCACCCCACCATGCGTGGCGTGGCCGACCAGCTGTCCGAGCAGGACATGAAGGACATCGCCGGCTGGTACGCCGCGCTGGGCCAGGAGGCCGGCAAGGCGGTGGGCGACAAGCCCGCGCGCGAGCCCAGCCCGCAGGTCGCCGCGCTGCTGCAGAAGGCCGCCTGCGCCTCGTGCCACGGCGCCAACTTCTCCAAGCCCATCGACCCGGCCTACCCCAAGATCGCCGGCCAGCATGGCGACTACCTGTTCGTCGCGCTGAAGGCCTACAAGACCGAGAACAACAGTGCCGTGGGCCGCAGCAACGGCATCATGGGCGGCATCGCCAAGCAGTTCAGCAACGCCGAACTCAAGGCCATCGCCAACTACCTGGCCTCGGTCGAGGGCGACCTCAAGACCGTGCCCGAGAGCCGCTTCCGCAAGTAAGCCGCCCGGCTGCTGCAACGACGAGGCCCGCCGCGTGCGGGCCTTGTGCTTTCCGGGGCGGGCGTGCGCTCAGTCGCGCGTGGCCGAGCGCTGCACGCAGTCGATGTAGGCCTGGCCGTCCGGCGGGCGGCCCGAGCGCTGGCTGTCCCACAGCATGCGGCCCAGGCACTCCATCGCCGCATGGTGGGCGTCGTGCAGCGAGCCAAGGCGCGCGGCCAGCAGTTCCACCGCCTGCCGGATGCCGCGCGGCTGGTCGATCGAGCACTGCTCGCTGATCGACAGGTGCATGGACAGGTGCAGGAACGGGTTGGTGCGGCCGTCGCCGCCGTCGTACACGCGGTCCACCGCCGCCTGCGCATCGGCCAGGTCGGGGTCGTATTCGGGATGCTCGCGCAGCCAGCCGCTGGCCAGCGTCTCCAGCGCGTCCAGCGGCTGGCCTGCGCGGGCCTTGGCATGCACGCCGCAGAAGAAGCGGCGCACCTCGTGCTGGGAAGGGTTGAACATGGGGGCGGCAGCGTAGCACGCGGCCGGCGCGGCCTCAGGCGGCCGGCAGCCGCCGCGAGATCTCGGCCGCGGTGGCCAGCAGCGGCTGCAGCATGGCTTCCTGCATGGTCCGCGGCGCGGTGCGGTTGACCTGGCCGCTGACGTTGATCGCGGCGATGGTGCGGCCCGCCCGGTTGACGATCGGCGCGGCCATGGACACCAGGCCTTCCTCCAGCTCCTGGTTGACCAGGCACCAGCCCTGGCGCCGCGCCTGCTGCACCTTCGCGAGCACCGCCTGCGGATCGACCAGCGTGTGGCGGGTGCGCGGCTCCAGCGGCCCGGCCCGCAGCCGCGCCAGCACCTCGTCGTCGGGCAGGGCGGCCAGCAGCATCCGGCCCATCGAGGTGCAGGCCGCCGGCAGGCGCGAGCCGATGCCCAGCGCGTTGCGCATGATCTTGCGGGTGGACACGCGCAGCACGTAGACGATGTCGGCGCCGTCCAGCACCGCGGCCGAGCACGACTCCTTGACCTGCTCGGCCAGCTGCTCCATCACCGGCTCGGCCACGTTCCACATCGGCATGGACGACAGGTAGGCGTAGCCCAGGTCCAGGATGCGCGGGGTCAGCCAGTACAGCTTGCCGTCGCCGTCCACGTAGCCCAGCGCCTGCAGCGTCAGCAGGATGCGCCGCGCGGCGGCACGGGCCAGGCCGGTGCGCGCGGCCACCGCGCTGAGCGTCTGCCGCGGCGCCTGCGCGTCGAACGAGCGGATCACCTGCAGGCCCCGGGCGAACGACTGCACGTAGCTGTCGCCGGGGCGCGGGGTGGAGGGCGAGTCGTCGGTGGCGGGCATGTAGAATTCATTATACGAACACTTGTTCGCATATCGAACAAAGGACGCCCATGATCGACAAGATCTCGCCCTCCGTCGAGGAGGCGCTGGCCGGGATCCAGGACGGCGCCACCGTCCTGATCGGCGGCTTCGGCACCGCCGGCATTCCCGGCGAGCTGATCGACGGCCTGATCGCGCAGGGCGCGCGCGACCTCACCGTGGTGAACAACAACGCCGGCAACGGCGACACCGGCCTGGCCGCGCTGCTGGCCACCGGCCGCGTGCGCAAGATCATCTGCAGCTTCCCGCGCCAGGTCGACAGCCATGTCTTCGACGGCCTGTACCGCAGCGGCAAGCTCGAGCTGGAACTGGTGCCCCAGGGCACGCTGGCCGAACGGCTGCGCGCCGCCGGCGCCGGGATCGGGGCCTTCTTCTGCCCCACCGGCTACGGCACCGAGCTGGCCCAGGGCAAGGAGACGCGCGAGATCGGCGGCCGCATGCACGTGCTGGAGACCCCGATCCACGGCGACGTCGCCCTGATCAAGGCCGAGGCCGGCGACCGCTGGGGCAACCTGGTCTACCGCAAGGCCGCGCGCAACTTCGGCCCGGTGATGGCCACGGCGGCCAAGCGGACCATCGCCTCGGTCCACGAGATCGCGGAGCTCGGCACGCTCGACCCCGAGGCCATCGTCACCCCCGGCATCCACGTCAGCCGCATCGTGCGCATCCCGCGCGTGGCCACGCAGGCCGGCGGCTTCAGGAAGGAGGCCTGAGATGGCCTACGCCAAGCGCACCAAGGACCAGCTCGCAGCCCGCGTCGCGCAGGACATCCACGACGGCGCCTACGTCAACCTGGGCATCGGCCAGCCCACCGCGGTGGCCAACCACATCCCGGCCGGCCGCGAGGTCATCCTGCAGAGCGAGAACGGCATCCTGGGCATGGGACCGGCGCCGGCCGCGGGCCAGGAGGACTACGACCTGATCAACGCCGGCAAGCAGCCGGTGACGCTGCGGCCCGGCGGCGCGTACTTCCACCACGCGGACTCGTTCGCGATGATGCGCGGCGGCCACCTGGACATCTGCGTGCTCGGCGCCTTCCAGGTCTCGGCCACCGGCGACCTGGCCAACTGGAGCACCGGCGAGCCCGGCGCCATCCCCGCGGTCGGCGGCGCGATGGACCTGGCCATCGGCGCCAAGCAGACCTGGGTGATGATGGACCTGCTGACCAAGCAGGGCGCCAGCAAGATCGTCGGGCGCTGCACCTATCCGCTGACCGGCATCGGCTGCGTCAAGCGCGTCTACACCGACCTGGCCACCTTCGCCTGCACGCCGCAGGGCCTGCAGCTCATCGACGCGGTCGACGGCCTGTCGCACGCGGAACTCGAACGGCTGGTGGGCCTGCCCATCATCGCGGCCTGACACCTCTTCCCCCGAAGGACATCCCATGACCACCCACGCCTACATCTGCGACGCCATCCGCACCCCCTTCGGCCGCTACGGCGGCGCGCTGTCGTCGGTGCGCACCGACGACCTGGGCGCGATCCCCCTGAAGGCGCTGATGGCGCGCAACCCCCGGGTCGACTGGCAGGCCGTGACCGACGTGCTGTACGGCTGCGCCAACCAGGCCGGCGAGGACAACCGCAACGTCGCGCACATGGCCTCGCTGCTGGCCGGCCTGCCCATCGACGTGCCGGGCGCCACCATCAACCGCCTGTGCGGTTCGGGCCTGGATGCGGTGGGCACCGCCGCCCGCGCCATCCGCGCCGGCGAGGCCACGCTGATGATCGCCGGCGGCGTCGAGAGCATGAGCCGCGCGCCCTTCGTGATGCCCAAGGCGGAGACGGCCTTCTCGCGCAACAACGCGGTCTACGACACCACCATCGGCTGGCGCTTCGTCAACAAGCTGATGAAGGCGCAGTACGGCGTCGACTCCATGCCCGAGACCGCCGAGAACGTCGCCACCGACCACGCGATCGAGCGCGAGGCGCAGGACCGCATGGCGCTGGCCTCGCAGATGAAGGCGGTGGCGGCGCAGAAGGCCGGCTTCTTCGACGCCGAGATCACGCCCGTGAGCATCCCGCAGAAGAAGGGCGAGGCCCTCGTCGTGGCCAGGGACGAACACCCCCGCGAGACCTCGCTCGAGGCGCTGGCCAAGCTCAAGGGCGTGGTGCGCCCCGACGGCACCGTCACCGCGGGCAACGCCAGCGGCGTCAACGACGGCGCCTGCGCGCTGCTGCTGGCCGACGAGGCGACCGCCGGCAGGTTCGGCCTGACCCCGCGCGCCCGCGTGGTCGGCATGGCCACCGCCGGCGTGGCGCCGCGCGTGATGGGCATCGGCCCCGCGCCGGCCACGCAGAAGGTGCTGCAGCTGACCGGCCTGACGCTGGACCAGATCGACGTCATCGAGCTGAACGAGGCCTTCGCCGCGCAGGGCCTGGCCGTGCTGCGCCTGCTGGGCCTGCGCGACGACGACCCGCGCGTGAACCCCAACGGCGGCGCCATCGCGCTGGGCCATCCGCTGGGTGCCTCGGGCGCCCGCCTGGCCACCACCGCCGTCAACCAGCTGCACCGCAGCGGCGGCCGCTACGCGCTGTGCACCATGTGCATCGGCGTCGGCCAGGGCATCGCCGTCATCCTCGAGCGGGTCTGAGCGGCCCGCCGGCCTTCCGTCACGTTCCCGGTGCCGCGCCGCGCGCGGCACCCCTTCCGAGCCGTCCCCCATGTCCCTTCCAGACGCCACCCTCGTCACGGGTGCGAGCAGCGGCATTGGCCGCGCCATCGCCGAGCCGCTGCTCGCGCAGGGCCGCACCGTCGTCAACATCGACCGCGAGCCGCCGGCCTGGTCGCACCCGCGGCTGGTGAGCCTGCAGGCCGACCTGACCGACGAGGCCGCGACCCGCGCCGCCGCGGCGCAGGCCACCGCGCGACACCGCATCACCGCGCTGGTCAACAACGCCGGGGCCACCCGTCCCGGCACCGTCGAGACCCAGACCGCGCAGGACCTCGCGCTGGTCAACGCGCTCACGCTGCAGGCCACGCTGCTGCTGACGCAGGCCTGCCTGCCGTCGCTGCGCGCCTGCGGCCACGGGCGCATCGTCAACATGGCCTCGCGCGCGGCGCTGGGCAAGACCGAACGCGTCGCCTATTCGGCGGCCAAGGCCGGCCTGGTGGGCATGACCCGCACCCTGGCGATGGAGCTGGGCGCCGACGGCATCACCGTCAACGCGATCGCACCGGGCCCGATCGCCACCGAGCTGTTCCGCCGCAGCAACCCCGAGGGCGCGCCGCGCACGCAGCGCATCCTGGACAGCATCGTGGTGGGCCGCATGGGCACGCCCGACGACGTCGCCCGCGCGGCGCTGTTCTTCCTCGACCCGGCCAACGGTTTCGTCACCGGCCAGGTCCTCTACGTCTGCGGCGGCACCACGCTGGGCCTGGCGCCCGTCTGACCCTGCCGCCGTCCGTTCCCGCCAACAAGCACCGAAAGAGACCCGCATGACCCCCGTCCACACCTCCACCCGCCGCGCCGTGCTGGCCGCGGCTGCCGCCGCCCTCGCCGCGACGGCGCTGCCGGCCGCCGCCCAGGGCGCCTGGCCCGCCAAGCCGATCACCATCGTCGTGCCGTTCGCCGCCGGCGGCACCACCGACATCCTGGCCCGCGTCGTCGGCCAGGCCCTGGGCCGTGAGCTGGGCACCTCGGTGGTGGTCGACAACCGCGCCGGCGCCGGCGGCAACATCGGCGCCGCGATGGCGGCCAAGGCGCCGGCCGACGGCTACACCCTCTTCATGGGCACGGTGGGCACGCATGCCATCAACGCCAGCCTGTACAAGCGGCTGCCCTTCGACCCGGTCAGGGACTTCGCGCCGCTGACGCGCGTGGCCATGGTCCCCAACCTGCTCGTGGCCAACCCGAACAAGCCCTACAAGTCGGTCAGGGAACTGGTGGCCTACGCCCGGGCCAATCCGGGCAAGGTCAACTTCGCCTCGTCCGGCAGCGGCAGCTCGATCCACCTGTCGGGCGAGCTGTTCAACACCCTGGCCAAGGTCGAGATGGTCCACGTGCCCTACAAGGGCAGCGCGCCGGCCGTGACCGACCTGGTGGCCGGGCAGGTCGATGTGATGTTCGACAACATGCCCTCGGCCATCCAGCACGTGCGCAGCGGGCGCCTGCGCGCACTGGCCGTCACCACGGCCAAGCGCTCCAACGACCTGCCCGACGTGCCCACCATCGCCGAGGCCGGCGTGCCCGGCTACGAGGCCACCTCGTGGTTCGGCCTCTACGCGCCCGCCGCCACGCCCGCGCCGCTGCTGGCGCGCGTGCATGCCGCGCTCGTCAAGGTGCTGGCCGACCCCGAGGTGCGCCGCAAGATGGACGACCAGGGTGCCGAGCCGATGAGCGAGACGCCCGAGCAGTTCGCCGAGTTCATGCGCAAGGAGACGGCCAAGTGGGCGCAGGTGGTCAAGGCCTCCGGCGCGACCGCCGACTGAGGCCGCACCGCACCGGTTCCCCTGGCCGCCGCCTGTCTTGCAGGCGGCGGAAAACACAATTGCGCGCGCCTGCCTTGCCCGGCGCGGGGCCGGCTTCGACACTGGCCGGGCCATGCAGCCCGCACCGCCGTCCCGCTGCCGTGTCGTCGCTGCCGCCGGCTGACACGGCGATCACCAAGGCCGTCGGGCGGGCGGCCGGACTCGAGGACCTGACGTGAGGAACTTCACCTGGAACGGCCAGCCGGGCCGCGTCGTGTTCGGCGCGGGCGTGCTGGCGCAGCTGGCGCCCGAGATCGAGCGCCTGGGGGCACGGCGCGCGCTGGTGCTGTGCACGCCCGAGCAGCGCGGCATCGCCGAGCGCGTGGCCGGCCTGCTGGGCGACCGCTGCGCCGGCGTGTACGACCGCGCCGTCATGCACGTGCCGATCGAGACGGCGCGCGAGGCGCGCGCTCAGGCGCAGTCGCTGGGCGCCGACTGCGCGGTGGCCGTGGGCGGCGGCTCCACCACCGGCCTGGGCAAGGCCATCGCGCTGGAATCCGGCCTGCCCATCCTGTGCATCCCGACCACCTATGCGGGCAGCGAGATGACGCCGATCTACGGCATCACCGAGGCCGGCCTGAAGAAGACCGGCAAGGACGCGCGGGTGCTGCCCCGCACCGTGCTGTACGACCCCGAGCTCACGCGCTCGCTGCCGGCGGGACTGAGCGTCACCAGCGGCCTGAACGCCATCGCGCATGCGGCCGAGGGCCTGTATGCGGTGGACGGCAACCCGGTGATGGACCTGATGGCGCAGGAAGGCATCGCCGCACTGGGGCGGGCGCTGCCCGGCATCGTCCGCGACCCCTCCGACCTGGGTGCGCGCAGCGACGCGCTGTACGGGGCCTGGCTGTGCGGGGTGGTGCTGGGCAACGTGAGCATGGCGCTGCACCACAAGCTGTGCCACACCCTGGGCGGCAGCTTCGACCTGCCGCATGCCGAGACCCACACGGTGGTGCTGCCGCATGCGCTGGCCTACAACGCGGTGGCGGCGCCGCAGGCGATGGAGCGCATCGCGCGGGCCCTGGGCGGCACCAGCGGTCCCCGCGCGGTGCAGGACCTGGCCCGCCGCCTGGGTGCGCCGGTCGCGCTGCGCGACCTGGGCCTGGCGCAGGCCGACCTGGACCGCGCCTGCGACATCGCGCTGCAGAACCAGTACCCGAACCCGCGCCCGCTGGAGCGCGCCGCGCTGCGGCAGCTGCTGCAGGACGCCTGGGAAGGCGCACCGCCCGCGGCCTGAGCCGCGCCCGTGCTCAGGCGCCGGCCAGCGACCAGCGCCCGACCAGCCGGGCGACCCGCGCCGGCCCGCCCGCCACGTTCTCGACCAGGCTGAGCCGGGCCCAGCGGTAGGCATCGAGCAGCGCCATCAGGTCGTCGCCGGTGGGCTGGTCGACCGCGCGCAGGGCAGGCAGCGGCAGCGGGCGGTTGTTCCACACCGCGGTGACCACCGCGACGATCTCGCGGGCCTGCGCCGAGCGGCTCTCCTCGGCCTGCCGCAGCAGCCGGTCGAAGGCCGCGAGGCCCAGCTCGGTGGCGGCGTGCGCCTGCAGTTCCTCGGACAGCATGCGCGAGCGTTCGAGCAGCGTGCCCTCGTGGTCGATGCGGCTGCGGTCGCCGCGCCCGACCACCTGCTGCACGCGCGCGATGCGTGCCAGGTTGGCCTGGTGGTGCCGTTCGCGTTCGGCCTTGTCCATGCGCTGCCCCTTTCGCGCCGCGGCGAGCGAAGGCGGCGCCTGCACGTCTTGTAGCGCAGCCGCGCGGGCCGCGGAAGTGGGACCCGCACCGAGCCGTGCGCCGGACGCGGCGCTCAGGCCGCGTAGAGCGTGAGCACCACGTCGGCCGCGCGCAACCGCAGCGGCACCAGCGCCTGGTAGGCCGGGCTGGCATGCCAGTGGCGCGCGGCGTCGAGGTCGGGAAAGCGCAGCACCACCACGTCGTGGTGCGGCTCGTCGCCGGCGCAGGCCTGCGCCTGGGTGCCGCGCATCACGAGCTCGCCGCCCCAGGCCGTGAGGGTGGGGCCCACGCCGGCGCGGTACTGCGCCCAGGCGTCGGGGTCGGTGACGGTGATGCGGCCGATGGCGTAGGCGGGCATGGTCGTGCGTGCTGCGGGTTCGCGGGACCCGCGACGATAGCGGCTCCTCAGCCGTGGCCGGTGGCCCGCCGCAGCACCGTGGGGGCTTGCGTGGCGTCGCGGCCACGCCAGGCCACGACCTGGTCCGGGCGCACCAGGGCCAGGGGCGCCTCGTACAGCGCCGCCAGGGCCGGGTCGGCATGGGGCACCACGCGCAGGTCCAGCCCGAGCCGGTCGGCCGCCTGCACGAAGGCGGCGGTGTCGGGCGGCTGCGGTCCCAGCGCCAGCAGCGTCCAGCCGGCGTGGAAGCTGTCGTACAGCGAGCGGCCGTCGGCCAGCCAGGCATGCGGCGGGCGCCCGCCCGGGCAGGCGCTGGGCACGTAGGCGTTGGCCGCGTCGGGCGGCGGGGCGCTGCCGTCGGGCACCACCAGCGGCGAGCCGTCGTAGCGGCCGCCGAAGGTCACGCCGGGGATGTTGAACTCCAGCCGCACATGGTCGGCGAGCGCGCGTGCCGCCTCGGCGCGGGCGGCCTCGGCTGCCGGCCCCTCGGCCTCGAGCAGCGGCGTGGCGGCCAGCAGCCCGACCGAATCGGCGAAGCGCCGCGCATACCCGGTGTTGCGCAGCGCCAGCGGCTTGCGTTCGGCCTCGTAGCTGGCGGCCAGCTGCGGCCCGCCGGTGCCGCGCACCAGCGCCGCGAGCTTCCAGCCCAGGTTCACCGCATCCTCGACCGCCGTGTTGTAGCCCAGGCCCCCGGTGGGCGTGAACAGGTGCGCCGCGTCGCCGGCGATGCACACGCGGCCGCGGCCGAACGACCGGGCCACCAGCGCGTGGCCGGCGGTCCAGGTGCCGGTGGACAGCACCTCCAGCGGGATCTCGCGGCCGACGGCCTGGGCGAACACCGCCCGGGCCTCGCGCTCGCCCCAGCCGGACGCGTCCTCGCCCTCGTGCAGCGCGGCATGGAAGGCGAACTCGCTGCGGCCGTCGACCGACGCCATGAAGGCGCGCCGCTCGTGGTTGAAGCTGACGTACATCCAGGCTCGCGGGTGCGGCAGCACCTCCAGGAAGGACGGCGCGCGCAGGTACACGGCGAACATCTGCCCGCCCATGAAGGCCCGCCGCGTCCCGGTCTCGCCCTCCCAGCCGATGCCCAGCGCGCGGCGCACGCCGCTGCGCGCCCCGTCGGCGCCCACCAGCCACTGCGCCCGCACCGCCACCGGCGCGCCGCCCCCGGCGGGCCGCACCGTGGCCTCGACATGGCTGCCGCGGTCGTCGAAGCCGTCGAGCTGCCAGCCGTAGCGGATGTCGTTGCACGCCGGCGCCTGCGCCTGCCGGCGCAGGATGGCCTCGACGAACTTCTGCGACACGCGGTGCGGCAATTCGGCCGCGCTCCAGGAGCCGTCGAGCGCGCGGATGCGCTCGACCGCCTGGGCGGCGGTGGGCAGCGCCAGCCGCGCCAGCTCGTGCCCGGTGTAGCGGGTGAAGTAGGCGATGTCGGTCGGGTGGTCGGGCGGCAGGCCCTGGGCGCGCACCTCGTGGGCGAAGCCCAGGCGCCGGAAGTGCTCCATGGTGCGCGCCTGGGTGGCATTGGCCTGCGGGTTGAAGGCGGTGCCCGGCTTGGGATCGACCACCAGGGTGCGGATGCCGCGGCGGCCCAGCTCGATGGCCAGCATCAGCCCGCAGGGGCCGCCGCCGGCGACCAGCACGTCGGTCTCCACGGGGGTGCCCGGGGTCAGGCCGGGTCGAAGCGCTGCGTCCATTTGCGTTCGTAGGCCATGCGGCCGAAATGCTCGGCCAGGAAGTCGATGAAGGTGCGCACCTTGGCCGTCAGGTGCTTGCGGCTGGGGTAGGCCAGGTTGATGGTCAGCCGCGGCAGGTCCCAGGCATCGAGCACCGGCACCAGCCGGCCGGCGACGATGTCCTCGTACACGATGTAGGCCGGCTGGATCAGGATGCCCAGGCCGTCGAGCGCCGCGGCCCGCAGCACCTGGCCGTCGTTGGACTCGAGCAGGCCCTTGGCCGGCACCACGGTGGTCTCGCCGCCGCGCGAGAAGCGCAGCTCGTGCGGGTTGAGCGAGTAGGTGTAGACCAGCAGGTGGTGGCGGGCCAGGTCCTCCAGCGCGGCGGGCCGGCCCATGCGCGCCAGGTAGCCGGGCGAGGCGGTCAGGATGCGGCGCGTCTCGGCCAGCCGCCGCACCGTGATGTTCGAGTCGGGCTCGGACTCGCGGGTGCGGATGGCCACGTCGATGTTGTTGTCGATCAGGTCCAGGTAGCGGTTGGCGGTCTCGACGTGCACCGACACGTTGGGATAGCGGCGCGTGTACTCGGGCAGCAGCGGGGCGATGTGCTGCACCGAGAACGACAGCGAGGCGGTGATGCGCAAGGTGCCGGTGGGGTTGAGCGTGCTGGCGTTGACCGCCGATTCGGCGTCGGCCAGGTCGGCCAGGATCGCCCGGCTGCGGCGCAGGAACTCCTGTCCCGGCTCGGTCAGGTACAGCCGGCGCGTGTTGCGCTCGACCAGCCGCGCGCCCAGCCGCTCCTCGAGCGCCGACAGGTGCCGGCTCGCGGCGGCATTCGACAGGCCCAGCGCCTCGGCCGCGCGGCTCAGGCTGCCCGTCTCGGCCACCTGCACGAACAGTGCCATCTCGCCCCAGCGGTCCATGACGGGATTGTCTCCTCGCTTGTCTTGCGTCCTGCGGAAAACTCATTTTCCCGCGCCGGCCTTCCGCCCCCGCCGGGGGCTGCCTACAGTGGCACCGTCCCCGCCCGTGGCGGGCCGCGAGCACGACATGCGCAATCTCACCCAGGACAACATCACGCAGGCGGTCATCGCCCGCTTCGCCGACACGCCGGACGCGCGCCTGCGCGAGATCATGACCAGCCTGGTGCAGCACCTGCACGCGTTCGCCCGCGACGTGCGGCTGACCGAGGACGAGTGGTTCCGCGGCATCGAGTTCCTCACCCGCGTGGGCCACATCACCGACGACAGGCGGCAGGAGTTCATCCTGCTGTCCGACACCCTGGGCCTGTCCATGCTCACGGTGGCGATGAACAACGACAAGCCGGCCGGCTGCACCGAGGCGACGGTGTTCGGGCCGTTCTACGTCGAGGGGGCGCCGCACTACGAGCACGGCGCCGACGTCGCCAACGGCGCGGCCGGCGAGCCCTGCGTGGTGCGCGGCCACGTGCGCGACCTCGAGGGGCGGCCGGTGGCCGGCGCGCGCATCGAGGTCTGGCAGGCCGACGCCCAGGGCACCTACGACGTGCAGCGCGAGGGCCTGGGCCAGGCGCAGGCGCGCGGCGTGCTGGTGGCGGGCCCGGACGGCGGCTACCACTTCCGCTCCATCCTGGCCGAGAGCTACCCCATCCCCGACGACGGCCCCGTGGGCGACATGCTGCGGGCGACCCGGCGCCATCCCTGGCGGCCGGCGCACCTGCATTTCATGATCCAGGCCCCGGGCCACGAGACGCTGATCACGCACGTGTTCCGCAACGGCGACCGCTACCTCGACTCCGACGCGGTGTTCGGCGTGCGCGAGTCGCTGGTGGCCGACTGGGTCCGGCAGCCCGACGGCAGCTGGCTGGTCGAGTACGACTTCGTCCTGAACCGCGCCCCGGCCGCGCCGGGGCAGGGCGCGCCCGCATGATCCGGCACATCGTGATGTGGGACGTGGCGGGCGGCACGCCCGGCGCCAAGGCCGCCAACATCGCGCGCCTGGTCGATGCCTTCCACGGCCTGCGCGGTCGCATCCCCGGCCTGCTGCGGCTGGAGGTGGGCGTGGACCGCAGCGGCGTGGACTACGCCTGCGACGTGGTGCTGGTGAGCGACTTCGCCTCGCAGCAGGCGCTGGACGCCTACGCGCAGCATCCCGAGCACCTGCGGGTGCGGCGCGAGCTCGACGGGCTGCGCACCGCGCGCCACCAGGTCGATTACCCGATCGACGGGGCCGGCCACGCGTGAGGTGACCTGGTGGTGATCCGCGGGCGCCCCGGGCCCGGCCCGGCCAGCGCCTGACACCCGGCTGACCCGGCCCGGGCGGGCGTGCAATCCGGCACATCCGGTGGCGTTCTTTGCAGGACCGACACATGAGCCTGTCCACCGGCGGGGGCACCATGCGCGTTGTCGATGCATCGGAAGGAGCACTTCATGCACAACGCCACCATCACCACCGCCGCCGCCCCCGCCTCCTCGCTCGCCGCCGTGCCCAAGGCGATCTGGGTCGTCCTGGGCGGCCTGGCCCTGGCCACCGCCGGCCTGACCGGCGCCTTCATCGCCCGCGAGACCGCGCCTGCCGCGCCGGTGGCCACGCTGTCGGCACCGACGGCCACGCAGTCGCCGACGGCGGTGTCCGCCGCGCCGGCCACCCTGGCGGCCACCACCCCGGCCGAGCCGTCGGTCGCCCGCGCCCCCGAGCCCGTGCATGCCAGGCCGCACGCCGCGCCGGCCAGGCCGCAGGTGGTTGCCAAGGCGCCCGTCGCGCCGGCCGTGCAGCCGCAGTCCGTGCCTGCCCCCGTGCCGATGGCGCAGGCGCCTGCGCCCCAGCCGGTGTGGGCCCCGCAACCCGAGCCCGTCCGCGCGGCGGTCTGCGCCAGCTGCGGCACGGTCGAGGCGGTGCGCCCCGTGCAGGAGCAGGGTGCCAGCACCGGCATCGGTGCCGTGGGCGGCGCAGTCGCCGGCGGCCTGCTGGGCCACCAGGTGGGCGGAGGCACCGGCAAGAAGGCCATGACGGTGCTGGGCGCCGTCGGCGGCGCGCTGGCCGGCCACGAGATCGAGAAGCGCACGCGCGCCACCACCAGCTACGACGTGGTCGTGCGCATGGACGACGGCAGCACCCGCACGCTGCGCCAGGCCGAGCCGCCGGCGCTTGGCACCAAGGTGCAGCTCGAGGGCGGCACGCTGCGCCAGTCCTCGGGCGGCGGCATGGCCACCCCGGCCGGCCAGGGCGTGCCGGTCCTGCGCACCGCCGGCTGATCGCGGGGGCCGCGACCGGCCCGCGCCTGCCCCTGGATGCCCGCCTGCGCGGGCATGACGGGCGTCCCCCTGCGCCGTCGTCCCCGCGCAGGCGGGGACCCACGATCGACCCCGCGCCCCGGCCTGACGCATCCGGCCCCAATCTTCCGCGGCCCGCAAAACTCATTTCCCGCCCGCCGGCTTGTGTGCCGGCGGCGCCGTTCCTACAGTCGCGGCCCACGAACAACGAGGAGAAGACCGCGTGGCCGCCGACACCCTGCACGACAAGCTGCTGATCCGCGAACTGGTCGAGCGCTGGGCCGTCTGGCGCGACGCGGGCGACTGGGACCGCTTCGCCACCTGCTGGCACCCCGACGGCGTGATGATGGCCACCTGGTTCCAGGGACCCTGGCAGGAGTTCATCCGCGTCACCCGGGAAGGCTGGGACAAGGGCGTGAGCATCCTGCACTTCCTGGGTGGCAGCGCCATCGAGGTGCAAGGCGACCGGGCGATCGCGCAGACCAAGATGACCATCTCGCAGCGGGGCATGGTCGAGGGCGTGGACGGCCCGGTGCTGTGCGACGTGGTGTGCACCGGCCGCTTCCACGACTTCATCACCCGGCACGACGGCCACTGGAAGCTGCTGCACCGCCAGCCGATCTACGAGAAGGACCGGCTCGACCCGGTGGATCCCAGCGCACGGCTGCAGCTGGACCAGCAGGCCCTGGCCGCCATGCCCGAAGGCTATCGCCACCTGGCCTACATCCAGACGCGCATCGGCTACCGCGTGAAGATGGACATGCCCATGCTCAAGGGCGAGGCGGTGCAGGCGCTGTACCGGCGCGGCGAGCGCTGGCTGGCCGGCGGCGCCCTGGAGCGCTGAGCCATGGACCCGCGCCGCCGCTCGCTGCTCGCCGCCGCCGCATTGGCGGCCGCCGTGCCCGCCGCCCGCGCCCAGGCCTTCCCGGCCCGCAGCGTGCGCGTGATCGTGCCGCAGCCGCCGGGCGGCGGCTTCGACAGCGTGGGCCGGCTGCTGGCCGAGCGCCTGGGACGCGCCACCGGCCAGCCCTTCGTGGTCGAGAACCGCGCCGGCTCGGGCACGCTGGTGGGCACCGACCTGGCGGCCAAGGCCGCGCCCGACGGCCACACCCTGCTGGTCGGCTCGATCTCCAACCTGGCCCTGAACCCGGGCCTGTATCCGAACCTGCCGTACGACAGCCTGCGCGACTTCGAGCCCGTGGGCCTGCTGGTGAGCTACAGCTACACGCTGATGGCGCGCAAGGACCTGCCCGCGCGCACCCTGGCCGACGTGATCGCCCAGGCCAAGGCGCAGCCCGGCAAGCTGTCGTACGCCTCGGCCGGCAACGGCTCGGGCCAGCACGTGCTGGCGGCGGCGCTGTGGCAGGCCGCCGGCGTCGAGCTCACGCACGTGCCCTACCGCGGCGCGCAGCCGGCCTACCAGGACCTGCTGGGCGGCCGGGTCGACCTGTTCTTCGACCTCTCGCCCACCGCGCGGGTGCAGGTGGATGCCGGCACGGTGCGGGCGCTGGCCGTCTCGGGCGCGCAGCGCAATCCCATGCATCCCGACGTGCCCACCCTGCGCGAGGCCGGCGCGCCGCTGGAGCTGGAGTCGTGGTTCGGCCTGTTCGCGCCGGCGCGCACCCCGCCCGAGGCGATGGCGCGCCTGCGCGAGGAGTTCGGCAAGGTCGCCGGCGCCGCCGAGGTGCGCGAGCAACTGGCGCGCGGCGGCGGCAAGCCGCTGCAGCTGGTGGGCGACGCGGCGCGGGCCGTGGTGCGCCAGGACGTCGAGCACTGGTCGAAGCTGGTGCGCAGCCTGGGCGTGCGCTCCGACTAGCATCTCCCCCTTTCCCGCATCCCTGGAGCCATCCGTCCATGAAGGTCGTCGCCCTCTCCGGCAGCCTGCGCGCTGCCTCGTACAACACCCTCGCGCTGCGCGCGGCGCAGAAGCTCGCGCCGGCCGGCATGTCCATCGAGATCGCCAGCATCGCCGACATCCCGCTGTACAACGACGACGTGCGCGCCGCCGGTGAGCCGGCCGCGGTCACCGCGCTCAAGGACCGCCTGCGCGCGGCCGACGGGGTGCTGATCGCCACGCCCGAGTACAACTTCTCCATCCCCGGCGTGCTCAAGAACGCGCTCGACTGGATGTCGCGCCCGCCCGCGCCGCCGCTGGACGGCAAGCCCGTCGCGATCCTGGGCGCCAGCCCCGGCCCGGTGGGCACCGCCCGCGTGCAGTACGACCTGCGCAAGGTGCTGGTGTTCATGAACACCTTCACCGTGAACAAGCCCGAGGTGTTCATCAACCACTGCGCCTCGAAGTTCAACGCCGACGGCGAGCTGACCGACGAGGCCACCGCCAAGTTCATCGGCGACCTGCTGGTGTCGCTGCAGGCCCTGCACCGCCGCCTGGGCTGACCCTCTTCCGGCCGCGGCGGTCCCCGGCCACGGCCGCGCCACAATCGCGGGCTTGGACTTTCCGCTCATCACCGATCCCGGCTTCTATGCCGTCGCCGTCCCGGCCGTGCTGCTGCTGGGCATCAGCAAGAGCGGCTTCGGCGCGGGCTTCGGCTCGCTGGCCGTGCCGCTCATGGCGCTGTCGGTCACGGTGCCGCAGGCCGCCGCCATCCTGATGCCGCTGCTGTTCGTGATGGACGTGCTGGGCCTGCGGGCCTGGCGCGCCCACATCGACGGCCCGCTGGTGCGCTTCCTGCTGCCCTTCGGCCTGCTGGGCACGTTGGTGGGCACGCTGTCGTTCCGCCTGCTGGACGCCCACCTGGTCTCGGGCATCGTGGGCGCCTGCACGCTGCTGTTCCTGGCGCAGCGGCTGGCGTTCCCGCCGCGGGCCGACAGCCCGCAGCCGCCGCGCTGGCTGGGCGCGCTGCTGTCGGTCACCTCGGGCTTCACCAGCTTCATCGCCCATGCGGGCGGGCCGCCGATCAACGCCTACGTGCTGCCGCTGCGGCTGACGCCGGCCGTCTTCACCGGGACCATGGCCGTGTTCTTCTTCGCGGTGAACCTGTCCAAGTGGATCCCCTACGCCTGGCTCGGACTGCTGGACATGCGCAATCTCGCCACTTCGCTGGTGCTGCTCCCGCTGGCGCCGCTGGGCGTGCGCATCGGCGTGAAGCTGGCGCTGCGGGTCAGCCCGGTGCTGTTCTACCGGCTGGTGCACGCGGGCATGGCGCTCACCGGCGCGAAGCTGCTCTGGGACGGACTGCACGGCTGAGCGCATGACCCCGCTGCCGCCCCGCCCGGTCCATGTCCTGCTGGTCGACGACGACGAGCCGGTGCGCCGCATGCTGGCCGGCTCGCTGCAGGCCGAGGGCTACGTGGTGCACGAGGCCGGCGACCTGCGCGGCGCCGAGGCGCTGGCCGCCGCCCGGCGCATCGACCTGTACCTGCTCGACCTGGGGCTGCCCGACGGCGACGGGGTGGACCTGATCCGGCGGCTGCGCCAGTGGACCCAGCGCCCGGTGCTGGTGCTGTCGGCGCGCAGCGTCGAAAAGGCCAAGGTGCAGGCGCTGGATGCCGGCGCCGACGACTACCTGGTCAAGCCCTTCGGGCTGGCCGAACTGCATGCGCGCCTGCGGGTGCAGCTGCGGCATGCGGCCCAGACCTCGCTGGCCGGCGCGGCCACGCTGCAGACCGGGGCGCTGCACATCGACCTGGAGGCCCGGTCGGTGCTGCGGGACGGCCGGGCGGTGCGGCTGACCGCCACCGAGTGGCGGCTGCTGGAGGCGCTGGCGCGCCGCGCGGGCCGGGTGGTGGGCGCCAGCCAGCTGCTGCGCGACGTCTGGGGGCCGGGCAGCCTGGAGCAGGGCCACTACCTGCGCATCTACATGCGCCAGCTGCGCCGCAAGCTCGAGGCCGATCCGGCCCGCCCGCAGCTGCTGCTGACCGAGGCCGGGCTCGGGTACCGGCTGCTGACGGCCCCTGCCGGCGGGCCCGGCGGGCCGGGCGGCACCGGCACGCCGCGGCCCTGAAGCGCCCGGCGGCCGGCCCCGGCCAGCGCGCGTCAGTCGTGTGTCAGCCCGAAGTTCGCGTTTTTACGCTCCGTTTACCTGCTCATCGCTACAGTCGCGCGGCCTAACTCCGAGGGGATCCCGCGTGAAAGCGTTGCTCGCTCTCGCCCATGCCATCGACTGGATCAACGACAGGTTCGGATCCATCGCCAAGTGGGCGGTCATTTCGTCGTGCTTCATCAGTGCCGGCAACGCCTTCGTGCGCTACGGCTTCTCGATCAGCTCCAATGCCTGGCTCGAGATCCAGTGGTACCTGTTCGCCGTCTGCGTGATGCTCGGCGCCTCGCAGGTCATGCGCCTGAACGAGCACGTGCGCGTGGACATCTTCTACGGCCGCTACAGCAGCCGCGGCAAGGTCTGGGTGGACCTGCTGGGCTTCACCTTCTTCCTGCTGCCGGCCATGGGCGTGATGCTCTGGTACGCCTTCCCGCTGTTCGTGCAGTGGTTCGTCTCGGGTGAGCGCTCGAGCAACGCCGGCGGCCTGGTGCGCTGGCCCGCCATGCTGACCCTGCCGCTGGGCTTCGCGCTCGTGATCCTGCAGGGCCTGTCCGAGATCATCAAGCGCGTCGGCTGGCTCACGCACACCTACGAGATGGACATGCACTACGAGAGGCCGCTGCAATGAACATGGAGAGCTTCGCCCCGGTGATGTTCGCCGGGCTGATCGTGATCATGCTGATCGGTTTCCCGGTCGCCTTCTCGCTGGCGGCCCTGGGCCTGTTCTGCGGCTTCTTCGCGATCGAGATGGGCTGGTTCCCCGCCAGCTTCATGGCCAACCTGCCGCTGAACGTCTTCGGCATCCTGTCCAACGAGCTGCTGCTGGCGATCCCGTTCTTCACGGTGATGGGCACGGTGCTCGAGAAGTGCGGCCTGGCCGAGGACATGCTGGACTCGATGGGCCAGCTGTTCGGCCCCGTGCGCGGCGGCCTGGGCTACTCGGTGATCATCGTGGGCTTCATCCTGGGCGCCGTGACCGGCACCGTGGCCGGCCAGGTGATCGCGATGGCGATGATCTCGCTGCCGGTGATGATGCGCTACGGCTACGACATGCGCTACGCCACCGGCGTGCTGGCCGCCAGCGGCACCATCACGCAGCTGGTGCCGCCCTCGTTGGTGCTGGTGGTCATGGCCGACCAGCTGGGCCGCTCGGTGGGCGACATGTACAAGGGCGCCTGGGGCCCGTCCATCCTGCAGGTGCTGATCTTCGCGCTGTACACCTTCATCCTGGCGCGCGTGAAGCCCCACCACGTGCCGGGCGTGCCGGCCACGGCGCGCACGCTCAGCGGCTGGGCCCTGTGGGCCAAGTGCCTGCGCGGCATCATCCCCTCGGCCGTGCTGATCTTCCTGGTGCTGGGCTCCATGGGCGGCCTGCCGGGCATCGACACCGCGGTGGCCACGCCCACCGAGGCGGGCGCGATGGGCGCCGTCGGCGCGCTGGTGCTGGCCGCCATCCACAAGCGTCTGTCCTGGTCGCTGTTCTCCGAGGCCATCACCGGCACGATGCGCATCACCGCGATGGTGGTGTTCATCCTGATCGGCTCGCGCGTGTTCTCGCTGGTGTTCCAGGGCGTCGACGGCGCCCGCTGGATCGAGCACATGCTCACCAGCCTGCCCGGCGGCCAGACCGGCTTCCTGCTGGTGGTCAACGCCTTCATCTTCTTCCTGGCGTTCTTCCTCGACTTCTTCGAGATCGCCTTCATCATCCTGCCGCTGCTGGGCCCCGTGGCCGACAAGCTGGGCATCGACCTGATCTGGTTCGGCGTGCTGCTGTGCGTGAACATGCAGACCAGCTTCATGCACCCGCCGTTCGGCTTCGCGCTGTTCTACCTGCGCGGCATCTCCGACACGCTGTTCAAGAACGGCGCGATCGACCGCAAGGTGGAGTCCAAGGACATCTACCTGGGCTCGATCCCGTGGGTGGTGATGCAGCTGCTGCTGGTGCTGATCGTGATCTTCGTGCCGCAGACCGTCACCGTCTTCCTCGACAAGGAAGAGAAGATCGACATCGACAAGGTGAAGATCGAGATGCCGGCCGAGATGAACGACCCGGCCAACGCGCCGGCGCAGGACGAGAAGTCCGTCGAGGACCTGTTCAAGCAGGCCACGCCGCCGGCGGCCGACGAGAAGAAGTAAGGCGTGTCGCCGCAGGCCGAGCGCCGGGTCGAGGGGCCGGCCTTCCCCCCGCTGGTCAAGGCGCTGGCCGTCGCCCTGGTGGCGGCCATGCTGGTGTGGGGCGCCAAGGCGGCCGACCAGCTGCTGGCGGTGCCCTGGACCTTCATGGCCGCGGCGATGCTCGCGCTGGCCATCGTGATGGTGCTGTGGTGCGTGTGGTGGATCCTGCGCAGCACCACCAGCGTCGACGCCACCCACATCCGCCAGCGCTGGATGTGGGACAAGGAGGTCGCGCTGGCCGACATCACGCAACTGCGCATGGTCGGCATCCCGCGCCTGACCTGGCTGGTGGGCCCGCGCGCCGTGGTGCGCGCGCGCGGACGCGGCCTGCTGGTCTTCCATGCCGCCGACCCGCGCGTGCTGGCCGCCCTGTCCATGCTGTCGCTGGGCTCGCACCCCTTCCCGGACGAAGCGGCGCCGGTGGCCACGCCCGGCGCGACGCCGGCGCCCGCGCCCTGACCGCCCCGGGGCTGGACGTGCCGCAGCAGCTGGAGCTGCTGCTGTACCGGCTGCACGGCTGGGCCGTGCTGAACCTGCTCGACGACCCGGCCTGGCTGGCGCTGCTCTTCTGCTGAGCCGCGCTCAGTCGTGGCGCCGGTCCCAGCCGGCGCCGCGGCGCTGCGCCTGGCGGGCGCGGGCCTGCTCGCGTTCACGGGCCATCTGCTCCTCCAGCTGGCGCCGGCCCTGCTTGGCCACCGCGATCAGCCGGCTGCGGTCCTCGTGGTGGGCGTACATGTCCTCCAGCAGCGCCAGGTTGTGCTGGCGAAAGCGCATGGCCAGCCGGCGCGCCGCATGGGGCGGATGCCCCAGCAGCTCCAGCACGGTGCGGCCGCTGCGCAGGCTGGACTCGAACAGCTCGCGCTCGATGTGCCGCACGCCCCGGTCGCGCAGCCGGTTCCACTGCGTCGCGTCGCGCGCCCGCACCACCAGCTGCAGGTGCGGGAAGTGCTCGCGCGCCAGGTCGACGATGGCCAGCGCCTGGCGCGGGTCGTCCACCGCCACCACCAGCACCTTGGCCTCCTTGGCGCCGGCCAGCCGCAGCAGGTCGAGCCGGCTCGCGTCGCCGAAGAAGACCTGGTAGCCGAAGGAGCGCGCCGCCTCGACCATGTCGGCGTCGTGCTCCAGCACCACCGGCCGCAGGCCGTCGGCCAGCAGCAGGCGCGCGACGATCTGGCCCCAGCGACCGAAGCCGGCCACGATCACCGGCGCCTGCTGCGGCGCATCCAGCTCGGGCATGCCGGCAGGGGCGGCGGCCACCGCGGGCCGGCGCGTCCAGCGGTCGATGGCCACCAGCAGCAGCGGCGACAGCAGCATCGACACCGCCACCGCCGCCACCAGCAGCGAGGCGGTGGCCGCATCGATCACGCGGGCGCCCGCGGCGGCCTGGAACACCACGAACGCGAACTCGCCGCCCTGCGCCAGCAGCAGCGTGAACACCGGGCGGTCGTGCGGCGTGATTCCCATCGCGCGGGCCAGGCCCCACAGCAGCACGGCCTTGAGCAGCAGGAAGCCCAGGACCACGGCGGTCACCAGCAGCGGCCGCTGCAGCAGCACGCCCACGTCGATGCTCATGCCCACGGCGATGAAGAACAGCCCCAGCAGCAGGCCCTTGAAGGGCTCGATGTCGGTCTCCAGCTCGCGCCGGTACTCGCTCTCGGCCAGCAGCACGCCGGCCAGGAAGGCGCCCAGCGCCATCGACAGCCCGGCCAGCTGCATCACGGCGGCGATGGCCACCACCAGCAGCAGCGCGGCGGCCGTGAAGATCTCGGGCGTGCGGCTGCGCGCGATCCAGCGCAGCAGCGGCCGCAGCGCCAGCCGCCCGCCCAGCACGATGGCCGCGATCACGCCGATGCTGCGGGCGGCCTGCCACAGCGCCCCGTCGCCGCCCGGATCGGCCGCCGGCGCGGCGGCCAGCAGCGGCAGCAGGGCCAGGATGGGGATGGCGGCCACGTCCTGGAACAGCAGGATGGCGAAGGCCGACTGGCCGCTGGCGGTGGGCAGCAGGTTGCGCTCGCCCAGCACCTGCAGCGCGATCGCGGTGGACGACAGCGCCAGCCCCAGGGCCGCCACGACCGCTAGCCGCCAGTCGATGCCCGCCGCGACGGCCGCCGCGGCCAGCAGCGCGGTGCAGCCGGCCACCTGCGCGCCGCCCCAGCCGAAGATGGGCCGGCGCAGCTCCCACAGCCGCCGCGGCTCCAGCTCGAGGCCGACGAGGAACAGCATCAGCACGACGCCGAACTCCGCGAAGTGCAGCACCTCCTGCACCTCGCGCACGAGCCCCAGGCCCCAGGGGCCGATCACCAGCCCGGCCGCCAGGTAGCCGATGATCGAGCCCAGGCCCAGGGCCCGCGACACCGGCACCGCGATCACGGCCGCGGCCAGGTAGACCAGGCTGCCGGACAGCCAGTCGGGCAGGGCGTGCTCCATCAGTGGTCCTCCGGGTGCGGGGCGGGGCGGTCGCCGGTGGGCACCTCGCAACTGACACCGTCGCCCAGCTCGGCGATCTCGGGCCACCGGGGCCAGCTGGCCAGCCGCTGCGCGAACGTCTCGGCGTGGACATGCAGCGCGGCGTCGTCGACACGGTGCGCACCGTGCAGCAGCAGCGGCGGCAGGAAGCGCATGCCGCACAGGGCGGCGGTCTGCTCGTAGGGCGGCAGGAAGGCGTCGAAGAAGTAGCGGTTGTAGCCCTGGGGGTGGTACGAGGCCTCCGAGCCCCCCGTGCTGGCGACTAGCCACAGGTCCTTGCCGCGCAGCGCCGTGCCGCCGGGGCCGTAGGCCCAGCCCAGGGCGAAGACCTCGTCGACCCACAGCTTGAGCAGCGCCGGCATCGCGTACCACTGCACGGGGTGCAGCAGCACCAGCAGCGGCGCGGCCTCCAGCGCCTGCTGCTCGGCGGCCACATCGATCGCGTAGTCGGGGTAGCGGCCGTACAGGTCCAGCACGCGGGCGCCGGGCACCGAGCGCGCGGCCTGCAGCAGCCGCCGGTTGACGCGCGACTCGCGCCAGTCGGGGTGGGCGGCGACCACGTAGGCGTGCGCGCCGGTGGCGTGGGGGGCGGCGGCGGGCGCCGGCGCGGCGGGCGGGACGGGCTCGGCCATGGCCGCTACCATAGCGCACGGCGCCGCCCATCCGGGGCGGCCATCGCTCGCGAAAGGTGGCCTGCATGCCGGTCGTGGTCGTTGCCAATCCGAAGGGTGGCGTGGGCAAGTCCACGCTGGCCACCAACATCGCCGGCTGGTACGCCAGCCGGGGCCATCCGGTCATGCTGGGCGATGCCGACCGGCAGCAGTCCAGCAGCCTGTGGCTGCGCCTGCGCCCGCCCGGCGCGCGGCCCATCCAGGGCTGGGAGATCGGCGAGGGGCAGGTCGCACGGCCGCCCAGGGGCGTGACGCACGTGGTGCTCGACACGCCGGCCGGCCTGCACGGCAAGGCCCTGCGCGACCTGCTGCGCAACGCCACCCGCGTCGTGGTGCCGCTGGCGCCCAGCATCTTCGACATCTTCGCCACCCGCGCCTTCCTCGACGAGCTGGCCGAGCACCGCAAGGCCTCGGGCCTGCAGGTCGGGCTGGTGCACATGCGGGTCGACGGCCGCACGCTGGCGGCCGAGCAGCTGGAGGCCTTCACCAAGAGCCTGGGACTGCCAGTGGTGGCCCAGCTGCGCCCCACGCAGAACTACGTGCACCTGGCCGCCCGCGGCCTGACCCTGTTCGACGTGGCGCCCGGCCGCGTCGAGCGCGACCTGGCCCAATGGGACGGCCTGTGTCGCTGGCTGGACAGCTGAGCGGCGCCCGCGCCGCCTACAGTGCGGCGCCATGAGAACCCTCGCATCGCTCGCCGAACTGCCCGCGCTGGTCGGCCAGGAAGTCGCCACCAGCGACTGGCTGACCGTCACGCAGGAGCAGGTGAACCAGTTCGCCGACGCGACCGGCGACCACCAGTGGATCCACATCGACGTCGAGCGCGCCAAGGCCGGCCCGTTCGGCGCGCCCATCGCGCACGGCTACCTCACGCTGTCGCTGCTGCCGAAATTCTTCGAGACCGCGCTGCACATCGAGGGCACGGGCATGGGCGTGAACTACGGCCTGAACAAGGTGCGCTTTCCGGCCCCCGTGCCGGTGGGCAGCCGGCTGCGCGCCAGGCTGGTGCTGCAGGCCTGCGAGCCGGTCGACCGCGGCGGCGTGCAGATGACCTGGCTGGTGACGGTCGAGCGCGAGGGCGGCGACAAGCCGGTCTGCGTCGCCGAGTCGATCGCGCGCCGCTATCCCTGAGCACCGCCCGCCGGGGGCGGCACCAGCGGCGCCGCGCCCGCGAAGCCCAGCTGGCGCCAGGCCTCGAACACCGTCACCGCCACCGCGTTCGACAGGTTCAGGCTGCGCTGGCCGGGCCGCATCGGCAGCTTCAGCCGCTGCGCCGGCGCGAATCGCTCCCGCAGCTCCGGTGCCAGCCCGCGTGACTCGGAGCCGTACACCAGCCAGTCGCCCGGCGCGAAGGCCACGTCGTGCACGGCCCGCGTGCCGTGGGTCGTGAGCGCGAACAGGCGCGCGGGGTCCGGCTGCATCGCCGCGACGAAGGCGTCCCAGTCGGCATGGCGGCGCACGGTGGCGTACTCGTGGTAGTCGAGCCCGGCGCGCTGCAGCAGCTTGTCGTCCATCGAGAAGCCCAGCGGCTCGACCAGGTGCAGGTCGCAGCCGGTGTTGGCCGCCAGCCGGATCACGTTGCCGGTGTTGGGCGGGATCTCGGGGGCGACGAGGACGATGCGCAGCATGGGGCCGCGATGCTACCCGGGCCGCCGCCCGGCCTGACCAGCCTCACCCGGCAGGGCTGGCGGGGTCCTCGGTGCGGCACAGCGCCACGGCGGCCACGCGCACCGCGCCGGCCGCGCGCACCACGGTCGCCAGGGCGGCCAGCGAGGCGCCGGTGGTCATGACGTCGTCGACCAGCAGCACCTCGGTGCCGCGCAGCCGGCTCGCGTGCAGGGGTTCGGCCGCGAAGGCGCCACGCAGGTTGCGCAGGCGCTGGGCGCGGTCCAGGCCCGCCTGGGCCGGCGTGTCGCGCAGGCGCAGCACCAGGTGCGGCGCGGCCTTGCGGGCGTCCAGCCGCCGCGCCAGCTCGTGCGCCTGGTTGAAGCCGCGCGCGGCCAGGCGCGCGTCCGACAGCGGCATCGGCAGCAGCCAGCGGGCGCGGGCCACCTCGGCGCGCACGGCCGGATCCCGCAGCAGCAGGTCCGCGAAAATGCCCGCCCAGCCCACCTCGCCGGCGAACTTGTAGCGGGCCACCAGGCTGCTCCACGGGTAGCCCCAGGAGACCGCCGCATGGCAGGCCTCCAGCGGCGGCGGGCTGCGCAGGCACGCGCCGCAGGGGCCGCTGGCGCCGGGGGGCAGGGCGGCGGCGCAGGTGGGACAACGCGGCCGCGGCGCCGCGAAGCGCAGGTCGCAGGCCGCGCAGACCGGCCGCGCCGGCCAGGCACGGCAGACCTCGCAGCGGGCCGGCACGGCCCGCGCGAGCGACCCCAGGGCGCGAGGCAGGAACATCGGCTCCTTATACTGGCCGCCCCCGCCCGGACCCGCCCGGCGCCTCCTCCGTTCCGTGGCCGTCTCCCGTCCCCCCACCCTCGATCCCGTCGCCGCCGCGCGCTGGCTGGCGCGTGCGCCCGCGGCCTCGCCGTGGCTGCACGAGGAGGTGGCGCGGCGCATGGCCGAGCGGCTGGAATGGATCCGGCTGGCCCCGGCGGCCTGGGCCCATTGGGAGCCGCTGCGCGGCGGCACGCAGGCCCAGGCCCTGCTGGAGCAGCGCTACCCGCAGTCCCAGGCCTGGCTGGTGGAGCCCCCGGCGCGCCACGCTGCCCTGCGGGCGGCGTTCGGTCAGGCTTGGTGGCAGCGCCTGCGCGGCCCGCGCCGCACGCTGGCCGCCGAGCTGCCCGCCGCCGGCGTGCAGATGCTGTGGGCCAACATGGCCCTGCATGCGCATCCCGAGCCGCAGGCGCTGATCGCGTCCTGGCACCGGGCGCTGGCCACCGACGGCTTCCTCATGCTGTCCTGCTTCGGCCCCGACACGGTGCGCGAGCTGCGGGCGCTCTACGCGGAGCTGGGCTGGCCGCCCGCCGGCAGCGAGTTCACCGACATGCACGATTGGGGCGACATGCTGGTGGCCGCCGGATTCGCCGAGCCCGTCATGGACATGGAGCGGATCACGCTGACCTGGGACAGCCCGGGACGGCTGCTCGAGGAATTGCGGGCCCTGGGGGCCAACTGGCATCCGCAGCGCTTTTCCGCACTGCGCGGCAAGGGCTGGCGGCCCCGCCTGGAGGCCGCGCTGGCCGAACGCCTGCGCGGCCCCGACGGGCGCCTGGCGCTCACCTTCGAGATCGTCTATGGCCATGCGATCAAGCCGGCGCCCCGCGTGCGCATGGCCCCCGAGGCCGCCGTCGGCGTCGACGACCTGCGTGCGCTGCTGCCGTCCAACCGGCGCGACAGCCCGACGTCCCAGTCGGGATTGACGTAAATCAACGCCGTTACAATGGCCGGCTGATTGGTGAGCGGTGCCGTCGATGCCGGTTTTTCGTTTCGCGACAGTCCAGGGCCAGGCGATCGTCTGGTTCCTCAAACGCAATTGTTCGGTGACGCCGGCCCAGCTGGGCTGGTTCTACGCCTCGCTGTGCGTGCTGTCGCTGGGCATCGCGGCCGTCTTCTGGTCCCTGGGTGCCACCCTCATCCTGCCCTTCGCCTGGCTCGAGCTGGGCCTGGTCGGCCTGGCTCTGCTGGTGTACGCCCGGCACGCCACCGACGGCGAGCGCATCTGGCTGCAGGAGCGCCGCCTGGTGGTGGAGACCGAGACGGGCGGCCAGCTGCGCCGCACCGAGTTCGATCCCGAGTGGGTCCGGGTGGAGCCCCGCAGCGACGACCGGTCGCTGATCGAGGTGTCCGGCCGGGGGCGGTCGGTGCGCGTGGGCCGCTTCGTGCGCCCGGAACTGCGCCCGCTGCTGGCCCAGGAGATCCGCAGCGCCCTGCGCGAGCACGGCGCGGCCCGCGCGTGAAGGACGCACGGTCCGACAGGTTTTGTGTGTTTTGGTGACGACGACGAGTAGAACGGAAACGAGACGATGAAGAGCCTTACGACCCTGGCGCAAGCGCTGCCCCTGGCGCTGGCTGCCGGCGCCGCGCGAGCCCAAGACCTGCCTGGCGGTCCGGCCGTGCGCCAACTCAACCTGCACGGCGCCGCCACCCGCATCGCGAGCGAACAGGCCTGGCTGCACTGGTTCATGCTGATCACCTGCGTGGTGATCTTCGTGCTGGTGTTCTCGGTGATGTTCTATTCCATCTGGAAGCACCGCAAGTCGGTCGGCGCCAAGCCGGCCAACTTCCACGAGTCGGTCACCGTCGAGGTGGTCTGGACCCTGATCCCGTTCATCATCGTGATCCTGATGGCCCTGCCGGCCACCAAGGTGCTGGTCGCCGCCAAGGACACCAGCAACGCCGACATCACCATCAAGGCCACCGGCTACCAGTGGAAGTGGGGCTACGACTACCTGAACGGCGAAGGCGCCGGCGTGTCGTTCCTGTCCACCCTGGATGCCAGCCACCGCGAGCTGTCCAACGACGGCGGCGCCAAGGCCGCGGCCCTGCCCAACGACTACCTGTTCAAGGTCGACAACCCGGTGGTCGTGCCGGTGGGCAAGAAGGTGCGCGTCATCACCACCGCCAACGACGTGATCCACGCCTGGGGCGTGCCGGCCTTCGGCGTCAAGCAGGACGCCATCCCCGGCTTCGTGCGCGACACCTGGTTCCGCAGCGAGAAGACCGGCGACTTCTACGGCAACTGCTACGAGCTGTGCGGCAAGGAGCACGCCTACATGCCGATCCACGTGAAGGTGGTCTCGGCGCAGGAGTACACCGCCTGGGTCGGCGAGCAGAAGAAGAAGCTGGCCGCCAAGCAGGACGACCCGAACAAGACCTGGCAGCTGACCGACATCGTCGCGCGCGGCGAGAAGGTCTACGCCGCCAACTGCGCCGCCTGCCACCAGGCCAACGGCAAGGGTGCCGGCCCCATCAAGGCGCTGGACGGCTCGGCCGTCGTGCTGGACGCCGACAAGTCCAAGCAGATCCACATCCTGCTCAACGGCGTGAACGCCATGCCGGCGTGGAAGCAGCTGTCCGACACCGACATCGCGGCGGTGATCAGCTACACCAAGAACAACTGGTCGAACAAGACCGGCCAGGTCGTCCAGCCCGCCGAGGTGCTGGCGCAGCGCGGCAAGTAAGCAAGCATCGAGGTCACATCCATGAGCGCAGTTCTCGACAACCACGGCCACGCGGCTGGCCACGACGACCACCACGGCCATGCGCCCGCCGGCTGGCGCCGCTGGGTCTACGCGACCAACCACAAGGACATCGGGACCCTGTACCTGCTGTTCTCGTTCACGATGCTGATGATCGGCGGCCTGCTGGCGCTGGGCATCCGCGCCGAGCTGTTCCAGCCCGGCCTGCAGCTGGTCAACCCCGAGCTGTTCAACCAGCTCACGACCATGCACGGGATCATCATGGTGTTCGGCGCGATCATGCCGGCGTTCGTGGGCTTCGCGAACTGGATGATCCCGCTGCAGATCGGCGCCAGCGACATGGCGTTCGCGCGCATGAACAACTTCAGCTTCTGGCTGATGATCCCGGCCGGCGCGCTGCTGGTGGGCTCGTTCTTCATGCCCGGCGGCGCCCCCGCCGCCGGCTGGACGCTGTACGCGCCGCTGACGCTGCAGATGGGCCCGTCGATGGACGCCGGCATCTTCGCGATGCACGTGCTGGGCGCCAGCTCGATCATGGGCTCGATCAACATCATCGTGACCATCCTCAACATGCGCGCCCCCGGCATGACGCTGATGAAGATGCCGATGTTCGCCTGGACCTGGCTGATCACCGCCTACCTGCTGATCGC
>JAIXSQ010000013.1 GCA_027484575.1 Comamonadaceae bacterium
CTTGGTCGACAGCACCGTCGTGATCGCAGCCGTCAGCGTCGTCTTGCCATGGTCCACGTGGCCGATCGTGCCCACGTTGACGTGCGGTTTGGTCCGCTCGAACTTACCTTTTGCCATGTTGTCCTCTGCAAAGAGCAATGCCCGTGATCCGGGTTTTACGTCTGCACCCGGCTCCTGGGTCCTGCGCCACGGGCAGCGCGGGGGGTCGGGTCGCAGACGCGCCGACGGGTGCCGGCGGGTTGATCTTGTCGTCCTGCGGAGGCGGGAACCATGATCGGCACGGGAGCCGGTCGTGGATCCCCGCCTGCGCGGGGATGACGTGGCGCGAAGGGCGCTGCGCGCCCTTCGCCCTCACGTCACTTGGCGCGGGCGGCGACGATCGCCTCGGCCACGTTGCGCGGAGCTTCGGCGTAGTGCTTGAACTCCATCGTGTACGTGGCACGGCCCTGCGACATCGAGCGCAGCGTGGTCGAGTAGCCGAACATCTCGGACAGGGGCACCTCGGCCTTGATGGCCTTGCCGCCGCCGGGCATGTCGTCCATGCCCTGCACCATGCCACGGCGGGACGACAGGTCGCCCATCACGTTGCCGGCGTAGTCCTCGGGCGTCTCGACTTCCACGGCCATCATCGGCTCGAGGATGACGGGGTTGGCGCGCTTGGCGGCTTCCTTGAAGCCGAAGATGGCGGCCATCTTGAACGCCTGCTCCGACGAGTCCACGTCGTGGTACGAACCGAAGGTCAGCGTGACCTTCACGTCCACCACCGGGTAGCCGGCCAGCACGCCGGTGTTCAGGGCTTCGACCACGCCCTTTTCCACCGCCGGGATGTACTCGCGCGGCACCACGCCGCCCTTGATGGCGTCGACGAACTCGAAGCCCTTGCCGGCTTCCTGCGGCTCCAGCGAGAAGACGACGTGGCCGTACTGGCCCTTGCCGCCCGACTGGCGCACGAACTTGCCTTCGACGTCGGTGACCTGCTTGCGCACGGTCTCGCGGTAGGCCACCTGGGGCTTGCCCACGTTGGCTTCCACGCCGAACTCGCGCTTCATGCGGTCCACGATGATCTCGAGGTGCAGTTCGCCCATGCCGCCGATGATGGTCTGGCCGGACTCCTCGTCGGTGTTCACGCGGAACGACGGATCCTCGGCAGCCAGGCGCGACAGGGCCACGCCCATCTTCTCCTGGTCGGCCTTGGTCTTGGGCTCCACGGCCTGGCGGATCACCGGCTCGGGGAACACCATGCGCTCGAGCGTCACGACGCTGGAGGGATCGCACAGGGTCTCGCCCGTGGTCACGTCCTTCAGGCCCACGCAGGCGGCGATGTCGCCGGCGCGGATCTCGTCGACTTCCTGGCGGTTGTTGGCGTGCATCTGCACGATCCGGCCGATGCGCTCCTTCTTGCCGCGCACCGGGTTGTAGACGCTGTCGCCCTTGCTCAGCACGCCCGAGTAGACGCGCACGAAGGTCAGCTGGCCCACGAACGGGTCGGTCATCAGCTTGAACGCCAGCGCCGAGAACTTCTCGTTGTCGTCGGCCTTGCGGGTGGTCTCCTGCTCGTCCTCATCGGTGCCCTTGACGGGCGGGATGTCGACGGGCGAGGGCATCAGCTCGATGACGGCGTCCAGCATGCGCTGCACGCCCTTGTTCTTGAACGCGGTGCCGCACAGCATCGGCTGGATCTCGCCGGCGATCGTGCGCGTACGCAGGCCCAGGGTGATCTCCTCTTCGGTCAGATCGCCCTCTTCCAGGTACTTGTTCATCAGCGTCTCGCTGGCTTCGGCCGCGGCCTCGACCATCTTCTCGCGCCACTCCTTGGCCGTCTCGACCAGGTCGGCCGGGATGTCCTCGAAGGTGAACTTCATGCCCTGGGACGCCTCGTCCCAGATGATCGCCTTCATCTTGCGCAGGTCGACCACGCCCTTGAAGTTCTCCTCGGCACCGATCGGGATCACGATGGGCACGGGGTTGGCCTTCAGGCGCAGCTTCATCTGGTCGACGACCTTGAAGAAGTTCGCGCCGGTGCGGTCCATCTTGTTGACGAACGCCAGGCGGGGCACGCGGTACTTGTTGGCCTGGCGCCAGACCGTCTCGGACTGGGGCTGCACGCCGCCCACGGCGCAGTACACCATGCACGCGCCGTCCAGCACGCGCATGGAACGCTCCACCTCGATGGTGAAGTCCACGTGGCCGGGGGTGTCGATGATGTTGATGCGGTGCTCGGGGAAGGACATGTCCATGCCCTTCCAGAAGCAGGTCGTCGCGGCCGACGTGATGGTGATGCCGCGCTCCTGCTCCTGCTCCATCCAGTCCATGGTGGCTGCGCCGTCGTGGACTTCACCGATCTTGTGGTTCACGCCGGTGTAGAACAGGATGCGCTCGGTGGTCGTGGTCTTGCCGGCGTCGATGTGCGCCGAAATACCGATGTTGCGGTAGCGCTCGATGGGCGTCTTGCGGGCCATGATGTTGATTCCTTGAAAACGGCGCGGGCCCGCTCGTGGCGGGCCCCAGCCGTCGGTTGCTTCAGATGGGGACGACGTCCGCTTAGAAGCGGAAGTGGCTGAAGGCCTTGTTGGCTTCGGCCATGCGGTGCACCTCGTCGCGGCGCTTCATCGCGCCGCCACGGCCTTCGGTGGCTTCCATCAGCTCGTTGGCCAGACGCAGGGCCATCGACTTCTCGCCGCGCTTCTTGGCGGCTTCCTTCAGCCAGCGCATCGACAGGGCCAGGCGACGGACCGGGCGCACTTCGACGGGCACCTGGTAGTTCGCGCCACCGACGCGGCGGGACTTGACCTCGACCATCGGCTTGACGTTGTTGATGGCGGTGGTGAAGACCTCCAGCGGGTCCTTGCCCTGGGCCTTCTTCTCGATCTGCTCGAGCGCGCCGTACACGATGCGCTCGGCGACCGCCTTCTTGCCGCCTTGCATGATCACGTTCATGAACTTGGCGAGCTCGACATTGCCGTACTTGGGATCCGGCAGGATTTCACGTTTAGGGACTTCGCGACGACGCGGCATATCTTTCCTCTTTCCTTGCTTCAGCTGGCCTTCGTCAGGCCGTGGGAGCCAACGGGCTTCCCGCTTACTCGACCCGCAGCCGGCGGCTGCTTCGGGTCACTTCGTCCCCACCGCCTGCCAGGCGACGCGGACACCGATGAAACGATCCGAAGGCGATCAGGCCTTCTTCGGGCGCTTGGCGCCGTACTTGGAACGCGACTGCTTGCGATCCTTGACGCCCTGCAGGTCCAGCGAGCCACGCACGATGTGGTAGCGCACGCCGGGCAGGTCCTTCACGCGGCCGCCGCGCACGAGCACCACCGAGTGCTCCTGCAGGTTGTGGCCTTCACCGCCGATGTACGAGATGACCTCGAAACCGTTGGTCAGGCGCACCTTGGCGACCTTGCGCAGTGCCGAGTTCGGCTTCTTGGGCGTCGTGGTGTACACGCGGGTGCACACGCCACGGCGCTGCGGGCTGTTCTGCATCGCGGGCGACTTGGATTTGGTCTTCTCGACCTCCCGGCCCTGACGCACGAGTTGATTGATGGTTGGCATTGAAAAACGTCCCTAAACGTCGGAAAGCGACGCCGCCGTCACCGGCCGGCAGGCCCTTGCGGACCCTCGGCTCGGTGGTGCGGCGGCGCGCACGGTTTCCCCGCCCCAATTGCGGGAAAGCCCGCCAGTATATGCGGACCCGGGTTTCCCCTCAACGAGGAATCCTGCAAGCCGCCCGGACGGGCGGCCAAAATGAGGCACTAAGAACTACTCTTGGCCGGGATCACTTGATCCACAGCCGCAGCGCGTCCCAGGCGCGGCCCAGCACGCCGGCCTGCTCCACCGTTTCCAGCGCCTGCAGCGGCACTTCGGCCACGACCTTGTCGCCGGCGAGCACGCGCAGCTGGCCGACCTGCTGGCCCTTGGTGAACGGCGCCACCAGCGGGTCCGGGCGCACGACCGCGGTCTTGAGCTGGGCGGCCGTGCCGGCCGGCACCGCGACCACGAGCGGCTGCATCCGGCCGAGCTTGATGGTGCGGGCGCTGCCCTTCCAGACCTCGGGCGTGGCCACCGGCTGGTTGGCATCGAACAGCTTGATGCCTTCCCAGGCGGTGTAGCCCCAGTTCAGCAGCTTCTGCGACTCGTTGGCGCGGGCGACCTCGCTGGAGGTGCCCAGCACGATCGACAGCAGGCGGCGGCCCGGCAGGTTGGGGAAGTCGCGCTTGGCGGTGGCCACCAGGCAGTAGCCCGCGGCCTCGGTGTGGCCGGTCTTCAGGCCGTCGACCGTGGGATCCCGGAACAGCAGCATGTTCCGGTTGGTGTCGTTCGCCGTGGGCGTGCCCTGGTAGCGGTACTTCTTGATCGCGTAGTACTGGACGAAGTCCGGAAAGTCCTGCATCAGGCGCGTGGCCAGGATGCTCAGGTCGCGCGCGGTGGTGGTGTGGCCCGGCTCCGTCAGGCCTTCGGCATTGCGGAACTGGGTGTTCTTCATGCCCAGGGCCTTGGCCTGGTCGTTCATCAGCTGCACGAACCGCTCGACCGTGCCGCCCACGCCCTCGGCCAGGGCCACGGTGGCGTCGTTGCCCGACTGCACGATCATCCCCTTGATCAGGTCCTCGACGGGCACCTGCATGCTGGGGTCGATGAACATCCGCGATCCCGGCATCTTCCAGGCCCGCACGCTCACCGGCAGCGTCTGCTGCAGGCTGATCTTCTTGGCGCGCAGCGCGTCGAACACCAGGTAGGCACTCATCAGCTTGGTCAGCGACGCCGGCTCCACCGGCGCGTCGATCTCGCGACCGGCCAGGATCTGGTTGGCGCTGACGTCCAGCAGCAGGTAGCTGCGCGCGGCGATCTCCGGCGGCAGCGGCGCCTGGGCGGCGGCGGTGGCGCACAGCAGGGCGAACAGCGGCGCGAGCAGCGCCTTGGCGAAACGGGTCATGCGGGTCTTCGGAAGGGAGGGTCGGTCAGGCGCGCAGGTGGCGCGCGACCAGGGTCTTGAGCAGCGGCAATTGTCCGTGAAAGAAGTGCCCGCCCCCGGGCACCACCAGCACCGGCAGGGCCTGCGGCCGGGCCCAGTCCAGCACCGCCCCCAGAGGCACCGTGTCGTCCTGCTCGCCGTGCACGACCAGCGTGCGCTCGTGCAGCCCGGGCGCGACGGGCGCGACGGCGAAGCGCGAGGCCGCCGTGCCCACCAGCACCACCTGCTCGGGGGCGCGCACGGCCGCGAGCGCCGCCACCGCATGGCTGGTCACGTAGGCGCCGAACGAGAAGCCGGCGAGCGCCAACGGGCCGTCGGGCGCCACCTGGCGCACGACCTCCAGCAGGTCCTGCGCCTCGCCACGGCCCTCGTCGTAGGCGCCGGCGCTCGCGCCCACGCCGCGGAAATTGAAGCGCACCGCCGTCCAGCCGCACTGCACGAACGCCCGGGCCAGCGTCTGCACCACCTTGTTGTCCATGGTGCCGCCGAACAGCGGATGCGGATGGGCGATCACCGCGGTGCCGCGCGAGGTGCCGGCGGGGCGGTCGCGCAGGGCCTCGATGGCACCGGCCGCGCCCTGCAGGGGCAGGCGCTCGGTCTGGGCGTTCACGGGCTCAGCGTCCCAGCTGCGGGGGCGTCAGCAGGCGCTCGACGACCCGGCCGTTCTTCAGGTGCGACTCGACGATCTCGTCGATGTCGTGCTGGTCCACGTACGTGTACCAGACCGCCTCGGGGTAGACGACGGCGATCGGCCCGCCGGCACAGCGGTCCAGGCAGCCGGCCTTGTTGACCCGCACCTTGCCGGGGCCGGCCAGGCCCTGGGCCTTGACCTGCGACTTGCAGCGGTCGAATGCGGCCTGCGCGCCGTGGTCGGCGCAGCAGTTGTCGCCGTTGTCGCGCTTGTTCAGGCAGAAGAAGATGTGCCGCTCGTAGTACGAGGGGCGCGTGGTGTCGGTCATCCGCGGATTCTAGGCGGGGCCTCCCCCCGCGAGACCCGCTGCAACACCTCGGCCAGGGCGGCATACGGCCACAGCCAGCCCAGCCACTGCGCCAGCCCGTGGAAGCGGATGAAGCGCCCCTGCTCCCAGGCCTGCAGGGTGTGCGCGAAGTACGCGCTCTCGGGCGCCTGGTTCAGCACCGCCAGGTGCAGCAGCAGGGCGACCAGCCCCAGCGCCGCACAGACCCGGCGCCGCAGCGGCACCAGCAACAGCGCCAGCACCAGCCCGCCCAGCAGCCCCAGGCGCACCGGCAGGCTCAGCCACGACCAGGCGTGGGCCGGCCCCCAGCTGAGGGTGGCCGACAGGGCCGTGACCAGCACGCCCAGCGCCACGAGCACCGCCGCGGCGGCCACGCGCCGGGGCAGGTCGCGCATCACCGAGTACGCCAGCAGGCAGGGCACCAGCACGCCCAGCGCGACGCACAGCAGTTCGGCACCGGGCACCAGCGGCTGCAGCTCCACGTCGCGCACGGGCAGCCACTCGAGGAAGGGCGTGTCGGCCAGCCAGTCGGCCAGCGCGGCCTCGCTGCGCTCCAGCACCTGGCCCAGGCCCAGCGGCACGGCGGCCGGGAACAGCAGCGCGAACGGCCACAGCGCCAGCAGCACCAGCGCCCCGCGCGCCTCCTCGTCGAACCAGCGCCGGCGGAAGCGGCTCCAGCGGTCGAGCGCACCGGCCAGCTCCAGCGCGCCGGCCAGCCCGGCGCCCGCGCACGTGCCCGCGACGTTCAGGCCCAGGTCGACGTTCGAGGGGACGCGGGCCGGCAGGTAGGTCTGCAGCGCCTCCATGGCCAGCGAGAGCAGCCCGCCCAGCAGGGTGGCCACCGCCACCGCCAGGGCCACGCTGCTGCCGGGCCGCCGGCGCAGCATGCCCAGGGCGAGCAGGAAGCCCAGCGGGGCGTAGCCGGCCACGTTGGCCGCCAGGTCGAAGCCGGTCCACCAGCGGGGCCAGGGGCTGGCCAGGAAGGCCAGGGTCGACACGCCCTGGTCGCGCCAGCCCGCGAAAGGGTACAGGCTGGCGTAGAGGATCAGCGCCGCATACGCCTGCGCGAGCGGCCAGGCCGAGGACTTGCGGGTGTCCACGGCGCAGCGATCAGAACGGCTTGACCACCACCAAAACGACGGCAGCCAGCAGCATCAGCACGGGCGCCTCGTTGAACCAGCGGTACCACCGGTGCCCGCGCCGGTTCTCGTCGCGCTCGAACTGGCGCAGCAAGGCCCCGCACCAGTGGTGGTAGCCCAGCGTGAGCGCCACCACGGCCAGCTTGGCATGCATCCAGCCGTTGCCCGGCCCCTTGCCGATGCCATAGCCCTGCCACAACCACAGGCCCAGGACCACGGCCGGCACCGCCAGCAGGGTGGTGAAGCGCATCAGCTTGCGGGCCATCAGCAGCAGGCGCTGGCGCTCGGCCACGGACCCGGGCTCGACCATCGCCAGGTTCACGTAGATCCGCGGCAGGTAGAACAGGCCGGCGAACCAGCTGGCGACGAAGACGATGTGCAGCGCTTTGACCCAGAGCATCGGGCGAGTGTACGGAAGCGCTGCGGGCGCTCCGCGCCGGGCCGCGGCGGAAAAAAAGAACCCCAGCTCGAGGCTGGGGTTGCAAGCCTTTTTGCTGTCACACAACAAGGCACCCGCTCAGGGAGGAAAAGCGGGGGGCAGCAAGCTACCCGGGATCTACTGTAACAGCCTGTGACAGAGGGTCAAGCCAGGTCACGCCGGTCGCCGCGGCGCCGCCCGGGCACCGCGCAGGAACCGGCGCGGCCGTGGCGTACAGTCCACGCATGGTCCTGCACGCCCCCTACCCCTCGGGCCGGCCCCGCCGGCTGCGTCGCGACACGTTCACCCGCAACCTGGTCCGTGAGCACGCGCTCACGCCGCACGACCTGATCTACCCGGTCTTCGTGCTCGACGGCCAGAACCGGCGCGAGGCCGTGGCCTCCATGCCCGGCGTCGAACGCCTGAGCCTGGACCTGCTGCTGCCCGTGGCCGAGCAGTGCGTGCAGCTGGGCATTCCCGTCATGGCGCTGTTCCCGGTGATCGACCCGTCGCTCAAGACCGAGGACGGGCGCGAGGCGACCAACCCCGACGGGCTGGTGCCGCGCGTGGTGCGCGCCCTCAAGCAGCGCTTCCCGCAGCTGGGGGTGATGACCGACGTGGCCCTGGACCCGTTCACCAGCCACGGCCAGGACGGCCTGCTGGACCCTACCGGTTACATCCTGAACGACGAAACGGTGGCCGTGCTCACCCGGCAGGCGCTGACGCAGGCCGAGGCCGGCGTGGACATCGTCGCGCCCAGCGACATGATGGACGGCCGCATCGGCGCGATCCGCCGCGCGCTCGAAGACCGCGGGCTGGTCCACACGCGGATCATGGCGTACAGCGCCAAGTACGCGAGCGCCTTCTACGGCCCCTTCCGCGACGCGGTGGGCTCGGCGTCCAACCTGGGCAAGGCCGACAAGAAGGTCTACCAGATGGATCCGGGCAACACCGACGAGGCGCTGCGCGAGGTGGCGATGGACATCGCCGAGGGCGCCGACATGGTCATGGTCAAGCCCGGCATGCCGTACCTGGACGTGGTGCGCCGGGTCAAGGACGAGTTCCGCGTGCCCACCTTCGCCTACCAGGTCTCCGGCGAGTACGCGATGCTGCAGGCGGCCGCGCGCAACGGCTGGCTCGACGGTCCCGCCGTGATGATGGAAAGCCTGCTGGCCTTCAAGCGCGCCGGCGCCGACGGCATCCTCACCTACTTCGCGCTCGACGCCGCCCGCCAGCTGCGCGCCTGACGCCGCGCGGGGCCGCTGCCATGCAGATCGTCGAGTTCACAGGCGGCACCCTGCGGTTCGTCGAGGCGGTGCCGTCGCAGCCGCCGGCCGACGGCTTCACTTGGATCTGGCTGGAGCGCGGCGAGGTCGAGTCGGCCCTGCCGGTGCTGCAGGCCGCCGGCCAGCGCCTGGGCGGCTCGCCGATGCTGGAGCTGCATGCCAAGGACCTGCTGAACGCGGCCCATCCCTCGCACTACGACTACACCTCGGTCTACGACCTGGTGATCTTCCGCCGCCTGGCCACGGCCGAGGAGGTCGACGCCGAGCTGCGCGAGCATCCGCCGACGGCGCCCGTGCCCGGCGCGCTGGCCAGCTTCGGCCGCATCCGCACCCGCGCCGTCGGCTTCCTGGTCTACGACCGGTTGCTGGTCACCGTGCATCCGCCGGGCTGCTTCACCGCCCGCGCCTACGTGCAGCGCTTCCTCGCGGACGCGGTGCAGGGCGAAGGCGCCGCGGGCAACCGCAGCCGCCTGCCGGCCAGCCCGTCGGACCTGATGCTGCGCATGGTCAACACCATGGTCGACGGCTACCTGGAGCTGCGCAAGCAGCTGAGCCACGAGCTGGACCGCTGGCAGCACGAGCTGCTGCGGCCGGGCTCGGACTTCCGGGGCTGGAACGCGCTGGTGCTCGCGCGGCGCGAACTGCACATGCTCGAGGACCTGTGCGAGGAGCAGAACGACGCCATGCAGGAGTGGCTGGACACGTTCCGCGAGCAGCCGCCGCATGGCCTGAACCAGCCCGAGCGCGACGCGCTCGTGGCCCGCGCGCGCGACGTCATCGAGCACATCCAGCGCGTGGTGCACCAGGTGCGCCGCATGGAAGAGGGCGCCGAGAGCGTGGTGCAGATCCACTTCTCGGCCCAGAGCCACCGCGCCAACAACGTGATGCGCACGCTCACCGCGCTGACGGCCATCTTCCTGCCGCTGAACCTGATCACCGGGGTGTTCGGCATGAACTTCGAGGCCATGCCGCTGCTGCGCGACCCCGCGGGCTTCTGGATCGCCGTGGTGGCGATGGTGGCCGTGGCCGGCGCGCTGGGCCTGGTGTTCTGGCGCAAGCGCTACCTCGAGCGCACCTCGCGCTGAGGGTGGCGGCCCGCGCCTCAGACGTAGGGTGGCGCCAGCTGCTCGTTCGCGAGCACACGCTGCACGGCGGGCCGCTGCAGCATGCGTTGCAGCCAGGCACCCAGCGCCGGCAGGTCGCGCGCCCTCCCGCTGGGGAAGTTGCGCGTCCAGCGGCACAGCGTGAAGGCATAGGCGTCCAGCACGCCGTAGGCCTCGCCCAGGAACCACGGCCCGCCGTGGGCGGCGAGCTGCGCCTCCAGCTGCTGCAGCTGGGCCACCACCTTCGCATGCGCGTGGCGCTTCACCTCGGCCGCGCCCGCGGCGTTGCCGGCGTCGACCCAGCGCTCGGGGTAGAAGTAGACGATCAGCGTGGCCTGCATGGTGTTGGTCAGCCACGCCAGCCACTTGTAGCACTGGCTGCGCGCATCGCTGCCCAGCGGCGGCAGCAGCGCGGCCTGCGGATGCCGGTCGGCCAGGTGCAGCGCGATCGCCGCGGTCTCGTACAGCACGAGCCCATCGTCGACCAGCACCGGGATCAGCCCGTTCGGGTTCAGCGCCAGGTACTCGGGCCGCTTGTGCGCATCGACGCTGCGGTCCACCAGCACGCGCTCGTAGGGCACGCCCATCTCCTCGAGCAGGAGGTGCGGCACCATCGACGCGGTGCTCGGATAGAAGTGCAGCTGGATCATGCGGGCGTGGGCAGGCCGAACAGGCGTGCCGCGTTGTCCCAGGCGATGCCCCGGGCGGCCTCGGACGGCAGGCCGCCCAGCCAGGTCCGGTAGCCGGCCATCAGGGCCTCGTACGACTGCCAGCGCGCGTTGATCCAGGTGTCGGATCCCAGCACGAAGCGGTCGGGGTGTTGCAGCAGCAGGCGGCGCCACTCGGGGCAGAGCATGCCGCCATCGCAGGTGAGGCCGGGCCGGTACGACAGCTCGCCCATCAGCCGGGGATAGCGCGCCAGCAGCTGTGCCACCCGCTCGACGGGCGAGCCGCCGATGCCGGTGTGGGCCCACACCAGGCGCACCGACTGCCCGCGCGAGGCGGTGTGCGCCATCAGCAGGTCGATCGCCGCGTCGTCCACGTGGGCCAGCACCGCCAGCTGCCGCTCCTCGGCCAGCCGCATCAGGCTGGCGGCCACCGGCCCGTTGGCGTTTGCGCTCTCGTACAGGTGGAACTCGCCGATGCCGCGGAAGGGGCCGGCGGCCGTGCCGCGGGCCAGCTCGTCGAGCACCATGCGGTGGATGCTCTCGTCGCGGAACCAGCTGCTGTAGTCGTCGCGGTTGCGGTAGAGCCGCACGAAGGGCACGACGGTGATGCCGGCCGCACGCACCTGCGACGAGGCGGCCAGGGCGTGCGTGCCGTCGTTGGTGCGCGAGTTGGCGATGATGCCGCGCACGCCCGCGCGCTGCATGCGGCCCAGCACGTCCGGCAGGGGGTGCGGGCCCGCGCCCTGGCCCCAGGCCTCGTCGTTGTAGTGCAGGTGAGCGTCGAACAGCGGCCCGGTGTAGGCGGCCGCGCGGGCCGGCCAGGCACCGCCGGCCAGGGCCAGGGCGCCTGCGCCCTGCAGCAGCGCGCGGCGGCGCATCATGGCGCCCGCCTCAGGCCAGGTTCTTGGCGAAGAAGGCCAGCGAGCGCTCGCGCGCCAGCTGCGCCGACGGCGCGTCCCAGGAGCCGCGCTGGTCGCAGTTGAAGCCGTGGTTGGCCTGGTACACGTGCACCTCGACCTGGGGCTGCGCCTTGCGGAAGGCCTCGACGCTGTCCAGCGGGATCCAGTGGTCCTGGTCGCCGAAATGCGCCAGCACCGGCACCTTGGGCGCGCGCGCCGCCTCGTCGGGCGTGGTCATGCCGCCGCCGTAGTAGCAGACCGCCGCCGACAGGCCGTCGAGCGTGCAGGCCGAGCGCCAGGACAGCAGGCCGCCCCAGCAGTAGCCCACGATGCCCACCTTGCCTGCGCTGGACGCATGCTGGATCGCGGCCTGGATGTCCTGCATCACGCCCGGCAAGGGCAGGCCCTCGACGGCCGTCTTGAGCGCGAAGCCGGCCTGCATGTCGGCATCGGTGTAGCCCAGCTCCACGCCCGGCTTGACGCGTTGGAAGGTCGAAGGCGCCACGGCCAGGTAGCCCGCGGCGGCATACCCGTCGGCGACCGAGCGGATGTGCGAGTTGACGCCGAAGATCTCCTGCAGCACCACGACGGCGCCCTTGGGCGTGCCGGCGGGTTGGGCCACGTAGGCGGGGACGGCGGTGCCGTCGGCGGCCTTCAAGTCGATGAAGCTTCCCATGTCGTTGCTCCTGTGGTGGGTGTCGGTGTCAGCGCAGGCCCTGCAGCTTGCGCGCGAGGAAATCGAGCCGGTCCTGGCCCCAGAAGAGCTCACCGTCGACGATCCAGCTGGGCGCGCCGAACACGCCGTGCTCGATGGCGGCCTGCGTGTGGGCGGCGTAGGCCTGCTGCGCGGCGGGCTCGCGGGAGAGCGCCAGCCGGTCGGCCGCCAGGCCGCACTCGGCCAGCAGCTCGCCCAGCGTCGCGGCATCGGCGATGTTGCGCTCCTGCGCCCAGCAGGCGGCGAGCACGGCGCCGGCCAGGCGCAGCGCCGCGTCCGTGCCGTCGGCCGCATCCACCGCGCAGATCAGGCGGGCCGCGTCGTCGCCCGGGACCGGGAAGAACTTGGGCTGCACGGTGAGCGCAACGCCCAGGTGGTCGCGCCAGCGCGCCAGCTCCACCAGGCGGTAGGCCTGGCGCTGCGGCGCGCGCTTGGGCAGCGGCAGGCCGCCGCTGACCGGGAACACCTGGCCCAGGTCGGTGGGCCGCAGCCGCACCGTGGCGCCGGCCTCGCGGGCGATGCGCACGAAGCGCTCGTGGCCGAGGTAGGTCCAGGGGCTCTGGGGCGCGAGGTAGTAGTCGACCACGGTGGGCACGGGTGCGTCTCCTGGGTGGCAGCGTGCGGCGCCGCCTTGGGTCTCTAATGGGCGGCGTATCGTAATCGCGCCCGTCGGGCGACGAAGGAGGTCGGTTTGAACCCCCCACAGGTGCTCCTGGTCACCGGCGGCAGCCGCGGCATCGGCGCCGCCACCGCGCGCCTGGCCGCCCGGCAGGGCTGGGCCGTGGCCGTCAACTACGCGGCGCGGTCCGATGCCGCGGATGAGGTCGTGTCGGCGATCCGCGCGGACGGCGGCCGTGCCGTCGCCGTGCAGGCCGACGTGGCCGACGAGCCCCAGGTGCTGGCCATGTTCGCGCGCATCGACCGCGAGCTGGGCCGGCTCACCGGGCTGGTGAACAACGCCGGCGTGGTCGACGTGACGGCGCGCGTGGACGGCATGTCGCTCGCGCGGCTGCGCCGGATGTTCGACGTCAACGTGATCGGCAGCTTCCTGTGCGCGCGCGAGGCGGTGCGGCGCATGAGCACCCGCCATGGCGGCGCGGGCGGCGCCATCGTCAACGTGTCCAGCGCGGCCGCGCGGCTGGGCGCGCCGGGCCAGTACGTCGACTACGCGTCGGCCAAGGGCGCGATCGACACCTTCACCATCGGCCTGGCGCGCGAGGTCGCGAACGAGGGCATCCGCGTGAACGCGGTGCGCCCGGGCCTGATCGAGACCGACATCCACGCCTCGGGCGGCATCCCCGACCGCGTCGAGCGGCTGGCGCCCAGCGTGCCCATGCAGCGCGGCGGCACGGCCGACGAGGTCGCCCAGGCCATCGCCTGGCTGCTGTCGCCCGCCGCCAGCTACACGACCATGAGCCTGGTCGACGTCTCGGGGGGCCGCTGATGGACGCCGCCACCGTGCAGATCTGGTGGGAGGACCTGCAGCCCGGCTCCGTGCGCGAGCTGGGCAGCGTCACCCCCACCGCCGAGGAGATCCTCGCCTTCGCGCGCCAGTTCGACCCGCAGCCCTTCCACCTGGACCAGGCCGCGGCCGAGGCCTCGGTGTTCGGCTCGCTGTGCGCCAGCGGCTGGCACACCTGCGCCATGGCGATGCGGCTGACGGTCGACCACTTCCTGCGCCATGCCAGCAGCCTGGGCTCGCCCGGGCTCGAATCGCTCAAGTGGCCCACGCCCGTGTTCCCGGGCGACACGCTCACGCTGCGGCACACCATCCTGGAGTCGCGCCCGCTGCGCAGCCGGCCCGGCATCGGGCTGGTGCGCTCGCTGTGGGAGATGACCAACCAGCACGGCCAGCCCGTGCTGCAGATGGAGGGCTACGGCATGTTCCGCATGCGGCCCCCGGCCGCCACGCCGCCGTCGGCCTGAGGCGGCTGCTGCAGCAGGCGCAGCAGCTGGTTGCTGGTGTTGCGCAGCCGCTGGGCCAGCAGCTGCGTGAGCTTGACCAGCAGCTTGGCGCCCACGGCCGGATGCTCGGCGACCAGGCGCGCCACGGCTTGCCGCGTGAGCACGCCCACTTCCACCTCGCCCAGGGCCCACACGCTGGCATAGCGCGGCTCGCCGTCGAGCATCGACATCTCGCCCAGCACCGCGCCGGCGCGCAGCACGGCGACGCGCTCGGCCTGCCCCGGCGACGGGCGCTGCTCGGTCGCATCGAGCCGGCGCTTGCCCACGTCGACGGTGCCCGCCAAGAGCAGCAGCATCCAGTCGCTGGGGTCGTCCTCGCCGATCAACAGCTGGCCCGGACGTGCCCGCACCCGCAGCATCGCCTCGCCGAGCACGTCGGCCTCCTCCCGCGTGAAGTCCTCGAGCAGCGGCGACGCCTCCATCAGGCCCGGACGCTGCGACAGCGCGGCACACGGGCCCAGCACCTGCAGGCCGGCCGCGCGCAGCAGTTCCTCGGCCGGTCGCCGGGGCGGCCGCGCCGCCACCATGGCGGCAGCGGCGGCCGTGGGCGTGCCCTCCGCGTCGGCGCTCACCGCGCCGACCCCACCTGCCGCAGCCACGCGGCGATGTCCGCCGCTGCGGCGTCCGTGGCGGCCGTGAGCGCGCGCACGCCGCCGCTGGCGTCCGCGGTCGGCGACGTGCCTTCCACGGCGATGCTGCGCTGGCCCAGCAGGCGGTCGCCCGCCGGATCGCCGGCCACCAGCGTGGCACGCAGCCGCACCACGCCCCGGCTGCGCTGGGGCGCGTCGAAGACCTGCGCGAACTCCTCCAGCTCCAGCCGCAGGGTCAGCAGCGGCTGGCCCCCGTCGCGCCGCAGCGCCGCGCTCTCATCCAGGCCGAGCACCGGCCGTTCGCGGCCGAGCTGCTGGCGCAGGCGCTGGCGCACCAGCTGCGCCGGCGGCGCCGTCCAGCGGGCGAGGGCATACGCGCGCAGCTGGTGGTCGTCGGCATAGCCCAGGCGGTAGAGCAGCAGCGACTGCTCGAGGGCCCCGGCGGCATCGATGTCGGGCACCACGAGCGGCAGCGGGGTGGCTGCGCCCGGCGTCGCGGCGGCCACCAGCGGCGGCAGGGGCCCCATGTCGTACAGCGTGGGCCGCTCGGGCTTGTCGACGACGCTGGCGCAGCCGGCCAGCAGCAGGAGGGCCGCGGCCAGCGCGGAGGCGATGCGGCGCCTCATGGCCGGCTCCCTGCGACGGGCGCCTCGAAGCCGGGCTCTCCGGGCCCCGGCTCGATGCGGCCGCTGCCGAAGATCAGCGACTGCGGGTTGTCGTTGATGTTGTTGACCGTGCGGCCGAGTTGCCGCACCGCGCGCGAGGTGTCCTCGGTGGCGCGGTTGATGCGCGGCAGCGTGGCCGCGTTGAACGCGTCGGCGGCGTGCGACAGCGCCTCGGCCCCGGTGGCCAGCCGGTCGACCGGGCCGTCGGGCGCGTTCAGCCGGCGGGCGGTCTGGCCAATCTCGCCAAGGGCTTGGCGGGCCTGCTCCGAGGTGTCGCGCAGCGAGGCGAGCGCGCTGTCGGTGCGCCTGACCAGCGACGGGATGTCCACCCGCTGCGGCCCGAACTGCGCGTTGAGCGTGATGTCCAGGTTGCGGCTGAGCACGGCCACCTGGTCGGCGGCGCGCGCGATGTTCTCCACCGCACCGCTCACGCGACGCTGGTTGCCCTCGTCCAGCAGCTGGTTCAGCCGCGTGCTGATCTGCTCGACTTGCCCGAGGATGGCCGTGCCCTTGTCGGTCAGCTGCGACAGCAGGCCAGGCCGCAGCGGGATGCGCGGGGGCGCGTCGGCGTTGCCGTCCACCGGCCGACCCGGCTGGCCCGAGTCGTCCAGCTGCACGAAGGCCAGCCCGGTCACGCCCTGGAACGACAGCGTGGCGTACGTCTCGGTGGTCACCGGCGTGTCGCGCCGCACGTCCAGCTGCACCAGCACCTGCCCCGGCTGGCGCGGGTCGAACCCGATGCGCGCGACCTTGCCCACGTCCACGCCGCGGTAGCGCACCGGCGCCTGCTCGGCCAGTCCGGTGACGGCCTCGCGGGTGGCGATCTCGTAGCGCTCGCGCGGGCCGCTGTCGCGGGTCAGCCAGGCTCCCAGCCCGAGCAGCAGCGCGGCCAGCGCCACCACGAACAGGCCGGCGGCCAGGGCATGCGCCTTGTTTTCCATGGTCGACCTCCTAGACGGCGAACGGGTACTCGCGCAGCAGCTCCATCGCCCGCTGGCCGCGCTCACCCAGGAAGAATTCGTGCACGAAGGGATGCTGGAACGCGATCACGTCCTTGGGGGGTCCGGTGACCACCACGCGCCTGTCGGCCAGCACCGCGATCCGCGTCGACAGCTCGAACAGCGTGTCCAGGTCGTGGGTGACCATCACCACCGTCAGCCCCAGCTCGCGGTGCAGCGAGCGCAGCAGCCGCACGAAGCCGTCGGAGCTCTCGGGGTCCAGCCCCGCGGTGGGCTCGTCCAGCAGCAGCAGCGGCGGATCCATCACCAGCGCCCGCGCCAGCGCCACCCGCTTGATCATCCCGCCCGACAGGTCGGCCGGCATCTTGGTGGCGTCCTCGGGCTGCAGGCCCACCATCTGCAGCTTGACCATCGCCGCCTGGTGCACCAGCCGGCGCGGCAGGGTGCGCAGCTCGCGCAACGGGAACGCGATGTTCTCCAGCACGCTGAAGGCCGAGAACAGCGCCCCGTGCTGGAACAGCATGCCGATGCGCCCGGCCGCCCCGCGCTCGCCCAGCGCCTGCACCGGCTCGCCGAGCACGCGGATGCTGCCGGCCGCCGGATGCGCCAGCCCCAGGATCTGCCGCAGCAGCACGGTCTTGCCGGTCCCCGAGCCCCCCACCAGCGAGACCACCTCGCCGCGCTGCACCGCGAAGTTCAGGCCGTCGTGGATGACGGTGGTGCGCGCCGGCCCGGCGAACTCGGTGCGCAGGCCGCGGATCTCCACCATCGGGGCGCCGTGCCCGGGCAGCGGTGCGGGGATGGCAGGTGGGCCCATGGGCTTAGAACCCCACGTCGCGGAAGGCGACCGCAAACAGCGCGTCGACCAGGATCACCACGGTGATGGCGGTGACCACCGACGCCGTGGTGCCCCGCCCCAGGCTCTGCGTGTCGGGCTCGACGGCCAGGCCGTGATGGCAGCCGATCAGCGCGATGAGCAGCCCGAACACCACCGACTTGCTGCTGGCCAGCAGCAGGTTGCCCAGCTGCACCGCCGCCGGCAGCGCATTGAGGAAATAGGTCGGCGTGATGTCCAGCGCGGCATCGGCCGCGAGCATGCCGCCGCCCAGCGCGCACACCGTGGTCCAGGCGCTCACCAGCGGCATCGCCACCGCCAGGGCCAGCGCCCGCGGCATCACCAGGCGCCAGCCGTGCGGGATGCCCATGACGCGCATGGCATCGAGCTCGTCGGTCACCCGCATCACGCCGATCTGCGCCGTGATGGCCGAGCCCGAGCGGCCCGCCACCAGGATGGCGGCCAGCAGCGGCCCCAGTTCGCGGATCAGCGCCACACCCAGGATGTCGACGATGAACGCGTCGGCACCGAACTGGCGCAGCTGCCGCGCGGTGAGGTAGGCGAGCACGACCCCGATCAGGAAGCCCACCAGGGCCGTGATGGGCAGCGCGGTGGCGCCGGTGCGCACCAGGTGGCCGGAGATGTCGCGCCACGGGCCGGTGTGCGGGGCGCGGACCAGCCGCAGCAGGTTCAGCGCCAGCTCGCCGGTCAGGTGCAGGAAGTCACCGATCGCATGCGCCTTGTGGAGCACGCCCTCGCCCAGGGCCAGCCAGGCCTGGCGCAGGCCGGCGCGGCGCGCCGGGGGCTCGGGACACGTGTAGCGCGCGAGGCGCTCGAGCATGGCGTGCTGCGCGGGGGTGGCCTCGAGCCGCTCGGGCCGGCGGCCGCCCCAGTGGTCCCACAGCAGCTGTGCGCCGACATGGTCCAGGCGTTCGGCCCCGGTGAGGTCCCAGCCGGCGCCGGGCCCGGCCTGCTGCAGCAGCGCCTGGAGCCCGCGCAACAGCTGCGGCCGGGCGAACTGCGCGGCGGTCCACTGGCCCAGCACGCGGGCCGGCGCATCCGCGCCCGGCGCGGGCGGCAGGAGTCGGGGCGTCGTGGGGTCGTCCTGCATGCGGTGGCTGGGCAACATCCCATCCTAGCCAAAGGCATGCCAGCGCGGGGCCCCTCCGACGGGTCAGAAGCCGGCCTGGAAGGCGCCGCGCAGGTGGTCGACCAGCCGCTGCACCGCCAGCGGCACGTGGGCCGACCAGGGGCGGATCGCGAAGATGCGCTCGCCGAAGAAGCCGCGCGGCTGCCAGCCCGGCAGCAACGGGACCAGCCGGCGCGCCCCCAGGGGCACGGCAGCGCTGAAGTCGGGCAGCAGGCCGATGCCCAGGCCGCCCAGCACCGCCTCGCGCAGGGCCTCGCTGTTGTTGGCGCGCAAGGGCCCCTGCACCGTGACCAGCACCGACTCGGCCGGACCGCGGCGGGCGCTGCGCTCGAAGGCCCAGGTCTGGCTGCCGCTGCCGCGCAGGTACAGCAGGCACTGGTGGCCGGCCAGCTCCGACGGGTGCGCGGGCGTGCCGTGGCGGCGCAGGTACTCGGGGCTGGCCACCAGCAGCGAGCGGGTCTCGCACAGCGTCCAGGCCACGTGCGTGTCGGGCGGCTCGTGGGCATGGCGCACGGCCAGGTCGAAGCCCTCCTGCGCCAGCGGCACGAAGCGGTCGTCCAGCTGCAGCTCGACCCGGATCTCCGGGTGCTGGCGCAGGAAGGGCACCAGCGCCGGCACCACGTGCTGGCGGCCCAGCGCGACCGGAGCGGTCAACCGCACCAGCCCGCGCGGGTGGCCGGCCAGGTCGCGCACGCCCGCGAAGCTCTCGGCGATGCGCTCGAACGGGCCGCGGGTCTCCTCGACCAGTTGCTGGCCGGCCTCGGTGAGCGTCACCGACCGCGTGGTGCGCCGCACCAGCGGCACGCCGGCCGCGCGCTCTAGCTCGGCGATGCGCATGCTGACCGAGGCCTTGGACACGCCCAGCCGGCGCGCGGCCTGGGTGTAGCTGCGGGTGTGCGCCAGCACCGTCAGCAGGTGCAGGTCGGCGAAGGCCGGCGTGGCGGGCGGGTGGGTGGCCGCACGGGCGGCAGGGGGTGGCGCGGGCATGCTGCATTGTTCACTGTCCTGAACAATGTTCTCAGGAAAACCGCCTAGGCGCGGGGGGCGACGCGGCCTAGACTGGCCGCCTTCCCACAGGACACCCGCCATGAACGCACCCGACCTCCAGCGCGCCCAGGCCATCGCCGCCATCGACCACTGGATCGACGGCCGCATCGCCGCCGGCACCAGCGGCCGCGCCGCCGACGTCTTCAACCCCGCCACGGGCGCCGTCACCGGCCGCGTGGCGCTGGCCAGCCAGGCCGAGGTGGACCAGGCCGTCGCCAGCGCCAAGGCCGCCTTCCCCGCCTGGGCCGACACGCCGCCGCTGCGCCGCGCGCGGGTGATGTTCAAGTTCCTGGAGCTGCTCAACCGCCACCGCGACGACCTGGCCCGCGCGATCACGGCCGAGCACGGCAAGGTGTTCACCGATGCCCAGGGCGAGGTGACGCGCGGCATCGAGATCGTCGAGTTCGCCTGCGGCATCCCGCAGCTGCTCAAGGGCGACTACACCGACCAGGTCTCCACCGGCATCGACAACTGGACGCTGCGCCAGCCCCTGGGCGTGGTGGCCGGCATCACGCCGTTCAACTTCCCGGTGATGGTGCCGATGTGGATGTTCCCGGTGGCCATCGCCGCCGGCAACAGCTTCGTGCTCAAGCCCAGCCCGCTGGACCCCACGCCCTCGCTGATGATCGCGCGGCTGCTCAAGGAAGCCGGCCTGCCCGATGGCGTCTTCAACGTGGTGCAGGGCGACAAGGACGCGGTCGACGGGCTGCTCACGCATCCCGACGTGCAGGCGCTGTCGTTCGTGGGCTCGACCCCGATCGCGCAGAAGATCTACGAGACCGGCGCGCGCCACGGCAAGCGCGTGCAGGCGCTGGGCGGCGCCAAGAACCACATGGTGGTGATGCCCGACGCCGACCTGGACCAGGCCGTCGACGCGCTGATCGGCTCGGCCTACGGCTCGGCCGGCGAGCGCTGCATGGCGATCTCGGTGGCGGTGCTGGTGGGCAGCGCGGCCGACAGGATCGTGCCGATGCTGGCCGAGCGCGCCCAGGCGCTGAAGGTCAAGAACGGCGTCGAGCTCGACGCGGAGATGGGCCCGATCGTCAGCCAGGTGGCGCAGGCGCGCATCGCCGGCTACATCGCCAAGGGCGCCGAGGAAGGCGCCTCGCTGCTGGTGGACGGCCGCGGCTTCCAGGGTGCGCAGGCCGGCCCGGGCTGCGACAACGGCTTCTGGCTGGGCGGCACGCTGTTCGACCATGTGCAGCCGTCGATGACGATCTACCAGGAAGAGATCTTCGGCCCGGTGCTGGGCTGCGTGCGCGTGGCCGACCTGAAGGAGGCGGTGGACCTGATCAACGCCCACCCCTACGGCAACGGCGTGTCCTGCTTCACCCGCGACGGCAACGTGGCGCGCGAATTTTCGCGCCGCATCCAGGTGGGCATGGTCGGCATCAACGTGCCGATCCCGGTGCCCATGGCCTGGCACGGCTTCGGCGGCTGGAAGAAGAGCCTGTTCGGCGACATGCACGCCTACGGCGAGGAGGGCGTGCGCTTCTACACGAAGCAGAAGTCGATCATGCAGCGCTGGCCCGAGAGCATCGGCAAGGGCGCCGAGTTCGTGATGCCGACGAGCAAGTGATGCGGGGCGGCGGGAGGCGCCCCCGCCAACAACGACAATGCGCGCCGAGGAGACCCATCACGTGAGCGAAGCGACGTTCGACTACGTCATCATCGGCGCAGGCACCGCCGGCTGCCTGCTGGCCAACCGGCTGTCGCGCGACCCGCGCAACCGGGTGCTGCTGCTGGAGGCCGGGCGCAGGGACGACTACCACTGGATCCACATCCCGGTGGGCTACCTGTACTGCATCGGCAACCCGCGCACCGACTGGCTGTACCGCACCGAGCCCGACGCCGGCCTCAACGGCCGCGAGCTGCGCTACCCGCGCGGCAAGACGCTGGGCGGCTGCTCCAGCATCAACGGGATGATCTACATGCGCGGGCAGGCGCGCGACTACGACCAGTGGGCGCAGCTGACCGGCGACGACACCTGGCGCTGGGACCAGTGCCTGCCGGCCTTCAAGCAGCACGAGGACCACCACAAGGGCGCGGACGACCTGCATGGCGCCGGCGGCGAATGGCGCATCGAGCGCCAGCGCCTGCGCTGGGACATCCTGGACGCCTTCGCGCAGGCGGCGCAGCAGGCCGGCATCCCCGCCACCGACGACTTCAACCGCGGCAGCAACGAGGGCGTGGGCTACTTCGAGGTGAACCAGAAGGACGGCTGGCGCTGGAACACCGCCAAGGCCTTCCTGCGGCCCACCTGCTACGGGCGCCCGAATTTCGAGCTGTGGACCGGCGCGCACGTGCAGCGGCTGCTGGTCGAGGAGGGCGAGCAGGGCAAGCGCTGCACCGGCGCGCTGGTGTGGACCGGCCGCCAGCAGGTCGAGGTGCGCGCGACGCGGCAGGTGCTGCTGTGCGCCGGCAGCATCGGCTCGCCGCAGATCCTGCAGCTGTCGGGGATCGGTGCGGCCGGGCTGCTGCGCCAGCACGGCATCCCGGTGGTGCACGACCTGCCGGGCGTGGGCGAGAACCTGCAGGACCACCTGCAGATCCGCGCGGTGTTCAAGGTCGAGGGCGTGCAGACGCTCAACACCCTGGCCAACAGCCTGGCGGGCAAGGCGCGCATCGGGCTGCAGTACCTGTTCACGCGCAGCGGGCCCATGAGCATGGCGCCCTCGCAGCTGGGCGCGTTCACGCGCAGCACGCCGCAGCAGCCCTGGCCCAACGTCGAGTACCACGTGCAGCCGCTGAGCCTGGATGCGTTCGGCGAGCCCTTGCATCCGTTCCCGGCGTTCACGGCCAGCGTGTGCAACCTGAACCCGACCAGCCGCGGCACGGTGCGCATCCGCAGCCCGCGCTTCGAGGACGCGCCCGCGATCGCGCCGAACTACCTGAGCACGCCCGAGGACCGGCAGGTGGCGGCCGATTCGCTGCGGCTGACGCGCCGCATCGTGGCCCAGCCCGCGCTGGCCAGGTACCGCCCGCAGGAGTGGAAGCCCGGCGTGCAGTACCAGAGCGACGAGGAGCTGGCACGGCTGGCCGGCGACATCGCCACCACGATCTTCCACCCGGTGGGCACGACCAGGATGGGCCGCGACGAGGACCCGATGGCGGTGCTCGACAGCCGGCTGCGCGTGCGTGGCATCGCCGGCCTGCGGGTGGTGGACGCGGGCGCCATGCCCACGATCACCAGCGGCAACACCAATTCGCCGACGCTGATGCTGGCCGAGAAGGCCGCGACCTGGGTGCTCGAGGAAGCCCGGGCCTGAGCCGCGTGGCCCGAGGCCCGCGCCTTCAGAACCGGCGGGTGACCCGCAGCGCGAGGTCGTCGACCTTCAGCGCGGGCTGGTAGACGCTGCCGAACGGCGCGCCATTGCGCGACAGCGGCGCGCGGGGGCTGTCGCCCTGGGCGAAACGCGACCAATCGAGCGACCACGACCAGGGCGAGCCGTCGGGCGTGGCGACCAGGCGCAGGGCGAGCTGGTGGCGCCGTGCGCCCGTGAAGCGCGTGGCGTCGAACAGGCCGTAGAAGTCCACGTCCAGCCGGTGGCGCACGCTCGCGCGCGCCTCGACCTCGCCATGGGCGCGCCAGCCGGCCAGCGGCTGCCACGCGGGGCTGCGCCACAGGGCGCCCAGGAACCAGGCCTCGGACGTCTCCTCCAGCCCGCCGACGCTGCCGGTGGACTGGATGTGGCGACGGTTGGCGAACCAGCCTGCGGTCAGCCAGGCCTCGCCCAGGGCGCCCGGGGCCAGCGGCCGCCACAGCAGGTCGGCGCCGCCTTCGACCTGCCGGGTCCGGGTGGTCAGGGGTTGCTGGGTGATCGCCGTGCGGCCGTCGTAGTCGAGGTCGCCGCCGCCCAGCGACAGGCGCAGGGCCAGCGCCTGGCCGTCGGCCAGCTCGCGGCTGCCCTGCAGCTGCAACAGCCCCACCGGGCCACGCTCCGTCAGGAGGCGGCCGCCGCCCGGGGCTTCCTCCTGCAGGTGGCGCGAGGCCAGCCCCGCCGACAGGCTCCACTGGACCGGCGCCTGCGCGTGTGCAGCCAGTGCGCCGCTGGCAGCCACCAGGCCGGCCGCCACGCGGGCCCGCCACCGTACTCCGTGCATCTCGTCCCCTTGCTGCGTGCCGCCTGCGGCGGCCGCGGGGACTGTAGCATCCGGCGCCGCCGCGCCCGTCAGCGGATGCCGCCGACGTAGCGAGGGCTGTCGTCCTCGCGCGGTGGCTTGGTGCCAGGCAGCATGGAGTCCAGGAATCCGGAATCGCGCACCGGCGGCTGCGCGGGGGCGGGGCCTGCGGGCCGGGGCGCCGGCGCGACGCCCAGCACCGCGTGCTCGAGCTTGCCGGCCCACTCGGCCAGCTCCGGGGCCTTGTCCTCGATGGCGCGCGCCCGCGCGAAGCGCACGATCTCGCCCGCGTACTCGGCGTTCTGCGCCATCCACTCGGTGTCGGTGACGCGCCCTGTGCGCCGCCGCAGCAGCACGTGCAGGTGGGCCGCGATCGCGAGTTTCTCGCTGGGGAGCATGGATCCTCCTTGCAGGCCGCCGGATGCTGCCGGCCTTCAGTTGCCCAGGCGCTCGCGCTGCTGCGCGATGTCCAGGCCGGTGGCTTCGCTCTGCTCGTCGACCCGCAGGCCCACCAGCACCTTGGTGACCAGCAGCACGACGAAGGTGCCGACGGCGCTCCAGGCCAGCACGGCGCCCGCGCTCACCAGCTGCGCCACCATGCTGGCCTCGACTCCGCCGACCGCCTTGCTGGCCAGCAGACCGGTGAGCACGCAGCCCACCAGGCCGCCGATGCCGTGCACGCCGAACACGTCCAGCGAATCGTCGGCACCCAGCATGCGCTTGAGGCCCGTGGCACCCCAGTAGCAGGCGAAGCCCGCCACCGCGCCGATCAGGACGGCGGATGCGGGCATGACGAAGCCCGAGGCCGGGGTGATGGCCACGAGCCCGGCCACCGCGCCCGAGCACAGGCCCAGCAGGGACGGACGGCCGCGCAGGATCCACTCGCCCAGCATCCAGGACAGGGCGCCGGCCGCGGCAGCCACGTGCGTCACCAGCATGGCCAGGCCGGCGCGCCCGTCGGCCGCCACGGCCGAGCCGGCGTTGAAGCCGAACCAGCCCACCCACAGCAGGCCGGTGCCCACGAGCGTGAAGGCCAGGCTGTAGGGCTCGAAGGCCTCGCGCCCGTAACCGCGCCGCGGCCCGAGCACGTACGCGCACACCAGGCCGGCGACGCCCGCGTTGATGTGCACGACGGAGCCGCCGGCGAAGTCCAGCGCACCCAGCTGGGCGAGCCAGCCGCCGGGCTCCCACACCCAGTGCGCCACGGGCGCATACACGACGATCGACCACAGGCCGCTGAACACCAGCACCGCCGACAGGCGCATGCGCTCGACAAACGAGCCGACCACCAGCGCGGCCGTGATGATCGCGAAGGTGAGCTGGAACATCGCGTAGAGCGACTCGGGCACGTTGGGCGCCACGTGGCTGACCATGACCCGCCCGCCCTCCTTGAGGTACGCCATGCCCGAGAACCAGAGCCGGCTGGTGCCGCCCAGCAGGCCGTTGCCCGGCGTGAAGGCCAGCGAGTAGCCGACCGCGAACCACAGCAGGCTCACCAGCGCGGCGACCGCGAGCACGCTGGCCATGGTGTTGAGCACGCTCTTGCGGCGCACCATGCCGGCATAGAACAGCGCGATGCCCGGCAGGGTCATCAGCAGCACCAGCGCCGTGGCGGTCAGCAGCCACGCGGTGTCGGCACCGTTGAGCGTGTCGGCGGCCACGAGCATGGGCTGGGTCGGGGCGGGGCTGCCCTGGGCCCAAGCGGTCGAAGCGCCCGCCGCGAGGGCCGCAAGGCTCCAGCGCAGGGGGCGGGGGATGGCAGGCTGTGCGTGCATGGGGTCTCCGCGCCGGTCTTCCGGCTGTGCAGGACGTTGTGCATCAACCGTGCCATGCGCGGCGGCACCGGATCGCACCAGCGCGGGGAGGGCTGCGCCCGGGTTAGTCCCGATGCACTGGGGCGGTGCGCCCACCTAGAGTGCCTGCACTCGCAAGGCGGACCAAGTCCGCGCAAGGCGGGGGTCCGAGGAGACACACAACACGGTGCGGGTCCGCCACAGCGGCCACCCGCACCACGGAAGGCGCCGGCGATCCCGGCGCCTTTTTTCTTTCCGGCGTTCCGTCCCACCGCAGGCGCGCCACGCCGCCCAATAATCGCCGCATGGACGACATCGTTCGGCAAGCGATGGCCAAGTGGCCGCACGTGCCGGCCTGCCAAGGCTGGCTGGGGCTGGATGCCCGGGGCAACTGGTACATGCGCGACGACCGCGTGCAGGCGGCCGGCCCCTTCCCGGACGCGCGCGGGGCGCTGCTGCGGCACGACAAGCTCATCGACTTCATCCAGCGCAACTACGAGGCCGATGCGCAGGGACGCTGGTACTTCCAGAACGGGCCGCAGCGGGTGTTCGTGGAGCTCGAGGCCGCCCCGCTGGTCGCGCGCCTGGACGCGACCTCGGTCCACGACCACACCGGGCGGCCGCTGCAGGTGCAGGACTGCCTGCTCGACGAGGCCGGCCGCCTGTACCTGGCCTGCGACCGCGGGCTGGCGCTGGTGCACACCCAGGACATGCACCTGGCTGCCGATCGCGTGGAACGCGGCGAGTGGGTGCCGCGCGAGGTGCAGGCGCGCGAGCTGCCGGCGCGCTATGGCTACGTGCCGAGCCCGGCACGGGCCGCAAACGCCGAAGCCGCCCAGGGCTGAGCGGCTTCGGCGGGATGGGATGCGCCGCGGCGCATCCCGCAGGCGGGGCGGCCTTACTTGGCCGCGGCGACCATGTATTCGACGGCGGCGCGGATGTCGGCCTCGGACGCGGTGGACACGCCACCCTTGGGCGGCATGGCGCCCTTGCCCTTGACCACGGTCTCGACCAGGTGCGGGATGCCTTCCTTGATGCGCGGCGCCCAGGCGGCCTTGTCGCCGAACTTGGGGGCACCGGCCACGCCGGCCGAGTGGCAGGCCACGCAGGCCTGCTTGTACAGGGCTTCGCCCTTGCCGGCGGCCGCCGCGGGGGCCGGGGCAGCGGCGGCAGAGGGCGCGGCAGCGACCTGGGTCGCAGCCGGCGCGGCGGGCGCGGCAGCCATCGCAGCAGCCGGGGCCGCAGCGGGTGCGGCGTCGGCCTGCGGCGCGGCGCCAGCGGGACGCTGCGGCTCGGCGAACTTGGCGCCGGCGGCATTGGCCATGTAGACGACCGCGCGGCCGATCTCCAGGTCCTCGTGGTCACCGCCGCCTTGCGCCGCCATGGCGCCCTTGCCCTTGAGGGCGGAGGTCAGCAGGGCCTCGTAGCCGGTCTTGATGCGGGCGGACCAGGCTGCGGCGTCGCCGAGCTTGGGAGCGCCGGCGGCACCGGTGGCGTGGCAGGCGGCGCACTGCGCCTTGAACACGTCCTCGCCCGACTTCAGCGCGCGGTTGGCATCGCGGATCTCGACCGAGCCGACCTTGCGCAGCCGCTCGGCCGTGCCGCGCTCGAGGTCCTGCGCGGTCAGGCCGCCCAGGCTGTACGACTCGGCCTGCGTGCTGCCCGCAGGCTTGCTGTCGGACGTCACGTAGTAGACCAGGCCGATGATGATGGCCACGGGGACCACGAAAGAAAAGAACACCGCCACCAGCAGCTGCTTGGGCGTCTTGATCGGGCCGGTGTGGGCTTCTTCCTGCGTGCTGTCGCTCATGGCGTCCTCAAAGATGTGCGCGTCGGGTCAAAACAACCCACGATTATAGAGTTGGACCCATGCATGGCCGGGCCGTGCCGGCGTGGCCGAGCGCGATGGCGGGCGAACCGCCCCGGGGATCGGCCATAATCGCGCCTCTCCCGCATGCGGCTGTAGCTCAGTGGATAGAGTATTGGCCTCCGAAGCCAAGGGTCGTGGGTTCGATCCCCGCCAGCCGCGCCACCTTTTCCCCGCCGCTCACGCGACCTGCACCGTCTGCAGGAACGCGTCGTAGCGCGCCGTCATCTCCCCCAGCACCTCGAACTGCGGCAGCGCCCCCGTGGGCAGCTCCGTCAGCTGCCAGTTGGCGCGCCCGCGCAGGCGCTCGGTGCGGCTGTAGTCGGTGAAGTCGCCGCGCACGCCGTGGCTCAGCCACACCGGCAGCTGCAGTGCGTCGTACAGCGCGTCGACGTCGCGGCTGAACAGGTAGCCGGAGATGAAGTGCAGCGGGGCATGCTCCGCGCCGGGCGCGCGCGCCATGTGCACGGCCGTGGCCCACAGGCGCTCGTCGATGCGGCGCGAGCCCCAGGTGCGTTGCAGGAAGTAGCGGATCACGCCGGGTCGCGTGAGCAGGCGGAACACGGTCTGCCCGCTGCCCGCACCGCGCAGCAGGCGCAGCAGCCAGGGCATGCCCAGGTGGCCGTTGCGGCCCGGGCGGCGCGGGCCCCGGGAGAAGCCGGTGGGACTGACCAGGGCCAGGCTTCGCAACGCCGACGGCCGCTCGACGGCGGCACGCGCGAGGAACTCGCACGACAGCGACAGCGCCAGGGCATCGACCGGTGCGCCCGCATGGCGCTCGCGGACATGGGCCAGCACGTCGTGCAGGGCGTCGGTCATCAGCCGGGGCGTGTAGTCGCGCGCCGTGCGCGCCGACGCGCCGAAGCCCGGGAGGTCCAGCGCATACACCGTGTGCTGCCGCGCGTAGTGCTCGAACAGCGGGCGCACCTCGGCGGCCGAGGCGGCGGCGTTCACGCTGTGCACCAGCAGCATCGGCGGGCCCTGCCCGTCGACGTACACGGCCACCGGCTCCCCGCCGCTCGTGACCTGCAGTCGTGGGGCCGACAGGGCGGCGAAGTCGGTGTCGGGCATGGGGTCTCCGGAAGGGGGCGTTCAGGGATGGCGCATGGCCACCGGACGCGCCGCGGGGCGCGCTGCAGGACGGATCATGCCGGGGTCCCCAGCACATCGGCTTCGGGCCGGCGCAGCAGTTCCTGCAGCAGGGGCGGCTCGAACTGCCGCTGCACCGTGATCGCATAGAAGTGCTCGTGCAGGTCGGGCACCACCGCGTACTCGACCAGGCGGCCGCTGCGCAGCTCGTCCTGCACCACCACGCTGGGCAGCAGCGCGGCCGTGCCGGCATCGCGGGCCAGCAGGCGCAGCATGGCCATGTCGTCGACCTCGGCGCGCAGCCGGTAATGCACGCCCCACTGCTCGCACAGCAGGTCGAAGGCGGCGCGGATGTCGCTGCCACGCCCCGGCAGCACCAGGGGCGCGTCCTCGAGGTCGGCCGGGAAGCGGAAGCCCGCCTTGCGGCGACGCGGACGTCCCACCAGGCTCACCGGCTGGCGCGCCACCAGGCGGCAGCGCCAGGGGTCCTCGGGCCCGGGCACCAGCCGCTGGTTGGTGAGCACGAGGTCCAGGGTGTGCAGCCGCAGGCGGGGCAGCAACTCGGCCAGCCCGCCCGACTGCAGCACGAGCTCGACGTCGTCCCGGTCGAGCAGCGGCCGCAGGAAGTTCTCCTGGAAGTTGCGCGACAGCGTGGCCACGGCGCCGATGCGCAGCACCTGCGTGCGGCGGCGCTCGCCCCGGCCCAGCACGGCGACCAGTTCGTTGCCCGCCGCGAAGATGCCCTCGGCATAGCCCAGCGCCAGCCGGCCGGCCTCGGTCAGCTGCAGCGCGCGCCCGCGGCGCTCGAACAGCGTCTGGCCCAGCTGCTCCTCGAGCTGCCGGATCTGCGTCGACAAGGCCGACTGCGACACGTGCAGGCGCGTCGCCGCGCGGGTGAGGTTGCCCTCCTTCGCGACGGCCCAGAAGTAGTGCAGGTGGTGGTAGTTCAGGCGGGCCAGGGCGCGCTCCTGTGTTCTGTTCTGGTGAACGTTCCGATCCAGAGAATGAATTTTACTTATGCGTTGCCGGAACGCACAGTCGCGGCCATGGCTTCCACGACTTCTCCCGACACCCTCGCGGCCCTGGCCCTGCTGCCGGCGGCCGCCCCCCTGCTCTGCGCCGCCGCCGCCCTGGCCAGCCGCCCGGGCGCCGCGCCCGCCACGGCCTGGTCCCTGGCACGCGGCGCGACCGGACTCGCCCTGGCGACGGCCGCCGCCGCCCTGGTCGCCACGCTGGCCGGCGGCCCGGCCGCCAACGCGGTGGTGCGGCTGGACCTGCCGGGCGCGGTCGTGCTGCTGCTGGTGGCCTTCATCGGCTGGGTGCTCACCCGCTACAGCGCGACCTACCTGCAGGGCGAGCCCCGCCAGCCGCGCTCGGCCCGCTGGCTGGCCGCGACGCTGGCAGGCAGCATGACGGTGGTGCTGGCCAACCACCTGCTGGTGGTCGCGCTGGCCTGGTGGGCGACCAGCCTCGCCCTGCACCGCTTGCTGCTCACCTACCCGGAGCGCTTGCCGGCCCGCATCGCGGCCCACAAGAAGTTCCTGCTCGCCCGGGTGGCCGACGTGTGCATGCTGGCCGCCTGCGTGGCCTTCGGCCTCGAGGCCGGCACGCTGCGCCTGGACGGCATCGCCGCCCATGTGCAGCAGGCGGCGGGGCTCGGCGGGGCCGGCGTCGCGGCGGTGCTGCTGGTGGCCGTCGCGGCGGTGCTCAAGTGCGCGCAGCTGCCCTTCCACGGCTGGCTGATCCAGGTGATGGAGGCGCCCACGCCGGTGTCGGCCCTGCTGCACGCTGGCGTCGTGAACCTGGGCGGCTTCGTGCTGCTGCGGCTGGCGCCCGCGGTCGAAGCCGCCCTGCCGGCCCAGGTGCTGCTGGTGGCCGTGGGCACCGCGACCGCGGTCCTCGCCGCGCTGGTGATGACCACCCGCATCAGCGTCAAGGTGGCCCTGGCCTGGTCGACCTGCGCGCAGATGGGCTTCATGCTGATGCAGTGCGGCCTGGGCCTCTGGGACCTGGCGCTGCTGCACCTGGTGGCGCATTCGCTGTACAAGGCGCACGCCTTCCTGTCCTCGGGCGAGCGGGTGCGCGTGGCGCTGGTGGCGCGGCTGGCGCCGGCCCCGGCGCCGGGCGGCGGCCGCGTGCTGCTGGCGGCCGTCGGCGGGCTCGTGCTGGTCGCCGCGGCCGCGCAGGCCTGGGGCGTCGAGCTCACCGCGCATCCCGCGCTCGGCGTGCTGGCCGCGATCGTCGCGCTCGCCTTCAACCCCCTGCTGGCCGGCACCCCCGGCAGCGGCAGCCTGCTGCGTGGCTGGCTGCTGGCCGCCGGGCTGGCGCTGGTCTACATGGGACTGCATCTGGGCCTGTCGACCTGGGTGGTGCCAGCCAGCGGCTTCGTCTCGGCGCTGTGGTGTTTCCCGGCGCTCGCCTTCGCGGGCCTGTTCGTCCTGCAGGCCCAGCTGGCGGACCCGCGCGCGCCCCTGGGCCGGCGCCTGCAACCGCTGTTCTACGGCGGCCTCTTCCTCGACGAGCGTCTCAGCCGCGTGCTGTTCCGCCTGTCCCCGCCGCCTTCGGCCTGACCACCGCCACCCGCACCACGGAACCACACCATGCACCACGACGACCTGGGCCAGGTGGCCCACACCGGCCTGCTGGCCGACGCCATCGAGGCGGCCTGCGGCCGCATCGCCCCCAACTGGCCGCTCGACCAGTCGATTGCCGTGAACCCCTGGTGGGGGTGGGTGTCCCACCCGATCGGCGAGGTCGCCGCGCAGCTCGGTGTGCTGGCCGGCACGCGGCTCGTGGCGCCGGAGCATGCCCAGGCCGCATGGCGCGAAGGGCGGCTGCAGCCCCACCAGCTGCGCGCCGCCGCCGCCGCGGCCGGCCACGCCGATGCGGGCGCCACGGCCGAGCGCCTGGCCGCTCGCCTGGCCCAGCCCGCGCCGATCGGCCGCGCGCAGGCGCTGGCAACCTTGGCCGACCTCGCGCCGCTGGGACCGGTGCACGACGCGCAGCCCGCGCGCGACGCGGTGGTGCACCAGCTCAGCCAGCACTGCGCGGCCTGGTTCGACGAGGACCAGGGCAGCTGGCACGCCGACCGCACGGGCGGGCTCTGGGACAGCTGGCGCCAGGGCATCGTGGCCGACCGGGGGCTGCGCTGGCAGCGCGGCGCGGCCTGGCTGCGCGACGCGCTGGGCGCGTGGCCTGCCACGGCCGACCAGGCCATCGGCCACGGGCTGGCGCGCCTGGGCGTGCCGCAAGGCGGCTGGCCGCACTACCTGACCGCGCTGCTGCTGTCGGTGAACGGCTGGGCCTCGTGGTGCGCGTGGCGCCGCTGGCAGGCCGGGCTGGACGGGGGCAGCGACGACACCCTGGTCGACCTGCTCGCCATGCGGCTGGCCTGGGAGGTGCTGCTGGCCGACGACCAGGACCTGCTGGCGGCCCGACCTGGCTGGGCGACCGGCTGGGCAGCCGTCGACGTGCACGCGCAGGCCCTGGCGCGGGCTCAGGCCGACGACTGGCTGATCCAGCATGCGCTGGAGCTGGCCTGGCAGCAGCCGCTGGCGCAGGCCCTCGCCGCGCGCCCCGCGGCGGCGCCCGCGCCGGCGCAGGTGCAGGCCGTGTTCTGCATCGACGTGCGCTCCGAGGTGTTCAGGCGCGCGCTCGAGGGCGTGGACGCAGGCACCCACACGCGCGGCTTCGCCGGCTTCTTCGGCCTGCCGATCGCGTACGCGCCGCTGGGCAGCACGCTGGTGCGGCCGCAGTTGCCGGGCCTGCTGGCGCCGGCGATGCAGGCCAGTGACGAAGGCGTGCCGCTGGCCACCGCGGTGGCGGCGCGGCGCCGCGCGCTGGGCCTGCGCGCCGCCTGGGAGCGCTGGCGCATCAGCCCCGGCTCGGGCTTCTCCTGCGTCGAGACCACGGGCCTGGCCGCGGCCGGCCAGCTGCTGGCGCGCAGCCTGCCCGGCACCCAGGCGCCCCCCCGCTGGGAAGACACCGGCCTGCCGGGCGGCCGGCCCGTGGCCCCGCGGCTGCCTGCGGCCGTGGCGCAGGCCGCAGAGGGCGCGGCGCTGGCCGCGGGCATCCTGCGGGCGATGGGCCTGGTCGAAGGCTTCGCGCCGCTGGTGCTGCTGGCGGGGCATGGCAGCACCAGCGCCAACAACGCGCATGCCGCCGGCCTGGATTGCGGCGCGTGTGGCGGGCAGACCGGCGAGGTCAACGCCCGCGCGCTGGCCGCGCTGCTGAACGACCCGGCCGTGCGCGCAGGGCTGGCGTCCCAGGGCATCCGCGTGCCCGAGGGGACGCACTTCCTGCCGGGCCTGCACAACACCACGACCGACGACGTGACGCTGTACGACGTCGAGGCGGCGCCCGCGACGCATGGCGCGCGGATCGCGCGGCTGCGCGCCGCGTTGGCAGCGGCTGCCGATGCGGCGCGCGCGGAACGCGCCCCGTCGCTGCAGTTGCCGGCAGCGGCCGGTGCGGGCCGGCTGGCCACCTGGATCCGGCAGCGCGCCAACGACTGGTCGCAGGTGCGGCCCGAGTGGGCGCTGGCGAACAACGCCGCCTTCGTGGTGGCGCCGCGTGCGCGCACGCAGGGGCTCACGCTGCACGGGCGGTCCTTCCTGCACGACTACGACTGGCGGCAGGACACCGACCTGTCGGTGCTCACCCTGGTGATGACCGCGCCGATGGTGGTGACGCACTGGATCAACATGCAGTACCACGCGTCCACCGTCGACAACGCCCGCTACGGCAGCGGCAACAAGCTGCTGCACAACGTGGTGGCGGGCCGCATCGGGGTGTTCGAAGGCAACGGCGGCGACCTGCGCATCGGCCTGCCGATGCAGTCGCTGCACGACGGCCAGCGCTGGCGGCACGAACCGCTGCGACTGTCGGTGTTCATCGAGGCACCGCCCCAAGCCATCGACACGGTGATCGGTCGCCACGACGTGGTGCGCCAGCTGGTGGACAACGGCTGGCTGCACCTGCTGTGCATCGACCCGGCGACGGGCCAGGTCAAGCGGCGGATGGCAGGCGGCGGGTGGACCGTGGCGGCGAGCCCGACCGCATCGCCGGGGGCGGCGCCGCAAGCGACGACGCCCACCGAAGTGGGCGCCTGAAAACAAGAACGCCCACTTGCGTGGGCGTCTTGGAAGTTGGTTGCGCGGGCAAGATTTGAACTTGCGACCTTTGGGTTATGAGCCCAACGAGCTACCAGGCTGCTCCACCGCGCGTCAGAGGGGAGAGTATAGCTTAATTCGAGGCGTTTTCGCCCTGCGCAGGTGCGTCCTGCACCTCGGGACGATCGACCAGCTCGACCAGCGCCATCGGCGCGTTGTCGCCGACGCGGAAGCCCATCTTCAGGATGCGCGTGTAGCCGCCCGGACGCGCCTTGTAGCGCGGGCCGAGTTCGTTGAACAGCTTGGTGACGATATCGCGGTCGCGCAGGCGGTTGAAGGCCAGGCGCTTGTTCGCAAGCGTCGGCTCCTTGGCCAGCGTGATCATCGGCTCGACCACGCGGCGCAGTTCCTTGGCCTTGGGGACGGTGGTCTTGATGGCCTCGTGCTGCAGCAGCGAGTTCATCATGTTGCGCAGCATCGCGAGGCGGTGCTCGCTGGTGCGGTTCAGTTTGCGGAGGCCGTGGCCGTGACGCATGGTGGTTTCCTTTCCTTATCTCAAAGGCGGCCGTGTCAGGTACCGCCAGTTCACCATTGAAGAAATCGGGTCAGCGCTTGTCGAGGCCGGCGGGCGGCCAGCTCTCGAGTTTCATGCCCAGCGTGAGACCGCGGGAAGCCAGGACTTCCTTGATCTCGTTGAGCGACTTGCGGCCCAGGTTCGGGGTCTTGAGCAGCTCGTTCTCGGTGCGCTGGATCAGGTCGCCGATGTAGTAGATGTTCTCGGCCTTCAGGCAGTTGGCCGAGCGCACCGTCAGCTCCAGTTCATCGACCGGACGCAGCAGGATCGGGTCGAACTGCTGCGAGCTGCGCTGCACCGGCTGGTCGAAGGCGGCGAGTTCGCTGCCCTCGAGCTGGGCGAACACGGCCAGCTGCTCGACCAGGATCTTGGCCGAGGCGCGCACGGCGTCCTCGGCGGTGATCGCGCCGTTGGTCTCGATCTCGACGACCAGCTTGTCCAGGTCGGTGCGCTGCTCGACGCGGGCGCTCTCGACCGTGTAGCTCACCCGCCTGACCGGCGAGAACGACGCGTCCAGCACGATGCGGCCGATGGACTTGGTCGGCTCGTCGGCGTAGCGGCGCATCGTGCCCGGCACGTAGCCGCGGCCCTTCTCGACCTTGATCTGCATGTCGATCTTGCCGCCCTGCGACAGGTGCGCGATCACGTGCTCGGGGTTGATGATCTCGACGTCGTGCGGGGTCTGGATGTCACCGGCGGTGACCACGCCCTCGCCGTCCTTGCGCAGCGACAGGGTGACCTCGTCGCGGTTGTGCAGCTTGAAGACGACGCCCTTGAGGTTCAGCAGGATCGAGACCACGTCCTCCTGGACGCCGTCGATCGACGAGTACTCGTGCAGCACGCCGGCGATCGTGACCTCGGTTGCCGCATACCCGACCATCGACGACAGCAGGACGCGGCGCAGCGCGTTGCCCAGGGTGTGGCCGTAGCCGCGCTCGAACGGCTCCAGCGTCACCTTGGCCCGGTTGGGGCCCAGCTGCTCCACGTTGATGGACTTGGGTTTCAGCAGGTTGGTTTGCATGCAGGACTTCCTCTCAATACCCCCGGCTCGTTACACCGGTAAGGCTGGTGAAGCCCCCACGCCACGATGCACCGTGGCAGGGGAACGAAATTCTTTGGCCTCGCGCGCGTCGCACAAAGCCGGGGTCCCGCGCGCCGCCGCGCGCACCGGCGCACGGCAGTCGGCGGGACCGGGACGGGCGATCAGCGCGAATACAGTTCGACGATCAGCGACTCGTTGATGTCGGCGCCGAACTCGTCGCGGTCGGGGACCTTCTTGAAGGTGCCCTCGGCCTTCTCGAGGCTGACCTCGACCCAGGCGGGCATGCCGACCTGCTGGGCCAGCTGCAGCGCCTCGACGACGCGGTTCTGCTTCTTGGACTTCTCGCGCACGGCCACCACGTCGCCGGCCTTGACCAGGTACGACGGGATGTTGACCGGCTGGCCGTTGACCGTGATCGCCTTGTGGCTGACCAGCTGGCGCGCCTCGGCGCGGGTCGAGCCGAAGCCCATGCGGTAGACGACGTTGTCCAGGCGGGACTCGAGCAGGAACAGCAGGTTCGCGCCGGTGTTGCCCTTGCGGCGGTCGGCTTCGGCGAAGTAGCGGCGGAACTGCTTCTCGAGCACGCCGTACATGCGCTTGACCTTCTGCTTCTCGCGCAGCTGCAGGCCGAAGTCGCTGGTGCGCTGGCCGGAGGTGCGGCCGTGCTGGCCGGGCTTGCTGTCGAACTTGGCCTTGTCGCTGATGGCGCGGCGGGCGCTCTTCAGGAACAGGTCGGTGCCTTCACGGCGGGAGAGTTTGGCCTTGGGGCCGAGGTAACGTGCCACGTGTGCTTCCTTGTGTTGTCTGCCGCAGCCGTTTCACCGCGGGAGCCACCGGCGCGCTGCCGATGGCGGTGGGCTTGGTTGGACAACCGCGCCGGCTCGCGCCGGCACGGATTCCCGCTCGCGCGGGAGCCGCATCAGATGCGGCGACGCTTCTGCGGACGGCAGCCGTTGTGCGGGACCGGCGTCACGTCGGAGATCGACGTGATGCGGATGCCCAGCGCAGCCAGCGCGCGCACCGACGATTCGCGGCCCGGGCCGGGGCCCTTGATCTCGACCTCGAGGTTCTTGATGCCCTGGTCGATGGCGGCGCGGCCGGCCACTTCGGACGCCACCTGGGCGGCGAACGGGGTCGACTTGCGCGAGCCCTTGAAGCCCTGGCCGCCCGACGAGGCCCAGCTCAGCGCGTTGCCCTGGCGGTCGGTGATCGTGATGATCGTGTTGTTGAACGACGCGTGCACGTGCGCGACGCCGTCGGACACGTTCTTGCGGACCTTCTTGCGCACGCGCTGGGCGGCATTGTTGGCGGGACTCTTGGCCATGTGAAATCTCTTTCTTCAGCTGGAGGGATCCGGCCCGACGCGCGACGCACGCCCGGCCCGACCCCTGCACATCACTTCTTGAGCGCCTGGGCGGCCTTGCGCGGGCCCTTGCGGGTCCGTGCGTTGGTGCGGGTGCGCTGGCCGCGCATGGGCAGGCCACGGCGGTGGCGGAAGCCACGGTAGCAGCCGATGTCCATCAGCCGCTTGATGTTCATCGTGGTCTCGCGGCGCAGGTCGCCTTCGATCGTGAACTGGGCGATCTGGTCGCGGATCTTCTCGAGGTCGGCGTCGGTCAGGTCCTTGACCTTCTTCGAGAAAGCGATGCCGCAGGCTTCGCAGATCTGGCGGGCGCGGGTGCGGCCGATGCCATAGATGGCCGTCAGGCCGATCTCGGCATGCTGGTGCGGCGGGATGTTGATACCGGCGATACGTGCCATGTCTTTACCTCTGTACCTGTGCTCAGCCCTGGCGCTGCTTGTGCCGCGGATCCGTGCAGATCACGCGGACGACGCCCTTGCGGCGGATGATCTTGCAGTTGCGGCAGATCTTCTTGACGGAAGCCGAAACTCTCATTTGTTCACTCCTAAACCTACGAAGCCCTGTTTGGCCCTGGACACGATCCGAGCCCGCAACGAATCGCAGGGCGTCAGTTTTTCTTTATGCCACCCGGTGGTCAGCCACCGGGGGACGTCTTGAAGTTCGCCTTCTTCAGCAGCGACTCGTACTGCTGGCTCATCATGTAGTTCTGCACCTGGGCCATGAAGTCCATGGTGACCACCACGATGATCAGCAGCGAGGTGCCGCCGAAATAGAACGGCACGTTGTACTTCAGGATCAGGAACTCGGGCAGCAGGCAGACGAAGGTGATGTACACCGCGCCGGCCAGCGTCAGACGAACCAGGATCTTGTCGATGTAGCGGGCGGTCTGGTCGCCGGGACGGATCCCGGGGATGAAGGCGCCGCTCTTCTTCAGGTTGTCCGCGGTCTCCCGGCTGTTGAACACCAGGGCCGTGTAGAAGAAGCAGAAGAACACGATCGCCGCCGCGTACAGCATCACGTAGATCGGCTGGCCCGGCGACAGCGTCGAGGCGATGTCGCGCAGCCACCGCATCGAGTCGCCGGTCGAGAACCAGCTGACCACGGTGGCGGGCAGCAGGATGATCGACGACGCGAAGATCGGCGGGATCACGCCGGCCATGTTCAGCTTGAGCGGCAGGTGCGACGACTGGCCGCCATACACCTTGTTGCCCACCTGCCGGCGCGCGTAGTTGACCAGGATCTTGCGTTGACCGCGCTCGATGAAGACCACCAGCCAGGTCACCAGGCCGACGACGGCCACGATGAACAGGGCGGCGATGATGCTCATCGCGCCGGTGCGCACCAGCTCCAGCAGGCCACCGATGGCGCTGGGCAGGCCCGCGGCGATGCCGGCGAAGATCAGGATCGAGATGCCGTTGCCCAGCCCGCGCTCGGTGATCTGCTCGCCCAGCCACATCAGGAACATGGTGCCGGCCGTCAGGCTCACCACCGCGGTCATGCGGAAGCCGAAGCCCGGGGACAGCACCAGGCCCGGCGACGCCTCGAGCGCCATCGCGATGCCCAGCGACTGGAACAGCGCCAGGCCCAGCGTGCCGTAGCGGGTGTACTGCGTGATCTTGCGGCGGCCGGCCTCGCCCTCCTTCTTCAGCTGCTCGAACGTGGGGACCACGTAGGTGAGCAGCTGCATGATGATGGAGGCCGAGATGTACGGCATGATCCCCAGCGCGAACACCGTGAACCGGCTCAGCGCGCCACCCGAGAACATGTTGAACAGGTTCAGGATGCCGCCCTGCTGGCCCTTGAACAGCTGCTGCAGCTGCGCGGGGTCGATGCCGGGCACGGGAATGTGCGCGCCGATGCGGTAGACCACCAGCGCCAGCAGCAGGAACACCAGCCGCCGGCGCAGGTCGCCGAACTTCCCCGTCTTCGCGAGTTGGGCTGCGTTCGTGGCCAACTTGGTCCTTCCGGTGCGCTTAGGCCAGGCTGCCGCCGGCCGCCTCGATGGCAGCCTTGGCACCGGCGGTGGCGCCGATGCCCGTCAGCTTGACGGCGCGCTTGAGCTCGCCGGACTTGATCACCTTGACGTTCTTGACGATCTCGGCGACCAGGCCCGCCTGCTTCAGAGAGAGCAGGTCGACCTCGGCGGCGCCGAGCGCCTCCAGCGCGGCCAGGGAGACCTCGCCGTTGAACTTCAGGTTCTGCGACTTGAAGCCACGCTTGGGCAGGCGGCGCTGCAGCGGCATCTGGCCGCCTTCGAAGCCGACCTTGTGGTAGCCGCCCGAACGCGACTTCTGGCCCTTGTGGCCGCGGCCGGCAGTCTTGCCCAGGCCGGAGCCGATGCCACGGCCGACGCGGCGGCGCGGCTTGCGCGCGCCTTCGGCGGACTTGATGGTGTTCAGTTCCATGTTCAGAGCACCTTCACCAGGTAGCTGATCTTGTTGATCATGCCGCGCACGGCGGGCGTGTCCTGCAGCTCGGACACCGAGTTGAGCTTGCGCAGGCCCAGGCCACGGACGGTGGCGCGGTGCGATTCCTTGGTGCCGATGGGGCTGCGCACCAACTGCACCTTGACGGTGGATTGATTGGCCATGTGGATCGCTCCGATCAGGCGGTGAACAGGTCTTCGACCGACTTGCCGCGCTTGGCTGCCACTTCCGAGGGGGTCGTGGAGTTCTTCAGCGCGTCGAACGTGGCGCGGACCATGTTGTACGGGTTGGTCGAACCGTGGCTCTTGGCCACGATGTCGGTGATGCCCATCACTTCGAACACGGCGCGCATCGGGCCGCCGGCGATGATGCCCGTGCCCTTGGGGGCGGGAGCCATCATCACGCGTGCGGCGCCGTGGTGGCCCACGACGTTGTGGTGGATGGTGCCGTTCTTCAGCGACACCTTGGTCATGTTGCGGCGGGCCTCTTCCATGGCCTTCTGCACGGCAGCAGGCACTTCCTTGGACTTGCCCTTGCCCATGCCGACGCGGCCATCGCCGTCGCCAACGACGGTCAGTGCTGCGAAACCGAGGATGCGGCCGCCCTTGACCACCTTGGTCACGCGGTTGACCGCAATCATCTTCTCCTTGAGGCCGTCCTCCGGACCGTCGCCCTGGCGGTTAGCTTGGATCTTTGCCATGTTCGTCTTTCGTGTCCGTCAGAACTGCAGGCCCGCTTCACGGGCGGCGTCGGCCAGCGCCTTCACGCGGCCGTGGTAGGCGAAGCCCGAGCGGTCGAAGGCGACCTTCTCGACGCCGGCGGCCTTGGCACGCTCGGCGATCAGCTTGCCCACCTGCTGCGCGGCGGCGACGTTGCCGCCCTTGCCCGAGCCACCCAGCGACTTGCGCAGGTCGACCTGGGCCGTCGAAGCGGAGGCCAGCACCTTCGAGCCGTCGCCGGAGATGACGGCGGCGTAGATGTGCAGGTTGGTGCGGTTCACGGTCAGGCGCGCGACGCCTTGCGTGGCGATGCGGATGCGCGTCTGGCGAGCCCGGCGAAGACGCTGTTCTTTTTTGGTCAACATCGTCCTGCTCCTTACTTCTTCTTCGTTTCCTTGATCGTGACCTTCTCGTCCGCGTAGCGGATGCCCTTGCCCTTGTAGGGCTCGGGCGGACGGATGGCACGGATCTCGGCGGCGATCTGGCCCACGCGCTGGCGGTCGGCGCCCTTCACCACGATCTCGGTCGGGGCGGGGGTGGCGACGGTGATGCCGGCGGGCATGTCCAGGTTGACCGGGTGCGAGAAGCCCACGGCCAGGTTCAGCTTGTTGCCTTGGGCGGCGGCCTTGAAGCCCACGCCGACCAGGGTCAGCTTCTTCTCGAAGCCCTTGGTCACGCCAGTGACCATGTTGTTGACCAGCTGGCGCATGGTGCCGCTCATCGCGTTGGCTTCACGCGACTCGTTGGCCGGCTCGAAGGACAGCTTGCCTTCGGCGTTGGTGATCTTGACCAGCGCGTTCGCGGCCAGCGACAGCGTGCCACCGGCACCCTTGACGCTGATCTGGTCCTGCTTGATCTGCACGTCCACGCCTTGCGGCACGGCAACGGGCATCTTTCCGACTCGGGACATCGTTCGTTCCTTCCCTTAGGCCACGTAGCACAGGACTTCGCCGCCGACGCCGGTGGCGCGGGCCTTGCGGTCCGTCATGACGCCCTTGGGGGTGGTGACGATGGCCACGCCCAGGCCGTTCATGACCTGGGGGATGGCGTCACGGCCCTTGTAGACGCGCAGGCCGGGGCGGCTGACACGCTCGATGCGCTCGATGACGGGGCGGCCGGCGTAGTACTTCAGCGAGATCTCGAGCTCGCTCTTGTTGCCGTCCTTCTTGACCTCGAAGCCGTCGATGTAACCCTCGTCCTTCAGGACTTGGGCGATCGCGACCTTCAGGTTGGAGGCGGGGACGCTCACCGAGGGCTTGGCCACCATCTGCGCGTTGCGGATGCGGGTCAGCAGGTCGGCGATGGGATCGCTCATGCTCATGTTGTGTCTCTCCTCGCCTTACCAGCTGGCCTTGATCACGCCAGGGATGTCGCCACTGAAGGCCATCTCGCGGATCTTGTTGCGGGCCAGACCGAACTGGCGGAACGTGCCGCGCGGACGGCCCGTGATCTCGCAGCGGTTGCGCTGGCGGGTCGGGTTCGCGTTGCGGGGCAGCTTCTGCAGGGCCAGGCGGGCGGCGGCGCGCTCTTCCTCGCTCTTCTTGATGTCGCCGGCGATGGCCTTCAGCTCGGCGTGCTTGCCGGCGTACTTGGCCACCAGCTTGTCACGCTTGAGCTCGCGTTGGATCAGTGCAACTTTAGCCACGGGGCACCTCAGTTCTTGAACGGGAAACGGAAGCCCGCGAGCAGCGCCTTGGCTTCCTCGTCGGTCTTGGCCGTGGTGGTGATGCTGATGTTCAGGCCGCGCAGGGCATCGACCTTGTCGTACTCGATCTCGGGGAAGATGATCTGTTCCTTGACCCCGATGTTGTAGTTGCCGCGGCCGTCGAAGGCACGGCCGGAGATGCCGCGGAAGTCGCGCACGCGGGGCAGGGCCACGGTGACGAAGCGGTCGAGGAACTCGAACATCTTCTCGCCACGCAGGGTGACCATGCAGCCGATGGCCTGGCCTTCGCGGATCTTGAAGCCGGCGATGGCCTTCTTGGCCTTGGTCACCACGGGCTTCTGGCCGGCGATCTTGGTCAGGTCGGCGACGGCGTTGTCCATGACCTTCTTGTCGGCGACCGCCTCGCTCACACCCATGTTCAGCGTGATCTTGGTCAGGCGCGGGACTTCCATCGGCGACTTGTAGCCGAACTTGGCGGTCAGCTCGGGAGCGACCTTCTCGCGGTAGTGCTGTTGCAGTCGTGCCATGGTCATGCCACCTTGATCTCTTCGCCGCTGGACTTGAACACGCGGACGCGCTTGTCGCCCTCGACCTTGATGCCCACGCGATCGGCCTTGCCGGTGGCGGGGTTGAAGATCGCCAGGTTCGACTGGTGGATCGGCATGGCCTTCTCCACGATGCCGCCGGTGGTGCCCTTCATCGGGTTCGGCTTGGTGTGCTTCTTGACGAGGTTGATGCCCTCGACGACGACCTTCTCGTCGGAAGCGCGCAGGACCACCTTGCCCCGCTTGCCCTTGTCACGCCCTGCCAGGACGATGACCTCGTCGCCTTTGCGAATCTTGTTCATGTCGGTTCCTTACAGGACTTCAGGGGCCAGCGACACGATCTTCATGAACTTCTCGGTGCGCAGCTCGCGCGTCACCGGGCCGAAGATGCGGGTGCCGATCGGCTCCAGCTTGTTGTTCAGGAGGACGGCCGCATTGCCGTCGAACTTGACGAGCGAACCGTCGCCACGACGGATGCCCTTGGCGGTGCGCACGACCACGGCGCTGTAGACCTCGCCCTTCTTGACGCGGCCACGCGGGGCGGCTTCCTTGATGCTCACCTTGATGATGTCGCCCACGCTGGCGTAGCGACGCTTGGAGCCACCGAGCACCTTGATGCACAGGACGGATTTCGCGCCCGTGTTGTCGGCGACTTCGAGCCGGGATTCAGTCTGGATCATGTTGTGTCTTTCCCAACTTGTCCCCGGGCCTCTCGGCATCAGGGCAGTCTTGGGCCCGTCGCCCCCAGCACGCAAACCACTTGCAGGCCGGAAACGGTGAATGGGCAGAACCTCGCCGAAAAATGGCGAGCCCGCGATCATGCCGTGTCCACGAGCTTTGTCAACCCCCTCGGGGCCGAAAGATGTGCAGGACGGTGCCGGGCTGGCCGGCAGCAGCGGCCGGCGGCACCGAACTGCTGCCCCCCAAGAGAGCGGCAGTTCAGCCGGGCAGGTAACTGGCGGCCAGCGCCCGGAATGCCTCGGCCTGCGGATCGACGCCGGTTTCCTGCTGCAGGATCGCCGCCACCCGGTCGGCCAGGGAGCCGGCCAGCGCAGCGTCCAGGAACAGCAGGCGGAAGCGCCGCGCCAGCATGTCCTCGACCGTCCGGGCGTCCTCGTGGCGGGCCGCGTGGCGCACCATCGCCTCGGTCAGGCCCCCTCCCAGGGCCGTCGTGGCGCCCGGCAGCGCGGCCAGCGCGGCGGCCTCGCTGCCCCACAGGTGGGCGCCCGGCGGGTCGGCCAGAGACACCGGCGCGGCCCCGCCCAGGTCCGCCCCGACCAGCTTCAAGTCAGCAGTCACTCCGCGGGAAAGCCCCGCCAAGAGGCCTGCCTGGGCGCAGCGGTCCAGCACGTCCTCGGCCATGGCCCGGTAGGTCGTCCACTTGCCGCCGGTCACGGTGACCAGCCCGGAGCGGCTGACCAGCACCGTGTGCTCGCGGCTGATCGCCTTGGTCGCGCCCGGCTCGTCGTCGGCCGGCTTGACCAGCGGCCGCAGCCCGACCCAGACGCTGCGCAGGTCGGCGCGCCGCGGCGCGCGCACCAGGTAGCGGCCGGCCTCGGCCAGGATGAAGTCCAGTTCCTCGGCGAAGGGCCGGGGCTCGCGCGGGATGTCTCTGCGCGGCGTGTCGGTGGTGCCCAGGATCAGCTTGCCCAGCCAGGGCACGCCGAACAGCACCCGCCCGTCCGCCGTCCTGGGCACCATCAGCGCGTGCCGGCCGGGCAGGAAGGCCTGGTCCACCACCACGTGCACGCCCTGGCTGGGCGCCACCATCGGGCGGGTCGGGCGGCCCAGCGCCTCGCCGTCGCGCGCGCGCAGCTGGTCGACCCAGACCCCCGTGGCATTGACCACGCAGCGCGCGCGCAGGCTGAAGGCCTCGCCGGTCTCGGCATCCCGCGCGTGCACCCCGGCGACCTTGCCGTCCTCGTGCAGCAGGCCCGTCACCGGGCACCAGTTGGCGACCACGGCGCCGTGCCGCTGCGCCGTGCGGGCCAGCGCCACCGCCAGCCGGGCGTCGTCGAACTGCCCGTCCCAGTACGCCACCCCGCCGTGCAGGCCCTGGGCCCGCAGCGTCGGCAGCGCCCGCAAGGCGGCCTCGCGCCCCAGGAACCGGGTGGCGCCCAGCGTGGCCCGCCCGGCGATCGCGTCGTACAGCTTCAGCCCCGCGCCGTAGAACGGCGTCTCCCACCAGCGGTAGGACGGCATCACGAAGGCCAGCGGCTGGGCCAGGTGCGGCGCATTGGCCAGCAGCGTGGTGCGTTCGTGCAGCGCCTCGCGCACCAGCGCGATGTTGCCCTGGGCCAGGTAGCGCACGCCGCCGTGCACCAGCTTGGTCGCGCGCGAGCTGGTGCCACCGGCGTAGTCGTGCGACTCGAGCAGCGCGACCTTCAGCCCGCGCGACGCCGCATCCAGCGCCACGCCCAGCCCGGTGGCACCGCCACCCACCACCACCAGGTCCCAGGCCTGCGGCTGCCGCAGGGCGGCCAACTTCTCCCGACGTTGCATCGCGCCGATTGTCCCAGAGCCATCCAGCCCCCGGCCGCTAGACTCGCCGTCCCATGAGCCGCACCCCCCTGCCCCTCGACCGTCCCATCGCCTTCATCGGCGGCGGCAACATGGCCAGCGCGATCCTCGGTGGCCTGGTCCGCGAGGGCCTGTCACCGGCCCTGGTCGACGTGGTCGACCCCGGCGACGAGGCCCGCACCCGGCTGCAGCGCGACTTCGGCGTGGCCGTGCACGCGCAGGCCGGCCCGGCGCTGGCCCGCGCCGCCTTGGTGGTGTGGGCCGTCAAGCCCCAGACCTTCCGGGACGCCGCGGCGCAGGTGGCACCGCACGCGGCCGGCGCCCTGCACCTGAGCGTGGCCGCCGGCATCCGCTCGGGCGACATCGCGCGCTGGCTGGGCGCCGAGCGCATCGTGCGGTCCATGCCCAACACGCCGGCGCTGGTGGGCCTGGGCATGACCGCGCTGGTCGGCCGGCCCGCGGTGCAGCCGGCCGACCGCGCCCTGGTCGAACAGGTGCTGGCGCCCACCGGCCAGCTGCTGTGGGTGCAGGCCGAGGAGCAGCTCGACGCCGTGACGGCGCTGTCGGGCTCGGGCCCGGCCTACGTCTTCTATTTCATCGAGGCCATGACCGAGGCCGGCGTGGCCATGGGCCTGCCGGCCGAGCAGGCCCGCCAGCTGGCCGTGGGCACGTTCCGCGGCGCCTCGGAACTGGCCGCCCGCTCCGACGAGCCGCCGTCGGTGCTGCGCGAGCGCGTCACCTCCAAGGGCGGCACCACCTACGCGGCGCTGGAGTCGATGCGCGCCGACGGCGTGGCGCCACGCTTCGTCGCCGCCATGCAGGCCGCGTGCAAGCGGGCCACGGAGCTGGGCGACGAGTTCGGCCGCGGCTGAGGCACCGCGGCCGCGCGCTCACTGCAGCGCGTAGCCCGCGGCGATCCCCGCGAAGACGGCGAAGCCCACCCAGTGGTTGAGCCGGAAGGCGCGGAAGCAGCCGTCGCGGCTGCGGTCGGCGATCAGCCGCCAGTGCCACAGGGCCTGCGCCCCCGCGGCGGCCAGGCCGGCCCAGAACGGCCAGCCCAGCTGCCGGGGCGCCAGCGCCACGGCCCACACCGCGAGGAAGGCCGCGTAGCACGCCATCACCACCGGCACGTCGGCGCGGCCCAGCGTGATGGCCGAGGTCTGGATGCCCAGCGTCAGGTCGTCGTCGCGGTCGACCATCGCGTACTCGGTGTCGTAGGCCAGCACCCAGCACAGGTTGCCCGCCAGCAGCACCCAGGCCAGCAGCGGCACCCGCGACTGCGTGGCCGCGAACGCCATCGGGATCCCGAAGCTGAAGGCCACCCCCAGCACGGCCTGCGGCATCGACACCACGCGCTTGGCCCAGGGGTAGGCGATCGCGATCGCCAGCGCCGCGAACGACCAGGCGATGGTGGCGGCATTGGTGGTCAGCACCAGGGCGAAGGCCGCCAGCGCCAGCACTGCGCCCAGGGCCAGCGCCTCGCGCGTGCCGATGCGCCCCGAGGTCACCGGCCGCTGCGCGGTGCGCTTGACGTGGCGGTCGAAGTCCTGGTCGGCCACGTCGTTCACGCAACAGCCCGCGCTGCGCATCAGCACGGTGCCGGCGGTGAACACCGCCAGCAGGTGCCAGCCCGGAAAGCCGTGCGCCGCCACCCACAGTGCCGACAGCGTGGGCCACAGCAGCAGCAGCCAGCCGGCCGGCCGGTCCCAGCGGATCAGGTCCAGGTACAGGCGCAGGCGCCCGGCGCCCGTGGCGCGTTCCACCTGGGCGTCGAGCGTCCGTCTCACGGCGCCTCAAAGCCCAGCCGGCGCAGGTCGAGCTGGCCGTCGCGCAGCGGCGGGCACCAGAAGTAGGCCCCGGTCACCGGTTTGGACAGGCGGAACACGCCGTCGGTGATGCCGTCGTCCAGGCCCGCCATGCGCCGCATCTGCGCCTCGAAGGCGTCGAACGAGCGGCCGAAGGCCACGAACATCAGCCCGGCCTGGGTGCTGGCCATCCACGGCATCGAGCGGCGCAGCACGAAGGCCTCGGGCTCGAAGCTCTCCTGGGCCGTGCGCTTGACGTGCGCGCTGGCCGGCGCGTCGTCCAGCTCCTCGTTGTCGGCGAGGCGCCGGCCGATGCAGTGGTCCTGCTCCTGGGTCGGCATGGCGTCGAAGGCGTCCAGGTCGTGGACCCACTGCTGCACGGCCACGAAGCTGGCGCCGTCCAGCCCTTCCCCCTGGCCATGCACGAAGGCGGCCTGCAGCGCCTCGTCGCCGGTGGGGTTCTCGGTGCCGTCCTCGAAGCCGGTCAGGTCGCGGCCGAAGCCGGTGCCGGTGTCGTGGCGGTGGCGGAAGCCGTCGACCACGTGCCGCAGCACGAAGGCCGGCGCCAGCGCCTTCTGCAGCCTGCGCGTGACGTGCAGCAGCTCGCCCAGGTCGTCGCCACGCACCCAGCACCACAGCTGGCCCGGCGTGGCCGGCACCTTCACCAGGCGGCCGAAGTCCGAGGGGAACTCGTGCAGCCCCGGGACCTCGCCGCCCAGCGCCTGCACCAGCGACGGGCCCAGGCCCAGCACCACGTCGCTGCCGTCGACCAGCGGCGAGGCCCGGGTGAGCGCGTCCTTGAGCGCCTGCGCGGGCTGCTGGTCGCCGGCCAGGGTGAACAGCACGTAGCGCGCGACGGACGGCACCCCCTCGAGGATGCCGGGCTGGAAGGTGGAGATGGTGGCAGCGGTGTCTGGCATGCGGCGATGATGCCCGCGCGCGGCGCAGGCGTGGGACGTCGGGTCGTGTCGGGCGGGCTACGACAGGCGCTTGACGCCCGGCAGCTCGCAACCGTAGACCGCATTGCGCAGCGCGGCGATGGCCTCGTAGCGGGTGAAGCTGCGGCGCCAGGCCAGCACCACCCGGCGCACCGGCGGGTCGCCGTCGAACGGGATGTAGCGCACGAACTCCTGGTCGTCCCTGCGCCGCTTGCCGTCGGGCTTGGCCTCCAGCGCATGCTTGGGCACCGACAGCCGGGGCACCAGCGTGATGCCCATGCCGGCCGCCACCATGTGCTTGATGGTCTCCAGCGACGAGCCCTCGAAGCTCTTGCGGATGCCCTCGGCGTCGCTGGAAAAGCGCGCGAACTCGGGGCAGACCTCCAGCACGTGGTCGCGGAAGCAGTGGCCGGTGCCCAGCAGCAGCATGGTCTCGGCCTTGAGCTCCTGGGCGGTGATGGTCTTGCGGCTGGCGAGCGGATGGGTCGAGGGCACGGCGGCCAGGAAGGGCTCGTCGTACAGCGGCGCCAGCGCCAGCCCGGTGTCGGGGAAGGGCTCGGCCATGATGGCGCAGTCGATCTCGCCGGTGCGCAGCATCTCCAGCAGCTTGACCGTGAAGTTCTCCTGCAGCATCAGCGGCATCTGCGGCGTGCGCTGGATCGCCTGGCGCACCAGGTCGGGCAGCAGGTAGGGGCCGATCGTGTAGATCACGCCCAGCCGCAGCGGGCCGGCCAGCGGGTCCTTGCCTCGGCGCGCGATCTCCTTGATGGCGGCCGCCTGCTCCAGCACGCTCTGCGCCTGCCGCACGATGTCCTCGCCCAGCGGCGTGACGCTCACCTCGTTGGCGCTGCGCTCGAACAGCTTGACCTCCAGCTCGTCCTCGAGCTTCTTGATCGCCACCGACAGCGTGGGCTGCGAGACGAAGCAGGCCTCGGCCGCCTTGCCGAAATGCTTCTCGCGGGCCACGGCCACGATGTACTTGAGCTCGGTGAGGGTCATGGGGTCGGCCGGTGGCTCATGCTTTGAGGAACTCGGATTTTCCACCCAACCAGCGCGCCTCGTGCCGCGCTGCGGCTTCGGGGTGACGGTCCAGCAGCCGCGGCGCGAGGTCGCGCGCCACCTCCAGCAGCCGGGCATCGGCCACCAGGTCGGCAAAGCGCAGCAGCGGCGCGCCCGACTGCCGCGCGCCCAGGAACTCGCCGGGCCCGCGGATCTCCAGGTCGCGGCGCGCGATCTCGAAGCCGTCGGTGGTCTCGGCCATGGCCTTGAGCCGCGCCCGGGCGGTCTCGCCCAGACGGCCGTTCTCGCCCGGCGCGTACAGCAGCACGCAGGCCGAGGCCGCCGCGCCCCGGCCCACGCGGCCGCGCAGCTGGTGCAGCTGCGACAGGCCGAAGCGCTCGGCATGCTCGATCACCATCAGCGAGGCATTGGGCACGTCGACCCCGACCTCGATCACCGTGGTGGACACCAGCACGCCCATCTGCCCGCCCGTGAACAGGTCCATCACCGCCTTCTTCTCGGCGGGCGGCATGCGCGAGTGCAGCAGGCCCACCAGCACGCCCGGCAGCGCGGCCGACAGTTCCGCATGGGTGTGCGTGGCATTGCTCAGGTCCAGCGCCTCGCTCTCCTCGATCAGCGGGCACACCCAGTAGACCTGCCGCCCCTCGGCCAGCTGGCCGCGGATGCGCTCGACCACCTCGCCGCGCCGGCTGTCGGCCACCACCTTGGTGACGATGGGCGTGCGGCCAGGCGGCAGTTCGTCGATGGTGGAGACGTCCAGGTCGGCGTAGTAGCTCATGGCCAGCGTCCGCGGGATGGGCGTGGCGGTCATCATCAGCAGGTGGGGCTCGCTGCCCTGCTCCTGCAGCTTGGAGCGCAGCGCCAGCCGCTGCGCGACGCCGAAGCGGTGCTGCTCGTCGATCAGCGCCAGCGCCAGCCGCTGGAACTGCACCTGGTCCTGGATCACCGCATGCGTGCCCACCACCAGCGCCGCCTGGCCGCTGGCGATGCGCTCGAGCATCGCGGCGCGCTCCTTCTTCTTCTGGCCGCCCGTCAGCCAGGCCACCCCCAGGCCGCGCGGCGCCAGCAGCGGCTCGAGCCAGCCCACCAGCTTGCGGAAGTGCTGCTCGGCGAGGATCTCGGTGGGAGCCATCAGCGCGCACTGCCAGCCGGCATCGATCGCCACCGTGGCCGCCAGCGCCGCCACCACCGTCTTGCCCGAGCCCACGTCGCCCTGCAGCAGTCGGTGCATGGGCACGGGTCGGCCCAGGTCGGCCGCGATCTCCTCGCCGACCCGCCGCTGCGCCGCCGTCAGCTGGAACGGCAGCGCCGCCAGCAGCTGCTCCTGCAGCCCGCCGGGCCGCGTGGGCAGCGCCGGCGCGCGCAGCGCATCGCGCTCGCGCTTGCTGCGCAGCTGCGACAGCTGCTGGGCCAGCAGCTCCTCGGCCTTCAGCCGCTGCCAGGCCGGGTGGCTGCGGTCCTCCAGCGCGGCCACCGACGCGTCGGGCGGCGGGCGGTGCAGGTGCTCGAGCGCGGCACGCAGGGTCCAGTCGCCGTGCAGGCCCAGCGCCGGCCGCATCGCGTCGGGCACCGTCTCGGACAGGTCGGCGCGCCCCAGACCGGCCAGCACCGCCTTGCGCAGGTAGGCCTGCGGCAGCCCGTTCACCGTGGGATAGACCGGCGTCAGCGCGCCGGGCAGCGCCATGCCGGCCGGCCGCACCGTGGGATGCACGATCTGCCAGCCCCCCAGGAAGCCGCCCTTGGCCTCGCCGCGCACCAGCAGCCGCGTGCCCGTGGCCATGGCCTTCTGGTGCGAGGGATAGAAGGTGAAGAAGCGCAGCTGGCAGGTCTCGCCGCTGGCGTCGGCCACCGTCACCACCAGCTGGCGGCGCGGGCGGAACGTGACCTGGCTGTCGGTCACCTCGCCTTCGAACTGCACCGGCTCGCCCGGGCGCGCCTGCCCCAGGGGCACCATGCGGGTCTCGTCCTCCCAGCGCAGGGGCAGGTGCAGCGCCAGGTCGATGTCGCGCACCAGCCCCAGCTTGCGCAACGCCTTCTGCGGCACCGAGAGGGCCTTGGCGGGCGTGGCGGGGGCCTGGACTGCGGGCATGGTGGACAATTCTGCCCTCCCGTTCCACTTGGCACGGACCCGTCCGGTCCTCAAGCAGCATGCGCACCTACACCACGGCGGACTTCGACTTCGCCCTGCCTCCCGAACTGATCGCCCAGCATCCCGCCGCCGAACGCAGCGCCTCGCGCCTGCTCGATGGCCGCGGCCCCGGCCCCGTCGACCGCGTGTTCCGCGAGCTGCCCTCGCTGCTCGATGCGCGCGACCTGCTGGTGTTCAACGACACGCAGGTCGTCAAGGCCCGCCTGTACGGCACCAAGCCCACCGGCGGCCGCCTGGAGCTGCTGGTCGAGCGGGTGCTGGCCAATGGCCGCGAGGCCGTGGCCCACATGAAGGTGAGCAAGAAGCCCCCCGTCGGCACGGTGCTGCAGATGGACGGCGGCTGGCGCGCCACCCTGCTCGGGCGCTGGCCCGATGCCGACGGCCCGCTGTTCCGGTTCGGCTTCAGCGACGACGCCTTCGGCGTGATGGAGCGCCACGGCCACGTGCCGCTGCCGCCCTACATCGAGCACGCGGACACGGCCGAGGACGCCAGCCGCTACCAGACCGTGTTCGCGAAGAATCCCGGCGCGGTGGCGGCGCCGACCGCGGCGCTGCACTTCGACGAGCGCGTGCTGGCCGACCTGGACGCGCGCGGCGTCGAGCGGGCCAGCCTCACGCTGCACGTGGGCGCGGGCACCTTCCAGCCGGTCAAGGTCGAGAACATCGCCGAGCACCAGATGCACAGCGAGTGGTACGACGTGCCACCCGCCACGCAGGAGGCCATCGCCCGCTGCCGCGCGCGCGGGGGCCGCGTCGTGGCGGTGGGCACCACCACCGTGCGCACGCTGGAATCGTGGGCCGCCACCGGCCAGGCCCGCGGCGACACGGCCATCTTCATCACGCCCGGCTTCGACTGGCAGGTGGTGGACCTGCTGGTCACCAACTTCCACCTGCCCAAGAGCACGCTGATGATGCTGGTGAGCGCCTTCGCCGGCCATGCCCGGGTGATGGCGCTGTACCGGCACGCGGTGCAGGGCCGCTACCGCTTCTTCTCGTACGGCGACGCGATGCTGCTGCAGCGGCAGCCGGCCGGCACGCCCTAGCCGGCGCGGGCCACGCGGCCCGCCACGCCGTCGATGGCGCCGATGCGCGCCAGCACCGCCTGCGCATCGGCGCTGCTGGCCAGCCCGTCGATGCGCACCTGCAGGCCGTCGGCACGCTCGGCCACGCGGGCCGGGTAGCCGGCCAGCCGCAGCCGGCGTGCCAGCGCCAGGGCCGGCGCATGGGAAGGCACCGTGGCCGCCACCACGCGCCACGGGCCGTCCAGGACGGCCACGCCACGCCCGGCCACCAGCGCCGTCGACCCCAGGAAGGTCTGCAGCTGCTGCGGCGTGGCCTGGCCCACCGGCTGCACCGGCTGCGCGAAGAAGCGGGCCCAGAACGCGGTGGGCTGGGCCAGCTCGAGGTCGCCCTGGTCGCGCGTGGACAGCGCCACCCGGCCCTCGAACAGGCAGGTGGCGTCGTGCGCCTCGTCGGTCATGGTCCAGAAGTCGGTGCCGCGGATGCCGATGGTGGCCGAGCGCAGCTGCACCTGCAGCTCGCGCTGCCCGGTCACGCCCGACAGGGCCGAGGTGGTGAAGCGCAGCATGCCGTCCAGCAGCTGCAGGCGGCCCGACACGGCCGTCGTGCCCGGGCCGGCGACGGCGTCCAGCGCAGGCACCACCAGCCGGGTCCTGGCGCCCAGGCGCACGGTGCTGCCCTCGGGCAGCCGCAGCGACAGCGCCGCGGCATCGCCGGTCTCCAGCGTGTCCCCGGCGGCCACGGCCTGGCCCGGCGCCACCGGCTCGCGGGTCTCGCCGCGCGCCACCCAGGCCGGCATCTGCACCGCCTCGACCAACGCCTGGGGGGCGGTGGCCGCCGGGCGGGGCCGGCTGGCGTGGACGGCAGGGACGAGGCCCGCGCCGGCCAGCGCGGCGGCAGCGGGGGCGAGCAGGTGGCGGCGGCGCATCGGGAGTCTCCGGTCAGCCCAGGTCCTTCGGCCGCGCCAGGGGCACCTTGAGCCTTCGCCGACAATCGGTCGATGCTTCGCTTCGAACTCCTGGGCACCGAGGGCCTGGCCCGCCGCGGCCGCCTCACGCTCAACCACGGCGTCGTGCAGACGCCGATCTTCATGCCCGTGGGCACCTACGGCACCGTCAAGGGCGTGACGCCCCGCTCGCTCGAGGAGATGGGCGCCCAGATCATCCTGGGCAACACCTTCCACCTGTGGATGCGGCCCGGCCTGGACGTGCTGCGCCAGTTCGGCGGGCTGCACCGCTTCGAGCAGTGGAACAAGCCCATCCTGACCGACTCGGGCGGCTTCCAGGTCTGGAGCCTGGGCGAGATGCGCAAGATCAGCGAGGAGGGCGTGCGCTTCGCCTCGCCGGTCAACGGCGACAAGCTGTTCCTCACGCCCGAGGTGTCGATGCAGATCCAGGCCGCGCTGAACTCGGACATCGTCATGCAGTTCGACGAGTGCACGCCCTGGGAGACCAAGGGCCGGATCACCACCGAGGCCGAGGCGCGCTCGTCCATGGAACTGAGCCTGCGCTGGGCGCGGCGCTGCCAGGCCGAGTTCGCGCGGCTGGAGAACCCCAACGCGCTGTTCGGCATCGTGCAGGGCGGCATGTTCGAGCACCTGCGCGAGGAATCGCTCGCCGCGCTGGTCGGGATGGACTTCCCCGGCTACGCGGTCGGCGGCGTGAGCGTGGGCGAGCCCAAGGAGGACATGCTGCGCATCCTGGCGCACACGCCGCACCGGCTGCCGGCGCACAAGCCGCGCTACCTGATGGGCGTGGGCACGCCCGAGGACCTGGTCGAAGGGGTGGCGCAGGGCGTGGACATGTTCGACTGCGTCATGCCCACCCGCAACGCGCGCAACGGCCACCTGTTCACCCGCTACGGCGACCTGAAGATCCGCAACGCCCGCCACCGCAGCGACGAGCGCCCGCTGGACGAGACCTGCGGCTGCTATGCCTGCCGGGGCACGACGGCGGCCGACGGGACCGTCACCGGCGGCTTCTCGCGCGCCTACCTGCACCACCTGGAGCGCTGCGGCGAGATGCTCGCGCCCATGCTGGCCAGCATCCACAACCTGCACTACTACCTGCACCTGATGCACGAGGTGCGCGAGGCGCTGGACGCCGGGCGTTTCGCGCAGTTCCGCCAGCAGTTCCACGCCGACCGCGCGCGCGGCGTCTGATCCGCGCGCGGCATGCGGCCCGTGCAGCGCTGGACCCGCCGCCTGCTCGCGCCGCTGCGCTGGGCGCTGGCGCTGCTGCTGCTGTTCGAGGAATGGGGCTGGGAGCCGCTGCAGCAGGCGCTGTCGCGGCTGGCGGCCCGGCTGCGGCTGCAGCGGCTCGAGCGGTGGGTCGGTGGCCTGCCGCCCTGGGGCGCCCTGCTGCTGTTCGGCCTGCCGGCGCTGGCGTTGCTGCCGGTCAAGCTGCTCGCGCTGTGGGCCATCGGCCAGGGCCACGCGCTGCTGGGCGTGGCGGTGATCGTCGCGGCCAAGCTGGTGGGGACAGCGGTCGTCGCGCGGCTGTACACGCTGACCCAGGCCGCGCTGCTGCGGCTGCCCTGGTTCGCCGCGCTGCACGCGCACTGGACGGGCTGGAAGCGGGCGCTGCTGGCGCCCGTGCGTGCCAGCTGGCCCTGGCGTGCCGCGCGGGTGCTGCGACGGCGCTGGGCCCGGCGCCTGCACCGCGCACAACGGCGCTGAGGGCTCCCCTCAGGCCCCCGCCGGCTGGCCGGTGGTCTCGCCGGACGCCGCCGGCGCGCCGCACGCGACGCAGTAGCGCGCGAAGGCGTTCTTGCGGCTGCCGCAGCGGCCGCAGTGGTCGTGCAGGCCGATGCCGCAGTGCGGGCACCAGTCCAGGCCGGGGGTCTTGAGGTCGACCGCGCGCTCGCAGCCCGGGCACACGCCCTTGGCCAGCCGGGCCAGGGCGGTGTCGTAGGCCAGGCCGCGGCGGCGCTCGGCCTCGGACTGCGCCTCGGCCTGCTGCTGGCGCTGGCGGTAGCGCTCCAGCGCCAGGATGGCCTGCCGGCCGGCCACCAGCGTGACCAGCACGCCCACCACCGAGCGCACGTAGCCGCCCCAGCTGGGCAGGTAGGGCACCAGCTCGAAGAAGAAGGTGAAGCCCGCGAAGATCGCGAAGCCCCACACGAAGGGCCACCAGCGGCCCTGGCGGTGGCGGCGCAGCAGCCAGCCGGCCAGCACCAGCAGCGGCAGCGTGAGCGCCAGCCGGTACAGGAACACCCGCAGCTCGACGCGGCGCTGCTCGGCCTGCCAAGCCGTGCGCGCGGCTTCCTGCAGGTCGGCGATGGCGCGGGTGGCGGCGGCCTCGCGCTGGCGCGCATCCAGCTGCGCCTGCTGCTGGCGCTCCACCGCCGACAGGGCGGTGCGCTCGGACCGCTGCAGCGCCTCGAGCTGGCGGGTGCGCTCGACCACCTGCGGGTCCTGCTCGGCGCGCTCGGTGGCGCGGCGCGTGGCCAGCCAGGCCTCGAAGGCCTGGCGCGCGTTGCGGGTGTCGGCTGCCGCCACCTGCTGCGCCAGCCGCGCCTGCTCGAGCGCCGCCTGCACGTCCTGCTGCAGGCGCTGCGCGGCACGCTGTTCGCCGCGCAGCTGCTCGAGCCTGGGCCGGTCCTCGAAATCCTGGGCGCTGCGGCGCGACTCCACCTTGGGCAGGTCGCCGACCAGGGCGCTGCCCAGGCTGGTGAGGAAGCCCGCGAACAGCAAGGCCACCAGCCACAGGCCGCGGCGGAACCAGGCTTCGGACAGACGCAGGGACTTGGACATGGATGGTTCCTCCGGGTCGGGTCAACGCGCCAGCAACGCCGCCACCTGCGCCTGCAGCAGGCCGGGCTCGACCTGCGCCGGCGGCACCGGCGCACCCACCTCCAGGCCCACGCGCGAGAACAGGCCGCGGCGGAACGGCCGCACCATCGCCCGGCCCCGCTCGATGCGGCTGAAGTACGAGCCCCACAGGTTGGTCAGCGCCATCGGGACCACGGGCACCTGCAGCCCCTCGGCCCGGGCGCGCTCGACGATGCGGGCCACCCCGCCCTTGAACGGCTGCAGCTGGCCGTCCTGGGTGATCGCGCCCTCGGGGAAGATGCCCAGCAGGTCGCCGGCGCGCAGCACCGCATGGGCGCGCTCGAAGGCGGCGGCGTAGGTGGCCGGGTCCTCCTTCTGCGGCGCGATCGGGATCGCCCTGGCGAGCCGGAACAGCCAGCCCAGCACGGGGATGCGGAAGATGCGGTGGTCCATCACGAACACCACCGGCCGCGGGCTGGCCGCCATCAGCAGCACCGCGTCGACGAAGCTGACGTGGTTGCAGGCCAGGACCGCCGCGCCCTCGGTGGGGATGTGCGCGTCGCCGCGCACGCGGAAGCGGTAGACCAGCCGCGACAGCACCCAGGCCACGAAGCGCAGCAGGTACTCGGGCACCAGCAGGAAGATGTAGCCGGCCACCACGGCATTGGCCAGCCCCACCACCAGGAACACCTGCGGGATCGACAGGCCCGCGTGCAGCAGCGCGCCGGCGATCACCGCGCTGGCGATCATGAACAGCGCGTTGAGGATGTTGTTGGCCGCGATGATGCGGGCCCGGTGCGTGGGCGCCGAGCGCAGCTGGATCAGCGCGTACATGGGCACGCTGTACAGGCCCGCGAACAGCGACAGCAGCGCCAGGTCGGCCATCACGCGCCAGTGCGCCGGCTGCGCCAGGAAGCTGCCCAGCGCCTGCGCCGGCACGGCGGGCAGCCCGCGGGAGGCGAAGTACAGGTCGACCGAGAACACGGTCATGCCGATCGCGCCCAGGGGCACCAGGCCGATCTCGACGTGGCGGCGCGAGAGCACCTCGCACAGCAGCGAGCCGGTGCCGATGCCGATGGAGAACACCACCAGCAGCAGCGAGGCGACCTGCGCATCGCCGTGCAGCACCTCCTTGGCGAAGGCGGGGAACTGGCTGAGGAACACCGCGCCGAAGAACCACATCCAGCTGATGCCCAGCAAGGAGCGGAACACCACGATGTTGCCGTGCGCCAGGCGCAGGTTGCGCCAGGTCTCGCTGACCGGGTTCCAGTTGATCACCAGGCCCGGATCGGTCGCCGGCGAGGCCGGGATGCCCTGCGCTGCCGCGCGGCCGGCCAGCGCCAGCGCGATGCAGGCGATGCCCACCCACAGCGGGCCGACCTGCGGGATCGCCACCAGCAGGCCGCCGGCCACGTTGCCCAGCAGGATGGCCACGAAGGTGCCCATCTCCACCATGCCGTTGCCGCCGGTCAGCTCGCGCTCGCCCAGGTGCTGCGGCAGGTAGGCGAACTTCACCGGCCCGAACAGGGTGGAGTGCAGTCCCATGAGGAAGGTGCAGGCCAGCAGGGCCGGCACGTTCGCCGCCACGAAGCCCCAGGCGGCCAGCGCCATGATCGCGACCTCGAGCCACTTGACGAACCGGATCAGCGCTCGCTTGTCGTGCTTGTCGGCCAGCTGGCCGCTGGTGGCCGAGAACAGCAGGAACGGCAGGATGAACAGCGCGCCGATCACCAGGCCCGCCAGCGCCGGCGGCAGCCAGGCCACCTGCAACTGGTAGGTGACCATGACCGTGAACGCGAACTTGAACAGGTTGTCGTTCGCCGCGCCGGCGAACTGGGTCCAGAAGAACGGCGCGAAGCGGCGTTGCGCCAGCAGCGCGAACTGGTTGGGATGCGGCTGCGCGTCGGCATGCGCGTGCACGGCGCGCGGGGCGGTGGTGTCCATCGGTTCCTCCTCCTGTGGCGCACGGGGCGCTCCCCTGCGGCGCTGGGGCATTCTGCCGTGCGGGGCGCAGTGTCGCCCCGGCCGCAGCCCCGGCATCGTGGAAAGCGCCTTGTAGACTTCCACGGCACTGCAAGTACCGAAAAACGATACTCGATGTCGACCACCGCCGATCTCGTCGCCGCGATCAAGAAGGAACTGAAGTCCGCCGGACTGACCTACGCCGACCTGGCCGCGCGGCTGGGGATGGCCGAGTCCAGCGTCAAGCGCATGCTGGCGCGCGGCGAGATGCCGCTGTCGCGCATCGACGCGATCTGCCGCGCGCTGCGGCTGGATTTCGCCGACCTGGCGCGGCGCGTGGCCGACGCCCAGCCGCTGCTGACGCAGCTGTCGCAGGAGCAGGAACGCGCGGTGGTGCGCGACAAGAAGCTGCTGCTGGTGGCCATCAGCGTGCTGAGCCAGTGGACGCTGGAGCAGATCACCGGCACCTACCGCATCAGCGAAGCCGAGTGCATCGCCTGCCTGGCGCAGCTGGACCGGCTGGGCGTGATCGAACTGCGGCCGCTGAACCGCTACCGCCTGAAGGTGGCCAAGGCCTTCCGCTGGCGCCCGCACGGCCCGGTGATGCACTACTTCCGCGAGCAGGTCGTGCAGGACTACTTCGGCGGCGGCTTCGGCGGCGACGACGAGACCCTGCTGCTGGTGCACGGCAGCATCGCCCGCGCGCTGGCGCCGGCCTTCGTCGAGCGGCTGCAGAAGCTCGCGCAGGACTTCGCGGCGCAGCACCTGGCCGACCAGAAGCTGGACGAGGCGCAGCGCGAGGGCTACACGCTGGTGCTGGCGATGCGCGAGTGGGAGTTCGGCGCCTTCACGCAGCTGCGCCGGCCCCGCGACCCGCAGCCGCCGCCCGGGCGCGGCGCGCGGCGCGCCTGATCATGCGCTGTGGCCGGCGACGCCCGGGGCCCACTCGGTGGCCGGGGCAACGCTGCGCGGGTCCATCTGCTGGGTGGCGCCGTCCAGCCGCGACTCGGGCGCCAGCCGCACCAGCTGGCGGCCCAGCTCGGCGCGCAGCTGGTTGCGGGTGCGCAGCCAGAAGTCGGCCCGGCGCACCTGGCGGGCGCGCTTCTCGGGCGACAGCGCCGTGGCCTCGAGCTTCTCGTCGGCGTCCAGCGGCAGCACCAGCCAGCCCTCGGGACCGGGCGTGGCACCGAAGTGCTCCCACAGCGGCGCGTGGCTGGCGCCGATCTTCAGGGCCGCCTCGCGGTGGGTGCGGCTCCAGCGCCAGGGCCAGTCGCGCAGGCGGTGCCAGGTGGGATCCAGGGCCACCAGGTGCAGGCTCCAGTGCCGCGCCAGCTCCTGCGCCACGCGCACCATGAACACCGGCGTCTTCCAGCCTTGCAGCGCGGCCTGCAGTTCGACCGGCGAGACCCGGTTGCTGGACTCGCGCTGGCCGCGCACGCCGCCGATGGCCAGGCAGCCCGCGCCCTGCATGCGCATGCGGGTGAACGCCAGCACCGCGACGTCGACCTCCTGCGCGCCGGGCTGCACCGCCGCGGCACGCCGCAGCGTGAGCACCAGCAGCAGCTCGCCTTCGGGGCTGTGCAGCGGCGCACGCCGCAGCTGCAGGCGCATGGCCTCGTAGCCGCGCGGCGGCGCCAGCTCCAGCAGCACCAGCGACTCGCCGCGGCCCAGGCGCTGCAGCGGCTCGGGCAGCACGGCGGTCTCGAGCCAGTCGAGGTGGTCGACCAGCTGCGCGATGCGGGTGGACAGCGCCACGCCGCGCGAGACCGGCGGGTGCAGCGCGCGCAGGAACTCCTGCGGCACCTCGTCGATGAGGCCGCGGGCCCGCAGGTCGTGCAGCGTGGCCATCCAGCGCCGCAGCGTCTTGCCGTGGCGCAGCGCGGCGACCGTGGCGCGGGTGCCGAGCACGGCGCGGTCGGCCAGGTCGGCGCCGCCGCGCAGCGCCCAGGCGATGCCTTCCCAGGCGGCGGGCACGCGCAGGCCGGTGGTGGTCAGGGATGCGGATTTGCGTGGCATGGCAGGCACTCTCCTCAGCGGAACACGGTCAGCACGCCGGTGTAGCCGTACAGGTGATGGCGGGCGATCTCACCGCCCGCGAAGAATCCAACGAGCGGCACGTCGCCCAGCGCGTGCCGCACGATCTGCAGCTCGGCGCTCGGGCCGCCGAAATGCGGGCCGCCGCGGCCGGCGCAGCTGACGTAGACGGCGCCGGCGATGCGGCGCCCGGGATGCGGGGCGCCCAGGGCGTCGGGCGCGGCGAGCGCCGAGGCCGTGGCCACCGGCAGCTCCTCGGGCTCGAGCTCCTCGCGGATCTCGGCGCAGATGCGCACCAGGTCGGCCCGCGCGGCCTGCACGTTGCGGTTGCAGAAGGCCATGCGCATGCCGGCCTCGACCTGGCTGGCCACGGCGACGCCGCGGCGGGTGGGGTCCAGGCCGATGATGTGGCGCACCTCCACGTCGGTGCCGAAGGTGCCGGGCCGGCCGATCAGCTCCTCGCCGGCGGCCGTCAGGCCCACCAGGGTGGCGCGCAGCGTGGCCATCGCCTCCTGCGGCCGCTCCAGCGAGATGCCGGCCTCGGCCAGCAGCACGTCGAGCGCCGGCTCGCCGTCCAGGGTGAGCAGCAGGTTGCCTTCGGCCTGGGTCACGGTGCGTTGGCGGCCCAGCGGCTGGCAGCCCTGGGTGACGCGCGAGACCATCTGCACGCCCTCGCCGAAGGCCACGCCCGACAGGCCGCCGCGGAACACGCCGCCGGCCTTGCCCTGGCCCTTCATGTTGCCGTTGCCGCCGATGGCGAACTGCACCGCGTCGGCGCGGCTGGCGGCCAGGCCGCCGAACAGGTAGCCGGTGGTGGTGCGGCCCGCCATCTCGGCGATCAGCTCGGCCACGTCGGGCGTCTGCGCATCCGCATGGACCAGCGCGGTGTGCGGCTCGAAGCCCATGCCGTCGCCGGTGCCCAGCGGCGCCACGCCCGAGTAGACGCGGTACTGGTCGCTGGGCAGCGCGCACAGCATGACGGCCAGCGCCGGCTCGTCGAAGTACTCGACGTTGTTGGCCGCGATGCCCACGCCCACGGTGCCGGCCCAGTCGGTCACCTCGGGCAGCTCGGCGCCCAGGTGGTCGAGGATGTCCTGGGCCTGGGCGGCGTAATGGTCGGTGATGTACAGCAGCCCCAGCGTCGGCGAGGCGGCGTACTCGGGCAGCGCCATCTGCGCGCGCAGCTGCGCGAGCACCAGCCCCGCGGCCATGGGCCATTGGGGATGGGTGGCGTGGCTGAAGGGAAACAGCTTCATGCGCCCGATCCCGCGCGGCGCGGCGCGGCCTTCTTGCGGGGGGCGGCCTTCTTGCGCGGCTGCGCCGCCTGCCGCACCGCGCCGGTGGCGGCCTTGACCGCGTCCTTGGCCATGCCGGTGGCCATGGCCCGCGCCGTGTCCGCCGCGGTGCCGCGGGCGGCATCGGCCATGGCATTGGCCGCGATCTGCTGGAACTGCTGCGTGAGCGCGCCCCACCACTGCATCGGGTCGACCGCGGGCGTGGCGCCCTTGCCGGCCGGCTTGTCCTTGGCCCGGCCCGCCTTGGCGCCGGAGGCGGCGTCCTGGGCGGCCTCGCCGACCCGGGCCGCGGCCCCGGCCGCCAGCCCGGCGCCGCCGGCGACCGCGTCGGCGGCCTTGACCTTGAGCGCATTGGCCAGGTCGCCCATGCTGAAGTTCATGCCCTGCAGCGTGGCCAGGGTCATCTTCTGCACCTCGAGGGCCTGCACCGTGGCCGCCAGCGCCTTGGCGTTCTGGTCCAGCCAGAACTGCACGGCCTTGAGCTCCTCGATCCGCTTGTCCAGTTCCTCGACGCTCAGGGTCGGGGCGATCCAGTTGGACAGGCCGGGGATCTGCGGCATGGCCTGGCCGGCGCCCTTGGCCAGGTTCTGGAGGAACTCGAACCCGGGGACGAATTTGGCGAAGCCGAGGGGTGGGGTGTCGCTCATGGCAGGGCCTCCGTGCAGGCAGGCCGCGGCCGCGGATGCGGGCGGACCTGGGGCAGCGGGCAGCTTAGCAGGCAGCCCCGGCCGCCCTCCATGGGCAGGCGCCGAAAGCGCAAGCAACGGTGACGGGCGGCGCCGCTGACGCCGTGGCCGGGCGGCGCGGTGATGCGCGCACGCCACGCCCGCCCCGGGCGGGGCTCAGTGCTTGTGGCCGCCGTGGCCGGCAGGCGCGGTGGCGGCCCCGGCCTCCTTGGGCGGGGTCGCCGACACCGGCACCTGCAGGGCCAGCTGGCGCTGCTCGCCGGCGGCCGTGCGGAAGGTCAGCGTGACCGGCATGCTGGCGCCCGGCTGCAGCGGCGCCTTCAGGTCCATGACCATCAGGTGGTGGCCGCCCGGCTTGAGCTGCACCGGCTGGCCGGCCGGCAGCTCCAGCCTGTCGATGGCGCGCATGCGCATGACGTCGCCGTCCATGCGCATCTCGTGCAGTTCGGCCGTGCCTGCCGGCGAGGCGACGCCCACCAGGGTCAGCGGCTCGCGGGCCACCAGGGTCATGAAGGCGCCGGTGCTGCGCTGGCCCTGCACGGTGGCACGGGCCCAGGACGCGGTGGCGGTGACGGGCGCGGCGGCCTGGGCACAGGCGGCACCGGCGGCGAGCGCCAGCAGCGGCGCGGCGATGAAGCGGAAGGCGGTCATGGGCAGGGTCCTCGGGGGTCGGTGGGGATTGTCAGTGGGCATGGCGGGTGCCGCCGGCGGCCGGCAGGAGTTCCAGCAGCGCCGCGGGGTTCTTCAGCGCGGCCGGGTCCTGGCCGGCTGCGGGCACCTCGGTCCAGTCGAGCCGGCCGGTGGTGCAGACCTGCGACACCGGCCACCACAGCGGGCCCTCGCGGGCCGGCAGCTGCGCGGCGAGCACGAACTCGTCGTACTGGTCGGCCGGCAGGGCGTCGCCGGGCGTGCGGGCGGTCCAGGTGATGCGCACCACGTCCTCGGTGCGGGTGCCGTACCGGGTGGTCTGGGGCTGCGGCAGCGGCGCGCGCTCGATCGCCAGGTCCCAGCCCGGCTTGGGCATGGGCCGCGCGCCCTGCACGCCGGCGGGCACCTGCACGACCACCTGGCGCGTGGGCGCGCTGCCGCAGCCGTGGCCGACCTGGAACACGGCCTTGTAGTGGCTGCCGGCGTTGGCCACGCGCCACTCGAGCACGACATGGGCCTGCGCGGCCGAGGCGGCCAGCAGCAGGAGGGGGATGGCAAGGCGGATGCGGTTCACAGGTCGGCCCTCAGTTCGGCGAAGTACGTGCGTTGCGGGTAGGGATGGAAATTCCAGGACGTGCGGTTGCCGGCGTTGTCGATGCCGGCGGCCACGCTCCAGCGGCGGTCGATGCGCAGGCGCGCACGCAGGTCGACGATGAGGAACGGGCTGACGCCCATGTAGGTGCTGCCGTTGGTGTCGCTGTTGTCGAGGGTGCGGAACTGCCGGCCGCTGTAGCGCGCGCCGGCGCTGGCGCTCCAGCGCTCGTCGATGCGCCAGTCGGCCAGCAGGCTGGCGCGCAGCCGCGCGACGTTGGGCTGGCGCTTGCCGAGCGTGTCGCCGGGCACGCTGACGAAGCCGGCGTTCTCCCGGATGACCGAGTCGGCCCAGGTCAGGCTGCCCGACAGGTCCAGGCCGCGGCGCAGCAGGTCCACCGCCTGCCAGGCCAGCTCCAGGCCCTGCGTGGCGACGCGGCCGACGTTCTGCACGCGGCTGACGTTGCGGTTGGCGGCCGCGTCGAACACGGTCTGGTTGTAGATCGCGTCGCGCGTGTCCTCGGCGAACCAGGTCAGGCGCACGAGGCCGCTGCCCAGGTCCTGCTGCAGCGACAGCTCGCCGCTCCAGGCGCGCTCGGGCCGCAGCAGCGGGTCGTTGACGAACTGCGCGTTGACCGTGCTCGTGGCGCCGTACAGCTCGGCCACGGTCGGGAAGCGCACCGCGCGGCCCGCCGCGGCCTTGACCGCCAGGTCGGGCCGGGCCTGCCAGGACAGCGCCAGCTTGGGCGACCACGCGGTCTCGCTGCGGCCGGCCCAGGCGGCGTCCACCGCCGGCGTCGCGCCCGGGATGCGCGTGCGGCCGTCCTGCGCGGTCCAGTGCTCCGCCCGCAGCCCGGCCACCGACTTCCAGCCCGGTGCGAAGCGCCAGGCGTCCTGCGCCCACAGGCTGCGCAGCTGCGTGCGCCCGCCCACCTCGCTGGCCAGCGCGCCCGCCGCGCCGCTGCGCCAGTCGGCCAGCGCCGAGGTGCGGAAGGACAGCACGAACCGGTCCTGCTGCACACCGGCATCCACCACGTGCGCCGCCCAGTCGCCGCCCGGCCGCCAGGTGCCGCGTGCCGACAACGCGTTCCAGCCGGTGCCGCCGCCATCGGCCAGCGTGCCGGGCCCGCCGTCGAGCGCGCCGGGCAGCGTGGCCGCGGCGCCGTTCTGGCGACGCTGGTCGCGGGCGTAGTCGTACACGCTGGCCGACAGCGACCAGTCGAACGCGCCCTGGGTGCGCCGTCGCAGGTGGACACCGTGCATCACGTGGGTCTGGCGCTCGTCGGCCAGCGGGAAGTCGGCGCCGGTCAGCGGCGCGTAGGCCAGGCCGTCGATGCGCACCGGCCCTGCGGCCACCGGCACGCCTGCGGCATCGCGCAGCCAACTGGCCGGCCGGCTGGCGGCGGTGTTGTCCCACCAGCCGAGCGTATAGGCGGCGCGCAGCGTGGGGCTGAAGTCGTAGGCGAGCCTGGCCTTGAGCTGGTCCTGCCGGGTGGCGTACTGGGTGCCTGTGCCCAGCGTCCACCAGGGCTGGCCGGCCGCGTTGGTGCCGCGCACCGCGCCGGTCACCGGCACCCCGGCCCCGACGGCGGTGCCCGCCGCCACCGTCCGGGTGGCGAAGGTCAGGGGCTGCCCCTCGCTGTCCAGCCGGTTCAGATCCAGCCGCCAGGACCAGTCGCCGGCCCGGCTGCCCAGCGCGGTGCTGGCCTGCCAGCTGCGGTACGTGGCGTCGGTGCCGCCGTCCGTGAACGGTTGCACCCAGGTGCCCACCTGGACATGGCCTTCCAGCCGCGTGGGCATGCGGGTGGTGTAGTCGACCACCGCCCCGAGCGAGTTGCCGGGGTAGGCCGCGGAGTAGGGCCCGTAGAGCACGTCGACGCGCTCGATTTCGGCCGGCGAGACCAGGCCCCAGCGCGGGGGGAACGACAGGCCGCCCACACCGTTGCCCAGCAGGTTGGACAGCAGGATGCCGTCCGCATACACCAGCGAGCGGGCGCTGTTGCCCGTGCCCGAGGCCCGGCTCGACAGGATGGCGTGGTTGAAATCGCCGGCATAGCGCTTGCGCACCAGCAGGCTGGGCAGGTAACGCAGCGCGTCGCTGGCGTCGGTCGCATTGATGCTGCGCTCGATCTGCTCGCGGGTGACACCCTCCATCGTGGCGGGCACCTCGGTGGGCAGGGACGTGGGCTGGCCACCGCCGACGGTGACCATGCCGAGGGAGCGCTGCGGCGCGTCCTGCGCAGCGGCGGGTCCCGGGACCGCGAAGAGAACGGCCAAGGGGATGGCCAGGGCACGACAGGCCCGGGCCAGGAACACACGGGGCATGCAGCCCTCCTGGAGACGACGGACGGCCGGCCTGGCGCGCTCGGGCGCCCGGCCGGGACGAGACGTGGGTCAGGAGAGCGAGGGTGGCCCGCGGGCGGGCAGCGGCGGCGCGACCAGCACCGCATGGCGGGCGGCCGGAATGGGCTGCAGCACGTGCCCCAGGGGCTGGGACGGCGGCACGGCGACCACCGAGGGCGGCGTCGCAACGGCCACGCACAGGGGACAGTCGAGCTGGTGGCGGGCGGCGGGCGCGCCGCCGTCGGTGTCGTCGCCCGGCACCACCAGCTGCATGCCCGAGGCCGTGCACACCAGCTGCGCGGCCTGCGGCTGCACCAGCGGCGAGGCGATCGCCACGCCCAGCGCGAGCGCGAACCACACCAGCACGAGGCGGGTGAGGGAACGGGCGGCGCGCAGCGGCTGCATGGGGTCGTGATGATACGGGCCCGCCCCGGGGGCGGGCCGGCGCAGGGTCAGAAGCGGGGCGGGCGCCGCTCGCGCAGCGAGGCCACGCCCTCGCGCACGTCCGGCCCGGCGAAGCCCATGAATTCCAGCGCCAGCGAGGTGTCGAAGGCCGGCCCGGCCTGGCGCAGCCAGTTGTTCAGCGCGTACTTGGTCCAGCGGATCGCCGTCTGGCTGCCTTCGGCCAGCCGGTCCGCGACCTCGAAGGCCTTGTCCAGCAGGCGGTCCTCGTCCACCGCCAGGGCCACCAGGCCCAGCCGCTCGGCCTCCTCGCCGCTGACCGGCTCGCACAGCAGCAGGTGGTACTTGGCCTTGGCCAGGCCGCACAGCAGCGGCCACACGATCGCCGCATGGTCGCCGGCGGCCACGCCCAGCCGCGTGTGCCCGTCGACGATCCGCGCGGTCCTGGCGGCGATCGGGATGTCGGCCAGCAGGCCCGCCACCAGCCCCGCGCCCACCGCGGGGCCGTGGATCGCGCTGACCACCGGCTTGTCGCAGTTGACCAGGTTGTAGACCAGGTCGCGCGCCTCCTTCCACACCCGGGTGCGCACCTCGAAGTCCTGCGCCATGTCCTGCACCAGCCCCAGGTCGCCGCCGCCGGAAAAGCCCTGCGCCTCCCCGCGCAGCACGGCGCAGCGCACGCTGTCGTCGTCGCCCACGTCGCGCCAGATCTCGGCCAGCTCGCGGTGGCCCGCATGGCCGGCGGTGGGCAGCTTGCCGTTGGCGGCCTTCATCACGATGTCGAGCACCGCGCCGCCGGGGCCGCGGCGGCCGATGGCGAGGGTGGTGTAGCGGGCGTAGCGGCTGTCGTCCATGCGTCGTCTCCTGGGTCGGGTGCCTTGGTGCCGGCGATTGTGGCGGGCCCGCAGGGCTGGATCCGGGGCCGACGCCACCGTGGCCGGCGCGGCAGATCGGCGCGCGGGGTCGGGGCGCGGCGAGCGGACTGCGCGTCGGCGGGCTCCTACGCAGGCTGGCGCCGCGCCAACCTGCGGCTGAGCTGCGGGCGCTGCTACCGTGGCGCCCATGACCTTGCCGGACCTGCTCAGCCCGTCCTGCGCGCTGTTCCTCGACTTCGACGGCACGCTCGTCGAGCTGGCGCCGCAGCCCGGGGCGATCGACGTGCCCTCGGGCCTCGTGCCCACGCTGGCCGCACTGCACGACTGGCTCGGCGGCGCGGTGGCCGTCGTCAGCGGCCGCACCATCGCCGACATCGACCGCTGGCTCGCGCCGCTGCAGCTGGCCACCGCCGGCGTGCACGGCGCCGAGCGCCGCACCGCGATCCGCGAGCGCATCGACGTCCCGGCGCCCGACCTGTCGGCGGTCGAGGCCGCGGCGAACGCCCTGGCCGCGCGGCACCCTGGCCTGCTGGTGGAGCACAAGGACCGCTCGCTGGCGCTGCACTACCGGCTGGCGCCGCAGCTCGAGGCGGCCTGCGTGGACGCGCTCGCCAGCGCCGTCGCGGCGACGCCCGGGCTGGTGCTGCTGCGCGGCAAGATGGTGGTCGAGGCCAAGCCGGCCGCCGCCAGCAAGGGCGCGGCCATCGGCGACTTCCTGGCCGAGCCGCCGTTCGCGGGCCGCCGGCCGGTGTTCATCGGCGACGACGTCACCGACGAGGCCGGCTTCGAGGCGGTGCAGGCCGCCGGCGGCGTGGGCGTGAAGGTCGGGCCCGGGCCCAGCGCGGCGCAGCACCGGCTCGACGGGCCCGGCGCGCTGCACGCCGCCCTGGCGGCGGTCCTGGCCCGCGCCGGCGTGGCGCTGCCCCGCGCCGCGGAGGCCCGCGCATGAAGGCCAACACCGCCGTCGCCAACCTCAATCTCGGCCTGGTGGGCAACTGCGCGCTCAGTGCGCTGGTGGACGAGCGCGGCACCATCGTCTGGTGCTGCCTGCCGCGCTACGACGGCGACCCGGTCTTCAACGCGTTGCTGGACCCCAGCGAGCTGGCCAGCCTGTGGGCCATCGAGCTGGAGGACTTCGCCCGCAGCGAGCATGCCTACGACCCGAACACGGCCATCCTGCGCACCCGGCTGTACGACCGCGAGGGCCAAGGCATCGAGATCACCGACTTCGCGCCGCGCTTCTTCGCCCGCGGCCGCATGTTCCGCCCGCTCACCCTGATCCGGCGCGTGAAGGTGCTGGGCGGCACGCCACGCATCCGGGTGGTGCTGCGCCCGCGCTTCGACTGGGGCCGCGAGGCGCCGCTGGTCACGCGCGGCAGCACCCACATCCGCTACGTCGGGCCGGGGCAGACGCTGCGGGTGAACACCGACGCGCCGATCGACTACGTGCTGTCGGAGACCTGGTTCGTCGCCGACCGGCCGCTGAACTTCATCCTGGGCCCGGACGAGACGCTCACCGGCGGCATCGAGGACACCGCGCGCGCCTTCGAGCAGGACACCGCGGCCTGGTGGCGCCACTGGTCGCGCGCGCTGTCGGTGCCGCTGGAGTGGCAGGACGCGGTGATCCGCGCGGCCATCACGCTCAAGCTGTCGCTGTTCGAGGACACCGGCGCGATCGTCGCGGCGATGACCACCAGCATCCCCGAGGCGGCGCACAGCGGCCGCAACTGGGATTACCGCTACTGCTGGCTGCGCGACGCGTTCTTCGTGGTGCGCGCGCTCAACAGCCTCAGCGAGGTGGGCACGATGGAGGACTACCTGCGCTGGCTGAACAACGTGGTGGTGCGCTCGCGCGGCGGCCACATCCAGCCGCTGTACGGCATCGGCCAGGAGGCCGCCCTGCCCGAGGCGACCCTGCCGCACCTGGCCGGCTACCGGGGCATGGGGCCGGTGCGGGTGGGCAACCAGGCGGCCGAGCACTTCCAGCACGACGTGTACGGCAACATCATCCTGGGCGCCGCGCAGTCGTTCCACGACCACCGGCTGCTCAAGCGCGCCGGCCGCACCGAGTTCGCCTCGCTCGAGGCGGTGGGCGAGCAGGCCTGGCGGGTGTACCCCCAGCCCGATGCGGGCATGTGGGAGCTGCGCACCCGCGCCCGCATCCACACCTCCAGCGCGCTCATGAGCTGGGCCGCCTGCGACCGGCTGGCCAAGATCGCGCAGTCGCTGGCGCTCAAGGACCGCGCCGCCGTGTGGTCGGAGCGGGCGCACGTGATCCGCGAGCGCATCCTGGCCGAGGCCTGGAGCGAGGAGCGGCAGGCCTTCGCCGAGAGCTTCGGCGGCCGCGACCTGGACGCCAGCGTGCTGCTGATGGCCGAGGTGGGCTTCATCGCGCCGCGCGACCCGCGCTTCGTCGCCACCGTCGATGCGCTCGAGAAGTCGCTGTGCGACGGCCCGTTCACGCGGCGCTACGAGGCGCCCGACGACTTCGGCCGGCCCGAGACCGCGTTCAACATCTGCGCCTTCTGGCGCATCGACGCGCTGGCGCGCATCGGGCGCACGCAGCAGGCGCGCGAGATCTTCGAGCGCATGCTGGCCGCGCGCAACCCGCTCGGGCTGCTGTCCGAGGACACGCACGCCACCACCGGCGAGCTGTGGGGCAACTTCCCGCAGACCTACTCGATGGTGGGCCTGATCAACGCCGCGGTGCGGCTGTCGGCGCCCTGGGACACGGTGATCTGACGTGCCCCGCCTGGTCTGCATCTCCAACCGCGTCGCGGACCCGCGCAAGACCGCGGCGGGCGGGCTGGCGGTGGCGATGGCCGAGGTGCTCAACGACAGCGGCGGCCTGTGGTTCGGCTGGAGCGGCAAGCTGGTGGACGCCTACCCCGGCGCGGACGGCCCGGCGCTGCACCTGCACCGCGCCGGCCCGGTGCAGCTGGCCACGGTGGACCTGGACCAGGCCGACTACGCCTCGTACTACGTGGGCTACAGCAACGGCGTGCTGTGGCCGGTGTTCCACGACCGGCTGGACCTGGCGCATTTCGACGCGCGGGCGGTCGAGGGCTACCGGCGCGTCAACCAGCTGTTCGCGCGCAAGCTGCTGCCCCTGCTGCACCCGGACGACGTGCTGTGGGTGCAGGACTACCACCTGATCCCGCTGGCGGCGGAGCTGCGCGCCCTGGGCTGCACCCAGCGCATCGGCTTCTTCCTGCACATCCCGCTGCCGCCGCCCTCGATCCTGGCCGCGATCCCCGGCCACGACTGGCTGCTCAAGTGCCTGTGCCAGTACGACCTGGTGGGCTTCCAGGCCGAGGCCGACCTCGACCACTTCGGCCGCTCGATCGCGGTGGAGGCCCGGGCCCAGCCGCTGGGCGAGGACCGCTGGCGGGTGTTCAACCGCACGGTCGCCGCGGGCGCCTTCCCGATCGGCATCGACGTGGGCGAGTTCCGCGCGCTGGCCGAAGGCCCCGAGGCCCGCGAGATGCACGAGCGCATGGCCAGCGAGTACTCGCGGCGCAAGCTGCTGGTGGGCGTGGACCGGCTCGACTACTCCAAGGGCCTGCCGCAGCGCATGCGGGCCTTCCGCGCGCTGCTGGAGCGCTACCCCGAGACGCGCCACAGCGCGACGCTGGTGCAGATCGCCTCGCCCAGCCGCGAGGACGTGCGCGCCTACACGGACATCCTGCACGAGCTGGAGAGCCTGTGCGGCTCGATCAACGGCAACTTCGGCGACCTGGACTGGATGCCGGTGCGCTACATCCACCGCACGGTCGCGCGGGCCCGCCTGCCGGGCCTGTACCGCGCCAGCCGCGTGGCGCTGGTCACGCCGCTGCGCGACGGCATGAACCTGGTGGCCAAGGAGTTCGTCGCCGCCCAGGACCCGCAGGATCCCGGCGTGCTGGTGCTCTCGCGCTTCGCCGGTGCGGCCGAGCAGCTGCGCGAGGCGCTGCTGGTGAACCCGCACGACGTGGAAGGCACGGCCTCGGCCATCCACGTGGCCCTGACCATGCCGCTGGAGGAGCGGGTGCAGCGCCATGCGGCGCTGCTGGCCACCGTGCGGGCGACCGACGTGCACTGGTGGTGCGAGAGCTTCCTGCGCCGGCTGGGCGAGGCCGAGTCGCACGAGAGCGGCACGCCGTGGCTGCGGCTGTGACGGCCGCGCCCGCCCGGCCGCTCAGCGCGAGTCGACGAGGCTGCCCGGCGCGGTGAACGGCGCCCAGCTCGGTGGCAGCTGGTCGATCTCCAGGCGCACCTTGTGTTCGGCGGCCACCAGCGCCTGCAGCTCGTTGCCGTACAGGCTGCTGATCACGTCGGCCTGGCCCTTGGCGCGCCAGGCCGCGACCGGCCGGGTGACGCAGGCCTTGCCGTAGCCCACGAAACCGCCCTTGGCCTGGACGGTGTAGGCGGCGACGAAGTAGCCGCGGTAGGGGCCGGTGATGCGGTGCATGGGGCGGGATCTTACGGACGGGCCGACCGGGTGGAAAGCCCGCGTCCGCAATCAGGTGGCGGGCACGGGATGCAGGCCCGCCGGCGGCGCGATCGCGTGGTCGATGGCGCCGAACACGCTCTGGCCGTCGCGGCCCTTGAGCTCGATGCGCAGCGTGTCGCCCCAGCGCAGCCAGCCGGTGGCGGGCTGGCCGTCCTGGACCGTCTCCATCGCCCGCTTGCCGGCGATGCAGCCGAAGCCGCGCGGCCATTCGGTGCGGCCGTTGCGCTCGTCGCCGCGGTCGGCGACCGGGCCGGTGCCCACCAGCGCGCCGGCGCGCACGGGGCGCGTGCGCGCCAGCTGCGCCAGCAGCTGGCCGAAGTGCACGGCCATGCCGGCGCCGGCATCGCACAGGCCCAGCTTGCGGCCGTTGCAGGCCACCTGCAGCACGCCGTGCACACGGCCGCCCTGCCAGCCCTCGCCCAGTTCGTCCGGCGTGACCGCCACCGGGCCGAAGGCGGTGGCCGGCCGCGCCTGCACCAGGCCATAGGCCGATGCCGCGCCGTCGTCGCCCAGCGCGTGCAGCCGCACGTCGCCGGCCAGCAGCAGCAGCCGCACGCCGTCCAGCGCTTCCTCGGGCGTGGCGCCGGCCGGCAGGTCGCCGGCCACCGCGGCCAGCCCGGCCTCGACGTCGACGGCCCAGCCCTCGCTGGCGACCACGATAGGGTCGCAGGGCCCCAGGAAGCCGTCACTGGCGCCCTGCACCAGCAGCGGGTCGGCGGCCGCTGCGGCACCCTGCGCCTGGCGCAGCAGCTCGCCATGGGACGGATAGGCCGCGCCCACCGCCCACTGGCCGGCCCGCGGCAGCGGCGCCATGCAGCGGCGCGCATCGAACGGGAAGGCATGGCGCGCCTTGCCGTGGTTCAGGGTCTCGGAGAGGTCCTGCAACTGCGGGGCGATGAAGCCCCAGTCGTCCAGCGCCTGCTGCATGCGGGCGGCGATGCCGGTCGCAAAATGGGCCGTCGCCAGGTCACGCGAGACCACCACCAGCTGGCCGTCGCGCGAACCGTCCTTGTAGGTCGCGAGCTTCATCGTCGTCCTTCTCGTGCAGGCGGCCGCCGGCCGCCGCGGGAAACGCGGGATTCTAGGGGGAGGGGTCGATGGGCCCTGCGCCGTCCATGCCACCGCAGCGGCCCCGCGCCGCCCGGGCCGCGCCCCGGCCGCCGGTGCTCGCGCTGCTGCTGCTCGGCGTCGTCGCGGCCCACGTCGCGGTGCTGCAGCCCGCGGCCCTGCGCGCGCGGCCGGTGCCCGCGCCGCCACCCTGGCAGGTGCGGCTGGTCGAGGCGCCGCCCGAACGGCGGCCCGTCCCCATCCCTCCCGTCTTGGCTGCGGCGGAGCGGACGACGCCGCAGGTGGCGCCCCTGGTGGCCCGGTCGCCGCCGACCGCGCACGGCCATCGCGACACGGCCAGGACGCCGCGCGCCGTGACCACGGGCGCCCGGGCCGGGGGCGTCGCGGACGCACCGGCGCCTGCGTCTGCCCCTGCCGCCGCGCCGCCCGCGGGCACGCCGGCCGACGCGCCCCAGCCCGCGCCCGCAGCCGACCTTCCCGCACCGCAGCTGCCACCCGCGGCCACGTGGCGCTACGTGGTGACGCAGCGCTGGCGCGGCCAGCAGCTGGCCGGCAGCGCCACGATGGACTGGCAGCCCGCGGGCACGGGCTATGGCCTCACGCTGGCCTGGTCGGTGCCGCCGCTGCCACCCCGCACGCTGACGAGCACCGGCACGCTCGGGCCCGAGGGCCTGCAGCCGCGGCGCTTCGGCCTGCGGGCCCGCGGCGAGTTCGCCACCCACCTGGATGCCGCCGGCGGCCGCGTGGTCTTCAGCAGCAACCGGCCCGACGCGGTCCTGCCACCCGGCCTGCAGGACCGCGCCAGCGTGCTGCTGCAGCTGGCGGGCTGGCTGGCCGCCGACCCGGCGCGCTGGACGCCGGGCGCCACGCTGCAGGTGGCGGTCGCCGGCAGCCACGAGGTGACCGCAGGCAGCTTCGTCGTGGAAGGGCTGGAGACGCTGGACCTGCCGGGCGGCCGCACGCAGGCCTTGCGGCTGGTGCGGCCGCCCGTGCACGCCTGGGACCTGCGCTGGGAGGCGTGGTTCGCTCCCGGCGCAGCCTACGGCCCCGTGCGGCTGCGGCTGACAAGCCCGGCGGGTGATGCCACCGACCTGCAGTGGTCGGGCACCGACAACCGCTGAGCCGACCCCCGTCTACGCTGGGATCCATGGGACCGGTGGCGGTGCGGCACTTGAAAAGCCGGGCCATCGCCGACATCTCCACCGGCAAAGGAACCCCGACCATGCAGATGCTTTATGACTCCGACGCCTTCGTCGTGGTGCACGTGCAGGCGAACGAACCGGCCGACGGCGAGCCCGCGCCCGCCATTCCGCGCCACGGGTTCGAGATCGTCGACAAGCGCTCGAACAAGGAGGTCTACCTCGACGGTTCGTGGGCCGAGCTGTTCCAGCGGCAGATCAACGCCTGGCAGGAAGACACGCCCACCCAGGAAGAGGTCGAGGACACGCTGGACCGCTATGCCGAACTGGCGCAGAACCCGCTCGTGATGCACTGAGCGCACGCCGCGCCCGCTGCCGACGGCCCGCCTCGCGCGGGCCGTTTGCTTTGGCTCAGCGCAGCAGGCCACGCCGCCACAGCGGCTCGACCAGCACCAGCACCGCCACCAGCCGGCAGACCTGGAAGGCCGTGACCACCGGCACGCCCAGCTGCAGCACCTTGGCGGTGATCGCCATCTCGGCGATGCCGCCGGGCGAGGTGCCCAGCACCATGGTGGGCACCGGCAGGCCGCTGGCCTGCGCGAGCAGCCAGGCGAAGCCCGCGCACACCGCCAGCATGGCGACCGTGCCCGCGGCCACCGCCGCCAGCCAGCGCGGCGCCGTGTGCACGAACTCGGCCCGGAAGCGCACCCCCAGGCTCACGCCGATCGCCAGCTGCGCGGCGTTGCTCAGCGCGCCGGGGATGGCCGACAGCTCGATGCCCGCCATGGTCAGGCCCATGGCGACCAGCAAGGCGCCCAGGAACCAGGGATTGGCGCGGCCCGTGCGCGCCAGCACCCAGGCGCCGGCGCCGGTGGCCGTGGCCAGCAGCGCCAGGCCGGCCGCATCGACGCTGCGCGGGCCGGCGACCGCCAGGTCGGTGCCGTGCAGGTCGAGCACGGTCATGGCCACCGGCAGCGTGAGCGTGACGATCAGCAGCCGCAGGCTGTGCGCCGCGGCCACCAGGTCGGTGCGGGCGCCGGCGCGTTCGGCCAGCAGCGTCATCTCCGACGCCCCGCCGATCGCCCCGGCGAAGAAGCTGGTGGCGCGCCGCTGCGCGTCGGTGCCGGGCAGGCGGCCCTCCAGCTGCCGGTGCAGCCAGCGGCCGAACAGCCAGCCCAGTGCCAGGGCCCAGGCGATGCCCAGCGCGATCGCCCACCACAGGCGGCCGACCAGGGCCGTCACCTGCGGCGTGAAGTACAGGCCCAGGGCGGTGCCGATCACCCACTGGCCCAGGTTGCGCAGCCGGGTGTCGCTCTGGGTGGATGCACCGGCCATGGAGGCCACGGCGGTCGCCAGCAGGGGGCCCAGCATCCAGGGCAGCGGCACGTGCAGCGCGGTGCAGGCAACGGCGGCGGCCGTCGCCAGGGCCAGCGTGGCGACGGTGCGGAGCGGGGTGGGCCAGGTCATCGGGAGGGCGCCGTAGTATCGGCCCATGCGCGCACCCACCCGCCGCCGCTTCCTGACGCTGGCCTGCGGCGCCGGCACGGCCGCCCTGGGCGCGTGCGCGGCCGCGCCGTCGACACCCACCGGGAATGCCGACGTGGCTGCCGCCCTCGCGCCGGCCGACCTGCTGCTGCTGGGCGAGCAGCACGACGACCCGCAGCACCAGGAGCGCCACCGCGCGGTGGTGCAGGCGCTGGCCGCGCAGGGCCGGCTCGCGGCACTGGCGCTGGAGATGGCCGAGCAGGGCGCATCGACCGCCGGCCTGCCGCGCGCCGCCGATGCCGCCACCGTGCGCGCCGCCCTGCGCTGGGACGAGGCCGGCTGGCCGTGGGCGGCCTACGGGCCGGCGATCCTCGCCGCCGTGGCGCAGGGCGTGCCGGTGCTGGGGGCCAACCTGCCGCGCGGCGGCATGCGCGCCGCGATGGCCGACACCGCGCTCGACGCGACGCTCGATCCCGCCGCCCTGGCCGCCCAGCGCGACGCGATCCGCGCCGGGCATTGCGACCTGCTGCCGGCGGGCCAGCTCGCACCGATGGCCCGCATCCAGCTCGCGCGCGACCGGGCCATGGCCGCGACGCTGGTGCAGGCGGCGGTGCCCGGCCGCACCGTGGTGCTGCTGGCCGGGGCCGGCCATGTGGACACGCAACTCGGGGTGCCGCGCCACCTGCCGCCCGGCCTGCAGGTGCGGACGGTGCGCTGGCCGGCCTCGGGCCGCGCGCCCGCGGTGGACCACTGCGCAGGGCTGCGCGAGCGCTTCGGGCGGCCGGCGTCCTGAGGGCTCAGCGGGCGGCCGGGCCGAGCACGCCGTCCAGCCAGCCCGCCGAGGTGCTCGAGCCCGGATGCGCGTGGTAGATGCAGGTGCGTCGCTCCAGCGAGACCAGGCAGCGGAAGCGCGGCATCGTGTGCCGCGCCAGCACCTCGTCGGCATGCAGCAGGTCGGCGCCCGGCAGCCCGAAGTCGGCCAGCAGCTGCTGGGCGAACGGACGCGTGAAGCACAGGCTGCCGCTCATGCCGCCCGGCGCATGCGAGGTGAAGTCGGTGACCGGCTCGTGGTGCCACTGGCCGGGCCGGGTGTAGAGCAGGCCGACGCGGCGCGCCACCGAGCAGTCGTGCCCGGCCAGTTCCGCGAGCCCGGCCTCCACGTGGCCGCGCAGGTACAGGTCGTCGTGGTCGACCCAGAAGAAGTGGCTGCAGCCCTGCGCGAGCAGCCAGCGCAGCGGCACCCCGTACCAGGCGTGCTCGGGCAGGCGCTCGGGCGTGTGCAGCCAGACCAGGCGGAACGGCAGCTGCAGGTCCGTCACCGCCCAGGCGTAGGGCTGCGGATGCCCGTTCTGGTGGACGCACACCAGGTCGGGCGGGCGCGACTGCGCGGCCAGCTGCAGCACGCAGGCGCGCGCCAGGTCGGGCCGGTTGTAGGTGGGCAGCAGCACGCCCACCCGTGCGCCATCGGGCGCCGTGCCGCCGGGGGCGGCGGCGGGCGCGGACGGCTCGCCGGCGCGCATCAGGCGTGGCGGCGGATGGCGTCGGCCAGCGTGTTGACCAGCTGGTCGATGTGCGCGCGCTCGACGATGTACGGCGGCGCGATCACCACCGTGTCGCCGGCCGGCCGCACCAGCGAGCCGTGCTGCCAGCAGTCCAGGAAGATGTCGTAGGCGCGCTTGCCCGGCTTGCCGGCGATGGGGGCGAGCTCGACCGCCGCCGCCAGGCCCAGGCTGCGGATGCCGATCACGTTGGGAAGTCCTTTGAAGGTGCCGTGGAAGGCATCGCCCAGCACCCGGCCCATGGTGCCGGCGCGCTCGAACAGGCCCTCGTCGCGGTACAGGTCCAGCGTGGCGACCGCCGCGGCGCAGGCCACCGGGTGGCCCGAGTAGGTGTAGCCGTGGAAGAACTCGATCACGTGCTCGGGCGCATCGGTGGCCATGAGCTGCTCGTACAGCTTCTCGCGCACGATCACGCCGCCCAGCGGGATCACGCCGTTGGTGACGCACTTGGCGAAGTTCAGCATGTCGGGCACCACGCCGTAGAAGTCGGCGCCGAAGGGCACGCCCAGGCGGCCGAAGCCGGTGATGACCTCGTCGAAGATCAGCAGGATGCCGTGCCTGTCGCAGATCTCGCGCAGGCGCTGCAGGTAGCCCTTGGGCGGGATGTACCAGCCGGCCGAGCCCGCGATCGGCTCGACGATCACCGCGGCCACGTTGGACGGGTCGTGCAGCGGCAGGATGCGCTGCTCCAGCTCCAGCAGGGGGTCCTCGTCCCAGACCGGCTCCTGGTGGTGGATGTAGGCGTGGCGGACCGGGTCGTGGATGAAGCGCAGGTGGTCCACCCGCGGCAGCAGCGCGGTGCCGAACGCCTTGCGGTTGGCCGGGATGCCGCCGACGCTCATGCCGCCGAAGCCCACGCCGTGGTAGCCGCGCTCGCGGCCGATGAACACGGTGCGGTGGCCTTCGCCGCGCGCGCGGTGGTAGGCCAGCGCGAGCTTGAGCGATGTGTCGGCCGCCTCGGAGCCCGAGTTGCAGAACAGCACCTTGGACAGGTCGCCGGGCGCCAGCTGCGCGATGCGCTCGGCGGCCAGGAAGGCCTGGTCGTTGCTCGCCTGGAACGCGGTGGCGTAGTCCAGCGTGCCCAGCTGGCGGGTGATGGCGTCGTTGATCGGCTTGCGGTTGTGGCCGGCGCCCACGCACCACAGGCTGGAGATGCCGTCGACGATGCGCTGGCCCTCGTGGGTGGTGAAGTGCATGCCGTCGGCAGCGGTGAACACGCGCGGCTGCTTGCGGAAATGGCGGTTGGGGGTGAAGGGCAGCCACTGGCTGTCCATCCGCAGGTCGTTGGCTCCCATGGCCGGACTCCTTGATGCCTGGAAAGGGGTTACTGCAGCGCGCCGAACACGCGGCGCAGGATGTCGCTGCCGGCCCCCACGGGGTCGCGGCGGATCTTCTTCTCCTCGTCGCCGATCACCAAGTACAGGCCATCGAGCGCCTTGCGGGTGACGTAGCGGTCGATGCCCGCATCCTCGCCCTTGAGCAGCCCCATCGAGGCCGCCTTGCCCGCGACCTGGTCGTAGCGCTGCGCCAGCCCCACCTGGGCCACCGCCTGCCTGACCTTGGGCAGGAAGGACTCGGCCAGCGGCGCGCGGGTCCTGCCGGCGAAGAAGTCGGTGACCGAGGTGTCGCCGCCGGCGAGGATGGTCTTCGCGTCCTGGACGCTCATGGTGCGCACGGCGTCCACCAGCAGGTTCCGGGCCAGCGGCACGGCGGACTCGGCGGCGCGGTTGATGGTGAGCTCCAGCTCGTCGAGCTGGCGGCCCTGGCCCAGCGCCTTCATCAGCTTGCCGGCCTCGCGAAGCGGGTCGGGCAGCGGGATGCGCACCCTCGGGTTGGCCCAGAAGCCGTCGGCCACGCCCAGCAGCCGGACCGCGTTGACGGCGCCGGTCTCGAGCGCGGCCTTCAGGCCCCGGGAAGCATCGGCCTCGCTGAGCGCGGCCAGGCCCGAGGCGCGGGCGGGCAGCACGGCGGCCAGGGGCCAGGCGGCGGCCAGCAGGAGCAACGGGCGGCGGGACGGGTGCAGGGCGGCGGGCGGGTGCCTGCGGGACGCAGCGCGGGAGTCGGGATGCATGGCTGCCGATGATGCCCGCCCCGGTGCTTTGCGACAATCGCGCACCCATGACGACTGCCTACATCCTCACCCTCTCGTGCCCCGACAAGCCGGGCATCGTGCACGCGGTCAGCGGCTTCCTGTTCGAGCGCGGCGGCAACATCGAGGAAGCGGCCCAGTACAACGACCACGCCACCGGCCTGTTCTTCATGCGGGTGCAGTTCGGCTGCGACCGCGTGCCGGCCGACGAGCTGCGTGCCCAGCTGGCCGCCTTCGCCGAGCCGTTCGGCATGCGCTGGCAGCTGCATGCGGCCGGCCAGCCGATGCGCACGGTGATCTTCGTCAGCCGCGAGGGCCACTGCCTGAACGACCTGCTGTTCCGGTGGAAGAGCGGCCTGCTGCCGGTGGACATCGCGGCGATCGTGAGCAACCACCGCGACTTCTACCAGCTGGCCGCCAGCTACAACGTGCCCTTCCACCACATCCCGGTGACCGCCGCCACCAAGGCGCAGGCCGAGGAGCGGCAGCTGGAGGTGATCGCCGCCGAGCGCGCCGACCTGGTGGTGCTGGCGCGCTACATGCAGATCCTGTCCGACCCGATGTGCCGCCAGCTGGCCGGGCGCGCGATCAACATCCACCACAGCTTCCTGCCCAGCTTCAAGGGCGCCAAGCCCTACTACCAGGCGCACGACCGCGGCGTGAAGCTGATCGGCGCCACCGCCCACTACGTGACGGCCGACCTGGACGAGGGGCCGATCATCGAGCAGGACGTGGCCCGGGCGGATCATGCGCACACCGTCGAGGCCCTGACCGCCGTCGGCCGCGACACCGAGAGCCAGGTGCTGGCCCGCGCGGTGAAGTGGCACGGCGAGCACCGCGTGCTGCTCAACGGGCACAAGACGGTGATCTTCCGGTGACGCGCTCTCCCGCCGTCATGCCCGCGCAGGCGGGCGTCCACGCTGCGACACGGCGCTCGTTCGTGGGTCCCCGCCTGCGCGGGGACGACGCAGCCGACTGATGCCCCCATGGCCTCGCGCATCCCCCCCATCCAGTGCCTGCTGACCTTCGAGGCGCTGGCGCGGCTGCGCTCGGTCACGCAGGCGGCCGACGAGCTGTGCGTGACGCCCAGCGCGGTCAGCCACCGGGTGCGCCAGCTCGAGCAGATCATCGGCACCAAGCTGTTCGGCCGCGCCGACTTCTCGCTGACCACCGAGGGCAGCGAGTACCTGGCGCACGTGCGCGAAGGGCTGGCCAGCCTGGAGCGCTTCCCGGGCACCGGCAGCTCGCCGGGCAAGCGCAAGCTGCGGGTGGCGGTCACGCCCACCTTCTCGCGCTCGGTGCTGATGCCGCGGCTGCGCGCCTTCATCGAGGCCTATCCCGAGATCGACCTGACGCTGCAGGTGTCGATCCCGCTGCTGGACGTGGTGGCCGAGGACGCCGACCTGATGGTGCGCTTCGGCACCGGCCGCTACGCCGACGTCGAGCACCTGTGCCTGCTGACGGACGAGGTCACGCCCTTGGCGGCGCCGGACTTCGTGCGCCAGCACGGGCCCTTCGACACCGTCGAGGAACTGGTCGCGGCCAAGCTGATCCGCAGTCCGCTGGAGCCCTGGCGGACCTGGTTTCTGGCCCACGGGGTGGACGCGAGCGAGCCCGAGGGCTCGAGCTTCAACGACATCGGCCTGATGTGCGACGCGGCGGCGCAGGGCCTGGGCATCGCACTGGTGCGGCTCAAGCTGGGCCAGCCCTGGCTGGACAACGGCACGCTGGTGCGGCTGTCGCCGCGCAACGTGCCCAGCCCGCACGCGCACTACCTGTGCTGGCGCACCGGCGCCATGGACCGCTGGGAGTGCGCCGCCTTCGCCGAGTGGCTCAAGACCAGCCTGGCCTGAGCGCTCAGCCCGCCTGCACCGGATAGGGGCGGCAGGTGGTGGTGGCCACCGCCACCAGGGTCGCGGTCCCGCCGGCCACGGCCCACACCTTCGCGGTCGAGACCGCGTGCGACTTGCCCACCTGCACGGCCTCGCCCACCGCCAGCAGCCGCTCGCCCACCGCCGGCGCCAGGTGGTGCACCTCGTAGCCCGTCGTCGCCGCCGCCCAGCCGGCCGGCAGCGTGCTGGCAGCGGCACTCACGCCCGCGTAGTCGGCCAGCAGGCCCACGTAGCCGCCCTGCACCAAGCGGCCGTCGACCGTCAGGGCGGGCACCACCGGCAGCTCGAGCGCGGAGCGGCCGCCGGGCGCGAAGCCCAGCACGCGCAGGCCCGCATGGCGCGAGGCGGGCATGGCCGCGATGCCGGCGGCGAGGTCGGGACGCAGGCCGGTGTCCAGGCCGGGCAGGGGATCGTTCGGGTTCAATGCGGTGCTCCTCGCAGGTGGGTGAGGCCGGGGCCGGCCAGGACGGCGCGGATCGCGCCCAGCAGCGCCTGGGGCGCCTGGTAGTCGGGATGGGACCGCAGCACGCCGGCGATGCCGCTCAGGCGGCCGACCTCGTCCAGCGCGCGGGCGGCCGCCTCGCGCTCGGCCGGCGCCAGGGCCAGGGTGGCGGGCGGCCGCGGTCGGCCCAGGCGTTCCAGCTTGCGCAGGGCGTGCACCTGGGTGTCGCAGCGGCAGGCCGCGGCCTCGCTGGCCAGGCCGCAGTGGGCACCTGCGAACTCCTCCAGCGCCTGCCGCGCGCGCGACAGCCGCTTGCGGTAGGCCGCCGGCGTGATGCCCAGCACCTGCGCGGCCTCGTCGGAGGAGAGGCCGAAGGTGGCGTCCAGCACCCAGGCCAGGCGGTGGTCACGGTCCAGGCGCATCAGCATGCCCTGGGTGCAGGTGACGGCCAGCTCGCGCGCGGCGGCCTGGTCCTCGGGGGTGAGCGCCTGGCCCCGCGTCTGGCCGGCCAGCGCCACGCCCGCCGCCAGGTCGCCGGCCAGCGCCTCCAGCGAGACCTGCGGCCACTCGCGGGTCCGCGTGGAGGCGTCGAGCAGGTGGCGCCGCGCGATCTGCCACACCCAGGTGCCCAGGGCCGACTCCCCGCGGAAGCTGCCCAGGTGCGTCACCACCTTCAGCAGGATCTCCTGCGTGGCATCGCGGGCGTCCTCGCGGTGGCCGAGCATGCGCATGGCCAGGTTGAACACGCCGGGCTGCAAGGCCTCGAGCAGGGCGTCCACGGCGGCCAGCTCGCCGGCGCGGGCACGCGCCAGCAGCTCGGGGGCGATGGCGGGCAGGCTCATGGCGCCGCCCGGACCTGGGCCCGGCCGGCCGCCAGCCGGGTGGGGGTGAGGATGGGCAGGTCGTAGGCCTCCACCAACACCGGCGCCCCATGCCGCCGGGCCGCCTGCGCACGGCCGGCCTCGCCGAGCACGGCCTGGGCCGACGCCGCATCGGCCCAGACCGACAGCTCGCCCGCGCGGCCGTCCTCGGCCACCACCAGTTGCCGGCGCAGCAGCCCGGGCAGGCCACGGTCCTGCGCCAGTCCCTCGCGCAGCACGGCCAGGGCGGCGTCGCGGGGCTGCCCGGCGCCGGGCGCGGGCAGGACCAGGGTCGCGACGGCCCGGGCATGGTCGTCGTCGGGCAGGCCGCCGTCGCGCAGGTCCAGCGTGACGGGCGCCTCGAACAGCCGCACGGTGCCCTCGACGCCGCGCTCGCGCCGCACGCGTTCGAACCAGGCCGGGCCGAACCAGGCCTGGGCCTCGGCACGGCTGCGCCAGCGGTAGATGCCGCCGAACTGGCCATCGGACTGGGCGAAGGAGTACATCTTGTCGAGCAGGCCCGGCAAGGCCGCGTACTGCGGGATCGTGTCGCGCATGCGCCGGGCGACCAGCGATTGGGGCGCATACCAGGGCTTGGGCACGGTCACGATGGCGACGGTCGCTGCGGACGGCGCGGCGGACGGCGCGGGCGACGGCATGGTCTGGGCCTGGGCCAGGACGGCCGACAGCGCGACGGCGGCCAGCGGCAGGCGGTGCAGGGTGGGCATGGGATCCTCCGGGAGGCGGCGCGACGGCACCGCTTCCTTCCTGAGACGGGACGCGGGGCGGTTTTGTGACCGCCCTGCGGCCGGGCCATGAGGATTTTTCAGCCGGGCGGGGCCGCCGCCCGGCTACCCTAGGCCCCATGAACGCCCCGCTTCCGCCCGCAGCCGCCCAGCCCGCGGCCATCCTCGACCGGCTGCTGCCTGCGCTGCGCGCCGTGCTGCCGCCGCACGCGATGCTGTGGCACGACGAGGACACCCGGCCCTACGAATGCGACGGCCTGACCGCCTACCGCGAGCGGCCGCTGATGGTGGTGCTGCCCGAGACCGAGGCCCAGGTGCAGGGCGTGCTGCAGGCCTGCCATGCGCTGGGCGTGCCGGTGGTGGCGCGCGGCGCGGGCACCGGCCTGTCGGGCGGCGCGATGCCCAACCGGCTGGGCGTGACGCTGTCGCTGGCGAAGTTCAACCGGATCCTGGCCGTGGACCCGGCCAGCCGCACCGCTCGCGTGCAGTGCGGCGTGCGCAACCTGGCCATCAGCGAGGCCGCCGCGCCCTACGGGCTGTACTACGCGCCCGATCCGTCCAGCCAGATCGCCTGCACCATCGGCGGCAACGTGGCCGAGAACTCGGGCGGCGTGCATTGCCTGAAGTACGGCCTGACGGTGCACAACGTGCTGCGGGTGCGCGGCTACACGGCCGAGGGCGAGCCGGTGGAGTTCGGCAGCGAGGCGCTGGACGCCCCCGGCTACGACCTGCTGGCGGTGCTGGTGGGCAGCGAAGGCATGCTGGCCGTCACCACCGAGGTGACCGTCAAGCTGGTGCCCAAGCCCCAGCTGGCGCGCTGCATCATGGCCAGCTTCGACGACGTGCGCAAAGCCGGCGACGCGGTGGCCGCGGTGATCGCCGCCGGCATCATCCCGGCCGGGCTGGAGATGATGGACAAGCCCATGACCGCCGCGGTCGAGGACTTCGTGCATGCCGGCTACGACCTGACGGCCGAGGCCATCCTGCTGTGCGAGAGCGACGGCACGCCCGAGGAGGTCGAGGAGGAGATCGGGCGCATGAGCGAGGTGCTGCGCGCCGCCGGCGCCACCGCCATCGCGGTCAGCCGCGACGAAACCGAGCGGCTGAAGTTCTGGAGCGGCCGCAAGAACGCCTTTCCCGCCTCGGGCCGCATCAGCCCCGACTACATGTGCATGGACTCGACCATCCCGCGCAAGCGGCTGGCCGACATCCTGCTGGCGATCCAGGAGATGGAGCGCAAGTACGGGCTGCGCTGCGCCAACGTGTTCCACGCGGGCGACGGCAACCTGCACCCGCTGATCCTGTTCGATGCGAACGATCCCGACCAGCTGCACCGCTGCGAGCTGTTCGGCGCCGACATCCTGGAGACCAGCGTCGCCATGGGCGGCACCGTGACCGGCGAGCACGGCGTGGGCGTGGAGAAGCTCAACTCGATGTGCGTGCAGTTCTCGCCGGCCGAGCGCGAGCAGATGTTCGGCGTCAAGCGCGCCTTCGATGCGGCCGGCCTGCTCAACCCGGGCAAGGTGATCCCGACGCTGCAGCGCTGCGCCGAGTACGGGAAGATGCTGGTGCGCGGCAACCGCCTGCCGCACCCGGAGCTCGAGCGGTTCTGACCGGCGTCCCCGGATGCGCGGGGCGCCGGTCCCCGCGACACCGGGTCAGGAGCCGGGCACGCAGGCCGTGCCGGTCTGCACGATCGCCGGTTCCTTCTTGCCGTCCGCGTCCTGCTTCTGCGACTCCTTGACCAGCAGCGACAGGAACTGCGTCACCACGCTGTCCTGCTCGGACAGCGCCTGCTGGATCAGGTTCACGGGCGCCCCGCCGTTGAGCAGCTCCACGATGCTGTCCACCAGCGGCGTGTCCGCCTGCGGCAGCGCGTTCGGATCGATCCAGGTGCCATAGGGCACCACGACCGGGCCGGTGGACGTGTTGATCACGATCTGCGAGAGCACGCCCGCCGAGGCGGTCACGCTGGCGAAGCTGCCGGTGGCGCCGCCCTGCGCGTCGATCAGCGCCAGCTGGGTGCTGGCCGGCGGAAGCGCGGCGAAGGACACCCGCGGCGGGATGGTCGGCGCCGGGGTGGGGGCAGTCGTCTGCGCAGGGGCGGTCACCGCGACCTCGCGCACGACCAGCGAGCCGCCCAGCGTGACGGCACCCCCGACCAGCAGCTGGTCGTGGGTGACCCCGGGCTGCGGGGGCGAGCCCGGCGCGACCTTCATCTGCAGCTGGCTGGTGGAGGCCAGGTCGAGGTTGCCGTAGACCTCGATGCGGCCGATGGTGGCGTCGGTCCCGGGCGCGACGGTGCCCTGGTTCAGCACGTCGCCGTCGATCCAGCCCGTGCCGCGCAGGGTGCCCGTCGGCGCGTTGGTGAAGGTGCCACGCACCCAGTTGCCGGTGCTGTCCTCGCGGCCGATCTCGAGGGCCCGGCCGTTGCCCAGGTCGACCGTGCCCGTGTTGTAGACCGAGGGGCTGGCCACGAGGAGGCTGACACCGTCGGCGATCGTCGCCGTCCCCGCGTTGGTCCAGTTGCCCGCGATGTAGACGGTGTAGCTGGTGCCCTCGCCCACATACGGCACGAAGTTGACGGTGCCCGCGCCCGAGGTGCGCACGAAGCCGTCCCCCGCCTGGGCGCCGTACTGCGTGCCGTTGTAGCCGCCGAAGCCCCCCGAGGTGTCGATGGAGCCGGACACGTCGACGGCCCCGCTCGTGGCGATGATGTCGATGCTGCCGCCCGCGGTGCCGGCGCCGGCCGTCCCGAAGTAGGACCGGGTGCCGCTCCAGCCCAGGCTGCCGCCATAGCCACCGCCGGCATACAGGCCGGTGATGGCGCTGGGGCCGGCGGCGCGCAGCACGATCGAGCCGCCCTGGCCGCCGGCACCGCCGGTGGCGCCGTCGCGCAACGTGCCGCCGCCGCCGCCGCCGCTGACGTCGATGCCGCCCCACATGCTCATGGCCAGGCCGCTGCCGTCGAGGTTGGCGATGTCCACGCTGCCGCCCAGGCCGCCCTGGCCGCCGCGGAAGGTGGTCGGCGCCACGGTGGGCGCCGGCGATGGCACGTAGCCGCCGTCGCCACCATTGCCGCCCAGCGCATCGATCCAGCCGAGCGACACCGAGGTGGCGCCAGCACCGCGGATGGTGACCGTGCCGCCCTGCCCGCCGGTGCCGCCGACACCCACGCCGGTGCCGCCCGTGCCGCCCGAGGCGTCCACGTACCCCAGGTAGATCGAACCGGACGTCGACCGACTGGTGAGGTTGATCGCTGCGCCGCGGCCGCCGGTGCCCGCCACCTGCACGCCCGACGGGCTGTGGCCGGTGCCGCCGTAGCCGTCGATCGTGTCGATCTCGATGGTGGTCGCGGCATCGACGGTGATGGTGCCGGCGTCGCCACCCTTGCCCGTGCCGGTGCCGGACCAGTTGCCCGTCCCCCAGCTGCGCAGTGAGCTCACCGCGATGCCGCCGGCACTGCTCGTGAGGTTGATGTTGCCGCCGTTCTCGCCGCCCGACCCCTCGCCCAGGTTGGCTGCGATCGTGCCGCCGCTGATGCCTTGGGTCGCCGTGATCGTGACGTCGCCGCCCTCGCTGTTGATGGTGGAGAACAGCGCCTGGCCGCCGGCCGCCAGCGTGATCGGACCCGACGTGCTCCAGTGCGAGTAGACGGTCTTGCCCGTGGTGTCGATGTCGCCGCCGGCGGTGATCGTGAGCGCGCCGGCCGCCAGGTAGGCGTAGGGGTTGTTCGGGTCGTTCAGGAGCCGGACCGAGCCGCCGGGCGCCGCCAGGCTCACGGCCCCGGCCGTGATGATGGTCGCCGCACCGTCGATCACCAGGTCCCCGCTGGCCTGCGTGACGTCGAGTTCCGCGGACCCCTGCACCATGAAGCTGCCGGTCACCTCGAAGCTGTTGCGCACCTTCAACTTGGCCGCGTCGTAGGCGGAGATCGTGGGTGCGGGCGTGGGCAGGGGCGAGCCCGTCGGGTCGGGCGTGGCCGTCACCTGGCGCAGCGTGCCGACGTCCAGGGCGCCGCCGGCCAACTCCAGCCGTCCCTGGTTGTCGAAGGTGGTCGGCACGGTGAGCGAGGCGCCGGCCAGCAGCGTCAGCGAGCCGCCGTTGGTGAACCAGGACCCGCGCTGCATCTGCATGTCGACACGCCCGCCGCCACCGCCAGCCTGCACGGTCGCACCGCTGTCGACGAACACGCCGCCGCCTGTCCCGCCGCCGCCGGCCTTGAGCGACACGATCAGGTCGCCACCGTCGAGGGGCGAACCCTGGATGGCCGTGGTTGCACCCGCCTGGAACCGGATGTCGCGCCAGGCGTCGAGGGTCAGGGTCGCCGTTCCCGGGAGCGAGCGCGCCAGCCGCACGCCGCCCTGCACGAGGATGTCCCCCGAGCCGGAGCCGTACGACACGGTGCTGACCGAGCCGGTCTTGACCACCACGTTGGTGCCCAGGCCACTGTCGAGCGCGGCGTTGAGCGTGCTGTCGTAGACGACCGATGGCAGGTAGCTGTCGACGGGCACGAAGGCGCCGTTGGCATCGGTGGTGGTGCTCTCGGGCGGTGCCGTGGGCGTGGGGCCCGCCGCGATGGTCAGGTCGTCGGGGTCGAGCAGCCAGGTGCCGGCGCGTCCTGCGACCGCACTGGCGTCGACCCGCACCCCATTCACGTCGAGGTGGCGCTTGCCCGAGGTCTCGACGAAGCCGCCGTCGCCGCCCTGGGCACCGCCACGGGCACTGATCGTGCCGTGCGCGCGCGTGGTGTCGTCGGACCACACGATCACCCGGCCGCCGTCGCCCTGCTGCGTCGCGTCGGCCCGCAGGGTCGCGGCGCGGTCCATGAAGACGACCTGCGCATTGGGCAGCGCGGCGTTGGCGCCCTGGTAGTCGCCGCCCACGCGGATGCGGCCGCCGCCCTGCGTGTTGGAGGTGTCCACCTCGGCGCCGGCCAGCAGGCCGACCTTGGCGCCCAGCACGTCGACGCTGCCGCCGGCGCCGGCCGCGCCCTGCGCGCGCACCCGGCCGTCGACCAGCGCCGTGTCGGCGGCCCGGAGCACCACGCGGCCGCCTTCGGCGGTGACCGCCTGGGCCCGCACCAGGCCGCTGTGGCGCAGGGTGCCCGCGAACACGCCCACCGCGTCGCCGGCCAGCGTGCCCAGGTTGACGGCCCGGTCCTCGGGCGCCTGCAGCGTGAAGACGATGCCCTCGAGCCCGCGGCCGGTCACCTGGGCCTGCTGGCCCGCCGCGAGGATGGTGGCGCCTTCGGGGCTGCGCACCACGGCCTGGGCGCCGACCTCGACCTGCCGGCCGATCAGCACCACGTCGCCTTCACGCGCCAGCACCTGGCCGTCGACCTTCAGCAGCGCACCCACCGGGCCATCGCCGAAACGCAGCCGCCCGGCCAGGGCATCGGCGTCGCTCATGCGCAGCGTCGAGGCGGTGAAGCCGGCCGTGTCCACCACCGCGCCGGCGCCCACCGCGATGCCTGCGGGGTTCACGAGCACCAGGCGGCCGTTGCTGCCCAGCGTGCCGTAGATCAGGCTGGGGTCCGGGCCCACCACCCGGTTGATCGAGGTGCTCGCCGCGCTGGGCTGGGCGAACCAGGTGGTGGTGCCGCCGGGCACGCTGAAGCTCTGCCAGTTGATCGCCGAATGCTGCGTGCCGGCCCCGTTGGTGGTCGTCACCAGCAGGGTGTTGCCCTGCTGGGTGAGCGTCGCTCCCCCGTGGATCGCCTGCGCGCCGCTGGGCTGGGCGCCCGCGGGCGCCATCGCGAAGGCCGCGGCCAGCGCCAGCGCCAGGCCCAACGGCCGGTGCCCCGCCACCATCGGCGAAGGCGTGGACGCCGGCGTGCGGAACGGGGCCGGGCGCGAAGCGGAGCGGGCGTGGCGGTGAGTCGACATGGGGAACCCCTCGGCGGGTGGGAGCGCAGGACACCTGCTGTCCGCGCCACCATCCCGCTGCTGCGGGCGTCGCGGCGAAGCGTCGAAGTCACGCCGCGAAACGCCCAAATCCTTGCAAACGGCTGCTGTTTTTCTTCTTGCCAGGGGCAATGCCCCGTGCTATCCGGCGGCGACGGTAGCATAGCGTTACAACCCCGGCAATCGACCGTCAGGCCGCCGGGCGGACGCGTTGCAGCGCCCCGCAGGCGGTGCGACGAAGTTCACACTCCTGTGCAACTCGAACGCCTGCCGTGAGCCTCTTCGTCAGCATCGCCGCCTACTGCGACCCGGTCCTGGGCTTCACCCTGGCCCGGGCCCGCGCCGCCGCGAGCGACCCGGCCGGGCTGCATTTCGGGGTGGTGGACCAGAGCCCGGAGGCGCTGGCGCCCTCGGTGCTGGCCCTGGCCGAGCCGGCGCGCGTCACCTACCAGCGCGTCGACCCGCTGTATGCCCGCGGGCCCTGCTGGGCGCGCGCGCTGGCCATGGGCCTGTACGACGGGGAGGACTGGTTCCTGCAGTTGGACTCGCACATGGAGTTCGAGCCGGGCTGGGACGAGCGCTTCATCGCGCAGGCCCGGGCCCTGCTGCCGGGCCGCACCGGCGTGGTGCTGTCGGCCTACCCCAACGCCTTCGCCTTCGAGCAGGGCCGCGCGGTGCTGCGCCCGGTCACGGGCAAGGTGCTGGCCCATGTGGTCAAGCCCGGCGCCGGCTTCGAGCCCGAGCACCCGGTGCTGTCGTTCGAGGCCCACCCGGTCGACAGCGACCGGCCGCTGCCGGGCTTCCACCTGGGGGCGGGCTGCCTGTTCGCGCCGGGGCGCTTCGCGCTGGAGTTTCCCTACGACCCCGCCCTGTACTTCCACGGCGAGGAGCAGGCCGTGGCCCTGCGCCTGTACACCCACGGCTGGGACATCGTCCACATGCCCGGGCTGCCGGTCTACCACCTGTACAACGACGGCAAGTCCGGCGCGCCGCCCCGTCCGCTGCACTGGGACCAGGCGCACGAGGCCGCGCGGGCGCGGCCCTGGTGGCAGCTGGAGCGGCGCTCGCGCCAGCGGCTGGCGGACCTGGTCGCCGGTGCGCCGCTGGGGGCCTACGGCCTGGGCCGGGTCCGCAGCGTGGCCGACTATGCGGCCTGGTGCGGCATCGACTACGCCACGCGCAGCCTGGGCCCGCAGGCCTACAAGCCGCTGCCGCCGCTCTGAGCCGCCCCGGGCACCCGGCCTTCCATCACCTCCAGCGCCAGGCACAGGTCGGCCCAGGCCTTGCCCTTGTCGGCCAGGTTGCGCAGCAGGTAGGCCGGGTGGTAGGTCACCACCACCGGCACGCCCTCGTAGGCATGCACCCGGCCCCGCAGGCGGCCGACCGGCTCGGTCGAGCGCAGCAGCGTCTGCAGGGCGAAGCGGCCCATGGCCAGAATCACCCGGGGCTGCACCAGCGCGATCTGCCGCTGCAGGTAGGGCTCGCACTGCGCCATCTCCTGCGGCTCGGGATTGCGGTTGCCGGGAGGCCGGCACTTGAGCACGTTGGCGATGTGGACGTTGCGCGCACGGTCCAGGCCGATGGACCGCAGCATCGCGTCGAGCAGCTGGCCGGCGGGCCCGACGAAGGGCTCGCCGCGCAGGTCCTCCTGCTCGCCCGGGGCCTCCCCCACCACCATCCAGTCGGCCCGCTGCGGCCCGACCCCGGGGACGGTGTTGCGGCGCGAGGCACACAGGCTGCAGGCCTGGCAGCCGGCGATGCGCGCGTGCAGCGCGTCCCAGTCCAGCGTGGCGATGTCCTCGCTGCCAGCCACCGCCGGACGCAGCGGCGGCGGCGCGATGGCCGGGCGCGCGGGGGGCGCCGCGACCGGGGCGTCGACCCTGGGGGGCGCCGCCGCCGGCGGGGCCGGCATCGCCACGGCGACCCCGGCCCCGGCCACGGCGGAGGCCGGCGTGGCGGGCTCCGGCGGCGCCAGGGGCGGCAGCAGCCGCATGCCCATCTCCTGGAGCATCGCGGCCTGGCGCGGATCGAGCATCAGTCCCATGGCGTCACAGCTTCAGGCTCATGACCATCGCGTCCTCGCGGCAGCCGGCGCCGGCCGGGTAGTAGCCGCGGCGCTCGCCCACGCGCCGGAACCCGTGGTCGAGGTAGACCTTCTGCGCCCGGACATTGCTCACGCGCACCTCCAGCCACAGCCACTGCGCGCCCTGGCCGCGCGACCACAGGGCCAGGGCCTCGAGCATCAACCGGCCCCAGCCACGGCCCTGCCGGGCGGGGGCGACCGTGATGTTCAGCAGGTGCACCTCGTCGACGCCGCGCATGGCCACGAAGTAGCCGAGCAGCTCGCCCACCGAGCCGCGCAGCAGCTGCATCTGGTAGCCGGCCCGCAGCGAATCGGCGAAGTTGCCCTCGCTCCAGGGATGCGCGTACGCCGCGCGCTCGATTGCCATCACCTCGGGCAGGTCCGCGGCCGTCATCGGCGCGAAGCCGGCTTCCTCGCTGTCGACCACGGCGTTCATCGCACGGCCCCCTCCGGCTGGGCCGCGGCACGCGCGGCCGCGCGCTCGGCCGTGGTCTGCGCGACCTTGTCGCGCACGTACAGCGGCAGCGCCTGGTCGGCCGGCACGGCGGCACCCGCCGCCAGCAACGCAGGCGCCAGCGCCAGCAGCGCCGCGGCGGTGGGCAGCGCCGGCACGCGGCGGCCGGCCGGCAGGCGCGCGTCGTAGGCGTCGAAGGCATTGCCCGCGAGCACCGCACCGGCCGGCAGCACCACGTCCTGCGGCGGCCCCAGCCGCACCGCGCCATCGCGCCGCCAGCCCTGCGCCGTGTGGCCGTAGGCGGCCCAGTAGACCTCGTCCATGCGCGCATCGAGCAGGGCCAGCACCTGGTCGCCCGCGCCGTCCTGCCGGGCCTGTTCGGCCATGGCCAGCAGGGTCTCCACCGGCAGCACCGGCACGCCGGCCCCCAGGGCCAGGCCCTGTGCCACCGCACAGGCAGTGCGCAGGCCGGTGAAGGATCCGGGGCCGCTGCCGAACACGATGGCGTCGAGCTGCGCCAGCCGCAGTCCCGCATCGGCCAGCAGCCCGCGCAGGGCGGGGATCAGCGTGGCCGAGGACTGCGCACCGCCAGGCGCCTGCAGCAGCCGGGGCGCGGCCGTGCCGGCGCGCACCCCGAGGCTGAGCCGCTCGGTGCTGGTGTCGAAGGCGAGGAGGTTCACGCGGAATCGGGGTGGGCGGGGGCGAGCGCGCGATTATCGGTGCGCGGCCGCGGCACCGGGCCGGCAGGGGCTGCGCGTTGCCCGCCCGTATCATCGGCCGATGCGCTTTCCGCTCCTCGCCCTGCTGGCGGCCCTGGCCGGCGCGGCCACGGCACAGGCGCTGCCGCCCGAGGTCGATGCGGCGCTGGCCCGCGCCCGCCTGCCGCGCGAGGCCGTGACCTTCGTGGTGGCCGACGTCGATCCCGCGCGCCCGCCCCGGCTGATGCACCGGGCCCAGGTGCCGGTCAACCCGGCCTCGATCGCCAAGCTCACCACCACCCTGGCGGCCCTCGAGCTGCTCGGCCCCGCCTACACCTGGAACACGCCCGTGCTGGCCGACGGCCCGCTGGACGGCGGCACGCTGCAGGGCAACCTGTACCTGCGCGGCAGCGGGGACCCCAAGCTGGTGGCCGAGCGGCTGTGGCTGCTGCTGCGCAAGCTGCGCGGGCTGGGCATCGAGCGCATCGCGGGCGACATCGTGCTGGACCAGTCGGCCTTCGAGGCGGCCACCGCCGACCCGGCCGCCTTCGATGGCGAGCCGCTGCGCCCGTACAACGCCACGCCCGAGGCGCTGCTGGTCAACTACAAGACGGTGATGCTCTCGTTCGTGCCGCAGCCCGGCGGCAGCGCGCGGGTGGTGGCCGAGCCGGCCCTGGCCGGCGTGCAGTGGCCCGCCACGGTGCCGGTGGCCGCGGGGGAGTGCGGCGACTGGCGCGGCGCCCTGAAGGCCGACTTCACCGATCCTCTGCGCCCGCGCCTGGGCGGCGCCTACGCGGCGGCCTGCGGCGAGCGGGCCTGGCCGGTGGCATTCGCCGATCCCGCCAGCTACGCCCGCCGGGCGGTGGCCGGCCTGTGGCTGGAGCTGGGCGGCAAGCTCGGCGGCCAGGTGCGCGACGGCCGCGTGCCGCCGGGCGTGGGCCTGCCGGTGCTGGCCATGGCCGAGTCGCCGTCGCTGGCCGAGGTGGTGCGCGATGTCAACAAGTACAGCAACAACGTGATGGCGCAGCAGCTGTTCCTCACGCTGGGGCTGGTGCGGGGCACCGGCGGCAACCGCGACGCGTCGCGCGAGGTGCTGCGCGTCTGGTGGCGCGAGCGCTTCGGCGCGGAGTCGCTGCCGGTCTTCGACAACGGCTCGGGGCTGTCGCGCGACGAGCGCATCACCGGGGCGCAGCTGGCGCGGCTGCTGCAGTACGCCTGGGCCTCGCCCGTGATGCCGGAGCTGGCCGCGTCGTTGCCCGTGCTGGGCACCGACGGCACCATGCGGCGCACCCGGGCCAGTGCGGCGGCGCATCTCAAGAGCGGCAGCCTGCGCGACGTCTGGGGCGTGGCCGGCTACGTGCACGGGCCGCAGGGGCGGCGGCTGGTGGTCGTGGCCATCGCCAACCACGCCAACGCGGCCGGCGTGCGGCCGGCGGTCGAAGCCCTGCTGGCCTGGGCCGCACGCGAATGAGCCCGGCCTGGCACGACTGGATCGGCTGGGCCGCCGCGGTGCTCACCACCTGCAGCTTCGTGCCGCAGGCCTGGCTGACCTTCCGCACCCGCGACGTGCGCGGGATCTCGCTGGGGATGTACGGCGTGTTCGCGCTGGGCGTGGCGTTGTGGCTGGCCTACGGGCTGGTGCTGGGCTCGTGGCCGATCGTGCTGGCCAACGCGGTCACGCTGTCGCTGGCCCTGGCGATCCTGGCGATGAAGCTGCGTTACGGCCGCGCCGGGGGCGCGGCCGCCGCCGATCACCAGCGCGAACGCACGCGGTCGTAGGCGTAGTTGCCCAGCAGCGTGTTGCCGGCGGCCGTGAAGGTCAGGCGGTCGGCGAACAGCGTGCGCGCGGGGTCCAGGCCCGGGGCCAGCGTGGCCGTCGTGCACAGCGCCGCGTTGACCTGGCCGGTGCCGGTGCCGATGCCGGGTCCCGCGTCGACGGTGGTGCACAGCGCGCTGCTGGTGTCGGCGATCCCGTAGGCACCGGGCGCGCCGGTCACCAGGTTCATGAACAGCTCGGCGTCGATGTACAGCACGTTGCTGCCCAGGTCGGCGGTGCTGATCAGCAGCTGCTCGTTGAACGCGCGGCTGAGGTCCTGCAGCAGCGGCGCGCCGACGGTGGCGGCCCACGGCGAGCGGCCGAGGTTCCAGGTGCCGGCCATGGCGACGCGCTTGGCGCCCGCGGCGACCAGGCGGCGCACCTGCCCCGCGTAGGCATTGGCGGCGCCGCGCACGTTGGTGGTGGCCTGCCCGACGGTCTGCGTGTTGGCCACGACGCGGTTGGCCTCGAACACGATGTCGCCCAAGCCGGCGGCGATCACCACCAGCGTGTTGTCGCCGCTCACGCCCGCCGCGAGCATCGCGTCGACCTGCGAGGCGACGGTCGGCGCGGTGGCATCGCCGGCGGCGTTGGGCGTGGCGGCGGCACGCGCGCTGCCCAGGGCCAGCCCGCTGGCCGGGCCGGGCACGGTGACGCTGGCGGCCCCGTAGCGCAAGGCGAGCTGGCGGGCCATGCCGCCGGTCACGGCGTTGCCGACCTCCCCGGCACTGGAGACGACGCGGGCGGGCGTGAAGGCGGACACGACGGTGCTGGTGCCGCCACAGGCGGCCACGAACAGCGAGGTCACACAGGCGGCCGCGAGCAGGACGCGGCGCGTGCGCAGGAAAGGCATGGGAGGGTCTCCGACGGGCGAGCCCGCTAGTGTAGCGAGGGGTGGTGCGGGGGCTTCAGCCCGCGGCCGCGGCGCGCTGCAGGCGGTCGCGCACGCCGTCCCAGTCGGGCCCGGGCGGCGGGGTCTCGACCCAGATCAGCGACACGCCCTGGTCGTCGAACTCGCGCAGCACGGCGAACAGCAGCCGCGCCGCCTCGCGGGCGTCGTCGGGCATGCGCCGGCGCAGCACCTGGCCGGCGGGCGTGCGCAGCACCGCGCGCGACCAGATCGCCAGGGGCGGCGCCTCGACCCCCAGCACGTCCAGGGCCGACTGCAGCTGGCCGACCGGCATCAGCCGCACCTTGGCCCGGGGCGCGTAGTGCGCCTCCAGCGTGCCCGAGGCCCGGGGCGCGGCCTGGCCCAGGTCCTGGGGGCCGGCCAGCGGCTCGCCGCAGGCGGCCTCGAGCTGCGCCGGGGTGAGCACGCCGGGGCGCAGCAGCACCGGGCGCTCGCGCGTGCAGTCGACGATGGCCGACTCGATGCCCACCGCGCAGGCACCGCCGTCGAGCACCAGCAGGCCGGGCCCGAACTCGCCCGCGACATGCGCGGCGCTGGTGGGCGAGACGCGGCCGAAGCGGTTGGCGCTGGGGCCGGCCAGGCCGTGCACCGGCGGGGTCGCCTGGGCACAGGCCCGCAACAGCGCCTGGGCGCCCGGGTGCGCGGGACAGCGCACCCCGATGGAGCCCTGGCCGCCGGCGGCGGCGGTGGCCACCCCGGGCAGGCGCGGCAGGATCAGCGTGAGCGGGCCCGGCCAGAACGCGTCCATCAGCCGGCGGGCCACGGGGGGCACGGCGGCCGCGAAGCGCTCCGCCCCGGCCGCATCGGCCACGTGCACGATCAGCGGGTGGTCGGCCGGCCGGCCCTTGGCGGCGAAGATGCCGGCCACCGCGGTGTCGCTGGCGGCATCGGCGCCCAGGCCGTAGACGGTCTCGGTCGGGAAGGCGACCAGGCCGCCGGCCTGCAGGGTGCGCACGGCCTCCTGCAGGGCCGCCGGGTCGGTGGCGTCACGGCGCATGGCGGCCTCAGAACGGCGCGATGCCCAGCAGCCGGCAGGCCTCGAGCGCGGTGCTGCAGGCGCCCATGCGGTTGTCGGCCGTGATGGTCAGGTGGCCCATCTTGCGGCCGGGCCGTGCCTGCGGCTTGCCGTACAGGTGCAGGTGGGCGCCGGGCAGCGCCAGCACCTGGTCCCAGGGCGGCGTGCGCTCGGCGCCGTGGACGAACCACAGGTCACCCAGCAGGTTCAGCATGATGGCGTGGCTGTGCTGGCGCGGCTGCACCAGCGGCAGGCCCGCCAGCGTGCGCACCTGCAGCTCGAACTGCGACACGTCGGCGCCCTCGATGCTCCAGTGGCCGCTGTTGTGCGGCCGCGGGGCCATCTCGTTGACCACCAGGGCGCCGTCCTGCAGCACGAAGAATTCGACGCACAGCACGCCCACGTAGCCCAGCCCCTCGGCCACCGCGCGGGTGGCGGCGATGGCCTGCTGCGCGATCGCATCGGCCACCACGCCGTCGCCCACCTCGGTGACGGCCAGGATGCCGCCGCGGTGCAGGTTGCGTTGCGGGGGCAGGTGGACCATCGCGCCGTCGGCGCCGCGCGCCACGACGACGGAGATCTCGTGGTCGAGCGCCAGCTGCTGCTCGAGCACGCAGGGCACGCCCTGCAGCGCGGCCCAGGCCTGCGCCAGCTCGGCGCGCGTGGCCACGCGCGCCTGGCCCTTGCCGTCGTAGCCCAGCCGCGCGGTCTTGAGGATGCCCGGCAGCAGCGCGGCATCGACCGCGTCGAGCTGCGCCTGCGTCTCGATCAGCGCGTGCGGTGCCACCGGCACGCCGCAGCGCTGGAAGTGGGCCTTCTCGCGGGCGCGGTCCTGCGCGATGGCGACGGCGGCGGCCGCGGGCGCCACGGGGCGCGCGGCGGCCAGCTGCTCGAGCGCCTGCGCGGGCACGTTCTCGAACTCGGTGGTGACCGCGGCGGCCGCCTGGGCCAGCTCGTGCAGTCCGCCGGCGTCGAGGTAGCCGGCCATCACGTGGTGCTCGCTGATGCGGCCGGCAGGGCTGTCGTGGTCGGGGTCGAGCACGGCGGTGCGGTAGCCCAGCCGCTGCGCGGCGTGCACGAACATGCGGCCCAGCTGGCCGCCTCCCATCACGCCCAGCGTGGCGCCGGGCAGCAGCATCGAGGTCATCACGGGTCTTCCGGGGGCCGCGGCTCAGGCGGCCGGCGGCAGGGTCATGGCGCGGGCCGCCTCGGTCTGGCGGGCGCGGAAGGCGGCCAGGCGCTCGCGCAGGCCGGCATCGTGCAGCGCGAGCATGGCCACGGCGAACAGCGCCGCGTTGGCCGCGCCGGCAGCGCCGATCGCGAAGGTGGCCACGGGCACGCCCTTGGGCATCTGCACGATGCTGTGCAGCGAGTCGACGCCCTGTAGGTGGCGGCTGGCCACCGGCACGCCGAGCACCGGCACGGCGGTCTTGGCGGCCAGCATGCCCGGCAGGTGGGCCGCGCCGCCGGCGCCGGCGATGATGGCCTGCAGCCCGCGCGCCTGCGCCTGCTCGGCGTAGGCGAACATGTCGTCGGGCATGCGGTGGGCGGAGACGACCCGCGCTTCGTGGGCGATGCCGAATTCCTGGAGAATCTGCACTGCGTGCTGCAGGGTGTCCCAGTCGCTGCTGGACCCCATCACCACGCCAACCTGGACCGGGGGCATGAGCTGCTCCTAAAGGCTGAATTCTAAAAGGACCGGATCCGCGCCCATGATCGACGTCACCCTGGAGAACTTCGAGACCGAAGTCATCGCCGCTTCCATGTCCACGCCGGTGCTGGTGGACTTCTGGGCCCCGTGGTGCGGCCCCTGCAAGGTCATCGGCCCGCTGCTGAAGAAGCTCGAGGCCGACTACGGCGGCCGCTTCAAGCTGGTGAAGATCGACTCCGACCAGGAGCAGCAGCTGGCCGCCGCCTTCGGCATCCGCAGCATCCCCACCTGCATCCTGCTGATGAACGGGCAGCCGGTCGACGGCTTCATGGGCGCGCTGCCCGAGGGCCAGATCCGCCAGTTCCTCGACAAGCACGTGCCGCCGGCCGGCGAGGCCGACGACGCGGACGTGATCGACGAGGAGGTGATCGAGGACACCCTGCCCGGCGATCCCGACGCCCAGCTGCACAAGCTGCACCAGGCCGTCGAGGCCAAGCCCGACGACGACGACGCGCGCTTCGAACTGGCGCGCGCGCTGCTGGTGGCCGGCCGCGCCGACGAGGCCCGCGCGGCCTTCGCGCCCGCGGCCGCCAAGGCACCGGCGGTGCGCCGGCTCGACTCGGTGCAGCGCGTGCTCGACGCGATGGACTTCGCGCGCGGCCAGGGCGACGCCGCCGGCGCGCTGGCCCGGGCCGACGCTGCGATCGCCGCCAACAAGCGCGACTTCGAGGCGCGCTGGGCCCGCGCCCGCGTGCTGGCCGGCCAGCGCCGCTGGACCGACGCGATGGACGAGCTGCTGGAGATCCTGATGCGCGACAAGGCCTGGAACGAGGAGGCGGCGCGCAAGACCTACATCGCGATCCTCGACGTGATCGAGCCGCCCAAGCCCAAGGTGGCCGAAGGCCAGATCCCGCCCGACGACCCGACGGTGGCGACCTACCGGCGCCGGCTGTCGAGCGTGGTGCTCAGCTGACCTGAGCGCGACGCGCTCAGGTCATCCCGGCGAAGGCCGGGATCCAGCGACTTGCGCAGCGCTCGCACAAGTCACTGGGCCCCGGCCTGCGCCGGGGCGACGACGCGGGGCCTCAGCCCGTCAGCCGCTCCAGCGCCTCGCGGTACTTCGCCGCTGTCTTCTCGATCACGTCCTGTGGCAGGCGCGGCGCCGGGGGCGTCTTGTCCCAGGGCTTGCCGTTGACCCTGGCCTGCTCCAGCCAGTCGCGCAGGAACTGCTTGTCGTAGCTGGGCGGGTTCTGGCCGGCGGCCAGGGCGGCCTCGTAGCCTTCGACGGGCCAGTAGCGCGAGGAGTCGGGCGTGAGCACCTCGTCCATCAGGACCAGCTGGCCCTGCGCGTCCAGGCCGAACTCGAACTTCGTGTCCGCGATGATCAGGCCCTTGGCCAGCGCGATGGCGGCAGCCTCCTGGTACAGGGCGATGCTGATGTCGCGGATGCGGGCGGCCAGGTCGGGGCCGATCATCGCGGCCGTCTGCTCGAAGGTGATGTTCTCGTCGTGCTCGCCCACGGCGGCCTTGGCCGCCGGCGTGTAGATCGGCGCGGGCAGGCGCGCCGCGTTGGTCAGCCCCGGCGGCAGGGGCACGCCGCACACCGCCTGCGTGGCCTGGTACTCCTTCCAGCCGCTGCCCGCCAGGTAGCCGCGCACCACCGCCTCGACCGGCAGGGGCTTCAGGCGCTTGACCAGCATCGAGCGGCCCACCACCTGCGCCACCTCCGCCGAGGTGACCACGCTTTCGGGCAGCTCGCCGGTCAGGTGGTTGGGGCAGAGGTGGCCCAGCCGGCCGAACCAGAACAGCGCCATGTGCGTGAGCAACTCGCCCTTGCCGGGGATGGGCTCGCCCATGATCACGTCGAAGGCCGAGATGCGGTCACTGGCGACCATCAGGATGCGGTCGGTGCCGACGGCGTAGTTGTCGCGCACCTTGCCGCGCGCCAGCAGCGGCAGCGAGGTGAGCGAGGAGGTGTGCAGGGCAGTCGTCATGGGCGCATCGGGTTCGGCAAAGACAATGGCCCGCCAGGGGCGGGCCACGGATGATCGCACAGGGGTGCGGGCGCTCAGTGCACGGTCTGGGCCAGCGCGCCCTGCGCGTACTTGGCCGCCACGGCCTGCAGCGACTCGCCACGGATCTTGCCGGCCTGGCCCTCGCAGCCGAACTCGAGGTAGCGCTGCTTGCAGATCTGCTTGGCGGCCTCGCGCGCCGGCTTCATCCACTCGCGCATGTCGAACTTGTCGGGGTTCTCGGCCAGGAACTTGCGGGCCGCGCCGGTCATCGCCAGGCGGATGTCGGTGTCGATGTTGATCTTGCGCACGCCGTGCTTGATGGCTTCCTGGATCTCCTCGACCGGCACGCCGTAGGTCTCCTTCATCGCGCCGCCGTACTGGCGGATGATGGCCAGCAGCTCCTGCGGCACCGACGAGGAGCCGTGCATCACCAGGTGGGTGTTGGGGATGCGGCGGTGGATCTCCTTGATGCGGTCGATCGCCAGGATGTCGCCCGTGGGCTTGCGGGTGAACTTGTAGGCGCCGTGGCTGGTGCCGATCGCGATGGCCAGCGCGTCCAGCTGGGTCTTCTTGACGAAGTCGGCGGCCTGCTCGGGGTCGGTCAGCAGCTGCTCGCGCGTCATGGTCGCGTCGGTGCCGTGGCCGTCCTCCTTGTCGCCCTTCATGGTCTCCAGCGAGCCCAGGCAGCCCAGTTCGCCCTCGACCGTGACGCCCAGCTTGTGGGCCATGTCGACCACCTTGCGGGTGACCTCGACGTTGTACTCGTAGCTGGCGATGGTCTTGCCGTCGGCCTCCAGCGAGCCGTCCATCATCACCGACGAGAAGCCCAGGTCGATCGCGCCCCTGCACACGTCGGGGCTCTGGCCGTGGTCCTGGTGCATGACCAGCGGGATGGTGGGATAGGCCTCGAGCGCGGCCTGGATCAGGTGCTTGACGAAGGGCTCGCCGGCGTACTTGCGGGCACCTGCGCTGGCCTGCAGGATCACCGGGGCGCCGGTCTCCTTGGCGGCTTCCATCACCGCCTGCACCTGCTCGAGGTTGTTGACGTTGAAGGCCGGGATGCCGTAGCCGTTCTCGGCGGCATGGTCCAGCAGTTCGCGCATGGAAACGAGGGGCATGGTGCAGTCCTGTGGTCGTGGTGCGTGCGGCCGCGGCGCCGTGGCGGGCCGCGTCGGGGAAGCGCGAATTTTACCGGCTGGGGTGCCGGGCCCGGGCTCAGGTGGCGCCGCCGGGATGGCCCGTCCGGGCGAAGTCCAGCACGTCCTCGCGCAGCGGTGCCAGCCGGCGCAGCGGCGGCGCCAGTGCGCCGATGGCCGTCGCGTGGTTGAGCCCCTCGTACAGGCGCGTGCGCACCGGCGCACCGGCCTGGCGCAGCGCCTGCGCCAGCCCCAGCGTGTTGCGGCGCGGGTCCACCACGCCGTCGCTGGCGGCCGCCAGCAGCAGGGCGGGCGGTGCATCGGCGCGTGCATGCACGATGGGCTGGCTGTCGAGCGGCGTGGCGGGCCAGCCGAACGCCCGCTGCACGACGGGACTGCCGATGGGCAGGAAGTCGTACGGGCCGGCGATGCCGGTCCAGCCGGCCAGCTGCGCCGGCGCCATGTCCACGGAGGCCAGCCAGCGCGCATCCAGCGCCAGCATCGCGGCGTTGTAGGCGCCGGCGCTGTGGCCCATCAGGAACAGGCGATCGGCGCCCAGCCGGGCCGCCTGCGCGCGGGCCCAGGCGGTGGCCAGGGCACAGTCGGCCAGGATCTCGCGCCAGCCCACGGCCGGGCTCAGCCGGTAGTCGGCGACCAGGGTGGCCACGCCGGCCGAGGCCAGCGCCTCGCCCACGAAGCGGTAGTCGGCGCGGTCGCCGCTGGACCAGCTGCCGCCGTAGAAGAACAGCACCAGCGGGCGGGGGCCCGCGCCGGCCTGCAGCGGCAGGTAGGCATCGAGCCGGTGGCGCGGCTCGGGCCCGTAGGCCAGCCCGGGCTCGCCGCGGTAGCTGTCGCGCGGCACCAGCAGGTCCAGTGCGCGGGTGGCCGAGCAGCCGCTGGCCAGCGCCGCGAAGGCGCCGAGGGCCGCGAGGCAGCCGCGGCGGGGGAACGAGGTGGGAGGGTGCACGGGCGGGGTACGCAGCGATGCGTGCCCCGGATGCTAGGCAAGGATCGCCGGCGCCGTCAGGCGGCGCGGCAGATCTTGAGCATGTTGGTGCCGCCGGGCGCGCCCATGGGCTCGCCGCAGGTGATGGCGTAGATGTCGCCGGTGGCCACGATGCCGCGGCGCTTGAGGTGCGCCTCCGCATCCTGCAGCGCGGTGTCGCGGTCGGCCGCATGGTCCATCAGCAGCGGCCGCACGTTGCGGTACAGCGCCATGCGGCGCTGGGTGTCCAGCCGCTGCGTGAGCGCGTAGATCGGGATGTGGATGCGGTGGCGGCTCATCCACAGCGCGGTCGAGCCCGACTCGGTCAGCGCCACGATGGCCTTGCAGCCCAGGTGGTAGGCCGTGAACAGCGCGCCCATCGCGATCGACTGGTCGATGCGCTGGAAGGTCTTGCCGGTGAAGTCGGCATCGAGCTGCACGTCCTCGGCCATCTCGGCCTCGGCGCAGATGTTGGCCATCTCGACCACCGTCTCCAGCGGGTACTTGCCCGCCGCGGTCTCGGCGCTGAGCATCACCGCGTCGGTGCCGTCCAGCACGGCGTTGGCCACGTCGCTGACCTCGGCGCGGGTGGGCACCGGGTTGGTGATCATGGACTCCATCATCTGCGTGGCCGTGATCACGACCCGGTCGTGCTGGCGTGCCAGCCGGATCATCTTCTTCTGCAGCGCCGGCACCGCGGCATTGCCGACCTCGACCGCCAGGTCGCCGCGGGCGACCATGATGCCGTCGCTGGCCAGCAGGATGGCCTCGAGGTTGGGGATGGCCTCGGCACGCTCGATCTTGGCGATCAGCGCCGGCTTGTGGCGCTGGTCGGAGGCCGCCACGTTGCACAGCTGGCGCGCCATTTCCATGTCGGTGGCGTTCTTGGGGAAGCTCACCGCCACGTAGTCGGCACGGAAGCTCATCGCGGTGCGGATGTCCTCCATGTCCTTGGCCGTCAGCGCCGGGGCGGTCAGGCCGCCGCCCTGCTTGTTGATGCCCTTGTTGTTGGACAGCTCGCCACCGAGCTTGACGGTGGTGCGCACCTGCTCGCCGTGCACCGCATCGACGGTCAGCACGATCAGGCCGTCGTTGAGCAGCAGCACGTCGCCGGGCTTCACGTCGCGCGGCAGCTCCTTGTAGTCCAGGCCGACGCCGTGGATGTCGCCCGGCTCGGCGCGCGAGGCGTCCAGCACGAACTTCGCCCCGGGCGCCAGCTGCACCTTGCCGTCGGCGAACTTGCCGACACGGATCTTGGGGCCCTGCAGGTCGGCCATGATGGCCACCTCGCGCCCGGCGCGCTGCGCGGCCTCGCGCACGAGGCGGGCGCGGTCGATGTGGTCCTGCGCCTTGCCGTGGCTGAAGTTCAGCCGCACGACGTTGACGCCGGCGCGGATCATCTGCTCGAGCAGCTGGGGATCGGAGGAGGCGGGGCCGAGGGTGGCGACGATCTTGGTGGCGCGACGGGCCATGGTGGCTGGAGGTCCTTGCAACGAGACAGCGGCCATTCTTGCACGGCGCACGGCCGCGCTTGATCTGGATCAGGCGGAGCGCCGGCCGCGCTGCCTAGCATCGGCCGGTTTCGCCCGACCCGCTGTCCCTCCCCCGCGCATGACGACTCCCGACGCTCCCCGCCCCCTGCCCGCCGGCGCACCGCTGCCCCACCGCAAGACCATCCGCGCCTGGCTGGTCCCGCTCTCGGCCAAGACCACCGCCCGCGCCCTCGCGCTGCTGGCGCTGGACTGGGCGCTGCTGCTGGCGGCGCTCGCCGGCACGGTGCTGCTGGCCGCCTGGTGGGCCAAGCTGGCCTGCGGCATGGCCGCGGGGTTCGTGACGGGGCGGCTGTTCATCATCGGCCACGACGCCTGCCACCAGAGCCTGACGCCCCACCGCACGCTGAACAAGTGGATCGGCCGCATCGCCTTCCTGCCTTCGATCACGCCTTACTCGCTGTGGGACGTCGGGCACAACGTGGTGCACCACGGCTACACCAACCTCAAGGGCTTCGACTTCGTCTGGGCCCCCTGCACGCGCGAGGAGTACGCCGCGCTGACACCGCTGCAGCGCGCGCTGGACCGCGTGTACCGCAGCGGCTGGGCGCCGGGGCTGTACTACATGGTCGAGATCTGGTGGAAGCGCATGTTTTTCCCCAGCCGCGCGCAGATGCCGACGCGGCGCGCCGTGTTCCTGTGGGACAACCTGCTGGTCAGCGCCTTCTGGGTGCTGTGGATCGGCGCGATGGCCTGGGCCGCGGTGGCCACCGGGCAGCCGGTGGCGCTGCTGCTGGCCATGGGCGTGGCCGTGCCCTTCCTGTTCTGGTGCGCCATGATCGGCTTCGTGGTCTACGTGCACCACACGCACACGGCGGTGTCGTGGCACGACGAGCGCGGCGCCTGGTCGCAGGCCCAGCCCTTCGTGTCCACGACCGTGCACCTGACGTTCCCGCTGGGCATCGGCGGCCTGCTGCACCACATCATGGAGCACACGGCGCACCACGTGGACATGGGCATCCCGCTGTACCGGCTGCAGCAGGCGCAGGCCAGGCTCGAGGAGCTGCTGCCCGGCCGCATCATCGTGCAGCGCTTCTCGTGGCGCTGGTACTTCGACACGGCGCGGCGCTGCAAGCTCTACGACTTCACGCGCCGCTGCTGGACCGACTACGCGGGCCGGGCGACCAGCACGCCGCAGGCGGCCTGAGGCCGGCACGCACCGTCATCCCGGCGGAAGCCGGGATCCAGCGCCTTCAGGCGCAAGTCACTGGGCCCCCGGCCCGCGCCGGGGCGACGCGTGGCCCGCTTCAGCCCGCCGCGCGCTGGCTCAGGATCTCGAACGCGGGCAGCGTCTTGCCCTCGAGCACCTCGAGGAAGGCGCCGCCGCCGGTGGAGATGTAGCCCACGTCCTGCTCGATGCCGTACTTGGCGATCGCCGCCAGGGTGTCGCCGCCGCCGGCGATGCTGAAGGCGTCGCTGTCGGCGATGGCCCGCGCGATGGTCTCGGTGCCGTGCGCGAAGGCGTCGAACTCGAACACGCCCACGGGGCCGTTCCACACGATGGTGCCGGCCTGCTTGAGCTGCGCGGCCAGGCGCTGCGCGGTCTGCGGGCCGATGTCCAGGATCAGGTCGTCGTCGGCCACGTCGGTGGCCGCCTTGACGGTGGCCGGTGCGTCGGCGGCGAAGGTCTTGGCCACGACCACGTCGGTGGGGATCGGCACCTCGGCGCCGCGCGCCTTCATCGCCTCGATCACCGCCCTGGCCTCGCCCACCAGGTCGGCCTCGGCCAGCGACTTGCCGATCTTCAGGCCGGCGGCCAGCATGAAGGTGTTGGCGATGCCGCCGCCCACCACAAGCTGGTCGACGTTGCGGGCCAGCGACTGCAGGATGGTGAGCTTGGTCGAGACCTTGGAGCCGGCCACGATGGCGGCCAGCGGCCGCTTGGGATTGGCCAGGGCGCGGGTGATGGCGTCGATCTCGGCCGCCAGCAGCGGGCCGGCGCAGGCCACCTTGGCGTACTGCGCGATGCCGTAGGTGGAGGCCTCGGCGCGGTGCGCGGTGCCGAAGGCGTCATGCACGAACACGTCGCACAGGGCCGCCAGCTTCCGGGCCAGCTCCGGGGCGTTCTTCTTCTCGCCCTTGTTCAGCCGGCAGTTCTCCAGCAGCACGACCTGGCCGGGCTGCACGTCGACGCCGTCGACCCAGCCCGCCTTCAGCGGGACCTCGCAGCCCAGCAGCTCGGACAGGCGCTGCGCGACCGGCGCCAGCGAGTCCTCGGGCTTGAACTCGCCTTCGGTGGGGCGGCCCAGGTGCGAGGTGACCATCACCGCCGCGCCGGCATCCAGCGCCATGCGGATGCAGGGCACCGAGGCGCGGATGCGGGTGTCCTCGGTGATGCGGCCGGCATCGTCCTGCGGCACGTTCAGGTCGGCACGGATGAACACGCGCTGGCCGGCCACCTGGCCTTGGGCGCACAGATCGGAAAAGCGCAGGACATTCATGGGAGCGGTGCGGTCTCGGTCGTTGCAGGGAACCGGCGATTGTAGGCAGCGGGTCCCGGGCAACCCGCCCCGCCGGCAGGGCCCGGCCGGGCTACAGGCCCAGGGCCAGGTGCAGCGGCAGGTAGACCGCCATGCCGGCCAGCATGGTGCCCAGCACGCTGCGCCGCCACGCGTACACGGCGACACCGGCCAACGTCGCCCACACCCGCGCATCCAGCCAGGGCACGACCAGTTGGCCCTGCGTGAGCACCACCTCGGGCAGCACCACGCCGGCCAGTGCCGCCACCGGCGCGTACTGCAGCGCGCGCTCGGCCCAGGTGGGCAGGCTCCACGGCCGGTCGAGGATGAAGAAGAAGCAGCGGCTGAGCACCGTCACGCAGGCCAGCCCCGCGATGACGCCCAGCGTCCACCAGTCGGTCGCCGCCACGGCACCCGTCATGCCGCCTGCCCCCGCGGCCCGCGCGGCCGGGTGCCTTCGAGCCAGAAGCAGGCCAGCACGGCCACGCCGATGGCCACCACGATGTTGAGCTTCAGGGGCAGCGCGTATGCGGCCACCGCCACCACGCCGGCCACCACGGCCGCCAGCGCGCGCAGGGGCGTGCTGGCCAGCGAGCACAGCACGCCGACCAGGCACAGCACGCCGGCGAAGCCCAGGCCCCAGGCGCTGGGAATGGCATGGCCCACGCCCACGCCCACGAGGCTGGCGCCGCACCAGGCACACCAGGTCATGCAGTAGTTGCCGGCCAGGAACGACTCCTGCGCCGCGCGGCCTTCGGCATCCTCGGCAGGGTGCGGGTAGCGTCCGGTGAACAGCGCGTAGCTCAGGTCGGCCGTGAGGAAGCCGTTCAGCAGCCGCCGCCAGCGCGGCATGTGCATCAGGTACTGCCGCAGGTGCAGGCTGAAGACCACGAAGCGCAGGTTGACGCAGAACCCCGTGGCCCAGATCACCCAGGCCGGGGCGCCGGCCACCAGCAGCGGGATCGCGGCCAGTTGCGAGCTGCCGGCGTAGACCAGCAGCGTCATGGCCACGGCCTCGACCACGCTCATGCCCGACTTGACCATGGCCACGCCGGTCATCAGGCCCCAGGCCGCGATGCCGGGTGCCACGGGCGCGCTGGCGCGCAGCCCTTGCGCGAACTCCGGCCGGCGCCGCACCGAGGAGGAGAGGAACACGCCTCAGCTCCCTAGCCGCTGGCCGGGCGCCAGCGCCTGGCCGCGCAGGAAGTCGGCCGCGGGCAGCCGCTTGCCGCCGGGGCGCTGCAGCTCGCGCAGCCGCAGCACGCCCTGGCCGCAGGCGATGTCGATGCCCTCGCTGCCGGCCGCCAGCACCGTCCCGGGCACGGCAGGGCCCGCGTCGCGGGCGAGCGCCTCGGCGCGCCAGACCTTCAGGGGCGCGCCGTCCAGCGTGGTGGCGCCGCCGGGGAAGGGATCGAAGGCGCGCAACCGGCGCGCCAGCACCTCGGCCGGCTGCGACCAGCCGAGCGTGGCCTCGGCCTTGTCGATCTTGGAGGCGTAGGTCACGCCCTCGGCGGGTTGCGCCACCGGCCGCAGGCCGCCGCAGGCCGCCAGCTCCAGCGCCTCGACGACGAGCCGGCCGCCCAGCGCGGCCAGGGTGTCGTGCAACTGGCCCGTGGTGGTGTCGGCGCCGATGGGCACGGTCTCGGCCAGCAGCATGTCTCCGGTGTCCAGGCCCGCGTCCATCTGCATGATGGTCACGCCCGTGCTGGCGTCGCCGGCCTCGATGGCGCGGTGGATGGGCGCGGCGCCGCGCCAGCGCGGCAGCAGCGAGGCATGGATGTTCAGGCAGCCCAGGCGCGGCAGGGCCAGCACCCAGGCGGGCAGGATCAATCCGTAGGCCGCGACGACGAGCACGTCGGGCGCGGCGGCCTGCAGCGCGTCGCGGGCGGCCGCCGCGTCGTCGGCCCACTTGCCATCGAGCCTGAGGCCGCGCGGCTGCGCCACCGGCAGGCCGTGCGCGAGCGCGAACTGCTTGACCGGCGAGGCCTGCAGCTGCATGCCGCGGCCGGCCGGCCGGTCGGGCTGGGTGAGCACCAGCGGGATCGTGAACCCGGCGGCATGCAGCCGCTCGAGCGCGACCCGCGCGAACTCGGGGGTTCCGGCGAAGGCGACGCGCATCAGGGCGACGGCTCCACGCGCAGCACCTCGCCCGGGTGCGAGCGGCGCACCACGCCGTCGCGGTCGAGGTAGACCCACCAATAACGGTCGCGGCCGTCGTTCCAGAAGTACTCGAGGATCGGGCCGTCCCAGCGCGCCACGCTGCCGATGCGTGCCGGCGGGCCCAGCTCGCGCTCGACGTCGGCGCGCCGCCACTGGCCGGGCACGATGCGCTCGAACTCGGGCTGGGTCAGCACCTGCCGCAGCGACAGCAGCCGCCCTTGCGCGTCGAGGTCGGCCATCCAGGTGGCCTGGCCGAACGGCTGCTTGGAGTACTGCAGGCGCTCTCCGCCGCCGGGCAGCGGCACGGTGGCCGTGGGCGTGCCGAGGCTGGCCAGCACGGCCGCGCGCGGCGCCCCGGGCTGCAGGCCGGCACCGACCGCGCAGCCGGCGAGCAACGCCGCGGCCAGGGCGGCGGCGCCCAGGCCCGCCGGCGCCCGCCTCATGCGCGCTCCGCCTCGCGGCGCGCCTTGAGCATCTTGGTCTTGATCCGGTTGCGCTTGAGCGGCGAGAGGTATTCGACGAAGACCTTGCCCAGCAGGTGGTCCATCTCGTGCTGGATGCACACGGCCAGCAGGCCCTCGGCCTCGACGGTGCGCTCCTGGCCCTGCGCGTCCTGCGCCCGCACCTTGACGGCCAGCGAGCGCTCGACGCCGTCGTAGATGCCGGGCACCGAGAGGCAGCCCTCGTCGCCCACGCGCTTGTCGTCGCTGGCCCAGGTGATCTCGGGGTTGACCAGCACGATGGGCTGGTCGCGCTCCTCGGACACGTCGATCACGATCAGCCGCTCGTGGACGTCGACCTGGGTCGCCGCCAGGCCGATGCCGTTGGCGTCGTACATGGTCTCGAGCATGTCGGCCACCAGCTGGCGCAGGCGGTCGTCGACCTGCGCCACCGGCTTGGCGACGGTGTGCAGGCGCGGGTCGGGATAACAGAGGATGGGCAGCAGGGCCATGGGAACGGGGAGGTGGGGGCGGCACGGCGCCGCACAAGCTGTCGCTATTTTCGCTACTTTTGCCGCTCAGGCGGCAGCTCTGCGGCTGAAAACGTTGCCCAATCAAGGGCTTGCCCCGACAATTGCCAGCAGTTTGTCAAGACTTGTGACCCGAGGAGGAAGCCGATGAAGCCGTGGAAGACAGCGACCCTTGCGGCCGCGGCACTGGCTGCCGCCTCGGCACTGGCCCAGGGCACCCTGCCCATCAGCCCGCAGCAGCGCAGCACCGCCGAGCAGGTGGCGCGCGCCGGCGTGCCGCTGTCGGAACTGGCCCCCGACGCCCCCGACAGCCACACGGTCAAGCCCGGCGACACGCTGTGGGACATCTCGGCGCTGTTCCTGCGCTCGCCCTGGCGCTGGCCCGAACTGTGGGGCATGAACCTGCAGGACATCCGCAACCCGCACCTGATCTACCCCGGCCAGCGGCTGGTGCTGGACAAGCGCGACGGCCGCGCCACGCTGCGCGTCGGGCAGGGCGGTGACGAGGTGCCGTCCGAGACCGTGCGGGTGTCGCCCCGCGTGCGCATCAGCGCCCAGGTGGGCCAGCCGCTGCCCACGCTGCGGCCCAACCTGATCGAGCCCTTCCTGACCGAGCCGCTGATCGTCGAGGCCGGCGTGCTCGAGCGCGCCCCGCGCATCGTGCCCACGGGCACCGAGCGCGTGCTGCTGGCCCGCGGCGACCGCGTGTACGCGCGCAGCAGCGACGGCGGGCTGATCGCCGAGCCGGCCACCGGCCCGATGCCCATGTTCCGCGTGTTTCGCAACGCGACGGCGCTGCGGCACCCGACCACGCGCGCCGTGCTCGGCTACGAAGCGTTCTACCTGGGCCAGGTGTCCCTGGTGCGCGGCGAGGCGCGCGAGACGGTGCAGGTGCCCGGCGAACAGCCGCAGCTGACCCCGGTGGCCGCGAGCTTCGACGTGACCGTGGCCCGCCACGAGATCCGCGCCGGCGACCGCCTGCTGCCCGAGCCGCCGCGCCAGTTGGTCAACTACGTGCCGCGCGCGCCCGAGCGCGACATCGATGCCGTCGTGGTCTCGATGTACGGCGAGGCCGTGCGGGTGGCCGGCCCCAACCAGGTGGTGGTGATCGACAAGGGCACGGCCGATGGCCTGGCGTCGGGCCACGTGCTCGCGCTGGACCGCACCGGCCCGCGCGTGCTCGACCGCGGCCAGCCGGGCGCCCGGCCCGAGATGGTCAAGCTGCCCGACGAGCGCAACGGCCTGCTGATGGTGTTCCGCCCGTTCGAGCGGCTCTCGTACGCCCTGATCCTGAACGCCGGACCCGACGGCGTGAAGATCGGCGACAGGGCGCAGAACCCCCGCTGACCAGCGCCCCGCGCCCATGCAGCGCGACGAACTCGGTGCCTGGCTGCGGCTGGTGATGGCGCCGGGCATCGGTCCGGTGGCGGTGCGGCGCCTGCTGGCCGCGTTCGGCCTGCCCCCGCAGGTCCTCGCCCAGCCCGTCGACGCGCTGGGCCAGCATCTCTCGGCGGCCCAGGTGCGGGCCCTGCGCACACCTCCCGCCGACTGGCAGGACCAACTCGAACGCAGCTGGGCCTGGCTGCAGGAGGCCGGCGCCGAACGACCCCGCGCCATCCTGGCCCTGGGCGACGCCCGCTACCCGGCCGCCTTGCTGCAGGCGCCCGATCCGCCCGTCCTGCTCTGGGCCGCCGGCCGCCTGCCCGCGAGCTGGCCCGCCGCGGTGGCGGTGGTGGGCAGCCGCAATCCCACGCCCCAGGGCCTGGCCCTGGCCCGCGGCTTCGGCGAGGCCTTCGGGCAGGCCGGGGTGACCGTGGTCTCCGGACTGGCGCGGGGCGTCGACGGGGCCGCGCACGAGGGCGCGCTCGATGCGGCCGCACGCGGCAGCCTGGCCACCGTGGCCGTGGTGGGCACCGGGCTGGACCGCGTCTACCCTGCCGCGCACCGCGCCCTGGCGCACCGGATCGCGCAGGACGGGCTGCTGCTGTCGGAATACCCGCTGGGCACGGGGCCGCTGGCCGGCAATTTCCCCAAACGCAACCGGCTGATCGCCGCCCTGGGGCAGGGCACCCTCGTCGTCGAGGCCGCGCTGCGCTCCGGGTCGCTGATCACCGCGCGGTTGGCCGCCGAGCTGGGCCGCGAGGTCTATGCGGTGCCGGGGTCGGTCCACGCGCCGCAGTCGCGCGGCTGCCATGCGTTGCTGCGCGAAGGCGCCAAGCTGGTGGAGACGGCGCAAGACGTGCTCGAGGACCTCGCCCTGCCCGCGCCGGTCCCGGTCGACCGCCCGGTGGCGGCAGCGCGGCCGGCACCCGATGCCGACACCCCCTTGCTGCGGGCCCTGGGCTGGGCGCCCACCCAGCTCGATGCGCTGGTGGCCCGCACGGGCCTGGAGGTCGGGCGGTTGCAGGCGCAGCTGCTGGAGCTCGAGCTGGCCGGCGAGGTCGCGCGGCTGCCGGGCGGCCTGTACCAGCGGCAGGCCCGGGGCTGAGCGGCCGGCGCGTCGATGCGCGCCGGCAACAGGCACCTGGTCGCCGTGGTGGCACCGGGCCTTGCGGCTATAGTGGCCCACATGTTCGAGGTGCTGGTGTACGTCTACGAGAACTACTGGCGCGGCGATGCCTGCCCCGAGCTCCAGCAACTCGGTCGCAAGCTCAGCGCCCAGGGCTTCGAGCCCGAGGAGATCCAGCAGGCGCTCGCCTGGCTCGACGGACTGAACCTCGCGGCCCGGCACACCGATGCGGTCGACGATGCCGGCCTGCAGGGACGCGACAGCCTGCGGGTGTACTCGCCCGCCGAGCAGGACCACCTGGGCGCCTCGTGCCTGGGCTTCATCCGCTTCCTCGAGTCGGCCGAGGTGCTGCCGCCGGCCCTGCGCGAGATCGTGGTCGACCGGGCCATGGCCGTGCCGGGCGACCCGGTGGACCTCGACGACCTGAAGATCATCGTGCTGATGGTCTACTGGAGCATGGGGCGCGAGCCCGATGCGCTGGTGCTCGACGAGCTGTGCGACGACGGCGACCAGCGCGTCGCCCACTGACCCCGCCGCGCGCACGGGGCGCGCAGGCGGTCAGCCCAGCAGCCGCTCGGGATTGGCGTCGAGCTTGGCCAGCGCCTCGCGCGTGGCCCGCACGGTGAGCGCTTCTTCCTCGGCCGGCAGCAGCAGGCCGGCCTGCAGGTAGGCCGCGAGCCGGCGCACCTGCACCAGGAAACTCTGTCCCTGCATCGAAGCGAACAGGTGCAGCTGGCGCCGCTCGCTGCGCCACACGTACTGCACCTGGTGCAGCGTGCCGTTGTGGTCCAGGGTGAACCAGGTGCCCTGCTGCAGCTCCATCGCCCAAGCCAGCATGGCGTCGCTGGGCTTGGAGCCGCCGTCGGTCACGACCTCGAGCCGCGAGGTGTCGATGCCCAGCATCATCTCGATGCTCTCGGCATCCAGTGGCAGGTCGGCGGTCGGGTCGTCGGCGATGAAATCCTCGAGGTTGGCCAGCCGCTTGGTGATCGCGTCGATCTGCGCCTGCGGGATCGCCTCGGTCTTGGACATGAAGGCGTCGGCCAGGGTGTCGCCCAGCACCTTGATGTGTTTCTCCTGCTCGGCCTGGTCCAGGCCCAGCAGGCTCATGCCGGCACGCAGGCGCTGCAGCAGCTGGGGCAGGTCGGCGATGACCTTGGCGCGCTCGGCCCGGTTGGGCTTGGCGCTGGCCGACCACACGAGGTCGGCGGCGCACTTCTTCAGCGCGATGGTCTCCGCGTGCTGCGGCCCCCGGCGCACGGCGGCCAGCGCCAGCACCTCGGCCCAGACCTTGAACAGGAACTGGCGCACCTCGTCGCGCACCGGCAGTCCGTCGAGCATCTTGCGCAGCTCGATCGTGTACTGGATGGCCATCGCCTCCTTCTGCTCGACCTGCTGCGCGACGCTCACCAGCTTCTGCGTGTCGGCCTTCTCGGTCAGGAAGCGGGAGAGGAATTTCTGGAACTCCTCGTAGACCAGCTGGAACACGCGCCGCCCCGTCTCGGGGTACTGCTCGATCATCTGCACCACGCGCTTGATCTCGATCTCCAGCGCGCTGCCGTTGATGGCGGTGGCGTCGAAGCCGAGCACGCAGGAGCCCATGCGGTCGATCAGCTGGCGGGCCGGGTGCTGCAGCGAGCCGAAGAACTCGGGCTCGGACAGCGCCACGCGCAGCACCGGCATCTGCAGCCGGGCGAACCACACCCGCACCGCGGGCGGGATGCGCTCCTCGGCCAGGATGCTCTGGAACATCAGCGCCACGATCTCGATGGTCGCCTTCTCGCTGGTGGTGGCCGCCTTCTTCTTGAGCTCCCCGGTGCGTTCGCGCAGGTCGACCGCCGCACGCTCGACGGCCGCATCGTCGTAGACCACCACCTCGGCGACCGTGTGGCCGTCCATGGCGGTCTGCACCTGGGTCTGCACCTGCGCCTGGTGGCGGCCGATGGCCTCCTGCAGCGCCGGGGACGCGGAGGCCGCGGCACCGCCGTCGAAGCTCAGTCCGGCGCGGTCCACCAGCAGCCGCTTGAGTTGGCCGATCACGCCGCTGGCCCGCATGCGCGCACGGGCCAGGGGCGTGCTGGCGGTCATCATGCGGGTTTCGTCGTGGACGCCGCCCGACCAGCCGGTCGAGCCCCCGCCTGCAGCGCCACCGCGTGCCGAACCGGCGCCGCCCGGGCCACCGGCACCACCGCCGCCGCCACCACCGCCACCGCCGCCGCCGGATGCGCCGCCGCCGGATGCGCCACCGCCAGCACCGCCACCACCGCCACCACCGCCAGCACCGCTTGCGCCGCCTCCGGAGCCACCTCCGCCGCCGCCGCCGTACCCACCACCACCGCCACCACCTCCGCTACCGGCGCCCCCAGCGCCGGGGGCGGCGCCGGGCGCGCGGGGAGACGACGCGCTGCGCTTGACGCGCCGCGCCTGGTCGATGTCGGGCAGCACGCCCTGCGCGACCAGCAGCTCGTTGCAGGCGCGGTAGGCCGCCACCATGCGGGCGGCCATCTGGGCGTGCAGCACGTCCTGCGCCATCAGCCACATGGCCCGGTTCATGCCTGCGGCACACCACTGTTCGACCGTGAGCAGGCAGATCGTCTCGGGCCGCAGCAGGTCGTGGTCAGGGAGCTCGCCGCCCTCGAGATGCGACAGGCGGGTGCGCAGGTCGGCCAGCTCCCACTGCGACTTCTCGGTGACCGCCAGCGCCATGCGCGAGGACAGGATCTTGTTCTCGACGACGTCGTCGCCGATCAGCTGCAGGTCGACCATCTCCAGCCGCGCCCGGAAGGTGGCGGTGGGCGGCTGCAGCGCCTTGCGCCAGGCGGCCAGGGTGCCGTCCATCCAGGGCTTGCGCAGGCGCTCGAAGGCCATGAGGGCGTCGCGCCGCTCCTGCTGCTCGCGGGCACTGGCCGACTCGTCGCTCAGCTCCAGCAGGCGCCCCCGGACGGACTCCAGCAGCGGAACCAGCGCGTCGTGCATGTGCGCGAGGAACTGCTCGCGCACGCGCCGCGCCAGCGCGGGGGAGGAGGACGGGGGCAGGGAGCTCACTGGGCCGGATCAGACCACGGCGCCGGCGTTGGGGTCGTTGGGGTCTTCCTTGCGCGCGCCGGCCTTGACAAGGTCCTCGCGCTTGACCCCCAGCCACATGGCGATCGCCGCCGCCACGAACACCGACGAATAGATGCCGAACAGGATGCCGATGGTCAGGGCCATGGCGAAGTAGTGCAGGGTGGCACCGCCGAACAGCAGCATCGACAGCACCATGATCTGCGTGGAGCCGTGGGTGATGATGGTGCGGCTGATGGTCGAGGTGATCGCGTTGTCGATCACCTCGACGGTGTTCATCTTGCGGTAGCGGCGGAAGTTCTCGCGCACGCGGTCGAAGATCACCACCGACTCGTTGACCGAGTAGCCCAGCACCGCCAGCACCGCGGCCAGCACCGCCAGCGAGAACTCCCACTGGAAGAAGGCGAAGAAGCCCAGGATGATCACCACGTCGTGCAGGTTCGCGATGATGGCCGCCACCGCGAACTTCCACTCGAAGCGCAGCGCCAGGTAGACCACGATGCCCAGCACCACCATGCCCAGGGCCTTCAGGCCGTCGGTCACCAGCTCCTCGCCCACCTGCGGGCCGACGAACTCGGTGCGCTTGAGCGCCACGTCGGGGCTCTGGGCCTTGAGCGCGCCCATGACCTTGTCGCTCTGCTGCGCCGAGCTCACGCCCTTTTGCGCCGGCAGCCGGATCATCACGTCGCGGGCGGTGCCGAAGTTCTGCACCTGCACGTCGGCGAAGCCCAGGCCCAGCACCGTCTGGCGCACCTTCTCGACGTCGGGCGCCTGCTGGTAGGCCACCTGCATCACCGTGCCGCCGGTGAATTCCACCGACAGGTGCAGCCCGCGGCTGAACAGGAAGAACACGGCGAGCGCGAACGTCAGGAACGAGATGGCGTTGAACACCAGCGCGTTCCGCATGAACGGGATGTCGCGCCGGATCTTGAAGAATTCCATGGCCTGTCTCCCTTCAGTCCGGCCGGGCCACGGCGCCGTCGGGGCGCCACACCGTGCCGATCGACACCGTCTTGAGCTTCTTCTGCCGCCCGTACCAGAGGTTCACCAGCCCGCGCGAGAAGAACACGGCCGAGAACATCGAGGTCAGGATGCCGATGCAGTGCACCACCGCGAAGCCGCGCACCGGGCCGGAGCCGAAGGCGAGCAGGGCGACGCCGGCGATCAGCGTGGTGACGTTCGAGTCCAGGATGGTCGCCCAGGCGCGGTCGTAGCCGGCATGGATGGCCGCCTGCGGCGCCACGCCGTTGCGCAATTCTTCACGCACGCGTTCGTTGATCAGCACGTTCGAGTCGATCGCCATGCCCAGTGCCAGCGCCATGGCCGCCATGCCCGGCAGCGTCAGGGTGGCCTGCAGCATCGACAGGATGGCCACCAGCAGCAGCAGGTTGACCGCCAGTGCCAGGCCCGAGATCAGGCCGAACAGCATGTAGTAGATGGCCATGAAGGCCACGATCGCGGCGAAGCCCCAGGCCACCGAATGGAAGCCCTTGGCGATGTTCTCGGCGCCCAGCGTGGGGCCGATGGTCAGCTCCTCGATGATCTCCATCGGCGCCGCCAGCGAGCCGGCGCGCAGCAGCAGCGCCAGGTCGCTGGCCTCGTTGACGCTCATGGAGCCGGAGATCTGGAAGCGGTTGCCCAGTTCGCCCTGGATCACCGGGGCCGTGAGCACCTCGCCCTTGCCCTTCTCGAACAGCAGGATCGCCATCCGCTTCTTCAGGTTCTCGCGGCTGACGTCGCGCATGATCCGGCCGCCCTTGGCGTCCACCGTCAGGTCGACCTTGGGCTGCTGGGTCTGCTGCTCGAAGCCGGGCTGGGCGTCGGTGAGGCTGTCGCCGGTGAGGATCACCTGCTTCTTGACGATGACGGCACGGCCGCCGCGCTCGATGTAGCGCTCGGAGCCGAAGGGCACCGGGCCGGCACCCACCTCGGCCGCGCGCGCCTCGGCGCTCTCGTCGACCAGCCGCATCTCCAGCGTGGCGGTGCGGCCCAGGATGTCCTTGGCCTTGGCCGTGTCCTGCACGCCGGGCAGCTGCACCACGATGCGGTCCAGGCCCTGCTGCTGGATCACCGGCTCGGCCACGCCCAGCTCGTTGATGCGGTTGTGCAGGGTGACGATGTTCTGCTTGAGGGCCTGCTCCTGCACCCGGCGCGCGGCCTCGGGCTTGAGCGTGGCGACCAGCCGGATGTCGGAGCCGTCGGGCTGCTCGGCGACCGTCAGGTCGGAGAACTGGTCCTGCAGCACGCGGCGCGTGGCGGTCACGGCCGGCGCATCGCGCAGCCGCACCTCGACCGACTGGCCGCTGCGCTGGATGCCGCCGTGCCGCACCCCGGCTTCGCGCAGCGCCAGCCGCAGGTCGCCGGCCAGCGAGTCGGCGCGCTTGGTCAGCGCCGCCTGCATGTCCACCTGCAGCATGAAGTGCACGCCCCCGCGCAGGTCCAGGCCCAGGTACATGGGCATGGCGCGGATGGCGGTGAGCCACTGCGGCGAGGCCGACAGCAGGTTCAGGGCCACCACGTACGAGGGGTCGGCCGGATCGGGCACCAGGGCCTTCTGGATCGCGTCCTTGGCGCGCAGCTGGGTGTCGGTGCCGTCCAGGCGCACCTTGACCGAGCTGGCGTCGAGCGTGATCGCGCCCGGGGTGATGCCGGCGGCCTGCAGCGCCTGCTCGATGCGCGTCTGCACCGCGGCATCGACCTTGACGGTCGCCTTGCCGGGCGAGACCTGCACGGCCGGCACCTCGCCGAAGAAATTGGGCAGGGTGTAGAGCACCCCGACGACGAGCGCGACCAGGATGATCGCGTACTTCCAGACCGGGTAACGATTCATGGGCGGAGGTCTGCGGACCTCGTTACTTGATGGTGCCCTTGGGCAGGACCTGCACGACGGCGCTGCGCTGCAGCTGGACCTCGACGCCGCTGGCGATCTCGACGGCGACGAAGCTGTCGCCCAGCTTCGTGACCTTGCCGAGCAGGCCGCCGGCGGTGGCGACCTCGTCGCCCTTGGCCAAGGCGTCGATCATGGCCCGGTGCTCCTTCTGGCGCTTCATCTGCGGGCGGATCATGACGAAATACAGCACCACGAACATCAGCACCAGCGGCAGCATGCTCATGAGCGACGACGACATGTCGCCGCCGGCGGCGGGTGCGGTCTGGGCGAAGGCGGAGGAAATGAACACGGAGGCTCCAGGCTTGGGAAACGCTGACGGGGCGCCCTGGGCCGCTCCAACCGGACCCGGGCACACGAGCCCAGGATTGTAAGGCGGGGCCTCCAAGCCCCTTCGCCGCGCCGGCAGGGCCCGCCCGCGGGGCGGCCCATGCCGGGCGGGCGTCCCGCGCCGCCTCAGGCGGCCTGGCGCACCGGTGCGGCCGCCGGCTGGCGCCAGCGGCCCATGAGCGCGGCCCAGCGCTCGCGCGCCGCGGCGAGGTTGCGCTCCTTCACGTGGCCGTAGCCCCGGATCTGGTCGGGGATGGCCGCGATCTCCAGGGCCAGGGCATGGTTGCCGGCCGACAGGCCGGCCAGCAGCTCCTGCACGCAGGCGCTGTACTCGGCGATCAGCGCCCGCTCGGTGCGCCGCTCCTCGGTGTGGCCGAACACGTCCAGCGCCGTGCCGCGCAGGCCGCGCAGGCGGGCCAACAGCCGGAACCCCAGCTGCATTCCGGGGCCGTACTTGCGCTTGACCAGCTCGCCCCGGGCATTGCGCTTGGCCAGCAGCGGCGGCGCCAGGTGGTAGTGGACCTTGTAGTCACCCTCGAACTGCTGCGCGATGCGTTCCAGGAAGCCGGTCTGGGTGTGCAGGCGCGCCACCTCGTACTCGTCCTTGTAGGCCATCAGCTTGAACAGGTTGCGCGCCACCGCCTCGGCCAGGCTGGTCTTGCCCAGCGGCGCCTCGGCCGCGCGCGCCCGCTCGACCAGGTCCGCGTAGCGGCGCGCGTAGGCCGCATCCTGGTAGGCCGTGAGGAACTCGACCCGGCGCGCCACCAGGGTCTCCAGCGTCTCGCGCTTGTGCAGCGTCACCACCTGCGCCGGCGCCAGCAGCGCCTCGACGCGCGACGTGTCGTGCGCCGCATGGCGGCCCCATTCGAAGGCCGCCTTGTTCGCCTCGACGGCCACCGCATTGAGCTCGATGGCGCGCAGGAGCGAGGCGCGCTCCAGCGGGATCCAGCCCTTCTGCCAGGCAAAGCCCAGCAGCATGGGGTTGGTGTAGATGGTGTCACCCATCAGCTTGGCGGCCACCGCGTCGGCATTGAAGCTGGCCAGCCCCTGCGGCCCCACGGCTTCGGCGATCGCCGCCGCGCAGGCATCGGCCGGGTTGGCCCAGTTGCCGTTCTTGACGAAGGCGGCCGTCGGCGTGCTGTGCCCGTTCAGCGCCACGTGGGTGCGCCCGGCGCGCATGCGCAGCACGGTGTCCTTGCCGGCGGCCACGATGGGATCGCAGCCGATCACCAGGTCGGCCGCGGCCATGCTCACGCGGGTGGTGTGGATGTCGGCCGGCGAACGGCCGATCAGCACGTGGCTCCAGGTGGCGCCGCCCTTCTGCGCCAGGCCGGCGGCGTCCTGGGTGACGATGCCCTTGCCCTCGATGTGCGCGGCCATGCCCAGCAGCTGGCCGATCGTGATCACGCCGGTGCCGCCCACGCCCGCCACCACGATGCCCCAGGCACCCTGCAGCACCGGCAGCGCCGGCTCGGGCAGCGCGCCCAGCGTCGCGGGCGAGGTGGCCTGCTGGCTGGCCTTGGCCCTGGCCTTGAGCTTGCCGCCCTCGACGGTCACGAAGCTGGGGCAGAAGCCCTTGAGGCAGCTGGTGTCCTTGTTGCAGGTGCTCTGGTTGATGGTGCGCTTGCGGCCGAACTCGGTCTCCAGCGGCTCGACCGACAGGCAGTTGCTCTTGGCGCTGCAGTCGCCGCAGCCCTCGCACACCAAGTCGTTGATCACCACGCGCACCGCCGGATCGACCATGGTGCCGCGCTTGCGGCGCCGCCGCTTCTCGGTGGCGCAGGTCTGGTCGTAGATGATCGCGGTGCAGCCCTCGATCTCGCGGAACTCGCGCTGGATGCGGTCCAGTTCGTCGCGGTGCTCGACGCCCACCCCGGGCGGCAGCTTGGCCACCGTGTACTTCTCGGGCTCGTCGGTCACCACCACCAGCTTGCGCACGCCCTCGGCCACCAGGCTGTGCGCGATCTGCAGCACCGAGTGGCCCTCGGGGCGCTCGCCCACCTGCTGGCCACCGGTCATGGCGACCGCGTCGTTGTACAGCAGCTTGTAGGTGATGTTCACGCCGGCGGCGATCGACTGCCGGATCGCCAGCAGGCCGCTGTGGAAGTAGGTCCCGTCGCCCAGGTTGGCGAACACGTGCTTCTCGCCCGTGAACGGCGCCTGGCCGACCCAGGGCACGCCCTCGCCGCCCATCTGGGTGAAGCCCAGCGTCTGGCGGTCCATCCAGGTGGCCATGAAGTGGCAGCCGATGCCGGCCATGGCGCGCGAGCCGTCCGGCACCACGGTCGACGTGTTGTGCGGGCAGCCCGAGCAGAACCAGGGCTGGCGGTCGCCCTTGACCTCCAGCACCTGCATCGCACGTTCCTTGGACTCGAGCACCGCCAGCTGCGCGTCGAGGCGCGCCGCGGTGTCGCTGTCCACGCCCAGCTTCTTGAGCCGCCGCGCGATCGCGCGGGCGATCAGGGCCGGGGTCAGGTCGGCGTTGGCGCGCAGCAGGGTGTGGGCGCTGGGGTTGGGCACCGACCACTCGCCGCCCGTGAAGTCGCCGTCGCCCTCGTCGAACTTGCCCAGCACGTTGGGGCGCACGTCGGAGCGCCAGTTGTACAGCTCCTCCTTGACCTGGTACTCGATGACCTGGCGCTTTTCCTCGACGACCAGGATCTCGCGCAGGCCGGTGGCGAACTCGCGCGTGGTCTGCGCCTCCAGCGGCCACACCACGGCCACCTTGTGCAGGCGGATGCCCAGGCGGCGGCAGTCGGCCTCGTCCAGCCCCAGGTCGGCCAGCGCCTGGCGGGTGTCGTTGTAGGCCTTGCCGCTGGCGATCAGGCCGAAGCGGTCGTTCGGACCGGAGATCACGTCGTGGTTCAGGCGGTTGGCGCGGATGTAGGCCAGCGCGGCGTACCACTTGTAGTCGAACAGCCGCGCTTCCTGCTCCAGCGCGGCGTCGGGCCAGCGGATGTGCACGCCGCCGGGCGGCATCGCGAAGTCCTGCGGCAGCGCGATCTCGACCCGCTGCGGATCGATCATGGCGGTGGCGCTCGACTCGACGATCTCCTGGATCGTCTTCATGCCGGACCACACGCCGGCGTAGCGGCTCAGGGCGAAGGCGTGCACGCCCAGGTCCAGGATCTCCTGCACGCTGGCCGGGAAGAACACCGGCAGCCCGCAGGCCTTGAAGATGTGGTCGCTCTGGTGCGCGGCCGTGGAGCTCTTGGCCACATGGTCGTCGCCGGCCACCGCGATCACGCCGCCCCAAGGGGTCGTTCCGGCCATGTTGGCGTGCTTGAAGACGTCGGAACACCGGTCCACGCCCGGGCCCTTGCCGTACCAGATGCCGAACACGCCGTCGAAGTTCTGCTGCGCCTTCGGCGCGAAGCCCAGCTGCTGCGTGCCCCACAGCGCGGTGGCCGCGAGCTCCTCGTTGACCCCCGGCTGGAACACGATGTTCTGCGCCTTCAGGTACGGGGCCGCCTTCCACAGCGCCTGGTCGTAGCCGCCCAGCGGCGAGCCGCGGTAGCCGCTGATGAAGCCGGCGGTGTTCTTGCCGACCAGGGCATCGCGCTGGCGCTGCAGCATGGGCAGCTTGACCAGCGCCTGCACCCCGCTCATGAACGCGCGCCCGTGGTCGAGCGAGTACTTGTCGTCCAGCGTGACGGTTTCCAGGGCCTTGCGGATGTGCTCGGGCAGGGGCGCATTCATCGCGGCTTGTCTCCTTGTGCGAAGCGGCCAGTGTATGGGTTCATGCGCGATCATTCTTTGCTTTTGATGCCCAGAAGACAGCACAATGAGAAAGATCCTTTCTCCAATGGCCGCCAAATGGAAACACTCGACAAGTTCGACCTGCGCATCCTGGCCGAGCTGCAGGCCGATGCGCGGCTGACCAACGCCGAGCTGGCCCAGCGGGTGGGCCTGTCGGCGGCGCCCTGCTGGCGCCGGGTGCGGGCGCTGGAGGAGGCCGGCTTCATCAAGGGCTACCACGCCGAGATCGACCGCCACCGCATCGGCCTGGGCGTGCTGGCCTTCGTGCGGCTGGACGCCGAGCGCAACACCGGCGAGCTGACGCGGCAGATGGAGGAGGCCATCCGCCGCATCCCCGAGATCGTGTCCTGCCACTACATCAGCGGCGCCGGCACCTTCGAGCTGCAGGTGGTGGCGCGGGACCTGGACGGCTTCGCCCAGTTCGCGCGCACGGTGCTGATCAACCTGCCCAACGTGAAGGACCTCCACACCAGCTTCTCGCTGGGGGAGGTCAAGGCCAGCAGCGCTTGGCCGCTGGCGCACCTGCAGGCCGGCACCCCGCCGGCCGGCGGCAGCGGCCTCAGCTGAGGAACGCGCTGCCGTCCACGCCGATGACGCCGCCGTCGTCCCGGGTGATCACGACGGTGGCCGATCGCGGCCGGGCGGCGGCGCCGCCGGCACCGTAGCCGGCGTTGCCCGGCCAGTGGCTCAGGTAGGCCGCCGGGTTGCCGATGTTCGCGCGGGTGATGGTCTCGCCCGGATGCTGGATGTTGACGAACAGCGCGCGGCCGTCCGGCGTCTCGGCGATGCCCGTGATCTCGCAGTCGACCGCGCCGACCAGAAAGCGCCGCAGCGTCGCCGGCGTCGGCGTCGCCCCCACCCGCGTCGTGACCGCCACCTGCGAGCTGTCGGCCCGGGTGTAGTTCAGCTGGCGCGTGCCGCCGTCGCCCACGCGGCCCGGGATGCCGGCCAGCATCATGCAGTTGGTGCGGTCGGTGTAGGCGCCGTCGTCGGTCTGGATCCAGCACAGGCCGCTCTTGCGGCTGAAGGCCAGGCCGTCGGGGCTGGAGAAGTCCTGGTCGTTCGTCAGCGACGACAGGTTGACCATCTGCAGGTGCTGCTGGTCGTTCAGCGGGCTGTTGGCGTCCCGCGCCGCCTGGGCGCCGAACAGGTACACGTCCCAGGTGAAGGCGGTGGCGGCGCCGTCGTCGCCGTTCTCGCGCACGCGGATGATGTGGCCGTTGATGTTGCCGGGGGCGCCCTGCGCGCCCCCGTTGGCGCCGTCGGTGTAGGCGCGGGGATTGGCCGCATCCAGCCCTTGCTGCGTGCCGGTGGGCTCGAGCTTGCGGTTGCTGTTGTTGGTCAGCGTGTAGTAGATCTCGCCCGTCACCGGGTGGACGGCGCACCACTCGGGCCGGTCCATCTTGGTCGCGCCCACCGCGTCGGCCGCCAGGCGGGCGTTGACCAGCACGTCGGCCTGGTCGGCGAAGGCGTAGGTGGCGTAACCGGCGATCTGCGCGTTGGCGATGGTCAGCTCGATCCACTGCCCCGTGCCGTCGTTGTTGAACTTGGCGACGTACAGCTTGCCCACGTCCAGGTATTTGTCGCCGGTGGTGATGCGGTTGGCCGGGTTGGCATCGGCCGCAGCCCAGTTCTCGTTCGAGACGAACTTGTAGATGTACTCGCCGCGCGAGTCGTCCCCCATGTACACCGCCAGCGGCCGGCCGGCGCGCGGGATGCCGAAGGCGGCGCTCTCGTGGGCGAAGCGGCCCAGGGCGGTGCGCTTGCGCACGGCCTGGTTGCGGTCGTAGGGATCGACCTCGACGATCCAGCCGAAGGTGTTGAGCTCGTTGCGGTAGTCGGCCGTCGCCGAGGCGCCGGTCAGGCTGATGTTCCAGCGGGCGTAGGCGTCGGCGGCGCCGGCCGTCTCCCAGCCATGGCGGCTGGCCGCGCCCTGCGTGCGGCCGTAGCGGTTCAGCGAGACCACGCTCCTGGCATCCCCGGCGTTGGTGCGGGCGGTGTTGTCGGTGCCCGAGCGGAAGAAGTAGCCCGCCCAGTTCTCCTCGCCGGACAGGTAGGTGCCCCAGGGCGTGAGGCCGGAGCCGCAGTTGTTGATGGTGCCGCGGCACTGCGTGCCGTCGTTGGAGAAGAGGGTGCGCACCAGGGCGTTGCCACGCACCGGGCCGTTCAGCTGCATCGGCGTCAGCGGGGTGATCCGGCGGTTGAACGCCGAGTTGCGCACGTACCCGAACACGCCGGCGTTGCGGCGCACCTCGACGACCGAGATGCCGTGGGCCGCGATCTCCTTGTCCGCCTCGCCGCTCGGGCGGGGGTTCGCGGTGGTGCCCGCCGCGTGCAGGAACTGGTCGGTGATCGCTTCGTGGTTCATGGCCAGCAGGCCGCGGTCCGAACCGCTGCGGTCCGGCGCGGTGCCGGCGGCGTTCAGGCCGAAGTACTCCATGCCGTCGTGGTGGTCGCCGGCGCGGTTGTCGAAGTCGGTGTCGGTGCCGTCGTTCGCATAGGCCGGGGTGGCGTCGCGCAGCGGGTCGCCCAGGGCGTACACCACGCGGGCGGTGTAGCCGGTGGGCACGGTCACGGCGTCGTTGACGTTCTTGGCCACGGCCGGGAAGTTCAGCGACAGCGCCACGCCCTGCGGCACCACGCTGGCACCCGGGACCGCCGCGGCGCCGCCGCCACCGCCGCCGCAGGCCGGCAGGCCCACGGCGCCGAGCACCGCCGCGCCGGCCGTGCCGACGCTCAGGCGCAGTGCCTGGCGGCGCGACAGGCGCTGGTCGAGGATCTCGTTGAAGGAGGGATTGCCGCTGGTGTTGCTGTCCTCGTCGTGGGCGTGGGCCAGCGCAGCGCGCTCGGGATCGGTGTGTGCGTTCATGGGGTCCCTTGCAGTTCGTTCGGGTTAACGGAAAACCCGAAGAGCGTAGGAACGCCGCATGACGGCGCCTTGTCGGCCCCGTGACGATTCGGTGTCAGCCCGCGGGGCGGGCGCGGGTGGCGCTCAGCGCGGCCACAGCGCCCACAGGCGCAGCGGCTGCTTCAGCCGCCCGGCGAAGTCGCCGGCCTCGGGGCCCCAGCCCGCGAAGTAGTCGGCACGCACCGCACCGACGATGGCGCTGCCCGTGTCCTGCGCCAGCACCAGCCGCTGCAGCGGGGCGAGCGGGCCGGGCGAGGCCAGCCACACCGGCGTGCCATAGGGAATGCTGTCCCGGTCGACCGCGATCGAGCGGCCCGGGGTGAGCGGCACCCCCTGCGCGCCGCGCGGCCCGAAGGCGGCGTCGAGCTCGGACAGCGGCTCCTCGCGGAAGAACACCACCCGCGGGTTGCTCCACAGCAGTTCCTGCTGGCGCTGCGGGTTGTCGCGCAGCCAGGCGCGGATGCCGGGCCACGAGGCGTCGCGCACCAGGCCTTGCTGCAGCAGCCAGCCGCCCACGCTGCGGTACGGCTGGTCGTTGCTGCCCGCGAAGGCCAGCCGCACCAGCCGGCTGCTCCCGTCGGCCTCGGTGATGCGCACCCGGCCCGAGCCCTGGATCTGCAGCACCAGCGCCTCGACGGGGTCGGCCATCCACGCGATCTCGCGGCCGCGCAGCTGCGCCTGCGCCTCGGGCAGGGAGTCGATCTCCTGCCGCGAATACCAGGGCTTGCGCGCCCCCAGGGTCGCGGGCAGGCGGTACAGCGGCACGGTGTGGCGCGCGGTGCGCACGCGCGAGGCCTCCATCAGCGGCTCGTAGTACGCGGTGAGCAGGCCGTCGGTCGTACCCTGCAGCGGCTCGACGCGGTACGGCTGCAGCCGCTCGCGCATCCAGCGGCGCTGCGCGTCGGCCGAGGCGATGGACAGCTGGCGCACCTGCGGGCACAGCGGCCCGAAGGCCGGATGCGGCCGCTCGCAGCTGCGCACCCAGGCGTTCCAGGCCTCGTGCAGCGCATCGTCGTCGAAGCCGGGCAGCTCGCTCCAGCGCACCGGCACCCAGCGGCTGCGGGCCTGCAGCAGCGGCGCGCCGACCGGCGCGTCGTCGGGCGGGGCGGCCGGCGCCGCAGCCGGCGCCGCGGGCAAGCCCGCACGCGGCGCCGGGTCGGACGGCGGCACCGAGGCGCAGCCGGCCAGCAGGGTTCCTACAATCGCCGCCACTCCGAAGATCCGTCGCATGCTGCTCATTGTCCTGGAAGCGCTCGCCGCGCTCGCCCTGCTGGTGTTGATCGTGTGGTGGACCATGTTCTCGGGCCGCCCCAAGGGCGAGCCGCCGCGCGACGACGGCGACGGTCCCGCACCGCGCTGACCTGCGCCGCCGCGCACCTCAGACGAGGTCGCGCAGCACGTTGGCCAGTTCGACGGCCGACTTGACTTCCATCTTGTCGAACACGCGCGCGCGGTGCACTTCCACCGTGCGCACGCTGATGGCCAGCTCGTCGGCGATCAGCTTGTTCGGCAGCCCGCGGGCCACCAGCCGCATCACGTCGCGCTCGCGCTCGGTCAGCTCGGCCAGCCGGGCCGCCAGCCGGTCGCGCTCGCGCCGCGCGGCCTGCACCTCGCGCGCGCGCTGCAGGGCCTGCTCGATGCGGTCGACCAGCGCGTTGTCGGAGAACGGCTTCTCGCAGAAGTCGAAGGCACCGCGCTTGACCATGTCGACGGCGGTGGGCACGTCGGCGTGGCCCGTCAGGAAGATGACCGGCATGGCCTCGACCAGGCCGCGCTGCGCCAGCCGCTCGAACAGCGCCAGGCCGCTCATGCCGGGCATGCGCACGTCCAGCAGCAGGCAGCAGGGCTGGGTGGGCGCGAAGCCGCGCTCGAGCATGGCTTCGAAGGATTCGGCATCGGCGTAGCGCTCGCTGGGCAGGTGGCGCGAGCGCAGCAGCCAGGCGAGGGCCTCGCGCACGCTCTCGTCGTCGTCGACGATGAAGACGGTGGCGTCGGGGGCGGGTTGCATCAGGCGGTGGTGGCCTCGGCCGGCAGGGCCGGCGCGTGGGCGGCGGCGCCCTCGGCGGGCAGGGTGAAGCGGAAGATCGTACCTTGGGGCCGGTTCGCCTCGAAGGCCAGGAAGCCGCCGTGCTGCTCGACCACCGTGCGGCACAGCGACAGGCCCAGGCCCATGCCCTCGGCCTTGGTGGTGAAGAAGGGCGTGAACAGCTGCTCGCGAACCTCGTCGGGGATGCCCGGCCCGCGGTCGGCGACCGAGAACTCCAGCCAGCCGGCCTCGGTGCCGGTGGCATTGCCGCTGGTGCTGCCACCGCCGGCCTGGCGCACCGCGATCACCAGCGCCGGCTGCGCCACGCCGGCCGCGTCCATGGCCTGCATCGCGTTGCGGGCCAGGTTGAGCAGCACCTGCTCGACCATCGTGCGGTCCACCAGCACCGCCGGCAGCTGCGGCGCGATCCGGGTGACCACCTGCACCCCCAGCTTGCGCGCCTGCAGTCCCACCAGCGGCATCACCGCGTCGATCAGGGCCTGGGGCGCGACCGGCTCGCGGGCCTTGTCGCGGCGCCGCACGAAGTCGTGCACGCTCTTGATCACGCGGCCGGCGCGCTCGGCCTGCTCGGCGATGCGGCGCAGGGCCAGCTGCAGGTCGGCCGGGTCCACGCCGCCGGCGCGCGGCTCCAGCAGATTGAGCGAGCCGGTCGCATAGCTGGAGATCGCCGCCAGCGGCTGGTTCAGCTCGTGCGACAGCAGCGAGGCCATCTCGCCGACCGTGGCCAGGCGGGCCGTGGCCTGCAGCCGCTCCTGGCTGGCGCGCGACAGCTCCTCGATGCGGCGCTGCTCGCTGATGTCCAGGAATGCCGACATCCAGCCGGTCTGCACGCCGCGCGCGTCGATCAGCGGCGCCTCGATGATCAGCACCGGGAAGCGCGTGCCATCCTTGCGCATGAACACCGACTCGAAGCCCTCGCGCGGCGGCGCGTTGTGGCCGGCCAGGCGGATCTCCTGCCGCTTCTGGTACTCGCCCGCCAGCTCGGGCGGCCAGTACGGCATGGGCGCGTCGCGGCCGATCAGCTCCTCGGGCGCGAAGCCCACCATGGCGCAGAAGGCGGGGTTGATGTAGGTGGTGCGGCCACGCAGGTCACGCGCGCGCAGGCCGGTGACCAGCGAGTCCTCCATGGCCTTGCGGAAGGCCAGCGCCTCGGCCAGCTCGTGCTCGGCCTGCAGCCGCCGGCGGGTGTCCTTGCCCAGCAGGAACAGCACCGCCAGCAGCGCGATCGACATCGCCGTGACCAGCGCGGTGAGCACGTTGGGGAACACGTCCGGCTGGCCGCGCCAGCTGTCCAGCCGCAGCACCAGCGTGTAGCCGGGCAGGTCCAGCAGCTGCTGCGCGCTGAACACGCGGGTGCCGCGCCGCGTGCTGCCGTGCAGCGCCAGCCGGGTGCCGTCGGCCTCGGTGAACGAGACCTCCTGGCTGCGCGTCAGGTGCGGGCTGACCAGGTTGGCCAGGATGTCGGCCAGCGAGTAGGTGGCCACGACGAAACCGGTGATCTGCCCGCCCGCCAGCTGCGGCAGGCACAGCTCCAGCACCTCCAGCCCCAGGCCGTCGGCCTGCGGCACGAAGTAGCTGGCGGCATAGCCGGCGCCGCTGCTGCGCCGCGCGTTGGCGCAGGCCAGCTGCACGTCGGCCTGCGCGCTGGCCCGCCCGAGCCGCGCGAACACCGGGGGCCGGTAGGGCGTGTCCACCGCGGCACGCACGCCCAGCTGGGCGTCGCGCCACTCGATGCGCAGCATCTCGCGGCGTTCGTGCAGCAGGCGCTGCGCCTCGGCGCCCCAGGCCTGCACGCCGGGCGAGCCGGCCTGCAGCGCCTGCAGGCTCTGCACGTTGCGGCCCATGGCCGAGCGCACGTCCGACAGCGCCTCGGCGGCGTCGCGCTCCAGCCGCTCCTGCTCACGGCTGGCCTCGTAGCGGCCGGCCAGCCAGATCAGCGTGACCAGCAGGCCGCCGACGATGGCGCTGAGGAAGAACCACAGCGCCCAGCGCTGCGCGGCCGGCGGCCGGCGGCGCGTCTCGGCCGCGTCCAGGGACCGGGGATCGGCGCTCACAGGACGCGGTGCTCCAGCGCCGGCAGCCGGGCGCGGCAGCGCGCCAGGTGGGCCGCATCGAGCGTGGCCACCGCCAGCCCTTCGCCGTCGGCCTCGCGCTGCGCGAGCAGCGCGCCCCAGGGGTCGGCCACCAGGCTGTGGCCCCAGGTGCGGCGGCCGCTGGGGTGCACGCCGCCCTGCGCCGGCGCGCAGACGTAGGCGAGGTTCTCGATGGCCCGGGCGCGCAGCAGCAGCTCCCAGTGGGCCTGGCCGGTCTGGTGGGTGAAGGCGCTGGGCACCACCAGCAGGTCGGCCGCCAGCGCGCGGTACAGCTCGGGAAAGCGCAGGTCGTAGCAGACCGACAGGCCCACCCGCCAGGCGTGCCCGGCGCGGTCGGTCAGCGTGAAGGCGGCGGGCTGCGTGCCGCGCTCGATCACGCGCGCCTCGTCGTACTGCTCGCGGCCGCCGTCGAAGCGGAACAGGTGGATCTTGTCGTAGCGGGCCACGCAGGCGCCCGACGGCGCGTAGGCCAGGCTGGTGTTGCGCACGTGGGCGTCGTCGCCCGCCGCCAGCGGCACCGTGCCGCCCACCAGCCACAGGCCGTGGCGGTGCGCCGCGGCGGCCAGCCAGTCCTGGATGGGGCCGCTGCCGGGGGCCTCGCGGATGGCGAGCTTGTCCGTGTCGGCCAGGCCCATGAGGCAGAAGTACTCGGGCAGCACCGCGAGTTCGCAGCCCTCGGCGGCCGCCTGCGCGAGCAGGCGGCCGGCCGCGGCCAGGTTCTCGTCCACGTGCGGCGTGGACACCATCTGCACGGCGGCGATGCGCATCAGCGGCGGGCCTCCTCGCCCGGCTTGTCGGCGGCCTCGGCGCCGCGGGCCACGCGGGTGATGCGCGGGTCGGACCAGGTGCCGTCGATGTGGAACTGCTGGGTGGTCGCGCGCGCCAGCGGCTCGCGCAGGAACATCTGGGCCAGGAAGGTGCCCAGCCCGATGGCCGGGTTGATCGCCACCGCCACCAGCGAGGCCGTGCCTGCGTTCAGCTCGGGCACCACGGCCACGCGCAGGTCCTGGGTCTCGCGGGCCAGGTCGGCGCGGCCTTCCATCAGCACGGCGGCGTTCACGCCGCGCATCTGCAGGTTGTTGGTGGCGGCCACGCCCTGCGCGATGGTGACGTCGCCGCGAACGAAATCGAAGGCGAAGCCCTGGCTGAAGACGTCGCGGAAGTCGAGCGTCAGCCGGCGCGGCAGCGACTGCAGGCTCAGCACGCCCAGCAGCTTGGCCAGCCCGGGATCGGCCTTGAGGAACTGCCCGCGCTCGACGTCGACGTGGAACGCGCCCGTCATGCTGGGGTAGTCGAAGGCCAGCGGCGACCCCAGCCAGGCCACCTGGCCTTCCATGCGGCCGGCGCCGCGCTGCACGACCCCCGCCATGCCCAGCCGGGTCAGCAGCGCGCCGCCGTCGGCGATGTCGAGCTTGAAGTTCATGACCGTGCGCCGTCGCTCGCCGGCCGCACGCGGCGCGGGCCGCGCCCCGGGCGGCTGGGCCAGCGCGTCCACGGCCGCCCAGTTGCCCGTGGCCGTGAAGCTGGCGTCGGGGTTGGCGATGCTCAGTCGGTTGAGCCGCCATTCGCGCAGGCCGCCCTCGCGTGCGACGGTGCCGCCGCCGCGGTTGACCGCGTCGATCTCCAGACGGCCGAGCTTCTTGCCGCGCAGCTCGAAGTCCTCCACCACCACGTCCAGGCCCGGGATGCTGCCGGGCGGCTGGTCCTCCAGCAGCGACTCGACGGCGCTGCTGGCCTGGGCATTGATGGCCAGCCGCGACAGCCGGGCCTGCACGCGGCCGGCGCCACCCGCCAGGGGCTGGCGGTACTCGATGTAGCCGCTGAGTTCCTGCGCGTCGACGTTGCCGCGCCACACGGTGCCCTCGCGGGTGCCGCCCACCACCACGTTGCGCAGCGTGCGGCCCTCGACCGTGAGTTCACGCGCCCGCACCGCCAGGGTGGTGGGCAGCCAAGGCAGCGCCGTGGAGCCGGCGCCCGGCCGGCCGCCCCCGGTGGCCCCGGCGGCGGCCGGCGCCGCGTCGAGCTGGGCCAGCGCCTGCTCCCAGGCGTCGATGTTCGCCACGCCCAGGTTCACGTTGGCGGCGACGCCCTGCTCGGGCAGGCCGACCGACTCGCCCGGCCCCAGCCCCAGCGCGATGGCCCCGCGCAGCACGCGCAGCTCGGGGCCCGAGGTGTCGAGCACGTACGTGGCCGAGCCCACCCGGCCGAGTTCCACCGCCAGGGTCTCGGTGCCGCCGGCCTGCAGGGTGGTCTCGTAGCGCAGCGGCAGGCCGGCCTCGGCCGGCTTGCCCAGCGGCGCGGGCAGGTTGAGGGCGAGACCCTGCAGCGTGCTGGTCACGAGGATGTCGGGACCGCCGCGCCGGAAGGCGAGGGTGGCGGCGTAGGCCGCCTGCCCGCTGGCCAGCCGGGCCAGCCGCGTGGCCGGGCCGAGCTCGCGGGCCTGCCGCAGACCCTCGGCCGTGGCCGTGCCCTGCGCGCGCACCAGCACGGCCGGCTCGTTCGGCCCGCTGCGCGTGCCGCCCTCCAGCCGCACGTCGCCGCCCAGCGCCCGCGCGGTCACGCCGGCCAGGCTGAAGCCGCGTTCGCTGAAGACCACGCTGCCGCGGGCGCGCGCCAGCACGGGCGCCTCGGGCACCAGCTGCACGTCGTTGCCGGCCAGCACCACGCTGCCCTGCACCTTGCTGGACGCGATCTGCGCCACGGGCAGCGACAGCTGCAGCCGCACCTCGGCCGGGCCGGTGGCGGTGGCGCGGGCCAGCGCGTCCTGGGTCAGCGCCGACAGCGGCGAGCGCTGCACGATGCCCAGCATCTCCGGCAGCGGGCCGCGCACCTCGCCGGCCACCTCGACCGTGCTGCGGGCCAGGTCGGCCACCGAGGCCGAGGCCTTCACGCGCAGGTTGGCCGCGCCCGCGAAGCGGGCCTCGGCGTTCTCGACCCGCAACGAAGTGCGGTCGAACACCAGCTGGCCGTGCAGCGCGGCCAGGGCCGGCCAGGGCGCGGCGCCGGGGCGCCCCAGGCTGCGCGGCACGAACTGGTAGGTGGCGTCGTGCACCTGCGCGGTCACTCGGAACTCGCCGGCCTTGCCTTTGGGAAACGGGAAGTCGTGCAGGTCGCCCTTGACCCGCAGCCGCACGTCGCTGGCGACGCCGGCCTGCACCGCCTCGCGCACGTAGTCGCGGGTGGCCTGCGGCAAGCGCAGGGGCAGGTAGCGCCACACCCGGGTGCCGTCGGCGCGGGCCAGCGTGCCCTGCAGGTCCAGCACCCCGGGCAGGCGGTGCGCCGGGTCGTCGCCGGTGCGCCAGCTGGCCGTGGCCTCGCCATGCGCGTCGGCGTTCGCGAAACGCAGGTTGCTCGCACTGGCGGTCCAGCGCTCGCCCTGCCGCTGCCATTGCAGGTCGGCGCTCAGGCGCTGCAGCGGCAGCACCGGGTCCTCGAACACGCCCGGCAGCTCCAGGGCGCCGTCCTGCACCTGCAGCCGGGCCTTGCCGCCCGCCTCGGTCAGGTCGAAATCGACGGCGGCGCCGCGCACGCCGGGCAGGCCGGCATGGCCGTCGGGCCGTGGCACCCCGGCGACCGCCAGCCCCGTGGCCTTGCCCCGCACGCTGTAGCTGGCGGGCGCCTCGACGGGCCCCTGCCAGCGCGCCTGCACGGTGTCGACCAGGCCCTCGGGCGCGTGGCGGGCCAGGGCCGCGCGGCTGGCGCTGCCCAGGGGCAGGCGGCCGGCCAGCAGGCCGAGCGTGCGCAGGTCGAGGCGGTCGGCCCGCAGCTCGCCGGTGGGCGGCCGCCGGCCGTCCCCCTCGGTCCAGCCGAGGAACAGGTTGCCGCCGGGCCAGCGCTGGCCGTCGCCGGTGGTGAACTGCAGCCCCCGCGTCTCCAGCTCGAAGCCGCCGGGCAGGCGCTTGCCCGCGATGCGGCCCGCCAGCTGCGCCAGCTCCAGGGGCTCCAGGCCGGGGGCCAGCCGGGTCTGGACGCCGGCGACCGCGAGGTCGAGGGCGCCGCCGGTGAGCTCGCCCCCCGCGATGTCCAGCCAGGCCTGCACCGCGCCGTGGCCGCCGGCGACCTCGACGTCCATGCGGGCGTGCCGCCGCAGCTGCTGCAGGTCGACCCGGGCGAACAGGGCATGGACCTGGCCGTCCCAGTCGCGCCAGCGGCCGGGATGCAGGCTGAGCAGGCGCTGGCGGAACACGCCCTGCAGGGTGAAGCGGTCGCCCCAGTCGGCCGGCGGCGTGGCGTCCAGGCGCAGGGCATGGCGGCGGCCGCCGTTGCGCACGACCAGGTCGACGCCGGTCAGCGCCAGGGTCGGCGCCTGCAGCCGTTCGTCGGTCCAGCGCACGACGCCACCGCGGATCACGAACTCGGGCTGGCGGAAGAACCAGTCGGCCGCGCCGTCGTCGCCGCGCCCGGCCGCCAGGTCCAGCCCCGCGACGGCGATGCGGCCGTCGGCCCCCCGGCGCACGTCCAGCACCGGCCCGTCGATCGCCAGCTGGTCGAACCCGCGCCGCCACAGCGACCGCGGCGACACGGTGGCGACCACCTTGGGCAGGCGCAGGGCCTCGCGCCCCTGCGCGTCCAGCAGCACCACGCCGTCGAACTGCACCGTGGGCAGCAGGCCGTCGCTCCAGGCCTGCACCGACCCGATGCGCACCGGCACCCCTACCACCCGCGTGGCATGGGTTTCCAGCCACGGGCGCAATTCGCCGGCCTTGGGCACAATCCAGCCGTGCAGCGCCCCCCAGGCCAGCGCGAGGAGAAGCCAGAAGGCAGCCAGCAGCCACAGCGCTCCCCGGGCGCAGGCGGCGACGACCTTCAGCAGGCGCGAGGGAGACGGCGGCGTATCGTTCATGAAGAGGTCGACGTGGCGGGAATTATGAGCCGCGGGTGCTCCACCGGCGCCCAGGCGGCATGCGGGCAGCCCGCGCAGGCACAAGGAGACGCCATGGGTCAGACGCCGGGGCCGGCCGGGGGTTCCTCGCAGTCCCGGTTCGCCCAGCGCATCCGGCGCCGCTATGCGCGCGAGCTGGCGCTGCTGCCGGCCGGCGTGCCCGGGCGCGAGTCCATGGCGCAGGCCTGCGCCGCCCTGCGTGCGCAGGGCCACGGCCTGGGCGAATCCCTGCGGATCCTGCGGCAGCTGGTGCTCGAGCGCCTGCTGGTGCTCGACTGCGAGGCCGCCGCCCCCCTGGCCGACGTCACCGGCGCGGTCACGCGGCTGGCCGAGTTCGCGCTCGACGCCGCCTGCACCCAGGCGATCGCCGAGCTCGAGGCCGTCCACGGCCGGGCCCTGGCCCCCGACGGCCAGCGCGCCCGGCTCTGGATCGTGGGCATGGGCAAGCTGGGCGCGCGCGAGCTGAACGTCTCCAGCGACATCGACCTGATCTACGTCTACGACCACGACGGCGAGACGGCCGGGGTCGACGGCCGCGGCCGCATCAGCCACCACGAGTTCTTCGCCAAGGCGGTCAAGGCCATCTACGGCCTGATCGGCGACACCACCGAGCACGGCTTCGTCTTCCGCGTCGACCTGGCCCTGCGCCCCAACGGCAACTCGGGGCCCCCGGCGATCTCGCTGGACGCGCTGGAGGAGTACTTCCAGGTCCAGGGCCGCGAGTGGGAGCGCTTCGCCTGGCTCAAGAGCCGCGTGGTCGCGCCCCGCGCGGCGGTGGTCGACGGCTCGGCCCAGGCCCTGCGCCAGGTGGTGCTGCCGTTCGTGTTCCGCCGCTACCTCGACTACGCGGTGTTCGACGCCCTGCGCGTGCTGCACCGGCAGATCCGCGAGCATGCGGCGCGCCGCAGCGCCGGCCGGCCCGAGCGCGCCAACGACGTGAAGCTCTCGCGCGGGGGCATCCGCGAGATCGAGTTCATCGTGCAGCTGCTGCAGGTGGTGCGCGGCGGGCAGTTCCCCGAGCTGCGCACCCGGCCGACGCTCGGGGCGCTGCAGCGGGTGGCCGCGGCCGGCCTGATGCCGCAGGCCACCGCCGACGCGCTCGCGCGGGCCTACGGCTTCCTGCGCCAGGTCGAGCACCGCATCCAGTACCTCGACGACCAGCAGACCCATGTGCTGCCCCTGGGCTGCGGCGAGGGCGAGGACGACCGCGACCTGACCTGGATCGCCCACACCCTGGGCCTGCCCGACGCCTGCGCCCTGCTCGAGACGCTCGACGGCCACCGCGAGCTGGTCGCGCAGGAGTTCGACAAGCTGCTGGGCGGGACCGCCGAGTGCAAGGGCTGCAACGGGCCGCGCGGCAACCGCCCGCCACCCGACCTGGAGTCGCTGCGCGACAGCCTGCCGCCGGCGCTGGCCGAGCGCATCGCGCGCTGGTGCGACCACCCCCGCGTGCAGGGGCTGCGCGAGGAGGTGCGCGGGCGGCTGGCGCGCGTGCTGGCGCGCACCGGCGGCTGGGTGCTCGACGGCCGCGTGCCCGAGGAGGCCGCGCTGCGCCTGGCCGACTGGCTGGAGCCGCTGCTGCGCCGCGACAGCTACCTGGCCCTGCTGCTCGAGCGCCCCAACGTGCACGAGCGCCTGCTGCGCGTGCTGGGCGCGGCGCGCTGGCCGGCGCGCTACCTGCTGCGCCACCCCGGCGTGATCGACGAACTGGCCAGCGAGGCGCTGCTGGTCGAGCGGTTCGATCCGTCCGAGTTCGCGCAGGACCTGGAGGACCGCCGCCGCGCGCTGGCGCGCACCGGCGAGGACGACGACGAGGCGCTGCTGAACCTGCTGCGCCGCGCCCACCATGCCGAGGTGTTCCGCACCCTGGCCCGCGACATCGAGGGCCGCCTGACCGTCGAGCAGGTCGCCGACGACCTGAGCGCGCTGGCCGACACCGTGCTGCGCACCACCGCGCACTGGTGCTGGGAGCGGCTGCGCAACCGCCACCGCGACGACCCGCAGGTGGCCGTGATCGGCTACGGCAAGCTGGGCGGCAAGGAGCTGGGCTACGGCAGCGACCTGGACATCGTGTTCGTCTACGACGACGAGGACGAGCGCGCCCCCGAGGTGTACGGCGCCTACGTGCGCAAGCTGATCAACTGGCTGACCACCAAGACGGGCGAGGGCGACCTCTACGAGATCGACACCGCGTTGCGGCCCAACGGCAGCTCGGGGATGCTGGTCACCAGCTTCGCCGCGTTCGAGAAGTACCAGCTCGGGCGCGGCAGCAACACCGCTTGGACCTGGGAGCACCAGGCCATGACCCGCGCCCGCTTCGTGCTGGGCGACACGGCGCTGGCGGCCCGCTTCGAGGCCGTGCGCGAGGCGGTGGTGACGGCCCCGCGCGAGCTCGCCGCGCTGCGCTCGGAGATCGTGGCGATGCGCGAGCGCGTGCGCGCCGCCCATCCGGTCAAGCCGGGGCTGTGGGACGTCAAGCACAGCGCCGGCGGCATGGTCGACGCCGAGTTCGTGGTGCAGTACCTGGTGCTGGCGCATGCCGCCCACCACCACGACCTGGTGGCCAACGTGGGCAACATCGCGCTGCTGCAGCGCGCCGAGCTGGCCGGCCTGCTGCCGCCGCACGTGGGCACGGAGGCCGCCGCCGCCTACCGCGAGCTGCGCCGGGTGCAGCACCGCGCCCGCCTCGACGAGGCGCCCACCCAGGTCGCGGACCCTGCGCTGCAGGCGCAACGGGCCGCGATCCTGGCCGCCTGGCGGCACGTGTTCGGGGCCTGAGCGGACCATCCCCGCACGGCTGCAGCCGTCACGGACCCCATGCTCTAATGCCCGCGCCGCGCGCGCCGGGTGCGCGGCTCCGCCGCACCGCATGACCGTTCCCACCGCCATCCGACGACTGCCGCTGCTCGCAGCCGCCCTGCTCGCCGGGTGCGCGGCCCCCGGCGCGCTGGAGCGGCCACGGCCGCTGGCCGAGCTGGCACCGTCCGGTTGGCAGGCCCCCTTGCCGCATGCCGGGCGCCCCGACGCGCTCGCCCGGTGGTGGGAGTCCTTCGGCGATCCCGAGCTGGCCGCCCTGGTCCAGGCCGCGCAGGCGGCCAGCCCGACGGTGGCCCAGGCCCTGGGCCGCATCGCGGCCGCCCGGCAGGAGCGCACCGGCGCCGGCGCCGCGCTGCTGCCGCGCGTGGATGGCACGGCGTCGGCCTCGCGCGGCATCAGCACCCCCATCTTCCCGACGCCGGCCACCACCCTGTCGGCCGGCCTGCAGGCCAGTTGGGAAGCCGACCTGTTCGGCCGGCTGGACGCCGGCCGCACCGCGGCGCAGGAGCGGCTGCAGGGCGCGCGGGCCGGCTGGCACGACGCCCGCGTGAGCGTGGCCGCCGAAGCCGCCAATGCCTGGTTCTCGCTGCGGGCCTGCCGTGCCCTGGAACAGGTGGCGCGTGACGACGCCGCCTCGCGCGCCGAGTCGGCGCGGCTGGTGCAGGTCGCCGCCCGGGCCGGGCTGCAGTCCGCGGCCAATGCCGCCCTGGCCGACGCGAGCGCCGCCGACGGTGCGCTGCGGCTGGCCCAGCAGGAGGCCCGTTGCGCGGTCGAGGCCAAGGCGCTGGTGCAGCTCACCGCGCTGCCCGAGCCGCGCATCCTGGCCATGGCCGCGGGCGCGGACCGCCCCCTGCCCGAGCCCCCGGCCATCGACGCCCTGCCGGCGCGCCTGCTGGCGCAGCGCCCCGACCTGTACGCGGCCGAGCGCGAGGTGCTCGCGGCCGCGGCCGACGTCACCGGCGCCGACGCGCAGCGGCTGCCGCGCATCACGCTGGGCGGCAACGTGGCCCGCGTGCGCTTTGCCGCCGGCGGCGACGCCCGCGACCTGACCACCTGGTCGCTGGGCCCGCTGCAGGTCGGGCTGCCGCTGCTCGATGGCGGCGTCATCGCCGCCGGCCGCGAGGCGGCCCGGGCCCGCTACCAGACCGCCGTCGCCACGTACCAGGCGCGCGTGCGGCAGGCCGTGCGCGAGGTCGAGGAGGCCCTGGTCACGCTGGACAGCACCCGCCGGCGCGAGGCCGACGCGCGGCGGGCGGTTGCCGGGCTGCGCACGGCCTTCACCGCCGCCGAAGCCCGCTGGCGCAGCGGCCTGGGCAGCCTGGGCGACCTCGAGGAGCAGCGCCGCCAGGCGCTGTCGGCCCTGAACACGCAGGTCGCGCTGCAGCAGGAGCGGGCCGGCGCCCTGGTGGCCCTGTACCGCGCCGCCGGCGGCGGCTGGTCCCGCGAGGACGCACTGGCCGCCGCCCCCCGACCGGAGTCCCGATGAATCCCTCCCCACGCCTTGCCCCCGCGCCGCAGCACCGGCCCCACGTCCTGGCCCGGACGGCCGGCGCGCTGTGCGCGCTGCTGCTGGCCGCCTGCGGCGGTGGCGGCTCCGCGGCGCCCCAGGCGGCGGCCTCGGCGCCGCGCGCCGCGCTGACCGTCACGACCGTCACGCCGCGGCAGGTCGAGCTGCCGCTGCTGCTGCCGGCCAACGGCAGCCTGGCCGCGTGGCAGGAGGCGAGCGTCGGTGCCGAGACCAGCGGCCTGCGCCTGGCCGAGGTGCTGGCCAACGTGGGCGACACCGTGCGCAAGGGCCAGGTGCTGGCCAGCTTCGCCACCGCCACGCTCGATGCCGAGCTGGCCCAGGCCCGCGCCGCCGTGGCCGAGGCGGAGGCCGCGGCCGCCGAGGCCGCGGGCAATGCCGAGCGGGCCCGCTCCATCGAGGGCACGGGCGCGCTGTCCGCAGCGCAGGTGCAGCAGTACCTCACGGCCGCCAAGAGCACGCAGGCCCGGCTGGCCTCGGCCCGTGCGGCCGAGCAGCAGCAGTCGCTGCGGCTGGCGCAAGCCCGCGTGCTGGCGCCCGACGACGGCGTGATCTCCGCCCGCAGCGCGGCCGCGACGGTGGGCGCGGTGGTGGGCAGCGGCACCGAGCTGTTCCGCCTGATCCGCCAGGGCCGGCTCGAATGGCGGGCCGAGGTGACCAGCGCCGAGCTGGGCCGCGTCGCGCCCGGCCTGCCGGTGACCGTGACGGCGGCCAGCGGCGCCAAGCTCGAAGGCCGGGTGCGCAGCGTGGGCGCGGCGGTCGACCCGCAGACGCGCGCGGCCCTGGTCTACGTCGACGTGCGGCCGCTGCCCGGCCCGGCGGCGGGCAGCGCGCGGGCCGGCATGTACGCGCGCGGCGAGTTCCGGCTCGGCACGGCCCGCGCGCTCGTGGTGCCGCAGTCGGCGGTGGTGCTGCGCGAAGGCTTCGCGTACGTGCTGCAGGTCGGGCCCGAGCAGCGGGTGCGGCAGCTGAAGGTGCGCACCGGGCGCGTCGTGGGCGACCAGGTCGAGCTGCTCGAGGGCGTGCCGGCCGATGCGCCGCTGGTCGCCTCGGGCGGCAACTTCGTCAACGACGGCGACGTCGTGCGCGTCGTGGCGCCCCTGGCCCCGCCGGCCCCGGCGGCCTCGGGCCCGCGCCGCTGACCGGCCACAGGGAGCGCAGGTGCTCAACGTCTCCTCCTGGTCGATCCGCAACCCGATCCCGGCGCTGCTGCTGTTCCTGCTGCTGACCTTCGCGGGCCTGGTGTCGTTCCAGGCGATGAAGGTGCAGAACTTCCCGGACATCGACCTGCCCACGGTCACCGTGACGGCCTCGCTGCCGGGCGCCGCGCCGGGCCAGCTCGAGACCGACGTGGCGCGCCGGATGGAGAACTCCATCGCGACCGTCCAGGGCCTCAAGCACATCACGACCAAGGTGCAGGACGGCGTGGTGAGCATCACCGCCGAGTTCCGGCTCGAAAAGCCCGTCCAGGAGGCGGTGGACGACGTGCGCTCGGCCGTGCAGCGGGTGCGGGCCGACCTGCCGGCCGACCTGCGCGACCCGGTCGTCACCAAGCTGGACCTGGCGGGCCAGCCGGTGCTGGCCTACGCGATCCGCTCCAGCCAGCTCGACGAGGAAGGCCTGTCCTGGTTCGTCGACAACGAGGTCGCGCGCAAGCTGCTGGCGGTCAAGGGCGTGGGCGCGGTCAACCGCGTGGGCGGCGTCACGCGCGAGATCCGGGTGGCGCTGGACCCCCTGCGGCTGCAGGCGCTGGGTGCCACGGCCAGCGACGTCTCGCGCGCCCTGCGCCAGGTGCAGGTGGAGAGCGCCGGCGGGCGCACCGACCTGGGCGGCGCCGAGCAGCCGGTGCGCACCCTGGCGACGGTGCGCAGCGCGCGCGAGATCGCGCTGCTGGAGGTGCCGCTGGCCAGTGGCCGCAGCGTGCGGCTGCAGGACCTGGCCAGCGTCAGCGACACGGTGGCCGAGCCGCGCGCCGCGGCCCTGCTGGACGGCGTGCCGGTCGTGGGCTTCGAGGTGGCCCGCAGCCGCGGCGAGAGCGAGGTGCAGGTGGGCGCCGGCGTGCGCCGGGCGCTGGACGAGCTGCGCGCCGCCCACCCGCACATCGCGCTGACCCAGGCCTTCGACTTCGTCACCCCGGTGCAGGAGGAGTACGACGGCTCGCTGAAGCTGCTGTACGAGGGCGCGATCCTGGCGGTGGTCGTGGTGTGGCTGTTCCTGCGCGACTGGCGCGCCACCTTCGTGTCGGCCGTGGCGCTGCCGATGTCGGTCATCCCGGCCTTCGTGGGCATGTACCTGCTGGGCTTTTCCATCAACGTGGTCACGTTGCTGGCCCTGTCGCTGGTGATCGGCATCCTGGTCGACGACGCGATCGTGGAGGTCGAGAACATCGTGCGCCACCTGCGCATGGGCAAGGCGCCCTACCAGGCGGCCATGGAGGCGGCCGACGAGATCGGGCTGGCGGTGATCGCGACCACCTTCACGCTGATCGCGGTGTTCCTGCCCACCGCGTTCATGAGCGGCATCGCGGGCAAGTTCTTCAAGCAGTTCGGCTGGACCGCCGCGCTGGCGGTGTTCGCCTCGCTGGTGGTGGCGCGGGTGCTGACGCCGCTGATGGCGGCCTACCTGCTGCGGCCGCTGGTGCAGGGCGGCCACGACCAGAACGCCGGCTGGCTGCGGGTGTACATGCGCTGGGTGACCTGGTGCACGCGGCACCGGGTGGCCACCATCGTCGCCTCGGTGGCGTTCTTCGCCGGCTCCATCGCGCTGGTGCCGCTGCTGCCCACCGGCTTCATCCCGCCCGACGACAACTCGCAAACCCAGGTCTACCTGGAACTGCCGCCCGGCGCCACGCTGGCCCAGACCCGCGCCGCCGCCGAGCAGGCGCGTGGCCTGGTGATGCAGGTGGCGCACGTGCGCAGCGTCTACACCACCATCGGCGCCGGCAGTGCGGGATCCGACCCGTTCAGCAACACCGGCCAGGCCGAGGTGCGCAAGGCCACGCTGACGGTGCTGCTCGACGAACGCGAGGCCCGGCCGCGCAAGCAGGGCATCGAGAACCAGCTGCGCGCCGCGCTCGCGGCGGTGCCCGGCGTGCGCAGCAAGGTCGGACTGGGTGGCTCGGGCGAGAAGTACATCCTGTCGGTCTCGGGCGACGACCCGCAGGCGCTGGCCGCCGCCGCGCAGGCGGTCGAGCGCGACCTGCGCACCATCCCCGGCCTGGGCAGCATCGCCTCCACCGCCAGCCTGGTGCGGCCCGAGATCGCGGTGCGCCCGGACTTCGCGCGCGCCGCCGACCTGGGGGTCACCAGCACGGCGATCGCCGAGACCCTGCGCATCGCCACCGTGGGCGACTACGACGTCGCGCTGGCTAAGCTGAACCTCGCGCAGCGCCAGGTGCCCATCGTCGTGCGGCTGTCCGACGAGGCCCGGCGGGACCTGTCGGTCCTCGAGCGGCTGCCGGTGCCCGGCGCGCGCGGCCCGGTGCTGCTGGGGCAGGTCGCCACCCTGGAGCTGGCCGGCGGGCCGGCGGTGATCGACCGCTACGACCGCTTGCGCAACGTGAGCATCGAGGTCGAGCTGTCGGGGCTGCCGCTGGGCGACGTGGCCAAGGCGGTGGACGCGCTGCCGTCGGTGCGCAGCCTGCCGCCGGGGGTGAAGGTCGCGCCTCTGGGCGACGCCGAGGTGATGGGCGAGCTGTTCGCCAGCTTCGGCCTGGCGATGCTCACCGGCGTGCTGTGCATCTACGTGGTGCTGGTGCTGCTGTTCAAGGACTTCCTGCAGCCGGTCACGATCCTGATGGCGCTGCCGCTGTCGCTGGGCGGTGCCTTCGTGGGGCTGCTGCTGGCGCAGAAGTCCTTCTCGATGCCGTCGCTGATCGGGCTGATCATGCTCATGGGCATCGCCACCAAGAACTCGATTTTGCTGGTCGAGTACGCGATCGTGGCGCGCCAGCAGGGCATGTCGCGCTGGGACGCTTTGATCGACGCCTGCCACAAGCGCGCGCGCCCGATCGTGATGACCACCATCGCCATGGGGGCCGGCATGCTGCCCATCGCCATCGGCTGGGGCGCGGCCGACCCGAGCTTCCGCTCGCCGATGGCCATCGCGGTGATCGGCGGGCTGATCACGTCCACGGTGCTGAGCCTGCTGGTGATCCCCGTGGTGTTCACCTACGTGGACGACCTGGAGCAGTGGAGCCGCCGGCAATGGGGCCGGCTGCGGCGCCAGCCGCAGTGAGCCGTGGGCTCAGGCCCGGATGCGCTGCACCAGGGCGGTGGTCGAGTAGCCGTCCACGAACGGGATGGCGACGGCGCGGCCGCCCCAGCTGCGCACCAGCGCGGTCTCGGCCAGCCGCTCCATGTCGTAGTCGCCGCCCTTGACGTAGATGTCGGGCCGCAGCTCGCCCAGCAGCTGCACCGGCGTGTCCTCGTCGAACCAGGTGACCAGGTCCACGCTGGCCAGCGCGGCCAGCAGCAGGGCGCGGTCGTGTTCGCCGTTCAGGGGCCGCTCGGGACCCTTCCCCAGGCGGCGGGCCGAAGCGTCGGTGTTGACCGCCACCACCAGCGAGGCGCCCAGGCCGCGTGCCTGCGCCAGGTAGGTGGCATGCCCGCGGTGCAGCACGTCGAACACGCCGTTGGTGAACACCACGGGGCGCGGCAGCGCCGCCAGCCGGGCCGCCGCGTCGGCGCGCGCGGCCAGCTTGCCCGCGAACGCGGGCGGGGGCAGGGGTGGGCTCACGCGGCGCTGGGCGCGGGGCCCGCGCCGGCCGCGGCCAGCGAGGCCGTGACTTCCTTGCGGTAGCGGTTGAGCTCCTGCACGCTCTGGAAGCTGCGGTCCATGAGCAGGCTCATGTTGTGCAGGATGCGCTCGACCACCTTGGTCTCCCAGACGGCGTCGAAGTTGATCTGGGTGTCCAGCCAGCGCTCGAGCCACTCGGGGTCGGGCAGGCGGCTCTGGATGGTGTCGCGCGGGAACAGGGTCTTGTTCACGTGCAGGTTGGTCGGGTGCAGCGCCTGCGCGGTGCGGCGGGCGCTGGCCATCAGCACGCCGATCTTGGCGAAGGCGGCCTTGGCCTCGTCGCCGCACTTGGTGATGGCGCGCTTCATGTAGCGCAGGTAGGCGCCGCCGTGGCGGGCCTCGTCCTGGCTGAGCGTCTGGTAGATGTGCTTGATGACCGGCTCGGTGTGCCACTCGCTGGCGCGGCGGTACCAGTGGTTCAGCCGGATCTCGCCGCAGAAGTGCAGCATCAGCGTCTCCAGCGCCGGGGCCGGCTCGAACTCGAAGCGCACCTCGTGTAGCTCCTGCTCGGTGGGCACCAGGTCGGGACGGAAGCGCTTGAGGTACTCGATCAGCACCAGCGAGTGCTTCTGCTCCTCGAAGAACCAGATCGACATGAACGCCGAGAAGTCGCTGTCGTTGCGGTTGTCGCGCAGGAACATCTCGGTGGCCGGCAGCGCCGACCACTCGGTGATGGCGTTCATCTTGATGGTCTGCGCCTGCTCGTCCGACAGCTTGGCGGGATCGAAGCTGTCCCAGGGGATGTCCTTGTCCATGTCCCAGCGGACGGACTCGAGTTGCTTGAAGAGTTCGGGGTAGAGCATGGCGGGCCTTCGAAGAGCGCCGGAATTTTAAGCGCCGGGACGTGACAGCGGGATCACAGGGCATCCAGGTCGGACAGCATGCGCTGCGCCTCGGCCCGGATGGCCGCCCGCTCGGCATCGCCCAGGCGCTGCAGGTTGCGGGCCATCATGGCCGTGCGGGGGTTGCGCAGGAACGCGCGCTCCTGCCCGTCCACGAAGTTCCAGAACAGCGTGGTGTAGGGGCAGGCCTGGGGCCCGGTGCGCTGCTTGGGGTCGTAGGCACAGCCGCTGCAGTAGTTGCTCATGCGGTCGATGTACTGGCCGCTGCTCACGTACGGCTTGCTGGTGAAGCGCCCGCCGTTGGCGAACAGGGCCATGCCGGCGGTGTTGGGCAGCTCGACCCATTCGACCGCGTCGACGTACACGGCCAGGTACCAGTCGCACACCTGCTGCGGCGACAGCTGCGCCAGGATGCCGAACTGGCCGGTGACCATGAGCCGCTGGATGTGGTGCGCGAAACCGTGCGCCAGCGTCTGGCCGATCGCCTCGCGCATGCAGTTCATGCGGGTCTCGCCGGTCCAGTACCAGCGCGGCAGGTCGCGGCTGAACCCGAAATGGTTGGCCTGCCCCAGCCGCGGCATGTCGAGCCAGTACACGCCGCGGATGAACTCGCGCCAGCCCAGCACCTGGCGGATGAAGCCTTCGACGCTGGCCAGGGGCAGCTGGCGCTCGCGCCAGGCGGCCTCGGCGGCAGCGACCACCTCGGCCGGCGTGATCAGGTGCAGGTTCAGGCTCGACGACAGCAGCGCGTGCCAGCCCCAGGGCGTGCCGGTCCACATCGCGTCCTGGTAGGGGCCGAAGGCCGCCAGCCGCTGGTCGACGAATTCGTACAGCGCGTCGAGCGCCTGCGCACGGGTGACGGGCCAGCCGAAGTGCTCGAGGCTGCCGGGGTGGGCACCGAAGCGGGCGCGCACCAGCGCGATCACCTCCTGCGTGACCGCGTCCGGCGCGAAGCGCAGCGGCGGCGGGATCAGGCCCGGCCCCTGGCGCGGGTAGCCGCGGCGGTTCTCGACGTCGTAGTTCCACTGGCCCCCGGCCGGCTCGTCCCCGTCCATCAGCACGCCGTGGCGGCGCCGCATCGTGCGGTAGAAGAACTCCATGCGCAGCTCGCGCTTGTCGCCGGCCCAGGCGGCGAACTCGTCGCGCGTGCACAGGAAATGGCTGTCGGCGCGCAGCTGCAGCGGCACTTCGGCGGCGGCGCAGGCGTCCTGCAGCAGGGCCAGCGTGCGCCACTCGCCCGGCTCGCAGGCCACTAGCGCGTGCGGCCGGTGGGTGCGCAGCGCCAGCGCCAGCCGCTCGCCGAAGCCGTCGGGCTGCCCGGGCGCATCGAGGTCGACGTAGGCCACCGGCAGGCCCTCGGCCACGAGCGCATCACGGAAGTGCCGCATCGCGGACAGGAAGATCGCGATGCGGGCCTGGTGGCTCCACACATGGGTGGCCTCGCCGGGCGCCTCGAGCATCAGGATGCGGTCCTGCGCCGCATCGAAGCCGTCCAGCGCCGGGTTGCCGCGCCACAGCTGGTCGCCCAGCACCAGCACCAGACGCCGGCACGGGGCCGTTGCCCCATCCGCCTGCGCGGCGCGGCGGCGCGCCCCAGAATCGCCCGCCTGTCCTCGACCTTCACCGGAGTTGCCCATGCGTGTCCCGTTCCTTGCCCTGTTGCTGGTGGCGGCCGCCACCATGTCCCGTCCCGCGCTCGCCCAGGCGGCACCGGCCGCGCCGGCCGCCAGCCCGGCGGCCTGCCCCGCACTGCTGGACCGCAGCTTCCCGCGCCTGCAGGACGAGAAGCCGCAGTCCCTGTGCCAGTACAGCGGCAAGGTGCTGCTGATGGTCAACACCGCCAGCTACTGCGGCTTCACGCCCCAGTACAAGGGCCTGGAGGACCTGTACGCCCGCTACCGCGACCGCGGCCTGGTGGTGCTCGGCTTCCCGTCCAACGACTTCGCGCAGGAGAAGGGCAGCAACAAGGACATCGCCGACTTCTGCGAAAACACCTTCGGCGTGAAGTTCCCCATGTTCGGCAAGTCCGCGGTGCGTGGCGGCGACGCCAACCCGCTGTTCAAGGACCTGGCCGCCGCCACGGGCCGCCAGCCGCTGTGGAACTTCCACAAGTACCTGGTCGGCCGCGATGGCAAGCCGGTGGCCCAGTACTCCAGCATGACCGGCCCCGACGACAAGGGCCTGGTGGCCCGGATCGAGCAATTGTTGGCAGCCCGTTGAGCCGTTGCGGTCGAGCCTGTTGCGCTCGCGTGAACTGACCGGTAATATCGTAAACCAATCAGTTCACGGCTGCCGCACACATGGACACAAATCTTTACCGCTCCGCTGGCGCCCGCGTCGGAACTCGGGGACGCGGCAGCCACTCCATCGGCGCACGGGGCGCGGTTCCCGCACGCAACGATTCCTGCCGCGAAGCCTTCCGGGCCACGGTCCGGTTGCAATCCCGGGACGACTCTTCTCCTCCTCCCTCCCTCCCTCCTTCGTCCCGGGGCGCTTCGCGGCATTTTTCTTCCCTGCCGGCCACGGGCGGGGTGGCCGCATGAAGGTCGCCATCGTCGGCTCCGGCATCGCCGGCCTCGCCGCGGCGCACCAGCTGCGCGGGCAGGCCGAGATCACCCTGTTCGAGGCAGGGTCCTGGTTCGGGGGGCACACCCACACGGTGGACGTCACGCTGCCCGATGCGCAGGGCCGCGAGGTCACCTGCGGCGTGGACACCGGCTTCCTGGTGTTCAACGAGCGCACCTACCCGCAGCTGATCCGCCTGTTCGACGAACTGGGCATTCCCACCGCCAAGTCGGACATGTCGTTCTCGGTGCAGGCGCCCGGCGCCGCCGCCGGCGGGCAGTCGCTCGAGTGGAGCGGCAACGACCTGAACACCGTGTTCGCCCAGCGCAGCAACCTGCTGCGCCCGCGCTTCTGGGGGATGCTGGCGGACCTGCTGCGCTTCAACCGCCTGACCACCCGCATCGCCCGCGAGGGCACCGAGGCGCAGCTGCGCCAGCCGCTGGCCGATTTCCTGCACGAGCACGGCTTCGGCGCCGCGTTCCGCGACTGGTATTTCCTGCCGATGATCGGCTGCATCTGGAGCTGCCCCACCGACCAGATGCTGCAGTTCCCGGTCGCGACCATGATCCGCTTCTGCCACAACCACGGCCTGCTGCAGGTGGCCGACCGGCCGCAGTGGTGGACCGTGGCCGGCGGCGCCCGCCAGTACGTGCGCAAGATCGTGGCCGGCATCCCCGACGCGCGGCTGGCCTCGCCGGTGCGCTGGGTGCAGCGCCACGCCGGCGGCGTGCGGGTGTGCAGCGAGCGCGGCTGGGAGAGCTTCGACAAGCTGGTGCTGGCCACCCATCCCGACCAGGCCCTGTCCATGCTGCTGGAGCCCACGCCCGAGGAACAGGCGGTGCTGGGTGCGATCCGCTACCAGCCCAACCGCGCGGTGCTGCACACCGACGCCTCGGTGCTGCCGCAGCGGCGAAGCGCCTGGGCGGCCTGGAACTACGAGGGCGTCACGCCCGGCGACAAGGCCGGCGCGCGGGTGTGCCTGCACTACCTGCTGAACATGCTGCAGCCGGTGCCCTGGGAGCAACCGGTGGTGGTCTCGCTCAACCCGGTGCGCGCGATCGACCCCTCGCGCGTGCTGGGCGAGTGGGACTACGCGCATCCGGTGTTCGACCTGGGCGCCATCGCCGCGCAGGCGCGGCTGCCGCAGCTGCAGGGCCGCGAGCACACCTACTTCTGCGGCGCCTGGGCCGGCTACGGTTTCCACGAGGATGGCCTCAAGGCCGGCCTCGCGGCCGCGCGCCAGCTGCTGGCCGACGTCCGTACCACCACCGCCGGCACCGAGCCGGCCACGGTCGCCGCATGAGCGCAGGGCCGCTGCTCGGGACTGGCGAGGTGCGCCACACCCGGCTGCGGCCTGCGCGCAACGCGTTCGCCTACCCGACCTTCTTCCTGCTGCTGCCGATGCGCGCGCTGCATGCCGGCGGCTGCGGCGCGCTGGCGCACAACCGGCGCAGCGCACTCAGCTTCTGGGACGCCGACCACGGCGACGGCCGGGCGAACGCGCTGGCATGGTTCGACGAGCTGCTGCGCGCCGAGGGCATCCACGACGCCGACGGCGAGGTCTGGCTGCACTGCTACCCGCGGGTGCTGGGCTACACCTTCAAGCCGGTGAGCTTCTGGTACGCGCACCGCGCCGACGGCAGCCTGCGCGCGGTGCTGGCCGAGGTGAACAACACCTTCGGCGAGCGCCACTGCTACCTGCTGGACGCACCGGCCTTCGGCCGCGAGCTGCAGGCCGACAAGGTGTTCCACGTCTCGCCCTTCTGCAAGGTCGAGGGCCGCTACCGCTTCCGCTTCCTGTTCGACGCCGGCCGCACCCGCACGGTGGTGCGCATCGACCACGACGATGCCGACGGCCCGCTGCTGCAGACCAGCGTGAGCGGGCGGCTCGAGCCCGCGACGGCGGCATCGCTGCGCCGCGCGCTGTGGCGCCACCCGCTCATGACCCTGGGCGTCGTCGCCCGCATCCACTGGCAGGCGCTGCGGCTGGCGGCCAAGCGCGTGCCGTTCTTCTCCAAGCCCGAGGCGCCCGCCGCCTTCGTCACCCGTCCATGACCACAACGACCGCTTCCGACCTGATGCTGCCGGCCGAGGCCCCGGCTGCCGCCCGCAGCGCGCTGCGGCTGCTGCAACGCCTGGCCCAGGGCACGCTCACCGTGCACTTCCCCGGCGGGCAGGTGCATCGCTTCGGCAACGGCCAGGCGCCGCACGGCACCATCCAGCTGCGCAACTGGAACGTCTGCTCGGCCGCCCTGCGCTCGGGCGACATCGGCTTCGCCGAGGGCTACATCGACGGCGACTGGAGCACGCCCTCGCTGGCGGACCTGCTGCACGTGTTCCTGGCCAACCGGCGGCAGGTCGAGGACGTGATCTACGGCCACTGGGCCGGCCGCCTGCTGTACCGCCTGCGCCACCTGCTCAACCGCAACTCCAGGGCCGGCAGCCGCCGCAACATCCACGCCCACTACGACCTGGGCAATGCGTTCTACGAGTTGTGGCTCGACGGCACGATGAACTACTCGTCGGCGCTGTTCGACGGCGACTTCGGCCAGCCGATGGCGCAGGCGCAGCAAGCCAAGGTGCGGCGCGCCCTGCGCATGGCCGGCGTGCGGCCGGGCGACCGGGTGCTGGAGATCGGCTGCGGCTGGGGGGCGCTGGCCGAGATGGCCACCACCGAGTTCCAGGCCAGCCTCACCGGCGTGACCCTGTCGACCGAGCAGCTGGCCTGGGCACGCGCGCGCATGGAGCGCGCCGGCGCCGGCACGCGCGCGGACCTGCGGCTGCAGGACTACCGCGACGTGGCCGACGGGCCGTACGACGCGGTGTGCTCCATCGAGATGGTCGAGGCCGTGGGCCGGGCCTACTGGCCGGCGTACTTCGGCAGCATCGCGCGGCTGCTCAAGACCGGTGGTCGCGCCTGCATCCAGAGCATCGTCATCGACGACGCGCTGTGGCCCCGCTACATCCGCTCGACCGACTTCATCCAGCAGTACATCTTCCCCGGCGGCTGCCTGCCGTGCCCGACCGAATTCCGCAAGGCGGCGCGCGACGCGGGGCTGGAGGTCGAGGACGAGCTGCCCTTCGGCCGCGACTACGCCGAGACGCTGCGCCGCTGGCGCGACGCCTTCCTGGCGCAGCGCACCCGCGTGCTGTCCCTGGGCTTCGACGAGCGCTTCGTGCGCACCTGGGAGTTCTACCTCGCCTACTGCGAGGCCGCCTTCGACGACGGCAGCATCGACGTCGTGCAGTACACGCTGCGCAAGGCCTGAGGAGCGAACCGTGCGACGCGCCGCCGCTGCCGCCCGCGCCCTGGCACTGGCCTTGCCACTGGCCACGGCGCAGGCCAGCACGCCGGCGCTGCCCGAGGCCGTGCCGGCCGGCAGCGGCCGCCTGACCTTCTTCGGCCTGCAGGTCTACGACGCCCGCCTGTGGGTCGCGCCGCAGTTCCGCCGCTCCGAGGTCGGCGCCCACCCGCTGGCCCTGGAGCTGAGCTACCTGCGCGGCTTCAGCGGGCGCGACATCGCCCGCCGCTCGCTGGAGGAGATGCAGCGTGAGCAGCCGCTGGAGGCCGCACTGGCCCAGCGCTGGCAGGACGAGCTGCAGCGCCTGCTGCCCGACGTGAAGAAGGGCGACAAGCTGCTGGGCGTGCACCGGCCGGGGCAGGGGGCCGAGTTCTTCCACAACGGCCGCCGCCTCGGGCTGGTGGCCGACGCCGAGTTCGCGCGCCGCTTCTTCGCGATCTGGCTGGGGCCCGCCACCTCGGCCCCGCAGCTGCGCGACGCGCTGCTCGCCGGCACCCAGCCATGAGCGCGGCGAGCACGACGGCCCACGCGCTGCCCGCCGCCCCCGGGGTGGCGGCGCCCGGCCCCACGCCCGTGCTGCGCACGGCCGACACCCTGCGCTACGGGCTGCTGGGGCTGCCGCTGGCCTTCGTCGCGCTGCCGCTGTACGTGCAACTGCCCAACCACTACGCCCGTGCGTTCGGCGTGCCGCTGGCGCTGCTGGGTGCCGTGCTGCTGGGTGCGCGCGCACTCGACGCGGTGGCCGATCCCCTGATCGGCCGCTGGATCGACCGCCTGCAGGCCCGCTCGGCCGGCGCGGTGCTGCGCGCGGGCGGCGCGGGCGCGCTGGTGGTGGCGCTGGGCTTCGCGGCCCTGTTCTTCCCGCCGGTGCAGGCGACCGCACCGCTGCTGGCCTGGGCCGCCGCCATGCTGGTGCTGACCTACCTGGGCTACAGCGTCGCCAGCGTGGCGCACCAGTCCTGGGGCGCGCGGCTGGGCGGCGACGAGGTGCAGCGCAGCCGCGTGACCGGCCACCGCGAGGCCCTGGCCCTGGCCGGCGTGCTGCTGGCCGCCGCCGCGCCGGGCCTGCTGGGCCTGGGCCCCACCGCCGTGCTGCTGGCCGTGCTGCTGGCCGCGGGCTGGCTGGCCTGGGCCCGCTCCGTGCGGCCCGCCGCGCACCCGGCACCCGATGCCGGCGACCTGCGCGCGCCCCTGCGCAATCCGGCCTTCCGGCGCCTGTTGGCCGTGTTCCTGGCCAACGGCATCGCCAGCGCGGTGCCCGCCACCCTGGTGCTGTTCTTCGTGCAGGACCGGCTGCAGGCCCCCGCCGCGATGGAGCCCGCGTTCCTGGGCACCTATTTCTTGGCCGCCGCCGTGTCGGTGCCAGTGTGGCTGGCGCTGGTGCGCCGCATCGGCCTGGCGCGCAGCTGGCTGGCCGGCATGGGGCTCGCGATCGCGAGCTTCGTGTTCGCCCTGGGGCTGGGCGCCGGCGACGGCACGGCCTTCCTGGCGATCTGCGTCGCCTCGGGCATCGCGCTGGGCACCGACCTGGCGCTGCCCTCGGCCCTGCTGGCCGGCCTCATCGGCCGTGCCGGCCACGCCGGCCGCCTGGAGGGCGCGTACTTCGGCTGGTGGAACCTCGCGGCCAAGCTCAACCTCGCCCTGGCCGCGGGGCTGGCGCTGCCGCTGCTCGAGCTGGCCGGCTATGCACCCGGCCGCCGCGATCCCGACGCACTGGCCGCGCTGTCGCTCGCCTACTGTGCGCTGCCCTGCCTGCTCAAGGCCGTGGCCGGCGCGCTGCTGTGGACCCATTTCATCCGCTCGAAAGGAACCGCGTGAAGCGCCGTGCCCTGCTGGCCCTCGGAGCGACCGGCCTGCTGGCCGGCTGCGCCGGCCCCACCGTCGAACGCTACGCGGGCGACAAGCCCGAGCTCGACCTTCGCCGCTACTTCGACGGCACCGTCGATGCCTGGGGCGTGTTCACCGACCGGTCGGGGGCCGTGGTCAAGCGATTCACCGTCGTCATCGCCTGCCGCTGGAACGGCGACGAGGGCGTGCTCGACGAGGATTTCAGCTACTCGGACGGCACCAGGCAGCGCCGCGTCTGGCGCCTGACCCACCAGGGCAACGGCCGCTACATCGGCCGCGCCGACGACGTGGTGGGCGAGGCCCTGGGCGAGCAGCGCGGCAACACGCTGCGCTGGCAGTACACGCTGGCCCTGCCGGTGGACGGCCGCACCTGGCACGTGCAGTTCGACGACTGGATGCACCTGATGGACGAGCGCACCCTGCTCAACCGCGCCACCATGTCGAAGTTCGGCGTGCGGCTGGGCGAGGTCACCCTGAGTTTCCGCAAGCGATGACCGAACGCACCCTTCCCGCCCCCGCGCCGCTGCGCGCCCCCGTGCCCGAGCGGCCCGGCCTGTTCGGCCGCGCCAACCCGCCGATCCGCGACTGGGCCGGCCGGCGCGTGTGGGTGGTCGGCGCCTCCAGCGGCATCGGCCAGGCCCTGGCGCAGGCGCTGCACGCGGCCGGCGCGCAGGTGATCGTCTCGGCGCGGCAGCAGGCGGCGCTGCAGGCCTTCGTCGAAGCGCATCCCGGGTCCCTGGCCCAGCCGCTGGACGTGGGCGACGTGGCCGCGGTGCAGGCCGCCGGGCGCGCCGTGCTGCAGCAGGGCCCGCTCGACCTGGTGGTCTACTGCGCCGGCCACTACAAGGCGCTGCGCGCCGATGCGTGGTCGCTCGAGGAGATGAAGCGCCACCAGGAGGTCAACTACGTCGGCGCGCTGCACATGCTCGATGCGGTGCTGCCGGCGCTGCTCGCGCAGGGGCAGGGCCACATCAGCCTGGTGGGCAGCGTGGCCGGCTACCGCGGCCTGCCCAAGAGCCTGGCCTACGGCCCGACCAAGGCCGCGCTGATCCACCTGGCCGAGGCGCTGTACCTGGACCTGCGCGGGCTCGGCCTGGGCGTGAGCATCATCAACTGCGGCTTCGTGCGCACGCCGCTGACCGCGCAGAACGACTTCCACATGCCCGCGCTGATGGACCCCGCCGAGGCCGCGAGCCGCATCCTGCGCGGCTGGGCGCAGGGGTCGTTCGAGATCCATTTCCCGCGCCGCTTCACGCTGGCGATGAAGCTGCTCAAGCTGCTGCCGTTCGCGCTGTACCGGGCGGCGGTGCAGCGCACGACGGGCCTGTGAGGCCGCGCCGCCCGCGCGGGCGGCGGCGCACGGGTGGGCCGGCGCTCAGGCCGGCTTGCTGTCCACGAAGCTCTGGCGCTGCATGAGCTTCTCGTGCAGCTTGGCCAGGTTGGGATGCGCCGTGCGCCAGTCGATCTCGGGGAAGCGGAAATCCAGGTAGCCCAGCGCGCAGCCGACCGCGATGTCGGCCAGGCTGAGGTGGATGCCGGCGCAGAACGGCTTGTCGCCCAGGCCCAGGCTCATGGCCCTGAGGCTCGCGTGGGTCTTGCCCAGCTGCCGGTCGATCCAGGCCTGGCTGCGCTCGCCGTCCTTGCGGCCGGCCCAGTGCTTCTCCAGCCGCGCGAGGATCAGCGCATCGAGCACGCCGTCGGCCAGCGCCTCCCAGGTCTTGACCTCGGCGCGCTCGCGGCCCACGGCGGGGATCAGCTTGCCCACGGGCGAGAGCGTGTCGAGGTACTCGACGATCACGCGCGAGTCGAACAGCGCCTCGCCGCCTTCCATCACCAGGCAGGGCACCTTGCCCAGCGGGTTGGACTCGGCGATGGTCGTGTCGGCCGACCACACGTCCTCCTGCACGAACTGGTAGTCCAGCTTCTTCTCGGACATCACGACGCGCACCTTGCGCACGTAGGGACTGGTGATGGCGCCGATCAGTTTCATGGGACTCTTGCTGTTGTGGGGCACGCGGCGATTCTAGAGTGAGGCGCCCGCCTCCCCGTGGCCGAGGGGCGACATCGGCTCGTGCGCACCAGGGCGAGGCGGGCCCTGGGCCGCCGCACGCCCCCCGCCTACAATCCGCCCCTCCCCGCCCGCCGCCCCCGCGCCATGCAGCTGTCCGCCATCTCCGCCCTGTCCCCCCTCGACGGCCGCTATGCGGCGCGCCTGGCGCCGCTGCGCCCGCTCATGAGCGAGCAGGGCTACATGCACCGGCGCCTGCAGGTCGAGGTGTGCTGGTTCATCGCCCTGTCCGACGCGGGCTTCCCGCAGTTCAAGCCGCTCACGCCGGGCGCGCGCACCTACCTGCTCGGGCTGGTGAAGAACTTCTCCGAGGCCGACGCGCTGGCGATCAAGGAGATCGAGAAGACCACCAACCACGACGTCAAGGCCGTGGAGTACTGGATCAAGAGCCGCTTCGAGGCCCGCCCCGAGCTGCAGGGCGCCAGCGAGTTCGTGCATTTCGCGTGCACCAGCGAGGACATCAACAACACCAGCCACGCGCTGCAGCTCAAGGCCGCGCGCGAGCAGGTGCTGCTGCCCGCGCTCGACGCGGTGATCGCGCGCATGCGCGAGATGGCCCACGCGCATGCCGACGTGCCCATGCTCAGCCGCACGCACGGGCAGACCGCCAGCCCCACCACCGTGGGCAAGGAGATCGCCAACGTGGTGGTGCGGCTGGCCGCCGCGCGCGAGCGCATCGCCAGCGTCAAGCTGCTGGGCAAGATGAACGGCGCGGTGGGCAACTACAACGCGCACCTGGCGGCCTTCCCCGGCTTCGACTGGGAGGCGTTCTCGCGCAAGGTGGTCGAGACCGCCGAGCCGCTGGGGCTGGGGCTGACGTTCCAGCCGTACAGCATCCAGATCGAGCCGCACGACTACATGGCCGAGCTGTTCGACGCGGTGGCGCGCGCCAACACCATCCTGGTGGACTGGGCCCGCGACGTGTGGGGCTACATCAGCCTGGGCTACTTCAAGCAGAAGCTGCGCGCCGGCGAGATCGGCTCGTCGACCATGCCGCACAAGGTCAACCCGATCGACTTCGAGAACGCCGAAGGCAACCTCGGTCTGGCCAACGCGGTGCTGCGCCACCTGTCCGAGAAGCTGCCGGTCTCGCGCTGGCAGCGCGACCTGACCGACTCCACCGTGCTTCGCAACATGGGCGTGGCCCTGGGCTACGCGGTGCTGGCCTACCACTCGCTGGGCATCGGGCTGGGCAAGCTGGAGCTCAACCGCGAGGCGATCGACGCCGACCTGGACGCCGCCTGGGAAGTGCTGGCCGAGCCGATCCAGACCGTGATGCGCCGCTACGGCGTGCAGGGTGCCTACGAGAAGCTCAAGGAGGTCACGCGCGGCAAGACCGTGCGTCCCGAGGACCTGCACGGGCTGATCCGCTCGCTGGAGATCCCGGCGGAGGAGCGCGACCGGCTGCTGGCCATGACCCCGGGCAGCTACGTGGGCATCGCGGCCGACCTGGCGCGGCGGGCCTGACCCCGTGGCGCTGAAGTCCACGGTCTTCAAGGCCAACCTGGCGGTCGCCGACATCGACCACGGCTACTACGCCGACCACGCGCTGACCCTGGCGCGGCATCCCAGCGAGACCGACGACCGCATGATGGTGCGGCTGGCCGCGCTCGCACTGAACGCGCACGCGCTGCAGACCGTGTGCAACGGCGACGGCACGCTGGGCTTCGGCGCCGGGCTGTCGGACCCCGACGATCCCGACGTGGTGCTGCGGGACTTCACGGGCCGCACGCGCCTGTGGATCGAGGTCGGCCAGCCCGAGGACAAGCCGATCGCCAAGGCCTGCTCCAAGGCCGACCAGGTGCTGCTGTACGCCTTCAGCCCTGCGGCCGACGTGTGGTGGCGCGGCATCGAGACCAAGCTGTCGCGTCTGGACAAGCTCCAGGTCTGGCGCATTCCCGCCGAGGCGGCGCAGGCGCTGGGCAAGCTGGCCGAGCGGTCCATGCAGCTGCAGGCCACGATCCAGGACGGCAACCTGCTGCTGTCCGGCAACGCCGGCGGCGTGGAGATCGAGCCGGTCCGCTGGAAGTGAGTTCAGGCGGGCGCCAGCCGCCCGCAGGCCCAGCAGCTGCCGAAGCCGCCTTCCACCAGCTCGCCGCAGGCGCAGGCCCAGCGCCGCTGCGGCGCACGCCGGATCGCGTCGAGCGCGGCCTGCGCCGCTGCCTCCTGCGCGGGATCGACCAGCCAGACCTCGGGCTCGCACTGGTCGGGCGGCAGCTCGCCGGCGGCGGCGCCCAGGAAGTAGCGGTTCAGGCAGGCATCGATGCCGGCCTGGCGCAGCAGTTCGACCCACAGCGCCGCGATCGCCACGTTGGGCGCGCGGGCCAGCCGCCGCATCAGGCGCCCGTGCCCCCGGCGCTGCCGGCCCCGCCCGCTTCACGCGCGCGCTCGGCATAGCGGTTGAAGCGCCAGGCGTCGCCCTGCAGCGTGATGCGGCGCCAGGTCCCGCGCTTGGCGGCGGGCGACATCTCGGGCCACAGCTGCACCTCCTCGAAGCTGCGGCCGCAGCCCTTGCAGGTCTCGTCGCCCTGGCTGGTGGAGCAGATCGCGATGCAGGGCGTGTCGGGCGTGGTGTCGTACCAAGCCTTCCAGGCGGCGTAGGCCTTGGCCGGAAAGCCCTGCTCGTCGGCCTCGTCCTCGCGGTGGAACACCAGCAGCGCGTAGACCTCGGCCAGCGCGCGCAGCTCGGGCGCCAGGGTGACGCCGTCGGGCGAGGGCGCGCGCTCGCGCCACCAGTTGATGGCGGCTTCGATGTCGGTGATGTGGATGCCGGCCATGGGGGCGCGGATCATAACGGCGCGGCGATGCCCCCGCGGCCCGGTGCTATCCTCGCGCGCCATGAAGCTGCTCGCCAAGTGGCTGCTGTCGGCCTCGGCCCTGCTCTTCGTCGCGTGGGCCTACCACGGCGTCGAGGTCAGGGACTTCGGCTCGGCGATGCTGGCCGCCTTCGTCATCGGCCTGCTCAACTTGGTGGTGCGCCCCGCGCTGGTGGTGCTGACGCTGCCGGTGACCGTCGTCTCGCTCGGCCTGTTCCTGTTCGTCATCAATGCCCTGATGTTCTGGGCGGCCGCCTCGGTGCTCGACGACTTCGCGGTGCGCGGCTTCACCGGCGCGCTGGTCGGCTCCCTGCTGTACTCGGTGCTGGGCCTGGTGATCGACTCAGCGCTCGAGCGCCTGTTCCCGAAGCAGTGATTCGACCTGCCGCAGGCGGGTGTCGACGATCGAGGCCTCGATCAGGTCGGCACCGCCGCGCCGGCTCACGTCCTGCGCCGCGCGCAGGCGGTCGACGGCCGCGGTGTAGTCCAGCTGCGCCACGCGCGCCTCGGCCTCGGCGCGCAGGGCGCGCAGGGCCTGCCCCTGCGCCGTGGCGGCCTGCGCCAGCAGCAGCCACGCGGTGGCGTCGCGCGCCTGCGTGGCCACCCAGGGCTGCAGGCGGCCCGCCACCTCGGCCGCCCCGCCCGAAGCCAGCTTGGACTCGGCCCACAGCAGCAGGCCGGGCCGCTCGGCCTCGGTGCCCGCCAGCTGCTCAAGCGCGCGCGCGGGCTGGCCGGCCGCCAGTGCCACCTCGGCCGCGAGCCAGCGCACCGGCCGCACCAGCACGGGATCGCCGCGCACCTCGGCCAGCAACTGCCGCACGAGGCCCGCGGCACGTTCGTGCTCGCGCAGGCGCGAGGCCGCCAGGGCCGCGCCCGACAGCGTGCCCAGGCGCCGCACCGCCGGCGCATTCGCAGGCAGGCTGGCGGCTTCGGCCAGCGCCGCACGCAGGCCTTCGACGCCTGCTGCGGACAGCACCCGCGCGCGGCCCGCCATCAAGGCATGCAGCAGGCGGGCGGTCGTGTCGCCCGGCTGCCGGTCGGACAGCTGCTGGCGGGCCTGCATGTCGGCGGCGCGCTCGGTGGTCAGCGGGTGGGTGCGCAGGTAGGGGTAGTTGCCCGTGTCGTTCAGCCGCGAGGCCTGCTGCAGCTTCTCGAACATGCTCACGAAGCCCTGCGGGTCGAAGCCGGCCTGCACCAGCACGCCGTAGCCGATGCGGTCGGCCTCGCGCTCCATGTCGCGCGAGAAGTTCAGCTGGCCCTGGATCGCCAGGGCCTGGCTGCCGCTCATGACGGCGCCCGCCGCCTGCGGATTGCGGCTGGCCGCCAGCGCGCCCAGGATCAGGCCGGCGATGACCAGCGGGGACTGGCGCTTCTCCTGGCCGGCCATGCGGGCGATGTGCCGCTGCGTGACGTGCGACAGCTCGTGCGCCAGCACGGAGGCGACCTCGTCGGGGCTGGCCGTCACGCTGACCAGGCCCAGGTTCAGGCCCATCCAGCCGCCAGGCAATGCGAATGCGTTGACCGCCCGGTCGCGCCCCAGCAGCACCTGCCAGGCGAAGCGGTCCTCGAGCCCGTCGCCCAGGTCGCCGCGCACCCGGGCCGCCTGCATCAGCCGCTGCCAGATGCCGTCGACATAGGCCACCAGCACCGGGTCGTCGATGTAGTCCGGGTCGCGGTACAGCTCGCGCGCGATGCGCTCGCCCAGGCGCCGCTCGACCGCGACCGACAGCTCCACCCCGTCGCCCAGCTGCGGCAGCCCCTGCTGCGCCGGCACGGCCGGCGGCAGGGCCAGCAGCACGGCCAGCAGGAGGGAGAGCCGGCGCCTGGACACGTCAGTAGGGGTCGACCGGCACGAAGGCCACGATGTCGGCGCTGGCCGCGTCGAGCAGGGCCGTCCAGGCGCGGTCGCGCGAGAGCACGGGGATCCAGCGCAGCGTGGCCGGCTCGCGGCCGGCCTGGCGCGCCGCGGCAGCGAGCTGGGCGGCGGCGGCGGGCCGCCGCTTGGCCAGCGTGTCGAACGGTTCGGCGGCGGCGAGGATGGCGGCGCGCTCCTCGGCCCAGGGACGCCACAGTTCGGGGCGGGCGGACAGCGACACGCCTTGCAGCGCCGCCAGCGTGTAGTCGGCCTGCTCGGCACCGGGGCGCAGGGGCCGCAGGGCGACCAGGCCCGGTCCCTGCCACAGCGTGGGCAGCGACCCGGCCCCGGCCGTGGCCAGCACCTGCGGGTCGAGGTCCACCCGGTGCACGACGCGCAGGCGGTCGTACTCGAAGGCCAGCTGCACCGGGCGGGCGGCCTGCACCGTCCACAGCCCGTAGCACAGCGCGGCCAGCTGCAGCAGGCCGACGACCGACAGGTCGCGGGCCAGCTCCGCGCGGGGCTTGCGGCGGTCGAACACCGACAGGGTGATCAGCGGGCCGAGCACCACGTCGACGACGACCAGCAGCGTGAACAGCTCGCGGCCGCCGGACAGCTCGCGGTACGGCCACGGGTACCACAGGCCGAACACGAGGGCTGCGGCCAGCGCGGCCACGCCGAGGCTGATGGCCAGGTGCGCGCCGGCGGCGCGCAGGCGGGGAGCCCACTGGAAGCGGGCCGTATCATCCGAGGTCTTATCCAGGGTCGGGGTCTGCATGACGAGCGCTCTCACACATTTCGACGGCCAGGGCCAGGCGCACATGGTGGACGTGGCGGGCAAGGCGGCCACGCACCGCGTCGCCGTCGCCGCGGGCCGGATCGAGATGCTACCCGCCACGCTGGCCATCATCCGCGAAGGTGGCGTAAAGAAGGGCGACGTGCTGGGCATCGCGCGCGTGGCCGGGATCATGGCCGCCAAGCGCACGGCGGACCTGATCCCCCTGTGCCATCCGCTGGCCCTGACGCGCGTGACGGTGGACTTCGAGACCCACGGCGACGCCGCCGGCGGCCCGTGCTGGGTGGCCTGCGAGGCACGCGTGGAGACGGTGGGCCCCACCGGCGTCGAGATGGAGGCCCTGACCGCCGTCAGCGCCGCCCTGCTGACGGTCTACGACATGTGCAAGGCCGTCGACCGCGGCATGACGCTCACCGGCGTGCGCCTGCTGGAAAAGCACGGCGGCAAGAGCGGCAGCTTCGTTCAGCGCTGAGCCGCAGCGCCGGCGCGGGCCTCCGGCTGCGGCGCGAAGGCCGCCTGCGCGCGCAGCGCCAGCGCCTGGGCCTCGTCCTCGCGGCCGAGCAGGCGCGCTGCCGCGATGGCCTGCTCCACGACGCGCGGCTCCGGCGAGTAGTGCAGCAGCTCGAGCGCCAGCGGGTACAGCTGGGCCGCATCCGCAGCGGTCGGCTGCGCCACCCACAGCTGCGCGAACCGGGCCTGGCGGCCGAACAGCCAGCTGCCGGCCATCTGGCCCGCGGGATCCTGCCGCATCGACGGCCAGCGCTGCGCGGCGGGCAGGTAGGCCTGCGAGACGCGGGCGTAGTCCCAGGCGGTCCATGCCAGGGCCGCCGCGGCGGCCCCCGCGACCAACCAGCCTGCGGCGCGGCCGCGGCCCGTGGCCGGCCGGCGGGCCGGTCCACGCGCCAGCAGCGTCCCCAGCGCCAGCCCGGCGGCCAGCTGGAACGGCGCGTACCAGAGCGGGTACTCGAGCAGGCTGTGCAGCCCGATCACGGCCAGGAGGGCCCAGGCTAGGCGCCGCGAGGGCACCTGCTCGCGCCAGGGCTGCTGGCGCAGCACCCAGGCCAGCACGCCGGCCGCCGCGAGGAGGGCCACCGGCACGCCGAGTTCGACCGCCAGGTGCAGCGGCAGGTTGTGGGCGTTGTCCAGGATGTCGCAGAAGCGCGGGCCGGGATAGAGCGTCCAGAAGTGGGCGTAGTCCAGTTCGCCCCAGCCCCAGCCGGTCCAGGGACGCTGCGCGATCAGGTGCAGGACGTTGTCCCAGAGGACGCGGCGGCTGCCGCAGCCCTCGGGGCCGTCGGCGAGGCGCTCGAGCAGCGCGCGGGCCGGCGGTTGCCCGGTCCAGGCTTCGATCCAGCCGGGCAGGACCAGCACGGCGAGCAGGTGGGCGCCGGCGGCGACCGCCCACAGCCGCAGGGCTGCGCGGCGCGAGGGCCCGGGCCAGGCCACGGCCAGCGCGCCGGTGAGCAGGGCCTGCAGCACTGCGGTGCGCGAAGCGCTCGCCGCAGCGGCGATGCCCAGCAGCAGCGCCACGCCGACTGCAGTGGCCACCGGCAGCCGCGGCCGCCCCCACAGCAGGACGGCGACCCCCAGCCAGCACAGGCTGCCGAACTGGTTGGGCTGCCGCAAGTTGGCGTAGGCCTCACCGGGCTGGGCGGCGCTGACCCAGGGCCACAAGGCGGCGGCAGCGCCGAACGCCTGCAGCAGGCCGAGCACGGCGCTCACCACCGCAGCCAGCAGCAGGCCGCGTGGCCATGCGGCCTGCCAGGCCGTGGCCGCACCCGTCGCGAACAGGACGACCAGCAGGCCGACGCAGAGGCCAGCCAGCGCCGGCCCGGGTGCACCATGGGGCAGGCCCGCTGCGGTCCACAAGGCCAGCGCGCACAAGATGCCTGCCCGGGGTGGACAGCAGGCCAGTCCGCCATTGCGAATCAGAGCCAGAGTCCACACCGCCAGGGCACAGGCCGCGCCGACGATCCAAGGCACGACGGCTGGGGACGGGCCTGGCGAAAACGGGTTCAGCCATGAAACCGCCACCATCAGGACGATCGCACACTGCTGCAGTGCAGCCGCAGGGCTCCATGCAGGGGATGCCGTGCGGGGGTTCATTCGCAGGCGTGACCCGAAGTCGTCCTCAATGCGCAGGTCCGACGGACGCAGGGCCGGGCGGCACGTCGTTCGGACCGTCGAAGTCCAGGCTGATGTTCCTGCAGATCCGAGGATCCATGATCACGCAAGCACGCTCCGTCCAGTAAGCCGCCTCTTCCGGTCGTCCGTTCAGAGCCATCGCGGCGATCGCCTTGCGCATGCCGAGCGGGCTCATGTTGTAGAGGAACAGCTCACGCCAGCGGTCGACCTCGGCGTTGGTCATTCCCGCGCGTGGCTTCTCGCGCATGAAGGCCATGTAGTCGCCCCATTCCTTGAGGATGTGCAAGGGCGGGATCGTCTCGTCGTGGTTGCTGCCGATCCGGTACAGCTGGAACCGCCACTCCCGGAATGCCGCGTCCACGCGCATGTAGTCAATGACGATCACCGCGCCCAGGGCGGACACCGCAAGCAGTACTGCACTTGCCGCTACCTTCGGAACGCGCAGGACTTGGCGGACGTCCCAACGGGCGGAAGCGACCCCGGCCAGCATGGCATACGGCCACAGGAAGTACACCTGGTGCAGCGGCAGCTCCAGCATCGCGTGGACACCCATAGCGACCAGGGCGGCGAGCACAAGCACCTGCGCGGTATCGGGCCGCGAGAACCAACTGCGATACCACCACACGAGCGCACCGGCGGCCAGCAGCAGCGCCAACGGCCAGCCAGTCCAGAGCACGAGGTCGATCAGCAAGTTGTGTGCATGCTCGAAGTACCCGTTCTGCAACTCCGGATGGTCCGGCGCCACATGCAGATAGGCCTGGTTCGTGTTGCCCCAACCCCAGCCCAGCCACGGGCGGGCGGTGCTCGCATCGAGACCTGTGCGCCAGATTGCCAAGCGACCGACGCCCTCCTCGCGTCCGAGCATGCCCAGCGCGGGCGTCGCAGCCAACAGGCTCGCCAGCCGTTCCAGGTTGAACAGGATCGCGAGGTAGGCGGCGTAGAGGCCCTGCCCCACGTGGCGAGCGGTCTGCGACAGCGAGCCCGCAGGCGCGAGCGCGATGGCCAGCACGCCGAGCGTCAGGTTCAGCAGGGCCATTCGCGATTCGGTCAGGGCGACGCCGAACACGAGCACCGCAGCCATCGCGACTGCCAGGCCAGCGGGCAGCTTGCGGCGGTGCCAGAACCAAGCGCAGCCGACCAGTCCCCAGAGCAGCAGCGACGCGAGCTGGTTGGGCTGCGCGAGGTTGGCGTAGGGCCGCGTGCCGCTGAAAGGGTAGATCCACACGTCGCCCAGCTCACCTCGCGCATGGCCGAACCATTGATACACCTGGATGGCCACGGATGCGACCGCCGCGATCAACGAGGCCGCGAAAATGGCATCGGCGGGCGCATGGCGATCTTGTCGCGCCCATGCCTGGCCCGCCGCGTAGGCCAACGCAGCCCCGCCGACGATCAGGGCTTGGAGGACGGCGTCGCCAGCGATCGGCACCAGTCCGGCGGCGTGGTGCAACATGGGGACGAACGCCATCAGGATGAGCGGCACGACGCTCGCGCCGAGCACCGTCGGGCCGCGGGCTGCCAGGGTGCGCCACAGCGCCAAGACTGCCAGGACCGCGCCCACCCAGGCATTGGTGTGGAAGCTCTGCCACGGCCAGAAGTGGTTGGGGAGCAGCCAGCCAGCGGAGAGCAGCAGCACCCAACCGGCTCCATAGAGGGAGAAGGCGGCGAGGCGCGGGGGCAGTCGCATGGGAAGGTTCGGGAGAGCGGCAGAAACGAGAAAGGCCGCTTGCGCGGCCTCTCCCGGGAAAGTCCGGATCAGGGGATCAGGACTGCTTGCAAGAACCAGGCAGGTACTTGCGGTCCATCGGGGCGGTGCCGCCGGGGCCGCAACGCCACTCGAACACGGTCGAGCCGCCGTCTTGGCTGCCGTCGACCGCGCGAATGTTGCCACCGACGCTCACGTAGGGCTTCAGCTCGATGCCAGCCTGCGTCACGGACGAACCCAGTCCGGTGGCGCCGGTGACGCCGGTGACCGAGATCACGCCGTTGGCATCGGAGATGCCACTAGCCACCATCTTGGTCTGCGAGACAGTGCAGCCAGCAATGGCCGAGGACGCGTTGCTGGTCGGGGAGCTCTGAAGGGCCTCGGTGATGCTGGTGCGGCACGACGACGCCGACAGGATGACTTCCGACACGCGGGCGCGGACGGTGTAGTCCTGGTAGGCGGGCAGGGCCACGGCGGCCAGGATGCCGATGATCGCGACCACGATCATCAGTTCGATCAGGGTGAAACCCTGTTGGAGACGACGCTTCATGAATCCTCCGAAGTTGGTTGGAGCGACAGACTCAGCAATCAACGTGCCAGCCATCGCCCAGACCCGACGTGTGCACTTTGCCCAGCCAGCCCGCCATCGCCTGACAACATCGTCATGCTCCGGACGACAAAAACGTCAGCGGGGCGTGCCAGACACCAATCCCGTCACTTGATGCACACCGACCGCACCTGCTTCAGGTCGGTCAGGCCCAGCATGATCTTCTCCATGCCGTCCATCTTCAGGGTGCGCATGCCCGAGGCCACCGCCGCGACGAAGATCTCGGCGACGCGCGCGCGCTCCTGCACCAGCTTCTTGATGTCGTCGTCGCCCACCAGCAACTCGTGCAGGCCGACGCGGCCCTTGTAGCCGGTCTTGCCGCACTTGTCGCAGCCCACCGCCCGGTACAGGCGCAGCCGGCCGCCGTCGCCATAGCTCTTGACCCAGCCCTCGTACAGCTTGCGCGCCTCGCCGGCGTAATCGGCCTTCCAGGCGGCGGTGTGGCGCAGGTCCTCGGCGTACTCGGCGATGAAGGTCTTGACCTCCTCCGCGTCGGGCACGTAGGCCTCCTTGCACTCGCACAAGCGCTTGGCCAGCCGCTGCGCGAGGATGCCCAGCAGGGCATCGGCGAAGTTGAACGGGTCCATGCCCATGTCGAGCAGGCGGATGATCGACTCGGGCGCCGAGTTGGTGTGCAGGGTCGAGAACACCAGGTGGCCGGTGAGCGAGGCCTCGATGCCCATGGACACGGTTTCCTTGTCCCGCGACTCGCCCACCATGATGATGTCCGGGTCGGCGCGCAGGAAGGCCCGCATGATCAGCGCGAAGTCGATGCCGGCCTTCTTGTTGATCTGCACCTGGCGCAGGCCCCGTTGCGTGATCTCCACCGGGTCCTCTGCGGTCCAGATCTTGGTCTCGGGCGTGTTCAGGTACTTGAGGATCGAGTGCAGCGTGGTGGTCTTGCCCGAGCCGGTGGGGCCGCAGACGTAGAACAGGCCGTAGGGCTTGCTCACTGTCTTCTCCAGCCGCTCCTTGTTCACCGGCGTCAGGCCCAGCTTGTCCAGCGGGATCGGCTCGCCGGCCGCCAGGATGCGCATCACCACGTCCTCGACGCTGCCGGCCGAGGGGATGGTCGCCACGCGCAGCTCGATGTCCAGCGGGCCGTACTTCTTGAACTTGATCTTGCCGTCCTGCGGCTTGCGGCGCTCGGAGATGTCGAGGTCGCACATGATCTTCAGGCGCGTGACCAGCGCCTGGCGGAAGTGCGACGGGACCTCGATGTAGGGCACCAGGCTGCCGTCGATGCGGAAGCGGATGCCGGTCTTGAGCTTGCCCGGCAGGGGCTCGATGTGGATGTCGCTGGCGCGCTGGTGGTAGGCGTCGACGATCACCTTGTTGACGAACTTGACCAGCTCGTTGTCGGCGGCGGCCGATTCGAGCGCGCCGTCGTCGGAGTCGTCGTCGCCCAGCGGGGCGTTCATGTCGGCCAGCAGCTCGTCGATCGACTCGCCCGGGTCGGCGCTGCCGCCCCACAGCTGCCCGAGCGTCTCCTCGAACTCGGTCTGCGTGGTGACGCGGTAGGCGAACCTGGCCATGCGCGGGAACACCTGCGGCACGATGCGCGAGCCGCGCACCGCCTCGGGGTCGAGGCACATGACCACGAGCCCCTCGGGCGATTCCTCCAGCGGCATCCACCCGTGCTCCTGGATGAACTCGCGCTTGAGCGGCCCCTGCAGCGCCTCGGCGCGGATGCGCCCCGCGTTGAACGGCTCGTAGGGCACGCCGAAGAAGCGTGCCAGCGACGGGCCGATCTGCACCGGCTTGATCTGGTAGTCGGCCATCAGCACGTGCTCGACGTGCTTGCCCTGCTCGCGGGCCTTGACGATGGCCTGCTGCAGCTCGTCGGGGGTGAGCACGCCGTCGGCCACCAGGCCGTCGTACTTGGTGGCCCGCCGGCGCTGCGCGTCGCTCTCGCGCTGCATGCGCTGGCGGATGGCGGTGGCCAGCGTCTTGCACAGCTGCTGGGCGCCTTCCACCTCGAGCTCGCCGAACGGCTGGTCGCTCTTGTTGTTGATCACCTGCAGCACGCCGTGCAGGTCCTCGCCGTCGAGGATGGGCAGCACCATCATCTGCTTGGTGCGGTAGCCCGAGCGGCGGTCGACCTCCTTGAGGAAGGCCAGCGAGGGATGGATGCGCTTGAGGGACTCGTCGTCGTAGACGTCGGCGACGTTGACCATCTGGCGCGACATCGCCACGTAGCCGGCGATGCTCTGGGCGCTGATCGGCAGCTTCAGGTCCTTGGCGGTGTTCAGGCCGGTCTTGACCTTCGAGACGATGGAGCCGCGGTCCTCGCCCACCGCGTACAGCGTCAGGCGGTCGGCGTTGAACAGCCGGCAGATGTCCTGGCTGGCGTCGAGCATGATCTGCTCGATGTTCTCGGTGTCGTGGATGCGGGTGCTGACCACCTGCAGCTGCCGGTAGAACAGCGCCTCGAAGGTCACGCCGCGCTTGTCGGGCGGCAGTTGCTGCGAGTCGTAGAAGGCTTGGGAATCGCGTTCCTTCATGACGGCGCTCATAGCAGGAACTCCTGGCCGGCACGCAGCCAGCGGATGTCGTGCGTCACGTTGGGGCCGAAGGGCTGCGTCTGGTCGAAGCGCTGGATCTCGGCCATGATCAGCTCGGTCTCGGCCGGCTTCGTGTGCGTGATGTAGATGGGGTAGTGCCGCGACTTGTCGATGCAGTCCAGCTCGGTGGCCAGCGCCGCCGGCGACAGGTGCAGGCTGCGGCGCGCGAGCTCCTGCTCGCGGTTGGAGAACGCGGTCTCGATCACCAGGGCGGCGACGTCCATGGCATTGAGCCGCCGCCAGAACGCCGGGTTGCGCTCGGTGTCGCCGGTGAACACCCAGGCTCCGCCGCCCGCGGCCGGCGCCACCGCGTAGCCCACGGCCGGCACGGTGTGCACGGCCGGCATCACCTCGATGCGCTTGCCGCCGATCTCCAGCCGCTGGCCGGTGTGCACCGGATGGAAGCTGATGAAGGGCTGCGCCGGCGTGGGGATGGCGCTGAAGTCCGGCCAGATCACGCCGTTGAACACGTGTGCCTTGAGGGCGGCGATCGTGCCCTCGAGCGCGTACACGCGCACCGGGCGCGTGAGCTGCGAGGCGATCGAGTCGATCATCAGCGGCAGGGCCGCCACGTGGTCCAGGTGCGAGTGCGTCAGCAGCACATGCCCGACCCGGGCCATCTCGGCCAGCGTGAGGTCGCCCACGCCGGTGCCGGCGTCCACCAGCAGGTCGTCGTCGACCAGGAACGAGGTCGTGCGGGCGTCCCGGGCGATGGCGCCCGAGCAACCGAGCACGCGCACCTTCACGCGGGGCTCCCGGGAGCCGCGGGCACGCAGGTGGCAGGGAAGGCGCGGGGGACCATGCGGGAACTCTCTACTTGGTCTCGAACGTGGTGGCGCCGTCCCAGTCGAGGTCGAGCGGCGCGTCGCGCAGCGAGGCTACACGGGTGCCGTAGAGCTCGTAAAGGTACTTTTTCGGGTTCATCCGCTGCAGGTTCAGCAGCAGCACGTCGCACTGGTCCCAGTCCTGCGCGCGCCAGGCCTTGAGGAAGGCGTTCCAGGTCTTGAGCTCCTCGGCCTGGGCCTTCTCGATCCGGTCGGCCGGCGCGAGCGGCCAGAAGATGGCGACCGCCTGCTCCTTGCCCTTGACGCGCACGCGGTCGAGCTCCTGCCAGGCGAACTGGCCCGCCAGCTTGCGGGTGGACTCGCTGACGACGATGTCGACGCCGTAGGCCTTGGACAGGCCCTCGAGCCGCGAGCCCAGGTTCACCGCGTCGCCGATCACCGTGTAGCTGCGGCGCGCCTCGGAGCCCATGTCGCCCACGCACATCATCCCGGTGTTCAGGCCGATGCCCACGCCGATCTCGGGCAGGCCGCGGGCGCGGTGGTCCTCGTTGATGCGGCGCACCGCATTGGCCATCTCCAGCGCGGTCTTCACGGCCAGGTGGGCGTGGTCGGGCGTGTCGACCGGCGCGCCCCAGAAGGCCATGACGCAGTCGCCCATGTACTTGTCGATGGTGCCGCGGTTGCTGCGGATGATGTCGCTGAGGCGGTTGAACACCTCGTTGAGCAGCGCCTGCAGCTGCACCGGCTCCATGCGCTCGGACATCTTGGTGAAGCCGCGCATGTCGCAGAACATGACCGTCAGCTCCTTGTTGACGGCCTGCATGCTGTAGCTGTCGGGGTCCTTGACCATCTCGTCGACCAGCTCGGGCGGCACGTAGGTGCCGAACAGGTTGGCCAGCTCCCGCTTGGAGCGGCTCTCGACGAAGTAGCCGTAGCTCATGTTCAGCGCGAAGGCCGTGAACACCATCAGCAGCGCCGTGGCCAGCGGCATCACCAGGCCCGCGCCCATGTACAGCCACACGTTGAGGGTCGCCACCGCGCCCAGCACGCCCAGGCTGAGCAGGACGGCGCGGGTGGCGCTGAGCAGCGGCAGCGCGAATGCCAGCGCCAGTCCGGCCAGCAGCAGCACGAGCACGTCGTAGCCGACCGCGTAGTCGGGCCGCACCGCCATGCGGCCGTCGAGCATGCCCGAGAGCAGGTTGGCATGGGCCTCGACACCCGGATAGGTCTCGCCGACGGGCGTGGCGCGCAGGTCCTGCAGGCCGGGCGCGGTGGTGCCCACCAGCACGATCTTGCCCTTGAGGGCACCCGGTGCCAGGCGCTTGTGCACGAGGTCCGACGCGGACACGTAGCGGAACGAGCCGCCCTTGGGGCCGCCCGGGCCGCGGAACGGCACCAGCGCGGCCACCTTGTCGTCCACCGGGATCGCCATCGTCTTCTGCCCCAGGCGCAGCACCAGGCTGTCCAGGCCCTGGTAGCTGCGCGAGACGAAGCGGTCGCGCGGGAACCCGGGCTCGACCGTCGGGCCGCCGGCCAGCATGCGGAACATGGCCAGGGCCAGGGATTCGTAGTACTGGTCCTTGTACTCGGCCACCAGCGGCACCGAGCGCACCAGGCCGTCGATGTCGGCGATCGGGTTGAAGAAGCCGCCGGCGGGCGCCGCCTGCGCCAGGGCGGGGATGTTGGCCCCGTAGCCGTTCCAGCTGGTGAACCGGATCGGCCGCCCCTGCAGGGCCTGGCGCTGCATCACGGCCGCCGGCAGCACGCCCGAGGCGCCACCCTCGCGGTCACTGGTGAAGTAGTAGCCCAGGACCACCGGGCGGGTGGCGAGCGCGCGGGCGAAGGCGCCGTCGTAGTCGAGCGCCGGGGCCAGCTGGTCGATGCGCTGCGCGAAGCCGGCCTGGTCCTTCAGCTCGGACTGCGCGAGCTGGCGCAGGCGCTTGAGGCCGGAGCTGTCGTCGGGCTCGGCGAACACGACGTCGAAACCGAGCACCGCGATCTCCTGCCGCGCGAACAGTTCGTCGGTGAGCTCGGCCATGCGGTTGCGGCCCCAGGGCCAGCGCCCGACCTCCGCCAGGCTCTTCTCGTCGATGTCGACGATGACGATGCGCTCGTCGAGCGTGCGCGGCATCGCGGCGCGCAGGCGCACGTCGTACAGGACGTTCTCCAGCCGCTCGAGCATCGGCAGCGGCATGGCGCCGCTGGCATGCAGCAGCGCCACCAGCAGCGGCACCAGCGTGACCGCGATGCGCGTCCAGTGGCGGGAGAACAGGGCCATCCGGCGGGCTGCGGCCTGGTGGGCGGAGGCGGCGGGAGGCGGCCTCAGTGCTGGATGAACTGCATCTGGGTGCCTGCCAGCTCGAGCAGGTCACCGTTCTTGAGGGTGATGGGTTCACCGCTCACCGGCGCGCCGTTCAGCGTGGGCTTGTTGGCGCCCTCGACATGCGCCACCACGAAGCCGTGCGGGCGCTTGGTGATCGCGGCCACCGCGACACCCGGCTTGCCGATGGTGGTCACGACCTTGACCAGCGGCACCTCGCGGCCGGCGGCGGCACCGGACAGCACCTTGATCGCACCCTGGACCCCGGCCAGTTCGGCGTCGGACGCAGCGGCCGCCGGCGCGGCGGCCGGTCGCGCCGCGGGCGGCACCGGCGGGACGGCGCCCGCCTTCATGATCATGGTCTTCTCGTAGGTGGCGCCGGCCGCCTCGTTGACGAACTTGATCTTGTACTTGCCGATCTCGACCGTGTCGTTGTTCTGCAACAACTGCTTCTTCACGGCCTTGCCGTTGATGTACGTGCCGTTGGTGCTGTTCAGGTCCTCGAGGTAGACCTCGTTGCCGGTCATCTGCAGCACCGCGTGCTCACCGCTGACCGCCAGGTTGTCGATGACGATGTCGTTGTACGGGCGACGGCCCAGGGTCGTGCGGTCCTTCGTCAGCTGCACTTCCTTGATCACGACCCCGTCGATCGACACGATCATTTTCGGCATGGCCCACTCCTGTTTCTATCGTTCTGTCCGCCGCACGGCGGGCGCTCGGGGGCGCCGCGCCGCAGGGCTTGTCATTTTCCCAGCAATCGCGAGATCAGGCCCCGCTTTTTGGCGCCGGTGTCGGCCTGCGCGAGCAGCACCGAGATGTTGTCGCGGCCGCCATTGGCGTTCGCCGCGTCGACCAGCTGCTGCGATTTCTCGTCCAGCGTCGCCTCGCCCTGCAGGATGTGCGCGATGGCTTCGTCGTCGATCATGTCCGACAGGCCGTCGGAGCACATGAGGTAGATGTCGCCGGGCTCGACCCGGTGCTCGTGCACGTCCAGCAGCACCGCGTCCTCGACGCCCAGCGCCCGCGTGACCAGGTTCTTGTTGGTGGAGACCGCCGCCTGCTCGGGCGTGATCAGGCCCGCATCCATCTGCTCCTGCAGCAGCGAATGGTCCTTGGTGATCTGCGCGAATTCGGCACCGCGCAGCCTGTAGCAGCGCGAGTCGCCGATGTGGCCGAGCATCAGGCGCGTGTCCTGGAACACGCCGACCACCAGCGTGGTGCCCATGCCGGCGTACTGCGGGTTGGAATTGGCGGCGTTGAAGATCGAGCGGTTGGCGTTGTCGACGCAGATCTCCATCGCCCGGCGCACCTCGCGCGCATTGGCTTGGCGGCCGGCCTGCGACAGCCAGCGCCCGAGCTCGGACTTGATGAAGGTGGTGGCCATGCCACTGGCGATCTCGCCGGCGTTGTAGCCGCCCATGCCGTCGGCCAGGATGCCCAGGCGGGTGGGCTCGTCGACGGCAACCGAGTCCTCGTTGTTCTCTCGCGCGAGGCCCGGATCGGTGCGGGTGCAGAACTCGTAATTCATGGCGGGCCGGCTTCAGGCCTTCGGGTCCGCCGGGGGGGCGGGGTCGGGGCGGGCGAGCACCGCGGTCTTGTCGAACTCGGTGGCGCCCGTGGTCGTCGGCGCCGCATCATAGCTTCCGGGGCCGGCAGCCCCCGCCGCAGGCACCCCGGCGGCCAGGACCAGCGTCTTCTGCGCTTCGGCCTGGGCCTGCGCCGCCGCGTCCAGGGAGAAGGCGACGGTGCGCTCGTCACCGCCACCCGTCGCCACCGGTGCGGACCCGGCTGCCGGGGCTCCACCGGCGCCGGTCGCACCGCCCGCGCCGGCGGCGATCGCCCGCAGGTCGGCGGCGAACTGGTCGCCGTCCTGGTACCGCTGCTCGGGCTTCTTGGCCAGGGCGATGGCCAGCACCTCGGTCAGCCGCTGCGGCAGGTCGGGCCGCACGATGCGGATGTCGGGAGCGGGTTCGTTCGCGATCTTGTACATCAGCTCGGCCATCGAGTCGCCGCGGAACGGCAGCACGCCGGTGAGCATCTGGAACAGCATCACGGCCAGCGAATACAGGTCGGAGCGGCCGTCCACCTTCTTGCCGGCGATCTGCTCGGGCGACATGAAGCTCGGGGTGCCCAGCACCAGGCCGGTCTTGGTCTTGCTGGAGTCGGTGATCCGTGCAATGCCGAAGTCGGTCACCTTGACGGTGTCGCTGTCCAGCTCGTACATGATGTTGGCCGGCTTGATGTCGCGGTGCACCACGTTCTGGCGGTGCGCGTAGGCCAGCGCCTCGGCCACGCGCGCCACGATCGACAGCACCCGGGGCACGGGCAGCAGGTGGCCGTCCTTGCAGTGGTCGACCAGGTCGCGGCCCTTGAGGAACTCCATGGCGATGTAGGCCAGGTCGTGCTCCTCGCCCGCATCGAAGATGGTCACGATGTTCTGGTGCTGCAGCCGCCCGGCGGTCTCGGCCTCGCGGAAGAAGCGCTCGCGGGCGTCCTCGAGCTCCTCGCCCTCGAACTCCTGGGACAGCGCCATCGTCTTGATGGCGACCACGCGGCCGATCTTGGGGTCCTTGCCCAGGTACACCACGCCCATGGCGCCCTTGCCCAGTTCCTTCTCCACCTGGTAGCGGCCCAGCATCGGCTTTTCGACCGCGCCGCCATCGAGCAGCATGGTGCCGCCGGGATGCGCGCCGCCGCCGCCGAGGATGACGGTCTCCGACAGGTTCTTGGCGCGATTGAGCTTGGCCTGCAGGTCCTTGTAGCCCTTGTCGTGCGAGGCCATGTGCTCGTAGACGGCCTGGGCCTTGTTGAACTGGCGCTTGCGCTCGAAGTCCAGCGCCAGGTTGTACAGGTTGTCCATCAGCGCATCGCCGAAGGGCACCCGGCGGAAGCGGTCGAACGCCATGTCCAGCTGGCCCTGGCCCTGCAGCGCCAGGCCCATCATGCGGTTGGTCTCGGCCGATTCCTCGTCGGACTTGACCTTGCCGGCCTCCGTGACCAGGAAGCGCTTCGTGGTGAGCGCCGCATGGCCGATGGCCAGCAGGGCCGCCGGCAGCACCAGCCGCAGCCAGGTCGCGCCGGTGGACAGCAGCACGTACTCCGTGGCCAGCAGCGCCAGCAGCAGCACCGCCGTGGCGCCCGCGGCCACGCCGGCGGACAGGCGGGGCAGGGCGGCCACGAGGTAGGCGGCCACCAGCAGGAAGGCCGCGAACGAGGCCCAGCCACCCCAGCCGGGCTCGACGATGAAGTGCTCGGCCAGGATGTTCGAGGTGACGTGCGCGAGCAGTTCGGCCGGGCTGAGGGCCGGGTAGCCCGGCACCGGGAAGGTGGTGCCCACGCCGGCGGCGGTGGCGCCCACCAGCACGATCTTGCCCGCGTACTTGGACGGCGGGATCTTGCCGGAGAGCACGTCGTAGAAGGAGTCGACCGCGAACGCCGGCTTGCCGTCCCGGCCCTTGTAGAACTGCGGCAGCAGGCGGGCGGCGGGATCGGTGGCGACCTTGAGCTTGCCCACCTGCACGCCGGTGCCGGGCTGCAGCCGGATGTCGGCCGGCCGCAGGTTCAGACTGCTGGCCGCGGCCAGCAGGGCCAGCGAGGGCACGGCGCGCCCGTAGTAGTCGACCACCAGCGGATCGGCCCGCACGGCGCCGTCGACATCGTTGGTCTGGTTCAGGTGGCCGATGCCGGCCGCGGCGCCTGCGATCGCGTCGATGGGATGCAGGCCGCTGACCGCCGGCAGGCCGAATCCGTCGGCCCCGTCCACGGTCGATTTCGCCACCGCCGCCGGCAGGTCCTTGTCGGGCTTGCCCAGGGGCTCGCCCAGCGCATAGACCGACGGCACCAGCACGTTGCCGGCCTTGGCCATGCTGGCGGCCAGCTTGGCATCGGTGTCCAGCGACTGCTCGGCCTCGGTGATCAGCCGGGCGACCGCCTCGGCGTCGGCGGCGGGGCCGAGCAGGTCCTTGAGCTTGCGGATGAACGCCAGTCCCCGGTCGGTCTGGGGCTCGAAGAAGAAGGTCGTGTAGACGACGGTCTTGGCCTGGGCTGCGGCGAGGCGGTCGATCAGCTCGGCGTGCACGTCACGCGACCAGGGCCAGCGGCCGATGTTGGCGATGCTCTGGTCGTCGATGGCGATGACCGCGATGCGGTCGGAGGGCTGGCGTGCGCTCTGGACACTGGCGACGTCGTAGAACCGCCGCTCCAGCGACTCGAACAGGTCGGTCGACTTCCAGAGGATGAAGACGGCGGCCACGATGGCCGCCCCGATGAACCAGTCGGCGCGCCAGAACTGGCGCCGACCTGCCTTGGACGATGTGCTCACTGCTGCCCTTCCCCCGTTCGGCCCGCCGTCGCTGGCGGCCTCGCCTCGCGCCCGGTCTGCCCAGGGGGCAGCCACCGGGGTGGGAAGTTAACAGAGCCCCCCGCAGGCGACAAAGCGCTTTCTCGTGCAACTTGTACGTTTTGTTGCAAAACCGCGCCGGCCATTGGTCGGAGGCGGCACAAACGCACGAAGCCGGCGCAGGGCCGGCTTCGGTCGGGAGGCACGGGGCCGCGGCCCCGCGGTGGCTCAGAGCAGCGACTTGAGCAGGCGGCCCATCTCGGACGGATTGCGCGTGATCTTGAACCCGCACTCTTCCATCACGGCCAGCTTGGCGTCCGCCGTGTCGGCGCCGCCGGAGATCAGGGCGCCGGCATGGCCCATGCGCTTGCCGGGGGGCGCCGTGACGCCGGCGATGAAGCCGACCACCGGCTTCTTCATGTTCGCCTTGCACCAGCGGGCCGCGTCGGCCTCGTCCGGGCCGCCGATCTCGCCGATCATGATCACGGCGTCGGTGTCTGGATCGTCGTTGAAGGCCTGCATCACGTCGATGTGCTTCAGGCCGTTGATCGGGTCACCGCCGATGCCCACGGCGCTGGACTGGCCGATGCCCAGCTCGGACAGCTGCGCGACGGCTTCGTAGGTCAAGGTGCCCGAACGCGAGACGACGCCCACGCGGCCCTTCTTGTGGATGTGGCCGGGCATGATGCCGATCTTGATCTCGTCGGGCGTGATCAGGCCGGGGCAGTTGGGGCCGAGCAGCAGCGTCTTCTTGCCGCCGGCCGCTTCCTTGGCCTTCATCCGGTTGCGCACTTCGAGCATGTCGCGCACCGGGATGCCTTCGGTGATGCAGATCGCCAGGTCCAGGTCGGCCTCGACGGCTTCCCAGATCGCGGCGGCGGCGCCCGCGGGCGGCACGTAGATCACGGAGACGGTGGCACCAGTCTGCTGGGCGGCTTCCTTCACCGACGCGTAGATCGGGATGTTGAAGATCGACTCACCGGCCTTCTTGGGGTTCACGCCGGCGACGAAGCAGTTCTTGCCGTTGGCGTACTCCTGGCACTTCTCGGTGTGGAACTGGCCGGTCTTGCCCGTGATGCCCTGGGTGATGACCTTGGTGTCCTTGTTGATGTAGATCGACATGTCTGTTCCTCAGGCGTTCTTCACGGCGGCGACGACCTTCTGGGCCGCTTCGGCCATCGTGTCGGCACTGATGATGGGCAGGCCCGACTCGGCCAGCATCTTCTTGCCCAGCTCCTCGTTGGTGCCCTTCATGCGCACCACCAGCGGCACGCTCAGGTTCACGGCCTTGCAGGCGGTGATGACGCCGGTGGCGATGGTGTCGCACTTCATGATGCCGCCGAAGATGTTGACCAGGATGGCCTTCACCTTGGGGTTCTTCAGCATGATCTTGAAGGCCTCGGTGACCTTCTCGGGGGTGGCGCCGCCGCCCACGTCCAGGAAGTTGGCCGGCTCGGCGCCGAACAGCTTGATGGTGTCCATGGTGGCCATGGCCAGGCCGGCACCGTTGACCAGGCAGCCGATGTTGCCGTCCAGGGAGATGTAGGCCAGGTCGAACTTCGACGCCTCGATCTCGGCGGGGTCCTCCTCGTCCAGGTCACGCAGGGCCACCACGTCGGGGTGGCGGAACAGCGCGTTGGAGTCGAAGTTGAACTTGGCGTCCAGGGCGATGACGTTGCCCTTGCCGTCACGGTTCAGCGGATTGATCTCGACCAGCGAGGCATCCGTGTCCATGTAGCACTTGTACAGCTTCTGGCAGATGTCGATGAACTGCGCCTGCGAGTCGGCCGGCATGCCGATGCCGCGCGCGATCTCCTCGCCCTGGGCCTGGGTCAGGCCGGCCAGCGGGTCGACGAAGACCGTGATGATCTTCTCGGGGCTGGAGTGCGCCACTTCCTCGATGTCCATGCCGCCTTCGCTGGAGGCGATGAAGGCCACCTTCTGGGTCGCACGGTCGGTCACGACGGAGAGGTAGTACTCCTTCTGGATGTCGGCACCGTCCTCGATGTACAGGCGGCGCACCTTCTGGCCCTCGGGGCCGGTCTGGTGGGTCTTGAGCTGCATGCCCAGGATGTCGCCGGCCAGGCGCTTGACGTCGTCGATGCTCTTGGCGACCTTCACGCCGCCGCCCTTGCCGCGGCCGCCGGCGTGGATCTGGGCCTTCACCACCCACACGGGGCCGCCCAGCTTCTGGGCTGCTTCCACGGCTTCTTGCACGGTGAACGCCGGAATGCCGCGGGGCACGGGCACGCCGAAGCTGCGCAAGATCTCCTTGCCTTGGTACTCGTGAATCTTCATGGGGTTTCTCTGCGAGGTGATGAAGGTGCAGGCGGCGCAAGCGCGGCAGTGCGGCTGCCCCTGCGAGGTGCAGCCGCGAACTGTATCATGGTGCATTGCACAAACCTGACACGCGCCCAGCCTCGGCCGCGTGACGCTCCGGGGAACAACCGACCACCATGCCCAAGGTCTTCATCGACGGCGAAGCCGGCACCACCGGGCTGCAGATCCGCGAGCGGCTGCAGACCATGCCCCAGATCGAACTGGTGAGCATCGCGCCCGAGCGACGCAAGGATCCGGCTGCCAAGCGCGAGCTGATGGCGGGCGTGGACCTGGTGATCTTCTGCCTGCACGACGATGCAGCCCGCGAGTCGGCCGCCATGGTGGCCGACATCCGCGCCGCCCAGGGCAAGGCCCCGCGCATCATCGACGCCTCGACCGCGCATCGCACGGCCGACGGCTGGGTGTTCGGCTTCCCCGAGCTGGCGCCCGGCCAGCGCGAGGCGATCGCCCGGGCCGAGCGGGTGAGCAACCCCGGTTGCTACGCGACCGGCGCGATCGCGCTGCTGCGCCCGCTGGTCGATGCGGGCCTGCTGCCGCGCGACTTCCCGGTGACGCTGCCGGCCGTCTCGGGCTATTCGGGCGGCGGACGCCAGATGATCGAGGCCTACGAGGCCGGCACCGCGCCGGCGTTCGAGCTGTACGGCCTGGCCCTGAAGCACAAGCACCTGCCCGAGATCGTCAAGTACACCGGCCTGGCACGCGCACCGCTGTTCGTGCCGGCCGTGGGCAACTTCCGACAGGGGATGCTGGTGCAGCTGCCGCTGCACCTGGACAGCCTGCCGGGCAAGCCGACGGGCCAGGCCCTGCACGACGCCTTCGCCACGCACTACGCGGGCAGCGAATGGGTGACGGTGGAGGCGCCGACCGACAGCGGCAAGCTCGATGCGCTGGCGCTGAACGACACGAACAAGATGGAGCTGCGGGTCTACGCGAACGAAGCCTCGCGGCAGGCCGTGGCCATCGCCCGCCTGGACAACCTGGGCAAGGGCGCCAGCGGCGCCGCGGTGCAGAACCTGAAGATCATGCTGGGGCTCTGAGCTCCGGCCCCGGGCCCCGGGGACGCACCGCCCCCCGCGGCCGCCCGGGCGGACCATCACTCGTCCTCGAACGCGGCGCCGGTCACGACCCGGCGCACCACCTCTCCCGTGAAGCCGCGCGCGGCCAGGAAGCGGGCCTGCTTGGCACGCCCCGCCGCATCGGCCGCCGGCTCGCCGAAGCGACGCTGCCAGACCTCGCGTGCCCGGGCCAGCTCGGTGCCCCGCAGGTCCTGCACCGCCTGCGCGACGAGGTCGGGCGCGATCCCCTTGGCCTGCAGCTCCTGGCGGATGCGGCCGGCACCCAGCCGGGCGGCGCGCCGGTGCAGCACCGAGGCCACCACCCGCGTCTCGCTGACGAAGCCCTTGGCCTGCAGCTCGTCGAGGATGCGGGGCAGGTCGTCACCGTCCTGCACGTGCGGCGCCAGCTTGCGCTCAAGCTCGGCGCGCGAGTGCTCGCGCTGGCCGAGCAGGCGCAGCGCCCGCCCCTTGAGCGACAGCTGGCGGGGCTGCACGGCGGCTTACGCCTCCTCGACGTCCGCCGGCAGCAGCGGGATGCCCAGCGATTCGCGCACCTTGTTCTCGATCTCGCGCGCCAGTTCGGGGTTCTCGCGCAGGAACTCGCGGGCGTTGTCGCGGCCCTGGCCGATCTTCTCTCCGGCGTAGGCATACCAGGCGCCGGACTTCTCGAGGATGCGGGCATCCACGCCCATGTCGATGATCTCGCCCTCGCGGCTGATGCCCTCGCCGAACAGGATGTCGAACTCGGCCGTCTTGAACGGAGGCGAGACCTTGTTCTTGACCACCTTGACCTTGGTCTCGTTGCCGATCGCCTCTTCGCCCTTCTTGATCGTGCCGGTGCGGCGGATGTCCAGGCGCACCGAGGCGTAGAACTTCAGCGCGTTGCCGCCGGTGGTGGTCTCGGGGCTGCCGAACATCACGCCGATCTTCATGCGGATCTGGTTGATGAAGATGACCATGCAGTTGGTCTTCTTGATCGTGGCCGTGAGCTTGCGCAGCGCCTGGCTCATCAGGCGGGCCTGCAGGCCGGGCAGCGAGTCGCCCATCTCGCCCTCGATCTCGGCCTTGGGCACCAGCGCGGCGACGGAGTCGACCACGATCAGGTCGACCGCGCCCGAGCGCACCAGGCTGTCGACGATCTCGAGCGCCTGCTCGCCGGTGTCGGGCTGGCTGATCAGCAGTTCCTGCAGGTTGACGCCCAGCTTCTGGGCGTACTGGGTGTCCAGCGCGTGCTCGGCGTCGACGAAGGCGCAGGTGCCGGCCTGGCGCTGCATCTCGGCGATGACCTGCAGCGTCAGCGTGGTCTTGCCCGACGATTCCGGGCCGTAGATCTCGACCACCCGGCCGCGCGGCAGGCCGCCGACGCCCAGGGCGATGTCCAGGCCCAGCGAGCCGGTGGAGACGACCTGGATGTCCTCGATCTTCTCGCCCTCGCCCAGCCGCATGATCGTGCCCTTGCCGAACTGCTTCTCGATCTGGGCCAGGGCGGCCTGCAGGGCCTTGGACTTCTCGGTGTCGGCGGCGGCGACCTTGCTGCCCTTGACTTGTGCATCCATGGCGAATCTCCTTGCGAATCAACAGGTTGGTGAACGGTCATCCAGCTGTCTCGAACCACAGGCTGGATGCATGACCAGCACTTTAACGCGGCAGGTCTCCGTCGGTAAACAGGTTTTTTGGTCAGTTTGCCTTACGATCTGGCGATGCTCCCACACCCGGAGGACACGCGCGACGACGGCTGGCGCCAGACCCACCTGGGCCGGCTGCTGGGCCACGCCAGCCGGCGCTTCGACGAGCGGGTGCTGCACCTCATGGCGCACGACGTCGAGGTCCCGCTGGCGCTGTCCAACCTCGCGGCGCGCGCCCAGGTGGGCGCCGCCCACATCCACATCACACGCCACCTCGCCCGGGAAGGCTCGCGCCTGACCGACCTGGCGGCCAGCGCCGGCATGACCAAGCAGGCGATGGGCGACCTGGTCGGGCAATGCGAGGCCTGGGGCCTGGTGGAGCGCGAGCCCGACCCGCGCGATGCGCGGGCCCGGATCGTGCGCTTCACGCCCACCGGCCTGGCCTGGCTGGCCGCCTTCCGGGCCGCGGTCGCCCGGGCGGAGGCCGAATTCCGGGCCGAGGTGGGCGAGGACGTCGCCACCGTGGTCGCCCTGGCGCTCGAGGCCTACGCGCCCGCCGGCGGCGGCTGACCACCGCAGCGCGACCACACCGGGGCCCCGCCTAGAATCCGCCCCAGCGCCGGCAGTCCAGCGGCGCGCCACCAGGAGACAGGCATGCGCATCCTCATCGCCGAAGACGACCAGGTGCTGGCCGACGGCCTGCTGCGCACCCTGCGCGCCTCGGGCGCGGCCGTCGACCACGTGGCCAGCGGCAGCGAGGCCGACGTGGCGCTGATGACGAACAACGAGTTCGACCTGCTGATCCTCGATCTGGGCCTGCCGCGCATGCACGGCCTGGAGGTGCTGCGCAAGCTGCGCGCCCGGGGCTCCACCATGCCGGTGCTGATCCTCACCGCCGCCGACAGCATCGAGGAACGGGTGCGCGGCCTGGACCTGGGCGCCGACGACTACATGGCCAAGCCCTTCTCGCTGCAGGAACTCGAGGCGCGCGTGCGGGCGCTCACCCGCCGCGGCATGGGTGGCACCAGCAGCACCATCAAGCACGGCCCGCTGGTGTACGACCAGGCCGGCCGGGTGGCCACCATCGACGGCAAGATGGTCGAGTTGTCGGCCCGCGAGCTGGGCCTGCTGGAGGTGCTGCTGCAGCGCGCCGGCCGCCTGGTCAGCAAGGACCAGCTCGTCGAGCGCCTGTGCGAATGGGGCGAGGAGGTGAGCAACAACGCCATCGAGGTGTACATCCACCGCCTGCGCAAGAAGATCGAGAAGGGCCCGATCCGCATCGCCACCGTGCGCGGCCTGGGCTACTGCCTCGAGAAGATCCCCGGGTGACCCAGGCGCCCGCGCGCCTTCGCGCATGAAGATCTTCCAGCGCGCCCAGCGCTCGCTGTTCGGCGAGATCCTCGACTGGATGCTCACGCCGCTGCTGCTGCTGTGGCCCATCAGCCTGGCGCTGACCTGGCTCGTGGCCCAGAGCATCGCCGGCAAGCCCTTCGACCGCGCGCTCGAATACAACGTCCAGGCCCTGGCGCAGCTGGTGACGGTGCAGAACCACCGCGTGGCCTTCAACCTGCCGCAGCCCGCGCGCGAGATGCTGCGCGCCGACGACGCCGACCAGGTCTACTTCCAGGTCAAGACCGCCCGTGGCGAGGTGCTGGGCGGCGAGAAGGACTTTCCGCCGCCGCCCGAGGCCGAGCAACCGTCCGAAGGCGAGGTCAAGCTGCGCGACGAGGAGTTGCGCGGCCTGGACGTGCGCGTGGCCTACACCTGGGTGCGTCCGGACCCGCAGGCGCCCGGCTGGGTGCTGGTGCAGGTGGCCGAGACGCGCGAGAAGCGGTCGGTGCTGGCCACCGAGATCATCAAGGGCGTGATGCTGCCGCAGTTCGTGATCCTGCCGCTGGCCGTGCTGCTGGTGTGGCTGGCGCTGGTGCGCGGCATCAAGCCGCTGTCGCAGCTGGAGGAACGCATCCGCGCCCGCCGTCCCGACGACCTCTCGCCCCTGGACGACAAGGCGGTGCCGCTGGAGGTGGCGCCGCTGGTGTCCTCGGTCAACGACCTGCTCACGCGGCTGAAGGAGTCGATCGCCACGCAGAAGCGCTTCCTCGCGGATGCCGCCCACCAGCTCAAGACCCCGCTGGCGGGTCTGCGCATGCAGGCCGACCTGGCGCAGCGCGAAGGCGCCAGCGCCGAGGAGCTCAAGCAGTCGCTCAAGCAGATCGGCCGCTCCAGCATGCGGGCCACCCACACGGTCAACCAGCTGCTGGCGCTGGCGCGCGCCGAGAGCAGCGGCCGTGCCCTGCCGCGCCACCCCTGCGACCTGGCCCAGCTCACGCGCGACGTGGTGCAGGACCTGCTGCCGCGCGCCATGGACAAGCGGGTGGACCTGGGCTACGAGGGCGCGCTGCCCGGCTCCATGGGGATGGCGGTGCAGGGCAACCCCACGCTGCTCAAGGAGCTGATCCGCAACCTGGTGGACAACGCGATCCACTACACGCCGTCCAGCCCCGACCATCCGGGCGTGGTCACGGCGCGCGTGCTGCCCGACCCCATCGGCCGCGTCGTGCTGCTGCAGGTCGAGGATTCGGGACCGGGCATCCCCGAGGCCGAGCGCGAGCTGGTGTTCCAGCCCTTCTACCGCTCGCTGGACACCGGCGTGGACGGCTCGGGGCTGGGCTTGCCGATCGTCCAGGAGATCGCCCACCAGCACGGCGCCGACATCCGCATCGAGGACACGCGGCCCGGCCACCAGCCGCCGGGTGCCCGGGTGGTCGTGCGCTTCGACGGCCTGCCGCCGGCGGCCTGATCAGGCCGGCTGGTACACGTTCAGCTGCAGCTTCTCGCGGGCCATGGCCTGCGCGACCGGCGGCAGCTGCGCCACCTTCTGCACGTGGGCCCACAGCGCGGGCAGGCCGGTGGGGTCGATGCCCGCGAAACCGCCCCAACGCAGCAGCGTCAGCGCGTAGGCATCGAGCGGGCCGAAGCGCTCACCGCCCAGCCACCCGCCGCGCCGCCCGGCGGCCTGCGCCATGGCCTCCAGCTCGCCGAGCAGGCCGCGGTACTGCGCCGCCGCATGCGCCTTGATGTCGGCCTGCACGTCGGCGCTGGCACTGTACTTGTGCGGCATGAACACGTGCGTGAAGGTCGGGTGCACGGTGTTGTTCATCCACGCCAGTGTTTCCATCACCTTCGCGCGGGCCAGGGGCTCGCGCGGCAGGAAGCCTTGCACGGGGAACCTGGCATCGAGGTAGTCCACGATGGCGACGATCTGCGTGATCACGGCGTCGCCGTCGACCAGCACCGGCACCTGCCCGCGCGGGTTGATGGCACGGTACTCGGGTGTGGCCTGCTCGCCCTTGTGCAGGCGCACGGGCCGCGGCTCGAAGCTGGCGCCGGCCGCCTCGAGCAGCACATGGGGCACGAAGGAGCAGGCGCCGGGGGCGTAGTAGAGGGCGAGGGACATGGCGGGTCTCCGGGAAGGTGGGGTGGGCGCCGCCGGTCAGCGGCAGGGGCGCAGGGGCTTGCCGGCCAGCAGCGGGCGCAGGTCGTCCAGCCGCCCGCGCAGCGCGTCGTCCAGCGCGGGCAGGGTCAGCCGTTGGCCGCGGGCATCCGGCCGCTCCTGCACCACCTTAGCGGTGCGCACCCCGCGTCCGGCCAGGCGCTCGAGGTGCTGGTTGGCCTCGGCCTGGGTCGGGAAGCCGCCCAGCGACAGGCCGGGCTCGAGGTCGGCATTGGCCAGGGCCTCGAAGCTCACGCCGATTTGCCGCAGCTCGCCCTTCTTGCGGGTGACGGCCTCGGCGCTGGGGTACTTGCCCATGTAGACGATCCAGCGACCGGGCTCGACGACCGGCTCGAGCTGCCAGCTGCCGGCCGGCCAGCCGGCCAGCGCCTGCCGCAGCGGCCCGAGCGCGGGCTCCTCGACCAGGCCGGCCTGCAGGCATTCGGGAGGCCGCGGCGCTTCGACGCGCTGCGCTTCCTCGCGCGGCAGCACCCGCAGCGAGTCCGGCCGGATCTGCTGGGCCAGCCGCTGCGGCTCGGCCTGCTGCGCGGGCGCCAGGCCCCAGGGCTGCAGCAGGCCCTGGGCCCAGGCGTACCAGGCCCCGTTGGCCAGCAGCAGCAGCAGGACGAGCAGGCGGAGCATGGGTGGAGTGTCAGGCGGGGCGGACGCTGACCTCGGCGCTGGTCACCGCGACCGGGCCGGCGGCAGTATGCACGAGCAACGCCCCCGCGCCGGAGACGCCCCGCGCCAGCCCTTCGGTGCCGTCCGACAGGCGCACAGCCCGGCCGGCCAGCGCGTCGCGCGCTGCGTAACGCGGCTGCACCGGGGCGAACCCGGCCTGCTCGAAAGCCAGCAGTTCCCGCACGAGCGGTAGCGCGAGCCGGCCGAGCGCCTGCGCGGCGTCCATGCCGGGCAGCAGGTCCTGCAACGCGGCCGGGGGGGTCGACAGGCCCTCGGCAGGCCGCGGCGCCACGTTCAGGCCGATGCCCACGATCGCGTGCCGGCCCGGCCCGGCCGGCGCCGCGACGGTCTCGATCAGGATGCCGCCGAGCTTGCGGTCGGCCACCCACAGGTCGTTGGGCCATTTGAGGCGCACGCCCGGATGCAGCGCCTCGGCCACCGCGGCGCCCACCGCGAGCGACAGGCCCGACCAGTCGGCCGGCGCCAGCGGCAGGCCCAGCGAGAACGTCAACGAGGCTCCGGGCTCGGCCTGCCAGCTGCGGCCCAGCCGGCCGCGGCCTGCGGTCTGGCGCTCGGCCACCAGCAGCACCGGCTCGGGCTGGCCGGCGCGCACGCGCCGCATCAGCTCGCTGTTGGTGGAATCGACCTCGGGCAGGATCTCGACGGTGAAGCCCGGCAGCAGGGGCGCCACCTGCTCCCACACCGACTCGGCCGGCCAGCGCAGCACGCCGCTCAGCGACGCCGCTTGGGCGCCAGCAGCGTGCCGCGGCAGCCCTTGGCGCCGCACCAGCAGGGGTACTCGGCCTTGAGCTTCTTGGTGTACGGCTCGTCGATGATCAGGCCGTAGTCGTAGTTCAGCTCCTCGCCCGCCCGGATGTTGCGCAGCGCCTTGATGAAGACGCGCCCGCCTTCCTCGTCCGCCTCGCAGTTCGGGTCGCACGAGTGGTTGATCCAACGCGAGGAGTTGCCGCCGTACAGGGCGTCGATGACGCGGTCCTCGTCGACGTGGAAGTAGAAGGTATGGTTCGGGTCCGACGGGTCGTGGGGGTGGCGGCGCTGGGCCTCGGCCCAGGTGACCACCTCGCCCACGTACTCGATGATGGTCTCGCCCTCGGCGATGTCCTGCACGGCGAACACGCCCTTGCCATGGATGCCGGAGCGGCGTGTCTGGATCTTTCGCCCGCTGCCGGGAGTTGCTTTTGCTGGCATGGCATCAAACTCTGATAACTTGAATGTGCACACACGCGTGCGTACGCGCGCGTGGGAAAGCCACGGATTGTAGGAACACCCGGCGGCCGCCTGGCGCGGTCGCCCAAGAGCACAGCAGCACATGGGCAAGACACTGGTCATCGCAGAGAAGCCGTCGGTCGCGCAGGACATCGTCCGGGCGCTGACGCCCGTCGCCGGCAAGTTCGACAAGCACGACGAACACTTCGAGAACGACACGTACGTCGTCACGAGCGCCGTCGGCCACCTGGTGGAGATCCAGGCCCCCGAGCAGTTCGACGTCAAGCGGGGCAAGTGGAGCTTCGCCCACCTGCCGGTCATCCCGCCGTACTTCGACCTCAAGCCGGTCGACAAGACCAAGTCGCGGCTGAACGCGGTGGTCAAGCTGGCCAAGCGCAAGGACGTCACCGACATGGTGAACGCCTGCGACGCGGGCCGCGAGGGGGAGCTGATCTTCCGGCTGATCGAGCAGTACGCGTTCGGCGACGAGCAGGCCCCCGCCAGGAAGGCGGTCGCGCACAAGCCGGTGCGCCGCCTGTGGCTGCAGTCGATGACGCCGCAGGCGATCCGCGAGGGCTTCGAGCAGCTGCGCAGCGAGCAGCAGATGGCCGGCCTGGCCGCGGCGGCGCGTTCGCGTTCCGAGGCCGACTGGCTGGTGGGCATCAACGGCACCCGCGCGATGACCGCGTTCAACTCGCGCGACGGCGGCTTCTTCCTCACCACGGTCGGCCGCGTGCAGACGCCCACGCTGGCCCTGGTGGTGGAGCGCGAGGAGCAGATCCGCAAGTTCGTCAGCCGCGACTACTGGGAGATCCACGCCCTGTTCCATGCCGAGGCGGGCGCCTACCCGGGCAAGTGGTTCGACCCCGCGTTCCGCGCCGACCCGGCCGATGCCGAGCGCAAGGCCGACCGGCTGTGGGACGAGGCCCGGGCCCGTGCGATCGCCGATGCGGTGCGCGGCAAGCCCGCCACCGTGACCGAGGAGGCCAAGCCCAGCACGCAGTCCTCGCCGGGCCTGTTCGACCTGACCACGCTGCAGCGCGAGGCCAACGGCCGCTTCGGCTACTCGGCCAAGACCACGCTGGCGCTGGCGCAGAGCCTGTACGAGCGGCACAAGGTGCTGACCTATCCCCGCACGGACTCCAAGCACCTGCCCAAGGAGTACGTGAAGGTGGTCAAGGACACGCTGGGCATGCTGGCGGGCAGCGGCATGGGGCACCTGGCGCCGTTCGCGCGGCAGGCGCTGGACGAGGGCTACGTCAAGCCCACGCCCAAGGTGTTCGACGACGCCAAGGTCAGCGACCACTTCGCCATCATCCCCACCATGCAGGCGCCCAGCGGCCTGTCCGAGGCCGAGCAGAAGCTGTACGACCTGGTGGTGCGCCGCTTCCTGGCCGCGTTCTTCCCGGCCGCCGAGCACATGGTCACCACCCGCATCAGCACGGTGGAGAACCACAGCTTCCGCAGCCAGGGCAAGGTGCTGGTCAAGGCCGGCTGGCTGGCCATCTACGGCAAGGAGGCTGCGGCCGACGGCGAGCCGGACGAGAGCGGCAAGACGCTGATCCCGGTGCGCCAGGGCGAGCGGCCGCTGGCCGACCCGGTCGATGCCAAGGGCCTGAAGACGCGGCCGCCGGCGCGCTACAACGAAGCCACGCTGCTGCGCGCCATGGAGACCGCCGGCAAGGAGATCAGCGACGAGGAACTGCGCGAGGCCATGCAGGAGAAGGGCCTGGGCACGCCGGCCACCCGCGCGGCCATCATCGAAGGCCTGATCGCCGAGAAGTACATGCTGCGCGACGGCCGCGACCTGATCGCCACGGCCAAGTCGTTCCAGCTCATGACGCTGCTGCGCGGACTGGGCGTCGAGGAGCTGACCAAGCCCGAGCTGACCGGCGAGTGGGAATACAAGCTCTCGCAGATGGAGCACGGCAAGCTCTCGCGCGAAGCCTTCATGCGCGAGATCGCCGAGATGACGGCGCACATCGTCAAGAAGGCCAAGGAGTACGACCGCGACACCGTGCCGGGCGACTACGCGACCCTGTCGACGCCGTGCCCGAACTGCGGCGGCGTAGTCAAGGAGAACTACCGCCGCTACAGCTGCGCCGGGCGCAGCGGCTCCGGCGAGGACGGGTGCGGGTTTTCGTTCACGAAGATCCCCGCAGGCCGGCCGTTCGAGCTGCATGAGGTGGAGCAGTTCCTGCGCGACAAGCGCATCGGCCCGCTGGAGGGTTTCCGCTCCAAGGCGGGCTGGCCCTTCGTGGCCGAGATGGCGCTGAAGTTCAGCGACGAGGACAAGAACTGGAAGCTGGAGTTCGACTTCGGCGACGAGCAGGACCCGTCGGAGACGGGCGAGCTGGTCGACTTCGGCGCCCAGGAGCCGCTGGGCCCCTGCCCCAAGTGCAAGGCGCGCGTGTTCGAGTTCGGCAAGAACTACGTCTGCGAGAAGTCGGTCCCCACGCCGGCGCAGGCGGTGCCCAGCTGCGATTTCAAGAGCGGCCAGATCATCCTGCAGCAGCCGATCGAGCGCGAGCAGATGGCCAAGCTGCTGGCCTCGGGCAAGACCGACCTGCTCGACAAGTTCGTGTCCATGCGCACGCGGCGCTCGTTCAAGGCCTTCCTGGCCTGGGATGCCGAGGCCGGCAAGGTGAACTTCGAGTTCGAGCAGCGCGAGAGCAAGTTCCCGCCGCGCAAGTCGGCCGGCGGGCGCTTCGGCGCTGCGGCCAAGGCGGCGCCGGCGGCCAAGAAGGCGCCTGCGAAGAAGGCGGCCGCACCCGCCGCCAAGAAGGCGCCGGCAGCCAAGAAGGCCGCTGCGCCGCGCAAGCCGGCGGCGGGCCTCACGCCCAGCCCCGAGCTCGCCGCGGTGGTCGGCACCGAGCCGGTGGCCCGCACCGAGGTGATCAAGAAGCTGTGGGACTACATCAAGGCCAATGGCCTGCAGGACGCGCGCAACAAGCGGGCGATCAATGCGGACGACAAGCTGGCCAAGGTGTTCGGCAAGCCGCAGGTCACGATGTTCGAGCTGGCCGGCCTGGTGGGCCGCCACCTGTCCTGACCCCCCCGCCCACGGCGGCGGCCGCTCACCAGCGGCTGCCGGCGATGCGGGTGGACAGCACGGCCCAGTCGATCAGCACCTGCACCGGCTCGGGCGGGTCCATGGGGCGCGTGACCGGGACGGTGGAGCGGCCGATGTTGCCCAGCGGGATGCGGCCGAGCAGGTGGCCCAGCGGCAGCAACGCGAGGCGCAGCAACTGGCCGGTGGCTTCGCGCCAGTCGTGGGCCTGGCGGGCCAGGCGCAGCATGCGCACATGGCTGTCGAAGTGGAGGTCGACCACATGCTGGCCGACGACGTGCGCAGCCATCAGCCACGTCCAGCGTGACTCCAGTTGCTGCGGCACCGCGGGCACGCCTTCGAAGCCTCTTAGGAGGCAGGCGTAGGCCTGGCGACGTTCCTCGCGTGTCAGGTTCTCCACGCCGGGATTGGCGCATGTCCGACCGCCTTTGTCAACCAAAGCATGCGTTCGGGGGAGGCGCCAGCCAGGGTCGCGGCGGCGCACGGAGACAGGCCGTCAGGCCGCTGCCGGTGAGGGGCAGCCCGGCATCGCCCCGCTGACCGGCGACCCCGCTGGCACCGCCGTCCCCAGCAGCCACCAGGTGCACAACGCGCCACGCCCGGGCAGGTCCACCAGGCCGCGGCTGCCGAAGGCGAAGGCCTCGCCCGCCTGGCGCACCACCGCGTCGCTGACCTGGATGCGGCCCGGTTCGCCCTCCTGCTCGAGACGAGCGGCGACATTGACCGTGTCGCCCCACACGTCGTAGAGCAGCCGCGCCGTGCCCAGCACGCCGGCCACCGCCGGCCCGGCATGGATGCCCACGCGCATCGCCAGCCGGGTGCCGTTGGCCCGGTTGTAGGCGTCCAGCACCTCGCGCATGCCCAGCGCCAGCCGGCACAGGGACGCCACGCCGGCCTCGCTGACGGCCATGTAGCCGTCGCCGATGGTCTTGATCTTCTCCACGCCGTGGCGGCGCACCTGCGCATCGAACGCGCAGAACAGCTGGTCGAGCACCAGCACCACCGCGTCCGGCGGCAGCGCGCGGGCATAGCCGGTGAAGCCGGCGATGTCGGCGAACAGCACGCCCAGGTTCTCGACCTTGCGAGCCGGCACCGGCTCGCGCCGCTTGAGCAGCTCGGCCACCCGCTGGGGCAGCGCCTCGTGCAGCACGGCGTCGGCCCGGGCCCGCTCGGCGTCGGCGCGCTGCGTCTCGCGCCACAGGGCCAGGTCACGCGAGTAGGTGTAGCGGTCCAGCACCAGGCACAGCACGACGACGCAGAAGGGGTTGACCAGGGCCGCGGCGACGGCGACCGCGTCGTCGGGCGTGCGCCACCACACCGCCAGCCCCAGCGCGAGCAGCGTGGCCGCGTACAGCGGCTGCCGCAGCCGCCGCGGGGTGGCCAGCGCACCCGCGCCGAAGGTCATGCCGGCGGCCCAGAGCGAGAAGTCGCCGCGCAGCTGCCAGTCCACGAGGCCGACCCAGGCGCAGAGCGCGATGAACACCGTGCAGAACAGCCCGAGCGCCGCCTCGGTGCCGCGCCAGCGCGGCGACCAGCGGTCGACGGCCAGCACCGCCAGGCACACCGCCTCGGCGGCCAACTGCCAGCCGAGCAGCCAGGCCAGGCCCGGGCTGTCGCTGCGCCACAGCGCGGCATCGGCGACCAGGGCGCCCGGCGGCACCAGCAGGGCGACCACGCGGCAGTAGCGCACGCTCAGGGCCCAGCTGCGCGCGGCCAGCCAGCGCCGGAATGCGGCATCGTCCATGGCGTCCCCCCTTCGCGCCCGTTGCGGGCGAGGGGCGGATCTTGAACGCGTGGCGAAAAAAAACGCGCCCCGCAGGGCGCGTTCTTCCTCCGATGCGACGAGCGCTCAGCGGCTGGCGGCCACGCGCACCATCTCCAGAACCTTGTTGGAGTAGCCCCACTCGTTGTCGTACCAGCTCACCAGCTTGACGAAGGTGCCGTCCAGCGCGATGCCGGCCTCGGCGTCGAAGATCGATGTGCGTGCATCGCCGCGGAAGTCGGTGGCGACCACCTTGTCCTCGGTGTAGCCCAGCACGCCCTTGAGCGCGCCCTCGCTCTGCGCCTTCATCTCGGCGCAGATCTCCTTGTAGCTGGCTTCCTTGGACAGCTCGACGGTCAGGTCGACCACCGACACGTCGCTGGTGGGCACGCGGAAGGCCATGCCGGTCAGCTTGCCCTTGAGCTCGGGCAGCACCACGCCCACGGCCTTGGCCGCGCCGGTGGACGACGGGATGATGTTCTCGAGGATGCCGCGGCCGCCGCGCCAGTCCTTGTTGCTCGGGCCGTCGACGGTCTTCTGGGTCGCCGTGGCGGCATGCACCGTGGTCATCAGGCCGCGCTTGATGCCCCACTTGTCGTTGATCACCTTGGCCAGCGGGGCCAGGCAGTTGGTGGTGCACGAGGCGTTGGAGATGATCGCCTCGCCCTTGTACGTCTGGTGGTTCACGCCGTAGACGAACATGGGCGTGTCGTCCTTCGACGGGGCCGACATGATCACCTTGCGGGCGCCCGCGTCGATGTGCTTCTGCGCGCCTTCCTTGGTCAGGAAGATGCCGGTGGACTCGACCACCACGTCGGCGCCGACCTCGCCCCACTTGAGCTCCGACGGGTCCCTGACCGCCGTCAGGCGGATGCGCTTGCCGTTGACCACCAGCGTGTCGCCGTCGATCGAGACCTCGCCCTTGAAGCGGCCGTGCACGCTGTCGTACTGCAGCATGTAGGCCAGGTAGTCGGGCTCGAGCAGGTCGTTGATCCCGACCACCTCGATGTCGTTGAAGTTCTGCACCGCGGCGCGGAACACCATGCGGCCGATGCGGCCGAAACCGTTGATCCCGATCTTGATGGTCATGGAAACCTTGCTCCCGTAAGGCTGGGGTTGAGGAAAAGAGGAAACCGGTGTCAGCGGGCCAGCGCCGCGCGCACGGTGTCGGCCACGTTCTCGGGCGTGAAGCCGAAATGCTTGAACAGCACGTTGGCGGGCGCCGACTCGCCGTAGCTGTCGATGCCCACCACGGCGGCGCAGCCGTACTTCCACCAGAAGTCGGTCACGCCGGCCTCGACCGCGATGCGCGGCAGGCCCTCGGGCAGGACCGAGCGCTTGTAGGCGACCGACTGGCGGTCGAAGGCGGTGGTGCTGGGCATGGAGACCACGCGCACGCCGATGCCCTGCTGCGCGAGCAGTTCCTGGGCCTTGAGGGCCAGCTGCACCTCGGAGCCCGTGGCGATGATCACCGCCCGGGCCTTGCCGCGCACGCCGACCTCGTCGGGCTCGGCCAGCACGTAGGCGCCCTTGGCAATGTCCTCGAGGCCGGCCTTGGGCGCGTACGGCAGGTTCTGGCGCGACAGCAGCAGCGCGGTCGGGCGGTTGCGGTTCTCCAGCGCCACGGCCCAGGCCACCACGGTCTCGGCGGTGTCGCCCGGACGCCAGACGTCCAGGTGCGGGATCAGCCGCAGGCTGGCCGCGTGCTCGACCGACTGGTGCGTGGGGCCGTCCTCGCCCAGGCCGATGGAGTCGTGCGTGAACACGTGGATCACGCGCTGCTTCATCAGCGCGGCCATGCGGATCGCGTTGCGGCTGTAGTCGCTGAACGTCAGGAAGGTGCCGCCGTAGGGGATGTAGCCGCCATGCAGCGCCACGCCGTTCATCACCGCCGCCATGCCGAACTCGCGCACGCCGTAGTTGATGTGGCGGCCGATGCGGCCCTGCTCGTCGCGCTTGACGTCGCCGGCCAGGTCGATGCGCAGGGGCGGGGTGCTCTTGGTGTTGGTGAGGTTCGAGCCGGTCAGGTCGGCGCTGCCGCCCAGCAGTTCGGGCATCGCGGCGGTGAAGGCCTCCAGCGCCAGTTGCGAGGCCTTGCGCGAGGCCACGGTCTCGGCCTTGGCATGCGCGCCCACGGCCGCATCGACGGCCACCTGCGCGAAGTTCCTGGGCAGCTCGCCCTTCATGCGGCGGGTGAACTCCGAGGCCAGCTCGGGGTGTGCCTTGGCGTAGGCGGCGAAGCGCTCGTCCCAGGCGGCCTGCGCCTTGGCGCCGCGCGCCTTGGCATCCCACGCGGCAGCCACCGGCTGCGGCACCACGAAAGGCTCGTGCGGCCAGCCCAGGGCTTCGCGGGTGAGCTTGACCTCCTCCAGGCCCAGGGCCTCGCCGTGCGCCTTGGCGGTGCCCACGCGGTTCGGGCTGCCCTTGCCGATCTGGGTCTTGGCGACCACCAGCGTGGGCTTGTCGGCGCTGCGGCGAGCCTCGCCGATCGCGCGGTCCATCGCGTCGATGTCGTGGCCGTCGACCGGGCCCACCACGTTCCAGCCGTAGGCGCGGAAACGTGCGGGGGTGTCGTCGACGAACCAGGGCGCGACCTGCCCGTCGATGGAGATGCCGTTGTCGTCGTAGATCGCGACCAGCTTGTTCAGCTTCCAGGCCCCTGCCAGGGCGCAGGCCTCGTGGCTGATGCCTTCCATGAGGCAGCCGTCACCCAGGAAGACGTAGGTGTGGTGGTCCACCACGGCATGGCCGTCGCGGTTGAACTCGGCCGCCAGCAGCTTCTCGGCCAGTGCCATGCCCACCGCATTGGTGATGCCCTGGCCCAGCGGGCCGGTGGTGGTCTCCACGCCCGGGGTGATGCCCACCTCGGGATGGCCCGCGGTCTTGCTGTGCAGCTGCCGGAAGTTCTTCAGCTCCTGCATCGGCAGGTCGTAGCCGGTCAGGTGCAGCAGCGCGTAGATCAGCATCGAGCCGTGGCCGTTGGACAGCACGAAGCGGTCACGGTCGAACCACGACGGGTCGGCAGGGTTGTGCTTGAGGTGGCGGTCCCACAGCGCCACGGCGATGTCGGCCATGCCCATGGGCGCGCCCGGATGGCCGGAGTTGGCCGCCTGCACGGCGTCCATGGCCAGGGCGCGGATGGCGTTGGCCATCTGCGCGGCGTCGGGGGCGGTCACGGGAGTCGGGGCGGCCGCGGAGGCGCCGGCAGGGGAGGTGGGCATGGGGGGGCTGCGGGGGCGGGAAAACCCGGGAGTTTACCGGCTGGGCCGCCAGACCCGGTGCCCACCGGCCCGGCCGCGCCGGGTGGTCTACAGTGCGCGCGATGCCGCACCGCCCCACCTGCCCAGGAGTCCGCCCGTGAGCGGCGCCACCGCCATCGTGCTGGCCGCCGGCCGTGGCGAACGGATGCGGCCTTTGACCGACAGCTGCCCCAAGCCGCTGCTGCCCGTGCAGGGCCGCCCCCTGATCGCCTGGCACCTGCAGGCGCTTGAGGCCGCCGGGCACGCCGATGCCGTCGTGAACACGGCCTGGCTGGGCGAGCAGCTGCCCGCCCGCCTGGGCGACCGGCACGGCGCGCTGCGCCTGCACTGGTCGCATGAAGGCATCGATTTCGGCGGCGCCCTCGAGACCGCCGGCGGCATCGCGCGGGCGCTGCCGCAGCTGGCCGACGTGTTCTGGGTGGTGGCCGGCGACGTGTACGTGCCGGGCTTCGCCTTCTCGGCCGCCGAGCGCGACGACTTCGCCGCCGGCGGCGAGCTGGCCCGCATCTGGCTGGTGCCCAACCCCGCGCACAACCCGAAGGGCGACTTCGCCTTGGACGCGCAGGGACTGGCCCGCAACACGGGCGAGCCCCGGCTGACCTACTCGACCATCGGCCTGTACCGGCAGGCCTTCTTCGACGAGCTGCCTCGCGGCAACTCGCAGGGACTGAAAGTCCCGCTGGCCCCGCTGCTGCGGCGGCACATGGACAATGGCCTGGTCGGCGCGCGGCGGCACACCGGTCCCTGGACCGACGTGGGCACGCCCGAACGCCTGGCCCAACTCAACGCCGCATGAACACCACCGTCCACGCCGAGCGCCGCGCGCGCGTCGCCCGCGCCCTGGGTCCGCAGGGCATCGCCATCGTCCCCACCGCGCCCGAGCGGCCGCGCAACCGCGACAGCGACCACCTGTACCGGCACGACAGCTACTTCTACTACCTGACCGGCTTCTCCGAGCCGAACGCGTGGCTGGTGCTCACGGGCGACGGGCAGTCCACGCTGTTCTGCCAACCCAAGGACCTCGAACGCGAGATCTGGGACGGCTACCGCCTCGGGCCCGAGGCCGCACCGGCGTCGCTGGGCGTGCAGGCCGCGCATTCGGTGGCCGAACTCGACGCCGTGCTGCCCAAGCTGCTGGAGAACCGCGACGCGGTCTGGTATCCGTTTGCCATCCACGACGGGCTCGAGTCGCAGGTGGGGGGCTGGCTGGCGAAGGTGCGCGGGCGCGTGCGCTACGGCGCGCTGTGCCCGCAGGACCAGCGCGACCTGTGCGCCGTGCTCGACGAGATGCGCCTGGTCAAGGACGCGCACGAACTGGCGCTCATGCGCGAGGCCTCGCGGATCAGCGCCCGCGCCCACGTGCGCGCCATGCAGGCCAGCGCGCGCATGCTGCGCGAGGGCCGGGACGTGCGCGAGTACCACCTGGACGCGGAGCTGATGCACGAGTTCCGCATGGGCGGCTCGCAGGCCCCGGCCTACGGCTCCATCGTGGCGGCGGGCCCCAATGCCTGCGTGCTGCACTACCGCGCCGACAAGGCGCCGGTGCGGGCCGGCGAGCTGGTGCTGATCGACGCGGGATGCGAGCTCGACGGCTATGCCAGCGACATCACCCGCACCTTCCCGGCCGACGGCCGCTTCACCGGGCCGCAGCGCGCGCTCTACGAGCTGGTGCTCGCCTCGCAGGAGGCCGCGGTCGCGGCCACCCGCTCCGGCGCGCGGTTCAACGACCCGCACGACGCGACCGTCAAGGTGCTGGCGCAAGGCATGCTCGACCTGGGCCTGCTGGACCGCGGCAAGGTCGGCGGCGTCGACGACGTGATCGAGCAGCGTGCGTACTTCCAGTTCTACATGCACCGCACCGGCCACTGGCTCGGCATGGACGTGCACGACTGCGGCAGCTACGTGGAACCGACCGAGGTGGGCCAGGTCAGCGAACGCAAGGACCCGCTGTCGGGCGAGACGATCAAGAACCGGCCCAGCCGCATCCTGCGGCCGGGGATGGTGCTGACCATCGAGCCGGGCCTGTACGTGCGGCCGGCCGACGGGGTGCCGGAGCAGTTCCACCACATCGGCATCCGCATCGAGGACGACGCGGTGGTGACCGAGGGCGGCTGCGAGCTGATCACCCGCGACGTGCCGGTCGCGCCCGATGCGATCGAGGCGCTGATGCGCGGCTGAAGCCGCACGCGCACGGTGGCTGGCGGGTCCGCCACCGTGCGATCCCAGGCCCCGCGGCAGGCCGCCACCCGAGGGACGGCGGGGCCTTTGTCGCGCTGGCGACCCGGGTTCGCGCCCCCTCTACAATCGCGGCCCACACCAAGGGTGCGGCGGCGCATCGCCGAGCCGGCACCCGCAGGAGACCACGTCCGCATGCCTCCCACGCCCGAAGAAAAGCGCGCCCAGCTGCGCCAGGCCGCGCTCGAGTACCACGAGTTTCCCGTCCCCGGCAAGATCGCGATCGCGCCGACCAAGCAGCTGATCAACCAGCACGACCTCGCGCTCGCCTATTCCCCGGGCGTGGCCCATCCCTGCGAGGAGATCGTCAAGGACCCGGCCGCCGCCTTCCGCTACACCGCCCGCGGCAACCTGGTGGCCGTGATCACCAACGGCACCGCGGTGCTGGGCCTGGGCGACATCGGCCCGCTGGCCTCCAAGCCGGTGATGGAAGGCAAGGGCGTCCTGTTCAAGAAGTTCGCCGGCATCGACGTGTTCGACATCGAGGTGGCCGAGAAGGACCTGGACAAGCTGGTGGACGTCATCGCCGCGCTGGAGCCCACCTTCGGCGGCGTGAACCTCGAGGACATCAAGGCCCCCGACTGCTTCTACGTCGAGCGCAAGCTGCGCGAGCGCATGAAGATCCCGGTCTTCCACGACGACCAGCACGGCACGGCCATCGTGGTGGGTGCGGCCATCCTCAACGGCCTGAAGGTGGTGGGCAAGGACATCCGGCAGGTCAAGCTGGTCACCTCGGGCGCCGGTGCCGCCGCCCTGGCCTGCCTGAGCCTGCTGGTCAAGCTGGGCATGCCGCGCGAGAACATCTACGCGACCGACCTGGCGGGCGTGGTCTACGAGGGCCGCACCGAGCTGATGGACGAGGACAAGGTCCAGTTCGCGCAGAAGACCTCGGCGCGCACGCTGGCCGACGTCATCGAGGGTGCGGACATCTTCCTGGGCCTGTCGGCCGGCAACGTGCTCAAGCCCGCCATGGTCAAGTCCATGGCCAAGGACCCGCTGATCCTGGCGCTGGCCAACCCCAATCCGGAGATCCACCCCGAGGAAGCCAAGGCCGTGCGGCCGGACGCGATCCTGGCGACGGGCCGCACCGACTTCCCGAACCAGGTCAACAACGTCCTGTGCTTCCCGTACATCTTCCGGGGCGCGCTGGACTGCGGCGCCACGACGATCACGGTGGAGATGGAGATCGCCGCGGTGCACGCGATCGCCGAGCTGGCGCAGGCCGAGCAGAGCGAGGTGGTCGCGGCCGCCTACGCCGGCCAGAAGCTGGCGTTCGGGCCCGAGTACCTGATTCCCAAGCCGTTCGACCCGCGGCTGATGATGAAGATCGCCCCGGCCGTGGCCCAGGCCGCCGCCGCCAGCGGCGTCGCCGCCCGGCCGATCCAGGACTTCGACGCCTACCGCGAGCGCCTGCAGAGCTTCGTCTACGCCTCCGGCACGACGATGAAGCCCATCTTCACCGCCGCCAAGACGGCGGCCAAGAAGCGGGTGGCGTACTGCGAAGGCGAGGAAGAGCGCGTGCTGCGGGCCGCGCAGATCGTGGTCGACGAGAACATCGCCCGCCCCACGCTGATCGGCCGCCCGGCCGTGATCGCCCAGCGGATCGAGAAGTTCGGGCTGCGGCTGCAGCAGGGCCGCGACTACGACATCGTCAACGTCGAGCAGGACGACCGCTATCGCGACTTCTGGCAGAGCTACCACCGCATGACGGCCCGCAAGGGTGTCACGGCGCAGATGGCCAAGATCGAGATGCGCCGCCGGCTCACGCTCATCGGCGCCATGCTGCTGCAGAAGAAGCATGTCGACGGGATGATCTGCGGCACCTGGGGCACCACCGGCATCCACCTGCAGTACCTCGACCAGGTCATCGGCAAGCGCGAGGGCGTGGCCACCTACGCCTGCATGAACGGGCTGATGCTGCCGGGCCGCCAGGTCTTCGTCGTCGACACCCACGTGAACTACGACCCGAGCGCGGAGCAGCTGGCCGAGATCACGGTGATGGCGGCCGAGGAGATGATGCGCTTCGGCCTCAAGCCCAAGGCGGCCCTGCTGTCGCACTCCAACTTCGGCTCCAGCAACCAGCCCAGTGCCGTGAAGATGCGCGAGACCCTGGCGCTGCTGCAGGAACGCGCGCCCTGGCTCGAGGTCGACGGTGAGATGCACGGCGACGTGGCCCTGGACGGCGCGGCCCGCGACCAGCTGATGCCCCACGGCACGCTGACCGGTGACGCGAACCTGCTGGTGATGCCCAACATCGACGCGGCCAACATCTCCTACAACCTGCTCAAGACCGCCGCCGGCGGGAACATCGCCATCGGCCCGGTGCTGTTGGGCGCGGCCAAGCCGGTGCATATCCTGACGGCAAGCACCACGGTGCGTCGGATCGTGAACATGACCGCCCTCACGGTCGCCGACGCGAATGCGAGCCGTTAAGGCACGAAGCGCGAGCGTGCGCTGACTTCAGGGCCTGCGGCCCAGCCCGAATGGCCTTGCGCGGCTGCCCAAAATTTGGGCAGCCGCTTGCCTTTTGTGACTGCATCGTTCACACTTGCGCGCTTGATTTCCGGGTTAACCCGAGGATCCACAGGGTCCCGGGAGGATCCGGAAGGCGTCCGCAAGGTCACCCCCAGAAGGTCCGTTTCGAATTCATGGCGCGCGTGGCTGCGATCAAGGTTGCGCTCACCGGTGTCCTGGTTGCCGCGTGGCTCACCGGTGCGGCACCGGTGGCCGCCAAGGGACCGACGGAACGCTCGAACGCGGAGACGGCCACCAGCATCCGGCTGGTCGAGCTCCCGCGCCAAGGCCGGGAAACCTACGAACTGATCCGCCTCGGCGGTCCGTTCCCGTACGACAAGGACGGCTCGGTGTTCTCCAACCGCGAGCGTTTGCTCCCGGCCGAGAAGCGCGGCTACTGGCGCGAATACACCGTGAAGACGCCGGGATCGCGCGACCGGGGAGCCCGGCGCATCGTGTGCGGTGGCCCGCCCCGGGTGCCGGACGCGTGCTACTACACCGCTGACCATTACGCCAGCTTTCGCAAGATCGTGGAGTGACCCCAGACATGAAGCGGGACCTGTTTTTGACCACCGAGGACAACGCGGAAATGGATCGTCCTGCCCGCCCCGACATCGGCCACACCCCCCTGAAGGGCGTGCGCAGCAACATCGTGCAGTCCATCCGGGCCTTCCGGGTGCAGGACCTGCAGGACACGGCGCGCGCGCTCGGCCACCATTTCCTGTACGCCAACCTCTCGGCCGCCCAGAGCAAGCAGGACGTGCTGGACATGGTCGCGCAGCAGTTCATGCTGCCGGCCCACTTCGGCAAGAACTTCGACGCGCTGTACGACTGCATGACCGACCCGGTGCACAAGTCGGGTCCGCAGCCCGGCTTCATCGTGGTGCTCGAGCAGATCCCGGCCACCGTCAAGTTCGACAAGGAAGCACGCGAGCAGCTGCTGGACATCTTCCGCGACACCGCCGACTACTGGGCGGACCGGAAGGTGCCGTTCAGGTGCTTCTATTCTTTTCTGTAGCCCGTTCCGCACAAGCAGGCCAAGCGGAACGGGCCAACGAGGCCCCCGGCGCCGAAGGCGCCCCCACGGCGACGCCGGATGCCGGCGAGAAGATGCCCACCGACAAGCTGGTCGACGTCTCGCCGCTCGCGCTGCGCATGAGCAGCCCCTTCAACGCCGGTTACTGGCTGGCGGCCGCCTGAGGCGGCAGCGCCTGCCACCGCAGGCATGACCCGGAGCCCGGCCCCGCGCCGGGCTTCGTCGTTTCAGGCCGCCTGGGCCAGGGCCACGTACTCGGCCACCGGGACTTCCTCGGCCCGGCGCTGCAGGTCGAAGCCGCCGGCGTAGCCGCGCGCCTCCAGCCAGCGCCCCAGGGTGTGGCGCAACAGCTTGCGCCGCTGGCTGAAGGCCACCTGCACCAGCTCCGAGAGCAGCGCGACCTCCAGCGCCGCGGGCCGTGCATGCGGCACCATGCGCACGACCGCGCTGTCGACCTTGGGCGGCGGATCGAAGGCCGACGGCGGCACGAACAGCACGTCCTCCATCGCATACCGCCACTGCAACATCACCGACAGCCGCCCGTAGGCAGCGGTCGCCGGGGCGGCCACCATGCGGTCGATGACCTCCTTCTGCAGCATGAAGTGCTGGTCCTCGACGGCATCCACGTGCTCCAGCAGGTGGAACAGGATGGGGGTGGAGATGTTGTAGGGCAGGTTGCCCACCACCCGCAGCCGGGCCGCGCCCAGCTCGGCGGCCAGTGCCGTGACGTCGACCTTCAGCACGTCGGACTCGACCACCCGCAACTGGCCATGCGCGCGCAGCCGGGCGGCCAGGTCGCGGTCGAGCTCGACCACGGTCAGCTGGCCCAGCCGCTCGACCAGGGGCTGCGTCAGGGCCGCCAGGCCGGGACCGATCTCGACCATCGCCTGGCCGGGTCGCGGCGCGATCGCACGAACGATCGCGTCGATCACGGCCACGTCGGCCAGGAAGTGCTGGCCGAAGCGCTTGCGCGGGGTGTGGGGCTTCAGGACGGCGGCTCCCGGAACTCGATCCACGCGCGGCCGCGCACTTCCTGCGCCCACTGGGTGTAGGCCTCGTCCAGCTTCTTCTCGCGCAGCACGTTGCGCGCCACCTCGCGCTGCTCGCGCGCGCTGAGCGTCGACTGGCGCCGCTCCATCAGCTGGATCAGGTGCACGCCGAACCGCGAGACCACCGGCTGGCTCAGGTCGCCCGGCCGCAGCTGGTTCATCACGTCCTCGAACTCGGGCACGAACTGGCCCGGCGCGACCCACCCGAGATCGCCGCCGGCCGAGGCGCTGCCGTCCTGCGAGAACTCGCGCGCGAGCGCGGCGAAGTCGGCCTGTCCCGTGACCACGCGCCGCCGGTAGTCGGCCAGCCGCTCACGGGCCTGCTGCTCGGTCAGGCGCGGGCCCGGCCGCAGCAGGATGTGGCGCGCGCGGCTTTGCGTGACGACCGCCGCTCCGGCCTCGCGCCGCTCCAGCAGCTTGAGCACGTGGAAGCCGGCGCCCGAGCGCACCACGCCGGACACCCCGCCGTCGGGCAGGCCCCGCACCGCGTCCACGAACAGCTCGGGCCAACGGTCGGCGGTGCGTTCGCCGAGCACGCCACCTTCCTTGCCCTCGGGGGCGTCGGACAGCTGGCGCGCCAGCTGCGCGAAGTCCTCGCCGGCGCGTGCGCGGCGCAGCACGTCGGCGGCCTTGGCCTGCAGCTGCTGCGCCTGCTCGGCCGACGCGGTCTCGGGCACGGCCACCAGCACCTGCGCCAGCCGCAGGGCGGCAGGCCCGGCATCGGCCTGCTGCTCGCGCAGGAACTGGTCGACGTCGGCCTCGCTCACGCGCACGCGGTTGCCCAGCTCGCGGTCGCGCAGGCGCTGCAGCAGCAGCTGGTTGCGCAGGTCCTCGCGGAAGGCCGCCGGGGCGACGCCGCTGGCCACCATGCGCCGGCGCAGCTCGGCCACTTCCAGCCCGTTCTGGCGCGCCACGGTCTGCTCGGCCAGGTCGATCGAGGTCTCGTCCACGCGCAGCCCGCCATCGCGCGCCAGCTGCAGCTGCGACTTCTCGCTGACGAGCCGGTCCAGGACGATGCGGCGCATCTCGGTGCGCGGCGGCAGGGCGGCGCCCTCCTGCGCGAGCTGCTGCTCGAAACGGGCCATGCGCAGCCGCACCTCGGTGTTGGTGATCGGCTCCGAGTTGACGACCGCCACGATGTAGTCGGCCGCGACGGGCGCGTCGGACGGCGGCACCGAGCGCACGGTGCCGCCGCCCAGGGAGGGCGAGGGCCGCAGTTGCGCGGCGGCGGGTGCTGCGGCACCGGCGGCGCAGGCGAGCACGAGGGCGAGGACGCGAGGAGTCATGGGGTGGCGCGGTGCAGGTCAGTCGTAGTTGCTGAAGCGGCTGGGGCCGGGCAGGGTCGGGTCGCGCAGCGGCTCGTAGCGCGGGATATTCTGGCGCAGCGCGTTGACGGCCCCCGAACCGAAGCCGCTGAACCCCACGAGGTCCAGCTGGAACTGGATGCGCGTGACGGCCGTGCTGGTGCCGTTCTGCAGGCGCTCGAGCATGACACGGCCGATCCAGCAGCAGCCGTCGTATTCCACACCGAACAGCGACGACACCGGGCGGCCGTCCTTGATGCTGTAGTTCATGCGGCCCAGGGCATACCAGCGGCCGCCGCCCTGGCCCCGGCCCTTGCCGAGGTCCTGCCCGCGGTCGCCCCACAGGTCGTTGAGCGGCCATTGCCAGCCGACGTCGATCTGCTCGCTGAAGCCGCGCGCCAGCCGGTAGGCCACGCTGACCGTGCGGTACGGCGTCGGGTTGTAGCGGCCGCCCACGGTGATGCGCTGCGACTGGCCCTGCTTGGGGTCGTACTGCACCACGCTGTCCAGCGTCCAGCGCGGCGACCAGTTGAGGGTGGCACCGAACAGGATGTCCGACAGGCGCTCGCTCACGGGCAGCTGCCCGGGCAGCGTGACCTGCTGGTCCTGGAAGCGCAGGCGCTGGGCCACCGCGAACCGCGCCAGCTCGGCGCCGGTGTCCGGCAGGATGAAGCGGGTCTGGGCGCCCACGGTCAGCAGGCTGTTGTCCGCGATCCGGTCGTTGCCGACGAAGGTGTTCTCGCTCCAGATGCTGGCGAAGTTGAAGTCGGCCGCCGCGGTGTCGTACAGCGGGATGCGCCCCTGGTCGCGGAACGGCGTGTACACGTAGAACGCACGCGGCTCCAGCGTCTGCAGGAACGAGCGGCCGAACAGCGAGGCCTGGCGCTCGAACACCAGGCCGCTGTCCAGGCTGAACGTGGGCACCGACAGCGCGCTGCTGGTCTCGCCGGTGGCCAGCGGCCGGTCGAAGCTGTACTGGCGCGCGTGCAGCTGCATGCGCGGCGTGATGAACCAGCCGGGGGCCTGCCAGGGCCGCTCGATGCGCGCCAGCATGTAGTTGCGCGCCGCGTTGGGCTGCAGCGTCAGCAGCGGCACCGACTCGAAGCGCGTCGTGTCCGCCTCCACGTAGGCCTGCAGGCCGGCCGGCAGGTCGGCGCGCGCGTAGCGGGCCTGCAGCTGCGGCAGGCGGTCGTAGGGCGGCACGATCGGCGCCGAGACGTCCTGCAGCGTCTGCCACTTGAGCACCCGGGCCGTGGCGCCCCAGTAACCGCTGGCCCAGCCGAACTGCGCGTCGCTGGTCAGCAGGCGCTGGGTCAGCGCGGTGATCGAGCGGTTGAAGTCGCGCCAGTAGTTGTCGTCGCTGACGCGGTTCAGGTTGATGTTGGCGCCCACGGTGCCCAGCCCCGGCACGTCCGTGATCGTCCCGTTGTGGCGCCAGCTGTAGCCCCAGCGGTCCAGGCCGCCGCGCAGCTGGTCGCCGGGCAGGTAGTTCGCCCGCAGCTCGCCGCGGTAGTCGCGCTCCAGGTACCGGAACTCCCCCGCCAGGTCGACGCCCCGCTTGCTCATGAGCATCGGGTACAGGGTCAGGTCGCGGTTGGGCGCGAGGTCGAAGTAGTACGGCAGCCGCAGGTCGATGCCGTTGATCGTGTCCACCCCGAGGCTGGGCGGCAGGAAGCCGCTCTTGCGCTGCTCGCTCAGCGGGAACGTGAGGCTGGGGATGGGCACCGCCGGCACGCCGAACAGCGAGATCACGGCGTTGGTCGCGCGGCCTTCGTCCGCCTCGCGGTCAATGGCGATCCGGCTGGCCCGCAGGATCCAGGCCGGCACCCAGCCCGGGAAATCCTCGCGCTGGCAGGTGCTGTAGTCGGCGTCGCTCACCACCATGCGCGACTCGTCGATGAAGTCGACGCGTCGTGCTTGCCCGTAGGCGTCGTTGCGCAGGAAGCGGTAGTCGGGCGCGGTGAAGAAGCCCTCGAACGCGTCTAGGCGCAGCTCGAGCTCGGGACCGCGGAACACGTCGCCGGCCTTGTTGATGCGCACGTTGCCGCGCGCCCTGGCCATGTCGGTCGTCTGGTCGTAGGTGAGCCGGTCGGCCCGCAGCACCGTGTCGCCCTTGCGCAGCTCGGCATTGCCCTCCACCAGCGTCTCGAGCTCGGTCTGGCCGCCGATGCGGTCGCCGCGCACGAACGTGGGCACCTGGCCGCGCGCGTCCGGCGGCAGCTGCTCGCTCAGGAGCGGCGATGTGCGCAGCTGCGGCGTGGCGCGCAGCGCGGGCACGGGGGCGGCGGGGGACGCATCCTGCGCGGCGGCCGTGCCGCCGTGCAGGACGCCCAGCACGGCCAGTGCGAGCGGGGACAGCGGGTGGCGGTTGCGCAAGGTCCTGGGCGGGTGGTCGTGCAGGGGGATGGGGCCGCGCCGCTGGACCGGTCGCGCCAGGGTGCGTTTGTAGAATGGATTATCCATGAGCGACTCCCCCTCACCCGCCGCGCCGCAGCCGGATGCGGCACCGGCCGTGACCTGGGCCGACCCCGCGCGCGCAGCCGCGTTCCAGCGCTGGCTGGCCGGCCTGGCCGACACCCACCAACTCGACGTCGCCAGCGTGCGCCTGGCCTCGGCCGACGCGAGCTTCCGACGCTACCTGCGCATCGACGCCGCGGCGGGCAGCCGCATCGTGATGGACGCCCCGCCCGACAAGGAGGACTGCCGTCCCTTCGTGCGCGTCGCCCAGCTCATGCGCGACGCCGGACTGCACGTGCCGCGCGTGCTGGCCTGGGACGAGCCGCAGGGCTTCATGCTGCTCGACGACCTGGGCCGGCAGACCATGATGGACGTGCTGGACCCGGCCGACGCCCAGGCAGCGCAACCGCTGTACCTGCGTGCCATCGATGCGCTGATCGCGTGGCAGCTGGCCTCGCGGCCGGGCACGCTGCCCGCGTACGACGAGGCCCTGCTGCGGCGCGAGCTGTCGCTGTTCCCCGACTGGTACCTGGCGCGCCACCGCGGCATCGCGGTGGAGGGCACGGTGCGTGACACGCTGGACCAGGCCTTCGGACTCATCGTGCAGTCCAACCTGGCGGCACCCGCGGTGTACGTGCACCGCGACTTCATGCCGCGCAACCTGATGCTTCCCGGCGCGGCCGACGAGCCGCGGTTGGGCGTGCTGGACTTCCAGGACGCGGTGCACGGCCCCATCACCTACGACATCGCCAGCCTCATGCGCGATGCATTCCTGAGCTGGGACGAGGAGGTGGTGCTCGACGTGACCGTGCGCTACTGGCAGAAGGCGCTGAAGGCCGGCCTGCCGGTCGACCCGGACTTCGGCGAGTTCTACCGCGCGGTCGAGTGGATGGGGCTGCAGCGCCACCTGAAGGTCGCCGGCATCTTCGCCCGGCTGACCCTGCGCGACGGCAAGCCGAAGTACCTGGCCGACGCGCCGCGCTTCATCGGCTACATCCGCGCCACGGCCAGCCGCTACCGGCCGCTCGCCCCGCTGCTGCAGCTGGTCGACCAGGTCGAGGGCACCCAGGCCGCCACCGGCTACGCGTTCGGCCGGGTCTGAAGGCCGCGATGCCCCGGCTGCACTGCCCCGACGGCCTGGCCGAAGGCGCCCACCTCGCGCTGCCGCCGGCCGCCGCGCGCCACGTGCAGGTGCTGCGGCTGCAGCCGGGCGACGCGCTGACGCTGTTCGACGGCCGTGGCGGCGAATGGAGCGCCCGCGTGGACGCGATGGGCCGCCAGAGCGTCACGGTCCACGTCGGCGCGCATGCGCCGCGCGAGTGCGAGCCCGGCCGCGACATCCACCTGGCCCTGGGCGTGCCGGCCAACGAACGCATGGACTGGTTGGTGGAAAAGGCCACCGAGCTGGGCGCCGCCAGCATCCAGCCGCTGGTGACCGAACGCACCGTGCTGCGCCTGGCCGGCGAGCGCGCCGACAAGCGCCGCGCGCACTGGCAGGCGGTGGCCATCGCGGCCTGCGAGCAATGCGGCGGCAACCGCGTGCCCCCGGTGCACCCGCTGGCGGATCTGGCCCGCTGGAGCCCAGCCGGAGGCTTGCAGCGCTGCGTGCTGTCGCTGGCCGACGATGCCGGACCGCTGCCACTGGCCGGCACGTCGCCCTTGCTGCTGCTGTCCGGCCCCGAAGGGGGCCTGAGTCCCCGCGAGGAAGCGGCCGCCCGCGCTGCCGGCTTCCAGCCCGTGCGGCTGGGCTCGCGGGTGCTGCGCGCCGAGACCGCGCCCCTGGCCGCCCTGGCCGCCCTGACCCTGGGAGCCACGGCGCCATGAACCGGCATCTCGCCCTGCTGGCCGTGTGCCAGGGGCTGTTCCTCACCAACAACGTCACCTTCATCGCCATCAACGGCCTGGTCGGCTTCTCGCTCGCACCGGCCCCGTGGATGGCCACGCTGCCGGTCATGGGCTACGTGGTGGGCGGCGCGCTGTCCACCGGTGTCGTGGCCCGCACGCAGCGCGCCTGGGGCCGCCAGCGCTCGTTCCAGGCCGGCCTGCTGGTCGCCTGCCTGGCGGCGCTGCTGTGCGCGTGGGCGGCGGCCAGCCGCAACTTCGGCCTGCTGTGCGCCGCCACCCTGCTGGCCGGCTACTACAACGCCAACGCCGGCCTGTACCGGTTCGCGGCGGCCGAGCTGGTGCCCCCGGCCGGCCGCGAGAAAGCCGTGTCGCTGGTGATGGCCGGTGGCCTGATCGGCGCCATCGCCGGTCCCAACCTCGCGACCCACACCCGCACCCTGCTGCCGGTGCCGTTCGCCGGCGCCTACCTCGCGCTGGCAGGTGTCGCGCTGCTGGCGATGGCGCTGATGGCCTTCCTGCGCTTCCCGCCGCCCCCCGCGCCGGCCAGCCTGCCGCCAGGCCGGCCGCTCGGGCAGGTGATGCGGCAGCCGGCCTTCATCGTCGCCGCGCTCGCGGGTGCGCTGGGCTATGGCGTGATGAACCTGCTGATGGCGGCGACGCCGCTGGCCATGCAGCAGTGCGGCCTGCCGTTCGCCGACGCGGCGCTGGTGCTCGAGTGGCACGTGATCGGCATGTTCGCGCCCGGCTTCTTCACCGGCCACCTGATCAAGCGCTTCGGCGCGCTGCCGGTGATGGGCGTCGGGGTGCTGCTGAACCTGGGCTGCGTGGCGATCGCCCTGTCGGGTGTCGACCTGCACCAGTTCCTCGCCGCGCTGTTCCTGTTGGGCGTGGGCTGGAACTTCCTGTTCACCGGCAGCACCACGCTGTCGCTGTCCGCCTACGGGCCGCAGGAGAAGGACCAGGCGCAAGGGGCGCTCAACTTCTTCGTGATGGCCACGCTGGCGGTGACCTCGTTCGCCTCGGGCGTGCTGGTCACGGGGCGGGGCTGGGCCTGGCTGAACTGGGGCGCGCTGGTCCCGGTGGCCCTGGTGGCGATCGCGCTCGGCTGGCTGGCCCTGCGCGGCCGGCAGGCGCCCGCGGCCGCGGCCTGAAGCGCCGCGCGTGTCAGGCCGCCTGGGCCTGGCTGTCCTGCCCAGGGAACTGGTCGTCGAGCCAGCGGTCCAGGCAGTCGTAGACGCGCTGGTTCTGCAGCTCGTTGAAGACCTCGTGGTACAGCGCGTCGAAGCAGCAGCTGGTCACCACGGTGTCGGGCGCCGCCGACGCGAAGGCGTGGCTGCCGTCGGGGTCCACCAGCCGGTCGGCCCCGCCGTACAGCAGCAGCGTGGGCACGGACCACTCGTGCGCGTGGGCCACGATGCGCGGCCCGGCATCGGTAATGAACCGCGCCAGGCGCGGGCTGATGCGGTCGTGCACCCGCGGGTCGTTGCGGTAGGCGCGCACCACCGCGTGGTCCTGCGACAGCCAGCGCGGGTCCAGGCCGTTGCCCACCCGCAGGCGCGGCGCCACCTGCGGCAGCACGCGCAGCAGCAGCCGCTGCAGCGGGCTCATGCGCGTGGCGAACGCGGGAGACGACAGCACCAGGCCGTCGACGAAGCGGGGATCGCGCAGCACGTAGCTGGCCGCGACCGCGCCGCCCATGCTGTGGCCCAGCAGCAGCAGCGGCACGCCCGCCGGCGTGCGCAGGCGCGTGCTCTCGACGATCTCGGCCAGGTCGTCCACCAGCCGGTCGGTGGTGGGCAGGTCACCCGGCATGCCACCCGACTCGCCATGGCCGTACTGGTCGTAGCCGCGGACCGCGAAGCCGCCTTCGGTCAGCCAGCTGGCCAAGCGCTCGTAGCGCCCGGCATGCTCGCCCAGGCCGTGCACCAGCACGACCACGCCGCGCAGGGGAATGTCGTCCTGCAATGGCCAGTCCTGCACGGCGAGGTTGTCGCCGTCGCTGGCCGTGAAGGTGGAGAGGGTGGACGCGGATGCGGCAGAGGCAGGCATCGGGCCGGATCTTCTCCGCAACCCGAAATCCCACGCAACCGGCCGTCCGGCAGAGGCGAGCGCGACCGTGGCAAATGCACGCGCCGCGCCTCGCCCGTTCAGGGCATGCCGGCGATCACCTGCGCCACCGCAGCGGTCAGGCGCTTGGCATAGGGCACGTGCAGGAACTCGTTGGGGCCGTGCGCATTGCTGCGCGGCCCGAGCACGCCGCAGACCATCATCTGGGCCGAGGGAAAACCCTCGGACAGCATGTTCATCAGCGGGATGGTGCCGCCCTGGCCGATGTAGCCGCACGGCGCGCCGAAGTGGGCCTGCGAGGCCGCATCGAGCGCCTGCGTGAACCACGGCGCGGTGGACGGCGCGTTCCATCCCGTGGCCGCGCCACCGGGCTCGAAGGTCACCACGGCCTGGTAGGGCGCGTTGTCCTCGAGCAGGGTCTTGAGCTGCTGCACGGCCTGGGCGGCATCCACCAGCGGCGGCAGCCTCAGCGACAGCTTGAATGCCGTGTACGGCCGCAGCACGTTGCCCGCGTCCTGCAGCGCCGGGAACCCGTCGGCACCGGTGACCGACAGCGTGGGCAGCCAGGTGCGGTTGATCAGCGCCTGCACCGGATCGGTGGTCGTGGGCAGCGCCTGCTGCACGGCGCCGCCGCAGTCGGCATGGGCCCAGGGAAAGCGCTTGTAGACCTCCTCGCCCAGGATGGCCGCGGTGGCCCGGGCCTGGTCCAGCCGCTCGGCCGGAATCTCGCAGTGGAAGCTGGCCGGCAGCAGGCGGCCGTTGGAGCTGTCCTCGAGGCGGTCGAGCACCTGCCGCATGATGCGGAAGCTCGAAGGCACCAGGCCCGAGGCATCGCCCGAGTGCACGCCCTCGGTGAGGATCTGCACCTTCAGCGTCCCCGAGGCCATGCCGCGCAGCGAGGTGGTGAGCCACAGCTGGTCGTAGTTGCCGGCGCCCGAGTCCAGGCAGATCACCAGCCCGACCTGGCCCAGCCGCGGACGCAGCGCGTCGACGTAGGGCAGCAGGTCGTACGAGCCCGATTCCTCGCAGGTCTCGATCAGCCCGACGATGCGCGGGTGCGGCACGCCCTGGTCCTTGAGCGCCTGCACCGCCGCGATGCTGGCGTAGACCGCATAGCCGTCGTCGGCGCCGCCGCGGCCGTAGAGCTTGCCGTCCTCGTACTTGGGCGTCCACGGGCCCAGGTCGTTGCGCCAGCCGTTGAACTCGGGCTGCTTGTCGAGGTGGCCGTACATCAGCACGGTGTCGCCGCCGCCGGCACGGGTGGCGGGAATGTCGAAGAACAGCACCGGCGTGCGGCCGGGCAGCCGCACGATCTCCAGCTGCAGGCCCTCGACCTTCTGCGCCTGCACCCAGTCGGCGGCGTTGCGCAGCACCGTGTCGATGTGGCCGTGCGCCGCCCAGTCCTTGTCGAATGCCGGCGACTTGGCCGGGATGGCGATGTAGTCGGTGACCTGGCGGACGATGTCGCCGTCCCACTGGCGGGAGGCATGGTCGAGGGCGCGGGCGGCGTCGAGCGCGGCCGCGGGCAGTTCGCGGTGCAGGGGGGCATTCATGGGGATGCCACTGTACGCCGCGGCGGGCTAGAGTGCAGACATGGGAGCAGCAGACGGCAACGGCGGCCAGGCCGCGGGCACGGTGCGCGTGGGCATCGGTGGCTGGACGTTCGCGCCCTGGCGCGGCAGCTTCTTCCCGCCGGGCCTGCCGCATGCGCAGGAGCTGCACCACGCCAGCCGGCGCGTCACCGCCATCGAGGTGAACGGCACCTTCTACAGCCTCTTCGACGCCGCCACGTTCGCGCGCTGGCACGATGAGGTGCCCGACGGCTTCCGCTTCAGCCTGAAGGCCCACCGCGCCACCACGCAGCGGCGCGACCCGGCCCAGGCCGCCGAGGCGGTCACGCGCTTCCTGGGCTCGGGGCTGCAGGTCCTGGGCGACAAGCTCGGGCCCATCGTGTGGCCCTGGGTGCCCACGCGGGCCTTCGACGCCGCGCAGGTCGCCGCCTTCCTGGCCCTGCTGCCGCCCGAGCTCGGCGGCCGGCCGCTGCAGCACGTGCTCGACGTGCGGCATCCCAGCTTCGACACCCCGGCCTTCTTCGAGCTGCTGCGCCGCCATGGCTGCACCGCGGTGCACACCGACTCGCCCAAGTGGGCCGCCCTGGCCGATGCGCAGGCCCCGCTCGCCTACCTGCGGCTCATGCGCAACCGTGCCGCCGAGCCCACCGGCTATCCGGCGGCCGAGCTCGATGCCTGGGCCGCCGGTGCGCAGGCCTGGGTCGCCGGCGGACGGGACGCCTGGGTGTTCTTCATCAACGGCGACAAGGAGCGAGCGCCCGCGGCCGCGCTGGCCCTGCTCGACCGTGTGGGCACGCAGCCTGGGCGGTAGGAGCCGGACGACACGGCTTTCCGCACGGCGCGTTCACGAGCCAACTCGCCGGTGGGGCCCAATCGCCGCATCGAACAAAGACACAGGGAGCACAGGCATGGCCTTCGTCTTCGACACCGTCCCCGCCAACCGTGGCGTCATCGACATGGACAACCCGCGCGAGATCGCCTGGTGGACCAAGCGGTTCGCCTGCAACGAGCAGCAGCTGCGCGAGGCGGTCGGCCAAGTCGGCACCAACGCGGCGCAGGTCGAGCAGCTGCTCGACGGGCAGGAGTACATCCTGACGGTGTGAGGCGGGCACCCTCAGGCGTCGGCCGCGCAGGCCGCCCCGGCGTCGTGCAGGACGGCCAGCAGCCGGGCCAGGTCCGCTTGCGGCGCCGCGAAGCGCAAGAACACCAGGTTGGCATGCCGGGCCTCCAGCAGCAGGGCCCCGTGCGCTTCCAGGTGGCGGCGTGCCCAGCCTTCGCGCGCGTACGGCACCTCGCACCACCCGGCGCACTGGCGCTGCAGCGTGACCCGCTCACCCTGGAGCAGGGCCTGGGCGACGACCTCGGTGTAGGCCCGCACCAGGCCGCCGGCGCCCAGCTTCACGCCGCCGAACCAGCGCACCACGGTCGCCAGCACGCCGTCGAGCTGCTGGCGCCGCAGCACCTCCAGCATGGGGCGCCCGGCCGTGCCGCCGGGCTCGCAGTCATCGTTGGCGGCCGACTGGCCGCCCGCCATCAGGGCCCAGCAGACATGCGCCGACCCCGGATGCAGCGCGCGCAGGCGCGCCACTTCGGCCACGGCCTCGGCGCGCCCCGGCACGGGCTGCACGCAGGCGAGGAAGCGGCTCTTCTTGACCACGAGCTCGGCATGCACCGGCGCACGCAGGGTGTCCATGGCACCAGGGACCGGCCCCCGGCCGGCCCGTCCCCGCTCAGGGAAGCCGTAGCGTGACGGCCTGCGGGTTCTCGCGCGCGTAGGCGCGCACCACGTCCTCGAAGCTGGCGTCGGCCTGCAGGCCCAGGGCCCGGGCGCGGTCCCACTGGATGTTGCCGGGCCAGGTGGCCACCAGCTTCTCGATCGCCGGATCGATCTCCCAGTCGAGCAGGTCGGTGGCCTGCGCCCCGGCGACGGCGCCCAGCGCCTGCGCCATCGCGCCCACGGTGGTGCGCAGCGAGGGCAGGTTGAGCGCCACCAGCGGGCCCCAGTCGGCCGGCGACGCCTCGGCGGCGCGGACCAGGCCTTCGATCGTGCGCGTGGGCGAGGCGACGGCCACCGGCGTCGCGGGCGCCACCGGCACGCGGGCGCGCACGCCGGCCAGCGGCTCGCGCACCATGCCCGAGAAGAAGCCCGACGCCGCCCCGTTGGGCTTGCCCGGACGCACCGTCACCGTCATCAGCCGCACGCTGCGGCCGGTGACGTAGCCCTTGCGCGCGTAGTCGGCCACCAGCTGCTCGCCGATGAACTTCTGGATGCCGTAACTGCCCTGCGGGGTGGGCAGGGTGTCGTCCAGGACCGGGTCGGGCAGCGGTTGGCCGGGCAGCTTGCCAAAGACGGCCAGCGAGCTGGCGAACACCAGCACTGGCCGGGACCCCAGCGCGCGGCAGGCCTCGAGCAGCTGGTGCGTGGCGGCGAAGTTGCTGCGCATGCCCAGGTCGAAGTCGGCCTCGCATTCGGCGCTCACCGCCGCAGCCAGGTGGAACACCACGTCGGTGCCGGCTTCGGGCAGCTGGCGCGACGTGGCCTGCTCCAGCAGGTCACCGCCCAGGTAGCGCACGCGGGCGTCGGCCTGCAGGTCGGCCGGCGGCGGCGCGCGGTCGGCCAGGGTGATGCGGGTGATGGGTGCGGCCGCGCGGCCGGCGACGGACAGGGTGCCGGCCGCGAGCAGGGTGCGGGCGAGGCGGGCGCCCAGGAAGCCGCAGCCGCCGGTGATGAGGATGTGCATGGGCGCGCAGCATAGCGGCCGCGCGGCCCGGCAGCTGTCGTGCAGGCGGCGCCGGGCCCCTCAGGCCCAGCCGGCCGTGCGCAGCGCCAGGCCTGCCAGCGCGCAGGCGCCGATCACCGTGACCACGCCCAGCTTCAGCCGCACCAGCGCGAACGTGGCCGCGGCCGCCAGCGCCACCGCCGCGATGTCGAGCGGCCCTCCCGGCAACGGCCAGGCCACGTGCCGCAGGAAGAACAGGGCCAGGCTGCCGATCACGCCCACCACGGCTGCGGTCACGCCGGTGAGCGGTGCCGTGAAGCCCAGCCGTCCATGCGTGGCCTCCACCAGCGGACCGCCGGCCAGGATGAACACGAAGGAGGGCAGGAAGGTGAACCAGGTCACCACGCAGGCCGCCAGCACCGCGCCGGGCAGCAGCGCGTCGGGCCCCAGCACCTGCTGCGACCACCCGCCCAGGAAGCCCACGAAGGCCACCACCATGATCAGCGGGCCGGGCGTGGTCTCGCCCAGGGCCAGGCCGTCGATCATCTGCGGGGCGGTCAGCCAGCCGTACTGCGTGACCGCGCCCTGCATCACGTAGGGCAGCACCGCGTAGGCGCCGCCGAAGGTCAGCAGCGCTGCCTTGGTGAAGAACAGCGCCATCTGCGCCAGAGCGGCCTGCATCCCCTGCCAGGCCACCAGCAGCGCGAACGGCACGGCCCACAGGGCCAGCCCCACGGCCGCCACCCGCGCCAGCGCCGCGGGGCGCCAGCGCGCATGCGGCGCCGTGGGGGTGTCGTCGTCGATGAGCGCCGGCGCATGGGGCGCGCCGGCCGCGCCGCCGCCATGCCCGCCGGCCGGCGCGAACTGCGCAGGCGCCCAGCGCCCGCCGGCCACGCCGGCCAGCGCCGCGGCGCCGACGACCCAGGGGAACGGGATGTCCAGCAGGGCGATCGCGACGAAGCTGCAGGCGGCGATGAGCCACAGCAGCGGCGCCTGCCGCGGCGTGCGCAAGGTGCGGCCGCCCACCCGCAGCACGGCCTGCAGCACCAGGGCCACGACGGCCGGCTTGATGCCCCAGAACACGGCCGCCACCCACGGCACCTGGCCGAAGCGCACGTAGACCCAGCTGAGCGCCAGCAGCAGCACCAGCGAGGGCAGCACGAACAGGGCGCCGGCCGCGATGCCGCCGCGCGTGCGGTGCAGCAGCCAGCCGATGTAGGTGGCCAGCTGCTGCGCCTCGGGACCGGGCAGCAGCATGCAGTAGTTCAGCGCGTGCAGGAACCGCCGCTCGCTGATCCAGCGGCGCTGCTCGACCAGCTCGCGGTGCATGAGCGCGATCTGGCCGGCCGGGCCGCCGAAGCTCAGGCAGCCGAGCCTGAACCAGAACGCCAGGGCCTGGCCGAAGGAGACCGGGGCGGGCGGCGCGCCGGCTCCGGCGGGGGCGGTGTCAGCCACGGGCCAGCCGGAACACCGCGGTGCCCGCGCGCAGGTTGGGCAGGGTGCGCACGACGCGGCCGTCCTGCAGCCCGAAGGCGTCGAGGATCTGCAGGCGGTTGCGCGTGGCGAGCACCTCGAAGTCCTTGAACGTGCCCACGCGGATGTTGGGCGTGTCGTACCACTGGTAGGGCAGCCGCCGCGTCACCGGCATGCGCCCGCGCAGCACGGCCAGCCGGTTGGGCCAGTGCGCGAAGTTGGGGAAGGCCACGATCGCCGTCTTGCCCACGCGCGCCGTCTCGCGCAGCATGGTCTCGGCATTGCGCAGGTTCTGCAGCGTGTCGATCTGCAGCACCACGTCGAAGCTGTCGTCGGCGAACATCGACAGGCCCTCGTCGAGGTTCAGCTGGATCACGTCCACGCCGCGGCGCGCGCAGGCCAGCACGTTGTCGTCGGCCAGCTCCACGCCGTAGCCGCTGCAGCCGCGGGTGCGCAGCAGCAGCTCGAGCAGGGCGCCGTCGCCGCAGCCCAGGTCGAGCACCCGGCTGCCCGGCGGCACCAGGCTGGCGATCAGGGCCTGCGTGCTCTGGTCAGACATGGGCCAGCTCCTGGGCGATGCGGCCGAACCAGGCCCGCACCACGGCGTGGTAGCGGGCGTCGTCGAGCAGGAAGGCGTCGTGGCCGTGCGGCGCGTCGACCTCGGCATAGGTCACGCTGCGCCGGTTGTCGAGCAGGGCCTTGACGATCTCGCGGCTGCGCGCGGGCGAGAAACGCCAGTCGGTCGTGAAGCTCACCAGCAGGAAGCGCGCGGTGGCCGCCGCCAGTGCCTTGGACAGGTTGCCGCCGTGCCCGCGCGCCGGGTCGAAGTAGTCGAGCGCGCGGGTGATCAGCAGGTAGGTGTTGGCGTCGAAGTACTCGCTGAACTTGTCGCCCTGGTGCCGCAGGTAGCTCTCGATCTGGAACTCGATGTCCTGCGTGGTGTAGCGCAGGTCGATGCCGTCGCGCAGCTGCCGCCCGAACTTGGCGTTCATCACGTCGTCGGACAGGTAGGTGATGTGGCCGACCATGCGCGCGATGCGCAGGCCGCGCTTGGGCACCACGCCATGGTCGTAGAAGTGGCCGCCGTGGAAGTCCGGGTCGGTGACGATCGCGCGCCGCGCCACCTCGTTGAAGGCGATGTTCTCGGCCGTCAGGTTGGGCGCGCTGGCGATCACGGCCGCATGGGCCACGCGCTGCGGGTACTGCAGCGTCCACGACAGCGCCTGCATGCCGCCCAGGCTGCCGCCCAGCACGGCCGCGAGGCGATCGATGCCCAGCCGGTCGAGCAGGCGGGCCTGCGCGTCCACCCAGTCCTCGACGGTCACCACCGGGAAGTCGGCGCCCCAGGCGCGGCCGGTGGCCGGGTTGGTGTGCATGGGGCCCGTCGAGCCGAAGCACGAGCCCAGGTTGTTGACGCCGATGACGAAGAAGCGGTCGGTGTCCACCGGCTTGCCGGGGCCGATCATGCTGTCCCACCAGCCCTCGGACTTCGGCTGCCCCGCGTAGCTGCCGGCCACGTGGTGCGAGGCGTTCAGCGCATGGCACACCAGCACCGCGTTGGAGCGGTCGGCGTTGAGGGTGCCGTAGGTCTCGTAGGCCAGGTCGTAGCCGCCCAGCGCCGCGCCGCTGCGCAGCGCCAGCGGCTCGGCGAAGTGCATGGACTGCGGTTGCGCGAGGAGCGTCATGGCAAAGAAAAAACCCGGGCTCGCCAAGGAACGAGGCCGGGTCTGCCGGGCTTCGTCTTTAGCTGGATTTGTTGAGCGCCCGCAAGCGGAAGCAAATCGGCGCTGCGGTCAGTATATCAACCGAAGCCCAGCAGCACGCCCAGCCCCAGGGCCACGAAGATCAGCGCCGACACGACGTGCACGACGCGGATCGGCACCAGCCGCGTGATGCGTTCGCCGAACCACACCGCCGGGGCATTGGCCAGCAGCATGCCCAGCGTGGTGCCGGCCACCACGGGGGCCCAGGTGTCGAAGCGGGCGGCCAGCATCACGGTGGCGATCTGCGTCTTGTCGCCCATCTCGGCCAGGAAGAAGGCCACCACGGTGGTCGCGAACACGCCGAAACGCGGCGCGTCGGTGGCCGCCTCGTCCTCGTCCAGCGTGTCGGGGATGAGCATCCAGACAGCCATGGCCAGGAACGAGCCGCCCAGGATCCAGCGCAGCACCTGCTCGCCCAGCACGCCGGTGACCCAGGCACCGACAGCACCAGCCAGCGCATGGTTGGCCAGGGTGGCGACCAGGATGCCGGCGACGATGGGCCACGGTTTGCGGAAGCGGGCGGCCAGCAGCAGCGACAGCAGCTGGGTCTTGTCGCCCATCTCGGCCAGGGCGACCAGGCCGGTGGAGATCAGGAAAGCGTCCATGGGGTGGGCAAGCGGGCAGGACCCGGGCGGGCTGGGCCGGGTGGGCCGGCGCCGCGGACCGTCGAGCATCGGGGAAGGCCGGCAGTCTAACCGCCGCTGACGTAGCCACCGCCGCGTCGCGCACCGGATTGGCGTGGAACTTGCTTGCCTTTGGTGCACCGGGGCTGCAAAGACTCCGGATGCACCAAATCAAAGCAGTTTCATCCAAGAGGTTTTCATGGAAGCACTGAAACAGGGCGCGGATGCCTTGTTCATCCTGCTGGGCGGCATCATGGTCCTGGCCATGCATGCGGGGTTCGCGTTCCTCGAGCTCGGCACGGTCCGCAAGAAGAACCAGGTCAATGCGCTGGTCAAGATCCTGGTCGACTTCTCCGTCTCCACGGTCGTCTACTTCGCGGTCGGCTACGGCGTCGCCTACGGCACCCACTTCTTCGTCGGCGCCGGGGAACTGGCGGCCAGGAACGGCTACGAGCTGGTGAAGTTCTTCTTCCTGCTCACCTTCGCGGCCGCCATCCCCGCCATCATCTCCGGCGGCATCGCCGAGCGCGCCCGCTTCTGGCCGCAGCTGATCGCCACCGCGGTGATCGTCGGCCTGGTCTACCCGTTCTTCGAGGGCATCGCCTGGAACCGCCACTTCGGCGTGCAGGACTGGATCAAGGGCCTGACCGGCGAGGACTTCCACGACTTCGCCGGCTCCATCGTCGTCCACGCCGTGGGCGGCTGGCTGGCCCTGCCGGCGGTGCTGCTGCTGGGCGCGCGCAGCAACCGCTACCGCAAGGACGGCGCGGTCTCGGCGCATCCGCCGTCCAACATCCCGTTCCTGGCGTTGGGCGCCTGGATCCTCACGGTGGGCTGGTTCGGCTTCAACGTGATGAGCGCGCAGACGCTGGACAAGATCTCGGGCCTGGTCGCCGTGAACTCGCTGATGGCCATGGTCGGCGGCACCCTGGCCGCGCTGGCGGCCGGGCGCAACGACCCGGGCTTCGTGCACAACGGGCCGCTGGCCGGGCTGGTGGCGGTGTGCGCGGGTTCGGACCTGATGCACCCGCTGGGCGCGCTGGTGGTCGGCGCGGTGGCCGGCGCGATCTTCGTGGGCATGTTCACCGTGGCCCAGAACCGCTGGAAGATCGACGACGTGCTGGGCGTGTGGCCGCTGCACGGCCTATGCGGTCTCTGGGGCGGGCTGGCCGCGGGCCTGTTCGGCAGCACGGCGCTGGGCGGCCTGGGTGGGGTGAGCCTGGCGGCCCAGGCCATCGGCAGCCTGCTGGGCGTGGCCTGGGCGGTGGTGGGCGGCCTGCTCGTCTACGGAGGGCTCAAGCTGCTGGTGGGCATCCGCCTGTCGCCCGAGGAAGAGTTCGAGGGCGCCGACCTGGCGGTGCACCGCATCAGCGCCACGCCGGAGCGTGAAGTCTCCTGGTGAGCCACGGCCGGGTTGCGCACCGCAGGGCGGGCCCGGCTTGGTGTTGGGATTTACCCGCAAGCCCCGCGCAAGGGGGGGTCGCGGTCCGTGGCGGCGCTTGCCATGGCCTGCGCGATGTGGCCCATAATGGCCCGGCGCGGGCCGGGAACGTCCCGCGTTCTGCGGTGAACAAGTCGCTGTCGCTATCTTGCTTGATGCGTTTTCGGGACTCCATCGCGCTGGTCTTTTTCTTCTGAGGAGTCCCTTTCCATGGGCAACAAACTGTACGTGGGCAACCTGCCCTATTCCGTGCGCGACAGCGATCTCGAGCAGGCCTTCAGCCAGTTCGGTGCGGTCACCAGCGCCAAGGTCATGATGGAGCGCGACACCGGCCGCTCCAAGGGCTTCGGCTTCGTCGAGATGGGCAGCGATGCCGAGGCGCAGGCCGCGATCAACGGCATGAACGGCCAGCCCCTGGGCGGCCGCAGCGTCGTGGTCAACGAGGCCCGTCCGATGGAGCCGCGTCCGCGCACCGGCGGCTACGGCGGCGGTGGTGGTGGCGGCTACGGTGGTGGCGGCGGTGGCGGCTACGGCGGCGGCGGTGGTGGCGGCGGCTACGGCGGCGGCGGCGGTGGTGACCGTCGCGGCGGTGGTGGCGGCGGCTATGGCGGCGGCGGCGGTGGTCGCGGCGGCAGCGACGGCGGCTTCCGCAGCCCCTACGGTTCCGGCCCGCGTGGCGGCGGCAACCGTGGCGGCGGCGGCTACTGAGCCCCTGCGTCCTTCGCACTGAAAGCCCGCTTCGGCGGGCTTTTTGCTGCCCGCCCGCCGGCGCGCGGGCTCAGGAGGCGCGGCCCTGGCCCTGCCGGTGCTTGCGCGGCCGTCCGGCCAGCAGCCGGTCGAACAGGGGGTCGGGCAGCAACCGCAGCAGCTTGGCCACCACGCCCATCTGCCAGGGGATCACCCGGAAGCTGCGGCCCGCGGCGATGGTGCGGAAGGCCTGCTCGGCGAAGTCCTGCGGCTGCATCAGGAACGGCATCCGGTAGCGGTTCTGCCGGGTCAGCGGGGTGTCGATGTAGCCCGGCGCGATCGTCACCACCCGCACGCCCCTGGCACGCAGCTCGCCGCGCAGGCTCTCGCAGTAGCTGATCACGGCCGCCTTGCTGGCGCAGTACGCGCCGTGGCCCGGCAGCCCGCGGATGCCCGCGACGCTCGCGATGCCCACCAGCGCGCCAGCGCCGCGCCGGCTCATGGGCTCGACGAAGGGATGGAAGGTGGCGGCCAGCCCGATGTTGTTGGTGGCATAGGTGCGCGCGATCACGTCCAGGTCCTCGCGCACCGCGGTGTCGACGCCCACGCTGATGCCGGCGTTGGCGATGACCACGTCGGGCAGGCCCTGCGTGGCCAGGCACTGACGGCCCGCGGCCACGATGCTGTCGGTGTCGGCCACGTCGGCGGCATAGACCGCGACACGGTCGGGCGCGATGCCCTGCGCGCGGGCCCAGGCCTCGATCTCCGCCGTGCGGCGCGCCGCGAGCGCGAGCCGCCAGCCGGCCTGGTGGTAGCGCCAGGCCAGCGCCTGGCCGATGCCGCTGGACGCGCCGGTGATGAAGACGAGCGGGGCAGGGGTCATGGGGCGGTCCGAGGCGCGGCCGTGGGCGCCGCGGTGGCCGGCGCCCTGGGCTGCAGCACGCCGCGCACCCGGCCGCGCAGCACCATGATCGCGTCCAGGTTGTCGTATTCCATGCTGTCGGCGGTGAACACGTCCGTGCCCCGGATCAGGGTCACCGGCTTGTGCGAGCGCACCCGCTCGGTGTCCATGAAGGCGTGCAGGAACTCGCCGCGGTACTCGAGCCGCGGCGTGGTCGTGCCGGGCGGCGTCTCGCGCACCACCACGGCATCGCCCATCAGCTGCACCTCGCTGCCGTCGGCGTTGGACAGCGCCCGCTTGGCCGTGGCCACGGTCAGCGCGCCGTCCTCGCCGTACGAGCGGATGCGCGCCATGTCGATCTCGAGCGTGTCGGTGTCGGGGTAGTGGCGGGCCTCGGTGCCGAACACCTCGCTCTTGAGGCGTCCGCCCGCATCGAAGGTCTTCACCGAGAAGCCGCGCATGAAGTAGTCGGGGTCGTGGCTCACCGGGCGCTCGGCATCGGCGCCGCCCAGCAGCGTGGGCGTGTTGCGCGCCAGCCAGTAGGTGCCCGCGGCCAGCAGGCCCATGAGGATGACCGGCAGGTAGATCGCCAGCCGGTCGCCGGTCCTGCGCAGCCAGCGCCAGCCGCCGGCCACGCTCACGCGTAGGCCTCCAGCAGCTGGGCGTAGCGGCCGCTGGCCACCAGCAGCAGGTCGCAGAACTCGCGCGCCGCGCCGTGCCCCCCGGGCACCGCCGTGACGTGGCGGGCCTCTGCCTTGACCTCGGCATGGGCATTGGCGGGCGCGACCGGGAAGGCGCAGCGGCGCAGCACCGGCAGGTCGGGCCAGTCGTCGCCGATGGCCGCGGCCTGCGACCAGTCCAGCCCCAGGGCCTCGAGCGTGCGCTGCGCCGCCGGCGCCTTGTCCTCGGTGCCGTAGTGCACGTGCTGCACGCCCAGGGCCTGCAGCCGCGCGCGCAGGGGCGCCGAGTCGCGGCCGGTGATCACGGCCGGCGTGATGCCGGCGCGCTGCAGCAGCTTCAGGCCCAGGCCGTCGAGGATGTGGAAGCGCTTGAGGGTCTCGCCCTGCTCGCCCATGTACAGGCCGCCGTCGGTGAGCACGCCGTCGACGTCGAAGAACGCGACCCGGATGCCCTGGGCCGCGAGCAGCAGCTGCGGCGGAAAGCTCAGTGCCGGCATCAGATGACCTTGGCCCGCATCAGGTCGTTGGTGTTCAGCGCGCCCACGAGCAGCCCGTGCGCGTCGACCACCAGCACGCTGGTGATGCGGTGCTGTTCCATCAGGTCGGCGGCCTCGGCCGCCAGGGCGTCGGCGCGGATGGTGCGCGGGTCCGCATGCATGACCTCGCGCGCGGTGGCGCTGCGCAGGTCGACCCCGCGCTCGATCAGCCGGCGCAGGTCGCCGTCGGTGAAGATGCCCAGCACACGGCCGCCCGCATCGGCCACGGCCGAGGCGCCCAGGCCCTTGGCGCTCATCTCGCGCATCAGGTCGGTGAAGGCGGCGTCGGGGCCCACGCGCGGCACCTGCTCGCCCTGGCGCATCACGTCGCTGACGTGGGTCAGCAGCTTGCGGCCGAGGGCGCCGCCCGGATGCGAGCGCGCGAAGTCCTCGGCGCGGAAGCCGCGCGCGTCGAGCAGCGCCACCGCCAGCGCATCGCCCAGGGCCAGTTGGGCCGTGGTGCTGGCCGTGGGCGCCAGGTTGAGCGGGCAGGCCTCCTTCTCGACGCCGCTGTCCAGCACGATGTCGGCATGCCGCGCCAGCGTCGACCTGGCATTGCCGGTCATGGCCACCAGCGGCGCGCCCAGCCGCTTGAGCACCGGCAGGATGGCCGTGATCTCGTCGCTCTCGCCGCCGTTGGAGATGGCCAGCACCAGGTCGATCGGCTTGATCATGCCCAGGTCGCCATGGCTGGCCTCGGCCGGGTGCACGAACATCGCCGGCGTGCCGGTGGACGCCAGCGTCGCCGCCACCTTGCGGCCCACGTGGCCGCTCTTGCCCATGCCCATCACCACCACGCGGCCGCGCACGGCCAGCATGGCCTGCACCGCGCGCACGAAGGGCTCGCCGGTGCGTGACTTGAGCCCGCGCACCGCCTCGGCCTCGATGTCGAAGGTCTCCATCGCCAGGCGCAGCGCCTGGTCGGCATCGAAGGCGGGGGCCAGGGGCTCGGACATGGGCCGCGATTCTAGGTGGCCCCGCCCGGCGGCGAGCGGCCGGGGCAACTCAGGCGGGCGGTAGCATCGGACCCATGTCCACCCTGCAACTGATGCTGGTCTACCTGCTGGCCGCCGTGCTGGGCGTGGTCGCCTGCCGCTCGTTGCGCTTGCCCCCCATGCTGGGCTACCTGCTGGCGGGCGTGCTGATCGGTCCGCACGCGCTGGACTTCGGCGCCACCGACACCGAGGCGGTGCGGCACCTGGCCGAGTTCGGCGTCGTGTTCCTGATGTTCGTGATCGGGCTGGAGTTCAACCTGCCCAAGCTGCGGGCGATGCGCCGGCACGTGTTCGGGCTGGGCCTGGCCCAGGTGGCCGTGACCATCGTGGTCGGCACGCTGGGCAGCCTGGCGCTGGCCTGGGCCGCGCCGCACTGGTGGAACATGCCGTGGCAGAGCGCCCTGGCGCTGTCGGGCGCGCTGGCCATGAGCAGCACCGCCATCGTGGTCAAGCTGGTGGCCGACCGGCTGGAGCTGGAGAGCGAGCACGGCAAGCGCGTCATCGGCGTGCTGCTGCTGCAGGACCTGGCCGTGGTGCCGCTGCTGGTGCTGATCCCGGCACTGGGCAGCAAGCCCGAGGCGCTGTTCGCGGCGCTGGCGCTGGGGGCGTTGAAGGCCACCGTGCTGATCGCCCTGCTGCTCACCGGCGGCCAGCGCGTGATGCGCTGGTGGCTGACCCTGGTGGCGCGGCGCAAGAGCCAGGAACTGTTCGTGCTGAACCTGCTGCTCACCACGCTGGGCCTGGCCTGGCTGACCGAGCTGGCCGGCCTGTCGCTGGCCCTGGGCGCGTTCATCGCGGGCATGCTGATCTCGGAGACCGAATACAAGCACCAGGTGGAGACCGACATCCGGCCGTTCCACGACGTGCTGCTGGGCCTGTTCTTCATCAGCATCGGGATGATGCTCGACTGGCGCCTGGTGGCCGAGCGCTGGGGACTGGTGCTGCTGCTGCTGGCCGCGCCGGTGCTGTTCAAGCTCGTCACCGTGGCCGCCCTGGCGCGGCTGCTGGGTGCGACCGACGGCGTGGCGCTGCGCACCGGCCTGTACCTGGCGCAGGCGGGCGAGTTCGGCTTCGTGCTGCTGGCGCTGGCGCAGCAGAGCGGGCTGGTGGCGCCCGAGCTGCTCAACCCGATCCTGGCGGCCATGGTGCTGTCGATGCTGGCCACGCCGTTCATCATCATGTCGAGCAACCGCCTGGTGATGAAGCTGGTGGCCAGCGAGTGGCTGCAGCAGTCGCTGCAGATGACCACCATCGCGCGGCGATCGATCAACGCCAACCGGCACGTGATCATCTGCGGCTACGGCCGCTGCGGCCAGAACCTGGCGCGCATGCTCGAGCGCGAGCAGATCCCCTACATGGCGCTGGACCTGGACCCCGACCGCGTGCGCCAGGCCGCGGCGGCGGGCGACTCGGTGGTGTTCGGCGATGCGGCGCGGCTGCAGGCGCTGATGGCCGCCGGCCTGGCGCGCGCCAGCGCGGTGGTGGTGACCTACCTCGACGTGCCGGGGGCGCTGAAGGTGCTGGCCAACACCCGCGCCCACGCGCCGCAGGTGCCGGTGATCGTGCGCACCCAGCACGACCACGAGCTCGAGAAGCTGCAGGCCGCCGGCGCCACCGAGGTCGTGCCCGAGGCGCTCGAAGGCTCGCTGATGCTGGCCAGCCACGCGCTGGCGCTGGTGGGCGTGCCGATGCGGCGGGTGATCCGCATCGTGCAGGACCAGCGCGATGCCCGCTACAACCTGCTGCGCGGCTGGTTCCACGGGGCCGACGACGACGGCGTGGACGAGATGCAGCAGGAACGCTTGGCCACGCTCACGCTGCCGGTGGGCGCGCGCGCGGTCGGCCGCACGCTGGGCCATTTCGCGCTGCATGCCATGGGCGTGCGGGTGGTGAGCCTGCGCCGCGCCGACGGCCAGTCGCACCCGCCCGAAGACGCCGCCGCGCTGGCCGGCGGCGACACGCTGGTGCTGTCCGGGCGCGCCGAGACGCTGGCGTTGGCGGAGCAGAAGCTGCTGGGGGGCTAAGGGCGGTTTCGTCGTCCCCGCGCAGGCGGGGACCCACGCGCCACCGCCGCGCCTGATCGTGGATGCCCGCCTGCGCGGGCATGACGGCGATGGGTGTGTGTCGTCATTCCGGCGAAGGCCGGAATCCGGTGACTTCGGCATCCGACGCACCCGCAAGTCGCTGGGCACCGGCCTGCGCCGGGGCGACGGCGGAGGGTTGCGTCAGCGCCGTGCCTCAGATTCGTCGTCCCCGCGCAGGCGGGGACCCACGCCTCACCCCCGCACCTGATCGTGGATGCCCGCCTGCGCGGGCATGACGGCGATGGGGTGCGTCGTCATTCCGGTGGGTGTGTTGTCGTCATTCCGGCGAAGGCCGGAATCCAGTGACTTTGGCGTCCGATGCACCCGCAAGTCGCTGGGCCCCGGCCTGCGCCGGGGCGACCGGGGGTGGTGAGGTCAACGCCGTGCCGCAGATTTGTCGACCCCGCGCAAGCGGGGACCCACGCGCCACCTCCGCGCTCGAGCGTGGATGCCCGCCTGCGCGGGCATGACGGGGTGCGCCGGGTCGGCCCGTCAGTTCAAGTCGCCGTACTGGGTGGTGCTCAGCGTGCCGGGCAGGCGGCTGTGGCTCATCTCGGTGTCTTCGAACCCGGTGAGCAGCGCGTAGTTGTTGCCCTTGTCGGCGTCCTTGGCGCGGGTCTTCTCGCGCGTCGGCGCGGGGGCAGGTGCGGCCTCGGCGGCGGGCCGGGCCGGCTCGGGCGCCTTCATGCCCTCGGCCAGGGCCTGGCGCAGGGCCTTGACCTCGTCGTCCTCGATCGGGTCGATGGTGTGGCGGGCAGGGGGCTTGGCCGCCTCGGGCGTGCCAGCGGCGGCGGCCGCCGTGGCGGCGGCCCGCGCGGCGCGGCGCGCCTCCATCAGGGCGGCAGGCGTCTGCGGCTGGGCCGGTGCCTGGGCCGGCGCGGGCGCCGGGGTGGCGGCATGGCGCCAGTAGACCGACTGCACCTGGATCCCGTGGCGCGCGCGCACCGACTGGGCCAGAGCGGCCTCGATCTCGGCCTGGCGGGCCGGGGGCAGCTCGACGCCCGAGAGGTCGATCATCACGAGGAACTGGCGGCCGGAGCTGTCGAGCGACAGCACCTTGAAGCGGTAGGCCGAGGACAGCACGCCGGCGCGGATCATCGACTCGCGCACGGCCGCGTACAGCTGCTCGCGCCGGCTGCTGCGCTCGCCGCGGCGCTGGCTGGTGTCGGCGGGGGTGTCGGCCTCGGCGCGGCGTGCCGGCGGCACGCTCGAGTCGCCGCGGCCCACGGGCAGGGAGGCAGGCGCCGTCGCGTCGCGGCCCTTGGGGCGTTGTTGGAACAGGCTCAGCAGGGACATGGGGGCCTTCTGGGGGGCAGCTGGGCGGGGTTTCCTCGACCCCGGCGTGCCAGTTTAGGCGCAGCCGTTCACGCCGCCGCGCACCCTTCATCGGTCGCCCGCGACCTTCCGCACGGTTTCGTGGCGTTTGGCGGAAGGAGTTCGCAGGCGCGCCGTTACTTGCCGATACAGAAGCTGGAGAAGATGACGCCCAGCAGGTCGTCGGCGCCGAAGGCCCCGGTGATCTCGTTGAGCGCGTTCTGCGCCAGCCGCAGTTCCTCGGCCAGCAGGTCCAGCGCCGGCTGCTCGCGCAGCAGGGCCTGCGCCGTGTCCAAGTGGTCGCCCACGCGGCGCAGCGCCAGCAGGTGGCGTTCACGCGCGATCGCCACGCCTTCGGTCGCAGCCTGCCAGCCGGCCACCTCGAGCAGGCGGCGGCGCAGGTCCTGCAGGCCCTCGCCGGCGCGGGCCGACAGGCGCAGATCGCCCGCGGGCACCGCCACGCCGGGGGCCGCATCGGCCTTGTTCCACAGCTGCAGCACCGGCACGCCCGGCGGCAGGTGCGACTGCAGCCGGGCCAGCAGCGCGGCATCGTCGGCCACCACCTGCGGCTCGTGCTGGCGCGTCAGGTCGTGCAGGAACAGCACGCAGTCGGCGCCGGCCAGCCGCTCCCAGGCCCGCGCGATGCCGATCGCCTCGACCGGGTCGTCGCTGTCGCGCAGGCCGGCGGTGTCGATCACGTGCAGCGGCACGCCCTCGACCTGGATGGTCTGGCTTACCACGTCGCGCGTGGTGCCCGCGATCGGCGTGACGATGGCCAGCTCGGCGCCCGCCAGCGCGTTGAGCAGGGAGCTCTTGCCCGCGTTGGGCTGGCCGGCGATCACCACCTGGATCCCCTCGCGCAGCAGTGCGCCCTGGCGCGCCTTCTGCAGCACCGACGCCAGCCGCGCCTGCAGCCGTTCGAGCTGGCCGCGCGCGTCGGCCTGCTCGAGGAAGTCGATCTCCTCCTCGGGGAAGTCCAGGGTGGCCTCCACCAGCATGCGCAGGTGCACCAGCTGCTCGCGCAGGCCATCGACCTCGCGCGAGAAGTCGCCCGCCAGCGCGCGGGCGGCGCTGCGCGCAGCGGCCTCGGTGCTGGCGTCGATCAGGTCGGCCACCGCCTCGGCCTGCGCCAGGTCGAGCTTGTCGTTGAGGAAGGCACGGCGCGTAAACTCGCCCGGCTCGGCCACCCGCAGCCCCTGCGCCGCCCCGGCACGCAGGCAACGCGCCAGCAGCAGCTGCAGCACCACCGGGCCACCGTGCGCCTGCAGCTCCAGCACGTCCTCGCCCGTGTACGAGTGCGGGGCCGGGAAGTGGATCGCCAGCCCGTGGTCGATGGGGCTGCCGTCGTCGTCGCGGAAGGGCAGGTAGGTGGCCTCGCGCGGCTTGAGCCCGCGGCCGCACAGGGCCTCGATCACCGGCTGCACCGAGGCGCCCGACACCCGCACGATGCCGACGGCGCCGCGGCCGGGCGCGGTGGCGATGGCGGCGATGGGATCAGTGGGGCGCGTGAGCATCGGGCGATTGTCCCAGCGCGCGACCCCAGTAGTGGAAGGTCATCGGCCGAGGCCCGGGGATGTAGCCGGTGTGCAGCGACGGCACGGTGAACCCCGCCTGCCCCAGCAGTGCCGGCACGTCGCGGCCCAGGTGGCAGCCGCCCGCCAACCGGCCCCACAGCGGCTGCAGCCGCTCCTGCCAGCGCTGCACCGCGGGCTCGGGCGCGCGGCCGTGCTCGCAGAACAGCAGCTGCCCGCCGGGCGCCAGCACACGCCGCATCTCGCGCAGCGCCGCCACCGGGTCGGGGATGGTGCACAGCGTGTAGGTCACCACCACCGTGTCGAACGAGGCATCGGGCAGCGGCAGCTGTTCGGCCGACAGCGGCACCAGCCGGACGTCCAGGCCGCGGGCGCGGGCGCGGCGGGCGGCTGTCGGGTGCATCCCGATGCCGGGGTCGACCCCCGTGAGGCTGGTGACGCAGGCCATGTCGTAATGCGGCAGGTTCAGCCCCGTGCCGATGCCGATCTCCAGCACCCGCCCGCGGGCCTGCGGCACCACCAGCCGCCGCTGGCGCGTGACCATGGGCAGCCCGCAGGCGCAGTCGAGCAGGGGCGGGAGCACGTGGCGGTCGTACCAGGAGGGCATGCGGGGATGATGCCCGGTCCGGCGCGAGGCGCCAGAAACACCAAGGGCCGCATCTGCGGCCCCTGGGGAGTGCACCGGCGGGTGCTTACCTGAATTTCGGCAGGTTGAACTCGGGCGGCACGCCCATGCGGGTGTTGATCAGCCACTGCTGCGCGATCGACAGCACGTTGTTGGTGATCCAGTACAGCACCAGGCCGGCCGGGAAGAAGAAGAACATCACCGAGAACGCCAGCGGCATGAACCACATCAGCTTGGCCTGCATCGGGTCCGGCGGCGCGGGGTTCAGCGCGGTCTGCAGCAGCGTGGTCAGGGTCATGACCGCCGGCAGGATGAAGAACGGATCGGGCACCGACAGGTCGTGGATCCAGCCCACCCAGGGCGCATGGCGCATCTCGACGCTGGTCAGCAGCACCCAGTACAGCGCGATGAACACCGGGATCTGCACCATGATCGGGAAGCAGCCGCCGATCGGGTTGACCTTCTCCTCGCGGTAGATGCGCATCATCTCCTGCTGCATCTGCTGCGGGTTGTCCTTGTAGCGCTCGCGCAGCTGCATCACGCGCGGGTTGATGGCCTTCATCTTGGCCATGCTCTGGTAGCCCTTGGCCTGCAGCCAGTAGAACGCGATCTTGATCAGCAGCACCAAGCCCATGATGGCCCAGCCCCAGTTGCCCACCACCGTGTGGATCTTGTCCAGCAGCCAGTACAGCGGCTTGGCCAGGATGGTGAACACGCCGTAGTCCTTGACCAGGTCCAGGCCGGGGTAGATGCGCTCGAGCGCCTTCTCGGTCTGCGGGCCGGCGAAGAACGTCGCGGCCACCGCCTTGGCGGCACCGGGTGCGACCTGCTCGAGCGGCGCGATCATGCCGACGGCGTAGCGGTCGTCGACCTTGCGCACGAAGTTCTCGCGCTTGGTGCCGTCGGGCAGGATCCAGGCGCTGGCGAAGTAGTGCTGCACCATCGCCACGTAGCCGGCGGTCGCTTCCCTCTGGAAGTCGGCCTTGCCCTTGTCGATGTCGGCCAGCTCGAGCTTCTGGAACTTCTTGTCGGCGGTGTAGACGGCCGGGCCCGTGAAGGTGGCCGTGGGGTTCATCATCGACGACGAGGCGTGCGGGTAGCCGCCGCGCACCAGCTGCATGTACAGCTGCGGCGCCACCGGCGCGCTGCCGGCGTTGACCACCTCGTGGCGCACCGCGACGTCGTAGGCGCCGCGCTTGAGCGTGTAGGTCTTGACCAGCTTCACGCCGCCCTGCACCGGCGACTCGAAGCGCACCTCCAGCTGGTCCTGGCCGTCCTTGAGCGCGCGCTCGCCGCTGGCGGCCATCACCGTCTTGTGGGTCGGAAAGTCGCCGCCCACCAGGCCCGACTGCGCCACGTACACCCGCTCGGGCGACTGCTCGAGCAGCACGAAGTTGCCGGCCGGCTTGCCCTGGGCGTCGTCACCGGCCACCTCGAGGAACTCGCTGCGCACCAGCGAGCCGCCTTCGGTGTCGAAGGTCAGCTTCAGCAGGTCGGTCGTGACCGTGAACCGCTCGCTGCTGGCCGCCGGGGCCGCGCCGCCGGACTGCGGCACCGCGCCCGGCTGGGCGCCCTGGGCCACCGGGGCCGGCACCGCGCCGGGCGTCGCCGCCGTGGCACCGGCGCCCGCGGCGGGCGCCTTGGCCGTGACGGCCGGCGTGGGCTTGGGGAAGAACGTGGCCTGGCGCCCGTTGTGGATCTGCCATTGGTCCCAGAGCAGGACCATGGAGAACCCGAAGACCACCCAGAGGATGGTGCGGCGGATGTCGTTCATCGCGAAGACGTCTCGGTTGGGGAATCGGAACGCGCCACGAGGCGCGTGAACAGGCCGGCCGGCGCCACGCGGGCGCCGGGAACGGGATCGTGCCCGCCGGCGCACCAGGGGCCGCAGCGCACCAGCCGCCAGGCGGCCAGGCCGCTGCCGCGCAGGGCGCCATGGCGCTCGAGCGCCTCGATGGCATAGACCGAGCAGGTGGGCGTGAAGCGGCAGGCGCCGCCCAGCCAGGGCGACAGCAGCAGCCGGTAGCCCTTGACGATGCCGACGAGGACGGCGCGCACGCTCACCGCCGCGCCCCCGCGAACAGCTGGCGCAGTTCGGTGCGCACGGCCACCCTGAGCGCATCGGAGGTCGCGCTGGGAAAGCGCGCCTTGTCGAAGCCGGCGCGCAGCCGCACCACGTGGGCGGCGGCGGGCAGGTCGGCTTCGAAGTCCAGGCTCACGGCGTAGATCTGGCGTTTGATCGTGTTGCGGGTGACGGCGCGCTTGGCCCAACGCTTGGGCACGACGACGCCCAGCCAGGGCTGGTCGGGCACGGCAAACAGGGCCTGGCGCCGTGGAGCGGTGCCAGGCCCTGCGGTGTCTTGCTGCGGCGCCTGGGGCGCGGTGCCGGCGGGTGCGAGGGCGGCGCGGTGCAACGCGAAGTGCGCGGTGCGGGCGACGGTGCTGCCCGTGGCCAGCACGGCCTCGAACTGCGCCTTGGCGGTCAGCCGCTGCACGGCAGGGGGATCACGCGGACGGCCCCGGCCCGAGGTGCGGCTGGCAGGCCCGGCCTCAGACGGCCAGGCGCTTGCGGCCCTTGGCGCGGCGGGCGTTGATCACGGCACGGCCGCCGCGGGTCTTCATGCGGACCAGGAAGCCGTGGGTGCGGGCGCGGCGCACTTTGGAGGGTTGGTAGGTGCGTTTCATGGTGGTGGACTCTCGAGGAAACCGCGGATTATCCCCGATTTGTCCAGCCCCAGCAAACAACCGGACAGGCGTCAAGCCCGCAGGCGGCTGTGGCCGATCCGCAAAAACCCGGTGTGGACAACTCGGGGGGAACCTAGAATGCGGCGCTTGCGTGAACGACAACTATCCACAGAGGCGGGCGAGATGAGCGAGGGGTTCGGGGACAGCCTGGCTGCCGGGGGCGCCCTCCATGCCGCAGCCAGTTTGTGGCAGGCCTGCAGCGAGCAACTCGCCCAGGACCTGCCCGAGCAGCAGTACAACACCTGGATCAAGCCGATGACCGCCAAGGTCGCCGACGACTTCTCCAAGGTCACCCTCTACGTCGCCAACCGGTTCAAGCTGGACTGGGTGCGCGCCCAGTACGCCGGCCGCATCGCCGCCACGCTCGAGAAGCTCTCGGGCCAGCCGGTGCAGCTCGAGTTAGCGCTCGCTCAGCGAGAAACCCCCGCCAAGCCGTTCATCCCGCCGCCCCAGCCCGAGCTGGTGCCGGCCAACGAACCGGCCGAGCTGGGCGAGGAGCCGGGCGTGTTCAAGTCGCGCCTGAACACCGCGCTGACCTTCGACACCCTGGTCGAGGGCACGGCCAACCGCATGGCGCGCGCCGCCGCCATGCACGTGGCCGGCATGCCGGGGCAGCTGTACAACCCGCTGTTCATCTACGGCGGCGTCGGCCTGGGCAAGACCCACCTGGTGCACGCGGTGGGCAACAAGCTGCTGGCCGACCGCCCCGGCAGCAAAGTTCTCTACATCCACGCCGAGCAATTCGTCTCGGATGTGGTTAAGGCGTACCAGCGCAAGACCTTCGACGAGTTCAAGGAGCGGTACCACAGCCTGGACCTGCTGCTGATCGACGACGTGCAGTTCTTCGCCAACAAGGACCGCACGCAGGAGGAGTTCTTCAACGCCTTCGAGGCCCTGCTGGCCAAGAAAAGCCACATCGTGATGACCTCGGACACCTACCCCAAGGGGCTGGCCGACATCCACGAGCGGCTGGTCTCGCGCTTCGACTCGGGCCTGACGGTGGCCATCGAGCCGCCCGAGCTGGAGATGCGGGTGGCGATCCTGATCAACAAGGCGCGCGCCGAAGGCGCCGAGATGCCCGAGGAAGTGGCCTTCTTCGTGGCCAAGAACGTGCGCTCGAACGTGCGCGAGCTCGAAGGCGCGCTGCGCAAGATCCTGGCGTACAGCCGCTTCAACCAGAAGGAGATCTCCATCCAGCTGGCGCGCGAGGCGCTGCGGGACCTGCTGTCGATCCAGAACCGGCAGATCTCGGTGGAGAACATCCAGAAGACGGTGGCCGACTACTACAAGATCAAGGTCGCCGACATGTACAGCAAGAAGAGGCCGGCCTCGATCGCGCGCCCGCGCCAGATCGCGATGTACCTGGCCAAGGAGCTGACGCAGAAGAGCCTGCCCGAGATCGGCGAGCTGTTCGGCGGCCGCGACCACACCACCGTGCTGCACGCGGTGCGCAAGATCGCCGCCGAGCGCCAGACCGTGACCGAGCTGAACCAGCAGCTGCACGTGCTGGAGCAGACCCTGAAGGGATGAGGCCGCCCGCGGGATGCCCCCAGCCGGGCCTGCTGAGGAAACAGGCGACAATCGTGCGTTTTTCCAGCCCCGCCCAGCCCCCCATTCCCGCCCTGAGAACAACGAGGAGAGGAACCCGCCCATGATCGTCCTGAAGGCCACCCAAGACAAAGTGCTGGCCGTGCTGCAGTCGGTGGCCGGCATCGTCGAGCGGCGCCACACGCTGCCGATCCTGGCCAACGTCCTGATCCGCAAGACCGGCGAGCAGGTGCAGCTGACCACCAGCGACCTGGAGATCCAGATCCGCACCACCGCCGACCTGGGCGGCGACGCGGGCAACTTCTCCACCACGGTGGGCGCGCGCAAGCTGATCGACATCCTGCGCACCATGCCGGCCGACCAGACCGTCAGCCTGGAGAGCAGCCAGGGCAAGCTGCTGCTCAAGGGCGGCAAGAGCCGCTTCACCCTCACCAGCCTGCCGGCCGAGGACTTCCCGCTGGTGCAGGAAGCCCCCAGCTTCGGACCCGTGTTCAGCGTGCCGCAGAAGACGCTCAAGGCGCTGCTGGCGCAGGTGAGCTTCGCGATGGCGGTGCACGACATCCGCTACTACCTCAACGGCATCCTGTTCGTGGCCGAGGGCAAGCAGCTGTCGCTGGTGGCCACCGACGGCCACCGCCTGGCCTTCGCCAGCGCCACGCTGGACGTCGAGGTGCCCCGGCAGGAGGTGATCCTGCCGCGCAAGACCGTGCTGGAGCTGCAGCGCCTGCTGTCCGACGCCGAAGGCGCGATCGAGATGCAGTTCGCCAGCAACCAGGCCAAGTTCGCGTTCGGCGGCATGGAGTTCGTCACCAAGCTGGTCGAGGGCAAGTTCCCCGACTACAACCGCGTGATCCCCAAGAACCACAAGAACGCCGTCATCCTGGGCCGCGCGCCGCTGCTGGCCAGCCTGCAGCGCACCGCCATCCTGACCAGCGAGAAGTTCAAGGGCGTGCGCCTGAACATCGAGCCGGGCACCCTGCGCGTGGCCAGCAACAACGCCGAGCAGGAAGAAGCCGTCGACGAGCTGGACATCGACTACGGCGGCGACACGATCGAGATCGGCTTCAACGTCACCTACCTGATCGACGCCCTGGCCAACATGGACCAGGAGATAGTCAAGCTGGAGCTGCAGGACGCCAACAGCTCGGCGCTCGTCACCAACCCCGAAGACGCCCACTTCAAGTACGTCGTGATGCCGATGCGCATCTGACCGAACGCGACGCCCGACACCACCACCGACCCGCCCCTGGCGGGTTCGGTGCTTCAAGAGACTCCGAAGACTGGCCGTATGTCCGACCCGACCACCCCGACCCCCGAGCCGCTGGAACACGCGCAACCCGCCATCGACACCAACCAGCCGGGCGCCAGCGCCGCCTACGGCGAGTCGTCGATCCAGATCCTGGAAGGCCTGGAGGCCGTGCGCAAGCGGCCCGGCATGTACATCGGCGACACCTCCGACGGCACCGGCCTGCACCACCTGGTGTTCGAGGTGGTCGACAACTCCATCGACGAGGCGCTGGCCGGCCACTGCGACGACATCGTCGTGACCATCCACACCGACAACTCGATCAGCGTGGTGGACAACGGCCGCGGCATCCCCACCGGCATCAAGATGGACGACAAGCACGAGCCCAGGCGCTCGGCCGCCGAGATCGCCCTGACCGAGCTGCACGCCGGCGGCAAGTTCAACCAGAACAGCTACAAGGTCTCGGGCGGCCTGCACGGCGTGGGCGTCAGCTGCGTGAACGCGCTGTCGACCATGCTGCGCCTGACCGTGCGCCGCGAGGGCAAGGTGCACGTGCTCGAGTTCTCGCGTGGGGTGGTGCAGAACCGGATCATCGAGACGCGCGACGGCGTCGAGATCTCGCCCATGAAGATCATCGGCGACACCGACAAGCGGGGCACCGAGGTGCACTTCCTGCCGGACACCGAGATCTTCAAGGAGAACAACGACTTCCACTACGAGATCCTCAGCAAGCGGCTGCGCGAGCTCTCGTTCCTGAACAACGGCGTCAACATCAAGCTGGTCGACGAGCGTTCGGGCAAGCACGACGACTTCTCGGGCGCCGGCGGCGTCAAGGGCTTCGTCGACTTCATCAACAAGGGCAAGCAGGTGCTGCACCCCAACGCGTTCAACGCGGTGGGCGAGAAGGCCAGCGACCAGGGCACCACCATCGGCGTCGAAGTCGCGATGCAGTGGAACAGCGGCTACAACGAGCAGGTCCTGTGCTTCACCAACAACATCCCCCAGCGTGACGGCGGCACCCACCTGACCGGCCTGCGCGCGGCGATGACCCGCGTGATCAACAAGTACATCGACGAGAACGAGCTGGCCAAGAAGGCCAAGGTCGAGATCACCGGCGACGACATGCGCGAGGGCCTGACCTGCGTGCTGTCGGTCAAGGTGCCCGAGCCCAAGTTCTCGAGCCAGACCAAGGACAAGCTGGTCTCCAGCGAGGTGCGCGGCCCGGTCGAGGACGTGGTGGCCAGCAAGCTGAACGAGTACCTGCTCGAGCGCCCCAACGACGCCAAGATCATCGTCGGCAAGATCGTCGAGGCCGCCCGTGCCCGCGAGGCCGCCCGCAAGGCCCGCGAGATGACCCGCCGCAAGGGCGTGCTCGACGGCATGGGCCTGCCGGGCAAGCTGGCCGACTGCCAGGAGAAGGATCCCGCCATGTGCGAGATCTACATCGTCGAGGGCGACTCGGCCGGCGGCAGCGCCAAGCAGGGCCGCGACCGCAAGTTCCAGGCGATCCTGCCGCTGCGCGGCAAGATCCTGAACGTGGAGAAGGCGCGCTACGAGAAGCTGCTGACCAGCAACGAGATCCTGACGCTGATCACCGCGCTGGGCACCGGCATCGGCAAGGCCGGCACGCCCAACAGCAACGGCAAGAGCGACGCCGACGACTTCAACGTCGCCAAGCTGCGCTACCACCGCATCATCATCATGACCGACGCCGACGTCGACGGCGCCCACATCCGCACCCTGCTGCTGACGTTCTTCTACCGGCAGATGCCCGAGCTGGTCGAGCGCGGCCACATCTACATCGCGCAGCCGCCGCTGTACAAGGTCAAAGCCGGCAAGGAGGAGCTGTACCTCAAGGACGCCACCGAGCTCGATGGCTTCCTGCTGCGCATCGCCATGAACGGCGCGGCCGTGCACACCGGCGGCGCCAGCCCCACCGTGATCGCCGGCGAGACCCTGGCCGAGCTGGCGCGCAAGCACCAGGTGGCCGAGCGGGTGATCGGGCGCCTGGGTGGCTTCATGGATGCCGAGGCCCTGCGCGCCATCGCCGACGGCGTGCGCCTGGACCTGGACACCGTGCCCGCCGCCGAGGCCAGCGCCCTTGCGCTGCAGGCCAAGCTGCACGAGATCGACCGCGCCACCAACGCGACCCCGGCCGAGGTGGCCAGCGAGTTCGACGTGCGCACGGACAAGCCCATCCTGCGCATCAGCCGCCGCCACCACGGCAACGTCAAGAGCAGCGTGATCACGCAGGACTTCGTGCACGGCGCCGACTACAAGGCCCTGGCCGATGCCGCCGACACCTTCCGCGGCCTGCTGCACGAAGGCGCCAAGGTCAGCCGCGGCGAAGGCGAGCGCGCCCGCGAGGAGAAGGTCAGCGACTTCCGCCAGGCCATGCGCTGGCTGATCAGCGAAGCCGAGCGCGCCACCGCCCGCCAGCGCTACAAGGGCCTGGGCGAGATGAACCCCGAGCAGCTGTGGGAGACCACCATGGACCCCAACGTGCGCCGCCTGCTGCGCGTGCAGATCGAGGACGCGATCGAGGCGGACAAGGTGTTCACGATGCTGATGGGGGATGAGGTGGAGCCGCGGCGGGACTTCATCGAGACGAATGCGTTGAGGGCGGCGAATATCGACGTTTGAGTCGACTCGCGACATCAAAGGCCTTCAGCGGCAGCCCAGCGGATGAAGCATCGAGCAAAGTGACTCGGGCCTACTACCGGGCGGCAGTTCGGGAGTTCTTGATGGACTCCAACGAGCGAATTCTTGGGGAGCTCGTCCAGGGCGGCTCCGCTTTCGCGAGCATCGATAGCACGCAGATCACTGCGTGGGAGCAGGAGATTGATCTTCTGCGTGCGGCGCTCCGTTTGGTCCCCGAAGGCACGGGCGAACTGTTCCTTGAATACGCCGTCCCTCGACTCGGTCGCCGCATTGATGCGGTTCTCATCCTGCGCGGAGTTGTTTTCGTCGTTGAGTTCAAGGTAGGCGCTAGCAGCTACACACGGGCGGCTCTCGAACAGGTGTGGGACTACGCGCTCGACCTCAAGAACTTTCATGAGACGTCGCATGCCCGCCTGATCTGTCCGATCTTGATCGCGACGCATGCGACACGTTCGCATGTCGACGTGGCCACGAGCGAGCGCGATGACGGCGTGCTGGTTCCAATCAAGTGCACCAGCGAGGACTTGCCACACGTCATTGAGTCCGTGGTGTCTCAGTTCCCACAGCCCCCGCTAGAGGCGCGCGAGTGGGATGGTGGTCGATACCTACCGACGCCAACGATCGTTGAGGCCGCACTGGCGCTCTATGCCGGGCATGGTGTGGCAGAGATTTCCCGGACTGACGCGACAGCCGTCAATCTGAGCGACACCTCCGCATCTATCGAGGCGTTAATTCAGTCTTGCCGCTCGCATCGCAAGAAGGCAATCTGCTTCGTGACCGGTGTCCCTGGCGCCGGCAAGACGCTGGTAGGTCTCAATGTCGCGACCAAGCACGCCCAAGCTGGCGAGACGCATTCTGTCTTCCTGTCCGGCAACGGGCCGCTCGTCGACGTGTTGCGCGAAGCACTCGCGCGCGATCAGGTCCAGCGATCCCGGGACAACGGTGAGCGTCTCACGAAGGCGGAGGCACTTTCCCAAGTGAAGGCGTTCATTCAGAACGTTCACTTGTTCCGCGACGAGTACCTGAAAGATCAGAGTGCGCCCGCGGACCACATTGCCGTGTTCGATGAAGCACAACGTGCTTGGAATCGGGAACAAACAGCGGCTTTCATGCAGCGCAAACGCGGCCGGCAGGGATTCGACATGTCGGAGCCGGAGTTCCTCATTTCCTGCATGGATCGTCACCCAGACTGGGCGGTCATCGTCTGTCTGGTGGGCGGCGGCCAAGAGATCAATACCGGCGAGGCTGGTATCGGGGGCTGGCTCGAGGCTCTAGAGCGCAGATTTCCTCACTGGGAAGTTCATATGTCGGCCCGCCTCCAGGATCCTGAATATGGGGTGGCGCAGATGCTTGCGTCGCGGATTCCACACCCGAACGTGCAGGCAAACGACCGGCTGCATCTCCAAGTCTCTTTGCGATCCTTCCGCGCAGAGCACCTGTCTGATTTCATCAAGCATCTGCTAGCCCTGGACGCAGATGCCGCCCGCACCGCCCTGGCCCGTGTGCTACCCCGGTACCCCATCTTGCTCTCCAGGAGCGTTGACCGTGCAAAACACTGGCTTCGGCACCAAGCACGCGGGTCGGAGAGGTTCGGCTTGCTCGTGTCATCAAGGGCTGAGCGTTTGCGGCCTCACGGAATTCATGTCCGCGCCCCCATGGATCCAGTGCATTGGTTCCTCGACGACAAGGACGACGTGCGCTCGTCCTTCTATTTGGAAGACGTTGCCACGGAGTTCCATGTGCAGGGGCTCGAACTGGACTGGAGCTGCGTTGTTTGGGACGGCGATCTTCGCCGCAGCGGAGAAGGCTGGTCTCACCATTCCTTCGTTGGCAATCGGTGGACACAGGTTCGAAACACCGAGCGGCAGAATTACCAGACGAATGCCTACCGAGTTCTTCTCACTCGCGCACGACAGGGCATGGTGATTGTGGTTCCTGAAGGTGCTAGAGGCGACGCAACCCGTCAGCCCGATTTCTACGACGGCACGTACGAGTACCTTCGCAGTTTGGGCGTCCCGTCGCTCTCACACGAATCGCCTGACGCCCGCGCGTGGACCTAGCAGCCCAAGCGGTACTGCTCGTTCCGGTGAAACTTGCGCGCGGAGGCAAGTCGATCCTGCTCTTGTCCGCTCAACGGCTGACGTGCCAATTGGTCGATGCTGCGAATCGCCTGATCGTGACCATCACACTGCGCCTTCTTCAGAACGTCTGGTTGGAGTTCCGATGGGGCGGCTTGGCCTAACTCCGGACCGGGCAAAGGGGCGGACCGAGCCGGCGGCGTTGGCATCTGCATCGCTGCGGTTCCTGGGGATGACCGCACCACGACTTGCCTCGCAGTGGAACCAGCTGGGCAAGGCTGATCGGTGAAGCTCGTCTGGCCATTCGCCTCACAACGGTACATCTCCGTGCTCACGGAGCCTCGCCCAACTTCGATTGGCTCTGATGCCACAGAGCGGGCTGACCGAGATGCCGCCTCCCGGTGATACACATTGCCCTCGGAGGGTGAGACGAGCGGCGTGCCTCGTGGGGTATTGGAGAGGTCCTCCACGTGCCGCGGGGTTGATCGCACATTCGCGCGCGAGTCTTCCCACCATGAGAACACCTTGAACAGTAGATAGATTACGGAGAGCCAGGTCGCCGCTTGCCAAAGGGCTGCTCGAACCTTGGCGCGCTTCGCCGCGTCGCCGGACTTCATCCAGGACGGTGTCGCCTCCGCTTGGCGTTGTTCCCGTGCGCGTTCCCGCATGTAGTCGCGGTCGTACAACCCCATAGCGCTCCCGACTCCTCTTGTGCTCGGCGAGTCTAGAAGCTCGGGTCCGGTCCGCGCTCGATGCAATCGATCCGAGTGCCAATTTCCAACTCGACTGTGCGGCCGGCGAGGCCCACTGGGCCGCGCGCCAGCCCTGACCGCTGGCGCAGACATTGCTGGTGCGGTCGCACCATGACCCACGCCCGCACCATGCTCGTGACAGGCGGCGGCATCGGCATCGGCCGTGCCACCGCCCTCGCATTTGCCCGCCAGGGCTTCCATGTCGTCGTGACCGACGTGCTGCAGGCCGAAGGGCAGGGCGTCGTCGACGCCATCACCCGGGCCGGCGGCAGCGCCGTCTTCATGCCGCTCGACGTGCGGTCCACCGAGGCGGCCGAGGCGGTGGTCGCGGCCGTGCAGGCCGCGCACGGCCCCATCGACGTGCTGGTGCTCAACGCCGGCATCGCGCACAAGGTGCCGCTGGACCAGCTGACCGACGCGCGCTGGGACCACACGCTCGACATCGACCTCAAGGGCATGCTGCGCGTGGCCCGCGCGGCGCTGCCGGCGATGCGCGGCCGTGGGTCGGGCACCATCGTCTGCCTCACGTCGCTCATGGGCCTGGCCTGGGGCTGGGCCGAGCATGTGCACTACTCGGCGGCCAAGGCCGGCGTGATCGGGCTGATGCGCGGCCTGGCGGCCGAGGTGGCGCGCGACGGGGTGCGCGTCAATGCCGTGTCGCCTGGCTATGTGCGGACGGCGCAGCTGCTGTCCGAGGAGCACTCCATCGGGCCGGCGGGGGCCGACGCGGCGGCGGCGCGGGTGCCGCTGGGCCGCATCGGCGAGCCGGCCGACATCGCCGACGTGGTCCTGTTCCTGGCGTCGGACCAGGCGCGCTACATCACGGGGCAGGTGATCGTGGCCGACGGTGGCCTGGCGATCAGCCCGCAGTAGCGGGCCGGTGCCAGTGGCAGCCCTCAGGCCGCCTGCAGCCTGAACACCCGGACCACCTCCGACAACTCCGCCGCCTGCTGCCGCAGCCCCGCGGCCGCCGCCGTGCTCTGCTCCACCAACGCCGCGTTCTGCTGCGTCGACTGGTCCAGCGAGGCCACGGCGCTGCTCACCTGGCCGATGCCGCCGGCCTGCTGAGTCGAGGCGTTGCTGATCTCGCCGATCAGGGTCGAGACGCTGCGCACCTGGGTGACGATGTCCTCCATGGTGCTGCCGGCCTCGCGCACCAGTTGCGCGCCGGTGTCGACCTTGTCGACGCTGGTGCCGATCAGGCCCTTGATCTCCTTGGCCGCATCGGCGCTGCGCTGCGCCAGGGTGCGCACCTCGCCGGCCACCACCGCGAAGCCGCGGCCCTGCTCGCCGGCGCGGGCGGCTTCCACCGCCGCATTGAGCGCCAGGATGTTGGTCTGGAAGGCGATGCCGTCGATCACGGTGATGATGTCCGCGATGCGGCGCGAGCTGGCCGTGATCTCGTCCATGGTGGTCACCACCTGCGCCACCACGTCGCCGCCCTTGGCCGCCGCCTGGGTGGCCTTGCCGGCCAGCGCGGTGGCCTGCTGCGCCGACTGCGCGTTGTTCTTGACGCTGACGCTCATCTGCTCCATCGAGGCGGCCGTCTGCTGCAGGCTCGAGGCCTGCTGCTCGGTGCGGGCCGACAGGTCGGTGCTGCCGTTGGCGATCTCGGCCGAGCCGGTGGCGATCGCGTCCGAGGCGCTGCGCACGCGGCCCACCACCTCGGCCAGGCTGGCCTGCATGGCGCCCAGCGAGGCCAGCACGCTGCCCGCGCGGGCCTGCTGCGCACCCGGCACCGGGCTCAGGTCGCCCTGGGCGACGCGGCTGGCCACCTCGCCGAGGGCGGACGGCTCGGCGCCCAGCTGGCCCACGATGCTGCGGCCGATCAGCCAGCCCAGCACCGCGCCCAGCACGAGGGAGACGCCCAGCACCACCAGCATCACCGTCAGGAAGCCCTGGGCTTCGTCCAGCGCCTCCTTGTTCCTGGCCTGCAGCTTGGCTTCCTCGAAGTCGATCAGCTTGTTGATCGCGGCCAGCCACTGCTCGTACAGCGGCTTGACCTGCGTCCACAGCACCTGCTGCGCGCCCTCGGCGTCGCCGCGCTCGGTGCGCGCGATCACGTCCTTGGTGGCCGCCACGGCCTTGGCCTCGACGTCCTTGATGGCGCCGTACAGCAGGTTCAGGTCCTTGGCGTCGGCCGAGCGGGCCAGCTGCTGCTCCAGCGGGCCGGCCGAGTCGGCATAGAAGGCCGCCAGCCGGTCGATGGCCTTGAGCTCGCGGGCGCGGTCCTCGGGGGTCCTGGCCAGCACCACGTCGCGCGCGGCGATCGAGCGGTCGTGGGCCGAGCCGCGGAAGTTGATGGCGTAGCGCTGGATCGGCGCGTGCTCGGCGCTGTTGGCCTGCAGGTCGGTCTTGATGGTCTGCACCTTGGCCACGGCCAGGGCGGTCACCGCCACCAGCACGGCCAGCAGGGTGCCGAAGCCGAGGGCCAGGCGGCGGCCGACGGTCAGTCGTTCGAGGTTCATGTCTGTGTTCTCCGGGAAAGGCGTCATCCCGGACAAAGGCAGCCCGGCGCGACGCCTGTTCTTCGGCGTGTCAGGTCAGACCTGAAGGGACCCGGCGATCGTCAGTCTTGATCGGGCCGATAGGCGCGGTGGGTATGGCGCGGGGTAGGGCGGGTGTGCTACCGGGAACGGCCTCGTCGTCCCCGCGCACCGGCACCCTGCTCCCTCGTGGATCCCCGCCTGCGCGGGGATGACAGGATGACAGGGGGACTGCCCACGCCGCCGCGTCAGGCGCCCACGTACCCGTCCCAGCCCTTGCGCCGCAGCTCGCACGCCGGGCACTGCCCGCAGCCATACCCCCACGCATGCTGCTGCGTGTGGTCGCCGACGTAGCAGCTGTGGGTCTCGTCGCGCACCAGCCGCACGAGCGGCTCGCCGCCCAGTTGCTCGGTCAGGCGCCAGGTGGCGGCCTTGTCGATCCACATCAGCGGGGTCTCGATCACCATCCGCGTGGCCAGCCCCAGGCCCAGGGTGACCTGCAGCGCCTTGAGGGTGTCGTCACGGCAGTCCGGGTAGCCGCTGTAGTCGGTCTCGCACATGCCGCCCACCAGCACCGTCAGGCCGCGCCGGTAGGCCAGGGCCGCGGCGAAGGTGAAGAACACCAGGTTGCGCCCCGGCACGAAGGTGTTGGGCAGGCCGTTGGCTTCGAACTCGATCGCCTTGTCGGCCGTCAGCGCGGTGTCGCTCACCTGGCCCAGCAGCCCCAGGTCCAGCAGGTGGTCGGCGCCCAGCTTCGCGCCCCAGGCCGGGAACTCGCCCTTCAGCCGCTGCAGGAAGGTGGTGCGGCACTGCAGTTCCACGCGGTGCCGCTGGCCGTAGTCGAAGCCGATGGTCTCGACGTGCGCGTAGCGTGCCAGCGCCCAGGCCAGGCAGGTGGCGGAGTCCTGGCCGCCGGAGAACAGGACGAGGGCGCGGTCGTGGGGCATGGGGGCGGATTGTCGGGCGTGGCGGGCCGCCGCGCATCTCTGCCATCATCCGCCCGCGACGACACACGAGGAGGATCGCGATGGGCTTGCTGGTCTTGGTGCTGGGTCTGGTGCTGTTCCTGGGGGCGCACTCGGTGCGCATCGTCTCCGAGCCCACGCGGGCGGCCTTCGTCGCGCGCCGCGGCGAGCAGCCCTGGAAGGGCGTGGTCACGGTTCTGTCGCTGGCCGGCTTCGCGCTGCTGGTGTGGGGCTACGGGCTGGCACGCCAGCAGCCGGTGGTGCTGTGGTCGCCGCCGCGCGGCATGAACCACCTGGCCGCGCTGCTGATGGCGTTCTCGTTCGTGCTGCTCACCGCCGCCTACGTGCCGGGCAACGCGATCAAGGCCAGGCTGCACCACCCCATGGTGCTGGGCGTCAAGGTCTGGGCGCTGGCCCACCTGGTGGCCAACGGCACGCTGGCCGACGTGGTCTTGTTCGGCGCCTTCCTGGCCTGGGCGGTGCTCGACTTCCGCGCCGCGCGCCAGCGCGATCGCGCGCAGGGCACGGTCTATGCGCCCGGCCGCGCCGGCCCGACGGTGGTGGCCGTGGTGGTCGGCCTCGTGGCCTATGGCGTGTTCGTCAAGTGGCTGCATGCCTGGCTGATCGGCGTCAGCCCGCTGGGCCTGTGAGCGCCTGAGCTCGCCGCCGCCCGCCTGCGATTCCCGCAGCGGCGGCACCGACGGCGGCGGGGGCCGCCGTCCGACACCTCCCGCGCGAGCGCGACCCGAACAATGGTCCGCATCGAGTTTCGGGAGATTCCACATGGACGAGCGCAAGGCGCCACGGCCGCTGGCCGTGGTCACGGGGGCGTCGACCGGCATCGGCTGGCACCTGGCCCGCATCGCGGCCGAGCACGGCTACGACCTGCTGGTGGCGGCCGACCGGCCGCTGGACGAGGCGGTGTCGGCCTTCAAGGCCGTCGGCGGGCAGCGCGTGGACGCGGTGCAGACCGACCTGGCCCGGCGCGAAGGCGTCGACGAACTGCTGCAGGCGCTGCAGGGCCGCGAGGTCGATGCGCTGCTGGCCAACGCGGGGCACGGGCTGGGCGGCTCGTTCCTCGACCAGCCCTGGGAGCAGATCCAGCACGTGATCGACACCAACGTCACCGGCACGGTGTACCTGCTGCATGCGGTGGCGCTGAAGATGCGCCTGCGCAAGCAGGGCCGCATCCTGGTCACGGGCTCGATCGCGGGGTTCCAGCCGGGCAGCTTCCAGGCGGTCTACAACGGCAGCAAGGCCTTCGTCGATTCGTTCGCGCAGGCGCTGCGGCACGAGCTGAAGGACAGCGGCGTGACCGTCAGCCTGCTGATGCCCGGGGTCACCGACACCGAGTTCTTCGAGCGCGCCGGCATGCAGGACACCAAGGTCGGCGCCGACATGAAGAAGGACGACCCGGCCATGGTCGCGCGCGTGGGCTTCGACGCGATGCTCAAGGGCGAGGCCGACGTGGTGGCCGGCCTCAAGAACAAGCTGCAGGTGGCCGCCTCCAAGGTGCTGCCCGCGCAAGCCGTGGCCGCGGTGCACGGCTCCATCGCCCAGCCCGGCTCGGCGAAGCACGACCATCCCGAACGCGAAGAGGTGCACCCGATCGGGCCGCACGGAAAGGACACGCGATGAGCAAGAAACAGGACTTCCTGCGCAGCGAGCAGAACCGCGACAAGCATCCCGACAAGCCGATGAAGGGCAGTGCGGCCGACCTGGCCGCGCGCGGCCAGGCCAAGGGCAACCCGGCCGACTTCGACGGCCAGGTGCCCGGCTCCGGCAAGGTGGCGAACGACCACAACAAGGCCGGCGCGCAGGAGCCCACGCAGACGCACCAGGCCCAGCGCACGCCCCAGTCCCGCCACGACCGCGAGACGCAGGCGGGAACGCACAACGTGGTGCAGGCGCGGACCGGCGGCAAGGGTGCAGGGCGGGGGCCGCGCGGGGCTGGGTGATGCGTCGCCCCGGCGAAAGCCGGGGCCCAGTGACTTTCCAGCGGTGGTGCAAGTCACTGGATCCCGGCCTTCGCCGGGATGACGGGATGCCGTGGCGTCACCGCCGCGTCCCCTCGTCGGGCCGCGTCCCCTGGTCACGGCCGCTCTCCCTCGTCACCCCCGCTTTCCCCCGTCACCCCCGCGCAGGCGGGGGTCCAGCGACGGCCCCTGCGCCCCACGAGCGCCAATCCGGATCCCCGCTCTCACGGGGCCGACGAAGCGGGCACGGTGCGAACGACCGACCACGCATTCGCCACCACCACGCAGGGTTCCCCCTGGCTCGGCAGAATGCCCGCCATGCGCACTCCCCTCGTCGCCTACCTCGCCGCCCTGCTCGCCATCGGCATCCTCGACGGCCTCTGGCTGGGCGTGGTGGCCAAGACCTGGTACCAGCAGGGCATGGGTGCGCTCATGGCCGAGCAGCCCCGGCTCGTGCCTGCGGCCCTGTTCTACCTGGGCTACCCGGTCGGGGTGGTGCTCTTCGCCGCGCTGCCGGCGGGCGGCGACCTGGCCAAGGGCCTGCTGATGGGCGCGCTGTTCGGCCTGTTCTGCTACGGCACCTACGACATGACGGCCTGGGCCGTGCTGCGCGGCTACCCCGGCTGGTTGGCCGGGCTCGACCTGGCCTGGGGCGTGGCCGTCACCACCGCCGGCACCGCCGCGGCCGTGCTGGCCGCGCGGCACTGGGGTTAACGGGTCGCGGCGGTCTCTGGCAGCTCGATCTTGACCTCGAGCACCTCGAGGTCGTCGTGCCGGTCCAGCTGGACCTTGATGTGGTCCGGATTGATCTGGATGTACTTGCCGATCACCGCGACCAGATCGCGCTGCAGCGCCGGCAGGTAGTCGGGCTCGCTGGCGTTGCGGCCGCTGCGCTCGTGCGCCAGGATGATCTGCAGCCGCTCCTTGGCGACGCTGGCGGTCTTCTTCTTTTCTCCCAGCAGGAAGGACAGCAGCGAGGCCATGCTCAACGCCCCCCGAACAGGCGCTTGAGGAAGCCCTGCTTCTGCGCGTCGATGAAGCGCAGCGGCTTGTCCTCGCCCATGAACCGGTCGATCACGTCCTTGTAGGCCTCGGACACGTCGCTGCCCTTCAGGTGCACCGCCGGCAGGCCCTGGTTCGAGGCGGTCAGCACCGTCTCGCTCTCGGGGATCACGCCGATCACCGGGATGCGCAGGATGTCCTGGATGTCCTCCAGCGACAGCATCTGGCCCTGGTCGACCCGGTTGGGGTTGTAGCGGGTGATCAGCAGGTGCTCCTTGATCGGCTCCTTGCCCTCGATCGCGCGCCTGGTCTTGGACGACAGCATGCCCAGGATGCGGTCCGAGTCGCGCACCGAGGAGACCTCGGGGTTGGTCACCACCAGCGCCTCGTCGGCGAAGTGCATGGCCATCAGCGCGCCGGTCTCGATGCCGGCCGGCGAGTCGCACACGATGTACTCGAAGCCCAGGGCGGCCAGGTCGTTCAGGACCTTCTCGACGCCTTCCTTGGTCAGCGCTTCCTTGTCGCGGGTCTGCGAGGCGGCCAGCACCGACAGGTTCTCGCAGTTCTTGTCCTTGATCAGGGCCTGGTTCAGCGTGGCCTCGCCCTGGATCACGTTGACGAAGTCGTACACCACGCGCCGCTCGCAGCCCATGATCAGGTCGAGGTTGCGCAGGCCGACGTCGAAGTCGATGACGCAGGTCTTGTGGCCGGCCAGGGCCAGGCCGGAGGCGAAGCTGGCGCTGGTGGTGGTCTTGCCCACCCCGCCCTTGCCGGAGGTGACGACGATGATGCGTGCCATGGGGTTGCGGTTCCTCTCGTGAGTGGGTGCGTTCAGCGCAGCGCCAGCGGGTCCATCACCAGCTTGCCCTCGAGCCCGCCGTCCAGGCGCACCTGGGTGGGCTTGCCCGCCACCTCGGGCGGCAGGGGCACGTCGCTGGTGCGGTACACGCCGGCGATGGAGATGAGTTCGGGCTCCAGGCACAGCGAGACGATGCGCGCCTGGTCGTTGCCCCGCGCGCCGGCGATCGCCTTGCCGCGCAGGGGTGCGTACACGTGGATGCTGCCGTCGGCGATGACCTCGGCACCCGGGTTGACCATGGCCATCACCACCAGGTCACGGCCGCGCGCATAGACCTGCTGGCCCGAGCGCAGCGGCCGGTCGATCACCAGCGCCGTCGCGGGGGCCTGCAGCGCCGCGGGTGCGGGCTCGGGGGCAGGCGCCGGAGCGGGCGCCTGGCGGGGGGTTGCGCTGGCCGGGGCTGCCGGCTCGAGGACCCGCGCCTCGCCGGCCCAGGCCAGGCCGGCCGCCAGGGCGGCGTCGCGCTGGGCGTGGCTGCCGCCGCGCACGGCCACCGGCTGCACCCGCATGCCGCGCAGCAGCTGCAGCAGGGCGGGGTAGTCGGGCACCGCCTGCGGATCGGCCGCCTGGAGCGGGCCCAGGTCGATCACCAGCGGGTCCTGGTCGAAGAAATCGGGGATGTCACCGAACCGCGCCTGCAGCTCCGCCGCCAGTGCGCCGAGGTCGGCGGACTTGAGCAACAAAGCGACGAGCGGGAGGGTCGCGCTCTTGATCTCGAACGTGGCAGGCGAGCGGCCTGCGAGGGCGACGGACATCGGGTGGGGAACTGCTGGCCTTCTGCGAGGCGGGCGGATCTTAGCAGCGCGGCTGTGCGTGCCGTCCTACGGCAGGAATCGACTGCAACCACTGCCGCGCTTTGAACGTTTTTTCACACTGGAGGGCATGTCGTCGCGCCGTCGCCTCGTGTTCGCCCTGCTGGCCGCCGGCCTGTGGTGGGGGCCTGCGCCGGCGCAGGTGCCGGCCCCCGGGCCCGTGGCGCCAGGTGCACCGCGCGACCCCGGCATCGACCAGCCCCGCTCGCCCAGCGATGCCAAGCCCCGGCGCGACCGCGATGGCGGCCTGGCCGCGCCGCGCCGCGACGAGGGCGTGAAGGCGCCGAGCCGGCAGCGCGCCGACAAGTCCGTCCGCCGGGGCATCGAGCGGGCGCGGCGCGGGGTCGATCGCGTCGATTAAGGCGGGAGTTGTCCCCGGCTGTTCTTCTTAGTCTTCTTATTTCAAGGGTAGTAGTAGCTAGTAGAGGCCCGCCCCGGCTGTGGACAAGCCGCCTTTTCCCAGCAGCCACAAGCCTTTTCCGCCGCCGCGAGGGTGTGGGCGGGTGCGCGTCCGTGCTGTCCCCGAAACAGGAACAAGTCGGCCGACCGGCCCGCGCCTGTGGATAAGGATGGGCTTGTGCGGAAACTGTCCCCAGTGTTGTCCTTTGACAGGGGAGGCGGGGATGGGGTAGGGCGCGCGCGGGGGCGACGAAGCGGGCACCGTCATCCCGGCGAAGGCCGGGATCCAGGGACGTTCAGCGCAGCAGGTCCGGGTAGAGATCGCGCCAGTACGGGTTGCCGCGTTCGATCAGCCGCAGCTTCCAGGCACGGCGCCATTCCTTGATCTGCTTTTCGCGTCGGATGGCAGCAACGATGGAGTCGGTGGCCTCGAACCAGACCAGCTGCTTGACGCCGTGGTCCTTGGTGAAGCCGTCGACCAGCCCTGCGCGGTGCTCGTGAACGCGCCGCACGAGGTTGTTGGTCACACCGACGTAGAGGGTTCCGTTGCGATGGCTGGCAAGGAGGTACACGAAGGCTGGCATGCGCTGCGACTGTCGTGTGCGCTTTCCATCCCTGCCTCCCCCAAGTCACTGGGCCCCGGCTTTCGCCGGGGCGACGAGCCTGGCGTCATCCCGGCGCAGGCCTGGATCCAGTGACTTGCGCCGCCACCCCCAGGTCCCGCACGAACCCCTCGAATCCCGCCTGCTGGTCCTCGGCCGGCATCCGCAGCAAGGCCGACGGATGCAGCGTCACCAGCACGCGCAGGCCGTCCGCGCGCACCAGCCACTGCCCGCGCTCCTTCAGCACCGCCACCGGCCGCCCCAGCAGCGACCGCGCCGCCGTCGCCCCGAGCGCCACGCAGGCCTGCGGTCTGACCAGGGCAAGTTCGTCCTCGAGCCAGTGCAGGCACGCGGCCGCCTCGCGCTGCGTCGGGCTCTTGTGGATGCGGCGCTTGCCGCGCAGCTCGTACTTGAAGTGCTTGACCGCGTTGGTCACGAACACCGCGGCGCGGTCGATGCCGGCCTGCTGCAGCGCGCGGTCCAGCAGCTGCCCGGCCGGCCCCACGGAAGGATGGCCCTGCAGGTCTTCCTGGTCGCCCGGTTGTTCCCCCACGAAGACCAGCGGCGCACCGAGCCGGCCCTCGCCCACCACCGACTGCGTGGCGTGCTCGCCGATGGGGCAGTCGCGGCAGGCACGCGTGGCCGTGCGCAGGTCCGCCATCGACAGGATGCGGTGCACGGGTGCCGGCGTCGCGGGCTGGGGTGGCGGCAGGCGCGGCATGCGGCGCTCGGGCGCCGAGGGGTCCGCCTCGATCATCTGGCCGCTGCGTTCCATCGCCTGGGCCGAGAGTTCGCTGATCAGCACGGCCTCGGGCAGGTTGTGCCAGTAGCGGCGCGGCATCTCCTTGCGCATCATGTCCAGCTTGAGCCGCGCGGGGTTGAAGATGCTGCGGTAGTAGGTCAGCCACAGCTGCTCGCCCGCATCGGCAGCCGGTGCGTCCTCGCGCCGCGCCGGCGGGCCGAACGACAGCTGCGTGCCGTCCCAGCGCACCGAGCGCTCGGGCGTCAGGATGGCCCAGTCCATGCCGGTGAAGCGCTTGGCGCACCACGGCGCGATGGCCTCGACGATGTGGTGCTGCGGCTCGAACCAGGCCACGTGCAGCACGCCGTCGCGGCAGCCCATGTCGGGCACCGGCCGGAAGCGCAGGAAAGCCTTCATCTTGTGCAGGTCGCGCCGCACCTGCTGGGCCATCTGCTGCGCCGCGAGCATGTCGGGGTCGATGGGGTCGTCGCGCAGCCCGGGCTCGTGCACCAGCCGCCACAGCAGCCGGTACAGCAGGGAGAACCGCGCCGGCTCGCGGTGCAGGACCACCGTCTCGACCAGCCGCAGGAACGCCGCCGGCACGAGCGCGCGCGAGGCGCCGGGCGGCGTGACCGGCGCAGGCACGGGCTCGGCGGCAGCGGGCAGGTCGGCGAAGAGATCCTCCTCGGCGGTGGCCGTGGACCAGTGCACCGCCTCGGGCGGCACCTGCCGCGCGAGCAGGGCACGGGCCTGGGCACGGAACCCCGCCAGGTCCGTCTCGCCGGCGAGCCGCACCTGCTCCATCACAGACGCCTCAGAACAGGCTGGCCTGCACCGGCGCAGCCACCATCGGCATCGCGGCCGGGGCCGGCGTGCGCGGCCGGTGGTCGGCGACCTCGACGAAGGGCAGCACCTTGGCCACGGGCACGTGCAGGCGCTTGAGGTCGTCGCTGCGCACCCGGCGGTGGCGGCGCGCCAGCAGCAGGCGGTCGACGGCCTTCACGCCCAGCCCGGGCACGCGCAGCAGCAACTCGCGCGGCGCGCGGTTCAGGTCGACCGGGAAGCGCTCGGGATGCGCCAGGGCCCAGGCCAGCTTGGGATCGACCTCGAGCGACAGCATGCCCTGTGCGGCCGGCGGCGTGATCTCCTGCGGCTCGAAGCCGTAGAAGCGCATCAGCCAGTCGGCCTGGTACAGCCGGTGCTCGCGCACCAGCGGCGGCGCCTGGGCCGGCAGCCTGGACGCCGCATGCGGGATGGGGCTGAAGGCCGAGTAGTAGACGCGCTTGAGCCGGTACGACCCGTAGAGCTGCGCGCTGGTGGCCAGGATGGTGGCGTCGTCGGTCGCATCGGCGCCCACGATCATCTGCGTGCTCTGGCCGGCGGCCGAGAAGGGCGGCGGCTCGGCGCGCCGCGCGCCGGCGCCGGGCACCAGCCGGATCGGCTGCGCACGCACCTCGGCCTGCTGCGCCTTGGCCTCGTCGATGTGGACCCGCAGCCGCGCCATCGAGCGCTTGATGGCCGCCACGTCCTTCTCGGGTGCCAGCACCTGCAGGCTGGACGGCGTGGGCAGCTCGATGTTGATCGACAGCCGGTCGGCCCAGCGGCCGGCCTCGGCCAGCAGCTCGGGCGCGGCCTCGGGGATGGTCTTGAGGTGGATGTAGCCGCGGAAGTCGTGCTCGGTGCGCAGCTTGCGCGCGACCGCGACCACCTGCTCCATCGTGTAGTCGGGGCTGCGGATGATGCCGCTGGACAGGAACAGGCCCTCGATGCAGTTGCGCCGGTAGAAGTCCAGCGTGAGCTGCACCACCTCGTCGACCGTGAAGCGCGCGCGCGGCACGTCGCTGCTGACGCGGTTGACGCAGTACAGGCAGTCGTACTGGCACCAGTTGGTCAGCAGGATCTTCAGCAGCGAGATGCAGCGGCCGTCCGGCGCGTAGCTGTGGCAGATGCCCGAGCCCTCGTTGGAGCCCAGCCCGTTGCTGCCGGCGGAGTCGCGCTTGCGCCCGCCGCTGGACGAGCAGGACGCGTCGTACTTGGCGGCGTCGGCAAGGATGGCGAGCTTGGCTTGAAGATCCACTGGATGATCGTACAGTGCCGGGTGCAAAGGCTTGTGGTTGCTGGCCCTTACCCGAGCCAGGTGCGGGGTTCCGCGAACAAAGTCACTGGGCGCGGGGCGTCACGGCACCTGCCCCACATGCGCCCGCCTGCGCAAGCGGCGCGCCTTCACCTCCATCCCCAGGTAGATCACCGCCGCCAGCGCCAGCGGGCCGATGTAGTACACGGCGCGGTAGCCCAGCAAGGCCGCCAGCAGCTGCGTTTCGGCGATCCGGTGCCCCAGCAGCGCGATGAACACGGCCTCGAACACGCCCAGCCCCGCGGGCACGTGCACCACCACGCCCGCGATCGCGCCGACCAGCAGCACGGTGAGCACGTCGGTGTAGACGATCTGCTGGCGCAGCAGCACCCAGACGATGGCAGCCATCAGCGCCCAGTTCAGGCACGAGATCGCCATCTGCAGCACCGCCATGCGCCAGGGCGGCAGGTAGATCTCGTGTCCCCGCCAGGTCCAGCTGTGGTCGCCGGCGCGCCAGCACGCGATGAGGTAGCCGGCCGAGATCGCGACCAGCCCCGCGCCCACCCACTGCAGGCCGTGGTTGCCCATCTTCCAGGCCGGCGGCAGTGCCAGCGGGTGGACGATGAACAGGATGCCCGCCAGCAGCTTGTAGCCCAGCCAGTTGGTGAGCATCGACATCGACACGATCTTGGTGATCGTCGCCATCGGCAGTCCCAGCCGCGAGTACAGCCGGTAGCGGAAGCCCACCCCGCCCACCAGCGAGCCGATGCACAGGTTGAAGGCGTAGCTGACGAAGTTCACCGCCATCACCACCGGCGTCCTGAGCGTGTGGCCGGTGTAGCGCCGCCCGATCAGGTCGAAGCAGCTGTACAGCAGGTGACTGGCCACCGCCAGGCCCACCGCCGCCCACAGCGCCGAGGCCGGCAGGTTGCGCAGCGAGTCGAGGACGTCGCCCCAGTCGATGTTACTGGCGTAGGTGAACAGCAGCCATGCAACCGCCAGGAAGAACAGCAGCGACAACCCGCGCTTGAGCCAGGGCCACCACGGCCGGTCGCGCCAGCGGCCCGTGCTTGTTGCCGCGGCGCCGCCACTGGCGCGACCCGTGCGATCCGCGCCGTGGGCCCGCGGAGCCGCCGCCGCGCTGGCGCGCACCGGGTCGATGTGGTCTTCGTTGGCCGCCCGCAGCAGGCCCTCGGGCAGCGAGCGCGAGCTCATCGCCGCTCCCGCGCGGGCGTCGCGCCGGCCGTCGCCGCCGCGAGCTGTTCGGACAGCGCCGGCGCGAGCTTGGGCCGGTGCCGCGGCAGCCAGCTGGTCAGCAGCGGCCAGAGGCGCACCAGGTGGAAGGCCACGAAGCTGCGCACCACCGCGCCGAACCCCGAGCGCTGCGCCACCTCCTGGAAGTCGACCTCGCGGCAGCTCTCGCGGACCAGGGCCTCGAGCCGCTGGTGCAGGTGCGCGTTGAAGCCCGCGTCGCGGATGATCACGTTGGCCTCGAGGTTCAGCGACAGGCTCAGCGGGTCCAGGTTGCTCGAGCCCACCGTGGCCCATTCCCCGTCGGCCAGCGCCACCTTGCCGTGCAGCGGCCGCTCGCAGTACTCGTAGATGCGCACGCCGGCCTTGGCCAGGTGCCCGTACAGCGCGCTGGCGCCCACCTTGACAATCGCCATGTCGGGCGTGCCCTGCAGGATCAGGCGCACGTCGACGCCGCGGCGCGCGGCGCGCCGCAGGTCGCGGATCAGCCGGTAGCCGGGGAAGAAGTAGGCGTTGGCGATCACGATGCGCTCGCGCGCGGTGCGGATGGCCAGCCGGTAGTGCCGCTCGATGTCGTTGGTGTGGAAGCCGTTGTCGCGCGTCACCAGCGCGGCGCGCGCGCTGCCGGCGCGCGGCAGCTCATGGGGCGCATGCCGGGCCTGGCGGCGCCAGCGCCACCAGCGGCGCGCGGGCGTGTGCCGCGAGCCTGCGGCCAGCGCGGCGTGCACGAAGCGGTGCAGCTCGGCCACGATGGGGCCGCGCATCTCGACCGAATAGTCCTGCTTGGCCTCGGGGCCGTAGTCCGCCAGGTGGTCGGCCGAGTAGTTGATGCCGCCGATGAACGCGGTCTCGCCGTCGACCACCACGATCTTGCGGTGCATGCGGCGCAGCACCTTGGGCCGCCAGCCGAACGGCCGCGGGCCCGGGTCGAACACGTGCAGCCGCACGCCGGCCTGGCACAGCGTGCGGATGTAGCGCTCGGACAGGTCGGGCGAGCCCCAGCCGTCGATGGTCATGTCCACCTGCACGCCACGGCGTGCGGCCTCGGTGAGCACCGCATGCAGCTGCAGCCCGACCTTGTCCTCGAACAGGATGAAGGTCTCCAGCACCACCTCGCGCTGCGCGGCGGCGATGCGCTCGAACACGCGCGGGAAGAACTCCTCGCCGTTCTCGAGCAGGGTGAAGTCGTTGCCGTCGGTCCAGCGCGGATGCATGCGGATGTCCTTCTCGTGGGGGCACTGCGGCGCGGCCGCGCTACAGGTGGATCTCCGCAACCAGCGGGGCGTGGTCGGACAGGTGCGACCAGGGGCGGCGCGGCAGCACCACGGGCAGGTGCACCGAGGCGTTGCGCACGTAGATGCGGTCCAGGCACAGCAGCGGCAGCCGGGCCGGGAAGGTGCGCGCGGGAGCGCCGTAGGCATGCACGAAGACCTCGCGCAGCCCGGCACCTTCGGCCAGGATCGCGTCGGCCTTCTGCCGCCAGTCGTTGAAGTCGCCCGCCACGATGAGCGGCGCCTGCGCCGGCACCTCGTCGTTGACCAGCTCGCACAGCAGCTGCAGCTGCTGGCGCCGGTGGTCCTCCGACAGGCCCAGGTGCACGCACACCACGTGCACGTCCATCGCGCGGCCGGGGATGCGGATCGCGCAGTGCAGCAGGCCCCGCTTCTCGGGCCCGGGCAGCGACACGTCGTGGTTGCGGTGGTGAACGATGGGGAACTTGGACATCACGGCATTGCCGTGGTCGCCCTTGGGATAGACCACGTTCTGGCCGTACGCGAACTGCGGCCAGATCTCGTCGGCCAGGAACTCGTAGTGCGGCGTCTCTGGCCAGCTGCCGGCCCACCTGCGGCTGTGCTCCTCGTGGGTGCCCAGCACCTCCTGCAGGAACACCACGTCGGCCCCCACCTTGCGCACGGCGTCGCGCAGCTCCGGCAGGATGAACTTCCGGTTGAAGGTGGTGAACCCCTTGTGGGTGTTGACCGTCATGACGGTGAGCGGTGTGTCCGCGGTGGCAGGCATGCGGTGGCAGGCAGTCGATCTCGGGACATTCGACCGCCGGGCTAGCGCTGCGGCTGTAGGACCCGGGGGGCAGGGCACGTGCGGGATGGCACGAAGGGGCTGTCTGCATGCGCCCCCGCGCGGCGTGCGCCGGCCCAGAATGGCCGAGCCATGAACGCACCTCGCCCCGATCCCCAGCGACGCGCTCTGACCCGACTGCCGGGAGTGCTCGTCGCCTTGGGCTGCATGCACGGCGCACTGCATGCGCAGGCGCCCGACGCCGCACGGTCCGTGTTCGTGCAGGCGGGTGCCGGCGAGTCGTCGGTCGAGGTGCTCGGGATCGGCGTGCGGTTGCCGCTGGGCTGGCAGCGGCCCGCGGGTGGCGGCGTGCTGAGCCTGCAACTGCAGGCCTTCGCCAGCCACTGGCGCACGCCGCCTGCCACGGGCGGGGGGCACCGGGACTTGGTGCAGCTGGGCGCCGTGCCCCTGCTGCGCTGGCGCGGCGACGGCGGCCGCTCGCCGTGGTTCCTGGAAGGCGGCATCGGCGTGTCGGTGCTCGACCGTCGGCTGGAGACGCCGTCCAAGACCTTCTCGACCCGCTGGAACTTCAGCGACACGCTGGCGGCGGGCTTCAACTGGGGCGACGCCCGTCAGCACGAGCTGAGCCTGCGCTGGCAGCACACCTCCAACGGCGGCTCGAACCACCCCAACCCGGGCCTGGATGTGGGGATGGTGCGGTACGCGGTGCGGTTCTGAGCCGTTGCTGTCAGCGCTGCTGGCCGTGGCGCGCCTTACCCGCGGTGGTGACCGCTGCGCCCCGCCCCATGCCGCTCGAACATCCGCGCCGTCTCGGCATCGAAGGTCTTCTTCTGCTCCGGCGCGAGCTGCGCGTAGAAGGCCTTGGTCGCTTCGGCGCGGCGGTCCATCTCGGCGTTGCGCTGGGTGCGCAGCGCGCGCATCTGGTCCAGGCGGTCGGGCGTGGGCAGTTGCGCCAGGGCCTGCGGGTCCGGGTGGGGCGGCTGGCCTTGCGGGCGCAGCGCGTTGGTGTAGCTGGTCCAGGCCGGCTCCTGCGCCGGGGTCAGCTGCAGCTTCTGCTTGAGCTCACCCAGCCGGGCCTGCATGCGCTCGGCCATCCGGGCCGGGTCGTGCATGCGGCCATGGGCCTGTGGGCCGGGGCCACCGGCCGGCGGCGCGGGCGGGGTCTGGGCGTGGGCGGCGACGCCCAGGCCGGCGAGCAGGGAGGCGAGAACGAGGTGCTTGCGCAGGGAGGTCATGTCGGTTTCCTTTCGCGGTGACCACCGGGAGTCCCTTCCCGGATGCAGGCAGTCTGGGCGCGTGCCGTCAACTGCGCGTGGCCCGCGCGTCACCGCCGTGTAAATCCCCGGCGCCAGCCGCTCAGGCGAACAGCCCGGCCTGGAAGTCGTGCACCGCCTGGATCAGCTCCTCGCGCGTGTTCATCACGAACGGGCCGTACTGCGCGATTGCCTCCTTCAGCGGCCGCCCCGCGACGAGCAGCGCGCGCGGCGCCGTGGCGCTGCCGGCCGCCGGGCGCAGCCGCACGCCGTCGCCCTGCTGCTGCAGGATCGCCATGCGCCCCGAGGGCACGGCCTGCGCGCTGCCGTCGGCCCCCACCACCTCGAGCGTGCCGCGGTAGGGCACGACGAAGGCGTTGTGACCAGCGGGCAGCGGCTGCTCGAACACCTGGGCGGTGTCGGCGCCGAAGTGCAGGTCGAGGACAAGCGGCTCGGTCACCGGCCGCTGCACGCTGCCGTCGACGCCGTGGCTGCGGCCGGCCACCACGCGCACGAACACGCCGGACGGCGTGCGCAACTCGGGGATCTCGGACGACTGGATGTCGCGGTACCAGGGGTCGCAGAGCTTGTCGCGCGCGGGCAGGTTGAGCCACAGCTGGAAGCCCTCCATGCGCCCTTCTTCCTGCTCGGGGAGTTCGCTGTGCACCAGGCCGCGCCCGGCGGTCATCCACTGCACGCCGCCGTTGCGCAGCAGGCCCTCGTGGCCCGCGCTGTCGCGGTGGCGCATGCGGCCTTCGATCATGTACGTCACGGTCTCGAAGCCGCGGTGCGGATGGTCGGGGAAGCCCGCGCCGTAGTCGTCGGGGTCGTCGCTCGCGAAGTTGTCGAGCATGAGGAAGGGATCGAGCCGCCGCTGCAGGTTCTGGGTGAGCAGGCGCGTGAGCTTGACGCCGGCGCCGTCGGAGGTGGGCTGGCCGGCCACGAGGCGCTCGAGGGCGCGGGGCGAAGTCACGGTGTCCATCGCCCGATTGGAGCCGAAGTCGCAAGGCCATGGCGGCGGTGGTCCTGCCCGGGGGAAGGGCCTGCGCCGACGCCAGCGTGCCGCGCACCGCGCCAGCCTCGTGGGGTGGCCCGCGGTGGGCCGAAGGAGATGTCGATGGAGAGCACCCTGCAGCGCCTCAAGCGGTTCGACGCCCAGCGCCCGAGCCTGCCCGGCGAACACCTGATGACCCTGGCGGCCGGCCTGGGGCTGTGGCGCAGCGCGCGGAACCGCTCGGGCTGGGGGCGGGCGGCCGCCCTGGCGGCGGCGCTGGCGCTCGTGGCCCGCGCGGCGAGCGGGCGTGACGGCGTGCGGCGCTTCATGCGCTGAGCGCGACGGCCGCCGCCAAGTCACTGGGCCCCGGCCTGCGCCGGGGCGACGACCACACGACCGTCATCCCGGCGAAGGCCGGGAACCAGTGCCGTTCAGCGGCGGCCGCCAGCCACCGCGTCCCTCACCCGGCCAGCGTCGGGTAGTCCGTGTACCCCTGGGCGCCGCCGCCGTAGAACGTGGTCTTGTCCGCCTTGGCCAGCGGCGCGCCGGCGCGCAGGCGCTCGACGAGGTCGGGGTTGGCGATGAAGGGGCGGCCGAAGGCCACCAGGTCCGCGCCCTGCGCGACGGCGGTGTCGGCCAGGGTGCCGTCGTAGCCGTTGTTGACCATCCAGGCGCCGGTGCCGCCCGCCTCGCGGTACAGGCGGCGCAGGGCGTCGTAGTCGAACGGGCGGTCGGGCAGCTCGCGCGGGCCGCCGGTGGAGCCCTCGATCACGTGCACGTAGGCCAGGCCCAGCGGCGCCAGCTGGCGCACCACGTGCTCGAACAGCGCCTGCGGCTCGGGGTCGTGCACGTCGTTGGCCGGCGTCACCGGCGACAGCCGGATGCCCACGCGGCCGCCGCCGCCCAGCGCGTCGACCACGGCGCGCGTGACCTCCAGCAGCAGGCGGGCGCGGTTGGCGATCGAGCCGCCGTAGTCGTCGGTGCGCTGGTTGCTGCCGCGCTTGAGGAACTGGTCGATCAGGTAGCCGTTGGCCGCATGGATCTCCACGCCGTCGAAGCCGGCGGTCTTGACCGCGTGCAGCGCGGCATGGGCGAAGTCGTGCACGATGCCCGGCAGCTCCTCGGCCGCCAGCGCGCGCGGCGCCGAGGTGTCGACGAAGCTGCCCTGGCCGTCCTTGATCAGGTAGGTCTTGGTCCTGGCGGCGATGGCCGAGGGCGCGACCGGGGCCTGGCCGCCGGGCTGCAGGTCCACGTGCGAGACGCGCCCCACATGCCACAGCTGGCAGACGATGCGGCCGCCCTCGGCGTGCACGGCGCCGGTGACGCGCTTCCAGCCGTCGAGCTGTTCGGTGCCGTACAGGCCGGGCACGTCGGCATAGCCCTGGCCCTGGTGGCTCACGGCGGTGGCCTCGGAGATGAGCAGGCCGGCGCTGGCGCGCTGCGCGTAGTAGGTGGCCATCAGCGGCGTGGGGATCGCACCGGGCGCGCGGTTGCGCGTGAGCGGCGCCATCACGATGCGGTTGGGCAGTTGCAGGTCGCCTGCGACGGCGGGTTCGAACAGGGAGGGCATGGGACGGTCTCTCGCGGTCGGAATCGTTGGAATGGGGTGCGGCGGGGCCCGCAGTGTGGCCCGCCCGCGGCCGGCCGGGGTCGGCGCGGGGGCCGGATTGTGGCCGGACCGCAGGCGACAATGCCCGCCGCATGCCGATACCCCCACCCACCCTGCCGCATCTGCGGCTGGCACTGGCCCTGTCGCTGGGCGCGGCGGTGTCGCTGGGCATCACGCGCTTCGCCTACGGCCTGCTGCTGCCGCCGATGCGCGCCGACCTGGGCTGGAGCTACACCCTGGCCGGGGCGATGAACACCGGCAATGCGCTGGGCTACCTGCTGGGCGCGCTGGCCACGCCCTGGCTGATGCAGCGGCTGGGCCCGACACGGCTGCTGCTCGGCGGCGCGGCGCTGGCCAGCGTGTGCATGGCGCTGACCGGCTTCTTCACCGACGCTGGCCCGCTGCTGGGCCAGCGCATCGCGGCCGGCGTGGCCAGCGCCTTCCTGTTCATCGCCGGCGGCCTGCTGGCGGCGCGGCTGGGCGCGCTGCAGCCACGGCGCGCCGGCCTGCTGCTGGGCCTGTACTACGGCGGCACCGGCTTCGGCATTGCGGGCTCGGCGCTGCTGGTGCCGGCGGTGCTCGCGGCGGCCCAGGGCCGGCCGCATGCGTGGGCCTGGGCCTGGTGGGCGCTGGCCGTGGCGTGCGCGCTCGCCACCGCGCTGCTGGCCTGGCCCGCGCGCGTGCTCGCCGCGGCGTCCGGGCAGGCGCCGGCCGCCGCCGGGGCGCCCGAGGGCCGGCCCTTCGCGGTGCGCGACTTCCTGCCCGGGTTGGCCGGCTACGCGATGTTCGGCGTGGGCTACATCGGCTACATGACCTTCGTGATCGCGCTGCTGCGCGAACAGGGCGTGGGCGGGACGGGCATCACCACCTTCTACGCGCTGCTGGGCCTGGCGGTGGTGGCCTCCTCGCGCATCTGGGCCGGGCTGCTGGACCGCCACCGCGGCGGCGCGCCGCTGGCCCTGCTCAACGCCCTGCTGGGCGTGGCCACGCTGCTGCCGGCGGTCACGTCGGCGTGGCCGCTGGTGCTGGCCTCGGGCCTGCTGTTCGGGGGCGTGTTCCTGTCGGTGGTGGCGTCGACCACCGCGCTGGTGCGGCACAACCTGGCGCCCGTCCACTGGGCCACGGGCATCAGCGCCTTCACCATCGTGTTCGCGGCCGGGCAGATCGTCGGGCCCACGGTGGTGGGCTGGATCGCCGACGGCCCGGGGGGCCTGGCGCGCGGGCTGGCCGTGTCGGCCGCCGCGCTGTGGCTGGGGGCGGCGCTGGCCTGGCGCCAGCGGCCGCTGCCGCGCACCGCCCCCGCCTGAGGCTTACTTGAGCAGGCCTTCGGCGCGCATCGCTTCCTGCACCGCCGGGCGGGCCTGCATGCGCTCGCGGAAGGCCACCAGGTTCTTCAGGCCGGAGATGTCGATCTGCATCGGCACCGTCCAGTTGCTGACGGTGAACAGGTAGGCGTCGGCCACGCTGAAGTGCTCGCCCATCAGGTAATCCTTGCCGGCGAGCTGCGCGTCGACGTAGGCGAAGCGGCCGGCCAGGCGCTCGCGGTAGATCGCCTTGCCTTCCTCGGGCATCGCGGGGTGGAACAGCGGCGAGAACGACTTGTGCAGCTCGGTGCCGATGAAGGTCAGCCACTCCTGCAGGCGGTAGCGCGGCAGCGTGCCGTTGGCCGGGGCCAGGTTCTTCGTGGGCACCTGGTCGGCGACGTACTGCACGATCGCCGGGCCTTCGCGCAGGCGGGTGCCGTCGTCCAGCTCCAGCATCGGCACGTAGCCCAGCGGGTTGATGCCGTAGTAGTCGGTGCCGTCCTGCAGCTTGTGGGTCTTGGTGCTGGCCAGCACGGGCTCGAAGGCCAGGCCGGCCTCGCGCAGGACGATGTGGGGGGACAGCGAGCAGGCGCCGGGCGAGTAGTACAGCTTCATGGGGGTGTCTCTTCCAGGGAACGGGAGGCGGATGCTAGCCGTGTCCCGGCAAACGTGCAGGGCGACAATCGGCGCCCATGAAGCCCTGGCTGAAGTGGACGTCGATCGCGGGCGCGGGCCTGCTGGCCCTGGGCGCCTTGGGCATGGCTGGCCTGTGGCGCTGGGCCGGCAGCGACGACTTCCGCAGCCGCGCCGCGCAGGCCGCCAGCCAGGCGGCGGGCGTGCCCGTGACGCTGGGCCGCATCGAGCTCGCCCTGTGGCCGCTGCCGGGCATCGCGCTGCACGAGGTGCGGGTGGCCACGCAGCCGCCGCTGTCGCTGCGGCAGGTCGATGCGCGGCCCGCCTGGGGCGCACTGGCCGTGGGACGGCCGCAGCTGGACACGCTGCTGGTGCGCGAGGCGCAGCTGCCCCAGCAGGCCCTGCTGGCGCTGGCGGCCCGCGCGCCGTCGGCACCCCGTGCCGCGGGCGACACGCCGTCGACGCCTGCCGCCGACCTGCTGCCGCGCCGCATCCTGCTGCGGCAGGTGACCTGGGTCGATGCGGCCGGCCGGCCGCTGACCGTGGATGCCGACATCGCGTTCGCCGGCGAGCCGCTGCCGCAGGAGGCGCGCATCGACGTGGTGGGTGGCCGCTACGCCGGCGCCAAGGCGCGGCTGGTGCGCGAGCCGGCGGCCTGGCAGCTGCGCGCCGAGGTCGGCGGCGGCACCGTCACCGGGCCCTTGCGGCTGCAGCCGCAGCCAGGGGGCGCGTGGCGCTTCGGCGGCGAGCTGGCCATCGACGGCGTGGAGGTGTCGGCGCTCACGGCCCCGGCGCGCACCCTCACCGGCCGGCTGCAGGCGCGCAGCACGCTGGCGGCCGAGTTCCGCGAGCCGGCCGAGCTGGCGCAGGTGCTGCGCACCCAGACGCGGTTCACGGTGCGCAACGCGGTGGTCCATGGCGTGGACTTGGCGCAGGCGGTGCGCACGCTGGGCATCAGCCGCAGCGGCGACACGGCGCTGGACACGCTCACCGGCGACGTGGCCACCCGCGGGCCGGTGGTGCAGCTGACCCACCTGGTCGCCTCCAGCGGGATGCTGCAGGCGACGGGGCAGGTGACGCTGCAGGCCGACAAGCGGCTGGCGGGCCGCGTCGATGCGTCGCTGGGCGGTGCGCTGGGCGTGCCGCTCGCGGTGGCCGGCACCCTGGACAAGCCCGAGGTGAGCCCCGCGGGCATCAAGCTGCCCGGCAGCGATGCCGCCGCCAGCGTGGGCAAGTCGATCGGCGACGGGCTGCGGGGGCTGTTCGGGCGCTGAGCGCCCGGCGCGCCTCAGCTCTTGTACGAGGGGTCCTGGCGCTCCAGCTTGCGCAGCAGGGCGGGCCAGGCGATGTTGGCGCCCTGGCCGGCGGTCACGGTCTTCATCACCTGCGACATGCCGTCCAGGATGCGCGGGTCCACGGTCACCAGCTCGCCGCCGGCCTGCGCGTCGATCTGGATGCGGCAGGTGTTCTCGAACGTGTACATCGACAGCCAGGCGTCGGCGATGCTCTTGCCCACGGTGAGCAGGCCGTGGTTGCGCAGCATCAGGAAGGTCTTTCCGCCCAGGTCGGCCACCAGCCGCGGCTTCTCGTCGTCGCGCAGGGCCACGCCCTCGTAGTCGTGGTACGCCAGCGAGGCCAGCACGAAGGTGCTCTGCTGGCTGATGGGCAGCACGCCGTTCTTCTGCGCCGAGACCGCCACGCCCGCGCGGGTGTGGGTGTGCAGCACGCAGGCGACGTCCTCGCGGGCGGCGTGGATGCAGCTGTGGATGTTGAAGCCGGCCGGGTTCACGGGGAACGGCGAGTCCATCACCTTGTTGCACTGCTGGTCGACCTTCACCAGCGACGAGGCGGTGATCTCGTCGAACATCAGCCCGTAGGGGTTGATCAGGAAGTGGTGCTCGGGGCCCGGGATGCGCACGCTGATGTGGGTGAACACCAGGTCGCTCCAGCCGTAGGCGGCCACGAGGCGGTAGGCGGCGGCGAGGTCGACGCGCAGCGCCCACTCCTCGGCGCTGACCAGTTCCTTGACGGACGGGATGTGCATGGCTGTCTCCTGGGATGGGCGGGGCGGCGCGGCGCCGCGGCCGGCCATTCTGGCGCTGGCGGCGCGCGCCGCCATGTCCCTGTCAGGACAACGGCCAGCGCAGGTCGAAGCGGCAGGGCTGGCCGCGCGCGCAGTGCACCGCGGCGACGCGCGCACCGGGATGCACCAGGCGGCGGAACAGCTGCTCGAGCGCAGCCGCGTGGAAGTTGCTGGCCGCCAGCGCGCCCGGCAGGCCGGCACCCAGCGCGTCGCTGGCCAGGCTCAGGCAGGCACCGCCGGCCTGGGCCGGCAGCGGTTGCACGGTCCAGGCGAGGCCGTCGTCCAGGGCGCGGCCGTGGCGGCGCAGCCAGTGCAGCAGCAGGGCGGCCGACCAGCGCGAGGGCAGGCGCGGCAACAGCAGGGCGGTGGTGCGGGGCAGGCGGGCGAGCAGGGCCAGTGCCGCCGTCCGTCCGGCCTCGCCGGCGTCCTGGATGCCGAAGGCCGGGATGTCGGTGGAGGGCAGGGTGCGGCAGGTGCGCATGGCGGTCTCGCGACAGGACGGGTGCGGCCCATCCTAGGCAACCGCCGGTGCCGGGCCTTGCGCTGGGTCAAGCCCAGCGGGAGCCGCGGGGAGTTGGCGTCCGTGCTGAAGGGTCACGGCCGCAAGCCGGGGGCCGCGGTGTAAGCTGATCAGGACTGAGCTTGCGCCCTCGCGGAGACGACCGATGCCTGGACAGCCCCTGATGCCCCGCCGGCGGGCCGCGCTCGTGGCCGGCAGCGCCTGGCTCGCCGGTGCTGCCTGGGCCCAGGCCGGGCGCCCGCTCGAGGTGGTCGTCTCCTTGCCGGGTCCGGCCAGCACCGTGTCGTTCCCGGTCGAGCTGATGGCGCGGCAGGGGCTGGACCTGGCGCATGGCCTGCGCGTGCAGGCCAGGTTCGTGGGCGGGGGTGGCGTGGCGCTCGAGGACCTCGTCACGCGCAACGCCGACTTCGCCGTGCTCGGCCTGCCCGCCGCCATGCTGCTGCGCACCCGCGAACCCGGCGTCGTCGCGCTCGCGGCCATCGACGACCGCCCGCTGTACATGCTGGTGGTGCGCAGCGACCTGCGCGACAAGGTGCGGCAGGTGGCCGACCTGCGCGGCCGGGCCGTCGGGGTGCACAGCAACTCGGCCAGCGCCAAGACCACCTCGCACCAGCTCACCGAGCTCGTGCTCGCCAGCCACGGCGTGCCGGCCGACGCCGTCCGCTACGTCTCGGTGGGCCAGAACTGGGACACGCAGTCGGCCGCCTTCGCCTCCCGCTCGGCCGACGCGATCATGGCCGACGAGGCCTTCGCGCTGCGCTTCCTGCAGGAGCAGCGGGGCTTCGCGCTGCTCAGCCTCGGCGAGCGCGAGCAGGCGGCCAGGGTGCCCGGCAGCGGCTTCCTGCGCGCCGTGCTGGTGGGCCGGGCCGACACCGTCGCGAACGACCCCGAGCGTGCGGCCCGCATGGTGCGCGCGGTCCAGGCCGCGCTGGCCTGGATCGCCGCGCGCACGCCGGCGCAGGCGGCGGCAGGTGCGGGCTATGCCGACCCGGCCTCGACCGCGAGCATCGAGAAGCTGCTGCAGGCCAACCCGCGCATGTACAGCCGCGATGGCCGCTTCTCGACACGCCAGCTGGCCGAGACCCAGCTGTTCTTCCGTGCCTCGAACCCGGCCAACGCGGCCGCGCAGGCGCTGCAGCTCGACGCCATGGTCGTGGACCGCTGGGCCGGACGCACGGACTGAGCCGCCGATGTCCCGCCCGCCGGACGCGCCCACGTCCTCCCTCGCCCACGCCCTGTTCCTGCGGCTCGCGCTGGCGGGCGCACTGGCCTTGGCGGCCACGGCGGCCGCGGTGGGCTGGCAGACGGCCCAGGAGCGGCGCTCGGCCCGCGAGGCCCGCCTGGACACCGCCACGCGGTACGTCGACGCGCGGCTGGCCCAGCTGGAGGCGGCCTGGGCCCGCGAGGCGCACAACTTCCGCACCCGGATCGAGTTCTCGCGCCTGCTGGAGGACCTGCCGCGCTCGCGTGACGGCGCGGTGGCGCTCATGGCCGCGCAGGGCAGTTCCGGCTATGCGGCGGTGGCGGTGACCGATGCGGCCGGGCTGCTGGTGTTCGGCTTCCCGCGCGAGGCCGCCGTGCGCCCACCCGGGGGCCCGGTGCCGGCCGAGCCGCGCTGGGAGCCGAGCGCCGGCCGGTTGCACCGCGTGCACGTGGAGACGGTCTGGCTGGGCCGGGCCGGCACCGGACGCCTGCACCTGTACCGGCCCGTGGACAACGCGCTGCTGGGCGGCCTGAGCTACCCCGGGATGGACCTGCTGGTCGCGTGGCAGGGCGAGCCGGTGGCGAGTTCGCTCGGGACCCGCGCCCTGCAGGAAGCGGCGGAATCGCCGGGGCCCGCCCCACGCCCCGATCGCATGCGCGCGGTGCCCTGGCCGGCCTCGGGCGGCACCGGCCCGCAGGTGTGGGTGCGCCTGGACGACGCCGGGGGCGGAGACCGGGCGCCCCTGCTGGTGGTGCTGGCCGGCGGCGCCAGCATCGCGCTGCTCGGCTGGGCCGTGCTGGGGCGCTGGATGGGTCGCACGACCCGCCGCATCGACGCGCTGGCCGCCAGCGCGTCGGCGTATGCCCGTGCCGAGGAGCGGGATGGCGAGGTCGACGCGCAGCTCGCGCAGGCCCACGCAGGGCGCGCCGACGAACTCGACCAGCTCGCCGACACGCTGCGCCGGCTGATGGACGACGTCACCCGCGAGCGGCGCGAACTGGAGGCCAGCAACCGGGCGTTGCAGGCCCAGGAGGCCGCGCTGCAGCGCATGACCGAGACCCTGGAGGCCACCGTGGCCCGGCGCACGGCTGAACTGGCGGCGGCCAACAAGGAGCTCGAAGCCTTCGCGTACTCGGTCTCGCACGACCTGCGCACGCCGCTGCGCACCATCGACGGCTTCTGCCAGGTGCTGGTGACCGACCATGCCCACCGGCTGGATGCCGAGTGCCGGCGCCTGCTCGAGCGGGTGCGCGCCGGCGCGACGCGCATGGGCACCCTCATCACGGACATGCTGGAGCTGTCGCGCGTCACGCGGGCCGAGCTGCGCACGGAGCCGGTGGACCTCAGCGCGCTGGCACGGGAGGTCGCCGCCGAGCTGGACGCGATGCAGCCGCAGCGCCGCATCGACTGGCGCATCGCGGCCGGGCTGGTGGTGCGCGGCGATCCCGGCCTGCTGCGGCTGGCACTGGCCAACCTGCTGGGCAACGCCTGCAAGTACACCCGCGATGCGGCCGGGCCGCGCATCGAACTGGCGCTGGAGGCGCGCAGCGACGCGACGCTGGCGCTGGTCGTGCGCGACAACGGCGCGGGCTTCGACATGGCGCACGCCGGCCTGCTCTTCCAGCCGTTCCGCCGCCTGCACGGCACCCACGAGTTCGAGGGCACCGGCGTCGGGCTGGCGGTCGTCGAGCGGGTGGTGTCGCGCCACGGTGGCACCATCCGCGGCGAGGGCCGGCCCGGTGCCGGCGCCGCCTTCCACTTCACCCTGCCTGCAGCCGCCTGAGATGACCGCCACGCAGACCCAGCCTCCCATCCTGCTTGTCGAGGACGACCCCGACGCCGTCGAGCTCACGCTGCTGGCGTTCCGCCGGCACCACATCCTCAACGAGGTCGTGGTGGCACGCGACGGCGTGGAGGCGCTGGACCTGCTGTTCGGCGCCGACGGGCGCGCGCCGGGTCCGCTGCCCGCCATCGTCATCCTCGACCTGAACCTGCCCAAGGTGATGGGCATCGACGTGCTCAAGCGGATCCGCGCGACGCCGCGCACGGCGCTGCTGCCGGTGGTGGTGCTCACCACCTCGGTCGAGGAGCGCGACCTGCTGGCCAGCTACAGCAACGGCTGCAACGCCTATGTGCAAAAGCCGGTGTCCTTCGACAAGTTCCTGGGCGCGGCTGCCACGCTGGGCATGTTCTGGCTGATGCTGAACCAGCGTCCGCCGGCGCCCGCCGGCTGAACCGCCGCTGCCCGGCGCTCAAGGCGCCGTGCTGCGCTCCAGCGCCGCGAGCCAGCGCAGGGCATGTGCGGCATCGGGGCCGCACATCTCGGCCGCCGGCTGCAGGCCGCCGCACACGGCGGGCCGGGCCGGGTCGCCGAAGAGCCGGCAGCGGTTGGACGCATCGAGCTGCACGCAGCGCACGCCGGCCGGCTTGCCCGCGGGCATGCCGGGAATCGGGCTGCTGATCGAGGGAGCGATGCAGCAGGCGCCGCAGCCGGGGCGGCAGGCAAGGGCGGGCGCGGTCATGGGAGGGGGATTGCAGCACAGGCCGGGCCTTGGGCCGGGTCGGCCGGTACAATGTACAAATTCTGGAGATTTGTACTGAACATGCAGACCCTGTCCGTCAGCGAGTTCCGCGCCCATGCCAGCGAGATGCTGGACCTGGTCGAACGCGGCGAGACCGTGCGCATCCTGCGTCATGGCAAGCCGGTGGCCGAGCTGGTGCCGGTGGCGCCCGGCGCCGCCGAGGCGCAGCCGGCCTGGAAGCGGCCGGTCGAGCCCGTGCGCTACAGCCGGCCGCCCAGCCGCACGGGTGCCCAGCTGATCGTCGACGAGCGCGAGCAGGGCTGGTGATGCGGGTCGCGTTCGACAGCTCGGCGCTGTTCAAGCGCTACGCCGGCGAGACAGGCGCCGCCGCGGTGGCGCAGTGGCACGACCGCGCCAGCACCGTGGTGCTGGCGGCGCATTGCCAGGTCGAGATCGTCTCGGCCCTCACGCGCCAGTGGCGCGAGGGCGCCTTCGACGAGGCCGAGTACGCGCGGCTGCGCAGCCGCATCCGCGAGGACTTCGACGCCTACAACGTCGAGGGCCTGAGCCGCGCGGTCGAGGAACTGGCGATGGCCGCCATGGTGGCCACGCCGCTGCGGGCCATGGATGCGCTGCACATCGCCACCGCGCAGGTGGCTCGGGCGCAGGTGTTCGTGACCGCCGACCGGCGGCAGGCGAGGGCGGCGGAAGCCGCCGGATTGAAGACCGAACTGGTGGAGGCGTGATGCTGTACCCCGAGACATTCGACGTGATCGTCGTCGGCGGCGGCCACGCCGGCACCGAGGCCGCGCTGGCGGCCGCCCGCATGGGCTGCAAGACGCTGCTGCTGACCCACAACATCGAGACGCTGGGGCAGATGAGCTGCAACCCCTCGATCGGCGGCATCGGCAAGGGCCACCTGGTCAAGGAGGTCGACGCGCTGGGCGGCGCGATGGCCATCGCCACCGACGAGGCGGGCATCCAGTTCCGCATCCTCAACAGCTCCAAGGGACCGGCCGTGCGCGCCACGCGGGCCCAGGCCGACCGTGTCCTGTACAAGGCCGCGATCCGCCGGCGGCTGGAGAACCAGCCCAACCTGCAGTTGTTCCAGCAGGCGGTCGACGACCTGATGGTCGAAGGCGACCGGGTGGTGGGCGCGGTCACGCAGGTGGGCATCCGGTTCCGCGCCCGCACCGTGGTGCTGACGGCCGGCACCTTCCTGGACGGCAAGATCCACGTCGGGCTGAACAACTACGCCGCCGGCCGCGCGGGCGACCCGCCCGCGGTGTCGCTGTCGGCGCGCCTGAAAGAGCTGCAGCTGCCGCAGGGCCGGCTCAAGACCGGCACACCGCCGCGCATCGACGGCCGCACCATCGACTGGAGCCGCTGCGAGGAGCAGCCGGGCGACCTGGACCCGGTGCCGGTGTTCAGCTTCCTGGGCCACGCGGCCATGCACCCGCGCCAGGTGCCGTGCTGGATCACCCACACCAACGCGCGCACGCACGAGATCATCCGCAGCGGCTTCGACCGCAGCCCGATGTTCACCGGCAAGATCGAGGGCGTCGGCCCGCGCTACTGCCCCAGCGTCGAGGACAAGATCAACCGCTTCGCGGACAAGGACAGCCACCAGGTGTTCCTGGAGCCCGAGGGCCTGGACACCCACGAGGTCTACCCGAACGGCATCTCCACCAGCCTGCCCTTCGACATCCAGTACGCGCTGGTGCGGTCGCTCCCCGGGTTGGAGAACGCCCACATCCTGCGGCCCGGCTACGCCATCGAGTACGACTACTTCGACCCGCGTTCGCTCAAGAGCAGCTTCGAGACGCGGCAGATCCAGGGCCTGTTCTTCGCCGGCCAGATCAACGGCACCACCGGCTACGAGGAGGCGGCCGCCCAAGGCCTGTTCGCCGGCATCAACGCCGCGTTGCAGTGCCGGGGCGAGTCGGCCTGGCTGCCCAAGCGCGACGAGGCCTACCTCGGCGTGCTGGTCGACGACCTGATCACCAAGGGCGTGACCGAGCCCTACCGCATGTTCACCAGCCGCGCCGAGTTCCGGCTGCAGCTGCGCGAGGACAACGCCGACATGCGGCTGACCGAGCAGGGCCGCCAGCTGGGCCTGGTCGACGACGCCCGCTGGGATGCGTTCAACCGCAAGCGCGACGCTGTTTCACGTGAAACAGAGCGCCTGAAGACGACCTGGGTGAACCCCCGCAGCCTGCCGGCGGCGGAATCGGAGCGGGTGCTGGGAAAGGCCATCGAGCACGAGCACAACTTGCTGGACCTGCTGCGGCGCCCCGGCGTGGGCTACGCGGACCTGGTCGGCATGGACGGCGGCCGGCTGGCCAGCCCGGCTGTTTCACGTGAAACCTTGGGCGAGCTGTACGGCACCGTGGTCGAGCAGCTGGAGATCGGCGCCAAGTACGCCGGCTACATCGAGCGGCAGAAGGACGAGGTCCAGCGGGCTGCGCACTACGAGAACCTGCGCCTGCCCGAGGAGCTCGACTACATGCAGGTGGCGGCCCTCTCGATCGAGGTGCGGCAGAAGCTGAGCAAGCACCGGCCCGAGACGCTGGGCATGGCCTCGCGCATCTCGGGCGTGACGCCGGCGGCGATCTCGCTGCTGCTGGTGCACCTGAAGAAGCACCGCTTCCAGGGCTTCGCGGACGCGGCCAACCAGCCGGCCCAGCAAGCCGCATGACGCTGGCCGGCCAATTGCGCGCCGGGGTGTCGGCGCTGGGCTTGGCCCTGGACGAGCGACAGCTGCAGCAGCTGCTCGACTACCAGGGGCTGATCGCGAAGTGGAACAAGGTCTACAACCTGACCGCCGTGCGGGATCCGCAGGAGATGCTGACCCACCACCTGCTCGACAGCCTGGCGGTGGTCGGTCCGCTCCGGCGGCAGGCCGGGGAGGGTGGGCGGCTGCTGGACGTGGGTGCCGGCGCCGGCCTGCCGGGCGTGGTGATCGCCATCTGCTGCCCCGGCTGGCAGGTCGACTGCGTGGATGCCGTCGCCAAGAAGATGGCCTTCGTCCAGCAGGCGGCGGGCAGCCTGGGGCTGCCGAACCTGCGCGGAATCCACGCGCGGGTGGAGACGCTGCAGGACCGCTACGACGTGGTGGCCTCGCGCGCCTTCGCTTCCCTGGTGGACTTCACCGGCCTGACCGCGGGTCGGCTGGCCGACGGCGGCGTCTGGCTGGCCATGAAGGGCAAGCGGCCCGACGAGGAGATCGCCGCGCTGGGCGAAACGGTCGATGTGTTCCACGTGGAACAACTCGTGGTTCCGGGGCTGCAGGCCGAGCGCTGCATCGCCTGGATGCGTCCGGTCGCCGCAGAGCGCTGACATACACTCGGCGCTCCACAAAGAGCCCGGGGGATCCATGTTCGGCGTCACGGACTACGGCGCATTCGTTGCCGCCATCGTCATCTTCCTGGCGATTCCGGGCCCCGGAAACCTGGCCTTGGTGACCGCCACCGGGCAGGGCGGCTTGCGCGGCGGCCTGGCTGCCACGCTGGGCGTGATCGCCGGCGACCAGGTGCTGATGTGGGCCGCGGTGGCCGGCGTGGCCGCCTTGCTGCTGGCCTCGCCGGCGCTGTTCCAGGGCGTGCAATGGCTGGGCGCCGCCTACCTCGCCTGGCTGGGCCTGCGGATGCTGCTGGCCAAGCCGGGCGCCGCCCCGGTGCTCACCATGCGGCCGGGCCACTGGTTCCGCCAGACCGCGCTCATCACCCTGCTCAACCCCAAGGCGATCGTCTTCTACATGGCCTTCTTCCCGCTGTTCGTCGATCCGGCCCGGCACCAGGGGCTGGCCACCTTCGCCTTCATGGCCGTGACCGTGGCGGCGCTGACCTTCGCCTATGGCGTGGCCGCGACCGTGATCACCCACCGCATGGCCAGCCGCCTGAAGGCCGACCCCCGCATCGGGCGGGTGCTCGAGAAGCTGGCCGGCGCCTGCCTGCTGGGCTTCGGCGTCAAGCTGGCCGTGGGACGGTGACCGCCATGGCAAGGATCTTCTGTGTCGCGAACCAGAAGGGTGGGGTGGGCAAGACCACCACCACCGTGAACCTGGCCGCCGGCCTGGCCAAGGTCGGCCAGCGCGTGCTGATGGTGGACCTGGACCCGCAGGGCAACGCCACCATGGGCTCGGGCGTGGACAAGCGCCAGCTGCAGCTGACCGTCTACGACGTGCTGCTCGAGTCGGCCACCGTCGCCGAGGCGCGCGTGCGCAGCCCGCGGCTGGTGGAGGCCGGTTGCGGCTACGACGTTCTCGGCGCCAACCGCGAGCTGGCCGGCGCCGAGGTCGAGCTGGTCGACCAGGAACGGCGCGAGAAGCGCCTGCGCGAGGCGCTGGCCACCGTGGCCGGCGAGTACGACTTCATCCTCGTCGACTGCCCGCCGGCCCTGTCGCTGCTCACCCTCAACGGCTTGTGCGCCGCGCACGGCGTGATCGTGCCGATGCAGTGCGAGTACTTCGCGCTCGAAGGCCTGACCGACCTGGTCAACACCATCAAGCAGGTGCACGCCAACCTGAACAAGGACCTGCAGATCATCGGCCTGCTGCGCGTGATGTTCGACCCGCGCATCACGCTGCAGCAGCAGGTGAGCGACCAGCTCAAGGCCCACTTCGCCGAGAAGGTGTTCGACACCGTGATCCCGCGCAACGTGCGGCTGGCCGAGGCGCCCAGCTACGGCCTGCCCGGCGTGGTGTTCGATGCGTCGGCGCGCGGCAGCCTGGCCTTCGTCGAGTTCGCGCGCGAGATGGTGGCGCGCGTGCAGAAGATGCCCGGATGAAGCCCGCCAACGTCCTGGTGCTGCCCGGCTGGCAGGGCAGCGGCCCGCAGCACTGGCAGACGCTGTGGGAGCAGCGCCACGGCTACACCCGCGTCGAGCAGCACGACTGGATGCGGCCGCTGCGCGGCGACTGGATCGCCCGGCTCGAAGACCAGGTGCTGGCGGCCGACGAGCCCGTGGTGTTCGCCGCGCACAGCCTGGGCTGCATCCTGGTGGCCGCCTGGGCCTCGGTGTCGCGCAGCACCGCCCGCGTCCGCGGCGCGCTGCTGGTGGCGCCCGGCGACGTCGAGCGCGAGGAGCTGCAGGGGCCGCTGCACAGCTGGTCCCCGGTGCCGCGCGACCACCTGCCGTTCCGCAGCGTGCTGGTGGCCAGCCGCAACGACCCGTACTGCAGCGACCACCGCGCCGCCGGCTTCGCGCAGGCCTGGGGCAGCCAGTGCATCGACCTGGGCGATTGCGGCCACATCAATGCCGATTCCCACCTGGGCAGCTGGCCGGAAGGCCATGTGCTGCTGCAGGACCTGATGAAGGACTGAGACAGAGATGGCGACGAAGAAACCCAAGGGCCTGGGACGCGGGCTCGAAGCCCTGCTGGGCCCCGCCGCGACGCCGGTCGCTGCCGCCGATGCCCCGGCCAGCCCCCCGAGCGGCACGCCCGGCATGCTGGCGCTGGACGCGCTCGTGCCCGGCATGTACCAGCCGCGCACCCGGATGGACGAGGGCGCGCTCTACGAGCTGGCCGAGAGCATCAAGGCCCAGGGCATCATGCAGCCCATCCTCGTGCGCAAGCTCGGCGAGGGCCCGCATGCCGGCAAGCACGAGATCATCGCGGGCGAGCGGCGCTTCCGGGCCGCGAAACTGGCCGGCCTGGACAGCGTGCCGGTGCTGGTGCGCGACGTGCCCGACGAGGCTGCCGCGGCCATGGCGCTGATCGAGAACATCCAGCGCGAAGACCTCAACCCGCTGGAAGAAGCCCAAGGCCTGCAACGCTTGGTGCGTGAGTTCGGGCTCACCCACGAGCAGGCGGCGCAGGCCGTCGGCCGCTCGCGCAGTGCGGCCTCCAACCTGCTGCGGCTGCTCAACCTGGCCGAGCCGGTGCAGACCATGCTGATGGCCGGCGACCTCGACATGGGCCACGCCCGCGCCCTGCTGGCGTTGGAGAAGGCCGCCCAGATCACGGCCGCCAACCAGATCGCGGCCAGGAAGCTTTCGGTGCGCGAGGCCGAGGGCCTGGCCAAGAAGATCGGCGCCGAGTTCAACCTGGTCTCGCCCAAGCCCAAGAAGGACAAGTCCCGCGACCTGCGCCGCGTCGAGGAAGAGCTGTCTGACCTGCTCACCGCCGAGGTCGAGGTCCGGGTCAAGAAGCGGGTCAAGCGCCACGGCCGCGTCGAGGAGATGGGCGAGCTGGCCATCCGCTTCGGCTCCCTGGACGAACTCAATGGACTGATCGACCGGTTGCGCGGACAGTCCTGATCCACCCACCCGAGGAGCACGCCATGCGCCACGCGATCCGCACGACCCTGCTGGCCAGCACCGCCCTGCTGGCCCTTGCCGCCCACGCCCAGGGCACGGTGAAGCCACCCAAGGTGCAGCTGTGGATGGACGTGTCCACCGGCGGCATGGCCGGCATGCCCGAGATGCCCGCAGGCATGGGCGCGCTGGGCGGCCTGTTCGGCGGCGGCGCACGCAGCGCGTTGGGCGGATCGCCCACCACCTACGGCCAGGCCCGCGGCATGACCGTGATGCCGCCGCGCGTGCTGGACATCGCGCTGCTCAACACCCTGCGGCCCGGCCAAGAGGCGCAGCAGCAGATCCCGCCGGGCATGCGCATGGGCGACGCCCTGCCGCTGGTGCCGCCCCGTCCCGAGGCCGCGCCGCGCGAGCGCGAGCCGGGCGAGGTCGAGGAGATGCCGCGCGAGCGGCCCAAGGGCCGCGTGCTGGTGTACTGGGGCTGCGGCGCCGAGGTGCGCCGTGGCCAGCCGCGCGTGATCGACCTGGCGCGCGGCAACCCGGCCGACTATGCGGGTGCGTTCGCCGGCCGCTACGTGCCCGACCGCGGCGCCCGCGTGACGCCGCAGCATGCGCTGTACCCGAACGAGAAGAACCGCGTGCAGCTGGCCGCGGGCAGTTCGTTGGCGGGCGAGCACCGCATCCAGGGCGAGGCGATCCCCGCCGCGATGCGCTTCACCCTGGGCGCGGCGCAGGACCTGATGCCGGCCATCGCGCTGCAGGCCCGCGGCCGGCTGCAGGACAGCGTGCCGCTGCAGTGGGCCACCGTGCCCAATGCCCGCGCCTACTACCTGCATGCCATGGGGCAGGTGGGCGACGACCTGGTGCTGTGGTCCAGCGCCGAGACCGGCGACACCGGCATGGGCCTGTTCGACTACCTGCCCAACGCCACCATCGACCGCTGGGTGCGCGACGCGGTGCTGCTCAAGCCCGAGACCACGTCCTGCGCCGTGCCCCGAGGCATCTATGGCGGCGCGCAGGGCGCGATGGTCCGCATGATGGCTTACGGTGGCGAGAGCAACTTCGCGCACCCGCCGCGGCCGGCCGACCCCAAGGCCACCTGGGAGCCCGAGTGGGCCGTGCGCGTGCGGGTCAAGGCCAGCACCATGGCGATGCTGGGCGAGGAGGGCGCGATGCCCGGTATGGCCGGCGGCGGCATGCCCGCCGGCACCGAGCCGCAGCCCGCGCCGGCGGCGCCGGTCAACCCCGTGCAGGGCGTCATCGAGGGTGTGGTGCCCGGCGCGGCCGGCGTGCTGCGGGGGCTGTTCGGGCGCTGAACGCACCGCGCAGCGCAGCATGACGAAGGGGGCCTCGCGGCCCCCTTGTCGTTGGTGCCCGGCCTGGGCTGCCGCGCTCAGAGCGCGAAGATCTTGCCCGGGTTCAGGATGTTCTTCGGGTCGAGTGCGCGCTTGATGGTGCGCATCATGTCGATCGCGCCGGCGCCGGCCTCGTCGACCAGGAAGCCCATCTTGTGCAGGCCCACGCCGTGCTCGCCGGTGCAGGTGCCGCCCAGCCGCAGCGCGCGCGCCACCAGGCTGTGGTTCAGGCCCTCGGCGACCTCGCGCTCCTTCGGATCGTCGGGGTTCAGCAGGTAGCCGAAGTGGAAGTTGCCGTCGCCCACGTGGCCGACCAGGAAGTAGGGCAGGCCGCTGGCGTCGGCCTCGGCCACCGAGTCGAGCAGGCAGTCGGCCAAGCGCGAGATCGGCACGCAGGTGTCGGTGCTGATCGCGCGGCAGCCGGGGCGCGACTGGATCGCGGCGAAGTAGGCGTTGTGCCGCGCGGTCCACAGGCGGGTGCGCTCCTCCGGCGTGGTGGCCCACTCGAAGGCATTGCCCCCGAACTCGGCCGCGATCTCCTGCACCGTCTCGGCCTGCTCCTTCACGCCGGCGGGCGAGCCATGGAACTCCATCAGCAGCATGGGCTCCTCGCGCAGGCCCAGCTTGGCGTAGGCGTTGACCATGCGCACCGTGTTCTGGTCGATCAGCTCCACGCGGGCGATCGGCACGCCCAGCTGGATCACCTGGATCACCGAGCGCACCGCGGCCTCGATGCTGGGGAACGAGCAGATGGCCGCGCTGATCGCCTCGGGCAGCGGGTACAGCCGCAGCGTGATCTCGGTCAGGATGCCCAGCGTGCCTTCGCTGCCCACCATCAGCCGGGTGAGGTCGTAGCCGGCCGAGGACTTTTTGGCACGGGTGCCGGTGCGGATCACCTCGCCGCTGGCGGTCACCACCTCCAGGCCCAGCACGTTCTCGCGCATGGTGCCGTAGCGCACCGCGTTCGTGCCCGAGGCGCGGGTGGCGCTCATGCCGCCGAGCGTGGCGTCGGCCCCGGGGTCGATCGGGAAGAACAGGCCGGTGGACTTGATCTCCTCGTTCAGCTGCTTGCGGGTGACGCCCGGCTGCACGGTGACGGTCAGGTCCTCGGGGTTGATGGCCAGCACCTTGTTCATGCGGCCCAGGTCGATGCTGATGCCGCCCTGCACGGCCAGCAGGTGGCCCTCCAGCGAGGAGCCGACACCGAAGGGGATCACCGGCACGCCGTGCGCATCGCACAGCGCCACCGCGTCGGCCACGTCGCGGGTGCTCTCGGCGAACACCACGGCGGCCGGCGGCGGCACGGTGGTGAAGGCCGACTCGTCGCGGCCGTGCTGCTCGCGCACCACGAGCGCGGTGGAGCACTGCGCGCCGAAGCGGGCGACGAGGGCGTCGAGGAAGGCCTGCGGCACCTGGCGCTGGTTGACTTCGGGGACCAGGTGCGAGAGGGCGGTGGGGGCGTTCATGGCATGTCTCCTGCGCGAGCCGGGCATCTTACGCGCCGCCCCGTGGCCCCGCCCCTGTGGAGACCCGCACCGCTGCCGCGGGCCGGACGCTCAGCGCATCGCCTCGCGCAGTTCGCCGGGCGAGATCCAGCCGTCTCGGTTGCGGTCCACCTCCTCGAAGGGCAGCGTGGGCGGCAGCAGCCGCAGCGCCTCGGCCCGGCTGAGCAGGCGGTCGCCGTTGCCGTCGGCCTGCAGGAACAGCGCCTCCACCTGCAGCGCGGTGACCGGGCCGGCACCCATGCCGCCGCTGCCACCGCCGCCGCCGCCCGATCCGCTGACGGCCGCGCCCGCCGCGCCCAGCACCGCCGTGGGGTCCTGCGGCGCTTCGGCGGGGATGCGCACCACCCCGCGCGTCGAGCTGTTGCCGAAGGTCGTGCCCGGCACCACCACGGGCGGTGCGAGGGTCGACGTGGGGCCCACCGTCACCGGGCCCGCGCCGGTGTTGTTCCCGAAGCCGGGCGCGCCACCGGCGGTGCCGCCCGGCGAGCCCTGCGCCAGCCCCGGTGTCGTGCCGCTGCCCGGCAGCCCGAGCGTGCCGCCCGAGATGCCACCGGCGTTGCCCGCGGCCGCGGCATTGCCGCCGGTCGCCGAGCCGGAAAACCCTCCCGTGTTCGCCTGGCCCGAGAAGCTGCCGCCACTGCCCACGCCCCCGAAGCCCCCGGTGCCGCCGGCCCCGCCGGTGCCCACGCCGCCGAAGCCGCCCACGCTGCCGCCTCCGCCCGCGGCCGTGCCCGCGCCGCCACCCGCGGCCGTGCCGCGCGCCTGCGCCAGGGCCAGCGTGGCGATCAGGCACAGCGCCAGGGCCAGCAGCAGCGGCCCGGGCCGGGGCAGCCAGCGCACGAGGGGCGGAACGACGGGACGGGGCATGGCGGTCTCCTGCGACCGGGCGCAGGCCGGTCCATCGCATGCTCGCGCCAGCCGTGGCCCGGCCGTTGTCGCTCGCGGCGGCAAGCGGCGTAGGACGGCAGCCACCCGCGCGCCGCGGGGCCATGGCGCACGGCGGCCGGTGCTCGCGGCGCCAGCCCGCACAATCCGCGGTTCGCATCCGACCACCAACGACGAGGAGACCGCATTCCATGGGCAAGCGCCTGACGCAGATCGCCACCCGCACCGGCGACGACGGCACCACCGGCCTGGGCGACAACACCCGCGTGCCCAAGCACAGCCTGCGCGTCCAGGCCATGGGCGACGTCGACGAGCTCAATTCGCACATCGGCCTGCTGCTGTGCGAGCCGCTGCCCGACGAGGTGCGCACGCTGCTGGTGGAGGTGCAGCACGAGCTGTTCAACCTGGGCGGCGAGCTGGCCATCCCGGGCTTCCAGCTGCTCAAGCCCGAGGCGCTGGGCGTGCTCGACGAGGCGCTGGCGCAGCACAACGCGCGCCTGCCCAAGCTCGAGGAGTTCATCCTGCCGGCGGGCTCGCGCGCCGCCTCGCAGGCCCATGTCTGCCGCACCGTGGCGCGCCGCGCCGAGCGCGCGGTGGTGGCGCTGGCCGGCACCGAGACCCTGCACGACACGCCGCAGCGCTACCTGAACCGCCTGTCCGACCTGCTGTTCGTGCTGGCGCGGGTGCTCAACCGCATGGACGGCGGCGACGACGTGTACTGGAAGAGCGAGAAGATCCGGCGGGGCGAGACGTCGGGGGACTGAGTGCCGGCGGCCCTGCACCGTCATCCCCGCGCAGGCGGGGATCCACGCGCCACCCCCGCGCCGGATCGTGGATGCCCGCCTTCGCGGGCATGACGGTTCAAGGGGTCGCGGCGCGCCTCAGCGCTGCGAACCGCCCTTGCTCAGCAGCGCGTACAGCAGGATCGCGCCGAAGGTCGCGGTGCCGATGCCGCCCAGGGCGAAGCCGCCGAACTTCAGGGTGAAGTCGCCGGTGCCCAGGATCAGGGTGATGGCGGCCACGAGCAGGTTCTTGTTGTCCGAGAAGTCGACCTTGTTGTCGACCCAGATCTTGGCGCCGGCCGCCGCGATCAGGCCGAACACCACGATCGACACGCCGCCCATGACCGGCAGCGGGATGGCCTGGATCACGGCGCCGAACTTGGGCGAGAAGCCCAGCACGATCGCCAGCGCCGCGGCCACCACGAAGATCGCGGTCGAGTAGATCTTGGTGGCCGCCATCACGCCGATGTTCTCGGCATAGGTGGTCACGCCGGTGCCGCCGGCGGCGCCGCTGACCATGGTGGCCACGCCGTCGCCGATGAAGGCACGGCCCATGTAGGCGTCCAGGTTGCGGCCGGTCATCGCGGTCACGGCCTTGATGTGGCCCAGGTTCTCGGCCACCAGGATCACCGCCACCGGCGCGATCAGCAGCATCGCGGGCCCGCTGAAGACCGGCGCGGCGAAGGCCGGCGCGCCGAACCAGGCGGCGTTCACGATGCCCGACAGGTCCATCGGCTTGCCCAGGCCCAGGCCGTTGGTGAGCACCGCGTAGACGATGCTCGCCACGATCAGGCCGACCAGGATCAGCAGCCGCTGCACCATGCCGCGCGTGAACACCGCCACCAGCGCCACGCAGACGAAGGTGACCGCCTGCATCCAGCTGTCGAAGTTGCTGGCCGCCATGTTCTTGACCGGGATGCCGGCCAGGTTCAGGCCGATCACCGCCACCACCGCGCCGGTGACCACCGGGGGCATGAAGCGCTCGATCCAGCCGGTGCCGATGGCCTGCACCAGCAGGCCCACCAGGGTGTAGACCGCGCCGCAGGCGATGATGCCGCCCATCGCCACGCCGATGTTGCCGTTGGCGCCCTTGCCCGCGTACGCGGTGGCCGCGATCACCACGCCGATGAAGGCGAAGCTCGAGCCCAGGTAGCTGGGCACCCGGCCGCCGGTGATCAGGAAGAAGATCAGCGTGCCGATGCCGCTCATGAGGATGGCGAGGTTGGGATCGAACCCCATGAGGATCGGGGCCAGCACGGTGGCGCCGAACATGGCGATCACGTGCTGCACGCCCATCACCGCGGTCTGCGGCCAGGGCAGCCGCTCCTCGGGCCCGATCACGCCGCCTTGCTGCAGCACCGTCGCGGGTTTCTCGACCCAGCTGAACATCCCCATCTGAACTCCTCAGTGAAAAAAAGACGGGCGATGCTAAGCGCCAGACGTGCCAGCCACAAGCGATCGCGCGCTGGTGCGCGACATGCCGTCAGCCGGGGCGCAGCAAAGCGTTCGATCCGCAGCGCGCCGTGGCGCCGGCACGCGTCAGGCGCGCTTGGCGCCGCGCCGGCAGGCCTCGCTGCAGTACTTCACCGAGTCCCAGTTCTTCGCCCAGGCCTTGCGCCAGGCCATGGGCCGGCCGCACTGCACGCAGGGCTTGCTGGGCAGGTAGGACTTGTTGCCCTTGAACTCGGGCGGGGCGGGTGCGCGCGGCATGGCCGCGATCATGGCAGCGCGGGCAGGACCTCGCCGCGGCAGCTGCCAAAGCCGATGCGCGCGGCACCGGGACGCGCGCACCAGCCGCGCAGCACCACGCAGTCGCCGTCCTCGAGGAAGCGGCGCTCCTCGCCGGTCGACGGCAGCGGCACTGGCACCGTGCCGCCGCGGCTCAGTTCCACGATCGCGCCCGCCTCGCCCGGCGTGGGGCCCGAGACCGTTCCGGTGCCCATCAGGTCGCCGGCCTGCAGGTTGCAGCCGCCCACCGTGTGCTGGGCGAGCATCTGGCCGATGGTCCAGTACTGGTGGCGAAAGCTCGTGGCCGCGATGCGGTCGCCGGGCAGGCCGCGGCGGCGCGCGCTGGCCGACTGCAGCACCACCTCCAGCTGCACGTCCAGCGCGCCGTCGGCGCGTTCCTGCGGATCGTCCAGGTAGGCCAGCGGCGGCGGATCGGCGGCGGGGCGGGCGAACGGCACCCGGTAGGGCGCCAGGGCCTCCAGCGTCACCACCCACGGCGAGATGCTGGTGCAGAAGTTCTTGCCCAGGAACGGCCCCAGCGGGTCCATTTCCCAGAACTGGTGGTCGCGTGCCGACCAGTCGTTGAGCAGGCACATGCCGAAGATGCGCTCGCGCGTATCGGCCAGGGGCACGCGCTGGCCGAGCACCGTGTCGGGCCCGACGAAGAAGCCCATCTCCAGCTCGAAGTCCAGCCGGGCGCAGGGCCCGTAGGCCGGCGCCTGGGCGCCGGGTGCGCGGGCCTGGCCCAGGGGGCGGTGGAAGTTGCTGCCGCTGGGCACCACGCTGGAGGCGCGGCCGTGGTACGCGATGGGCAGCCACTTGAAGTTGGGCGTGAGCGGGTCGTCCGGGCGGATCACCCGGCCCACGTTCAGCGCGTGGTGCAGCGAGGTGTAGAAGTCGGTGTAGTTGCGCACCTCCACCGGCAGCTTCATCTCGGCCCGGGCCTGCGGCACCAGGCAGGCGCGCAGCGCCTCCTGCGTGGCCGCCGGCGCATCGGCGTGCAGGGCGCGGAACAGCGCGCGCCGCAGCGCCCGCCAGGCCGGCTGGCCCAGGCCCATGTAGGCGTTGAGCGTCTCGCCCGCCGCCACCGCGCAGGCCACCTGCGCCTCGGGCTCCAGCACCTGCGCGGCGGCCAGGCGCGCCAGGTCCAGCACCTGGTCGCCGATGGCCACGCCGCCGCGGGGCGTCTCGTGGCTGCCGCGCGCGGCGAACACGCCGAAGGGCAGGTTCTGCAGCGGGAAGTCGCAGCCGTCGGCCTGCGCCGAGGCCACCCAGCTGGTGGCCTGCGGATCGTGGGTGAAGTCCAGCACGGGCGGCTCCTCAGGCCGAGGCCATGAGCGCGTCGTCGAAGATCGCCACCGCGCGCGTCCAGCCGGCCGAGGCACCGCGGATCTTGTGCGGGAAGCAGGAGATGTAGAAGCCGGTGGCCGGCAGCGACTCCAGGTTGTGCAGCTTCTCGATGTGGCAGTAGCCGATGTCGCGCCCGGCCTTGTGGCCTTCCCAGATCAGCGACGCATCCTTGGACTCGCCGTACTTCTGCGCGGTGTGCACGAACGGCGCGTCCCAGCTCCAGGCATCGGTGCCCGTCAGCCGCACGCCGCGCTCGAGCAGGTACATCGTGGCCTCGTAGCCCATGCCGCAACCGGCGGCCACGTAGTCGGGATGGCCGTAGCGCGAGCCCGCGCGCGTGTTGACCACCACGATCTCCAGCGGCGCGAGGGTGTGGCCGATGCGGGCCAGCTCGGCCTCGACCTCGGCGGCGGTGACCACGTGGCCGTCGGGCAGGTGGCGGAAGTCCAGCTTCACGCCGGGCTGGAAGCACCACTCCAGTGGCACGTCGTGGATCGCGATGGCCGGCTTCTTGTCGCCCAGCGCCTTGTCCATGGTCGAGTGGAAGTGGTAGGGCGCGTCCAGGTGCGTGCCGTTGTGGGTGGACAGCTGCACCAGCTCCACCGCCCAGCCTTCGCCGTCGGGCAGGTCCTCCTTCTTCAGCCCGGGAAAGAAGGGCGCGATCTGCTCGAAGGTGTTGTCGTGCGTGAAGTACTGGATCTTGGGCGCGAACGCCGGCGGATCGCTCAGCACGTCGTTCTCCAGGAAGATGGACAGGTCGACGAAGCGGCGGGGCATGGCGGTCTCCTTCGGTGGATGGCGGGTCAGGGGTGCTGCCAGCGCAGCAGCCGGCGCTCGGCCAGCGCCAGCAGCGCGTTGGACACGAAGCCGACCGCGCCCAGCAGCGCGATGCCGGCGAACAGTTCGCTGGCGCGGAAGGCGCGGGCGGCCAGCAGGATGGCCTGGCCCAGGCCGGCCTGCGAGGCGATCATCTCGCCGACCACCGCGACGATGAGCGCGACGGTCAGCGCCAGCCGCATGCCGGCCAGGATGTCGGGCAGCGCGTTGGGCAGGCCCAGCTTGAAGACGAAGGCGGGGCGCGACAGCTGCAGCGCGGCGGCCACCTCGCGCAGCCGCTCGTGCACCTGCGCGAAGCCATGCACCGTGGCCAGCAGCACCGGCCACATCGCGCCGAAGGCCACCACCGCCAGCACCATGGCCGGCGACAGGCCGAAGACCGAGATCGCCAGCGGCAGCACCGCCGAGGCGGGCAGTGGGCGCACGAACTCCAGCGTGGGCTGCACCCAGGCATGCGCCGTGGCCGAGATGCCCACCAGCGCGCCCAGCACGATGCCGAGGACGCAGGCCAAGCCCCAGCCCAGCAGCATGCGCAGCACGGTCTGGCCGGTGTAGGCCACCAGGTCGCCGCCCACCAGCCCCTCGCCCAGGCTGGCCAGCATGGCCTCGGGCGTGGGCACGAACACCGCGCTGACCCACCCGGCATGCGACGCGATCCACCACAGGGCCAGCAGCGCGGCCAGCACGCCGAGCGATTCGGCCAGGGTCCGCAGGCGCGTCATGCGGCCGCTCCGACAGCCCCGTCATGCCCGCGCAGGCGGGCATCCACGATGCGGCGGGGCATGCCCCCGGGGCGATCATGGGTCCCCGCCTGCGCGGGGACGACGGTGCGGGGCGCTCCGACATCCCCGTCATGCCCGCGCAGGCGGGCATCCACGATACGGCGGGGCATGCCCCCGGGCCGGTCATGGGTCCCCGCGTGCGCGGGGACGGCGGTGCGGGTCCGGCTCACGCGGCCTCCCCCATGCGACGGGCCACCGCACGCTGCAGCCGCAGCGCGCCCGCGTTCACCACGACGCCGACCACGCCGATCCAGAACAGCCAGGCCAGCATCAGCGCCGGGTCCAGGCTCTGCTGCGCGATGATCAGCGCATAGCCCATGCCGTGCGGGTTGGCGGCGATCTCCACGGTCACCGCCACCACCAGCGCGATCGCCACGCCCAGGCGCAGCGCCACGAACAGCCGCGGCACCATCGCCGGCAGCACGATGCTGCGAAAGCGCATCCACGGCGTCAGCTGCAGGGCGCGTGCCACCTCCAGCAGGCGCGGCTCGACCTGGCGCACCGCCGCCTGCGTGAGCACCAGCAGCGGCCAGAAGGTGGCGAAGGCCACCACGCCCACCTCCATGCGCACGCCGAAGCCCCACAGCAGCATGGCCAGCGGGATCAGCGCCACCGAGGGGATGGGCCGCAGCACCTCGATGCTCAGGAAGCCCATGCCGGCCAGCCGCGGCGACAGCCCCAGCGCCGTGCCCAGCGCCAGCGCGAGCAGGGCCGCCAGGGCCAGGCCCAGGGCGGCGCTGCCCAGCGTGAACGCCGTGGCCTGCAGCAGCGAGCCGTCGGCGACCGCCCGGGCGAAGGCCTGCGCCGCCGCGGTGGGCGGGGCCAGGGCGTCGCTGGAGCGCCCGACGGTGCGCGCCCACCATTCCAGCGCGGCCAGGCCGAGCAGCGGCAGGGCGAGCGCCTGGGCCAGGCGGCGCATCAGGCGTGCCCCAGGTAGTGGTACAGCGCCCGGCGCAGGCGCAGGAACTCGGGATGCTCGCGCGTCTCCAGCTGGTGGCGCGGGCGCGGGATGGCCACGTCGATCAGGGCGGCCAGGCTGGGCCGGCTGGCGTCGGGCTGCGCGCGCAGGGCCACCACGCGGTCGCCCAGGTAGATCGCCTCCTCGAGGTCGTGCGTGACGAACAGCACCGTCAGGCCCTGCTCGCGCACCAGCCGCGCCAGCTCGTCCTGCAGGCCCTCGCGCGTCATCGCATCGAGCGCGCCGAACGGCTCGTCCATCATCAGCAGCGTGGGCTCCTGCGCCAGGCAGCGCGCGATCTGCACCCGCTGCTGCATGCCGCCCGACAGCTGCGCCGGGAACTTGCCCGCGTGCGGCGACAGGCCCACCGTGTCCAGCACGCGCGCGATGCGCGCGGGCCGCTCGGCCGGCGGCACGCCGGCGGCCTCGAGCGCCAGGCCCACGTTGCCTGCCACCGTGCGCCAGGGCAGCAGCGCCCGGCCGTAGTCCTGGAACACGAAGGCCGCCGCGCGCGAGGGCCCGCGCACCGGCTGGCCGGCGAGCGTGACCCGGCCAGCCGCCGGCTGCACGAAGCCGGCCGCCGCGCGCAGCAAGGTGGTCTTGCCGCAGCCCGAGGGCCCGATCACGCAGACGAACTCGCCGCGCCGCACCTGCAGCGAGGTGGGCGTGAGGATCTCGCGCCCGCCCAAGCGGATCGCGACCTCGTCCAGCTGCAGCAGCGGCGCGTCGCTCATGCCGCGCGGCTCACTTGACGATCAGGTTCGCCAGCTGCGGCGTGCCGCGCAGCATCTCCTGGTCCTTCATCAGGCCCACCCAGTACTCCAGGTGCTTCTCGTTCAGCACCGGCAGCGGCGGCGAGATCTGCATGCGCGCCAGCACCTCGGGCGGCACCTTGATGTACTTGCCGATGTGCGCGCGCACCTTGTCGCCGTTGGCCGGCTTGGCCATGAACGCCGCGGCCTCGACCAGCGCCTCGCGGAAGGCCTTGACCGCGCCCGCGTTCTTCTGCGCCCAGTCGCGCCGCGCCGCATGCAGGATGGTCGGGTTGCCCTCGGCCAGGAAGGTGGAGTAGTACGAGGCCACGTAGCCGGCGCCGCTGTCGGTGATGCGGCTCATGAACGGGTCGGCCGTCACCACCGCGTCCAGCGAGCCGCCGCGCAGCAGGTCGCCGTGCTGCGGGAAGGCGGCCTCGATGAAGTTGACCTTCTTGTAGTCCACGCCGCTCTGCTTGAGCCAGCCGCGAAAGCTCACGTGCAGGAACGCCCCGAGGCCGGGGACGCCGATCTTCTTGCCCACGCAGTCCTGCGCGCTCTTGATGCCCGAGCCGGCGCGTGCCACCAGGCCGAAGCCGGTGATGTTCTTGGCCGTGGCGCCGCCACCGGCCACCACCACGTGGTCAAGGCCGCCGTCGACGGCCTGCAGGTACACCGAGGGCGTGGGCCCGCCGATCTGCAGCGACTCGGACTGGATGGCCGCCGGGATGGTGGAGTTCAGCGGGATGAACTTGAGCTCGACGTCGAGGTTGCGCTTCTTGAACAAGCCCTCCTCGGCCGCCACGAAGACCGAGGCGAAGTCGGTCACGGCCGTGTAGCCGAAGGCGATGCGGGTGGACTGCGCGCGCGCGGGCAGGGCCAGCGCGGCGGCGCCGGCGGCCAGCGGGGCGAGGACGAGGGAGCGGCGTTTCATGGGTGTCTCCTGGTGCTTCGTGAGGCGCCGGTGGCGGTGGGGCGGGGCAGGGCGGCGCGGATCCCTCCCACGATGAAGTCCTGCAGCAGGCGGCCCGCCTCGGGGTCGCCGGCGCGGGCCTGGCCGTGCGACAGGCGCTCGACGCGCGTGTCGCTCAGGTGGTGCAGCAGCGCACCGAGCATGAACTGGTAGCACCAGGCGACGCGGGCGCGGTCGGCCTGCGGCAGCAGCGCGTGCAACGCGTCGATGAAGGCCTGGGCCATGGGGTCGAACTGCGAGCGCAGCACGCGGTCGGTGTCCTCGCGCTGGTGGTACAGCTCGCGCGCCACCAGCAGGGCGTACGACTCGCCCTCGGGGCTGGCGCGCAGCTTGAGCACCGGCTGCACGAAGGCCGCGACCACCGCGGGCAGACGCTGGCGCTCGGGCGCCTGCAGGGCGGCCCGCAGGCCGGCCAGCCGCTCGTCGATGGTGCCGCCCCAGTGCGCGAAGATGGCCTGGAAGAGCTCGTGCTTCTGGCCGTAGTAGTAGCCCACCAGCGCCAGCGGCACGCCGGCCTCGTCGGCGATCTGGCGCAGCGACACCGCGTGGTAGCCGTGCTGGGCGAACAGCCGCTCGGCCGCCAGCAGGATTGCCTGCTTGCGGTCGGGGCGGTCGGCGACGGTGGCCCGGGGCGGCATGTCGGGTCATTGGACGGTCGTCCAAGAGTCTTGGACACGCGTGCAAACCCTAGGCGCGCGGCGCGCGGCACGGGCGCATGCTCGCGCACGAGCCCACCGTCCGCCCGGCCCGCCGCGGCCCCGCCCCATGCCTGCTTCCCCCACTCCCCAGATCCGCCTGTACCAGGACTGGCTGCGCACCCGGCGCGGCCTGGCGTTCGACGACTACGACGCGCTGTGGCGCTGGTCGGTCACCGACCTCGATGCCTTCTGGCGCAGCATCTGGGACTGCTTCGGCATCGCCTCGCCGACACCGCCGGGCCCGGTGCTGGCGCGCGAGGCCATGCCCGGCGCGCAGTGGTTCCCCGGCACGCAGGTGAACTACGCGCACCAGGTGCTGCGGCATGTCGGGCCGGCGGCCGCCGCGGGCTTCCCGGCGCTGGTGGCGCGCGACGAGGCCGGCCGCGCGCGCGAGCTGTCGTGGCCCGCGCTGCGCCGGCAGGTCGCGGCGCTGGCGCTGCACCTGCGCGCGCAGGGCCTGCAGCCCGGCGACCGCGTGGCGGCCTACCTGCCCAACGTGCCCGAGGCCATCGTCGCCTTCCTCGCCGTCGCGAGCCTGGGCGGCGTGTGGAGCATCTGCGCGCCCGACATGGGCGCCAACGCCGTGCTGGACCGCTTCCGCCAGATCGAGCCCACCGTGCTGATCGCCTGCGACGGCGTGCGCTACGGCGGCAAGGCCCACGACCGCAGCGCGGTGGTGGGCCAGTTGCGCGCGCAGCTGCCCAGCGTGCGGCACGTGCTGGGGCTGGAGATCCTGGGCGGCACCGGCCTGCAGGCCGATGCCCTGTGGGACGACGCGACGGCCCGCGACGATGCGGCCGTGGCCCGCTTCGAGCCTGCGTGGGTGCCCTTCGACCACCCGCTGTGGATCGTCTACTCCAGCGGCACCACCGGCCTGCCCAAGCCCATCGTGCACGGCCACGGCGGCATCCTGCTGGTGATGCTGGCGCACCTGGTGCTGCACAGCGACATCGGCTGCAGCTACCACCCCAACACCTGGGGCGAGCGCTTCCACTGGTACAGCAGCACGGGCTGGGTGATGTGGAACGCGCAGATGGCGGGCCTGCTCAACGGCACCACCTGCTGCCTGTACGACGGCAGCCCGGCGGGCACCGGCACCACGCCCGACTGGACGACCCTGTGGCGCTTCGCCGGCGACACGGGGGCGACCTTCTTCGGCGCCGGCGCGGCCTTCTTCTCCAACTGCATGAAGGCCGGCATCGACCTGGCCGCCATCCCCGGGCTGGACGGCGTGCGCGCGCTGGGCACCACCGGCTCGCCCCTGCCGGCCGACGTGCAGCGCTGGCTCACCGCGCAGTTCCGCGCGCTGGGCGAGGACGACATCTACCTGTCGAACATCTCGGGCGGCACGGACTTCGCCGGTGCCTTCATCGGCGGCAACCGCGAGCTGCCGCAGGTGCCCGGGCAGATGCAGTGCCGCCTGCTCGGCTGCGCGGTCGAGGCCTGGGACGAGGACGGCCGGCCCGTCACGGGCCGGGTCGGCGAACTGGTGTGCACGCGGCCGATCCCGTCGATGCCGCTGTACCTGTGGAACGACCCCGGCCACGCGCGCTACCTGTCGTCGTACTTCGACATGTACCCGGGCGTGTGGCGGCACGGCGACTGGCTGGAGGTGCGGCCCGACGGCGGCTGCGTGATCTACGGGCGCAGCGACGCGACCATCAACCGGCACGGCCTGCGCATGGGCACCAGCGAGCTGTACGCCGCGGTCGAGGCCCTGCCCGAGGTGCTGGACTCGCTGGTGGTGGACCTGGAGGTGCTGGGCCGCGACAGCTGGATGCCGCTGTTCGTGGTGCTGCGCCCCGGCGTGGCCCTGGACGACGCCCTGCGCGGGCGCATCGCCGGCGCGATCCGCAGCGCGCTGTCGCCGCGCTTCGTGCCCGATGCGGTCTACCAGGTGGCCGAGATCCCGCGCACGCTCTCGGGCAAGAAGCAGGAGCTGCCGGTCAAGAAGCTGCTGCTCGGCCAGCCGCTGGAGAAGGTGGTCAACAAGGACGCGATGGCCAACCCGGGCAGCATGGACTGGTTCGTGCAGCTGGCGCGCGAACGCGGCGCGGGCCGCCCGATCCCGTTCGGGGCCGCGTGAGGCAGCGCCGGCCGGCGCTCAGGCCGCCGGCTTGCGGTTGACCAGCACGATCCCCACCGCCACGCCGGCCAGGGCCAGCACCAGCTGCGCCGTCAGCGGCTCGGCCAGCAGCACCACGCCGAACACCAGCGCGCACACCGGCGTGAGGAAGGTGAACGAGGCCATGCGCGTGGCCGGGTAGTGCCGCAGCAGCCACATCCAGGCCAGGTAGCTGGCGAAGGCGCCCACCACGGTCTGCACCGCCAGCGAGCCCCAGGCGAAGCCCGAGTAGGCCAGCGACCAGGACTCGCCCAGCGCCAGCGACAGCAGCGGCGCGACCACCGCGGTCACCGCCACCTGGTAGAACAGCGTCTTCTCGGCCGAGGCCGTGGCGAGCCTGGAGGCACGGATCACCAGCGTGGTCAGCCCCCACAGCGTGCCCGCCGCCAGCGCCAGCGCATCGCCGCGCAGCTGGTGGGGCCCGTGGGCCGCGACGAAGCCTTCGGCGAAGGCCACCGCGACCGCGCAGAACGCGACCACCAGCCCCGCCCACTGCACGCCGCGCAGGCGTTCGGAGGGCACCAGCCGCGGCAGCAGCAGAGCGACGACGAAGGGGGACGTGTACAGGAACACCGTCAGCCGCGACGCCGTGGTGTCGCGCAGGCCCAGGTAGATGCAGCTGAACTCGGCGGCGAACAGCAGCCCGGCCAGCAGGCCGCCGCGCAGCGTGCCGTCACGGGCGAACAGCGGAACGCGGCGCCAGGCGCACCAGCCGGCCAGCAGCGCCGTCGCACCGGCAAAGCGCAGCGCCGCCTGCCACAGCGGCGGCACCTCGCCGGTGGCCTTGATCAGGATCTGCTGGAAGCCCCAGAACAGGCAGCAGGCGAGCAGCAGTCCGACGGCCAGGCCGTCCAGGTGGGTCTTGCGTTCCGGCATGGGCGGCGATCGTAGCGGCCCCCTCGTGGCGCCGCGGTCGCCGAGGGGCCAGCTCAGCGGCCGGCCCGGCGGTGCGCGTCGCTGGTGGGATGCACGCGCTGGATCGGCGCCCGGGCGATGTCCTCGCGCGCCAGCTGCCGCACCTGCGCCAGCAGCGCCTGCGCGTCCCAGTCCAGCGGCCAGCCCTTCCACAGCCGCAGCGCGCCGCCGACCACCACCGCGTCGATCTGGCTGCGGTCGGCCAGCCGCACCAGCTCCCAGCCCAGGTCCCAGCTGGGCGCCAGCTCGGGCACCTGCAGGTCCAGCAGCAGGAAGTCGGCGGCCAGGCCCTCGGCCACGGCGCCCGTGATGCCGCCCAGGCCGCAGGCCACCGCGCCCTGGTGGGTCGCGTGGTCCAGCCAGGTCCAGCCCGCGCCCGCGGAGTTGTCCCCGCGCTGCAGCCCGAAGGCCAGGCGCTGGGCGGTCTCGGCCGCGTCCATCAGCCGGAACGCGTCGTAGCGGGTGCCGTCGGTGCCCAGGCCGAAGGGCACGCCCTGGGCCTGCAGCGTGAGCGCGTCGCACACCGCGTTGCCCTTCCAGGCCGAGGCGACCGGGTTGTAGGCGACCGCTGCGCCGGTGGCCTGCAGCAGCCGCAGCTCGTGCGGCGTGAGCAGCGTGGCGTGCGCGAGCAGGGTCTGCGCATGCAGCGCGCCGGCGGCGTGCAGCAGCTCGATCGGCCGCAGCCCGCGCGCGACCAGCGAGCGCTCGACCGCGACCAGGTGCTCGTTCGCATGGGTCTGGAAGATGCGGCCGGCCTCGGCGCACAGGCGCGCCACGTGGGCCAGCATGCGGTCGCTCCCCACCTCGGGGATGGAGACGGCCAGCGAGGGATGCACCAGCGGGTCGGCCGCGTACTGCGCCAGGTGCCGCTCGGCCTGCGCGGCCAGCGGCGCGAAGGCGGCGTCGGGGTCGGCGCTGGCCAGGTCGTTGCAGGCCAGCGCCAGCACGCAGCGGATGCCGGTCTCGCGCGCGGCCTGCGCGATCGCGTCCAGGCCGTGCTGCGAGCGCGTGCCCGCATCGACCACGGTGGTGAAGCCGCCGCGCAGGGCCTCCAGCGCCGCCAGCCTGGCGCTGACGTGCGCGGCCTCGGGGCGCAGCGCGCCCTCCATCGGCACCCAGATGCGGCGGAAGATCTCGGAGGGCTCGCCGAAGGCCAGCGCCTTGCCCAGCGCCTGCGTCAGGTGGGTGTGCGCGTCGACCAGGCCGGGCATCAGCAGGTGGCCGGGCAGGTCGATGGGCACGAGGTCGGGGCGCTCGGCGCACACCGCCGGCGCATGGCCCACGCGGGTGAACCGGCCGCCGGACACCAGCACGGCGTGGTCGTCGGCGACGCCGGTGGGCAGCAGCACGCGGCCGGGCCGCAGCAGGCGGTCGCCGGGGGTGCGCAACAGGTCTTGGAGGGTCATGGGATGCGTGTCAGGCGGCCAACGCGCGCCAGGCGAACAGGGCGCCCACGGCCAGCAGCAGCCCGCCCACCAGCCGCTGCAGCAGCGGCACGGGCAGGCGGCGCGCGGCGGCGCGGCCGGCCAGCGAGCCGGCGAACAGCACGAGGCCCAGCACCAGCGCCAGGCGCAGGTCGAGCGCGCCGGCGGCGGCATGGAAGGCGCCGGCGCACAGCGCCAGCGGCAGCTGGATCGCCTGCGCCAGGGCCACTGTGGCGGGCAGCGGCTGGCGCAGCAGCAGCAGGGCGGGCACCAGCAGCACCGGCCCGCCGGTGCCGGTCAGGCCGGAGCCCAGGCCGACGGCGGCGCCCAGGCCCGCGAGGGCCGGCGTGCCCAGGGCCGGCGCCGCCGGCGCGGCGTCGTTGCCGCGCACGGCACGCCAGCCGCTGAACACGGCCAGCACCGCCACGCCGGCCAGCAGCGCGCGCACCGGCACGTGGTGCACCGCCAGCGCGCCCAGCGCCGCGGCGGGAACGGCGGCCACCAGCAGGGCGGCCCAGCGCGGCTGCCAGGCCCCGCTGCCGCGCAGCCACCACAGGGCCGCGATGCCGGGCAGGGCGAAGGCCAGGGCCGAGGCCGCAATGGCCTGCGGCACCGGCAGCCCGGCCAGCGTGGCCAGCACCGGCACCAGCAGCACGCCGCCGATGCCGGTGGCGCCGATCAGCGCGCCGGCCACCAGCACCGCGGCCGCGGTGGCGAGGTCGATCACAGCGCCAGCCCCATGCCGCCAGCGCCCGCGGCCGTCGCGCACCGGCGGCGCAGGCCAGCAGCGAGCGCGGAACCGGCTCCGCCGGGCCGCAGGTCGCGCCCCCTCGAGGGGGGGGCGCCGCAGGCGCCTCGGGGGTGGAGCTTCATTCCACCTTGATCTGGGCGCGGGTGACGACGTCCTGCAGCAGCTTGCGCTCGCGCGCCAGGTACTCGCCGAACTTCGGGCCCTGGATCGCCAGCGGCTTGTTGGCGATGTCGCCCAGCTTGCGCGTGATCTCGGGATCCCGGGTGGCGGCCTCGATGGCCTGCAGCAGCGCCGCGTTCATCGGCGCCGGCAGGTTGGCCGGCGCGAGCAGGCCCAGCCAGGACTCGACGTCGACGCCCTTGAACTCGGGCGTCTCGGCCAGCGCCGGCACCTCGGGCAGGCCGGGCCAGCGGGCGGCGCTGGTCACGCCGTAGGCGCGCACCTTGCCTTCGCGGATGAAGGGCTGCGCCAGCGTCAGCGGCAGCACGCCCAGGTCGACCTGGCCGCCGGCCACGTCGGTCAGCACCTGAGGCCCCGACTTGTAGGGCACGTGCACCATGTCCAGTCCGGCGCGCTGCTTGAGCAGTTCGGCGGTGACGTGCAGCGAGGTGCCCACGCCGTCGGTGCCGAAGTTCAGCTTGCCCGGCTGGCTGCGCACCAGCTTGACCAGTTCGGCGGCGTTGGCGGCGGGCAGGCCGGGCTTGCCGACCAGCACGAAGGGACCCACGGCCACCGTGGACAGCGGCGTGAAGTCCTTGAAGCTGTCGTAGCGCACCGCGGCCGGCGCCACCAGCGGCGCGACGTTCAGCGGGCTGGCCACCGCGAACAGCAGCGTGCAGCCGTCGGCGGCGGCGCGGGCCACCTTCTGGGTGCCGATGGTGCCGGCGGCGCCGGCCACGTTCTCGATCACCAGCGGCTGCTTCAGGACCTCGGCCACCTTGGGCACCACCAGCCGGGCGGTGGCGTCGACACCGCCACCGGCGGCGAAGGGCACCACGACGGTGACCGGACGGCCGCCGCACAGGGGGGCCTGGGCGTGCGCGGCGACGGCGCCGAGGGCACAGGCAAGGGCCGTGGCGCGCGCCAGGCTGGACAACGGGGAGAATCGGGGCATGGGCAGGTCCTCGTGCAAGGGCGGTCGGCAGGGCGCGACCGGAAGTCTACAACTTGTCATGACAAGTGCGGCGAGCCACGCAAGACGCGTGCCGGGGGCGGCGCATGCCTGAGCTGGCGCTGCCCCTGTATGCCCGGCTGCGCGATGCGCTGCGGGCCGAGATCCTCGACGGCCGGCGCGCACCGGGCAGCCGCCTGCCCACCGAGAGCGAGCTGAGCACGCGCCACGGGGTCAGCCGCATCACCGTGCGGCAGGCCCTGGGGGACCTGCAGCGCGACGGGCTGATCGTGCGCCAGCAGGGCAAGGGCGCGTTCGTCGCGCCGCCGCAGGCCGCGCGCGCCGAGCGGCTCGCGGGCCTGGCCGAGGCGCTGGGTCCGCGCGGCGAGGCGGTGCACAGCCGCCGCCTGGGGCTGCGCCGCGTGCGCGCGCCCGACGCGGTGGCCACCGCGCTGGGGCTGGCGCCGCGCACGGCGGTCGTGCAGCTGCAGTCGCTGCGCTACCTGGACCGCACGCCGCTGTCGGTGAACGTGTCGCACTTCGTGCCCGGGCTGGGCGAGCGCATGGCCCGCGTCGACCTGTCGGGCCGCGACCTGCTGGAGGTGCTCGAGCGCGACCTGGCGCTGCCGGTGCGGCAGGCGCAGGTGGAGATCCGGGCCGAGGCGCTGGGCCTGCGCGAGGCGCGGCTGCTGCAGGCCGCCGAGGGCAGCCCGGCCCTGCGGGTCGAGCGGCTGGTGCTGGCCGAGGGCGGGCAGCCCCTGCACACCGAGTCGGCGCTGTACCCGGCCGAGCGCTTCAGCTACCGGCTCACGCAGCAGCGCTGACGGCCGGCGGGCACCGGCCGCTCAGAGCGGCAGCTCGGTGTAGAAGCGGCCGCCGTGGAACAGCAGCGGCGTGGCGCCGGCGCGCGAGGTGCAGCGCTCGACCTCGCCGACGAAGATGACGTGGTCGCCTTCCTCGTAGCGGCTGCGGTTGAAGCACTCGAACACCGCGCAGGCGCCGGCCAGCAGCGGCGCGTCGCCGCAGCCGCGGCTCCAGCTCACGCCGGCCCAGCGGTCGGCGCCCTTGAGCGCGAAGCGCTCGGCGAGCGCGCGCTGGTCGGCGGCCAGGATGTTGATCGCGTAGTGCGAGCCGGTGCTGAAGGCCGGCAGCGACGCGGCCGCGCGCGACAGGCTCCAGAGCACCAGCGGCGGGTCCAGCGAGACCGAGTTGAACGAGTTGGCGGTCAGCCCGATGGGCTGGCCGTCGGCGGTCATCGCGGTCACGATGGTCACGCCGGTGGCGAACATGCCCAGGGCGCTGCGGAACTCCTTCGGGGAGAAGCTCGGGGGCTGGGCGAGGCGGGGCGGGCTCATCGGGCGGGGCGGGGGACTTCGGGTAGCATGGGCTGGCCGCCCGGGCCCCCGATGATGCAGGAAACCGCTCCTGGCCATGTGCCCGCCGCCGGGCAACCCCAGCCGTCGCGGGTGCTGCGTCCGGACGATGGCCCCTTCGGGCCGCCGCCTCGCGGCATCTGCCGCCCTCCCGCATGACCGTCCTGCCCACCTTCACCACCCTCGGTGCCGGCCGCACCGTGCTCATGCTGCACGGCGCCGCCGGCGGCCACCTCGCCTTCGCACCGCAGGTCGAGACCCTGGCCTCGCTGGGCTGGCGCGCGGTGGCCTGGGACATGCCGGGCTATGGCCGCAGCGCCCCCATCGAGCCGTACACCTTCAAGGGCCTGGCGGCCAGCTGCATCGCGCTGATCGATGCCCTGGACTGTGGCAGCGTGGTGCTGGTGGGGCACGGCATGGGCGCGATGCTGGCGCAGGAGGTGGTGCTGCGCCGGCCCGAGCTGGTCGAGCGGCTCGTGCTCAGCGGCGCGGCCGCGGCCTGGGCCGACATCGACGGCGACTGGCAGCGCGCGCTGGCGGCGCAGCGCGATGCCGCGCTCGACCGTGGCCTGCCGATGGAGCAGGTGGCCGAGCTGCTGGTGCCGCAGCTGGTGGGCACCGAGGCGCTGCCCGAGGGCGTGCGGCTGGCGCGGCACGTGATGGCGCAGGTGCATCCGTCGACCTGGCGGCGGGCGCTCGCGGCGCTGCCCACCTTCGACCGCAGCGCGGCGCTCGGGTCGATCCACGTGCCCACGCTGCTGATCACGGGCGCGCAGGACCGGCAGGCACCGCCGGCGCTGACCCACCGCATGGCCGCGTGCATCGCCGGCAGCACGGTGCTGGAACTGCCCGGGGTGGGCCACCTGCCCAACCTGGAGGCGCCCGAGGCCTACGACGCGGCGGTGCTGAACTTCCTGGCGCTGCCGCGCCAGCTGCTGCACTGAGGCGGGCCATGCGGGGACAGTGGCAGGTCCTGCTGGTGGCGGCGCTCGTGGCCGCAGGCGCGGCCTGGGCGGCGCCTGCCGGCGCGGCGGCCCGGGCCGCGTCCGCACCGGCCGCCGCCGCACCCCCCGCGCCTTCCGCGCCGCCGCCCGGCTGCCGCGAGTTCGCCCGCCGCCTGCCCAACCTGCCCCTGCGCCTGTGCGAGCAGGCGCAGCTGCAGGCCGGCGAGGGCCGGTCGCTGCGCGGCACGCCGCTGTACCTGCGCGACCTGCCCGCGCCCGGCGCGAAGCTGCGCGTGCTGGTGGTGGGCGGCATCCACGGCGACGAGCTCTCGGCGGGCTCGCTGGCCTTCCACTGGCTGGCGCTGGCCGCGCAGGACCCGCCGCCGGCGCTGCCGCAGCCGGTGCACTGGCGCTTCGTGCCGGTGCTCAACCCCGACGGCATGCTGGCGCAGCCGCCGCGCCGCACGAACGCCAGCGGGGTGGACCTCAACCGCAACTTCCCCACGCCGAACTGGGCGCGCGACGCCCCGCTGTACTGGGACAAGCGCACCCGGCGCGACCCGCGCCGCTGGCCCGGGCCGCGCCCCCTGTCCGAGCCCGAGGCGCGCTTCCTGCATGCGCAGATGGACGGTTTCCAGCCGCAGCTGATCGTGGCCATCCACGCGCCCTACGGCGTGCTGGACTTCGACGGCCCGTCGGTGCCGCCCTCGCGGCTGGGACGGCTGTACCTGGACCAGGTCGGCATCTTCCCCGGCTCGCTGGGCAACTACGGCGGCGTGCACAAGGGCATTCCGGTGGTGACCATCGAGCTGCCCAACGCCCTGCGCACGCCGCTGGAGTCGGAGATGCGCCAGATGTGGCTGGACCTGCTGCGCTGGATGGGTGAGCGCGTCGCCGCACCTTCGGCGGCGCGCTGAACGCGCCGGGGCCCCCGGCGGCACAATGCCCGCCGACCCCGAGGAACTCCAGGAGACACGCATGAGCGACGATCCGACCGGCCTGGCCGGCCGCTACGGCAGCGGGCAGGCCGTCCCCCGCATCGAGGACGAGGCGCTGCTGCAGGGCCGCGGCCGCTACACCGACGACCTGCAGCCGGCCGGCCAGCTGCGCGCGGTCTTCGTGCGCTCGCCCTACCCGCATGCGCGCATCGCCGGGGTGGACGCCGGCGCCGCCCGCGCGATGCCGGGCGTGGTGCTTGTGGCCACCGGCCCCGAGCTCGCGGCGGCCGGCTGCAAGCCGCTGCCCACCGGTACCCCGTTCAAGCGGCCCGACGGCTCGCCGGGCGCCTCGCCCGCCCGGCCGGTGCTGGCGCACGACCGGGTGCGCTTCGTCGGCGAGCCGGTGGCGGTGGTCGTGGCCGAGACGCTGCAGCAGGCGCGCGACGCGGCCGAGGCCGTGCAGGTCGACTACGAGGAGCTGCCGCACGTGGCCGACGTGCGCAGCGCGGTCGAGGGCGGCGTGGTCGCGCTGTGCGACGGCGCGCCCGACAACATCGCGGCCGAGGCGCGGCACGGCGATGCCGCCAAGGTGCAGGCGGCGTTCGCCCAGGCTGCCCACGTGGTCGAGCTGGAGATCGCGAACCAGCGGCTGGTGGCCCTGCCCATCGAAGGCCGCGCGGTGCTCGCCTGGGTTGCCGACGACGGCCGTCTCACGCTGCAGATGAGCACGCAGATGCCCTCGGGCGTGCGCGACGCGATCTGCAATGCCACGGGCCTGGAGCGCGGGCAGGTCCGCGTCACCGTGGGCGACGTGGGCGGCGGCTTCGGCATGAAGACCGGCGCCTATCCCGAGGACGTGGCGATCGCCTGGTGCGCCTGGCAGGCGCGGCGGCCGGTCAAGTGGGCGGCCGACCGCAGCGAGGAGTTCCTCGCCTCGCACCACGGCCGCGACGTGCACCAGCAGGCCGAGCTGGCCCTGGCGGCCGACGGCCGCATCCTGGCCCTGCGGCTGCGCACGCACGCCAACGTGGGCGCCTACGCCACCGGCACCGGCGTGGCGATCCAGCTGCTGATCGGGCCCTGGGTGCAGACCAGCGTCTACGACGTGCCCTGCATCGACTTCCAGCTGCGCGCGGTGCTGACCAACACCGCGCCCACCGGCGCCTACCGAGGCGCCGGCCGGCCCGAGGCGATCTTCCTGATGGAACGGCTGATGGACGAGGCCGCGCGCCAGACCGGCATCGACCGCATCGCGCTGCGCCGGCGCAACTTCATCCGCCCCGAGCAGATGCCCTACACCAACCCCATGGGGCAGACCTACGACGTCGGCCGCTTCGAGCGGCTGATGGACCTGGGGCTGGCGCAGGCGGACTGGGACGGCTTCGGCGCGCGCCATGCGGCCAGCGCGGCCCGGGGCCGCTGGCGCGGGCTGGGCATCGCGACCTTCCTGGAATGGACCGGCGGCAACGCGCTCGAGGAGCGCGTGACCGTGGACGTGCTGGCCGACGGCGTGATCGAGGTGTTCTCGGCCGTCAACCAGATGGGCCAGGGCATCGCCACCACGCTGGCGCAGCTGGTGGTCGACGTGTTCGGCGTGCCCATGGAGCAGGTGCGCGTGGTGCTGGGCGACACCGACCGCGGCGACGGCTTCGGCAGCGCGGGCTCGCGCTCGCTGTTCACCGGCGGCTCGGCGCTGCACGAGGGCGCGACCAAGACGCTGGACCAGGCGCGCGGGCTGGCCGCGCAGGCCCTGGAGGCCGGGGTGCAGGACATCGAGTACGCCGGCGGGCGCTTCCGCGTGCGCGGCACCGACCTGGGCATCGGCCTGTTCGAGCTGGCGGCGCGGCAGGACGGCGCGCGCATCCACCTGGAGAGCAACACCAAGGTCGCCGGGCCCAGCTGGCCCAGCGGCTGCCACGTGTGCGAGGTCGAGGTCGACCCCGCCACCGGCACCGTGGACCTGGTGGCCTACAGCAGCGTCAACGACGTGGGCCGGGTGGTGAACCCCACCATCGTGCGCGGCCAGCTCGATGGCGGCGCGGTGCAGGGCCTGGGCCAGGCGCTGATGGAGCAGGTGGTGTACGACGAGGCCAGCGGCCAGCTGCTCACCGGCAGCCTGATGGACTACGCGGCGCCGCGCGCCGACCTGCTGCACGCCGACTTCGTCACGAGCATGGACGAGGCCACGCCCTCGACCAACAACCCGCTGGGGGTCAAGGGCGTGGGCGAGCTGGGCACGATCGGGGCCACGCCCTGCCTGGTGAACGCCGTGGCCGACGCCCTGGCCCGCGCGGGCCGCGCGGGCCAGGCGCCGCAGCTGCAGATGCCGCTGACGCCGCTGCGCCTGTGGCAGATGCTGCAGGCCTGAGGACGGGCCTGCGCCCGGGCCTCAGGCGCGCGGCACCGGCTGCGCCAGGAAGCCCGCCGCCTCGGCCCGCGCCTGCGCGTCCTGCGCCGTGGTGCCGGGCGCGCCGCCCTTGGCCCACAGCACGCCGCCCCAGGCCATGCCCAGGAACTCGGCGCACAGCCGCACCGAGTCGACCATGGGCTGGGCCTTGGCGCGGTCGCCGCTGGTGCACACCAGCCGCAGCGACTTGGTGGCCATCTCGGCCTTGAACGGCAGGCCCGGCACGCGCAGGAACGCGCTCCAGTGGTCCAGCAGCAGCTTCAGCGGCGTGGGGATGCTGAACCAGTACACCGGTGCCACGAACACGATCTCGGGCGCGGCCCGCAGCGCCTCGAGCACGCGGGCCAGGTCGCCGGTGGGCGGTGGGTAGCTGCCGGCGCTGTGCCGCAGGTCGGTGAAGGGCGGCAGCTGCAGGCCCGCCAGGTGCAGCCAGTCCTGCCGCGCCTGCGCCGGCAGGGCCCGTGCGGCCTCGCGGGCCAGCCATTCGGTGTTGCCCTCGGTGCCCGGCGCGCGGGTCGAGGCGACGAGGAACAGGAGGTGTCGGGCATCGCTCATGCGCGGGATTGTCCCAGCCCGGCGCTGCGGGGCTCGCCGGACGGCAGGAGCCTGCGGCTGGCGCGACCGTAGAATGCCCCGCTTATGTCCACCGTCGCCCGGCCGTCGTTCAAGGAGCAGATGCTGGCTGCCCGCGAGGAGGCCATCATCCAGAGCGTCAACCGCCTGCTCGCCGAGAAGGGCTTCGACGCCATGACGGTCGACGAGGTGGCCGCCGCGGTCGGCATCGCCAAGGCCAGCCTCTACAAGCACTTCCCCAGCAAGGAAGACCTCGCGGCAGCCGCGATGGTGCGCGTCATGCGGCGCGCGCAGGACTTCCTGCACACGGTGGCCGAGGACCAGCCGGTCATCGACAAGCTCAAGGCCGTGGTGCGCTGGATGCTGCAGGTGCAGCTGGCCGGCGAGATGCCGTCGCTGCCCAGCCAGAACTCCAGCCTGCGCGCCACGCTCATGTCCAACCGCGACTACCTCGACGGCCTGATGGACGCGAGCGACCGCCTGGGCGCCTGGATCGAGGCCGGCCAGCGCGAGGGCCTGATCAACCCGGGCCTGCCGGCGGTGGCGGTGCTGTACACGCTGTACGCCCGCGCCTGCGACCCGGTCGTCGAATTCCTGAAGGCCGGTGGCCAGCACGGCGACGACGAGATCGTCGAGCTGATCGTCAGCACCTGCTTCGACGGCCTGCGCGCGCGCTGAGCGCGCGCTGCCAGTTCCCCGCGCGCTGAGCGCGCGACGCCGATTCCTCCCCCGCGCTGAGCGCGCGTCCTCAGACCTCCAGCACCAGCCCCGGCCGGAACGCCTCCTGCTCGCCCTTGCGCGCGTAGCCCAGGGGATTGGCCACCACCCGGCAGCGCCCCACGCGGTGGTCCTGCGGGCAGTGCAGGTGCCCGTGCACCCACAGGTCGGCCTGCTGCAGCAGATCGTCGAGCCCGTTGCAGAAGCCCGCCGTGCCCGGCACCAGCCCGTAGCGCGGATCGGCGCTGTGCAGGGTGGGCGCGAAATGCGTGACCACCACCGTGCGGCCCGCGAAGGGCTGCGCCAGCGCGGCGCGCAGCCAGGCCTGGCACTGCAGGCCCAGCGCGCGCCAGGCTTCGGCCAGCAGGGGCGCGCCGCCACGCGTGGCGCCGGTCTTGGACAGGTAGAAGTCGGCGGCGCGGAAGGCCTTGTGGCGGGCCTTGAGCGCCCGCACCGTGTCGGGCTCGCGCGCGGCGAGCGCGTCGAAATCGGTCCACAGCGTGGTGCCCACGAAACGCACGCCGCCCAGCACCTGCACCTCGCGCTCGAGCCAGCCGATGCCCAGCCGCTCGCAGGTGGCGCGCAGCCGCGCATGCGTGGCGTCGAAGTCGAGGTTGTCGTACTCGTGGTTGCCGGGCACGAACAGCACCGGCACCGGCCAGCCGTGCCGCGGCGAGAAGCGCGCCAGCCCGAAGTCCTCGTCGGCCAGCCGGCTGCCCGCCTGGTAGGACCCGATGTCCCCGGCCAGCACCAGCAGCTGGGCGCCGGGGGCCGGGGCGACCTGCACGTCCGGTTGGGTCTCGAGGTGCAGGTCCGACAGCAGCTGGAATTTCACGGCGCGATTGTCGCGGCGGCGGCCAGGGCCCGGCTGTCGGCGAAGAACTGCCGTGCCGACGTGGCCACCGCCGCGCGCAGCCAGGCATGGTCGGGACGCTGCGTCTGGCGGTGGTGCCACAACTGGTCCACGTGCACCTGCTGCACGCCGAAGGGCAGCTCGCGCGCGACCAGCTCGTGGGCCATGCCGGTGGTGGGCAGGAAGTGCTCGGGCAACACCGTCAGCAGGTCGGAGCCGGCCACCACCCGCCCGGCGGTGAAGAACTGGTTGACAGTGAGCATCACGCGCCGGCGCCGCCCGAGGGCCGACAGCGCCTCGTCGATGAAGCCGTAGGGCCGCCCCGAGAAGCTCACCAGCAGGTGCTGGGCGGCGCAGAACAGGTCCAGCGTCAGCGGCTGGCCGGCCAGCGGATGGTCGCGCCGCATCACGCAGACGTAGCGGCCGTCGTACAGCCGCTCGTGCGCATAGGCGGCCACGGCACCGGCCTGCGAGCGCGCCGTGAGGTCGGCGATCACGGCCGGGAAGAAGCCCACGGCCAGGTCGATGCTGCCGTCCTCGAGCAGCGTGCGCGGGTCGCGGGTGGTCAGCGGCAGCACCCGCATCGACACGCCGGGGGCGCCGGCCTGCATGCGCTCGACCAGCCCCGGCACCAGCGAAGCGGCGGTCGCGTCGGCCATGGCCAGCACGAAGGCGCGCTGGTCCAGGGCCGGGTCGAACTCGCCGGGCACCAGGGCCGACTCGAGCTGGCGCAGGGCGTCGCTGACCGCCGGCCACAGCTCCAGGGCGCGCGGCGTGGGTTCCACGCCGTAGCCGCTGCGGGTGAACAGCTGGTCGTCCAGCGCGTCGCGCAGCCGGCCCAGCGCATTGCTGACCGCCGGCTGGGTCATGTGCAGGTGGCGGGCCGCGCGGGTCAGGTTGCGTTCGGCCATGACCTGGTCGAACACCCGCAGCAGGTTCAGGTCGAGTGTGCGGAAATTGGCCATCTATCGGTTTCGTGAATATCAGGCATTACAAACCAAAAGTGGACGGATATCAGGGTCCTCCCTAATCTCTCGCCCATGCCGGTCACGAGCCGGCGCTTTTGGAGAAAGAAGATGACCAGCTTCGCCCGCGTCGATTACCCCACCCAGCACCCCGGCGTCGTCCGCGCCGAGCAGACCGTGGCCGCCGTCCGTGACGCCGCCGCCCGCTTCGACGGTGCCCGCGCGTCCGCCACCCTGCTGCTCGCCGCCATCGTGGCCGCGCTGCTGGTGGTCGCCAACCAGGTCGTGGAGACCTGGACCGAAGGCCACCTGCTGGCCGCCTGGATCGTCCTGTGGACCGTGGCCTTCGCCGGCCTGGCCCTGCTGGCCGCCCCCGCCCGCGGCGCCGCCCGCGGCCTGGGTGCCGCCCTGCTGCGCGCCCGCCAGGCCCGCCGCGAGGCCGCCGCCGACCGCGCGCTGATGGCCCTGGCCATCGCCGACCCGCGCGTGATGGCCGACCTGCGCGTGGCTGCCACCCGCCAGGACAGCCGCGACCTGCGCTGGTACTTCTGAGGCCCGCGCCATGCTGGCCTGCGTCGTGCGCCGTGGCTGGACCGGCCTGCTGGCCGTGCTGCCCGCCCCGGTGATCCGCCACCTGGACGCCTGGGCCCAGGCCCAGGCTGCCCGCCGCGCCGACCGCCGGCGCCGCGCCCTGCGGCAGGCGCGCGCCCGCTGACCGGTCTCCGCGCCTGCGGCGCGTTGCCACCCCCAAAGCAAAAGGCCACCTCGCGGTGGCCTTTTGCATGGCAGGGCCGCCCCGCGGGGCGGCTGCGGCCTCAGGCCGCCAGGCGCTGCTCGATCCTGGCCTTGGTGTCCTTGAGCTCCTGGGGCAGCTTGTGCTCCAGCTGCTGGAACAGCTCGTGGTGCAGCTGCAGCTCCTGCTGCCAGGCCGGCAGGTCGATGCCGGTGACCTGGCGGAACTGCTCCTGCGTGAACGGCAGGCCTTCCCACTCCAGCTCCTGGTAGCTGGGGCTGACGCCGAAGACGTGCGTCTCGCCCTGCACCTTGCCCTCGATGCGGTCGAGCATCCACTTGAGCACGCGCATGTTCTCGCCGTAGCCGGGCCAGACGAACTTGCCGTCCTCGCCCTTGCGGAACCAGTTGGTCGTGTAGATCTTGGGCAGCTTGGCGCCCGAGGCCTGCAGCTTGCGGCCCAGGTCCAGCCAGTGCTGGAAGTACTCGGCCATGTTGTAGCCGGCGAAGGGCAGCATCGCGAACGGGTCGCGGCGCACCACGCCCTGCTGGCCGAAGGCCGCGGCGGTGGTCTCCGAGCCCATGGTGGCGGCCATGTACACGCCCTCGACCCAGTCGTGGGCCTCGGTCACCAGCGGCACCGTGGTGGAGCGGCGGCCGCCGAAGATGAAGGCGTCGATCGCCACGCCGGCCGGGTTGTCCCACTCGGGGTCCAGCGCCGGGTTGTTGGTGGCGGCCACGGTGAAGCGGGCGTTCGGGTGGGCGGCCTTGGCGCCGGTCTCCCGGGCGATCTGGGGCGTCCAGTCCTTGCCCTGCCAGTCGATCGCGTGCGCCGGCGCGTCGCCGTCCATGCCTTCCCACCACACGTCGCCGTCGTCGGTCAGCGCCACGTTCGTGAAGATCACGTCACGCTGCAGCGAGGCCATGCAGTTCGGGTTGGTCTTGGTGTTGGTGCCGGGGGCCACGCCGAAGTAGCCGGCCTCGGGGTTGATGGCGTACAGGCGGCCGTCGGCGGCCGGCTTGATCCAAGCGATGTCGTCGCCGATGGTGGTGACCTTCCAGCCCTCGAAGCCCTTGGGCGGGATCAGCATGGCGAAGTTGGTCTTGCCGCAGGCCGACGGGAACGCGGCGGCCACGTGGTACTTCTTGCCCTGGGGGTTGGTCACGCCCAGGATGAGCATGTGCTCGGCCAGCCAGCCCTGGTCGCGGCCCATCTTGCTGGCGATGCGCAGCGCGAAGCACTTCTTGCCCAGCAGCGCGTTGCCGCCGTAGCCCGAGCCGTACGACCAGATCTCGCGGGTCTCGGGGTAGTGGACGATGTACTTGGTCTTGTTGCAGGGCCAGGACGAGTCCTGCTGCCCCGGCTCCAGCGGCGCGCCCACGGTGTGCACGCAGGGCACGTAGTCGCCGTCGACGCCCAGCACGTCGTACACGGCCTTGCCCATGCGGGTCATGATGCGCATGTTCACGGCCACGTACGGGCTGTCGGACAGCTCCACGCCCACGTGGGCGATGGGCGAGCCCAGCGGGCCCATGGAGAACGGCACCACGTACATGGTGCGGCCGCGCATGCAGCCGTCGAACAGCGGGTTCAGCGTGGCGCGCATCTCGGCCGGCGCCATCCAGTTGTTGGTCGGGCCGGCGTCTTCCTTGCGCTCGCAGCAGATGTAGGTGCGGTCTTCGACGCGGGCGACGTCGCTCGGGTCGGACCAGGCCAGGTAGGAGTTGGCGCGCTTGGCCGGGTTCAGGCGCTTGAAGGTGCCGGCGTCCACCAGCCGCTGGCACAGGCGGTCGTACTCCTCCTGGCTGCCGTCGCACCAGTAGACGGCGGCCGGCTTGCACAGCGCGACCATGTCGGCCACCCAGGCCACCAGCTTGGCATTGCGGACCCAGGCGGGTGTGTTCAGGTTCAGGCCCTGCATCACGGGGGAATTCATCGGGAAAAGCTCCTGCGGAAGTTGGAAAACGCGGTTTCAGAAGGAGCGCGGACGGGGCGGAAAGGCCTGTGCGCCGAGCGCGCCGCTTGTGAAACCGGGCTTGGCTCAGTCGGTCGGGCGGGCGCTTTCCGGAGGGGAAAGGCCCCCGGCAGGATCGCTGCGGAAGGGGGCCTGGGCGCGGGCCGGGGTCGGCTGGACGTGTCGATTTTATGAACCCGCACCTGATCCGGGCTCACTCGCACGGGCTATCCCATGCAAACGATGCATGACGTCATGCATGCACCTGCCGGCGGCGTGAAAAAGCAAACGGCCCGGTGGCGGAGCCGACCGGGCCGTGTGGGCATGGCGGGGGAGCGGGCGCGGCCCGCGGCCGCGTCAGGCCATCGAGATCGCGATGAAGGCCAGCAGGAACATCAGCACGCCGCCCACCAGGGGCAGGACCACCGGGATGGAGGGGACAATGCCTTCGACCGCGTCCTGCGGCTCGTGGGCGTCACCGTGGCTGTGGCGTGCATCGCTCGACATGGAATCCTCTGGCTTGGGTACGTTGTGGACGCCGGGATTCTAGCGGCGCCCGCCGTGCCGGCCGGCGAGACCCCGCGGGGCGTGGGTCAGAGCAGGGCGTAGGTGGTGCTGGCGCGGCAGGCGCTGCGGCCGTCCGTGGCGCCGCGGATGTCGATCTCGCCGAAGGCCAGCTGCTTGCCGGCGCGCAGCACCCGCGCCTCGACCAGTGCGTCCTGGCCCGACAGCGGCCGCAGGAAGCTGGTGCTCAGCTGCACCGTGGTGCAGGGGCGGAAGGCGCCGGACTGCGCCATCAGGGCCAGGACCATCGCCGTGTCGGCAGCGGCCAGCATTGCCTGCCCGCAGAGCATGCCGCCGGTGCGGGCCAGCTGGTCGGTGACCGGCAGCCGCACCAGCACGCCGTCGGCAGCGGCCGCCTCGACCCGCAGGTCCAGCGCCTGCACCCAGGGCGCGAAGTAGGCGGGCAGGGCGGCTTGCAGCTCGTCGAGGCTCATGCGCCGATGCTAGGGGCGGCCGCGCCCTGGCGCTGCGCGTGGAAACCCGCTGCGTGCAGCGCCTGCAGCACGGACTCGACATGGTCCTGGCCCCGGGTCTGCAGCACCAGCTCGATCTCCACGTTCTGCGCCGCCAGCAGCGTGAAGGCGCGCTGGTGGTGGACCTCGTTGACGTTCGCGCCGGCCTCGGCCACCGTGGCGGCGATGCGTGCCAGCGTGCCCGGCACGTCGCGTGCCTCCACCCGGATGCGCACCAGCCGACCGGCGCGCACCATGCCGCGCTCGATGATCGCGGCCAGCAGCAGCGGGTCGATGTTGCCGCCGCACAGCACCAGCCCGACGGTGCGGCCGGCGTAGGCGGGCCGGTCCTTGAGCAGCGCGGCCAGGCCGGCGGCGCCGGCGCCCTCGACCAGCGTCTTCTCGATCTCCAGCAGCATCACGATGGCCTGCTCGATGTCGCCTTCGTCGACCAGCACCAGCTCGTCGACCAGCCGCCGCACGATGTCCTGCGTGATCCGGCCGGCCGTGCCCACCGCGATCCCCTCGGCGATGCTGCTGCGCCCCATCGGCAGCTGCGTGCCCTGCACCGCGTTGACCATGCTGGGAAAGCGCTGCGCCTGCACGCCCACCAGCCGGATGTCCGGCCGCAGGGCCCGGGCCGCGACGGCCATGCCGGCCATCAGCCCGCCGCCGCCGATCGACACCACCAGCGTGTCGATCTCGGGCACGTCCTGCAGCATCTCCAGCGCGATCGTCCCCTGGCCGGCGACGATCGCCTCGTCGTCGTACGGATGCACGAACACCAGGCCCTGCTGCCGGGCCAGCTCCAGCGCATGGGCGCGCGCCTCGTCCAGCGTGTCGCCCTGCAGCACCACCTCGGCGCTGAAGCCGCGCGTGCGCTCGATCTTCACCCCGGGCGTGAAGCGCGGCATGACGATGACCGCCCGGATGCCCAGGCGCTGCGCGTGGTACGCGACGCCTTGCGCGTGGTTGCCCGCGCTCATGGCGACCACGCCGCGGGCCCGTTCGGCCGCATCGAGCTGGGCCAGCTTGTTGCAGGCGCCGCGCTCCTTGAACGAGGCGGTGAACTGCAGGTTCTCGAACTTGAGGAACACCCGCGCGCCGGTCAGCTCCGACAGGGTGCGCGACTCGACGCAGGGCGTGCGCAGCACCTGGCCGTCGATGCGCAGGGCGGCGGCCTCGATGGCGGCGAAGTCGGGCATGCGCGGCATCCTACCGTCCGGCCCAGCAGCCGAGCCAGCGCCGGGGGCTCGGCGGTCCGCGCCTTCCGCGCCGTGCCAGACCACGCTATCGTTGGCCCCGGTCCGCGCCGCGGGCCGCCCGCTGGAACTGGAGCGATCCCATGGTCAAGCGATCCGCCGACGCGCAACTGCTCGCCTCGCCCGGGCTGGCCGATGCGCCCGTGCTCGACCTCATGTGCTCGCACTTCGTGCTCACGCTGGCGGCCAAGCAGGGCAGCCGCTTCAACGTGCGGCGCGACCTCAACGGGCTGCTGGCCCTGGCGGGGCGTCACCTGGTGTGGCCGGCGCCGGCGCTCGGCCGCCTTCGCGAGTTCCTGGGGCGGCGCTGCAGCGGCAACGAGTTCTGGCGTGGCCACGAGCGGCTGGGCGCCGCCGCCTTCCTCGAGCGGCACGGCACCTGGCGCGGCCCCTACGAGGAAGGCACGCTGTTCTTCTACCTGGACGAGTACGCCAAGGACCAGCCGCGCGACCTGCTGTCCGTGCTGGCCACCACCTGCGAGTGGCTGGGCCAGGCGCTCAAGAAGCAGTCGACGCTGGTCGAGAAGAACATCGACGCCCTGGCCGGCCTGCTGCAGCTCAATCGCGCCGAGCGCGCGCTGCTGCTGTACGGCACGCTGGCGCGCTACCAGCGCGACCTGCGCAGCATCCTGGTCGAATTCAAGGTCAACAACGCGCCCGAGGCCTACGCGGCCATCGCCGAGATCGCCGGGGTCAACGCGGCCGAGGTGGGCGAGGCGCTGCGCGCCGGCTCGCGGCTGGAGCGCATCGGCCTGGTCGAGAACCTGATCTCCGAGCACAACATCACCGACCTGGCGGACCTGATGAAGGTCAGCGAGAAGCTGCCGCCGGTGCTGATGCGCGAGTACCGCGACGAGGGCGAGCTGATGGCGGTGTTCACCCGCCCCAGCAGCAAGAGCACGCTGGGGCCGGACGACTTCGCCTTCGTGCAGGACGACACGCAGGTGCTGTGCGCGCTGCTGCGCAACGCCGTCGAGCGCAAGGAGCTGGGCGTCAACGTGCTGTTGTATGGCCCGCCGGGCACGGGCAAGACCGAGCTGGCCAAGGTGGTGGCGCAGGCCGCGGGCCTGGAGCTGTACGAGGTCGAGTACGCCGACCGCGACGGCAACTCGCTGTCGGGCCGCGACCGCTACCGCTCGCTGCAGATCGCGCAGGTGTTCCTCAAGGGCAGCGCCCGCGCCGCGCTGCTGTTCGACGAGGTCGAGGACGTGTTCCCGCCCATCAGCACCGAGGCGGCGCAGATGCTCGCGCGCGCCGAGCAGGTGGCGCAGCCGGCCAGCGGCAGCGTCAGCGGCAAGGCCTGGGTGAACCAGATCCTGGAGAGCAACCCGGTGCCCACGCTGTGGGTCACCAACCGCATCGAGCAGATCGACCCCGCGTTCCGGCGCCGCTTCGCCTACCACCTGGAGCTCAAGTCGCCGCCGCCCGGAGCCCGCGAGTCGCTGGTGCGGCGCACGCTCGACGGCGTGACGGTGTCCGAGGACTTCGTCGCCCGGCTGACCGAGCGCAAGGGGCTCACGCCGGCGCAGATCCGCACCGCGGTGCGCTTCGCGGGCCTGGCCGGCGGCGCGGGCCAGGCGGCCGAGGCGCTGATCGAGCGGCAGCTGCGCAATGCCGACCAGGCGCTGGGGGCCCGGCCCGCGGCCGGCCTGCGGCCCACGGTCACCACCTGGGATGCGGCCATGCTCAACGTCGAGAGCCGCCATGCCGTGCCCCGCATCGTGCAGGCGCTCAAGGCGCGCGGCCACGGCAGCCTGTGCTTCTACGGCCCGCCCGGCACCGGCAAGACGGCGCTGGCCGAGCACATCGCGCGCAGCCTCGACCGGCCGCTGATGGTGCGCCAGGCCAGCGACCTCATGAGCAAGTTCGTCGGCGAGACCGAGCAGAACATGGCCGCGATGTTCCGTGAGGCGGAGGCCGAGCGCGCGGTGCTGCTGCTCGACGAGGCCGACAGCTTCCTGCAGGACCGCCGCGGCGCCCAGCGCACCTACGAGGTCACCGAGGTCAACGAGATGCTGCAGGGCATGGAGCGCTACGCCGGCGTGTTCGTCTGCACCACCAACCTGCTCGACCGCATCGACCAGGCGGCGCTGCGCCGCTTCACCTTCAAGCTGCGCTTCAAGCCGCTGACCGCCGCGCAGCGCGAGGCGATGTTCGTCGCCGAGGCGCTGGCGGGCGACGCGGCCGGCTTCACGCCGGACCTGCAGGCGCGGCTGCGCCGGCTCGAGCAGCTGTGCCCGGGCGACTACGCTGCGGTCAAGCGCCAGGTCGAGATCCTCGGCGACCCCTTCGCGCCCGAGGAGTTCCTGGAGCAGCTGGAGGCCGAGCACCGCATCAAGCCCGAGGTGCGCGAGGCGCGGCCGATGGGGTTCACGCTCTAGGGGAGCAGGGCCCCGCCTCTCCTTCCGTCATGCCCGCGCAGGGGCATCCACGATCAGGCGTGGCGGTCGGTCATGGATCCCCGCCTGCGCGGGGATGACGGCGGGCACGGGCGACTGGCCGGTGGCCTAGACCGCCCGCAACGCCCGGATCACCTCGTCCCCGTACGCCGCGAGCTTGCGCGCGCCGATGCCGCTGACGCCTTCGAGCTGGCCCACGTCCTGCGGGTCCAGCGCGGCGATGGCCGCCAGCGTGGCGTCGTGGAAGATCACGTAGGCCGGCAGGTTGTGCGCCTTGGCCACCTCGGCGCGCCAGGCGCGCAGGGCCGCGTAGCGGGCCTGGCCCTCGGCCGTCAGGCCGGCGGCGACCGCGGCCACCGCCCCCGAGCGCGTGCCGGTGGAGCGCTTGCGCGAGGCCGGCTGCGCCACCGACTCGCGCAGCAGGATCTGGCGCTCGCCCCGCAGCACAGCGCGCGAGCCCTCGGTGAGCTTGAGGGTGTTGTAGGCCTCGGCATCGACGGCCACCGCGCCGATGGCCACCAGCTGCCGCAGCACCGCGCGCAGCTGCGGTTCGGACAGCTGCGCGCCGATGCCGAAGGTCGACAGCTTGTCGTGCCCGTACTGCGCGACCTTCTCGGTGGCCTTGCCGCGCAGGATGTCCATCAGGTGCCCCGCGCCGAAGCCGATGCCGCTGGCCTGCTGCACGCGGTAGATGGTGGACAGCAGCATGCGCGCGGCCTCGGTGCCGTCCCACACCTGCGGCGGCGCCAGGCAGTTGTCGCAGTTGCCGCACGGCCCGCTGTGCTCGCCGAAGTACGCCAGCAGCCGCACCCGCCGGCAGTCGGTCGCCTCGGCCAGCGCGAGCAGCGCGTCGAGCTTGCCGCGCAGTCCCTGCTTGAACTCCTCGCCGGCCGGGCTCTCGTCGATCATGCGGCGCTGGTTCACCACGTCCTGCAGGCCGTAGGCCATCCAGGCCTGCGCGGGCAGGCCGTCGCGGCCGGCGCGCCCGGTCTCCTGGTAGTAGCCCTCGATGTTCTTGGGCAGGTCCAGGTGGGCGACGAAGCGCACGTCGGGCTTGTCGATGCCCATGCCGAAGGCGATGGTGGCCACCATCACGATGCCGTCCTCGCGCAGGAACCGGTCCTGGTTCCGCTGGCGCAGCTCGGCGTCCAGGCCGGCGTGGTAGGGCAGGGCATCGATGCCGTGCTGGGCCAGGAAGGCGGCCGTCTCCTCCACCCGCTTGCGCGACTGGCAGTAGACGACGCCGGCGTCGCCCTCGTGTTCCTGCTCGATGAAGCGCAGCAGCTGCTGGGCCGGCTGGCTCTTCTCGACGATGCGGTAGCGGATGTTGGGCCGGTCGAAGCTGGCGACGAACTGCCGCGCCTCCTGCAGCTGCAGCCGCTCGACGATGTCGGCGCGGGTCAGGTCGTCGGCCGTGGCCGTCAGCGCGATGCGCGGCACCTGCGGGTAGCGGGTGTGCAGCACCTCCAGCTGCCGGTACTCGGGCCGGAAGTCGTGGCCCCACTGGCTGACGCAGTGCGCCTCGTCGATCGCGAACAGCGCCAGCTGCCCGCGCTGCGCCAGCCGGTCCAGCTGGTCCAGGAAGCGCGGCGTGGTCACGCGCTCGGGCGCCGCGTACAGCAGCGTGATCTCGCCGCGCAGCAGCCGCCGCTCGACGTCCTGCGCCTGCTCGAACGACAGCGAGGAGTTCAGGAACGCGGCCTCGACGCCGGCCTCGTGCAGCGCGCCGACCTGGTCGTGCATCAGCGCGATCAGCGGCGACACCACCACGGTGATGCCCAGGCCGGCGCGCTGGCGCGCGATGGCCGGCACCTGGTAGCACAGGGACTTGCCGCCGCCGGTGGGCATGAGCACCAGGGCGTCGCCGCCCCCGGCCACGTGGTCGACGATGGCCGCCTGGTGGCCGCGGAACTGCTCGTAGCCGAAGACGTCGCGCAGGATGTCGCGGGGATCGGCGGAGGCGGGCGCGGCGGCTTCGGCAAGGGACATGGGACCCGATTGTCCTCAACCGGACGACCGGCCCTGCCGGCGACCCTGCCGCCCCTTAGGCGAATTGCTTAAGCGGCTTAGGCGAAGCGCCTCTCAAGTCGAACGGTTCAGCTTCCTAGCATCCGTCAGCCATGACGCATGCAGTTCCGCGACGGGGAGACGAACGACGGCATCCAGGCGGCGCCCACGCCGGGAGGATGCCGTGCTGAAGCTGCGCCGACCCGCCGTGGTCCTGGCCATCCTGCTGGCGGCGGCCACGCTGCTGCTGATGGGGGCCACGGTCGCCAGCCTCGTGCTCGATCCCTCCTGGCGCGACCTGCGCAACGTGCTGCTGGCGCTGGGTGCGCTGGCCGGGGCGCAGGTGCTGCTGGTGGTGGGCGTGGCGCCCGCCCTGCTGGGCTGGCAGCGCGAGCAGGTGCGTGCCCGCGAGCGCGCCGAACTGCTGGCGCTGGAGCTGAGCGACGCCAAGCTCGCCGCCGAGGAGGCCTCGCGCACCAAGGGCCAGTTCCTGGCCAACATGAGCCACGAGCTGCGCACGCCGTTCCAGGGCGTGCTGGGCATGCTGCAGCTGCTGCGCAACACGCAGCTGTCGGAGCGGCAGGAGGAGCTGGTGCACACCGCGCAGGACTCGGCCTCGCACCTGCTGGGCATCCTCAACGAGATCCTCGACCTGTCGGCACTGCAGTCGGGCAAGGTCAGCGTGCACCCCGCGCCGGTGGACCTGCGGCAGCTGTGCCGCGAGGTCGAGTCGCTGATGCGGGTGCAGGCCGAGGCACGCGGCCTGCAGCTGGTGGTGCTGGTCGATGCCGGCGTGCCGGCCTGGGTCGATGCGGATGCCAAGCGCATCAAGCAGGTGCTGTTCAACCTGGTCAACAACGCGATCAAGTTCACGCCCGCCGGCGAGGTGCGGCTGCGGGTGGGCGCCAGCCCGCTGGAGGAAGGCCGCCACCTGGTCTGGTTCGAGGTCGAGGACACCGGCATCGGCATGGACAAGGCCACCCTGGCGCGGCTGTTCCGCCGCTTCGAGACCGGCGACGCCAGCCTGTCGCGCCCCATGGGCGGCGCGGGCCTGGGGCTGGAGATCTCGCGCTCGCTCGCCCGCCTGATGGGCGGCGACCTGCGCGTGGCCAGCGAGCCCGGCAAGGGCTCGACCTTCGTGCTCGAGCTGCCGCTGGACGTCGCGCCGGCCCAGCTGGAGCTGCCGCTGGCCGAAGCGCCGCCCGCGCCGCGGCGGCGCCTGCGCGTGCTGGTGGCCGACGACCATCCGGTCAACCGCCGCTACCTGGGCCTGGTGCTCGAGAGCCTGGAGCACCAGGCGGTGTTCTGCACCAACGGCCAGGAGGCGCTGGCGCTGGCGCGGCGCGAACCGCTGGACGTGGTGCTGATGGACATCCACATGCCGGTGCTCGACGGCCTGGCCGCCACCCGCGCGCTGCGCGCCGAGGGCGGGCGGCTGGCGGCGCTGCCGGTCATCGCGCTCAGCGCCGACGTGCTGGCCGGCTCGCGCGAGCGCGCGCTCGACGCCGGCTGCGACATGTTCCTGATCAAGCCGGTGCAGATCGAGGCCCTGGCACGCGCCCTGGAGCAGGTGCTGCGCGACGAGCCGGTGGGCGGTGCGCCCGCCGCGCCGTCGCCGGCCGCGCCCGAGGGCGCCGCCCTGCTGTCGTCCCGCTTCGACGAGATGGCCGCGCGCCTGCCAGGCGCCACGCTGGACGAACTGCTGGGCATGTTCTTCGCCGACGACGCCGGCGCCATCGCGGACCTGGCCCAGGGCCTGGCCGCCGGCGATGCGGCGGCGGTCGGGCCGGCGGCGCACAAGTGCAAGGGCAGCGCCCGGCTGCTGGGGCTGGACGCGGTCGCCGCCGCCTGCGAGGGCGCCGAGGCCTGGGCCCGGGGCGCCCGGCCCGAGGCCGAGCCGGCCGTGCTGGCCACGGTGCTGGACTGTGCCGTGACCGAGACGCGGCGGGCCCTGGCGGCGCGGCGCGCCCGGGTCCCTGCGGGCCGGGGGGTCGAGACGCTCGCGGCCTGAGCGCGCGAGGGCGGCTCCCTACAATTCGGGCCCATGACCCCGACCCCCTACACCCGTGGGCAGGCCCTGCCCGGCCTGCTCGCGCAGCGCATCCTGATCCTCGACGGGGCCATGGGCACGATGATCCAGCGCTTCCGGCTGGGCGAAGCCGATTTCCGCGGCGAGCGCCTGCGCGAGCACCCCAAGGACCTGAAGAACAACAGCGACCTGCTGGTGCTCACCCGCCCCGACGTGATCCGCGACATCCACGAGGGCTACCTGGCCGCCGGCGCGGACATCATCGAGACCAACACCTTCGGCGCCAACGCGCTGGCCCAGGACGACTACGGCCTGGGGCACCTGGCGCGGGAGATGAACGTCGAGGCCGCCCGGCTGGCGCGCGCCGCCTGCGACAAGTTCTCCACGCCCGACAAGCCGCGCTTCGTGGCCGGCGCGCTGGGCCCCACGCCCCGCACCGCCAGCATCAGCCCGGACGTGAACGACCCGGGCGCGCGCAACGTCGACTTCGAGCAGCTGCGCGCCGCGTACTACGAGCAGGTCGAGGGCCTGGCCGAGGGCGGCTGCGACCTGCTGCTGGTGGAGACCATCTTCGACACGCTCAATGCCAAGGCGGCGCTGTTCGCCATCGACGAGTGGTTCGAGGCCAGCGGCGAGCGCCTGCCGCTGGTCATCAGCGGCACGGTCACCGACGCCTCGGGCCGCATCCTCAGCGGCCAGACCGTCACCGCGTTCTGGCACAGCGTGCGCCATGCCCAGCCGCTGGCCGTGGGCCTGAACTGCGCGCTGGGCGCGGCGCTGATGCGGCCGTACATCCAGGAGCTGGCCAAGGTGGCCGGTGACACCTTCATCAGCTGCTATCCCAACGCCGGCCTGCCCAACCCGATGAGCGAGACCGGCTTCGACGAGACGCCCGAGGACACCTCGCGCCTGCTGCGCGAGTTCGCCGCCGAGGGCCTGGTCAACATCGTGGGCGGCTGCTGCGGCACGACGCCGCAGCACATCGAGGCCATCGGCGACGCGGTGCGGCCGCTGGCGACGCGCCAGCCGCGCCCCCACTTCTACCGGGAAGCCGCCTGAGCCCGCCGCCCGCCACCGCCCCGGTCCGCCGCCGGCGCGAGGTGGCGGGCTTCGCGCTCCTGGGCGCCGGCGTCGGGCTGGTGACCGGGGTGCCGGGCCTCGAGGTCCGCCTGGCCCCGGCCCTCTACGGGTCGGTGCACCTGCTGCTGGAGCTGGTCTCGGTGGTCGTCGCCGCGCTGGTGGCCGCCACCGGCTGGCACACGCTGCACCGGCACCCCAGCCGGCAGCTGGCGGTGGTGGTCTGCGCCTACGCGGGCGTGGCGGTGCTGGACCTGGCCCATGCGCTCCTGTTCGAAGGCATGCCCACGTTCTTGGGGCCCACGGGTGCGGGCCGGGCCGTCGCACCGCACCTGGCGGCGCGCCTGCTGGCCGGCATCGCCCTGCTGGCCGTCGTGTGGATGCCCACGCACGCGGTGATCAGCCGGCGCGGCCGCTGGGCGCTGCTGGCCGGCGTGGGCACGCTGGCGGTGGCGCTGGCCGCCGTCGACCAGTACTGGCCGGGCCTGCGGGCCCTGCTGCTGCAGCCGGGGGTCGGGCCGACCCTGCTGAAGGATGCGCTGGAGGCCCTGGTGGTGCTGCTGTATGCCGGCGTGGCCTGGGGCCTGTGGCGCCGGCTGCACGTGGAGCCCGCGCGTTCGCTGCGCCTGCTGCTGGTGGCGGCGGTGCTCATGGCGCTGTCGGAGCTGTCCGTGGCGCTGTACCGCCATCCCACCGACCTGGCCAACCTGCTCGGCCACCTACTGAAGGTGGCCTCGTACGTGGTCGTCTACCGCGCCGTGTTCGTGCGCATGGTGCTCGAGCCCTGGGCCGCGCTGGACCGCGCGCGCGTCGCGGTGGCCGCCGGCGAGGCGCGCTGGCGGATGCTGTTCGCCCACAGCCTGGACGCGGTGCTGGTCACCACGCCGGAAGGCGCCGTGGTGGCCGCCAACCCGGCGGCCTGCCAGCTGTTCGGCCGCACCGAGGACGAGCTGCGCGACGGCGGGCGCTCCATGGTGGTCGACCCGCACGACGGCGAGCGCCTGCGCGAGCTGCTCGCGCGCCGCGGCCGCGACGGGCGCGTCAAGGGCGAGCTGCGCTTCCGGCGGGGCGATGGCGAGGTCTTCGACGCCGAACTCACCTCCACCCTGTACCAGGACGAGGCCGGCGCCTGGCATGCCAGCCTGCTGGTGCGCGACATCACCGAGCGCAAGCGGCGCGACCGCGAGGCGCTGCGGCTGGCCCAGCTGGAGGCCGCCAACGCCGAGCTCGAGCGCTTCTCGTACGCGCTGGCGCACGACCTGCGCGCGCCGCTCGCGTCGGTGGCCGGCTTCGCCGGTGCGCTCGACGCGGCGGTGCAGGAGCGGCGCACCGAGCGGCTGCCGCATTTCGTCGACCGCATCCAGGCCAACGCGCAGCGGATGGAGGCCATGGTCGAGGGCCTGCTGGCGCTGGCCAAGCTGTCGCGCGACGCGCTGCAGCCCGCACCGGTCGACCTGTCGGCACTGGCCCGCGAGCTGCTGCAGCAGCTGCGCGAGCGTGACCCGCAGCGCACCGTCGAGGCCGTCGTGCAGGACGGCCTGCGGGCGCAGGCCGACCCGCGGCTGGCCGGCCTGCTGCTGCAGAACCTGCTGGAGAACGCCTGGAAGTTCACCGCCCGGGTGCCCGCGGCACGCATCGAGGTGGGCGGCGCCGACGGCCCCGGCGGGGAGGCGGTCTACTGGGTGGCCGACAACGGCGTGGGATTCGACATGGCCGACGCCGGCCGCCTGTTCGATCCGTTCCAGCGCCTGCATCCGCAGGCCAGCTTCCCGGGCCACGGCATCGGGCTGGCGAACGTCAAGCGGGTGGTGGAGCGGCACGGCGGCCGCGTGTGGGCCGATGCGCACCCCGGCGGCGGCGCGGTGTTCCGCTTCACGCTGGGCACGGCGCCGGCGGACGCCTGAAGGCGCCCGCGGCGGCCCCGTTCACTGCGGCTGGAAGCCGCTGGCCTTGATGATCCGCGCCCAGGTGGCGGTGTAGGCGCGCTCGCGCTGGGCCAGCTGCTGCTGCGGCATGTAGCCCACGGCCAGGCCCATGGCGGTCAGGCGCTCGCGCACGTCGGGCTGCGCGATCACCTTGGCCACCGCATCGCCCAGGCGGTCGAGCACCGGCTGCGGCGTGCCCGCCGGCGCGAACAGGCCGTAGTAGGGCACGTCCTCGAAGCCGGCCAGGCCCAGCTCGGCGAAGGTCGGCACCTCGGGCAGCGCGGCCTGGCGCGCATTGCCCATCACCGCCACCACGCGGATCTTGCCGGCCTTGTGGTTCTCGATGAAGTCGGGGATGGAGCCCACGCCGGCGCCGATCTGGTTGCCCAGCATGTCGGCCATCATGGGCGCGCTGCCGCGGTAGGGCGCGGCCGCCAGGTCCAGGCCCCATTTCTGGCCGATCACCTTGACCGCGAACTCGGGCACCGAGGCCGGCGCGGGCACGCCCACGTTGCCCTTGCCGCCCTGCGACTTCACCCAGGTCACGTACTCGGGCAGGCTGCGCGCCGGCGTGCCGCCGGAGACCGCCAGCGCGTTGACGAAGGTGGCGAAGCCGGCCACCGGCACGAAGTCCTTGGCCGGCTCGAAGCCCGGCGCCTTGGTCACCTGCGGCAGGATGGAGATGGTGTGGTCGTGCGACAGGAACAGCGTGTGGCCGTCGGCCGGCGCGGCCTTGAGCGCCTGGGCGGCGATCTGGCCGCCGGCACCGGCACGGTTCTCGACCACCACCGGCTGGCCCAGCTGGTCCTTGAGCTTGTCGGCCAGGGCGCGCGCGATCGCGTCGGTGCCGCCGCCGGGCGGGAAGCCCACCAGGATGCGCACCGGCGTGGCGGCATTGCCGATCGGCTGGGCCAGGGCGGGCAGGGCGGCGCCGGCGGCCAGGGCGGCGGCGGTGGCCAGGACCAGGCGGCGGGTGGGGAGGCGGCGGATGGCGGGGGCAGACATGCGGTTCTCCTGTGCTGGGCAACGATCCAGCCGCGCATTGTGCCGTGGCGCCCCCGGGTAGAATCGGCGCCTTCCTCGAGGAGCGTTGCAGCGCCGCGGCACCCGCGGCGTCAGGCTCGAGGCCCCATCCGGACGAACGACGCTCACCCGTGCAACCACCGGTGAGCCCCATGTCGAGTCCCTCCATCCCCGCCACCCCCGTCGTGCGCCCCATGCTGCTGTCCGGCCTCGAGCCGGTGGCCATCGGCCAGGGCAGCCTGTTCGTCAACGTGGGCGAGCGCACCAACGTCACCGGCTCCAAGGCCTTCGCCCGCATGGTGCTGGCCGGGCAGTACGAGGACGCGCTGGCCGTGGCGCGCCAGCAGGTGGAGAACGGCGCCCAGGTGATCGACGTGAACATGGACGAGGCCATGCTGGACAGCAAGGCCGCCATGGTCCGGTTCCTCAACCTCATCGCCAGCGAGCCCGACATCGCCCGCGTGCCGGTGATGGTCGACAGCTCCAAGTGGGAGGTGATCGAGGCCGGCCTGCGCTGCCTGCAGGGCAAGGGCATCGTCAACTCGATCTCGCTGAAGGAAGGCGAGGCCGAGTTCAAGCGCCAGGCCCGGCTGATCCGCCGCTACGGCTGCGCCACCGTCGTCATGGCCTTCGACGAGCAGGGCCAGGCCGACACCTTCGAGCGCAAGACCCAGATCTGCGCGCGGGCCTACCGCATCCTGGTCGACGAGGTGGGCTTCCCGCCCGAGGACATCATCTTCGACCCCAACATCTTCGCGATCGCCACCGGCATCGAGGAGCACGCCAACTACGCGGTCGACTTCATCGACGCCACGCGCTGGATCAAGCAGAACCTGCCGGGCGCCAAGGTCTCGGGCGGCGTGTCCAACGTGAGCTTCTCGTTCCGCGGCAACGACCCGGTGCGCGAGGCGATCCACACCGTGTTCCTGTACCACGCGATCCAGGCCGGCATGGACATGGGCATCGTCAACGCCGGCATGGTCGGCGTGTACGACGAGGTCGAGCCGCAGCTGCGCGAGCGCGTTGAGGACGTGGTGCTCAACCGCCGGCCCGACGCCGCCGAGCGCCTGATCGAGATCGCCGAGCAGGCCAAGGGCGCGGCCAAGGACGAGGGCACCCGCAACGCCTGGCGCCAGCTGCCGGTGGCCCAGCGGCTGGCGCATGCGCTGGTGCACGGCATCACCGACCACATCGTCCCGGACACCGAGGAGGCCTACCAGGCGGTGCTGGCCCGCGGCGGCCGCCCGCTGCACGTGATCGAGGGCCCGCTGATGGACGGCATGAACGTGGTGGGCGACCTGTTCGGCCAGGGCAAGATGTTCCTGCCGCAGGTGGTCAAGTCCGCCCGCGTGATGAAGCAGGCCGTGGCCCACCTCGTGCCCTACATCGAGGAGGAGAAGCGCCTGCAGGCCGCCGCCGGCGAGGAGGTCAAGCCCAAGGGCAAGATCGTCATCGCCACCGTCAAGGGCGACGTGCACGACATCGGCAAGAACATCGTCACCGTCGTGCTCCAGTGCAACAACTTCGAGGTCGTGAACATGGGCGTGATGGTCCCGTGCCACGAGATCCTCGCTCGCGCCAAGGTCGAGGGCGCCGACATCGTGGGCCTGTCGGGCCTGATCACGCCCTCGCTGGAGGAGATGCAGGTCGTGGCCGCCGAGATGCAGAAGGACGAGCATTTCCGCGTGCGCAAGATCCCGCTGCTGATCGGTGGCGCCACCACCAGCCGCGTGCACACCGCCGTGAAGATCGCGCCGAAGTACGAGGGCCCGGTGGTCTACGTGCCCGATGCCTCGCGCAGCGTGGGCGTGGCCACCAGCCTGCTGTCGGAGCAGGCGGCCAGGTTCATCGCCGACATCGAGTCCGACTACGTCAAGGTGCGCGAGCTGCACGCCAGCAAGAAGCAGGTGCCGCTGTGGCCGCTGGCCCGGGCCCGGGCCAACCCGACCGCGATCGACTGGAGCGGCTACCAGCCGCCGCGGCCCAAGTTCCTGGGCCGGCGCGTGTTCCGCAACTTCGACCTCGCGGAGCTGGCGAGGTACATCGACTGGGGCCCGTTCTTCCAGACCTGGGACCTGCACGGGCGCTTTCCCGAGATCCTCAAGGACGAGGTGGTGGGCCACGAGGCGGTGCGCGTGTTCTCCGACGGCCAGCGCCTGCTCAAGCGGCTGGTCGAGGGCCGCTGGCTCACGGCCAACGCGGTGATGGGCTTCTGGCCGGCCAACGGCGTTGGCGACGACATCGTGCTGTGGACCGACGAGTCGCGCACCACGCCCGCGCTCACGTGGCACGGCCTGCGCCAGCAGACCGAGAAGCAGCAGGTCGAGGGCGTGCAGCGCCCCAGCCGCGCGCTGGCCGACTTCGTCGCGCCGCCCGGCATGGCCGACTACGTGGGCGTGTTCGCGGTGACCTCGGGCATCGGCAGCGAGGCCAAGGAGCGCGCCTTCCTGGCCGACCACGACGACTACTCGGCCATCATGCTCAAGGCCCTGGCCGACCGGCTGGCCGAGGCCTTCGCCGAATGCCTGCACCAGCGCGTGCGCACCGACCTGTGGGGCTACGCGCCCGACGAGCAGCTGCCGGCCGAGGACCTGATCGCCGAGAAGTACCGCGGCATCCGCCCCGCGCCGGGCTACCCCGCCTGCCCCGACCACAGCGTCAAGGGCCCGATGTTCGAGCTGCTGCAGGCCGGCGAGGTCGGCATGGGTCTGACCGAGAGCCTGGCGATGACGCCGGCGGCCAGCGTCAGCGGCTTCTACCTGGCGCATCCCGAGGCGACCTACTTCAACGTGGGCCGCATCGGCGAGGACCAGCTGGAGGACCTGGCGCGGCGACGGGGCATCGCCCGCGACCAGCTCGAGCGGCTGCTGGCGCCCAACCTCTGAGCCGCCGACGCGGCGCTGCCCGGCCGCCCGCCCGCGGCGTCGGCGGCTGCCTACGCGCCGCGCCGCGCCGCCGCGCCAGCATGGCGCGATGGGCCTGCGTGCTGCATTCCACCCGGCCGGCGCCTGGCCGGCCCGCCTGCTGCGTCCGGTGCGCCCGCTGCTGCGCGCGGTGCAGCTGTGGAGCGACGCGGGCGGGCTGAGCATGGCCGCGGCCATGTCGTTCTACGGCGTGCTGAGCCTGGCGCCGCTGCTGCTGGTGGTGGTGGCCCTGCTGGGCTGGTGGGTCGACCGCTCCGTGCTGCAGGCGCAGGTGCTGGCCCAGATGCGCGACGTCATGGGCCCGCAGGGCGCGGCCGTGGTCGAGCAGGCGCTGCACAGCGCCGCCCAGCCCCGCGAGGGCCTGCTGGCCACGGGCATCGGCTTCGGCGTGCTGGTGTTCGGCGCCACCGGGGTGTTCGGCGAGCTGCAGGAGGCCTTCGCCCGCGTGTGGGCCGACGGTGCCGACCCGCCGCCCTCGGGCTGGCGCCACACCGCCTCGCTGCGGCTGCGCGGCGTGGCCTACATCCTGGCCTTCGGCTTCCTGCTGCTGGTGTCGCTGGTGCTGTCGGCGCTGCTGTCGATCTTCGCCGGCTGGGCCGGCGAGTACCTGGCGCTCGAGGCGGTGCTGCGGGTCGTCAACGAGGCCCTGTCCTTCGGGCTGTGCGCCGCGCTGTTCGTGGCCCTGATGCGGCTGAGCGTGGGGCCCAAGCCCACGCTGCGGCACCTGGTGCTCGGCGGCGTGGTCGGGGCCATGCTGTTCACCGCGGGGCGGCAGGTGCTCACGCTGTACCTGTCCACCGCCGCCGTGGTTTCGGCCTACGGCGCGGCCGGCTCGCTGGTGGTGCTGCTGATGTGGATCTACTTCTCGGCCGCCGTGCTGCTGCTGGGCGCCGGCTGCGCCAAGGCGGCGCAGGAAGCGGGGCAGGGCGCCGGGCAGGGCGGGCGGGCGGCCCGGCCCCCGGACGGCGCACCGGCCGCCTGAGCGCCTCAGCGCAGGCCGGGCAGCACCCGGCGCAGCTGCACCGCCTCGGCCACGTGGGCCACCTGCACCGTGGCGCTGCCGGCCAGGTCGGCCACGGTGCGCGCCACGCGCAGCACCCGGGTGGTGGCGCGGGCGCTCCAGCCCAGCCGGCCGGCCGCGTGCTGCAGGAAGCCGCCGGCCGCCGCCTCGAGCGCCAGGTGTGCCTCGAGCGCAGCGCCGGCCAGGGCCTGGTTGGCGCAGCCCTGGCGCGCCAGTGCGCGCCCGCGCGCGGCCAGGCAGCGGACGCGCACCACGGCGGTGGGCTCGCCAGGCGGCGCCTGCAGCAGTTCGGCCGGGGGCAGCGCCGGCACCTCGACGTGCAGGTCGATGCGGTCCAGCAGCGGGCCGGACAACCGTCCCTGGTAGCGGGCCACCTGCTCGGGCGTGCAGCGGCAGGCGTGCTGCGCCGCACCCAGCCAGCCGCAGGGGCAGGGGTTCATCGCTGCCACCAGCAGCACCTCGGCCGGGAAGCTCGCGCGCACGCCGGCACGCGCGATGCGGATGTGGCCGCTCTCCAGCGGCTCGCGCAGGGCCTCCAGTGCGGGCCGCGGGAACTCGGGCAGCTCGTCCAGGAAGAGCACGCCGTGGTGGGCCAGCGAGATCTCGCCGGGACGCGGCGGCGAGCCGCCACCCACCAGCGCCGCGGCGCTCGCCCCGTGGTGCGGTGACCGCACGGGCCGCTTGCCCCAGTCGTCCAGGCCGAAGCAGCCGGCCAGGCTGGCGACCGCCGCGGTCTCCAGGGCCTGCGCGACGTCCAGCGGCGGCAGCAGCCCTGCCAGCCGGTGGGCCAGCATGGACTTGCCGCCGCCCGGCGGACCCACCAGCAGCAGGCCGTGGTGGCCGGCGGCGGCGATCTCCAGGGCCCGGCGGGCGCCGGCCTGCCCGCGTACGTCGGCCAGGTCGGGGCCGGCGGGGTCGGGCAAGGGGCCGGACGCGGCCGCCAGGCGGACCCATCCTGGGCCGGGCGGCAACGGGGGCTGCGGCCCGGCGGGCTGGAAGCGCCCGACCACGTCCAGCAGGTGGGCCGCCCGCCAGACCTGGGCCCCCGGCACCAGCGCGGCCTCCTCGGCGCTGCCGGCCGGCAGCGCCAAGCGCACGGCCGGCGTGCAGCCGGTGGCCGCCAGTCCCATCGCCAGGCCGCCGCGCACCGGCCGCAGGGCGCCGCCCAGCGAGAGCTCGCCGGCGAATTCCCAGCCCTCCAGCGCCGTGGCGTCGAGCTGCCCGCTGGCCGCCAGGATGCCCAGTGCGATCGGCAGGTCGAAGCGGCCGGACTCCTTGGGCAGGTCGGCTGGCGCCAGATTGACGGTGATGCGGCGGTCGTGCGGGAAGGCCAGGCCGCTGGTGAGCAGGGCCGCGCGCACGCGCTCGCGCGCTTCCTTGACCTCGACCTCGGCCAGGCCCACCAGGGTGAACTGCGGCAGGCCTGGCGCCAAGTGCACCTCGACCTGCACCGGTTCGGCCGCCAGGCCGGCCAGCGCCCGGCTGCGCACCAAAGACAGGCCCATGGCCACGCGCCTCCCCAATTGGGTGCGCTCACCAGCCGGGCGCACGTCGGCGGAACGCGCGTGCACCGTTGAAGTGCGCACCGGGGGTTCCTGACTTGTGCAACGCAGCAGCCAGCCACGCGGATGTCATCTGTCCGAAGGGGCCGGGGCAGGTGGCACGGCTCCTGCTAAGAGTCTTTCCGCAACCCTTTCCTACCAAGACGGAGTGATTCGATGAAGAAACTGAAAGCTTCCCTGCTGCTGTCGTCGGTCCTGCTGGCCGGCGCCGCCTCGGCCCAGACCGCCGCCGCTCCCGCGTCCGACTGGACCGTCACCGGCAACGCCACCCTGGCCTCTGACTACCGGTTCCGTGGTTACACCCAGACCGACTACGGCCCGGCCTTCCAGGGCGGCTTCGACGTCGCCCACAAGTCGGGCTTCTACGTCGGCAACTGGAACTCCAACGTGCTGAGCCCGCTGTACACCGGCGCCAGCCTGGAGATGGACCTGTACGGCGGCTACAAGTTCGAGGCCATGGGCATCGGCTTCGACGTCGGCGCGATCTACTACTACTACCCGCGCAGCGGCCGCACCGCAGCCAACAGCAAGATCGACAACCAGGAGATCTACGTCGGCGCCAGCTACGGCCCGGTCTCGGCCAAGGTGTACTACGCCACCAGCGACTACTTCGACCTGAGCAAGTTCACCGCCGGCGCGCCGTCCACCAAGGGCACCCTGTACACCGACCTGGCCGCGAACTTCGACATCGGCGGTGGCATGACGCTGGGTGCCCACGCCGGCATCCTGAACATCAAGAACCACGAGCGCTACACCGACATCAACGGCAACCCGCTGTCGTCGAGCATCGTCGACTACAAGCTGTCGCTGAGCAAGGAAGTCGGCGGCTTCATGCTGACCGGCGCCTACGTCACCACCTCCAAGAAGAACGCCTTCAGCACCGGCCAGACCGGCGTGCCGGTGGAAGGCGCCGGCAAGGGCCGCCTGGTGGTGTCCATCGGCAAGACCTTCTAAGCCCGTCCTGACGGACGCAGGAGTCGCCATGAAACTCGTCACCGCCATCATCAAGCCGTTCAAGCTGGACGAAGTGCGCGAAGCGCTCTCCGGCATCGGCGTGCAGGGCATCACCGTCACCGAAGTCAAGGGCTTCGGGCGGCAGAAGGGCCACACGGAGCTGTATCGCGGCGCCGAGTACGTGGTCGACTTCCTGCCCAAGGTCAAGATCGAAGCCGCCGTCGCCGACGACCTGGTCGAGCGCGTCATCGAAGCCGTCGAGGGCGCTGCCCGCACCGGCAAGATCGGCGACGGAAAGATCTTCGTCTACGACCTCGAGCAGGTCGTGCGCATCCGCACCGGCGAGACCGGCAAGGACGCCCTCTGAGCAGTCACCCCAAGGAACAAAGAGACAGACCATGAGAAAGCTCCTCGCCTCCCTGGCGCTCGGCCTGGGCCTGCTGGTCGGCGGCACCGCCGCCGTCGCCCAGGCGCCTGCCGCGCCCGCCGCTGCCACCGCACCCGCGGCCAGCGAAGCCGCAGCACCGGCGCCTGCCGCTGCGGCCGCTCCCGCCGCGGCAGCTGCCGCGGCCGCCCCCGCCGCTGCCGAAGCGGCTCCCGCCGCCCCGGTGCCCAACAAGGGTGACACCGCCTGGATCACGGTGGCCACCGCCCTCGTGATCTTCATGACCCTGCCCGGCCTGGCGCTGTTCTACGGCGGCCTGGTGCGCAGCAAGAACATGCTGTCGGTGCTGATGCAGGTGTTCGTCGTCAGCTCGCTGATCTACGTGCTGTGGGGCCTGTACGGCTACAGCCTGGCCTTCACCGGCGGCAGCCCCTTCATCGGCGGCTTCTCCAAGGTGTTCCTGGCCGGCATCACGCCCGACTCGATCGCCGCGACCTTCAGCAAGGGCGTCGTCATCCCCGAGCTGAGCTTCGTCGCCTTCCAGGCCACCTTCGCCGCCATCACCTGCGCGCTGATCGTGGGCTCGTTCGCCGAGCGCATCAAGTTCTCGGCCGTGCTGCTGTTCGTGGTGATCTGGTTCACCTTCAGCTACCTGCCGATCGCGCACATGGTCTGGTACTGGGACGGCCCGGACGCCATCACCGACGAGAAGACGCTGGAGACCGTCACCGCCGCTGCCGGCTGGCTGTGGGCCAAGGGCGCGCTGGACTTCGCCGGCGGCACCGTGGTGCACATCAACGCGGGCATCGCCGGCCTGGTCGGCGCCTACGTGATCGGCAAGCGCCTGGGCTACGGCAAGGAAGCGCTGGCGCCGCACAGCCTGACGCTGACCATGGTCGGTGCCGCCATGCTGTGGGTGGGCTGGTTCGGCTTCAACGCCGGCTCCAACCTGGAAGCCACCGGCGTCGCCGCCCTGGCCTTCGTCAACACCCTGCTGGCCACCGCCGCCGCCACGCTCTCGTGGATTGCCGGCGAGGCGATGTCCAAGGGCAAGGCCTCCATGCTGGGCGCCGCCTCCGGTGCCGTCGCCGGCCTGGTGGCGATCACCCCGGCCTGCGGCTTCGTCGGCCCGATGGGCGCCATCGTGATGGGCCTGGTCGCCGGCCTGGTCTGCCTGTGGGGCGTCAACGGCCTCAAGCGCATGCTCGGCGCCGACGACTCGCTGGACGTGTTCGGCGTCCACGGCGTGGGTGGCATCCTGGGCGCGCTGCTGACCGGCGTGTTCGCCTCGCCCTCGCTGGGCGGCACCGGCATCTACGACTACGTGGCCAACAAGGTGAACCCCGACTACTCGATCGGTGGCCAGGTCTGGATCCAGTTCCAGGGCGTGATCACCACCGTCATCTGGTCGGCCGTCGTCTCGTTCATCGCCTACAAGATCGTCGACCTGGTGATCGGCCTGCGCGTGACCGAAGAGGAAGAGCGCGAAGGCCTGGACATCGCCTCGCACGGCGAGACCGCCTACAACCGTTGATCCCCGGCGCCGGCTGCGGCAGCGGCCGGCCCGTGTGACTGTTTCATCGCAAGAGTCTCCTTTGGATGTTGGGCCCGCTTCGGCGGGCCCCTTTTTTTTGGGGCCGCCATCGTGTCGCTGCCGCGTGGCTGGCCGGACCGGAACCCATGGCGGGCCCCGCTGATGCGGAGGCGGGTCGTGCCGGGCGCGCATCCTGGGGACGGGCGCTTACTCCAGCACGTTGAACACCAGCGTCGCGCCCTCGGGTGTGCGCGTGGCGCGCACGTCGTCGGCGCCGGCCAGCGCCTCGAGCTCGGGCCAGCGCAGCAGGCGGTAGGGCGGGTCCACCCCGTCGAACGTGCCGTCGCCGGGCACCACCTGCAGCGTCAGGGTGGCGGTGTAGGCGTCGGCCTGCGCCCGGATCACGATGTCGGCCGGCGCCCGCGCCTCGTCGCTCAGGACCAGCAGCGCCGCCGGCAGCAGCATGCGCAGCGCCGAGCGCCCGACCGGCTGGGCGATGCCCTCGACCTCGGGCCGCAGCGTGTAGCCGCGAAAGCCGAAATTGCTGCGCAGCAGCTCCATGGCATCGGCCACGCCTGCCTGCAGCGGCTGCGTGGCGGCCGCATCGGGTGCGAGCCAGCCCACCAGGTCGAGGCTGGCCTGCACCGCCACCTTGGCGTACGCGTTGATCTTGCCCACACCGTCGCTCACCTGCGCCAGGTCGGGGGCCGGTGCGCGCAGGCGCCGCGCGAGCACCTCGCTGACCATGCCGATCGGTTGCAGGTGCATCACCAGCTGGTGCCGCATGGCCGCGGACAGGCGTCGCAGCACCGCGTAACGCGCGGCTTCGACGCGCAGCAGGGTGGTCTCGGGCGAGGGAGCGTTCATGTGGTGCGCATGCTAGCCGCCGGCCCCCGTCTTGTGGACTCATCGGCAAGGTCGCGGCACCTCATGCCGCCACCGTCTCCTGCGGCGCCGGCTCGCGTGGCAGCGCGATCACGCGCAACGACGGTTCGCCCGGCCGGGTGCGCTGCAGCAGCGGACGGGCCACGTTGTAGACCGGCACGCCGTTGAGGGTGCGGCCCTCGGGCGTGCCGCGGTGCGCGTGGCCGTGGAAGACGGCGTCGACGGGGTAGCGCAGGATCGGCTCCTCCAGCCGGCTGCTGCCCAGGAAGGCGAAGATCTCCGGCGGCTCGCCCTGCACCGTGGCGGCCACCGGCGCGTAGTGCAGCAGCGCGATGCGCCGGGGGGTGCGCAGCTTGGCCAGCGCGGCTTCGAGCTTCATCGCCTCGTCGCGCGCCTCCTGCACGAAGCGCTTGATCCCGGCCTCGCCCCAGGCACCCAGCGAGCCGCGGCCGAAGCCGCCCGCGAAGCCCTTGGTGCCGGCGATGCCCACGCCCTCGATCACGCAGGAGCCGCCATCGAGCACCCGCACCCCGGCGTCTTCCAGGATGCCCGTCACCACCTCGGGCGTGCCGGCCTCGTGGTCGTGGTTGCCCAGCACGGCGACCACCGGCACGGACGCTGCGGCGAGTTCGTCCGCGAGCACGTGGGCTTCCTCCGCCGTGCCGTAGTCGGTCAGGTCGCCGCACAGCAGCAGCGCATCGGCCAGCTCGCCGGCCTGCGCGAACAGGCCGCGCAGCGTGCCGGCCGAGGCGCGGGTGACGTGGATGTCGCCGACCGCGGCAAAGCGCACCACCGCGCCGGGCGCGGGCTCGATGGCGCTCGCCTCGACGGCGCGCAGGGGGGCATCGGTTCGCATGCGGCATCCTGCGCCGCCGGACGGCCGCCCGTGCGGTCGTTCGGGCGGGCCTGCCTGTAGGCCGCGGCCGACCGCCGATGGCGCGGCTTGGCGCTGGCTCCCGTGGCCGGCCGGGGTCACGCTGCGCCATGACTGCCGTGCCCTTGGCCCCGTCCCTCGAGGAGGAGGTCGCGCCCGCGACCGCCGAGTTCTACCGGCGCGCCCTGCGCACGCTGAACGGGGCCGGCATCCCGTTCCTGGTGGGGGGCGCGTTCTCGCACGCCTGCCACACGGGCATCCGCCGCTCGACCAAGGACCTGGACCTGTTCATCCGGCGGGCCGACTGGGACCGCATCGCCGGACTGATGGCGCGGCAGGGCTGGCGCACCGAGCTGGCCTACCCGCACTGGCTGGGCAAGGTGCATGCCGGCGAGGACTTCATCGACCTGATCTTCAACTCGGGCAACGGGCTCACGCCGGTGGACGAGGCCTGGTTCACCGGCAATGGCAGCGCGCAGGTGCTGGGCGAGCCGGTGCGGGTGGCCAACATCGAGGACGCGATCCTGTCCAAGGCCTTCATCATGGAGCGCGAGCGCTACGACGGCGCCGACATCGCGCACCTGCTGCAGGCGCAGGCCGAGCGGCTCGACTGGCCCGGGCTGCTGGCGCGCTTCGGGCCGCACTGGCGCGTGCTGCTCGCGCACCTGGTGCTGTTCGGCTACGTCTACCCGGGCGAGCGGCACCGCGTGCCGTCCTGGGTGCTGGCCGAGCTGCTGCAGCGGGCCGCCGCCGAGAACGCGGCGCCCGCACCCACCGACCCGCACGTGTGCGCGGGCACCCTGCTGTCGCGGCAGCAGTACCTGTTCGACGTGCAGCAGCTGGGCTACGTGGACGGCCGGCTGACCACGGCCAGCACGATGACGCCCGAGGACGTGCGGCGCTGGACCGCCGCGATCGAGGCGCCGACGCCCGATGCCCTGCCGGCGCCGCCACAATCGGCCGATGGCCCCGACCTGGACCCCCTTGCCGCTGGCGCCTGACCAGCTTGGCGAATCGCCGTTCTGGCACCCGGCCGAGGAACGGCTGTACTGGGTCGACATCCCCGGCCGCTGCGTGCGCCGCTGGGATCCGGCCAGCGGCGAGGCCCAGCGCTGGGACCTGCCGCAGGAGCCCGGCTGCATCGCGCCGGCGCAGGCGGGCGGGCTGGTGCTCGCCCTGCGCGACGGCATCTGGCGCGCACGCCACTGGGGCGGCGCGCTGGAGCTGCTGGCCTCCTGTCCCTACGACCCCGCGACCACCCGCTTCAACGACGGCAAGGCGGACCCGCGCGGGCGCTTCTGGGCCGGCACGCTGTTCCAGCCCAAGACCGCGCCGGAAGCCCGGCTGTACTGCCTGGACGCCGGCACCGGCGACCCCGCGGGCCCCCGCCTGCAGGCCATGGCCGGCGGCGCCACCACGGGCAACGGCCTGGCCTGGTCGCCCGACGCGCGCACGCTGTACTGGGCCGACACGCAGGACCACGTGGTGCGCGCCTGGGCCTGGGACGCCGAGGCCAACGCCCTGGGCGGGATGCGCGAGCTGCACCGCTTCGCGCCCAAGCCCACGGGCTGGCAGCCCGGGCAGCCGGGCTACGGGGGGCGCCCTGACGGCGCCGCGGTCGATGCCGAAGGCGCCTACTGGTGCGCGCTGTACGAGGGCGGCCGGCTGCTGCGGCTGTCGCCGCAAGGCCAGGTCCTGGCCGAGCTGCCGACACCGATGGCCAGCCCCACGATGCCCTGCTTCGGCGGCGCCGACGGCCGCACGCTGTACGTCACCGGCGCCGGCTGCGCGCCGGCCAGCACGCGGGTGCCGGTGCCCGGCCTGCCCGTCAATTTCTTCATCGGCTGAGGCCGAAAACTTCAGTCCGCGCGCCGCGGGACCCCGCAGCCGCCGCGCTTACCATCGGCGCCCATGGACGCTCCCCTCACGCGCGTGGTCGCGCGCATCCGCGATGCCGCGGCCGCCGGCACGCCCCTGCGCATCCGCGGTGGCGGCAGCAAGGATTTCCTGGCCGAGCGGCTGGCCGGCGAGGTGCTCGACACGCGCGAGCTGGCCGGCATCCGCAGCCACGAGCCCAGCGAGCTGGTCGTCACGGTGGGCGCCGGCACGCCGCTGGCCGAACTCGAGGCCGTGCTGGCGCGCGCCGGCCAGTGCCTGCCCTTCGAGCCGCCCCACCTGGGCGGCGCGCCCACGGTGGGCGGCATGGTGGCCGCCGGCCTGTCGGGCCCGGCCCGCGCCAGCGTGGGCGCGGTGCGCGACTACGTGCTGGGCGCCACGGTGGTCAACGGCCGCGGCGAGCTGCTCAGCTTCGGCGGCCAGGTGATGAAGAACGTGGCCGGCTACGACGTCTCGCGGCTGCTGGCCGGCTCCTGGGGCACGCTGGGCCTGCTGGCCGAGGTGAGCCTGAAGGTGCTGCCGGTCGCGGTGGCCGAGGCCACGCTGCGTTTCGAGCTGCCGCAGGACGAGGCGCTGCGGCGCCTGAACGCCTGGGGTGGCCAGCCGCTGCCGCTGAACGCCAGCTGCTGGGTGCAGGAGCAGGGCCGCGGTTTGTTGTACCTGCGCCTGCGCGGCGCGCAGGCGGCGGTCGCCGCGGCGTGCGGCAGCCTGGGCGGCGAACGGCTCGACACCGCCGCGGTCGCGCCCGACTGGGCCGCCTGCCGCGACCACGCGCTGCCCTGGTTCACCGAGCGCCGGGGCCGCGACCTGTGGCGCCTCTCGGTGCCGCAGACCGCACCCGTGCTCGACCTGCCCGAGGCCCCGCTGGTCGAGTGGCACGGCGGCCAGCGCTGGGTGGCCGCTGCCCCGGCCGACGGTGCCCGCGTGCGGGCCGCCGCCGCGGCCGTGGGCGGGCATGCCACGCTGTTCCGCCTGGGCTACCCGGCGGCGGCGCCTGCGCTGCCGCGCTTCCACCCCGTGACGCCGGCGCTGGACCGCATCCAGCGCGCGCTCAAGGCCCAGTTCGATCCGGCCGGCATCTTCAATCCCGGCCGCCTGTTCCCCGAGGCCTGACGTGCAGACCCAGCTCTCCCCCGAATTCGCCGGCACCGCCGATGGCCAGGAGGCCGAGGCCATCCTGCGCAAGTGCGTGCACTGCGGCTTCTGCACCGCCACCTGCCCCACCTACCAGGTGCTGGGCGACGAGCTGGACGGCCCGCGCGGCCGCATCTACCTGATCAAGCAGGTGCTCGAAGGCCAGGAGCCCACGCGCAGCACGCAGCTGCACCTGGACCGCTGCCTGACCTGCCGCAATTGCGAGAGCACCTGCCCCAGCGGCGTGCAGTACGGCCACCTGGTGGACATCGGCCGGCGCATCGTCGAGCGCAAGGTGCCGCGCCGCGCGGGCGAGAAGGCCGTGCGCTGGGCGCTCAAGGAAGGCCTGCCCTCGCCGCTGTTCGGTCCCGCGATGAAGCTGGGCCAGGCCGTGCGCGGCCTGCTGCCCGGCGTGCTGAAGGCCAAGGTGCCCGCACCGCGCCCGGCCGGCGACTGGCCCACCCGCACGCATGCGCGCAAGGTGCTGGTGCTGGCCGGCTGCGTGCAGCCGTCGATGGCACCCAACATCGACGCGGCCACCGCGCGCGTGCTCGACGCCGCCGGCATCCAGGCCGTCGTGGCGCCGCAGGCCGGCTGCTGCGGCGCCGTCAAGTTCCACCTGAACGACCAGGACGGCGGCCTGGCGCAGATGCGCCGCAACGTGGACGCCTGGTGGCCCTACGTGGAGCGCGGCGAGGTCGAGGCGCTGGTGATGAACGCCTCGGGCTGCGGCGTGACCGTGCGCGAGTACGGCCACCACCTGCAGCACGATCCCGCGTATGCCGAGAAGGCCGCGCGCATCAGCGCGTTGACGCGCGACCTGTCGGAGCTGCTGCCCGACCTGGTGGGCGCGCTGCGAAGCCGCGTGCGCGCGCCGCAGGGCGTGCTGGGCTACCACCCGCCCTGCACGCTGCAGCACGGCCAGCAGCTGCGCGGCGGCGTCGAGACCCACCTGCGCGCGCTGGGTTTCGACGTGCGCGTGTCGGCCAACGAAGCGCACCTGTGCTGCGGCTCGGCGGGCACCTACTCGGTGCTGCAGCCGGACATCGCGCAGCAACTGCGCGACCGCAAGCTGGGCCACCTCGGCGCGCTGGAGCCGGTGGCCGTGCTGTCCGCCAACATCGGCTGCATCACCCACCTGCAGTCGGGCACCGGCACGCCGGTGCGCCACTGGGTCGAGGTGCTGGACGAGGCGCTGCTGCCGGCCTGAGCGGCCGCAGGGCGCGGCGGCCCTCAGGCCGCCAGCGCCGCCTCGATGTCCTTGGCCAGGCCGGCCGGCGACTCCTGCGGCGCGTAGCGCCGGATCACCTGGCCGTCCTTGCCCACGAGGAACTTGGTGAAGTTCCACTTGATGGCCTTGCTGCCCAGCAGCCCCGGCGCCTCGGCGGTGAGCCACTGCCACAGGGGATGGGCGCCCGCGCCGTTGACGTCCACCTTGGCCATCATCGGGAAGTCGACGCCGTAGTTGCGCTGGCAGAAGCCGGCGATCTCGTCGTTGCTGCCCGGGTCTTGGCCGCCGAACTGGTTGCAGGGAAAACCGACGACCACCAGGCCGCGGTCCTTGTACTGCTGGTGCAGCGCCTGCAGGCCGGCGAACTGGGGCGTGAAGCCGCAGGCACTGGCGGTGTTGACGACCAGCACGGCTTGGCCGGCCAGGTCGCGGAAGGCGACGGGACGGCCGTCGATGCCGGTGGCTTCGAAATCGTGCAGGGTGGGCATGGGCGGGCTCCCGGGTCGTTCAGGGGGCCGATCGTACGGCGCGGCCGCGCTTGCTGCCGGGCTCGGTCCAGGCCGACCATGCGGCGGCCGCGAGAATCAGCGCGCCGCCGGCCCAGGTGCGGGGGCCCAGCGATGCGGCACCGGCCGCCACCGAGCTGACGCTGGCGAACAGCACCTCCGACAGCATGACCAGCGCGGTGGTCTGCGCGGGCAGGCGCGCGGCGCCGTACTGCAAGGCCGCATTGCCGCCCAGGAAGCCCAGCACCAGCAGCAGGCCGAACACCAGCCCCGCCCAGGGCACCGCCACCGGCGCGCCGACGATGCCCTGCTGCATGCCCACCGCCGCCGCGGCTACCGCCGCGAGGGTGCCGCCGACGAACATGCTGCCCAGGCGCAGCACCGGCGGCACGGCGCGCAGGCGCCGCAGCAGCAGGTTGGTGAGTGCGAAGCACAGGCCGCCGCCCAGCGCCAGCCAGTCGGGCAGGCTCTCCGGCACGGGCCAGGGCGTGCCGGGCTCCTTCAGGATCACGACCACGCCCGCGAGCGCCAAGGCGACCCGGGCGAGCGCGCCGGCGCCCGGCCGCTCGCCGAGCAGGGGCCAGGCCAGCAGCACCGACCAGGCGGGCATCAGGTAGAACAGCAGCACGACCCGCACGACGTCGCCGACGGTGACGGCCCAGTTGAAGCCGACGTTGGTCAGGCCCGAGGCCAGCATCAGCAGCAGCAGCAGGGGATGGGCGGCGGCACCGCGCCAGGCCTGCGGCCGCCACAGCAGCACGGCGGCCAGGGCCACCACGTAGACCGCGGCGGTGGACCACAGCGGGTGCAGCCCCAGCGCCTGCAGCTCGCGCAGCGGCCACCAGGCCAGGCCCCAGACGCAGGCGTTGCAGGCGAGGGCGGCGACCGCGGCAGCGCGGCCGCGGTCAGCCATGCGAGGTGTCCGACCGTGCGATGGCCAGCAGGTGGTCGACTTCCTCGCGGTGCCGCACCAGGTTGCTGGCGTGCCAGCGGCCGATCAGCCACATGATGCCGGCCACCACCACGCCGAAGGCGGTGATGGCGCCGAAGGCCGACAGGCCCATGGCCGACGACAGGCTGTAGAAGGCGCCCAGGCCGAGGATGCAGGCCTGCTCGTTGAAGTTCTGCACCGCGATCGAGCGGCCGGCGCCCATGAGGTTGTGGCCGCGGTGCTGCAGGAGGGCGTTCATCGGCACCACCAGGAAGCCGCCCAGGCCGCCCAGCAGGATCAGGAAGGGCGCGGCCACCCAGACGTTGGAGATGAAGTTCATCGCGATCACCAGCACGCCCATCGCGATGCCCAGCGGGATCACGCTGGTGGCCGAGTCCAGCCGCATGCGCACCGAGGCCACGACCGCGCCGACGGCGGTGCCCAGCGCCACCACGCCGGACAGGCTGGACGCCTGCGTGGTGCTGTAGCCCAGCGCCGCCGCGCTCCAGGCCAGGATGATGTAGCGCAGGTTGCCCGAGACGCCCCAGAACAGCGTGGTGGTGGCCAGCGAGATCTGGCCCAGCTTGTCGCGCCACAGGCGGCTGTTGCAGGACCAGAAGTCGGGCACCAGCTCCAGCGCGTTCTTCGGGATCGGCCGCATCTCGACGCCGGTGTGCGGGATGCGGGTGTTGAACCAGGCGGCCAGCGCGTACACCGCGATCAGCACGGTGATGGCCGCCTCGGGGCCGGTGTCGATGCCGGTGGTGACCATGGGCAGGTCGAAGGCCAGCAGCCGGGTGGCGATGACCTGGCCGACCAGCTGGCCGCCCAGCAGGATGCCCAGGATGATCGAGGCGATCGTCAGGCCTTCGATCCAGCCGTTGGCCTTGACCAGCTGCGAGGACGGCAGCAGCTCGGTGAGAATGCCGTACTTGGCCGGCGAGTAGGCCGCCGCACCCAGGCCGACGATGGCGTAGGCCAGCAGCGGGTGCGAGCCGAACAGCATCATCAGGCAGCCGATCACCTTGATCGCGTTGCTGACGAACATGACCTGGCCCTTGGGCCGCGCGTCGGCGAAGGCGCCCACGAAGGGCGCGAGCACGACGTAGAACAACGCGAACATGGGCACCAGCGCCGCCCGTTGCCATTCGGGCGCCCCACCGGTGCGGAGCAGTTCCACCGCGGCAACGAACAGCGCGTTGTCGGCCAGCGACGAGAAGAACTGCGCGGCCATGATCGTGTAGAAGCCGCGCTTCATGGGTGGGCTGCCGGGGCCTGTGGCCGCTCAGGGAGACGCAAGGGGAGGGACGGCGGGACGGGGGGACGGCGGGTTATATCACGGGGGGTAATGACAAAATCCTCGTTCCCCTTCGACCGCTGAGCCAACGCCATGCCGCGCCCGATCCAGGCGACCATCCACGCCGACGCCCTCGCCCACAACCTGGCGCGGCTGCGCGGCGCAGTCCCCGACGCCAAGGTCTGGGCGGTGGTCAAGGCCAACGCCTACGGGCACGGCATCGAGCGCGTGTTCGGCGCCCTGCGCGCTGCCGATGGCTTCGCGCTGCTCGACCTGGCCGAGGCCGAGCGCGTGCGCGCGCTGGGCTGGCGCGGTCCCATCCTGCTGCTGGAAGGCGTGTTCGAGCCGCGCGACCTGGAGCTGTGCTCGCGGCTGCAGCTGTGGCACGTGGTGCACTGCGAGCAGCAGATCGACTGGCTGGCGGCGCACAAGACGCATGCGCCGCACCGCGTGTTCCTGAAGATGAACTCGGGAATGAACCGGCTGGGCTTCCCGCCGCACTCGCTGCGCACCGCCTGGGCGCGGCTCGATGCCCTGCCGCAGGTCGACGAGATCTCGCTGGCCACGCACTTCAGCGATGCCGACGGCCCGCGCGGCATCGCCCACCAGGTGCAGGCCTTCACCGCGGCCACGCGCGACCTGCCCGGTGAACGCTCGCTGTCCAACAGCGCGGCCGTGCTGCGGCATGCGCAGGGCGACACGACGGTCCGCGCCGACTGGGTGCGCCCCGGCATCGCGGTGTACGGCAGCGCGCCCGATTTCCCCGAGCACGACATCGCCCACTGGGGCCTGCGGCCCACCATGACCCTGGCCAGCCGCGTGATCGGGGTGCAGGCACTGCAGGCGGGTGACACGGTGGGCTACGGCTCCAGCTTCACCGCCGAGGCGCCCATGCGCGTGGGCATCGTGGCCTGCGGCTATGCAGACGGCTACCCGCGCCATTGCGGCACCGGCACGCCGGTGCTGGTGGACGGACAGCGCACCCGCCTGGTCGGACGGGTGAGCATGGACATGGTGGCGGTCGACCTCACGCCGCTGCCCGCCGCGGGCTTCGGCAGCGAGGCCGTGCTGTGGGGCCGAGCGGCCACCGGGACGGTGCTGCCGGTCGACGAGGTCGCCCGGGCCGCCGGCACGGTGAGCTACGAGTTGCTGTGCGCGCTGGCGCCGCGGGTGCCCGTGGTGGTGGACGGCGCCGACTGAGCCGCGCTCAGCGCTTGCGCAGCCCCAGCACCATCACCGCGCCCACCACCACCAGCGCGCCGGCCACCTGCATCGGCGCGATGGCCTGGCCCAGCACGGCCCAGGCCAGCACCAGCGCGAACACCGGCTCGACGTTCATGATGGCCGAGTTGCCCACCACGCCCAGCCGCGGCAGCACGGTGAACATGATCGTGAACGCGGTGCCGTAGAGAAAGGTGAGCGCGGCCAGCCCGCCCCAGCCCGCCGGCGCGGTGGGCAGGTGCAGGCCGCCCTGCAGCACGATGGTGACGGTGGCCACCAGCGCCGCCGAGGCCATGGTGGTGGCGGTGCGCACGCGGCCGTCGACGTCGCCCGCCTCGTGCTGCGTCAGGACCAGGGCCAGCCCGAAGGTCGCGGCGGCCGACAGCGCGAAGCCCACGCCCGCGCCGATGCGGCTCCACTGGCCCGCGGCCCCCAGACCCGAGGCGGCGCCGAACACGTCCAGCGCCATGGCCAGGCCCACCAGGATCACCGGCATGGCGAGCAGCATGGCCCGCTCCGGCCGCTGGCGGTACAGCAGCGCCGACCAGGCGGCGGTCCAGATCGGGTAGGTGTTGAAGGCCAGCAGCGCCAGGGCCACCGGCAGCCGCGCGACCGACGAATACAGGCACAGGCTCTGCACCCCGATCAGCAGGCCGATCACCGGCAGGAAGCGCCTGTGGCGTGCGCTGAACCGCGGCCGCACGCCCTGCAACGCCAGCAGGGCCACCACGACCAGCGTGGTGGCGGTGCTGCGGAACACCACCGCGGTGGCGACGTCGGCCCCGTGGTTGAAGGCGATGCGGGCGGCCACGTGGTTGGCGCCCATCATCAGCGCGATCAGCAGCAGGGTCGCGAAGGCGGCGCCCGAGAGCGCACGCGCCGGTGCGGCGACGGTGCTCAATACAGTCCCCGCACCCGCGCCTGCAGGCGCGACAGGCCGAGCAGCACGTCGGTGAAGGGCGTGGGCACGTCCACGAGCCGCCCGAGTTCCTGCACCACCGTGACCAGGGCGTCGAGTTCGACCGGCTTGCCGGCCTCGACGTCCTGCAGCATCGAGGTCTTGAACGCACCGAGCTTGCGCGTGATCTGGTGGCGGTCGTCCGGGGACTGCGCGATCGGGATGCCGATGCGGTGGCCGATCTCGCGTGCCTCCAGCATCACGTCGGAGATGAAGCGCAGCACCAGCGGGTCGTCCAGGATGCGGTCGGTGGTCGCGCCGGTGAGCGCGCTGACCGGGTTGACGGTCATGTTGCCCCAGAGCTTGTACCAGGCGTCCTTCTGGATCTGGTCCGACAGCTCGACCTCGTGGCCGGCCTGCTGCAGCTGCGCCACCAGCGCCTGCACGCGCGCCGAGGTGCCGCCCGCCGGCTCGCCCACGATCAGCCTGTTGCCGAAGTGGTGCTGCACGTGGCCCGGGCCCGCCAGCGAGCAGCTGGCATGCACCACGCAACCGACGATGTGGTGGCCCGGGACGGCCGCGGCGATGGCGCCGTCGGGGTCGACCGAGCGCAGCCGGGTGCCGGCCAGCGCGCCGCCCCAGCCCTCGAAGAACCACCAGGGCACGCCGTTCATGGCGGTCATCACCGCCGTGCCGGGACCGAGCAGCGGGCCGATGCCGGCAGCCACCGCGGCCATGGCCGGGGCCTTCACCGCGACCACGACCAGGTCCTGCGGGCCGAGGTGCGCGGGATCGTCGCTGGCGCGCACCGGCACGGCCCAGGTCTCGCCGCCGATCGACAGCCGCAGGCCGTGGGCGCGCACGGCCTCCAGCGTCGCGCCGCGTGCGACCACGCTGACCTCGGCACCCGCGCGGGCCAGCCGCGCGCCGATCCAGCCGCCGATGGCGCCGGCGCCGTAGATGCAGGCCTTCATGTCTTGTACGAAGGATCGATGCGGTCGATGCGCCGCACCATCGCGTCGAACACGTCCTGGCCGGCGCCGAAGCGCGCGTCCCACTGCAGCGCGTCGCCGGTGGTCTTGCGCGCCACCGCCTCGGGCACCGGGATGGCCGGGCCCAGCGCGGCCTGCGCGACCTGGATCTCGCAGGCGCGCTGCAGCGTCCACAGCCGCACGAAGGCCAGCGGCAGCGTCGCGCCCCAGGCCAGCAGGCCGTGGTTGCGCAGCACCAGCAGCGGCCTGCGGCCCATGGCGGCCAGCAGCCGCGGCGCCTCGTCCGCATGCACCGTGATGCCCTCGAAGTCGTGGTACGCGACCAGGTCGTGCAGCTGCGCGGAATAGAAGTTGTTCTGCGCCAGGCCGCCGGCGCTGCAGGCCACTGCCAGGCCGGCGGTGGTGTGGGTGTGCATCACCACGTGCGCGTCCTCGACCGCCTCGTGGATCGCCGCATGCACGGTGAAGCCGGCGGGGTTCACCGGCCAGGGGTTCGCATCGAGCTTGCGGCCCTGCACGTCGATCTTCAGCAGGTTGCTTGCCGTCACCTCGTCGTAATGCAGGCCGAAGGGATTGATCAGGAACTGCTTGTCGCTGCCCGACACGCTGGCCGGCAGCCGCACGGTGATGTGGTTGTAGATCATCTCCGTCCAGCCGAGCAGGTCGAAGATGCGGTAGCAGGCTGCCAGCTGCACGCGGGCGGCCCATTCGTCGGGATGCATGCCGGCCGGCGCGGGGGGCAGGGCGGTGGCGGGAAGGCCCGGGGCGTTCATGGGCGTGTCCTTCAGGTCTTGAACTTGGCGGCCAGTGCCGCGGTGCCGCGCGCCAGGATCTGGCCGTCCAGGCCCACGGCCACGAACAGCGCGCCCAGCGCCAGGTAGTGGAGGGCCTGGGCCTCGTCGCTGGTCAGGATGCCGGGCGCCTTGCCGGCGGCGCGGATGCGGCGGATCGCGTCGTCGATCGCGGCCTGCACCTCGGGGTGGCCGGGATTGCCCACGTGGCCCATCGAGGCCGACAGGTCGGCCGGGCCGATGAACACGCCGTCGACGCCCTCGACGGCGCAGATCGCGTCGAGGTTGGCCAGCGCCTGCGCGGTCTCGGCCTGCACCAGCAGGCAGACCTGCGCGTTGGCTTCCTTGGCGTAGTTCGGGTAGCGGCCCCAGCGCGAGGCGCGGGCCCCGCCCATGCCGCGCACGCCCTGCGGCGGGTAGCGCATGCCCTGCACGACGGCGGCGGCCTGCTCGGCCGTGTCGACCATGGGCACCAGCAGCGTCTGCACGCCCAGGTCCAGGTACTGCTTGAGCAGCATCTGGCCGACGTGGCCATGGCCCATGGGCACGCGCGCGATCGCATGGGTGGCCGGGTAGGCCGCGACCGCCTGGGCCTGGGCCAGGATGCTGTCCAGGCCGTTGGGCGCGTGCTCGCCGTCGATCAGCAGCCAGTCGAAGCCGGCGCCGGCGCAGATCTCCGCGGTGTAGGCGCTGGCCAGGCCCATCCACAGGCCGATCTGGGGCCGGCCCTGGGCGAGGGCCTGCTTGAAGGGATTCACGGGTGTCTGCATGGAAGCCTGTGCGGGAGTCTGGAAACGTTCATCGCGCCTGGAACAGCGGGTGCAGGCTGCTGTGTTTGCCGTCGTAGACCTGGCCCGGGCTCTCGTCGACCTGCACCGTCAGGCCCAGCGCGCGGCGCTCGAACAGCGGGGCGAGGTGGGCGCGGGCGGTGGCCAGCAGCGCGTCGCCGGCCGCCTGCTGCACCGCGGCGCTGCGGCCCGCGCCCATGCGCAGGTTCAGGTAGACGAAGGCGTCGTCGGGCCGGCCGCCGTCGGCCACCGCCGCATGCGCGGCCGGGTAGGCCAGCACGCGCGTGCCGCCGGTGGGAAAGACCTGCCGGCCGGCTTCGTCGCGCACGGCCAGCATGGCGTCGGCCAGCCGGCGGCACAGCGCGCCCATGCCGGCCTCGGCCTCGAGGTTGGGGGTGTAGAGGATGACCAGGTGGGGCATCGGCGGGCCTCAGCTCTCGGCGGTGATGTGGGCCCGCCGGATCACCTCGGCATAGCGGGCGGTCTCGGCGCGCAGGAACTCGGCGAACTGCGCCGGCGTGCCCGACAGCGACGCGATGCCGCCCTGCTGGAAGGCCTCGGCCACGGCGGGAGCGGCCAGGGCGCGGTTCACCTCGGCGTTCATGCGCTGCACGATGGCATCGGGCGTGGCCGCGGGTGCGAGCAGGCCGTTCCAGGAGTTCGACTCGAGCCGCACGCCCTGCTCGGCGAGGGTGGGCACCTGCGGCGCGTGCGCGGAGCGCCGGGCCGTCGCCATGCCCAGCGCCACCAGCCGGCCCGACTGCACGTGGCCGCGGAACTCGGGCCAGTTGCCGAACATCAGGGCCACCTGGCCACCCAGCAGGTCGGCCAGCGCCGGCGCCTGGCCCTTGTAGGGCACGTGGACCAGGTCCAGGCCCATGGCAGTCTTGAGCATCTCGCCGGCCAGGTGCGCCGAGGTGCCCTGGCCGAAGGACGCATAGGCCAGGCTGCCGGCCGGCGCCTGGCGCAGGTCGGCCAGGCTGCGCAGGCCGCTGCCCGGGGGGTGGCCAGCACATGCTCGGACATGCCCATGAGCGCCACCGGCCGCAGGTCGCCCATGGCGTAGGGCAGCTTCTTCAGCAGGGTGGCGTTGACCGTGTAGCTGTTGGCCACGGTGACGAAGGCGTGGCCGTCGGGCGCGGCCTTGGCCACCGCGTCGACGCCGATCGTGGTGCCACTGCCGGGCTTGTTCTCGACCACCACCGGCTGGCCCAGCTGGCGCGCCAGCTCGGTGGCCACCAGCCGCGTGACATGGTCGGTGGTGCCGCCCGGCGTGAACGGCACGACCAGCCGCACCGGCCGCGCGGGCCAGCCGGCCTGGGCGCGCACGAGTGCTGGCGCAGCCGCCAGGGCGGCGCAGGCGCCTGCGCCGAGCAGCAGGCGGCGCCGGCCCGGTGCGGCCGGCCCTGGCCGGGCGGTGCGCAAGCGGTCGGTCATCGGCAGGCGCCGGCGGCCTGGGCGCGTGCCAGGGTGCCGCGGTGGCGGTGGGTGGGTTCGGGCCGCTCCAGCGCGACCAGCGCGTCGAGCAGGGTGTAGAGCTCGCGCAGCCGGTGCTTGCCCAGCGCCTGCTCCATCCACGCGTAGTGCGACTCGACCGCGCACGACAGGGCGCGCACCAGCTGCAGGCCGCGTTCGGTGGCGGCCACCACGGTGCGGCGCTGGTCGGCCGGGTCGCGTCCGCGCCGCACCAGGCCGTCGCGCTCCATGCGCGCCAGCACGCCCGACAGGCTGGGGCCCAGGATGAAGGCCTCGTCGGCGATGCGGCCGGTCTCGACCGTGCCGTGCTCGCCCAGCACGCGCAGCACGCGCCACTGCTGGTCGGACAGGCCGTGCTCGCGCAGCCAGGGACGGGTGTGGGCCATCACCGCCTCGCGCGCCTGCAGCAGCAGCCGCGGCAGGTTGCGGTGCGCGAACGCGGTGGTGGGCGGCTCGGCCGGCGGGGTGGGGCGGGGCAAGATGTTTCACATGTTAAGCAACGGCCGCGCGCCCGTCCTCCGGGACAACCCTCGGCCCCGCCTACACTGCCGCGTGGCCAAGGACAAGACGACCTACATCTGCAGCGACTGCGGCGGCGCGACGCCCAAGTGGCAGGGCAAGTGCCCGGCCTGCGGCGCCTGGAACACCCTGGTGGAGACCGTGGCCGACAACGCCGCGGGCAGCCGGAACCGCTTCGCCGGGCTGGCGCCCAGCGCGGCGGTGGCGCGGCTGGCCGACATCGAGGCGGCCGAGGTGGCGCGCACGCCCACCGGCATCGGCGAGCTCGACCGGGTGCTGGGCGGCGGGATCGTCGAGGGCGGGGTGGTGCTGATCGGCGGCGACCCGGGGATCGGCAAGTCCACCCTGCTGCTGCAGGCGCTGGACGGGCTGCAGCGCGCCGACGTGCCCACGCTGTACATCACCGGGGAGGAGTCTGGCGCGCAGGTGGCGCTGCGCTCGCGCCGGCTGGGCCTGGAGCAGTCGCAGGTGCAGGTGCAGGCCGAGATCCAGCTGGAGAAGATCCTGGCCACCCTGGCGGCCACCAAGCCCGCGATCGCGGTGATCGACTCGATCCAGACGGTCTACTCGGACCAGCTGACCTCGGCCCCGGGCTCGGTGGCCCAGGTGCGCGAATGCGCGGCGCACCTGACGCGCGCGGCCAAGTCGGGCGGCACCGCGATCGTGCTGGTGGGCCACGTGACCAAGGAGGGCGCGCTGGCCGGCCCGCGCGTGCTCGAGCACATGGTCGACACGGTGCTGTACTTCGAGGGCGACACGCATTCGAGCTTCCGGCTGGTGCGGGCGATCAAGAACCGCTTCGGCGCGGTCAACGAGATCGGCGTCTTCGCGATGACCGACAAGGGCCTCAAGGGCGTGTCCAACCCCAGCGCGATCTTCCTGTCGCAGCATGCCGAGCCCGTGCCGGGCAGCTGCGTGCTGGTGACGCTGGAAGGCACGCGGCCGCTCTTGGTGGAGATCCAGGCGCTGGTCGACTCGGGCGGGCCCAGCCCGCGGCGGCTGTCGGTGGGCCTGGAGCGCGACCGGCTGGCCATGCTGCTGGCGGTGCTGCACAGGCATGCGGGCGTGGCCTGCATGGACCAGGACGTGTTCGTCAACGCGGTGGGCGGGGTGCGCATCAGCGAGCCGGCCGCCGACCTGGCCGTGATGCTGGCCATCACCAGCAGCCTGCGCGGGCGGCCCCTGCCCAAGGGCTTCCTGGCCTTCGGCGAAGTCGGCCTGGCCGGCGAGGTGCGGCCGGCGCCGCGGGGGCAGGAGCGGCTGAAGGAAGCGGCCAAGCTGGGCTTCTCGGTCGCCGTCGTGCCGCGGGCCAACGCGCCCAAGAAGGGCAGCCGCGAGACCGAGGGGCTGGCCATCCACCCGGTGGACCGGATCGAGGAGGCGCTGGAGGTGGTGCGCAGCCTGGCCTGAGGCCGGCCGGGGCCTACGCACTGCCCGCAACCGGCCGCCCCGCCGGCGCCGCGACAATCGCGGCATGAACTTCCAGAGAGTCCTGGTGCCCGTGGCGGGCATCGCATTGGTGGCCGTGGCCTGGCAGTCCGCCGGCTGGCCGGGGGTGGCCCTGGTGCTGGGCGGCGTGGTCATGTGGGGCCTGCTGCACTTCACCCGCATGACGCAGGTGCTGCGCCGCGCGGGCGACCGGCCGATCGGCTGGACCGACAGCGCGGTGATGCTCAATGCGCGCCTGAAGCCCGGCCTGCCGCTGCTGAACGTGATCGGCTTCGCCCGCGCGCTCGGCGAGCTGCAGTCGCCCCAGGGCACCGAACCCGAGGTCTACCGCTGGACCGACGGCGGCGGCTCGCACGTGACCGGCGAGTTCGTCGGGGGCAAGCTGGCGCGCTGGGAGCTGTTCCGGCCCGCCGAGCCTGCCGAGGCTGCCCCCGCGCCCGCGCCTGCCGCCGCCGAGGCCGCCGAGCCCGGCCGGTAAAATCGCCCGCTTGCTTTCCCACACCAAGGACGAGACATGACTCCCCCCTCCATGGCCGACCGTGACGGCAAGATCTGGATGGACGGCGAACTGGTGGACTGGCGCGACGCCAAGATCCACGTGCTGACCCACACGCTGCACTACGGCTGCGGCGCCTTCGAGGGGGTCCGGGCCTACAACACCGCCAACGGCACCGCGATCTTCCGCCTGCAGGAACACACCGACCGGCTGTTCAACAGCGCCAAGATCCTGCGCATGGCCATCCCCTTCAGCAAGGAACAGGTCAACGAGGCCCAGAAGGCCGTCGTGCGCGCCAACAAGCTGGAGAGCTGCTACCTGCGCCCGCTGACCTGGATCGGCTCGCAGAAGCTGGGCGTCAGCCCCAAGGGCAACACCATCCACCTGATGGTCGCGGCCTGGGCCTGGGGCGCCTACCTGGGCGAAGAGGGCCTCAAGCGCGGCATCCGCGTCAAGACCTCCAGCTACACCCGCCACCACGTCAACATCACGATGACGCAGGCCAAGGCGGTGAGCAACTACACCAACTCGATCCTGGCCAACATGGAGGCCACCGACGACGGCTACGACGAGGCGCTGCTGCTGGACAGCCAGGGCTTCGTGAGCGAAGGCGCCGGCGAGAACATCTTCGTCATCAAGGACGGCAAGGTGTACACGCCCGACCTGTCGGCCGGCGCGCTCAACGGCATCACCCGCAACACGGTGTTCCACATCTGCGCCGACCTCGGGATCGAGATCGTGCAGAAGCGCATCACCCGCGACGAGGTCTACATCGCCGACGAGGCCTTCTTCACCGGCACCGCCGCCGAGGTCACGCCCATCCGCGAACTGGACCGCATCCAGATCGGTGGCGGCTCGCGCGGCCCCGTGACCGAGAAGATCCAGTCGGCGTTCTTCGACATCGTCAATGGCCGCAATCCCAAGTACGCCCACTGGCTGACCAAGGTCTGAGCATGAACGCCCCCGCCAAGAAGGAAGCCGTCGTCGAACTGCAGGCCAAGGACCTCAACGGCAACGGCGGCATCTTCTGCCCCAGCCCGGTGGCGGGCATGAAGATCTGGAACACCCACCCGCGCGTGTTCCTGGACATCGCGCACGGCGGTGGCGGCGCCGCCAAGTGCCCGTACTGCGGCACCGTCTACAAGCTGGCCGAAGGCCAGCACGTCCAGGGCGGGCACTGACGTCCGGTCCCCGTCCTGCCCGGCCCGACCGGGCATCCAGCGCGGCGCCGGACAGGATCGTGGGCCGTCGCTGGACCCCCGCCTGCGCGGGGATGACGAGGTCGGGGCCGTGACGACGTTCTTTCCCCCCATCCCATGACCGCCTCCCTCGTCATCGCTCCCCAGTGGATCGGCGATGCCGTCATGACCGAACCGCTGATGCGCCGGCTGGCGGCGCGCGGCGAACGCCTGACCGTGGGCGCGCTGCCCTGGGTGGCGCCGGTCTACGCGGCCATGCCGCAGGTGGCCGAGGTGGTGGTGCTGCCGTTCCGCCACGGCGGCCTGCAGCTGCGCGAGCGCCGTGCCCTGGCGCGCCAGCTGCAGGGGCGCTTCGACTGCGCCTACGTGCTGCCCAACTCGCTCAAGAGCGCGTTGCTGCCGTTCCTGGCCGACGTGCCGCGCCGCGTGGGCTACCTGGGCGAGGCGCGCGTGGGCCTGCTCACCCACCGGCTGAAGAACCCCAAGGCCAGGCCGCCGATGGTGGCCTTCTATTCGGCCCTGGCCGGTGAGCCCGGCATCGAGGCCGACCGGCCCCGGCTGGCGCTGCCGCCGCAGGCGCTGGCCGATGCGCTCGCGGCCCATGGCCTGCAGGCCGGCGGCTACGACGTGCATGCACCGGGGGCGGAGTTCGGTGCATCCAAGCGCTGGCCCGAGCGCCACTACGCGGCGCTGGCCGCGGCCAACCCCGTGCCCGTGCTGCTGCTCGGCTCGGCCAAGGACCAGCCAGTGTGCGATGCGATCGTGGCCGCGGCCGGGGGCCGCGCCCGCAGCCTGGCCGGCGCGACCACGCTGGACGAGGCCTTCGCCCTGATCGCCGGCGCGCGCTGCATGGTGAGCAACGACTCGGGCCTGATGCACGTGGCGGCCGCCTTCGGCAAGCCGCAGGTGGCGCTGTTCGGCTCGTCGTCGCCGCTGCACACGCCGCCGCTGAACGCGGCGGCCCGGATCGTCTGGCTCAAGGACGATGCCGGCTACCAGCCGCCGCTGGACTGCGCGCCCTGCTTCGAGCGCGAGTGCCCGCTGGGGCACCACCGCTGCCTGGAGGACGTGGCGCCGCAGCGGGTGCAGGCCCTGCTGCCGGCGCCCTGAGGGCGCCGCTCAGGCCGGCAGCCGCAGCACGAAGCAGGCGCCGCCGCCCTCGCGCCCTTCGCAGTGCACGCTGCCCTGGTGGCGCCCGGCGATCGAGCGCACCAGCGCCAGGCCCAGGCCCACGCCGCCTTCGCGCTCGCTGGCGCCGGGCAGGCGGTAGAACGGCTCGAAGATGCGCTCGCGCAGCGGCCCGGGCACGCCGGGACCGCGGTCGCATACGCGCAGGACCACCTCGCGGCCCTCGCGCGCCAGCGTCACCTCGACGGGCCCGTCGCCGTAGCGGCGGCCGTTCTCCAGCAGGTTGCGGATCGCGCGGCGCAGCAGCTTGGCCACGCCCGGCACCACCAGCGCGGCGCCGCCCGCGGCCTCCAGGTCGGCACCCGCGCGGGCGCATTCCTCGGCGGCCAGGCCGGTGAGGTCCACCGGCTCCACGGTCCCGACGTCGGTCTCCTGCGCGTCGAGGCGGCTGGCCAGCAGGATCTCGTCGATCAGCTGGTCGAGCTCGCCGATGTTGCGCAGCATCTCGGCGCGCTGGCGCGGCGTGGCGCCGTCGTCCATCAGCTCCAGGCCCATGCGGATGCGCGCCAGCGGCGAGCGCAGTTCGTGCGAGGCATTGGCCAGCAGCGACTTGTGGCTGCGCACCAGCGCCTCCAGGCGCTGGGCCGCATGGTTGAAGCGGCGGGCCAGGAACGCGACCTCGTCGCTGCCCGATTCGTCGACCCGCGCGGCCAGGTCGCCGTCGCCCCAGCGCTCCACCCCGGCGCGCAGCTGCTCCAACCGCCGCGTGAGCTGGCGCACGATGGGGTAGGTGCCCACGGCGACGGCCACCGCCACCAGCCCCAGCAGCCACAGGAAGGGCGTGTTGCCCCGGCCCCAGGGCCGTGGCGGCGGGGGCGCGTCGGGCGGCCGCGGCCGCGGCGGCAGGTGGACCAGCAGCGTGCTGCCGTCCTTCATGGTCACCGGGAACTCCACGCCCTGGCCGGGCACGCGGGTGGGCCGGGTGCGGGCCTGGCCGACCACCTCGCCGGCCTCGTTGCGGATCACGATGTCGCGCGGCGGCAGCTCGCGGGCCGAGCGCTCGAGCAGCCAGCCCGAGGCCAGCGCCAGCACCGCCACCGCCGCGACCACGGACAGCCACAGGCGCAGCGACAGCGGGATGCGCAGGGCCACCTCAGTCCTGCTGCTTGGCGAACACGTAGCCCACGCCGCGCACCGTGAGGATGCGCTTGGGGTTCTTGACGTCGACCTCGATGGCGGCGCGGATGCGGCCCATGTGCACGTCGATCGAGCGGTCGAAGGCCTCGAGCTCGCGGCCGCGCACGGCTTCCATGATCTGGTCGCGGGTGAGCACGCGGCCGGCGCGCTCGGCCAGCGTGACCAGCAGGTCGAACTGGTAGGCGGTGAGCTCGCGCCGCTCGCCGCCGATGGCGACCGTGCGGGCGTCGCGGTCGATCTCGAGCGAGCCGAAGCGCAGCTGGCGCGGCGTGGCCGGTGCCCCCGCCTCGCCGCGCCGGCGCAGCACGGCGCGGATGCGCGCCAGCAGCTCGCGCGGCTCGAAGGGCTTGGGCAGGTAGTCGTCGGCGCCGACCTCCAGGCCGATCACGCGGTCCATCGGGTCGCCCTTGGCGGTGAGCATGAGCACGGGCACGCGGCCCGCGTCGCCGGGCAGGGCGCGGATGCGCCGGCACAGGTCCAGCCCGTCACCGTCGGGCAGCATCAGGTCCAGCACCACCAGGTCGGGCAGCGCACCGGCCGGCTGTTCGAGCCGGGCCAGACCGGCGCGCGCCTCGCCCACGTGGGCCACCGCATAGCCGGAGCGCTCGAGGTACTCGGCGACCATCTGCGCCAGGCGCTGGTCGTCTTCGATCATCAGGAGCTGCTGCATGCCGGTCATGGTAGCGACGAGCATGCCGGCCGCGGGTCAAGCCCGGTTGGCTGCCGTGTCAACGGCCGGTGAAGCGTGCAGTCCGCCCGGCCCGGGTCAGGCCGGGGTGGCGCGGGCATGCACCCGCGCCGCCAGCGCCACCAGCAGCAGGACCGGCACGCCCAGGGCGGCGGTGGCGGTGAAGAAGCTGCCGTAGCCGTGGGCGTCGACGAAGGCGCCCGAGAAACCGGCCAGCCACTTGGGCAGCAGCAGCATGAGCGAACTGAACAGGGCGTACTGCGTCGCCGAGTACGAGACGTTGGTCAGGCTGGACAGGTAGGCGATGAAGGCCGCCGAGGCGATGCCCGAGGACAGGTTGTCGGCCGCGATGACCAGGATCAGGGCCGACACGTCGTGGCCGCGCGTGCCCAGCCAGGCGAACAGCAGGTTGCTGGCGGCCGACAGCACGGCGCCGAGCATCAGCACGCGCATGACCCCGAGCCGCAACGCCAGCACGCCGCCGACGAAGGCGCCGGCCAGGGTCATGACCACGCCGTAGACCTTGGTGACGGCCGCGACCTCGTCCTTGCTGTAGCCCATGTCGACGTAGAACGGGTTGGCCATGATGCCCATCACCACGTCGCTGATGCGGTAGACGGCGATCAGCGCCAGCACCAGCGCCGCCTGCCAGCCGTAGCGGCCCAGGAAGTCGGCGAACGGCGCCACCAGCGTGCCGTGCAGCCACTCGCCGGCCGAGCGTGCCGGGGGCATCTCGCGCCGCGCGGGTTCCGGCGACAGCAGCACCACCAGCATGCCCAGGGCGGTGGAGCCCGCCATCACCAGGTAGGCGGTGCGCCACGCGGCGTGCTGGTAGGCCGCGGCATCGGGCACCTCGGCACGCGCGGCCAGCCACAGGGCGCCGGCGCCGGCCCAGATCATCGCGAGCCGGTAGCCGGTCTGGTAGGTGGCGGCCAGGGCGGCCTGGCGCTCGGTGTCGGCCGACTCGATGCGGAACGCGTCCAGCGCGATGTCCTGCGTGGCCGACGCGAAGGCCACCAGCAGTGCGCACCACACCAGCGGCTCCAGCGCCACCTTGGGATCGTTCAGGCCCATGCCCACCAGGCCGGCGGCGATCGCCACCTGCGACAGCAGCAGCCAGCTGCGGCGCCGGCCCAGGGCGCGCGTGAGCAGCGGCAGGGGCATGCGGTCGACCAGCGGGGCCCAGGCCCACTTGAAGCCGTAGGCCAGGCCCACCCAGGACAACTGGGCGATCGTGGTGCGGCTGATGCCGGCCTCGCGCAGCCAGAAGCTCAGGGTGCCCAGCACGAGCAGCAGCGGCAGGCCCGCGGAAAAGCCCAGGGCCAGCATGCGCAGGCTCGCGGGTTCGAGGTAGACGCGGAAGCTGGCGAGCCAGCTCGGGGCGGGGCGCCCGGTCCGAGGCGCAGGAAGGGGGTTGTCTGACATGGGCTCGGCCGGGGCATTCTATGATCCGCCGCATGTGCCGGCTGTGTTACGCCCCTGCCTCGTCCGCGCTGCAACGCCGCAGCTTCGTGGCCCTTGCGGGCGCCGCAGCCGCCGCGCCCGTGCTGGCGCAGGTCGACGTGGGGCCGCCCTCGAAGATGCGCGGCCTGGTGCCCGCCGACGAGATCGAGGCCGCCTCGCAACAGCAGTACGCGCAGATGATGGCCGAGGCGCGGCAGAAGGGCGCCCTGGCGCCCGACACCTACCCCCAGCTGCAGCGGCTGCGCGCCATCGCCAACCGGCTGATCCCGCAGTCGCCCCGCTGGAACGACCGGGCGCGCAGCTGGCGCTGGGAGGTGAACCTGATCGGCAGCAGCCAGATCAACGCCTTCTGCATGCCCGGCGGCAAGATCGCCTTCTACACCGGCTTGCTCGACAAGCTGCAGCTGAGCGACGACGAGGCCGCGATGGTGATGGGCCACGAGATGGCCCATGCGCTGCGCGAGCATGCACGGGCGCGCATCGCCAAGGAGCAGGGCACCGGCACGCTGCTGTCGCTGGGCGCCCAGCTGCTGGGCCTGGGCCAGCTGGGCAACGTCGCCGCCAATATCGGCACGCAGCTGATCACGCTGCGCTTCTCGCGCGAGGACGAGATCGAGGCCGACCTGGTCGGCCTGGAACTGGGTGCGCGCGGCGGCTACCGCCCCGAGGCGTCGATGTCCCTGTGGGAGAAGATGGGCAAGGCCTCCGGCGGCAACCAGGGCCCGGGCTTCCTGTCGACCCACCCCACCGGCCCCGATCGGCTGGCGCGGCTGTCCGAGAACGTGCCCAAGGTCCAGGGCCTGTACCAGCAGGCCGCCGCGGGGCGCTGAAGCGGCCGGTCAGGCCCGCCGGGGCCAGAGCACCGAGCCGATCGCCACCACCATCAGCAGCACGGCGGCCACGTCCTGCCAGTGCAGCGCCTCGCCCAGCCACACCGCTCCGGTCACCACGCCCACCACCGGGATCAGCATGACGCTGAGCGTCGAGGCCACGGGCGGCAGCGTGCGCGCCAGCCAGAACCAGGCCGCGTGCGCGAAGCCGAAGATCATCACCGCGTTGAACAGGATCGCGGCCCAGGCCACCGGCGGCGGCGCGGTCCAGCGCGACGATTCGAACACCGCCGCGAGCACCGCCATCACGACACCGGTGAGCGCCGTCATCCAGAACGAGATCGCCAGCGTGGGCACGTCGATGCGCGTGCGGCGCAGCAGCTGGGTGCCCAGCGCCCAGACCGCCGCGGCGACCAGGGCCAGCACCACGCCCACCGGCCGCCCGGCCAGCTGGGTGAACTCGTGCCACAGCAGCAGCACCACGCCGAGCGCGGCCGCGCCCACCCCCAGCCAGCCGCGCGGCGCCAGGCCGGTGCGAAACAGCAGCGCACCCAGCACCGCCGAGAAGATCGGCATGGTGTAGCCCAGGATGGCGGCGCGCCCGCTGGACAGGGTCTGCACCGCCAGGATGATGCAGGCGTGCCAGACGAACATGTTGGTGGCGGCCAGCCACAGCAGCTCGGGCCAGTGGCGGCGCGGGATCGCGAACGGCACCCGCAGTGCCACCAGCGCGGCGCCCAGCACCGGCAGGCCCAGCCAGATGGACAGCGCGCGGAACGACAGCGGCGGCCAGGCGGTCACGCCCAGCTTCATCACCGGCCAGTTGACGCCCCACACGATGGTCAGGGCCACGAGGATGGCGAGCTGGCGCCGGTCGAGGCTGTGCATGGCGGCCGATCGTACCGGCGGCGCAGTGCGCGCTTCCTACAATCGCGGCCCATGACGTTCATCGAGATGCTGCAGGACGCCGCCCGGCGCCACGACTCCCTGCTGTGCGTGGGCCTGGACCCCGAACCCTCGCGCCTGCCGCGCGGCTGGGCCGGCGACGCGGGCCGCATCCTGGAGTTCTGCACCGGCATCGTCGAGGCCACGGCCGACGTGGCCATGTCCTTCAAGCCGCAGATCGCGTACTTCGCGGCGCACCGCGCCGAGGCCCAGCTCGAGGAGCTGGTGCGGCGCATCCGCACGCTGGCGCCCGGCGTGCCCGTGATCCTGGATGCCAAGCGCGGCGACATCGGCGCGACCGCGCAGCAGTACGCGGTCGAGGCCTTCGAGCGCTACGGCGCCGACGCGGTGACGCTGTCCCCGTTCATGGGGTTCGACTCGGTCGAGCCCTACCTGCGCTACGGCGACAAGGGAGCCTTCCTGCTGTGCCGCACCAGCAACCCGGGGGGTGACGACCTGCAGGCGCAGCGGCTGGCCTCGGTCGACGGCCAGCCGCTGCTGTACGAGCACGTGGCGCGGCTGGCGCAGGGGCCGTGGAACCGCAACGGCCAGCTCGGGCTCGTGGTGGGGGCGACCTACCCCGCCGAGATCGAGCGCGTACGCGCGCTGGCGCCGACGCTGCCGCTGCTGATCCCGGGCGTGGGCGCGCAGGGCGGCGATGCGGCGGCCACGGTCCAGGCGGGTTGGCGCCCCGACGGGCCGATCGCGGTGAACTCCTCCCGGGCGATCCTCTACGCCTCGTCCGGCGACGACTACGCGGACGCCGCGCGGCGCGAGGCGCTGAGGACGCGCGCGCTGCTCAACGCCGCCCGCGCGGGCTGAGGCCCGGCTTCAGGCGCCGCCGAGCTCGCGCACCCGGTCGGAGTTGGTGGTGCTGCGCGAGCCCTTGAGGTGGGCTTCCACGTCGCCCGCCTTGTCACCGACGGCGCCCACCGCCTCGCGCAGCTGGGCCTCGGTGCAGTCCAGCTTCCTGGCCCAGTGGGCGCAGGCCTGCGGGTCGTCGACGTCGATGCGGTCGGGCTGCACGCCCGGTGTGGTGCTGTCCATGCGGTGGCTCCTGCGATGCGTTGCGCCGCATCGTCGGCCCGCCGCCGATGCCTCCGTGTAGGCCCGCGCCGCCCGCGCCTGCCCGCTCAGGCGGCCAGGTAGCGACGCAGGTAGCGGCCGGTGTGGCTGGCCGGGTGGGCCGCCACGTCCTCGGGCGTGCCGGCCGCGACCACGGTGCCGCCGCCGGCACCGCCCTCGGGACCCATGTCGATGACCCAGTCGGCGGTCTTGATCACGTCGAGGTTGTGCTCGATCACGACGATGGTGTTGCCGGCGTCGCGCAGCTGGTGCAGCACCTTCAGCAGGAGGTCGATGTCGGCGAAGTGCAGGCCGGTGGTGGGCTCGTCCAGGATGTAGAGCGTGCGGCCGGTGTCGCGCTTGGACAGCTCCAGTGCCAGCTTGACGCGCTGCGCCTCGCCGCCCGACAGCGTGGTCGCGGCCTGGCCCAGCTTGACGTACGACAGGCCGACCTCGATCAGCGTGTGCAGCTTGCGCGCGATGGCCGGGACCGGCTTGAGGAACTCGTGCGCATCCTCGACCGTCAGCTCGAGGATCTGCGCGATGTTGCGGCCCTTCCACTGCACCTCGAGCGTCTCGCGGTTGTAGCGCGCGCCCTTGCACACGTCGCAGGGCACGTAGACGTCGGGCAGGAAGTGCATCTCCACCTTGACCATGCCGTCGCCCTGGCAGGCCTCGCAGCGGCCGCCGGCCACGTTGAACGAGAAACGGCCCGGGCCGTAGCCGCGCTCCTTGGCCATGGCGGTCTCGGCCATCAGCTCGCGGATGGGCGTGAACAGGCCGGTGTAGGTGGCCGGGTTGCTGCGCGGGGTGCGGCCGATGGGCGACTGGTCGACGTTGATGACCTTGTCGAAATGCTCGATGCCGTCGATCTCGTCGTGGGGCGCGGGCTCCTCGTGGGCGCGGTAGAGGGTGCGGGCCACCGCGGCGTAGAGGGTGTCGTTGACCAGGGTGGACTTGCCCGAGCCGGACACGCCGGTGACGCAGGTGAGCAGGCCCACCGGGATGTCGACCGCGACGTCCTTCAGGTTGTTGCCGCGCGCGCCGGCGATGTGCAGGCGCTGCAGCGCACCGGGCTTGCCGCCCGCCACCGGCAGCCAGGGGGTGCGGCGGGCGGGCACGGCGATCTTCAGGCTGCCCGAGAGGTAGCGGCCGGTCAGCGAGGCCGGGTTGGCCTTGACCTCGGCCGGCGTGCCCTGGGCCATGACGCGCCCGCCGTGCACGCCGGCGCCGGGACCCATGTCCACCACGTGGTCGGCGGCCTCGATCATGTCCTCGTCGTGCTCGACCACCAGCACGCTGTTGCCCAGGTCCCGCAGGTGCTGCAGCGTGCCGATCAGGCGGTCGTTGTCGCGCTGGTGCAGGCCGATGCTCGGCTCGTCCAGCACGTACATCACGCCGGTCAGCCCGGAGCCGATCTGGCTGGCCAGCCGGATGCGCTGGGCCTCGCCGCCCGACAGGGTCTCGGCGCTGCGCTCCAGGCTCAGGTACGCCAGCCCCACGTCGTTCAGGAACTTCAGCCGCGCCGCGATCTCGCGCACGACCTTGTCGGCGATGCCGGCCTTGGCGCCGGACAGCCGCAGGCCGGTGAAGTAGGCCTGGGCCTCGCGCAGCGTCGCCCGGCTGACCTGGTGGATGGTGCGGGCCTGGTCGCCGTCGCCGATGCGCACGTGGCGCGCCTCGGTGCGCAGCCGCGAGCCGTGGCAGGTCGGGCAGGGCTGCAGGCTGCGGTAGCGCGCGAGCTCTTCGCGCACGGCGGCCGAGTCGGTGTCGCGCCAGCGCCGGACCATGTTGGGGATCACGCCCTCGAACGGGTGCTTCTTGGCGACCTTGCGGCCGGCGGTGCTGCCCGACTCGACGACGTACTGGAAGCGGATCTCCTCCTGGCCCGAGCCGTGCAGGATGGCGTGCTGCACCGGCGGGGGCAGGCTCTCGAACGGCGACTCGATGTCGAACTTGTAGTGCCGCGCCAGGCTCTCGAGGAAGCTGAAGTAGTAGGGGTTGCGGCGGTCCCAGCCCTTGATGGCGCCCGAGGCCAGCGACAGCGAGGGAAAGGCGACCACGCGCTGCGGGTCGAAGAACTCCAGGCTGCCCAGCCCGTCGCAGGACGGGCAGGCGCCCACCGGCGAGTTGAAGGAGAACAGCCGGGGCTCCAGCTCGCTGATCGACCACTGGCAGATGGGGCAGGAGAAGCGGGCGTTGAACAGGTGCTCGCGGCCGCCGTCCATCTCGAGCGCGAGCGCGCGGCCCTCGGCCAGGCGCAGGGCCGCCTCGAAGCTCTCGGCCAGCCGTTGCTGCACCTCGGGGCGCACCTTCAGGCGGTCGATCACCACGTCGATGTCGTGCTTCTCGGTCTTCTTCAGCCGGGGCAGGTTCTCGACCTCGTACGACTGCCCGTCGACGCGGAAGCGCACGTAGCCCTGGGCCTGCATCGACGTGAACAGTTCGTCGAACTCGCCCTTGCGCTCGCGTGCGACCGGGGCCAGCACCATCACGCGGGTGTCCTCGGGCAACGCGAGCACCGCGTCGACCATCTGCGAGACGGTCTGCGCCGCCAGCTGGACGTCGTGCTGCGGGCAGTGCGGCGTGCCGGCGCGGGCGAACAGCAGGCGCAGGTAGTCGTGGATCTCGGTGACCGTGCCCACGGTGGAGCGCGGGTTGTGGCTGGTGGCCTTCTGCTCGATGGAGATCGCGGGCGACAGGCCCTCGATCAGGTCCACGTCGGGCTTGTCCATCAGCTGCAGGAACTGCCGCGCATACGCCGACAGGCTCTCGACGTAGCGGCGCTGGCCCTCGGCATAGAGCGTGTCGAACGCCAGGGAGCTCTTGCCCGACCCCGACAGCCCGGTGATGACGACGAGCCGGTTGCGCGGCAGGTCGAGGTCCACGTTCTTGAGGTTGTGCGTGCGGGCGCCGCGGATGGCGATGCGCTGGGCCTCGAGCGCACGGCCCAGGTAGCGGCCGCCAGGCTCGGCGGCGGTCTCGGGCAGGTCGGTCAGGGGCGGTCCGTCGGTGGGCTTGTTCACGGGAGATGGGGTTCCGGCGGGGAACCGGCCATCATAGCCAGCGCCGGGTGCCGGGCGGACACCGGCCTGCGGGCCGGTCCCACCCGGCCCGGACGGGCCGTCCGACACGGCTGGGTGGCGCGGTGCGGGAGGGTGTCCGCATCGACTTTCCCGACAGGAGCCTTCCGATGATTCCCGAGCCCACCCTCGTTTTCTGGATCCTGGGCGCCCCCATGGTGCTGGCGCTGATCGACCTGATGCGCACGCCCAAGGTGCACGTGCGCCACACCGCCGGCGACCGCTGGGACGGCCCGGTGCGCACCGGCCCGGCCGGCATGCCCCCGCGCGACCGCTGACGCCGCGCCCGGCCCGCCCTGTCCTGCGGGGCGGCCCGGGTGGACTGTCAAGGCGGGTTGACATATCCTGCGGGCGTGTCCACCCCCTTTCCCTTCTCCGCCATCGTCGGCCAGGACGAGATGAAACTCGCCATCCTCGCCACGGCCGTCGATCCGCGCATCGGCGGCGTGCTCGTCTTCGGTGACCGCGGCACCGGCAAGTCCACGGCGGTTCGCGCCCTTGCCGCGCTGCTGCCGCCCATGAAAGTGGTCGAGGGCTGTCGCTACGGTTGCGACCCGTCCGACACGGCGCGGCAGTGTCCCGATTGCGAGGCCCTGCGCGCGCACGGCAAGCTGCGCAGCCGCCTGGCGCCCGTGCCGGTGGTCGACCTGCCGCTGGGCGCCACCGAGGACCGCGTGGTCGGTGCGCTCGACCTCGAGCGGGCACTCACGCAGGGCGTGCGCGCCTTCGAGCCCGGCCTGCTGGCGCGGGCGCACCGCGGCTACCTCTACATCGATGAAGTGAACCTGCTCGAGGACCACCTCGTCGACCTGCTGATCGACGTGGCGGCCTCGGGTGAGAACGTGGTCGAGCGCGAGGGCCTGAGCGTGCGGCATCCCGCACGCTTCGTGCTCGTGGGCAGCGGCAATCCCGAAGAGGGCGAGCTGCGGCCGCAGCTGCTCGACCGCTTCGGCCTGTCGGTGGACGTGCGCACGCCCGAGGACCTGGCGCTGCGTGTCGAGGTGATCCGCCGGCGCGATGCCTACGAACGCGACCCGCAGGCGTTCTGCGCGACCTGGCAGGCCGAGGACGAGCGCCTGCGCAAGCGCATCGTGGCGGCGCGCAAGCGACTGGGCGGCGTGGTCGCCGGCGACGCGGCGCTGACCCGCGCGGCGCAGCTGTGTGCCCACCTGGGCACCGACGGGCTGCGCGGCGACCTCACGCTGATGCGCGCCGCGCGCGCGCTGGCCGCGCTGGATGGCGATCCCGAGGTGACCGACGCGCACCTGCGGCGGATGGCCGCCCCCGCCTTGCGCCACCGGCTGCGCCGCAACCCGCTCGACGATGCCGGCTCCAGCGTGCGGGTCGAGCGCGGCGTGGCCGAACTGCTGGGCGCATGAGCCCCGCGCTCCCTCTCCCGTCCTCCCTCTGCTCGCGATGAGCCTGGCTGCCGTCGCCGCCGCCTTGCTGGCCGTGGACCCGGCCGGGCTCGGCGGCGCCGTGCTGCGCACCCGCTCGGCGAGCGCCGCCCAGGCCTGGCTCGACCTGTTCGGCTCGCTGCTGCCCCAGGGAACGCCGCTGCAGCGCCTGCCCGCCGGCGTGGACGACGCAGCGCTGCTGGGTGGCCTGGACCTGGCGGCCAGCTTGGCGCTCGGGCGCCCCAGCCTGCAACCGGGTGTGCTGGCCCGCTGCGACGGCGGCGTGCTGGTGGTGCCGATGGCCGAGCGCCTTTCTCCGGGACTGGCCGGTCGGCTGGCGGGCGTGCTGGACCGCGGCGTCGTGGACTTGCAGCGCGAAGGGCTGGCGGCTGTGCAGCCGGCCCGGCTGTCGATCGTCGCGCTCGACGAAGGCGCGGACGACGACGAACACCTGCCGTTCGCCCTGGCGGACCGGTTGGCGCTGCATCTGGTCCTGGCCGAAGACAGCCTGGCCGACGGGCTGCCGGATCCCGAGGCGCCCGCTGCCGTGTCGGCGGCGCGGGCACGATTGGCGCAGGTGGCCGACGGACCGTCGCTGGTCCAGGCCTTGTGCGAGGCGGCCGCTGCCTTGGGGGCCGATTCGCTGCGTGCGCCCTGGCTGGCCCTTCGGCTGGCACGGGCGGCGGCGGCCCTGGACGGCAGTGCGCAGGTGCAGCAGGCGCATGCCGACCTGGCGGCCCAGCTGGTGCTGGGCCCGCGCGCGACCCGCGTGCCGCAGGCACCGCCAGCAGCCGAGCCGCCAGCGGCCCAGGAGCCCCCACCGCCCCCGGAGCCCGGCGACGAGGAGACGGCTGTTCCGCCCTCGGCGGAGGAACTGGCCGAGGCGGTGCTCGCTGCCGCCCAGGCCTGCCTGCCCGCCGGACTGCTGGCCGCCCTGGCGCTGGGCAAGGCGGCGCAGGCCCGCGGAGCCGGGGGGCGCGCTGGCGCGGCACAGCGCGGCCAGTCGCGCGGACGGCCGGTGGGGTCGCGCCGGGCCCGCCCGCGCGCGGGCCAGCGCTTGCACCTGGTCGACACCCTGCGAGCCGCGGCGCCGTGGCAGTCCTTGCGCGCACGCGAGTGGGCACGACAGGCCGGTCCCGCCGCCGTGCCACCCAGGATCCACGTGCGCACCGGTGATTTCCACGTGCAGCGCCTGCGGCAACGCAGTCGCACGACGACCATCTTCGTGGTCGATGCGTCCGGGTCGGCGGCCCTGCACCGCCTGGCCGAGGCCAAGGGCGCCGTGGAGCTGATGCTGGCCGACTGCTATGTGCGGCGCGACCAGGTGGCCGTGCTGGCCTTCCGCGGCACGGGGGCGGAGCTCGTGTTGCCGCCCACCCGCTCGCTGGCGCGCGCCAAGCGCAGCCTGGCCGGCCTGCCCGGCGGCGGCGGCACGCCGCTGGCCAGTGCACTCGACGCTGCCCAGGCCCTGGTGCAGGCGGTGCGCCGCAAGGGCGAGCAGCCGTTGCTGGTGGTGCTGACCGACGGCCGGGCCAACGTGACGCGCGACGGCAATCCGGGCCGGCAGCAGGCGGCCGAGGAGGCCCTGGCGCAGGCGCGCCGCCTGCAGGCCGAAGGCGTGAGCGCCTTGCTGGTGGACACCGCGCCGCAGCCCCAGCCCACGGCCCGCGCACTGGCGGACGCGCTCGGTGCCAGCTACCTGCCGCTGCCGCATGCCGGCGCCGCGCAGGTCTCCGCCGCGGTGCGGCAGGTCGCCGCCTGAGGCTGTGGTGGGGCCGCCGTCGCCGCTGGACTGGGACGTCGACGGCCGTGACTGGCCCCTGCGCGCGCACAGCCGCTTCATCGACGCCGCCGGGCTGCGCTGGCACGTGCAGCAGCTGCCGGGTGGGCAGCCGATGGCACCCGTTGCCTTGCTGCTGCACGGCACAGGCGCGTCGGCGCACTCCTGGCGTGCGCTGGCACCGCTGCTGCAGGCGCGAGGCTTCGAGGTGATCGCGCCCGATCTGCCGGGCCATGCCTTCACCTCCCTGCCTCCCGAGCGTGGACCTGGCGCCGACCTCTGCACGCTCCCCGGCATGGCGCGTGGCGTGGCGGCGCTGCTGTCGGTGCTGCAGCGGCGGCCCGCGCTGCTGGTGGGCCATTCGGCCGGCGCAGCGATCGCGGTGCGCCTGGCACTGGACGGCCTGGCGGCGCGCACGATCGTGAGCATCAACGGCGCACTCCTGCCTTGGGGCGGCTGGGTCGGTCCGCTGTTCGCGCCGGTGGCCCGCGTGATGGCGGCCACCCGGCTGGTGCCTCGCCTGTTCGCCCACCACGCGGCCGACCCCGCCGTGCTGCAGCGGCTGCTGGACGGCACCGGCTCGCAGTTGGACGGCCCGGGCCGTGCGCTCTACGCGCGGCTAGTGCGTTCGCCGGGCCACGCGCGCGGTGCGCTGCGGATGATGGCTGGCTGGGACCTGCCGACGCTCGCGCGTTCGCTCGGGCGGCTGGAGGTTCCGTTGCACCTGTTCGTGGGCGGCGGCGATCGCACCGTCCCGCCCGCGCAGTCAGCCGAGGTGGAGCGCCTGCTGCGCCCCGACGTCCGGCGGCCGCTCGTGCGGCTAGCCGGACTGGGGCATCTGGCCCACGAGGAACTGCCGGGCGAGGTCGTGCGCCTGATCGTGGGGCGCCACGAGGCCGAAGCCGCTGCCGCTCAGCGCTGAACGTCCGTCACCGTGACCTGCAGGTCACGCGTGCCGGCGCCCACGGCGACAGAACGACCGAGCAGGTCGCCGGGCTGCGGCAGGGCATCGCCGCCCTTGGCGACCCGGGCCACCACCACCCAGCGGGGCGCACCGCCAGCGCCGCTGGTGGACTGCCAGTCCCCGACGTCCAGCGCGAAGCTGGCAGGCAGATCGCGCGCACTCAGGCGGACCGTCCCCAAGGGCGGGCCATTGCCGGCCGCGTCCCGCGCGTAGACGAACACCACGTCCTGCGGCTGCACCTGCGCCTGCAGTGCGGGAGCCAGTCGGACGGTGCCCGCCACCCGGGTCTGCGGACCCGCAGCGGCCGGTGCGTGCAGCGCCTGCAGGCTGCGGGCGAGCATGGCCGCCACCTCGCTGCCGGGTGGGGCGAGTCGCAGTGCCTGCTTCCAGGCCGTGAGCGCGCCCTCCACATCCCCCCGCGCGAAGGCGGCATTCCCGCTGGCGAGCCAGGCAGGCAGATGGCTGGGGTCCGCGCGCTGGGCGCGCGCGAGCAGCACCTCGGCCTGCGCCGCGGCCACCGCGTCCCGGGCCTGGAGAAGGGCCTCGGCCGCTTCCGTCAGCAGGGATGCGTCGGCCGGAGCCTTGGCGACCGCGCGTTCGTACGCGGAGCGGGCCTGTGCGGCCCGGCCCAGCGCCGCTGCGGACCGGCCCAGCATCGCCCAGTCGGCGGCACTGCCGTCGGTGGCTGCGAGCCGCGTGGCGAGCCGCTCGACCATCGCGACCGCATCTGGCTGCAGCAACGCCGCCTGCAGCTTGGCGGCGCCCTCGCTGGCTGCAGGCGAGGGCGCCGCCAAGCCGCCGTCCGCCTCTCGCGCATCACGGGTGCCAGCCGGCCAGCCCAGCACGGCAGCCAGCGCGAGCACTGCCACGCCCGCCCCCGCCGCCAGGGCCCATAGCGTGGAGAGATCCCGCTGGGGCGGGGCGATGGAGGGGGAGGGCCCCGCCGAGCTGAGTTTGACCGGTGCGTTCACAGTGTCTATATTGCATGACGTTCATAGTGTCTCGTCAAGTTGACACGGAGGTTGACCCCATGAAGGTGATCACGCGCATCGAGCAATCCCTCGCCACCGCACTGTCCGGTTGCGACTCGCCCCAGTGCCCGCCCAAGCTGGCCGGCGCGATCCGGCATGCCGTGTTCCCGGGAGGCGCCCGGATCCGGCCCCAGCTGTGCCTGGCGGTGGCGCAGGCCTGCGGCGACGACCAGCCCGAGCTGTCCGGTGCGGCCGCCGTCGCGATCGAGCTCATGCATTGCGCGTCGCTGGTCCACGACGACCTGCCGTGCTTCGACGACGCGCCGACGCGCCGAGGCCGCGCCTCCGTCCACTGGGCCTATGGCGAGCCGCTGGCCGTGCTGGCAGGTGATGCCCTGATCGTGCTCGCCTTCCAGACGCTGGCGCAGGCGGGTGCACAGGCCCCGCAGCGTCTTGGCGTTCTGCTGCAACTGGTTGCACAGGGGGTCGGTGTTCCCGGGGGCATCGTCGCCGGGCAGGCCTGGGAATCCGAGTCCCGTGTGGCGCTGGTCACCTACCAGCAGGCCAAGACCGGCGCGCTGTTCGAGGCGGCCACCGCCGCAGGCGCGCAGGCGGCCGGGGCCGACCCCAAGCCGTGGCGCATGCTGGGTCAGTGGCTGGGCGAGGCCTACCAAGTGGCCGACGACATCCGCGACGTCGCCTCCGATCCTGCCGTGCTGGGCAAGCCGGTGGGACGCGACCTGGCGCTCGGCCGCCCGAGTGCAGCCCGTGAACTGGGGCTGGAAGGCGCCATCCGCCTCTTCGGCGATCTGATCGACAGTGCCAAGGCCAGCGTGCCGGAATGCGCGGGTGCCGCCGGCCTGCGGCAGCTGGTGGAAGCCGAGTCCGAGCGGCTGCTGCCGCGGCTGATGGCCGCGAACCTGCTGGCCGACCTGGCCGCGGCCTGACCGACCCATGACCAGTCCGCACCTGCCCAGCGCGCAGCCGTGGCCCACGGTCAGCTGGCGGGAGCGCTGGCTGACATGGCGCGATCGCATGCTGGCGGACGCCGGCTTCCGGCGCCGGGCCATCGCCTTCGCGCCGACGCGCCGTCTCGCGAATGGGCACGCCCGCGCCCTGTTCGACCTGATGGCCGGATTCACGTACACCCAAGTCCTTCTGGCTTGCGTGCGCCTGGACCTGTTCGCCCGGCTCGCCGACGGCCCGTTGGACCTCGACGCTCTGGGGCGGGCGGTGCGCCTGCCAGCCGACGCGCTCGACCGGCTGGCCGATGCGGCAGTGGCGCTGCGCTTGCTGCAGTGGCGGGGACCGCGCCGGGTCGGGCTTGGCGCCCTGGGCGCCACGCTGGTGGGCAACGAAGCGCTGCTCGCGATGGTCGAGCACCACGCCACCCTGTACGCCGACCTGGCCGATCCGGTGGCGTTGCTGCGCGGGGAGTCCCGCGCCGGATTGGCCGAGATCTTCCCGTATGCGGTGTCCGACGACCCAGGCGAGCTCGGGCCTGCGCAGGTCGGGCCCTATTCCGCGCTGATGTCGGCCTCGCAGGTGCTGGTAGGAGACGAGATCCTGCGTGCCTACCCTTTCGCGCGCCACCGTTGCGTGCTCGACGTGGGCGGCGGCGAGGGCACGTTCCTGCTGCGCGTGGCGCAGGCCGTGCCATCTGCGCAACTGTGCCTGTTCGACCTGCCGGCTGTCGCCGACCGGGCACGCGCCCGCTTTGTGGCGGCGGGACTCGGTGACCGGGCGCAGGCAGTCGGCGGCAACTTCCGACTCGATCCGCTCCCCGTGGGTGCAGACCTGGCGACCCTTCTGCGCGTGGCCCACGACCACGACGACGCGACGGTCCACGCGGTGCTGCGGTCGATCCGCGCCTGCCTGGCCCCGGGCGGCCACCTGTTGCTGGCGGAGCCCATGGCCGGGGCGGCGGGCGCCGAACCCATGGGCGCGGCGTACTTCGGCATGTACCTGCTGGCCATGGGCAGCGGCAAGGCACGCACCGCGGACCAACTCATGGCCATGGTGCGGGCTGCCGGCTTCGACCGGGTGGAACTCCTGCCGAGCCGGATTCCCCTGCAAGTCGGGTTGATCCACGCTAGTGTCAATGAGAATTGACATTCCAAGAAGTCCACCTAGGATGACAGCCATGCCGTCGCCGAGCCCCGTCTTTTCCAGAACGCATGCCGTCGTGCTCGAAGAGCCCGGCCGCATCGACCTGCGCGACGTGGCCCTGGCGCCGTTGAGCGCAGGCGACTTGTTGGTCGAGGTGGACCACAGCGGCATCAGCACCGGGACCGAGCGCCTGCTGTGGAGCGGCCGCATGCCGGCTTTTCCGGGCATGGGCTATCCGTTGGTCCCGGGCTACGAATCGGTCGGTCGCGTGATCGACGCGGGTGCAGCCGCCATCCACGCCGTTGGCGAGCACGTCTTCGTGCCGGGCTCCACGGGGTTTCTCGACGTGCGCGGGCTGTTCGGTGGCGCCAGCCGCCACGTCGTCGTGCCTGGCACGCGCGTGCTGCCCGTGGACCCTGCCTGGGGTGAGCGGGCAGTGCTGCTGGCCCTGGCGGCGACGGCGCACCATGCGATCGGCCTGTCCGCGCCGGACCTCATCGTCGGCCATGGCGTGCTGGGCCGGCTGCTGTCGCGGCTGTGCGTGGCGCGCGGCCTGCAGCCGGTCGTGTGGGAAACGGCGGAAGGGCGCAGTGGCGCGGCGGCGCCTGGCGTCACGGTCCTGCATCCGGACAGCGACGATCGTCGCGCCTACGGCTGCATCGTCGATGCCAGCGGCGATGCCGGGCTGCTCGACACGCTGATCGCACGCCTCGCCCCCGGGGGAGAGGTGGTGCTTGCGGGCTTCTACGAGGACCGGCTGGCCTTCGATTTCGCCCGCGCCTTCCTGCGCGAGCCGCGCCTGCGCATCGCTGCGCAATGGCAAGCCGCCGACCTGAAGGCCGTGCACGCGCTGGTCGCCTGCGGGCAGCTGTCGCTGGACGGACTGATCACGCACCGCGAGCCGGCCAGCCGCGCCGCGCGTGCCTACGAGACGGCGTTCACCGACGCCGCCTGCCTGAAGATGACCCTCGACTGGAGACACGGCGCATGACAGCCATTCCGCTGAGCGCGTTGCGCGATTCGCTGCGCGCGGAGGCCCGCCGCGGGCCCGATCCGGTCGTCACCGACGCGCCGACCAAGACCACCCAGATCATTGCCATCTACGGCAAGGGTGGCATCGGCAAGAGCTTCACCCTGGCCAACCTGAGCTACATGATGGCCCAGCAGGGCAAGAAGGTCCTGCTGATCGGCTGCGATCCCAAGAGCGACACCACCAGCCTGCTGTTCGGCGGCAAGGCCACGCCGACCATCATCGAGACCAGTTCGCGCAAGAAGCTCGCGGGCGAGCAGGTCGCCATCGGCGACGTCTGCTTCAAGCGCGACGGCGTGTACGCCATGGAGCTGGGCGGCCCGGAGGTCGGCCGCGGCTGCGGCGGCCGTGGGATCATCCACGGCTTCGAGACCCTGGAGAAGCTGGGCTTCCACGATTGGGGCTTTGACTTCGTCCTGCTCGACTTCCTCGGTGACGTGGTGTGCGGCGGCTTCGGCCTGCCGATCGCCCGCGACATGTGCCAGAAGGTCATCGTCGTCGCCAGCAACGACCTCCAGTCCCTGTACGTCGCCAACAACGTCTGCAGCGCGGTCGAGTACTTCCGCAAGCTCGGCGGCAACGTGGGCGTCGCCGGGATGGTGATCAACAAGGACGACGGCACCGGCGAAGCCAAGGCCTTCGC
>JAIXSQ010000001.1 GCA_027484575.1 Comamonadaceae bacterium
CGGCAACAGCCGGGCCACCGCCTTGTCCTTGAACGCTTGTCCGTATCGAGCCACTTCGGGTCCCCTCGCGCCCCCAGTTCATGGATGTATCGAAGCGGCAACTAGTCTGACACTGGGGGGGAGACGTGCAGCACGGCCTGTGTTGGCTTGAGCACCAGCTCCAGGTCCAGCCCGCCGGCCTCCGCCACGATGCCGCCAAACTGCGGCTTGTTGTGCGCCACCGCAGCAGCTGGCAGCAAGGTCAGCGCGGCACCCAGAACGAGGAGGGCGCGACGCGGCGCGACAGTGTGTTGTGCGTTCATGATCGTCCTTCAGTGGATAAACAGTTGCAGAGTCAGAGCGTCTCGTCGGCCGTGTTGGCGACTAGGTGCTCAATGCCTCGGCGGCCGAACAGCGCCACCAGCGCGGGAGTGATGAAGGCATCCAGCAGCGTGGAGCTGATGAGCCCGCTGAAGATCACCACTGCCACGGGATACAAGATCTCGGTGCCAGGCTTGCCGGCCTCGAACAGCAGCGGCCCCAGGGCGCCGGCGGCCACCAGCGCGGTCATGAGCACCGGTGCCAGCCGCTCCAGCGAACCGCGCACCAACAGGGCAGTGCCGAAGCTCTCTCCTTCGAACTTGCACAGGTTCGCGTAGTGGCTCACCTTCAGGATGCCGTTGCGCGTGGCAATGCCTGCCAGCGTGATGAAGCCGATCAGCGCCGCGATGGACAACGGCTGGCCCGACAGCCACAGCCCCAGCACTGCGCCCACCAGCGCCAACGGGATGTTGGCCATGATCAGCAGTGCCAGCGTGGTCGACCGGTAGCGGCTGTACAGCACCACGAAGATCAGCGCCGCGGACACCAGCGACAGCACCCCGATCAGCCGGCTGGCTTCCTCCTGTGCCTGGAACTGCCCGCCCAGGGTGATGAAGTAGCCCTCGGGCAGCTTGAACTCACTGGTCACCCGTCGCATGTCGGCCACCACATCCGAGAGCGCGCGGCCTTGCGCATTGGCCGAGATCACGATCCGGCGGCGCCCATCATCGCGGCTGATCTGGTTGGGTCCGTCTGACTCGTCGATGCTGGCCAGCTGCGACAGCGGCACGGCCCCGGTGGGCGTGTCCACCAGCAGACCGCGCAAGCCTTGCAACGAGCGCGCGCCCTCCGGCAGCCGCAGCACCAGGTTGAAGCGCCGGTTGCCCTCGATCACCTGTGTGACCACCGCACCGTCCACCGCCATCTGCAGCTCAGTCAGCAGCTCGCTAGGTGACAGACCGTACTGCGCCACCTTGGCGTAGTCCACCCGTACCTTGATCTGTGGCGTGAGCACCTGTTTCTCGACTTCCAGATCTGCGATGCCAGGGATGCCGGAAAGAGCTTGACGCAGCCGTTCGGCCTCTCCACGCAGGGTGTCCAGGTCGTCGCCCACGATGCGGATCGCGATCTGCGCCCGCACCCCTGAGAGCATGTGATCGATACGGTGGCTGATCGGCTGGCCCAGGTTGATCGCTGCCGGCAGCACTTCGAGTCGCTTGCGAATGTCGGCGTACACCGCGTCCAGAGAGCGATCGCTAGCCTTGAGGCCCACATCCATCTCGTTGACGTGCACGCCTTCGGCGTGCTCGTCCAGCTCAGCGCGGCCTGAGCGCCGACCCACGTACACCACTTCGGGCACCTGCGCGACCAGCACTTCGGCCTGTCGTGCGACACGCACCGACTCGCCCAGCGTGGTGCCAGGGTTTAGGCGCAGCCCTACCAGCACCGAGCCTTCGTTGAACGGTGGCAGGAACGACGTCGCAAAGAACGGCACGCTCGCCGCCCCAAGCGCCACCGACACGCCGGCTGCAACGGCCCACCGTTTCGGAGCGCGCAGCACGCGCTCCAGCCCGCGCGCGTAATGCCGCTTCAGCCAGGCCAGCAGCCGGGAGTCGCCATGGTCCAGCGACTTCATCCTGGGCAGCAGGTAGTAGGCCATCACGGGCGTGACCGTCACCGCGACCAGCAGGCTGGCCAGGATGGCCGTGATGTACGCAATGCCCAGCGGCACGAACAGGCGGCCCTCGATGCCCGGCAGCACGAACAGCGGTACGAACACCAGGCAGATGATCAAGGTCGCATACACCACGGCGGTTCGCACCTCCAGGCTGGCCTTGAAGATCACCTCCAGCGCCGGCGCTGGCCGTTCGGCCTGCTGGTTGGTCTTGAGCCGCCGCAGGATGTTTTCCACGTCCACCACGGCGTCGTCGACCAGTTCGCCGATGGCGATGGCGAGGCCGCCTAAAGTCATGGTGTTGATCGACAGGCCCAGCCAGCGGAACACCAGCACCGTGAGCATGAGCGACAGTGGAATCGCCACCAGGCTGATCAGCGTGGTGCGGACGTTCGCCAGGAACAGGTACAGGATGACCGCCACCACAACTGAGGCGGTCAGCAGTTTGCCCTGCAGGTTGCCCACCGAGCTTTCGATGAAGGTCGCCTGCCGCATGGTCACGCGCGGGGCATCCATGCCGGCCGGCAGCGAGCGGGCCATGTCCTTGAGAGCGTTCTCGATACCAGCCGTCAGCTTGAGCGTGTCGGCCGTGGGCTGCTTCTGCACACCCAGGATGACCGCCGGCTTGCCGCCGTAGCCTGCGTCACCGCGCTTGACCGCCGGCGCGAACCTCACGTCTGCCACCTGAGAGAGCCGAATTGGCTGACCATTGCGCGTGCCCACCGAAAGCGCCTGAAGGTCGGCCAGCCGGTTGGTGCGGCCGATGTTGCGAATCAGGTATTCCCGACCATTGAGCTCCAGGAAGCCTCCGGAGGTGTTGCTGGCAAAGCCGGCGACCGCCTCGCGCACCTGCTGCAGCGTGATGCCGAGCTCGCCCATGCGCACCGTGTTGGGTTGCACCTGGTACTGCCGCACTTCGCCCCCGATCGGGATGACCTGCGCCACGCCGGGCAGCGTGAGCAGCCGGGGGCGCAGCACGAAGTCGGCGTACTCGCGCACTGCCATCGGGCTGATCTTGCTGTCGTCCACCGGGATGGCGATCAGCATGATCTCGCCCATGATCGAGCTCACCGGCCCCATGGTGGGTGCGATGCCGGCCGGCATCTGGTCGCGCACCGTTTGCAGCCGCTCGGACACCAGCTGTCGGGCGCGGTAGATGTCCACGTTCCAGTCGAAGGTGAGGTACACGAAGGACAGGCCGGCCGAGGACACCGAGCGAACGACACTGATGCCGGGCAGCCCGTTCATGGCCGTCTCCAGCGGGAAGGTGATCGACAGCTCCACTTCCTCGGGTGCCATGCCGCCGGCCTCGGTCATGAGGGTGACGGTCGGGCGGTTCAGGTCGGGGAACACGTCCACCGCAGTGCCGCGCAAGGCCAATGCGCCATAGAACAACATGACGAGCGCTGCCGCCATAACCACCAGCCGGTTGTGCAGGCTGGCTTTGAGGATCGCGTTGAACATGATCAGCGCACCTGGTTGACCAGCGACGCGCCGCGCACCACCACGCGGTCGCCTTCTGCCAGACCCTGGGTGACGGCAACCGTGGCGCCATCGACTGCCTGCCAGGCCACCACCTTGGGAACGAACACCTCAGCGCCCGTATGCACCCACACGATGTCCTGGTTGCTCGGGTTCTTGACTAGGGCCGCAGCGGGCAGCGCGACGGCCTTGATGCGCTCGGCCGAGCGGGCCTTCACCACCAAGGGCTGACCCAGCGCGAGCACTGGTGTGCCCTTGTCAGCCACCACGCGGAACTGAACCGGCAAAGCCTGCTCGCGCAGCACGCGCCCCACGCCTTGCAGCGACAGCGGCACGGCGACACCGCCGACCGATGTGGCAGCTTCGCGCTCCAGCTTGGCAACAGCAGCAGCGTCATAGGCCAGCGCCTCGACGATCAATCGCGCCGGGTCCACCACTTCAAACAGCACCTCATTGGGTGCGACCACTTGGCCGGCCACGACGTTGATCGCAGCCACCACACCGGACACCGGAGCTACGAGCGTTTCAACTGCGCTCAGGCTCACGCGGCTCAGAGTGGCGCGCTCGGACAGTGCGGCCACCTCGGCCCGGGCCGTGTCGAGGTCGCGTTGCGGCACGGTTCCTTCAAGCTGCTGCAGCCGGGCCAGGCGCTTGCGCGCGTTCTCCAGGTTGATGCGCGCCTCTGCGGCCGCCGTCGCCTGATTCGCCTGTTCGATGGGCGCGACCACCGGCCGCACCACGGCCAGAACCTGCCCACGGCGTACCGGTTGGCCCAGGACGGGTAGACCGTCCACCTGAGCTTCCACGCGACCACCCTGGCTGGCCTGTACCCGGCCTCCGGCCGACGGGTCCATCACGACACGGCCGTTGAGTTCCAGCGTCCGGGCCACTTCTCCGACCTTGGCAGGCTGGGTGCGGACTTCGAGCTGGCGCTGGCTGGGCTTGGGAATGAACACGCTGCCGTCGCTCTGGCGCTTGGGCGCGTTGCCGCCGGCAGCCGGCGCGGGCGCCTGGTGGTCACCACCCGCCCAGACCGGCTGTGGTTGCGCCGCCGCAAGCAGGCCCAGCGCGAGCACCGCACCGGCCACCGGCACGGGGGAGACCATGGCCACCCGGCCGGCGCCGGAGCGGCGCCGGCGCCGCCAGACGACCAGCGTTGCCAGCGCGGCCAGCAAGGCCGCCAGCGCAAGACCCACCGGACGTGCGAGCGTCTCCCAAGGCGAGTGCTCGTGCGAAGCCTCCTCACCAGCGGCCCTGAGTTCGCCGGAGAGCAGATCGGATTCGTTGCCGGCGGCTACGGTGAAAGTGATCAACCAGTCGGCCGGCCGCTCCAGCGCCGGCTCCTTCCAGCTGTAGGTGCCATCTTCACCGGGAACCGCTTTGGACTTGATGACCGTGGGCGGCTGCGTGGACGAGGACGCCTCGATCTCGATGGCGGCGCCCTTCACCGGCTCGTTGCTTGCGTAGCGGTCCAGGTAGATCCTCATCGCACCGCCTTCGACGATGCCGACGAGCTCGAACAGCTCGGAATGCGCCTCCACGCGCGGTGCCGCAGCCACCGCTGGCGCTGCCGGCGTGTCGTGATCACCGTGCGCGTGCACTGAAGCCGGAACGACCAACACCGCTGCCAGCGCAGCTGTCGGCAGGTGCACAAACGCGCGGCGCAGGCCGGCGGTTAGGGAAGTGAAGAGACGGTTCATGGCAGCAGTCCCAAGGATTGATTGACGCGCGCCACGGCGCGTTGCTGTTCAGCCTCAGCGCGGCGCACGGCGAGCTCGGCGTCCAAGAATTCGGTTTGCGCGCGCACGCGCGTCGGCAGATCAGCCTCGCCGAGCTCGAAGGCCCGCGCGACCAAGCGCCGGTTGTCGGCGGCCAGAGCCTGGCGGGCTTGGGCCAACTGCAGCACGCGGGCGGCGGTCTGCAGCTCGCGCCGTGCGTTGGCGAGATCCGCCTCGACACGGGCGCGCTCGATGTCGGCGGCAGCCTCGGCCTCCATGAGCGTGGCGTTGGCGGCTGCCACCCTTGGCGCGTTACGCTGTTCGGTGGCGAAGGGGATGCGCAGCCGCAGCGTGACGGTGTTCTCGAACGGCGTGATGGCTTGGCTGCGCTCGCGGAACATGCCCACGCCCAGCTCCGGGCTGTCGCGCCTCGTGGCAGCCACCAGGTTCAGGTTGGCGCGCGCGGCATCCACGGCCAGCGCCACGGCGCGTAGCGCCGGGTGCTGGTCGACCGCGCCGCTGTCGCTCAGGGACTCCGCGCCGGCAGGTGGTGGTACGGGCAAGCCGGTGAGCTGCTCCAACGCTCGCCGCGCCTTGAAAGCTGCAGTCTCCGCCGTGGCCAGCGCCGCTTCAGCCGACTGCTGCAGGCCTTGTGCGGTCTGCGAATCCACCCGCGCCACAACGCCGGCTTGCAGCCGGCGCGCCACATCGGCAGCCAGCGCCCGTGCCTCGTCGCGCCGCAGCATGGCCACCGCCACATCGGCTTCGGCAAGCCGGGCGGCCCAGAACGCTTCACGCACCTCGCCAGCAACCCGAAGGCGGGTGGCGGCCACCACCGCCTCGAAGTACGCGCGGTCGGCGGCGATGCTCTCACGGGTGCGCTGTCGCTCTCCAGGCAGCCACAGCGGCAGTGCGAACTCGCCTGCGTATTTGGCAAAGCCCTCGCGCCGGGTCCAGCGGTCGGACCAGTTCTCCACGGTGAGGGCGGGTGCGTCGCGCAGAACGCCATCGGCCGCGCGTTCGCGGGCAGTGAGCTCAGCGCGGCGCTGATCGGCAGCGCGCGCCTGCGGCTGGCGCTGCCAGGCGGCCTCAACGGCGGCGGACAGCTCCGACGCATGGGCACTCGCCGGCGCCGTCAAAACGGCGGCCGTAACGAGCACCAGGGCGCTCAGCACGGCTGCACCGGTGCGAGCGAAGGGGAGCAGCCGGTTTCTCGGCTGCGGATGGCAAAGCATGGAAAGGCGCTCCTGATCCAGACACGATGTAGCCGGTCCACGGGCGCGTAAAGCGCCTCGCGAGCCGGTCCGCGGTGGGGATCAGGAGGCCCAGTTTGGGCGTTCGAGGGGCGGGGCTACCCAGGAGGAAGGACGCTGGAGATCGAGCGCCGGCAGCGTCTTTGGCGGGGTCAGACTCACGCGGCTGGTTTGGCCACCAACGTGGGCCGACGCGTGGCCCAGCTGACACGAGCCGCAGTCGGCGTGAGCATCGCCCCCCGCGCCCGCCTGATCGGCCTGCGCAGAGGTCGCGGTGACGTGCTGATGCTCGTGGTGCCCGATATGTTTAGCCGCCTCGCCCTGCTCGTGCGCGCAGAAACCGCTGGCTACCGCCGCAACGGATTGCAGCAGCATCAGAACGGCGAGCAGGAACGAGCCCCAAAGTTTCACGACACGAGTGTAAGGGTTAGGCTATCGCTTGCAGTGTTGGGGGTTTTCCGCAGCTCGGGAGCATTGTCGGGCGCCATGCTTGGGAGTGCACGTGCTCTGCCGCGGAGTTAAAAGCGGCTATCTAGCAGTCTACGATGACGATCAGTTGCCCGATATGGGCGCGGCGAGGCCGGATTTCCAGCTCTGACATCAGCTCGAACAGTAAATGCGCAGCAGATCGGTCCGCCTCAGACGCACCGTGCGGGCAGAACGACGACGTTCGCGGACGCTGCGCCGCGCAGCATGGCGTTCTCCTGACGCAGCGTCTCGTTGATCGATGTGAGCGTGGCGATGTCAGTCATCGCCGCGTTTAACTCCCCACGTACGTTCTTCAGTTGCACACGCACGGCAGTCAGCTCGACAGCCTTAGCGTCGCGTTGCTGCCGCGTACTACGACCGATCTGCGCGCGGATCTCTTCGGCGACATCGGGATAAGTGTTGTGGATCAGGCTGGCGCTCACGCCAGCCTCGACTGCAACTGCAGAGATGCTGAGTTTCAGGCCCTTATCCTTGACACGGAGCATTGCCAGCTGCAGTCCCTCGCGCGTCTTTTCTCGGCTCCGGCGACGCGGTGCCGCCTCGGTGGGGGCGTGACCAGGCGCCCCGGCTGCGTGTGTGTTGCTCATGCGCGTTTCAAGGCCGTGGTGTACGCCTGCGTCTGCTCGTCGGTCGGCAGCTGGACGCCTAAGTCATTCAGAACCCGCGAGGAGCGCTCAAGTGCCCGCCGCGCCTTCTCAGTCACTGCCGGGCCGCAGTCGGTGATCGCCGCGAGTCGTAGGTTGTCGAGATGGATCATTTGCCATGCTGGTCCTTGCTCCTTATCGATAATGGCTTGTGAGCAGCCTGCGCACAACGAGGGTTCGTAAACTCCCTGACCGCTGCAGCCCCGAGTGCCAGTGATGCACCAAGCATGTCCGGTACTGCGCAGTTCGACGGTCTCGGCTGTTTGCTTCAGGAGCTGTTCGAGGTCTCGCGCAACTCGCGCTCGGGTCTGCATGACCTTCTTGCCAGCGCCACCAGTGAGCAGAGAGTCTGGCTGTGCCCAGCCCTCGAGCAACCCAAGTCGCGCCTCGCACATTTCTTCTTCGAATTCACTGTACAGCGCGTGATCCTGGTGAGGGTTCGCGGCATATAGCTGTGTCCAAGACATCGACGAGTGCTTGAGCTGCCACTTCAGGAAAACCAGGCCCATCCGCCCGAGGCGCGAATTTGCTGCGTTGTATGCGAATGTGCGACGACACTGGTGGTTCGCCAATGGCCAGTCTGTCCCCGCAGCCTTGGCTAGTTTCTTCAGCTGCAAGCCACAGGCGCCTCCACTCAACACTTCGACTCGTGAACCGTTGCCTAGATGGTCGGAAGCGCTTGTACTCATACCTAAGACTAGGTGACTTCCAATCGAGCGCACGCGGTTGAGACGCTGCACGGCCTCGGGAATCGTCATGCTGTTGCCCAGTTTGCCGCTCGCATTGGGGCCCTGCTTCAGCAAGCCTTCAAGCCAGCGCCCTTCCTGGGCCAACCGCGTCTGCAACGGCAGTGCATAGCGTTGCAGGACCTCAAGCGCGCGCAATGCCTCCGGGGGAACAAGAAAGTCGACATCAGTTCCGCCGGTGGTCTTGATCTCGCGTGTGCGAACCCAGTGATACGTGATGCCGTTGCGTACATCGGTGCGCCAACATCCGTTGGTAACGCCAGTGCTCTCCGAGTTGCGCATGCCCGAGGTGACTTGCAGCAGGTACAGAACCGCATCACGCACCGCGGTCAGCTGCTTACTGAACACCGTTATCAGTCCGGCGTCCCGCGCTCGGAACAGATCCTCCGCTTCTTCGAGCCGCGCTTCGCAAACCGCGAAGAGCTTTCGCTGGATCGAGCGCGGGATTACAAGTGTTTTGCCGGTACGGCCTGCGGGACCGCTGTCGTCCTCTTTGCCGCCGCACGCCTCCCAGAGGCCGAGCTCCGCCCAAGGGTGCTCAGGCAACGGGTGCAGGACTTCCGCCCGCATCGACCAGACGAGATCGACAACTGCTAGCCGTCCGTACACAGACTTAGGATTGAGCCTGCGTCGAAGATCAGCGATGTGGTCGGACAGGTGCAGCGCTCGGACTTGACCAAAGCTACCAAGTCCCAACTTCGTCAAATGCCTGAGAAGCAGGATGCTTTTCTGTCCTGCCGTAAGTACATAGCTTCCCGACCACTTCCGTCCATGCGGGCCGCGCCGTAGAGCGCAGTAGAGCGCCGCTTTAGCATCGTCGACTAACGCGGTCGGCACATCGTCGGGCCAGACGATTCTTTGTTCAGCGTCTTTGCGATTCCTCGCCTCGACCTCAGTCGCCAAGTGCCACACGGGGTCGCCAAAACGGCTCACAGGGTGTTCGTAGCCTGCAGCGTCAACTACAGCTGTCACCACCAGGGAGCCGCGCTCGATTGGTGTCAAACCGACTAGGCTAATCGGCTGGGCCGCCAATAGCTCGAACGCCTTCAGGGCCCGGGCAGTTGGGAGTTTGATTACCTCGGCTGCATTGGTCGCTGGGGTGCCTGAGCGCACGGTGCGCATGCTTTCCGGCCTGCCAAGCTCCATATGCGCCTTTCTCGGAGCGTTCCCGCTTGCATCTGGCTTAGCTGCCAACGCTGTTCCCCATTTCCGTGTCATCACGCAGGTCGTTCACGTGCTGCTCGCGCGCAAGATCCGGGCGACGAGCACGACGGCTCGTTGCTTTCTGGTACTCCCAATACGGGTGCAGCTCGGCGGCGGTTCTTGCACGCGCCTCGACGACCCGGGTTGTTACGAACTGTCGCTGGGTGAAGTCGTCAATGTAGGGTATGGCAATCCGGTAGCGGTCACGTAAGTCTTCAAGTAGCTCGTCGGCCGTGCGCTTCTCGCCTAGTTCTTTGTCAAGGTAGTCGAGCTCGGCTCTCGCAAACGCCTGGAAGCTGAAAAGCCGCCAGAGTTCGTCGACTTCACCGACGATAGCGAAGCTCGAACAGAAGAGGCACATCACGTACCGGTCGCAGTTGTGACGGCCGTCCTTCGGTGCGTGTTGGCCGTTGATTGAGTCCTGACAACTGGAGATGGCGCTCGGGGTCGGCAATGCGCTGGATGCAAGATTTTCCGGAACTTTGTAGGGGTGCACCGGCACTGGTCGGAGCTCAAGCCTCTTGGACGGCGGGCCGTTCTGCCGCATTGACGCTATGTAGTCAACGTTCATGAAGCCCGCAGCCTCAGCTTTGCGCGCATCGTTCATCGACGGGTAGTTCGCCCCTGCCACTTGCGGAGTGTTGCCCATTAGATTGGCCGTGATCGCCATGTCGCCGTCGGCGACCCGCAATGCGCGATCAAAGCGGCTCTTGCGCAGCCGACTCAGGTTTACTTGCAGGGGCTTGCCGTCGTCGCCGAGCAGGCCATGACGTCGGATGACTCCAGCTATGGATTCGCTGAGGGACGTACCGCTGAGACAGGTCACGCTGCCCTTTTGTATCGCTCCAGTTTTGGCACGGGCGCAATAGAGCCAAATCCGCTGCTTTATGGCGGCAGGGGCAGGGTCGACGAGATGACGAGTGCTGGCGATTGCCTGCTGCAATACCGCGCCTTCGGACAGGTCGAAAAATAGATCCTCCTCGTCCGGCTGTACCTTCAGTCGTTCCTTCACGTCCCCGCCTGGGGCGGCGCGCCCAATGCTGGAGTGGTTCTTCTTGTTGCGATACTTGGAAGTTCGGATGCGAATCGTGCCAGGCAAGAATCCAGGCGCCAGCGCGTCGCGACGCATCTCGAGTAGGGGCGTCGGATTGAGCCCCTGTCGGTGGGCAACAACCAACAGTCTGAGCCCTTGCACGGCACTCTGTGTCAGAGTCAAACGGCCGTGGTGGATCTTGGAGAGGTCAGACTTGATTGCCTCGGCCAGACGCTCCTGCTCGGCATCACTAAGGCTGGTCTGGCGGCTTTGTGCACTCCGCCAGGTCACTGCGCCACGAGGAAAGAAGCGGGAGGACTCACCCTCGATGAAGCCCTGCACGAACATCTCGACGAGGAGGGCCTTGACGCACTTGTAGGCACTGCGCGTCGAGCTCGGCATCCAGCCTTCTGCCTGTGCACGGTTTTTCAGCCAGCCGATGAAGTGCTGGACATGCAGCGGTGATAGGTCCTGCGGCGTCTTCGCTTTTGGCGCGGCAGGTGTTTGCGCATCCCCTGCCAGATACTCGAACAGGTATCTAGCGTTGGTCCAGTAGGTGGTGACACTCCGTGTCGTGCGGGCTCCGGAGAGCAGCATGGCCCTCAGGCAGAATCCGGTTGTGCACACCCAATGGTCAATACCACGCCCGAGCCAACTGCGGTGATCAAGAATTCGCTTTGTTCCAGCAAAGCGGGCGTGTGGCCCTAGAAGCGCCTTCATGTCGATGCAAGCGTCAGAGGCGCTCAGAGCCGGCCGCTTGGGTTGAGCCGGTCTGCCCGCCACCTGTGCGACTCGGATGTCGCTGGCTTCATAGTTTTTCGTCCTCGGCATGGTGTACCTCAGTCTCGTGGCCGCTCGATGGCGAGTCACAGTGGGGCTGCTGACAAGGCCTTGCTCATTCCATAAAGCCGATCGAACTCGTCCGACATGGCAAGGGCCTCGGCCCCAAGTAGCCGCTCGATCTGCTGAAGGTAGATCATGGTGGTTTGGATGCTTCTGTGGCCGAGGCGGTCACGCACGTACATTAGCGGCTCAAGCTTGATCTCGGGGTGGCTGCGGAGCATCAGGAGGGTGTGGATCGCATAGCTATGGCGCAACATCAGTGGCCTAACTCGGAAGCGAACCCTGGCGCTGAGATCTGCAAAGACCTTGACCGCAGCGTCTTTGCTGTAGCTCTGTCCATGGGTTGTGAGGATTAGCTCCTTGCGCTCCGATGAACCCGCAAGTCCGTTGCGCTCATAAGTCGTGTAGGCATACATGTCCTCCATCAAGCTGTAGGGGACGTGCACGACACGCGGCTTTCGAAACTTGATCTCCATGTCCCGAGGATCTAATCGAAGGTCAATGAAGGTGCCAGGCGTCAGCGCCTTTCGGGCGGTCGGATCGAAGACGTACGATAACGGGAACGTTCGAGCCTCAACGCAGCGCAGTCCCACCCGCGCCATGAGATCAAAAAGGAGCCGCTGTGAAGCCGATCTGATTTCATCCCGAGCACTTTTGAGTTGGTCGGCAACAAGGAACGTCGGTTCTTTTGCCCATTCGTCGAGCATCACGCTCGGACGATTGACCGTTTTGCTGCTACCTGTCACATGAGATAGGTCGTGCTCGATGCCATGCACGGTCACATCCGAACTGGTGAACGGGAGGCGGTCGATCAGCCCGCTCGCATACGCCCAGCGGTACATGGAAGCGACCAGTTCCAAGCGGTCGTTAACTGTTGCTGTGTCCAACTTGAGGTCGTGTGCCTGCCAGTCGCGATAGACGTGCACGACGCTCTGGCCAACTGAGGTGAAAGGTTGGTTCCAGGTGAGGCGATTCGCTTGTAGGAAGCGGGCAAAGTCCCAGAGCCTTCGCCCGTACGCGTCCCATGTCTTGTGATTCAGAGCCTTGCCTTTATCCAGCAGGCGGTAAAGAAGGAAATCGTGAAACGGCTGAGCCGGCTCCATCGATCCATCTAGGATCAAGGGAAATCCCGGCCTTGGCCGTCCAGCGAGGAGGAAGTCGCTAGTGGCGCGTACGAACCTCACGCACCAGCCTCGCGCGACATCGTCACCGCTTGTTGGGAAAACACCCCCCAGAGATGCATGCCGAGGCTGAGGAAGAGACTACCGGCTCTGCGCACTCGCGTTTCAAAAAAGCGTGCACCATCAAAAAGCAGGTGAGGTCGCCGTTTCCAATCTGCGTCCGCGGCGGTGAGGTGCACGTCGTGAGTGCCTGGGGCGCGCACGCGCTTGGAGTCTCGATTGCGTTTCGCGTCATCGGCCTCCATGCCCAGCATTAGCGCGGCGCGTCTAGAAGGCCGCTTCAACTCCGAGCTATCTACAGATCGCATTTCCTTCGACCCCGTCTCTGACGAAACACTCAACAAGTATGAAGATAGTCCAACCGGCAGCCGATGATTCTTTCCGCTAACGGATTGAGGTGCTCTTACCAGTCCTCCTTGACGGCCAGCACCGCATCGCGCCCCGCGGCCGCGCGCCCGGCCAGCCAGGCGGTGAGCGTGCCGGCGGCCACCACGGCCACGCACAGCGCGGCCAGCCGCGCCCAGGGCAGCAGCAGGTCCATGGTCCAGTGGAAGCTCTGCGGGTTGACCACGTGCACCAGCACCACCGCGACCGCCAGGCCCAGCGCCAGGCCGGCGAGCGCGCCCACCACGGTCCAGGCCGCGCCTTCGCCGGCCACCACCGCCAGCACCTGGCGCCGCGTCAGGCCCAGGTGCGCGAGCAGGCCGAACTCCTTGCGCCGCGCCAGCACCTGCGCCGAGAAGCTGGCCGCCACGCCGAACAGGCCGATGCCGATCGCCACCGCCTGCAGCCAGTAGGTGACGGCGAAGCTGCGGTCGAAGATGCGCAGCGACACGGCGCGGATCTCCTGCGCCGAGGCGAACTCCAGCAGCGGCGCGGCGGCGCCCGCGGCCTGCCGCAGGCCCTGCTGCACGGCCGCCGCATCGGCGCCTGGGGCCAGCCAGACCTGCAGGTCGTTGGCGCGCTCGTCGCCGGTCAGTCGCCGGTAGTCGCGCGCGTCGAGCAGCACCGCGCCGCTCTGGCGCACGTAGTCGCGCCACACGCCGGCCACGGTGAAGCGGCTGCCCGCGGCCGGCAGCGGCAGGCCCAGCGCGCGGTCCAGCAGCGGCAGCGGCGCGCCCGGTCGCGCGCCGTGCAGGTCGACCATGGCCTCGCTCACGTACACCGGCACCTGGCCCGCCGGCACGGGCGCGAGACGGCCCACCAGCGGCAGGTCGCGCGCGGGGTCGGGCAGGGGTCGCGCCAGCAGGGCCAGCGCCGGCCGGGCCGGATCGACCTGCAGCGCGCGCACGCGCTGGGTGGCGGTGCGGTCCACGCCGGGCAGGCCGGCGGCGGCACGCACCAGGCCGGCGTCGAGAAACACCGTGTCGGCCGCCGCGCCGCTGCCCGAGGTGCGCACGTACAGGTCGGCCGGCAGCACCACGTCCAGCCAGCGCGCCACCGAGTCGCGGAAGCTCGCGACCATCACGGTCAGGGCCACCGCCAGCGCCAGCGCCGCGACCACGCCGCTGACCGCGACGGCGGCGGTCTCGCGCACGCGGCGGGCCCGCTCGACCGCCAGCAGCGGCAGCAGCCGGTGCGCCAGCCGCGGCGCGAGGCGGTCATAGGCCAGCGCCACGGCCGGCGGCAGGGCGACGATGCCGCCCACCAGCAGCAGGCCGACCGACACGTACGCGGCGATGGGCAGGCCCGCGATGGGCGGCAGCAGCGCGAGCGCCACGGCGGCCAGCAGCAGCGCCGGCCCGAGCCAGCGCGCCCGGCCGCCGCCACCGCCGGCGCGCAGTCCCTTGAGCGAGGCCGCCAGCGGCAGCCGTTGCGCCGCCCGCGCCGGCACCCAGCCGCCCACCAGCGCCGCCAGCACGCCGAGCGCGCCATAGGCCGCCGCCGCCCACGGGCTGAACTGCAGGCGCGGCGCCACGCCCTCAAAGTAGCCGCCGCCCAGGTCGCCGCCCAGCAGGCGCAGCGCCAGGGCGGCCAGCGCCGTACCCAACGCCACGCCGGCGGTGCTGCCCACCAGCCCGAGCAGGGCCGACTCGGCCAGCACCAGCCGCTGCCGTGCCGGGGCATCCAGCCCCAGCACGCCCAGCAGCGCGAACTGCTGCGCGCGCCGCGCCACGCTGAGCGACAGCACCGAGAACACGAGGAAGGCGCCGGTGAACAGCGCCACCAGCGCCAGCACCGTGAGGTTGACGCGGTAGGCGCGCGAGAGGTTGCTCACGCGCTGGGTGGCATCGCCGGGCTCGGCCGCGACCACGCCGGGCGGCAGCTGCAGCGCGGCCATCCAGCCGCGGGCGTCGGTGCCGGGCCGCAGCCGCACGTCGATGCGCGAGAGCTCGCCGGTGCGGCCGAACAGGTCCTGCGCCGCGGCGATGTCCAGCACGGCCAGCGGCGCGCCCGCGGCGCCGACCCGGCCGGCCACCTGCGCCGCGCGCAGGTCCAGGCCCGCCTGCAGCCGCACGGTGCCCGTGCCCAGCACGTCGCGGGCGGCGGGGTTGAGGAACAGCTGGCCCGGGGCGAACAGCGCCAGCCGGTCGACCCCGTCGTCCACCCGCGGTGCCAAGGCCGGCGCGATCGCCGCCGCGGCCAGCGCGTCGACGCCGACCACGCGCAGCGGCACGCGGCGGCCGTCGGCGGTGACGACGTTGGTGGCCAGCTCCAGCACCGGGTTGGCCAGGTCCACGCGCGGGTCGGTGGCGATGCGCTCGTACAGCGCCTCGTCGAAGCCGCCGCGGGTGGCGCGCAGCTCCAGGTCGGGCTGGCCGTTGACCGAGCGCACGGCACTGGAGAACTCGGACAGGGCCGAGGCGTTGATCAGGTGCACCGCGAGCGCGAGCGCCACGCCCAGCATCACCGCCAGCGCCGCCGCGGCGCTGCGCCACGGGTGGCGCCGCAGCTCCTGCCAGGAGTAGGTGCGCAGGAGGGCGGACAGCATCGGGCGATGGTAGCGGCGCATGCGCGCCGAGGCGGGTGCGCGGGATCTGTCGGGCGGACGCTGTCGCAGCGCTCTGCCCCGTCATTCCGGCGAAAGCCGGAATCCAGTGACTTTGCCGCGGCCGTCGAACGTCACTGGGCCCCGGCCTTCGCCGGGGCGACGAGACGATGCCGGCCGCCGGCCCTCAGGCCATCGCCTCCATCTCGCCCATCAGCGTCTCCTTGCGCTGCTCCAGCTCCTCGCGCATGGCGACGAGGTCCAGCTTCTTGGCGGCGCGGGCCTTGGTGAAGATTTCGGCGCGCTCTTCCTTGACGTGGTGGTCGACGTACTCGCCCAGCACCTTGACCTTGGCCTCGAACTTGTCGTCGGCATCCATCGCCGACTCGATCTGCGCGATCAGGTCCTTGGCGCTGGCGTGCTCGACCTCGGCCTCGTCCAGCATGTCGGCGTCCTTGAGCACCTCGCGCAGCGCGGGATAGAAGATCTCCTCCTCGATCTGCGTGTGCACCTTCAGCTCCAGGCAGATGCGGCGGGCGAGTTCCAGCTTCTTCTGCGCGGCGGTCTTCGCGCGCGACTCGGTCAGCTCCTCGAACTCCTTGAACATCTTCTTGACGGCCTTGTGGTCGGCGTCGAGCAGGTCGCAGGCATCCTTGGCATTGCGGGCGGGGGTGGTGGGCATGGGGGTCTCCTGGTGCGGCGTGGGGATGCCGCATCTTGGGCAGCGCTGCCTGGGCGGTGTGTAGGAAGACGGCGCGACCGCCGCACGCGCGCCGCGGCGCGCCGGCGGCTCAGGCCGCGATGCCGTCGGCGGTCAGGTGCAGCACGCGGTCGGCGCGCGCGGCGGCGGCCGCCGAGTGCGTCACCAGCACCAGCGCCGCGTCGGCGCGGCGGGTCTGCGCGATCAGCAGGTCCATCACCTGCTCCGCGGTGCGCGGGTCCAGGTTGCCGGTGGGCTCGTCGGCCAGCAGCAGCGGCGGCGCGTGCACCAGGGCGCGCGCGATCGCCACCCGCTGCAGCTGGCCGCCGCTGAGCTGCTGGGGCAGCCGCGCGCCCAGACCGCCCAGGCCCACGGCCTCGAGCATCGCCTGCACGCGGGCGTCGTCGGGCCGTTGCAGCAGCAGCAGTGGCACGCCCACGTTCTGCGCCACGTCCAGGTGCGGCAGCACGTGGAAGGCCTGGAACACGAAGCCGATGCGCTCGCGGCGCAGGACCGCGCGGGCGCTCTCGCCCAGCGCGCCCAGGTCCTGGCCGTCCACCCGCACGCGGCCCGCGTCCCAGGTGTCCAGGCCGGCCAGGCAGTTCAGCAGGGTGGACTTGCCCACGCCCGACTCGCCCACGATGGCCACGAACTCGCCGCGCCGCACCTGCAGCGAGACCTGCCGGAACACGTGCGCCTCGCCGTAGTGCTTGGCCAGGCCCTCGACCTCGACCACCACGCTGCCGCGGCCGCTCATGCCAGCGCCTCCCGGGCCGCGTGCAGCACCCGCGCGAGTGCGTCGGGCGCGTCGGCCGGCACCACGGTGCGCTCCATCCCGCGCAGCCAGGTCAGCTGGCGCTTGGCCAGTTGCCGGGTGGCGGCGATGCCGCGCTCGGCCAGGCGGGCCGGCGGCGCCGTGCCGTCCAGCGCCTCCCAGGCCTGCCGGTAGCCGACGCAGCGCATGGCCGGCAGCTGCGCATGCAGGTCGCCGCGGGCGCGCAGTGCCCGCACCTCGTCGAGGAAGCCGGCGGCCAGCATGGCCTCGAAGCGTTGCGCGATGCGCGCATGCAGCCAGCCGCGGTCGCCGGGCTCCAGCGACAGCAGCGCCACGGGCCGGCGTGCGCCGGCGCCCGCGCCCTGCTGGAAGCTGGACAGCGGCCGGCCGGTCGCCTGCCAGACCTCGAGCGCGCGCTGGATGCGCTGGCTGTCGCCCGGTGGCAGGCGGGCGGCCGTGGCGGGGTCGACCTGCGCCAGCCGCGCGTGCAGCGCAGGCCAGCCCTGCACGCGGGCCTCGGCCTCGAGGCTGGCACGGATCGCCGGGTCGGCCGGGGGCATGGCGTCGAGGCCGTCGAACAGGGCCTTGAAGTACAACATGGTCCCGCCGGCCAGCAGCGGCAGCCGGCCGCGCGCCGCGATCGCGTCGATGGCCGCGCCGGCATCGCGCACGAACTCGGCCGCGCTGTAGGCCTCGGTGGGCTCGCGGATGTCCAGCAGGTGGTGCGGCACCGCCGCCCGCTGGTCGGCCGTGGGCTTGGCGGTGCCGATGTCCATGCCGCGGTAGACCAGCGCCGAGTCGACGCTGACGATCTCGGCGTCCAGCGCCTGCGCGATCGCGAGGGCGGCATCGGTCTTGCCGGCGGCGGTGGGGCCGGCCAGGGCGAGGAAGCGGGGGTGGGAGGCGGGAGCGGCGAGGGGCACGGGAGGGCAGAGGCTAGCAGAGGAGGCCGCGCCATGCGGCCTCGCTGTCATTCCGGCGAAAGCCGGAATCCAGTGACTTGGCGGCGACGTCGACAGTCGCTGGGCCCCGGCCTTCGCCGGGGCGACCGGACCTCACTGCAAGCTGAACACCTCCCGCATCGCGTCGCGGTACTGCTCGGCGCCCACGGACAGGGCGCTGTGGTGCGTCGCGCCCTCGACCAGCAGGAAGCGCTTGGTGCCGCGGGCGGCCTCGTACAGCCGCTGGGCCAGCTCGCTGCGGATCAGGCTGTCGTCGCTGCCGTGCACCACCAGCAGCGGCGAGCCGATGCGGGCCACCTTGTCGATGGAGGCGAAGCGCTGCGTGATGAGCGGGCCCACCGGCAGCCAGCCCCATTTGAAGGTGGCGGCCACGTCGGGGATGGAGGTGAAGGTGCCCTCGACGATGGTGCCGCGCTCGTCGGCCACGGCCGCGGCCAGGTCGATCGCGATGGCGCCGCCCAGCGAGTGGCCGAAGATGTAGCGCGGCCGTTGCGGCTGCTGCCGGGCCAGCCACGCCCAGGCCGCCCGCGCGTCCTCGTACGCGGTCTGCTCGGACGGCAGCAGCTTGCTGCTCTTGCCGAAGCCGCGGTAGTCGATGGCCAGCACCGCGAACCCCAGGTCCTGCAGCCGCCGCATGCGGCCGGCCGAGCTGGCGACGTTCCAGCGCGCGCCGTGCAGGTACAGCACCACCGGCGCGTCGGCGCGCCCCGCCGGCGCGTCGAGGAACAGGCCGTGCAGGCGCGCCGGATCGCCCGAGGCGCGCGAGGTGAAATCGATCCAGACCTCGTCCATGCCCTCGGCCAGGTGCGCGCTGCCGCCCCAGCTGCGGTCGCTGGGCTGGAAGATCCATTCGCGCTGCTTCTCGTCGAGCGTGGCGCAGCCCAGCAGGGTGGCGGCGGCCAGGCAGGCGGCCAGGATGGCCTGCAGGAGTCGTCGTGGCATGGCGTGGCAGAGTGTGCGCCGCCCCGAAAAGTTCAGCCGCGGCCCGTTCGGGCAGGGCCGGCCAGCGGCCGTGGCTCAGCGGCCGCGCAGGAACAGCGCGTCGAGCTCGCGCACCGACAGCTGGCGCCAGGTGGGCCGGCCATGGTTGCACTGGTCCGAGCGCTCGGTGGCTTCCATCTGCCGCAGCAGCCCGTTCATCTCGTCCAGCGTCAGGCGCCGGTTGGCGCGCACCGCGCCGTGGCAGGCCATGGTGGCCAGCAGCTCGTTGCGCGCCCGCTGCACCACCGTGCTGGCCTCGTGCTGCGCCAGCTCGGCCAGCACGCTGCGTGCCAACTCCACCGCATCGCCCTGCGCCAGCGTGGTGGGCACCGCACGCACCGCCAGCGTCTTCGCGCTGAAGGGCGTGATCTCCAGGCCCAGCGTGCGCAGCGCGTCGGCGCAGGACTCGGCGGTCGCCACCTCCTGCGGCGTGGCCGCGAAGGTGGCCGGGATCAGCAGCGGCTGGCTGGCCAGGGCCACGCCTTCGCCGCCGTCCAGCTGGGTCTTCAGGCGCTCGTACACGATGCGCTCGTGCGCCGCATGCATGTCGACCACCACCAGCCCGTGCCGGTTCTCGGCCAGGATGTAGATGCCCTGCAGCTGGGCCAGCGCGCGGCCCAGGGGCCAGTCGTCGCCCGTGTCGCCCGTGTCGTTGGTGGCGCCGGCGCCTGCGGCCGGCAGGCCCGGGGCCGGCGCCAGCGCGGGCGTCGGCACCGCGGCCGAGGGGGCGGCAGCCGGCTGCCACAGCGCGCCCAGGTCGCGCACCACCTGCCCGGTGGACGCCGGGCCGAAGTCCATGCGCGGCTGGCGCCAAGCGGGCAGCGGTGCCGGCGCGGCCGGGGAGGGGGCGAGCGACAGCCCGGGCGCGGCAGGCCCGCCGCTGCCGGCACCGGTGTCGGCGGCCGCACCGGCCGGCGCCTGCCCCGCGCGCGGGGTGGCCAGCGCGGCCTCGACCGCGCGCCGCACGGCCTGATGCACCTCGCGGCCGTCGCGGAAGCGCACCTCGATCTTGGTCGGGTGCACGTTCACGTCGACGCGGGCCGGATCGATCTCCAGGTGCAGCGCCCACACCGGCTGGCGCTGGCCGTGCAGGACGTCCTCGTAGGCGCTGCGGGCCGCGTGCGTGAGCACCTTGTCGCGCACGTAGCGGCCGTTGACCCAGGCGTACTGGTGGTCGCCGCGCGAGCGCGCCGCATCGGGGATGCCGGCGCGGCCGCTCACGCGCACCTGGCCCACCACCAGGTCGACCGCCACGCTGTCGCGCAGGAAGTCGTCGCCCAGCACGTCCGCCAGGCGCTGGTCGCGGCTGCCGGCGCGCCACTGCTCGACCAGCTTGCCTTCGTGCCAGATCGCGAAGCCCACGTCGGGACGCGCCAGCGCATGGCGGCGCACCGCCTCGATGCAATGGGCCAGCTCGGTGGCGTCGGTCTTGAGGAACTTGCGCCGCGCGGGCGTGGAGAAGAACAGCTCGGCCACCTCGACGGTGGTGCCCACCGCGCGCGCGGCCGGCCGCAGCTCGCCGCTGCGCGCATCGAGCAGGAAGGCGCTGGGCGCGCCCTCGGTGCGCGACAGCAGCTTCATCTCGGAGACGGACGCGATGGCCGCCAGCGCCTCGCCGCGGAAGCCCATGGTGCCCACCGACTCCAGGTCGGCCAGGCTGGCGATCTTGCTGGTGGCATGCCGGCGCAGGGCGACGGGCAGCTCCTCGCGCGGGATGCCGGCGCCGTCGTCCTCGACCGACACCAGCCGCACGCCGCCGGCCAGCAGCCGCACCGTGACCTGGGTGGCGCCGGCGTCCAGCGCGTTGTCGACCAGCTCGCGCACCACCGAGGCGGGGCGCTCGACCACCTCGCCCGCGGCGATCTGGCTGACCAGCTCGTCGGGCAGGTCTCGGATGGGGCGGCGATGGCCCGGCTGGAGCACGGCGTTCACGCGGGGATTCTAGGTGGCGCGCCTCCGGCGGCCCGGATAATCCGGCCCCCATGGACCTCGTCGCCCTGCTGATCGATTTCATCCTGCACGTGGACGTGCACCTGGAGACCTTCGTGCGCGACCACGGGGCCTGGGTCTACGCGCTGCTGTTCGTGATCATCTTCGTCGAGACCGGCGTGGTGGTCATGCCCTTCCTGCCCGGCGACTCGCTGCTCTTCGTGGCCGGCGCGCTGTGCGGCGTGGGCTTCATGGACTACCAGGCCACCGTCGCCGTGATGCTGGTGGCGGCCATCCTGGGCGACCAGTGCAACTACCTGATCGGCCGGGCGCTGGGGCCCAAGGTGTTCCAGTGGGAGCAGTCGCGCTGGTTCAACCGGCGCGCCTTCGACCAGGCCCATGCCTTCTACGAGAAGTGGGGCGGCATCACCATCGTGGTGGCCCGCTTCGCGCCCTTCCTGCGCACCTTCGCGCCCTTCGTGGCCGGCGTGGCCGCGATGACCCGCAGCAAGTTCACCGCCTGGAACATCGGCGGCGCGCTGCTGTGGGTGCTGGGCATCGTCACCGCCGGCTACTTCCTGGGCAGCCTGCCCTGGGTCAAGGCCAACCTCGACAAGATCATCTGGGCCATGATCCTCGTGCCCGGGCTGATCGTGCTGGCCGGGGCGTGGAAGGCGCGGCGCAAGGTCGTGGCCTGAGGCCCTCGGGGCCGGCATCCGGGTCGTCATCCCCGCGCATCCGTGTCGTCATCCCCGCGCAGGCGGGGATCCACGCACCGGCGCAGCGCTCCATCGTGGACCCCCGCCTGCGCGGGTGTGACGGGACACGAGCCCGGGCCGGGATGTCCCTCGGCCCCGGCCTTCGCCGGGGCGACGCTGCAGGGCTACTGCCCCGCCATCAGCTTGTGCACCAGGTCCGCCGTCGTGTTCGCCTTGTACTTGCGCATCAGGCGGGCCCGGTAGATCTCCACCGTGCGGTGGCTGATCTCCAGCGTCTTGCCGATCTCCTTGCTGGTCATGCCGTCCAGCAGCCGCGCGGCCACCTCGCGCTCGCGCGCGGTCAGCTCGGCCTTGACCGGCCGCTGGTGGCTCAGGTCCTCGAACGACCAGATGCCCGATTCGTGCGGCTGCGCCCGGTTGAGCGCCCGGCCGCTGACGTGGCACCAGAACACCTCGCCGCTGGCGCGCTTCATGATGCGGTCGTCGGCGTAGTGGCCCTTGGCATTGAGGATCGGCGTCATGCGCGCGCCCAGCCGCTCGTACTCGTCGGCGCTGGGGTACAGGGTGCGGAACGACTGGCCGATCAGCACCTCGCGCGAGTAGCCGAACATCTCGCACAACTGCTTGTTGCAGTCCACGATCGAGCGGTTGCGCGACAGGCACAGCCCGACGGGGGCCAGCTCGAAGGCCAGGCGGTAATCGACGTCCATCCGGTGCGGTCTCTACGGGCTACTACGTAAAAGGCTACGTAGTATCGTCGCTCTGCCGCCCGGGTCGCCCCGGGTGTTCCACCGACAGGAGACCCTCCCCGTGAACAAGCTCTATCCCTCGGCCGCGGCCGCCCTCGACGGCGTGGTGCGCAGCGGCCAGCTGATGGCCGTCGGCGGCTTCGGCCTGTGCGGCATCCCCGAGGCCCTGATCGCCGCGCTGCGCGACTCGGGCGCCAAGGACCTGACCGTCATCTCCAACAACGCGGGCGTCGACGGCTTCGGCCTGGGCAAGCTGCTGGAGACCCGGCAGATCAAGAAGATGATCTCCTCGTACGTGGGCGAGAACAAGGAGTTCGAGCGCCAGTACCTGGCCGGCGAACTGGAGCTGGAGTTCACGCCCCAGGGCACGCTGGCCGAGAAGCTGCGCGCCGGCGGCGCCGGCATCCCCGCGTTCTTCACCAAGACCGGCGTGGGCACGATGGTGGCCGAGGGCAAGGAGCTGCGCGAGTTCGACGGCGAGACCTACGTGATGGAGCGCGCGCTGGTGCCCGACGTGGCCCTGGTCAAGGCCGACGTGGCCGACAAGGCCGGCAACCTGCGCTTCCGCCTGACCGCGCGCAACTTCAATCCGGCCGTCGCGATGGCCGGCAAGGTCTGCATCGTCGAGGTGGAGAAGGTGGTCGAGGTGGGCGAGCTGCAGCCCGACGACATCCACCTGCCGGGCATCTACGTGCACCGCATCGTGCACAACCCCACCCCCGAAAAGCGCATCGAGAAGCGCACCGTGACCGCCAAGGCCTAAGGAGAAGCACATGCCCTGGACCCAGGACCAGATGGCCGCGCGCGCGGCCCAGGAGCTCGAGGACGGCTTCTACGTCAACCTCGGCATCGGCATCCCGACGCTGGTGGCGAACCACACCGGCACCAAGGAGGTGTGGCTGCAGTCCGAGAACGGGATGCTGGGCATCGGCCCGTTCCCGACCGAGGACGCGGTCGACGCCGACCTGATCAACGCCGGCAAGCAGACCGTCACCACCATCCCCGGCTCGTCGATCTTCGGCAGCCACGACAGCTTCGCGATGATCCGCGGCGGCAAGATCAACCTGTCGATCCTGGGCGCCATGCAGGTCAGCGAGCACGGCGACCTGGCCAACTGGATGATCCCCGGCAAGATGGTCAAGGGCATGGGCGGCGCCATGGACCTGGTGGCCGGCGTCGGCCGCGTGATCGTGCTGATGGAGCACGTGGCCAGGAAGAAGGACGGCACCGAGGACCTGAAGATCCTGGCCAAGTGCACGCTGCCCCTGACGGGCGTGGGCGTGGTCGACCGCATCATCACCGACCTGGCCGTGCTCGACGTCACGCCGCAGGGCCTGAAGGTGGTCGAGCTGGCCCCGGGCGTCACGCGCGAGTTCCTGCAGTCCAAGACGGGCGTGCCGCTGCACTGAGCCCGCGGCGTCGTCCCCGCGAAGGCGGGGACCCACGATCGCGCACCTTGCCTGAGCGTGGATGCCCGCCTGCGCGGGCATGACGTCCCTTGCCGCTACGCCTCGGCACACGGCTCACACCCCGTCACCCGCTGTCGGCGCGCACGCACAGCGCCCCGCGTTCCCGGACGGCGCTGAGCCACGCGCCGCCCCGCCAGCATCGGTCCCGGGCCGCCCTCCGGCGGCACGGAGACTGCGATGCGATCCTGGCTCACCCTGCTGCTGCTCGCCGGCGCCGCCACGCCCGCGCTGGCCTGCTTCACCGTCTACGGCCGCGACGGCCGCGTGCTGTACCACGCGATCGAACCCCCGGTGGACATGCGCGCGCCGCTGCACGAGACGCTGCCGCTGCGCTTCCCGCAGGGCCACTTGGTGTTCGGCAACGACCAGGACTGCCCCTCGGCCGATCCCATCCGCCCGCCGCGCGCCGGCGGCACGCCGCTGCTGACCGACCGCGCCTCGGCCGAGGCCAGTGGCCGGCCGCACCGCGCCGCCGGGACCGGCGACGCCGCCGTGGTGGCCGACGGCGGGCGCAGCGTGCGGCCGGGCGTGGTCGTCGTCGCCTCGCCGTTCGCCGCGCCGCCGGCACCGGCCGATGCCGACGACACCCGCCGCATGGGCGGCCCCGCCGCGCGGCCGCGCACCGCCGCCGACGTGATCCGCGCGCCGCTGCCGCAGGGCGTGATGACCCTGGACGCGTCCCGCTGAGCTGCCGCGCGCCGCATGCATACTCCCGCGCGGAGCGTGCATGCGAGTCCTCATCGTCGAAGACGACCTTCCCCTGGGCGAGGCCCTGGCCGCCGGCCTGCGCCAGCACGGCCACGCGGTCGACTGGTTCCCGGACGGCGTGCAGGCCGACGCCGCGCTGGCCGCTGCGGGCTACGACGCCGTCGTCCTCGACCTTGGCCTGCCGGGGCTGGACGGCCTGGCCTGGCTGCGGCGCTGGCGCGGCCGCGGCTGGGCCCTGCCGGTTCTGGTGCTGACCGCCCGCGACGCGGTCGCGCAGCGCATCGACGGGCTGGATGCCGGCGCCGACGACTACCTGGTCAAGCCCATCACGCTCGACGAGCTGGCGGCCCGCCTGCGCGCGCTGCAGCGCCGCGCCGGCGGCCGCGCCCAGCCCGTATGGACGCACGGCGCGCTCGACTGGGACCCCGCCGCGCGCCAGGCCCGCTGGCAGGGCCGGCCGGCCGAGCTCACCCCGCGCGAAGGGGCGGTGCTCGAGGCGCTGCTGGCCGTCCCGGGCAAGGTGCTGTCCAAGGCCGCGCTGCAGGACAAGCTGTACGGCTGGGGCGCCGACGAGCCCGAGAGCAACTCGCTCGAGGTGCACGTGCACCGCCTGCGCCGCAAGCTGCATCCGTCGGTGGTGCGCACGGTGCGCGGGCTGGGCTACGCGCTGGGGCCCTGCAACCCCGATGCGCCCGGTGCCGCGCCATGAGCCTGCAACGCCGCCTGCTGCTGGCCTTGCTGGTGTGCGCCCCGCTGGTGTGGGCCGCCGCGGCGGCCTTCTCGGTCTGGCAGGCCCGCACCGAGGTCAACGAGCTGTTCGACGCCGAGCTGATCCGCCTGGCCCGCCAGGTGCAGGCCCTGACCGCGGCCGCCGACGCCCCCCGCGCCGCGGCGCCCGACCGCGGCGAGGCCGACCTGGGTGACCTGGCCGTGGCCGTCTGGGACCGCGCCGGCCATCCGGTGCTGCTCGACCGCGAGGGCGCGCAGCTGCACTGGCGGCCCGCGGCCACCGGCTTCGTCGACGAGGAGATCGAGGGCGCCGGCTGGCGCGTGTACTACCTGCACTCGCCCGACGGCGCGCGGCTGGTGGCCGCCGGGCAGAAGGTGTACGAGCGCGACGAGCTGGTGTGGGGCCTCACGCTGGGCCAGCTGCTGCCGTGGCTGCTGGTGCTGCCGGTGCTGCTGGGCGCGATGGCCTGGGCGGTGCGGCAGGCGCTGGCGCCCATGCACCGGCTGAGCGGCCAGCTGGCGCAGCGGCGCGCCGACGACCTGACGCCGGTGCAGGCGCCCGGCGCGCCCACCGAGCTGCAGCCGCTGCTGGACGCGCTCAACGGCCTGCTGGCCCGCACCGCGGGGCTGCGCGAGCGCGAGCGCCGCTTCACCGCCGACGCGGCGCACGAACTGCGCACGCCGCTGGCGGCGCTGCGGGCGCAGTGGGACGTCTACCGGCGTGCCGACGACGCGGGCCGGTCGCAGGCGCAGGCCCGGCTGGAGGCCGGCTTCGAGCGGCTGGACCGCCTGGTGGCGCAGCTGCTGGCCCTGTCGCGCGCCGAGGCCGCGCAGGACGGCCTGCAGCGCGCGCCCGTGGACTGGACCGCCCTGGCCGAGCAGGTGCTGGGCGACAGCCTGCCACTGGCCGACCGGCGCCATGTCGAGCTGGCCTGCCACTGGCCGCCGGCAGGCATCGCGCCGTTCCCGCTGCAGGGCGATGCGGCCCTGCTGGCGGTGCTGCTGCGCAACCTGGTCGACAACGCGGTGCGCTACGGCGCCCCGGGGGGACTGGTCAGCCTGCGCGTCGACGCCGACGCACTGGAGGTCGGGAACGACGGCCCACCGGTGCCGCCCGAGGTGCTGGCCGGCCTGGGCGAACGCTTCGCACGGCCTGCGGGCCAGGCCGAGACCGGCAGCGGCCTGGGCATCTCCATCGCGCGGCGCATCGCGCAGCTGCACGGGCTGCGGCTCGTGCACCGGCCCGGCCCGGGCGGGCGCGGCCTGGTGGCGCGGCTCGAGCGGGCCTAGTCCCCGTCACCCCCGCGCCCGCCCGTCACCCCCGCGCTTGCCCGTCATCCCCGCGCAGGCGGGGATCCAGGCGCCACCGCGGCGCCCGATCGTGGGTGCCCGCCTGCGCGGGCACGACGGGAGGTCACTTCGCCTTGACGCGCTCCAGCAGCTGCCGCGCCTCGTCACGCCGTCCGGCGTCGGCGACCTGGCGTCCCGGGCGGTCGGGCGCCTTCAGGGCGCGTTCCAGGTAGGGGATGGCCTTGTCTTCCTGCTTGGTCTCGACCAGGTACTCGCCGTAGAAGTAGTTCGCGTCGATGCCGTTCGGGTTGACCGCCAGCGCCCTGCGCAGCAGCTCGTCGGCCTTGGCCTTGTCGCCGAACCCCAGCGGCCAGCCGGGCACCTTGTAGTACAGGACGCCCAGGCTGTTGTAGGCCGAGCCGTCGAGAACGTTGCCGTCGAGGCGGATGGCCTGCTCGTACAGCGCCTTGGCCTGCTTGGCCAGTGACAGCGCCCCCAGGCCGCCCTTCTCGCCGGCCCACGAGCTGACCACGATGCCTTCCCACACCAGCGGCTCGCTGCGGTTGGGAAAGCTCTCGCTCACGCCGTGCGCGCGGCTGGCCAGCGCGGCATAGCGCTTCTCGCGCTCGGCCGGCGGCGTCTGGTAGCGGATCACCTCCCAGTCGCGCTGCAGCTGCTGCACGGCATCGTCGAGCGGCGCGGCGCGCGCGGGCAGCGGCAGCGCGGCCCAGCCCGGCAGTGCGAGAAGGGCGGCCACCAGCAGGCGCACGCGCAGGCGGGCGGCGGGCCGGGCAGGGGCCAGGGTCGGGGCCAGGGGTGGGGTCGGACGCGTCATGGCGGTCTCCTTCAAGGGGCGGGACGGGGCTGTGTGGACGGCCCGGCGTGCGGGCGGCGCGCGGCCAGCGCCGCGCGGTGCTTGCCGAACACGCCGTCCAGCAGGGTGGGGAAGGCGCCGTTCAGGCGCACGGCCAGCCGCTCGGGCCAGCCCAGGGTGCGTTCGGCCGCTTCGTCGACCAGCAGCCGCAGCGCCGCCGCGGCCACGGCGGCGGGCGCGTCCTCGGCCGTGCCGGTCGCACGGTTGTAGGCGGTGGTCGCGTCGTCGTTGAAGGCGGTGCGGGTGGCGCGCGGCGCCAGCAGCTGCACCCGCACCGGGCCGCCGCCCAGCTCGCGGCGCAAGGCCTGCGCATAGGCGCGCAGGCCGCCCTTGGTGGCACCGTAGGCGGCGAAGCCCGGCACGCCCAGGCTGCCCAGCACCGAGCCGACGAACAGCACCTGCGCCGCCGGCTGCGCCTGCAGGTGCGGCAGCAGCGCTTGCGTCAGCAGCATCGGCGCGAGCAGGTTGGTGTCGAGCACCTCGCGCAGCTGCGCGGCCGGCAGCGGCGCGGCGCCGAAGGCCGGGCGGCCGGCGGCATGGACGACCACGTTGCAGCCCCAGGCCGCGGCGGTGGTCGCCAGCCGCAGCAGCGAGGCCTCCTCGCGCAGGTCGGCCGCGCAGGTGGTCGCGCGCTCCGGCCCGCCCAGGCTCGAGGCCAGTGCCTGCAGCGCGGCCTGGTCGCGGCCGGCCAGCAGCAGCCGGGCGCCGGACGCGGCCAGCGAGCGCGCCAGCTCGCCGCCGATGCCGCCGGCCGCGCCGGTGAGCAGCACCCGCATCGCCTGCGGCTTCATGCGGCCTCCAGCGCGGGGGCGGGGCGGCCCGTGGCCGGCATGGGCAGGCCGCGGAACACGTCGCCGTACAGCCGGTAGAACACCCGCGCGGCATGCACGATCGCGTCCTGGTCGGCCGGCGCCCCGATGGCGTCCATCAGGTGCCGGAAGTGGTCGACATGCTCGCGGTCCAGCGTGCCGTGCGAGCGCAGGTAGCTGAAGGCCGCATCGGGCAGCGCCAGCCCGCGCTGGATGCGGTCGGCCGCCGACAGCGCCAGCGCGACGCTGGTGCCCTCGAGCACGTGCACCATGCCGAAGAAGCCCAGCGGGTTGCCGCGCGCGATGGTGTCGTAGGCATAGGCCACCATCACCTCGGTGGCCACCGACGGGCGGCCGGTGCGCACCGCCTGGGCATCGACGCCGCACGCGCGCAGGTCGTCCAGGATCCAGTCGTCGTGGCCGGCCTCCTCGGCGACGTACGCGTCCAGCGGCTCGCGCAGCCAGGCGTGGTGCTCCGGCAGTGCCGCCTTGCAGGCCCGCAGCAGCGGCACCGTGTGGCGCACGTGGTGGAAGGCCTCGGTGAGGAAGGCGACGTAGCTGGGCAGCGCGACCTCGCCGCGGGCCAGCACGCCCTGGATGATGGGGGCGGACAGCAGCTGCGCGCGTGCGTCCTGGGTCTGCGCCACGAGGCGCTCGAAGAAGCTCATGGGGTCTCCACGGAAGGAACGGACACGGGATCGGGGACGGTGGCCGGCGGCAGCCCCAGGGCGGCGGCATGCACGTGCAGCACCGCGTCGCGCCGGGGGCGCCCGTTGGCGGTGGCCAGGCCGGACTCGGCCGACAGCGGTGCTGCCGCGCGCACCCAGCGGGCGACGCGCGCGTAGTCGGGCAAGGCGGCGTTGGCGGCCTCGACGGCGGCCTGCAGCCGCGCGTCGTCGGCGCCGGGCCAGGCCCACAGCACGGCCGACAGCGCCGGCTGGCCCTCGCCCAGCACCACCGCCTGCGCGATGCCGCCGCCGGCCAGCAACGCGCCCTCGACCCACTCGGGCGAGACCTTGCGGCCGTAGGCCGTGGCCAGCACGTGGCGCTTGCGGCCGGCCACGTGCAGGTAGCCGTCGGCGTCGAGGCGGCCCAGGTCGCCGGTGGGCCACCAGGCCTGCGGATCGCGCGCCGGCTGGCCCAGGTAGCCGGCGAACAGCGTGCCGGCCACCTCGATCTCGCCGTCGGCCGCCAGCCGCACGCGCGCATGCGGCAGCGGCCGCCCCACGCTGCCGGGCCGGTCGGCGCCGGGCAGGTTGAGCGTCTGCACCGAGCCGCCCTCGGACAGGCCGTAGCCCTCGAAGGCGGGGATGCCCAGCGCGTGCGCCGCGGCCAGCAGCGGCGCGCCCACCGCCGCGCCGCCGGCCGCGACGAAGCGCAGGCTGGCCGGGGCGCGCTCCCCCCGGGCGCCCAGCCAGGCGGCCCAGGCCGCGAGCATCTGCGGCAGCAGGATCAGGCTGCCGGGCTGCCACCGGCGCACCGCGGCATCGAAGGCCGCCGGGTCGAACGACGAGGAGCCGCGCAGGCCCAGCGATGACAGCGGCAGCGCCACCACCTCGGCCCCATGGGCCAGCGCCGCGCCGGCACCGGCCACGTCCTCGAGCAGCACCGCCAGCGGCAGCGCGCACAGGTGGCGCGCGATGCCCAGCGCACCCAGCGCCTGGCGCAGGCTGTCCTGCACCGTGGCCAGCCCGGCGGCCGTCAGGCACACGCCTTTGGGCGCGCCGGTGGTGCCCGAGGTGAAGGTGACCTTGGCCGTTGCCGGCGGCAGCGCCACCGGCAACGCGGGCAGGCGCACCAGCGCCAGCGGCGCACCGGCCAGTGCCAGCGGCTGCGCCGGCAGGCCCAGCTGGCCGGCGGTGTCGGGGGCGGCCAGCAGGGCGTCGGCGCCGCTGGCCTGCAGTGCGTGCCGGATCTGCGCCGGGCTGAAGAAGCCCGGCAGCGGCACGTGCACGACGCCGGCTTGCAGCGCGGCCAGGTCGGCCACGCGCCAGGCGGGATCGTTGTCCAGCAGCGTGGCCAGCACCCGCACGCCCTGGCCGCGCAGCGTGGCGGCGGCCGCCTCGGTGGCCTGCGCACGGGCGGCGGCGTCGAGCGGGCCGCGCGGGCCGATCAGCGTGCCGCTCATGCCGGCACCTCGCCCACGGCGCGCGCGTAGCGGCGCAGGTGCCGCAGCGCCTGCGGCAGGTGGCCGGCCAGCACCAGCGGCGCGTGGGCGTAGTAGCTGCCCCAGGCGGCCGCCTCGTCGCCGAGCGCGGCGGGGTCGGCCGCGGCCAGCGTGAGCGGCGCGACGCCGATGCGGCGGAACAGGCTGCGCAGCTCGGACGTCAGCGTGCCCGTGACCCACTGCACGCCCTGGCCGGCCAGCAGCGGGCCCAGTTGCAGCAGCAGGCGGCGGCCCTGGCCGGGCTGGCCGGCGGCGAGGTTGCCGACTTCGACGATGGCCGCGCGCGCCGGCGGCCTGCCCTCGGGGGAGGCCAGCAGCTGCTCGACCGGGCGGTCGAGGTAGCGCTCCAGGAACAGCGGGCCCGTGTCGGCGCGGCGCAGCCCGGCCGCCGCGACCGGCCGGCCGGCCGCATCGGCCAGGCAGGCCAGCACGGGTGCGAAGCCGCCCAGCCGCGCGCCGTAGCGGCAGGCGTAGATGCCGGCGATGAAGCGTTCGACCTCGGCGCGGCCCGGCTCGCCGGGCTGCAGCAGTTGCAGGTGCAGCGTGTCGGGCACCGCGTCGGGCTCCGGCTCGGGGCCGGCGATGTCGCCGCGCGGGCATGGCAGCAGGGCCATGGGGATGCCTCCGTCAGGTGGCCCGCGATGGCGAGCCTCGGCGGCATCGTGCTCAGCGTCCCTGAACCTGGGATGAAGCCCGCTGCTGGTGCACCGCGAACGGCCGGCTGAGCCAGCGCGAGCCGGCCAGGCCGAAGCGCCAGGGCTGCCCGGCGGCCTTGGTGATGCCGATGCGCGGGCCGGCCACCACCGGGTGCACCTGCGCGGGCGCGTGCACGGCGAAGGGCGCGTGGTCGAGCCGGTGGCCGTTCATGCCGTGCGTGATCGCCAGCGCCTGGCCCAGCCGGCCGGGGCCCGCGCACAGCAGCCGCTCGTCGTGCAGGCCGCGGCGCTCGCGCATGCGGTCCAGTCCCTGGGTGGGCTGCAGCGCGCGGATCAGCACGCCGGCGCCGTGGCCCGCTTCGCGGCAGGTGAAGTTCAGGCACCAGTGGATGCCGTAGGAGCGGTAGACGTAGGCGCGGCCGGGCGGGCCGAACATCGCCGCGTTGCGGGCCGTGGGGCCGCCGTGGCTGTGCGAGGCGGGGTCGGCCATGTCGTAGGCCTCGGTCTCCACGATCAGCCCGCCCACGCCGTCGACCAGCAGCAGCGCGCCGATGAGCCGCGGCGCCACGTCCAGGGCGTCGCCGGCGAAGACCTCGGGGGAGAGCAGGGGTGGGGGCACGGGGGGAGTGTGGCCGGGGTGGGCGGCGGCCCGGTGCAGGCCGCCTCGTCATCCCCGCGCAGGCGGGGATCCAGTCCCGCGCCTGGCCCCGTGCACGGGCCGTCGCTGGACCCCCGCCTTCGCGGGGGTGACGGAATTCCTGCGACTGCACAGTCACCACCTTCCGACCCTGCCCGGGATGACGCAGGGCCGGCATTTACTGTATAAACAACCAGTAGTTTCCGCCTCCACCTCCCCCACCACCCCCCCTCCCATGCAGCCCGCTGCAGCCCTGGCCGTCCCCCACGTCTGGCGCGTCACCGACCTGGCGCGCCAGGATGCGGTGCTGCCCAGCGGGCATGCGGCGCTCGATGCGCAGCTGCCCGGCGGGGGCTGGCCGCTGGGGCACCTGGTCGAGCTGCTGCAGGCGCGGCCCGAGGCGCATGCCTGGCAGCTGCTGCTGCCGGCGCTGGTGGCGCGGTTGCGCGCGCAGCCCGGCCCGGCCGTGCTGGTGGGGCCGCCCTTCGATCCCTACGGCCCGGCGTTGGCCGGGCAGGGCCTGCCGGCCGAGCGGCTGCTGTGGATCCGCGCCGACCGCGCCGCGGCCCGGCTCTGGTCGGCCGAGCAGGCGCTGCGCTGCGCCGACGTGCCCGCCGTGCTGGCCTGGCTGCCGCAGGTGCGCGGGCCCGAGCTGCGCCGGCTGCACCTGGCCGCCCGGCAGGCGGCCACGCCGCTGCTGGTGGTGCTGCGCGGGCTGGACGCGCGTACCCAGGCCAGCCCCGCGCCGCTGCGGCTGCTGCTGGAAGGCGTCGACGAGATGCAGGTCACGGTGCTCAAGCGCCGCGGCCCGCCGCTGGAGGCACCGCTGCACCTGCCGGCCCATGCCGAGCGGGTGCGGGCGCTGCTGGCGGCCCGGCGGCGCCCGGCGGCGGTGCCACCTCCGTCCCCGCCCACCCCGGCAGCACATCCGACCCCCACCACCCACAGGCCATCGCATGTTCTGGATCGCCTTGTTCCCCAGCCGTGAGGACCAGCGCACCGCCTGGTCGTGGTGGGCGCTGCGCTTTTCGCCGCGCGTGGCCTGGGCCGAGGGCGCGCTGCTGGTCGAGGCCTCGGGCAGCCTGCGCCTGTTCGGCGGGCGCCAGCCGCTGCTGCGGCTGCTGCTGAACGCGCATCCCGACCTGGGCCCGGCCACCTGGGCCTGCGGGCCGAATGCGCCGGTGGCGCTGGCGCTGCTGCGCTGCAAGCAGCAGGGCCTGCCCAAGCCGGCCAGGCTGCCGCACGACCTGCCCCTGGCCTGGCTGGCCGCCGCCGCGCCGCACCTGGGCGTGCTCGAGCGCACCGGCATCACCACCTGGGGCCAGCTGCGCGCGCTGCCGCGCGGCGGGGTGGCGCGCCGCTTCGGCGCCGCGCTGCTGGCCGCGCTGGACATCGCCTGGGGCGAGCGGCCCGAGACGCACGACTGGGTGGTCGCGCCCGAGGACTTCGACCTGGGCGCCGAGCTCGCGCAGGCGGCCAGCAGCGCGGGCGACCTGCAGCTGCCGGCCGGCCAGCTGTTCGAGCGGCTGCAGCTGTGGCTGCAGGCGCGCCAGCGCGGCGTGCTGGCGCTGGAGCTCGAATGGACGCTGGACCTCAAGCGCCTGAACGGCGTGCAGCTGCCGCCGCGCCAGCAGCTGGTGCTGCGCACCGCGCAGGCCACGCAGGACACGGCGCACCTGCGCAAGCTGCTGGCCGAGCAGCTGGCCCGCTTCACGCTCGCCGCGCCGGCCAACCACCTGCGGCTGCGCAGCCTGGAGACCGTGCCCTGGGGCGGCGCCACCACCAGCCTGCTGCCGGGCGAGCAGCGCGGCGGCGAGCGGCTGCACCAGCTGGTCGAGCGCCTGTCGGCCCGGCTGGGCGAGGCCAACGTGGTGGTGCCGGTCGCGCGCGCCGACCACCGCCCCGAATGCAAGCAGCAGTGGGAGCCCGCGCGCAGCGCCACGCCGGCCGCGCCGCCCGAGGCCGATGCGCTGTACCCCTCGTGGGTGCTGCCGCAGCCGCTGCGCCTGCGGCTGCAGGGCGAGACGCCGTGCTTCGGCGGGCCGCTGCGCCGGCTGGCGCGGCTGTACCGGGTCGAGACCGCCTGGTGGGAGCCCGAAGGCGCCTGCCTGCGCGACTACTTCGTGGCGCGCAGCCCGCAGGCGGGGCTGGTGTGGATCTACCGCGAGCGCCCGCAGCACCTGGCCGAAGGCCTGGCCGCGGGCGGCAGCTTCCGCTGGTACCTGCAGGGGCTGTATGCCTGACGCGACCCCCAAGCCCCGGCCCCTGCTGGACGAGCAGCAGCTGCCCCCGCTGCTGGGGGACGGCCCCGACCTGCTGCCCGGCCATGCCGAGCTGTTCTGCATGTCCAACTTCAGCTTCCAGCGCGGCGCCTCGCATCCGCAGGAGCTGGTGCGGCGCGCCTACGACCTGGGCTACGAGGCGCTGGCCATCACCGACGAGGCCTCGGTGGCCGGCGTGGTGCGGGCCTGGTCGGGCTGGCGCGAGTACCGCGCCTTCATCGAGCGGCTCCAGGAGCACCTGCCCGGCCAGCGCCGGCTGCGGCCGTTCCAGCTGCTGTACGGCGCCTGGTTCGGGATGCCGGGGCCCGGCGGCCTGCGGCTGGTGGCGATCGCGCGCGACCTGGCCGGCTGGGGCGGGCTGTGCGAGTTCATCACCGCCGCGCGCCGCGCCGCGCCCAAGGGGGAGTACCACGTCGACTGGGACGGCAGCGACTTCGGCCTGCTGCAAGGCTGCGAGCTGCTGGCCGTGCCGCAGCGGCCCGCCGGCAGCGACCTCGACCACGACGCGCTCGTGCAGCGCCTGCGCTGGCTGCAGGGCCGCTTCGGCAGCGCGCTGTGGCTGGGCGTGACCCTGCCGCACCGGCTGGACGACGACCTGTGGCTGGCCCAGCTCACGCGGCTGGGCCAGGACGCCGGCGTGCCCCTGGTGGCCTGCGGCGAGGTGCTGATGCATGCGCGCTCGCGCAAGCCGCTGCAGGACGTGCTGACGGCGGTGCGGCTGGGCCGGCCGGTCGATGCCTGCGGGTTGGCGCTGCAGGCCAATGCCGAGCACCACCTGCGACAGCGCAAGCGCCTGGCCGACACCTACCCGCCGGCGCTGCTGGCGGCCACGCTGCAGGTGGCGCGCCGCTGCGCCTTCGACCTGCAGGAGATCCGCTACGACTACCCGCTGGAGACCGTGCCCGCGGGCATGACGCCGATCGAGGGCCTCACGCACCTGGCCTGGGAAGGCGCGCGCGAGCGCTACCCGCAGGGCGTGCCGCGCAAGGTGGTGGAGCTGGTCGAGAAGGAGCTGGCGCTGATCGCGCAGTGCCGCTACGAGATGTTCTTCCTGACCGTGCACGACATCGTGCGCTGGGCGCGGGGGCAGGGCATCCTGTGCCAGGGCCGCGGCTCGGCGGCCAATTCGTCGGTGTGCTTCTGCCTGGGCATCACCGCCATGGACCCGATGCTGTCGCGGCCGTTGCTCGAGCGCTTCATCAGCGTCGACCGCCGCAACGAGCCGCCCGACATCGACGTGGACTTCGAGCACGAGCGGCGCGAGGAGGTCATCCAGTACATCTACGCCAAGTACGGCCGCGAGCGCGCCGCCATCGCCGCGGTGGTGATCAGCTGGCGCACCCGCAGCGCGATCCGCGACGTGGGCAAGGCGCTGGACATCCCGCCCGCGCTGGTCGAGGCCTTCGCCAAGGACCATTTCTGGTTCGACCACGACCTGGCCACCGGCAAGCTGCAGGAGATCGCGGACGGGCTGGGCCTGCCGGTGCCGCCGCACCGGCTGCAGCTGTGGCTGGACCTGACGCAGCAGGTGATGGGCTTTCCGCGCCACCTGTCGCAGCACGTGGGCGGCTTCGTGCTCACGCAGACGCGGCTCACGCGGCTGGTGCCGGTGGAGAACGCGGCCATGCCCGAACGCTCGATCATCCAGTGGGACAAGGACGACCTGGAGGCGCTGGGCCTGATGAAGGTCGACGTGCTGGCCCTGGGCATCCTGACGGCCATGCACCGCAGCCTGGACCTGATCGCGCAGCGGCGCGGGCATCCGTTCACGGTCTACGACATCCCGTCCGAAGATCCCGCCACCTACGCCATGCTGCAGCGGGCCGACACGGTGGGCGTGTTCCAGATCGAGAGCCGGGCGCAGATGACCATGCTGCCGCGCCTCAAACCCAAGGTGTTCTACGACCTGGTCGTCGAGGTCGCCATCGTGCGGCCCGGGCCCATCACCGGCGGCATGGTGCATCCCTACCTGAAGGCGCGGGCGCGGCGCGATGCGGGCCAACCCATCCTGTACGAACGCTCGAAGTACGACGGCGAGCAGCCGCGGCTGCAGCAGGCGCTGGAGCGCACGCTGGGCATCCCGATCTTCCAGGAGCAGGTGATGGAGATCTCGATGGTGGCCGCGGGCTTTTCAGCCACCGAGGCCGACGCGCTGCGCCGCGCGATGGCGGCCTGGAAGCGCAAGGGCGGGCTGGACCGCTTCGAGGCGCGCCTGAAGGGCGGCATGCTGGCCAACGGCTACGCGCCCGACTTCGCCGACCGCATCTACGAGCAGATCAAGGGCTTCGGCGACTACGGCTTTCCCGAGAGCCACGCCTACAGCTTCGCGCTGCTGGCGTACAAGACCAGCTGGCTCAAGTGCCACGAGCCGGCCTGCTTCACGGCGGCGCTGCTGAACTCGCAGCCCATGGGCTTCTACGGCCCGTCGCAGCTGGTGCAGGACGCGCGCCGCCACGGCGTGCAGGTGCTGCCGCCCGACGTGTCGGCCAGCGACTGGGATTGCACGCTCGAAGGCGACATGGCCGCCCCCGCGATCCGGCTGGGCCTGCGCCTGCTCGCCGGCCTGCGCGAGGAGGCCGCGCGGCGCATCCCCGCGGCGCGGGCCGCGGGGCCGTTCCGCGATGCCGAGGACCTGTCGCTGCGCGCGCGGCTGGATGTGCAGGACATGGCCACCCTGGCCGCCGGCGATGCCCTGCGCTCGCTGGCCGGCCACCGCCGCCAGCAGGTCTGGGAGGCCGCCGCGCGGCGCCGCGCGCCCGCGCTGCTGGCGCAGGCGCCGGTGTGCGAGGAGCCGCTGGCGCTGCCCGCCGCACCCGAGGGCGAGGAGATCGTCTTCGACTACGACGCCCTGGGCCTGACGCTGCGCCGGCATCCGCTGGCGCTGCTGCGGCCGCGGCTGGCCAGGCAGCGCTTCGCCACCGCCGCGCAACTGGCCCGCCTGCCCGGCGGCCGCGCCGCCAGCGCCTGCGGCATGGTGACGGTGCGCCAGCAACCCTCGACCGCCAACGGCACCATCTTCGTGACGCTGGAGGACGAGACCGGGCCGGTGAACGTGATCGTCTGGCGCAGCCTGCGCGAGGAGCAGCGCACGCCCTTGATGCACGCGCGGCTGCTGGCCGTGCACGGCACCTGGCAGCGCGATCCGGCCAGCGAGGGCCGGGTGTGCCACCTGGTGGCCGAGCGGCTGGAGGACCTGACGCCGTTGCTGGGGCGGTTGGGGCGGGAGAACAGGAGCCGGGATTTCCATTGATCCCGCCCCGCCTCGTCGTCCCGGCCTCCCGCCTCGTCGTCCCGGCGAAGGCCGGGACCCAGTGACTTTGCAGCGACCTCGCAAGACCCTGGATCCCGGCCTTCGCCGGGATGACGGTAGGGCGCACCCACCTCGACCGCACACCCTGCGGCCCCGTCCGACAGCCGTGCCGGCCCCGCTTGGGTACACCCCACCCATGCTCGAGAAACTGCCCGACGTGGTCGGCCACCTGCTGCGCGAGCAGCGCGCCGGCACCGACAAGCTGCTGCTGCACAAGAGCGGCCTGCGCGCGGGGCTGGGCCTGCTGCAGCTGCGCAGCCTGGCCTTCGCCGACCATGCGCCGATCCCGGCGCGCTACACGCCCGACGGCGAGGGCCTGTCGCCGCCGCTGCAGTGGACCGGCGTGCCGGCCAACGCGGCCTCGCTGGTGCTGGTGGTCGAGGACCCCGACGCGCCCACGCCCGAGCCGCTGGTGCACGCCATCGTGGTCGACCTGCCGCCCACCGACGGCCACCTGGCCGAAGGCGACATCGGCCGCAGCGACGACGACGCGATCCACGAAGGCCGCAACAGCGCGCTGCGCGCCGCCTGGCTGCCGCCCGACCCGCCGCCCGGCCACGGCACCCACCACTACTGGTTCCAGCTCTACGCCCTGGGCCCCGGCGAGCCCTTCACCGGCACCCCGGGCCGCGACGCCGTGCTGCAGGCCATCCGCGAACGCGGGCTGGCGGCGGGCTGGCTGGTGGGCACGTATGCGCGGCCCGACGGGAGCATCCCGGACGACGGGCCGCGGGCGGTGGTGGCGTAGGGCAGCGCCCCCCGTCACCCCCGCGCAGGCGGGGGTCCAGGCCGCCGCGCGCAGCGCGGCCTGCGCGCCACGCCGGGGCCGAGGCCGTCACTGGATCCCCGCCTGCGCGGGGATGACGACGCAACGGGCGGCCATGCCTCGGCGGACCCGTGGCTCGGCCATGGAACAATCCGCCCGCCCATGCCCACCGAACCCGTCGCCGTCATCGACTTCGAGACCACCGGCCTGAACCCCGCCTGGGGCGACCGGCCGACCGAGGTGGCCATCGCCGTGGTGCAGGGCGATGCCATCGTCGACCGCTACCAGAGCCTGATGAACCCGGGCCGGCCGATCCCGCACGACGTGCAGCAGCTCACCGGCATCACCGACCGCATGGTGGCCGATGCGCCCCCGGTGGCCACCGTGATGCGCGAAGCGGCCCGTTTCGTCGGCGGCCTGCCGCTGGTGGCGCACAACGCGCCCTTCGACCGCAAGTTCTGGGAGATGGAGCTGGCCCGCCTGGGCGAGCAGCCGCAGCCGGCCTTCGCCTGCACCCTGCTGCTGGCGCGGCGCGTGTACCCGCAGGCGCCCAACCACCGCCTGGGCACGCTGATCGACCTGCTGCGCCTGCCCCGCGCCGGGCGCGCCCACCGCGCCATGGCCGACGCCGAGATGGCCGGCCACCTGTGGATGCGCATCCGCGACGACGTGCGCCAGCGCTTCGGCGTGCGCGAGGCCGGGCACGGCTTCTTCATGCGGCTGCAGAAGGTGCCCAAGGCCAAGGTCGACCGCTTCTGTCGCGACGGCGGCTGAGCGCCAGTCGCCCGCCGTCCCAGCCGGCACTCCGCCCGGCACCCCGCCCCCCCGCCGTCATCCCGGCGAAGGCCGGGATCCAGCGACGTTCGACGGCCGCTGCACCACCCTCGGCACACCCCGGGCTCACCACGTGAGCCTGCCGCCCCCGCCGCGCGGCCCCGCCACCACTGGCGCTCCATCCAGCCCCGCCGCCTCTCGCCACGAGCCCCGGCCCGCGCACAGTGCCGCTCCATCGCCACACCGCCTGGAGCCGCCATGCATGCCACGCCCATCCCCGTCCCCCGCCTGACCCGCCATGCCCAAGTGCGCCTGCAGCAGCGCGGCATCGCCCCCTGGTTCGTCGACCTACTCGTGCGCCACGGCAAGACCACCCACGACGGCCACGGCGCCGTGCTCAAGAGCGTCAGCAAGGCCACCCGCGAGCGCCTGCGCCGGGTGCTGCCGCGCGAGCGCTACGTGCAGGCCGAGCGCTGGTTCGACGCCTACGCCGTCGTCTCGGCCGATGCGGCCGTGGTCACCGTGGCCCACCGCACCCACCGCACCCACCGCCGCCTGCACTGAGCCCTGGCCGCCCGCCCCCGCCATCCGTCCCAGCCACCCACCCCGAGCCCGCCATGACCCACACCACCGCTGACCCCGCCACATCCGCCCATCCCCAGCCCACCCTCGTCCTGACGCCCGCCCGCGCCGCCGCACCGGCGGGCGAGGGCACGCTCGACCTGCTCGTGCGCGTGCAGGCCCCCGATGCGCCGCCGGCCGGCATCGGCCCGGCGCCCCAGCGCCAACCGCTGCGCCTGGCGCTGGTGGTCGACCGCTCCGGCAGCATGGCCGGCGAGCCGCTGCAGGAGGCGCTGCGCTGCGTCGAAGCCATCGCCGAGGGCCTGACCGCCCGCGACCAGGTCGCCGTGGTGCTCTACGACGACCAGGTCCAGGTGCCCGTGCCCCTGGGGCCCGGCGGCGACGCGGACCGCATCCGCCGCGCCCTGGCCGGGGTCGAGAGCGGCGGCACCACCGCGCTGTTCGACGGCTGGCAGCAGGGCGCCCGCCTGCTCGAGGGCGGCCTGCCCGGCACCCTGTCGCGCGTGCTGCTGCTGTCCGACGGCCAGGCCAACCGCGGGCTGGACGATGCCGCCGCCATCGGCCGCCACTGCGCCGACTGGGCCGGCCGGGGCGTGGGCACCACCACCATCGGCCTGGGCGCGCACTTCCACGAGGACCTGATGCTGGGCATGGCCCGCGCCGGCGGCGGCCAGTCGTACTACGGCCGCAGCGCCGAGGACCTGCGCCCGCGCTTCGAGGAGGAGCTGCAGCTGCTGCAGGCCCTGTGGCTGCGCCGGCTGCGCGTGAGCCTGCTGCCCGGGCCCGGCGTGGTCGCGCAGCCGCTGGGCCTGGTGCGCCGGGTGACCGAAGGCGGCCAGGAGCGCTGCCTGCTGCCCGACCTGGCCTGGGGCGCCGAGGCCTGGCTGGCCGTGCGCCTGCACTTGGCCGCCCAGCCGGGCGCCGGCGCCGACCCGCGCCAGCCGCAGGCCCTGCTGGCCGTCGTGGCCGAGGGCGAGGCCGCCGACGGCCAGGTGCTGACGTGCCAGGGCACGCTGGCGCTGCCGCGCATCGCCGCCTCGGACTGGGAGCGCCTGCCCGAGGACCCGTTGGTGCGCGAGCGGGTGCAGGAGGTGACGTTCATCGATGCGCTCGAGCAGGTGCAGGCGCTGGTGCAGGACGGCGCGCTGGGCCGTGCCCGCACCCGGCTGGAGGCGCTGGAGCGGCAGGTGGCTGGCCATGCCTGGCTGGCGGCCAAGTGCGCGCGGCTGCGGCAGCTGGTGGACGAGGATGCATCCGGCTCGGTCAAGGAGATGGCGTTCTCGGTCTGGCGCTCGTCCAACCGGCTGGCCGCCAAGGACGCGTCGGTGCAGGCCTGCATGGCCAGCAGCCCGGACGTCCCCGCCTTCCTGCGCCTGCGGGTGGAGGAGGGCAGCGACCGCGACCCGCCGGCCGGCGACGCGCCGGCCACGGGACCGCGCTGAGCGCATCGGGGCCGACCCGCGCTCGGGACCGGCCGCGCCTCAGCCATCCGGGGCAGGGGCGGCTCCTCCGTTCGGTGGAACAATCCAGCGCGACGGCAGTTGACGACGAGGACAGGGCAGGGTGGAGACCCCCGAGGAGCCATGAGCGAATTCATCCGGTTGAACCGCTACCCGGCGCTGCTCAGCGGCCGCCGCGCCGTGTCGCTCCAGGAACTGTGCCAGGCACTGGAGATCTCGCGCGCCACCTGCAAGCGCGACATCGCCAAGCTGCGCGACCAGGCCCACGCCCCGATCCGCTACGACCGCGACCGCGGCGGCTACGTGCTCGATGCGCCCGCGGACGGCAGCACCGAGCTGCCCGGCCTGTGGTTCAGCCCCGAGGAGGTGCTGGCCCTGGTCACCATCCAGCGGCTGCTGGCGCAGCTCGCGCCGGGCCTGCTCGGCCCGCGCCTGAAGCCCCTGCAGGCCCGCCTGGAGCAGCTGATGGCTGCCAACGGCCTGGCCGGCGCCGACGTGGCGCGGCGCATCCGCCTGCTGCAGGCCGGCGTGCGCAGCCCGCAGCCGCAGCACTTCGAGCAGGTCGCCGCCGGCACCCTGGCGCGGCGGCAGCTGCGCATCACCCACTTCCACCGCGAGCGCGGCGAACGCAGCCAGCGCAGCGTCTCGCCCCAGCGCCTGGTGCACTGGCGCGACAACTGGTACCTGGATGCGTGGTGCCACTGGCGCGACGGCCTGCGCCGCTTCTCGCTCGACGCGCTCGAAGCCGTGCAGCCGCTGGACGCGCCCGCCACCGAGGTTGACGAAGCCGCCCTCGATGCCGAACTGGGCGCGGGCTACGGCATCTTCGCCGGCGTGCCCACGGCGGTGGCCGTGCTGCGCTTCTCGCCCGAGCGCGCGCGCTGGGTGCGCGGGGAGACCTGGCACCCCAGGCAGCAGGGGCGCGAGGAGGCCGACGGGTCGTACGTGCTGGAGGTGCCGTACGGGGACGACCGGGAGATCTTGGGGGAGATCCTGCGGTATGGGGCGGAGGTGCGGGTGGTGGGACCGGAGGGGTTGAGGAGGCGGGTGCAGAGGGCGTTGTTGGAGGCGGCGGGGGGGTATGTGTGAGCAGAGCTCTTGGATGCCACCGCTACAGTCTGTTCACACCATCCAGTGATCACGCCATGTCCGACCTCACCGACCTGACCGCAGCAGTCATTGCCTTCCGCGACGAGCGCGACTGGCAGCAGTTCCACAATCCCAAGGACTTGGCACTGTCGCTGTCGCTGGAAGCGGCCGAACTGCTGGAAATTTTCCAGTGGAAGCAGGGGCCCGAGATCGCGCAGGCTGCTGCCGACAAACGTGAGCGCATCGCGGACGAACTCGCGGATGTCCTCTGCTACACGTTGCTCATGGCGCACGAGACCGGCATCAACCTGGCCGACGCGCTGCGGGTCAAGCTGAAAGCTAATGCCGCGAAGTACCCTGTCGACAAGGCCAAGGGAAGCCACCGAAAGTACACGGAGCTGTGACGGCGTGATCGTCTACGAGAACACCAAGCGCGAGTTCCTCGATGATGTCTTCAAGGAAGACATCGAGCAGATCATCCTCGAGGCATTCAGCCGCCGCACAGGCCGGAAGGTTTCTCAACAGGAGATCAAGGCATGGGCTGCGTCTTTGCAATTCATGGGCAAGGTTCTGAACGACCCGTCGATCCCTGAAGACTGCGGCGTCGCCATCGAGTACACGATCCCTCAGACCGCGAAGAGGGTGGACTTTTTGGTGACCGGGCATACAGCCGATGGATCCCCGAGCCTGGTGGTGGTGGAACTGAAGCAATGGGAAGCGGCGGAAGTCACCTCCAAGGACGCCATCGTTCGCACCAGGTTCGCCGGTGGCAGCGCGGAGACGAGCCATCCGTCTTACCAAGCCTGGACATACGTCGCGCTGCTCAAGGGATTCAACGCGGCGGTCGAGGAGGGCGGCATCGAACTGCGTTCCTGTGCCTACCTACACAACTACCCTACGCATGGCAGCCCGCTGAATGATCCCTTCTACAAAAGCCACGTAGACAAGGCACCCCTGTTCCTTTCTGGCTCGGACGAGCGCAGGCGCCTGCGTGCGTTCATTGCGCAGCATGTGCGCACAGGGGACGGTAAGCACACGCTGTACCGCATTGAGCACGGTCGTATCCGGCCTTCGCGAAGCCTGGCCGATGCACTAGTCGGAATGCTAGAGAACGCGTCGGAGTTCGTTCTCGTGGATGACCAGAAGCTCGTGTTCGAAGAGGCGATCCACCTGGCTCATCGCGCGGCAGCGGGTGCCAAGCAGGTGCTGATCGTCGAAGGTGGGCCAGGAACCGGCAAGTCTGTGGTCGCCGTCAATCTGCTTGTGCGCCTCATCGGCGGTGGCATGACGGCCAAGTACGTGACCAAGAACGCTGCACCTCGCGAGGTGTACCTTGCCAAGCTGCAGGGACATCCACGTCGGACGGAGTTCGCACACCTCTTCGCCAGTTCAGGCAGCTTTATCGAGCGCCCCGACGAAGAGTTCGGTGCGTTGGTCGTCGACGAGGCGCACCGACTTCGGGAGAAATCGGGGATGATCTCGAATCGTGGAGAGAACCAGATCAAGGAGTTGATCGCGGCGGCGCGGCTGTCGGTCTTCTTCATCGACCAATCGCAGAAGGTCACGCTCAAGGACATCGGCACCAAGGCCGCGATCCGCCAGTGGGCGCGCAAAGCGGGAGCGCAGGTGCACGAGATGGAACTGGCATCCCAGTTTCGGTGCAACGGCTCCGACGGCTACTTGGCTTGGCTCGATCACACGTTACAGGTGCGGCAAACCGCCAACGAGTTCCTGGATCCCAGCGAGTTCGATTTCCGTGTCATCGACTCACCAACCGAGTTGCGCAGGCTGATCGAAGAGAAGAATGCAGAGCGCAATCGAGCCCGGATCGTTGCGGGGTATTGTTGGCCGTGGCCGAGCAAAAACGATGCAAAGGCTTGGGACATCGTCTTGCCCGAGCACGAGTTCCGTGCCCGATGGAACCTCACCGTCGACGGCAACCTCTGGATGATCAATCCGAATTCGGTCAGGGAGATCGGCTGCATCCACACCTGCCAAGGTCTGGAGGTCGATTACATCGGCGTGATCGTGGGTGATGACTTGGTGGTACGCGATGGCAAGGTGATCACGGAGCCGACAGCGCGAGCGCGATCAGATAGCTCCGTCAAAGGGCTGAAGAAGCTGGCGAAGCAGGACGCAGCGGCGGCCGCTCGCGAGGCCGACGTGATCATCAAGAACACGTACCGCACGCTCATGACGCGTGGCATGAAAGGCTGCTACGTGTACTGCACGGATGCTGAGACCGCGCAGTTTCTGCGAAGCAGGTTGATCGCTAAGTCCACGCCGGTCGAGGCGTATGCGGATACTCCGCCTGAATGGCGGCGCAGGTGGGCACCCACAGCCGACCCATCTGGGCAGCCCGGGACCGCAGTAAGCGCGCTGCACGGAGCGTTCGAGGCGCAGGCCGCTAACGCCCCAAGGTTCCGGATCCTTGATCGTCATGCGGTGCGCCCCTTCGAGACCGCCATACCTGTCACCACGCTCAAGATCGCAGCAGGCGCTTTCGGCGCAAGCCAAGATGACGCCGGGTTCACGCAATGGGCAGCACCTGACGGTGTCGTCATCGGCCCGGGCATGTTCATTGCCCAAGTCGTGGGCGAGTCGATGAACCGACGTGTGCCGAATGGCGCATGGTGCGTCTTCCGTGCGAACCCGGCGGGCACACGCAACGGGAAAATCGTCATTGCCCAGCACCGCAGCATCGAGGACCCGGAAACTGGGGGCAGCTACACGCTGAAGCGCTATGCAAGCGAGAAGGTCGCTGCCGAGGGCGGTGGCTGGCGGCACGCGCGCATTGTGCTGTCACCTGAATCTTCGGATTCCGCCTTTCGACCCATCGTGCTGGAGCCCTCGGAGGCGGCCGAAGTGACCATCGTGGCCGAGTTGGTTAGCGTGCTCGCGTGATGGCACCCGCTTGCGCGGCCACGACTGTATGCGGCCACTGATACGCCGCCGCCTCCTTCCCCAGAAACCTCCGCACCGCCTCCCGATGCCCCTCGCTCACCATGCACAAGCCCTGGTGATCCGCCTCCCGCGCCAGCAGCGTGGTGAGGTCATTCCCCAACGACGCCCCCACCTGCTGCTTGACCAGCGCCACCGCCAGCGGTGACGCCGCCGTCAGGCTGCGCGCCAGCTGCTGCGCCCGGTCCAGCAGGCGCGACTGCGCCACCACCTCCATCACGATCCCCAGCCGCTGCGCCTCGGCCGCATCGAGCTCGCGGGCCGAGAGCATCAGCTCCTTGGCGCGCTGCACGCCCACCACGCGGGGCAGGGTGTACATCGCGGCCACGTCGGGCACCAGGCCGATGCGCAGGAACGAGAGGCAAAAGCGCGCCGCCGGCGTCGCGAGCACGAAGTCGGCCAGCAGGGCCAGGCTGAAACCGGCGCCGTAGGCCGCGCCATCCACGGCGGCGATCACGGGCTTGTCCAGCTCCAGCAAGCCGCGCACCCAGGGGTGCAGCGACTGCATGCGGGCGCGCGCCATGTCGGCGGTGCCGCCGTTCTCGTGGAAGGCGCGCATGCCGCGGATGTCGCCGCCGGCGCTGAAGGTCGCGTTGGCCCCCGTGAGGACCACGGCGCGCACGGCCGCGTCAGCCTGCAGTTGCGGCACGACCTCGGCGAAGCGCGCCGCCATCTCGGCGGTCAGCGCGTTGCGCGCGGCGGGCACGTCCATGGTCAGGGTGGCGACGCCGTCGGCGATCGCGAGCTGCAGGGCGGACATGGGCACTCCTGGTGTGGCTGTGGGGCCGGCCCATGATGCCCGCGGCCGGCCCGCCGCGCTGTCGCGCGCGTGGCGCGTCGCTCAGTCGGGCACGCGCGCAAAGCGCGGCTGCCGCACGCCGTCGATCACCACCTCTTCGAAGAACATCGCATGCGGCCGCACCCACAGGCCGCTGGCGTTGTAGAGCGGCCGGTACACCACCAGCGGTTCCAGTGTCTCGCTGTGGCGGGCGCAGCCCACCACCTCGTAGGCGCCGCCCTTGTAGTGGCGGTAGCGGCCGGCGGGCGTGGCGGGCAGGGGCGGGAGGTCGTCGTCCTGTGTCGGCGCGACGTTCATCGGTGAGTCGGATGGTGGCATGCGTCCATTGTGGAGGCCGTGTGTTGGATGCCGTTCACGCTCCGTTTGGCCGTCTTGACGCGCCCTGCCTCAGCGGGGACCATCGCCGCCTCAACAAATCGAGGAGGTCGAATGAAGATTGCGGTTGTCCTGTCCGGGCTCGTGCTGGCCGGTTGCGCTTCGCCCACTGTGGTCCAGAGCGTCAAGCCCGGCGACAGCGGACTCACGTGCGCCCAGTTGCAGAACGAGTACGTGGACGTGCAGCGTCTGCGCGACGAGGCCGACAAGGAGAAGGGCATGACGGGCGGCAACGTGGCCCGCGCACTGCTGTTCTGGCCCGCCATCCTGGGCACCATGTCCAACGCGAACGAAGCCATCGCTGCCGCTGACAACCGCAAGGTGCATCTGGCCAACGTGATGCTCCAGCAGAAGTGCCCGATCCCGGGCGTGACCCCGGTCGCGGTGCCGACCGCTGCGGTCGAGCAGCCGAAGTAACGTCGTCTGGACCTCGCAGCCGCACAGCGGCAGTCTGCCGAGCGGAGGACGATCGCATGCCGATCGGCCCTCCGACTCACTCACCCCTCCCGTGCCGTCCAGGTGCAGACCAAAGCCGCTGGCAGGCGGTGGTCGGGCGCCACACCGCCCGCTTGCCTCATGGCTGCGGTGGAACCCTCGGGCACCTGGCGGCGGCGCCCGCACATCCTGCGGGGCCCCGTATTGCAGGCCGCCCGCGTGAAGACCACCAGATCCAGCGCTCCCAAGGGCTCGACCTGAAGGTTTGTGCTTGCGCGGTCGCTCCGACCTGAACGGCAAACTGGTGTGCGGGGTGGCGATACTCGCGCCCATGCGCACCGTCCTGCTCTACCTGGCCACCGCCTTGGCCGAGATCGTCGGCTGCTACCTGCCCTACCTCTGGCTGGTGAAAGGCAAGCCGATCTGGGTGCTGCTGCCCGGCGCGGCCAGCCTGGCCCTGTTCGCGTGGCTGCTCACGCTGCACGCAGCGGCCGCGGGGCGGGTGTATGCGGCCTACGGCGGGGTGTACATCGCGGTGGCGCTGGCCTGGCTGTGGGCGGTCGACGGCGTGCGGCCCACGCCCTGGGACGTGGCCGGCGTGGCGGTGGCGCTGGCGGGCATGGGGCTGATCGCCTTCCAGCCGCGCTGAGCGGCCGCGCCGCTCAGGGGCTGGCCGCCAGCCGCGCCTGCACCAGCAGGTCCAGCGCCAGCCGCGGCACCGGCTGCAGCTGCACGCCGTGCCGCACCATCACGCCGACCACGCGCTGCACCGGCGGGCCGGCCAGCGGGATGGCAACCAGGTCGGGGTGGTCGCCGGCCACGGCCATGCGCGGCACCAGGCCGATGCCCACGCGGGCCTGCACCAGGCTGAGCACGGTGGCGACGCGGTTGACCTCCAGCGCGACCTGGCCGGCCAGGTCGTGCCGCGCGAGCAGGGCCTCGACGTAGGCGCGGTTGCCGCTGGCGCGCGAGACGGCGATCAGCCGCTCGTGCCGCAGCTGCTCGCGCCCCAGGCGCTTGCGGGCGGCCAGCGGGTGGCTGCGGTGCACGGCGGCCACGTAGGGGTCGGCCACCAGCGGGGTGAAGTCCAGGTCGGGCACGGGCCGCTCCAGGAAGCCCAGCCCGAAGTCGGCGTCGGCGGCGATCACCTGGCGCTCGACCTCGCTCTCGCTGGCATCGAGCAGCCGGAAGCGCACGCCGGGCAGCTGCTCGGCGAACAGCCGCAGCATGCGCGGGATCAGCCAGAAGGTGGCCGTGGGCACGCAGGCGATGGTCACCACGCCGGTGTGCTGGCGCGAGACTTCGTGGATGCCCAGTGCCGCGCGCTCCAGGGCGTCCATGGCGTCGCGGGCCTGGGCCACGAAGGCGCGGCCGGCCGCGGTGGGCGTCACGCGGCGGGTGGTGCGGTCGAACAGGCGCACGCCCAGCGTCTCTTCCAGCCGCGCGATGCGGCGCGACAGCGCCGGGGCCGACAGGTGCAGCCGCTCGGCCGCGACGCGGAAGCTGGCGGCCTCGGCCACCTCGATGAAGGCGGCCATGGCCTGGAAGTCGAGATTGATGCGTGCCATGCAACGGTGGGTCGAAACGTTGCAATTTACACAAGGCCAGCCGCTGCCGAGAATCCGCCCGCCCCCGAGCCGGCGCGGACCCGCGACGCGGCACCCACCCCTCCCGGAGACTCCCCCATGACCCTGCGCCTGCTGCCCTGCCTGCTCGCCGGCCTGCTGGCCGGCCTGCTGGCCGGCCCGTTCCTGCCAGCGACGGCCCACGCCCAGACCTTCCCGCCCAAGCCCACCGTGACCATGAACGTGGGCTTCGCCGCCGGCGGCGCTGCCGACACCGCGGCCCGCATCATCGCCAGGCGCCTGGGCGAGAACATCGGCGCCACCGTCGTGGTGGAGAACAAGCCCGGCGCCGGCGGCAACATCGCCCACGCGCAGACGGCCGCGGGCCCGACCGACGGCAGCGTGATCCTGCTGGGCTCCATCGGTCCGCTGGCACTGGCGCCGCACCTGATGAAGGTGACCTACGACCCGCTGGCCGACCTGGCGCCGATCACCATGGCGATCAACACGCCCAACCTGCTGGTGGTGCCGGCCGGCGCGCCCTACAAGACCTTCGCCGAGTTCATCGCCTACGCGCGCAGGAACCCCGGCAAGATCGACTACGCCTCCACCGGCATGGGCTCGGCCTCGCACCTGGCCGGCGAACTGGTGGACGACGTCGCGAAGATCGACACCGTCCACGTGCCCTACAAGGGCGGCGCGCCGGCCATGCAGGACCTGCTGGGTGGCCGCGTCGCGGCGCACTACTCGACGGTCTCGACTGCCAAGCCCTACATCGAGGCCGGCAAGCTGGTGCCGCTGGCCAGCACCGGCGCGCAGCGGCTGCCCGCGTATCCCAACGTGCCCACGGTGGCCGAGTCGGGCTTCCCGGGCTTCAGCGCCACCAACTGGTATGCCTTCGTGGCCTCGTCCAAGGTGCCCAAGCCCATCCTGGACCGCTGGAACACCGAACTGGTGAAGGTGCTGACCACGCCCGAGGTGGTGGCCCAGCTCAATGCCCACGGCCTGACGCCGCAGCCCGGCACGCGCGACGCCCTGGACAAGGTGATCCGCAACGAGCACGCCCTGTACGGCCGCCTGATCAAGGCCCGCAACATCAAGGCCGAGTGAGGTGGCAGGCATGTCCATCGCGTTCACGACGCTGCGCTCCCGTGTGCAGGCCACGCGCCTGCTGCTGGCCACGGCGATGCTGCTGCTGGCGCAGCTGGCCGCTGCGGCCGAGATCCGGGTGGTCACCTCGGGGGCGTTCACCGAGGCCTACAAGGTGCTGGTGCCGATCTACGAGCAGGCCACCGGGCACAAGGTGCTCAGCGCCTTCGGCGCATCGATCGGCAACGCGCCCGACTCCATCCCCAGCCGCTTCGCGCGCGGCGAGCGGTTCGACGCGGTGATCCTGTCCGAGGGCGGGCTCGAGGCGCTGGCCAGGGACGGCCGGCTGGTCGCCGGCAGCCGCGTCGACCTGGCCCGCTCGCAGATCGGCGCCGCCGTGCGCAAGGGCACGCCCAAGCCCGACATCAGCACCGTCGCCGCGCTGCGCCAGGCGCTGCTCGACGCCAGGTCCATCGCCTACTCGGCCAGCGCCAGCGGCACCTACATCGCCGCCGAGCTGTTCCCGCGGCTGGGCGTGGCCGAGCAGATGCAGGGCAAGGCCACCCGCATCCTGAGCGAGCGGGTGGGGGCGGTGGTCGCGCGCGGCGATGCGGAGCTGGGCTTCCAGCAGGTCAGCGAGCTGGTCTATTTCAAGGAGCTGGACTTCGTGGGCACGCTGCCCGAGGAGGTGCAGCAGACCATCTTCTTCTCCGGTGCCATCGCCAGCGGGGCCGAGCAGGCCGAGGCCGCGCGCCACCTGCTGCGCTTCCTGGCCTCGGCCGCGGTGGCCGGCATCGTGCGCTCGACCGGGCTGGACCCGGTCGCGGCCAGGTAGGCGCAGCGGGCGGACGGGCCGGCGGCGGCCCCGTTCAGCGCGGGTTCGCCAGCAGGTGCTCGGCCAGCGCCTGGTACGCCGGCAGCGTGGTCGGGTCGTTGTTCGCGTTCGCCGCCAGCGGGTGCGAGGCGTAGCGCGCCACCACCATCCCGGCCTTGGGGTCCACGTACAGCGACTGGCCGTGGATGCCGCGCGCCATGTAGGCGCCGTGCGCGTTGTGCGACACCCACCACATGCTGCGGTAGCTCCAGCCGGGCAGGGTGGGGTACGACGCCTGCGGGAAGGCCGCGCGGTCGCCGCCGTTGCGGATGTCGTCGACCACCGCCTTGGGCACCACCTGGCGGCCGTTGGCACGGCCGTCGTTGCGCATCATCTCGCCGAAGCGGGCCAGGTCGCGCAGCGCGGTGTTCAGGCCGCCGCCGGCGAACTCGTTGCCCACGCTGTCGACGCTGAAGTAGGCGTCCTGCTCCATGCCCAGCTGCGACCAGATGCGCTCGGACAGCACCTGGCCGACCGGCTTGCCCGTCACGCGCCGGATCACCCAGCCCAGGGCATCGCTGTTGACGGTCCTGTACGCGAAGGCGCCGCCGTGCTCGCCGTCCTTGCGCACCGTCTGCAGGAACTCGTAGAAGGTCTGCGGGCCCTGGTAGCCGGGCGGTCGCGGCAGCACATTGCCGGCGCGCACGTGCATCCAGACCTCGGCGTTCGGGTCGGCGTAGTTCTCGCTGTACTTCAGGCCGGTGCGCATGTCCATCAGCTGGCGCACGGTGGCATCGCCGAAGGCGCTGTCCTTCAGCTCGGGCACGAGCTGCGCCACCTTGGCCTCGGGGTCGAGCCGGCCCTCGGCCACCAGCACCGCGGCAATGGTGCCGAAGAACGACTTGGTGATCGACTGCGCCAGGTGCTGGCCCTCGGGCCGCAGCACGCCGGCATAGCGCTCGTGGACGATGCGGCCGCGGTGCAGCACGACGATGCCGTCGGTGTAGTTGGCGTCGAAGGCCTGCGCCCAGGTCATGCGCTCGCTGCGGCCCAGCGGCGTGAAGGCCACGTCGTCCAGGTCGGTGCGCTCGGCACGCGGCAGCGCCGACGGGGCGCCGGGCCCGCGCGAGACGTTGGTGGTGGGCCCGAACTGGCGCGCGTTCGAGAAGGTCCAGCGCAGCTGCGGGAAGCGGTAGAAGCTGCCGTCCTCCTTGCGCAGCACCTTGTCGGGCGTCGGCGGCGAGCCCTGCATCCAGCCCAGCGTGGCCGGGTCGGACTGGGCCGCGGTGGGCAGGGCGGGCGGGGTCTGGGCCAGGACGGCCCAGGCGGATGCCGCGGCGACGGCAGCGAGCGCACGTTTCATCGGGGTGTCTCCTCGGGGGATGCAGGCTGGGGCCTGTCGGGTCGGCCCATTGTTGGGCTGCCGGGCCGGCCGCCGGTGTCAAGCAGCGGACACCTGCGGGTGAACCCCGAGCCCTCGCCACGGCGCGGGAAGGCACGGCCCGCGGCTGGAGCACCCGCGGGCTACCGGCGGCCGAACCAGTCCCGGAGCAAGGTCTCGATGACCGAGTCGCTGCCGCTCCAGATGTCGATCACCTCGCGCAGGGCGAACAGGCTGGCGATGGCCAGCGCCCACAGCAGCACCACGGGCAGCAGCACCACGAGCCGCGCGCTGCGCGCGAGGTCGTCGGCGAGGCGCCGGAAGGCGACGCGGTCCAGGGGTGGTCGCAGCAGGGGTGCCAGGCGCGCAAGCGTCGGGTCGATCACCAGGTTGCGGGCGATCGCCCGGTAGTCGTAGCTGTGGAGCGGGCGCATGCGAAAGGCTGTCGGTGGTCAGACGGGGCCCGCATGCTCCTTCGCGGCCCGCGCGGTCGCAATCGGCAAGACCGAAGCACCGGCGCGCGGCTTGAACGCTTTGCTTACCACAGGGCCCGGACCGCACTGCCCACAGGCGGACTGGACAAGCCTGTGGACAAGGCCATGACAGTCCGTGCAAGGGCGCGCCGCTGCTGGGCTGGAAGGGGGTTGCCTGCGGCGCAGGCAGTCCCTGTCACGAAGTTGACGGCTCAGGGCGTGCCCTGCGCGCGGCTGGCGCGCCGCGCCTCCCGGTACGCCCAGGGCGGCTGCGGATCCGGCTGCGCGAACAGCCCGCGGTGGGCACGCCGGGCCTCGTCCTGCGCCTGCGCGTCGGCCACGCGCCGTGGCGCCGGCTGCTCGTGGGCATAGCGGGTGAAGTGCCAGGCCATGCCCCGGCGCAGCTGCTCGGCATTCACGTCCACGCCGCCCACCAGCACGCGGCAGACCTGCCGGCCATAGCGGTCGGTCTTGCTGCACTGCAGGTCGGCCTCGCGGTGCAGCGCCAGCGCGGCGAGCGAGGCGCGCGAGGCCGGGCCGTGGGGCTGCTTCAGTTCGGGGGCGTCGATCCCCTCCAGGCGGATCGCCTGGGTGGTGGCGGGCGCGGTGCGGACGGTGAGCGTGTCGCCGTCGGCCACGCGCACGACCAGGCCGTGCAGGTCGGCGGCGTGCGCGGAGCCGAAGGCCAGCGCGAGCCACGCCACCAGGGGCCAGCGATTCGGGGACTGCAACTGCAACTGCGAGGGGTGCGTGAACCCCTGCGATGGTAGCGGGCCCGGCGCGCAGGCCTACCGGCGGCCCGTCCATTCCCGGAGCAGTTTTTCCACCACGGAGTCGCTGCCGCACCAGATCTCGATCAGCTCGCGCAAGGCGAACAGGCAGGCGACGGCCAGCGACCACAGGAGGACGCACGGCAGCAGCAGCGCAAGGCGCGCCACGCGCACGAGGCCGCGCACGAGCCGGGCGTGCCGCCAGCGTGCCAGGCGTGCGAACGCCGGGTCGATCACCAGGTTGCGGGCGATGGCACGGTAGTCGTAGGTCTGGAGCGGGCGCATGGGCGGCGAGACAGGTCCAGCCCTGAAGGTAGCTGGGCAGTCGACGACACGCCGTGCGAAGGAACGAGCCCCGTGAAGGCCGGAACGGACGCGCGCTGCGAGGGTCCGTGCGGGTTTCCAGGGAGAGGACATCCAGCCGTGCTGGCTGGAGCGGGCGATGGGAATCGAACCCACGTCTTGAGCTTGGGAAGCTCAGGTCCTGCCATTGAACGACGCCCGCAGGACTCGCGAGGAGTGGGCGCGATTCTATCTGCTGCGGCACGACCGCCCGGTCCCGGTGCCGGCTGCACCGTGCTGGGTCCGTGCCTACCACACGCCCCGACCCGTACTTCCCACAGCCGAACTGGACAAGCCTGTGGACAAGGCCGTGACAGTCCGTCACGGCCCCCGCCAATGCTGGGCTGGAACAGGTTGCCTACGCGTTAGGCAGTCACTGTCGCGAAGTTGACGGCCTGCGCCGGGGTGGTGCGCAGGCCCCCATGCACCGGCAAGTTCGGACGCTTCAGCCGGCGTCGGTGTCGCCCCGCCGCATCGAGGGCGTGGGGTACATGGCGTCGTCGGCCGTGCCGCCGGTGCCGGCCCCGCTGCTGCCCGTGGCGGTGCCGCCGCGCTGCAGCCGGGGGTCGGCCGCCGCGGCGCCGCGGGCCGTGACCATGCCGCCGCCGCTGGGGTACTGGCCGGCCGCCTGCGGACCACCGCTGCCGGCGCCGTAACCGCCCGCGCCCCAGTCACCGCTGCTGTAGCTGCCGCCGGTGGTGCCCGCGGCGCTGCTGGTGCCGGTCGCACCGGTTCCCCCCGAGGACGGACCGGTGCCGGTGGCCTCCGAAGTCCGGCTGGCGCCGACGTCGCCGCCGGCCATGGCGCCGCGCGCGGTGCCGGCGGCCTGGTGGGCCTGCTCGCGGGCGATGCGCCCGCCGGCCTCGGCCGCGTGGGCCAGCTGCCCGCTCTTGTCCTGCGCGGTGGCGTACCACTTGGCCAGGATCTGGCCGGCCGTCTCGCGCCCGCCCAGGCCGAACGCCAGGCCCAGGCCCAGCGCGATGGCGCCGACGAAGGCCATGAACAGGGTGTTGACCAGGGTGCTGGCGATGCCGATCTGGTTGACCGCCACCACGATCGCGAAGGCCCACACCAGGGCGGCGGCGACCTTGCCCAGCATGGCGCTGCTTCCCAGCCCCGCCTCGGCCGCCGAGGCGCGCACCAGGTTCGACAGCGCCCGCGCGGCCAGCCCGCCGATGACCAGCACCACCAGCGCCACCACCACGTTGGGCAGCCACAGCAGCAGGTCGCGCAGCACTTCCGAGACGGCCGGCAGGCCCAGCGCGTCGAAGGCGACCACCAGGGCGATCAGGCGGATGAACCACTTGGCCACCAGGCCGATCACGCCGGCCGGGTCGGTGGCCGTGCCCATCTTGCCGACGAAGTCCGACAGGCCCGAGCGGCTGGCCAGGTCGTTGAACTTGACCGCGCGCAGCAGCGCCGCGATGCCCTTCTCGACCAGCGAGGACAGCAGCCAGCCGACGATGACGATCACGGCGAAGCCGATGACCTTGGGGATGGCCGACAGGAACATCGCGAGCGCGGCCGCCAGCGATGTCATGAGCGCGGCGGACCAGTCGGTGATGGCGGTGGGCATGGCAGGCCTTTCGTGGTGGGTCGAAGGTGACCCGAGGGACTGTTGACGCGCCTGTCGTGGCCGTGGCGTCGGCGGGGGGCGGGGCGGGCTGTAGGTGGCTTGCCAGCCGCCCCCGTCGTCCCCGCGAAGGCGGGGACCCACGGTCCACCGCCGCGCTGGAGCGTGGATGCCCGCCTGCGCGGGCATGACGGGACAGCGCCGCCCCGGCCGGATGAGCCCCCAAACCTATAATCGGCGGCTTCGCCGCGGCCTCCTGCAGGGGTGCGGCCCACCGCTTCACGGCCCGCGTCCGCGCGCCCACCACACACCATGAGCCAGCCCCCCGTCACCGTCGCCGAGATCCGCAAGTCCTTCCTGGACTTCTTCGCCAGCAAGGGCCACACGGTGGTCGAGTCCAGCCCGCTGGTGCCGGGCAACGACCCGACCCTGATGTTCACCAACTCGGGCATGGTGCAGTTCAAGGACGTGTTCCTGGGCACCGACAAGCGGCCCTATGTGCGCGCAGCCTCGGTGCAGGCCTGCCTGCGCGCCGGTGGCAAGCACAACGACCTGGAGAACGTGGGCTACACCGCGCGCCACCACACCTTCTTCGAGATGCTGGGCAACTGGTCGTTCGGCGACTACTTCAAGCGCGAGTCGCTCAAGTGGGGCTGGGAGCTGCTGACCGAGGTCTACAAGCTGCCCAAGGAGCGCCTGTGGGCCACGGTGTACGCCGAGGACGACGAGGCCTTCGACATCTGGACCAAGGAGATCGGCCTGCCGGCCGAGCGCGTGGTGCGCATCGGCGACAACAAGGGCGCCCGCTACGCCAGCGACAACTTCTGGATGATGGCCGACACCGGCCCCTGCGGCCCGTGCTCCGAGATCTTCTACGACCACGGCCCCGAGGTGGCGGGCGGCCCGCCCGGCTCGCCCGAGCAGGACGGCGACCGCTACATCGAGATCTGGAACCACGTGTTCATGCAGTTCGACATGCAGCCCGACGGCAGCATCCGTCCGCTGCCCGCGCCCTGCGTGGACACCGGCATGGGCCTGGAGCGCCTGGCCGCCGTGCTGCAGCACGTGCACAGCAACTACGAGATCGACCTGTTCGACACGCTGGTCAAGGCCGCCGCGCGCGAGACCGGCTGCGCCGACCTGGCCAACCCCTCGCTGCGCGTGATCGCCGACCACCTGCGCGCCACGTCCTTCCTGGTCAGCGACGGCGTGATCCCCGGCAACGAGGGCCGCGGCTACGTGCAGCGGCGCATCGTGCGCCGCGCCATCCGCCACGGCTACAAGTTGGGGCAGGGCAAGCCCTTCTTCCACAAGCTGGTGCCCGACCTGGTCCGTCTCATGGGCGCCGCCTACCCGCGCCTGCAGGCCGAGCAGCAGCGCATCACCGAGGTGCTCAAGGCCGAGGAGGAGCGCTTCTTCGAGACCCTGGCCAACGGCATGGAGATCCTGGAGGCGGCCCTGAAGGACGGCGCGAAGGTGCTGCCCGGCGAGGTCGCGTTCAAGCTGCACGACACCTACGGCTTCCCGCTCGACCTGACGCAGGACGTCTGCCGCGAGCGCGACGTGACGGTCGACGCGGCCGGCTTCGACGCCGCCATGGACAAGCAGAAGGCCGCCGCCCGCGCCGCCGGCAAGTTCAAGATGGACCGCGCGCTGGAGTACACCGGCAACGGCCATCCCTTCACCGGCTACGAGCGGCTCGAGGAGCCCGCCACCGTGGTCGCCCTGTACAAGGACGGCACGCCGGTGCAGCAGCTGGCGCAGGGCGAGGCCGGCGTGGTGGTGCTGGACACCACCCCGTTCTACGCCGAGAGCGGCGGCCAGGTCGGGGATGCCGGCGAACTGGCGGCCGAAGGCGTGCAGTTCGGCGTGCAGGACACGCAGAAGATCAAGGCCGACGTGTACGGCCACCATGGCCTGCAGTCGCAGGGCACGCTGAAGGTCGGCGACAAGCTCGTGGCCAAGGTCGACGTGGCGCGCCGCCAGGCCACCATGCGCAACCACAGCGTCACCCACCTGATGCACAAGGCCCTGCGCGAGGTGCTGGGCACGCACGTGCAGCAGAAGGGCTCGCTGGTGGACGCCGACAAGACCCGCTTCGACTTCACGCACAACGCGCCGGTCAGCGAAGCGCAGGTGCAGGAGATCGAGCGCCGCGTCAACGAGGAGATCCTGGCCAACCAGGCCACGCAGGCCCGCGTGCTCGACCTCGAGGCGGCCAAGGCCACCGGCGCGGTGATGCTGTTCGGCGAGAAGTACGGCGAGACCGTGCGCGTGCTGGACATCGGCTCCAGCCGCGAACTGTGCGGCGGCACCCACGTGCAGCGCACCGGCGACATCGGCCTGTTCAAGGTGGTGTCCGAAGGCGGCGTGGCCGCCGGCATCCGCCGCATCGAGGCCGTCACCGGCGCCAACGCGCTGGCCTACCTGCAGCAGGTCGAGGGGACGGTGCAGGCCGCGGCCGCCGCGCTGAAGGCGCCGGCCACCGAGCTGCAGGCCCGCATCGGCCAGGTGCTCGAGCAGGTGCGTTCGCTCGAGAAGGAAGTGGCCGCGCTCAAGGGCAAGCTGGCCTCCTCGCAGGGCGACGAGCTGGTGGGCCAGGCGGTGGACGTGGGCGGCATCAAGGTGCTGGCCGCGACGCTGGCCGGCGCCGACGCCAAGACGCTGCGCGACACCATGGACAAGCTCAAGGACAAGCTCAAGACCGCCGCGATCGTGCTGGCCGCCGTCGACGGCGGCAAGGTGCAGATCGCCGCGGGCGTGACCGCCGACAGCATGGGCAAGGTCAAGGCCGGCGAGCTGGTGAACTTCGTCGCCCAGCAGGTGGGCGGCAAGGGCGGCGGCAAGCCCGACATGGCCATGGCCGGCGGCACCGATGCCGCCAGGCTCCCCGCCGCGCTGCAGTCGGTGCGCGCGTGGGTGGCGGAACGGGTCTGAGGCCCGTGCGCGGCGTGATGCTGGACCGCCGCACGCTCCTGGCCGCCGGTGCGGCACTGGCGCTGCCCCTGCCGATGGCGGCCCGCGCGCAGGTCGACACCACCGGCCTGGGCACGCTGGCGCCGTTCCAGCTGCAGGACCTGGCCGGGCAGGCGCAGGCCGTGCCCGCGGCCGGCAAGCCGGCCATCGTCAACCTCTGGGCCACCTGGTGCCCGCCCTGCCGCGCCGAGATGCCGCTGCTGGCGACGCTGGGCGAGCTGTACGGCGACAAGCTGGTGCTGCAGCTGGTCAACCACAAGGAGCGCGCCGCCACCGTGCAGCGCTTCCTGCAGGCCAGCGCCACGCCGCTGCCGGTGCTGCTCGACCCGCAGGGCGAGGTCGCGGCCCGCTGGGGCGTGCGCGTGTTCCCCACCACCTTCGGTTTCGATGCCCAGGGCCGCGTGCGCTGGCGCGTGCGCGGCGAGCTGGACTGGAGCAGCGCGGCCGCCGGCCGGCTGGCCGACGCCTTGCTTGCGCGCTGACACCCCGACCCCTTCTTCCAGGAGCTCGACGATGACCACCCGCCGCCATCTGCTGCAGGCCGCCGCCGCGGCCGCCGTGCTGCCGTCCCCCCTCGCGTTCGCGCAGGAGCGCCCCGAGCGGCGTTTCGCGCCGCTGCCCGGCGACTGGCGCACCTTCGAGCTCACCACCCGCATCGAGCCCAACCTGGCGCAGGGCGCCACGCAGGCCTGGATCCCGATCCCCTCGGTCGACACGCCGTGGCAGCGCAGCCTGGACAGCCGCTGGGCCAGCAACGGCCAGGCGCAGCGCGTGGCCGACGGCGCCGACGGCGCGCGCATGCTGCACGTGCAGTTCGCGGCCGGCATGGACAAGCCCTATGCCGAGCTCACCACGGTCGTGCAGACCCGCAGCCGCGCGCTCGACTGGTCGGCCCGGGCCGGCATGCCGCGCGAGGACGCGGCCACGCTGGCGTCGGCGCTGCGGCCCACCAAGCTGATCCCCACCGACGGCATCGTGCGCACGACGGCGCAGGGTGCGGTGGGCGACGCCCGCGGCGACGAGGCCAAGGTGCGCCGGCTGTACGACTGGGTGGTGGCCAACGCCTACCGGGAGCCGACCACGCGGGGCTGCGGCGAGGGCGACATCAAGACCATGCTGGAGACGGGCAACCTGGGCGGCAAGTGCGCCGACATCAACGCGCTGTTCGTCGGCCTGTGCCGCGCGGTGGGCGTGCCGGCGCGCGACGTGTACGGCGTGCGCGTGGCGCCGTCGGCCTTCGGCTACAAGGAACTGGGCAGCAACCCGGCCAGCCTGAAGTCGGCCCAGCACTGCCGCGCCGAGGTGTGGCTGCAGGCGCGCGGCTGGGTGGCGATGGACCCGGCCGACGTGGCCAAGGTGATGCGACAGGAGACGCCCGAGTGGATCAAGACCGTGCAGCACCCGCTGGTGGCGCCGGTCTACCGCGGCCTGTACGGCGGCTGGGAAGGCAACTGGGTGGCCTACAACACGGCGCACGACGTGCGCCTGCCGGGCTCGACGCGCGATCCGCTGGGCTTCCTGATGTACCCCATCGCCGAAGACCAGCAGGGCCGCTTCGATTCGTACGCGCCCGACGACTTCAAGTACACGATCACGGCGCGCGAACTGCGCGCCTGAGCGGCTCTGCCGTTGTCATCCCGGCGCAGGCCGGGATCCAGCGACTTGCCTGTGCCGTCGCAAGTCGCTGGGCCCCGGCTTTCGCCGGGGCGACGATGAGGATGTCATCCCCGCGAAGGCGGAGATCCAGCGACAGCGCCCGACCCACCGGCGCACGCCGCGCTGCCCGCGGCAGCCTGGGTCCCCGCCTGCGCGGGGACGACGAAGCGGGCTACACCCGCCGGAACACCAGGTCCCACACCCCGTGCCCGAGCTTGAGCCCGCGGCGCTCGAACTTGGTCTCCGGCCGGTAGGCCGGCCGCGGCGCATAGCCGTCGGCGGTGTTGGCCAGCAGCGGCTCGGCGCCCAGCACCTGCAGCATCTGCTCGGCGTAGGGCTGCCAGTCGGTGGCGCAGTGCAGGTAGCCGCCGGGTGCCAGCCGCCCGGCCAACTGGTGCACCAGCGGCGGCTGGATCAGGCGGCGCTTGTGGTGGCGCAGCTTGTGCCAGGGATCGGGGAAGAACACGTGGATGCCGGCCAGCTGGCCGGGCTGCAGCATCCGGTCGAGCACCTCGACCGCGTCGTGCTGCACGATGCGCAGGTTCTGCAGGCCGCGCTCGCCGATGTGCTTGAGCAGCGCGCCCACGCCGGGCTCGTGCACCTCGCAGCCCAGGAAGTTCACCTCGGGCATCAGCGCCGCGATGTGCGCCGTGGCATCGCCCATGCCGAAGCCGATCTCCAGCACGGTGGGCGCCTGGCGGCCGAAGGTGGCGGCCAGGTCCAGCGGCTGCGGCCGCCAGGGGACGATGTAGCGCGGGCCCAGCTCGGCCAGCGCGCGGGCCTGGCCGGTGGTGGTGCGGCCGGCGCGCATCACGAAGCTGCGGATCGCGCGCGGATGCGCCACGCCCTCGGGGGCGGTGGCAGGGGCGTCGGGGGAGTCGTGCGGGGCGGCCGGGGGCGCGCCGGAGTCGGTGGCGGTCACCGGCCCGATTGTAGGAAGGGCCACGCGGCCACCCAGGCGGCCAGCGCATCGGGCACGGTGCCGTGCCGCGGCGGCAGGCCCAGCACGGCGGCGGCCGCGTTCAGCGCCTGCAGCGGCTGCGCCAGGTCCAGCGGCTGCGCGCCGTTCTGCTTGGACAGCTTCTGGCCGTCGGCCGCCAGCACCAGCGGCGTGTGCAGGTACGACGGCGTGGGCAGCCCCAGGGCCTGCTGCAGCAAGAGCTGGCGCGGCGTGTTGTCGGCCAGGTCCTCGCCGCGCACCACGTGCGTGATGCCCTGCCACGCGTCGTCGACCACCACGGCCAGCTGGTAGGCCCACAGGCAGTCGGCGCGCCGCAGCACGATGTCGCCCACGGCCTGCGCCACGTCCTGCGCCTGCGGTCCCAGGCGGCGGTCGGTCCAGGCCACCATCCCGGCCGGCACGCGCAGCCGCACCGCACGGGCCGGCTTGCCGTGCAGGCCGTCGCGGCAGGTGCCGGGGTAGGGTGCTTCCTCGCCGCGGGCGCGGGTGCGGCCCTGCGCCGCCAGCGCGGCCTCGATGTCCTTGCGCGAGCAGCCGCAGGGATAGGCCAGGCCGCGGGCCAGCAGCCGGTCGAGCGCGGCCTGGTAGGCGGCGCCGCGGGTGGACTGCCACACCGGCGGCGCATCCGGGTGCAGGCCGCAGGCGGCCAGCTGCCCCAGGATGCCCTCGGCCGCGCCGGGCACGCAGCGCGGCGTGTCCACGTCCTCGATGCGCACCAGCCAGGTCCCGCGCTGCGCCCGCGCGTCGAGCCAGGACGCGAGCGCGGCGACCAGCGAGCCGGCGTGCAGCAAGCCGGTGGGGGAGGGGGCGAAGCGGCCGGCGTAGCGGAGGTCGTCACCCCCGCGCAGGCGGGGGTCCAGCGGCGGCGTGGGGACGTGCATGGGGCAGGACTGGATCCCCGCCTGCGCGGGGATGACGGTGGAGGCGGCAATCGCCGCGCCGGATCGCCGACGCTGCGCGGGCTAGCCCTCCAGCGCCGCCAGCGCCAGCTCCAGCCCCGACACGAAGGCGTGCTCGGCGCGGTGGCCCAGGCACCAGTCGCCGGCCACGCCCAGGCCGATGCGGGCGTCCCACAGGTGCGAGCGGCCCAGCGGGGTCATGGTCTTGGCATAGCGCCAGCGCTTGAGGTCGGCATGCGCGGGCTGGGCGCGGATGCCGGTCACCTCGGCGAAGGCCTTGAGCAGCTTGGCGCGCACGCGCTCCTCGTCGTCGCCCAGGTGCTCGAGCGACCACGCCGGGCTGGCCTGCACGGTCCAGCGCTCGACGCTGCCGCGGCGCGGCTTGGACGACTCGCGCGCCAGCCAGGCGATGCGGTGGTGGGTGGACAGCGCGGCGTTCCACTGCGGGCCCAGGTGCGGCAGGCCGGGCTGCGCGGCCTGGGGGAAGGCCAGCATCAGCGTCCAGCACGGCGCGATGTCCACCCCGGCCAGCTTCTCGACGAACTTGGGCGCGAGCTTGCTGCGCGCGAGCAGCTCGCCGGCCTGCGGCGCGGGCATGGCGAGCAGCACGGCGTCGAAGCCGGCCAGCACGCGCAGGCTCTCGTCGGCGCCTTCGGCGCGCAGCTGCCAGCGTTTGGGGTCCAGCGCGTCGCGCTCGATGCCCACCACGCGGGCGGCCAGCTGCAGCCGGCCGGCGCCGGCCAGGGGCGCGGCCCACTGGCGCGGCAGCGCGTCCATGGCCGGGGCGGCCACCCAGTGCGGCTCGCGCGTGGGCAGCGCGGCCTCGGCCACGCGGCCGGCCGGGTCGAGCACCCGCACCGCATTCGCGCTCCAGGGCCGCAGCACGCCGGGCGAGGCAGCGTCCAGGGCCTGCTGGAACCGGGGATCGCGCACCGTGACGTACTGCGTGCCGTGGTCGAAGCTGCCGAATGGCGTCTCGCGGCTGGCCATGCGGCCCCCGGGCTTGGTGGCCTTGTCCAGCAGCGTGACCTCGACGCCGGCCTGCGCCAGCGTGCGGGCGCAGGCCAGGCCGGCGAGGCCGGCGCCGACGACGGCGATGCGGCGGGCAGCGGGGGTGGGAGAGGACGGCGAGGTGGGGAAGGTGGCGGGCATTGCGGACATTCTGGCATCACGGCCGGGGCGGCCCGTCGTGGCGCTCCAGCAGCGCGCGCCGGGTGGCCGGGCTCTCCAGCTGCTGCAGCCACCATTGCAGGCCCCGGCCCGGCCCCAGCGCACCGGCGGCGCGCCACGCATAGGTGGCCCGCGTCACCCGCGGCGGGCGCGCGGTCGCGCGCTCGACCAGCAGCCCGGCCGCGATCCAGGGGCGGGCCATGGGCTCGGGCAGGAAGCCCACGCCCAGGCCGCGCAGCTGCGCATCGAGCTTGGCCCGCATGGTGGGCACCGTCAGCACGTCCTGGCCGGCCAGCAGGCCCAGCGTGAGGCCGCCGCCGCGCGGCGTGGAGTCGGCCACCGCCACCGCGCGGTGGCGCAGCACCTCCTCGTCGGGCAGGGGCTGGGCGACCCGGGCCAGCGGATGGTGCGGCGCGATCGCGAACACGAACGGCAGCTCGCCCAGCACGCCGCCCTGGATGCCGGCGTTGGTGCCGGGCTCGATGGCCGAGCCCAGGGCCAGGTCGGCCTGGCCGGCCACCAGCGCCTGCAGCGTGCCCGACAGCGCCTCGTCGCGCAGCCGCAGCCGGGTGGTGGGCGCGACCGCGAAGAAGGCCTGCGCCAGCTCCATCACGGTCGCGCAGGAGATGACCGCGTCGACCGCGATGGTCAGCTGCGACTCCCAGCCGGTGGCCACGCGCCGCACCCGGTTGGCCACCGCGTCGACCTCGGCCAGCAGCCGCTCGCCCTCGCGCAGCAGTTCGGCGCCCGCGTCGGTGAGCCTGGCCTGGCGCGAGCCGCGGTCGAACAGCAGGGCGTCCAGCGCGTCCTCGATCTGGCGCACGCGGTAGGTGACGGCGCTGGGCACCAGGCCCAGCTCGCGCGCCGCGGCCGCGAAGCTGCCGGCCCGCGCCACCGCCTGCAGCAGGGCCAGGGTGTCGGGCGTGAGGACGTCGCGGGGGGTGGCGGGCATGGCGTGCGTTCAGTTTTTTTGAATGATGCCATCAAGCCGATGCGCCCTGCGGCCGGGGGCAGGCACCTACATTGCCCCCATCGACCACACGTTGGTCTTGCCGAAAGGAGCCCCGCATGCAATCCGTCCGCCGATCCCGTGAACGCGGCCATGCCGACCACGGCTGGCTGCAGTCGATGCACAGCTTCTCGTTCGCCGACTACTTCGACCCGCGCTGGATGGGCTGGGGCAACCTGCGGGTGATCAACGAGGACCGGATCGCCCCGGGCACCGGTTTCGGCACCCATGGCCACCGCGACATGGAGATCATCAGCTACGTGCTGTCGGGCGAGCTGGCGCACAAGGACAGCATGGGCAACGTCAAGGGCATCCCGCCCGGCGACGTGCAGCGCATGAGCGCCGGCACCGGCGTGATGCACAGCGAGTTCAACCATGCGCCGCAGCAGCAGACGCATTTCCTGCAGATCTGGATCGAGCCCGACCAGCGCGGCATCCCGCCCAGCTACGAGCAGAAGACCTTCGCCGACCAGGACAAGCGCGGCCGGCTGCGGCTGGTGGCCTCGCCCGACGGCGCCGAGGGCTCGGTGACGATCCACGCCAGCGCCCGGCTGTATGCCGGCCTGCTGGACGGCGCCGAGCAGGCGCAGCTGCAGTTGGCCGACGGCCGCAAGGGCTACGTGCACCTGGTGCGCGGCGAGCTGGTGGCCAACGGCGAGCGGCTGCAGGCCGGCGATGCGCTGGTGCTCGACGGCGAGACCCGCCTGCAGCTGGAGGCCGGCCGCGACGCCGAAGTGCTGGTCTTCGACCTGGCGGGCTGAGCCCCGCCGCCATCCACCCCCTTCACATCCAACCACGCACAGGGAGCCACGCCATGAACACCGCCACCGCCACCCATTCCGCCGCCCTCGGCACCACCACCGGCGCGCAGGACCTGTCCGCCCTCGTCGGCCGCGTGCTGATCGCGCTGCTGTTCGTGCCCGCCGGCTGGGGCAAGATCGCCGGCTTCGCCGGGATCACGGGCTACATCGCCTCCAAGGGCGTGCCGCTGCCGCAGGTGTGCGCGGCCATCGCCATCGCCGCCGAGCTGGGTCTGGGCCTGGCCATCCTGCTGGGCTGGCGCACCCGGCTGGCCGCGCTGGGCCTGGCCGTCTTCACCGCGGTGATCACGCCGATCTTCCACGGCTACTGGGCCTATCCCGAGGCGCAGCAGATGATGCAGCAGCAGGCCTTCTTCAAGAACCTGGCCATCGTCGGCGGCCTGCTCGTGCTGGCGGCCTTCGGCCCCGGCCGGCTGGCGATCGATGCCCGCATGGGCGCGCGGTGATTGCCGGCCGCGCCAGACTCGACCAACTTGTCCAACCACCCACCTGAATCCGAGAAGGGACTCACCACCATGGCTTCCATCGCAGTCGTCTACCACTCCGGCTACGGCCACACCCAGCGCGTCGCCCAGTCCGTCGCCGAAGGCGCCGGCGCGCAGCTGATCGCCATCGACGCCGAAGGCAACCTGCCCGACGGCGCCTGGGAGCAGCTGGCCGCGGCCGACGCCATCGTGTTCGGCTCGCCCACCTACATGGGCGGCCCGAGCTGGCAGTTCAAGAAGTTCGCCGATGCCACCAGCAAGCCCTGGTTCAGCCAGGCCTGGAAGGACAAGCTGTTCGCCGGCTTCACCAACAGCGCCACGATGAACGGCGACAAGCACTCGACCATCCACTACTTCATGACGCTGGCGATGCAGCAGGGCGGCCTGTGGGTGGGCACCGGCATGATGCCCAGCAACAGCAAGGCGGCGCAGCGCAACGACATCAACTACGTCGGCTCGTTCGCCGGCGCGATGGCCACCTCGCCGTCCGACGCCTCGCCCGCCGAGATCCCGCAGGGCGACCTGGACACCGCCCGCAAGTTCGGCGAGCGCGTGGCCGCCACCGCCGCCCGCTGGGCCCGCAAGTAAGCGGGGCCACCCATGGCCGCCGCCCTGTCCCTCGCCGGCCACGCCAAGGACCTGGGTGGCGGCTTCACGGTGCGGCGCCTGCTGCCGCACGCCCGGCGCCGCAGCGTCGGGCCGTTCGTCTTCTTCGACCACTTCGGCCCTGTCACCGAGCGGCCGCAGGACATGCACGACGTGCGGCCGCATCCGCACATCGGGCTGGCCACGGTCACCTACCTGTTCGAAGGCGCGATGCACCACCGCGACAGCCTGGGCACGGTGCAGCGCATCGCGCCCGGCGCGGTCAACTGGATGAGCGCCGGCCGCGGCATCGTGCATTCGGAGCGCAAGCCCGAGGACCTGCGCGCGGTCAGCCACGTCAACCACGGCCTGCAGCTGTGGGTGGCGCTGCCCGACCATGCCGAGGAGTCCGAGCCGTCGTTCACGCACGTGCCGGCCGATGCGATCCCCGAGCTGGCGGTGCAGGACGCGCGGGTGCGCGTGCTGGCCGGCAGCGCCTGGGATGCGCGCTCGCCGGTGCCGGTGGCCTCGCCCACGGTCTACCTGGACATCGCCTTCGCGGGCGAGGGCCTGCTGCACCTGCCGGCGCTCGCGTCGGAGCTGGCGGTCTACCCGATCGAGGGCGCGCTGGCGCTCGACGGCGAGCCCGTGCCGCCGGGCGAGTTGCAGGTGCTGCCCACGGGCAGCGGCGCGCTGCTGCAGGCGCGCGGGCCGGCGCGCTGCGTGCTGGTGGGCGGCGAGTCCGTGGGCCCGCGCCACATCTGGTGGAACTTCGTCTCCAGCCGCAAGGAGCGGATCCTGCAGGCTAGTGCCGACTGGGAGGCCGGTCGTTTCCCGCAGGTGCCGGGCGAGACGGAGTTCATCCCGCTGCCGCCGACGCGGTTCACGCCGGCCGAGCCGATGTCGTGAGGTCAGGCGCCGCGTCGTCCCCGCGCAGGCGGGGACCCATGGACGACCGCCCTGCCTGATCGTGGATGCCCGCCTGCGCGGGCATGACGGGCGAGCAGGCGTTCAATCGGGTGTGGCCGTCAGGTCCGGCGCCAGCGCCACCCGTTCGTCGAACACGAAGCAGCGACCCTCCCAGTGGGCGCCGCCGACCTCCTCGAAGTACTTCAGGATCCCGCCCTCGAGCTGCCACACGTGGTCCAGGCCGGCGGCCTGCATCGCCAGCGCGGCCTTCTCGCAGCGGATGCCGCCGGTGCAGTAACTCACCACGGTCTTGCCCTCCAGCTCGGCGCGGTGCGCGGCCAGGGCGGCGGGGAAATCGCTGAACCTGTGCAGCCGCCAGTCGATCGCGCCGGCGAAGCGGCCGTGGTCGACCTCGAAGGCATTGCGGGTGTCCAGCGTCACCACCGGCCGGCCGTCGTCGTCGTGGCCCTGGTCCAGCCAGCGCCGGACGGTGGCGGCATCGACCGCCGGCGCGCGGCCGTTCTCGGGCGCGGCGGCCGGCTGGTTCATGCGGATGATCTCGGGCTTGACCTTGGCCAGCAGCTTGCCGAACGGCACCTGGTCCGACCAGCTGCGCTTGGCCTCGAAGGCGGCCAGCCCCGGCTGGGCGCGGACCACGTCCAGGAAGGCGTCGACGCCCGCGGGCGGGCCGGCCAGGACCAGGTTGAGGCCTTCGTGGGCGATGAGCAGCGTGCCCTTGAGGGCATGGGCGCGGGCGGCCTCGAGCAGCGTGGCGCGCACGGCATGCGGATCGTGCAGCCGCGTGAACAGGTAGCCGGAAACGTTCAGGACGGCGGTCACGGGGTGGATTCTACGGAGGGGGCGGGGCAGGCCCGTTCCTACAATCGGGCGCATGTTCGTCCACCTGCGCCTGCACTCCGAGTTCTCCATCGTCGACGGCACCGTCCGCATCGACGACGCCGTCGAAGCGGCCCAGGCCGACGGGCAGCCCGCGCTGGCGATCACCGACCTGAACAACCTGTTCGGCGGCATCAAGTTCTACAAGGCCGCGCGCGGCGCCGGCGTCAAGCCCGTGCTGGGCGCCGAGGTGCTGCTGCAGGGCCTGGGCAAGGACGCCGAGACCCTGTCGCGCCTGCTGCTGCTGGTGCAGAACCGCCAGGGCTATCTGAACCTGTGCGAGCTGCTGGCCCGCGCCTGGACCCGCAACGTGGTGCGCAACCAGGGCGTGGTGACGGTGGACTGGCTGCGCGAGCTGGGCGAGGGCCTGATCGCGCTGGCCGGCGCCCAGGCCGGCCCGGTGGGCCAGGCGCTGGTGGCCGGCGACCGCGAGCGGGCCAGCCAGGTGGCGCTGGAGCTGGCCGGCGTGTTCCCGCACCGCTTCTACCTGGAGATCCAGCGCGCCGGCCGTGCCGACGACGAGGCCCACGTGAGCGCCTGCGTGCAGCTGGCCGCGCACCTGCACCTGCCGGTGGTGGCCACCCACCCGGTGCAGTTCACCAAACCCGACGACTACGAGGCGCACGAGGCCCGGGTGTGCATCGCCGAGGGCGAGATCCTGGGCAACCAGCGCCGGGTGCGCAGGTTCACCCGCGACCAGTACTTCAAGAGCGCGGCCGAGATGGCCACGCTGTTCGACGACGTGCCCTCGGCCGTGGCCAACACGGTGGAGATCGCGCGCCGCTGCAATCTGGTGCTGGACCTGGGCAAGCCGCGGCTGCCCGACTTCCCCACGCCCAACGGCATGCCGATCGAGGAGTACTTCCGCTACGCCTCGCACGAGGGCCTGAAGGAGCGCCTGCTGCAGCTGTACCCCGACGCGGCGCAGCGCGAGAAGGAGACGCCGCGCTACGTGGAGCGGCTGGAGTTCGAGATCGGGACCATCCTGAAGATGGGCTTCCCGGGCTACTTCCTGATCGTGGGCGACTTCATCAACTGGGCCAAGAACAACGGCTGCCCGGTGGGCCCGGGCCGCGGCTCGGGCGCCGGCTCGCTGGTGGCCTACGCGCTGAAGATCACCGACCTGGACCCGCTGCAGTACAACCTGCTGTTCGAGCGCTTCCTCAACCCCGAGCGGGTGTCGATGCCCGACTTCGACATCGACTTCTGCCAGGCCAACCGCGACCGGGTGATCGAGTACGTCAAGGACAAGTACGGCCGCGACGCGGTCAGCCAGATCGCCACCTTCGGCACCATGGCCGCGCGCGCGGCCATCCGCGACGTGGGCCGCGTGCTGGACATGAGCTACACCTTCTGCGACGGCATCAGCAAGCTCATTCCCAACAAGCCGGGCCAGCACATCACCATCGCCGAGGCGATCAAGGTCGAGCCCATCCTGGCCGAGCGGCTGGACCGCGAGGACGAGGTCAAGACCCTGCTGCAGTTCGCGCAGGCGCTCGAGGGCATGACCCGCAACGTGGGCATGCACGCCGGCGGCGTGCTGATCGCGCCGGGCAAGCTGACCGACTTCACGCCGCTGTACCAGCAGCCGGGCAGCGACAGCGCGGTGAGCCAGTACGACAAGGACGACGTCGAGGCCGCCGGCCTGGTGAAGTTCGACTTCCTGGGCCTGGCCACGCTGACCATCCTGGAGATCGCGCGCGAGTTCATCCGCCAGCGCCACAAGAACCGGGCCGACTTCAGCTACGAGGCGATCCCGCTCGACGACGCGCCCACCTACCGGCTGTTCGCCGACGGCAAGACCGAGGCGGTGTTCCAGTTCGAATCGCGCGGCATGCAGGGCATGCTGCGCGACGCGCGGCCCACCCGGCTGGAGGACCTGATCGCGCTGAACGCGCTGTACCGGCCGGGCCCGATGGACCTGATCCCCAGCTTCGTGGCCCGCAAGCACGGGCGCGAGCCGGTGGAGTACCCGCACCCGCTGGTGGCGAACATGCTCTCGGAGACCTACGGGATCATGGTCTACCAGGAGCAGGTGATGCAGACCGCGCAGATCCTGGGCGGCTACTCGCTGGGCGGCGCCGACCTGCTGCGCCGCGCAATGGGCAAGAAGAAGGCCGAGGAGATGGCCAAGCACCGGGAGATCTTCCGGGAGGGCGCGGCCAGGAACGGCATCTCCACCGAGAAGGCCGACGAGATCTTCGACCTGATGGAGAAGTTCGCGGGCTACGGCTTCAACAAGTCGCACGCCGCCGCCTACTCGCTGCTGGCCTACCACACGGGCTGGCTGAAGGTGCACTACACGGCCGAGTTCTTCTGCGCGAACATGACCGTGGAAATGGACAACACTGACAAGCTCAAGGTGTTGGTCGAGGACGCGGTCAAGAACTTCAAGCTGACCTTCGAGCCGCCGGACGTCAACCGCGGCAACTACCGCTTCGAGCCCATCTCCGACACCGTCATCCGCTACGGCCTGGGCGCGGTCAAGGGCACGGGCCAGTCCGCGATCGAGGCGATCGTGGCCGCGCGCCAGGAGGGCGGGCCGTTCAAGAGCCTGTTCGACTTCTGCGTGCGCATCGACCGCCAGCGGATCAACAAGCGCACCGTCGAGGCCCTGGTCAAGGCCGGCGCCTTCGATGCCATCCACCTGAACCGGGCCGAGCTGGTCGCCTCCATCGACCGTGCCTTCGAGTTCGCCGCCACCACCGAGGCCAATGCGCTGCAGGGCGGGCTGTTCGACATGGGCGATGCGCACGGCTCGTCCACCGCCGAGCCGCCGCTGGTGGAGGCGCTGCCCTGGGGCGTGAAGGAGCGCCTGACGCACGAGAAGACCGCGGTGGGCTTCTACCTGTCGGGCCACCTGTTCGACGAGGTCGAGGCCGAGGTGCGGCGCTTCGTGCGCACCCGCATCGAGGACCTGGTCGACAGCCGCGAGCCGCAGCTGCTGGCCGGCATCGTCAGCGACCTGCGCGTCATCAACGGCCAGCGCGGCAAGCTGGCGCTGTTCAAGCTGGACGACAAGAGCGGCGTGATCGAGGCCGCGGCCGACGAGGCGGTGCTCAATGCCAACAAGAACCTGCTCAAGGACGACGAGCTGGTGATCGTGCAGGCGCGGCTGCAGCCCGACCGCTTCTCGGGGGGCTTCCGGCTGAACATCCAGCAGTGCTGGGACCTGGCCACCGCGCGCTGCCGCTTCGGCAAGTTCCTGCGGGTGGCGGTCAACGGCCGCGCCCCCGACATCCAGCGGCTGGTGCGCGAGTTCCCGGCCCGCCGCGAGGCCACCGAGCAGGGCGACGTCGTGCGCGGGCTGCCCGTGCGGCTGTCGCTGCGCCGCGCCACTGCGGTGGCCGAGCTGCAACTGGGCGAGGACGCGCGCTTCTATCCCACCGATGCTGCGCTGGCCAGCTGGATCGCGCAGGCCGACGAGGGGCGGGCGCAGATCGTGTACGAGTGAGGCGCGTCGTCCCCGCGCAGGCGGGGACCCACGCGTCACCACGGCGCCTCAGCGTGGATGCCCGCCTGCGCGGGCATGACGGGACGGGGTCGCCCGTGACCCGCGGCCGCGGGCCTCAGTCGCGCGGCCTGAACACCAGGTCCAGCGTGCCCGGCACGCGCCCGTCGACGTCGCGCGGCAGCACCTCGGTGCGGTCCAGGGCCCGCAGCACGGCGTCGTCCCAGGACTTGACGCCGCTGGACTTGAGCAGCTGCTTGCCCACGATGGTGCCGTCGGGCGCGAGCCGCACGCGCACCTCGGCGCTGGGGTTGCCCGGCACGTCGTCGGTGAACACGATGTTGGGCCTGACCCGCGCGCGGATGCGGCCGGCGTAGCTGTCGGACGGGCCGGCCGAGCGCTGCGCGTTGCCCTGCGCGGTGGGCCCGCCGGTCGCGCCCGCCATGCCCTGGATGCGGCGCAGGTTCTCCTCGCGCATCTGGGCCAGGCGCTGTTCCTCCTGGCGCTGCTGCTGTTCCTGCCTGCGCTTGGCGTCCGCGGCCGCGCGGGCCTGTTCCTCGCGCTTGCGCTGGGCCTCGGCCTGGCGCTCGGCCTCCTGGCGCTTGCGCAGCTCGGCCTGCCGGCGCTCCTCGGCCTGCCTGGCCTGCTCCTGCGCGCGGCGCTGCTTCTCGCGCTCGACGGCGATGTCGGCTTGCTTCTGCGGCGGCGGGGGCGGCGGTGCGGGTTCCGGCCTGGGTTGGGGCCGGGGCTCGGGCGCTGGCGGCGGGGCCGGCTGCGGCGGCGGCTCCACCGGCTTGGGCGCGGCCTGCTGCACCGTGGGTGCCCACAGCTCGGCCTCGGCGGCGATCCTGGTGTCGGACTGGTTCCAGCGGATGCCCCAGCTCAGCGCCAGCGCGAGCACCACGTGCGCGAGCACCGCGATGCCCACCGAGCGCACGATGCCCGGCTCGGGCGGCGGCAGGAACTCGGGGGCCTGGGTGGCGGCGAAGGCCTGCGACGACATGCCGTGCGCCCGGGTCAGCGGGCCAGTTGCACCGACAGGCCCACGCGCTGCACGCCGGCGCGCTGCAGCGTGTCCATCACGCGCACCACGGTCTCGTACTTCACGCTGCGGTCGGCGCTGATGACCACGGCCACGCTGCCGGCCGGCTGGCCCTGCTGCTGCGCCAGCACCTGCTGCGCGAGGGCGGCGAGCGCGACGGGGCGGTCGGCCTCGCCGGTGCGCAGCTGGATCGCCTCGTCCTTGCCGATCACCACCTCGACCTTGCGGTCGGGCTGGCGCGCGGCCTGCCCGACGCTGGGCAGGTCGATCAGGCTGGGCGTGATCAGCGGCGCGGTGACCATGAAGATGATCAGCAGCACCAGCATCACGTCGATGAACGGGACCATGTTGATCTCGTTGATCGTGCGGCGGCCGCGGCCGCGTGGGGCCATGCCGGGCATCTCAGCGTCCCGCGCCTGCGACGGCGCCGGCCGCAGGGGCCGGGCCGGCGCCCAGGTTGCGCTGCAGGATGTTGGAGAACTCCTCGATGAAGGTCTCCAGCCGGATCGCCACGCGGTCGATGTCCCGCGCGAAGCGGTTGTAGGCCACCACGGCGGGGATGGCGGCGAACAGGCCGATGGCGGTGGCCACCAGCGCCTCGGCGATGCCGGGGGCCACCGTGGCCAGCGTCACCTGCTGCAGGCTGGCCAGGCCGGTGAAGGCGTGCATGATCCCCCACACCGTGCCGAACAGGCCGACGTAGGGCGACACCGAGCCGACCGACGCCAGGAAGGCCAGGTGGGATTCGACCGCGTCGACCTCGCGCTGGTAGCTGGCGCGCATGGCGCGGCGGGCGCCGTCCAGCAGCGTGCCGGGGTCCTGGATGCGGCGCTCGCGCAGCTTCTGGTACTCGCGCATGCCGCTGGCGAAGATGCGTTCCATCGGGCCCGACAGCCTGGCGTTCTGCGCCGCCGCCTGGAACAGCTCGTTCAGGCTGGTGCCCGACCAGAAGTCGCGCTCGAAGGCCTCGTTCAGGGCGTTCACGCGGCGCAGCGAGAACAGCTTGCCGAAGATGGCCGCCCAGCTGGCGACCGAGACGCCCAGCAACAGCAGCATCACCAGCTGCACCACCCAGCTGGCGCCCAGCACCAGCTGCAGGATCGACATGTCGTGGCTCATCGGGTCCTTGTCGTCAAAGCGTCGAGGATAGTCTCGGGAATCCGTGCGGGCCGCAGCGTCGCCGCGTCGACCCAGCCGATGCGGATCGTGCCCTCGGCCAGGAGTTCCCCCGCGGGGTCCAGCCGGGCCTGCTGCGCGATCACCAGCGAGGCGCGCCCGCCCTCGGCCAGCGCAGCCGTGACCTGCAGCCGGTCGTCCAGGCGGCAGGGCCGCAGGTAGCGCACCGCCGTCTCGGCCACCACGAACATGCCGCCGGTGGCCTCGCGCAGCTGCGACTGGGCGATGCCCAGCGAGCGCAGCCACTCGGTGCGCGCGCGCTCGAAGAACTTCAGGTAGTTCGCGTAGAAGACGATGCCGCCGGCATCGGTGTCTTCCCAGTAGACGCGGATGGGGAAGGTGTAGGGCGCGTCCACGCTCATCGGGGCGCCATCTCCCGCAGCCGCGCCACCGCCAGCTGCAGCTGCGCCAGGCTGCTGGCGGTGGAAAAGCGCAGGTAGCGCGCCGTGTCGGCGCTGCCGAAGTCGCGCCCCGGCGTCACGGCCACGTGGGCGCGGTGCAGGATCTCGAAGGCCAGGTCCCAGCTGCCTGCGATGCCCAGCCGCTCGCACCAGGCGCTGCAGTCGGCCCAGGCGTAGAAGGCGCCGTCGGGCACCACCGGCACCGGCAGGCCCAGGTCCTGCAGCGCCGGGATGAACCAGTCGCGGCGGGCCTTGAACTCGGCGCGGCGCTGCTCGTAGGTGGCGATGCTCTCGGGCTCGAAGCAGGCCAGGGCGGCCAGCTGCGACACCGTGCTGGCGCAGATGAACAGGTTCTGCGCCAGACGCTCGACCACCGGCACCAGCGCCTCGGGCACGACCATCCAGCCCAGGCGCCAGCCAGTCATGTTGAAGTACTTGCTGAAGCTGTTGATGCTGACCACGTCCTCGCCCAGCGCCAGCGCCGAGTGGCCGTAGCGGTCCTCGTGCGACAGCCCCAGGTAGATCTCGTCGACCAGGGTGATGCCGCCGCGCGCGCGCACCACGCCGTGGATGCGGCGCAGCTCGTCGGGGTCGATCGAGGTGCCCGTGGGGTTGGACGGCGAGGCCAGCAGCACGCCGCGCGTCTTCGGGCCCCAGTGCGCCTCGACCTGGGCGGCCGACAGCTGGAAGCGCTCGGCCGGCCCGGTGGGCACCAGCACCGCGGTGCCTTCGGCGGCGCTGACGAAGTGCCGGTTGCAGGGATAGCTGGGATCCGGCATCAGGATCTCGTCGCCGGCATCCACCAGCGCCAGGCAGGCCAGCTGCAGCGCGGCCGAGGCGCCGGCGGTGACGACGATGCGGCGCGCCGGCACGTCCAGGCCGAATCGCTCCCGGTACCAGCCGGCGATGCGCTCGCGCAGCTGCGGCAGGCCCAGCGCCTCGGTGTACTGGGTGCGGCCGTCGCGCACCGCGCGCGCCGCGGCTTCCTGCACCAGGGGTGGGGCGGTGAAGTCGGGCTCGCCGATGTTCAGGAACACCATCGGCCGGTCGCCGTGGGCAGCCTCGCGCGCGACCCGGGTGGCGGCCTTGGCCACCTCCATCACGTAGAACGGCTCGATGCGCTGCGCGCGCGTCGCGATCCTCACGGGCGCGCCTTCCCCGCGGCGCGGTCGGCCTGCACCTCGGCCGGCCGCAGCTGCGGGGCCAGGCCGCCCAGCACGCCGTTGACGTACTTGTGGCCGTCGGTGCCGCCGAACTCCTTGGCCAGCTCGATGCACTCGTTGATCACGACGCGCCAGGGCACGTCCAGCGCATGCTGGAACTCCCAGGCGCCGATCCACATCACCGCATGCTCGATCGGGGAGATCTCCTCGATCTTGCGGTCCAGCAGCGGCACGATCAGCGCGTCCAGCGCCTCGCCCTGCTCGATGCAGCCGCGCAGCAGCGCGTCGTAGTGCAGCGAGTCGGCCTTGTGGAAGCCGGCCAGGTCGCGGGTGAAGCGGTCGATGGCCTCGGGGCCCTGCTTGCCCACCAGGTGCTGGTAGAGCGCCTGCAGCGCGAACTCGCGCGCGCGGCTGCGGGCCGACTTGGCCGAGGCCTTGCGGGCGCCGGTGGCCGTGCGGCCGGGCTGGCGTGCCGGGGCGGCGCCGGGGGCGGGGGTGGCGTCGTCGGTCACAGGCGGTCCAGCAGGTTGGCCATCTCCACCGCGCACTGCGCGGCGTCGACGCCCTTCTCGTCCTGGCGGGCGACGGCCTGCGCCAGGTTCTCGGTGGTCAGGATGATGTTGGCGATGGGGATCTGGTAGTCCAGGCTCACGCGCGTGATGCCGGCGGCCGATTCGTTGGCCACCAGCTCGAAGTGGTAGGTCTCGCCGCGGATCACGCAGCCCAGCGCGATCAGCGCGTCGCAGCGGCCCTTCTCGGCCAGCGCCTGCAGCGCCACCGGGATCTCGAGCGCGCCGGGCACGTGCAGGTGCTGGATGTCGCCGGGCTCGACGCCCAGCCGGGCCAGCTCGGCCTTGCAGGACGCGGCCAGCGCGTTGGTGATGCCTTCGTTCCAGCGCGCCTGGACGATGCCGATGCGCAGGCCGCTGCCGTCGAGGCGGTCGGCCTGGCCCTTGTCTGCTCCGAACATGGAGGGGATTCCTTCTGTCTTGCTCAGGCCTTGCCGGGGGTGGCGTAGCCGGTGATCTCGAGGCCGTAGCCGGCCATGCTGGGCATGCGGCGGGGGTTGCCCATCAGGGTCATGCGGTGCACGCCGCACTCGCGCAGGATCTGCGCGCCGATGCCATAGGTGCGCAGGTCCATGCGGCCGCGCTCGGGCGCCTGCGCCGCGCGGGCGGTGCCGGCGAACTGGGCCAGCAGCTGCTCGGGCGACTCGCCGCAGTTGAGCAGCACCACCACGCCCCGGCCGGCCTGGCCGACATGGCGCAGCGCCGCGTCCAGGCTCCAGGAGTGCATCGAGCGGCCGGTCTCCAGGGCGTCGAGCACCGACAGCGGCTCGTGCACGCGCACGGGGATGGTGTCGTCGCGGCCCCACTGGCCCATGACCAGGGCCAGGTGCACCGCCTGCGACGGCTGGTCGCGCCAGGCATGGGCTGTGAAGGTGCCCCAGGCGGTGGGCAGCTCGCGCGCGCCCACGCGCTCGACGAGGGACTCGGTGCGGCTGCGGTGCTCGATCAGGTCCGCGATGGTGCCGATCTTCAGCCCGTGCTCGGCGGCGAACAGCTGCAGGTCGGGCAGCCGGGCCATGGTGCCGTCGTCCTTCATGATCTCGCAGATCACGGCGGCGGGCGTGCAGCCGGCCATGGCCGCCAGGTCGCAGCCGGCCTCGGTGTGGCCGGCGCGCATGAGCACGCCGCCGTCGACCGCCTGCAGCGGGAAGATGTGGCCCGGCTGCACCAGGTCGGCGGCCTGCGCGTCGCGGGCCACCGCGGCCTGCACGGTGCGGGCACGGTCGGCCGCCGAGATGCCGGTGGTCACGCCCTCGGCCGCCTCGATCGAGACGGTGAAGGCCGTGCCCATCTTGGTGCCGTTGCGCGCCACCATGGGCGGCAGGCGCAGGCGCTCGCAGCGCTCGCGCGTCAGGGTCAGGCAGACCAGGCCCCGGCCGAAGCGGGCCATGAAGTTGATCGCCTCGGGCGTGACGTGGTCGGCGGCGAGCACCAGGTCGCCCTCGTTCTCGCGATCCTCCTCGTCGACCAGGATCACCATGCGGCCGGCACGCAGCTCGGCGACGATCTCCTCGACCGGCGAGATGCGCGCGGGGGCCAGGGCGGGGGTGGGCAGGGGGGCGTTCATGCGGGCTCCTTGGGTGCCGCGGCGGGGACGGCGGCAGCGCCGAGCATGCGCTCGACGTAGCGGGCGATCAGGTCGATCTCGAGGTTGACGCGGTCGCCCGCGCGCAGCGCGTGCAGGGCGGTGTTCTGCACGGTGTGCGGAATCAGGTTGATGCTCAGGACGCAGCCGCCGGCATGGTCGGCCACGCTGTTGACGGTGAGGCTGACGCCGTTGACGGTGACCGAGCCCTTGTAGGCCAGGTACTTGGCCAGCGCGGCCGGGGCGTCGATGCGCAGTTCCCAGCTCTCGCCCACCGGCTCGAAGCGGTCCACCGTCCCCAGGCCGTCGACATGGCCCGAGACGATGTGGCCGCCCAGGCGGTCGTGCGCGCGCAGCGCCTTCTCGAGGTTGACCGGGCCGGGCCGGTCCAGGCCGCTGGTCTTGTCCAGCGATTCGGCCGAGACGTCGACGGTGAAGCTGCGGCGGTCGCCGGGCAGGGTGGTGACGGTCATGCAGGCGCCGTTCAGGGCGATGCTGTCGCCCAGGCCGACGTCCTCCAGGTACCCCGCGGGTGCCTCGACCGTGATGCGCTTGCCGTGCTGGCTGCTGCTGCCGAGGTCGTCGACGGCGGCGATGCGCCCCACGCCGGTGATGATTCCGGTGAACATCGCCGCATTTTCGCAGGCTTTGCCCCGGCTTCTCCGGGACAACCCTGATCACCCCGCCAGGAAGGCGTCCCGGCCGGTCACCCGCGCGACGATGCGCAGGTCGGCGCCGACCGGCGCGACCTCGCGGATGGCCAGCGGCAGCGCGGCATCCAGACCCGCCAGCGGCCCGAAGGCGGCGATGCCGCGGCCCTGCCCGAGCAGCCTGGGCGCCAGGTACAGCAGCAGTTCGTCGACCAGGCCTTCGCGCACCAGCGAGCCATTGAGCTTGAAACCGGCCTCGACATGCAGCTCGTTGACCTCGCGCCGGGACAGCTCCCGCAGCAGGCCGGCCAGGTCGACCTTGGCCCCCGGGCCGGGCAGCAGGATGACCTCGGCGCCCCGGGCCTCGAGCGCCGCGCGGCGGGCCGCATCGTCGCTGGCGGTGAAGATCCACAGCGGGCGGCCGGGCTGGAACAGCCGCGCCGCGGGCGGCAGCTCGAGGCGGCTGTCGACCAGCACCACGGGCGGCACCGGGCCGCGGGTGAGGGCGGGCGGCGCCAGCCGGCGGTCGAGCAGCGGGTCGTCCTCCAGCACGGTGCCGATGCCGGTGAGCAGCGCCCCGGCGCGGGCGCGCCAGGCATGGCCGTCGGCCCGCGCGGCCTCGCCGGTGATCCACTGGCTGGTGCCGTCGGGCAGGGCGGTCAGGCCGTCCAGCGAGGCCGCGGCCTTCATCCGCACCCAGGGGGTGCCGCGGACCATGCGGCTGAAGAAACCGACGTTCAGTTCGCGCGCGGCGGCCGCCCCGGGCCCGGTCTCGACCTGCACGCCCGCCGCGCGCAGCCGGGCGAAGCCCTGGCCGGCCACGCGCGGGTTCGGGTCCTCGCAGCTGGCGACCACGCGGGCGATGCCCGCGGCGGCGAGTGCATCGCAGCAGGGGCCCGTGCGGCCTTGGTGGGCGCAGGGCTCCAGCGTGACCCAGGCGGTGGCGCCGCGCACGTCGCGGCCGGCGGCCCGGGCGGCCTGCAGCGCCACGACCTCGGCATGCGGGCCGCCGGCCTGCTGCGTGTGGCCTTCGCCCAGCACCGTGCCGTCGGGCGCGGTGAGCACGCAGCCCACGCGCGGGTTGGGCTCGGTCAGGCCGACGGCCTGCTGGGCGAGGGCGAGGGCCCGCTCGATGGGGGAGGGCAAAAGCAAATGGCGGCTCCGTGGGGAGCCGCCATTGTGCAGGGCAGGGGCCGGGGGCCGGCCCGGGCGGTCAGTTGTTCTCGCCGTTGAGGATGCGCCAGGAGCGGCGTTGCGGCGAGCCGGAGCTGCCGGTGTTGCCCAGCAGCTGGCGCTCGTCGCGGCCGGCCATGTCGGTGCCGATGCAGCTGTCGCAGTTGCGGATGTTGCCGTTGCCGCTGTCGGTGGTCGCGGTGCCGCCGTCGACGCCGGCGCCGGGTGCCAGGCCCGAGATCCGGGTGATGGCGCGCAGCGTGCCGTCGACGTTGCGGAACACCGAGACCCGGGTGGCGACCCCGTCCGCCACGAACACGCCGGCCACCGTGTTGCCGCCCGCGATGGCGCCGCCGGTCTCGTAGTTCAGGTAGTACAGGTAGCTCTTGGCGCTGGGCGGCTGGTCGGCCGTGCAGGACTGCCCGCCGCTGCTGCTGGTCTGCGGCACGATGGTCGAGAAGGCCAGGGTGCCCAGGGCCAGCGTCTGGTCGGTGACCGCGCGCTCGCCGGCGATCGGCAGGTCGACGTACCAGCCGTTCTTGGTGCCCCAGTCCACGACGTTGGAGGTCGCGGTGCGCACCACCTGGTTGGGCGAGCACACCGTCGTCGACGCACCGGCCGGGCAGACCGTGTCGGTGATGGTCTGCTGCACGAAGTTGCTGCCCGAGCCGCGCGGCGTGGTCAGCATCGACGAGCCCAGCGTGTCCTTGATCGCGTAGATCGACTGGATGTCCGTCGTGGGCAGGTCGGTCAGGCCGAGGTAACGGCCGGTGCCCACCATCACCACCGGGCGCCCGCTGATGCTGGTGACCGTCGGCCGCATGGTGATCGGCTGCGGCGCGTTGCCGGGGGCCGGGCCGCGCAGCTGGACCAGCAGTTGCGCATCGGTTCCCGACGCACCGACGTCACCGTTGACGTCGAAACGCCAGACGTTGCCCAGCAGGTCGCCGCCGTACACGGCCTCCACCGTGTTGTTGGTCACGGCCGTGGGCGCGCGCGCCGTGATGCGGGCCAGGCCGGACTCGGCCGCCGCGGTGCCCACGCCGTTGCTGATGGTGTTGATCAGCGCGCCGGTCGCGGCGTCGAGCACGAACAGCCGGCCCACGCCGTCGGCCACGCCGTAGCCCGAGGCCACGATCACGACCCAGCGTCCGCTCTTGAGCTTGGTGATGCGCGGGTTGCTGTAGCTGTAGCCCAGGTTGGCGTTCGTGAACTGCCACAGGAAGCGCGGGCTGGCCGGGTTGGTGATGTCCAGCGCGTAGAACGCCTTGCCACCCAGGTTCAGGCCGCCCACCAGGATGGTGCGCCACTGCGACCCCGTGCACGCCGTGGTGGGCGCGGTGGGGCAGATGTCGCCGACCTCGGGGGTGCCGTCGACGAAGTAGCGGCGCTTGCTCGTGTAGTCGACGTCGGCCAGGCGGTACATCTCCGGCAGCACCGCGGGCGGCACGAAGGCCCAGGTCTCGGTGCCGGTCAGTGCGTCGAAGGCATGCAGCATGCCGTCGTTGGAGCCCACGTACACCATGGCCGTGCGCGTGGCCATCGTGGCCTTGTAGTCCGAGAACCCGGCATCCGCGTAGCTCTGCAGCGGGGCGCGCACGTAGCGGGCCTCGGACGAGACGATGTCGCCCAGCACGCGCTTGCGGGTGCGGAACAGCGAGCCTTCGTTGCTGCGGTCGCCGCGCAGGAAGTTCACCAGCGCCTCGCCCGCGGCGGCGGTCTTGGCCGTGGCGCTCAGGCACTTGGAGCCGACCGTGCAGAACTGCGTCAGGCCGGCGGTGGCCGACTGGAAGGTGATGGCCGGCTCGGTGAACATCGCGCGCTGCGTCGCGTCCAGGTTGGTCCAGTCGAACTGCACCAGGCTGTTGCTGGCGTTCACGGTCAGGATGTTGCGGCTGACCGGGGTGCCGGTCAGGCGGAACGCGGCCGCGTAGTCGGTGTCCCCGAAGCTGGTGCCGGAGGTGTAGCCGGTCTCCACCACCCAGCAGCGGTTCGACGCGTTGTAGACGTCGCCCGGCGCGTAGGCCCGGTTGGCGCGCCAGGGCGTGGTGGCGCAATCCAGCAGCTGCATGGCCGACCACTGCTGCGAGCCCAGCCGGCCGTCGCTGCCGATGCGCTGCATCACCAGCTCGCCGTACCAGTCGAGCGACAGGTAGGACGAGCTGAACACGAAGTTGTCCGCCGTGGTGACGTTGGGGTTGGACGTGGCCGCGGCAGCCGCCGTGCCGGGACGCGGCACCCGGATGATCTCCTGCAGCACCGCCCGCAGCGAGTCGGCCAGCGAGGCGGGGTCCTGGGCGCTGAAGTAGCTGCCCAGCCCGTTGACCGCGGCGTGCCACAGGTCGTCGATGTTGGCGGCCGAGTCGGCCGAGGGCGTGGGCCAGTTGCAGTTGCCGCTGGCCTGCCACGGGCAGATGCCGGTGGACGGGCTGGACAGGCTGCCGTTGGCCACGTCGTAGAAGTCGCCCGAGGGCTGGTTCCAGTAGTCGGGGATGTAGACCCGCTGGCCCGAGGTGCTGTTCTGGTAGGGCGAATACACCATCATGCCCTGCGCGCCCAATGCCAGGCCGTGCGTGACCATGTGCTGGCGCGTGTTCACGTTGCGGCCGATCACCGGCACGTTGTCGGTGCACAGGTTGTTGGCCGTGGTGGCCGGCGCGATCACGGGGCCGGTGCAGGTGCCGGTGGCATCCGCGCCGGTGGCGGTGTCGCTGCGCAGGTCGGTGTTGTAGTAGTAGGCGGCGACGTCGGCCAGGGTGTTGGCGGTGCCGCCGCTGGTGAGCGACTGGCACTCGCGGGCCTGGGCCACCGTGAACGGCGCCGAGGTGGAGCGCGGCACCGGCGTGCACGAGGAGGCGTTGCTCCAGCCGGTCCAGGCGGTGTACTGGCAGGCCGTGTTGACGCCGTTGGCGTCGTAGGTGGTGCTGGTCGCGCTGGGCGTGCAGGTGGCGACGTTGTTCCAGCTGCCCACCTGCGTGGTGCAGCCCTGGTAGACCGTCGCGTTGGTGAAGTTGCCGGACTGGACCGTGGGCGTGCACACCTGCGTGGGCGCCAGCGCCGCGAAGGCGTACTGGCACTGCACGCTGGCGCCCGTCCCGTCGGGCGCCTGCACCGCGCAGGAGGGCGCGTTGGCGAAGCTGGACGTGATGATGGTCTGGCAGGCCACGGCCTGGGTCACGGTGTAGCTCGGCCCGCCGGACTGATTGGCGACGGTGCAGGAGCCGGCGTTGGCCCAGGCGGTGAACGGCGCGTACTGGCAGTTGACCGCGGTGTTGTAGATCGCGCCGTTGCCGGTGCCGCTCTGCTGGCCGGCGACCGTGCAGGTGCTGCTGGTGTCGGCCCAGGCCGAGAAGCCGGCCGGGTCGTACTGGCACTCGCGGGCCGGGTTCAGGGTGCCGGAGGTCTCGCGCAGGTCGATGGTGCACGAGGCGACGCTCGACCAGGCGCCCGGGGTGGCGTACTGGCAATTGCGGGCCGTGGGCCAGGTCGTGCCGTTGGCGGTCGAGGTCTGCTGCGCCTGCGGCGTGCAGGAGCCGCCGACGGTGGTGAAGGTGCCGGCCGCTGCGTACTGGCACTCGGTGGCCGGGCTCAGGGTGCCGGTGGTGCCGCGGGCGACGATCTGGCACGACGCCACGGTGGCGAAGGCCACCGGGGTGGGCGTGTAGCGGCAGGCCCGCGCCGTGTTCCAGACCTGGCCGTTGGCCGTGGAGGTCTGGGCCGTGACGGGCGTGCAGGTCCCCGGCAGGTCGGTCCAGGCGCCGGCCGTGCCGTACTGGCACTCGGTGGCCGGGTTGATGGTGGTGCCGGTGCCGCGCGCGACGATCGTGCACGAGCCCACGTTGCCCCAGGCCCCCGGCGTGGGCGTGTACTGGCAGTCGCGCGCCTGGTTCCAGGTGGTGCCGTTGGTGGTCACCGTCTGCTTGGCCACCGTCGTGCAGGAGCCGCCCGTGTCGGTGAAGCCGCTGGCCGCGCCGTACTGGCACTCACGCGCGACCAGGTTCGTGTTGTTGGCGCTGGCGATCGTGCAGCTGCCCACGTTGGTCCAGTCCTGCGTCATCACGTACTGGCAGGAGGTGGAGGCCCTGTAGTTGGGCGCCGTCAGCGGTGCGACCGGTGTGCAGGCGCCGGTGGCGTCGGTCCAGCCGGGATCCACCGTCTGGCAGTCGATCCAGGCGGTGTCGACGCAGGTGGCATTGTTCGCGATGGTCACGAAGACCGGGGAGGCCTTGACCTGGCACTGCGTCTGGTTCCTGCCGCTGAGCACGTCCACGCAGTCGGCGGAGGTGTTGGTGTAGTCCTGGTAGACGGTCCAGTTGGCGGTGTTGCCGAAGTTGTTGTTCGTGCGGAATTGCTTGAGGTACTTGACCTGAACCTGCACGGTCTTGGTCTGCAGCTTGGACAGCCGCGACTGCACGCCCCACAGCTTCTGCTGGGTGCCGACCGTGCGCTGCTGGACGCCGCTGACCTGCTCCTGCAGCGACACCACGCGCGACTGGACCGGGATCACCTGTTCCTGCACGGGCACGGCGCGCTGCTGCACGGCGCGCGTCTGCGTCTGCAGCTGCGAGGTGCGGCGCTGCAGCTGCGAGGTCTGCCGCTGCAGGGTGCCGCGCTGGGCCACCTGCACGGTGTCGCGCTGCTGCAGCAGGCTGGTGCGGGTCTGCGTCTGCGCGACGGTGCCGTCGAAGTACGGTCGCGGCAGGGTGCCGTCGTAGTTGCCGATGGCCGTGCTGCCGTCCAGGCGCACGCCACCGGCGCCGTTCCAGTAGCCGTCGGTGGACAGGATCGTGAAGTTGCGCTGGCAGGAGAACTGCAGCGGGTCCACCACCGTGGAGCCGTTCAGGGTGGTGCCGTTGAGCTTGCCCCCGTACAGGCGGCCTGCGGTGGACAGCGCCGCGCGCAGGGGCGTGGAGTTGTTCGGCCGCGCGGCGAACAGCTTGGAATACCAGGTGATCTTCTGCGCGGTGTTGAACTGCTCGAGGTTGACGAAGTCGCCGCCGGTGTTGTTGTTGATGCTCAGGAAGCCCACCCGGAACCGCGAGCGGTCGGCCAGCTGGTCGTCGTCGGTGTCGAGCACGGCGAAGGCGCGCGAGGTCGACGTCTTCATCATCTGCATCCGCGAGCGGTAGTAGGTGTACCAGTTCGCGAAGTTGGTCATCTCCTCCACGTAGGTGCAGGTGGTGCCGGCGCAGTCGGTGCGGGTGGCGGCCTTGGTGGCCGTGCCCGGGTAGGGATAGCTGTTGACCGTGGGCGTGATCACCACGAACAGGTTCTCGCCCGGCACGACGTCGGTGCTGGGGTTGACGTTGGTGCGGCGCCAGGCGGTCAGCGGCACGACGGAGCGCGCGAACGCGGTGCTGGTCACGCCGACGCTGCCCGTGGTGGCCACCGAGGGCGACACCGAGATGACGCCGGGCGCCATGATGGTCACCGTGGTGCCGATCGCGTACGCCTGGTAGCCGACCGTGGTGCAGTTGCCGGTCTGCGTGAGCGCGCAGTTGTTGATCGCGGTTGCCACCGCGGAGGCGACCGCCGTGTCGGTGCTGCTGGCGGCGGTGGCCGCCGACATGATCTGCTGGCCGTCGACCGTGATGCCGCTGACGACGGCGCTGGACGGGTTCGCGAAGGTGACGGTGGCCACCCGGGGCGCCGGCGCCCGCGGGATGTTGTAGGTGTTGCTCCACAGCCCGCGGCAGTTGGTCAGCGCGGTGCTGTCGCACCAGCGCAGGGGCGCCGGGTACGCGTGGGTGGCCGTGGGCGTGCTGGAGGCCACGCAGTTGGTCAGCGCCGGGGAGTTGCAGTACTCGCCGGGGATCGACAGCCAGTAGTAGGCGCCGGTGGTGAGGTTGGCCGTGCCGGTGGACTGCACGCCATAGGCGTCGTTCTTGACCGCGCGCCAGTTCGGCTTGGTGGTCGCATCGGCGCCCGTGGCGGTGCCGGCGCCGGTCTGGCTGGGATAGGTCGTGACGTCGCGGGTGCCGTTGGCGTTGAACCGGATCGGCGGCAGGTAGGTGACCGCGGGGTTGTAGTAGATGCCGTTGTAGGCGGAGTTGCGGAACAGGTAGTTGGGCCGGCTGCCGTGGTTGGGGGGCGTGTCGTCGGCCCAGTCGGGCAGCGCTTCCAGGGCCATCGAGCCCGAGTCGTCGAGCACGAACAGGATGTTCGGCTTGATGTCCGTGGAGGAGGTGCCGCTGGAGTAGGTGGGCAGCGGCACGGTCGACAGGTCGGTCTGCGCCCCGACCGGCACCGTCACGGCCGCCGCCACGGCTGCTGCTGCGGCAGCCGCCAGCAGGCGCAGGTGGCGCCGGTCACATCGCGACATGGGCTTGGACATAGCTTTCGGTCCTCCTGGGGCCGGTCACCCGGACGGTGATCCGGTAATAAACGCGGTTGCCGGAGCCTTGCACCTGCACCTCGTTGGAATCCTCGCCACTGCCGGCGCCGGTGGCCTGGCCGGGCGTGGTGACGCAGTTGCCGCCGGCGTTGGAAGGCGCCGCGTTGGCGCACAGCCGGTGGATCACGTACTGGATGTCGTTGCCGTCGCCGTCGGACACGGCGGGCGCGGCGTTGGCGGCGAAGCGGTTGGCCCACAGCGTGGGCCAGTCCTTGCGGGCGGCGACGGCCGGGTCGGGGCTGTCGACCGCGCTCATGGTCGCGAAGTAGCTGTTGGTCTGGTCGTTGACGGCCAGCGCGTTGCCGGTGGACAGGGTCTGCAGCGTGGCCACCGCGGCCTCGACGCCGCGGTCGGACGTGCGGGTGGCCGCCTGCTGGAACGCGAGGTTGCCCGCCACCAGCGTGGTGGTGTCGACCGAGCGGATCATCGACAGGCCGGCCAGCGTGACCAGCACCAGCACGATCAACGCCATGACCAGCACCAGGCCCTCCTGGCGCCTGGCCAGGCGCACGCGCGGGGCGCGCAGCGGTCGATCCTTCAGCATGTTCCCCCCTGGTTGCCGGCCCAGATGACGTTGCGCATCGGCGTGACGGTCTCGTAGGTGCGGTAGCGGTAGCAGCGCCAATCGGTGCCGGGCATGTTCAGCGGCACGCCCAGGGAACTGCCGGCCCACGTCGGTGCCAGCGCGTCGGTGGTGACCGACTGGCACACGCGCTCGCCGGAGGTGCTGTCGATCTGCGTCTCGAAGGCACTGCTGCGCGACACCACCGCGACCCGCACGCCGGTGATGCGGGCCCAGTTGCAGGTGGCGCCCGCGCCCGTGGCGGGGGTGGTCTGGTCCCACAGGTCCGCGGCGCCGTCCATGGTGCCTGCGTTGGTGTCGCGGCCGTAGAGGGCGCGCAGCGAGGGGATGTTGGGGCTGATCGACGTCCAGTTGGCGGCGTTGAAGGTGCCGCAGGCGGTGGTGCCGTTGCCCGCCATGAAGTCGCAGGTCTGCAGCGCCTGGTTGCGCACGATGTAGCCCACGAAGCGCGGATTGCGCCCCAGGTTGTGCAGCACCGTGGCCGAGGCCAGGGCCGCGCTGTTGGTGGTGACCTGCAGGGCGTCCACGGCGGTCACGCGCTGCAGGGCCAGTCCGCCGCCGGGGCAGGTGTCGGGCGTGGCGACCACCCAGTCGCCCACGCTGAAGGCAGCCGGTGACTGCACGACGTAGTTGGAGGCATTGACGCTGAGCACCGGGTTGCCCTCGGGCTGGCCGTTGTCGTTGCCGTAGGCCACGTACAGCCGGTCGGTGCTGGCGTCGGCGGTGGGCAGCAGGGTGCTGGCGGCCGGCAGGATCAGCACCGGCGCGAGCGGGACCACGGCGCCGCCGGGCAGCGTCAGGTTGCAGCCCAGCAGCCGCGTGGCGTTCAGGCCGTAGCCGCCCTGCGAGAGGTCGCGCGTGAGCAGGTGCAGCATCACCGCGCCGTTGCTCAGGGCCTCGGTGCCGGAGGTGGTGGTGCGGTTGCGCTCCTCGGAATTGAGCAGCGTCTGCGTCATGATCAGCACGCCGACCATGGCGATCAGCACGCCGACCAGCAGTTCGACCAGGGAGAAGCCGCCCTGCCGGCGGGACGGCGCGTGCGGGGCTGCAGTCATTGGGTGATCCGTGCCGAGGTGACGTAGGTCCGCACGTCGCTGCCCGTCTCGGACGGCTGCTTCCAGCGGATGCGGATGGTGACCAGGCCCTCGCTGCCGGGTGCGTTGCTCACGTTGACCTGGGGTGGGTTCACGGTCTGGGAGACCTGCGGCAGCGTGGCCTGCACCTTGGCGAACCAGGCGCCGTAGCCCGGGCAGCCGGCGGTGGGAAAGCAGGTGTTGAACTGGGTGCGCAGCGTGTCGACGTTGCGGTTGCCGGCCCACATCTGGCCGATCAGTTCGTCCGCGAGCGCCGCGGCCTCGGTGCGGTAGCGCGCGTCGGTGGTCTGCTGCACCGCCAGCGCCTGCATGCCCATCACGCCCAGGACGCCGAACGTGAAGATCAGGATCGCGACCAGGGCTTCGAGCAGAAGCGCTCCGCGCTGGGCGCGGTGCGGCCGGTGGGGGAGGCGGGTGGGGTTGGTGCGGGCCATGGCTTGCGAGGGCATCAGCAGGCGCGGGGGGTGCCGGCGGTGGCGGCGGGGTCGCACATGCGCACCTGGCCGCCGGAGCTGACCACCACGCGCAGGCAGCGCATGGGGCCGGTGGGGGCACATTCGCCGCCGCTCGGGTTGGTGATGTTGATCCAGGCCACGTTGCCCCCCGGCAGGCTGCCCGCCGTGGTGCGGCCCAGGCCGTTGAACGTCAGCCGGTTGGTGAAGACGGGCGAGCTGGCCAGGGCGCCGGAGGAGGCGACCCGCTGCTCGGTGGCCACCACCGCGTTGGAGTCGCTGCCCACGCTGCGCTCGGCCAGGGTGCCCGTGCAGGCGCTCGCGGCGTCCTCGGTCTCGCAGGTCATCGTCCAGCCGCCGGCGGTGCCCAGGTTGAAGTTGATGTTGCGGTTGCGCCGCAGGGCTTCCGCGCGGGCGTTCTGCAGGCCGTCGAGCACCGATTCGGCGGCCGTGCGCAGCCGGGTGTTCTGGATCGCCGTGGTGAACGAGGGAACCGCCAGCCGCAGGATCACCGCCAGCAGGGCGATGCCCACCAGCAGCTCGATGAGCGTGAAGCCGCGCAGGCGGTGCTGGGCCATCAGCACTGGCCCCCGGAGCGCGTCACCCAGCAGCTGGCATTGCCGCTCCAGCCGCTGACGCCGGTGACCGTGCTGGCGCGCTGGTTGGCCTGGTTGATCGTGTAGACGAAACCGGCCATCGGGCCCTTGCCCGTGGCCGTGAGGGTGTACGTGGTGGTGTCCCCGACCCCGGTGAAGTCGAAGAACTGGCTGCTGCTGCCGTCGGCAACCGTCCCGGGCGCGCCGGCATAGGTGCGGTTGTCCTGGAAGAACTGCTCCATCTGCACCCGCTTGGTCGACAGCGTGGCGGTGGCCTCCGGGATGCGGCCGCGCAGCAGGTAGCTGGTGTACGCGGGCACGGCGACCGCCGCGAGGATGCCGATAATCGCGATGGTGATCATCAGCTCGATCAGCGTGAAACCGGAAGACTTGCGCAGTTGCATCGGGACTCCAGACGGGCGTGCTGCCGGCGGGGTTCCGGCAGGGTGGCCGCAGGTTAGCCGTTGAGCATGGCGACCCGGACCGGCCCGCGACAAGTGGCGGCAGCGACTCGACAAGTGGCTGCGAGGTCGTTGCATCCGGTGGCGCGGTGGCCGCTGGCCCTGGCCGGCGTGGCATCGCTGCTGCTGCACGCGGCGGTGTTCGTCTGGCTGCGCCCGCCGCAGCCCACGGCCCTGGCGGGCACCGGGAACACGGCGCCGCTGCAGGTGCAGCTGCTGCCGGTGCGTCCGCCCGCGGACGCCGATGTGGCCGCGAACGCGCCCGTGCCCGTGGAGCCGACCACGGCGGCCGCCGGGGCGGCGGCCGCGCCCGCTGCGCAGGCCACGCTGCCCGCGAACCTGCCGGCGGCCATGCCCACCGCCACCGGTCCTTCGGCCCCACCGGCCGCATCGGCCGCCTCCCGCGCCGAAGCCCCCCTGCGCCTGCTGGCGGCCCCCGAGCTGCCGGGCGCCCGGCTGGCCGGCCTGACGGTGCCGGTGCGCCTGTGGGTCGGCGGCGGCGGGCGGGTGGAGCGCCTGGTCTTCGGCGCCAACGAGGCGCCCCCCGACGCCCTGCAGGCGCTGGGAGCGGCCCTTGCCGCCCTGCGGTTCGAGCCGCCGCGCGGCCCCGGCCAGCCGGCGGACAACGAACTGCGGCTGCGCCTGTGCTTCGGCGACGACGGGCTGCTGCAGGCCTCGGGTCCTGGCTGCTGGGACCCCGTCGTCCGCTGACCGCAGGAGCCGCGGGCCAGGACTCCGCCAGTCGCCGGGTGCCACCGGAGCCGCCGCGCCGCCCAATCGCGCGGTGCGCGCGCCCGCCTGCTCCCGCGTCCACGGCCTGACCCTCGTCGAGGTGGTCGTCACGCTCGCCGTGCTCGGCCTGCTGCTGCGCCTGGGCGTGCCCTCGCTCTCGGGGCTCGGCCATGCGGTCACGCTGCGCCTGCTGGCCGACGACCTGCATGCCGACCTGCAGCTGGCGCGTTCGGTCGCCCTGCAGCGCAACGGCCGGGCGGTGGTGTGCAAGGCGGCGGGCGCGGCGTGCGTGACCGACGGCCGCTGGGACCAGGGCTGGGTGGTGTTCCACGATGCCGACGGCGACGGCCGCCTGGGCCCGGGCGAGGAGGTGGTGGGGCGGCGCAGCGCGCTGCCCGCCGGCTGGCGCCTGACCGGCAACGCGCCGGTGGCGTCGTACGTGGCCTACGGCCCGGTGGGCACCACGCGGCTGGCCAACGGCGGCTTCCAGGCGGGCACGCTGACCGTGTGCCGGGCCTCGGCGGACGGCCCCGTGGAGGCGCGGCAGGTGGTGGTCAATGCGGCCGGCCGGCCGCGGTTGCAGGCCTTGCAGCTGCCGGCCTGCCCGTGACGGGCCCGGCGGCTAGCGCCGGACTTCGTCGACGAGCGTCTTGAACTCGTCGATGTCCTCGAAGCTGCGGTACACGCTGGCAAAGCGCACGTAGGCCACCTTGTCCAGCTTCTTGAGCTCGCGCATCACCAGCTCGCCGATGCGGGTGCTGGGGATCTCGCGCACGCCCAGGTTGAGCAGCTTCTCCTCGATGCGCTCGATGGCGCCGTCGATCTGCTCGGTGCTGACCGGGCGCTTGCGCAGGGCCAGGTTCATCGAGGCCAGCAGCTTGGCGCGCTCGTACTCGATGCGCCGGCCGTCCTTCTTGACCACGGTGGGGAAGGACAGGTCGGGCCGCTCGTAGGTGGTGAAGCGCTTCTCGCAGTGGGCGCACTGGCGCCGCCGGCGGATGAAGTTGCCGTCCTCGGCGACGCGGGTCTCCACCACCTGGGTGTCGACGTTGCCGCAGAAGGGGCACTTCATCGCGCGTCGGCCGCTCAGCCGTAGACCGGGAAGCGGCTGGTCAGCGCGTGGACCTTGGCCCGCACGGCGGCGATGTTGGCCTCGTCGCGCGGGTTGTCCAGCACGTCGGCGATCAGGTGCGCGGTGGCGCGCGCCTCGTCTTCCTTGAAGCCGCGGGTGGTCATGGCAGGCGTGCCGATGCGCACGCCGCTGGTGACGAAGGGCTTCTCGGGATCGTTGGGGATCGCGTTCTTGTTGATGGTCATGTGGGCCTGGCCCAGCACCGCCTCGGCTTCCTTGCCGGTGATGCCCTTGGCGCGCAGGTCGACCAGCATGACGTGGCTCTCGGTGCGGCCGCTGACGATGCGCAGGCCGCGCGCGGTCAGGGTCTGGGCGATCACCTGGGCGTTCTTGACGACCTGTTCCTGGTACGCCTTGAAGCCGGGCTCCAGCGCCTCCTTGAAGGCCACCGCCTTGGCCGCGATCACGTGCATCAGCGGGCCGCCCTGCAGGCCGGGGAAGATGGCGCTGTTGATCGCCTTCTCGTGCTCGGCCTTCATCAGGATCAGGCCACCGCGCGGGCCGCGCAGGCTCTTGTGGGTGGTGGAGGTCACCACGTCGGCATGCGGCACCGGGTTCGGGTAGACGCCGGCGGCGATCAGGCCGGCGTAGTGGGCCATGTCGACCATGAAGATCGCGCCGACCTCCTTGGCGATCCTGGCGAAGCGCTCGAAGTCGATCCGCAGGGCGTAGGCCGAGGCGCCGGCGATGATCAGCTTGGGACGGCTCTCGCGTGCCTTGCGCTCCATGGCGTCGTAGTCGAGCGCCTCGTTGGCGTCCAGGCCGTAGGAGACCACGTTGAACCACTTGCCCGACATGTTCAGCGGCATGCCGTGGGTCAGGTGGCCGCCCTCGGCCAGGCTCATGCCCATGATGGTGTCGCCGGGCTTGAGGAAGGCGAGGAAGACGGCTTCGTTGGCCGAGGCGCCGCAGTGCGGCTGCACGTTGGCGGCGTCCGCGCCGAACAGGCGCTTGACGCGTTCGATGGCCAGCTGCTCGGCCACGTCGACGTACTCGCAGCCGCCGTAGTAGCGCTTGCCGGGGTAGCCCTCGGCGTACTTGTTGGTCAGCTGGGTGCCCTGGGCGGCCATGACGGCCGGCGAGGCGTAGTTCTCGCTGGCGATCAGCTCGATGTGCTCTTCCTGGCGGCGGTTCTCCGCCTGGATGGCGGCCCACAGCTCGGGGTCGGTCTGGTCGATGAGATGGTTGCGCGGGTACATGCGGCAGTCCTGGATAGACGTGAGTCCCTGTGATGCACGAGGGCTGCCCAGGCGAACGGCGGAACGCCGGCGGTGCGGCGGCACGCTTCCCAGTGGTGTCCCACGTCAGCGCCGGCGGCCCGAAGGGCCCCGCGCCTATCGCCAGTCGCGTGCGGCAGCGAGTGTAGCCGACCGGGCAGGGCGCCCGTCCGGCCGGCCGGTCAGAGCCGGGCCAGCTTCTCGGGATCGGCCGGGGCGGCCGGCTCGGGGCCGGCGGCGGGCGCGACCGCGCGGATGGGCGCGGCGGGCGCGAACGGCACGTTCTTGCCGGCCGCCACCTGCTGCAGGCGGGCGTGCTCGGCCATGACCTTCTCGGCATAGCCGCCGTCGTCGGGCAGCATGGCCGCGCCGACGTAATGCTTGAGGCCGTCCTGCAGCGAGCCGGCGCGCTGGATGCATTCCTGCAGCACCTTGACGCCCACCCGCAGGTTGCTCACCGGGTCGAAGGCCGCCAGCTTGCCGCCGAACAGCGCGTACTTGTCGCTGTGCACGCCGGTCATCACCTGCATCAGGCCCTGGGCGCCCACGGGGCTCTGGGCGAACGGGTTGAAGCCGGACTCGACCGCCATGACCGCCAGGATCAGAGTGGGGTCGAGCTTGGCCTTGCGGCCGGCCTCGTAGGCCTCGGCCACCAGCGCCGACAGCGGCTCGGGGGCCACGCGGTACTTGCGGCTGAGCCAATAGGCGATGGCCGCCTGCTGCTTGGGCAGGTCGCCGGGGTTGGCTGCCGTGGCGCGGTCGATCGCGCTCAGCTCGGGCACCATGCCCAGGGCAGCCACCTGGCGTTCCTTGAGCCAGGTCATCAGGTGGGATTCACCCTCGTTGCGCAGGTCGGGCCGCGCGAACAGCACGGCCAGGGCCAGCACCACGGCCACGCCCAGGAAGGCGAGCCCGTTGTGGGTGATCTCGAAGAAGCCATCGGCCACGTCGGAGGCAAACGTCCGCAAGGCCTGGGCCACACGTCCTGACGCTGTCATCGCACGCTCCTTTCTGACGCGCGGAGTCCTGCCGGGGTGGGGCGCTCGGTGTCGAGCGCCGCCAGCTCCATCAGGCTCCTCGTTTGGATTGGGTCGCCATCGCAATCGCCGTGGGCCTCTGTGGGGCCAGTGTCGCGGCGGTGCGACTTTGCCGGGTTCGGCAGCGGTTCGGGTGTTCAGTCGCCGGCTCCGGGGCCGGTCGGGGCGGATTCTAGGCAGGCCTTTAATAACGAGTCAAGAATAAAGAAACCCACTCTTATGCGCCAAGCAGCATGTCCGGGCCGTCCGGGCCGCAGTTTCACCGCCAGATCGAGAACGCCGACGGATCGGCTTGTCAATGCGGCCGGGGCCATGGGGCTCCTTCGAGTGATTGAAAACGCGCATTGGCGCGGCCCCTGCCGGCCGCCTACGGTGGACCTGCTCCTTCGCGGGAGCATCCGTCGCGGCACCGCCCACCCCTCGCGGGCACGGTGCCGCGGCAACCCCGGGGGGCAATCCCTTGCCCCCGGTGCCGCGAGGACGATCCTCCCTGGCGGCACCGCCCGACGGCCGGCCTCGTGCCGCCGTCCAGCCCGGCAGATGGCTGCAGGCCGCTGCCGGGCTTTTTCGTGCCCGCGCCCGGCGCGCCGGGCCTTGCGCAATCGCGGCGAGAATACGGGCCCCGCGGCGGCGGCCCCGCCGCGCACCGACCACAAGAAGCAGCCTCGAACGTGACCCCTTCCAGCCCCAAGCCTTCCGACACCCAGGCCCTCGACACCCTCACCGGCGGCGCCTTCTCGGCCCCCACCTCGGGCGAGCGCGCCGCGCGGGTGCGCGAGTGGCTGCAGTCGCAGCCCAGCCCCGAGCAGATGCAGGAGGTCTACAAGGAGCTGAGTGCCCGGGACAAGGGGGCCGCCAAGCCGGTGCGCGAGCGCCTGGACGAGATCAAGCGCTCCAAGGGCCAGGAGGTGATCGCCGCCGAATGGGCGGCCAAGGCCGAGGGCCTGCTGGGCCAGCCCCGCCTGAACATCGCCGACGCCATGGCGTGGCAACGCGATGCCGCCAAGGCCGGCGCGCCGCTCAGCCGCGAGCCGCTGGCCACGCTGAAGGCGCGCATGGCCGAGCGCATCAAGGGCATCGAGGACCTGCAGCACCGCGTGCAGGTGCAGCGCGAGGCCGCCGTGCTGCTGGCCCAGCGCATCGAGGTGCTGTCGACCAAGTCCTGGAAGGACGCCCAGGCGGCCGCCGCGGCGCTCGAGGCCGACGTGCCCGACTGGCAGGTGCAGGCCGACGCCTTGGTGCAGGACCCGAACTGGGCCAGCGTCGATCCGCGCTTCCCGCCCCTGCTGGACGCCTCGCGCGCCCAGCTCCAGGTGGTGTGGGAAGCCTTCCGCAGCGCCCTGGCCCTGGCCGCCGCCGCCGAGACCGATGCGGCGGCGCCGCTGCCCCCCGTGCCCGTGTGGGCCGACGAACTGCGCATCGCCCGTGGCCTGCCGCCCGAGGCAGCGCCCAAGCCCGCCCGCCCGGCCGCCGACCCCCAGCAGCGGGTGCGCGCCACCGAGTCCGTCTCGGCCGCCCTGGCCAAGCTCGAGCAGGAACTCGCGCAGGGTCATTCCAAGGCCAGCGCCGCGGCGGCTGCCGCCCTGCGCAACGCGCTGAAGGAGCACGGCAAGCTGGTGGACGACGAGGTCGGCGCCAAGGCCCATGCGGTGCTGGCCTCGGCCGGCGAGCTCGAGGGCTGGCAGCGCTGGCGCGCCGACCAGCTGCGCCAGGAGCTGGTGACCAAGGCCGAGGGCCTGTTCGAGACCGTGCCGCCGGCCGCCGATGCGCCCGAGGGCACCGCCCCCGCCCGCAAGCCGCGCTACGGCGGCCGCAAGATGCAGGAACAGCTGCGCGCGCTGCGCGAGCAGTGGAAGCAGGTGGACCAGGGCGGCGCGCCCAACCACGCGCTGTGGAAGCGCTTCGACGAAGCCTGCAACGAGGCCCACAAGGTGGTCGAGTCCTGGCTCGACAAGCTCAAGGCCGAGACCGCCGAGCACAAGGCGCAGCGCCTGGCGTTGCTCGAGGAGGTCCGGGCCTGGGCCGCTGCCAACCCGCAGCCGGCCGGCGGTGACTGGAAGGCGCTGAACCGCGCGATCCAGCAGTTCGAGCAGCGCTGGCGCGATGCCGGCCACCTGAGCGAGAAGGCCTTCGGCGAGCTGCTGCCGCAGTGGAAGGCCGCCATCGCCGCGGCCGCCGCCCCGCTGGCCGCCGCCCAGAAGGAGAGCCTGGCGCGCCGCCACGCCATGATCGACGAGGCGCAGGCGCTGGGCGAGGCGCCGCAGCTGCGCATCGACGCCGTCAAGGCGCTGCAGCAGCGCTGGCAGGCCGAGGCCCAGTCGGTCCCGCTGGACCGCCGCCAGGAACAGAAGCTGTGGGATGCGTTCCGCAAGCCGATCGACGAGGCCTTCCAGCGCAAGACGCAGGACCGTGACCGCGCCGCCTCGGCCCTGAGCGAGCGCGACCGCGCGGTGCTCGAGGCCTCCAAGGCGCTCGAGGCGGCCAACGCCAGCGGCGACGCCAACCGGATCCGCGCCGCGATGGCGCAGCTCGATGCCGCGCTCAGAGGCCAGGCGCAGGCGCAGGCCGACAAGGCGCGCGCCGATGCCGGCGCCGAGCAGGCGGCGCCTGCCGCAGGGCCGGCCGTCGACGCCACGCCGGCCGCCGACGGCGCGCCCGCGGCTGAAACGCTCGAGGGTGGCGACGCCCCCGCCGCCGAGCCGGCGGCCCCGCCGCCCACGCCCAAGCCCACGCCCAAGCCGGTGGTCGCCATGCGCGGCGACGACCGGCCCGGCATGAAGAAGGCCGAGCCCGCGCCCGCGGGACGCGGCGGCAAGTTCGGGGACCGGCGCGGCGCGCCGGGCGGGGCGGGCGCCGGCGGCGGCCGTTTCGGCGACCGCGGCGGCCCCGGTGCCGGTGGCCGTTTCGGCGACCGCGGCGAGCGCGGCGGCCGCTTCGGCGACCGTCCTGCCGAGGACCGTGGCCCGCGTCTGGGTGACGTGGCGTTCCGGGCCCAGCGCGAGGCGCTCGAGCATGCGCAGCAGGCCCTGCGCAAGCTGCAGGCGCAGGCGCACGGCGAGGCGCTCACGCAGCTGATGGCGGCCTGGGAGCAGCGCGCGCCCGACCAGGTGCCCAGCCAGAGCGAGCTGGGCCGCTCGGTCACCCCGGCGGTCCGGGGCAGCTGGGTCAAGGCCCTGCAGTCGGCGCCGTCGGGGCAGCCGGCCGAGGCGCTGCTGCGGCTGGAGATCGCCGCCGAGGTGCCCACGCCGGCCGACCAGGTGGCCGCGCGCCGCCAGCTGCAGCTGGTGCTGCTGACCCGCCGCAACGACCCGGCCCCGGCCCAGACCTGGGGCGAGGACGCCGCCCGGGTGCTGGCCAGCGCGCACGACGCCGGCGCGGCGCGCCGCCTGCAGGCCGTGCTCAAGGCCCTGCTGCGCTGACGCCGGCCAGGGCGCGCGGTCGCGGCTGCGGCCCGCGCGCTCAGGTCCGGGCGGGACCGGCCTGCGGGCCGAAGAAGCCGTCGAACAGCGCCGCCAGCGCCGGGAACTCCTGGCCGAACCGCGCGCGCTCGACGAAGTAGGCCTCGCCGGCGACGGCGAAGAACTCGCCGGGGTCCTGCGCGCCGTACGGGTCCAGCCAGGTCGCCGGGCCCGAGAAGCGCTCGGCGATCACGACCTGCTCGCGGAACCGCTCGTAGGCAGGCTGCAGCACCTGCAGCCATGCCCGCCGGCGTGCCGCCGGCAGGGGCGGGCAGCCGTCGGCCGCGCCGTCGCGCAGGTCGATCTTGTGGACGAACTCGTGCACGACCACGTTGTAGGCACTGCCGGCAGCGTCGGTGCCGGCCGCCTGCACGTCGGGCCAGCTGAGCATGACCGGCCCGTCGTCCATCGCCTCGCCGGCCAGCAGTTCCTCCCACTCGTGCACCACGCCGCTGTCGTCCACCTGCGAGCGCCGAGCCACCACCTGGTCGGGCTGGACCACCACGGTGACGAAGTCGTCGTACCAGCCCAGCCCCAGGTGCAGCACCGGCAGCACGGCCTGGGCCGCGATGGCCACGGCCATCGCATCCGTGACCTGCAGGCCGCCGGCACCGTGGAATTCCTTGTCCTGCAGGAAGCGCGCGGCCAGCAGGCGCAGCCGCTGCGGATCGGCCGCCTGCAGGAAGGGCCAGGCGGCCAGCGTGGCCTGCCACAGCGGCTCGGGGATCTCGGGCGGCGCGCGCCGCCGGCGCAGCCAGCCGAACATCAGGCCACCGGCAGGCGGGTGGCGTGGCCGGCGGCATCCAGCCGCAGCACGTCGCCGCGCGGCGGCTGCGCGGCCGGGTCCCAGTCGGACAGCACCAGTCGCCGGTGGCCGGCCGCATCGAGCACATGGTCGCCGGGACGGTGCGTGTGGCCGTGCACCAGCGTGCCGGCACCTGCCGCGGCCAGCCAGGCCAGGGCCTGCGCCGTGTCGACGTCGGCATAGGTCGCCCCGGAGCGCTTGCGTGCCTCGCTCTCGCTGCGCAGGGCGCGCGCGATCGCCTGGCGCTCGGCCAGCGGCCTGGCCAGGAAGGCGGCCTGCCAGCCAGGCTGGCGCACCTGGGCACGGAAGGCCAGGTAGTCGGTGTCGCCCAGGCACAGCGCGTCGCCGTGGGACAGCAGCCAGCGGTGGGCTCCGAAGGCCAGCACCGTGGGGTCGTCCAGCAGCCGCACGCCGGCGGCGCGGGCGAAGGCAGCGCCGAGCAGGAAATCGCGGTTGCCGTGCAGCAGGTGCACGGGCACGCGCCGGGCCACCTCGCGCAGCAGCGCCGCGCAGTCGGCCTCGAAGCCGGGCTCGGCCAGCACGTCGTCGCCGGGCCAGGCCTCGAAGATGTCGCCCAGCAGGAAGAAGGCGTCCGCGTCGGACGTGCGCAGCCGCCGCGCGAACGCGTCGAAGGTCGCCGGCTCGGCCGGCTGCAGGTGCAGGTCGGACAGCAGCTCGACGGCCCGCCACTGCGGCGGGGCCGCGAGTTCGGCGGGGCGGGGCGGCTGCACCTGCGCGGCGGCGTCGCTTAGAGCGCGACCGCCTTCTCGATCACCACGTCCTGCTTGGGCACGTCGTCATGGAAGCCGCTGCGGCCGGTGGCCACGCCGCGGATCTTGTCGACGATCTCGGTGCCCTGCACGACCTTGCCGAACACCGCATAGCCCCAGCCCGAGGCGGTGGGCGCGGTGTGGTTCAGGAAGGCGTTGTCGGCGACGTTGATGAAGAACTGCGCCGTGGCCGAGTGCGGCGCATTGGTGCGCGCCATGGCCAGGGTGTACTTGTCGTTCTTCAGGCCGTTGTTGGCCTCGTTGTCGATCGGGGCGTCGGTGGGCTTTTGCTGCATGCCGGGGGTGAAGCCGCCGCCCTGGATCATGAAGCCGTCGATCACGCGGTGGAAGATCGTGCCGTCGTAATGGCCCTTGCGCACGTAGGCCAGGAAGTTCTCGGCCGACTTGGGCGCCTTGTCGGCGGCCAGCTCGATGGTGATCACGCCGTGGCCGGCGATGTGCAGTTCGACTTGGGGATTGCTCATGGGATGCTCCTGGTTCACTTCAGCACGACGGCCGACTGGATGACGACCGGCGTGCGCGGCACGTCGGTGGGGAAGGGGCCGCCGGGCCCGGTGGGCTGGCTGCGGATCTTCTCGATGGTGTCCATGCCGGCCACCACCTTGCCGAAGACCGTGTAGCCCCACAGCTGCGAGGCGCCTTCCAGGCGCGCACGCGGGATGTTCTCGTAGACCTGCCCCTGGTACTCGAATCGCGGCACCGGGTCGCCGGGCGGGATCACGACCGGGTCGAGGAAGGCGTTGTCCTTGACGTTGATGAAGAACTGCGCGGTGGCCGACTGCGGGTCGTTGGTGCGGGCCATCGCCAGCGTGCCCACGGTGTTGCGCGGGCCGCCGCGGGCCAGTGCCTCGCGGCCTTCGTGCCGCACCGGCGCGCGGGTGGGCTTCTCGGCGTACTTCGTGTCGTAGCCGCCGCCCTGCACCATGAAGTTGCCGATCACGCGGTGGAACACCGTGCCGTCGTAGTGCTTGTCGCGGACGTACTGCAGGAAGTTCTCGACCGTGCGCGGCGCCTTGTCGGCCAGCAGTTCCACCGTGAAGGCGCCCAGGCTGGTGGTGAACTGCACGCGCGGGTTGGCGCCGGCGGCGGGGGCGGGCGCCGGTGCGGCGGTCTGGGGCTGGGCGGCCGCGAGCGTGGCCAGGCCGGCCAGCGCACAGGCGAGCACGGCCCGCCGGGCGAGGGTGGCGGTCAACCGATGACTCCTTCGAAGAAGATCTTCCAGTGCGGCCCCACGCGCATCCAGTACTGGCGCTTGACGGGACCCGTGCGGGCGCCCTGCGGGACCTCGCCGAAGGTTACCACCATGGTGTCGGTGGCATCGGTCCAGCGCAGGTACGACAGGTCCTTGAGCTCCAGCTCGCGGCCCTGCACGCGGGACAGCTCGGCCTTCAGCGTGGGCACCCAGTCGGCCAGCGGCTTGCCGTTGGCGCTCATGTCGGGCGTGTAGTAGGCCAGCGTGCGGGCCAGGTCGCCCGAGGCCTTGGCCGCGCGCCAGCCGGCCAGCGCGTCGGTGAAGGACTTCACCTCGGGCACCGACTGGGCCTGCGGTGGCACCCACTGCAGCGAGGGCGCGATCACGACCGGCGTCGTGCGGACCTCGACGGTGCGGATGATGCGTTCCAGGTCGGGGTTGGCCAGCACGACGCAGCCGTCGGTGGCGCGCGGGGCGCGCGCGAACTGGCCCGGCGGGGTGCCGTGCAGCCAGATGCCGCTGCCGGTCTTGCCGCGCCGCACGTCGTACGGGTTGGGATAGTTGATCGGCAGGGCGCCGGAGCCGTAGAAGTCCTTGAGCGTCTTCGGGTCCAGGTTGCTGGTCACGTAGTACACGCCCAGCGGGGTGCGCAGGTCGCCCTCGACCGCCTTGTCGATCCCCGACTTGCCCACCGAGATGTAGTAGTCGGCCACCAGCTTCAGGCCGGCCGGGCCGTTCTCGAACAGGTACAGGCGTGCCCGCGAGGTGTCGACCGCGATCGCATGGCGGCTGCGCGGGGCCAGCTGCAGGAACTGCGCGGGCACGTGGCCGGCGGGCGGCCGCTCGCGCAGCGCGCGCAGGCGCAGCAGCGACTCCTCGCGCAGTTCGGCCAGGGCTTGCGCGGGGGCGCCGGCGGCGGCGTCGGGCACGTCGCCCAGCGTGCGCAGCGGGCGGGTGCGCGCGGCCAGCAGGTCGCCGACCACCAGCTGCGCCAGCGCGAAGGTCGGGTGGTCGCGCACCAGGGCCTCGGCCTTGGCGAGCGCCTCGCGCGCCTGGCCCTGGCCCACCAGCCGGTAGACCTCGATCAGCCGGGCCTCGGCGACGCCGTCCAGCGGCAGGGGAGCCGCCGCGCGCGGACGGTTCGGGGGCGCCTTGCCGGCGGGCTTGGCCTTGGCCTTGTGCTCGCCGCGCCCGTGGCCCTGCTCGGCCGCGCCTGCACCGGCCGCGGCCACGGCGAGCACGGCGGCACAGGCGGCAACGACGGCGCGCCCGGCGCGGAGGCGGGAGGACAGGGCGTTCACGGCAGGTCGGACCGGTGCGTCCGGTGGCGCGTGGTGCGGGCTCAGGCCCCGGTGGCTTCGCGCACGATGACCCAGCGCTCGCCCACCTTCTGCAGCTCGAGGGTCTTGCGGCTGCTGACGTTCAGGCTGTCGGCGCTGTAGGCCTGGCGGAACCTGGCCACGGCCTTGGCGCCGTCGACGCTGACCTGCAGTTCGGACACCTTCACGCTGATGCGCGACTTGCCCACGATGCGGGCGCGGCGCTCGTCTTCCCAGTCCTTGCGCGACTGGTTGCCGGGCGGATCGAAGTCCTTGCCGTAGGCGCCGAGGTAGCCGCCCATGTCCTTGGACGACCAGGCCGTGGCCCAGGCCTGCACGGCGGCCTCGACCTCGCGGGCGGCGCCGCCCGCGGGCGCGGCGGCAGGGGCCGGAGCGGGCGCCGGCGCTGCCGCGGCGGGGGCGGCTGCCTGCGGTGCAGGCGCGGGGCGGGCAGCGGGTGCGGCGGCCGCGGCGGGCGCCGGTGCGGGCGCAGCGGCGGGGGCCTTGGCCACGGTGGCGGGTGCGGGCGCGGCGGCGGCCGGTGCGGTGGCGGCGGGGCGCTGGCTGCGGCCCGGGGTGAACAGCTCGCGGATCAGCGCCAGCTTGGGTTGCAGCGAGGCGTTGCCGGCATCGAGCTGCAGCGCCTTGCTGTAGGCCTGGCTGGCCAGGCGTGCATAGACATCGCCCAGGTTCTCGTGCGCGGTGGCGTAGCTCGGGTTGGTGCGGATGGCCATCTCGAGCGCGGCGCGCGCCTTGTCGAACTGGCTCTGGCCGGCGTACAGCACCGCGAGGTTGTTGTACGGCTCGGGCAGTTCGGGGTAGTCCTCGGTGAGCTTGGTGAAGACCGCGATCGCGTCCGCCGGCTTGCCCGACTCGGACAGGATCACGCCGCGCAGGAAGCGCATCTGCGGATCGCGCGGCTTGGCCGCGAGGTACTGGTCGGCCTTGGCCAGGGCGTCGGCGGTGCGGCCGGCGCGCAGCAGCTGGTTGACGTCGCCGTACTCGTCGGCCATCGCGGGCAGGGCGGCGGCCAGGGCCGCGGCCAGGGCGAGCAGGCGCAGGGAACGGGAGAGCGGGGTGCTGGCACGCGACATGGAGGCCTCGGGAATTGCGCTGGACACGGGCCCACGAACGGGGCTTTATACTGCGCGGCGATTGTAGCCGGGCACCTCGTCAGCGAGCCCGGCCTGCCGACGACAACAAGGACCCTCCCGCCGCGCGACGCGCCGGCCGGCGCGGGCCACGCCACCCGACCTTCATGAGCCTGCGCATCTACAACACGCTCTCGCGTGCCCTGGAGGATTTCGTCCCGCTCGAGCCCGGCCACGTGCGCATGTACGTGTGCGGCATGACCGTGTACGACCTGTGCCACGTGGGCCATGCGCGCAACACCGTGGCCTTCGATGTCGTGCAGCGCTGGCTCAAGGCGTCGGGCCTGCGCGTCACGTTCGTGCGCAACATCACCGACATCGACGACAAGATCATCCGCCGCGCCGTGGACAACGGCGAGACCGTGCGCGGGCTGACCGACCGCATGATCGGCGAGATGTACCGCGACTTCGATGCGCTGGGCATCGAGCGGCCCACGCACGACCCGCGCGCCACCGACTTCGTGCCGCAGATGCTGGACATCGTGCGCACGCTCGAAGGCAGGGGCCTGGCCTACCGCGCGGGCACCGACGTCAACTACGCGGTGCGGCGCTTTCCCGGCTACGGCAAGCTGTCGGGCAAGTCGCTCGACGAGCTGCATGCCGGCGAGCGCGTGGCGGTGGCCGAGGGCAAGGACGACCCGCTGGACTTCGTGCTCTGGAAGGGCGCCAAGCCCGGCGAGCCGCAGGACGCGCAGTGGCCTAGCGCCTATGGCGCCGGCCGGCCCGGCTGGCACATCGAGTGCTCGGCCATGGCCGGCGCGCTGCTGGGCACCACCTTCGACATCCACGGCGGCGGCGCCGACCTGACGTTCCCGCACCACGAGAACGAGATCGCCCAGAGCGAGGGCGCGCACGGCGTGCCGCTGGCGAAGGTCTGGATGCACAACGGCTTCGTCAACGTCGACAACGAGAAGATGTCCAAGTCGCTGGGCAACTTCTTCACCATCCGTGACGTGCTCGCCAGGTACGACGCGCAGACGCTGCGCTTCTTCATCCTGCGGGCCCACTACCGCAGCCCGCTGAACTACAGCGACGTGCACCTCGACGACGCCCGCGGCGCGCTGCGGCGCCTGTACACGGCGCTCGACGCGGTGCCGCCGGCGCAGGTCGCGATCGACTGGGCGCAGCCGCATGCCGCCCGCTTCAAGGCCGCGATGGACAACGACTTCGGCACCCCCGAGGCCGTGGCCGTGCTGTTCGAGCTGGCCGGCGAGGTCAACCGCAGCCGCTCGCCGCAGCAGGCCGGCCTGCTCAAGGCCCTGGGCGGCGTGCTGGGGCTGCTGCAGGAGGAGCCGCGTGCCTACTTGCAGGCCGGCGCGGCCGCGGTCGACGAGTCCTGGATCGCCGAGCGCATCGCGGCCCGCGCCGCGGCCAAGCAGGCGCGCGACTTCGCCGCTGCCGACGCGGTGCGGGCCGAGCTGCTCGCGCGCGGCATCGTCCTGAAGGACTCCGCCGCCGGCACCACCTGGGAGGCCGCAGCGTGAGTGCCGTCCCGCCCGTGCAGCTGGTGCGGCCCGACTACTGGCCCGAGGCGTGCAAGCACCTGGCCCGCAAGGACCGGGTGATGAAGCGGCTGATCCCGCAGTTCGGCGACGCCTGCCTGCAGTCGCGCGGCGACGCGTTCACCACGCTGGCGCGCAGCATCGTCGGCCAGCAGATCTCGGTGAAGGCCGCGCAGAGCGTGTGGGAGCGCTTCGCGGCGCTGCCGCGCCGCATGACCGCGGCCAACGTGCTCAAGCTCAAGGTCGACGACATGCGCGCGGCCGGGCTGTCGGCGCGCAAGATCGAGTACCTGGTCGACCTGGCCCTGCATTTCGACTCCGGCGCGGTCCATGCCGATGCCTGGGCCCAGATGGACGACGAGGCCGTCATCGCCGAGCTGGTGGGCATCCGCGGCATCGGCCGCTGGACCGCCGAGATGTTCCTGATCTTCCACCTCATGCGGCCCAACGTGCTGCCGCTGGACGACATCGGGCTGATCAACGGCATCAGCCGCAACTACTTCTCCGGTGACCCGGTCAGCCGCAGCGATGCGCGCGAGGTGGCCGCCGCCTGGCAGCCGTACTGCTCGGTGGCCACTTGGTATATTTGGCGCTCGCTCGACCCCCTGCCGGTCGAGTACTGACAGCGCCTGCCGGGGCCCCGCGGGGCCCGCAAAGAACGAAGGAGCCATGCCCTTGGCCAAGAAGACCTTCCTGGATTTCGAGCAGCCCATCGCCGAGCTCGAGACCAAGATTGACGAACTGCGCTACGTCCAGTCCGAGTCCGCCGTCGACATCTCCGAGGAGATCGACCAGCTCTCCAAGAAGAGCCAGCAGCTGACCAAGGACATCTACAGCCAGCTGACGCCCTGGCAGATCACCAAGATCGCGCGCCATCCCGAGCGGCCGTACACGCTCGACTACGTGAACGAGTGCTTCACCGACTTCATCGAGATGCACGGCGACCGGCATTTCGCCGACGACCAGTCCATCGTGGGCGGCCTGGCGCGCTTCAATGGCCAGCCCTGCATGGTGCTGGGCCACCAGAAGGGCCGCGACACCAAGGAGCGCGCCGCGCGCAACTTCGGCATGAGCCGCCCCGAGGGCTACCGCAAGGCGCTGCGCCTGATGAAGACGGCCGAGAAGTTCAAGCTGCCGGTCTTCACCTTCGTCGACACGCCCGGCGCCTATCCCGGCATCGATGCCGAGGAGCGCGGCCAGTCCGAGGCGATCGGCCGCAACATCTACGAGATGGCCCAGCTCGAGGTGCCGATCATCACCACGGTGATCGGCGAGGGCGGCTCCGGCGGCGCGCTTGCCATCTCGGTGGCCGACCAGGTGCTGATGCTGCAGTACTCGGTCTACTCGGTGATCAGCCCCGAGGGCTGCGCCTCGATCCTGTGGAAGACCTCGGAGAAGGCGCAGGAGGCGGCCGATGCCATGGGCATCACGGCGCACCGCCTGAAGGCGCTGGGCCTGGTCGACAAGATCGTCAACGAGCCCGTGGGCGGCGCCCACCGCGACACCAAGCAGATGGCGGCGTTCCTCAAGCGCGCGCTGGCCGATGCGTGGCGCCAGGTGACCGACCTGAAGACGCGCGAGCTGCTGGACCGGCGCTACGAGCGGCTGCAGGGCTATGGCCGCTACAACGACACCCGGGCCGAAGCCGGCGGCCGCTGAGCCGCCCCATCCCGCCGCCGCGCCGCTCGCGGCGCTCGACCTGCCCACGCCGGTCGCCGTCGCCTACAGCGGCGGGGCCGACTCCACCGCGCTGCTGCACGCCGCCTGCCGGCGCTGGCCCGGCCAGCTCGTGGGCCTGCACGTGCACCACGGCCTGCAAGCTGCGGCCGACGGCTTCGAGGCGCACTGCCGTGCCACCTGCACGGCCATGGGCGTGCCGCTGCACGTCGCCCGGGTCGATGCCCGCCCGGCGCCCGGCGCCAGCCCCGAGGATGCGGCGCGCATCGCCCGCTACCGGGCGCTGGCCACGCTGGCGCAGCAGGCCGGTGCGGCCACCGTGCTGCTGGCCCAGCATGCCGACGACCAGGCCGAGACCGTGCTGCTGGCCCTCGGCCGGGGCGCCGGACTGCCGGGCCTGGCGGGCATGGGCGCCGACAGCGACCGGCATGGCGTGCGCTTCGTGCGGCCCCTGCTGCACGTCGAGGGCCCGGCCTTGCGTCGCTGGCTGCAGCAGTGCGGCATCGGCTGGGTCGAGGACCCGAGCAACGCCGACGAGCGCCTGACCCGCAACCGCATCCGCCGGCAGGTGGCGCCCGCGCTCGATGCGGCCTGGCCGTCCTGGCGTGCCACCTTCGCCCGCAGCGCGCGCCATGCGGCCCAGGCGCAGGCCGTGCTCGACGAGGTAGCTGCCGCCGACCTCGCGGCCATGGCCGGCCAGCCGCGCCTGGCCGGCCTGCAGGCGTTGTCGCGCCCGCGCCAGGCCAACCTGCTGCGCCACTGGCTGCGCAGCCGCCACGGCACGGCCGCCAGCGCGGCGCAGCTCGAGGAACTGCTGGACCAGGTCGACGCGTGCAGGACCCGGGGCCATGCCATCGCGCTGAAGGTGGGCGCAGGCACAATCCGGCGCGAGGGGGCATTGTTGAGTTACGTCGCAGCCTAGCTGCGAACGGCTCGCGGGCTCCCCGCCGCCCACCGATGCCACCGCTGACCCGCCTGCTGCCCGTCCTCCTCGTCGCCTGCCTGTGCGCGCTGGCGCCCGGGCTCGCGCGCGCCTTCACCTGGGCCGAGTCGCTGCGCGTCTGGCCGGCGGCGGCGGTGCTGCAATCGGACAGCTGGCACGACACCGCGGGCACCGCCGACCTGGCGCAGGCCCGGGCGCGGTTCGACGCGGGCGAGGCCCGGCCCTTCGCCAGCGGCAGCGTGGCGCCGCTGGGGCAGGGCGGGGCGGTCTGGTTCCGGCTGGTGCTGCCCACCGTGGACCAGCCCCGCGAAGCGGTGCTCGAGGTGCCGCATCCGGGCGTGGACCGCGTCGACCTGTACCGGCCCGGGCCCGACGGCACCTGGATCGTGCGCTCGGCCGGCGACGCGCTGCCGGTGGCCTCCTGGCCCGAGCCCTACCTGCACCCGGTCTTCCATTTCACGTTGCGGCCCGAACTGCCGGCGCAGGCCTGGTTGCGCGTGCAGAACGTGCGCAGCACCGGCGTGAGCTGGGTGCTGCGCAGCGAGGCGGGCTTCTCGTCCGCGTCGCGCCAGGCCTACCTGCTCGTGGGCATGCTGTTCGGGCTGCTGGTGCTCGTGACCTGGCTGAGCGTCTTCAACGCCTGGAGCTGGCGCGACCCGCTGCACCTGCTGTATGCCGCCCACACCCTGTTCGTCGGCCTGGTGGTGGTGAGCGCCACCGGCGTCGCGGGCGTGTTCCTGTGGCCCGGCTCGCCCTTGCTGAACGACCGCGCGGGCGCGGCCCTGCCGCTGCTGGGGCTGGCCACGCTGTGCAGCTTCGTGCTGGCGCTGGTGCACGAGCGCGGCATGCGCTGGCCGTCGGTGGCACTGGTCGCGATGGCCGGCGCCCACCTGGGGCTGGGCCTCGCGGTGCTGGCCCTGGGCAGGCCGCGCGGCGGCGCCTACGTCGCCACGGTGCTGCTGTCCCTGTCCACCCTGCTGGCCGTGCTGTCGGTCCTGGCCTGGCACGCCCGCAAGCACCGCCGGCCGGGCAGTGGCTGGATCGCGGCCGGCGTCGGGCTGCTGGTGCTGGGTTCGGTGCCGCTGGCCCTGCGCACCGTGGGCGCGGTGCCGATCAGCAGCGTCACCCAGTACGGCCTGTCGGCCGCCTGGCTGCTCGAGGCCCCGCTGATGCTGGCCGGCCTGTATTTCCGCAGCCGCCACCTGCGCGACCAGCGGCTGCGGCTGCAGTCGCTGGCGCATGCCGACCCGCTGACCGGCGTGGGCACGCCGGCGCTGCTGCTGCGGCGGCTGCAGCGCATCCTGCGGGTGGCCACCGTCGATGCCGAGGCCGGCGCCGTGCTGCGGGTGCGGGTGGGCAACCTCGAGGCGATCCGTGCCGAGCATGGCCGCGAGGCGGCCGAGGCCGCCCTGGTACGCGCGGCCGAGTGCCTGGCCAACGAGGTCGGCCCGCACGACACGCTGGCCCGCGAGCCCGGCGGCGACTTCGTGCTGGTGCTGGCCGGCCGCCTGGGCGTCGACCGCGTGGCCGACATCGGCCGCAGCGTGATCGCCCGGGGCCTGAAGTTCTCGAACCGGCTGCCGCCGTCCGTGGTGCTCAAGCTGCAGGTGGTGGCCATTGCCGCGCCGCTGCCGGCCGGCACGCCGCACGAGGTGCTCGGTCAGCTGGACGAGGCGCTGGCGGCCCTGGCCGCGCGGCGCGAGCCGCCGGCCCTGCGCGTGCTGGAGGTCGACACCGGCCCGTCCAGCGCACCGTCGGTGCCGCGCGGCGTCGATGCCTGGCTGAGCTGAGCGGCCGGCCCGCGCCCGGCGGGTAGAATGCGCGTTTTCCCTAGCGGGCCCGCGCGGATCCACGTGACTGCGGCGGGCCCTTTCTTCGCACCTCCATGGCATTGATCGTTCACAAGTACGGCGGCACGTCGATGGGCTCGACCGAGCGCATCCGCAACGTCGCCAAGCGGGTCGCCAAGTGGGCGCGGGCCGGCCACCAGATGGTGGTGGTGCCCAGCGCGATGAGCGGCGAGACCAACCGGCTGCTGGGCCTGGCCAAGGAGCTCGCTCCGGCCAAGGCGAGCGACGCCTACCTGCGCGAGCTGGACATGCTGGCCTCCACCGGCGAGCAGGTCTCGGTGGGGCTGCTGGCCATCGCGCTGCAGGCCGAGGGCCTGGAGGCGGTGAGCTACGCCGGCTGGCAGGTGCCCATCCACACGAACAGCGCCTACACCAAGGCCCGCATCGAGTCGATCGAGGACGCCAAGGTGCGCGCCGACCTGGCCGCCGGCAAGGTGGTGGTCATCACCGGCTTCCAGGGCGTGGACGACGCCGGCAACATCACCACGCTGGGCCGCGGCGGCAGCGACACCTCGGCCGTGGCCGTGGCGGCCGCGATGCAGGCGGCCGAGTGCCTGATCTACACGGACGTCGACGGCGTCTACACCACCGACCCCCGCGTGGTGCCCGAGGCCCGGCGCCTGGCCACCGTCTCCTTCGAGGAGATGCTGGAGATGGCGTCCATGGGCTCCAAGGTGCTGCAGATCCGCTCGGTGGAGTTCGCGGGCAAGTACAAGGTGCCGCTGCGGGTGCTGTCGAGCTTCACCCCGTGGGACATCCCGATCGAGGAAGAGGCCAAGTCCGGCACCCTGATCACTTTCGAGGAAGACGAACAAATGGAACAAGCCGTCGTGTCCGGCATCGCGTTCAACCGCGACGAGGCCAAGATTTCCATCCTGGGCGTGCCCGACCGTCCCGGCATCGCCTACAGCATCCTGGGTGCGGTGGCCGACGCCAACATCGAGGTCGACGTCATCATCCAGAACATCTCCAAGGACGGGAAGACCGACTTCAGCTTCACCGTGCACCGCAACGACTACGCGCGCACGGTCGACCTGCTCAAGTCCAAGGTCCTGCCCACCCTGGGCACCGACCGCATCGAGGGCGACACGAAGATCTGCAAGGTGTCGATCGTGGGCATCGGCATGCGCAGCCACGTGGGCATCGCCAGCAAGATGTTCCGCTCGCTGAGCGAGGAGGGCATCAACATCCAGATGATCTCCACCAGCGAGATCAAGACCTCGGTGGTGATCGACGAGAAGTACATGGAGCTGGCCGTGCGCGCGCTGCACCGCGCGTTCGATCTGGACGCGCCGGCCGCCTGAGCTGGCCCGGCTTGCGGTATCATTGCGGCCTTCGTGCGGAGTCGTGACCGAGAGGCCGAAGGTGCTCCCCTGCTAAGGGAGTATGCGGTGTAGAGCCGCATCGAGGGTTCGAATCCCTCCGACTCCGCCAAAGAGAAAGCGCCCCATCGGGGCGCTTTGTCTTTGGCGCAGCCGCGAGAGGCCGAGAAGCATCACGGGTTCGCTCGGAACGGTCCGTCGGGACCGTTCCGGACGGTGCGCAGCACCGGGCCGCAGGCCGGTCCATCCGCCCGAGCGGATGGGCCGCAATCCCTCCGACTCCGCCAAAGAGAAAGCGCCCCATCGGGGCGCTTTGTCGTTGGCGCGATCGCGAGAGGCGAGGCAGTCCTCCGGATTCCTTCCATCGGCCAACGAAAAGGCGCCCCGTGGGGCGCCTTGTGCGTTGCGTGCGGCGGGCCTCAGGCCACGTCGCGCGGTGCCCGCAGCGTCGGTTGCTGGTTCGCCTTCTTGGCCTGCACGGCCTGCGTGCCCTGCGTCTGCGGCCGCCCCACGCTGGGCGGCAGCTGCAGGCCGTACGAGGCGGCGGTCACGGCCAGGATCACCGGCACGCGCTGGAGCATGGATGCGGTCTTGCGCTCGTTCATTCGAGTCCTCCTTGAACTGCAACCGCGCATGCTAGGGGCGCTTCGTGACAGTTCCGTCTCGAATGGCTGAGATTCACGTGACAAAGCGTTGCGGTCCGACGCGTGGGTCGGACCGCGACTACAGGCCGGTGCGGCTCAGTCGCGCGGATCGTCGACCGAGGCGCTCCAGCGGTCGTTCCAGCCGTGGCGCGCCTCGTCCAGCTCGCGCCGTCCGCGCTTGGTGGGACGGCCGTGCGCGATGGCGGTGGCCGGCTCGGGGGCGAGGCGACGCTGCGCCGCGGCGGCCTCGCGCGCCTGCACGCTCTCGGCGGTCTCCTCGTACAGCAGCTGCGCCACCGGCGCCGGCCCGCGCAGGGCCGACAGCCCGCGCACGACCACCGTCCGCTCGATGCTGTCGCGCCGGATGCGCACCGTGTCGCCCACCTTGACCTCGCGCGCGGCCTTGGCCTCCTGGCCGTTGACCTCGACGCGCCCTTTGCCGATCTCGTCGGCTGCCAGCGTGCGCGTCTTGTAGAAGCGCGCGCTCCACAGCCACTTGTCAATGCGAAGCTTGTCCATCGGCCCCGATTGTCGCCAGCGGCAGCCGCACCGTCGCGTCCAGTCCGCTGATGCGGCTGCCGGACAAGCGGTTGTCCAGCGCGATCGCGCCGCCCAGCGCCTGGACGATCTCGGCGCAGATCGCCAGGCCCAGGCCCGAGCCGCTGCGCGCATCGCCGGCGGCGAAGGGCTGGAACAGCCGCTCGCGCAGCTCGGCCGCGATGCCCGGCCCGCGGTCGGCCACGGTCAGCGCGGCCCAGCCGTTGGCCGTCACCAGCCGCACCGACAGCGGCGCGCCCACGGGGCTGTGGCGGATCGCGTTGTGCAGCAGGTTGCGGCCCAGCTCGCGCAGCATCCATGCGTGCGCACGCACCGGCGCCGGCCGCACGTCGATCTCGAACTCCAGGTCGCGCTGCGCCACCAGCGGCGAGACCTCCAGCGCCAGCTCCCGCAGGATCGCGCCGAAGTCGTGCACCGCCTCCTGGCGGCCGCCGCGCAGCTGCTCGACCTTGGCCAGCGCGAGCATCTGGTTGGCCAGCTCGGTGGCCCGGTCGACGGTCAGCGCCGCCTCCTGCAGGGCCTGGCGGGCGTCGACGTCGCCGCGCAGCCCCGACTGCACCTGGGCCTTGAGCACGGCCAGCGGCGTGCGCAGCTGGTGGGCCGCGTCGCGCACGAAGCGCTGGCGGTGGGCCAGCAGCCGGGCCAGCCGCGCCATCACGCCGTTGGTGGCCTCCAGCAGCGGCAGCAGCTCGCGCGGCGCGCCCTCGGACGGCAGCGGCGTGAGGTCTTCCTCGGGCCGCGCCGCCAGCCGCGCCGACAGCCCGCGCACCGGCCGGGTGGCGCGCTGCACCACCAGCACGACCACGGCGGCGATCACCGCCACCAGCAGGGCCTGGCGCCACAGCGTGTCCAGCAGGATGCGGCGCGCCGCGGCGCGCCGCAGCTCCAGCGTCTCGGCCACCTGGATCACCGCCATGCCGCGGCCCCGGGCGCCCGAGACCGGCTGCAGCAGCACGGCGACGCGCACCTCGTCGGCGCCGAGCCGGTCGTCGTAAAAGTCCACCAGGGCCTGGAACGGCGGCTGGGCCGGCAGCTGCCCGCGCCAGAAGGGCAGGTCGGGGAAGCCCGAGACCAGCTCGCCCTGCAGGCTGGAGACCCGGTAGAACAGCCGGTTGCGGGTGTCGGCTTCGAAGGCCTCCAGCGCAGAGTAGGGCACGGTCGAGCGCAGCACCGCGTCGCGGCCTTCGCCCACCACGTCCAGCTCCTCGCCGATCGACTTGGCCGAGGCCAGCAGCGTGCGGTCGTAGGCGGTGTTCAGGGCCGCCAGCGCCCGGCCGTACAGGCTGACCCCGTTGAGCGCGACCAGCACCAGCACCGGGCCGAGGATGCCCAGCAGCAGCGTGCGGCGCAGCGAGGCGGGCCCGGTCATTTGACGAGGTAGCCCAGCCCGCGCAACGTCATCAGCGTCACGCCGGTGCCCGCCAGCTTCTTGCGCAGCCGGTAGACCACCACCTCGACGGCCTCGTACTGCACGTCGGGCTCGCCGGGAAAGACCAGCTCGAACAGCCGCTCCTTGGTGATCGCATGCCCCGGCCGCGCCATCAGCGCCACCAGCAGGGCCGATTCACGCGGCGTGAGCTCCAGCACCTGGCCGCGGTGGTAGGCCGCGCCGGTGGCCCGCTCGACCAACAGCTCGCCCAGCCGCAGCTCGCCCGGTGCGGGCGCCGCGGTGTCGGCGCCGCGGCGGCGGGCGAGGGCGCGCACCCGGGCCTCGAGCTCGTCCAGGTCGAAGGGCTTGGCCAGGTAGTCGTCGGCACCGGTGTTCAGCCCCAGCACCCGGTCGCCCACGGTGCCGCGGGCCGTGAGGATCAGCACCGGCGTGGCCAGCCCGGCCTCGCGGCCGCGGCGCAGCACCTCCAGGCCGTCCAGCCCCGGCAGGCTCAGGTCCAGCAGCAGCACGTCGGGCGGCCGAGCCTGCCAGCGGGCCAGCGCCTCGGCGCCGTCGCCGCAGGCCACCACGCCGAAGCCGCGCCGCGCCAGCGTGCGCTCGAGCGTGGCGCGCATCGTCGGATCGTCCTCGACCAAGAGCAGCTGCATGGGGCGGCAGGGTAGCGCAGCCGGCACCGCCGTCCGGCTACGTGCTTTCCACGGGCCGCCGGACAGCCGAATGACAGGCAGGCGGCGGACGATCGCGGCACCCGCCGGTCCAACCTAGGAGACACCCCATGCGCCGAGACGAGTTCCTGAAGGCCCTGGCCGCGCTGGCCGCCGCCGGCACGCTGCCGCTGACCGCCCGTGCCGCCACCGCCGTGAAGATGATGATTCCCGCCAACCCGGGTGGCGGCTGGGACACCACCGGCCGCGCGCTGGGCCGCGCGCTGCAGGAAGCCGGCGCGGGCAGCGTGAGCTACGAGAACAAGGGCGGCGCCGCCGGCGCCCTGGGCCTGGCGCAGTTCATCAACGCCAGCAAGGGCGACGGCAACGCGCTGATGGTGATGGGCGCGGTGATGGTGGGCGGCATCATCACCGGCAAGCCGCCGGTGAACCTGTCGCAGGCCACGCCGATCGCGCGCCTGACCAGCGAGTACAACGTGTTCGTGCTGCCGGCCAACTCGCCGTTCAAGACCATGGCCGACGTGGTCGCCCAGCTGAAGAAGGACCCCGGCAGCGTCAAGTGGGGCGGCGGCTCGCGCGGCTCCACCGAGCACATCGCCGCGGCCATGATCGCGCAGAAGGTCGGCGTCGATCCGGCGAAGATCAACTACGTGGCGTTCCGCGGGGGCGGCGAGGCCACCGCGGCCATCCTGGGCGGCAACGTCACCGTCGGCGGCAGCGGCTACAGCGAGTTCGCCGAGTACATCCGGACCGGCAAGATGCGCCCCATCGCCACCACCTCGGCCAAGCGCCTGAACGACGTGCCCACGCTGAAGGAGCAGGGCATCGACGTGGAGATCGGCAACTGGCGCGGCGTCTACGGGGCCCCGGGCATCACGGATGCGCAGAAGAAGGCCCTGACCGAGCTGGTGCTGGGGGCGCTCAAGACCAAGGCCTGGCAGGAGGCGCTGCAGAAGAACGACTGGACGCCCGCGGTGCTGACCGGCCCGGCCTTCGAGAAGTTCGTCGACGACGAGTTCGCCAGCCTGCGCGCGGTGATGGTCAAGTCGGGCATGGTCTGAGGCGCATGGCCACCACCACGTCCCCCACCGACCACCGCGCCCAGGCCGCCGTCGGTGCCGGCATCGTCGGCCTGGCGCTCGCGCTGGCCGGCGGTGCGCTGTCCATTCCCGGCGAGGCGGGCTACGGCGGCGTCGGCCCCAACTTCCTGCCCTGGGTGGTGGCCGCGGCGCTGGCGGCCTGCGGCGTGCTGATCGTGCGCGAGGCGCTGACCGGCGGCTTCCGCGCCATGGAAGCGCCCCCGGGCGCCGCGCAGCCCTGGTGGCCCGGGCTGGCCTGGGTGTCGGCCGGCCTGCTGGCCAATGCCGCGCTGATCACCCGCATCGGCTTCATCTTCAGCTGCACCCTGTGCTACCTGCTGGCGGTGCAGGGCCTGCGCCGCGCGGCGGGGCAGGCGGCCTCGCGGCCGGCGGTGCTGGCGGCCGACCTGGCCACCGGCCTGGCGTTGTCGGCGCCGGTGTACTGGCTGTTCACCCGCTTGCTGGCGATCAACCTGCCGGGCCTGACGGGCACGGGCTGGCTCTGAGGCGACCCGGGATCCCATGGACATCCTCAACGCCCTGCTGCACGGCTTCGCCGTCGCCATCACCCCCGCCAACCTGCTGTGGGCCCTGGTGGGCTGCGCCCTGGGCACCGCCGTCGGCGTGCTGCCCGGCATCGGCCCCGCGGTCGCGGTGGCCATGCTGCTGCCCATCACCTCGCAGGTGGAGATCACCTCCTCGATGATCTTCTTCTCGGGCATCTACTACGGCGCGATGTACGGCGGCTCGACCACCTCGATCCTGCTGAACACGCCCGGCGAGACCGCGAGCATGGTCACCGCCATGGAGGGCAACCGCATGGCCAAGAGCGGCCGCGCGGGCGCCGCGCTCGCCACCGCCGCCATCGGCTCCTTCGTCGCCGGCACCATCGCCACCGCGGTGGTCACGCTGTTCGCGCCCTACGTGGCCGACCTGGCCGTCAAGCTGGGGCCGCCCGAGTACTTCCTGCTGATGGTGCTGGCCTTCACCACCGTCAGCGCGGTGCTGGGCCGCAGCACGGTGCGCGGCATGGCGGCCCTGTTCCTCGGGCTGGCCATCGGCCTGGTGGGGATGGACCAGATCTCGGGCCAGGCGCGCTACACGCTGGGCCAGCCCGAGCTGCTGGACGGCATCGAGATCGTGCTGGTGGCCGTGGGCCTGTTCGCCGTGGCCGAGGTGCTGCACTTCGCGCTGTACGAGGCCCGCGAGGTCGAGACCCGCAACCACATGAGCCGCGTGAGCATGACCGCGCGCGACTGGCGCCGCTCGCTGCCCGCGTGGCTGCGCGGCGCGGCGATCGGCACGCCCTTCGGCTGCATCCCCGCCGGCGGCACCGAGATCCCCACGTTCCTGAGCTACGCGGTCGAGAAGAAGCTGGCCAAGGGCGAGGACCGGGCCGAGTTCGGCGGCAAGGGCGCCATCGAGGGCGTGGCGGGCCCCGAGGCCGCGAACAACGCCACGGTGACCGCCGCGATGATCCCGCTGCTCACGCTGGGCATCCCGACCTCCAACACCACGGCGATCCTGCTGGGCGCGTTCCAGAACTACGGCATCCAGCCGGGACCGCAGCTGTTCACCACCTCGGCCACGCTGGTGTGGGCGCTGATCGCGTCGCTGTACATCGGCAACGTGATGCTGCTGGTGCTCAACCTGCCGCTGGTCAAGGTCTGGGTGCAGCTGCTCAGGATCCCCAAGCCGCAGCTGTACGCCGGCATCCTGATCTTCGCGACGGTGGGCGCCTACGGCATGCGCCAGAGCGCCTTTGACTTGGTGCTGCTGTGGGGCATCGGCCTGCTGGGCCTGCTGATGCGCCGCTTCGACTTCCCGACCGCGCCGGTGGTGGTCGGCATGATCCTGGGCCCGCTGGCGGAGGCGCAGCTGCGCAACGCGGTGTCCATCGGCGAGGGCAGCTTCGCGGTGTTCGTGCAACGGCCCGGCGCGGTCGTGCTGCTGCTGGTGATCGCGGCGGTGCTGGTGCTGCCGCGGCTGCTGGGCCTGCTGACGGCGCGGCAGGCGGCACGCGCGGCCTGAGGGCTCGCGCCACCCGGCCAGGGTCCTTGCCTGCGCGGGGACGGCGGCGCGGGACGGCCCGTGTGCGTGTCCCAAGAGTCCCCGCCGGAGCAGGACGGCCCGTCATGCCCGCGCAGGCGGGCATCCACGACCAGGCACCGCGCTCGACCCTGGGCCGCCGCCTGGGCGGGGACCGCGCGGCCGGCGGGCTACCATCCCCGCCCATGCCCGCTTCCGACGACACCCTGCCGCTGGACGGCCAGCGCATCCTCGCGCTGGCCGCGCGCTCGATGTTCGACCTGTTCGCCAATGCCAGCGAGGGCATGCTGCTGGTGGACCGCGACGGCCGGGTGGTGTGGATCAACGACCAGTACAAGCGCTTCCTGCCGGCGCTGGGCTTCGAGCGGGTCGAGGACTTCGTCGGCAAGCCCGTGGCCGAGGTGGTGCAGAACACGCAGATGGACCGCGTGATCCGCACCGGCAAGCCGATCCTGATCGACCTGCTGGCCAACCGCGCCGGCACCTTCGTGGTCAGCCGCATCCCGCTGCGCGACGAGGCCGGCGAGGTGATCGGCGCGCTGGGCATCGTGCTGTTCGACCATCCCGAGACCACGCTGCAGCCGCTGATCTCCAAGTTCGCGAACCTGCAGCGCGAGCTCGACGAGGCCCGGCGCGAGCTCGCCACGCAGCGGCGCACCAAGTACACCCTGGCCAGCTTCATCGGCTCCAGCCCGGCGGCCACCGAGGTCAAGCGGCAGGCGCGGCGGGCGGCGCTGTCGTCCAGCCCGGTGCTGCTGCTGGGCGAGACCGGCACCGGCAAGGAGTTGCTGGCGCATGCGATCCACGCTGGCTCGGCGCGCGCCCGGGGCCCGCTGGTCAGCGTCAACATCGCCGCCGTGCCCGACACCTTGCTGGAAGCCGAGTTCTTCGGCGTCGCGCCGGGCGCCTACACCGGCGCCGACCGCAAGGGCCGCGACGGCAAGTTCAAGCTGGCCGACGGCGGCACGCTGTTCCTGGACGAGATCGGCGACATGCCCCTGTCGCTGCAGCCCAAGCTGCTGCGCGCGCTGCAGGAAGGCGAGATCGAGCCCCTGGGTTCCAACCGGCTGGTGCCCTTCGACGCCCGCGTGATCGCCGCCACCTCGCGCGACCTGGCGCAGCTGGTGCGCGAAGGGCGCTTCCGCGAGGACCTGTACTACCGCCTGAACGTGCTGCCGATCCGGGTGCCGCCGCTGCGCGAGCGGCAGGCCGACATCCCGGCGCTGGTCGAGGCGCTGGGCGAGGACATCGGGCTGCGCAACGGCACGCTGCCGCCCGAGGTCAGCCCGCAGGCGCTGGCGCTGCTTCAGGCGCAGGCCTGGCGCGGCAACATCCGCGAGCTGCGCAACGTGCTCGAGCAGGCCGCGATGCGCAGCGACAGCCGCCGCATCGAGGCCGCGCCGGTGCAGGAGGTGCTGTGCGCCGCGGGCATCGAGCCGGCCGCGCCGGTGCAGCTCGCGCCGGACGCGGGGCAGGGCGCGCAGGCGCACGGCGGGCCGCTGCTGCGTCCGCTGGCCGAGCAGGTCGCGCAGCTCGAGCGCGCCGCCATTGCCGCGGCCCTGGCGGCCAGCGGCGGCAACAAGGTCGCGGCGGCCCGGCTGCTGGGCATCTCGCGCGCGACGCTCTACGAACGCCTGTCCGACATTCAGGCATCTGTCTGAAGTTCAGGCAAACTGGTTGTCCGACATTCAGGCATCCGCCCGCCCCGTGCTGGTGAATCCCTTGCGAATCAAGGACTTGCGCGCTGGCACGTTCGGTGCACAGCGCACCGTGCAAGAGCAACGTCGTTCGAGGAGACAAGACATGCAACGCCGCACCTGGGTCGCGCTCGCCGCGCTGGCCGCCTCCGCCCTGTCCGCCCCGCTGGCCTTCGGCCAGGCCAAGGACATCCGCATCGCCCACGTCTACAGCCGCACCGGCCCGCTCGAGGCCTACGGCAAGCAGACCCAGACCGGGCTGATGATGGGCCTGGACTACGCCACCGGCGGCACCATGGCCATCAACGGCCGCAAGATCGTGGTGATCGAGAAGGACGACCAGGGCAAGCCCGACCTGGGCAAGTCGCTGCTGGCCACCGCCTACTCGGACGACAAGGTGGACCTGGCCGTCGGCCCGACCTCCTCGGGCGTGGCCCTGGCCATGCTGCCGGTGGCCGAGGAGTACAAGAAGCTGCTGCTGGTCGAGCCCGCCGTGGCCGACTCGATCACCGGCGACAAGTGGAACAAGTACATCTTCCGCACCGGCCGCAACAGCTCGCAGGACGCGATCTCCAACGCGGTGGCGCTGGACAAGCCGGGCACCGTGATCGCCACCCTGGCGCAGGACTACGCCTTCGGCCGTGACGGCGTGAAGGCGTTCCGCGAGGCGGTGAAGAAGGCCAAGATCGTCCACGAGGAATACCTGCCGGCCAACACCACCGACTTCACGGCCGGTGCGCAGCGCCTGATCGACAAGCTCAAGGACCAGCCCGGCCGCAAGGTGATCTGGATCGTGTGGGCCGGCGCCGGCAACCCGTTCAAGATCGCCGACCTGGACCTCAAGCGCCACGGCATCGAGATCGCCACCGGCGGCAACATCCTGCCGGCCATGGCCTCGTACAAGCAGTTCCCGGGCATGGAGGGCGCGACCTACTACTACTTCGGCATCCCGAAGAACCCGGTCAACGAGGCCCTGGTCGCCAACCACTACAAGCAGTTCAAGACCCCGCCGGACTTCTTCACCGCCGGCGGTTTCTCGGCCGCGATGGCGATCGTCACCGCGCTGAAGAAGACGGGCGGCGACACCGGCACCGACAAGCTGATCGCCACCATGGAGGGCATGTCCTTCGACACGCCCAAGGGCCGGATGACCTTCCGCAAGGACGACCACCAGGCCCTGCAGTCCATGTACCACTTCAAGATCAAGGTCGACCCGGCCTTCGCCTGGGGCGTGCCCGAGCTGGTGCGCGAGATCAAGCCCGACGAGATGGACGTGCCGATCCGCAACAAGCGCTGAGGCACCGCTGCACGCGCCGTCGTGCAGCCCCTTCCGTGGCGTGCGCCCGGCGCACGCGACCTTCCCATTCCCCTCCTGGAGCGAGCATGAGCGTCCTCGCGACCCATGGCCTGACCGTGCGCTTCGGCGGCCACGTGGCGGTCGATGCGGTCACCTGCGCGTTCGAGCCGGGCACGCTGACCGCGATCGTCGGTCCCAACGGTGCCGGCAAGACGACCTACTTCAACCTGATCTCGGGGCAGCTCAAGGCCACGGCCGGCACCGTGACGCTGGGCGGGCGCGACCTGTCCGGCGCGGGCGCCTCGGCGCGCACCCGCGCCGGGCTGGGCCGCGCCTTCCAGCTGACCAACCTGTTCCCGCGGCTGTCGGTGCAGGAGAACGTGCGGCTGGCGGTGCAGGCGGCGCACGACGGCCCGCACCGCCGCGGCCTGAACCTGTGGAGCGTGTGGAACGACCATGCCGCGCTGCGCGAACGCGCCGAGGCCATCCTCGAGACGGTGGCGCTCGCGGCCAAGGCGCACGAGCTGGTGGCCAGCCTGCCGCACGGCGACCAGCGCAAGCTGGAGGTCGCGCTGCTGATGGCGCTGGAGCCGCAGGTCTACATGTTCGACGAGCCCACGGCCGGCATGAACGCGGCCGAGGCGCCGGTCATCCTGGACCTGATCCGGCGGCTGAAGGCCGACCGCAGCAAGACCATCCTGCTGGTCGAGCACAAGATGGACGTGGTGCGCGAGCTGGCCGACCGCATCATCGTGCTGCACAACGGCAAGCTGGTGGCCGACGGCGAGCCGGCCGAGGTGATCGCATCGCCGGTGGTGCAGGAAGCCTACCTGGGCGTGGCACCCAAGGAGCCTGCATGAACGACGTCCTGCTCACGCTCGAAGGCGTGCACACGCACATCGGCGCGTACCACATCCTGCACGGCGTCGACCTGCAGGTGCCGCGCGGCCAGCTGACCATGCTGCTGGGCCGCAACGGCGCCGGCAAGACCACGACGCTGCGCACGGTCATGGGCCTGTGGAAGGCCTCGCGCGGGCGCGTGACCCTGGGCGGACGCGACATCACGCAGCTGCCCACCCCCGACATCGCGGGCCTGGGCGTGGCCTACGTGCCCGAGACCATGGGCATCTTCGCCCAGCTCACCGTGCGCGAGAACCTGCTGCTGGCCGCGCGCTCGGCGCGCACCGCCGCGCAGATCGACGGCCAGCGCCTCGAATGGATCTTCGGCCTGTTCCCCGCGGTGCAGAAGTTCTGGAACCACCCGGCCGGCAAGCTGTCGGGCGGGCAGAAGCAGATGCTGGCGGTGGCCCGCGCGATCGTCGAGCCGCGCGAGCTGCTGGTGATCGACGAGCCGTCCAAGGGGCTGGCCCCCGCCATCGTCAACAACATGATCGACGCCTTCGCCCAGCTCAAGGCCAGCGGCGTGACCATCCTGCTCGTCGAGCAGAACTTCAGCTTCGCCAAGCGCCTGGGCGACCGCGTCGCCGTGATGGACAACGGCCAGGTGGTGCATGCCGGCGGCATGCGCGAGCTGGCCGAGGACGAGGACCTGCAACACCGACTGCTGGGGCTGGCGCTGTGAACCTGCTCAAAGACCTCGACTGGAAGCCGCTGGCGCTGGTGCCGCTGCTGGCGCTGCTGGTGCTGCCGCTGGTGGGCTCGCCCACGACCTGGGTCACGCTCACCGTGGCCGGCCTGGCCATGGGCATGATCATCTTCATCATCGCCTCGGGCCTGACGCTGGTGTTCGGGCTGATGGACGTGCTGAACTTCGGCCACGGCGTCTTCATCGCCCTGGGGGCCTTCGTGGCCACCAGCGTGCTGGGCAGCATGGCCGACTGGACGGCCTCGGACAGCCTGTGGCGCAACCTGGTGGCCGTGCTGCCGGCCATGGTGGTGGCGATCGCGGTGGCCTCGGCCGTGGGCCTGGCCTTCGAGCGCTGGATCGTGCGGCCGGTCTACGGCGACCACCTCAAGCAGATCCTGATCACCATGGGCGGGATGATCATCGGCGAGGAGCTGATCAAGGTCGTCTGGGGCCCGCTGCAGATCCCGCTGCCGCTGCCCGAGGCTATGCGCGGCTCGGTCTACCTGGGCGACGCGGCGGTCGAGAAGTACCGCGCGCTGGCCGTGGTGGTGGGCCTGGCGGTGTTCGCGCTGCTGCTGTGGACGCTCACGCGCACCAAGCTCGGCCTGCTGATCCGCGCCGGCGTGCAGGACCGCGAGATGGTCGAGAGCCTGGGCTACCGCATCCACCGCCTGTTCGTGGGCGTGTTCGTCGCCGGCAGCGCGCTGGCCGGCCTGGGCGGCGTGATGTGGGGCATGTACCAGCAGAGCGTGGTGCCGCAGATGGGCGCGCAGGTCAACGTGCTGATCTTCATCGTGCTGATCATCGGTGGCCTGGGCTCCACCACGGGCGCGCTCGTGGGCGCGCTGCTGGTGGGGCTGGTGGCCAACTACACCGGCTTCCTGGCGCCCAAGATGGCGCTGTTCTCCAACATCCTGCTCATGCTGGCCGTGCTGCTGTGGCGGCCGCAGGGCGTCTACGCCCTGAGCAAGTAAAGGCCGCGACACGGACATGCGCATGATCGCCCGACTCCTCTCCCACGACGGCCCGCGCAACCGCCTGCTGGCCGTGCTGCTGCTGGCGCTGCTGGTCGGCCTGGCGCTCGCGCCGCTGGTGCTGCCCGGCGTCAAGGCCTTGAACGTCGCCGCCAAGATCCTGGTGTTCACCGTGCTGGTGGCCAGCTTCGACCTGCTGCTGGGCTACACCGGCATCGTGAGCTTCGCGCACACCATGTTCTTCGGCATCGGCGCCTACGGCATCGCGATCGCGAGCAGCCGCTGGGGCGCCACCTGGGGCGCGCTCGGCCTGGGCCTGGCGGGCGCGCTGGCCCTGTCGTTCGCGCTGGCCCTGGCCATCGGGCTGTTCTCGCTGCGGGTGCGCGCGATCTTCTTCTCGATGATCACGCTGGCCTTCGCCGCCGCCTTCCAGACCCTGGCCTCGCAGCTGTCGGAGCTCACCGGCGGCGAGGACGGCCTGACCTTCAAGGTGCCGGCGGTGCTGTCGCCGTCGTTCGAGTTCGAGCTGCTCGGCCGCCAGCTGGACGGCCGCATGCTGTGCTACTGGCTGCTGTTCGCGGTGGCGCTGGCCGCCGTGCTGGCGCTGCTGCGCATCGTCAACTCGCCGTTCGGCCGCGTGCTGCAGGCGATCCGCGAGAACGAGTTCCGGGCCGAGGCGATCGGCTACCGCGTGGTGGTCTGGCGCACGGTCTCCAGCATCCTGTCGGCGCTGTTCGCCACCCTGGCCGGCGCGATGCTCGCGCTCTGGCTGCGCTACAACGGCCCCGACACCTCGCTGTCGTTCGAGATCATGCTGGACGTGCTGCTGATCGTCGTGATCGGCGGCATGGGCACCATCTATGGCGCCGCGGTCGGCGCGGGCCTGTTCGTGCTGGCGCAGAGCTACCTGCAGGACCTGCTCAAGCTCGCCAGCGACGCCACGGCGGCGCTGCCCTGGCTGTCGGCGCTGCTGTCGCCCGACCGCTGGCTGCTCTGGCTGGGCCTGCTGTTCGTGCTGTCGGTCTACCACTTCCCCACCGGCATCGTCGGGCGGCTGCGCGCCGCGGCGCTGCCCAAGGCGGCCGCGCCCCAGGCCGGCCGTCCCCAGCCCCGCGCGGGCACCTGACCGCAAGGACCTGCCATGGCACCGAGCTCCCGTTACCTGCGCTGCGCCGGCCGCGAGATCCACGTCACCGAGTGGGGGGACCCCGGCGCGCCCGTCGTGGTGGCCTGGCACGGCCTGGCCCGCACCGGCCGCGACATGGACGACCTGGCCGCCCACCTGGCCCCGCGCTTCCGGGTGCTGTGCCCCGACACCGTGGGCCGCGGCCTGTCGCAGTGGGCGGTCGACCCGGCCACCGAGTACACGCTGGCCGCCTACGCCCGCACCGCGGCCGACCTGCTGGACCAGCTGGGCGTGGGCAGCGCGCACTGGGTGGGCACCTCGATGGGGGGCGCGATCGGCACGGTGTGCGCCGCCGGGCGTGCCGAGCCGCGGCTGGCCGGCCGCATCCGCAGCCTGGTGCTCAACGACAACGCGCCGCGCCTGGCCCAGCCCGCGCTGGAGCGCATCAAGGCCTATGCCGGCAACCCGCCGGCCTTCGCCACCGTGAGCGAGCTGGAGGCCTTCTTCCGGCAGGTCTACAAGCCCTATGGCTGGCTGAGCGACGCGCAGTGGCGCCGGCTGACCGAGACCTCGACCCGCCGCCTGCCCGATGGCCGGGTGACGCCGCACTACGACCCGGCCATGGTGCGGCAGTTCATCGACCATCCCGACGACTACCTGCTGTGGGAGCACTGGGACAGGCTGGACATCCCGGTGCTGTGCCTGCGCGGGGCCGAGTCCGACCTGGTGCTGCCCGACGCGGTCGAGGAGATGCAGCGGCGCGGCCCCGGCGCGCGCGGCCTGCTGCGGGTGGTGGAGGTGCCCGGCTGCGGCCATGCGCCGGCGCTGAACGTGCCCGACCAGCTGGAGCTGGTGGGCGGCTTCATCGAGGGCTGCGAGGCCGCGGCTGCGCGGGCCGCGGCGGCCTGAGCCCCGGCCTCAGGCCTGCGCGCCCATCGCCAGGGCGCGCTCGCGCTGGCCGGCCAGCGCCGCCGGTTGCGGCTGCTCGGCCAGCCGCGTCGGCCAGCCGCCCAGGTGCCGCAGCGCGATCGCGCCGAGCGCGCCGATCCAGGCCGGGTCGGCATTGAGGCAGGGGATGTAGCGGAACTGCTCGCCACCGGCCTCGAGGAAGGCGTCGCGGCCTTCCTGCGCGATCTCCTCGAGCGTCTCCAGGCAGTCGCTGGTGAAGCCGGGGCAGGCCACGTCGACCCGCTTGACGCCGCGCCGCGCCAGCGCCTGCAGCGTGGGCTCGGTGTAGGGCTCCAGCCACTTGGCCTTGCCGAACCGCGACTGGAACGACAGCGTGACCTGGTCCTGGCCCAGCCCCAGGCGCTGCGCGAGCAGGCGGCCGGTCTTGTGGCATTCGCAGTGGTAGGCGTCGCCCAGCAGCAGCGTGCGCTCGGGCACGCCGTGGAACGACAGCAGCAGGTGGTCGGGCCGGCTGCCCTCGCGCTGCCAGTGGGACTCGATGCCGCGGGCCAGGGCGTCGATGTAGCCGGCGTCGTCGTGGTAACGCTGCACGAAGCGCAGCTCGGGCAGGTTGCGGATGCGGCGGCTCCAGGACGCCACGTCGTCGACGACGCTGGCGGTGGTGGTGGCCGAGTACTGGGGGTAGGCCGGCAGCACCAGGATGCGGGTGCAGCCGGCGGCCTTGAGCTCGTCCAGCTGCGAGGCGATCGAGGGGTTGCCGTAGCGCATCGCGTAGCGCACCGTGACCGCATGGCCCTGCTCGCCCAGCCAGCCTTGCAGCAGCTTGGCCTGGCGCTCGGTCCAGACCTTCAGCGGCGAGCCCTCGGGCGTCCAGATGGTGGCGTACTTGGCGGCCGACTTGGCCGAGCGCAGGGGCAGGATCACCCCGTGCAGCAGCGGCAGCCAGACGGCGCGGGGGATCTCGACCACCCGCGGGTCGCCCAGGAACTGGCGCAGGTAGCGCCGCACCGCGGCCGGCGTGGGTTCGTCGGGGGTGCCCAGGTTCGCCAGCAGGATGCCGGTGGCGGGCGGCTGGCCGTGCTTGTAGGGGGGCTCGGCCTGGAACGGCAGGACGGAAGGCATCCGGTATTCTCGCCTGCATGCTGGATCTCTCGCGCGTCAAGGCCATCAGCCTGGACCTGGACGACACCCTGTGGCCGATCTGGCCGACCATCGAACGCGCCGAGCGCGCGCTGCACGACTGGCTGGGCGAGCATGCGCCCATGACGGCCGCCCTGTTCGCCAATCCCGCGGCGCTGCGCGAGATCCGCAACCAGGTCGGCGAGCAGCGGCCGGAGCTGGCGCACGACCTCAGCGCCCTGCGGCGCGAGTCCATCCGCCTGGCGCTGTACCGCGCCGGCGAGGACCCGCGGCTGGCCGACCCCGCCTTTGAGGCCTTCTTCGCGGCCCGCCAGCAGGTCACGCTGTTCGAGGATGCGGAGCCCGCGCTGCAGTTCCTGGCGGCGCGCTTCCCCCTGGTCAGCCTGTCCAACGGCAACGCCGACCTGCGCCGGGTGGGGATCGAGCGGCATTTCAAGGCCGCGATCTCGGCCCGCGCCTTCGGCGTGGGCAAGCCCGACCCGCGCATCTTCGTGGCCGCCGCCGGGGCGGTGGACGTGCAGCCCGCGCAGGTGCTGCACGTGGGCGACGACGCCACGCTCGACGTGCTGGGCGCGCTCAACGCGGGCATGCAGGCGGTGTGGGTCAACCGCAGCGAGCACCTGTGGCCGCATGCGCAGCGGCCCCACCTGGAGATCGCCAGCCTGTCCGAGCTCTGCGCGCTGTTCGAGGCCTGAGCGGCCGTGACGCACCGGTCGGCGCAGGTCGTCGCCGGTCAGCGCCCGAGCAGGGCGACCGCCTGCCGGCCCGCCCGCACCGCGCCCTCCAGCGTGGCGGGGTAGGGCCCGTCCACCCAGTCGGCGCCGGCCACCAGGCCCGGGGCGATGGCAGCGGCCGGCCGCTGCAGGCCGGGCGTGCAGGCGAAGGTGGCCCGCTTTTCCACCACCGTGCGCAGCGGGCGCACCGGCCAGCCCAGGGCGGCCGCCTGCGCCAGCACGCCGTCGGTGAGGGCCGCGGCCTCGCCCTCCGCCGCGCTGGCCACCCAGGCCAGCACGCCGGCCGGCCCGCCCAGCCGCGCGCGGTCGAACACGAACTGCGCGGGACCGCCGCGCAGGGCCAGCAGGGGGGCGGGCAGGGCGGGGCCGCCCTGGGTGTAGACGGTGGCGATGGCGGTGTGGGCCAGGGCCTGCACGCTGGCTAGCCAGCCGGCCGCCCCGATGCCGCTGCCGGCCACCAGGCGCGCGGCCTCCCCGGCGGGGCTGGCCAGCACCACGGCGTCGAAGGCCTGGCCATCGATCTGCCAGCCCGCAGCGGTGCGCGCCAGCGCCTGCACGCGCTGCCCGGGCCGCAGGTCGGCGCCGCGGGCCCCGAGCCAGCGCACGGCCGCCTCGGGCAGCAGCGCGCCCAGGTCGGTGCGCGGCAGCAGCAGGTTCGAGGCGCCCAGCCCGTCCACCCGTGGCCCGAGCAGCGAGTCGCGCAGCACGCGCAGGAAGACCTGGGCGTCGGCCTGCGCGGTGGGCACGTTCAGCGCCGAGACGCACAGCGGCTCCACCAGCTCCTGCAGCACCCGCGGCGCGAGCCCGGTGCACAGCTGCGCGACCGACAGGCCGGGCGCGCAGCGGAACCCGCGGGCCTGCCAGCCGGCCGCGTGCCGCAGCAGCGAGAGCCGGTCGGCCAGCGACCAGCCGCGGGCGCGGGCGATGCCCCAGGCCGCATCCAGCGGCGCCGGCCAGTCGGGCAGGGCCAGGCCGCCGCCGTCCGGAAAGCGCAGCACCAGCGGCAGCCGCATCAGGGCCGCGCGCGGGTCGACGCCCACGCGGCGCATCAGGTCCAGGGTGTCGGCGTAGGCGCCGATCAGGATGTGCTGGCCGTTGTCCAGCACCACGGGCCGGCCGTCGTCCAGGGTGGCGTCGAGCCGGCGGGCGCGGCCACCCCAGTGGCGCGCGGCCTCGACCACGGTGACCGCATGCCCGGCCTCGACGCCCGCGACCGCGGCGGCCAGGCCGGCCCAGCCGCCGCCGACGACGGCCAGCCTCACAGGACCCCGAGCGCCTGGACCTTCCAGGCCAGCCAGAACTTGCGCAGCGGCGTCAGCGCGATGCGCTGGTGCAGCACCCGGAACCCGTCGCGCTCGATCTCGCGCAGCAGGGTGCGGTAGATGCTGGCCATCATCAGGCCGGGCTTCTGGGCCCGCCGGTCGGCGGCGGGCAGCAGGGCCAGGGCCTCGTCGTACAGGCGGTGGGCGCGCTCGGCCTGGAAGCGCATCAGCGCGGTGAAGCGGTCGGAGTAGGCGCGCTGGCCCAGCTCGTGGGCCTTGACGCCGAACTGCTGCAGCTCGTTGACCGGCAGGTAGATGCGCCCGCGCAGCGCATCCTCGCCCACGTCGCGGATGATGTTCGTCAGCTGGAAGGCCAGCCCCAGCTTGTGGGCGTAGGCGGTGGTCGCCTCGTGCTCCTGGCCGAAGATGCGGGCCGAGACCTCGCCCACGACGCCGGCCACGAGGTGGCAGTAGCGCTCGAGCGCGGGGAAGTCGAGGTAGCGGGTCTGGGTCAGGTCCATGCGGCAGCCCTCGATCACCGCCTGCAGCTGGCGTTCCTGCAGCCCGTACGCGGCGATGGCCGGCGCCAGGGCGCGCAGGGCCGGGTGCTGCGGGTCGCCCGCGAAGGCCCGGGCGACCTCGGTCTGCCACCAGCCGAGCTTGGCCTGCGCGACCGCGGGATCCGTCACCTCGTCGACCACGTCGTCGACCTCGCGGCAGAAGGCGTAGAACGCGGTGATGGCCTCGCGCCGCGGCCGCGGCAGGAACAGGAAGGCGTAGTAGAAGCTGGAGCCCGACGCGGCCGCCTTCTCCTGCACGTATTGCTGCGGGGTCATGGGCGGGATTGTCCCATCCGTGCGGCCCGCCACAGGATGGGCAGGGCATCGGCGCGGCCGATGGCCGGGCGGGCCTGCAAGGTGTCGTGGCCCTGGGCCGCGATCTTGTCGAGGATGCGCAGCCCGCCTTGCACCACGCAGCGCAGTTCCCAGCCGGCGCGGCCGGGGATGCGGTGGACCAGCGGCGCGCCCGCGTGCATCAGCGAGCGGGTCCAGCCGCACAGCGACTGCAGCAGCGCTGCCCGTGCATGCGCCGGGGCCAGGTGCGGCTGCAGCGGGTCGACACCGTGGGCCGCGCAGTCCGCCGCGGGCAGGTAGTGGCGGCCGCGCGGCAGGTCGCGCGAGAGGTCCTGCCAGAAGTTGGCCAGCTGCAGCGCGCTGCAGACCGCATCGCTCTCGGCCAGCGCCTGGGCACCGTCGACGCCGTACAGGTGCAGCAGCAGCCGGCCCACCGGGTCGGCCGAGCGGCGGCAGTAGGCCAGCAGTTCCTCGCGGTCGGCATAGCCGGCGCCGGCCGCGGTCTTGCGCACGTCCTGCGTGAAGGCGTCGAGCAGGGCGTGCAGCGGGGCTGCGGGCAGGCGGTGGCGCACGGCCGCGGCCCGCAGGGGCGTGAACACATGGGGCCAGCGCCCCTGCACCGGCCCGCCCCCGAGGCAGCCGTCGAGTTCGGCGCGGTAGGCGGCCAGGTCGTCCAGCCGCTGGCCGGCCGGGGCATCGCCCTCGTCGGCGATGTCGTCGGCCGTGCGGGCGAACCAGTAGATGGCGGCCACGGCCGGGCGCAGGGCGGGGGGGCACAGCCAGGAGGCGACCGGGAAGTTCTCGTAGTGGTCGACGCCGTGCGCCGGGGACGGGGATGTCATCGGGGCACGATTGTCGCTTCGGGCCTGTTCTGTGTAACATCTCGGGTAACTAACCGGTCAGTCATTAAGAATCGATGGCGGCCGCAGCCTCTGACATCGCCTCGCCCAGCCCGACCATGCCCCTTCACGCCCTGTCCCGCCGCCCTCGACGCCTGCTGGCGCTGCTCCTGGCCACCGGCCTGGTGGCGGCCTGTTCCAAGCCCGAGCCCGCCCCCGAGCCGGTGCGCGCGGTCAAGGTCGTGACCGTGGGCGCCTCGACGCTGCAGGTGGCGCACGAATTCGCCGGCGAGGTGCGGCCGCGCGTGGAGTCGCGCCTGGGCTTCCGCGTGCCGGGCAAGCTGGTGCGCCGGCTGGCCGAGGTCGGCCAGCGCGTGCAGCCCGGCCAGGTGCTGGCGCAGCTGGACGCCCAGGACCTGCAGCTGTCGGCCGACGCTGCCCGGGCCCAGGTCGCCGCCGCCCGCACCAACCGCGACCTGGCCGAGGCCGACCTGCGGCGTTTCGCGGCGCTGCGCGAGCAGAACTTCATCAGCGGCGCCGAGCTCGAGCGCCGCGAGTCCACCTTCAAGGCGGCCCAGGCCCAGCTGGAGCAGGCCCAGGCGCAGCTGGCCGCGCAGGCCAACCAGGCCCGGTATGCGGACCTGGTGGCCGACGCCGCCGGGGTGGTGACCGCGGTCGAAGCCGAGCCGGGCCAGGTGGTGGCCGCCGGCACGCCGGTGGTGCGCATCGCCCGCGATGGCCCGCGTGACGCCGTCTTCAGCGTGCCCGAGGACAAGGTGGCGGGCTTCGGCCCGGGCCTGCCGGTGGGGGTGCGGCCCTGGAATGCGACCACGGTGCTGGAGGGCAAGGTGCGCGAGGTGGCGGCGAGTGCCGACCCCGTGACCCGCACGTTTGCCGTCAAGGTCGGCCTGGAGACCCGTGAGGCGCCCCCGCTGGGCGCCACGGTGACCGTGCTGCCGCGCGGCGTGGCGGCCGCCCCGCAGGTGCTCAAGCTGCCCACCAGCGCCCTGCGCCAGGAGGGCGCCGGCACGGCCGTGTGGGTGCTCGATCCGGCCAGCATGACCGTGCGTTCGCAGGCGGTGCAGGTGGCCACCGCCGACGGCAACGAGGCGGTGATCGCCGGCGGGCTGCAGGCCGGCCAGCAGGTGGTCGCGGCGGGCGTGCACGTGCTGCAGCCCGGCCAGAAGGTGCGGCTGTGGCAGGACCGCGCCGCGCAGGCCGCCCAACCCGCGGTGGCGGCACGGTGAGCGCCATGGACCGCGATCCCGTCCCCGGGCAGGCCGGCCAAACCGGCTTCAACCTCTCGCGCTGGGCGATCGACCACGCCCCGCTGACCCGCTATCTGCTGGTGGTGCTGATGCTGCTGGGGCTGGCGGCCTACTTCCAGCTGGGGCAGGACGAGGACCCGCCCTTCACCTTTCGGGCGATGGTGGTGCGCACCTACTGGCCCGGCGCCACGGCGCAGCAGGTGGCCGAGCAGGTGACCGACAAGCTCGAGCGCACGCTGCAGGAGGTGCCGTACGCCGACAAGATCCGCAGCTACTCCAAGCCGGGCGAGTCGCAGATCATCTTCCAGATCAAGGACGCCTCGCGTCCCGGCGAGGTGCCCAACGTCTGGTACTCGGTGCGCAAGAAGGTGGGCGACATGCGTGCCACCCTGCCGCAGGGCGTGGTGGGGCCGTTCTTCAACGACGAGTTCGGCGACGTCTACGGCGTGATCTACGCGCTGCAGGCCGATGCCGGCTTCGGGCCCGCCGAGCTCAAGCGCTTCGCCGACGACGCCCGCCAGCAGCTGCTGCGCGTGCCCGACGTGGCCAAGGTCGAGCTGTTCGGGGTGCAGGACGAGAAGCTGTACATCGAGATCTCGCAGAAGCGGCTGGCCCAGCTGGGCCTGGACTTCTCGCAGGTGCTGGCGCAGCTGGGCCAGCAGAACGCCGTCGAGGCGGCCGGCGCGGTGCAGACGCCGCTGGACGTGGTGCAGGTGCGGGTGGCCGGCCAGTTCGAGGCGGTCGGGCAGCTGGCGGCCATGCCGATCCGCGGCGCCGGCGGCGGCACGCTGCGCCTGGGCGACATCGCCACCATCCGGCGCGGCTACGTCGACCCGCCGCAGGTCAAGGTGCGCCACGGCGGCCAGGAAGCGGTGGCGCTGGGCGTGTCGATGGCCAAGGGCGGCGACATCATCGCGCTGGGCCAGTCGCTGCGCGGTGCCGTGCAGCGCATCGAGGACCAGCTGCCCGCCGGCGTGCGGCTGGTGCAGCTGCAGGACCAGCCCAAGGCCGTGTCCACGTCCGTCGGCGAGTTCGTGCGGGTGCTGGTCGAAGCGGTGGTGATCGTGCTGGCGGTCAGCTTCCTGAGCCTGGGCCTGCACAAGCGCCACGAGCCCGGGCTGCCGCTGTGGCGGCGCTGGACCGTGGACATGCGTCCCGGGCTGGTGGTGGGCATCACCATCCCGCTGGTGCTGGCCGTCACCTTCCTGGCCATGCACTACTGGGGCATCGGCCTGCACAAGATCTCGCTGGGCTCGCTGATCATCGCGCTGGGCCTGCTGGTCGACGACGCGATCATCGCGGTGGAGATGATGGTGCGCAAGATGGAGGAGGGCTACGACAAGGTCCGCGCCGCCACCTTCGCCTACGACGTGACCGCGATGCCGATGCTCACGGGCACGCTGATCACCGCCGCGGGGTTCCTGCCCATCGGCCTGGCCCGCTCGACCACCGGCGAGTACACGTTCGCGATCTTCGCCGTGACGGTGATCGCGCTGGTGCTCAGCTGGTTCGTCTCGGTCTACTTCGTGCCGTACCTGGGCACGCTGCTGCTCAAGGCCAAGCCGGTGACCTCCGAGCACCAGGAGCACTTCGACACCCCGTTCTACCGCGGCTTCCGGCGCGCGGTCGACTGGTGCGTGCAGCACCGCTGGCTCACCATCGGCGCCACCGTGCTCACCTTCGCGCTAGGGATCGTGGGCATGGGCAAGGTGCAGCAGCAGTTCTTCCCCGACTCGAGCCGGCCCGAGATCCTGGTGGACATCTGGTCGCCCGAGGGCACGGCGTTCGCTGCCAACGAGGACGTCGCCCGCCGGCTGGAGCAGCGGCTGCTGCGCGAGCCGGGCGTGACCGCGGTGAGCACCTGGGTGGGCTCGGGCGTGCCGCGCTTCTACCTGCCGCTGGACCAGGTGTTCCCGCAGACCAACGTCTCGCAGCTGATCATCCAGCCGGCCGACCTGAAGCTGCGCGAGTCGCTGCGGGTGAAGCTGCCCGCGCTGCTGGCCGAGGAGTTCCCCGAGGTGCGCGGCCGGGTCAAGCTGCTGCCCAACGGGCCGCCGGTGCCCTACCCGGTGCAGTTCCGCGTGGTCGGCACCGACCCGGCGCAGCTGCGCGCGCGGGCCGACGAGGTCAAGGCCGCCCTGCGCGAGAACCCGAACATGCGCGGGGTCAACGACAACTGGAACGAGGCGGTCAAGGTGCTGCGGCTGGAGATCGACCAGGCCAAGGCGCGGGCCCTGGGCGTGAGCAGCCAGTCGATCGCGCAGGCCTCGCGCACGCTGCTGGCCGGCAACGTGGTGGGCCAGTACCGCGAGGGCGACAAGCTGATCGACATCGTGCTGCGCCAGCCGCTGGACGAGCGCAACACCATCACCGACATCGGCAACGGCTACCTGCCCACCGCCTCGGGCCGGGCGATCCCGCTGACGCAGGTGGCCACGCCGATCTTCAGCTGGGAGCCCGGGGTGCTGTGGCGCGAGAACCGGGATTACGCGATCACCGTGCAGGGCGACATCGTCGAGGGCCTGCAGGGCGCGACGGTGACCCAGCAGCTGCTGCCCGCGCTGCGCAAGCTCGAGGCCGGCTGGCCCGCGGGCTACCGCATCGAGGTGGCCGGCGCCGTGGAGGAGAGCTCCAAGGGCTCGGCCTCGATCGCGGCGGGCGTGCCGATCATGCTGTTCCTGACCTTCACGCTGCTGATGCTGCAGCTGCGCAGCTTCAGCCGCTCGCTGCTGGTGTTCCTCACCGGGCCGCTGGGCATCGCGGGGGTGGCCGGGGCGCTGCTGGTGCTGAACCGGCCGTTCGGCTTCGTGGCGCTGCTGGGGGTGATCGCGCTCATGGGCATGATCCAGCGCAACTCGGTGATCCTGATCGACCAGATCGAGCAGGACCGCGCCCGGGGCGTTCCGGCCTGGGAGGCGATCGTCGAGTCGGCGGTGCGCCGCCTGCGGCCGATCGTGCTCACCGCGGCGGCGGCGGTGCTGGCCATGATCCCGCTGTCGCGCTCGGTCTTCTGGGGGCCGATGGCGGTGGCGATCATGGGCGGGCTGATCGTGGCCACGGTGCTGACCCTGCTGGCGCTGCCGGCGATGTACGCGGCGTGGTTCCGGGTGCGGCGCGAACCCGCCGCCGCGCCGGCCTGACCCGGCGGCGCGGAGGCGCCCGGCGCAGCGATTAAAATCCCGCGTCTGACCGAATCCCCGGGCGGGCGGCTGGCGGCACACGCCGGAGCCGCCCGCCCTGCTTTTGGACCGCGCGGGTGGCGAAATTGGTAGACGCACCAGGTTTAGGTCCTGACGCCTTCACGGGCGTGTCGGTTCGAGTCCGACCCCGCGCACCACACTTTGATCCAGAGAGAACACACCATGGCCGTGACCGTTGAAACCCTCGAGAAGCTCGAACGCAAGATCACGCTGACGCTGCCCGTCAACGTGATCCAGTCCGAGGTCGACTCCCGCCTCAAGCGCCTGGCGCGCACCGTCAAGATGGACGGCTTCCGCCCGGGCAAGGTGCCGGTCAACGTCGTGGCCCAGCGCTATGGCTACTCGGTGCACTACGAGGTGATGAACGACAAGGTGGGCGAGGCCTTCGCCCAGGCCGCCAACGAGGCCAAGCTGCGCGTGGCCGGCCAGCCCCGCATCACCGAGAAGGAAGGCGCGCCCGAGGGCCAGCTGGCGTTCGACGCGATCTTCGAGGTCTACCCCGAGGTGGTGATCGGCGACCTGGCCACGGCCGAGGTCGAGAAGCTGTCGGCCGACGTCGGCGACGCCGCGATCGACAAGACCCTGGAGATCCTGCGCAAGCAGCGCCGCACCTTCGGCCAGCGTGCCCAGGCCGACGCGGCCCAGGACGGCGACCGCGTGACCGTGGACTTCGAGGGCAAGATCGACGGCGAGCCCTTCCAGGGCGGCAAGGCCGAGGACTTCCAGTTCCTGGTCGGCGAAGGCCAGATGCTCAAGGAGTTCGAGGACGCCGTGCGCGGCATGAAGGCCGGCGAGAGCAAGACCTTCCCGCTGGCCTTCCCGGCCGACTACCACGGCAAGGACGTGGCCGGCAAGACCGCCGACTTCCTGGTGACGGTCAAGAAGATCGAGGCCGCCAAGCTGCCCGAGGTGAACGAGGAACTGGCCAAGTCGCTGGGCATCGCCGAAGGCACGGTCGAGGCGCTGCGCGCCGACATCAAGAAGAACCTGGAGCGCGAGGTCAAGTTCCGCCTGCAGGCGCGCAACAAGCAGGCCGTGATGGACGCCCTGGTGGCCAAGGCCGAGCTGGACCTGCCCAAGAGCATCGTCGCCGCCGAGATGGACCGCATGGTCGAGGGCGCCCGCGCCGACCTGAAGCAGCGCGGCGTCAAGGATGCCGACAAGGCGCCGATCCCCGAGGACCTGTTCCGCCCGCAGGCCGAGCGCCGCGTGCGCCTGGGCCTGGTCGTCGCCGAGCTGGTGCGCGCCAACGGCCTGGAAGCCAAGCCCGAGCAGCTGCGCGCCCACGTCGAGGAACTGGCCGCCAGCTACGAGAAGCCCGAGGACGTGATCCGCTGGTACTACGGCGACAACCGCCGCCTGGCCGAGGTCGAGGCGGTGGTGATCGAGAACAACGTCACCGAATTCGTGCTGGCCAAGGCGCAGGTCAAGGCCAAGGAAGTCGGCTTCGACGAGCTGATGGCCCAGCAGTAAGCGGCTCCCGGTAACCGGCCCGGCGGGGCCCGTGCGGGACTTGCAGTCCCGGGCACGGGCCCCATCTCGTTTTTGGCTACAGTTGACGCCGATCCCGACACTCCCAGAGAACCCATGAGCGCACTCGACACCCAGGCCCTCGGCTTGATCCCGATGGTCATTGAACAGTCCGGCCGCGGCGAGCGGTCGTACGACATCTACTCGCGGCTGCTGCGCGAGCGGGTGGTGTTCCTGGTCGGGCCGGTCAACGACCAGACGGCCAACCTGGTCGTCGCCCAGCTGCTGTTCCTGGAGAGCGAGAACCCCGACAAGGACATCTCGCTGTACATCAACTCCCCGGGCGGCAGCGTGAGCGCCGGCATGGCGATTTACGACACCATGAACTTCATCAAGCCGAACGTGTCGACGCTGTGCATCGGCATGGCGGCCAGCATGGGCGCGTTCCTGCTGTCGGCCGGCGAGAAGGGCAAGCGCTTCTCGCTGCCCAACTCCAAGATCATGATCCACCAGCCGCTGGGCGGCATGCAGGGCCAGGCGACGGACATCGAGATCCACGCCAACGAGATCCTCAAGACCCGCGCCAAGCTCAACGAGATCCTGGCCGAGCGCACCGGCCAGCCGATCGAGCGCATCGAGCGCGACACCGAGCGCGACTACTTCCTGTCGGCGCCCGAGGCCAAGGATTACGGCCTGGTCGACCAGGTCATCGCCCAGCGTCCCTGAAGCGGGTGGAACCCCTCGCGCGCGGCCTGGTCCAACCAGCGACCGCACCCGTGCCAGGCGCAGCCCGGACCTCCGGGCGGCGCCTGTCGTCGTTTGGTTATCATTGAATTTCCAGTCCCAGGAAGCGCCCCAATGGCCGAGAAAAAAGGCTCCTCCAGCGAGAAAACGCTCTATTGCTCGTTTTGCGGGAAGAGCCAGCACGAGGTGAAGAAGCTCATCGCAGGACCATCGGTCTTCATCTGCGACGAGTGCATCGACCTGTGCAACGAGATCATCCGCGACGAGCTGCCCGGCGGCGAGGAGCAGCGCGAGTCGCGCGGCGACCTGCCCACGCCGGCGGAGATCAAGGCCAACCTCGACAACTACGTCATCGGCCAGGACCCGGCCAAGCGCGCGCTGTCGGTGGCGGTCTACAACCACTACAAGCGGCTGCGCCACAAGGATAAGGCCAAGAAGGACGACGTCGAGCTTACGAAGAGCAACATCCTGCTTATCGGGCCCACCGGCTCGGGCAAGACGCTGCTGGCGCAGACGCTGGCGCGCATGCTCGACGTGCCGTTCGTGATGGCCGACGCCACCACGCTGACCGAGGCCGGCTACGTGGGCGAGGACGTCGAGAACATCATCCAGAAGCTGCTGCAAAGCTGCAACTACGAGGTCGAGCGCGCCCAGCGCGGCATCGTGTACATCGACGAGATCGACAAGATCTCGCGCAAGAGCGACAACCCCTCGATCACCCGCGACGTCTCGGGCGAGGGCGTGCAGCAGGCGCTGCTCAAGCTGATCGAAGGCACCATGGCCAGCGTGCCGCCCCAGGGCGGGCGCAAGCACCCGAACCAGGACTTCCTGCAGATCGACACGACCAACATCCTGTTCATCTGCGGCGGCGCCTTCGCCGGCCTGGAGAAGGTGATCGAGCAGCGCACCGAAGGCTCGGGCATCGGCTTCGGCGCCGCGGTCAAGAGCAAGAAGGAGCGCAGCCTCACCGACGTCTTCCGCGACGTCGAGCCCGAGGACCTGATCAAGTTCGGCCTCATCCCCGAACTGGTCGGCCGCATGCCGGTGGTCGCGACGCTGGCCGAGCTGTCGGAGGAGGCCCTGGTGCAGATCCTCACCGAGCCGAAGAACGCGCTGGTCAAGCAGTACGGCAAGCTGCTGGCCATGGAAGGCGTCGACCTCGAGGTGCGTCCGAACGGCCTGCGCGCGATCGCCCGCAAGGCGCTGGCGCGCAAGACCGGCGCGCGCGGCCTGCGCTCGATCCTCGAGCAGTCGCTGATCGACACGATGTTCGAGCTGCCCAACACCGCCAACGTCGACAAGGTGGTGGTGGACGAGTCGACCATCGAGGAAAACAAGCCGCCGCTGCTGGTCTACCGCGAGGCGGCCCGCAAGGCCTGAGGGTCGTGCATCGCCGGTGATCCGGCGGTTTTTTCGCCCTCATCGCGCCCTCGGCGCGGGCCGATCGGTTGAAAATGTCCCGATCCGGCCCAACTGGGCCGGACACCACAAGGAAATCCATGTCCGGACACACCCCGCTTCCCGCCACGCCGATCGAGCTGCCGCTGCTGCCGCTGCGCGACGTCGTGGTGTTCCCCCACATGGTGATCCCGCTGTTCGTCGGGCGGCCCAAGAGCATCAAGGCGCTCGAGGCCGCCATGGAAGCGGAGCGGCGCATCATGCTGGTCGCGCAGAAGGCGGCGGCCAAGGACGAGCCCTCGGTCGACGACATGTTCGAGGTCGGCTGCGTCTCGACCATCCTGCAGATGCTCAAGCTGCCCGACGGCACCGTGAAGGTGCTGGTGGAGGGCCAGCAGCGCGCCCGCGTGGCGCGCATCGTCGAGGGCGAGCAGCACTTCACCGCCACCGTGACGCCGGTCGACCCGGCGCAGCAGGAGGCCGAGTCGGCCGAGGTCGAGGCCCTGCGCCGCGCGGTGATGCAGCAGTTCGACCAATACGTCAAGCTGAACAAGAAGATCCCGCCGGAGATCCTCACCTCGATCTCGAGCATCGACGACCCGGGCCGCCTGGCCGACACCATCGCCGCGCACCTGCCGCTGAAGCTGGACAACAAGCAGGTCGTGCTCGACCTGGCCAGCGTGAAGGAACGGCTGGAGAACCTGTTCGAGCAGATCGAGCGCGAGGTCGACATCCTCAACGTCGACAAGCGCATCCGCTCGCGCGTCAAGCGCCAGATGGAGAAGAACCAGCGCGACTTCTACCTGAACGAGCAGGTCAAGGCGATCCAGAAGGAGCTGGGCGAGGGCGAAGAGGGCGCCGACATCGAGGAGATCGAGAAGAAGATCAAGGCGGCCAAGATGCCCAAGGACGCCCTGAAGAAGGCCGAGGGCGAGCTCAAGAAGCTCAAGCTGATGTCGCCGATGTCGGCCGAAGCCACGGTGGTGCGCAACTACATCGACGTGCTGTGCGGCCTGCCCTGGAGCAAGAAGACCAAGATCAAGCACGACCTCGGCCATGCGGAAGGCGTGCTGAACGAGGACCACTGGGGCCTGGAGAAGGTCAAGGACCGCATCCTCGAATACCTCGCGGTGCAGCAGCGCGTCGACAAGGTCAAGGCTCCGATCCTGTGCCTGGTGGGCCCCCCGGGCGTGGGCAAGACCTCGCTGGGCCAGTCGATCGCCAAGGCCACCGGGCGCAAGTACGTGCGCATGGCGCTGGGCGGCATGCGCGACGAGGCCGAGATCCGCGGCCACCGCCGCACCTACATCGGCGCGCTGCCGGGCAAGGTGCTGCAGTCGCTGGGCAAGGTGGGCACGCGCAACCCGCTGTTCCTGCTGGACGAGATCGACAAGCTGGGCACCGACTTCCGCGGCGACCCGTCCAGCGCGCTGCTCGAGGTGCTGGACCCCGAGCAGAACCACACCTTCGGCGACCACTACGTCGAGGTCGACTTCGACCTGTCCGACGTGATGTTCGTGGCGACGTCCAACTCGATGAACATCCCGCCGGCGCTGCTGGACCGGATGGAGGTCATCCGCCTGTCGGGCTACACCGAGGACGAGAAGGCCAACATCGCCACCCGCTACCTGCTGCCCAAGCAGCTGAAGAACAACGGCGTCAAGGACGAGGAACTGTCGGTCACCGACGAGGCCATCCGCGACATCGTGCGCTACTACACCCGCGAGGCGGGCGTGCGCTCGCTCGAGCGCGAGCTGTCCAAGATCTGCCGCAAGGTGGTCAAGGGCCTGCAGCTGAAGAAGCTCACGCCGCAGGTGGTCGTCAACGGCGAGAACCTCCACGAGTTCCTGGGCGTGCGCAAGTACACCTACGGCCGTGCCGAGCAGCAGAACCAGGTCGGCCAGGTCGTGGGCCTGGCCTGGACCGAGGTCGGTGGCGACCTGCTGACCATCGAGGCCGCGCTGATGCCCGGCAAGGGCAACATCACCCGCACCGGCTCGCTGGGCGACGTGATGAAGGAGTCGGTCGAGGCCGCGCGCACGGTGGTACGCAGCCGCTCGCGCCGGCTGGGCATCAAGGACGAGGTGTTCGAGAAGAAGGACATGCACATCCACGTGCCCGACGGCGCGACGCCCAAGGACGGCCCCAGCGCAGGCATCGCGATGACCACGGCCATCGTCTCCGCGCTCACCGGCATCCCGGTGCGGGCCGACGTCGCGATGACCGGCGAGATCACGTTGCGCGGCGAGGTCACCGCCATCGGCGGCCTGAAGGAAAAGCTGCTGGCGGCCCTGCGCGGCGGCATCAAGACGGTGCTGATCCCCGAGGAGAACACCAAGGACCTGCAGGAGATCCCCGAGAACGTGAAGAACGGCCTCGAAATCGTGCCGGTCAAGTGGATCGACAAGGTGCTGGAAGTGGCGCTGGAGCGCCAGCCCACGCCGCTGCCGGACGAGGAGCCCGCGGCCGCCGCGCTGCCGGCCGCCGAGGCGCCGGCGCCCACCTCGGTCAAGCATTGAGAACGCACGTGTTCTCCAGCGGAGAACACGTGTTTTTTCATGGCATAATGGCGGTCTTCCGCGGGAGTAGCTCAGTTGGTAGAGCGCAACCTTGCCAAGGTTGAGGTCGCGAGTTCGAGCCTCGTCTCCCGCTCCAGACAGTGAAGAAACAGGGAAGCTCTTGCTTCCCTTTTTCTTGATGGTCGTGGCGCGTTAGCAAAGCGGTTATGCAGCGGATTGCAAATCCGTTTAGATCGGTTCGACTCCGGTACGCGCCTCCACTCCCCGACAGCCCCGCCCCTGCGGGGCTGTCCCGTTTCCGGCACCGCGACCGCCGCGCTTTCTGGCGTACAGTGGCCGGCCCGCCTCGATGGTGAAATCGGTAGACACAGCGGACTTAAAATCCGCCGCCCTTCGCCGGGCGTGCCGGTTCGATTCCGGCTCGAGGCACCAGCCCACCCGCAGGGCCGTGGCTCAGAAGGCGAGGAACGGCCCCGGCCCGGCCGGCGTCTGGCCCCCTTCCACCGCGACATGCACCGCCCGGCCGAAGAAGAACGGCAGCCCCCAGTTGAACATGCCGCTGGGCGAGTGGCCCGTGGTGCCCGCCAGGTGCGCGGCGACCGCATCGCCCCGCAACCACCACATGGCATCGGCCCAGAAGTCCACGTCCCGCACGACGCCCCGCGGTGAGCTGAGCGTCGCCCTCAGGCCCGCCGTCAGCGGCGGGCAGTAGAAGCCGACGCCGCTGCACGGCGTCAACTCGTCGTCCGGGAAGTACAGCGCGTTCGAGCCGCTGTCCATGAACGAGGGAAGGCGCCGCCCCTTGTACGTCGTGGTGAACAGGCCCCGGGCGTTCACGTCCAGCACCCGGGCCGCGCCCAGCTGGTTGTTCGCACCGGTGCCGATCCCCAGCACGAGCGCGCCCGCGGTGACGGGCGTGCCGGCGGCGGGGACCTGCGGCAGCACCAGCACGACGCCGTTGTTGTGGCGGCCGAGCGCGGCCACGGGGTGCGCCACCTGCGACGCCGGGTCGAGCCGCGTGGCGGTGCAGCCGCCAGGAGCGCAGGCGAAATAGATCTGGGGCTGTGGACCGAGCGCGCAGGCCACGCCGCAGTCCAGGCGGCCCAGCCCCACACCCAGGATGGCCTGGGCGTCGACCAGGCCCGTGATGTCCGGCCCGACCCGCGTGCAGCTGCCGGGTGCGTCGGCATAGGGGCCCGAGCGGTCGCCCAGCACGTGCACGGCCAGCCCCCGGGCCACCTCGTCGGCCAGGCGCAGGTCCAGCCGCCGCACGCTGCCCCAGGCATGGCCGCTGGCGAACTGCATGCACTCGCCCACCGGCGCTCCGGCGGCATCCGCGACCGGGGGCAGTCCCTCCAGCCACGCGGGCGGCAACGCCGATGCCATCACCCGCAGGCCGACGGATCCGGTGTCGACCAGCACGTGGTCCAGCGTGGTGCACTCGGCCGTGCCGGGCCGGCACAGCGTCACTCGCACGAACGGCGAGTTGAAGGCGCGGCCCGCGGGGCCGCGATCCAGCTGCATCCGCAGCACGTTGGGCGCAGCGGCCGGGATCGGCGTGGAGGGCAGCACGGGCAGGCTGGCCGGCGTGCCCGCGGAGGCCACCGTGAGTTCCGGGGTTGCCGCCGTGGGACTCCCACCGCCGCCACCGCCGCAGGCCCCCAGCAGCGCGCCCGCGGCGAGCACGGCCAGGCCAGCCCCGGCGCGGCGCAGCGCCGCCCAGTGACGCGTCTTCATGGCAGTGCCCTAGGGTCCAGGCCGGCGGGAAGCAGCGCCGGCAGCCAGGCCCGTCCGCTGAAGGCGCCCAGGCGTCCGCTCGACTCGACGATGGCCGTGCCGTCGCCCACCAGCACGTGGGCAGCGGGACCGGCACCGGCGGGTGCCTGGCGCTCCAGCAGGCCGAAATGCGGACCCAGCAGGCGGCGCAGGTCGGGCAGGAACGGCCCGTCCCAGCCCACGGCGAAGATGCTGCCGTCGGGCGCGCGCCAGGCCTGCACGCGCGTGCCGCTGGCCAGTTCGTAGCTCAGCGCGGTGTAGGGCGCCCCCGCCGGGCTGCTGCGCGCCGCCTGCGACTGGCGCACGGCGTCGACCTCGATCTGCCGCTCGCCCAGGCCGGCCCAGGCCGACGTGGCCACGGCGCACAAGCCGCAGAGCACGGTTGCCAAGCTGCGTGGCATCGGTTCCTCTCCCTTGCTGCGGCATCAGGGCCGCCGGGCCATTCTTCGCGGCCGAGCCATGACCGGATGTTGCAAGGTCGAATCAGTTGGCGACGGCGATGACGGGCGGTAACGATCTCGACAATGCCGTGCGGGCGCCGCCGCACGGCCGGGCCGGGTCGGCGGGCATGCGACAATCGCCCCCCGGCATCGACGTGCGACCGGGGGGCGCTGCCCCTTCGGTGCAAGCGCCGCTTCCCGGCAAGTCCCCGTTCCGCTTGACTGCGGATTCCTGTGCGTCGAGGCGCGAACCCCATGGCCCAGTACGACAACGCCCCCTTCGAGATCCATGTGCACGGCGACGTGCCGCTGCGCGCCGACGTGACCTACGAGCAGCTGCAGGAGGCCCTCAGGCCGCTGTGGCAGTACGCCGGTGCCAAGTCGCTGGCGGACGGCGCCGAGAGCGCCTACGACGAGGAGCCGGGCATCAAGTTCGAGGCGCACCAGCACCTGCTGACCATGTGCTGGACCGTGGGCGGCGACGTGGACTTCCGCCAGTCGCTCGACGAGATGTGCATGGGGCTGAACGAGCTGGCCGAGCAGGGCGCCGCGATCGAGGTCACGTTCTACGACTCCGACTTCGACGAGGAGGAGGAGCCGCCGGAGGCCGAGTCGCGCGACGACTTCATCATGCTGTTCGTCGGCCCGACGCCGGCGGCCATCATGCAGGTGCAGCGCGACCTGCTGGTCGAGGACGTGCTCAACCTCATGGAGCGCCACTTCGACGAGAACGAGCTGGGCGGCGTGGTCGCCGAGATCGACCGGCTGTTCTCGCAGCGCTTCGACGCGCTGGTCAGCTCGCTCGAGATCGGCAAGCCCCCCCGCGGCAGCGGTGGCGGCGGGCATGGCGGTGGCCGCCGGCCGCGGCACCTGCACTGAGCAGTTGGCCCGGGGCCCGGGGCCCGGACCGTCTGTCCAAAGCTTCGAGAACGTCGAAGCATCACCACTGAATTCCTTCTTTTCCTGAAGTGTCGGTGCGCCTACAGTGCGCCCATCACTTCAAGGAAGACGCATGGAAACGATCGGCACCTGGTGGATGTGGACCGGCTTCGCGGTGTTCGTGCTGCTGGCCATCGCCGTCGACCTGGTCGTGATGGAACGCCAGGGCGCCCACAAGGTGGGCGTGCGCGAGGCCGCCACCTGGAGCGTGGTCTGGTTCTCGCTGGCCTTCGTCTTCGTCGGCTGGCTGTGGTGGTACCTGGACGGCACGCAGGGCCGCGAGGTGGCCAACGAGGTGTCGATGCAGTTCGTCACCGGCTACCTGGTCGAGAAGAGCCTGTCGGTCGACAACATCTTCGTCTTCCTGATGATCTTCAGCTACTTCGCCGTGCCGGCCGAGTACCAGAAGCGCGCGTTGATCGTCGGCATCGTCGGCGCAATCGTGCTGCGCGCGGCGCTGATCCTGGTGGGTGCGTGGCTGCTGGCCAGCTTCCACTGGATCCTGTACGTCTTCGGCGCGTTCCTGGTGTTCACCGGCATCAAGATGTGGCTGGCCGCCGGCAAGGAGCCCGACATCGAGTCCAACCCGGTGCTGCGGTGGCTGCGCGGGCACATGCGCATCACCTCGCGGTTCGACGGCGAGAAGCTGTCGACGGTGATCGACGGGGCCAAGCACTACACGCCGCTGTTCGTCGTGCTGATCCTGATCGGCACCACCGACGTGATCTTCGCGGTGGACTCCATCCCGGCCATCTTCGCGATCACCAGCGACCCGTTCATCGTGCTGACGGCCAACATCTTCGCCATCCTGGGCCTGCGCGCGCTGTACTTCCTGCTGGCCGACCTGGCCGACCGCTTCCACCTGCTGGCCTACGGCCTGGCCCTGGTGCTCGTGTTCATCGGCACCAAGATGCTGCTGCTGGACGTCTACAAGATCCCGATCGGCATCGCACTGGGCGTCACGGCGGGCCTGATCGCCGCCTCGGTGGTGGCCTCGCTGCTGACCTCGCGCAAGGCGCCGGCGCCCCGCGCCGGGGGCTGAGGCCGGCGCCGCGCGGGACACGAAGGCGCGCCGCGGGCGCGCCTTTGTCCATGGCCCCGCGCGGCGTCCTGCCAGAATCGCGCGCATGGCCGTGCTTGCCACCGATGCCCTGAACCCTGGCGTGCGCCGGCGCGAGGTGTTCGGCTGGGCGATGTACGACTTCGCCAACTCCGGCTACACCACCGTGATCATCACGGCGGTGTTCGCCACCTACTTCGTGGGCGGCATCGCCGGCAAGGCCCCGTGGGCCACCTTCGCCTGGACGGCCGCCCTGAGCCTGTCGTACGCGATCGTGATGCTGACCATGCCCAGCATCGGCGCCTGGGCCGACCTGCGCGCGGCCAAGAAGCGCGCGCTCATGGTCGTGACCGCCGGCTGCGTGCTGAGCACCGCGGCCCTGTCGTTCGCCGGGCCGGGCTCGGTGGCCCTGGCCATCGTGCTGGTGGTGCTGTCCAACACCTTTTACAGCTGGGGCGAATCGCTGACGGCCGCCTTCTTGCCCGAGCTGGCCACGCGCGACGCCATGGGCCGCGTGAGCGGCTGGGGCTGGAGCTTCGGCTACCTGGGGGGCATGCTGGCCCTGGGCCTGTCGCTGGCCTATGTGCTGTGGGCCCAGGCGCAGGGCATCCCGGCCGACCGCTTCGTTCCGGTGACCGTGCTGATCACCGCCGGCCTCTACGGCGCCGCCGCGCTGGTGACCTTCGCGTTGCTGCGCGAGCGCGCCGTGCCCGACCCGCAGGCGGGCGCGCAGGGCGGCGTGCGGGCCTCGCTGCAGCGGCTGCGCGCCACCTGGGCGCAGGCGCGGCGGTACCGCGATTTCGTCTGGCTGATGGCCTGCGGTGTCGCCTACCAGGGCGGCGTGGCCGTGGCCGTGGCGCTGGCGGCCATCTACGCCGAGCAGGTGATCGGGTTCCAGCCGCAGGAGACCATGCTGCTGATCTTCGTGCTGAACGTGGCCGCCGCCGTGGGCGCGTTCGGCTGGGGGTTCCTGCAGGACCGGCTGGGCCACAAGCTGGCGCTGGGCAGCACCCTGGTGGGCTGGATCGCCACCTGCCTGATCGCCGCCGCCACCACCACCAAGGGCGGCTTCTGGTGGGCCGCCGCGATCGCGGGCTTCTGCATGGGGTCCAGCCAGTCGGCTGGCCGGGCCCTGGCCGGCCTGTTCGCGCCCCGGGCGCAGGCCGCCGAGTTCTTCGGCCTGTGGAGCTTCGCGATCCGCCTGTCCAGCATCGTGGGCCCGCTGATGTACGGCGCGATCACCTGGGCCACGGGTGGCAACCACCGCATTGCCATCCTGGCGACCAGCGGGCTGTTCGTGCTGGGGCTGGTGGCCCTGCGCCGGATCGACGTGGCGCGCGGGCGCGCCGCCGCCGAGGCCTGAGCCGGCCGGGGCGCAGCGCGCGCCCGACAGCCGGCCCCGGCGTCAGGCCGCCGCGACCGCGATGCCCTTGAACTCGCCGCTGGCGATCCGCTGGCTCCACTCGGCCGGGCCGGTGACGTGCGCGCTGGTGCCGCCGGCGTCCACCGCCACCGTCACGGGCATGTCGACCACGTCGAACTCGTAGATCGCTTCCATGCCCAGGTCCTCGAAGCCGACCACGCGGGCCTGCTTGATCGCCTTGGACACGAGGTAGGCCGCGCCGCCCACGGCCATGAGGTAGGCCGACTTGTGCTGGCGGATGGCCTCGATGGCCGTGGGCCCGCGCTCGGCCTTGCCGATCATCGCGATCAGGCCGGTCTGCGACAGCATCATGTCGGTGAACTTGTCCATGCGCGTGGCCGTGGTGGGGCCGGCAGGGCCCACGGCCTCGTCGCGCACCGGGTCGACCGGGCCGACGTAGTAGATGACGCGGTTGGTGAAGTCCACGGGGAGCTTCTCGCCCTTGGCCAGCATGTCCTGGATGCGCTTGTGCGCGGCATCGCGGCCGGTGAGCATCTTGCCGTTGAGCAGCAGGGTGTCGCCCGGCTTCCAGCTGGCGACCTGCTCCTTGGTCAGCGTGTTCAGGTCGACGCGCTTGCTCTTCTGGGTGTCCGGTTGCCACTCGACCTTGGGCCACAGGTCCAGGCTGGGCGCCTCCAGGTACACCGGACCCGAGCCGTCGAGCACGAAGTGCGCGTGGCGCGTGGCGGCGCAGTTGGGGATCATCGCCACGGGCTTGCTGGCCGCGTGCGTGGGGTACATCTTGATCTTGACGTCCAGCACGGTGGTCAGGCCGCCCAGGCCCTGCGCGCCGATGCCCAGCGCGTTCACCTTCTCGTACAGCTCCAGCCGCAGTTCCTCGACCTGCGACAGCTTCTCGCCCTTGCCGGCCTTGGCCTGCAGCTCGTACATGTCCAGGTCGTCCATCAGGGACTCCTTGGCCATCAGCACCGCCTTCTCGGCCGTGCCGCCGATGCCGATGCCCAGCATGCCCGGCGGGCACCAGCCGGCACCCATGGTCGGCACGGTCTTGAGCACCCAGTCGACCACCGAGTCGCTGGGATTGAGCATGACCATCTTGCTCTTGTTCTCGCTGCCGCCGCCCTTGGCGGCCACGGTCACGTCCACCGTGCTGCCGGGCACGATCTCGGTGAAGATCACCGCCGGCGTGTTGTCCTTGGTGTTCTTGCGCGCGAACTGCGGGTCGGCGACGACCGAGGCGCGCAGCATGTTGTCGGGGTGGTTGTAGCCGCGGCGCACGCCTTCGTTGATGGCGTCCTCGAGCGAGCCGGTGAAGCCCTCCAGCCGCACGTCCATGCCGACCTTCAGGAACACGTTGACGATGCCGGTGTCCTGGCAGATCGGCCGGTGGCCGTACGCGCTCATCTTGCTGTTGGTCAGGATCTGCGCGATCGCGTCCTTGGCCGCGGTCGACTGCTCGCGCTCGTACGCGCGGGCCAGGTGGGCGATGTAGTCGGCCGGGTGGTAGTAGCTGATGTACTGCAGCGCGGCGGCGATGGACTCGATCAGGTCGTCTTGGCGGATGGTCGTCGGCATGGGTGGGGCTGGTGCAGGGGAGGGCAGCCGCCGATTATCCCAAACGCGGTCGAGCCTGCGGCTGCGCGTCCAGGGCCCGCCGTGCCAGCAGCCCGCCCAGCGCCGCCCCCACCGTGTCCAGCACCAGGTCCGACAGCGTGTCGCGCCACGCCAGGTCGCCGACGAGGCCCTCGATCACCTCCCAGCCAACGCCCAGTGCGAGCCCGAGCGCGGCGCACCAGGGCACCAGCACGCGCCGGCGGTCGTCGCGCGTGCGCGCGGCCAGCCAGCCGATCGCCGCCAGGCCGGCGAAGCCGGTGTACGTGTGCACCACCTCGTCGTACCAGGCGATGGTCTCGAACCAGCGGAACGCGCCGCCACAGGCGTTGACCAGCGCGGCGACGACCAGCAGGCAGGCCAGCAGCGGCGGCAGGGACCGCAGCCGCAGCACGCCCAGGCTGGCGGCCAGGAAGATGCACAGGCTCCAGACCAGGGGCGCATGCCGCTGCGTCCACACCACCACCAGCAGCGCGGCCAGGCCCGCGACGGCGGCCCAGGCGACCCCGCGCCAAAGCGGGGACTGCAGCAGCGGCGCTGCCGGGGGTGGGGAGGTCACGTCGTGCATGGCCCGATCCTGGCGCCGGCCTGGCGGCGCGGGTGCGCCGATCCGGCGATCGTTCCTGTCGTACGCCATCCCGCGCCGGCCTCTGGTACGGTGGTCCGCCTGTCCGTGCCGACCGAGGAGCCCGCATGCCCACCCGCACCGAGTCCGACACCTTCGGCCCCCTCGAGGTCCCGGCCGAGCGCCTCTGGGGCGCGCAGACCCAGCGGTCGCTGCTGAACTTCGACATCTCCGGCGAGCGGCAGCCGCGCGAGATCATCCGGGCGCTGGTGCAGGTCAAGCGGGCCAGTGCCGTGGTGAACCGGGACCTGGGCCTGCTGGATCCGGCCAAGGCCGGGGCGATCGTGGCCGCGGCCGACGAGGTGCTGGCCGGCGGCCATCCCGACGAGTTCCCCCTGGTGGTGTGGCAGACGGGCTCGGGCACGCAGACGAACATGAACGTCAACGAGGTGCTGGCCAACCGGGCCAGCGAGCTGCTGGGCGGCCCGCGCGGGACAGGGCGGCTGGTGCATCCCAACGACGACGTCAACCGCAGCCAGTCGAGCAACGACGTCTATCCCACGGCCATGCATGTCGCGGCCGCCGAGGCCATCGAGCGCCGCCTCTTGCCGGCCCTGGACGGCCTGCACGCCACGCTGCAGGCCAAGAGCGCGGCCTTCCGCGACGTCGTCAAGATCGGCCGCACCCACCTGCAGGACGCGACGCCGCTGACCCTGGGACAGGAGATCTCGGGCTGGGCCGCGCAGCTGGCCCAGAACCGCCGCCACCTGCAGGACGCGCGGCCCCACCTGTGCGAGCTGGCGCTGGGCGGCACGGCCGTGGGCACCGGCCTGAACGCGCCACCGGGCTATGCGCAGGCGGTCGCCGCCGAGCTGGCCCGGGCGACCGGCCTGCCGCTGGTGAGCGCGCCCAACAAGTTCGAGGTGATGGCCGCGGCCGATGCGCTGGTGCACGCCCACGGCGCGCTCAAGACGCTCGCCGCCTCGCTGATGAAGATCGCCAACGACGTGCGCTGGCTGGCCAGCGGCCCGCGCAGCGGGCTGGGCGAGATCCGCATTCCCGAGAACGAGCCGGGCTCCTCGATCATGCCGGGCAAGGTGAACCCGACGCAGAGCGAGGCGCTGACCATGGCCTGCTGCCAGGTGTTCGGCAACGACGTCGCGGTGAACGTGGGCGGCGCCTCGGGCAACTTCGAGCTGAACGTGTTCCGGCCCCTGATCGCGCACAACGTCCTGCAGAGCGTGCGGCTGCTGGCCGACGGGATGCGCAGCTTCAACGACCACTGTGCGGTGGGCATCGAGCCCGACCGGGCGCGCATCGCCGAGCTGGTGGGCCGCTCGCTGATGCTGGTGACCGCGCTGAACCCGCACATCGGCTACGACAAGGCGGCGCAGATCGCCAAGCGCGCGCACCGCGAGGGCACGACGCTGCGCGAGGCGGCGCTGGCCACCGGCTTCGTCACCGCCGAGCAGTTCGATGCCTGGGTGCGCCCGCAGGCGATGACCGGAAACGACGACGGCGCCTGAAGGCGCCGTCGGGTGGGACAGGGTCACCGGGCCGCCGGGCCCGGCGGCCGCGTCACAGGCTGTCGATGAACGAGCGCAGCTTGTCGGAGCGGCTGGGGTGCTTGAGCTTGCGCAGCGCCTTGGCCTCGATCTGGCGGATGCGCTCGCGCGTCACGTCGAACTGCTTGCCCACTTCCTCGAGGGTGTGGTCGGTGCTCATCTCGATGCCGAAGCGCATGCGCAGCACCTTGGCCTCGCGCGGGGTCAGGCTGTCGAGGATGTCCTTGACCACGTCGCGCAGGCCGGCCTGCATGGCCGCCTCGATGGGCGCGGTGTTGTTGGTGTCTTCGATGAAGTCGCCCAGGTGGCTGTCGTCGTCGTCCCCGATCGGCGTTTCCATGGAGATCGGCTCCTTGGCGATCTTCATGATCTTGCGGATCTTGTCCTCGGGGATGTCCATCTTGGCCGCCAGGATGCTGGCGTCCGGCTCGAAGCCGAACTCCTGCAGGTGCTGGCGCGAGATGCGGTTCATCTTGTTGATCGTCTCGATCATGTGCACCGGGATGCGGATGGTGCGCGCCTGGTCGGCGATCGAGCGCGTGATGGCCTGGCGGATCCACCACGTCGCGTAGGTCGAGAACTTGTAGCCGC
>JAIXSQ010000019.1 GCA_027484575.1 Comamonadaceae bacterium
AGCCCAGCCCCAACTTCCAAGCACTACAGACCGGCATTGGCCGGCATCGGCTGGCCGGCTCGGCTACGAGGCTGGGCCACGAGGCCACGAGGCCGAGGCCGTTTGAAATTCCTATGCGCCCGGCGCGTCGTCCGGCCAGGGCCAGCCGCCGAACTGCGTGCGCTGGTAGTCGCTGAAGGCCTGCTGCAGCTCTTGCCGCGTGTTCATCACGAACGGGCCGTATTGCGCCACCGGCTCACCGATCGGCCGGCCTTGCAGCAGCAGGCATTCGCTGACCGTGGGCCCGTTGGCCATCTCGACCGGTTGCGCGGCGTCCAGCGTCACCGCGGCATGCTGCTGCAGCCGCTGGCCGGCCAGCGACAGTGCATCCCCCTTGAAGAAGTACAGCTGGCGCTGCGTGCCGCTGCCGGCGGCGGGCGGCAGGGTCCAGCGCGCGCCGGGGGCCAGCTTCAGCGTCCAGATCGCCAGGTCGGCGTCGGCTTGCGAGGCCCAGGAGTCGGGCGGCGGTGGCAGCGCTTCGGCACCGGCCACGCGCCCGGCGATGCACGACAGTTGCACGCCGTCGATTTGGCGCTGCGGAATCTGCTCGGCCCAGAACATCGTGAAGTGCGGCGGCGCCATCTTGCGCTGCGCCGGCAGGTTCAGCCAGATCTGGAACAGCTCCAGCGGGTTGGGCTGCGAGCGGTCGAGCAGCGGGAAACATCTCGCTGTGCAGGATGCCGCTGCCGGCGGTGAGCCACTGCACGTCGCCACCGCCGAAGCGGGCGGTGGCACCCAGCGAGTCAGAGTGATCGACCAGCCCCTTGCGCACGATGGTCACGGTCTCGAAGCCGCGGTGCGGGTGCTGCGGAAACCCCGGCACCTGCCGCCCGTGGTACATGCGCCAGCCGTCCTGGCCGGCGAAGTCCTGCCCCAGGTCGCGCCCGGTCAGCGGTGCATCGGGGCCGAGCTGCGCATTGCCGCGCGGGTAGGCGTCATCGTGGTAGACGCAGAACAGGAACGGGTCGATCGTCTGCCAGGGAAAGCCCAGGCGTTGAACCTGCAGGATGGGTGAGTGCATGGCGCCAGTCTAGGCGCTGCCGGCCGGACATCAAGCATCGTCCAGGCTGGCCACGGGCTCGATGAAGGCCCCGATCACCAGCGGCCGGTCCGACGCGCGCGGCGCACCCAGCGCAGCCGCCAGCGAGCGCACGCTGTCGACGAGCAGGCCGTCGCAGCCCATCGACTGCGCCAGCAGGGCCACGTCGATGCCGTCGACGCGCGGCACGGCCGCCGGTTGCGCGCGCAGCGGGCGACCGTCGCACAGCACCAGCACCGTGGGTGACAGCTTCAGTGCGGCGGCCATGCGCAGTTCGGCCTGCACCATGGCCAGGCCGTCTTCGCCGAGCAGGCACACCACCGGTTGCAACGGGTCCAGCACTTGCGCGGCAATGGCGCCGCACAGCGCCTCGCCCGACGCCGCGGCCCGCGTGCCCATCAGCAGCTGGCGCGGACGGCGGGTGGTCCAGCACTGGCCGACCAGCGGCCGATGCGCGCCACCGTCGACCGTCAACAGCGCATCCACCGGCAGCGCGGCGCGCAGCGCGTCGATCACATCGCCGAGGTTCAGCCGGCCGGGCACGCGACCGGCGTCGCAGGCCTCGCGCAGCTGCTGGCGGTGGGTGCTGATCTCGGCGCGCGTCCAATCCGTCGGGCCCGGGTGCGCACTGCGCAACGCGTCCAGCGTGCGGCCGAGGTCGGCGGCCGGCGCCGGTTCACCGTGGAACAGGCTGCCGATGTTCAAGCTGGGCCGTTGCGACGGCCAGGGCGTGGGCCGCTCCGTTGCATCCAGGCCGATGGCCAGCAGCAGGTCAGCCTGGTGCAGCAAGCGCCACACCAGCGCCTGGCCGGCCATGCCCAGCGTGCCGGCATGCAGCGGATGGCTCTCGCTGAGCAGGCCCTTGGCCAGCGGTGTCACCACCACCGGGCAGCCCCATGCATCGGCCAGCCGGCGCACCGCCGGGCCGGCTTGCGCTCGCAGCGCGGCATGGCCGAGCAGCATCACCGGCCGCCGCGCGGCGGGCCAGGCGGGGACGGGCTCGGGCTGTCGCTCGGGCTGGTCGCCAGCGGCCGCGGCCAGCGCTGGCACCGGCGGTACGTCGTGGCCGATGCTGGCGGCCAGCGCATCAGCGGTGACGGCCAGGTGCACCGGCCCCGGCGGCTCGGCCGTGGCGCTGCGCAAGGCCTGGCGCAGGCCATCGGCCGCGGTGTGCGGCTGCAGCGTGGCAGACCCTTTGCACATCCCGTCCCACCGCGGTGCCGGCTCGGCCTGGATGGACAGCGCGATCAGCGGCGACCGGTCGTGCATCGCGGCGGCCAGCACGGGCAGCAGGTCGGCGGCCCGATCGGGCGCCGACAGCCACAAGCCGGGCCGGCCGGTGAGCTGGCCATGGGCCTTGGCCATGGCGCCACAGGTGTCGTCGCGCGAGCCGGGCACGATGGCCAGGCCGGCCCGCTGCGCCGATGCGACGAACCCGGCTGTTGCTGCACCGAGCCGACCGAAGACCGGGCCGATGCCTGCGGCCTGCAACTGCGTGACGAGAAGCTCCGATGTGTTCACGCGGCGCATTATTCCGAGGGGCCTTGCGACGACTTTGCGTTGACTGCGGGTGTACGCCAAACCGTCGTTCGTTCATCCAGGGCCGCGGTTCGCCGCCTGCCGATGGCGGCCATTGCCCCGGCCGCCTGCCGTGCCGCACGCCACGCTGATGCCGGCCAGCGACTTCCACAACCCCGACAAGACCTTCAAGTCGCCGCCGCAGATCCAGCGCCTGCCGGACCACCTGGGCGTGCGGCGCGACCAGCTGATCCACACCTGCTGCGGCGGCGGGGCGGCAACGATGCCCTTCTTCGCGCTGAAATTCCTGCTCGACCACCCGCCGCTGGCGGTGAACGTGCCGGCGCCGGTGCTGCGCCAGCAAACGGTGTCGATCTACCTCGACAGCGTGGAGCGCTGGGCCGAGCAGGGCCGTGCGGTGCAGCGCGCCAAGGACGCACCGGCCGTGCCCGCCGCGCCAGGCCGAACTGGTGACCCATGCCGAAGACCCGGGCGCTGCGGCGATGAACGACGTGCTCCTGCGCCTGATGGGCTTTGCCGATGTGAAGCTGTGGCTGCCGTGATGGAGGGCCCACGCGGGCCGGCGCCGACTCAAGGGCGCAGAAACTCGCGCACCGGCTGCAGCGAGCGCGCGGCATCTTCCTCTTGCGGCAGATGGCCCAGCGCCGGCAGCCGCACCAGCGTGCTGCCGCTGATGGCGCGCAGGTAGTCGTCGGCGTTGGCCGGCGGGATCATCGCGTCCTGCTCGCCCCACAGCAGCAGCGTCGGCGCGCGGATGGTCTTGAGCAGCGGCACCGGGTCGGTCAGCACCGTCTGCCGCATGCGCTGCAGCAGCGCGGCGCGGGCACCGGGGGCGCGCAGCAGGTCGTGGTAGCGCGTCACGCGCTCATCGGTCATCGCCGCGCGGTCGGCATAGGCTGGGGCCAGGCTCATCGCCAGCAGCGGCCGCGGCAGCGCCACCTGCATCAGCTTGAGCATCGACGACACCTCGGGCGCCTTGCCGTACTCGAAGTAGCCCGGGCTGGCAAAGCCATCGGGCGCCACCAGCACCAGCCGCTGCACACGCTCGGGGTGGCGCGCGGCCATCGTCCAGGCGATGCGGCCGCCCATCGAGTGGCCGATCACGCTGACCTGCGGCAGGCCCAGCTGGTCGAGCCAGCCCAGCAGCAGCTGCAGGCTGCGTGCATCGGTGTAGTCGTCGCGCGGGTCGGGCGGGCTCAGGCCGTGGCCGGGCAGGTCCACGCGCAACACACGGAAGTCGCGCGCCAGGTCCTGCGCCCAGGCCTCCCAGCTGTGCAGGCTGGCGCCGAAGCCGTGCACGAACAGCAGCGCCGGTGCGTCGCGCGGGCCGTCGTCGCGCACGTGCAGCGTGGCGCCGTCGACCTGCACCTGATCGGCCGCCGAGCGCTGGTAGCGCGCCAGCAGCTCGGCCCGGTCGAGGTCGGGCGTCCAGGCCCAGAAGGCCGCCAGCAGCAGCACGATCGACAGGGGCAGGATCATCCGGTTCAGTCTCAAGCGTGAAGTTCCGGCAGCAAGGCGGCAGGGTGGCGGTGAGCATATCAACCGGGCCTCAGTCGCTGCCCACCGTGGCCGCCAAGGCCTGCGCCAGCACCGCAGCCACGCGCTCCGGCGCCAGCGTGCTGGCCGCGGGTGCATCGCCCTGCAGGCACGACAGCACCACCGGAAAGGGCCGGCCCGGCAGCGCGGCAAACGGCGTCAGCTGGGCTGACACCGCCCAGCGGCCCGCGCCGCCTTCCAGCGCCGCCAGCGCGCGGCAGGCCTGGTCCAGCGCCGGCAGCTGCAGCGTGTGGCGGTTGCTGTTGCCGGTGCTGCGCAGCCCGGGCGCGGGCCAGCGCTGCGGCGTCTCGGCCCAGGCATAGGCCGGCCAGCACAGGTCATGCCGCCAGCCGTCGCCCAGCGGCGACGACAGCAGCTGCAGGCGCTCGCCGTCCTGCCGCGCACGCAGCTGCGGCGGCAGCACGGCTTGTGTCGGCAGCGGCGTGTCGATCGGCGGCAGCGCATCGTCATCGGCCAGCGCCAGCGGCGCGATGTAGTGCACCAGGTGCGGTGCCAGCAGCTGGCGCGTGATGCGCCCTTCGTCCAGCGCCGTGGCGGCGGCCTGCAGGGCCGCCAGGCCGGGTGCCGTCTCGGCGAAGCGCTCGCCGGCCAGCGCGCGCAGCACCCGTGCGTGCACCTGGCGGTAGATGTCCTGCGGGTCGGCTTGAGCCGCTTCGAGCCGCTGCCGCGTCAGCGCCATCAGCTGGAACAGGTGCTGCGCGTCGGCGTCGCCCCAGGCGTGGAAGTCACCCATCGCCGCAGCCTGCTCCAGCGTGTGCCGGTGCGCCAGTGCCTGCTGCGGGTGGCACAGCACGAAGACCGACAGCATGCCGTCGGTGTCGACGTGGTTGTTGACCACCAGCTCGATGTCGGCCGCCGCGCCGCTGGCGACGAAGCGCAGCGCGATGCCGGTGGAGGTGTCGGCCTTGAGCGCCGCCGGCGTGCGGTTGGGGATCCAGTGGCTCAGCTCGATGTCGATGCCGTCGCGAAAGCTGGCGTCGATGCCGCCGTCGCAGAAGGCCACGCGGCGGGCGTCGGGGCGCGGGTGGCGGCTGCGGGTGATGTGCAGGTCAGGGGTCATGGCGAGGGTCGTTTGACGATGGGATGCAGTCACTGTAGAACCTCAAGTCAACTTGAGGTCAAGCGCCTGATGAGCACAACCCCTGCGGCAACCTGGTCGGTCGGTGAGCTGGCTGAGCGCAGCGGCGTGGCCGTGTCCACGCTGCACTTCTACGAGGCCCAGGGCCTGATCAGCAGCACCCGCAGTGGCGGCAACCACCGGCGCTATGCGCGCAGCATGCTGCGCCGGGTGGCGGTGGTCCGCGTCGCGCAGCGGCTGGGCCTGCCGCTGGCGGCCATCCGCGACGCGTTGGCGGCGCTGCCCGACGGCCGCACGCCCACCGTGCGCGACTGGCAACGCCTGTCAAGCCGCTGGAAGGACGATCTCGACCAGCGCATCGCCGAGCTGACCGCACTGCGCGACCAGCTCGACGGCTGCATCGGCTGCGGTTGCCTGTCGCTCAAGGCCTGCCGCTTGCGCAACCCGGGTGATGCGCTGGCCGGGCAGGGGCCGGGCGCGCGCTTGTGGTGACGGGGTTTGTGGTGACGGGCTCTGCGGGTCAACCCCCAGGCGGCGCAGCGGCCTTCGTCGGCATGATGCCGGCCGCAGCGTGCGCTGCACCGATGGAGACCGAGACCCCATGACCACCCGCCGACTCGCTTCCCTGACCCTCCTGGCCCTGGCCACCTTGCCGGGCATGGCGGGCGCGCAGGCGTATCCCAGCAAGAGCATCACGCTGGTCGTGCCCTTTGCCGCCGGCGGGCCCACCGACGTGGTGGCCCGCACGCTGGGCGCTGCGATGCAGAAGACGCTGGGCCAGACCGTGGTCATCGAGAACAAGCTGGGCGCCGGTGGCACCCTGGCCGCCGGTTACGTGGCCAAGGCTGCACCTGACGGCTACACCTTCCTGATCCACCACAACGGCATGGCCACCGCGCCGGGGCTGTACCGCAAGCTGGCCTACAACCCGTTGACCGACTTCGAATACGTCAGCCAGGTGGTCGACGTGCCGATGACCTTTCTCGCGCGCAAGGACTTCCCGGCCGCCACGCCGCCCGAGATGCTGGCTTACGTCAAGGCGCAGGGCAACAAGCTGACGCTGGCGCATGCCGGCCTGGGCGCGGTGTCGCAGCTGTGCGGCATGCTGTTCCAGAAGACCGTGGGCGTGGAGTTCACCACCGTGCCCTACCAGGGCACCGCACCGGCGATGAACGCGCTGCTCGGCGGCCAGGTCGACCTGCTGTGCGACCAGACCACGCAGACCGTGCAGCACATCAAGGCCGGCAACGTGAAGTTCTACGGCGTGACCACGCGTGAGCGCGTCAAGCTGCTGCCTGACGCGCCCACGCTGGAGGAATCGGGCCTGAAGGGCTTCGAGGTCAAGGTCTGGCACGGCATCTACGCGCCCAAGGGCACGCCGACCGTGGCGATCGACCGGTTTGGAGCCGCGCTGCGCACCGCGCTGAAAGACCCGGCGGTGATGCAGCGCATGACCGAGCTCGGCGCCGACATCGTGCCCGAGTCCAAGCAGACCCCGGAAGGCCTGCGCAGCTGGCTCAAGCCCGAGATCGACAAGTGGGGCGCGCTGATCCGCTCGGCGGGGCAATATGCCGACTGAGGACGTCGAGACCTGCCTGCGCAGGTCTTGACGCCTCAGGAGGGGCCCGAGCTCTGCGAGGGCGCGGCCTGCAAGGCGATTGACGTTGCGCGGCCTGCGGATCACCCGAGCAGGGCCCGCAAGCCATTGCTTTTCCGGCGCTCGCCGTCGCGGCGGCAGGTCGAGACTCTGCGCGCGGCGATGTGGCCGCCCCAACCCGAGACCGTCCATGCCGTCGACCCGCCTGGCCAATTCCGACTTTGCTGCCTTTGCCGAACTCAGCCGTGCCCGTCGCCAGTTGGTGACCACCATGTTCACCGGCACCAAGCTCAAGTTCGGGCGTGCCGCGATGGCCAGCAATGCGGCCAGCCTGCTCAAGCAGGGCCAGTCGCTGTCGTCCACGGTCAAGAAGGTGTCGCAGGGCTCGTCGATGGCCACCAAGGCCTTGCAGACCGGGCCGATCAAGGAGGCCTGCGAGAAGTTCATCGCCGAGTGCGCCGACATCGACAACATCGGTGACGTGATCTCGGCCATCGGCGGCGAGGCCTTTGCCGACCTGATGGCCGAAGTGACGCCGGTGCTGGGCCTCATCTACAGCGCCGGCAAGCTGGGCCTGGCGGCCAAGAAGGTGGTGGAAGACGGCCGCAACCTGTACAAGTTTTCCGACTGGCGCGAAGGCTTCCGCCCGGGCGACCCGGCGGTGGCCTGTGACGCGGTGAAGATGATCATCCAGCGCGACCTGGCCAAGCATTCGGTCAACCTGGCCCGCCAGGCCACGGCCACCGGCGCCAAGATCGCCGGCGCCTGCGTCGACCTGGGCACCGGCACCAACGCCGCGCTGGGCACGGCCAATGCGCTGGCCGGGCTGGGCCTGAAGCTGTTCTCGCTGGGCGTGGACATCAAGGACCTGCGCGCCGGCAACAAGCGGCTCGAGCGCCCCGATACCATCGATCACACGATCTTCGGCGAATGCCCGATCCTCGGCTGCTACCTGATCACCTGCGCCGACACCTCGTCGGTGGCCAACCTCTTCATCGGCGACATCGGCCTGCCGGGCTGGATGGACAAGGTCGAAAAGATGAAGAAGGACAAGATGGACCCGCTGCTCAAGGTGGCCAGCAAGGCCATCGACAAGAGCAACCTGCAGCTCGATGGGCTGCAGTCCAACAAGGGCACCTTCGTCAAGAAGGGCTTCTTCGCCAAGATCAAGGCTGGCGCCGTCAAGCTGGCGATGGCCTGAAGCAGGGGCATCGCCGCGAGCGAGGAAAATCGGGTGCGATGAGCACCCCGATGAGCACCCCCCCGAGCATCCATTCCTTCGACGCGGCGCTGGCGCTGCAGCAGCTCATGCGCTCTGCATAGGCGGTTCGATCGGAGAGACCAGCCTCGGCGCGCGAACTCCGGGTGGAGCTCGAATTCAACCGCGAAGACAGTTCACGTGCCTCGCGGGCGTCAGATGCA
>JAIXSQ010000015.1 GCA_027484575.1 Comamonadaceae bacterium
CAGTGAAACGCCTCTGCGCCGATGATAGTGCGGATTCCCGTGTGAAAGTAGGACATCGTCAGGCTCTTACAGCCCGCAAACCCCCGATCGAGTCACCACTCGGTCGGGGTTTTTGCTTTTACGAGTTCTAATTCCTGCGCTTTGGACACGCGCAATTCGACACTGCGTGCAGCGCGAAGGCCGGCCCATCCCGATGAATGCGTGATTGGAGCCCCCAGCATAAAGGGCGCCCGCAGGCGCCCTCGTCGACTTCTGAAGCCAGTCGCCGCGCGTCAGGCCTTCACCGCGCTGCGCAGCTCGCGTCGCAGGATCTTCCCGACGTTCGTCTTGGGCAGGTCCTCCCGGAACTCGATGTACTTGGGCACCTTGTAGCCCGTGAGGTTCTGGCGGCAGAACTTGGCCACGTCCTCCTCGGTGAGGATCGGGTCGTTCCTGACCACGAACACCTTGATCGCCTCACCCTGCTTCTCGTCGGGCACACCGACGGCAGCGCATTCGATCACGCCAGGGCAGGTCGAGATCACGTTCTCGAGCTCGTTCGGGAACACGTTGAACCCGCTCACCAGGATCATGTCCTTCTTGCGGTCGATGATCTTGGTGTACCCGCGCTCGTCCATGATGCCCACGTCCCCGGTGCGCATGAAACCGTCGGGCGTGAAAGCCTTGGCCGTCTCCTCGGGCTGCTGGTGGTAACCGGTCATCACGTTGGGGCCGCGGATGCAGATCTCGCCCGACTCGCCCAGGGCCAGGCTGTTGCCGTCATCGTCCTTGATCGCCACCTCGATGCCGGGCAGCGGCAGCCCGATGGTTCCCGAGAACTCGGTGGCCGTTACCGGGTTGTTGGTGCCGATGGCGCAGGTCTCGCTCATGCCCCATCCCTCGACCATCGCGCAACCGGTCGCCTTCTGCCAGGCCCGAGCCGTGCCTTCCGAGGCGGCCATGCCCCCGGCCTGCGACACGCACAGCTGGGAAAAGTCGACCGTGCGGAACTGCGGATGCTGCAGCAGCGCGTTGAACAGGGTGTTCACCGCCGGCAGCAGCTGGAACGGGCGGCGCTTGAGGGTCTCGATGAACTTGCCGATGTCGCGCGGGTTCGGCACCAGAGTCAGGTGCGCACCCCAGCGGATCGAGAGCAGGCACAGGGTCAGCGCGAAGATGTGGTACAGCGGCAGCGCGGCGATGCAGTTGGACTTGCTCACGTCGCCCACGCGCTTGAGCGCCGGCGTGAACCACGCCTCGGCCTGCAGGATCGCCGCCACGATGTTCCGGTGCGTGAGCACCGCCCCCTTCGACAGGCCGGTGGTCCCGCCCGTGTACTGCAGGAAGGCGACCGAATCCAGCGTCTGCGCTGTCGGCCGCAGCGCCAGGCCGTGGCCGGCCGCCAACGCGTCGCGGAAGCTGGTCACGGTGCGCCCTTGCGTGAGCGGCAGGCGGAACGGCGGCACCATCTTGGCCAAGTGCCGCACGGCGAAGGTGATCCACTGGCCGTACCAGAACCCCAGCTGGTCGCCCATGGAGGCCAGCACCACGTGCTGCACCGGCGTGCGCTCGATCACCTCCTCGAGCGTGTGCGCGAAGTTCTCCAGGATCACGATCGCCGTCGCGCCCGAATCCTTCAGCTGGTGCTCCAGCTCGCGCGCGGTGTACAGCGGGTTGACGTTCACGCAGGTGTAGCCGGCGCGCAGGATCGCGGCCATGGTGACGGCGAACTGCGGGATGTTCGGCAACATGATCGCCACCCGCGCGCCCGGCTCCAGCCCCTTCGACTGCAACCACGCCCCCAGGGCGGCCGACGCCTCGTCGAGCTGGCGGTAGGACATCCACCGCTCCATGCAGACCGAGAACGGCTTGTCCGCGTTCTTGCGGAACGATTCCTCGAGCAGGTGCGTGAGCGACTTGTACTGCTCGGGGTGGACCTCGTGCGGCACCCCCGGCGGGTAGCTGCGCAACCAGTGTTTCTCCATCGGGCACTCCTTTGCGCCGCGATTGTCGGCAGCGCTGCGGTGGCGCCTAGCGGGCTTGTCCTAGGATGCGCGCGAGCTCGGTCTCGCACGCGACAAGATCGCCGTCGAACAGGCGGTCCATCAGCGCCGATTCCCGCGCCTGCACCTGGCCGAGGAAGCGCTCGGCCGCGCCGCGCCGCTTGGCCATGCCCGCGAAGGTGTCGAAGCCGTTCTCCAGGAACGACTGCAGCGCGCCCAGGCCGGCCGCCGCGGCCGGGCCACGCATCATCCGCAGCATCAGGCGCAGGCCGGGCGCACGCGTCAAGGCCGCGAGCTCCTCGCCCAGGGCGACCACGCCGGTGAGCTGGTCCCGGCGCTCGGCCCGCCCGCCCGCATGGCGCCACGCCAGGACGTACCGCATCGGATCCGGCGCACCTTCCTCCTGGCGCCACCCGGCCGCCAGCTGCAGGTCCAGGCTTTCGGTCAGTGCATGCAAGGCCGCCAGCCGCCCCGCGGTGTCGGCCACCTGCGCCGGGAACAGCGTCCCGATGGCTCCCGCGATTCGCGCGAACTGGTCGTCGCGTTGCGCGAAGTCGCGCTCGCCGTACAACTCCTCGAGAAAGAAGCGCGCAGCCGGTGCGTACGCCGGGTCGGCGAGCAGGTCCGCATAGGTGCCGCGGAACCGTCGCGCCTGCAGGACCTTGACCTCGCGCACCGCAGCACCCAGCGCCGGGTCCGACTGTGCCTGCAGACGCAGGCGCGCGACGGTGTCCAGCGAGGCTCGGATCGAACGTGCGGCGTCCATGGAAACCCGCAGTCTACCTAGGCCTCCCCGCCTAGAGGACCGTCCCGACCCCGTGCCATCATCGGCCGATGCAACGTCGTCGCTGGCTCCAACTCGGCCTGACGGCCGCCGCGGTGCTGGCCGTGGGCGGCGGCTCGTTGGCGCTGGTGGCGCCCGGCCTGCAGCAGGGTCGCCTGGCAGCCGCCGGCCGGCGGGTGTTCCTGCACGTGGGGCGCAGCGTGCTCGACGGCAGCCTGCCCGCCGACGGACACGAGCGCGACGCGGCGCTCGCCGCCTTCGTGCAGCGCGTCGACGAGACGGTCGCCGCGCTGCCGGCGCATGCGCAGGCCGAACTCTCGCAGCTGCTGGCCCTGCTGGCGACGGCGCCCGGCCGGCTGGGCCTGGCGGGCCTGGCACCCGACTGGAGCGCGGCGACCGTGCCCCAGGTGCAGCAGGCCCTGCAGGGCATGCGCACCTCCCGGCTCGCACTCAAGCGCCAGGCCTACCAGGCGCTGCACGACCTCAGCGGTGCGGCCTACTTCGCCGACGCCTCCACCTGGCCGGTGCTGGGCTATCCCGGCCCCCGCTCCCTCAACGCCTGAGCCGATGCCGCAGATTCCCGATCCGATCCGCGACGGCCTCGCCCGGGGCTGGCGCGTGCACGGCGGCGCGCATGCGGCTGCCCCTGCCCGGATCGACTGCGACGTCGCGATCGTCGGCAGCGGCGCGGGCGCTGGGGTCACCGCGGAAGTCCTCACCCGCGCCGGGCTGCAGGTCCTGCTGCTCGAGGAAGGTCCGCTGCGCAGCAGCACCGACTTCCGCCAGCGCGAGGCCGAGGCCTACCCGCAGCTGTACCAGGAGAGCGCCGCCCGCAAGACCCGCGACAAGGCGATCACCATCCTGCAGGGCCGCTGCGTCGGCGGTTCCACCACGGTCAACTGGACCAGTTCCTTCCGCACGCCCGAGCCCACGCTGGCCTGGTGGCGCTCCCACTACGCCCTGGACGACTACACCTCCGACGCGCTGGCACCGTACTTCGCGCAGGCCGAGCGGCGGCTGCACATCGGCCCCTGGCTCGCGGCGCCCAACGAGAACAACGACCTGCTGCGCCGCGGCGCCGCCAAGCTCGGGATCCCGGCAGCAGCCATCCTGCGCAACGTGCAGGGCTGCTGGAACCTGGGGTCCTGCGGCATGGGCTGCCCTACGAACGCCAAGCAGTCCATGCTGGTCACGACGATCCCGTGGGCCCTGGACCACGGCGCGACGCTGCTCGTGCAGACGCGTGCCGAGCGCCTGGTGCTCGCCAACGGACGGGTCCGTGCGCTGCAGGCCACCTCGCTGGCCGATGGCCGGCCGGTGGAGGTCCGGGCGCGCCACTACGTGCTGGCCGGCGGCGCCATCAACTCGCCGGCCGTGCTGCTGCGCTCGCAGGCGCCCGACCCGCACGGTGTGCTCGGGCGCCGTACCTTCCTGCACCCGGTCGTGATGGCGGCGGCGGTCTTCGGCCAGCGCGTCGAAGGCTGGCAGGGCGCGCCGCAGACGATCTACAGCGACCACTTCCTCGAGACGCAGCCGATCGACGGCCCCATCGGCTACAAGCTCGAGGCGCCGCCCCTGCATCCCGTCATCTTCGCCAGCACCGTCCCGGGCATGGGCGAAGACCAGGCCAGGTGGCTGCGGCAGTTCCCGAACACCCACGTCCTGCTCGCGCTGTTGCGCGACGGCTTCCATCCCGAGGCGGGCGGCGGCACGGTCCACCTGCGGCCCGACGGCAGCCCGGAACTCGACTACCCGCTGACCCCGTACGTGCTCGAAGGCGCACGCCGTGCGCTGTTGAGCATGGCCGAGATCCAGTTCGCCGCGGGCGCCCGCGAGGTGCTGCCGGTGCACGAGCTCGGCACGGCCGCCAGCAGCTGGGCCCAGGCGCGTGCGGCCATCGCGGCGCTGCCCATGGAGCCCCTGCTCGCCAAGGTGGTGAGCGCCCACGTGATGGGCGGCTGCGGCCTCGCGGCCGACCCCTCCCGCGGCGTGACGCGGCCCGATGGCACGCACTGGCAGCTGGCCAACCTCTCGGTGCACGACGGCTCTCTGTGTCCCACCAGCATCGGCGCCAACCCGCAGCTGTCGATCTACGGCATCGTCAACCGGCTCGCGCAGGGGCTGGCCACGCGCCTGGGCGGCCGACCGGCGGCGCTGGCCTGATGCCCGCCACCTCCAGCCTGGCGGCGCTGCAGCGCGCCACCGTCCTGGGCCTGCTGTGCGCCGCCATCGCCTGGGGGGTGGCATGGTGGCCGCAGCGCCCGGTGCTCGCGCTCGGCGGTGCCGCCCTCCTCCTCGTGGGGCATGCGCTGGTGCTGGCCGTGGAGTTCGTGCTGCTGCTGGCCACCTGGGGCGCGGACCCCACCCCCCGGCCCACCATCGGGCAGGTGCTGGCCGCCTGGTGGCGCGAGTCCTGCCAGGGCATCCGCGTGTTCGCTTGGCGCCAGCCGTTCCGCTGGCGCCGCGAGCCCGACTGGCTGCCTGCCGGCGGCGGTGCGCGGGGCATCGTGTTCGTGCACGGCTTCGTCTGCAACCGCGGCTTTTGGACACCCTGGCTGCGCCGCTGCCGCGCCGAGGGCATCCCGTTCGTGGCCGTCAACCTCGAGCCGGTCCACGGCTCCATCGACGGCTATGCCGACGCGCTCGATGCCGCGGTCGACCGGCTGGCCGCCGCCACCGGCCACGCCCCCGTGCTGGTGTGCCACAGCATGGGGGGGCTGGCCGCACGCGCCTGGATCCGCCGCCACGGCGCCGAAGGCCGGGTGGCGAACGTGGTGACGATCGGCACGCCGCACCAGGGTACCTGGCTGGCCCGCTTCAGCCACCTGCCCAACGGGCGCCAGATGCGCCCCGGCGGCGCGTGGCTGACCGGCCTCGCCGCGCACACCGGCCTGCCCGCGTCCGCCTGGACCTGCTGGTACGCGAACGCCGACAACATCGTGTTCCCGCCGGCCACCGCCACCTTGCCCGGCGCCGACAACCGGCTCGTGCGCGGTGCCGCCCATGTCGACCTCGCGTTCCGGCCGCAGGTCGTGGAGGGGACGCTGGCGCTGGTGCGCGGCCTGTAAGATCGGCGCCCGCGCACCGGGGACGGTGCACCAGGGGGGAGTCAGGACCTGTGGCCACGATCGTGCTGATGGAAGACGACGCGGGCACCCGCACGCTGATCGCGGCGGTGCTGCGCAAGGACGGCCACGAGGTGATCGAGGCCGTCGACGGCGCGCAGGGCCTGTTGCAGGTCGAGACCCGCCTGCCGCACCTGGTCATCAGCGACGTGCAGATGCCCGAGATGAACGGCTTCCAGGTCGTGGCCTCACTGCGGCAGAACCCCGCCATCGCCGACACGCCCGTCATCCTGCTCACGTCGCTGCAGGAGCGTGCCCACATGCGCATCGGCATGAACACGGGCGCCGACGACTTCATCACCAAGCCGTTCCGTCCCAGCGAGCTGCGCGAAGCCGTCGAGGCCCAGCTCGCGCGCCGCGAGGGCCGCGCCCAGCTGCAGCAGCAGGCGGTCGAGCAGGCCGTCATCCGCGCGCTCGAGGACCAGCGGCACCAGCTGGCCAAGCTGTACGAGCAGCGCCTGGCCAAGGAGCTGAGCGAGCGCTGGCCCACCGCGCACGACGAAGCGACCGACGAGCCGTTCCAGAGCGCCTCGGTGCTGTTCGTCGACATCCCCGCCTATCCCGGTCTGGCCGAGCGCCTGCCGCCGGCCGACATGGCCGACGTGGTGCGCCGCTTCTACGGCAGCGCCAACGACACCGTGCAGCTGTTCGGCGCGCGCCACCTGCAGTTCGTGGGCGAGGCGCTGCTGGCCCTGTTCGTCGACGCCACCGACACGCAGACCGTCACCCATGGCCTGCGCGCCGTGCGTGCGGCGCTCGGCCTGGTCGAGGCCGGCCGGGCCATCCAGCGCAGCCTCGCCGCCGCCCACGGGGGCCGTGGCCTGCCCCGCTTCGCCGCCATGGCCGCCGTGCATGCCGGGCCGGTGACGCTCACGCGGCTGCAGGATCCCCTGCACGGCTCCGGCGTCCGTGACCTGCCCGTGGGCGATGCGGTCAGCACCACCGTGCAGCTGCAGCGGCAGGGTGTCGCGCTGGGCTGGCCGGTGCTCGCCACCGGTGCGGTGCTGCGGGCCGCGGGCCCGGCCGTCGACCTGGGGCGCCGAGCGCAGGTCGCGCTGCCGGGGCGCGCCGCGCCGCTGGACGTGGCCGAGGTCGAGGGCCTGCGGGTCTGAGCCACCCCGGCGCGGACTGTGATCCGCATCACAAGCGCCGCCGTGCAGATGCACTGGCCTGCGGCGCGGGTGCTCCCTAAGCTGGCCTGCCGTTCCGATGGGGAGCGGCGACCTTCCAGGGAGAACCACCGATGCAGACCGATCCGACCACCAGCACTTCGCCGCCGCGGCCGCTGCCCGCGGGCGCCGGCCTGGACCTCGTCCTCGACGAGCTCGCCTATGGCGTGGCCGTCGCCACCCCCGCCGGTGCACTGCTGCATGCCAACCAGGCGGCCCGTGCCGAGCTGGCGCGGCACCGTGCGCTGTGGGTGCAGCAGGGCAACCTGCAGGTGCATTCGCCGGCGGACGGCCGCGCGCTGCACGATGCGCTGGCCAAGGCGGCCCAGGGGCGCCGCAGCCTGCTCACGTTGCTGGCCCCCGAAGGGGCGCGCCTCACCCTCGCGGCGGTCCCGGTCGGGCGGGCCCCCGAGGGCGCCGGGGCGGTCGGCCTGCTGTTCGCGCGCCCGGCCGTGTGCGAGACGCTGATGCTGTGCTTCTTCGCCCGCAGCCATGCGCTCACCCCCACCGAGGAGACGGTGCTGGGCATCCTGTGCCAGGGCGATTCGGCCCCGCAGGCCGCGCGGCGCCTGAACGTCGCCGTGTCCACGGTGCGCAGCCACGTGCGCAGCCTCTGTGCCAAGACCCGCACCTGCAGCGTGCGCGAGCTGGTCAGCCGCGTCGCCATGCTGCCCCCGGTGGCGCCCACGCTGCTGTCCGAACCCACCCTGCACTGAGCCGGCCTGCGGGTGCATCCGCCTTGTGCGGCGCTGCACCGCTTTGCTAGAGTGGCCCGCAGGGGAGGGTCACGAGATGGCCGATGCAGTCGATGCGGATCGCCTGCTGCAGGTGCTGCCTGTGCACCTGCGCGGCCTCGCGTCCCGCGGTGCCCTGCGCCGGTTCCGCCGGCACACGGTGCTGCTGCAGGAGGGCGAGCCGGGCGACACGACCTGGTTCCTGCTGCAGGGCCGTGTGCGCGTGTTCGCTCAGGAGCCCGGCGGGCGCGAGATCACCCATGCCGTGGTGGCGGCCGGCGACTACTTCGCCGAGATGTGGCTCGACGGCGGCCCGCGCTCGGCCTCGGTCATGACCATCGATCCCTGCGTGTGCGCCGTGGTGCCGGCCGGCGCCGTGCGCGAGCACCTGGCCGCGCACCCCGAATTCGCGCTCGAACTGGTGGCCCGCGTCATCCGCCGCGCCCGCGCCGCCACCCGCGCGGCCCGCGACCTCGCGCTGCTCGACGTGTACGGCCGGCTCGCGGCGCTGCTGCAGCAGTCGGCCGAGGCCGCCACGGCTGGCCAGCCGCCGCTCACGCTGGCCCCCGTCACCCACCAGGAGCTGGCGCACCGGGTCGGCGCCTCGCGCGAGATGGTCAGCCGGCTGCTCAAGGACCTCGAGCGTGGCGGCTACGTCGCCCTGGGCAGTCGCCGCATCACCGTGCTGCGCCGGCTGCCCGCGCGCTGGTGAGGCTCACCCGCCCCCGGTCCCGTCGCGCCGCGCCTGCGGATGCAGCTCGGCTCCCGCGCCGGCATGGTGCCCGGTCACGGCCACTGGCACGGGCACGGGCGCCGGGGCGCGCAGGCCGCCCACGCGGAAGGCATGGACCGGCTCGCGCACGTGGCGCAAGGCCCGGGGCCCCAGGTCCTGCAGCGCGACGCTGCCCGACAACCGGGTGACCAGGGCGGCGCTCACGACCAGCTCGCCGGCGCGGGCCAGGTCCAGCAGGCGCACGGCCACGTTGACTCCCGCGCCGTACACGTCGAACTCGTCCTCCACGTAGTCGGCCAGGTGCGCGGCCATGCGCAGCCGCATGCGGTGCGGCTCCGGCACGCCGGGCTGGCCCGTCTCGCACAGGTGCTGCAACTGCAGCGCGGCGCGCACGGTGCGGTCGGCGTCGGGAAATCGCAGCAGGAAGCCGTCGCCGGTGCTCTTGTGGAAGCGGCCGCCCAGGGTGGGCAGGACCTCGCCGAGCGCCTGGACCAGGAAGGCGCGCCAGCGCTGGATGTAGCCGGGCTCGTCCTCTTCCATCAGGCGCACCGACTCCACCACGTCGACCACCAGGATGGCGCCGTCGCGGTGCGCGAAATTGAAGATGGAATCCGGCCCTCGCTCCATGTCCTCCCCAGGACCTGCGTGCGCCGGCATTCTCCCGGCCACCTGCCCGCGTGGCCGAAATCCCCAAGCCGTCCCGGGGATTTAGCCGGGCTGGGCGAGCACGCCGCGGCGCATCTGGTCCAGCTCCATGGTCTCGAACAGGGCCTTGAAGTTGCCCTCGCCGAAGCCCTCGTTGCCCTTGCGCTGGATGAACTCGAAGAAGATCGGCCCCAGCTGGTTCTCGCTGAAGATCTGCAGCAGCAGTTCCTGTGGCGTGCCGTCCACCAGGATGTTGCGCTGCTGCAGCGCCGCGATGTCCTCCTGCAGCCCCGGGATCCGCCGCGGCAGCAGCTCGTAGTAGGTCTCGCTGGTGTCCAGCAGCTTCATGCCCGCCAGCTGCAGCGCGTCGACCGTGGCGTACAGGTCGGTGGAGGCCAGCGCGATGTGCTGGATGCCCTCGCCGCGGTAGCGGTCCAGGTACTCCTGGATCTGGCCGGCCTTCTCGTTGCCTTCCTCGTTGATGGGGATGCGGATCTTCCCGCAGGGGCTGGTCATCGCCTTGCTCTTGACCCCGGTGGCCTGGCCCTCGATGTCGAAGTAGCGGATCTCGCGGAAGTTGAACAGCCGCTCGTAGAACTCGGCCCACTCGCCCATGCGGCCGCGGTGCACGTTGTGCGTCAGGTGGTCGATGGTCGTCAGGCCGTGCCCGGGCGGATCCAGCGCCTCGGCCCCGCCCACGCCGGGCAGCGGCTCGAAGTCCACGTCGTAGAAGCCGATGTCGCCGATGGAGCCCGGCTGCGCGCCGTTCTTGCCGCGCCAGCGGTCCACCAGGTAGATCAGGCTGTCGCCGATGCCCTTGATCGCAGGGATGTTCAGCTCGCCCGGGCCGGCCTGGCCGGCGTAGCCCCAGGCGCCCAGCGACACGGCGCGCTCGTAGGCCGCCTTGGCGTCCTGCACGCGGAAGGCGATGGCGCAGATGCTGGGGCCGTGCTGGCGCGCGAACCGCTGCGCGAAGGAGTCGGGCTCGGCGTTCAGGATGAAGTTGATCCCGCCCTGGCGGTACAGCAGCACGTTCTTGTGGCGGTGCCTGGCGATGGCCTGGAAGCCCATGCGCTCGAACAGTGCGCCCATGGCCTGCGGGTCGGGCGCGGCGTACTCGATGAACTCGAAGCCGTCGGTGCCCATGGGGTTCTCCCAGGCCTGGAAGGTGCGGGTGGCGGCGTCGGGGAGGGCGGCGTTCATGGGTGTCTCCGAGGGTGGGGCGGGAGGGCCCGCGAAGCACGCACTCTAGGCGCGCCGGCGGTCAGTTTTCCGCCGCTGTGGGGCTGGCGCCCGCGCCCGCGCGCAATAAAATTGCGCCATGGCCGAATCCGAAGCACTCGACAAGCTCGACCGGGGCATCCTGCGTGCGCTGCAGGCCGACGGGCGCGAGACCTACGAGCGCATCGGCGAGCGGGTGGGCCTGTCGCCCAGCGCCGTGCTGCGCCGGGTCAAGCGGCTGGAAGAAAGCGGCGTGATCGAGCGCTACGTCGCCCTGGTGCGGCCGCAGGCCGTGGGCCTGGGCCTGACCGCCTACATCAACGTGCGGCTGGAAAAGCACACCGAACACCACAAGCGCAACCCCATGGACGCGTTCCGGGCCAGCGTGCAGGCCTGGGACGAGGTGGTCGAATGCGTGGCGCTCACCGGCGAGATGGACTTCCTGCTGCAGGTGCTGGTGCAGGACATGGCCCACTACAGCCGCTTCATCCTCGAGACGCTGCTGCGCCATCCCAGCGTGCAGGACGTCAAGACCAGCTTCGTGCTCGACCGGATCAAGGGCACCACGGCAGTGCCCCTGTAGGGCACTGCCCGATGTGCGAGCGCGACAGCGCGCTGCCACGGATCGGGCCACAATGATGCGGTGCAGCATGACGGTGATCGTCGGTCTTTTCCGGCCTTCGCACCGCCCCTGCCGTCCCGAGAATCCCGCATGCCTTCCGACCCGTCCAGCCGCCCGCCGGTGCTCGTGCCGATCCGATCGCTCGGTCCCGGCCACCGCGGACGCATCGAGCGCCACCTGCTCGCGCTGGAGCCGGCCGACCGCTACCTGCGCTTCGGCTACCAGGCCACGGCCGAGCAGATCGGCCATTACGTGGCGGGGCTGGACTTCGAGCACGACGACGTCTTCGGCATCTACAACCGCAAGCTCGAGCTGATCGCGATGGCGCACCTGGCGTTCTCGCGCGATCCCGAGTCGGCCCAGTGCGCCGAGTTCGGCGTGTCGGTGCTGGCCAAGGCGCGCGGCCGTGGCTACGGGCAGCGGCTGTTCGACCGCGCCGTGGTGCACGCGCGCAACGAGGGCGTGGACATGCTGTTCATCCACGCGCTCAGCGAGAACACCGCGATGCTCAGGATCGCCCGCAAGGCCGGCGCGACGCTGGAGCGCTTCGGCAGCGAGACCGAGGCCCACCTGCGGCTGCCGCCCGCCACGCTCGACAGCCGCGTCAGCGAGCTGGTCGACGAGCAGTTCGCGCAGACCGACTACCGCCTCAAGCAGCAGGCGCGCAGTTTCTGGAGCTTCCTGGCCGGCGTGCAGGAAACGCGCCAGGGCGTGCGCGCGGCCCGCCACCGCTCGGGCAGCTGAGCGCCCGCCGGGCCCGCGCGCGGGTGCCCGGCCGACCCGGGCGTGTCATGCCTTTGGGCTATCCTTGCGCTCCCCCAACCACCGCACGCCTCCGTGTCCGATCCCCACCCAGCGCGGCCTGCAGACAAGGAAGACCGCCGCACGTTCCTGCAGAAGGTCGCCGAGTTCATCCACCCCGGGCCCGACTCGCGCGCCGAGCTGATCGAGACCCTCTCCGACGCCGAAGACAACCAGATCATCGACGCCGAGTCGCGCGTGATGCTCGAGGGCGTGATCAAGATGGCCGACCTCACGGCCGGCGACGTGATGGTGGCGGCGCCGCGGATGGACATGGTCAACATCGACGCGCCGTACGACGACATCCTGCACCTGGTCATCGACACGGCGCACTCGCGCTTCCCCGTCTTCGAGGGCGACCGCGAGAACATCATCGGCATCCTGCTGGCCAAGGACCTGCTCAAGCTGCAGCGTGCCCCCGAGCTGAACCTGCGCGCGCTGCTGCGGCCGGCCGTGTTCGTGCCCGAGAGCAAGGGCCTGAACGACCTGCTGCGCGAGTTCCGCGGCAACCGCAACCACCTGGCGGTGGTGATCGACGAATTCGGCCGCACGGCCGGCCTGATCACCATCGAGGACGTGCTCGAGCAGATCGTCGGCGAGATCGAGGACGAGTTCGACATCGGCGAGGAAGAGGGCGACATCTACGCCCTGGCCGACCGCACCTGGCGCGTCAGCGGCGACACCGCCGTCGACCGCGTCGAGGAAGCCTTCGGCGTGCAGCTGGCGCCGGCCGCGGCCGACGACGAGCACCGCTTCGAGACCATCGGCGGCCTGATCGCCCACGCCATGGGCCACGTGCCCAAGCGCGGCGAGCACCTGCAGATGGCGGGGCTGGACTTCGTCGTGCTGCACACCAAGGGCGGCGCGGTGCGCTGGTTCAAGGTGGCGCCCGCCAACGCCGACGACGGCACCGGGTGAGCGCGCAGCACCGCTCGCCGCAGCGCCTGCTGCCCGCCACGCTGCTGGCCGTGCTCGCGGGCCTGGCCCAGGCCGCCTCCATCGCCCTGCCCGGCAGCGGCCGCCCGCTGTGGTGGCTGCAGCTGGCCTCGCTGGCCGTGCTGGCCTGGCTGGTCGCCCGTGCGCCCGGATGGCGCCGCGCGGCCGGCCTGGGCTGGGCCGGCGCCACCGCCTGGCTGGCCGGTACCTGGTGGTGGCTGTTCATCTCCATGCACGTGTACGGCGGCCTGCCGTCGCCGCTGGCCGCACTGGCCGTGCTGGCGCTGGCGGCCTTCCTGGGCGGCTACTACGCGCTGGCCTGCGGCGCCTGGCGCGCGCTCGCCCCCGGCCGCATCGCCGGGCCGTTCGCCTTCGCGGCCCTGTGGCTGCTGGCCGAACTGCTGCGCGGCACCTGGTTCACCGGGTTCCCCTGGGGTGCGGGCGGCTACGCGCATCTGGACGGCCCGCTGCAGGCGCTGGCGCCCTGGGTGGGTGTCTACGGCATCGGTGCCGTCGCCGCGCTGCTGGCCGCCGCGCTGGCGGGGGCGGCCGCGCCGCCGCGCGGGGCAGGGCGCGCGCTGGTCGCGCCGGTGGCCGGGCTGGCCGTCGTGGCCGCCGCCGCCCTGGCGCCGGCGCCCGGCGGCGCACCGCATGGTCAGCCGCTGGCGCTCACGCTCCTGCAGGGCAACATCCCGCAGGACGAGAAGTTCGACAACCGCGCCGGCGTGCCGGTGGCACTCGACTGGTACCTGTCCCAGCTGGTGGCGGCGCGCACCCCGCTGGTGGTCGCCCCCGAGACCGCGATCCCGCTGCTGCCGCAGCAGCTGCCCGACGACTGGTTTCGCACCCTGGCCGACCAGTTCGGCAGCGGGCAGCGCGCCGCCCTGGTGGGCATGCCGCTGGGCAGCTTCGCCGAGGGCTACACCAACTCGGTCGTGGGGCTGGCGCCGGGGCAGCCGGCCTACCGCTTCGACAAGCACCACCTGGTGCCCTTCGGCGAGTTCATCCCGCCGCTGTTCCGCTGGTTCACCGACCTGCTGCAGATCCCGCTGGGCGACTTCAACCGCGGCGCGGTGGGCCAGCCCTCGTTCGCCTGGGCCGGCCAGCGCTTCGCGCCCAACGTCTGCTACGAGGACCTGTTCGGCGAGGAGCTGGCCGCGCGCTTCGCCGATCCCACGGCCGCACCCACGGTGTTCGTCAACGTCAGCAACATCGGCTGGTTCGGCGACACGGTGGCGATCGACCAGCACCTGGCCATCAGCCGCATGCGGGCGCTGGAGTTCGACCGCCCCGTGGTGCGCGCGACCAACACCGGGGCCACGGCCATCGTCGACCACCGGGGCCGGGTGACGCACCTGCTGGCACGCCACACCCGCGGCGTGCTGGTCGGCGAGGTCCAGGGCCGCAGCGGCCTGACCCCGTTCGCGCGCTGGTCGGCCCGCTGGGGCCTGCTGCCGCTGTGGGCGATCGGCGTGGCGCCGCTGCTGGCGCTGCTGGCGCGGCGGTGGCGGAGGGTGGGCCCGTAAAATCGCGGCCCCATGCTCACCTTCCAGCAAATCATCCTGAAGCTGCAGTCCTACTGGGATGCCCAGGGCTGCGCGCTTCTGCAGCCATACGACATGGAAGTCGGTGCGGGCACCTCGCACACCGCCACCTTCCTGCGCGCCATCGGCCCCGAGCCCTGGAAGGCCGCCTACGTGCAGCCCAGCCGCCGCCCCAAGGACGGCCGCTACGGCGACAACCCCAACCGCCTGCAGCACTACTACCAGTACCAGGTGGTGCTCAAGCCGGCCCCCGCCAACATCCTGGAGCTGTACCTCGGCTCCCTCGAAGCCCTGGGCTTCGACCTGAAGAAGAACGACATCCGCTTCGTCGAGGACGACTGGGAGAACCCCACGCTGGGCGCCTGGGGCCTGGGCTGGGAGGTCTGGCTCAACGGGATGGAGGTGACGCAGTTCACCTACTTCCAGCAGGTCGGCGGCATCGACTGCAAGCCCATCACCGGCGAGATCACCTACGGCCTGGAGCGCCTGGCCATGTACCTGCAGGGCGTGGACAACGTCTACGACCTGACCTGGACCGAGGGCCTGAGCTACGGGGACGTGTACCTGCAGAACGAGAAGGAACAGTCGGCCTACAACTTCGAGCACAGCGACGCCGAGTTCCTGTTCACCGCGTTCGGCGCGCACGAGAAGCAGGCCAGGCACCTGATGGAGCAGCAGCTGGCGCTGCCCGCCTACGAGCAGGTGCTCAAGGCCGCCCACACCTTCAACCTGCTGGACGCGCGCGGCGCGATCAGCGTCACCGAGCGCGCCGCTTACATCGGCCGCATCCGCAACCTGGCCCGCGCCGTCGCGCAGGCCTATCTCGAGAGCCGTGAACGCCTGGGCTTCCCGATGGCGCCGCCCGAGTGGGTGGCGCAACTGGCGAAGAAGGCGGCCTGAGCATGAGCGACACGAAGAACCTGCTGGTCGAGCTGTTCGTCGAGGAACTGCCGCCCAAGGCGCTGAAGAAGCTGGGGCAGTCCTTCGGCACCACGCTGCTGGAGCAGCTGCGGGCCCTGGGGCTGGCCACGGCCGCCTCGGGCCTGACCACCTACGCCTCGCCGCGGCGGCTGGCCGCGCACGTCAGCGCGGTGGCCGCCAAGGCCGCCGACACCGCGGTCTCGCAGAAGCTGATGCCCGTCAGCGTGGGCCTGACGGCCGACGGCCAGCCCACGCCGGCGCTGCTCAAGAAGCTGCAGGCCCTGGGCGCCGACGCCTCCGCGGTGGCCGGTCTCAAGCGCGCCATGGATGGCAAGGCCGAGGCCCTGTTCCACGAGAGCACCGCTGCCGGCGCCACGCTGGCCGAGGGCCTGCAGAAGGCGCTGGCCGAGGCCCTGGCCCGCCTGCCCATCCCCAAGGTCATGACCTACCAGCTGGCCGACGGCTGGACCGACGTGAAGTTCGTGCGCCCGGCGCACGGGCTGGTGGCGCTGCACGGCAGCGAGGTCGTGCCGCTCGAGGCGCTGGGCCTGCGCGCCGGCCGCACCACGCAGGGCCACCGCTTCGAGGCCGCCCAGCCCACCGCCACCATCCCCGACGCCGATGCCTACGCCGAGGTGCTCGCGCGCGAGGGCGCGGTGATCGCCGGCTTCGAGGACCGCCGCGCCGAGATCGTGCGCCAGCTGCAGGCCGCCGCCGCGCAGGTGGGGCAGGGCGCGCGCCCGATCGAGGACGAGGCGCTGCTGGACGAGGTCACCGCGCTGGTGGAGCGGCCCAACGTGCTGGTGTGCCAGTTCGAGCCGCAGTTCCTCGAGGTGCCGCAGGAATGCCTCATCCTGACGATGAAGGCGAACCAGAAGTACTTCCCGCTGCTCGACGCGCAGGGACGGCTGACCAACCGCTTCCTGGTCGTCAGCAACATCCGGCCGCAGGATCCCTCGGCCGTGGTCGGCGGCAACGAGCGCGTGGTGCGCCCGCGCCTGGCCGACGCCAAGTTCTTCTTCGACCAGGACCGCAAGCGCACGCTGGCCTCGCGCGTGCCCGGCCTGGCCAAGGTGGTCTACCACAACAAGCTGGGCACCCAGGGCGAGCGCGTCGAGCGCGTGCGCCAGCTGGCCCAGGTGGTCGGCGCGCAGATCGGTGGCGACGCGCTGGCGCACCAGGCCGCCGAGGCCGCCCAGCTGGCCAAGGCCGACCTGCTGACCGACATGGTGGGCGAGTTCCCCGAGCTGCAGGGCACCATGGGCCGCTACTACGCCCAGGCCGACGGCCTGCCGCAGGCCATCGCCGACGCGGTCGAGGACCACTACAAGCCGCGCTTCGCGGGTGACGCGCTGCCCCGCGGCGACGTCGGCCTGGCGGTCGCGCTGGCCGACAAGCTCGAGACCCTGGCCGGCCTGTTCTCCATCGGCCAGCTGCCCACCGGCGACAAGGACCCGTTCGCGCTGCGCCGCCATGCGCTGGGCGTGCTGCGCATGCTGGTCGAGCGCGACCTGCCGCTGGGGCTCGACCAGCTGATCGCGCAGGCGATGGCCCTGTTCCCGCAGGCCGATGCGAAGACGCCGGCGCTGCTGGCCGAGTTCTTCATGGACCGGCTGGCCGGCCTGCTGCGCGAGCAGGGCGCCACCGCGCAGGAGGTCGACGCCGTGCTCGCGCTGCGGCCGCAGCGCCTGGGCGACGTGGCCAAGCGGCTGCAGGCGGTGCGTGCCTTCGCGGCGCTGCCCGAGGCCCCGGCCCTGGCCGCCGCGAACAAGCGCATCGGCAACATCCTGAAGAAGGCCGACGGTGCGGTGGATCCGCATGTCAGCGAGGTGCTGCTGCGCGAGCCGGCCGAGCAGGCGCTGTACGCCGCGATGCGACAGGTGGCGCCGGAGGCCGCCGCGCAGTTCGATGCCGGCGACTACACCGCGTCGCTGCGCACCCTGGCCGCGCTGCGCACGCCGGTCGACGCCTTCTTCGACGGCGTGATGGTCAATGCCGAGCAGCTGGACCTGCGCCTGAACCGGCTGGGCCTGCTGGCCACGCTGCACCAGGCGATGAACCGCGTGGCCGACCTCTCGCGCCTGGCCCAATGACCCGCCCGGGCCGCCCCGCATGAAGCTCGTCATCCTCGACCGCGACGGCACCATCAATGCCGACAGCGACGAATTCATCAAGTCGCCGCAGGAGTGGCAGCCGCTGCCCGGCGCGCTCGAGGCCATCGCGCGCCTGAACCATGCCGGCTGGCACGTCGCGATCGCGTCCAACCAGTCGGGCCTGGGCCGTGGCCTGTTCGACGTGGCCTCGCTCAACGCCATGCACGCCAAGATGCACAAGCTGCTGGCCGCGCACGGCGGCCGCATCGACGCGATCTTCTACTGCCCGCACAGCGCCGACGAGAACTGCAGCTGCCGCAAGCCGGCCCCCGGCCTGTTCGAGCAGATCGGCGAGCGCTTCGGGGTCGAGCTGGCCGGCGTGCCCGTGGTGGGCGACAGCCTGCGCGACCTGCAGGCCGGCGTGGCGGTGGGCTGCGAGCCGCACTTCGTGCTCACCGGCAAGGGGGCCGCGTACCGCGGCCGCGCCCTGCCCGGGACCTTCCCGCCGGCCACCCGGGTCCACGAGGACCTGGCCGCCTTCGCCGAGTGGCTGGTGCAGCGCGGCAGCGCGCCGCGTCCCGCGGCCGCGGAGGCCGCGCGGTGAACCTGCTGCGTTCGGTCCTGCACGCGCTGTGGATGCTGGTGACGGTGATCCCGTGGTCGTTCGTCATGCTCACCGCCTCGCTGTGGCGCCGCGGCATCCCGATGTACTGGATGGCGGTCACCTGGCTCAAGGGGGCGGTGCACGGCCTGCGCGTGCTCTGCGGGGTGCAGTGGCGCGTGACCGGCATGGAGCACCTGCCCACCGGCCAGACCAGCCCGGCCATCCTGCTGGTCAAGCACCAGAGCACGCTCGAGACCTTCCTGATGCCGGTGCTGATGCCGCATCCGCTGGCCTACGTGTTCAAGCGCGAGCTGCTGTACGTGCCGTTCTTCGGCTGGGCGATGGCGCGGATGGACATGATCCACATCGACCGGCGCCTGCGCGCCCAGGCCTTCAACAAGGTGGTGCAGCAGGGCAAGCGGCTGCTGGCGCAGGGCATCTGGATCATCATGTTCCCCGAGGGCACCCGCACCCCGCGCGGGCAGGTCGGCACCTACAAGAGCGGCGGCACGCGGCTGGCGGTGGCCACCGGCGCGCCGGTGATCCCGGTGGCCGTCAGCTCCGCCAAGGCCTGGCCGCGCAAGGCCTTCGTCAAGCGCCCGGCCGTGGTCGACGTGGTGATCGGGCCGCCCATCCCCTCGCAGGGCCGCGACCCCGAGGCGCTGATGCGCGAGGTGCAGGACTGGATCGAGGCCGAGATGCGGCGCATCGACCCCGAGGCCTACCGCTGACATGCCACGTGCGGCCGGACTGCGCGGCCTCGTCCAGCTGACGCTGGACCTGTTCGATGCGCCCGCCCCGGCTCCCGTCGCGGCGCCGCTGCCGGCGCCCGCCGGCCCCCCGGCCGAGCCCCTGTCGGCGGTGCTGGCGCCGGCCACCTTCCACCATCCGCGCGGCAACCGCCAGAGCGTGCTGGACGGCACCGTCGTCGGCTACCTGTTCGAGCGGGCGCGCCGCCGCAGCATCGGGTTCACCGTCGGCCCCGAGGGCCTGGTCGTGCGGGCCCCGGGCTGGGTGCCGCTGCGCGAGGTCGAGGCGGCGCTGCAGGCCCGCCGCGCCTGGATCCTGTCCAAGCTGCAGGACGCGCGCGGCCGGCGCGACCAGCGCGAGGCGGCGCGCATCGCCTGGGGCGACGGCGCCGCCTTCCCGTTCCTCGGCCGGCCGGTGCAGGTCGTGCTCGACCCCCGGCGCGACTGGGGCGCCGGCGGGGCCATCCTGCGCGGCGCCGGGGGCCAGGAGGCCGACCCCGCCGGCGCGGGGCCGCTCGCCCTGCACGTCGGCCTGCCCCACCAGGCCGGCCCCGAGCAGGTCCGCGATGCGGTGCAGGCCTGGCTGATGGGCCAGGCCCGGCGGCTGTTCACCGAGCGGCTGGACCACTACGCCCCGCGCCTGGGCGTGCAGTGGAAGCGCCTGGTCCTCAGCAGCGCGTCCACCCGCTGGGGCACGGCGCATGCCGACGGCACCATCCGCCTGAACTGGCGCCTGATGCACCTGCGGCTGCCCGTCATCGACTACGTGGTGGCCCACGAACTGGCCCACCTGCGGGTGATGGACCACAGCCCGCGCTTCTGGGAGACCGTCGCCACGGTGGTGCCCGACTGGCAGGACCTGCGCGGGCAGTTGCGCGACGACCCCGTGCCGCCCTGGTGAGCGCCGGCCCGGCGGCATGGCGCGCCGCGCGCGGCCCGGCCATACTGGCGGCTCATCCGTTTGGGGGAGCGCATGGGGAGACGCTGGGGCCTGCGGGCCCGGCTGGTGGTGTTGCTCGCGGCGGCGCTGGCGCCGCTGCTGCTGCTGGCCGCCTGGTCGGCCGTGCAGGAGGCCCGCACCGCCCGTGAGCTGGCCACGCGCCAGCTGGGCGTCGCGGCCCAGCTGCTGGTCAACGCGCAGGACCGCCGCGCCCAGGAAGCCCAGCGCCTGCTGACCGCCCTGTCCCTGACGCGCGAGATCCGCGGCGGCGACCGCGCCGCCTGCAATGCCTACCTGCAGCGCCTGCGCGCCGAGCTGCAGGTCTACAACAACATCGGCGTCACCGACGCGGCGGGCACCGTCGTCTGCCATGGCCTGTGGCAGGAACGGGCGGCGTTCTCCATCGCCACGCGCGACGACTTCCGGCGCGCCACGGCCGGGCGGGGGTTCGCGGCGGGCGAGGCCACGCTGGGGGTGCTGCGCGGCCTGCCCATCATCCCGTACGCGCTGCCGCTGATGGAGGGCGACGCGGTGCGCGGCGTGGTGTTCGCCGCGCTGGACCTGCGCGAGGTGCAGCGCAAGATGGCGATGACCGAACTGCCGCCCGGCGCGCGCCTGCACCTGGTCGATGCGCAGGGCCGCGTGGTGGTCGAGAGCCCGCAGCGCCCGGGCATGGAGCCGGGCCGGCGGGTGGCCAACGCGCTGGTCTACCACGCCGCCCGCGAGATGCGGGCCGGCACCGGGGAGGGCGCCGACGCGAACGGCGTGATGCGGGTCTTCGCCCACAGCCCCGGCGAGACGCTGGGCGGCGCCCGCTACCTCGGGCTGGCCAGCGTCGAGAGCGCGCAGCTCACCCGCAGCATCTTCAAGCGCATGCAGGGCGAGTTCGTGCTGCTGCTGCTGGTGCTGTGCCTGAGCCTGGGCGGCGCCTGGTGGCTGTCCGGCCGCTCGATCGTGCGGCCCGCCCGGCAGCTGGCCGATGCGGCCGATGCGCTGGCCCGCGGCGCACTGGGCACCCGCGTGCCCGACGTGCCGGCGGGCGCCCGCGAGTTCACGCGCATGGCGGAGTCGTTCAACGCCATGGCGCAGGCGCTGCAGGCCCGGGTGACCGAGCTGGAGCAGCTGCAGGCGCGCCAGGCCGCGCTGCTGGCCAACCTGGCCGAGCTGAACACCGGGCTCGAGCAGCGGGTGGCCGAGCGCACGCGCGAGCTCGAAGCCTTCTCGTACTCGATCTCGCACGACCTGCGCGCGCCGCTGGCCAGCGTGGGCGGCTTCTCGCGCGTGCTGCAGGAGCGGCTGGCCGGCCTGGACGATCCGCAGGTGCAGCACTGGCTGGCGCGGGTGCAGGCCGGCGCCGCGCGGATGGAGGAACTGATCGACGCGCTGCTGCTGCTGGCGCGGGTCACGCGCGAGCCCCTGCAGTGGGCCGAGGTCGACGTGTCGGCGCTGGCGCGCGAGGTGGGCGCCGAGCTGCAGCTGCGCGAGCCGCGCGAGCTGCAGGTGCAGGACGGCCTGCGGGCGCAGGGCGACGCGCGCCTGCTGCGCAGCCTGCTGCAGAACCTGCTGGGCAACGCCTGGAAGTTCAGCGCCGGCCGCCCCGGCGGCGTGGTGGTCGCCGCCACGCAGCGCGGCGGCGAGCGCGTCTACGAGGTGCGCGACCGGGGCGTGGGCTTCGACATGGCCCATGCCGACCGCTTGTTCCGGCCGTTCCAGCGCATGCACGGTGCCGGCGAGTTCCCCGGCACCGGCATCGGCCTGGCGACGGTGCAGCGCATCGTCGCGCGCCATGGCGGGCAGGTCTGGGCGCGGTCGGTGCCGGGCGAAGGCACCACGGTCTCGTTCACGCTCGGCGCCCAGGCCGACTGAGCGCGGCTCAGGCCGGGCCGAAGCGCAGCACGCCGTCCGCGCCCGCGTGCCGCTGCAGGCGGCCGGCATGCCACAGGGCATGCAGGTGGGCCACCGACTCGCCCATCGCGAACGTGGTCTGGTGCAGGTCCAGCGGGCGCTTGAACAGCACCGGCAGCAGGTCGGCCGCGCTGCAGGGCTGCTGGGCGCAGGCGGCCATCACGTCGTCCAGGCGGTCACGGTGGTGCGCATGCAGCTGCGCCACGCGCCGTTGCGCCCCGGTGAACGGCTTGCCGTGCGAGGGCAGCACCAGGGTGTCCTCGGGCAGGTGCGCATAGCGCTCCAGCGAGGCCAGGAACAGCGTCAGCGGGTCCGCCTCGGGCTCCAGGTCGTGCACGCTGATGTTGGTGGAGATGCGCGGCAGCAGCATGTCGCCGCTGACCAGCACGCCCAGGGCCTCGCACCACAGCGCCATGTGCTCGGGCGCGTGGCCGTGGCCGGCGATGCAGGTCCAGGCGTGGCCGCCGATGTGCACCTGCATGCCGTCGAGCAGCCGGCGGAAGCTGGCCGGCACGGCCGGCACCATGCCGGGGTAGTAGCCGGCGCGGCCGCGGATCTTCTCCTGCGCCTCGGGATCGAGCAGCCCGTGCGCCGCGAAGAAGCGCGCCGCGCTCTCGCCGCCGAAGCCGGTGGTGCTCTGCGAGGCCAGCCGCGCCGCGTTGTAGTCGGTGGCGCTGATCCACAGCCGGCAGGGGTGTTGCGGCGTGCTCCAGCGCTCGCACAGCCAGTGCGCCAGGCCGATGTGGTCGGGGTGCATGTGGGTGACCACCACCCGCAGGACCGGCAGCCCGTCCAGCTGGGTCGCGAACACCTGCTCCCACTGCGCCCGCGCCTCGGGCCGGTCGATGCAGCAGTCCACCACGGTCCAGCCATCGCGGCCGTCCAGGCGGTCGCGCAGCAGCCACAGGTTGATGTGGTCGAGCGCGAACGGCAGCGCCATGCGGATCCAGCGCACGCCCGGTGCCACCTCCAGCGTGGTGCCCGGCGCCGGCAGGCTGTCGCCGAAGGGGTAGGCGAGCTCTCGTTCCTGGAGGTTCATGCAACAATCCGTGTTGACGTTGACGTCAACGTCAATTGAAACCGGGATTCTAGGGACGGCGGCGCGCGGCGCCCTGTCCCCGGCGCGTCCCCCACCGAAGCGATGGCAAGCCACTACACGATCAGCGACCTGGCGCGCGAGTTCGACCTCACCACGCGGGCGATGCGCTTCTACGAGGACATGGGCCTGCTGCAGCCCGAGCGCACCGGCCCGGGCGGGCGCAACCGCCTGTACAGCGCGCGCGACCGCACCCGGCTGAAGCTGACGCTGCGCGCCAAGCGGCTGGGCCTGTCGCTGTCCGAGGCCAAGGACATCATCGACATGTACGACAGCCCGCGGGACACCGGACCGCAGCTGCGCAAGTTCCTGGACGTGCTGGCCCAGCACCGCCACCAGCTCGAGGAGCAGATGGCCGACCTGCAGGCCAACCTCGACGAGGTGCGGGTGCACGAGCGCGAGGCGCGGGCCCTGCTCGCCCGGCTGGACAAGCCGGCCCCCAAAGCCACCCCCAAGCCGGCCCCCAGGCCACGCAAGACCGCCAACGCCCGATGACCTCCTTCCGCTTCGACCCGCCCGATCCGCAGTACGACGCCCGCGTGCGCGCCAGCTTCGCGCGCCAGGCCGCGATGGCCACCATCGGCGCCAGCCTCGAGGCGGTCGAGCCCGGCCGCGTGGTGATCGCGCTGCCGTTCTCGCCGCAGCTGACGCAGCAGCACGGCTTCCTGCACGCCGGCATGGTCGCCACCGCGCTCGACTCGGCCTGCGGCTACGCGGGCTCGACCCTGATGCCCGCCGACGCTGGCGTGCTGACCGTCGAATTCAAGATCAACCTGCTGGCCCCGGCGGCCGGCCTGCGCTTCCGCATGGAGGGGCAGGTGCTCAAGCCGGGCCGCACCATCACCGTGGCCGAGGGCCGCGCCTGGGCCGTCGGCGCAGACGGCGGCGACAAGCTGGTGGCCACCATGACTGCCACGCTGATGGCCGTCACCGGCCGCCCCGACGTGCGCCACTGACCCCCATCCACCGACCTTCCAGGAGACACCCCATGCAGCTGCCCGGCCTCAACTTCCAGCTCGGCGAGGACATCGACGCCCTGCGCGACACCGTGCAGGCCTTCGCCGCCGCCGAGATCGCGCCGCGCGCGGCCGAGATCGACCGCAGCGACCAGTTCCCCATGGACCTGTGGCGCAAGATGGGCGAGCTGGGCGTGCTGGGCATCACGGTGCCCGAGGAGTACGGCGGCGCGCAGATGGGCTACCTGGCGCACATGGTGGCGATGGAGGAGATCTCGCGCGCCTCGGCCTCGGTGGGCCTGTCGTACGGCGCGCACTCCAACCTGTGCGTCAACCAGATCAACCGCAACGGCACGCCCGAGCAGAAGCGCAAGTACCTGCCCAGGCTCATCTCCGGCGAGCACGTGGGCGCGCTGGCCATGAGCGAGCCTGGCGCCGGCTCGGACGTGATCAGCATGAAGCTCAAGGCCGAGGACAAGGGCGGCTACTACGTCCTCAACGGCACCAAGATGTGGATCACCAACGGCCCCGATGCCGACACGCTGGTGGTCTACGCCAAGACCGAGCCCGAGCTGGGCGCGCGCGGCGTGACCGCCTTCCTGATCGAGAAGGGCATGCCGGGCTTTTCCATCGCGCAGAAGCTCGACAAGCTGGGCATGCGCGGCAGCCACACCGGCGAGCTGGTGTTCCGAAACGTCGAGGTGCCCGCCGCCAACGTGCTGGGCTCGCTCAACGGCGGCGCGCGGGTGCTGATGTCGGGCCTGGACTACGAGCGCGCCGTGCTGGCCGCCGGCCCCATCGGGATCATGCAGGCGGTGATGGACAACGTGGTGCCCTACATCCACGACCGCAAGCAGTTCGGCCAGAGCATCGGCGAGTTCCAGCTGATCCAGGGCAAGGTGGCCGACATGTACACCGTGCTGCAGGCCGCGCGCGCCTTCTGCTACACGGTGGGCAAGAACCTGGACATGCTGGGCAGCGAGCACGTGCGCCAGGTGCGCAAGGACTGCGCCTCGGTCATCCTGTGGTGCGCCGAGAAGGCCACCTGGATGGCGGGCGAGGGCATCCAGGTCTTCGGCGGCAACGGCTACATCAACGAGTACCCGCTGGGCCGGCTGTGGCGCGACGCCAAGCTCTACGAGATCGGCGCGGGCACCAGCGAGATCCGCCGCATGCTGATCGGCCGCGAACTGTTCGCCGAGACCATGTGAACCCGCGGCCGGCGCGCCGGATAGGTACTCCGACGTACCTGCCGGCCGCCGCCCGCTCTTGGACAATCGCCCCATGCCGCTGCGCCACCTCCTCGCCCACAACCGCGACTGGGCCCGTCGCATGGAGGCCGAGCGCCCCGGCTTCTTCAGCAACCTGTCGCACCAGCAGAGCCCGCGCTACATGTGGATCGGCTGCAGCGACTCGCGCGTGCCGGCCAACCAGATCACCGGGCTGGAGCCGGGCGAGGTGTTCGTGCACCGCAACGTGGCCAACGTGGTGGTGCCCACCGACCTGAACTGCCTGTCGACCATCCAGTATGCGGTCGACCAGCTGAAGGTGCAGCACGTGATGGTGGTGGGCCACTACGGCTGCGGCGGCGTGCTCGCCGCCCTGCACGACGTGCGCATCGGGCTGGCCGACAACTGGCTGCGCCACATCAAGGACACGGCGCAGCGCCACCACGTGCTGCTGGAGGCCGCCCCCGAGGAGGAGCGCGCCAACCTGCTGGTGGAGCTGAACGTGATCGAGCAGGTGGTCAACGTGGCGCGTTCCACCGTCGTGCAGGACGCCTGGGACCGCGGCCAGCCGCTGATGGTGCACGGCTGGGTGTACGGCCTGTCCGACGGCCTGCTCAAGGACCTGAAGGTGTCGGTCAACGGCCCGCAGGCCATCGAGCCCACCTACCAGGCGGCCATCGCGCCGCAGGCCCGCCTGGCGCACGAAGGCTGAGCATGTTCCCGCAACGCCTGGACTCGACGCTGGCCTACGACATCGCCAAGGCGATGCTCGACGGCTTCAACCGCCACTACCGGCTGTTCCGCACCGAGTCCGCGCGGGCCAAGCACCGCTTCGAGACCGCCGACTGGCACGGCCAGCAGCGCGCGCAGCGCGAGCGCATCGAGTTCTACGACCTGCGCGTCAAGGAGGCGGTGCTGCGGCTGGAGAAGGAGTTCAAGGCCGGCGAGCAGCCGATGGAGGTGTGGCACCAGGTCAAGCTGCACTACATCGGCCTGCTGATCGACCACCACCAGCCCGAGCTGGCCGAGACCTTCTTCAACTCGGTCACCACCAAGATCCTGCACCGCACCTACTTCCACAACGACTTCATCTTCGTGCGGCCGGCGGTCTCCACCGAGTACATCGAGAACGACGAGCCCGCGGCCACGCCCACCTACCGCGCCTACTACCCCACGCGCGAGACGCTGCTGGCCGAGATCGAGCGCATCGTCGACAACTTCCGCCTGCAGCGGCCGTTCCAGGACCTGCCGCGCGACTGCGCCCGCGTGCTCGAGGCCATGGCCGGCCGGCTGGCCGGCGTGAAGCTGCGCGCCAACTTCCAGATCCAGGTGCTGTCGTCGCTGTTCTTCCGCAACAAGGGCGCGTACGTGGTGGGCAAGCTGATCAACGGCTTCAACGAGGTGCCGTTCGCGCTGCCCATCCTGCACGGGGCCGACGGCAGGCTGGTGGTCGACGCCTGCCTGTTCGGCGAGGACGACCTGCAGATGCTGTTCTCGTTCGCGCGGGCCTACTTCATGGTCGACATGGAGATCCCGGCCGCGTACGTGCAGTTCCTGCGCTCGCTCATGCCGCGCAAGCCGCGGGCCGAGATCTACAACGCGCTGGGCCTGGCCAAGCAGGGCAAGACCCTGTTCTACCGGGACTTCCTGTACCACCTGAAGCACTCGAGCGACAAGTTCCGCATCGCCCCTGGCATCAAGGGCATGGTCATGCTGGTGTTCGACCTGCCCTCGTTCCCGTACGTGTTCAAGGTGATCAAGGACCACTACCCGCCGCAGAAGGACACCACGCGCGAGCAGATCCAGGGCAAGTACCTGCTGGTCAAGCAGCACGATCGCGTGGGCCGCATGGCCGACACGCTCGAGTACAGCGAGGTGGCCTTCGCGCGCGAGCGCTTCGAGGACGACCTGATCGAGGAGATCCGCAAGTTCGCGCCCAGCCAGCTGGAGATCGGCGACCGCGACGGCGACGGTCACGAGGAGGTGATCATCAAGCACCTGTACATCGAGCGCCGGATGATCCCGCTGAACATCTACCTGCAGGAGGCGTTCGACGCGCTCAAGTCGGGCGACGAGGCCGCGGCCGCGCAGGCGCAGGGCCAGATCGAGCGCGCGGTGCTCGAGTACGGCAACGCCATCAAGGACCTGGTGGCCGCCAACATCTTCCCCGGCGACATGCTCTGGAAGAACTTCGGCGTCACCCGCAACGGCAAGGTCGTGTTCTACGACTACGACGAGATCGAGTACCTGACCGACTGCAACTTCCGCCGCGTGCCGCCGCCGCGCAACGAGGACGACGAGATGTCGGGCGAGGTGTGGTGGTCGGTCGGGCCCAAGGACGTCTTCCCGGAGACCTTCGGCCCGTTCCTGCTGGGCAACCCCGGCGTGCGCGAGGTGTTCATGCGCCACCACGCCGACCTGCTCGATGCCGGGTTCTGGCAGTCGCACAAGGAGCGCATCCGCGACGGCCACGTGCACGACGTCTTCCCCTACGACCCCGACAAGCGCTTCGCGCCGGGGCCCGCCACCGCCGCCACCCCATGAGCGACGAATGGAAGGAATTCTGGGAGGTCGCCAGCTTCGTCGTCACGGCGCTGGGGCTGCCGTTCGCCATCCTGTTCTTCGCCTGGGAGCAGCGCAAGGAGCGCGCGAACGAGGAGGAGGACCAGTACCAGCAGCTGTCCGACGCCTACAACGACTTCCTCAAGGTGGTGCTGGCGCATCCCGACCTGCAGCTGCGCACGGCCGAGCCGCTGCCCGACCCCAGCGCCGAGCAGCGCGAGCGCATGCTGGTCATCTTCGACATGCTGATGTCGCTGTTCGAGCGCGCCTACCTGGTGGCGTACAAGCCGCGCATGGGCGACGAGGAGCGCCGCCGCTGGAACAGCTGGGACGACTACATGCGCGAGTGGTGCCGCCGCGAGGATTTCCGCAACGCCCTGCCGCTGCTGCTGCGCGGCGAGGACCCCGCCTTCCAGCAGTACCTGCGCCGCATCGCCGAGGAGGAGGGGGGCTTCCTGTCCCCCGCCCCCTGATCCCTTCATTGCACGCCTGAGCCAACCAAGGAGCACACCATGGCCGAATCCATCGTCATCGTCAGCGCCGCCCGCACCCCCATGGGGTCGTTCCAGGGCGACTTCTCCCCCCTCGCCGCCCACGACCTGGGCGGCGCCGCGATCCGCGCCGCGATCGAGCGCGCCGGCATCCCCGGCGACGCCGTCGGCGAGGTGCTCATGGGCAACTGCCTGATGGCGGGCCAGGGCCAGGCCCCGGCCCGCCAGGCCGCGCACAAGGCCGGCCTGCCGCGCAGCGCCGGTGCCGTCACGCTGTCCAAGATGTGCGGCGCCGGCATGAAGGCCACCATGTTCGCCCACGACATGCTGATGGCCGGCACCCACGAGGTGATGGTCGCCGGCGGCATGGAGAGCATGACCAACGCGCCCTACCTGCTGCTCAAGGGCCGTGGCGGCTACCGCATGGGCCACGACAAGGTCTACGACCACATGATGCTCGACGGCCTGGAGGACGCCTACGAGGCGGGCCGCTCCATGGGCACCTTCGGCGAGGACTGCGCGGCCAAGTACAAGTTCAGCCGCGAGGCGCAGGACGCCTTCGCCACCGCCTCGGTCACCCGCGCCAAGCGGGCCACCGAGAGCGGCGCCTTCGCCACCGAGATCACCCCCGTGACCGTCAAGAGCCGCGCCGGCGAGTCGGTGATCTCGGTCGACGAGGGCCCCGGCAAGGTCAAGCTGGACAAGATCGCCACGCTCAAGCCGGCGTTCCGGAAGGACGGCACCATCACCGCCGCCTCGTCGTCCAGCATCAACGACGGCGCCGCCGCCCTGGTGCTGACCACCGAGCGCAACGCCGCCCGCCTGGGCCTGAAGCCGCTGGCGCGCATCGTGGGCCACACCACCCACGCGCAGGAGCCCGAGTGGTTCACTACCGCGCCGGTGGGCGCCACCCAGAAGCTGCTGGCCAAGGCCGGCTGGAAGGTCGGCGACGTCGACCTGTGGGAGGTCAACGAGGCCTTCGCCGTCGTGCCCATGGCGCTGATGGAGGAGCTGAAGGTGCCGCACGAGATCGTCAACGTGAACGGCGGCGCCTGCGCCCTGGGCCACCCCATCGGCGCCTCGGGCGCCCGCATCATCGTCACCCTGCTGCATGCCCTGCAGGCCCGCGGCGGCAAGCGCGGCGTGGCCACGCTGTGCATCGGCGGCGGCGAAGGCACGGCGATGGCGCTGGAACTGCTGTAAGCCCGCGCAGCCCCGGCCCGTCGCCCCGGCGAAGGCCGGGGCCCAGTGACTGTTCCGATGCCGATCCAAGTCACTGGATCCCGGCCTACGCCGGGATGACGCAACCGGGGGCCATGCTCCACCTCCATGCACGTCCTCATCCTCGGCGCCTCGCGCGGCATCGGCCTGGAGTTCGCGCGCCAGCACCTGGCCGCCGGCGACCGGGTGATCGCCACGGCCCGTGACGACGCCGGCCTGCAGCGCCTGCGCGACCTCGGTGCCCAGGCCCTGCGGCTGGATGTCGCCGACCCGGCCAGCGTCAGCGGCCTGGCCTGGCAGCTCGATGGCGAGCAGCTCGACCTCGCGCTCTACGTCGCGGGTGTCTACGCCACGGCCGACGCCACCGTGCCGCCCACGCGCGACGAATTCGACCGCGTCCTGCATGCCAACCTGCTGGGCGCCATGCAGGCCATCCCGCAGGTCGCGCCGCTGGTGCAGGCCGCCGGCGGCCGCTTCGTGTTCCTCAGCAGCCAGATGGCGCACATCGCCGGCACGGGCAGCGGCTTCGGCTGGCTGTACAAGGCCAGCAAGGCCGCGCTGAACATGGCCGTGAAGGCGGCCGCCTGCGACTGGCCCGGCGCCACGCTGGTGGCCATGAGCCCGGGCTGGGTGCGCACCGAGATGGGCGGCCCCGGCGCGCCGCTGGCGGTGGAGGACAGCGTGGCCTCCATGCGCGCGGCCATCGCGCGCCTGACGTCGGCCGACACCGGCGCCTTCCTCGACCACGACGGCACGCCGTTCGACGGCTGGTGACGCGCGCAAACCGCCGTCCCACGCTGCTCCTGCGTTCCGGGGACAATGCGCCCCCGATGCGCCTGCCCGCTGTCCTGCCCGCCCTCCTGTCCGCCGTGCTGGCCTGTGCCGGCAGCGGCGCCTCGCAGGCCCAGCCGGTGGCGCCGCCTGCCGACGAGCCGCGCGCGGCGCTGCACGGCCAGGCGACCTGGATCCGGCAGCTCAAGCCGGCGTTCACCGCACCCTACAGCGGGCCCAACTCGCTCGAGCCCCGGCGCGAATGGGCCCAGTCGTTCACCACCACGCTGGACCTGGGCCTGCGCCTGTGGCCGGGCGCCCAGGTGCACCTGAACCCCGAGGCCGCGCACGGCGTGCCGCTGTCGCGCCTGACCGGCGCCGGCGGCCTGAGCAACGGCGAGCTGCAGCGCGGGGCCAGCGACCAGCTGCGCAACTACCGGGCCCGCTTCTACCTGCAGCAACGCATCGCCATGGGCGGCGCCGCCGAGCGCGTCGAGGCCGACTTCAACGAACTGGGCGAGACCACCACCGAGCGCCGCTGGACCCTGGTCGCAGGCACCTTCTCGCTGCTGGACTTCGCCGATCCCAATCCCTACGCCAAGGATCCGCGCGAGCAGTTCGTCAACTGGGCCTTCCTGACCCATGGCGCCTGGGACTACCCGGCCGACGCACGCGGCTACACCGAAGGCGTGCTGGCGGAGTACCGCACGCCCGCCTGGGCCGTGCGCTTCGGCCGAGCCGCCCAGCCCAGGCTGAGCAACGGCCTGGACCTGGAGCACGACCTGCAGCGGCTGTGGGGCGACTTCCTCGAGGCCGAGACGGCGCTGCCCTGGCAGGCGCCGGGCGGGCCGCTGCGCCTGCGTGGCCTGCTGTTCCGCAACCGCATCGACGGCGGCGCCTTCGACGACGCGCTGGCCCGCGCCGTGGCCACCGGCACCCCGCCCCAGGTTAGCGCCGTGCGCCGGGTGCAGGACAAGCGCGGCTGGGGCCTGACGCTGGAGGCCCCGCTCGGCCCCGACGCGGGCCTGTTCCTGCGGGCCAGCGCCAGCGACGGCCGCACCGAGACCTACGCCTTCACCGAGATCGACCGGCAGCTGGCGGTGGGCGGGCAGTTCACCGGCGCGGCCTGGGCGCGGCCGCGGGACCGCTGGGGCCTGGGCCACGCCCGCCATGAGCTGTCGGACCCGCACCGCCGCTACCTGGCGGCCGGCGGGCTGGGCGCCTTCCTGGGCGACGGGCGGCTGGCCTATGCGTCCGAGCAGGTCAGCGAAGGCTGGTACCGCTGGGCGCTGCCCGACCTGCAGGGCGCCGGCGCCGTGCTGCGCAGCGCGGTGAGCGCCGGCCTGCAGGTGCTGCGCAACCCCGGCTACAACGCCGAGCGTGCCGGTCCGGTGCGGGTGTGGACGCTGCGCCTGCACACCGAGTTCTGAAGGCGACGCGGACGCAGCGGGCGCTCCACTAGGATGCGGGCTCGCACAACGAGACCGAGAGAGACAGCCGATGGCACGACCCTTGTTCTTCCACCTCGCAACCCTGGCCGCCGCGGTGGCCCTGGCCGGTTGCGCCGGCACCGGCCAGGCGCCGGCCGCCACGCCCGCGTCCAATGCGGCCGCGGCCGGCCTGCCCGCCCCGGCGCCCGCCGACACCGCGCTGCTGCAGGCCGCCACCGCGATGCAGCCCGCCGTGGTGCGCACGCTGGAGCGCCTGGTGAACATCGAGACGGGCACCGGCGATGCCGTGGGCATGGCCGCCATGGCCACGCTGCTGGACGAGGAACTCAGGGCCGTGGGCGCCACCGTCACCCGGCACCCGGCCGCCGCCGGCGTGGTGGGCGAGCACATCGTCGGCCGGCTCACCGGCCGCGGCGGCCGCAAGCTGCTGCTGATGGCGCACATGGACACGGTGTACCCGCGCGGCACGCTGGCCAAGGCCCCGTTCCGCGTCGACGGCAACCGGGCCTTCGGACCGGGCATCGCCGACGACAAGTCGGGCGTGGCGGTCGTGCTGCACACGCTGCAGCTGCTCAAGGCACGCGGCTTCCAGGACTACGGCCAGATCACCGTGATGTTCAACACCGACGAGGAGCGCGGCTCCTTCGGCTCGCGCGACCTGATCCGCCGGCTGGCCGGCGAGAGCGACGTGGTGCTGTCGTTCGAGCCCACGCTGGCCATGGCCGAGGGCCTGACCCTGGGCACCGCCGGCATCGTCTACTACAAGGTGCGCGTGCAGGGCCTGGCCTCGCATGCGGGCGCCGCGCCCGAGCTGGGGGTGAACGCGCTGGTCGAGGCCTCGGACATCGTGCTGCGCACCATGGACCTGGACGACAAGGCGCGCGACCTGCGCTTCAACTGGACCGTCGGCAAGGGCGGCCAGGTGCCCAACATCATCCCCGACGCCGCCGAGCTCGAGGCCAACATCCGCTACGCCCGCCAGGAGGACCTGGACGCGCTGCTCAAGACCCTGGAGCAGCGCATCCAGGGCCGCAAGAAGCTGGACAAGAGCGTGATCACCATCGCGCCCGAGTACGGCCGCCCGGCCTTCAACGCCGATGCCGCCGGCCGCGCGCTGGTGCAGCGCGCGGTGGACATCTACCGCGAGGTGGGTGGCCGCCTGAACGTGGTCGAGCGCACCGGCGGCGGCACCGACGCGGCCTATGCCGCCCAGTCCGGCCGGCCGGTGATCGAGAGCCTGGGCCTGCCGGGCTTCGGCTACCACAGCAACCAGGCCGAGTACGTGATGATCGACGCCATCCCGCGCCGCCTGTACCTGGCCAGCCGCCTGGTCATGGAACTGGGCGCCGGCCGCTGAACGCGTTCCCCTTGCACGAGCCCCCGGAGACCTTGCCCCCATGCTGCTGACCCCCGACCAGGAGATGATCCGCGACGCCGTGCGCGCGTTTGCCCAGGAGCAGCTGTGGCCCCATGCCGCGCGCTGGGACCGCGAGCACCACTTCCCGCGCGAGGCGCACCGCGGGCTGGCCGCCCTGGGCGCCTACGGCATCTGCGTGCCCGAGGAGCTGGGCGGCGCGGGCCTGGACTACGTGTCGCTGGCCGTGGTGCTCGAGGAGATCGCGGCCGGCGACGGCGGCACCAGCACCGCCATCAGCGTCACCAACTGCCCGGTCAACGCCATCCTGATGCGCTATGGCAGCCCCGCGCAGCAGCGCCGCTGGCTGGCGCCGCTGGCGCAGGGCGAGCTGCTGGGTGCGTTCTGCCTGACCGAGCCGCACGTGGGCAGCGACGCCAGCGCGCTGCGTACCACCGCACGGCGCGAGGGCGACCACTACGTGATCGACGGCGTCAAGCAGTTCATCACCAGCGGCAAGAACGGCCAGGTCGCGATCGTGATCGCGGTGACCGACAAGGGCGCCGGCAAGAAGGGCATGAGCGCCTTCCTGGTGCCCACCGACACGCCGGGCTGGCATGTCGAGCGGCTCGAGGAGAAGGTGGGCCAGCATTCCAGCGACACCGCGCAGATCCGCCTGGAGGGCTGCCGGGTGCCGGTGGAGCACCGCATCGGCGAGGAAGGCGAGGGCTACCGCATCGCCCTGTCGGCGCTCGAGGGCGGCCGCATCGGCATCGCGGCCCAGAGCATCGGCATGGCCCGCAGCGCCTTCGAGGTCGCGCTGGCCTACGCCAAGGACCGCCAGAGCTTCGGCAAGCCGATCGTCGAGCACCAGGCCGTGGGCTTCCGCCTGGCCGACTGCGCGACGGAACTGGAGGCCGCGCGCCAGCTCACCTGGCACGCCGCCGCCCTGCGCGATGCCGGCCGGCCCTGCCTGAAGGAAGCCGCGATGGCCAAGCTGTACGCCAGCGAGATGGCCGAGCGCGTGTGCAGCGCCGCCATCCAGACCCTGGGCGGCTACGGCTACGTTGCCGACTTCCCGGTCGAGCGCATCTGGCGCGACGTGCGCGTGTGCCAGATCTACGAGGGGACGTCGGACGTGCAGAAGATCCTTATCCAGCGCACGCTCTAGATTCGTCCAGGTACTTCGACAGGACCGGCATGCGAACGCGAGGCGGGGGCGTACCAGGTGACACGATGCGGCTGACGGTGCTGCGCGAGACACCGTAAGCCTCGGCGACCATGTCCTGGGTGAAGCCGTGAAGCTTCACCAGCTCGCGAACCTCGGCCCGCTCTACGTCACTGAGCGAAGGCCGACGACCTCCCCACCGAACACCACGACGAAGCGCGGCGACCTGGCCAGCGATGGCGCGTTCGCGAATGAGCGAGCGCTCGAACTCGGCGACCGCGCCGAGGATTGAGAACATGAGGCGACCGGCAGGCGAGCCGGTGTCAATCGGCTCCGTCATGGAGCGGAACGATGCGCCCGAGTCGTTGATGCGCTCCAGGATGCCGAGCAGGTCCTGAAGACTGCGGCCCAGGCGATCCAGCTTGTAGACGACGACCTCATCGCCTGGTCGCAGCCTGGCCAGCAGGCGATGCAGTGCAGGCCGAGCGCCAACGCTCGACCACTTCTCCGTCACCACCTGCTCGACCCCGGCCCGCTTGAATGCGTCCTCCTGGAGGGCGGTGTCCTGGAGGACCGTCGAAACCCTCCCGTACCCGTACCGCATGGTTCTAGTTCTGAGGGCGCGAAATGTAACGCGGTCAGTTACAAGTCAGGTAACGGCGGCTTGTGCACCGGCCATTAGTCGTAACCCGGCCCGCCTGCATCGGTCGCGCCAGTGCGAAGCCCTGTCACGCCCGCTGACGGTCGGCGGGCCTCCGCCTGGAAAGGTCCGTCCGTCACCTGCCCCTCGAAGCCACCCCCGTTGCAACCCGCGCGCGAGCGAGGGCTGCAACGGGGGTGTCTTTGTTTCGAGGGGCCGGTGACTACCGGCCCTTTCTCTGTGCACTAGCGCCGTACCCCTCCCCCCGCCCTCCCAAGGGAGGGAGCGAGGAGCCGACTGCTGAAGGTGCACACGAAAGACAGGAGCCGCCCAGTGATCGCAACGAACTTCCGCCGCTATGCCGAAGCCCTGGCACGACAGCTGCCGTTGCCCTTCGGCACCGTCCTGCGCTGGGCGACGGCGAGACCTGGTAGCCGCGTCCTGCGCCGGATCCGCGCAGAGCGCGGGCACGTGTTCGCGGCCGTTGGCCGCATCAAGCGGCCGGAGCCGCGTACCGTCCCGCAGTGGGTGAAGGACAAGACGCGTGCAGCGCGTGACCTGGCACGCCAGCAGCTCGGCCAGCAGTTCGAATGGTTCGCGGTCGCGCTGCATGCGAAAGCTCGCGGACGCCTGTCGTTGCAGTCCCGCATGCACTACGTCTACCCGTTCGCCAACCTGGGGGCGATCTAACCCGGCGGACGAGAGCGCATGAACCGCAGCGCCTCATAGTCCTGGACCACTGCGGGAGGGTCCAGGGGGCGGGGCTTGTCGTCCGTGAACGTGCCTGGCGTGGCGACCGCCAGAGCCGGAGAGGCACCAGGTGCAGCGCCTTGCGCGGGCATGGTGGCGAGAGCGGGCCGGATCGGTCCCCGGTCCTTCTCGCGCTCCTGCCAATCCACGAAGAACCCGTTACGCACGATGTCCGCGCACAGTTCCGCGGCGACGCGCATCAACGTCCCCTGCTGGGTGAAGCAGTCGCAGCGCGAACGAGACTGCACGCATGCGGCCGGGTAGGGCGCGTCCTTCGGTTCGGTGACGCTGTCATAGACCGGGGCCGTGTGAGTCAGGCCAGCGATGCGGGGCTGCCTGGCTTCCAACCAGGTGCGCACATCGACCACTTTCTGGCCTTCGACCTGGCGCGGTGCCGGAGCCTGGACGATGGTTCGAGCCTGGCCCACCTGACCTGGCTTGTCGGCAGGCTTCGCGGGCATCATCGCGAAGTAGGTGTACGCCAAGCCCCCAACGAGCAGCAGCGGGGCAGCGATCCACATGAGCGGAATGAGCCGGTAACGCCAAGGCTTCTGCGGCTTTGCGCGGTGCAGCTCGGCGGACTTGTACAGCTTGTAGACCTGGCGAGGGAACGGCCAGCGCCTGGTAACCGTCTCCGACCTGGACTCGACGTCGAACACCTCGTTCTTCTGGTGGACGACGCTTTCCTCCGTGCCGAACACGCGCACCAGGTGCACATGCCGACCGACCCGGCGACGGACCCGCGCATCTATGTCGTTCGGGTGCTGTGTAATGAGCACCAGGCTAACGCCCGTATGGCGAATCTCGCCGATCTTGTAATGGTCGGGCGGATCGTTGTTGGCGTTCTTCGGCGGGAAATACTTCCAGGCTTCATCAACGATCAACGTTGAACCCTTGGGCAATTCCGACCATTTCTCCGGCTGCATTTCCGGCAGCGGGCAACCATCGACCCCGAATTGATACACCTGGTCGCGGCCGACCGCGAACTCGGCCAGGCAGAACAAAGTCTTTCCCGCACCAGGTAGACCGGTGACCAAGACGACGGGCGCCCCGGTGTCCGCCAGGCGCAGCTCGCCGGTTTTGTCCTCGGCCATTACGTGCCAACCTTTCCGCGCATGGTCCAGAACGTAATCGAATTAGACTGCAATGCGGTAATCGAGGCCCTGGTGGCAATGGCGGACGGAATCATGGAGATAAACCAATCCACGCCAACCGCTGCAATTGCCGATTGGATATCGGGCGGGATGCTTAACAGCCTGGACGCAACCAGGTTGATGGCGACATTGATCCCCGTGACCGTAATGGCACCTATGCCGAGCTGGACGAGGGCCTTCCCGGCGATGGTCCCGGCAGCATCGGCCAGCCAGGCCAGGAAGGTCGCGACAAAGCTTGTGATGAACGCTGGCACGGCTTAGGTCCCCTTCTGCTTACCCATGACGATGAACAGCCACAGCAAGCCGCCAAACGCGACGACGATGGCCTTGACCTGGTCGGTGTACTGGCAGACCCCCGTGAGGTCCATATCGACCGGCATGGGGCCAACCTGGATCGTCGTGCGCTTGAACGGGCACGAGCTGGAGACCGGAGCGTTTGGCACCAACGCCGCCAGGTCAGAGCGGACGGTGTAAAACGCGTCTGGCACGCCCTCTGTCCGCAATTGCGTCCCCTTATCAATGTCAGCCTGGTTGGTCTTGTACATCTGGCAATTGCGGGTGAATATCTCGCGTGCCAATGCGCACTCGACGGCATCGCCTTTGCAGGCAAATCCCGCATCGCAATTACCATCGAACGACCCGGCTTCTTCTCCAACGCAGGCAGCGTCTTTAGGATTGTCTTTACAGAAGTTGCTTTGCGATTGAGTTTCGCTGCTCGACGTCGAAACAGGCCGACCATTAACGGTGCCCGTCGTTGTCGTCGTCGTCGTGCATTGACCGTTCTCGCATTTCGTCGTTGACGTCCTGGACGTGTCCTCGGCCTGGGTTGTGGTGGTGCCGTCCGGATTGGTCGTCGTGGAGGTGTTCGTCTTCGTGTCCGTCTTGACGGTCTCAATCACGTTCGTGCCGTTGTCCTTCGGGATACAGGTCGGCTTGTCGTTGACGGTCCCCAGGTAGCCGCCGGGGCATTCCTGCTTAGTCGCATTGGCGGGCTGTTCAGCCTGGTAGGTGCAGCTCGCACCCGTGTACGTCACATCGCCCTCGCTGATCGTCTTGCCTGTCGTCTTGTCGGTGTAGCGAACGACCATGCTTGACCAGGTGCCAGCGCACCCGATCGCAGTGCACACAGAGCCGCTCGGCGACGAGCTACCAGGTGCGGACATGTAGAACGTCTGGCCCTTGAGCGTGTTGCAGACAGCCTGCTCAGGCGTGCGGCACACGCCATCGGTTCCGCGAGTCGTCCCAGTCGGGCAGGCGTTGCGCCTGAACGTGACCACGTACGGGCTGTATGCAGTGCCCGTCCGGCCTCCGCTGAATCGACAGGCGACGGACGTTGACGTTGCGGTGTACGCATCGCAGCCAGTGGTGGCCACGTACGTGAAGCCGCGGGGGTTCTGGCAGGCGTTGATATCGCTGAGCAACTTGCCGAGTGCCTCCTGGGGCGTGGACCCGGTCCAGGTGCGAGGGACGCACCCGTCATCCCCAGCAAGCGACCAGACGTCGGCGACCTGGGCGTGCGCAACGCCAGGCGCGATAAACGACAACGCAACGCCGGTGGACACGATGCCCACCAGGTGCAGAGCTAGTCCGACAGCAGAAGCCAGAAGCCCGCAAGACACACGAAGAACACGACCAGGCCCATTCATCGCCTCCCCCCACGCGTGGAAATGAAAAGGACCACGACCGCAGCCGCGACCATGGTCCAGGAAGGAGCAGGGACGAGGGCCGCAGCCCTCACCCCATGCTCGACGATCACAGAGCCCGGCGAGCCCACTTGGTCGACTTGATCGCCAGGACGACGGCGAACACGGCGCCACCGACGGCCAGGAGGCCGGCGATGGTGCTGGTCACCTGGGTCGTCGCGCTCGAGGCGTCAAACACCTGGGCGGGGGCCGCCTGGGCCATCGCCAGGCCGGTCGCGACCAGGGGCAGCACGCCCGCAGCAATCTTCTTGAACATGTTTTCTCCTTGAGGTTGAGCGGTGCGAAAGTGCACCGATAAGCCCCTGAGGGCTTACCGCTGCCATCTCAGTCCAGAGTCTTTCGAAGTTGCTTCAAGCACCAGGCCGTGACCCACAGAGTCACAGTCGCTGCAAACAGCGGCAGCAGGTCCTCGAACGTGGGAATGGCGGCTTGCACCTGGGCGATGGCTTGCGATGCGTCCAGCTGGACGACGACCGTGCAAGTGCCCTCGCAAACAACCGCAGTCGTTGGGTCAGCCATCAGCGCCCTCCGCTGAGCTTGTGATCCCCGTGATTACCAACGGGGAGGGTGCAGACCACGCCCGCGACGGCGCGGTCGTCGCAAGCGCCGCCCACGCCTGCGGGCGCATAGTCCGCAGCCGTGCCGAGGCGCTCAAGGTCCACGATGACTGCGCGGTCCTCGGGATCGGTGCAATCCTCGACCAGCTGCATAGCCTGGTCGGGATCGCACACGACGCCGCCGCCTGCATCGCGCAGGCTCGCGACCCACTCCGGAGAGCCGTCGTCCAGCGACGGCACCAGGAAGCGGCCGGATGCGAGGGACTGCACGACCAGGCGCATGTCAGGCAGCGGCGCGGGCCTGGGCCTTCGGCGCCTCGGTGACGACAGGCACGATGGAGACCAGGACCATGTCGGCCTTGTCAGCCGCAGCGGCCTTCATCTCGAAGACGGCCTGCGCCTTGATCGGCAGGGAGTTGCCCAGGTGGGACCACTTGTCGAACTCACCCGCATCGCCCAGCTTGAACGGACGGGTGGCGCGGCCGATGGCCTTGCCTGCGCTGTTCTCGCGCAGATCGACTTCGCAATGGAACGTGGTAGACGAGAAGGCGCGGCCTTCGATGCTGCCCTCGCTGGCCTTCACGCCGTGCACGATGACTTCCGAGTTGAAACGCATTGGTTGCTCCTATGCCCTGGTTAACGCCAACCGACGGCCGGGCGCAGCCCGTCAGGCGTGAAAAGCTCTTGGACCGCATGGCGGACCTGAGCGGGTGAGAACTTGGAGAGACGGCCAGGCTTCCGAGGCGTCGCCATGACTTCGAGCAGCTCGCGCTCGGGCAGCTCGCGCAGTGCGAGCGATGCGATGGGACCGGCCACGTTGAAGAACCAGCGCACAGACCGCGTGACCTCGGCCTTGACCGTTTCAAGAGGCAGACGGCTACGACGAGGGATAGGAACGGGATCGACCTCGCAGCAATCGGCCAGCTCCAGCAACTGGGCGTGGTAAGGCGAAAGGGCCGAGAAGAAGTCCGCGGGCCTGCGCAGAAGGTCGGACGGCAAGTCGCGCAACTTGTTGCCCAGACGAGCCTCAGCGCGAAGCCACCGAGAGCCCGCCTCGACGCCGAAAAGCTGATCGCCCTTCTCGTAGTAGTTCGTCTGCTTCCCAGCTTCCTTACTGCCAACATAGAACGAGCGAGCGCCCTTGCTACTGGCCGTCCAATCGCCGATGTTGTTCGCCTTCAGACGTTTGCCAAGCACGTCCAGGCGGCCCGCTTCGTAGTCGTCAACGATGCGAGTGATGCCGCCTGGCAGACCGTCGAAGAAGTCGAGCGCCAGGTCAACGCGAGTGATGGTCCCGGACCTTTCGTCAACGATGGATGCGATGCGCTCGGTCCAACCAGGCGCAGCGAAGGTGCACGCAGAGCCGTAGACGTTGCAGTGCAGCGTCTTGGCCTGCGCAGCCTGGCGCGGGCTATCGCTGGACGAGCCGAAGCCGACCCAGCCGACTTCAGTGCCGCACCGTTCGATGCTGTAGCGGTGCCGGTAGAAATCGTGGCCCTTCTTGACCACCTGGCAGACGGCGAACTCCGAGCCGAGCGCCTGGGCCACTTCCTCAGCAAGCTCCATCGCCTCCGCAGCTGGACCCACATCGCAGTCCGGCACACGGCGCAACTCGGCGTGAAACTCGCGCAGCAGCTCGTAGCGCACTGCATCGCCTTCCGCAGCCTGGTAGAGCCGATCCTCGTGGACCAACGGCACGTTGCGACGGAGAACGGTGAAGCGCACCCAATCCACATGGACCGGCGTGCGCGACTCCAGGCGTTCGGCCTGCAAACGGATGCGGACCTGTTCGCCGTCGAGAACGAGATTCGGCCGGGTCACAGGCTCACCGCCAAGACGATCAGCGACGCAGCGATGACGGCTGCAACAGGCACAGCGGCCCGGGCAACCTCTCGCCAATACTCCCGGTCGCAGATAGATCGAACGCTCATCGCGGATCGACCCAATCAGTAGTCGTGCCGCAACGACGGCAGACGAAGTCGCGCAGCTCGCGGCCAGTCCAGCGGGCCTGCCAGGCGTGACCGAACTTGGCGCAATACTCGGAAATCGTGGCCTGGTGGCCGTGAGCGGGATTGATGCACCGGCCGAATTGGTCTTCGCTGCACTCAAAAGTTGGAGCGATAGACTGAACCGCATGACGCCCGAAATAGCCGCCGCCATTCAAGTCGAAGTCACTCGTCAGATGCTCATTTCCTTGCTCGCCGTTGCGATCGTTTGGGGACTGGCGATGCTGTCGGCTTACGTCGTGATCCGAGCAGCAATCAGGGACGGAATCCGACAAAGCGGACTGGTCCAAGACAGCGATTCCTGGGAAGCGACGGTCAGGGGTGCAACCCGAGCCGCCGACCCCGTCGGGAGCCGCCAAGCTAGCGGCGGGGCCGATCAGGCGGCCCGGGTTACTCGGTAAAAATTGATGCATTGGCGGCTCCTGCAATAGCGCCAACAGGCTGTTGGCATGGGGCGGGACTCTGCCATTGCCAACAGTCTGTTGGCAAGCCCCTGAGATACGATGCCAACGCACTGTTTGCGTGCAAACAACATGTAGGGAATGCCGAATATGCAAAGCACGATGACTCTGCTAGAGGCCGCACTGGCGAAGCAGCCCGCGCCTTACTGGCACGATCAGTTAAAGCTTTCGCGCAATGCGCTGCACACAGCAAAGGCACGGGGCCACCTGTCGCCAGCCATCGCAGGAGCCCTGGCAGAGAAGCTGGGCGACGACCCGCAGAAGTGGATCGTGATCGCGGCCTTGGAGAGCGAGAAGGACAGCGCCTGCAAGGACACGATGCTCCGGCGTTTCGCCCGAGCGTTCAGAGACTCCTGATCCAGCGGGCACTGGCCTGAGCGCGCCGGGGCGGTTGCACCTGGTCACAGCACGGCCGCGCCTGCGCCCGTACAAACCCGGTCCATGCAACCGATCGCCTGCCTCCTCCTGCCTGCCGCGCTGCTCGCGCTGCCCACCCTGGCCCTGGCCGACCACGATGACCACGACGGCCACCGCCGCGGCTCCTACAAGCAGGAGTACTGGGACGGTGCCTGCAAGGTCGAGCGCAAGTGGAAGAAGAACGGCGAGTTCAAGGAGGAGCGCAAGTGCCGCCCGCAGCCGGCGTACGTCGTGCAGCAACCCGCCGTCGTGGTGCAGCAACCCGCCGTGGTCTACGCGCCCGCGCCGGTCGTGGTGGCGCCCAGCCCGGGCGTGGTGATCCAGGGCACCATCCGGCTGCCCTGAGCGCGCGCCGCGCTGCGGTATCGTCGCGGCCGCCCATGGCCGCGATCCTTCCCACCGCCGACTGCCCCTGTGGCCGCACCGACGCCAAGGGGCGGGTGCGTGCCTACGCCGCCTGCTGCGGCCCCTGCCATGCCGGCACGCCGGCGCCGGATGCGCAGGCGCTCATGCGCTCGCGCTACAGCGCCTACGTGCTGGGCCTGATGGAGTACGTGCGCGCCACCTGGCATCCCTCGACCTGTCCCGCCGACCTCGCGCCCGACGCCGGCACGCGCTGGCTGGGGCTGGAGGTGCGCGACCACCGCGCGCTGGACGACGACCATGCCGAGGTCGCGTTCGTGGCCCGCTTCCGGGTGCAGGGCCGCGGCGGCCGGCTGCAGGAGCGCAGCCGCTTCGTGCGCGAGGGCGGCCGCTGGTTCTACGTGGACGGCGATGTCGCCTGACCAGCCGGCGGGGCGCCGGCGCCGCTGGCCCTGGCTGCTGCTGCTGGTGGCGCTGCTGCTGGCGGCGTGGAGCGTGGGCATCGAGCCGCGCTGGGTGGCCCGCCGCGACATCCCCGTGGCCGTGCCCGGCTGGGACCGCCCGCCGCTGCGGGTCGCGGTCGCCTCCGACTGGCACATCAGCCACCGGGCGCTGCGCGGCGTGATGACGCCGGCGCGGGCGGCCGCGGTGGTCGACGCGATCAATGCCGCCGCGCCCGACCTGGTGCTGCTGCCCGGCGACTTCATCGCCGGCCATGGCGAGGACACGCCCTCGGGCGTGCCGATCGAGGACGAGATCGCGGTGGTGCTCGGGCGGCTGCGCGCGCCCCTGGGCGTGTGGGCGGTGCTGGGCAACCACGACCACTGGCACGACGCCGGCACGGTCCGCGCGGCGCTGGAGCGGCGCGGCATCCGCGTGCTGGAGAACGCCGCCCGCCCGGCCGATGCCGGCCTGTGGGTGGTGGGCATCGGCGACCATTCCACGCGGCACTCGCAGCCCGCCGTGGCCCAGGCGGCCGTGCCACCCGGTGCGCACCGGCTGGTGCTGATGCACGACCCGGCCAGCCTGCTGCAGGGGCCGGTGCAGGGCGACCTGGTGGTGGCCGGCCACACGCACGGCGGCCAGGTGCGGCTGCCCGGGGTCGGCGCGCTGGTGGTGCCCGGCGCGGCCCCCCGGGCCTGGGCGCACGGCTGGCAGGTGCACGGCGGCACGGCCTTCCACGTGACCGGCGGCCTGGGCACCAGCATCCTGCCGCTGCGGTTCAACGCGCGGCCCGAGTGGGTGCTGTTCACGCTCGACGGCGCGCGCGGCTGAGCCTGGCGGCCGTGCGCCGGGGCTCGGGTAGCATCCCCGGCCCATGCCTGCCCCCACCCCGCGATTCGAGGCCGTCCTGTTCGACTGCGACGGCGTGCTGGTCGACAGCGAACCCATCACCAACGGCGTGCTGCGCGACATGCTCGAGGAAGCCGGCTGGGCGCTCAGCCCGGCCGAGTGCATGCGCATCTTCCTGGGCAAGGCCGTGCGGGACGAGCGCGCGCGCATCGAGGCCCACACCGGCCGGCCGCTGACCGAGGACTGGATGGCGGAGTTCCGCGCCCGCCGCAACGCGCGGCTCGAGGCCGAGCTGCAGCCCATCCCCGGCGCCGCCGAGGCCGTGGCCGCGGTGCATGCGGCCTACGGCGGCCGCATCGCCTGCGCCAGCGGCGCCGACCGGCACAAGGTGGAACTGCAGCTGGCGCGCTGCGGGCTGATGCGGTACTTCGAGGGGCGCATCTTCAGCGGCCACGAGCTGCCGCGCTCCAAGCCCGCGCCCGACGTGTACCTGGCGGCGGCGGCGGCCCTGGGCGTGGACCCGCGGCGTTGCGCGGTGGTCGAGGACACGGTGACGGGCGCCACCGCGGGCGTGGCGGCCGGGGCGACGGTGTACGGCTACAGCCCGCCCGAGGCCGGCCACAGCGCGCCGGTGGCGCTGCGCGGCGTGGGCGCGGCGGCGATCTTCACCGCCATGCGCGAGCTGCCCGCGCTGCTCGCCTGAGCGGCGTCAGGCCCCGGGCTCGCCGGCCAGCTGGAAGCGGATCGCGCACAGCCAGCCGCGGCCGCCCTCGCCGCTGCCCAGGCTCATCGCGGCGTTCATCAGGCGCGCGTACTGCGCCACCAGCGCCAGGCCCAGGCCGGCGCCCTGGCCCAGCAGCTGCCCGGTCTCTCCCTGCGCGCCGCGCTGCACCAGCTGGGCCTGCAGCTCGCCCGGCAGGCCCGGCCCGTTGTCCTGCACCGACAGCACCGCGTGCAGGCCGTCGAGCGCCAGCGACACCGTGACGGCCGAGGCCTCGCCCGCGGCGGCAGTGCCGTAGCGAAGGGCGTTGTCCAGCAGGTTGGTCAGGATGCCGTCCACCAGGGTGGCGTCGCCGCGCACGGTGCAGGGCACGTCGATGCCGGTGGCGCCCAGATCGACGCCGGCCGCATCGGCCCGGGGCAGGAAGCGCAGCACGGCGTCGCGCACCAGCTCGTCCAGCCGCACCGGCTCCAGCTTGAGCCCGGCCTCGGCCTCGGAGGCCAGCGCCAGGTCGAGCAGCTGGTCCACCAGCCGGCTCACGCGTGCCTGGCTGGCGGCGATGCGCTCGAGCTGCTCGCGCCAGGCGCGCGGCTCGGACTGCGCCAGGCCGTAGTCGGCCAGTGCGCGGATGCCGGCCAGCGGCGTGCGCAGCTCGTGCGCCACGTTGCCGGCGAACTCGCGCTGGCCGCGCACGCTGCGCTCCAGCCGCGCGAGCAGGTCGTTCAGCGCGCTGGCCAGCGTGGCCACGTCGCGGGTGCGCGCCTCGACGTGCACGGGGGCCAGGTCGTTGGCGCTGCGCCGTCCCAGGGCCTGCTGCAGCTGCTGCAGCGGCGACAGGTCCTCGCCGATGGCGCGCCGCATCGACCAGGCCAGCAGCGCCAGCAGCAGCAGCTGCGGCACCAGCGCGAACAGCACCAGCCGCTGCAGCGCCGCGCGGCGGCTGTGGATGGTCTGGGCCACGATCACGTCGAAGGGCTGCGGCGTGGCCCGGTGCAGCACCACGGTGCGCACGGCCTGGCCGCGCCAGAGCATGTCGGCGAAGCGGTGCGTGGCGGGGACCTCGGGCAGCGCCACCCGCAGGTCGCGCGCCCCGGCGATGGGCTGGCCGTTGCGGGTGGCGACGCTGAAGTACAGGGTCTCGACCTGGTCGAACAGCACCCGGTTGACCTCGCGCGCGGTCAGCATCAGCTCCAGCTGCTCGCCCTGCAGCTGCACGCTCGAGGCGATCAGCGCCGCGTCGTCGAGCAGCGAATGGTCGAAGGCGCGCTGGGTGAAGTGCCAGGCGATGCCCACCGAGATCGCGGTGCCCAGCGCCCACACCAGGGCGAGCGGCGCCAGCACGTGGCGCAGCAGGCGCGCCGGCAGGGTGGGCAGGCGCGCGGGGGTCAAGGCGCGGCGGGGCCGGCGGGCGACTCGGGATCGGCCTCCAGCAGGTAGCCCAGGCCGCGTAGCGTGCGGATGCGCACGCCGCTGCCCACCAGCTTCTTGCGCAGGCGCGAGATGAAGGCCTCCAGCGCGTTGTCGCCCAGGTAGTCCTCCAGGTCGGACAGCTTGTCGGCCATCTCGCGCTTGCTCACCACGCGGCCGGCCGGCGTCATCAGCTCCCACAGCACCTCGAACTCGCGCGCGGGCAGCTCCAGTGGCTGGCCGTGCACGCCGAAGCGGCGGCTGACGCGGTCCAGCGACAGGCCGCCCACCTGCACCTGGTCCTGCGTGCCCGCGGTGCGGCGCACCACGGCGCGCAGCCGGGCCTCGACCTCGGCCAGGTCGAAGGGCTTGCCCAGGTAGTCGTCGGCGCCGGCGTTCAGGCCGGCGATGCGCTCGTCGGTGCGGTTGCGCGCGGTGAGCACCAGCACGGGGGTCTTGTCGCCGCGGGCGCGGGCGGCGCGCAGCACCGTCAGGCCGCTGCCCAGGCCGCTGCGCGGGCTGCCGTCGTGCGGCAGGTTCAGGTCCAGCAGCACGGCGTCGAAGCCGGCCATCTGCCACAGGGAGTCGGCCTCCGACAGGGTGCCGGCGACGTCGACCCGGTGGCCGGCATCGCGCAGGCTGCTGACCATCACGTCGCGCAGCACGACGTCATCTTCGACGAGCAGGATCCGCATGACAGGGGTGTACCTTTCGAACGCGGCGTCGATGCTACGTGCTTTCTCGGACGGGCCGTGTCAGCCGCAGGTCAGGGCCGGCCACCGGCCCGGCCGGGCGGGGCACTTGGCCGACAATGGCACCCACCCCGCGTCCCCCAGCCCGCCACCCATGCGCATCCTCCTCGCCGAAGACGACCAGGTGCTCGCCGACGCCCTGCGCCGCGCACTGGAGCGCTCGGCCTATGCGGTCGACGTGGCGCCCACCGGCGACGAGGCCGACCGCGCCCTGCAGTCGGCCACCTACGACCTGGCGATCCTCGACATCGGGCTGCCCGGCCTGTCGGGCCTGGACGTGCTGCGCCGCCTGCGCGCGCGGCGCTCGCAGGTGCCGGTGCTGATCCTCACCGCGATGGACGCGCTGGCCGACCGCGTGGCCGGCCTCGACGCGGGCGCCGACGACTACCTCACCAAGCCTTTCGACCTGCCCGAGCTCGAGGCCCGGGTGCGGGCGCAGCTGCGGCGCGGGGCGGCGGCCGTCTCGCCGCTGCTGCACCACGGCGCGCTGGTGTTCGACACGGTCGGCCGCCGGGTCTCGCACGAGGGCCGGCCGATCGAGCTGTCGGCACGCGAGCTGGCCGTGCTCGAGCTGCTGCTGCTGCGCGCCGGCCGGGTGGTCAGCAAGGAGAACATCGTCAACCACCTGTACGGCTGGGGCGACGAGGTCGGGCTGAACGCCATCGAGGTCTACGTCTACCGCATCCGCAAGAAGCTCGAGCCGCTGGGCTGCGAGATCCGCACGGTGCGCGGCATGGGCTACCTGATGGAGCGGCCGCATGAGCCGGCCTGAGGCCGCGGGCGCGCCGCGGCTGCGCACGGGCCTGCTGGTGCGGCTGCTGGTGCCGCTGTCGGTGCTGCTGGTGCTGGACACCGCCGCCGGCTGGTGGACCGCCGGCAAGCTGGCCGACCAGGCCTACGACCGCGCGCTGCACGAGATCGCGCGCGAGGTGGCGCTGCACGTGCACGCCGGCCCCGGCGGCCCGCGGCTGGACCTGTCGCCCGCGGCCGCACGCGCCCTGGCCGCCGACCAGGAGGACCGGCTCGCCTTCCGCGTCTGGGACGTGCAGGGGCGCGCGCTGGGCGGCGATGCGCGCCTGGCCCTGCCCGCGCAGCTGCCCGCCAACGGCGCGCCGCGCTTTGCCGACGCGCAGCTGGACGGCGAAGCCATGCGCACCGCCACGGCCCGCCTGCCCGTGGGCGAGGACGGGGCCGGCGGCCAGGTGCTGGTGCAGGTGGCCGAGACCCTGGGCAAGCGCCAGCGGCTGGCGCGCGACATCACCGCCAGCCTGCTGGCGGCGCAGCTGCTGCTGGTGGCCATTGCGGGGCTGGCGGTCTGGTGGGCGGTGGGCCGCGGCCTGCGCCCGCTGGAGGCGCTGGGGCGTGCGGTGGCGCGCCGCTCGCCCGCCGACCTCGCGCCGCTGGAGCTGGCCGGCGTGCCGCACGAGGTGCGCCCGCTGGCGCAGGAGGTCAACCTGCTGATGGAGCGGCTGGGCAGCGCGCTGGACGCGCAGCACCGCTTCGTGGCCGACGCGGCGCACCAGCTCAAGACGCCCGTGGCCGGCCTGAAGGCGCAGATCGAGCTGGCGCTGGGCGAGGGCGACCCGGCCCGCGTGCGCCACAGCCTGGCGCAGCTGTACGTCAGCGCCGAACGCCTGTCGCGGCTGGTGCAGCAGCTGCTCGCGCTGGCGCGCAACGAGCCGCAGGCGATCACGGGGCTGCGGCTGCAGCGGCTGGACCTGCAGGCGTCCGCGCTGGAGGTCTGCATGGAGTGGGTGCCGCAGGCGCTGCGCCGCTCGATCGACCTGGGCTTCGAGCCCGAGGACGAGGGGCCGCTGCCCATCGACGCCGATCCCGACCGGCTGCGCGACCTGCTCAACAACCTGATCGACAACGCGGTGCTCTACAGCCGCGAGGGCGGCCGGGTCACGGTGCGCGTCGGCCGCGCCGGTGGCGAGCGCGTGCTGGCCATCAGCGACGACGGCCCCACCATCCCGCCCGAGGAGCGGCAGCGGGTGTTCGAGCGCTTCCACCGCCTGCTGGGCGGGCGCGCCGACGGCAGCGGCCTGGGGCTGGCGATCGTCAGCGAGATCGCCTCGCTGCATGGCGCGCGCATCACGCTGGAGGAGGACCGCGACGGCACCGGCAACACCTTCGCCGTGCACTTCCCCCCGCCCGAGCCGCACGCGCCGTAAGCCTGGCGACAGCGGACAGACAAGCAGCCGACAGGAAGGGGACAAGCTGGCGACAGCCGGGCTTGCGATCCTTGCAGCAGTCGCCGGCACCTGCCGGCGTCCACTGCAACACCCCGAGGAGACACCCCATGGACTTCCTGTCCACCCCCGAGTTCTGGATCGCCCTGGCCCAGATCATCATGATCAACATCGTGCTGTCCGGCGACAACGCGGTGGTGATCGCGCTGGCCTGCCGCGACCTGCCGGCGCACCAGCAGAAGAAGGCCATCATGTTCGGCAGCGTCGGCGCCATCGTGCTGCGCCTGGTGCTCACCTTCTTCGCGGTCTACCTGCTCACGCTGCCCTATTTGAAGCTGGTGGGCGCGGCGCTGCTGCTGTGGATCGGCGTCGGCCTGCTCAAGGGCGAGGACGACGACGAGGAGCTCGAGGGCCACGGCAGCCTGGCCGCGGCCATCAAGACCATCATCATCGCGGACCTGGTGATGAGCCTGGACAACGTGATCGGCGTGGCCGCTGCCGCCAAGGGCAACATCGTGCTGCTGGTCGTCGGCCTGGTCGTCAGCATCCCGCTGATCATCTTCGGCAGCACGCTGATCCTGAAGCTGATGTCGCGCTTCCCGGTGATCATCACCATCGGCGCCGGCCTGCTGGGCTGGGTGGCCGGCGAGATGGCGCTGTCGGACCCCTCGATCCACGACTGGGCCGAGCACCAGAAGGTGCTGCACACCGTGGCGCCCCTGGCCGGCGCGCTGCTCGTGATCGCCCTGGGCAAGTTCCTGGCCTCGCGCTCGGCGGCACCCGCGGCCGTGCCCGCCGACCGCGGCTGACACTGCCAGGCTGCACGCCATGGGCCAGCAGATCCTGGTGCCCCTCGACGGCGACGGCCCGCAGCAGCAGCGGGCCCTGGAGCAGGCGATCCGCATGGCGCGCCTGGACGACGCGCCGCTGTTCCTGCTGAACGTGCAGATCCCGGTCTCGGGCCATGTCGCCGCCTACTTCGGCGGCGCCGAGCTCGAGCGGCTGCAACAGGAGGCCGGCGCCGAGGCGCTGGCCGCCGCCGCCGCGCGCGTGCAGGCCGCCGGCCTGCGCCACCGCGTCGTGGTGCGGGTGGGCCGGCGCGCCGAGACCATCGCGCACACCGCGCAGGAGCTGGGGTGCAGCCGCATCGTGTTCGGCGAGCCGCAGCCCGGGCTGGGCAGCCGCGTGTTCGGCTCGATGGCGCAGCAGGTCGCGCACCTGCTGGGCGCCACGCCCGGCTACAGCATCCTCTGAACGCTCACGCCAGGCTGGCCCAGCCCAGGGCCAGCACCACGGCGGCCATCGCCGCGGTGGCGGCCCAGCCCAGCAGCCGCAGCCGGCCCGCCACCACGTGCGGGCCCATCACCTCGCGGCGGCCCGCCACCAGCATGGTCACGGCCATGATCGGCACCGCGATCACGCCGTTGAGCACCGCCGCCCAGAACAGCTCGCGCACCGGGTCCATGGGCGTGAAGCACAGGGCCACGCCGCCCAGCGTGGCGACCGCGATCACGCCGTAGAAGCCGCGGCCCTCGCCCTGCTCCAGCCGCAGCGCCAGGCTGCCCTGCCAGCCGGCCGCCTCGGCCACCGCATAGGCCGCCGAACCCGCCAGCACGGGCACGGCCAGCAGGCCCGTGCCCACGATGCCCAGCGCGAACAGCAGGAAGGCCGCATCACCGGCCAGGGGCCGCAGCGCCTGCGCGGCCTGGGCCGAGGTCTGGATGTCGGTGGTGCCGGCCGCATGCAGCGTGGCGGCGGTGGCCAGGATGATGAAGAAGGCGATGGCGTTGGAGAACGCCATGCCGATGGCGGTGTCGGTGCGGATGCGGCGCAGGTGCCGGCGCACCTGCGCGGGCGTGCGCTGCGGGCCACCCTCGGCCGGGCTGCCGCGGTCCTCGACCTCCTGCGCGGCCTGCCAGAAGAACAGGTAGGGGCTGATGGTGGTGCCGAACACCGCCACCACCGTCAGCAGCGCGTCGCGGGTGGCCGGCAGCCCGGGCCACAGCAGCCGCGCGGCGACCTCGCGCCAGTCCAGGTGCACCAGCAGCGCCACGCCCACGTAGGCCAGCAGGGCCAGCGTGAGCCACTTGAGGCCGGCCACGTAGCGGCGGTAGGGCAGGAACACCTGCAGCACCAGGCAGGCCAGCCCGAAGGTGACCGCGTGCACGTGGGCCGAGCCCCCCACCACCAGCCGCAGGGCCTCGGCCATGGCCGCGATGTCGGCGGCGATGTTCAGCGTGTTGGCCACCAGCAGCAGGCCCACCACCGCCAGCAGCACGGGGCGCGGGAAGCTGCGCTTGATGTTGGCCGCCAGGCCGCGGCCGGTGACGTGGCCGATGCGCGCGCTGATGCCCTGGATGGCCGTCATCAGCGGCAGCGTGAACACCACGGTCCACAGCATCGCGAAGCCGAACTGCGCGCCGGCCTGCGAGTAGGTGGCGATGCCGCTGGGGTCGTCGTCGGCCGCCCCGGTGATCAGGCCGGGGCCCAGTTGGCGCAGCGGCGCCAGGAGCTTGCGGGGTCGGTGCATGCGCAGGGGCCGGGGAGGCAAGGTCCCATGCTGGCCCGGGCGGCCCGGCCGTGGCTGACGGCAGGCTGCCCGGCTCCGAAAAGAAACAGGCCGGCAAGGCCGGCCTGGATCGGGGTGCGGCGCGCGGGCGCCGCGCGGCCTGCTCAGGCGGCGGGCTTGTCGGCCTTCTTCGACTTCTTGGCCTTCTTGGCCTTCTTCTCGGTCTTGGCCATGGCCTTGTCGGTCTTGGCGGCGGCCGGGGCAGCGGCAGGAGCCGGGGCGGCAGCGGCGGCGGGCGCGGCGGGGGCCGGCGCGGCAGCGGGAGCGGCCGGGGCGGCCTGGGCGAACACGGCACCGGCGGCCAGGGCGGCGATGGCGGCGATCAGGGTCTTGGTCATCTGGAGTCTCTTCGGATGGAACACGGCGGATGCCGCCTTCCTTCAACGCGGCCGCGCGCGGTCCGTTGACGCGGGTCAGGTCCCGGTCAGCGGCCGGCGCGGCCTGCGGGAAATCACCACCGGGCGGCCATCGAATCGGGCGAAAAGCGCGGATCGCGGGTGACCGCGCCGAGGTCGACGAACTCCATGTCGGCCAGGCTGATCGCGCCCAGTTGCCGGAACAGCGCGTCGTCCCACTGCACGCTGGGCTCGCCCTGCACGTAGAAGTCGCTGCCGATGTCGGCCACGTACAGGCCGTAGCGCTTGGCCGCGGTGGCGATCGCCTGCGCCTGCGGCGACCAGCTCGCCGGGATCGGGAAGTCGCCGCGCAGGCGCAGCAGGGCGCCGAAGGGGATGCCGCCGGCGTTCGCGCTGCCCGCCCCGTGCCGGGCCGGCCAGACATGGCTGCTGGCCAGCACCGCATCGCGGAAGGTCACCCGCAGCGCATGGCGGATCTCGCCGGCCGAGGCCTCGGCCGCCTTGGCCACGAACGGCGTGATGGGCAGGCCGGCGGCGTCGCCGGCGGTCCAGCCGTCGGGCCGCAGGCTCAGCGAACGCAGGTCCCAGGCCGCCGTGGCCAGCGCATACCACTGGCCGCCCAGCTGGTAGGTGCGGTACGACTCCCACAGGCGGCAGGCGCCCTGCTCGACCACCAGCAGGTGGCGGTCGCCGCAGCCGGCCGGGTCGTTGCAGGTGCCGTTCTCCAGCTTGGGGCCGCTGCGCGGCACCGGGAAGCGCCGCGAGGCCGCCGGCACGGCCGCGCAGTTGCGTGCGATCGCATGGCCGCCGGCACCGTCGTCGACCGCGCAATCGCTCTCGTGCGGCCAGCCGACCTCGGTGCTGGCCCCCGAGCCGTTGAAGTCGTAGCGCAGGTTGGCCCAGTCGGTGTCGGCGCCGCCCTGCACGAGGTTGACCGGCATGCCGTAGTAGCTGTTGCGGTCGGCGGGGTTCTCGAAGCGCCACCAGTCGGCGCGGAACGCGGTCGTGGCGCCGACCGAGGCGATCCAGGCCGCGCTGCGCGGGTGCGCGGGAAAGCGCGCGGTGTCGTCGATGCGGGTGTTGAACACCGCCTGCTCGGGAAACAGCTGGCAGTCGCCCAGCGCGGCGGCCGGTCCGTCGCCGCCGGCGCCGGCGACGCCCCCGGTGCCGCCGCTGCCCACGCCGGGCGTGCCGCTGAGCGCCACGCCCGTGGCCGTGCCGTCACCGCCGCCGCCACCCCCTCCGCATGCCACCAGGCCTGCACCCACGATCGCCGTCCAGGCCAGGGCCCCCAGGGCCAGTCGTCTTGCTCGCATCTGCTGCCGCCTCCTCGCGCGGGCTCATCCGTTCGACAAGCGCGGCAGTGTGGGGCGGCTGGGCGGGACACATCCGTTGCGGAATGCAAGAGTTGGGCGCCATGCGTCACGGCGGCCGGCGGGGCGGACCAGTCGGCATGCCGACGCGGGCCTGCGGGCCCGCGCCGCATCACCTCTTGCCCAGTCCCAGGCGGGCGGCGCCCTCGGTGTAGAGCTTGCCCTTCTCGGCCATGAAGGCGTCCATCTGCTCGACACCCACGTTCACCAGCTCGAAGCCGGCCTTGGCGGCCAGTTCCTTCATCTCGGGATCGTTGTTCAGCGCGGCCCACAGGTCGGACATGCGCTTGCGCGCCTCGGGCGGCGTGGACTTGGGCACGCCGATGCCGCGGTAGGCGCCGTCCACCCAGTCGACCCCCAGCTCCTTGAAGGTGGGCACGTCGGGCATGGCGGGGTGGCGCCGCTCCATCGCCACGGCCAGCGGGCGCACGCGGCCCTTGTTGGCGATCGCGAACGGCGTGTACGTCATCGCGCCGTCGATCTGCGCACCCAGGATCGAGGTGGCCATGTCGCCGGTGCCCTTGAACGGCACGTACACGGTCTTCACGCCGAAGGCCGCGTTCATGCGCTCGTGCGCCGCGTGGTTGGCCGAGTTCAGGCCCGAGCCGCCCAGGCTGAGCTTGCCCGGGCTGGCCTTGGCGGTGCGGATGAAGTCCTGGAAGGTCTTGATCGGGCTGGCCTCGGGCACGACCAGGATGTCGGGGGTGAAGTGGAACCAGAACACCGGCTGCACGTCCTGGGTCTTGTACTGCACCGTGCCTTCGATGGGCTGGAACACGATGTGCGGCAGGTTCACGCCCACGACGTTCAGCCCGTCGCCGGGCAGCTGGTTCATCTGCGTCCACATCAGCGCGCCGCCCGCGCCGGCCTTGTACTGGATGATGGTCTCCACGGCCGGGCAGCGCTTCTTGAGCACCACCTGCTGGTGGCGCGCCGACAGGTCCGACTCGCCGCCGGGCGGGAAGGCCTGCCAGTACATGACGTTCTTGTCCGGGCAGGCCTGGGCCGCGGCGAGCGGCGCGGCCAGCGCGAGGGCCAGGGTGGCGAGCAGCGTCTTCATGGGATGTCTCCTGTGGTTGTGCTTGAAGGGACGCGGGAATCGCAAGGCTAGCGCGCCGCCAGCCGGCTGCACACCGCCTGCGTGACCTGCGCGGTGGTGGCGCTGCCGCCCAGGTCGCGGGTGTGCAGCGTCCGGTCGGCGGTGACCGCCTCGATGGCCTGCATCAGGCGGCGCGCGGCTTCGTGTTCGCCCAGGTGCTCGAGCAGCATCACGCAGCTCCAGAAGGTGCCCACCGGGTTGGCCAGGCCCTGGCCCATGATGTCGAAGGCCGAGCCGTGGATCGGCTCGAACATGCTGGGGTAGCGGCGCTCGGGGTCGATGTTGCCGGTGGGCGCGATGCCCAGGCTGCCGGCCAGCGCCGCAGCCAGGTCGCTCAGGATGTCGGCATGCAGGTTGGTGGCCACCACCGTGTCGATGCTGGCCGGGCGGTTGACCATGCGGGCGGTCATCGCGTCGACCAGTTCCTTGTCCCAGCGCACGTCGGGGAACCCGGTGGCCACCTCGGCCGCGATCTCGTCCCACATCACCATCGCATGGCGCTGCGCGTTCGACTTGGTCACCACCGTCAGCAGCTTGCGCGGCCGCGACTGCGCCAGCCGGAAGGCGTGGCGGATGATGCGTTCGACGCCCGCGCGGGTCATCACGCTGACGTCGGTGGCCACCTCGATCGGGTGGCCCTGGTGGGCGCGGCCGCCCACGCCGGCGTACTCGCCCTCGGAGTTCTCCCGCACGATCACCCAGTCCAGGTCGGCCGGCGCGCAGCGCTTGAGCGGCGCGTCGATGCCCGGGAGGATGCGGGTGGGCCGCACGTTGGCGTACTGGTCGAAGCCCTGGCAGATCTTCAGCCGCAGGCCCCACAGCGTCACGTGGTCGGGGATGTGCGGGTCGCCCGCCGAGCCGAACAGGATGGCGTCGTGGCCGCGCAGCTGGGCCAGGCCGTCGGCCGGCATCATCTCGCCGTGGGCGCGGTACCAGTCGCCGCCCCAGCCGAAGGTGGTGAAGTCGAAGCGGGGGCCGCCGGCGTCGGCCAGTGCCTGCAGGACCTCTTGGCCTGCGGGCACCACCTCCTTGCCGATGCCGTCCCCGGGAATGCATGCGATGCGGTAGGTCGTCATGCCCGGATGGTGGACCCGGGGGTCGCCAAGAATCGCCGCCGGATGCAAGGCATTCTTCACCTGCGGCTCACCAATCACAATCGCGGCATGCGCGCCTCCGCCTCCGCCACGGCCTCGGCCGACATGCACTTCTTCAGCCTGCTGGTGCGCAGCGGCAGCCTCACGGCGGCCGCGCGCGAACTGCAGGTCACGCCGCCGGCGGTGAGCAAGCGGCTGGCCCAGCTCGAGCAGCGGCTGGGCGTGCGGCTGCTGGGCCGCACCACCCGGCGCATGGCGCCCACCGCCGAGGGCGAGGCCTACCTGGCGCAGGCGCGCCGCATCCTGGGCGAGATCGAGGAGGTCGAGCGGCAGCTGCGCGGCGCGGCCGAGCAGCCGGCCGGCTTGCTGCGGGTGAACGCCACGCTGGGGTTCGGCCGCATGCACGTGGCGCCGCTGATCGCCGGCTTCGCGCGCGCCCATCCGCAGGTGCAGGTGCAGCTGCAGCTGTCGGTGAACCCGCCGCCGGTGTCGCAGGACGCCTGGGACGTCTGCGTGTGCTTCGGCGAGCCGCCCGATGCCCGCGTGGCGGCGCGGCTGCTGGCGCCCAACCGGCGGCTGCTGGTCGCCTCGCCCGGCTACCTGCACCGGCACGGCGTGCCGCGCGATCCCGCCGACCTGGCGCGCCACCAGGCCATCGGCATCCGGCAGGGCGACGAGGGCGCGGGCGTGTGGCGCCTGCGCGCCGGCCGGCGCAGCGAGACGGTCAAGGTGCAGGCGGCGCTGACCACCAACGACGGCGAGATCGCGGTGCAGTGGGCGCTGGCCGGCCTGGGCATCGTGCTGCGGGCCGAGTGGGACGTGCAGCGCTACCTGGCCAGCGGCCGGCTGCGCCAGGTGCTGCCCCAGTGGCAGGCGCCGCCGGCCGACATCTGGGCCATCTGCCCGGCCGAGGCGCAGAAGGCCGCCCGCGTGCGCGCCTTCATGGACCACCTGGCGGCGCACTTCGGCAGCGCGACGCCGTCGACCGCCTGAGGCTCAGGCGGGCGCGCCCGCCATGCCGGCGGCGGCCTGCCACAGCGACTCGGCCGCCGGGCCGCCGCCGGGCAGCCCGCGCCACAGGCGCACGTCCAGCGGCACCTCCCAGTCGGCGCCGCCCGCGGGCACCAGCCGGCCGGCCGCCAGGTCGGCCTCGACCAGCGACGCGGGCAGCCAGGCCACGCCCCGGCCTTCCAGCGCGAGCGGCCGCAGCACCGACGCCAGGTGCGCCGTCACCACCGGCTGGGCCGACGCGCCGTCCAGCCGAGGCCCCAGGGTGGCGCGCCACAGCCGGCCCAGGCCCGATTCGTCGCTGTAGCGCAGCAGCGGCACGGCACCGGCGCCGCCCAGCGCGTGGCGGGGTCGGCCGGCGGCATCCCGTGCCGCCACCGGCACCAGCCGGTCGGCGCCGATGCGCAGCCAGGCGCAGCCGGCCGCCTCGAGCGGGCCGCGCACCGCCGGATGCGCATGCGCCACGACGAAGTGCACCTGCCCCGTGGCCACCAGGGCCTCGCAGCGCTCCAGCACGTCGGAGACCAGCTGCAGCGGACCGAGGGCGATGCGCTCCTCCAGCCCGCGCAGCCATCCCGGCACGAAGGTGAACGACAGCGCATGGGTGGCGGCGATGCGCAGCGGACCGGCCTGGGCCTGCGCCACGGCGGCGGCCTCGGCCGGCAGCCGCAGCGTGCGCGCCAGCAGCTCGGTGGCCACGTCGCGGAACCAGGTTCCCACCTCGGTCAGCCGCGCGGGCTGGGCCGAGCGGTCGACCAGCGGCTGGCCGATCCAGTCCTCCAGCGCGCGGATGCGGCGGCTGAACGCGGGCTGCGAGCTGTGCCGCCGCGCGGCGGCGCGCGAGAAGTTGCCGGTCTCGGCCAGCGCCAGGAAGTCTTCGAGCCAGGTGGGGTTCACGGGCGGTTCGTCCGGTGCATGGGACGGTCGACAATCAGCATTGGACGGGCGGGTGGGGCCGGGCGACCATCCGGCCCGCCGTCCCGGCAACCGTCCCGACCCAGCGAAGATACCCCAATGAAGATCGTCGACATCCGCGAGCAGACCTGCCCCATCGCCTCGCCCATCCGCAACGCCTACATCGACTTCAGCAAGATGACCCTCAGCCTCGTGGCGGTGGTCACCGACGTCGTGCGCGACGGCAAGCCGGTGGTGGGCTACGGGTTCAACTCCAACGGCCGCTACGGCCAGGGCGCCCTGATGCGCGAGCGCTTCATCCCGCGCGTGCTGCAGGCCGACCCGGCCTCGCTGCTGGACGCGGCCGGCACCAACCTCGACCCGCACAAGGTCTGGGCGACCATGTTCACCAACGAGAAGCCCGGCGGCCACGGCGAGCGCTCGGTGGCCATGGGCACCATCGACATGGCGATCTGGGACGCGGTGGCCAAGATCGCCGGCAAGCCGCTGTACCAGCTGCTGGCCGAGCGCTACGGCACCGGCCAGGCCAACCGCAAGGTGTTCGTCTACGCCGCCGGCGGCTACTACTACCCCGGCAAGGACGACCGCCAGCTGCAGGACGAGATGCGCAGCTACCTGGACCGCGGCTACACGGTGGTCAAGATGAAGATCGGCGGCGCCCCGCTGGCCGAGGACCAGCGCCGCATCGAGTCGGTGCTGTCCATCCTGCCGGCGGGCTGCCGGCTGGCGGTCGATGCCAACGGCCGCTTCGACATGGACACCGCGATCGCGTACGCCAAGGCGCTGAACCCCTACGACCTGTTCTGGTACGAGGAGGCCGGCGACCCGCTGGACTACGAGCTGCAGGCCGTGCTGCGCAACTACTACGACAAGCCCATGGCCACCGGCGAGAACCTGTTCTCGATGCAGGACGCGCGCAACCTGGTGCGCCACGGCGGCATGCGGCCCGACCGCGACTGGCTGCAGTTCGACTGCGCGCTCAGCTACGGCCTGGTCGAGTACCTGCGCACGCTGGACATGCTGCGCCAGCACGGCTGGTCGCCGGCGCGCTGCATCCCGCACGGCGGGCACCAGATGTCGCTGGCCATCGCCGCCGGCCTGGGCCTGGGCGGCAACGAGAGCTACCCCGACCTGTTCCAGCCGTTCGGCGGCTTCCCCGACGGCGTGCGCGTGGAGCAGGGCCACGTCACGCTGCCCGAGCTGCCGGGCATCGGCTTCGAGGGCAAGTCCGACCTGATCCGCGTGATGCGGGAGCTGGCATGAGCCTGCCCCTGCTGACCGCCGGGGACCTGCGGCGCATGGGGGCGCAGGCCCCGCAACCGGCCGGTGGCGGCCGCTGCCCGGCCTGCGGCGGCCTGGACTGCCCCGGCTGGGAGGCGCTGCCCGGCGGCTTCGACGCCGAGGTGCTGGAGCCGGTGGGCACGCTGCGCGATCCCGACCTGTACGAGCCCACGTACGAGGAGCACCATCCCGGCGGCACCCGCACCTGGGACGCGGCCGCGCCCATCGCGCCGCGCTCGCACCCGTACAACCGCAGCGAAGCCTGGCGCTGCCGCACCTGCCACCGCGCCTTCCTGCGCTGGACCGAGGTCGGCGGCTACTACCGCGAGGACCGCATCCGCGCGCTCGACCCGGCGCTGGTCGTGGACGCCTGAGCCTGCCGCCCGCGCCGCGGCCCCGGGTTGACCCCCGCCGCGGGCGCAGGCCGCTGGGCGATACTCGCCGCGCGCGGCCGGGGGACGGCCGCCGTGTCCATCCCGAGGAGACTTCCCATGCGTTTGCCCAGCCGCTGGCTGGCCGTCCTGGCCGCCGCGTTCACCGCCGTGGGCGCTGCCCATGCGCAGCCCTACCCGAACAAGCCCATCAAGGTGGTCGTGCCGTTCGCGGCCGGCAGCGCCACCGACCAGATCGCGCGCGCCTTCACCACCAAGATGGCCGAGTCCCTGGGCCAGCCGTTCGTGATCGACAACAAGCCGGGCGTCAACGGCATGCTGGGCGCCGATGCGGTGGCCAAGGCCACGCCCGACGGCTACACGATCATGGTCGGCACCAACAGCACGAACGCGGCGCTCAAGAGCCTGATGAAGAGGCTGCCGTACGACCAGGACAACGCCTTCGCGCCGATCGCCTACCTGGGCCAGGTGCCGCTCATCGTCGCCGTGCACAACGAGTTCCCGGCCAGGACGCTCAAGGAGCTGGTCGACCTGGCCAAGGCCAAGCCCGGGCAGGTCACCTTCGCCAGCGCCAGCACCTCGCAGCTGGTGTCCTCCGAGATGCTGGCCAGCATGGCCGGCGTCCAGCTGACCAACGTCCCGTACAAGAGCGGCCCCGCGGCGATGACCGACCTCATCGGCGGCCAAGTCAACATGTTCGCCGCCGACTTCGCGGTGATGCTGCCGCAGGTGCAGGGCGGCAAGGTCCGCGGCCTGGCCGTCACCTCGTCGCGCCGCTCGCCGGCCGTGCCGAACATCCCCACGGTGAACGAGGCGCTGGGCCTGAAGGACTACGAACTCATCGCGTACTTCGCGGCCTTCGCGCCGGCCGGCACGCCGCCCGAGGTGATCCGGCGCCTGAACGAGGCCTTCAACGCCGCGGCCAACAGCAAGGACGTGCAGGAGAAGTTCGCGCCCATCGGCTTCAGCGTCGAGCCGGGCACGCCCGAAGCGCTGGCCCAGCGCACCCGCGCCGAGACGGCCAAGTGGGCCAAGGCGATCCGCGACGCGAAGATCGAGCCGCAATAAGGCCGGCGCGCTGCGCGCGCATCGGCTGAAAGCAGCAGGAACGGGCCCTTCGGGGCCCGTTTGTCGTGGAGCAGGCGCTCGCCGCGTCACGGATGTGTTCACGACTTGAAACAGTCGGTTTCAGTCGTTGCGGGGTAGCGGGTGCGGCTGTGAAATCGTTCACGCGCCCGCCAGCCCTCCCCAGCGCTTCACTCGAAGAGGACGACCGCGCACTTCCACGCCGGGACCTGCCGCCCGGCCTTGCCAGGGAGGCCCGTCCATGCTGCCGTTCCGTCTTGCCTTGCCGAGCCGCCGCCACCGTGCGGCGCCGCTCGCCGCCGCGCTGCTGGCGCTGGCTGCGCTCGCCGCGCCGCCGGTCCGTGCCGGCCTGCCGTGCGAGCCCGCCGCCACCGCAGCCGAGCCCGCGGGGGCCCCGTGCCGCCTCGGCCTGCCTGCCGACCTGCTGGCGGCGCTGGCGCAACCGCAGCGCGCCAGCCAGTGGTGCTGGGCGGCCAGCGTCAGCATGCTGCTGGGGCGCTACGGCCTGCGGGTGCCGCAGGAGGACGTGGTGCGGGCCTGGTACGGCAGCGCGGTGAACGTCGGCGTGGGCCAGGCGGCCCTGGGCGAGCTGCTGCGGCGCACCTGGCGCGACGGCCGAGGCCGCGGGGTGCGCACGCACTACGCCGCGGTGCCCCCCACCCCGGCGGGCCTGGCGCACCCGGCCGTGCTCGCGGAGCTGGCGGGCGGCCGGCCGGTGCTGGTCGGCGTGCGCGGCCATGCGGTGCTGCTGGTGGCCGTCGAGGTGACGCGCGAGCGCGGCGGCGCCCCGCGGCTGCTGCGCGCGACCGTGCTGGACCCGGCGCTGGCAGGCGGCCTGCGCACGCTGGCCGCCGACGAGGCCGAGTTCGTCGCCACCGTCGACGTGCGGCCGCTGGTCGAGGGCGTGCCCGAGCCGCAGCTGGCCGCCCGCTGAGCCGCCGTCGCACAGCGGCTTGCGGCGCGCGCGCACGCGGGCGCCTGGCCAGGCCGGCCACGCTCGGTGCATGCGGCGCCTCTTCCCCGCCCGTCCTGCCGTCGTCCTGCTGGCCGCCGCGCTGCTGGCAGCGCTGCCTGCGCGGTCACAGCCGGTGGCCGACCTGCCCGGCGTCACCGTCACCGGCCGGCGGGCCGAGCCGCAGGTGGAGAAGTCCTACCGCCGCATGGTGCGCGGCATGGACCTGTTCGAGGCCCGCCGCGCCGCGCTGGCGCCGCAGGCCGAACTGCGCTTCGCGCTGCTGCCCCGCCGCCCGGGCGTCGACCTGCAGCGCGGGCTCGACCTCTACGTGGTGGGCCGCAGCGTCGAGATCCCGCTGGACGTCGGCCCCGACCGGCGCTTCGCGTTGCCGCGCGATGCGCGGGCCTGGGCCGAGGACGCGCGCGTCTCGCCGGCCCGGCGCGCCGGCAGCCTGAGCTGGCGCGCCGACGTGCGCACGCCCGGCCTGCCGCCCGGCACCCGGCGCCTGGGCGACCTGCGGCTGGAATGCCTGGTGGGCATGGAAGCCGGCCTGGTGTCCGAGAACCCGTCGGCGATCACGCGCTTCGTGAACCAGCTGGCCGACGGGCCGTCGTACTGCGACCGGCCGGACAACCGCTACCTGTACTTCGCCGAGCGGCCGATCTTCGGCGTGACGCTGGTGGACGGTGCGCGGCGCGCGTCGCTGCCCACGGGCCGGCTCTGGGCGGCGGCCCTGGGCGATGCCGGACTGCCGCGCGACCTGGCGGTGTGCGACTGCGAACTGCTGCTGGCCCACGCCTACTTCGCGCCGCTGGCCGATGCGCGCTGGAGCGACGACACGCTGCTGGTGTTCGAGTTCATGCCCACGGGACCGGGTGATGCGCCGCGCTGACCCGCCGCGCGCCGCTCCGCCCGCCAGCCCGGCCGCCGTGCTCGCGGCGGCCCTGCTGGCCGGCTGCGCGGGGCCGCCGCCGGCCCCGCCCGCCACCGCCGCGCTGCCGCACGCGCAGGCGCTCGCCGCCCTGCAGCCCGGGACCACGCCGTGCAGCGTGCTCGACGGCCTGCCCCCGGGGCCGCCCGAGCGGCTGGGCCTGGACGGCGGCACCGAGGTGCGGGCCTGGCGCGCGCGCGACCGCGACGGCCGGCTCACGGGCGCCGAGGTGGTCGCGCTGTGCGGGCCCGACGGGCTGCTGTGGCGCCTGCGCAGCCGCGACGCCGACCCGCCCGCCGTGGCGCGCTGAGCTTCCGGACGACGTCAGGTCTGGGCTGCGCGCCGACACGGGCAGGCACCGCCGCCGCCCACAGTGGCGGCATGACCACCCCCGACGTGCGCACCGGCCAGGCCGGCCCCCAGCTGCCCCGCGACGCTTTCCGCGCGCGCTTCCTGCAGTCCTTCGTCGACCCGGCCTACCGGCAGGAGGACGCGGCGCTCGACCGGCTCGAAGCCATCGCCTGGGACGCCTACCAGCAGGAGCGCAAGGCGCCGCGCACGCGCAAGGCCGGCCCCGGCCATGCGGATCCCGACTACGACCTGTCGCTCGACTGGATCGAGGCCGCCGAGGCGATCCGGCAAGCCCAGGCGCGCCAGCAGGACCCGGCGTCGCCCACGCGGCTGCTGCTGGTGGCGGGTTCCGCCCGCAACGACGGCAGCTGCCCCGGCGAGATGTCCAAGACCTGGCGGCTGGCGCAGCTGGCCCGCGAGGTGCTGGCTGAGGGCGGGCCGCAGGTCGAGGTGGACCTGCTGGACCTCAGCCGGGTGATTTCGGAGTACGACCTGCACATCCATCCGTGCAAGGGCTGCGCCTCGACCGCGATGCCGCTGTGCCACTGGCCGTGCAGCTGCTACCCCAACCATGCCGAGCGCCAGACCGGCGACTGGATGAACGCGATCTATCCCCAGTGGGTGGCCGCGCACGGCGTGCTGCTGCTCACCCCGACCTACTGGTACCAGTCGCCCACGCCGCTGAAGGCCATGATCGACCGGCTGGTCTGCGCCGACGGCGGCAACCCGGATCCCACCAGCACGCACGGCAAGCATGCGGCCGAGGCGAAGGCGCTGGAGCTGCGCGGCTGGGACTATCCCAAGCACCTGTCGGGGCGGATGTACGGCGTCGTGGTGCACGGCGACGTGGCCGGCATCGAGGGCACGCGGCGCGCGCTGTGCGACTGGCTCGACTGGATGGGCCTGCACGACGCCGGCGTGCATGCGCGGCTGGACCGGTTCATCGGCTACTACGAGCCCTACGCCACCAGCCACGCGACGCTGGACCGCGACCTCGCGGTGCAGGAGGAGGTGCGCAACGCCGCCCGTGCCCTGCTGCGCGCCACGCAGGACCTGCGCAGCGGCCGCTACGTGCCGCCCGACTGCCACCTGCAGCGGCCCCGGCCCAAGTGACCCGCGCCATCGCGCGGGTCATCCCGGCGAAAGCCGGGATCCAGTCACGTTCGACCCCCGTGCGAAGACACCGGGCCCCGGGCTGCGCCGGGGCGACAGGACTCCCGTCATCCCGGCGCAGGCCGGGATCCAGTGACTTCCTCGACGCTAGCCTGCCGGCGTGTCCTCACCCCTGCACCCGCCCCCACGCCTGCACCAGCGTGAAGCTGGTGCCCCAGGTGCCGGGCCGCGACAGCTCGTGCTCGCAGGCGGCCAGCAGCGTGCCCACGCGTTCGGCGCCGGCCAGGGTCACCAGCTGCGCGCGCAAGGCCTGCGCCAGGTGCAGCGGCAGCCGCAGGTAGGGGTGGCCCGGCTCCAGCGCCAGCACCTCGGCCCGCAGCTGCGGCGTCACGCCGGCCTCGCGCAGCAGCCCCGGCAGCTGGCGGCCCGCGTCGAGGTCGCCGCCGGCGCTGGCGCAGGCCTGCACCAGCAGCTGCACCAGCGCCGCCGTGGCCGGGGCCTGCGGATGGACGCGCCAGCTGCCCGTGTCGGGCTCCTCCAGCACCAGCCAGCCGCCGGGCTTGACCAGCCGGCGCAGCGCCTGCACCTGCTGCGGCGCGCGGCCCAGCGCCGCCTGCTGCAGCCGCGCATGCACGAGGTCGAAGCCACCGGCAGGCAGGGCGCTGGCGAACAGGTCGTCGCGCACCAGCTCCACGTCGTACAGCGAGGCGCGGGTGCAGAACGACGCCGCGGCGTCGAGCAGCCGGGGGTCCAGGTCGGTGCCCACCACGCTGCCCGACGGCGCCACCTTGTGCTGCAGCGGCCGCAGCCAGCCCTGCGCGCCGCAGCCGGCGTCGAGCACCGTGGCGCCCGGCGGCACGTCGATCGCCTCCAGCAGGCGCGCGGCTGCGGGCTCCCAGGCCTGGGCCTGCAGCTGCAGCCAGTCGGGTCCGTCGGCGTGGGTGGTGAACAGGTCGTGCATGCCCGCATGCTGCCGCGGGCGCAGGCCGCCGCGCAGCGGGTTTGCACCGCCTTGCGCGTGGCGCGCCTGGCGCGACCGCCGCCTACACGGGCTTGCGGCAACGGCGGCTGGCCGCTGGCCCGGCCGCGCCGCACCCTCGCGGCGTCGCCGCTCCTGCGGCCCACCCACCACGCCGACACGCCATGAACCTCGTCCGTACCCCGCTCGCGATCGGCGAGCATGTCCTGCAGTGCCGCGTCGCCGGCACGCCCGAGCAGCGCGCGCTGGGGTTGATGCACCGGCGCGAACTCGCGCCCGACGAGGCCATGCTGTTCGTCTGCGACGAGGTCGCGGTGCAGAGCTTCTGGATGAAGGACACGCCGGTGGCGCTGTCGATCGCCTTCCTGGACGACGACGGCACCATCCTGCACCTGGACGACATGGACCCGCACTGCCTGGACGGCTGCAGCAGCCGGCACCCGGTGCGCTACGTGCTCGAGGTGCCGCAGGGCTGGTTCCGCGACCGCGGCATCGGCACCGGCGAACGCGTGCGCGGGCCGATGTTCCTGGCCACCGCCTGAGGCGGCCGCGCCCGCGCCGCGCTCAGCCGAACACGTTGGTGGCCGGCAGCGCGTTCAGCGGGATCTTCAGGTAGGCCACGCCATCGTCCCCGGCCGGCGGCAGCCGCCCGCCGCGCACGTTGACCTGCAGCGCCGGCAGGATCAGCGCGGGCACGGCCAGGGTCGCGTCGCGCGCCTGCCGCATCGCCACGAAGGCGTCCTCGCCCACGCCGTCGTGCACGTGAATGTTGCGGGCGCGCTGATCGGCCACCGTGGTCTCCCAGGCCGGCGCGCGGCCCCCGGGCGGGTAGTCGTGGCACACCAGCAGCCGCGTGGCCGGCGGCAGTGCCAGCAGCCGGCGGATCGATCGGTACAGCGCGCGCGCATCGCCGCCGGGGAAGTCGGCGCGGGCCGTGCCCACGTCGGGCATGAACAGGGTGTCGCCCACGAACACGGTGTCGCCGATGCGCAAGGCCATGTCGGCCGGCGTGTGCCCGGGCACGTGGATGGCCACCGCCAGCAGGCTGCCGATCTCCAGCGTGTCGCCGTCCTGCAGCAGCCGGTCGAAGGCCGGTGGGCCGGCGGCCAGTTCGGCGCCGATGCCGAACAGCGTCCCGAAGCGCCGCTGCACCTCGGTGATCCGCGCGCCGATGGCGATGCGGCCGCCGGCCTGCCCGCGCAGCCAGTGCGCGGCCGACAGGTGGTCGGCATGCGCGTGCGTCTCCAGGATCCAGGCCAGCTGCAGGCCATGCGCGCGCAGGTGGTCCAGCAGGCGCTGCGCCGAGTGCGTGCCGGTGTGGCCCGACTTCGGGTCGTAGTCCAGCACGGGATCCACCACGGCCGCGGCGCCCGTGGCCGGGTCGGCGACCACGTAGCTGACGGTCCCGGTGGCGGGGTCGAAGAAGGCTTGCACGTCGGGGCGGGTGTCCATGGGTCCTCCGGGACAGGGGATCGCATCGATCCATTGCCATATAGTTTATTGAACAATAGAATATCTCGCAATGGATCGAAAGGACCCGCGCATGAAGCGCCTCGCCATCGACCCCGCCGTCCTGCGCCACAGCGCCGGCAACGCGGTGGGCGTGCTCAAGCTGCTGGCCAACGAGGACCGGCTGCTGCTGCTGTGCCAGCTGTCGCAGGGCGAGATGCACGTCTCGGCCCTGGAGGAGGCGCTGGGCATCCGCCAGCCCACGCTGTCGCAGCAGCTGGCCGTGCTGCGCGACGCCGGCGTGGTGGCCACCCGCCGCGAGGGCAAGAACATCCACTACAGCATCGCCGACCACTCCGTGCTCGAGGTGGTCGCCCTGCTGCATCGCCTGTACTGCCAGGAGGACTGAGGCCATGACCATCGCCTGGGACGCCTTCACCCCCTGGCACGCGCTGGCCGGCGGCGTGCTGATCGGGACCGCGGCGGCGCTGTTCGCGCTGCTCAACGGCCGCATCGCCGGCATCAGCGGCGTGCTCGGCGGGCTGCTGCAGCCGCGGCGCGGCGACATGGCCTGGCGCATCGCCTTCATCGGCGGCCTGCTGCTCGCGCCGGCGCTGGTCGCGCTGGTGGCCACCGTGCCGGTGCCGCGCATCGAGGCCGGCACCGGCACGCTGGTCGTGGCCGGCCTGCTGGTGGGCTTCGGCACCCGCTGGGGCTCGGGCTGCACCAGCGGCCACGGCGTGTGCGGCCTGTCGCGCCTGTCGCCCCGCTCGCTGGTCGCCACGGTGGCCTTCATGGGCGCGGGCTTCGCCACCGTCTACGCCGTGCGCCACCTGCTGGCCGCCTGAAGGAGCCACGCCATGGTGCAACTCGCGTCCCTGCTCGCCGGCCTGCTGTTCGGACTGGGCCTGATCGTCTCCGGCATGGCCGACCCGTCCAAGGTGCTCGGCTTTCTCGACCTGGCCGGCCGCTGGGATCCCTCGCTCGCCTTCGTGATGGCCGGTGCGATCGGCGTCGGCCTGGTCGCCTTCGCCGTGGCGCACCGTCGCAACGTCTCGGTGCTGGGCCTGCCGATGCGGCTGCCGCAGGACCGCCGCACCATCGACCGCCGGCTGGTCGGCGGTGGCCTGCTGTTCGGCATCGGCTGGGGGCTGGCGGGCTTCTGCCCGGGGCCGGCGCTGGTCGCCGTGGGCATGGGGCAGGACCAGGCGGTGGTCTTCGTCGTCGCCATGCTGGCCGGCATGGGCCTGTTCGAGCTGCAGGGCCGGCTGGCGGCGCGCCGCGCGACGGCCCGCGGCGCCTGAGGCCGGTCGCGGGCAGGCGGCCGGCCTCAGCCCCCGGCCGGCGCCGGCGGTGGCGCGCCCTCGCGGCGCATGGCCGCCGGCAGGGCCGCATCCAGCCGCTGCGCCAGGGCCAGCAGGGCCAGGTCGCTGCCCGGCGGGCCCACCAGCGCGAGCCCGGCCACCTGCGGGCCGTCCAGCCGCAGGGGCCATCCCACCTGCGGCAGGCCGGCGAGCTCGGCCGCGCAGGCCAGCGCCAGGCTGCGCGCCACCAGGCGCTCGGGCACCGGCGCGCCTTCCACCGGGCCCGCGTCGGCCGCGGCCGGCAGCAGGCCCACGCCATCGCGGCCCAGCGTCCACACCAGCGACGCCCGCACCTGCTCGCGGCGCGCCGGCACGTCGGCCAGCGCCGGCGCGCGGATGTACGGGTCGTGGCGGGCGCAGTCGTGCCACAGCGCTTCCCAGTCGTCGAGCGGCTGCACCTGCGGCACCACCTCCAGGCCGTCGAGGCCGAGCCGCTGCAGCGCCAGCCAGGCCACCGCCAGCGCCACCTGCAGGCCGCTGCCCGCGCGGTCCCAGGCCGCCTGCCAGCGCAGGGCGCGGCGCCAGGGCGCCGACGTGCCGCCGGCCAGCAGGGCGCGTGCGGCGCGGTCGAGGTCGGCGGCCGTGCGGGCCATCAGCAGGGGCGCATCGAGCGTTGGCTGCAGCGGCGCCGGGGCCTGCGGCCACAGGTGCGGCGTGGTGCGCAGCGACCAGAGCCCGGCCGCCTGCGCCGCCAGCCGGGCGGCGCCGCCCAGGTCGGCGGCCACGCCCAGCGCCAGGCGCTGCGCGGCCACGGCCTGTGCCAGCGCCCCGATCCGGCCGGTGCCGGTGGCGTCGGCCTCGGGCAGGGCCTGCGGCTGGGCGCCCGCGGCCCGCAGCACGGGGGCGAGCCAGCCCAGGTCGCAGCTGCCTGCCGCCACGGTCCCGCAGTGCCAGCCGTCCAGGGGGCAGGGTGCGGGATCGGGGCCGCTGTGCATCAGAGCGCGCCGAAGCCCGAGGACGTGCGCAGCGACGGCGGCTCGCCCCCGTCGGGCGGCGGCAGCACGCAGTGGAAGGTGGCGCCCTGGCCCGGGCTGCCCTCGGCCTGGATGCGCCCGCCCATGCGCTGGATGGCACGCGCCACCGTGGCCAGCCCGACGCCCGTGCCGGGGAACTCGTCCTCGCGGTGCAGCCGGCGGAAGGTGCCGAACATCTGCCCCGCATGCGCCATGTCGAAGCCGGCGCCGTTGTCGCGCACGTGGAAGTTGCCGGACTCCGGCGGGCCGCCGACCTCGATCGTGGCGTCGGCCGTGCGGGCGGTGAACTTCCAAGCGTTGTCCAGCAGGTTGTCGATCACCGAGCGCATCAGCCGTACGTCGCCGCGCGCGGACAGGCCCGGCGCCACCGACCAGCGCACGGCGCGGTGCGGATGCTCGGCCTGCAGGCGCTGCAGCGCCTGCACCGCCAGCTCGGTGATGCTCACGCGGGTGCTGACGATGTCCAGCTGCGCCACCTGGGCCAGCGCCAGCAGGTCGGTGACCAGGCGGGCCATGTCCTGCGCGTTGCCGCGGATGCGGTCCAGGAAGTGCAGGGCGCGCGGCGAGGCCTGCGGCCCGAGCTCGGCGCCCAGCACGTCGGCGAAGGAGCGGATGCGCTGCAGCGGCGCCTGCAGGTCGTGCGAGACCGTGTACGAGAACGCGTGCAGCTGCTCGTTGACCAGCCGCAGCGCCTCCTCGTTGGCCAGGATGGTGGTGATGTCCACGTCGATGCCGACCCAGAAGCGCACCTGGCCGTCCGGGTCGCGCACCGGGATGGCCTTGAAGGCCATCGTGTGCCAGCTGCCGTCCCGCGCCCGCAGGCGGCGGCGGCCGGTGTGCTCGCGCGCCGCCTTGGCATCGCGCACCCACTGGCGCTCCAGCCGGGCCAGGTCGTCGGGGTGCATGGCCTCGCGCCATCCATAGCCCAGCCACTGCGCGGGCTCCCCGCCGACCAGGTCGTACCAGGCCCGGCTCAGGAAGGTGGCGCCGCCCCGGTTGTCGACCGTCCAGAACGGCTCGGGCACGCTCTCGGCCAGGGTGCGGAACAGCAGCTCCTGGCGCGCCAGTTCCGCCGTGCGTTCCTGCACGGTGCGCTCCAGCCCCGCGTTGAGCGACTGCACCTGCTCGACCAGCTGTTGGCGCGAGGCCGCCAGCGCGGCCAGCTGCAGGCCGCTGGCGCGCAGCCGGCGCTGCTCGCGCGCGAGCAGGCCCGTGACCGCCAAGGCCGAGGCGGTGACCAGCAGCCACACCAGCCCCGACAGCCAGGCCAGGCGGGTCCAGGGCGCCAGCAGGTCGGCGCGGTCGAGACCCACCTGCACCAGCAGCTCGGGGTAGGCCTCCAGCACGTGGTAGGCCGCCACGCGGGGGATCCCGTCGAGGCGCCCGAGGGTGGTGAACACGCCCTGGGGGCTGTTGGGCAGGTGCTCGGTGAACAGCGACAGGTGCGGCACGTACTGGCCCAGCAGCTCCTGCTGCGTGGGGCTGCGCATCATCACCTGGCCGTCGCGGCGGAACAGGGTGACCGCGGCATGGCTGCCGAGGTTCACGTCGCGCCACAGCTGCTCGAAGTAGGCCGGCTCGATGGACGCGGCGATCACGCCGCTGAAGCCGGGCGCCTGGCCGGGCGGGGCCGGCAGCGGGCGGGACACCGCCATCGTCCACTGGCCCGTGATGCGACTCTTGATCAGGGGGCCGGCGTAGAAGCCGCGGTCCGGCCGCTCGCGCACCGCCAGGTAGTACGCGCGGTCGGCGAACGACTCGCCGATGGCCGCATTGCGGCTGTCCCACAGCCGCCTGCCGTCGCGGTCGAGCACCCACAGCGCGCGCACGAAGGGCATGTCGCGCGCCTGCTCGGCCAGCACCTGGCGCACGTCCTCGCCGGTCGCCTGGCCGCCGGCCTCCAGCGCGGCCAGCTGGCTGGCGGCCATCTGCAGCCGCAGGTCCACGGTCTGCAGCGTGCGCGTGGCCTGCTCGGCGATCACCTGCGCCAGCGAGGCGGTCAGCCGCTCGCCGTCGCGCTGCGCCAGCTGGCGCAGGTAGGTCAGGGCCAGGGCGATCAGCAGCGCGAGCACGACGGCCATCAGCAGCACCCACAGCCAGGCCGGGCGGGCGGGCAGGCGGGGCATCGCGGCCGGCGCCGGCGCGGACGGGGGCACCTGCGGCGGCAGGGGCTCGGGCCCGGGCGGGGGAAGGCTCATGGATGGGCAGCATACGGCCTTGCGCGCCCCCCCGCCCGCGGGACCGACTGTCGGCGGGGTCCGACAGCGGCCGAGCCGCCGCGCTGGTCTGATCACGCCATGACCGCCGCCGACCGCCCCGCCACCCTGGACGAGGAGACGCTCGCCTGGGCCCGCCAGCTGTTCCAGGCCGCCCGCCTGGGCGACGTCGCACGCCTGGCGCCCCTGCTGGAGCGCGGGCTGCCGCGCGACCTGCGCAACGAGGCCGGCGACAGCCTGCTCATGCTGGCCTGCTACCACGGCCGGCTGGAGCTGGCCCGGGCGCTGCTGCGCGCCGGCGCCGACCCGCTGCTGGCCAACGACCGCGGCCAGCTGCCGCTGGCGGCCGCGGCCTACCAGGGCTTCACCGGCATCGTTCGGCTGCTGCTCGACCACGGCGTGCCCGTGGACGCGCGCGGCCCCGACGGCCGCACCGCGCTGATGGTGGCGGCGATGTTCGACCGCCTGGACGTGCTCGACTTCCTGCTCGAGCGCGGCGCCGAGCCCGGCCGCCGCGACCCCGCCGGCCTGGATGCGCTGGCGCTCGCGCGGGCCATGGGCGCCGCGCGCAGCCCCGCCCGCCTGCTCGCGCACGCCGGCACGCCCGCCCACGCCTGAGCGGGCCCCGGCCCGCTTGCCACCGTGCCCCCGTGGCGCGGCCGCGGCTGGCTATGCTCGGGCGCATGCGAGCAGGACCTTGGTGGCGGTGGGGCGCGGCAGCGCTGGTGGTGGTGGCGGCCTGGGCCGCCTTCGGCTGGTGGGCGGTGCCGGCCCTCGTGCGCTGGCAGCTGCCGGCGCAGGCCCAGAAGCTGCTGCAACGCGAGGCCAGCGTGGGCGAGGTGCGCTTCGATCCCTTCCGCCTGCGGCTGGAGCTGGCGCAGCTGCAGCTGCGCGATGCCGGCGGCGACCCGCTGCTGGCGATCGACGCCCTGGTCGCCGACCTGCGCTGGGCCTCGCTGGTGCGCCGCACCTGGTCGTTCGACGCCCTGCTGCTGCAGGGGCCGCAGCTGCGGCTGGTGGTCGATGCCCAGGGGCGCCTGAACCTCGCGCAGCTGCTGCAGGCCCTGCCGCGCGATCCGCAGCCGCGCGAGCCCGGGCCCCTGCCGCGGGTGCAGGTGGCCGACCTGCAGCTGCAAGGCGGCCGCATCGACTGGGACGACCGGCGCGCCGGCATGCGCGACAGCGTGGGCGCGATCGACCTGCGGATGCAGGACTTCAGCAACCTGCCCGAGACCACCGACGCCTGGACCCTCAGTGCCCGCCTGGGCAGCGGCGCGACGCTGCGCTGGCGCGGCGAGGCCAGCTGGCAGCCGCTGCGTGGCAGCGGCGAGCTCGCGTTGGACGGGCTGGCGCTGTCGGTGGCGGCGCCCTACCTGCGCCAGGCCACCCGCGCCACCCTGGCCGGCGGCCGCCTCTCGGCCCGCCTGCCGTACCGCTTCGCGCAGGCCGACGGCCGCCTGTCGGTGGCGCTGGCCGGCGCCAGCGTCGACCTGCAGCAGCTCGCGCTGGCGCCGGCGGCCGGCGGCCCGCCCGTCCTGCAGCTGGCGGCGTTGCGCCTGGAGGGTGTCGACGCGGACCTGCTGGGTCGCCGTGCCCAGGCGAACCTGATGCGCCTGGACGGCCTGCAGGTGGCCGCCCGGCGCGCGGCCGACGGCACGCTGGACCTGGCGACGCTGTTCACGCCGCCGCCCTCCGCCACGCCGGCGGCGCCGCCGGGCGCCGCGCCCGCCGCCCGCACGGCGGCGGCTGCCTGGACCCTCGCGCTGCAGCAGCTGCAGGTGGTGGACGCCGGCCTGAGGCTGCACGACGCGCAGGCCACGCCGCCGGTCGAGCTGGCCCTGGACGGGCTCGGCCTGCAGGCCCGCCTCGAGGCCGAGGCCGGCGGCGCCGCGACGGCGCTGCGCGTGACGCAGGCGGCCGTGCAGGCGCGCCGGCTGGCGCTGCAGGCCGAGGGACGCGCGCCGCAGGTGCTCGAGCAGCTGGCGGTGCAGGGCGGCCAGCTCGACCTGGCGGCGCGGCGCGCCAGCATCGACAGCGCCGTGGTCGGCCGCGGGCAGTTGCACTTGGCGCGCGATGCGCAGGGCGCGCTCGACCTGCCGTCCTGGCGAGCCGCAGCGGCCGCACCGGCCGCATCGGCCACCGACGCTCCCGCCGCGCCCTGGCAGGCGCAGCTCGCGCAGCTGCGCGTGGGGCCGCTGGCCATCGACCTGCGCGATGCCGCCACCGGCATCGCCACCCAGCTGCAGGACGTGACGCTGCAGGCCGCGGGTGCCGGCACCGACCTGCGGCGGCCCGTGCGCTTCGAGGCCGGCCTGCAGGTGCGCGAAGGCGGCCGGCTGGCGCTGCGCGGCAGCACGGTGCCCGGCGAGGGCACGCTGGAGGCGCAGCTGCAGCTGCGTGGCCTGGCGCTGCCGCTGGCCCAGCCGCTGCTGGCGCAGCACCTGCGTTTGAAGCTGTCGCGCGGCGCCGCCCATGCCGACGGCCGGCTGCAGGCCCGTTGGTCGGGCCCCCGGCCCGTGGTGCGCTACAGCGGGCGGGCCGAGGTGGCCGACCTGCGGCTGGACGAGGCCGACGGCGACCTGTTCGCGCGCTGGCGCAGCGTGTCGGCCGACCGGCTGACGGCGGGCACCGACGGCGTGGACATCCCCGAGCTGCGGGTGGTGGGCGCCGAGGCCAGCCTGATCATCGAGCCCGACCGCAGCTTCAACGCGGCGCGCCTGCTGGTGCGCGCGCCGGCGCCGGCGCCGCGGGCCGCGGCATCGGCCCCCGCGACCGCGGCCGCGGCCGCGACCGCAGGGGCCACGCCGGTGGCGGCACCCCCGGCGGCCGACCCGTTCCCGGTGCGCATCCAGCGGGTGCGGCTGCAGGACGCGCGGCTGGACTTCGAGGACCTGAGCCTGCGGCCGCCGTTCGGTGCCCGCATCGAGGGCCTGTCGGGCGTGGTCACCGGCCTGGCCAGCCGCATCGACGCGCGCAGCCAGCTCGAGCTGGACGGCCGCGTGGGCGAATTCGGCCTGGCGCGCATCCGCGGCGCGCTCAACCCCTTCGCGCTGCGCGACAGCACCGACCTGTCGGTGCTGTTCCGCAACGTCGACATGGTGCCGGCGACCCCCTACAGCATGAAGTTCGCCGGCTACCGCATCGCCGAGGGCCGCATCTCGCTGGACCTGCGCTACCGCGTGCGCGCCGGCAAGCTCGACGGCGACAACCGCATCGTGCTGGAGCGGCTGACGCTGGGCGAACGGGTGGACAGCCCCGACGCGCTGAAGCTCCCGCTGGAGCTGGCGCTGGCCATCCTGAAGGACAGCGACGGCCGCATCGAGCTGGGCCTGCCGGTCTCGGGCGACCTGGACGACCCGCAGTTCAGCTATGGCGCCATCGTCTGGAAGGCCGTCGTCAACGTGCTCACGCGGGCGGTGACGGCGCCGTTCCGCGCACTGGGCAGCCTGTTCGGCGGCGGTGGCGACACGCTCGAGGCGGTGGACTTCGACCCCGGCAGCGACCGCCTGCTGCCGCCCGAGCGCGAGAAGCTGGTGCAGGTGGCGCAGGTGCTGGCGAAGAAGCCGCAGCTGCGCCTGTCCGTCCTGGGCGCCTGGCACGACGGCCTGGATGCCGCCGCCTTGCGCCAGCGCGCGGTGCGCAGCGAGGTCGTGCGGCGCGCCGGGCTCAAGCTCGAGGAGGGCGAGGCGCCCGGCCCGCTGGACGTGGCCGACCCGGCGATCCGCGCCGCCGTGCGCGCGCTGTACGTGCAGCGCTTCGGCGAGACCGGCTGGCAGGAGGCCAAGCGCGCCGCCGAGGCCGCGCCGGCTGCCGCGGCGGGCGCCTCGGCCGCGGCGCGCGCCGAGGTGCCGGTGTGGCGCCGCGTGGGCAACTTCGTGCAGGGCGAGCCGCAGGTGGCCGATGCGGTGGGCTTCTACCGCGGCCTGGCGCGCCGGCTCGAGGCCGAGCAGCCGCTGGCCCCCGATGCCCTGGCCGCCCTGGCGCAGCGCCGGGCCCAGGCGGTGGCGGCGGGCCTGCGGCAGGCCGGGGTCGACGCGGCGCGCGTGGCGGTGGCCGCACCCGTGGCGGTGGCGCAGGCGCAGAAGGTGGTGCCGCTGCGCCTGGAGCTGTCGGTGCGCTGAGCGTCCCGCGGCCGCCGGCCGCTCAGGGCCGGTCGCGCTCGATGCCGCCGCCGATCGGCGTCCAGCGCATCACGTTGCCGATCGGCTTGCGGGCATGCGCCGCGCGGGCCACCAGCGTGGCGCCGACGAAGGTGCCCAGCGTGCGCACGGCGAGCGACGGGTGCTTGCGCGTCATCCACCAGGCGCCCACGCCCAGCACCAGTTCCACCCAGTGTTCGCCCGGGAACAGCGGCCGCGGGTCGTCGAAGCGTTCGACGGCTTGGGGTTTGGCGATGTCGAGGTCCATGCCGCATGGTCGCCGTCGCGCCAGCGGGGCCCGGTGCGGCGGCGCGCGCATCGCGCTGTCGGACGGCGCCGCCGGCCGGAACGGCCGCGGCTCAGCGGTCGCGGGCGCAGCGGAAGCCGATGTAGACCACCGCCGTGTCGGCCGGCTTGGACTGCCGGTGCTCGTCGCGCATCGGCCCGGCGCCGTACCACCAGGAGCCGCCGCGGGTGCGCTGCTCGGGGCCGGGCCCGCTGTCGACCCATTCCCACACGTTGCCGCCCATGTCGTGCAGGCCGTTGACCCCGGCGCGCGTGGTGCCGGCCTCGGCATGGCCGCGGCCGCGGGACGACGGGAAGCCGGCCTCGGACCCCTGGGGGCCGCCCGACCAGGTGTCGGCGACGGTCCGCACGCCGCCGCACTCGCCCAGGCAGTTGGCACCCTGCGGCGTGTCGCCCGTCGGGTAGGGATGGCGCCGGCCGGCCGTGAAGGGCGGCGGCGGGGTGCCGCGCCGCTCCACGTAGGCGGCCTCGCCCCATTCGGCATCGGTGGGCAGGCGCTTGCCGGCCCAGCGGCAGTACGCCGCCGCCTCGGCATGGGTGACGTGCACCGCAGGCTCGCGCTCGCCGCCCGGGCGGCCGTAGGGCGCGCGCCAGGTCCAGCCGCGGCGCTGCTGCCAGCCGCCCTCGTAGGTGCTGCCACCGCCGGCACGCTCGGCCGCGGTGACGGTGCCGGTGGCGTCCACGTAGCGGCGGAACTGGCCGATCGTGACCTCGGTGCGGTCGATGGCGAAGCGGCCCACGGGCTGCATGCCGTCGTCCTGCGCAGCGGCGCTGACGGGGGCGAGGAGGATGGCCAGGAGGGCCGCGGCCGGGCGGCGCAAGGGCGAAACGCGCATGGGGCGCGATTCTGGCCGCGGGCCCATGCCCCGCGCCCGGTCCGGGGATCGGCCCGGGCCGGCCGGGCTCAGGCCGCCGCGGTCGCCGGGGTGGTCGCCGCAGCCGTGGCGGCCGCGTGCTGCAGCTCGCCGCCCAGGGCCTCGAGCAGCTCGGGCACCAGGGCCGACAGCTCGGCGGTGGCGATGGCCACGTCGGCGTCGAAATGGTCCTCGCCCTTGGGCGCTTCCTCGACGTCGCGGATGTCGATCTTGCGGATCGCCATCTGCTCGGTCAGCACGAACGAGACCTTGTCGTTCCAGGTCATGGCCAGCTGCGTGGGCAGCTTGCCTTCCTGGATGTGCTGGCCGATCTCGTCCAGCTCCAGCGTGTGGCGGGCGTAGCGCACCACCGATTTCTCCTCGCCCGGGTTCTTCAGCTCCAGGTCGCGGTCGATGGTGAAGCCGGCGGGCGCCTCTCGGGTGGTGAGCCACTCGCCCATGGCGATGGCCGGCGAGGTCGCGGTGTGCAGCGGGGCCAGCGGCAGCACGTGCTGCAGCTCGGCCATCAGGTCCACCAGCGGCTTGAGCACCGGCTCGGCGGCCTTCATGCTGGAGGCGCCGACCACCAGGGTGCGCGCCTGGGGATCCAGCCACAGCGTGTGCGTGCCGCGCTTGCTGAAGGCGCGCGGCAGGAAGGCATGCAGGATGTCCTCCTTGATCTCGGCTTTCTCCTTCTTGCCCGGCTTGCGGCCGCGCTCGGCCTCGATGGCCTTGATGCGCGCCTCCATCTCGGTGCGCACCGCCGAGCCGGGGACGGCCTTGCGCTCGACCATCAGCTTGAGCACCCACTGGCCGCCCACCATCTCGAGCATGGCCCCGCCGTCCTGGCCGCGCGGCGGGACCCAGCCGGCCGAGCGCTCCTGCGTGGGGGTGCAGGGCACGAAGGCCTGGGCCTGCAGCGCGTCCTCCAGCGCCTCGAAGGCGGGGGGCGTCCACTCGGGCCCGATGCGGTAGGCGACGATGTTCTTGAACAATGGCATGGCAGGCTGGGAAAAACGGGGTCGGGTGCGGTCGGGCTGGCGTCGGAAGGGGCGCATTCTGCCCGGGCGCGCCGGCCGTCCCGGCGGCGCTGTTGCAAGGAGTGGACATGGACTGGTGCAAGTGCGCAGCGGCGCTGCTCGGGGCCCTGGCGCTGGCGGCCGCGGCCCCCGCGCGGGCGGTCGACCTGCAGGCCCACCGGGGCGGGCGCGGGCTCTGGCCCGAGAACACGCTGGCGGCCTTCGAGGGGGCGCTGCGCCTGGGCGTGACCACGCTCGAACTCGACGTGGTGCCCAGCGCCGACGGCGTGCCCATGGTGCTGCACGACCTGCGGCTGCATCCCGACATCGCGCGCGGCCCCGACGGCCGGTGGGTGCAGGCGCCGGGCCCGGCGGTGGCGTCGCTGACCGCGGCGCAACTGCAGGCCTGGGACGTGGGCCGGCTGCGCCCCGGCTCGGCCACGGCGCAGGCCCACCCGCAGCAGCAGCCCGCCGACGGCCAGCGCATCCCGACCCTGGCCCAGGTGCTGGCGCTCGCACGCCAACTGGGCGCCGACGCGGTGCGCTTCGACATCGAGACCAAGCGCGACCCGCGCGATCCGCAGGCGCCCGATGCGGCGCAGTTCGCGCGCGCCGTGCTCGACGTGGTGCGCGCCGCCGGCGTGCAGGACCGCACCACGCTGCAGTCGTTCGACTGGCGCACGCTGCAGGCGGCCCAGGCGCTGGCGCCCGGCCTGCCCACCGCCTGCCTGACGGCGCAGCGGCCGGGATTCGACACGCTGCGCGGCGCCGATGCCGCCGGCTCCCCCTGGACGGCCGGCCTGCGGCTCGAGGCGCACGGCTCGGTGCCGCGGCTGGTGCGCGCCGCCGGCTGCACGGCCTGGTCGGCGCACCACCAGGACCTGACGGCCGAGGCGGTGCGCGAGGCGCAGGCGCTGGGGCTGCAGGTGCTGGCCTGGACGGTGAACGCGCCCGCCGACCTGGAGCGGCTGCTCGACTGGGGCGTCGACGGCCTGATCACCGACCGGCCGGACGTGGCGCGCGAGGTGCTGATGCGGCGCGGCTTGCCGCTGCCGGCGCCGGTGCGCTGACCGGCGCCGGGGCGCCGGGCTCAGGCCGGCGTGCGCGCCTTGCAGGTGTTCCAGCCGAACAGGGCGTAGGGCGGGCACCAGCCGACCAGGCCGGTGGCCAGCGGCACCACGCCCAGCCAGCCCCACCAGCCCACGGTGCCGGTGGCGGCCGCGGCGACGAGGCCGAGGCCCGCGAGGATGCGCAGGGTGCGGTCGATGCCGCCGACATTGCGTTGCATGGCAGGGTTCCTTTCAGCTGTTCACGGCAGGGGCGGCGTCGCGGCAGGTCGCGTGTGGCGGCGCCTTCGGGAGTCCATGGTGCGCACGCACCGGCGGCGCCGGCTTGACGCGGCTCAAGCCTTGGCGGCGCCACCGCACCGGAAGGCGCCCGGCGCCTGCCCGGTCCAGCCGCGGAAGGCGCGCGCGAAGCTCTTGACGTTGCGGAAGCCCGCCGCCGCCGCCACCTGCTTGAGCGGCCGGTCGCTGCGCAGCAGCAGCTCGCGGGCGCGCGCGGCCCGCACCTCGTCCTTGAGCCGCTGCAGGCTGGTGCCTTCGTCGCGCAGCTGCCGGTGCAGGGTGCGCGCCGACACGTGCAGCAGGGCGCCCAGCGCCGCCGCGCTGCGGGTGTCGCCGGCGCGGGTGGCCAGCAGCAGCCGCACCTGCGGGGCCAGCAGCCGGTCGCGCCGGTAGGGCCGCACGGTGATGGACAGCGGCCGCTGGCGCAGCAGCTGGGTCAGCGCCCGCTCGTCGCGCCGCAGCGGCAGGGCCAGGTAGCCGGCGTCGAACAGCAGGGCCGCGCCCGGCGCGCCGGGCTCGAACAGCACCGGCCCGCCCGGGAACATGTGGCCGTAGGCGTCGGCATGCGGCGGGGCGGCGAAGGGCAGCCGCGTGGCCTGCAGCGGGATGCGCGAGTCGATCCACCAGCAGGCCAGCCCGTGCACGTTGCGCAGGACGTAGGCGATGCACAGCTCGCGCTGCGCCGCGGGCAGCGGCCGCGCCTCGCACAGCGTGATCGCGGCCTGGGTGCCCTGCACCGCGAGCGCCAGCCGCAGGTCGTCGGCCAGCAGGCCGTGGTGGCGGCACCAGCGCTTGAGCGCGGTGCCCAGGTCGGGCGCGGTGAGCGAGCCGCGGGCCAGCAGTCCGTGGCTGCCCCAGGGCAGGCGGCGGGCGAAGGCGCCCAGCGATTCGTCGTCGAGCTCGCGCATGGCCGCCGCCGACAGCTCTTCCATCTGCGCGGCCGTCATGCGCGCCTGCGGATCGTGCAGGTCGGCTGGCGCGATCCGTGCCATGGCGAGCACGCCGGACGGGTCCAGGCCGCGCCGCGCGTAGGCGTCGGCGATCGCCCGGGCGTAGGCCATGGGCGTGACCGCGGCCGGGCCGCCGCGCGGGGGTGGGACAGGCGCCATCGTCACGCCGTCAGTGTGGCACGATCTGCAACCCCGGCGGCCGCCGCGGTGGCGGCGTGCGCGGTAGGCTCGCGCACCGGCCCGGTGGCGCCCCGTGCCCCGGCCGTGAAGGACCGCACCGATGCCCATCCTGGAATCCCGTCTCAATCCGCGTTCGGCCGAGTTCCAGGCCAACGCCGAGGTCATGCGCACCCTGGTCGAGGACCTGCAGGCCCAGCTGGCCACCTCCGCCGCCGGCGGCGGCGAGGCCGCGCGCGCCAAGCACACCGCCCGCGGCAAGCTGCCGCCGCGCGAGCGGGTGCAGATGCTGCTGGACCCCGGCACGCCCTTCCTGGAGCTGGCGCCGCTGGCCGCGCACGGCATGTACAACGGCGACGCGCCCTGCGCCGGCCTGATCGCCGGCATCGGCCGCGTGAACGGACGCGACGTCATGGTGGTGTGCAACGACGCCACCGTGAAGGGCGGCACCTACTACCCGATGACGGTCAAGAAGCACCTGCGGGCCCAGGAAGTGGCGCTGCAGAACCGGCTGCCGTGCATCTACCTGGTCGACTCGGGCGGCGCCAACCTGCCCAACCAGGACGACGTGTTCCCCGACCGCGACCACTTCGGCCGCATCTTCTACAACCAGGCGCAGATGTCCGCGCAGGGCATCGCGCAGGTGGCGGTGGTGATGGGCTCGTGCACCGCCGGCGGCGCCTACGTGCCGGCCATGAGCGACGAGACCATCATCGTGAAGAACCAGGGGACCATCTTCCTGGGCGGCCCGCCGCTGGTGAAGGCCGCCACCGGCGAGGTGGTGAGCGCCGAGGACCTGGGCGGCGGCGACGTGCACACCCGGCTGTCCGGCGTGGCCGACCACCTGGCCCAGAACGACCTGCATGCGCTGGCGCTGGCGCGCCAGGTGATCGGCACGCTCAACAAGCCCAAGGCCTGGCCGGTCGAGCTGCGCGAGCCGCGCCCGCCGAAGTACGACCCCAGGGAGCTGTGGGGCGTGGTGCCCACCGAGGTGCGCAAGCCCTACGACGTGCGCGAGGTGATCGCGCGCGTGGTCGACGGCAGCGAGTTCCACGAGTTCAAGCCGCGCTGGGGCGGCACCCCGGGCAGCTCGTCGACCACCCTGGTGTGCGGCTTCGCCCACATCGAGGGCATGCCGGTGGGCATCATCGGCAACAACGGCATCCTGTACAGCGAGTCGGCCCAGAAGGGCGCGCACTTCATCGAGCTGTGCTGCCAGCGCAAGGTGCCGCTGGTGTTCCTGCAGAACATCACCGGCTTCATGGTGGGCCGCAAGTACGAGAGCGAGGGCATCGCCCGCCACGGCGCCAAGATGGTGACGGCGGTGGCCACGGCCCAGGTGCCCAAGTTCACGATCATCATCGGCGGCAGCTTCGGCGCCGGCAACTACGGCATGTGCGGCCGCGCCTACTCGCCGCGCTTCCTGTGGATGTGGCCGAACGCGCGCATCTCGGTGATGGGCGGCGAGCAGGCCGCCAGCGTGCTGGCCACCGTCAAGCGCGACGGCATCGAGGCCAAGGGCGGCCAGTGGAGCGCCGACGAGGAGGCGAAGTTCAAGCAGCCGCTGCTGGACCAGTTCGCGCACCAGTCGCACCCGTACTACGCCAGCGCCCGCCTGTGGGACGACGGCGTGATCGACCCGGCCGACACCCGCCGTGTGCTGGCGCTGGGCCTGTCGGCCGCGCTGAACGCGCCGATCGGCGAGCCGAAGTTCGGCGTGTTCCGGATGTGAGCAAGGCACCGTCGTCCCCGCGCAGGCGGGGACCCACGCGCAAGGGCCGGGTCGATCGTGGATCCCCGCCTGCGCGGGGATGACGAAGCACAGGAGACGACCATGCAACCGACCGTGTACGACACCCCCGAGCACGCCGCCCTGCGCGAGCAGGTCGCGCGCTTCATCGCCCGCGAGGTCGAGCCGCACGGCATGGCCTGGGAGACGCAGGGCTGCGTGCCGCGCGACGTGCTGCGCCGCATGGGCCAGGCCGGCTTCTTCGGCCTGATGTACGAGCCGCAGTACGGCGGCGCCGGGGCCGACGCGCTGACCAACCTGGTGTTCGCCGAGGCGCTGTCGCAGTCGACCTTCGCCGGCTTCATCATCACCGTGCTGGTCCACACCGACATGGCCAGCCCGCACCTGCACCATGCGGGCAGCGCGGCGCAGAAGGCGCGCTGGCTGCCCAGGGTCATCGCCGGCGAGGCGATCACCGCGGTGGGCATCACCGAGCCGGGCGCCGGCAGCGACGTGGCCGGCATCCGCACCACGGCGCGCCGCGATGGCGACCACTGGGTGCTCAACGGCACCAAGCTGTTCATCACCAACGGCGTCCATGCCGACCTGTACTTCATCGCCGCCAGGACGGGGCCGGGCAAGCGCGAGATGTCGATCTTCGCGGTCGAGAAGGGCACGCCGGGCTTCTCGGTCGGCCGCGCGCTGCACAAGGCGGGCTGGCTGTCCTCCGACACCGCCGAGCTGGTGCTGCAGGACGTGCGCGTGCCGGCCGGCCACCTGCTGGGCGAGGAGGGCAAGGGCTTCTACGCGGTGATGAAGAACTTCCAGACCGAGCGCATCGCGCTGGGCGCGATGGCGGTGGGCCACTGCCAGCAGGCGATCCGGCTGGCGCTGGACCACGTGCGCCAGCGGCAGGCCTTCGGCGCCACGCTGTGGGAGCAGCCGGCGATCCGCCAGCGCATCGCCATGGCCGACGCCAAGACCCGCGCCGCCCGCGCCTTCCTGTACGAATGCGCGTGGCGCGTGGCGCAGGGCCAGGACGTGGTGCAGGAGGTCTCGATGCTCAAGGCGCTCACGGGCGAGCTGGTCAACGAGGTGGTGTCCACCTGCCAGCAGTTCCACGGCGGCATGGGCTACATGCGCGAGATGCCGATCGAGCGCCTGTGGCGCGACGCCCGCATCCTGGCCATCGGCGGCGGCGCCACCGAGGTGATGCTGGAAGAGGTGGCCAAGCGCTACTGAACGACACGAAAGGACCTGCGATGAAGCACCTGCTGCTCGACACCCACGCGGCGGTCACCACCGTCACCCTGAACCGTCCGGACGTGCGCAACGCGTTCAACGACGAGGTCATCACCGAGCTGACCGCGGTCTTCCACGAGCTGGGCAAGCGGCCCGAGGTGCGGGCGGTGGTGCTGGCGGCCAACGGCCCGGCGTTCTGCGCCGGCGCCGACCTGAACTGGATGAAGCGCATGGCCGGCTACACCCGCGAGGAGAACCTGGCGGATGCGGCCGGGCTGGCGCGCATGCTGGAGGTGATCCACGGCTGTCCCAAGCCCACCATCGCCAAGGTGCAGGGCGACGTCTACGCGGGCGGCACCGGCTTGGTGGCGGCCTGCGACATCGCGGTGTCGGTCGACACGGCCTGGTACTGCCTGAGCGAGACCCGGCTGGGCCTGATCCCCGCGACCATCAGCCCCTACGTGATCCGCGCCATGGGGGCCCGCGCGGCGCACCGCTGGATGCTCACGGCCGAGCGCTTCTCCGCCGCCGAGGCACACCGCATCGGCTTCGTGCACGAGCTGGTGCCGGCCGAGCAGCTCGACGCCAAGGTCGCCGAGATCGCCGGCGCGCTGGCCAATGCCGGGCCCGAGGCGGTCAAGGCCTGCAAACAGCTGGTGCACGACGTCGCCGGCCACGAGATCACCTCGGGCCTGGTGCGCCGCACGGTCGAGGCCATCGCCGACATCCGCGCCAGCGACGAGGGCCGCGAGGGCATCCGTTCGTTCCTCGACAAGCGCAAGCCGTCCTGGCTGCTGCCGCCGGCGGCCTGAACGCCGGACACACCGCCGCCATGGACGCCATCCCGACCCTGGTCGACGCGCCGCAGGTGCTCGCACTCGCGGCGGCGCTGGGCTGGGCCAGCGGCTTCCGGCTGTATGCCGCGGTCTTCCTGGCCGGCGCCGCCGGCTGGATGGGCTGGATCGCGCTGCCGCCCGGGCTGCAGGTGCTGCAGCACCCGGCGGTGCTGGCGGCCAGCGGCTTCATGCTCTGCGTCGAGTTCTTCGCCGACAAGATCCCCTACGTCGATTCGGTCTGGGACGCGGCCCACACGCTGGTGCGCATCCCGGCCGGCGCCGCGCTGGCCGCCGGTGCCCTGGGCGCCGACGGGCAGGCCATGGCCTGGATCGGCGCGCTGCTGGGCGGCGGGCTGGCCGCCACCAGCCACGCCACCAAGATGACCGCCCGCGCCGCGGCCAACACCTCGCCCGAGCCGCTGTCCAACTGGGGCCTGTCGCTGGCCGAGGACGGGCTGGTCGTGTTCTTCCTCTGGCTGTCCGCCACGCATCCGGCCATCTTCACCCTGGTGCTGGCCGCCAGCGTGGGGGTGTCGCTGGTGCTGCTGGTGGTGCTGTTCCGCTTCCTGCGCAAGGTCCTGGCCGGCCTGCGCACCTTCCTGACGGGGCACCGCCTGCCCCGGGAGCTCTGAGCATGTTCGACAAGATCCTGATCGCCAATCGCGGGGAAATCGCTTGCAGGGTCGCCGCGACCGCACGGCGCCTGTCCATCCGCACGGTCGCCGTGTACTCCGACGCCGATGCCGGCGCCAAGCACGTGGCGGCCTGCGACGAGGCGGTGCACATCGGCGGCAGCGCGCCGCGCGACAGCTACCTGCGCTGGGAGCGCATCCTGGAAGCGGCCCAGGCCACGGGCGCGCAGGCCATCCACCCGGGCTACGGCTTCCTGTCCGAGAACGAGGCCTTCGCCCAGGCCTGCGCCGACGCGGGCCTGGTGTTCATCGGTCCGCCGGCCTCGGCCATCCAGGCCATGGGCCTGAAGGCCGAGTCCAAGCGGCTGATGCAGCAGGCCGGCGTGCCGCTGGTGCCGGGCTACCACGGCGCCGACCAGGACCCCGCGCTGCTGCAGCGCGAGGCCGACCGCATCGGCTACCCCGTGCTGATCAAGGCCAGCGCGGGCGGCGGCGGCAAGGGCATGCGCGCGGTCGAGAAGGCCGAGGACTTCGCGGCCGCGCTGGCCTCCTGCCAGCGCGAGGCGCGCAACAGCTTCGGCGACGACGCGGTGCTGGTCGAGAAGTACGTGCAGCGGCCGCGCCACATCGAGATCCAGGTGTTCGGCGACAGCCACGGCAACCTGGTGCACCTGTTCGAGCGCGACTGCTCGGTGCAGCGCCGCCACCAGAAGGTGCTGGAGGAAGCGCCCGCCCCCGGCATGACGCCCGAGCTGCGCCGGCGCATGGGCGAGGCCGCCGTGGCCGCCGCCCGTGCGGTGGGCTACGTCGGCGCGGGCACGGTCGAATTCATCGTCGAGCAGCGGGGCGGCGCCCCCTCCCGTCATCCCCGCGACTCCTCGCGTCATCCCCGCGAAGGCGGGGATCCAGAAGCCTCGATGGAGTTCTTCTTCATGGAGATGAACACCCGCCTGCAGGTCGAGCATCCGGTCACCGAGGCCATCACCGGCCTGGACCTGGTCGAGTGGCAGCTGCGCGTGGCCGCCGGCCAGCCGTTGCCGCTGCGCCAGGAGGACCTGCGCATCGAGGGCCATGCCATCGAGGCGCGCATCTGCGCCGAGACGCCCGACACCAATTTCCTGCCGGCCACCGGGCGGCTGGCCACCTACCGCAAGCCGCCCGCCACGGCCTTCACGCCCGGGCCGGTGCGCATCGACGACGGCGTGCGCCAAGGCGACGAGATCTCGCCGTACTACGACTCGATGGTGGCCAAGCTGATCGTGCACGGCGCCACCCGCGCGCAGGCGCTGGCGCGGCTCGACGCCGCGCTGGCCGCCACGCAGATCACGGGCCTGTCGACCAACGTGCAGTTCCTGCGGCACGTGGTGCGCAGCCGCTCGTTCGCGCAGGCCGACCTGGACACCGCGCTGATCCAGCGCGAGGCGGCCGTGCTGTTCCAGCAGGAGCCGGTGGGGCTGCCGCTGGCGGCGGCCTGCGCCATCGCCACCACGCTGGCCGGGGAGCAGGCGCTGGCCGGCGCCGACCCGTACAGCCGGCGCGACGGCTGGCGCTCGCACGGGGCGTGGACGCGCCGCTTCCTGCTGGAGTTCGCGGGCGAACGGCACGAGGCGCTGCTGGCGTATGGCCGCGACGGCACGCTGCGGCTGTCCGTCGGCGGCGAGGACGCACCGCTGGCGTTCGAGACCGGCGCCGACGGCCTGGACCTGCGCTGGGGCGCGCGCCGCGTGCGCGCCCGCGTCGATGCCTTGGGCGAGGCGCTGCACGTGTTCACGCCGCAGGGCGCCACGCGGGTGGTGCTGATCGACCAGCTGGCGCATGCCGGCGAGGGCGAGGCCGAAGGCGGCCGCCTGACGGCGCCCATGCCGGGCAAGGTGGTGTCGTTCGCGGTGCGGGCCGGCGACGCCGTGACCAAGGGCCAGCCGCTGGCGGTGATGGAGGCGATGAAGATGGAGCACACCATCGCCGCGCCGGCCGACGGCACCGTGGCCGAGCTGCTGTACGCGCCGGGCGACCAGGTGGCGGAAGGGGCGGAGCTGCTGAAGATGGCCTGAGGCGACGACGCCGCGCCGCGTGCGTCGTCGCCCCGGCGAAGGCCGGGGCCCAGTGACTTGCACGGCCGAAGCCAAGTTACTGGATCCCGGCTTCCGCCGGGATGACGGCAAGCCACGACAATCACCCCCATGCGCATCCTCTTCTGCTGCACCGGCACCAAGGCCGCCCCCTGGCTCGACGGGCTGCGCGCCGCCTTGCCCGGCGCCGACATCGCCGAGTGGGTCCCGGGCGCGCCCCAGGCCGACCATGCGGTGGTGTGGGCCCCGCCCCAGCAGTTCCTGGACGAGCAGCCCGGCCTGCAGGCGCTGTTCAACATCGGTGCCGGCGTCGATGCGCTGCTCAAGCTGCGCCTGCCGCCCGGCGCGCTGGTGGTGCGCCTGGACGATGCCGGCATGTCGGTGCAGATGGCCGAGTACGTCTGCCATGCGGTGATCCGGCACTTCCGCGAGTTCGACGGCTACGAACGCGACATGGCCGAGGGCCGCTGGAGCTACCGCAAGCCCCGGCTGCGCAGCGAATGGCCGGTGGGCGTGCTGGGCCTGGGCGTGCTGGGCACCCGGGTGGCGCAGGCACTGGCGCAGTTCGAGTTCCCGGTGCACGGCTGGAGCCGCACGCCGCGCGAGGTCGCCGGCGTCACCTGCCATGCCGGCGAGGCCGCGCTGCCGGGCTTCCTGGCGGCCAGCCGCGTGCTGGTCAACCTGCTGCCGCTGACGCCTGCGACCGAGAACCTGCTGGACCGCGACACCCTGGGCCGGCTGCAGCCCGGCGGCTACCTGGTCAACGTGGCGCGCGGCGCGCACCTGGTCGAGGCCGACCTGCTGGCGCTGCTGGACAGCGGCCACCTCGCGGGCGCGACCATCGACGTGCTGCGCGAGGAGCCGCCGCCGGCCGACCACCCGTTCTGGCGCCACCCGCAGATCACCCTGACCCCGCACACCTCGGCCCGCACGCTGCGCGAGGAGAGCATCGCCCAGATCGCCGGCAAGATCCGCGCGCTGGGCCGCGGCGAGCCCATCGCGGGCATCGTCGATCCGTCCCGCGGCTACTGACACCCCGGAGTCCCCATGTCCCTGCCCCCCCGCGTCAAGCTGGTCGACGTCGGTCCCCGCGACGGCCTGCAGAACGAGAAGGCGCCCGTGCCGGCGCAAGCCAAGATCGACCTGGTGCACCGGCTGCAGGACGCCGGCCTGCGCGAGATCGAGGTCACCAGCTTCGTGTCCCCCAAGTGGGTGCCGCAGATGGCCGACGCCGCCGAGGTGATGGCCGGCCTGCAGCGCCGCCCCGGCGTGCGCTATGCGGTGCTCACGCCCAACCTGAAGGGCTTCGAGGCCGCGCTGCCCTGCCGGCCCGACGAGATCGTGGTGTTCGGCGCCGCCAGCGAGGCCTTCAGCCAGAAGAACATCAACTGCTCCATCGCCGAGAGCATCGAGCGCTTCGCGCCCGTGGTGCAGGCCGCGCGCGCCCACGGCATCAAGGTGCGCGGCGCCATCTCCACCACGGTGGGCTGCCCCTACGAGGGCGAGATCGCCCCGGCGCGGGTCGAGCTGGTCGCGCGGCTGATGAAGGAGATCGGCGTGCAGCACGTGGGCGTGGCCGACACCATCGGCGTGGGCACGCCGCGCAAGGTGCAGGCCGCGATGGAGGCGGCGCTGCGCCACTACCCGCTGGACGAGGTCTCGGGCCACTTCCACGACACCTACGGCCAGGCGCTGGCCAACACCTACGCCTGCCTGGAGATGGGCGTGTGGCAGTTCGACACCTCGGTCGCCGGTCTGGGCGGCTGCCCGTATGCCAAGGGCGCCACCGGCAACGTGGCCACCGAGGACGTGGTCTACCTGCTGCACGGCCTGGGCATCGAGACCGGCATCGACCTGGACGCGCTGGTCGACGCCGGCGCGGCCATCAGCGGCGTGCTGGGCCGCAAGCCGAATTCGCGGGTCGCCACCGCCATCCTCAACAAGCGGGCCGGCTGATGTGCGGCGCCGAGCTCTCGTCGCTGCCCGAGGGCGTGCAGCGCGTCGCGCGCGTGCTGCAGGACCTGGGGCATCCGCATGCCCCGGTGATGCTCGACGACGCCGCGCGCACCGCGCAGCAGGCGGCCGACGCGCTGGGCGTGCAGCTGGGCCAGATCGCCAAGAGCATCGTGTTCCGGCGCAAGGCCGACGGCGTGGCGGTGCTGGTGGTGGCGGCGGGCGACCGCCGCGTCGACGAGAAGAAGGTGGACGCGCTCGTCGGCAAGACGGGGCGCGCGGATGCCGATTTCGTGAAGGCGGCCACCGGCTTTTCGATCGGCGGCGTCTCGCCGGTGGGCCACCTGCAGCCGCCGGTGGTGCTGCTGGACCGCAGCCTGCTGCGCTTCGACGAGGTCTGGGCCGCGGCCGGCCATCCGCACGGCGTGTTCCGCCTGCGGCCGCAGGACCTGGAGCGCCTGACCGGCGCGCCGCTGGCCGACGTGGCGCAGGCGCAGGCGCCGGAGGCAGCGCCATGACCTTCGCCGGCACCCGCGTGCTGCAGCTGCTGCAGCAGGTGCGCCAGCTGCCGCCGGCCGCGGCCGTGCCCTCGCCGTGCAACAGCATCTGCCGGGTCGATCCGGCCAGCGGGCTGTGCGACGGCTGCCTGCGCACGCTCGACGAGATCGCCGGCTGGAGCGCGCTCGACGACGGCGGCAGGCGCGCCGTCTGGGAGCGCCTGGGCGAGCGCGCCGGCCACCGTCCCCCGGAGCCCGAGGCATGAAGGAACTCACGTTCTGGTTCGACCCGATCTCGCCCTACGCCTACCTGGCGTTCGAGCAGCTGCCGCGCGCGCTCGAGGGCATCGGCCACGTGGTGCACTACCGGCCGGTGCTGTTCGCGGCGCTGCTCAGGCACCACGGCCAGCTCGGGCCGGCCGAGATCCCCGGCAAGCGCGCCTGGACCTACCGCCAGGTGCTGTGGCAGGCCCAGGCGGCCGGCCTGCCGATGCAGATGCCGGCGGCGCATCCGTTCAACCCGCTGCCGTTGCTGCGCCTGGCCCATGCCTGCGGACCGAACCGGCAGGTGGCCGAGACGCTGCTGCGGCACGTGTGGGCCGCCGGCGGCGACCCGCTGGAGTCGCAGCGCCTGGCCGCCCTGCAGGCGCAGCTCGCGCCCGCGCGCGACCCGGCCGGCGACGACGCCAAGGCCGCCCTGCGCGCCGCCACCGAGGCCGCGATTGCGCGCGGCCTGTTCGGCGTGCCCACGGTCGAGGTCGACGGCCGGCTGTTCTGGGGGGCCGATGCGCTGCCGATGCTGCGCGCCTTCCTGCAGGGCGACCCGTGGTTCGACACGCACTGGGACGCCGCCGCGGCGACCCCGGTCGGCGTGGAGCGTCCGCGCGCTTGAGCAGCATTCACCGCATGGTGAAAAGCGAAGGTCGGGTTTCACCCGAATTCGTCAGAGCGCTGCAAGTTTCACGCAAGCCTGCGTTGGATTCGCGCAAGGCGGGGGTCAGAGCGTCCACCAAGAATGCGGTCCATGTGCCCGTGTCGGGCACCTAGACCCAAGGAGACAACACCCATGGCTACCGCAACGACGGCCAATGCCACGCAGGCACGGCCGATGACGCCCGAGGAACGCAAGGTCATCTTTGCGTCTTCGCTGGGCACCGTGTTCGAGTGGTACGACTTCTACCTGTACGGCTCGCTGGCGGCGCTGATCGCCCGGCACTTCTTCGCCGGCCTGGATCCCACCTCGGCGTACATCTTCGCGCTGCTCGCCTTCGCCGCCGGCTTCCTGGTGCGTCCGTTCGGGGCCATCTTCTTCGGCCGCCTGGGCGACATGATCGGCCGCAAGTACACCTTCCTGGTGACCATCCTGATCATGGGCGCGTCGACCTTCATCGTCGGCCTGCTGCCCGGTTACGCCTCCATCGGCATCGCCGCCCCGATCATCCTGATCGCGCTGCGCCTGCTGCAGGGCCTGGCCCTGGGCGGCGAGTACGGCGGTGCGGCCACCTATGTGGCCGAGCACGCGCCCAACGGCAAGCGTGGCGCCTACACCGCCTGGATCCAGACCACCGCGACGCTGGGCCTGTTCCTGTCGCTGCTGGTGATCCTGGGCGTGCGCACCGCCATGGGCGAGAAGGACTTCGGCGACTGGGGCTGGCGCATCCCGTTCCTGGTCTCGATCATCCTGCTGGCCATCTCGGTGTGGATCCGCTTGGCCATGAACGAGTCGCCCGCCTTCCAGAAGATGAAGGCCGAGGGCAAGACCTCCAAGGCGCCGCTGGCCGAGTCCTTCGGCCAGTGGAAGAACCTGAAGATCGTGATCCTGGCGCTGGTGGGCCTGACCGCCGGCCAGGCCGTGGTCTGGTACACGGGCCAGTTCTACGCGCTGTTCTTCCTGGGCACGATCGCCAAGGTCGACCCCACGACGGCCAACCTGATGATCGCCGCCTCGCTGATCATCGGCACCCCGTTCTTCATCGTGTTCGGCGCCCTGTCGGACAAGGTGGGCCGCAAGCCGATCATCATGGCCGGCTGCCTGCTGGCCGCGCTGACCTACTTCACGGTCTTCCCGATGCTGTTCAAGGCCGCCAACCCGGCGCTGGTCGAGGCGCAGGCCAAGGCCAAGGTGACGGTGACCGCCGACCCGAAGGAATGCTCCTTCCAGGGCAGCCCGATCGCGCGTGACATCGACTTCCGCAGCAGCTGCGACATCGCCAAGCGTGCCCTGACCCAGTCGTACATCCCGTACGCCAACGTGGCCGGCACCGGCCCCGCGACCATCAGCATCGGCGACAAGGTCATCAACGTCCCCAGCGCGCAGCTGAACGACGCCCGCAACGCCTTCGCGCCCGACTCGGCCAAGGCCATCGCCGAGTTCCGCAAGACCCTGGGCGAGACCGCCAAGGCCAACGGCCTGACCACCCCGGCCGACCCGGCCAAGATGGACAAGGTCATGATGATGGCCATCCTGGTCTACCTGGTGATTCTGGTGACCATGGTCTACGGCCCCATCGCCGCCATGCTGGTCGAGATGTTCCCGACCCGCATCCGCTACACCTCGATGAGCCTGCCCTACCACGTGGGCAACGGCTGGTTCGGCGGCCTGCTGCCCACCACCGCGTTCGCGATGGTGGCGGCCACCGGCGACATCTTCTACGGCCTGTGGTACCCGGTGATCATCGCCGCGGCCACCTTCGTCATCGGCATGATCTTCGTGCGCGAGACCAAGGACGTGGACATCTACGCGAAGGACTAAGTCCCCCCCGAAGCGGCCTGGCGGCCGCCTCCCCCCAGGGGGCGCCACCAGCGGCCCGGCGAAGCCGGTTCCGCGGTGGCACTTGCCTGGTCCGTGAGGCGGCCACAGCAGTGCCCTGAAGGACAGTCAATCAAGGGCCCGCGGCCAACCCCCGCGGGCCTTTTGTTGAACGCCCATCCAAGGAGAAAACACCATGTGGAAAATCGTCGTCGGCTTCATCCTCTTCGCCGCCATCTCGCTGTTCGCCATCTTCAAGGCCGGCGACAAGGTCGACATGGGGGGCGAGAAGCACGGCACCGAGGCCACGCACGCGGCGCCTGCCGCCGCGGCGCCGGCCAGTGCGCCGGCTGCGGCCGCCTCGGACGCTGCCGCCCCGGCCGCCGCAGCGTCGGCAGCCGCCCCGGCTGCCAGCGCGCCGGCCGCCGCTGCCAGCAAATGAGGAGGGGGGCGCCGCGCGCCCCGCTCAGCGCTTGAACTTGCCGTCGCTGCCGATGATCGACAGGTCGGCGAAGTCCAGCCCCGTGTGGTCCTCGGGGCTGAAGCTCACCTCCAGCCCGCCCACGTCGTAGCCCTTCAGGCCGTCCAGTGCGGCCAGCACCTTGGCGCGGCTCGGGTTGGGTCCGGCGCGGCGCAGCGCCTCGACCAGCACCTTGGCCGCGACGTAGCCCTCGACCATCGCGGGGCTGAGCTCGGCGTTCTTCGCCTGGGCCAGCGCCATGGCTTCCTTCATGAAGCCGTAGGCGTACGAGCGCTCGTAGGGGAACACCTGCGTGACGATCACGCCGCGGGCATGCTCGCCCAGGCTGCGGACGAAGCCGCCGGAGGCGTTGTTCGACAGCGTGACCACCTGCGCGGCGGAGCCGGCGCCGCGCAGCGCCTTGACGCCCTCGGCCACGGTCGTGCCGGAGCCGATCCAGACCACCGCCTGGGCCTGCTGCCCCGTGATGCCCGGGATCAGCGCCTTGTAGTCGGGCTTGGTGCGGTCGGCCTTGAGCACGGCCACGGGCTGCAGGTTCGCCCGGGCGAAGCCCTTCTTCGCGCCTTCGTAGCCGTCGGCGCCGAAGGAATCGTCCGCGTGCACCACCGCGATGCGCTGCATGCCGATGGACGCCAGGTGCGTCACCGCCTTCTCGGCCTCGCGCTGGTAGGTGGCGCGCACGTTGAACACGTGCCGGCGCACCGGCTGGTGCAGCGACATGGCGCCGGTGGACGGCGCCACGAGGGCGACGCCGTGCTGCTCGAGCAGCGGCACGATGGCCTCGCTGTGCGGCGTGCCCCGCACCAGGAACAGCGCCAGCACCTTCCTGTCCTCGATCAGCACCCTGGCGTTGGCCGCCGCCTCCTTCGGGTCGAACTTGTCGTCCATGGACAGCAGCTCGACCTTCTGGCCGTTCACGCCGCCCTTGGCATTGACGCTGTCGATCCACAGCCGGGCGCCGTCGGTGGTCTCCTTGACGCCGGCGGCCACGGTGCCGGAAAAGCCGGCGGTCTGGCCGACCAGCAGCTGGGCCGCGACCCAGGCGGGCGACAGGGCCAGTGCGGCGGCTGCCGCGAGCAGGTGCTTCTTCATCGGGACTCCCTGGTCCCCCGAGGACATCCGGGGGTGCGGGCACTGTACGGCCGAGCTGGCGCCCGCGCCAACCCGCGCGCGGCGCGCCTGTGGCGTCCCCGCCACCGAACGCCGCGCAGGGACATGCCCGCCGCGGCGGCGCCGCCCGGGCCGCCTTCCTAGAATGCCTGCCCCCTCCTCGCAGCACACCTCCAATGTCCCAGGGAACGATCCGCATCCGCGGCGCCAGGCAGCACAACCTCAAGAACATCGACCTCGACCTGCGCACCGGCGAGCTGACGGTCGTGACCGGGCCCAGCGGCTCGGGCAAGTCCAGCCTGGTGTTCGACACGCTGTACGCCGAGGGCCAGCGCCGCTACGTCGAGACCTTCTCGGCCTACGCGCGCCAGTTCCTCGACCGCATGGACAAGCCGGCGGTCGACAAGGTCGAGGGCGTGCCCCCGGCCATCGCCATCGACCAGACCAACCCGGTGCGCTCCTCGCGCTCCACGGTGGGCACGATGACGGAGCTGAACGACCACCTCAAGCTGCTGTTCGCCCGCGCGGCCGAGCTGTACGACCGCCGCACGGCCCGGCAGGTGCGGCACGACTCGCCCGAGACCATCTATGCCGACCTGCTGGCGCGCGCCGGCGACCTGCGGCTGGTGGTGACCTTCCCGGTCGAGCTGCCCGCGGGCACCAGCGCCGAGGAGGTCGCGCAGTGGCTGTCGGCCAGCGGCTTCACCAGGGTGCAGGCCGAGCGCGAGGTGGCCACGCCCACCGGCCCGCGCAAGCTGCTCGACGTCGTGGCCGACCGCTTCCGCATCGGCTCGGTCGAGAAGGCCCGCGCCATCGAGGCGATCGAGGTCGCGCTCAAGCGCGGCAGCGGCCGGCTCAACGTCTATGCCAGCGCCGAGGCCGACGGCGAGCCGCAGCTGTGGCGCTACTCGACCGGGCTGCACTGCCCCGACAGCGACATCCGGTATGCCGACCCGATCCCCTCGGCGTTCTCGTTCAACTCGGCCGTCGGCGCCTGCGAGACCTGCCGCGGCTTCGGGCGCGTGATCGGGGTCGACTGGGGCCTGGTGATCCCCAACGACAAGCTCACGTTGCGCGCCGGCGCGGTCAAGCCGATCCAGACGCCGGCCTGGCAGGAGTCGCAGGACGACCTGATGCGCCACGCCGAGGCGGCCGGCATCCCGCGCGACACGCCCTGGGCCAAGCTCAGCGAGGAGCACAAGCGCTGGGTGATCGATGGCACGCCCAACTTCAAGGAAGGCAACTGGAACAAGCAGTGGTACGGCATCCGGCGCTTCTTCGAGTACCTGGAGAGCAAGGCCTACAAGATGCACATCCGGGTGCTGCTGTCCAAGTACCGCAGCTACACCCCGTGCACCACCTGCGGCGGCGCGCGCCTGAAGCTCGAGAGCCTGCTGTGGCGCCTGGGCACCAAGGAGGATGCCGACGCGGTGCTGCCGCCGGCGCGGCGCTTCCTGCCCGTGGGCGTGGACTGGAGCCGCGCGCAGCTGGAGGCGCTGCCCGGCCTGACCCTGCACGACCTGATGCTGCTGCCCATCGCGCGGCTGCGGCAGTTCTTCGACCGGGTGCAGCCGCATGCGGCCGACCATGCCGGCGCCGGTGAGCACCAGGCGCTCAAGCTGCTGTTCGAGGAGATCGGCACGCGGCTGAAGTACCTGGTCGACGTGGGCATCGGCTACCTCACGCTGGACCGCCAGAGCCGCACGCTGTCCGGTGGCGAGGTGCAGCGCATCAACCTGACCACCGCGCTGGGCACCTCGCTGGTCAACACGCTGTTCGTGCTGGACGAGCCCAGCATCGGCCTGCACCCGCGCGACATCCACCGCATCACCGAGGCCATGCGCCGGCTGCGCGATGCCGGCAACACGCTGGTGGTGGTCGAGCACGACCCGGCGGTGATGGTCGCCGCCGACCGCATCCTCGACATGGGCCCGGCGCCCGGCGAGCGCGGCGGGCAGATCGTCTTCGACGGCACCGTGCCGCAGCTGCGCCAGGCCGACACGCTCACCGGCGTGTACCTGGGCGGGCGCAAGCAGGTGGGCATGGGCTTCAAGCGGGCGGTCACGCCCGCCACGCCGCGGCTGGTGCTCGAAGGCGCGCGCGCGCACAACCTGCAGGACCTGTCGGTGGAATTCCCGCTGCAGCGGCTGGTGGTGGTCACGGGCGTGTCGGGCTCGGGCAAGTCCAGCCTGGTGCAGGACATCCTGGCGCCGGCGCTGCTGCGCCACTTCGGCCGCGCGACCGAGACGCCCGGCCCGCACGACCGCCTGCTGGGCGCCGACCACCTGGGCGACGTGGTGTTCGTCGACCAGTCGCCGATCGGCAAGACGGCGCGCTCCAACCCGGTGAGCTACGTCGGTGCCTGGGACGCGGTGCGCGAGATCTTCGCCACCGCGCCGCTGGCGCGCCAGCGCGGCTACACCGCCGCGAAGTTCAGCTTCAACAGCGGCGACGGCCGCTGCCCCACCTGCGGCGGCTCGGGATTCGAGCACGTGGAGATGCAGTTCCTGTCGGACGTGTACCTGCGCTGCCCCGACTGCGACGGCAAGCGCTACCGGCCCGAGATCCTCGAGGTGACCATCGAGCGCCAGGCCATGGGCAGCGTGCAGACGCGCACGCTGAACGTGGCCGACGTGCTGGAGCTGACCGTCAGCGAGGCGGCGCAGCTGTTCGCGGGTGACCGCGAGGTGATCCGCGCGCTGCAGCCCATCGTCGACGTGGGCCTGGAGTACGTGAAGCTGGGCCAGCCGGTGCCCACGCTGTCCGGCGGCGAGTCGCAGCGACTGAAGCTCGCCGGCTTCCTGGCCGAGGCCGCCAAGTCCGCCTCGCAGTCGCGCCAGGGCCTGGCGCGCAAGGGCACGCTGTTCCTGTTCGACGAGCCCACGACCGGGCTGCACTTCGACGACATCGCCAAGCTGATGCGGGCGCTGCGCAAGCTGCTGGAGGCCGGCCATTCGCTGGTCGTCATCGAGCACAACCTGGACGTGATCCGCGCCGCCGACTGGCTGGTGGACCTGGGTCCCGAAGGCGGCGACGGCGGCGGCCTGCTGGTGGCCGAAGGCCCGCCCGAGGAGGTGCGCAAGCACCCGACCTCGCACACCGCCAAGGCGCTGCGCGAGTACGACGGGACGGTGGGCGTGGTGGAGGACGCGCGCGGCGGCAGTTGGGGGCAGGCCCCGGCGTCGCCGGCGCCCGTGCGCTCCAACGCCATCGAGATCGTCAACGCCCACGAGCACAACCTGAAGAACCTGTCGGTGTCGATCCCGCACAACCGCTTCAGCGTGATCACCGGGGTGTCGGGTTCGGGCAAGTCGACGCTGGCCTTCGACATCCTGTTCAACGAGGGCCAGCGGCGCTACCTCGAGTCGCTCAACGCGTACGCGCGCAGCATCGTGCAGCCGGCGGGCCGGCCCGACGTCGATGCGGTGTACGGCATCCCGCCGACGGTGGCGATCGAGCAGCGGCTGTCGCGCGGCGGCCGCAAGTCCACGGTGGGCACGACCACCGAGGTCTGGCATTTCCTGCGGCTGCTGTACGTCAAGCTGGGCGTGCAGCACTGCGTCAAGGACGGCGCCGAGGTGCGCCCGCAGACGCCCGACAGCATCGCCGCGCAGATCCTGAAGAAGCACCGGGGCCGGCACGTGGGCCTGCTGGCGCCGCTGGTGGTCAACCGCAAGGGCGTCTACACCGAGCTGGCCGACTGGGCCCGCCCGCGCGGCTACACCCACCTGCGGGTCGACGGCAGCTTCCTGCCCACCGCGAAGTTCCCGCGCATCGACCGCTTCAAGGAGCACACCATCGAGCTGCCGGTGTGCGACCTGGACGTGACCCCGGCCAACGAGGACCTGCTGCGCGCCAAGCTGGCCGAGGCCCTGGAGCACGGCAAGGGCGTGCTGCACCTGCTGGCGCCGCTGGACGGCCTGCGCGACGCCTTCGCCGCCGGCGAGGTGCACCACCACATCGGCGAGGTCGAGGTGTTCTCCACCCGGCGCGCCTGCCCGGTGTGCTCGACCTCGTACGCCGAGCTGGACCCGCGGCTGTTCTCGTACAACAGCAAGCACGGCTGGTGCCCCGACTGCGTGGGCACGGGCGTCAAGCTCACGCGCGAGCAGCGCAAGGCCTTCGACGACACGGTGCAGGCCGACGACGCCAAGGGCCGCGAGCAGACCTTCGCCGAGCCCGAGGTCGAGGACCTGGCCGACGAGGTGTGCCCGCGCTGCGAGGGCACGCGCCTGAACGACCAGGCCCGCGCCGTGCGCTTCGCCGGGCTGGGCATCGACGAGATCGCCTCGCTGTCGGTGCGCGACGTGCGGCTGTGGATCGAGCGCCTGCAGGCCGAGGGCCGGCTGAGCGCGCGCGAGCAGGGCATCGCCCGCGACCTGATCCCCGAGATCCGCAGCCGGCTCGAGTTCCTCGAGGAGGTGGGCCTGGGCTACCTGACGCTGGACCGCGGCGCGCCCACGCTGTCGGGCGGCGAGGCCCAGCGCATCCGGCTGGCGGCGCAGCTGGGCTCGAACCTGCAGGGCGTGTGCTACGTGCTGGACGAGCCCACCATCGGCCTGCATGCGCGCGACAACCAGATCCTGCTGAACGCGCTGCACAAGCTGGGCGGCAAGGGCAACACGCTGGTGGTGGTCGAGCACGACGAGGACACGATCCGGCGCGCCGACCACGTGATCGACATCGGCCCCAGCGCCGGCAAGCGCGGCGGCCGCGTGGTGGCCCAGGGCACGCCGGCCGAGGTGACGGCCAGCGCCGAGTCGCTGACCGGCCGCTACCTGCTGCAGGCGATGCGGCACCCGCTGAAGGCGCGGCGCGTGGTCGCGGCCGGCGAGGGCCGGCTGCAGCTGCGCGGCGCCACGCTGCACAACCTGCGCACCGTCGACGTCGACGTGCCGCTGCAGCGGCTGGTGGTGGTCACGGGCGTGTCGGGCTCGGGCAAGTCGACCCTGGCGCGCGACGTGCTGCTGCACAACGTGCAGGCGGCGGTGCAGCAGCGCAGCACCAAGGCCGGCCGCGACGCGGACGACCGGGGCCGGCACCCGGCCTGGAGCGGCTGCACCGGGCTGGACGGCTACCAGGCCGTCGACCGCGTGCTGGAGGTCGACCAGACCCCCATCGGCAAGACGCCGCGCTCGTGCCCGGCCACCTACATCGGCTTCTGGGACACCATCCGCAAGCTGTTTGCCGACACCCTGGAGGCCAAGGCCCGCGGCTACGCGCCGGCGCGCTTCTCGTTCAACACCGGCGACGGCCGCTGCCCCAGCTGCGAGGGCCAGGGCATGCGCACCATCGGCATGAGCTTCCTGCCGGACGTGAAGGTGCCCTGCGAGTCGTGCAAGGGCGCGCGCTTCAACCCCGAGACGCTGGCGGTCACCTGGCGCGGCAAGAGCATCGGCGACGTGCTGCAGATGGAGGTGGACGAGGCGGTGGAGTTCTTCGCCTCCATGCCCGTCATCAGCCACCCGCTGCAGCTGCTCAAGGACGTGGGCCTGGGCTACCTCACGCTGGGGCAGCCCTCGCCCACGCTGTCGGGCGGGGAGGCGCAGCGCATCAAGCTGGTGACCGAGCTGTCCAAGGTGCGCGACGACGTCGCGCGCCGGGGCCAGAAGCCGCCGCACACGCTGTACGTGCTCGACGAGCCCACCGTGGGCCTGCACATGGCCGACGTGGAAAAGCTCATCCGCGTGCTGCACCGGCTGGTCGACGGCGGCCACAGCGTGGTGGTGATCGAGCACGACCTGGACGTGATCGCCGAGGCCGACTGGATCATCGACCTGGGCCCCGAGGGCGGCCGCGACGGCGGCCAGGTCGTCGCCGCGGCGGCGCCCGAGGAGGTGGTGCGGCTGGGCACCCACACCGGTCAGGCGCTGGCGCCGGTGCTGGCCCGGGCCTGACCGGGCCGCGGGGCAGGTCGGCCGGGCGGCCGGGCGACCCGGCGGCCCAGTCGCGTTGGCGACGGGCACCGGGTCCGTCCGGATGCTTTCGGGTGCGCTTGGCGGGTCCAATGGGCGGTTCCAAGCACTTTCTTCCGACAGGAGCACTCCCGATGCGCCGCCGCCATCTCGTCACCGCCGCTGCCGCCTTCGCCGCCGCGGCCGCACTGCCCGTCCACGCCCAGGGCAATTTCCCCGCCAAGCCCATCCGCCTCGTGATCGCCTTCCCGGCGGGCGGCCCCACCGACATCACCATGCGCCAGCTGGCCGACAACGCCGGCAAGGTGCTGGGCCAGCCGGTGGTGGTCGAGAACCGTCCCGGCGCCGGCGGCACGCTGCCCGCGCAGCTGCTGCAGACCGTGCCGGCCGACGGCTACACCCTGGCGCAGATCCCGCTGGGCGTGTTCCGGCTGCCGTACACCACCAAGATCAACTGGGACCCGGTCAAGGACATCAGCTACGTCATCAACGTGACCGGCTACGCCTTCGGCATCGTGGTGCCCACCGACAGCCCGATCAAGAACTGGAACGACTTCGTCGCCTACGCCAAGGCCAACCCGGGCAAGCTGAGCTACGGCTCGACCGGCACGCTGACCAGCCCGCACCTGACCACCGAGCTGGTGGCGCAGCAGCTGGGCATCCAGCTGAACCACATCCCCTACAAGGGCAGCGCCGACCTGAACGCCGCCATCACCGGCGGCCACATCATGGCCGCGGCCGACTCCACCGGCTTCGCGCCGCTGGTGCAGGCCGGCAAGGTGCGGGTGCTCAACACCTGGGGCGACAAGCGGCTGGAGAAGTTCCCCGACGCGCCCACGCTCAAGGAGCTGGGCGTGAACGTGGTGCAGAACTCGCCGTTCGGCATCGGCGCGCCCAAGGGCACGCCGCCCGAGGTCATCACCCGCCTGCACGACGCGTTCAAGAAGGCGATGGAGGACCAGAGCTACGTGCAGGCCCTGGGCCGCTACGACATGGTGCCGATCTACATGGGCCCGGCGCAGTACACCAGGTTCGCGCAGGACACCTTCGCGCAGGAGAAGGCGCTGATCGAGAAGCTGGGCCTGGCCAAGCCGCAGTGAGGCCGGGCCGGTGACCGGGCGCCCCGCCCGACCGTGGATCCCCGCCTGCGCGGGGATGACAGAGGGCGCGGGGATGACGGGGGGCGCGGGGATGGCGGGGCGCCGCGCCCCATCGGTGCCGTCCGACGCACGCTTGCGCCAGGGCGGCTGGCGCGGCGCTTGCCGGGGCCCCTAGCATGCGACGCATGCGCCACAAGCCGCTGGTCTGGCTGCCCGCCTGCCACCGCCACCTCGACCTGTCGGACCCCGGCGGCTACACGGTGCTGGCCGACCGCTACGCGGCGGCGGTCTGCGCGCTGGGGCTGCAGCCCGTGCTGTTCCCGATGGCCGGGGCCGAGGACGTGCCCCACCTGCTGCCGCATGTCGACGGCGTGCTGCTCACCGGCTCGCCGTCCAACGTGGAGGCCCGCCGCTTCGGCGCCGACCCGCTGGCCACCGACCTGCTCGACCCGCGCCGCGACGCGCTCACCATGACGCTGGTGCCGGGCGCGCTGGCGGCCGGCGTGCCCCTGTTCGGCGTGTGCCGCGGCCTGCAGGAGATGAACGTGGCGCTGGGCGGCACGCTGCACCAGCGGGTGCACGACCAGCCCGGCCACCTGGACCACCGCGAGCCCGAGGGCGAGCTCGACGTGCAGTTCGCCGAGCGGCACGAGGTGCTGCTGGCCGAGGGCAGCGCGTTCGCGCAGTGGGCCGGCGGCCCCCGCGCGCTGGTCAACTCGCTGCACGGGCAGGGCATCCGCACGCTGGGCCACAGCGTGGTGGCCGAAGGCCATGCGCCCGACGGCCTGGTCGAGGCGGTGCGCATCGACGGCGCCCCCGCCTTCGCCTACGGCGTGCAGTGGCACCCCGAGTGGCAGCATGCGCGCCACCCGTTCTACGCCCGCACGCTCGAGGCCTTCGCGCAGGCCTGCGGCGCGCACTGCGCCACGAGGCTGGCGGCGTGAGTCCCGACCCGGCCCGCGTGCCCTGCGTGTGGGTGGTGGCCAGCCACCGCACGCTGGGCAACGAGCACGGCCATCCACAGCGCTACACGGTGATGGACGAGGTGGGCACGCGCACGCTGCTCAACCTGGGCCTGCAGCCGGTGTGCTGGCCGCGCGTGCCGGCCGGCCGGCTCGGGCTGGTGCTCGACCAGGTGCAGGGCGTGCTGCTGGGCGGCTCGGCTACCAACGTGCACCCGCGCCACTACGGCGAGGAGCCGCTGCCCGGCGCCGAGCACGACGAGGCGCGCGACGCGGTGGTGCTGCCGCTGGTGCGGCTGGCGCTCGAGCGCGGCGTGCCGCTGATCGCGTTCTGCCGCGGCGCGCAGGACGTCAACGTGGCGCTGGGCGGCAGCCTGCACCAGTCGCTGCAGGCCCTGGGCGGCCCGGTGGTGCACTGGGAGGATCCGCACGAGCCGCTGGATGCGCAGTACCGCGAGCGGCACGTGGTCGACTGCGTGCCGGGCGGGCTGCTGGAGCAGCTGGCCGGCTGCAGCCGCTTCGCGGTCAGCTCGCTGCATTCGCAGGGCATCCGCCGGCTGGCCCCCGGCCTGGTGGCCGAGGCGCATGCGCCCGACGGCCTGGTGGAGGCGGCGCGCTGGCACGACCCGGCGCAGTTCTGCTGGGCCTTCCAGTTCCATCCCGAATGGGGCCACCAGGCGCATCCGCGCTACGCCCGGATCATGGACGCCTACGTGCAGGCCTGCTGGGCCCGGCTGGGGCAGGCCGTGCCGGCCGCGGCCTGAGGACTCAGGCGCGTGCCGCCAGGATGGCCTGCGCCACCTGCGCGAAGCCCGCGCCGCGCTCGCCCGCGGTGACGTAGCGCGGCAGGTGGCTCAGCTGCGCCGCGAAGCGGCGGATGTTGGCCACGCCCACGCTGTGCGGGAAGTGCTCGAACATGCGCACGTCGTTGGTCGAGTCGCCCACGTAGGCCCAGCGCCCGGGCTCGACCGCCAGGCCCAGCAGTTCGCGCGCGATCCAGTGCGCGCCCTCGCGCTTGTCGTGGCTGCCGTACCAGCCGTTGACGTGGATCGAGCTGACGGTGGCGTGCATGCCCTCGGCGCGCATCAGCGCCACCACGGCGTCGATCGCGGCCTGCGGCAGCTGCGTGAACTCGCTGTGGTCGATGGCGATGTCGCAGGCGCGACCGGCGCTGTCCTGCGCCCGCGCGGCGCCGGGCACCTCGCCCTCGATGCGCGCCAGCACCTGCTGCATGCGCACGAAGTTGGCCGCGCGGGTGGCGGCGTCCTGCTGGTACAGCCGGCGCAGGCCGCCGTGCGGGTCGCGCACCAGGGCCACCGCGCCGTTCTCGGCCACGATGGCATCGACCGGCCAGGCCAGCGCGAAGGGCTCGCTCCAGCCCGCCGGCCGGCCGGTGACCGGCACCACGTGCAGGCCGGCGGCGCGCAGCGCGCCCAGCGCGGCCAGCGCGTCGGGCGTGATCGCACCCTCGGTGGTGAGGGTGTCGTCGATGTCGGTGAACACGCCCACCAGGGCGCGGCGGTCGGCCAGGGGCCAGTCGGACAGGGGCAGCAAGGCGGCAGGGCTCAGCGGGTCAGCCCGTGCGCATCGGCGCGCGGGCGGGTGGCCCCCGCATCCGGCGCGCCGGCGCGCTGGAACGAGGGCAGGGCGCCCGATTGTGGCGTGCCCGCGGCCAGCGACTGCGTGCCGGGCGGGCAGGCGCCGGTGTCGGCATGGCGCAGGGCGGCGGCCAGCAGCGGCTCGGTGGGGCTGCCCAGCGCGGCCCAGGGGTCCTCGTTCACGCGGCACTGCACCGGCAGCCCGGTGGTGGGCACGCTCGCGCCCAGCGCGTTGCGCATGCGGAACTCCAGCGGGAAGTACGCCTGGCCGCAGTTGTCGCGGCGGTGGAAGCCGTAGGGCTTGCCGCAGGTGCGGTTGCCCACCAGCACCACCTCGATGCCCACCCCGCGCAGCGCGTTGACGATCGCCTCGCTGGCCGAGCAGGTCAGCGCCGAGGCCAGCACGTACACGCGCGGCAGGCCCAGCTGCGGCAGCGGCGTGCCCGCGGGCGCCTGCGACTCGGCCACCTGCACGACGGTGTCGAAGCCGAAGGTCTGGTCGTCGCCGGCGGCGCTGCGGGCGGGGTTGTAGCCCAGGGTCTCGAACACCTGGCCGGCGATGCCCGGCCCGGCGACCATCGCCGCCGCGGCGCGCGCCACGTACAGGAAGCCGCCGCCGTTGTAGCGCAGGTCCAGCACCAGGTCCTGCACCGCGTCGGCCTTCAGCGCGGTGAAGGCGTCGATCAGCGCGTCCTGCGCGCCGCGCGCATGGTCGTTGAACAGGATGTAGCCCACCCGCCGGCCGCCCGGGCTGGCGACGGTGCGCGCCAGCGGCACCGGGTTGAGCACGCCGCCGCTGCCGCTGGAGGCTGCGGGCCCCACGCCCTGCAGCGCATCCGCATCGGCCACCGGCATGGCCATGCTGAAGCGGTCGGTGGGCAGGCCCTGCTCGTCGGGCGTGCGCAGCAGCAGCGCGTCGAAGTGGTCGGCCGGCGTCGCGGACGCGGCCGGGTCGGGCGAGGGCATCCGGTCGGCCCACAGGTAGGTCTCGCCCATCCAGGTGCGCAGCCAGCGCTTCTCGGTGTCGGGCGTGCAGACCCCCGCGAGGCTCGCCGAGGCCGGCGCGATGCGGCTGGCCGTGGCGGTGTCGCTGCCGCCCCCGCCGCCGCAGGCGGTGAGCCACAGGGGCGCGAGAACGGCGGCGGCGCAGAGGGCCGCGCGGCGCAGGAGAGGGGGGACAGGCACGGGCGCGGCTCCACGGAAGAGCCGGGATCATGCGGGCGCCGCAGCGCCGGCTCAACCGGAAAGTGAGAGGCCGGCGTGCTCGCGCAACAGGTGGAAGTGGATCTTGGGAAATCGTTCCTGCGCCAGCCGCACGTCGTAGGGCGAAGTGCAAAGAAATGCCAGCGCGTCCGCGGCGTCCAGCGCCATGCGCTGGGGGTAGGCGTCGGTGAAGGCGCGCAGTTCCGCGGGGGTGTCGGCCGTGATCCAGCGCGCGCCGGTGTACTGGCAGCCCTCCAGGCGGATGTCGGCGTCGTACTCGGTCTTCAGGCGGTGCTGCACCACCTCGAACTGCAGCTGGCCCACGGCGCCCAGCAGCATCGCGCCGCCGGCCTGCGGACGGAACACCTGGATTGCGCCTTCCTCGCCCAGCTGGGCCAGGCCCTGCTGCAGCTGCTTGGTGCGCAGCGGGTTCTTCAGCAGCACGGTCATGAACAGCTCGGGCGCGAAGAAGGGCAGGCCGGTGAACTGCAGGTTGGCGCCGTCGGTGATGGTGTCGCCCAGCTGCACGCCGCCGTGGGTGGTGAAGCCGATGATGTCGCCGGCATAGGCCTCGTCGACCGCCTCGCGCCGCTGCGACAGGAAGGTGACCACGGAGGTGGGGCGCAGCTCCTTGGCGGTGCGCTGCACCTTGAGCTTCATGCCCGGGGTGTACTTGCCCGAGGCCATGCGCACGAAGGCGATGCGGTCGCGGTGGTTGGCGTCCATGTTGGCCTGCACCTTGAACACCACGCCCGAGAAGGCCGGCTCGTCGGGCTGCACGACCTTGTCCTGCGGCTGGCGGTTCACCACCACCGAGCTGGTGCGCGGCTGCGGCGGCGGCGCCAGGTCGACCAGGGCGTCGAGCACCTCCATCACGCCGAAGTTGTTCACGCCCGAGCCGAAGAACACCGGGGTCTGCCTGGCGGCCAGGAAGGCCGCGTGGTCCCAGGTGGGCGAGGCGCCGGTGGCCAGCTCCATGCTCTCGGCGGCGGCGTCGTACTCGGCCTCGAAGCGCGCGCGCAGGGTGGCGGCGTCGTCCAGCGGGATGGTCTCGAAGTCCTGCGGGCGGCGCTCGCTGCCCGACTCGAACACGGTCATGGCCCGGGTGCGCAGGTTCATGATGCCGCCGAAGCTCTTGCCCTTGCCCACCGGCCAGGTCATGGGCACGCAGGGCATGCCCAGCTCGCGCTCGACCTCGTCCAGGATGTCCAGCGGCTCGCGCACCTCGCGGTCCATCTTGTTGACGAAGGTGATGATGGGGGTGTTGCGCTGGCGGCAGACCTCGATCAGGCGGCGGGTCTGCGCCTCCACGCCGTTGGCCGCGTCGATCACCATCAGCGCCGAGTCCACTGCCGTGAGCACGCGGTAGGTGTCCTCGGAGAAGTCCTTGTGGCCCGGGGTGTCCAGCAGGTTGATCACGTGGTCGCGGTAGACCATCTGCATCACCGACGAGGCCACCGAGATGCCGCGCTGCTTCTCGATCTCCATCCAGTCGGACGTGGCGTGCCGCGAGGCCTTGCGGCCCTTGACGGCGCCGGCGATCTGGATCGCGCCCGAGAACAGCAGCAGCTTTTCCGTCAGCGTGGTCTTGCCCGCGTCGGGGTGGGAAATGATGGCGAAGGTGCGGCGGCGCCGGGTTTCGGCGGCAAAGGGCGAGGCGGACACGGGGGAGGGCTTTCGATGGGCTGCAGGGGCGGCGCAGCCGGCCCGCGATTGTCGCCGATGCCTGCGCGCCGCCGCAGGGCCGGGCCGCGGCGACAATCGCGCCCCTCGTGACGTCGATCCTGCACCACCGCGCCTTCCTGCGCTTCCTCGCGGCCCGCATCGCGGGCACCGCGGCCCAGCAGATGCTGCTGCTGGCCCTGGCCTGGCAGATGTACGGCCTGACCGGCAGCGCCTGGGACCTGGGGCTGGTGGGCCTGGCCCAGTTCGCGCCCTCGCTGCTGGCGGCGCTGCCGGCAGGGCATGCGGCCGACCGCTTCCACCGCGCGCGGCTGGTGCTGGCCTGCTACGCGGTGCAGGCCGCGGTCGCGCTGGCGCTGCTGGCCGCCACCCGCGGCGGCTGGGCCTCGCCGGCCGTGATCCTGGGCCTGTCGGTGGTGCTGGGCGGGCTGCGGCCGTTCCAGATGGCGGCCCAGCAGGCGCTGCTGCCGGCACTGGTGCCCACCGACCTGCTGCCGCGGGCCATGGCGCTGGGCTCGGCCGGCATCCAGGGCGCGGTGATCGGCGGGCCCGCGCTGGCGGGGCTGCTGTTCGTGGCGGGGCTGGACGTGGTGTACGGCAGCTGCGTGGCGCTGTTCGGGCTGGGCATCGCGGTGCTGGCCGGGGTGCGCTACGACCACGTGCCGCCGCCGCGCGAGCCGGCCACCTGGGGCACGCTGCTGGCCGGCGTGCGCTACATCGGCCGCAACCGCGTGCTGCTGGGCGCGATCACGCTGGACCTGTTCGCGGTGCTGCTGGGCGGCGCCACGGCGTTGCTGCCGATCTACGCCGCCGAGATCCTGCACGTGGGGCCGACGGGCCTGGGCCTGCTGCGCTCGGCGCCGGCGGTGGGTGCGCTGGCCATGGCGACCGTGCTGGCCCGCTGGCCGCTGGCCCGCCACGTGGGCCACAAGCTGCTGGTGTCGGTGGCGGTGTTCGGCGGCTGCATGGTCGTGTTCGGGCTGTCGACCAGCTTCGCGCTGTCGCTGGCGGCGCTGGCGGTCTCGGGCGCGGCCGACATGGTCAGCGTGATCGTGCGCCAGACGCTGGCGCAGATCGAGACGCCCGATGCGATGCGCGGCCGGGTGGCGGCGGTCAACACGGTCTTCATCGGCGCGAGCAACCAGCTGGGCGAGTTCGAGTCGGGCGCCACCGCCGCCTGGCTGGGGCCGGTGGGGTCGGTGGTGGCCGGCGGCATCGGCACGGTGCTGGTGGCGGCGCTGTGGCTGCGGCTGTTCGCGCCGCTGGCGCGTCGCGACCGCTTCGTCGACGGCTGACGGGCGGCCGGGCGGCGGGCGGCGTTGCATCCGGGCAGGCCCGCTTGACACGCCGATCGCACGGCGCGAACGTGCAGCCCGCCGCGTGTCACCGCGGCAGGGGGCCCATCGGGCCGTCCGGCAATCGACGGCAGTCGCCGGCAGTTCAGGGTGGTCGACAGGACAGGTCCGCTGGGTGTGCCACGCACGCACAGGGAGAGACCATGCTGGATGCCAACCACCTCGCGGCCATCATGCCGCAGGCCTCGCGCGAGCGGCTGCAGGCGTTCGCCGCGCCACTGGCCGAGGCCATGCGGCAGTTCGCGATCGACGCCAACCTGCGGCGCGCCGCCGCCTTCATCGCGCAGCTCGCGCACGAGTCGGGCCAGTTCCGGTTCATGCAGGAGCTGTGGGGTCCCACGGCCGCGCAGCAGCGCTACGAGCCGCGCAGCGACCTGGCCCGCCGGCTGGGCAACACCGAGCCGGGCGACGGCTTCCGCTACCGCGGGCGCGGGCCGATCCAGGTGACCGGGCGGGCCAACTACGCGCGCTACGGCGGGCTGCTGGGCATCGACCTGGTGGGCCAGCCGGACCTGGCCGCCACGCCGGAGGTGGGCTTCCGGGTCGCGGGCCTGTTCTGGGACCGCAACGGCCTGAACGCGCTGGCCGATGCCGGCGATTTCACCGCGGTCACGCGCCGCATCAACGGCGGCACCAACGGCCTGGAGGACCGCGAGCGCTTCCATGCCCGCGCGCTGCAAGTGCTGGCGCCGGTGTTCCCGGCCGGGGCGGCCCGGCGCGCGCGGCGGCCGGCCGCGCCGGTCGATCCGCTGGAGCGCGGGGCCGAGGCCGTGCGCGCGCTGGCGCCCGCCGCCAGGCCCAAGGCGCCGGGCCGGCGCGGGGCAGCCGCCGCCGCGCCCGGCCGGCGACTGGACGCGCGGCGCGACACGCTGGACTTCCGCGACGTGATGTACATGCCCACGCTGGTGGAGGTGCCCACCCACATCCCGCTGGAGCGCTACACCGACGTGGGCGTGCCCGTCCTCGACCAGGGGCGCGAGGGCGCCTGCACCGGCTACGGCCTGGCGACGGTCTGCAACTACCTGCTGCTCAAGCGCCGCGTCGACCCCGACCCGGCGCCGGTGAGCGCGCGCATGCTGTACCACCTGGCCCGGCGCTACGACGAGTGGCCGGGCGAGGCCTACGACGGCTCCAGCGCACGCGGCGCGATGAAGGGCTGGCACAAGCACGGCGTCTGCCCCGAGTCGGTCTACCCCTCGCTGGGCCGCGACCGCGGGCTGGCGCTGACCCAGGAGCGCACGTCCGAGGCGCGGCGGCGGCCGCTGGGCGCCTACTTCCGCGTCAACCACAACGACCTGGTCGCGATGCACTCGGCCATCGCCGAGGTGGGCGTGCTGTACGCCACCTGCACGGTGCATGCGGGCTGGGAGCAGGTGGGCGCCGACGGCGCGATCCCGTGGTCCGACCGGGTGCTGGGCGGCCATGCCTTCGCCATCGTGGCCTACGACGCCGAGGGCTTCTGGCTGCAGAACTCCTGGGGGCCCGACTGGGGCCTGCGCGGCTTCGCGCGGGTGAGCTACGACGACTGGCTGCGCAACGGCACCGACGTGTGGGTGGCGCGGCTGGGCGCGCCGGTGACGCTGCACACGGCCGAGTCGACCGCGGTGGCGCATTCGGCGGCGGCCAAGCAGTCGGCCGCCTATGCCTATGCCGACCTGCGGCCGCACATCGTGGCGGTGGGCAACGACGGCAAGCTGCGCCCCGGCGGCGACTACGGCACCAGCGAGGCCGGGCTGGCGCACATCTTCGAGGACGACATCCCGCGCGTGACGGCCGGCTGGAAGAAGCGCCGCATCCTGCTGTACGCGCATGGCGGCCTGGTGGGCGAGGCCGCGGCCGTGCAGCGGCTGGCCGACTACCGGCCGGCGCTGCTGCACGACGAGGTGTACCCGCTGGCCTTCGTCTGGAAGACCGACTACTGGACCACGCTGACCAACATCCTGCAGGACGCGGTGCGCCGGCGCCGCCCCGAGGGGATGCTGGACGCGGCCAAGGACTTTCTGCTCGACCGCCTCGACGACGCGCTCGAGCCGCTGGCGCGCGGGCTGACCGGCAAGGCGGCCTGGGACGAGATGAAGGAGAACGCCGCCCTGGCCAGCCGGCCCGGCGGCGCCGCGCTGGCGGTGGTGCGGCAGCTGCAGGCGCTGCGCGACGCGCACGGGCCGCTCGAGGTGCACCTGGTGGGGCACAGCGCGGGCTCCATCCTGCTGGGCCCGCTGCTGACGCAGCTGGTCGCCGTGGGGCTGCCGGTGGCCACCTGCACGCTGTGGGCGCCGGCCTGCACGCTGGCGCTGTTCGACGCGCACTACCGGCCGGCGCTGCAGGGCAAGAAGATCGGCCGCTTCGGGCTGTACGTGCTGTCGGACCAGGCCGAGCAGGACGACGACTGCGCCCGCATCTACAACAAGTCGCTGCTGTACCTGGTGTCCAACGCCTTCGAGGACCGCTCGCGCATCCCGGGCTTCCGCGACGGCGTGCCGCTGCTGGGGATGGAGAAGTTCCTGGCGCCCGTGCGGCCGCTGCTGACCGGGCCGCACCAGCTGGTGGTGGCGCCGGACGGCGACGGCCTGTCGCAGGCCCGGGCGCATGGCGCGTTCGACGACGATCAGGCCACCGTGCTGTCGACCTTCCGGCGTATCACCGGGGCAGCGCCGGCGGCGGCGGTGCCCGGCACCGCCGCCGCCGACCTGCCCGGCGCGATCCGGTTCCGCCGCTCGGAGAGCTCGCTGCGCGACCGGCGCCAGGCCATCGACGCGCGCACCCAGCCGGCGCGCTAGCCGGCGGGCCGGCCGGCCTGGCGGCCGAAGACCTGCTGCAGCTCGAAGGGCGCGGCCACCTCGAGCTGGTCGTAGCGGCAGTCCTGCGCGGGCTTGTCGTCGCGCCAGCGCACGAAGGTGGTGGCATGCCGGAAGCGGTCGCCCTGCAGGTGGTCGTAGGTCACCTCGGCCACGCGCTCGGGCCGCAGCGGCTCCCAGCCCAGGTCCTTGCCGCCGCTCCAGCGCGAGCGCGAGCCGGGCATGCGGTCCACGTCCTCGCGGCTGGCGTCGGACCAGTTGCGCCAGGGGTGGCCCTCGGCCGCCCCCTCGCGCAGCGGCGCCAGCAGCGGCACCAGGGCGTGGCGCATCTCCAGCGTGAACGACGAGGTCACGCCCACGTGCTGCAGCACCCCGCGGTCGTCGTACAGGCCCAGCAGCAGCGAGCCGACAGCGTCCTGGGTGTCCTTGAACCAGCGGAAGCCCGCCACCACGCAGTCGGCGGTGCGGCTGTGCTTGATCTTGACCATGGCGCGCTTGCCCGGCTGGTAGGTGCCGGCGGCGGGCTTGGCCACCACGCCGTCGAGGCCGGCGCCCTCGAAGCGCTGCAGCCACTCCTGCGCGACAGCGCGGTCGGTGGTCATGGGCGTCAGGTGCAGCGGCGCGCGGGCCTGGCCCAGCAGGCGCTCGAGCCGCTGGCGGCGGTCGTGCTGGGGCAGGGCCATGGTCGACTTGCCGCCGGCGGCCAGCAGGTCGAAGGCCACGAAGCCGGCCGGCGTCTCCTTGGCCAGCCGCGCGATGCGCGAGGGCGCGGGGTGGATGCGCTGCTGCAGGGCGTCGAAGTCCAGCCCGCGGGGGCCGGCCACCACCACCTCGCCGTCGACGATGCAACCGCGCGGCAGCTGCTCGGCGAGCACCTTCTCCAGCTCGGGGAAATAGCGGTTGAGCGGCTTGCGGTCGCGGCTCTGGATGCGCAGGCCGTTGCCGGCGTGGAAGACCAGGGCGCGGAAGCCATCCCACTTGGGTTCGTACAGCCAGCCGTCACCCTCGGGCAGGGTGTCGGCGGCCTTGGCCAGCATGGGGTCGAGGGGGTCCTGGAAGAGCGGGGGCACGGCGTTCATGGCTGCCCTTGTACCGCATGCATCCCCGGCGCCGCTGTCGGCCTTCAGGAACTCGCCTAAGCGCGGCCGTGGGCGCTCCCTATAATCCGGCCCCATCCGAGGAGCGTTGCAGCGCCATCACGGCGTGAGGCTCGGAACACTTGCAACGACGCTCACCCACTGTCCGGCGTGTGGTGAGCCCCGTCTCCTCCTTGCGTTCGCGGCAGTGGCTGATCCGACACCAGCTTTTGGAGCCACCATGAACGCCGTTCTCAAGCCCGTTCCCACGACCGACTGCGTCATCGCCGACCTGGCGCTGGCCGACTGGGGCCGCAAGGAAATCCGCATCGCCGAGACCGAAATGCCCGGCCTGATGGCGATCCGCGAGGAATTCGCCTCCAAGCAGCCCCTGAAGGGCGCGCGCATCACCGGCTCGCTGCACATGACCATCCAGACGGCCGTGCTGATCGAGACGCTGCAGGCCCTGGGCGCCGACGTGCGCTGGGCCTCGTGCAACATCTTCTCGACCCAGGACCACGCCGCCGCCGCCATCGCCGCCAACGGCACGCCGGTGTTCGCCGTCAAGGGCGAGACCCTGGTCGACTACTGGGACTACACCCACCGCATCTTCGACTTCGGCCCCAAGGGCTCGGCCGGCGAAGGCCCCAACATGATCCTGGACGACGGCGGCGATGCCACGCTGCTGATGCACCTGGGCAAGCGCGCCGAGAAGGACCCGTCGCTGGTCGCCGGCAACGGCGGCAGCGAGGAGGAGCGCATCCTGTTCGCCGCCATCCGCAAGAAGCTGGCCGAAGACCCGACCTGGTACTCGCGCAAGAGCGCCCAGATCATCGGCGTGACCGAGGAGACCACCACCGGCGTGCTGCGCCTGAACGAGATGGCCGCCAAGGGCAGCCTGATGTTCCGCGCGATCAACGTGAACGACTCGGTGACCAAGAGCAAGTTCGACAACCTGTACGGCTGCCGCGAGTCCCTGGTCGACTCGATCAAGCGCGCCACCGACGTGATGATCGCCGGCAAGGTCGCCGTGGTGGCCGGCTACGGCGACGTGGGCAAGGGCTCGGCCCAGGCCCTGCGCGCGCTGTCGGCCCAGGTGTGGGTGACCGAGATCGACCCGATCAACGCCCTGCAGGCCGCGATGGAGGGCTTCAAGGTCGTGACCATGGAGTACGCCGCCGACAAGTGCGACATCTTCGTGTCGGCCACCGGCAACAAGAACGTCATCCGCTACGAGCACATGGCCGCCATGAAGGACGAGGCGATCGTCTGCAACATCGGCCACTTCGACAACGAGATCGACGTCGCCTCGCTGGAGAAGCTCCAGTGGGAGGAGATCAAGCCGCAGGTCGACCACGTCATCTTCCCCGACGGCAAGAAGATCACCCTGCTGGCCAAGGGCCGGCTGGTGAACCTGGGCTGCGCCACCGGCCACCCCAGCTTCGTGATGTCGTCCAGCTTCGCCAACCAGACCATCGCGCAGATCGAGCTGTTCACCAAGCCCGAGCAGTACGAGGCCGGCAAGGTCTACGTGCTGCCCAAGCACCTGGACGAGAAGGTCGCCCGCCTGCACCTGAAGAAGGTCGGCGCCATGCTGACCGAGCTGACCGACGAGCAGGCAGCCTACATCGGCGTGCCCAAGCAGGGCCCCTACAAGGCCACCACCTACCGCTACTGAGCACCCGGCCATGCGCGCCGACCAGCTGCTGGTCGACCGCGGGCTGGCCGCCACGCGCTCGCAGGCCCAGCGCCTGATCGCCGCCGGCGCGCGCTGGCACGACGGGCGCGGCTGGCGTGCGGTCACCAAGAACGGCGACCTGCTGCCGGCCGATGCGCGCATCGAGCTGGCCAGCGATGCCGAGGCACGCTGGGTCTCGCGCGGCGGGCTCAAGCTCGAGGGCGCGCTGGCCGCGGCGGGGATCGCCCCGCAGGGCTGGCGCTGCCTGGACGTGGGCCAGTCCACCGGCGGCTTCACCGACTGCCTGCTGCAGCACGGCGCCGCGCAGGTGACCGGTGTCGACGTCGGCCAGGGCCAGCTGCATGCGCGGCTGCGCGCCGACCCCCGGGTGACCTGCCTGGAGAAGGTGAACGCGCGCGCGCTGGACGCCGCGCAGGTCGGACGCGAGTTCGACCTCGTGGTGGGCGACCTGTCGTTCATCTCGCTGACGCTGGTGCTGCCCGCGGTCGCGCCGCTGCTGCGCGCGGGCGGCCGCCTGCTGATGCTGGCCAAGCCGCAGTTCGAGCTGCAGCCGGGCCAGCTGGGCAAGGGCGGCATCGTGCGCGACGACAGCCTGTATCCCGTCGTTGAGCGGCGCATCCGCGACGCCTGTGCCGGTTGCGGCCTGCAGGTGGACGGCTGGTTCGACAGCCCCATCCGCGGCGGCGACGGCAACCGAGAATTCTTCGTCCTGGCCACCAGGAGCCTTCCATGAGCTTTCCGATCAGCCTCGAGTTCTTCCCGCCCAAGACCGAGGAGGGCGCCGCCAAGCTGCGCGCCACGCGGCAGCAGCTGTACGCGCTCGCGCCCGAGTTCTGTTCCGTCACCTTCGGCGCCGGTGGCTCCACGCAGGAGGGCACGCTGGCCACGGTGCGCGAGATCCTGGCCGAGGGCTGCGCCGCCGCGCCGCACCTGTCGTGCATCGGCCAGACCCGGGACAGCATCCGCGAGCGCCTGGCCGCCTATGCGGCCGCCGGCGTGCAGCGCATCGTGGCGCTGCGCGGCGACCTGCCCAGCGGCTACGGGCTGGGCGGCGAGTTCCGCTGGGCCAGCGACCTGGTGGCCTTCATCCGCAGCGAGACCGGACGCCAGTTCACGCTGGAGGTCGCGGCCTATCCCGAGGTGCATCCGCAGGCCAGGTCGCCCGAGGCCGACCTGCGCGCCTTCGTGGCCAAGGTGGAGGCCGGAGCCGACGCCGGCATCACGCAGTACTTCTTCAACAGCGATGCCTACTTCCGCTACGTCGACGACCTGTACAAGCTGGGCGTGGACGTGCCGATCGTGCCGGGCATCATGCCCATCGCCAGCTCGGCGCAGCTGCTGCGCTTCTCGGACGCCTGCGGCGCCGAGGTGCCGCGCTGGATCCGGCTGCGGCTGCAGGCCTACGGCGACGACACGGCCTCGATCCGCGCCTTCGGCCTGGACGTGGTGACCGACCTGTGCGACCAGCTGCGCACCGCCGGCGCGCCGGGGCTGCACTTCTACACGATGAACCAGTCGGCCGCGACGCTGGAGATCTGCAAGCGCCTGGCGCTGTGAGCCATGCGCCGGCGGGTCGTGCTCTGGTCGGTGCTGCTGGCGGCGGCGCAGGCGCGGGCGCAAGGCGGTGAGGCCGGACTGGTGCCGGTGGCGCAGGCCGAGCCCGAGACGGCCGGCTCCGGCGACGGCCCGGCCGATGCCGTGCCCGGGCCGGGCTGGCGCGAGCGCGGCGAGGCCTCGTGGTACGGGCTGGTCTTCCAGGGCCGGCGCACCGCCAGCGGCGAGCGCTTCGACATGCAGCGGCTCACGGCCGCGCATCCCAGCCTGCCGTTCGGCACCCGGGTGCGGGTGACCAGCCTGCGCAACGGCCGCAGCGTGGTGGTGCGCATCAACGACCGCGGCCCGCACACCGGCGGCCGCATCATCGACCTGAGCCATGCGGCCGCACGCCGCATCGGCCTGCTGGCGCTGGGCACCAAGGACGTGGAGCTGACCCTGGCGTCGGAGGCCGAGGCCGCCGCCGACGCGGGACGCTGAGCCGCGCTCAGGCCGGCAGCGGCGCGTCCTGCGGCTGGCTGCGCAGCAGCTGCACGCGGCGGTTGACCAGCGAGGCGCCGACGGCGTACTTCAGCCGGGCCAGCCAGCTGGGCGAGCCTTCCTCCTGGCTGCGCTCGTTGTAGAACTCGGCGACGTCGTGGTAGGCCCCGTAGGCGTGGGCCACGTCGGCGGGACGGAACTGCTGCAGGCAGTCGCCGCTGCCGTCCCAGCGGCCCACCGCGTCGCGCACGATGCCCCAGCCGCAGTCCAGGCCCTGCGCCTGCAGCCGCTGGCGTGCCGCGACGAACAGCACCGGGTCGACGACGTAGCCGTCGGTGCTGAGCCACCGGCCCCCCACGAGCACCTGGCCCACGGCATGGGGCATGGACTGCGGGCCGTCGTCCAGGATGCCGTGCAGGAAGCGGGTGCGCACGCGCACGAACTGCAGCCGGGCCGGGATCCCGGCGGCGCGGCACAGGGCCACGAACAGCAGGCCCTTGGAGTGGCAGTCACCCCGGCCGGCGCGCAGCACCTCGCTGGCGGTCACGGCCGCCGCATCGGCCTGGGCGCCGAAGGGCAGGCGGCGCACGAAGTCGTGCAGGGCCGCCACCCGGGCCGGCACGGTCTGCCGGGCCTGGGTGAGCTTCTGCGCGGTGATGTGGATCTTGGGATGCGACAGGTCCAGCTGGGCGGTCGGCTCGAGCCAGCTGCGGGGAGTGCCGAGGGCGATGGACATGCAACGAATTGTGAGTCGTTTCGTGACTCATCGGTCGCATTTCGGACGGCTCGTTCGTGACGAAGTGGACAAGCGGTCAGCCGCCGCCCGACTCCAGCACGTGCCCCTGGCCACGCCCGCGGCCCAGCAACTGGACCAGCTGCGGCAGGGCCGAGGCCAGCGCCGGCTTGAGCGTGTGCGGCGGATTGACCACGAAGATGCCGCTGGCCGTGAGCCCTTGCTTGCGGATTTCGCCAGGCACGGCGGGCGCCTGGCCGATGGCGAGGGTGGCGTGCAGCCAGGGCTTGCGGGCCGTGTTGGCCAGCGTCTTGAGCTTGCGCGGCAGCTCGTGCGCCTCGGGGCGCGGGATCACCGGGTACCAGATCGCGTAGGTGCCCGTGGCAAAGCGCTGCAGCGCCTCGCGCAGCACCGCCTGCACGCGGGCGTAGTCGGTCTTGATTTCGTAGCTGGGATCCATCAGCACCAGCGCGCGGCGCGAGGGCGGCGGCAGCAGCGAGCGCAGGGCCTCGAAGCCGTCCTTGCGCTCCATGCCGACCATGCGGCCCGCTTCCATCTGGGCGATGTGGCCGGCCAGGGCCTTGCTGTCGGAGGGGTGCAGCTCGAACAGCTTGAGCTTGTCGCGCGCCTCGGCCCGCAGCAGCGTGTGGGCGACGAAGGGCGAGCCGGGGTAGACCCGCCACTGGCCGGGGCGGTTGAACTGGCCGACCAGGGCCAGGTACTCGGCGATGGCCGGATCGAGGGTGTCGCCCAGCGCGGGGGCCGCCTCGGCCAGCCGCAGCAGGCCGTCGGCGGCTTCGCCGGAGGTGGCCGCCTGGTCGCCGTCGAGCCGGTACAGGCCCGCGCCGGCATGGGTGTCGACCACCCACAGGGGGGTCTCCTTCTTGGTGAGGTGGCGCAGGCAGGCGATCAGCGCCAGGTGCTTGAGCACGTCGGCGTGGTTGCCGGCGTGGAACGCATGGCGGTAACTGAACATGCCCCGGATGGTACCCGCCGGACCCTCTGCCTTGCGGCAAGTGCTTGATCCAGCATAGAATCGCCGGCGTTCCGCAGCGCCTTGTGGCCCCGCGGCGGAAACTTCACCCCACCTAAGAGGTTCCCTGCAGAGGAACACCGACCGTGGAAAAGGGCCCGACAAACCATCCTGCCTAGGAAAAACTCATGAAGACGTTCAGCGCCAAACCCGCTGACGTGACGCACGAGTGGTTTGTGATTGACGCCACCGACAAGGTGCTCGGGCGAGTTGCCAGCGAAGCAGCTTCCCGTTTGCGCGGCAAACACAAGGCCATCTACACGCCTCACGTCGACACCGGTGACTACATCGTGGTCATCAACGCCAGCAAGCTGCGCGTGACCGGCTCCAAGGAGCTGGAGAAGATGTATTACCGCCACTCGGGCTTCCCGGGCGGCATCTACGCCACCAACTTCCGCGACATGCAGGCCAAGCACCCTGGCCGCGCGCTCGAGAAGGCCGTCAAGGGCATGCTGCCCAAGGGTCCTCTGGGGTACGCCATGATCAAGAAGCTGAAGGTCTACGGCGGCGCGGAGCACCCGCACACCGCCCAGCAACCCAAGCCCCTGGAGATCTGAGCATGATCGGTGAATGGAACAACGGCACCGGCCGCCGCAAGAGCAGCGTGGCCCGTGTCTTCCTGAAGAAGGGCTCCGGCAAGATCACGGTCAATGGCAAGGACATCGCCGCGTACTTCGGCCGCCAGACCTCGATCATGATCGCCCGCCAGCCGCTGGAGCTGACCGGCAACCCCGAGACGTTCGACATCCAGGTGAACGTGCACGGCGGCGGTGAGTCCGGCCAGGCCGGTGCCGTGCGCCACGGCATCACCCGCGCGCTGATCGACTGGGACGCGACCCTCAAGCCGCAGCTGTCGGCCGCCGGTTTCGTCACCCGCGACGCCCGCGAGGTCGAGCGCAAGAAGGTGGGCCTGCACTCCGCCCGCCGCCGCAAGCAGTTCAGCAAGCGCTGATCCGCGAGCGACGCTCCACGGCCAAGGCCGCGCCCCCGGGCGCGGCCTTTGTCGTTTGTAGCCACCGGTCACATTCCCGGGCCGGGGCCGGGGCGAACGGCTGAGCTTTTGGGTTAAGGTCGCGCCCCGACTCATGCGCTGGAAACTGCTTCGCCGCCGCCTCACGATCTCGGCCCCCCGCGTGGCCGTGCGCAGTGCCTTGCCCTGGCCGTTGCGCTGGGCGACGGTGGCGATCGTGCTGGGCTTCTGCGGCGCGATCAGCCTGTGGGCGTTCGAGCTGGGCAAGGACCTGGCGGGCATCGACACCACGAGCCGGGAGGAGCTGCTGCAGATGCGCGCCGACCTCGAGCGCGCCCGGGCCGAGCGCGACAAGCTGCAGTCCATCCTGAACACCTCGGGCAGCCTGATGACCGCCGAGCGCTCGGCGCAGGAGCGGCTAGCCGCCCAGATCCGCCAGCTCGAGGCCGAGAACCGCGCCCTGCGCGACGACCTGGGCTTCTTCGAGAAGCTGATCCCGGCCACCGGCAGCGAAGCGGTGGCCATCCGCGGCCTGCAGGCCGAGGTCATGGGGGCTGAACTGCGCTGGCAGGTGCTGGTGAGCCAGCCCGGCAAGAACGCTCCCGAATTCCGCGGCAAGCTGCAGTTGAGCGTGGCCGGCACGCTGGCGGGCAAGCCCTGGAGCCTGGACCTGCCGGCCACGGACGACCTTCGGTTCCGCCAGTTCCGCCGCCTGGAAGGCATGGCCGGGCTGCCTGAGCAGGCCGTGGTAAAAACAGTGTCCGCCCGGGTCGTCGAGGGGACGGCCACCCGCGCGGTCCAGAGCATCCGGCTCGGCGCCTGAGCCGGGCTCCCGTTTCCGGCCTGCCGGCCACCAGAGGAGGAAGCGCCATGTTCGGCAAGAAGTCCCAGCCGCCCATCAAGAGCCTGATCGCCCAGGGCAGCCGCGTCGAGGGCCACCTGAAGTTCACCGAAGGCCTGCGGGTCGACGGCGAGGTCATCGGCGACATCCGCGCGCTGACCGAGGAGTCCAGCATGCTGGTGATCTCCGAGGCCGCCACGGTGGTGGGCGAGATCCATGCCGACCACGTGATCGTCAACGGCACCGTGCGCGGGCCGGTGCATGCGCGCGAACTGCTGGAACTGCAGCCCAAGGCGCGGATCGAAGGGGATGTGTCCTACCGGGCGCTCGAGATGCACCAGGGCGCCGTGATCGCCGGACAGCTCAAGCCGCTGCAGGTGGGCGAGGAAAAGCCCCTCCTCAAATTGGCGGCAAACAACCACTGAGCGCAATACCCGAGGGCATTGCCGTACTATTCGCCCCCACTGCCCGCCTGAAAGAGATCCCCTCATGAGCGCCGTCCCCGACACCACCCAGACCGAGATGCCCGCGCCGCTGCTGTTCACCGACAGCGCCGCGGCCAAGGTTGCCGACCTGATCGCCGAAGAGGGCAACCCCGACCTCAAGCTGCGCGTGTTCGTGCAGGGTGGCGGCTGCTCCGGCTTCCAGTACGGCTTCACCTTCGACGAGATCGCCAACGAGGACGACACCGTCATGACCAAGAACGGTGTCTCGCTGCTGATCGACGCGATGAGCTACCAGTACCTGGTGGGCGCCGAGATCGACTACAAGGAAGACCTGCAGGGCGCGCAGTTCGTGATCAAGAACCCCAACGCCAGCACCACCTGCGGCTGCGGCTCCAGCTTCAGCGTCTGATCCTCGCGGCTGCCGGCTTAGGCCGGCCAGACCGCACCCAGCACACGGGCGCCGCGGGCGCCCGTGGTGCTTTCCAGGGGCAGGGCCTCGCCCTGCAGGCAGCGCGCCGCCAGCCAGGCGAAGGCAGCGGCCTCCACCTGCTGCGCCGGCAGCCCGGCCGCATCGCTGGCCAGCACCTCAGTGCCTGGCAGCAGCGCCTGCAGGCGCCCCAGCAGGTGGGTGTTGAACGCACCGCCACCGCACACCACCAACCGGGCCAGCCCCGGCGCGTGGCGCTGCACCGCATCGGCGCAGGTGCCCGCCGTCAGCTCGGCCAGCGTGGCCTGCACGTCCTGCACGTCCTGCGGTGCCAGTGGCGGGAGGGCGCCCAGCCGCTGCTGCAGCCAGTCCGGGTGGAACAGGTCGCGGCCGGTGCTCTTGGGCGGCGGCAGCGCGAAGTAGGGTTCGGCGCGCAGGGCCTGCAGCAGCCCGGGGTGCACCTGCCCGCCCGCAGCCCACGCGCCGCCGGCGTCGTAGGGCCGTCCGGTGTGGCGCTCGCACCAGTGGTCCATCAGCGCGTTGGCCGGTCCGGTGTCGAAGCCCTGCAGGCTGCCGTCGGCACGCAGCAGGCTCAGGTTGGCGATGCCGCCCAGGTTGAGCACGCCCACGGTGCGCCCCGGCAGCCCGAACACCGCGCGGTGGAAGAACGGCGCCAGCGGCGCCCCCTGGCCGCCCGCCGCCACGTCACGACTGCGGAAGTCGGCCACGACGGTGATGCCGCACAGCTCGGCCAGCAGCGCCGGGTTGGCCAGCTGCAGCGTGTACCCGGTGCCGTCGTGCAGGCGGGGCTGGTGGCGCACGGTCTGGCCATGGGCGCCGATGGCGCGCACCTGCGCGGCGCTGGTGCCGGTGGCGGCCAGCAGCTGCCGCACCACCTGCGCATACGCGCGCATCAATCCGTTGGCCGCCAGGGCGGCGCGGTGCAGTTCGTCGGGGCCGGGGGTGTTCAGGGCGAGCAGCTCGGCCCGCAAGGCCGGCTCGAAGCCGCAGGACGCGTGCGCCAGCACCCGTGCGCCGCCGCCGCTGCAGTCGGCCAGCACCCCGTCCACCCCGTCGAGCGAGGTGCCGGACATCAGGCCGACGTGGAGCGCCGTCATGGACGAGGGATGGCGCGGGCCGGCAGTCGCGGCCCGGCGTTCACTCCGCGCTGGCGACCGTGGCCGAGGCGGCCTGCAGCTGCATGCGCATGGCCGAGGCGAGCTTGTCGAACGCGGGGCGCTGGGCCGCTGTGAGGGTCACGCCCTGGTGGCGCTTGGCGACCTGGATCGGGTCCTGGTGCGTGCCGTTGATGCGGAATTCGAAGTGCAGGTGCGGCCCGGTGGCCCAGCCGGTGGCGCCGACGGCGCCGATGCGCTGGCCCTGCTCGATCCGCTGGCCGACCCGCACGTCCATGCGCGACAGGTGCGCGTAGACGGTCTGGTCGCTGCCGTTGTGGCGGATGAAGACGACGTTGCCGTAGCCGTTCTGCACGCCGGCGAACTCGACCACGCCGTCGCCCACGGAGCGCACCGGCGTGCCCACGGGCGCGCCGTAGTCGGTGCCCAGGTGCGCGCGCCACTGCTTGAGGATGGGGTGGAAGCGCATCGCGAAGCCGCTGGTCACGCGCGAGAACTCCATCGGCGAGGCCAGGTAGGCGCTGGTCCAGCTCTTGCCCTCGGGCGTGAAGTAGCCGCCCTTGACGCCGGGTTCCTGGAACCACAGGGCCTGCAGCGTCTTGCCGTTGTTCAGGAACTCGACCGACAGCACGCGCCCGGTGCGCAGCGGCTCGCCGTCGGCCTCGAGCGCCTCGTAGACCACGCTGAAGCGGTCGCCCTTGCGCAGCCCGCGCTGGAAATCGATCTCGGCCGACAGGATGTCGGCCATCTGCATCGCCACCTCGTCGGGCAGCCGGGCGTCGTCGACCGCGGCGAACAGCGAGCTGCGGATCGTGCCGCTGCCCAGGCGCACGGAGGCGGCGAGCTTGGCGGTCTCGACCCTGGTGCTGTAGCGGCCGTCGTCGGCGCGGGTGACCACCAGCCGGCGGAAGTTGCCGCTGTCGTCGGCCACCCAGCGCGCCGTCAGGCTGCGCAGTTCGTGCGTGTCGCTGGCCTCGGCCCGCACCGTGCGGCCGTAGCGGCCCAGGATCTGGCTGCGCACCGCGGCGTCCTGGCGCAGGTACGCGGCGGCCGCCGCATCGTGGATGCCCAGACGGGCCAGCAGGGTGTCGACCGTGTCGGTCGGGCGCACCGTCTCGCTGCGGTGCAGGTGGAAGCTGAAGGCGTCCAGGGCCTCGGCCTGCGCCGTCACGGACAGCGGCTGCACCGTCTCGACCACCTCGCGCACCGGCATGGCCGCCGGATCGGGACCGAAGTTGGCCACGGCGAGCGCGCCGCCACCCCCGCCCAGCAGCAGCATGGCCAGGGCAGCGGTGAACTTGCGCGGATGGTGTTCGAGCTTGCGCGCGGCATCGCGGGCAAGCCGTCCGGCGGCGGTGATCAGACCGTCAGTGTTCAATCCTCGGATCCCTGTTCTGGGTCGGTGCATGCGCGCGGTGCGCGCTGCCCCTGCTTGTCTTCGTCGGGCTGGCCGGACGGCGTCGGAACGCAGTCTTTAGAATCCAGCCGGCCTGCGTGGCGGGCGCCAGTATAACGAGCGACAACGCTTGCCGGCATTGCAGAAAAGCCTGATGAATCAACCACTTGTTACCAATGGACACCCGGTGAGCGACCGCCTGCGCGAGGCCCTGGCCGTCACCCTGCGCGGCTGCGAGGAACTGCTCCCGCAGGACGAGTGGCTGAAGAAGCTGGCGCGCTCGGAGGCCACCGGCACCCCGCTGCGCATCAAGCTCGGCCTGGACCCCACCGCCCCCGACATCCACGTCGGCCACACGGTGGTGCTCAACAAGATGCGCCAGCTGCAAGATCTGGGCCACACCGTCATCTTCCTCATCGGGGACTTCACCTCGATGATCGGCGACCCGTCCGGCCGCAACACCACCCGCCCGCCGCTGACCCGCGAGCAGATCGAAGCCAACGCCGAGACCTACAAGGCGCAGGCGTACAAGATCCTGGATCCGGCCCGCACCGAGCTGCGCTACAACAGCGAGTGGTCCGACCCGCTGGGCGCGCGCGGGATGATCCAGCTCGCGGCCCGCTATACGGTGGCGCGGATGATGGAGCGCGACGACTTCCACAAGCGCTTCACCGAAGGCCGCTCGATCAGCGTGCACGAGTTCCTCTACCCGCTGATGCAGGGCTACGACTCTGTGGCCCTCCGGAGCGACCTGGAGCTGGGCGGCACCGACCAGAAGTTCAACCTGCTGATGGGGCGCCACCTCCAGCAGGAATACGGCCAGGAGCCCCAGTGCATCCTGACCATGCCCTTGCTCGAAGGCCTGGACGGCGTCGACAAGATGAGCAAGAGCAAGAACAACTACATCGGCATCACCGAGGACGCCAACACCATGTTCGCCAAGGTGATGTCGATCTCCGACACGCTGATGTGGCGCTGGTACACGCTGCTGAGCTTCCAGTCCGAAGCCGCCATCGCCGGGCTGCAGGCCGAGGTGCAGGGCGGCCGCAACCCGCGCGACGCCAAGGTGGCGCTGGCCAAGGAGATCACCGCGCGCTTCCACAGCGCGGCCGCGGCGGATGCGGCCGAGCAGGACTTCGTCAACCGCAGCAAGGGCGGCATCCCCGACGAGATCCCCGAACTGGCGCTCGCGGGCGCGCCGCTGGGCATCGGTGCGCTGCTCAAGCAGGCCGGCCTGGCGCCGTCGAGCAGCGAAGCCAACCGCCTGATCGACGGCGGCGGCGTGCGCATCGACAGCGCCGTGGTCAGCGACAAGGGCCTGAAGCTGGCCGCCGGCACCTACGTCGTGCAGGTGGGCAAGCGCAAGTTCGCGCGAGTGACGCTGGCCTGAGCCGCCGGCGGCGCCCACGCGTCGCTCGCCGGTCGCCCTCGTCCTCCCCCTCGCCCCGCCCCGCCACGTCATCCCCGCGGAAGCGGGGATCCAGGCCCGCGCCCTGGCCACACGTCGCGGCTGGACCCCCGCCTGCGCGGGGGTGACGGCCGGGCACCGCCACCGGTCCGCTTCAGCGCCCCCCCGCCGCCTCCAGCACCGCCACCATCTCCCGGTAGCCCCGCGATTTCGCCAGCTGCAGCGGCGTGGTGCCCTGCCGGTCGGCCAGCTGCAGGTTCGCGCCGGCCTTGACCAGCGCCTCCAGCGTGGCCTGGTGGCGCGGGCCGCCGTCGCCCAGCACGATGGACTCGATCAGCGCGGTCCAGTGCAGGTTGTTCACGTGGTCCAGCGGCGCCCCGGCGGCGATCAGCTGGCGCACCACGCCGGCATGGCCCAGGTGCGCCGCCGCGATCAGCGCCGTGCCGTCGTAGCGGCTGGTCACCAGCTTCGCACTGGCCCCCAGCGCCAGCAGCACCCGCAGCGTCTCCTCGTCGCCGGCCACCGCCGCGATGGTCACGGCGTCGTAGCGGTCGGCATCCAGCAGCTCCAGCGCCGCGCCGGCCTGCACCAGCGCGCGGATGGCCTCGCGCTGGCGCGCATGCGCGGCCACGTGCAGCGGCGTGCGGCCGCGCCCGTCGCGGGCATCGAGCCCGCCGCGCGCGGCGATGCGGCGGATCTTCTCGACGTCGCCCTTGGCCGCCGCGGCATGCAGCCCGGTGTAGGCCGCCAGCTCGGCCGCAGAGGGTGCGACCTGCGCCGCCGCGGGCAGCGCCGCGCCGGCGGTCAGCACGGCGGCCGCCAGGGCCGCCAGCACGGCGCGGGCTCTCATTGCAGCAGCGCCTTGACCTTCTCGATGCCGGCCACGGCGCATTGCTCGTCCAGGTGGCCGCCGGGCGCACCGCCCACGCCCACGGCGCCGATCACCTCGTTGCCCACGCGCACCGGCACGCCGCCGCCCAGCAGCAGGTAACCCGGGATGTGGACCAGGTTGGCGGCCGCGGGGTTCTTCTGCGCGCCTTCCATCATCGCGAGCGTGTTGTTCTTGGCCGAGGCCGAGGTCCAGGCCTTCTGCCGGCTGGACTCCAGCGTGTGCGGGCCGGCGTTGTCGGCCCGCTGCACGGCGCGCACGCTGCCGGCCCGGTCCACCACGGTGGCCGCGACCGCATGGCCGTTGGCGCTGCAGGCGGCGACGGTCGCCGCCGCGATCTGGTTGGCCAGGTCCAGCGAGATGTTGCGTTCGGTGCGCACGGTCTGGGCCGAGGCGGCGCCGCAGGCGGCCAGGGCGATGACGGTGAGGGCGAGCTGCTTGCGCATGGTGTGTCTTCCTTCGGTGGTGTCGCGGTCCGATCGACCGTGGACGCACTGTCGCAAGCCGGCGCCGCCTTGCCCATTCGTGCGGTGACGCAGGCCACCGCGTAGAACTACGCGGCCGGGCCGCCCGCGCCGCCGGCCTCGACCAGGGCCGCGTACTGGCGCACCAGCTGCGCCAGGGAGGGCGCCTGCAGCTTGTCGAACAGGTGCGCGCGGTGCGCCTCGACCGTGCGCGGCGACAGCCCCAGCGCCCGCGCGATCTCCTTGTTCGTCAGGCCCTCGACCACCAGCGCCAGCACCTCCCGCTCGCGCGCCGACAGCTGCGCGTGGCGTTCGCGCGCGGCCCGGTCGGCCTGGCTGCGCTGGCGCGACTGCACGTGCTGGCGCACCGCATGCTGCAGCGCTTCCAGCAGCCGGTCGTCCTCGACCGGCTTTTCCAGGAACTCGGCCGCGCCGCCCTTGAACGCGCGCCGGCACATCTCCACCGTGCCGTGCCCGGTGAGCATCACCACCGGCTGGTCGATGCCCTCGGCCGCCAGGCGCTCCAGGACCTGCAGCCCCGACAGGCCGGGCATGCGCACGTCGAGCACGATGGCACCGATGGCCTCCCGGTCGGCCTCGGCCAGGAAGCGCTGCGGGTCGGCCCAGGCGCGCACGCGCAGGCCCACGGTGCCGATCAGCAGCGCGAGCGCATCGCGCACGGCCTGGTCGTCGTCGACCAGCTGCACCAGCGGCGACTGCGGGTCGGTGGCCGGGTTCATGCGGCCACCGGCAAGGTCAGCCGGAACTGGGCGCCGCGCGGCGCGCGCGGCTGCGCCTGCAGCGAGCCGCCCATCGCCCCCGCCAGGCTCTCGCACAGCGGCAGGCCCAGGCCCAGGCCGTCGGCGCGGATGGTGACGAAGGGCTCGAAGATGCGCGGCAGCAGCTCGGGCGCGATGCCCGGGCCGGTGTCGGCCACGGTGAGCATGCCGCCCTGCGGGCCGGCGGCCACGTCCACGTCCAGCGCGCGCTCGGCCGCCGGCACCTGCTCGAGTGCCTGCAGCGCGTTGAGCAGCAGGTTGTGCACGATCTGCTCCAGCGCCACCGGCTCGGCCTGCACCCGCACCGGCTGTGCGCCCTGCAGCCGCGGCACCACCTGCCGGCGGGCGAACTCGGGCGCGAGCAGGTCGAAGGCATTGCGCACCGTGTCCTGCAGCAGCACCGCCTGGGCGGGCTGGGCGCCGGGCCGCTCGATGCTGCGGCGCAGGCGCGCCACCACCTCGCTGGCGCGCCGGGCCTGCCCGGCCGCCTGCTCCATCGCGCCGCGCGCCGCGTCCAGCTCCGGCGGCTCGTCGGCCAGCAGGCGGCGCGCCGCCTGGGTGCTGGCCAGCACGGCCGTCAGCGGCTGGTTCAGCTCGTGCGCCAGCCCCGCGGCCAGCTCGCCCAGCGTGTTCAGCCGCGCCACCTGCCCCAGGCGTAGCAGTTCCTCGGCCCGGCGCCGCGCCGCGCGCTGGCGCTGCCAGGCGGCGCCGGCGGCAGCCAGCGCTCCCGCGGCGATGGCCCACCCGCCCATGGCGGCCCAGGGCAGCTCGGCCCAGCGCAGGTCGCGCGCGAGCACCAGCGTGGCGGGCTGGCTGGCCGACGCCAGCGGCTTGCGCAGCTGGTCGCGCCCCAGCAGCGACGGCGCCTCACGTCCCGGCTGCAGCACCAGCGGCGTGTCGCCCAGCAGCAGCGCCACCTGCGTGTCGCCGTCGCGCGGCAGCGGCCATTCGGCCCAGGGCAGGGCGGCGCGCAGGTCCACCTGCAGCGCGAAGCTGGCGGGCTCGGCCGCCTGCAGCAGCCACAGGCGGCCGGCCTGCGCATCGGCCGACGCGGCTGCCGCCACGGCCACCGGCCGCTGCGCGCTGCGCGACTGCGCCTGGGCGCTGCGCCAGGCCGGCTCGGGCCAGTCGTCGCCGGGGCCGAGCCGGCGCACGGCCAGGATCTGCGGGTACAGGGCGGTCAGGCGCTGCAGGCCGTCGGCGCCCGCGGCGGGCTGCAGCAGGGCCAGCGTGGCCAGCACCGCGTCGTGCTGGGCCGCGCGCTGGCTGAGCAGGCGGTGGACGATGCGGCCCTGGTTGTCGAAGGCCTCGCGGTCGCGGGCCCGGTCCCAGGCGGCCAGGGCCAGCGCGCCGGCCGCCGCCGCCAGCAGCCAGGCGGCGACCCAGGGCCACGAGGACGACAGGCGGGGGCGCATCGCGGTCGATTCTGGCACGCGCCCCTGCCGTAGCATCGTCCCCATGACCCTCGCGCAACGCGCCGCCCGCATCGTCCCCGCCACGTGGCTGCGCGTGTCCATCCTCGTGGCCCTGGCCACCATCGCGCTCAAGACCGCCGCCTGGTGGCTGACCGGCTCGGTGGGCCTGCTGTCCGACGCGATGGAGTCCGGCGTCAACCTCGCCAGCGCCGCCTTCGGCCTGGCGATGGTGCGGCTGGCGGCGCTGCCGCCCGACCCCGAGCATCCCTACGGCCACCACAAGGCCGAGTACTTCGCCTCGGCCTTCGAGGGCCTGGCCATCGTGGCGGCCGCGCTGGCCATCGGCTGGGCCGCGGTCGACCGCATCCTGCACCCGCAGCCGATCGGGCAGGTGGGGGCCGGTCTGGCGCTGTCGGTGGTGGCCTCGGCGCTGAACGGCGCGCTGGCCTGGGCCATGCTGCACTCGGCGCGCGCGCACCGCTCGATGGCGCTGGAGGGCGATGCGCGCCACCTGCTGACCGACGTCTGGACCTCGGCCGGCGTGGTGCTGGGCATCGGCCTGGTCGCCGCCACCGGCTGGGGCTGGGTGGACCCGCTGGTCGCGCTGGGCGTGGCGGCCAACATCCTGCGCGAGGGATTCCAGCTCGCGCGCCGCTCGGCCAACGGCCTGATGGACAAGCGCGTCGACCGCGCGACGCTGGCCGCCATCGAGGAGGTGCTCGCGGGCTTCGCGCATCCCGCGATCCGCTTCGACCACGTGGTCACGCGCCGCTCGGGCACGCGGCGCTTCGTCGACCTGCACATGCACATGCCGGCCGACTGGACGCTGCGCCGGGCCGCCGCGCTGCGCATCTCGGTCGAGCAGGCGCTGATGGGCGCCGTGCCCGGCCTGCGCGCCACCATCCAGCTGCTGCCGCAGGACGTCGAGGCGCACGTCGACGACCCGAGGGACCCGCTGTGATCGGCCTGCTGCAGCGCGTGCGCGAGGCGCGCGTCGACGTGGACGGCCGCACCGTCGGCGCGATCGGTCCCGGCTTCCTGCTGCTGCTGTGCGCCGAGCGCGGCGACACCGACACGCAGGCGCAGCGCCTGCTGGCCAAGGTGCTCAAGCTGCGCGTGTTCGCCGACGAGGCCGGCAAGATGAACCGCAGCCTGCAGGACACCGGCGGCGGCCTGCTGGTGGTCAGCCAGTTCACGCTGGCGGCCGACACCAGCAGCGGCAACCGTCCGGGCTTCTGCAACGCCGCCCCGCCCGAGGAGGGCCGGCGTCTCTACGATCACTTCGTCGCGCTGGCCCGTGCCGCCCACCCGCAGGTGGCCACCGGCGAGTTCGGGGCCGACATGCAGGTGCACCTGGTCAACGACGGGCCGGTGACCATCCCCCTGCGCATCCCGCCCGGCTGAGGCCGGCGGACGCGACGGGCTCAGGGCGCCTCGAACACCAGGTTGGTGGCGATGGCCAGTGCGTCGTGGGTCGGGTCGCCAGCGATGCGCGTGCGGCGCTCGGCCCACACGACGTTGCGGCCCGCCTGCACGGGGAGGGTGGCCCGGCCGTCCGCGTCGGTGCGCGGCCCGGGCGCGTGTTCGCTGGCCGACACCTTCACGCCCGGCACCGGCTGCCCCGCCGCGAGCAGCTGGACCGTGATCGTGCCGCCGGCGCGCGGTGGCGCCGCGTCCTGCGGCACCACTTCGAGCTCCAGGCCGAGCGGCCGGGTGACCTGCGGGTCCCAGCGCACGACGTACTTGGCCGTCTTGCGCGCCCACACCGCCGAGACCGCGCCGGGCACCTCGTGCATCGGCCGAGGGACCGTGCCCTGCGCGGTGCGGCTGTAGAAGCCGTTGTCGAACGCCAGCGCGAGCAGGCGCGCGTCGGCGGGTGCCTGCACGCGCAGGTCGCCGGCACCGGCCTGCGGCGCCATGGGGGTGGGCTCGCCCCCGGGCCCGATCGCCCAGGCGCGGCGCAGCTTGGCGGGTGCATAGGCCAGCGGCTTGCCGTCGTCGGCAAAGCGCACGTGGTACCAGCCCGGCTGCGCGGGATCGGGCGCGAAGAACGCGTCGTGGGCACAGGCGGGGCCCAGCAGGGCCAGGCCGGACAGCAGGCAGGACAGGTGCTTCATGGAAGGGCTCATCTCCAGTCGATCTGCAGGCCCGCCGTCACCGCGCGGGGCGCACCGGGGGCGACCAGGCTCTGCCCGCCGATCTGGAAGGCGTTGGTCGCGTAGGTCCTGTCGGCGAGGTTGGCCACCGACAGCCGCGCGCGCACCGGCGTGCGGCTCCACTGCCCACGCCAGGTCAGTCCGGCGTCCACGGTGGTGTAGCCGGCCCAGGCCAGCAGGTTCAGCCCGGCGGCATCGTAGAAGTAGCGGCCGACCTGGTTGACGCCCAGCCAGGCGCCCAGCCCCTCGTCCTCGCCGTAGGCCAGGCGTGCCGAACTGGTCGTGCGCGGCACCCCGTTGACCTGCCGGCCGACCAGCCGCGGGTCGGGGTTGGCGCGGATCACGCCTTCGGCGCGGCCGTGGGCGACGGTGAGCGTCCAGGCCTGCCCCAGGGCCCACAGCACCTCCAGGTCCCAGCCGCGGCGCCGGGTCTCGCCCGCGTTGAAGAACTGGCCCGAGCCGGGCGGCAGCTCACGGATCTCGCCGGCGCTGTCCAGGCGCCAGACGGCCAGGTCCAGCTGCAGGTCGGCCGTGGCCTTCCACGCCGCACCCACCTCGTGCTGCACGAAGGTGGTCGGCGAGGTCGCATTGGTCGGCGCATACAGGCCGCGGACGTTGGCCAGCTGGAAGCCGGCGTTGCGGCTGGCGCGCAGGTCCAGCCCGGGCGCGACGCGCGAGCGCACACCCAGCTTGGGGCTGACCTGGTGCGCGGCCTGCAGCGGCACGTCGCAGGGCGGGTCGGTCGGCCCCACGATCTCCGGGGCGCGGACGCTGCAGCCGCCGCTGAAGCGGTCGGCCCGCAGCCCGATGCTGGGGCGCAGCCAGGGCGCGATGTCGGCTTCGGCCTGCGCATAGGCGCTGGCCGTGTCGAAGCGGTAGGCGCGGTCCTGCCGCGCGGTGGGCGGCAGCACGCGGGCGCGTTGCCCGGTGTTGTCCTGGTAGTCGTAGCGCGTGCTCTCGCGGGTGGTCTCCAGGCCCGCGACCCAGGCCAGCGGCGTGGCGCCCAGCCGGTGCTTGCCGTTGAGGCTCAGGCCCGCGCCCAGCACGCTGCGGTCGTAATCCTCCTCGCGCTGCCGCCAGGCGTCCGGCGCCACGGGGCGGGTGAACCAGCGGGTGTAGCCCTGCTGCGTGCCGTAGAGCGAGGCCAGCAGCGTGGTGCCCTCCGACAGGCGATGCGTCAGGTCGGCGCGCGCCGTGCGGAAGTCCTTGCGGCCGCCGTCGTCGCGCACGCGCGGGTCCTTGCCCTGCGGGTCGGTCGCGAACTGCGCCAGCGTGAGGTAGCCGGCCGAGTCCCAGCGGCCTGCATGCGCACGGGCCGAGAACGACAGGCTGCCCGCGCGCAGCGGGACGGTGTAGCGGCCGGCCAGCGTGGTGCGGTCGTAGCCCGATTGCGGCCGGGCCCCGCCGGTCGTGAACGCCTGCGCTGCCAGGTTCAGCTGGCCGCGCGGCATGGACCAGCCACCGGCCGCCTGGACGTCGGCAGTGCCGAAGCTGCCGACCGTCACGTCGGCCAGCTGCGCGTTGCCGCCGCCGCGGGTGCGCAGGAAGATCGTGCCGGCGCGGTTGTAGTTGCCCACCAGCACGCTGGCCGGACCCTTCACCACGTCCACCCGCTCGAGCTCCAGCGGGATCACCACGTTCAGGTCGGCGTAGCCGTCCGCGTGCGAGATGGCCTCGTTCAGGACGATGCCGTCCAGCACCAGGCCCAGGTCGCCGCCGTGGCCGCCGGCGCCGAAGCCCCGCAGCGCGATCACGTCCACCACCCCGCCGAGGCCGTAGCCCATCACCCGCAGCCCCGGCACGCGGGCCAGCAGCTGCTGCGGCTGCGACACCGCCGCGTCGCGGATCTCGGCGGCCTCCAGGGTCGTGCGCGTGGCGGGCGTGCCCTGGCTGCCCGTGAGCGCCTCGCCGCGGATCACGACGGGCGCGAGCGCCGCGTCGGCCCTGGCCGCCGTGGCGGCGGCCAGCAGCGCAGCGCCCGCGCAGGCCAGCCGGATCGGGCGCAGGCGGGCCCGGCGGGTGAAGGGGCGCGGAGGCGGCATGGTGCGGTGGCAGCGGATGCCGAGTCTCACCGCGCCACCGGCCCGTCGCGGTGGCCCCTTCGGATGGCCGGCCTGCAGGGACCGGGCCGGTGCATCAGATCGGCGCGGGTTCGCTGGTGTCGGCGGCCGGCGCCGCGGAGGCCGGCAGGGCCACCGGCTCCGCGGTGTCGCCATTGCTGGCGACCACCTGGCGCACGAAGGCCATGAAGGCGTCGACCGAGCCGAACGCCGCCGCCGCGGTGCCAGCGGCGCCGGTGTCGGCGGCCGAGCCGTCCCCGGAGGACGAGCCTCCGCCGCATGCCGCCACGGCCGCGCTGCACGCGACCGCCAGGACCAGGGTCTTGCCTCGCATGGCGGACCTCACCGGGTGCCCGCGGCAGGCGCGGGGTTGAGGTTGCCCGACAGGGGCGCGGTCAGGTACGGGAAGGCCGCGCCGTAGTCGGCCGCGGTCTTGCGCACGCCGTCGGTCAGGGGAGCCCCGCCCGCCGGTGCGTCGCCTGGCCGGCAGCCCACGCCCAGGGTGTCGCCCGGCCCGGTCAGCACGCACAGCGCGCCCATGGCCACCCGCAGCGACAGGTCGGTCACGTCGTCGGCCGGGCGGCGTCCGTTGGGAAAGCCCGCGTTGTCCCCGGCGGCCACGCCCAGCGGGTTCTGCGTCGCCGCAGGCGTGGGCGCGATCGAGGTGTTCAGCCGCAGCATCTCCGACGGCGTCGGGTTCACCGGCTGGTTCAGCCCCCGGATGCCGGTCAGGAACGCGGCCACCAGGTCGGTGCGCGGGAAGTTCGTCGGCGCGGGCGCGCTCGGGTACAGGGTCTGGATCAGCGCGGGCAGGGCAGGGTTGGTCACGTAGCCGGCGAAGGTGCCGTCGTTGCGCGGCCGCGATGCGTTGAAGCGGTCCTTGTCCTCCAGGCCGATCACGACCTCGTTGACCAGCGGCATGCCCAGGCGCGAGACCTGGGTCCAGGCACCGCCGGAGCGGGTGGACTGGTTCAGCCCGGTGGCCGGCTCGCCGTTGAGCAGCCGGCCCTGGCGCATGCTGGCGGTCGTCCAGGCCCCGATCACCGGGTCGTTGCCGGTGCGCAGGCAGGCGATCGGCAGTTCCATGGCGATGGTGCTGACGTTCTTGCCTTCCAGGTCGTTGTTGTTGCCCCCGACCTCCGGGCCGAGCGGGTTGAGGTTGACCAGGTCGAAGATCTTGCCCACCGCGATGTAGAAGGGCTCCTTGCGCTGGCCGACGAACACCCGTGCCGGCGTCGCGCAGCCGGGCACGTTGACCGTGTAGACGTGCTGCGCCGCGTAGTCGGCGTAGCCGCCGGGGAAGCTCTTCTCGCCGATGTTGTCGACCGGCTTGTCGAAGCGCCCGGCCGTGCTGCCGCCGCCGGCGGCCGACACGCTGGCGCGGGTGCCGCTGCGGCGGTCGCCGCGCACCAGGTCGATGCCGTAGGTCTCGCGCACGTTCAGCGTGGCCGGGTTCACGCCGGTGACCGGGCCCGAGTTGATCAGCGGGATGCGGGTCTGCTGCCCGCCCACCGCCAGCGCGGTGTTCTTCGACTCGTTGCGGAACCGGAACTGGAAGGTCAGGTCCTCGCGCGCGTCGCCGTTGTTGTCGATGTGGATCTCGTACAGCGCGTCCTGGTCGAACATGTAGAAGTTCGGGCCGCCCTGCGGGTCCTGGAACGGGATGTAGTTGGCCAGGATGGTGACGAAATCCTGCCGGCCCGGCTCGTAGCTGCGGAACATGTACAGGTCGGTGGCGTCGACCTTGGGCATGTTCGTCAGGGCCGGCGATTCGCGGTGGCTCGACGCGAGCGCCGCCCCGGCCGCGACGGCGAGCAGCACCAGCGGGACCACGCGTTGTGCAGATGGCATGTGAACTCCTTGTGAACTGTCTCGCGCCAACGGCGGGAGTGCAGGCAGCGTCGGCCTGGCCCGGAGCGGGACCTGTAGGACATGACCGGTCCCGCACAGAGATGACGCCCGACAGCGACGTCCGTGGGAACTGCCCAGCCAGTGCGGCTCAGGCGCCGGGGCCGCGCCACCACAGGGCGAGCAGCAGCGCCCCCAGCGCGGCCAGCCACGCGCCGGCGACGCGCCGGGCCGTGCGCCCTGCCGGGCGCAGCGCGGGGGGCAGCCCGGGGCGGCCGTGCAGCAGCAGCCCCGTGGCCGCCAGCACCGCCAGCGCCAGCACGCTGCCCACCGCCTCGGCCGGCCACGAGGTCGGCAGCCCGGCTGCCCAGCCCGCTGCCACCCCGCAGGCCAGCCACGGCAGGGCCGCAGCGCGGATGCGCCGGGCCGAGGCGCCCAGGGCCGCGGCGCCGCCGCCCAGCACCATGCAGGCGGCCGCGCAGGCCGTGGCCGCCGGCGTGTCCGGGAGCAGCCGGGCCAGGGCGGCGCCGGCCGCGAACAGCCCCGCGCCCAGGACGGCGTGGCGCCACGTGCCCGGCGACGTGGCCAGGCACGCCGCCGCCACCGCACCCAGCGCCGGCACGGCGCCGAGCGCGAACAGCGCGCCGTCGAGCAGCTGGGCGGTGGTCATCGCGCCCGCCGTGCGCGGCGGCGTCCGCTCATCCGGCCGACAGCCGCTGCAGCAGCAGTGCGGCCCCCACGGCGCCGATCGCCGCGCCCAGCGCGCGCAGCAGCCGCAGGCCGTGGGTCCGGTGGCGCAGCGCGCCGATGCCGATCCCCGCGCCGTGCAGCAGCCCGCTGGCCAGCACGAAGCCGGCGGCGTAGCTGGCCGGCGAGGCCGCACCCGGCAGCTCCGTGCCGTGCGCGTGGCCGTGCAGGAAGCCGAACAGGGCCACCGGCACCAGGGCCGCGGCCACCGGCGCGCGCCAGGCCGCCGCGATGGCGCCGCCCAGGGCCAGCACGGACAGCGCCACGCCGGCCTCGACCGCCGGCACCGCCACGCCCGCGAGCGCGGCCACCGCGCCGACCACCATCAGCAGCGGGAACAGCACGGGCAGCGACCACACCAGCGGCGGCCCGAGCAGGGCGCCCCACAGGCCGACCGCCACCATGGCCAGCAGGTGGTCGCCGCCGGTCAGGGGATGCAGGAAGCCCTGCACGAATCCGCCGGCGGCCGGCGCGCCGCTGTGCGCCTGCGCGAGCAGCGGCAGGCTGCCAGCCAGGGCCAGGCCGCCGTGCCGCACCAGGCGGGCTGCCACGCTCATCGCGCCTGCACCGTCAGCGTGGCGAAACGCGTGTGCCAGACCCCATCGGCGCCGGGCAGGGCGAAGGCGGTGGCGCGCAGCAACCACTCGCCGGGCAGGGGCAGCGCCAGTTCGACGCGGCCCTGCGCATCGGTCTGCCGCCACACGCCCAGCGGGCTGCGGGCCGAGACGAACTCCACGGCGAGTGCGGGCACCGGCCGGCCGTCGGCCAGGGCCTGGAAGGTCGCCGGCGTGCGCGACTGCAGCGCTTGGCCGCCCACCGGCAGCAGCTCGAGCGGTGCGCCCGCCGGCGCGCGCAGCCCTGCCAGGCCGCCGGGCACCGCCGCCGGGACGGCTTCGGCGCGCGCCGACTTGCGGTAGGCCTCGGTCCACGGCACGCCGGCCTGGCGTTGCCGCGCCCAGGCGGCCCGCACCTCGTCGGGCGCACGCACTTCGTGCAGGTAGGTCTCGACCTGGGCCGGCGTGAGCACGATGCGCGCGGGCTGCAACTCCAGCCAGCAGGCCGCGGCGCCGGCCGGGTCGATGCGCGCGCGCAGCTCCAGCACGCTGTCGCGGGCCGTGCGTGCGGTCAGGCCATGGCGGGTGCCCTGGGCGTCGGTGCAGCCGCTGCGGGCGATGCGCGCCAGCGGCACGCTGTCGTCGGCCAGGGGATAGCGGGCTCCCCCGGCCAGGTGCAGCACCAGCAGGTCGGCCCCGGGGGGCGCCGCGACCGGCCGCAGCCAGGTGTCGTGGGCCCGCGCCGCACCGCCGCCCAGCGCGATCGCGCAGGCGAGGGCGACGGCCCCGAGGGGCCCTGGCAGGGCGGGCATGGGCGGGTGCGGGAGCACGCGCCGATTGTGGTGGCCGCTGCGCGTGCGGACCCCGGCCCGTCCGGGTCAGCCGCCAGGCCCGCAGCCGGCGCCGGGCGGGCGCAGCATGCCCGAGCGTCGTTCTCGGGCACCCGGGTCATGTGGCCCGCCGGTTGCGGGGGGCATGGGCGATCGCCGACGATCGCGGGGCCACGCACACCAGAAGAACACCACCATGCACCACCGACGCGTTGCCGCGGCGCTCGCCGCGGCCTGCACCCTGCCCGCGGCCGCCAACGAACTGGGCACCTTCTACGAACTCGGCCCGCGGCCGCAGGCCAACCGCTATGCCGCCGGGCTGGCGGTGCTCAGCGTGCCGCGCTACGACGGCTCCGACCAGCGCCGCACGCTGGCCGTGCCGGCCCTGTCGGCCCAGCTGGCCAACGGCTTCTTCGCCGAGCCGGTCAACGGCATCGGCTTCAACGCCGGCACCGGCCGCAGCTTGCAATGGGGTGTGCGGGCCACGGTGGAGACCGGCCGCTCGGCCGACCTCGTGCCGGGGCTGGGCCGCATCGAGGCGCGCCTGAACCCCGGCCTGTTCGCCAACTGGCGCGTGGCCGAGCGGCTGGAGCTGCGCGGCGCCCTGCGCGCCGGCATGGCCGGCGGCGGCACGGCGGTGCACCTGGGCGGCGCCTTCGACCTGTGGCGCGCCGGCGCCGCGGCGGTGGGCCTGAACCTGTCGGTGCGCTGGTCGGATGCCGACTACAACCAGGCCTACTACGGCCTCACGCCCGTGCAGGCGGCCGCGACCGGCTTGCGCGTGTACACGCCGGGGGCGGGCGTCAGTGCGGTGCAGGCGGGCATCTCCGGCCGCATGGAGCTGGCGCCGCGCTGGACCGGCTTCGGCGGCCTGGCCTGGCAGCGGCTGGCGGGCGACGCGGCCGACAGCCCGCTGGTGCGCGAGCGCACCTCGCCGCGGCTGGTGCTGGGCGCGGCCTACAGCTTCTGAGGCCGGCTCAGTAGGGGCAGGGGTAGCCCAGGCTGCCCAGCAGCAGGATCTCCAGCGCCTCCATGGCGTCGGCGTCCTCGGGGCCGCTCTCGTGGTCCCAGCCCTGGGCATGCAGCGTGCCGTGCACCAGCAGGTGGGCGTAGTGCTGCTCGAGCGTCTTGCGCTGCGCGCGCGCCTCGCGGGCCACCACCGGCGCGCACAGCACCAGGTCGGCCGCCACCACCGGCTCGCGCGCGTAGTCGAAGGTCAGCACGTTGGTCGCGTAGTCCTTGCCGCGGTACTGCCGGTTCAGCGCGCGGCCCTCGGCCTCGCCGACGATGCGCACGGTCAGCTGGCCGGGGCGTGCCAGCGCGGCCTGCACCCAGCGCCGCACGCGCTGCGTGCGCAGCAGCACGCGGTGGGCCGCATCGCGGCCGAAGTCGCCGAACTGCAGGTCCAGCTCCAGCGTGGGGACGGGCGCGCTCATTCCTTGCGCGCCGCGTCGTAGGCGTCGACGATGCGGGCCACCAGCGGGTGGCGCACCACGTCGGCGCTGGTGAAGCGGGTGTGGGCGATGCCCTTGACCCGCCGCAGCACGCGCTCGGCGTCGACCAGGCCCGACAGGTGGCCCTTGGGCAGGTCGATCTGGCTGACGTCGCCGGTCACCACGCACTTGCTGCCGAAGCCGATGCGGGTGAGGAACATCTTCATCTGCTCGGGCGTGGTGTTCTGCGCCTCGTCCAGGATCACGAAGGCGTTGTTCAGGGTGCGGCCGCGCATGAACGCCAGCGGCGCGATCTCCAGCGCGTTGCGCTCGAAGGCCTTGGTCACGCGGTCGAAGCCCATCAGGTCGTACAGCGCGTCGTACAGCGGCCGCAGGTAGGGATCGACCTTCTGCGTCAGGTCGCCCGGCAGGAAGCCCAGCTTCTCGCCCGCCTCGACGGCGGGACGGGTCAGCACGATGCGCTGCACCGCGCTGCGCTCCAGCGCGTCGACCGCCATCGCCACCGCCAGGTAGGTCTTGCCGGTGCCGGCCGGCCCGATGCCGAAGGTGATGTCGTGGTTGGCGATGTTGTCCAGGTACACCGACTGGGTGGGCGTGCGCGCCTTGAGGTCCGCGCGCCGGGTGGCCAGCACCAGGCCGCCGTCGCTGTCCTCGGCCAGCGCCGCGTCGCCGGCCACCATCAGCTGCACCCGCTCGGTGGGGATCGGCCGCGCGGCCATCTCCCACAGGGCCTGCAGCACCGACATCGCGCGCTCGGCCTTGGCCTTGGGGCCCTCGATGCGGAAGTGCTCCGCGCGGTGCCCGATCTTGACCTGCAGCCCGGTCTCGATGGTGCGCAGGTGGTCGTCGGTCGGGCCGCACAGGTGCGCCAGGCGGGTGTTGCTGTGCGGCTGGAAGGCGTGGCGAAGGATCAAGCTGATAATCCGGGCGGACAGGAGGCGGGCGCATGCCCGGGACCCGGGATGATAGGCAGATTGACAGGAACGCTGGCCGACAAGAACCCCCCGCAGGTGCTGGTGGACTGCCAGGGCGTGGGCTACGAGGTCGACGTGCCCATGAGCACCTTCTACAACCTGCCCGCCAGCGGCGAGAAGGTCAGCCTGCTGACCCACTTCGTGGTGCGCGAGGACGCGCAGGTGCTGTACGGCTTCGGCACGGCGCCCGAGCGCGACGCCTTCCGGCAGCTGATCCGGATCTCCGGCGTGGGCCCGCGCACGGCGCTGGCCGTGCTCAGCGGCATGAGCGTGGCCGACATCGCCGGCGCGGTCACCGCGCAGGACGCCTCGCGGCTGGTCAAGGTGCCCGGCATCGGCAAGAAGACGGCCGAGCGCCTGCTGCTGGAGCTCAAGGGCAAGATCGGCGCCGACCTCGGCCTGCCGTCCGGCGGCCCCTCCCTGGCGGACGGGCAGGCCGACATCCTGCAGGCGCTGGTGGCGCTGGGCTACAGCGACAAGGAGGCCCAGGCCTCGCTCAAGGCCCTGCCGGCCGGCGTCGGCGTGGCCGACGGCATCAAGGCGGCGCTCAAGGCGCTGGCCAGGTGAACGGGGACTGGCACGCATGACCCACGCAGACCTGTTCGGCATCGCCTGCCTGCTGGCCCTGGCGCCGACCGCGCTGCTGGCCGCGGTGCGCTACAACCGCCGCGCCCGCGCGCCGCTGCAGCGCCAGGCCCGGGGGGTGGTCGAGGCCGCGTTCGGCCCGCGCCTGGCCCGCGGCCAGCGCCCGCCCACCGACGGCCGCTGGCACCGCCTGCTGCGCGAGGCGCACCGCACCGTGGGCGACCGGCTGCGGCCGGTGCTGCTGTCCGAGTACTGGCTGGCCGACGCCGAGGCGCGCCAGTGGCACTGCGCCGTGCAGTGCGACGGCCTGGCGCGGCCGCGGCTGCGCGTGGTGGCGCTGACGGCCACCCCCGAGGGACAGCGGGCCTGACGTGACCATCCGCACCGACGACTTCGGGCTGCCGCCCGTCCCCGCCAGCCGCGTGGTGTCCGCCGCGCCGGCCTCGCCCAACGAGGAGGCGATCGAGCGCGCGCTGCGGCCCAAGCTGCTGCAGGAGTACGTGGGCCAGGCCCGCACGCGCGAGCAGCTGGAGATCTTCATCGGCGCCGCCCGGAAGCGCGGCGAGGCGCTCGACCACGTGCTGCTGTTCGGCCCGCCCGGGCTGGGCAAGACCACGCTGTCGCACATCGTCGCGCACGAGCTGGGCGTCAACCTGCGCCAGACCTCGGGCCCGGTGCTCGAGAAGCCCAAGGACCTGGCCGCGCTGCTGACCAACCTCGAGCGCAACGACGTGCTGTTCATCGACGAGATCCACCGGCTGTCGCCGGTCGTCGAGGAGATCCTGTACCCGGCGCTGGAGGACTACCAGATCGACATCATGATCGGCGAGGGCCCGGCGGCCCGCTCGATCAAGCTGGACCTGCAGCCGTTCACGCTGGTGGGCGCCACCACCCGCGCCGGCATGCTGACCAACCCGCTGCGCGACCGCTTCGGCATCGTCGCGCGGCTGGAGTTCTACACGGCCGAGGAACTCACCCGCATCGTCACCCGCAGCGCCGCGCTGCTGGCGGCGCCGATCGATGCCGAGGGCGCCGGCGAGATCGCGCGCCGCTCGCGCGGCACGCCCCGCATCGCCAACCGGCTGCTGCGCCGGGTGCGCGACTACGCCGACGTCAAGGGCGACGGCCGCATCACCGCCGACATCGCCGGCCGCGCGCTCGCCATGCTCGACGTCGACCCGCAGGGCTTCGACGTGATGGACCGCAAGCTGCTCGAGGCGGTGGTGCACCGCTTCGACGGCGGCCCGGTGGGGCTGGACAACATCGCCGCCTCGATCGGCGAGGAGCCGGGCACCATCGAGGACGTGATCGAGCCCTACCTGATCCAGCAGGGCTACCTGCAGCGCACCCCGCGCGGCCGCGTGGCCACGGCGGCGGCGTACCGGCACCTGGGCGTCGTGCCGTCGCGCCCGGAAGGCAGCCTGTTCCAGGACTGAGCATGCCCGCGCTGCCGCCCCTGCTCGCCAAGCTGCGCTGGTGGTGGTGGCTCGCAGGCGTGCTGCTGCTGGGGGCCGTGGCCGCGGGCCTGCTGGTGCGCGGCCGCGTGCCCACCGAGGCGGCCACCGCGGTGGCCGCGCCGCTGGTGCGCACGCTGCAGTTCTCGGCCCGGGTGGCCACGCTGTCGCGGGTCGAGGTGGGCCCCACCGTCACCGGCCGCGTCGCGCGGGTGCTGGTGCGCGAGGGCGAGCAGGTGCGCGCCGGCCAGCTGCTGGTGCAGCTGGAGGACGACGAGGCCCGGGCCGCGCTCGCGCAGGCCGTGGCCAGCGAGCGCCAGGCGCAGGCCCGGCTGGCGGGCCTGCGCAGCACCGTGCGCAGCACCAGCGCGGCCCAGCTGGGCCAGGCCGAGGCCACGCTCGCCAACGCCCAGGCCGAGCTGCGCCGGGCCGAGCAGCTGGTGGCCCAGGGCTTCGTCAGCGCCTCGCGCGCCGACGACGCGCGCCGCGCCGTCGAGGTCGCGCGGGCCCAGCGCGACGCCGCCGCGGCGCAGTCGCAGGCGTCCAGCGAGCGCGGCGCCGACCTGCAGGCCCAGCAGGCCCAGATCGAGGCCACGCAGGCCGCCACCGAGGCGGCGCGGGTGCGGGTGGCGCAGGCGCGCATCGTCGCGCCGGCCGATGCCAAGGTGCTGGCGCGCAGCGTCGAGCCCGGCCAGATCGTGCAGCCCGGCAAGCCGCTGCTGGGGCTGGCCCTGGCCGGCCCCACGCAGGTGCTGGCGCTGGTGGACGAGCGCTTCCTGCAGCAGCTGCGCGTGGGCCAGGTGGCCGGCATCGTGGCCGACGCCTACCCGCAGCAGCGGCTGGCGGCACGCGTGCTCACGATCGCCCCCGAGGTCGACCCGGCCAAGGGCGCGGTCGAGGTGCGGCTGGCGCTGGCCGAGGCGCCGCCCGAGTTCCTGCGCGAGGACATGACGCTGTCGGTCGAGGTGGTCACCGGCGAGCGTGCGCGCGCGCTGGTGGTGCCGGCCAGCGCGGTGCGCCCGGTGGCGGGCGGCGCCGGCGAGCAGGTGCTGCTGGCCGCGCAGGGCCGGGCGGTGGCGCGGCCGGTGCGCACCGGCCTGCGCACGCTGGACGCGGTCGAGGTGCTCGACGGCCTGCGCGAGGGCGAGGCGGTGCTGCTGGCCCCCGGCCTGGCCGCCGGCGACCGGGTGCGGGTGCATGCGGTGCCCTGGGCGCCGGCGCGCAGCGGCAGCAGCGCGGCGGCCGCGGTGGGCCCCGGCGTCGATCCGCTGCGCACCACCGGCGAGGCGTTGCGGCGGTGAAGGGGCTCGGCTTCGAGTGGCAGGTCGCGGTGCGGTTCCTGCGCGAGGGCCGCTTCCAGACCGTGCTGATCGTGGTGGGCGTCGCCGCCGGCGTGGCGGTCATCGCCTACGTCACGGCCCTCGTCAACGGCCTGCAGGGCAACACCCTGGCCAAGACCCTGGGCGCGCAGCCGCACGTGACCCTGCACGCGCCCGACGAGGCGGTGGCACCGGCGCTGGTGCTGCCGCCGGGCCGGCAGCCGCTGGTGGAGACGCAGCCGCGCGCGCAGCGCCTGCGCACCGTGGCCAACTGGCAGGCCGTGGTGCCGGTGCTCGAGGCCACGCCCAACGTCGCGGTGGTCTCGCCCATGGTGTCGGGCGCCGGCCTGGCGCTGCGCGGCGAGGCGGTGCAGGCGATCTCGCTGGCGGGCGTGGACCTGGACCGCTACGACCGGGTGGTGGGCCTGCGGTCCAAGGTGGTGGCCGGCACCGCGCGGCTGGACCCGGGCGAGGCCATCGTGGGCCTGGAGCTGGCGCGCGACCTCGGCCTGCGGCCGGGCGACAAGCTGGTGCTGCGCACCGGCACCGTGGCCGACACGGTGCGCGTGACCGCGCTGGTGGACCTGGGCGTCAAGGAGCTGAACCGCCGCACGGTGCTGGTGCCGCTGCGCAGTGCGCAGAGCCTGCTGGCGCTGCCGGGTGGCGCCACCAGCCTGGACATCGCGCTGCACGACCCCTGGCCCGCGCAGCGACTGGCCGCGCAGCTGCGGGCGCAGCTGCCCTACAAGGTCGAGAGCTGGCAGGAAAGCAATGCCCAGCTGGTGACGGCGCTGAACGCGCAGTCGGTTTCCACCGGCCTGATCCGGCTGGTGGTGGCCGTGGTGGTGGTGCTGGGCATCGCCAGCGTGCTGGTCGTGTCGGTCGTGCAGAAGCGGCGCGAGATCGGCATCCTGCGCGCGATGGGCGCCACCCGCGGCCAGGTGCTGCGGCTGTTCCTGCTGCAGGGCGCGCTGGTCGGCGCCGGCGGCTCGGTGCTGGGGCTGCTGCTGGCCAAGGCCATGATCGTGCTGTTCACCCAGTTCGTGCGCGGCAGCGACGGCCTGCCGCTGTTCGTCATCGGCCTGCCCTGGTCGGTGGCGGCGCAGGCGGCCGGCATCGCCATCGCCGGCGGCGTGCTCGCCGCGATCGCGCCGGCGCGGCGGGCCGCGGCGCTCGACCCGGCGCAGGCGATCCGGCTGTGAGCATGGCCCCGCTGCTCGCGCTGCGCGACGTGCGCAAGGCCTACAACCTGGGCCTGCCCACCGAGCAGGAGGTGCTGCACGGCATCGACCTGGTGCTGCAGCCGGGCGAGTTCGTCGCGCTGGTCGGGCCCTCGGGCTCGGGCAAGAGCACGCTGCTGAACATCGTGGGCCTGCTGGAGACGCTCACCAGCGGCAGCCTGCAGCTGCAGGGCGAGGAGGTGGCCACGCTCGACGACGCGCAGCTGACCCTGCGGCGGCGCCGCACCCTGGGCTTCGTGTTCCAGTTCCACCACCTGCTGCCGGCCTTCACGGCGCTGGAGAACGTCACCCTGCCCGCGCTGCTGGCCGAGGGCCGCGTCAGCGCCGACCACCTGGCGCAGGCGCAGGCGCTGCTCGCGGCGGTGGGGCTGGACGGCGCCGGCGGCAAGAAGCCGGGCCAGCTGTCCGGCGGCATGCAGCAGCGGGTGGCGATCGCGCGCGCGCTGCTGATGCGCCCGGCCCTGGTGCTGGCCGACGAGCCCACGGGCAACCTGGACACCGCGGCGTCGGACGAGGTGTTCCGCACCCTGCGCCGCATCCATGCCGAGCAGGGCACGGCCTTCGTGGTGGTCACGCACGACCCGCGGCTGGCGGCGCGCTGCGACCGGCTGGTGGAGCTGGTCGACGGCCGCATCGCGCGCGACGAGCCGATCAGGCCCGCCGCGGCGCCGGCGACCGCGGTCTGAGGGCCGGTCCGGTCAGGTCAGCGCGCCGCGCGCATCCACGCGGAACACCCGCTCGACGGTGCCACGCAGCAGCCCGCCGCGCACGCCCACCAGCTGGTCGTGCAGGTTGACCGTCGGGTCGCAGTGGCCGGGCACCAGCCACAGCAGCCGGCCCAGCTCGGGCAGCCGCGCGCCGGGCGCGGCGCGCAGGATGCCGTGCTCGTCGCCGCCGTTGGCGTACTCCAGCACGTGCTCGCCGTCGGGGGCGTGCACCAGCGGCAGGCCCGAGTCGATCGCATGGCTCTTGTGGCCGGCGTCGCACACGGCGTGCTGCGCGCAGGTGCTGACCACCTGCGTCTTGACGAACAGCGCATGCTCGAACGCCGGCTGCGCGGGGTCGCGCTCGTTGCGCGCGTAGTCGGCGTCCATGAACAGGAACGAGCCGGCCTGCAGCTCACCCCAGATGCCGCTGGCCGCCTCGCACACCATGCTGCCGGTGCCCGCGCCGGTGACCAGCGGCACCGGCACGCCCTCGGCCTCGATCAGCCGGCAGGTCAGCAGCACCTGCTCGGACGACCGGGCGATCAGCGCGCGGCGCTCCGCCGGCGAACGCACGTGCTGCGCGCGCCCGTGGTAGGCCTGCAGGCCGGCGAAGCGCAGCGCCGGGTGGCGCCGGATCGCCAGCGCCAGCGTGGCCCCGGCCGGGCCGGGCGGCACGCCGCAGCGGCCCTGGCCCACGTCGATCTCGACGTACACGTCGATCACCGCCGGCGTGCGCGTGGCCAGGCGGGCCTCGTTCATCGCGGCGGCCAGGCGCTCGATGCCCTCCAGGCTGTCCACCGCGATGCCCAGCCGGCCGCCGTCGGCGGCCAACCGGTGCGCCAGCCGTGCCACGCGCGCCAGCTTGTGCGGCGCGACCACCTCGTTGCTGATGTAGACGTCGAGCACGCCGCCGGCGGCCATGGCCTCGGCCTCGGCCGTCTTCTGCACGCACACGCCCACCGCGCCGGAGCGCACCTGCAGCAGCGCGATCGCGGCGCTCTTATGCATCTTGGCGTGCGCGCGCCAGCGGATGCCGTGCTTGCGCGCGAACTCGGCCATGCGCTGCAGGTTGCGCTCCATCGCGTCGAGGTCGACCACCAGCGCGGGCGTGTCGATGGCGGCCACGGGCTGGCCGACCAGGGGATGCGTCTCAGGCTGTGCGTTCGTCGGCGGGGGCATGGTCCAGGTGATGCGTGTCGGACCAGCCGACGAGGGTGAAGCCATCGGGCGTGCGCAGCAGGCGGTTGATGGCGCCGTTGGGCAGCTCCCAGGTGCGCGGCGAGTTGACCGCCTGGCCGGTGGCCAGCCGGTACAGCGCGTCGAGCACGCCGCCGTGGGCCACCACCACGATCTGCTCGCCCGGATGCCCGGCGGCGATCTCGTGGAAGGTGCGCTGCACGCGCTCGCGCAGCTGCAGCAGCGACTCGCCGCCCTCGGGCGGCACCCATTCGGGCACCCGCTTGCGCCAGTGCAGGGCGTGCTCGGGGAAGCTCGCGTGGATCTCGTCGAAGGTCATGCCCTCGAACATGCCGAAGCAGCGCTCGCGCAGGCCTTCGTGGGCCACCACCGGCATGCCCTTGGCATCGGCCACGGCCTGGGCCGTGGCATGCGCGCGCGACAGGTCGCTGGCGTAGATGGCGGCCACCGGTTCGTCGGCCAGCGCCAGCCCGACCTGGGCGGCCTGCCAGCGGCCGCGGTCGTTCAGCCCGATGTCGCGCTGGCCCTGGATGCGCGCGTCGGCATTCCAGGACGTCTCGCCGTGGCGGATGGCGACGATGCGGGTGGGATCCATCGCGGCGATTCTAGGGACAGCCCCGCGGGCCGCCCTGTCGCCCACGGTGGCCAGTTGTGACCGTGTCGCACGGGCGCGGCGGTCAGCAGGACGTCAGCGCGGCGGTGCTGCGGGCGCGGTGGGCGTGGCGGCGGCGGGCTGGGGTGCGGCCGCGGGCGCGGACGCACCGGGGCGCGGCGGCGGCACCACCTCGACGTTGACGCGGCGCGGACCGGCGGGCGGGTTGGGGAAGCCCGCGAGCGCGGCGTCGAACATCGCCGTGAGCACCTCGTCGTTGTTCAGGTAGTAGGTCTCGCTGAAGGCGCGGCTCTCGAACACCACCTTCTGGTCGGGCAGCTGGCGCACGATGACCTGCACCTCGCGCTGCCACCAGGTGGTGGCGCTGGGCGGCAGGGGCGGGCCCCAGCCCCAGCCCGGGCGGGGGCCGTACCAGCCGCCGCCCCAGCCCCAGCCGCCCCAGGGGTCGGCGGCCCAGCCCGAGACCGCGCGCGAGACGCGGGCCGACACCTGCACCGAGTAGCGCGGGCTGGCGTCGTCGCGCCGCAGGCCGGCCTTGAACAGGGCCGGGTCGGCCAGCGCCTCGATGCGGGCCTGGTCGGGGGCCGACTGCTGCGAGGGCAGGCGCTCGAAGCGGTAGGTGGGCGCGGCCGGCAGGGCCGGCAGGCCCGAGTAGCTCTGCACCGTGCTGTCGACACGGTAGGTGGTGGCACAGCCGGCGAGCAGGGCGGTGGCCAGGACGACGGGGACGAGCGCGGTCAGGCGCGTGCTGCGCATGGCAATCCTTCCGCAAGGCGGGTGGTTACAGCGGGACGACCGACAGGCCCGGCAGCGACGGCGGGGTGGCGAAGTCGTCGGCATCGAAGGCCTTGTCGCCGTCGGCGTCGGGCACGCCGGTGGCCGTCAGAGTGCGGAAGTCGAACAATGTTCCGTCGGCCAGGTGCGAGGGCACCACGTGCTGCAGCGCGTTGGCCATGTTGTCGAGCCGGCCCGGGTGCTTCTTCTCCCACTCGCGCAGCATCGCGCCCACCTGCTTGCGCTGCAGGTTCTCCTGGCTGCCGCACAGGGTGCACGGGATGATGGGGAACTGCCGGTGCTCGGCCCAGCGCACCAGGTCGCGCTCGGCCACGAAGGCCAGCGGCCGGATCACGACATGCCGGCCGTCGTCGCTGACCAGCTTGGGCGGCATGCCCTTGAGCTTGCCGCCGAAGAACATGTTCAGGAAGAAGGTCTGCAGCATGTCGTCGCGGTGGTGGCCCAGCGCGATCTTGGTGCAGCCCAGTTCGTCGGCCACGCGGTACAGGATGCCCCGGCGCAGCCGCGAGCACAGGCTGCACATCGTCTTGCCCTCGGGGATCTTGTCCTTGACGATCGCGTAGGTGTCCTGCTCCTCGATGTGGAACGGGATGCCCAGGTCCTTCAGGTACGCCGGCAGCACCTCTGCCGGGAAGCCCGGCTGCTTCTGGTCGAGGTTGACCGCCACCAGCTCGAAGTCCACCGGCGCGCGGGCGCGCAGCTTCATCAGGATGTCGAGCAGCCCGTAGCTGTCCTTGCCACCCGACAGGCAGACCATCACGCGGTCGCCCGCCTCGATCATGTTGTAGGTGGCGATGGCCTGGCCCACGAGCCGGCACAGCCGCTTCTCGAGCTTGTGCGTCTCGCGCTCGATCTTGCCGGGTCGCGCCAGCGGGGTGGGTTCGGAGTCGGTCCAGACGGCTGCCATGAGGGGGCGGATTGTCTCAGATGGCCCCGCACCGGCCCGCCGCAGGGCCGGGCGCCGCGCGGCGGCCTCAGCGCGCCGGCTGGGCCAGTGGCACGTCGCGGGTGCCGGCGCCACCCACCGGGAAGTCGCGCAGCGCGGCGTCGACCAGGGCCGCGGGCGCGGCATCGCCACTGGCCTGGGCCTGCCACACCACCCGGCCGCCCTGCAGCTCGCGCAGCTGCACGTCCACCCGCTGGCGCGCGGCGCGCAGGCCGCCCCCACCGATCGGGATGCCCACGCCCACGCCCACCCCGCTGCCCCAACCGCCGCTGCCGATGCCGATGCCCACCGACGGGCCGCCCCAGCCGTAGCCGGCCGCCGGCGCCGCGTCCTGGGTGGCCGTCAGCTGCACCGCCAGCCGGCCCGCCGCATCGTCGCGCCGCAGGCCGGCGCGCGCCAGGGCCGCATCGGCCGCCGCCTCGAGCGCCGCCTGGGCCGGCTGGCCGGCCTGCGAGGGCAGGCGCTCGTAGCGGTAGGTCGTGCCCGCGGCCAGCTGCGGTGCCGGCGTGTAGACCTGCACGGTGGCACTGGGCGGCGTGCTCGCGCAGCCAGCCAGCAGGCCGGCGGCGGCAAGGACGAGGAGGGTGCGGCGGGTGGCGGGCATGGCGTGATGATCCTCGGGGGCTGCCGGCGCGGCTGTAGGCGATCCCGCCTGCAGCGCTGTCGGCGCCCGCAGTGTCGCTGGCTCAGCGGGTGGCGAGCAGGCAGCGCGCCGCCGCGAGGTCCCAGCCGGCCCAGCCGCAGCTCTTGAACAGCACCGGCCCGGTGCCGGCGCGCGCCGCGTCCGCCCGCACCACGTCGACGAGGGCGGGGCAGGCGGGCACGTCCAGCCCCGCCTGCAGCAGGTCGCCGGCCTCGTGGTCGGCATCGCGGGTGTCGACCACCACGCGCCCGCGCGCGGCCAGGTCCTGCACGGCGGCGGGGGCCCACTCGACCATGCGGGGCGTGAACGCACCCACGGCCGCCACGAAGGCGTCGTCGCGCGGGCGGCCGTGCAGCACCACGCCCTGCGCCGGCGTGCAGCTGGCCACGAGCGGGCAGTCGGCCAAGGCCGCGTCGGCGTCGGCGACCACCCGGGCCCGGGCGCCCAGGGCCCGCGCGTGGTCCGCGAGGGCCTGCGCGCTGGCCGGCGTGCGCGAGGCGACCTGCACCTCGCGCACGCCCAGCCCCTGCACGAAGGCCTCGACATGCGCGCGGCCCTGCACGCCGGCACCCACCACCAGCAGCGGGCCGTCGGTGCGGGGCGCCAGCCGGCGCGCGGCCAGCAGCGACACGGCCGCGGTGCGCCGCGCGGTGACGGTCGGGCCGTCGAGCATGGCCAGCCGCCGGCCGTCGCGCGCATCGAACACCACGATGTCGCCCTGGATCGCCGGCAGGCCACGCGCGCCGTTGCCCGCCACGAAGGTGATCAGCTTGGTGATCGCCACCTCGCCGTCGGCCGCGGGCATCACGAACAGGCTGCCGCCGCCGGCCAGCGGCTGCACCAGGCGCGCCGGCACCGTCACCAGGGGGTCGCGCAGCAGGGCCTCGATGGCGTCCGCCAGCGGCCCATAGGGCAGGGCGGCGGCGGTGGCGGCGGGGTCGAGCAGGGCGGGAGCGGGCATGCGGCGCGGCGGTGGGGGTGGCCGCGCATTCTTGCAGGCCGGGTCAGGGCTCCGCCGAGGACGGTGGCTCCTCGGTCGGCACGGCGCGGCAGGCGGCGGCGAACAGGCGGTCCGCCGTCTCCCGCAGCCGGGCCGCCTCCAGCGCCAGGGTGCGCCAGGCCGGATCGGCGGCCGCCTGGCCGGCCCGCGCCAGCGCCGACTCCGCCTCGCGCGCCGCCGACTCCGCCTGGCGCCAGGCGTCCAGGCGCTCCTGCAGGCTGACCACCATGTGCTGCTTCACGGGCCGGCAGCTTGGCTGGGCCGCGCGGCGGCCGTCGTAGGTCCGTGCCGCGACTTCTCCTTCCCCGGACCCGTCGCGTCACAGCGGACTGCCGACAGTGCGGTGCGCAGGTCCTGCCCCGGCGTGTGCCCCGCGTCCTACACGGACGGCGCACGGGAATTTCGACCATGCGGAGCCATGCACAGCCGTCCACCCGACGCGGATCCCTGTGGCCATGCGGCGGCGGGCCTCGTCGACGCACCGGGCGAGGGCGCGATCCCGCTGGCCGAGGCGCTCGCCCGATCCGGCCGGCTGCCGGTGCTCCATGGCCTGGCCCTGGCGGTGCGCCTGCTCGCGACGCTGGAACACCTGCATGCCACGGGCGCCGTGCATGGCGCGATCTCGTCCGCCACCGTCCACGTCACGCCTGCCGGCCGCATCGAGTTGCCCTGGCCGGTCGGCGCGCGTGCTGGCTGGCCCTGGGACGCGCCCGAACGGCTCGCCGGCGAGGTGCCGGGGCCCGGGGCCGACCTGTACGCTGCCGCGCTCGTCGCCTACGAACTGCTCACGGGCACGCTGCCGTTCGCGGCGCCCGGCGCCGCCGCGGCGTGGCCGGCCCGCGTGGCCCGGCCGGCCTTGCCCGTGGCCGTCGAGGCCGTGTTCCTGCAGGCGCTGGCGGCCGATCCGGCGCACCGGCACGCCAGTGCGGGCGCGCTCTCGGCCGCCTTGCAGCGGGCGGTCGGCCTGCCGGCTTGGGAGCGCCGCGCACCGGTGCCCCGCCGGCCCGTCGCGCCGCGGCCCGCCGCCGCGCCCGCCACGGCCGCTGCGGCCGCTCGCGCGGCGCGGGGACCTGCCGGGCGGCTGCGGCGCCGCCTGGCGCTGGCCGGCATCGCCGCGGCTGCCGTGGCGGTGCTGGCCCTGGGCAGCGTCGCGTGGCGCCCGACCGGGCAGGCGGACCTGCTGGCCAGCGCGCAGCAGCCACCGCTGCCAGCTGGACCGGCAGCCCTCGTGCTCATGGAGGCCGCACCCACCCCCACGCCGCTGCCCAAGGCCGGGGCTGCAGCACCGGTCGCAGCGCGGCCGGAGATGCCGGCGCTGCCGCCTGCGCCCCCGGTCGCGCCAGCCCCTGCCGTGCAAGCACGCGCCGCGCCCACGCCGGGCAAGACGACGGTCGTAGTGCGTGACCAAGGGGCGCCTCGGCGCTCACCCGTCCCCGCGCCCACCCCCGTGCCAACCGTGCCAACCGTGCGGAGTGGCCCGCCGGCCGTCGCCGCGACCCGGCCCCTGCCGGCGCGGGTCGCGGTGGCACCGCAGTGCGGCCAGCCCAGCGCCGTGGCGCGCGACGTCTGCCTGGCCTTCAAGTGCCTGCAGGCGGAATTCGAGCGGCACCCGGTCTGCCAGCGCTTCCAGGCGCAAGCGGAAGCGCGGGCGCGGCAGGACGGCCTGCGCCAGGCGCAGTGGTCCGGGCAGTGAGGCGGGGGCGCCGCGCGGGTCAGGGCGCGAGGAAGCGTCCAGCGGAGCTGCCGCGCCGCACCGGGCTTTCCCACAAGGGGTCGCGCTGGTCGAAACCGGCGGCCTGCAGCATGGCCTCCAGGCGCTTGCACAGCTGCGCGACGTGCCCGCTGCAGATCTTCTGCGTGGGCCCCGGCTTGGCGGCGAGGGTGGTCATGCGCGCCAGCAGTCCCGCGCACTCGGCGATGTCGTCGAGCCCGGCGGCAGCCGCCGCGAGCGGCGCAGTGGCGGGGGCGGCCTGCGGCTGCGGCGCGGGTGCGACCGGACGGGTGTTGGCCTGCGCCAGTTGCAGCAGGCCGTCGGAAAAGCCGGTGGAAGTCGAGCCGGACATGGGCGCTCCAGGGGTGGTCCCCAGGGTTTCGACCCGCGGCGGGGCGCCTTGAGGCCGCACGCGGGCGGGGCGATGGACGGCGTTGCAGGCCGCCCCGCCGGGCGCAAGCATGCGGTGGCTGCCGTCCGGGCAGTGCCTGTCCAGGAGACAACGATGAGCCAGGATTCCCGTGAACTCGTGGTGCTGATGACCCGCGGCGCCGACCATGAACTGTCGTCCGTGGGCTTCACCATCGCCTGCGGTGGCCTCACCTCGGGCCTGCAGGTGACCGCCTTCCTGACCAGCTCGGCGGTCGACCTGGTGCGCCGGCGCGCCGTCGACACGACGCACGTCGCGCCACTGGATCCCCTGAAGGCGCTGATCGCCGACTTCATGGCGCGCGGTGGCGCGGTGGTGGCCTGCCCGCCGTGCGTCAAGGCCCGGGGCTACACCCAGGAGGACTTCATCGACGGGGTCACGATCGCCGGCGCGAGCGTCGTGCACGAGAAGCTCAAGGCAGGGGCGGCGAGCCTGTCGTTCTGAACGCGGGCGCCGGCGAGGCCGCGCTCAGCCCGAGGCCGTCACGCGCGGCCCTGGCACCAGCCCGGCCACCAGGCGGTCGCTCACCCGCAGCACGAGGGCGCCCAGGACGATCGACGCGGCGACCACGGCCGCGCACGCCAGCAGCGCCGCGGGCAGGCCGGCGAGGTCGAGGCGGTGCCACAGGCCACTGGCCAGCAGGATGACCGGGTAGTGGCTGACGAACACGCCGTACGACCAGTCGCTCAGGCGCCGGATGGCCCGGCCCGCGAGGCCCGGGCGCGCGGGCCAGACCCGGTGCGCGCATGCCTGCAGCGCGAGCGCCGTGGCCAGCGCCACCAGCGGGCGCACGCGCGGATCGACCAGCCAGTCGGCCAGCAGCAGGGCCACCACGGCCAGCCACCAGCGCCGGGCCGGCCGCGACCAGGCCGACCAGGCCGCCAGCGCACCCAGGCCGTAGGCGGGCAGGAAGTAGAGCGCCCAGGCGTCCAGGTCCGGGTCGCGGCCGAACACGAGAATGCCGGCCGCGGTGGCCAGGGCCAGCACCGCCGGGACCACCGCATCGCGCACCGGGCGGGGCCAGCGGCCCGCCGCGGCCACCAGCAGCACGAACAGCGCGAACAGCTGCAGGTCGACCGCCACGTACCAGGCGCCGGCCAGGATCGAGGGGATGCCCAGGATGTCCTGCAGCAACAGCAGGTGGGCCAGCAGGCCCGACAGGCCGGGCAGGGGCGAGACCCAGGGCGCATGCGCCAGGTCGCGGCCCACCAGCACGGTGGCCGCCAGCACCAGCAGCAGCGCGCAGGCCAGCGGCACCGCCAGCCGCACGTAGCGCTGCCACACCAGCGCGTGCACCGGATGCCGGCTGCGCCGGTGCAGGGCCTGTGCCGCCAGGAAGCCGCCCATCACCAGGAAGGACTGCACCGCCAGCCGCCCGTGCTGCGCGATGGCCTCGACCAGCGCCGGCCAGGCCTGCGCGATCCGGTCGGCCATGGGGGCGTAGATGGCCAGGTGGTGCAGCACGATCAGCAGCGAGGCCGCCGCCTTGAGCAGGTCGACCAGGGCCGAGCGGCTCATGCGCCGGCCCCGGCGGTGGCGGCCCGCGGCGTCACCACTGGCCCGTCTCCACGCGGATCGCCACCTCGCAGTCGTCGAAGATCTCCAGCTTGGCGATCCGCACGCGCACGCCCAGCACGCCGGGCAGCTCCATCAGGCGCAGCGCGAGCTTGCCGATCAGGCTCTCGAGCAGGTTGACGTGCTCGGCCGTGCACTCGTCGATGATGATCCGGCGCACCTTCCGGTAGTCGAGCACGTGGCGGATGTCGTCGTCGTGCGGCTGCAGCGGCTGGGTGCCCAGGTTCAGCTCGGCGTCGACCTGGATCGGCTGCGGCGCGGACTTCTCGTGCTCGAGGATGCCCAGGTTGGCGTCGAAGCGCAGCCCGGTCAGGGTCAGGGTCTGGGTGCCGGCCTTGGCCATCGCTCAGCGCTCCGGGGCCCAGCGGAACACCTCGACGCCCACCGCCTCGCAGTCGGGGTAGACGTCGGGCTTGCGGGTGCTCACGCGCACCGCGGCCACGCCGGGGTTGGCCAGCAGGGCGCCGACGATGTCGTCGCACAGCGTCTCCTGCAGCCCGATGGGGCCTGCGCCGATGCGGCGCAGCACCACCTGGCGCACGAAGTCGTAGTCCACCACCTCCTCGATCGTGTCGCGCGAGGGCGTGGTGGCGGCCAGCGGCACGTAGAGGTCGACGTCGATCAGCAGCCTCTGCGTGCGGCCCTTTTCGAAGTCGTGGATGCCGATCTCGGCCTGCACCTCGAAGCCGCGCAGGAAGAGGCGGCGGCACTGCAGCTGGAGGAAGTCGAAGGTGCGGGTCATGGGGTCCTGCCTGCGAGGAGTTCGTCGACGACGAACATGATGTCGCGCGGCGACGGCACCAGGTGCTGGCCGTTGTCCACGCCGAGGTTGGTGCCGGTGATGCACGGATTGGTGGCCAGGAACAGCGCGGCCTGCGCGACCTGCGCCGGGTCGATCGGCTCGCGCAGCAGGTTGGCCCGCGCCGCCGCATCGAAGTTGTCCTGGGTCTGGGGGCCGCTGAGGTACAGCAGCCCCGGCGCGACGCCGTTGACCCGCACCCAGGGCGCGAGCGCCTGCGCCTGCTGCAGCACGGCGCGTTCCAGCGCCAGCTTGGACACGGTGTACGAGGCGTAGTCGGGGTTGAGGTTCCAGACCTTCTGGTCCAGCACGTGGACCACCGACGGGCGCAGCGCCGGCGCGGCGGCGGGCGCCTGGCGCGCCGCCAGCGCGAGCTGGCGCGCCAGCTCCAGCGGCACCACCAGGTTGGTGGCCAGCTGCGCGAGCAGCTGCTCGGGCGGGTAGTCCAGGCCGGTGTCGGGCAGGAAGGCGGACGCGTTGTTCACCACGCAGCGCAAGCCGCCGCTGGCCGCCTGCGCCTGCGCGAACACCTCGCGCGCCTCGGCGGCGCCGGCCAGCGCGCCGCGCACCAGGTGGCAGCGCCGGCCCAGCGCGGCCACCTCGTCGGCGAGGGCGCGCGCCTCGTCGTGCGAGGCGTGGTAGTGGCAGGCCACGTCCCAGCCCGCCCGCGCGAACGCGAGCGCGACCTCGCGCCCGAGCCGCTTCGCCCCGCCGGTGACCAACACGCAGCCCGTCATGGTGTCCTTTCGAGAAGCCGCGCAGTGTACTGAGCCGTGGCGCCGGCCACCGGCGCCGGGGCATCGCCGCGGGCAGCGGACAATCCGCCGGTGAGCCCACCTTCCGCACCCCCGGCCCCCGACCCCCTGCAGGCGCTGCTGCAGCAGGCCATCGCCCGCGACGGCGGCTGGCTGCCCTTCGACCGCTACATGGCGCTGGCGCTGTACGCACCCGGCCTGGGCTACTACGCGCACGGCTCGCGCAAGTTCGGCACGCTGCCCTCGTCGGGCAGCGACTTCGTCACCGCCCCGGAGATGACGCCGCTGTTCGGCCGCGCGCTGGCCCGCCAGGTGGCGCAGGCGCTGGAGCACTCGGGCACCGACGAGGTGTGGGAGTTCGGCGCCGGCTCGGGCGCGCTCGCCGCGCAGCTGCTGGACGCCCTGGGCGAGCGCGTGCGGCGCTACGTCATCGTCGACCTGTCGGGCGCGCTGCGGGCGCGCCAGCAGGAGCGGCTGGCGGCCTGGGGCGACCGCGTGCACTGGGTCGACCGGCTGCCCGAGGCCCTGCGCGGCGTGGTGGTGGGCAACGAGGTGCTGGACGCGATGCCGGTCAAGCTGCTGCACCGGGTGGGCGGCCAGTGGCACGAGCGCGGCGTGGTGGCCGGCGACGGCGGCGCGCTGGCCTGGGCCGACCGGCCCACCGGGCTGCGCCCGCCCGTCGAGGTGGCGGGCGACCACGACTTCCTGACCGAGATCCATCCGCAGGCCACCGCCTTCGTGCGCACGCTGGCCGACCGGCTCACCGCGGGCGCCGCCTTCTTCCTGGACTACGGCTTCCCCGAGGCGGAGTACTGGCATCCGCAGCGCCACATGGGCACGCTGATGTGCCACGAGGCGCACCGGGCCGACCCAGACCCGCTGCAGCGGCCGGGTCGAAAGGACATCACGGCCCACGTCGACTTCACCGGCATCGCCGTCGCGGCGCAGGAATCGGGGCTGGCGGTGCTGGGCTACACCTCGCAGGCGCGCTTCCTGTTCAACTGCGGCGTGCTCGCGCTCGCCCAGGGCGCCAGCGTGCAGGACACGGCCGCGCTGCAGAAGCTCGTGGGCGAGCACGAGATGGGCGAGCTGTTCAAGGTGATCGGCCTGGCCGCGGGCGGCTGGTGGGACGCGCTGGGCTTCGCCGAGGGCGACCGCACCGACCGGCTCTGAGGCCGCGCCCGCGCGAGCCCGGCGGCGGGGCGCCCACTACACTGCCCCGATGATCCGCTGGTTCATCGCCATCTTCCTGGCGCTCATCCTCATCAGCTGGCTCACGCCGCTGCTGCAGAAGCTGGGCGTGGGCCGCCTGCCGGGCGACCTGCGCTTCAAGCTGTTCGGGCGCGAATGGTTCGTCCCCCTGACCAGCACCATCCTGCTGAGCATGCTGGCCAGCGGCATCTCGATGCTGCTGTGAGCACGGCTGCCATGCGGGCCTGCATCGACATCGGCGGCACCAAGGTCGCCGCTAGCCTGGCCACCGGCCGCGGGCATGAACTCGTGGCCCGCCAGGCCGAGCCCACCGCGAAGGAGGGCGACCCCGGCGCGCTCGCCCGGCAGGTCGTGCGCCTGGTCGACGCGGCCTGTGCCGCCGCCGGCGTGGACCCGGCCTCGGTGCGCGAGGCGGCCGTGGCCTCGTGCGGCCCGTTCGTGCGCATCGCGGGCCGGCTCGCGCTGGCCGCCCCCAACATCTGCGGCGGCATCGCCGGCCCGGCCCGCGGCCTGCCCAACGACTGGACCCATGCGCCGCTGCAGGCGCCGCTGGCGGCGCGCTTTCCGGCCGGCCTGCACATCGCCAACGACTGCGTCGCGGCGCTGCAGGCCGAGCGCCGCTGGGGCGCGCTGCAGGGGCTGGACCACTGCGCGTACGTGACCTGGAGCACCGGCATCGGCACCGGCCTGTGCGTGGACGGCCGGCCGCTGCTGGGCAAGCACGGCAACGCGGGCCATGCCGGCCACATGTTCGTCAGCGACGACACCGACGGCCTGTGCGGCTGCGGCAACGTGGGCGACGTCGAGGCCCTGGTGGCCGGCAACGCGCTGGCCCGCCGGCACGGCCGCGACGCCGCCGCGCTGCTGGCGGCCGCGCAGGCCGGCGAGCCGCAGGCGCTCGCCGCGGTCGACGCCGCCTGCCGCATCCTGGGCCGCATGCTGTACGGGCTGGTGGTCACGCTGGACCTGCAGCGCATCGCCCTGGGCGGCAGCGTGTTCCTGCACCACCAGGCGTTGCTGCTGCCGCGGCTGCAGGCCCAGGTGCGGGGCCACTGCGCCGCGCTCACCGACGGCTGCGACCTGGTGCCCGCCGGCCTGGGTGCGCAGGTCGGCGACTACGCCGCGCTCGCGCTGTTCGACTGAAGCCAGGCCTCGACCGCCTGCACGCGGGCGGCATGGATGGCCTCGCCCACCTGCGCGCCGCTGGCGCCGCGCTCCTGGGCCGCGGCCGCCACGGGCGCCGTGGCCACCGACAGTGCCGCCTGCAGCGCGCCGGCCAGCCGCGCGCGCTGCGGATAGGGCCGTTCCTCGAACCCCGTGCGGCCGCGCGCATCGCATTCGCAGGCCAGCAGCACCTGGTCGAAGCGGTCGGGCTTGCGCACGGCGTCGCAGCGCTCGAGCAGCCGCACGATGGCGGGGGCGCCGAACTCCGCGCTGCGGTGGATGTTGCCGTGCTCGCGCGCGACCACCTCGGCCAGCGCATGGCAGTCCGCCGGCACGCGCAGCCGCTGCGACAGCGTGCGCAGCAGCTGGACGCTGCGCTGCTCGTGGCCGATGTGCCGCGGCAGCACGTCGGCGGGCGTGGTGCCCTTGCCCAGGTCGTGGCCCAGGCAGGCGTAGCGCACCGGCAGCGGCGCCTGCAGGCGCGCGGCCATGTCCAGCACCAGGCCCAGGTGCACGCCGGTGTCCACCTCGGGGTGGTGTTCGGCCCGCTGCGGCACGCCCCACAGCCGGTCGACCTCGGGCAGCAGCCGCGCCAGCGCGCCGCAGGCCCGCAGCACGTCCAGCATGCGCGACGGCTGCGCCTCCATCAGGCCGCGGGCCAGTTCCTGCCACACGCGCTCGGCCACCAGGTGGTCGGCCTCGCCGGCCGCCACCATCTCCCGCATCAGGGCCATGGTCTCGGGCGCGATGGCGAAGTCGTGGAAGCGCGCGGCGAAGCGGGCCAGCCGCAGGATGCGCACCGGGTCCTCGCGGAAGGCACCGGTCACGTGGCGCAGCACGCGGGCCTGCAGGTCGCGCTGTCCGCCGTAGGGGTCGACCAGCGTGCCGTCGCCGGCCTGCGCGATCGCGTTGACCGTCAGGTCGCGCCGGGCCAGGTCCTGCTCGAGCGTGACGTCCGGGTCGGCCTGGAAGGCGAAGCCGTGGTAGCCGCGGCCGGTCTTGCGCTCGGTGCGCGCCAGCGCGTACTCCTCGCGCGTGTCGGGGTGCAGGAACACGGGGAAGTCGCGCCCCACCGGCAGGTAGCCGGCGCCGGCCATGGCCTCGGGCGTGGCGCCCACCACCACCCAGTCGCGGTCCTGCACCGCCCGCCCCAGCAGGGCATCGCGCACCGCGCCACCGACCATGTAGACCCGCATGGGCGGCAAGTATCGGCGATGGGGCCGGAGCCCCGCGTCAGCGCGCGGCGCGGTACGGCTCGTCGAAGTCGACGAAGGTCCGCTCGGCCAGCGCACCCGCGATCCAGGCCGCCACGCCGGGCAGGGCGGTGACGCGCTCGACGTAGGCCTGCACCGCCGCCGGCACCGGCAGCCCGTAGGTGCGCAGCCGCATGCACACCGGCGCGAAGTAGGCATCGGCGATCGTGAAGCCGCCGAACAGCAGCGGGCCGCCGTGCGCCTGCAGCAGGTCGGTCCACATGGCCACGATGCGCGCCACGTCGGCGCGCACCTCGGCCTGGTCGCGCCAGACGATGCGGCCGACCTCCGGCAGGGACGCCTCGATGTTCATCGGGCAGTGGCTGCGCAGGGCGCGGAAGCCCGCATGCATCTCGGCGCAGACGCTGCGCGCGCGGGCCCGCGCCTTCGCATCGGCCGGCCACAGGCCGTGCTGCGCGAAGGTCTCGGCGACGTACTCGGCGATGGCCAGCGTGTCCCAGACCGCCAGGCCGTCGTGCACCAGCACCGGCACTTGGCCGACCGGCGTGACGGGCGCCAGCGCCCGGCGGAACGGCGAGCCCTCGGCGGTGGACTGGCCGAAGGGGACCAGCACCTCCTCGAAGGGGATGCCGGCCTGGCGCAGCAGCACCCAGGGCCGCATGGACCAGGACGAGTAGTTCTTGTTGCCGATGTACAGCTGCAGCATGGCGCGGGTCCCTCCGGTGGTTGGCGTCGGGCGCCGATGCTAGCGGCGGCCCGCGCGGCGATCGATGCGCGTTGTGCCGCCGATTGATGCGTTCAGCGCGGCGGCAGCGTGGTCTCGGTCACCACCTGGCGGTGCCGGCGGCCGATCCAGCGCTGCAGCGGGCCTTCCAGGCGCAGGATGGCCAGCGTGAGCAGGGTGACCAGCACGGCGGTCGATTCGCGGCCCAGGCTGGCCGACAGGCCGATGGACGCGGCCATCCACAGGCTGGCGGCGGTGGTCAGGCCCTGGACCGTGTCGTCGCGCGTGCCCTTGAGGATGGCGCCGGCGCACAGGAAGCCGATGCCCGACAGCAGGCCCTGGATCACCCGGCTGGTGTCCTCCAGTTCCATGCCGGCCTGCAGCGGCACCAGCACGAACAGGGCCGAGCCCAGCGCCACCAGCATGTGCGTGCGCAGCCCGGCGGGCTTGCCCGCGAACTCGCGCTCCAGGCCCAGCAGGCCCCCCAGCAGCGCGGCCACGAGCAGCCGCACCAGCACGCGCGTGAGTTCCTCGGCGTCGGCGATGTCGGAGAACTCGGCCGCGACCGTGGCGGCGACGCGGTCCCAGGTGCTGTCGCCCATCGCGGCGTCCCTCAGGGCAGGTCGCGGTTGGTTTCGGGCTGCGTGGCCTCGCGCGGGCCCACCGTGCCCAGGCGGGCCTTGAGCGACTGCGGCTGGCCGCTCAGGATGGCGGCGTAGACCGTGGCGTTGGACAGCACCTTCTTGACGTAGTCGCGGGTCTCGGCGAACGGCACGTTCTCGGCCCAGGCGGCGGCGTCGAGCACCGGGCCGTTGCGCCAGGCGCGCGGCCGGCCCGGCCCGGCGTTGTAGGCGGCGGCGGCCAGGGGCATGGAGCCGCCGAAGTCGTCGAGCACCAGCTTGAGGTAACCGGTGCCGATGGCGATGTTGGTGTCGCGGTCGGTGATCTGCTCGGGGCTGAAGCCGTTCATGCCCAGCTTGCGCGCGGTCCAGCGCGCGGTGGCCGGCATCACCTGCATCAGGCCGCTGGCGCCCACGTGCGAGCGCGCGTCCATGATGAAGCGGCTCTCCTGCCGGATCAGGCCGTAGACGTAGGCGGGGTCGAGGTTGATCTCGCGCGCGCGCCGCACCACCGCGTCGCGGAACGGCATCGGGAAGCGCTGCTCGGCGTCGAAGGCCTCGCGCGTGCGTTCGCTGGTGTTGATGCAGCGGTCCCAGACCTCGCGCTCGCAGGCCAGCTGGGCCGCCGCCAGCAGCTCGCGCTCGGGCAGGCCGCCCGGGCGGGCGAGGTTGGTGCCCCAGTTCCATTCGCGCACGCCGTCGGGCCGCAGGCCGATGGCGATGGCGTACAGCGCCCGCTGCAGCGTGGGGTTGGTGCGGGCGGCCTCGCGCTCCTCGGGCGTGGGCGGGGCCGGGCGCGCCGGCACGGCCACCAGCCGGCCCAGGTCCTCGGCGGCCAGCTGCTCGTAGAACCCGCGCACCGAGGCGATGGATTCCAGCAGGCGCGTGCCCTCGGCCTGCTGGGCCTCAATGCGGCTGGCGCGCAGCGCGCGCGCCTTCCAGTAGGTCCAGGCGGTGTCGCGGGCGCGGAACTCGTCGCTCATCGCGTCGATGGCGGCGGCCACCTTCGCCCAGTCGGGCGTGCGGCCGGCGCGCAGGGCGGCGCGGGCCTTCCAGGCCAGCATGTCGTCGCTCAGGTCCGACAGCCGGCTCACCCGGCCGTACAACTCCAGGGACTTGTCGTCCAGCTTCTGGGCGGCCTGCTTGCCCAATTGGCCCCAGAGCCAGTCGCGCTCCTCGCGCGGCAGCTGGGCCGACCACTTGGCATCCAGCAGCTGGGCCGTGGTGTCGGCGTCGTTGGCCGCCATCTTGATCAGCGCCAGCCCGAGCAGCTCGCGCCGCGCCTTGGAGCCGGCGGTGGCCTTGGAGGCCAGGAACTTCGCCGGGCTGGCCTGCACCTCGGCCAGCGCCGGCAGGGCCTGCGGCGAGGCCAGCTCGACGGCCGCCGCCACCGCGCGCGGCTGGTTGGCCTCCATCGCCAGCCGGGCCTTGCGCCAGGCATCGGCGGCGGTCAGCCGGTGCGGGCCGGCCGACTCGGCCATCAGCCGGCTGGCGGCCAGCACGCAGGCGTCGTCGTTGCCGCGGGCGGCGAACCACTGGCGGCGCACCTCGTCGGCCAGCGCCGGCGTGGCCACGGGGCCTTCGCGCAGGAACTGCACCATGAGCGCGTAGCAGCGCACCTGCGGGTCGTCGCGCATGCGGAACTTGGCGTGCTCGTCGGCGAAGGTGGTCCAGTCGCGGCGCTGGCCCAGCACCAGCAGCCAGTCGTTGCGCAGCCGGTCCTCCTGGTAGGTGCCCGGGTAGCGGGCGAAGAACTCCTGCACCTCCTGCGGCGTGGCCGTGTCCAGCCGGGCCCGCAGTTCCCAGTACGCGGCCCAGGGTTCGAGCACGTGGCCGCGGGCCTGCGGCAGCAGCTGGGCCAGCCGTGCCTTGTTGCCGGTGCGGAACGCCTGGGCCATCTCGAGCAGCACGTCGTCGGCGCGGCCGGCGGGGGCGGTCTGGGCCTGCGCCAGCGCAGCGGCCAGTGCGAGCACACCTGTCAGAATGGTCCGGAACTTCATCGGAGGATTATGAGCACGCCCGAGCACAAGGCTGCCCTGCGCAAGCGCCTGATCGCCGAACGCCTGGCCCTGCCCGACCGGCTGGAGCGCATCGACGCGCTGCAACGGGTGATGCGCATCTGGCTGGTGGGGCGGCCCGACACCGTGATCGGCGCCTATTGGCCCATCAAGGGCGAGTTCGACCCCCTGCCGGCGCTGCACCGCTGGAAGGAGGACGGCGAGCTGATCGAGCAGCCGCAGCGTCGCCGCATCGGGCTGCCGGTGGTCGACAAGCAGCACGGCACCCTGCGCTTCCACGCCTGGTACCCGGGCTGCCCGATGGAGGAGGATGCCTACGGCATCCCCAAGCCCAAGGACACCGAGGTGATCGTGCCCACGCTGCTGTTCGTGCCCTGCGTCGGGTACGGGCCGGGCGGCTACCGGCTGGGCTACGGCGGCGGCTTCTACGACCGCACCCTGGCCAGGCTGGAGCCGCGGCCGCACACGGTCGGGCTGGGCTACACCTGTGGGTTCGTCGACGACTTCGAACCCGAGCCGCACGACGTGCCGCTGGACGCGATCCTCAACGACAACGGGGTGGTCTGGCCGGTGGGGTGAGCCGCCCCGCGCACCGTCATCCCCGCGCAGGCGGGGGATCCATGATCGACCGCCCTGCCTGACCGTGGGTCCCCGCCTGCGCGGGGACGACGGCTCCGGGAGTCAATCCATCTGGTCGACCGTGTCCGGGTCCGGCACCTCGCCGATGCTGCGCCGCGTGGCGGCGGCCTGGCCCAGCAGCCACTCCCTGAACCCCACGATCTCGGGCCGCTGCTCGGCGCGCGGCGACAGGATCAGCCAGTAGGCCATCGGCGAGTCCATGCGCACGCCCGGCAGCGGCTCGACCAGGTCGCCGTTGGCCAGCGACTCGGCCACCAGCGGCAGCCGGGCCAGCACCACGCCCTGGCCGGCCAGCGCGGCCTGCACCATCTGGTAGGCGTAGTTGAAGTACAGCCAGCGCTTGGGCTGCAGGCGCGACTGGCCGTGGGCATCGAACCAGCGCCGCCAGGTCAGCCATTCCAGGTGGGTGCGGTGGGCGTCGCCGGCCTCCACCAGCGCGTGCTGCGCGAAGTCCGCCGGCGACTTGATGCGCGTGCCGCTCTTGAGCAGCCAGGGGCTGGCCACGGGCGTGAGCTGCTCGCCGAACAGGCGGATCGCGCGGGGCGGCATGTGGGCCGCCGGCCCGTAGCGCAGCGCCAGGTCGACGTCGGCCACGTCCAGGTCCACGCTGTGGTCGCTGGCGTCGATGCGGATGTCGATCTCGGGCTGCTCGCGCTGGAAATGCTCCAGCCGCGGGATCAGCCACATCGAGGCGAAGGAGGCGAAGGTGGTGAGCGACACGCTCTTGCGGCCGGCGCTGTGGCGGATCTGGCGCACCGCGGCGTCGATGCGCGGCAGCGAGGCGTTGACGGCCTGCAGCAGCTGCGCGCCGGCGCTGGTGAGCTCCACCGCGCGGGTGTGGCGCAGGAACAGCGGCACGCCCACCTCGTCCTCGAGCGACTGGATCTGGCGGCTGACGGCCGATTGCGTGAGCGCCATCTCCTCGGAGGCGGCGCGGAAGTTCAGGTGGCGGGCCACCGCCTCGAAGGCCCGCAGGTAGCCGGCCGAGACCGGGCGCGTGCGCAGGTGGGTCTGGGAGTGCAGCATGGCGATTGATGCGGAAACGGAATCGAAAGCCTAGCCGAGAATCATTGGACCGCCAACGTCCTGCCTTGGATCATTCGGCTCCGATGCCACGCAAGGAGCCACCCATGGATGCCCCATCCAGACCCGATCCGCATCAATCGCCAGGCCGCGCGGCCGGCTGCTGGACGCTGGCCGCCCGCCGCGCCCTGAGCCTGCGCCCGCGCGAGCGCGGCGTGCTGCGCATCGAGGGCGGCCTGGCCTGGGTCACGCTCGACGGCCCGCATGCCGGGCCGCCCGGCGACCAGGGCGACCTGTGGCTGGGCCCGGGCGACACGCTGGTGGTCGCGGCCGGGCGGCGGGTGGTGCTGGAGAGCCGCGACGAGCGGCCCGTCACGTTCCAGTGGGACTTCGCGCCGCAGCCCCAGGCCGTGCCGCTGGGCGCCGGGCTGGCGCAGGACTGGTGCGAACTGCGGCAGGGCCTGGGCCTGGCGCTGGGTGCCGGTGGCCGGCTGGCCACGGGCCTCGCGCGGATCGGCTGGCGCGCGCTGCGCCCGCGCGTGCCGGGCGTGCGGCCCGCGACCTGAGGCCCGGGCGGCGGTCCGTATGATCGCCGCGATGTCGTCGTCCTCCGCTCCCGTCCTCGCGCTGCATGTGGTGGTGATGGGCGTCGCGGGCTGCGGCAAGTCGGCCGTGGGCGAGCGGCTCGCGGCCACGCTGGGCCTGCCGCTGGTCGAGGGCGACGCGTTCCACCCGCCGGCCAACATCGCCAAGATGCGCGCCGGCCAGCCGCTGGACGACGCCGACCGCACCGGCTGGCTCGACGCGCTCGCGGCCGAGTTGCAGGGGCGGCCCGCCGGCGCGGTGCTCACCTGTTCGGCGCTCAAGCGCACGTACCGCGACCGCCTGCGCGCGGCGGCGCCCGCGCTGCGTTTCGTGCACCTGGCGCTCACGCCCGCCCAGGCGCATGCCCGGGTGGCGACACGGCCCGGGCACTTCTACCCCCCGACGCTGGTGGCCAGCCAGTTCGCGGCGCTCGAGGACCCGGCGGGCGAGCCGGGCGTGGTCGCGCTCGACGCCACCCAGCCCCTGCCCCAGGTGGTGGCGCGCGCGGCCGAGGCGCTGGGCGGCTGAGCAGCGCTGCCGCCGATCCCATCGGCCGTGCACACGCGCGTGTCGGTCCTGTCCCACGGACGGGCCGGGCCGGCGACGACAGCCGTGCACCGCAGCGGTGCGCACACTGCCGTGTTCGCCGCAGGACCCACCGATGACCCCGACCCGAGCCCCGCTGCAGCAGCAGCGCCCCACCGACCGCATCGCCCGGCTGCAACAGCAGCAGTCGGGCTCCAACGAGTTCCGGGGGCCGCCGCAAGGCTTCGGTGGCGCGGGCACGCCGCAGATGGGGGCGGGCGATGCCGCGGCCGACAGGCCGCCACGCGACCGCAGCGCGCGTGACCTGCCACAGGCAGAGCGGGAGGCCCGTTGGCCCACCAACGACGAGCGTTGAGGCCGAGCGCCGGCTGAACCGTCCGCGCCGCGGCGCGCGGCTCAGTCCGGCACGCTGCGCGCGCCGGCCAGCGTGCCCAGCGCCAGGGCGCCCAGCAGCACGGCCAGGCCCGGCGCACCGGCCCACTGCAACGCCGCCCCGGCGGCCACCGGCCCGACCACGCCGCCGACGGTGTAGCCGCTGATCATCGCGGCCGCCCCGCCTGCGGTGGCGCGTCCCTCGAAGCGGTGCGCCACCTCGACCATCGTCAGCGTGTACAGCGCACCGCCGACGCCGCCCCACACCACCCCGCAGGCCCACAGCAGGGCTGGCACGCGCCCGGCGAACGCGAAGGCCGCGCTGGCCGCCAGCAGCAGCAGCGCCGCGGCGCTGAACACCGTGCGCATGCGCCAGCGGTCCGCGGCCATGCCGGCCGGCAGCTGGCACAGGAAGCTGCCGACCCCGATCGCGCCGGCCACGCTGGCGGCGGCCCGCAGGTCCAGCCCCAGCCCGGCGGCATTGGCCGCGCTGACCGAGCCCAGGCCCGCCTCGAACACGCCGCCCGCGAAGGCGATCAGCCCCAGCAGCGGCACCTGCCGCAGCGCGGCCCAGGTGCCGGCTTGCCCGGGCGGCGGCTCGGCCGTGCTGCGGCTGGGAATCGCCACCGCGACGGCGCAGCAGCCGGCCACCAGCACCGCGGCGAGCCACAGCACCGGCCGCACGCCCACGCCCAGCAGCGCCGGCACGAAGGGCCCGAGCGCGAGCGCGGCGCCCAGCGCCGTCTGGTACAGGCCCATGACCCGGCCCCGTTGGGTGGGCGGGGCCTCGCGGGCGAGCAGCGCCTCGGTCGCGTTCCACAGCGCCGCGGCGCCCAGCCCCGCGATGGCCGAGCCCAGGCTCCAGGCCAGCCAGTGGTCGGTGAGCGCATAGGTGGCCATGCCGGCCAGCTCGAGCGCGCAGCCAGCGCGGTAGGTGCGCACCACGCCCCAGCGGCCGAGCACCCGCGGCATCACCGGGATCAGCAGGCCGACCATCAGGAACGGCAGCATCGCAAAGGCGCCGACGGCCGCCGTGCTGGCACCTGCGGCCTGCAGCGCGACGGCCAGCACCGGGCCGGTCATGGAGAAGGCCAGCACGATGCCGGTGGTGGCCAACGCGAAGCGCCAGACCACGTGCATCGCCCCGCCGGGCAGGACCGCGCTCACGAAGCGCCCGCCAGCTCCGACAGGTCGCGCTGCCAGGCCCGCAGCCGGCGCACGGCGCGGTCGCGCTGCTCGGGCGTGGCCAGCGCGTGCAGTTGCGCCGCCAGCCGGCAGCCGTCCTGCCGCATGCCGTCGAGCATGGTGCGGAAGCCCGCATCGGGCGAGGTCGCGACGCGGTCGAGCAGCGCGCTGATCTGCGGCCGGGCCTGCTCGGGCGTGCTGCCCGCCACGCGCCGCAGCGTGGCCTGCAGGTCCTGCTGGCGCCGCCGCCGCTCGGCCAGCGCGGTGGGCGCGTCGTAGCTGCCGCGGGCCAGCTCCTGGCGCAGCAGCGTGCGCTGGCGCTCGTCGAGGCTGCCGTACAGCATCTCGGCGCGGTTCACCGCCTGCTTGGTGCGCTTGTCCAGCAGCTCGGCCGGCGATGGCTGCACCCATTCGGCGGCCCAGTCGCGTGTCTTGCGGTCCAGCTTGCGGGCCAGGTGCTCGAGTTGGGCGGGCGTGAGCGTCACGGCGTGCACCGCCAGGGCCGGCTCGAGCCGCTCGCGCAGGGCCTGCAGCCGCTCGCGCACCGCGGGCTCGAAGGCGCAGGCCTGCGCCGGCGTGAACTCGCCGGCCGCCAGCCGCTCGGCCCGCTGCATCAGCTGCACGATGCGCGGCAGCTCGTTGGCGCGGTGCCAGGCCTGCAGCCGCGCGAGGTCCTCGCGCACACGCGGATCCTGGGCATCGTCGAAGTCCACGTAGCCGTCGAGCCACCAGTACGCCAGCTCTGGTGCGTTCGAGTAGCCCAGCTTGATCGCGCTGCAGCCGGTCAGGGCCAGCGCCAGGCTGAGCAGGCCGATAATCCGCGCGATCCGGGAGGCTGCGGGCCCCAGCGACGAAGGAAGGAACATGGAAGCAGTGGATGTGGTCGTCATGGCCGCCGGCAAGGGCACGCGGATGAAGAGCAACCGCCCCAAAGTGTTGCACCGATTGGCCGGCCGTGCGCTGGTCGACCATGTGACCGACAGCGCGCAGGTCCTGGGCGCGCGCCGCATCGTGCTGGTGACCGGCCATGGCGCGCAGCAGGTCGAGGATGCCGTGGCGCAGCGCGCCCGCGCGCTGGGGCACGCGGCACCGGTGTTCGTGCGGCAGGAGCCGCAGCTGGGCACCGGCCATGCGGTCCAGCAGGCCGTGCCGCAGCTGCCCGACGACGGCATCGCGCTCATCCTCAATGGCGACGTGCCGCTGATCGCGCCGGCCACGCTGCAGGCGCTGGTGCAGGCCTGCGGCGGCGTGCGGCTGGCCCTGCTGTCGGTGCGCATGCCCGACCCCACCGGCTACGGCCGCATCGTGCGCGACGGCGGGCGCGTGGTGGCCATCGTCGAGCACAAGGACGCCAGCGACGCCCAGCGCCGCATCGACGAGGTCTACACCGGCTTCATGGCCGTGCCCAATGCGCTGCTCAAGCGCTGGCTGGCGCGGCTGGACAACCGCAATGCCCAGGGCGAGTACTACCTGACCGACGTGGTCGGGCACGCGGTGGCCGATGGCGCCGAGGTGGTGGCGGTCGACTGCCCCGACCGCGTGCAGGTCGACGGCGTCAACAGCCCGCTGCAGCTGGCCGAGCTCGAGCGCGCCTTCCAGCGCCGCAACGCCCGCGCGCTGCTCGAGGCCGGCGTGCGGCTGGCCGACCCCGAGCGGCTGGACGTGCGCGGCGCGCTGCGGTGCGGGCAGGACGTCGAGATCGACGTGGGCTGCGTGTTCGAAGGCGAGGTGGTGCTGGGCGACGGGGTGCGCGTGGGCCCGTACTGCGTGGTGCGCAATGCCCGCATCGCCGCCGGTGCGGTGCTGCATGCGTACACCGTCATCGAGGGCGATGCGGCCGGCGTCGAGGTGGGCGAGGGCGCGCTGGTCGGGCCGTTCGCGCGCCTGCGGCCCGGCGCGAAGCTGGGCGCCGAGGTGCACATCGGCAACTTCGTCGAGGTGAAGAACTCGACCCTGGCGCGCGGCGCCAAGGCCAACCACCTGGCCTACCTGGGCGACGCCGAGGTGGGCGAGCGCGTCAACTACGGCGCCGGCTCCATCACCGCCAACTACGACGGGGCCAACAAGCACCGCACCGTGATCGAGGCCGACGTGCACGTGGGCAGCAACTGCGTGCTGGTTGCGCCGGTGCGCATCGGCGCGGGCGGCACCGTGGGCGGCGGCTCCACCATCACCAAGGACACCGCGCCGGGCGCGCTGTCGGTGGCGCGGGGCAAGCAGGTGAGCATCGCGGGCTGGACGCGGCCGCGGAAGGCGGGCAAGGGCTGAGGGCTGCGGCCTTCGGCCGTGGCTTGCAGCCGTGGCCGGATCGTGGATGCCCGCCTGCGCGGGCATGACGGGACAGGGCGGGACAGGACGGGACAGGGCGCGTCGTCCCCGCGCAGGCGGGGACCCATGGTCGCGCAGGGAACCCGCCTGCCTCAGCGCACCCCGATCCGCGTCTCGAATTTCGCCCGCTTGACTGCGAAATAGGCCTTCACGTTGCGCACGTTCGCGTCGCCGGTGAACAGGCGCTGCGCGAGCGCCAGGTAGCCGGGCATGTCGTGCGCGCGCACGACCAGCACGAAGTCGGGGCCCGGCGACACCCGCCAGCACTGCTGCACCGCGTCGTCCTGCAGCACGCGCGCCTCGAAGGCATCGAGCGCCTCGGCGCCCTGGCGGTCCAGCGTCACCTCGACGATCGCGTCCAGCCCGTGCCCCAGCAGGGGCCCCAGCCGGTCGCGGCTGAGGATGGCCACCTCGCGCTCGATCAGCCCGGCCTGCCGCAGCCGCTGCACCCGGCGCAGGCAGGTGGGCGGCGAGACGTGCACCAGCTGGGCCAGGGCCTGGTTGGTCAGCGAGGCATCCCGCTGGAGCTGGTCCAGGAGGGCCAGATCGACGCTGTCGAGGGTGATTTCTTCCATAAGAACAACGATTATGAAAGGTTAATCAAACAATCACCGCGCATGGAAGAATCGTTCAGAACGGTGTCGGAGTTGATCGCCTATTCCGCGCCACGGCTTCTACAGTCGCGGCTTCCTTCGCATCACAGGAGTCCAGCCATGTGCGGCATCGTCGGCGCGGTCGCCACCCGCAACATCGTCCCCGTCCTCGTCCAGGGCCTGCAGCGGCTGGAATACCGCGGCTACGACTCCTGTGGCGTGGCCGTCTGGGACCAGGGCCTCAAGCGGGCCCGCAGCACGGCCCGGGTGGCGGAACTGCTGGCGCAGATCGACCAGGGCGCGCTCGCCGGCTCGACCGGCATCGCCCACACCCGCTGGGCCACCCACGGCGCGCCGGCGGTGCACAACGCCCACCCGCATTTCAGCCATGGTCCCGGTGACCATGCGTCGGACCGCCCCGGGCGGATCGCGCTGGTGCACAACGGGATCATCGAGAACCACGAGGCGCTGCGCGCCGAGCTGCAGGGCCGGGGCTACCGCTTCTCCAGCCAGACCGACACCGAGGTGATCTGCCACCTGGTCGACAGCCTGTACGAGGGTGACCTGTTCGACGCCGTGCAGGCCGCCCTCCGCCGGCTGCACGGCGCGTATGCCATCGCGGTGTTCTGCAAGGACGAGCCGCACCGCGTGGTGGGCGCGCGCGCCGGCTCGCCGCTGATCCTGGGCGTGGGCGCCGAGGGCGAGCGCTACCTGGCCAGCGACGCGATGGCCCTGGCCGGCGTCACCGACCAGATCGTGTACCTGGACGAAGGCGACATCGCCGACCTGCAGCTGGGCCGGCACTGGATCGTCGACAAGGCCGGCAAGCCGGCCGAGCGCCCGGTCAAGACCGTGCAGGCGCACAGCGGCGCTGCCGAGCTGGGGCCCTACCGCCACTACATGCAGAAGGAGATCTTCGAGCAGCCGCGTGCCATCGCCGACACGCTCGAAGGCGTGCAGGCCGTGGTGCCCGAGCTGTTCGGCGACGGGGCGCACCGCGTGTTCACCGAGATCGACTCGGTGCTGGTCCTGGCCTGCGGCACCAGCTACTACGCGGGCTGCACCGCCAAGTACTGGCTGGAAGGCATCGCGAAGATCCCCACCCAGGTGGAGATCGCCAGCGAGTACCGCTACCGCGACTCCGTTCCCAACCCGCGCACGCTGGTGGTGACCATCTCGCAGTCGGGCGAGACCGCCGACACCCTGGCGGCGCTGCGGCATGCGCGCTCGCTGGGCATGGAGCACACCCTGACGGTGTGCAACGTCAGCACCTCGGCGATGGTGCGCGAGTGCAAGCTGGCCTACATCACGCGGGCCGGCGCCGAGATCGGCGTGGCCTCGACCAAGGCCTTCACCACGCAGCTGGCCGCGCTGTTCCTGCTGACGCTGGCGCTGGCCACCACCAAGGGCCGCATGGACGAGGACGCGGCCGCGACCCACCTGCAGGCCATGCGCCACCTGCCGGCCGCGCTGTCGGCCGTGCTGGCGCTGGAGCCGCAGGTGATCGGCTGGGCCGAGCAGTTCGTGCCGCGCGAGAACGCGCTGTTCCTGGGCCGCGGCCTGCACTGGCCGATCGCGATGGAAGGCGCGCTCAAGCTCAAGGAGATCACCTACATCCACGCCGAGGCCTATGCCGCCGGCGAGCTCAAGCACGGCCCGCTGGCCCTGGTGACCAGCGCCATGCCGGTGGTGACCGTCGCGCCCAACGACGCGCTGCTGGAGAAGCTCAAGTCCAACATGCAGGAGGTGCGCGCCCGCGGCGGCGTGCTCTACGTGCTGGCCGACGCCGACACCCGCATCGAGAGCGAGGACGGCATCCACGTGATCCGCATGCCCGAGCACTCCGGCCCGCTGTCGCCGCTGCTGCACGTGGTGCCGCTGCAGCTGCTGGCGTACCACACGGCGGTGGCACGCGGCACCGATGTCGACAAGCCCCGGAACCTGGCCAAGTCGGTGACGGTGGAGTGACCGCCGCGCCGGCCCTGCGCCGGCGTGCGCGGTGCCGGCTCAGGGCGGCGCGGCGAGCGCCGCCGCTTGGGGCACCGGCCCGCGCGACGCCGCCTGGCCCGGCAGCACCACCCCCGGCAGCACCACGCTGAACGTGCTGCCCTGCTGCGGGCCGTCGCTGTGGACGCTGATGCGGCCCCCGTGCAGTTCCACCAGCCCCCGCGTGAGGGCCAGCCCGATCCCCAGGCCGCCCTGGGAGCGGTCCGAGGTCGGCGCGACCTGCTCGAAGGGCTCGAAGATGCGGCGCTGTGCCTCGGGGGTCAGCCCGATGCCGCTGTCGCACACGCGGATGTGCAGGTCACCGCCGTCCAGGCTGGCGTGCAGCGCCACCTCGCCGCAGGGGTCGGTGTAGCGGGCCGCGTTGTTCAGCAGGTTGGTCACCGCCTGCGTGATCCGCACCAGGTCCACGTCGACCTGCACGCCGGCCGGCGGGCGCGTCACCGTCAGGCGGTGCTGCCGCGGCTCGAGCGCGATCCGGCTGACCTCCAGCGCGGTGTCCAGCACCTCGTCGAGGGCGACGGGCCGGCGGTCGAGCCGCAGCTTGCCTTGGGTGATGCGCGCCACGTCCAGCAGGTCGTCCAGCAGCACCCGCATGTGGCCCACCTGGCGGCGCACCAGGTCGGCGGCCCAGCGCACCTTGGCCGGGTCGCCGGCCTGGCGCGAGAGGATCTCCGAGGCGTTGCCGATCGGCGCCAGCGGGTTGCGCAGCTCGTGCGCGAGCGTGGCGATGAACGCGTCCTTCTTGCGGTCCGCGTCCTGCAGCGCTTCGCTCAGTTGCGCCAGCCGTTCCGCGGCCTCGGTCCTGGAGCGTGCGTGCTGGCGCAGCGCGACGAAGTACAGGCCCACGAACAGGATGGACAGCAGGCCCGAGCCGATGCCGGTCCACAGCGAGACCTGGTAGGCCCGCTCCGAGCTGCGGCGCCGCTGCGCCAGCAGGCCGCGCTCGTGCTCGGCCAGCGCGTTGACCCGGTCGTCCAGCCGCTCCAGCAGCGCGGGACCGCCGGCCACCAGGAACAGCTGCACGCTGCGCTCCAGGCCCCCGGCACGCAGGGCGTCGATGGAGGCCTCGCGCAAGCGCGCGACCTCCGCCAGGTCGGCACGCAACGTGGGCAGGGCGGCCTGGTGGCGCGGGTTGTCCCCGGTCAGTGCCGCGAACCTGTCCAGTTGCGCCCGCGACCGGTCCGCGCGCAACCGGTAGGCCGCCAGGTCCTCGCCCCGGCCGGACAGCACGTGGCCGCGCAGGGCGGCTCCGCTGGCCGCCAGCTCGCTCCTGAAGGCCTCCAGCGTGGTCAGCACCTCCTGGGTGTGCGAGACCCACTCCGCATCGTCGTGCTGCTGCTCGGTGGTCACGAAATTGAGCACCGACGCCAGCAGCAGCAGGGCCAGCAACGCCGTGCCGGCGAGCAGCCAACGGTCGGGCTTCAGGGGCGAGCGGCGCAAGCGCATGGCGGCGGGCAGTGTAGCCAGCGCGCCCGGCGGGCAGGAAGGTGGCCGGCCGTCAATGGCGGGTGATGCGCAGCGGCAGGGTGACGCTGAAGCAGCTGCCGCGGCCCGGCCCGGCGCTGCTGGCGACGACCCGGCCGTCGTGCGCGGCGACCAGGTCGTGCACCAGCGCCAGCCCGATGCCCAGGCCGGACGGATCGAAGCTGGTGGCGCGCCGCTCCTGCACGTAGCGGACGAACACGTGCGGCAGGGCCTCCGGCGCGATGCCGATGCCATCGTCGGAGACCGACACCGCCACCTCGTCGGCGGACAGCTGGACGGCCAGCGCCACGTGGCCGCCCGGCTGCGTGTACTTGGCCGCGTTGTCCAGCAGGTTGCCGAACACCTGGGTCAGCCGCACGCGGTCCCCGTGCACCGGGATCTCCCCCTCGGGCAGCGACACCGACAGGTGCTGCGCGCGGGCTGCCATGGCCGGCGCGGCCGCCTCGCAGCAGTCGGCCAGCACCTCCCGCAGGTCCAGCCTCTGCACGTCCAGCCGCAGCTTGCCGGTGTGGAAGCGGGTCACGTCCAGCAGGTCCGACACCAGCCGTCCCAGGTGGGCGACCTGCCGGTCGATGATGCGCTGGACCATGCGCATCACCAGCCCGCTGGCCTTGGCGCGGCCCAGCAGCGCCGCCGCATTGCTCAGCGGCCCCAGGGGCCCGCGCAGCTCGTGCGCGACCACGCCCATGAACGCCGACTGCTCGCGCTGCACCAGCTGGGCGGCCGCCAGCAGCTCCTGGGCCCGCAGGGCCGCCAGCACCAGCTGCTGGTTGACCTCCACCTTCACGTCGGGCGAGACCGCGGCCACGTCGTCGGCGCGGCTGCCGCCTTGCTGCTGGGCCTCGTGCTGGCGCAGCTCCAGGCTGCGGGCATTGGTGCCCGCCTCGCCCTGGAACACGTAGCTGCCCAGGCCCTCGCGCCGCGCGTGGTACATGGCGGCGGTGGCGCGGTCCACCAGGGCGTCGGCATCGTCCCCGTCATCGGGATAGACGCTGGCGCCGATGGTCACCTTCAGGCGGATCTCGCGACCGTCGAGATGCAGCGGCAGCGCCATCGCAGCGAGCACGGAATCGGCCACGGCCATCGCATCGGCGGGCTGCGACAGCGCGGTCAGCTGCACCAGGAATTCGTGGTCGCCCAGGCGGCTGACCAGGTCCGAATCGCGCACGGCCACCGCCAGCCGCCGGGCCGCCAGCCCGAGCACCTGCTCGCCGAAGGCATGGCCCATCGCGTCGTTGAGCTCCTCGATGCTGCCCAGGCTGACCACCAGCAGCCCCAGGCGGGAGCCGCTGCGCCGAGCGACCGCCAGGCCGTGCGCCAGCCGGTGGAAGGGCAGGCCCGCGTCGTCGGGCGCGGCGGCCGCCTCGACCCGCAGCATGCGGTGCAGGTCGCGTAGCGCGGCCGCGGCCTGCGCCGCTTCTTCCTGCGCGCGGAGGACCGCCAGCACCAGATGCTCGTTGGCTTCCAGCAGGTCCGCCGTGCGCGCGGGGTTCATGGACCGTCCCTGCCCGTGATGCGGTGGGTGGGGCGCCCGCCCAGCAGGCCTTCGCGGTCCTGCAGGGTCGGTCCGACCTGGATGCCGTCGGCGTCGATGGTGTACAGGCGCAGGGCGTCCGAGTGGGCGCTGTCGCGCACCTTGACCACGGCCATCACGCGCTGCAGGCGGCTGTCCACCTCGATGTAGCGCTGCACGATGATCGCGTCGGTCAGGAACGCCGTGCCGTAGGGACTGAAGCGCAGGTCGGTGTAGCGGTCCTCCAGCTCCGAGGTCATCAGCGTGCTGACGCCCTCGTGGCCCAGCGCGCTGACCAGCCGCAGCATGGACTCGCGGAAGTCCTGCCGGAAGGTGGGCGTCAGCGAGAGCTCGAAGGCCGACAGCGAGTCGATCACCACGCGGGTCGCGCCCAGCCGCCGGATCTCGCCGAGCAGCAGCAGCACGATCTCGTCGATGGACAGGTCGACGGCCCGGCTGTCCACCAGGGCCACGTCGCCGGAGGCGATCAGCTGCGACAGCACGACCTGGGCCGAGCGGTTGGCCCGCTGCTCGAACAGGGCGATCACGCCCTTCTCGCCCTGCCGCGCGCCCTCGGCCAGGAACGAGGCCGCCAGCACGCTCTTGCCCGACCCGGACGGCCCCGCCACCAGCAGCGAGTAGCCGCGCGGCAGGCCGCCGCCCAGCATCGCGTCGAGCGCCGGGTTGCCGACGCTGGCCCGCCCAGGCGGCAGCGCGGGCCCATTGCGATGCGGCAGCGCCGCGCTGGCAGGGGGGAAGACCGTGACGCCCGACGGGGAGATGCGGTAGGTGTGCCGGCCCGCCAGGCTCGCGCGCCCGCGCATCTTGGTGACCTCCAGCTTGCGCACCATGGTGTTGCGCTCGACGGACTGGTCCAGCCGGATGATGCCGTCGCACACCGTGAACACCGGGTTCGCCTCGGTGTCGGCGGCGTACTCGCCGATCAGGAAGGTCGTGGCCTGCCAGCTGGTCATCAGCGAGCCGAGCTGCTGCATGAACATCTGCAGGTCGCTGGTGTCGGCACGGCTGGCGACCACCGAGCGGAAGGAATCCACGAAGACGAAGGCCGGCTGGTGCACCTGCACCTCGGCGACGATGCGCTCGAGCACCTTGCCCAGGTCGCCGGCCAGCGCGTCGTCGCCCAGGTTGACGTAGCGCACGCAGCGCTCGAGGCGGTCGAAGTCGAAGAAGGCGAACTGCTGCTGGTAGCGCAGCATCTTCAGCGGCGGCTCGCCCAGCACGGTGAGGTACAGCGCCGGCCGCTCGGGCGTGGCCATGGCGAACATCATCTGGTGCGCCAGCGTGGTCTTGCCGCAGCCGGGCAGCCCGGCGATCAGGTTGAACGAGAACTCGGGCAGGCCGCCGCCCAGGATGGTGTCCAGGCCGGGGATGCCCGTCGGCAGGCAGTGGATGGTGACCTTGTCAGTCATGGCTGGGATCCTGGGCGTCGGCGCCGGAAGGGGGAGGCGTGGAGCCGGGGGGCAGCAGGCGTTCGACCAGCGAGATGCCGATCAGGCTGGCCAGCAGGTCGCGGAACAGGAGGAAGGCGTGGGCGCTGGCCGCCTCGGCCTCGTCCGGCGAACGCCGGGCCAGCTGGTTGCGCAGGTGGTCCAGGTCCATGCCGTCGGCCTCGGGCGGCACCTCCAGCCATGCATGCGCGCCGCGGGCCTGGAACAGGGTGCGCCGGTACAGCGCCGCCACGCCGTGGACGCCGACGATGGGCGACAGCGCCGCCAGGATGGCGCGCCACCGCACCACGGCGTGGTTCGCGATGCGCAGGGAATCGTCGTCGCCGGGGGCGCGGATTCCGATCGGGACAGCCATCAGCCGCCGCCTGTCGTGTTCATGGTCCCACCGAAGTTCAGTTGACCGATGCTACTCCCTCGCGCCCGGACGGGTCCGCGGCCCGCTGCCGCGGCAGCCCGGCGCGGCTGGCGCTGCGGCAGGCCGATGCGCCCTGCGCGCACGTCCGCACCCCGCTGCGCCGGCCCGCGTGCTACCATGCCCCGCGCTGGACGTTCAACAGACCGTCGTCTCCCAGGTCTCTCTTCTCCTTCCGCCGGCTGAGCAAGCCGGCGCGTCGTTGTCGAAATCCCTCCCTCGATGATCTCTGGCCGTTGTGCACCGCACGGCATGTCGCCGCGCGGCCAATTCCCACCTGGAGACATCATGGGAACCAAACTTTACGTGGGCAACCTGCCCTATTCCTACAGCGACAGCGACATGGAGCGCTCGTTCAGCGCCTACGGCGCGGTCAACAGCGCCAAGATCATCATGGACCGTGACAGCGGCCGCTCGAAGGGCTTCGGCTTCGTCGAGATGTCGTCGCAGGCCGAGGCCACCGCGGCCATCGCCGGCCTGCACGGCCAGGACCTGGGCGGCCGCGACATGGTCGTCAACGAAGCCAAGCCGATGGAGTCGCGTCCCCCGCGCTCCGGCGGCGGTGGTGGCTACGGTGGCGGCGGCTACGGCGGCGGCAACCGCTACTGATCGCACCGGGTCGACTGCGCGTGCCCGGCACGCGCGGTCCTTCCCCCTCCACACGCCCCGTCGGCCCCTGGCCGCGGGGCGTTGTCGTTGGTGGCCCGTGCCTTGCTTCGATGCGGCAGGTGCGCGACAGTCGGTCGCGACCATCCCCCAGGAGCCCGTGCCCATGCCCACCCGCCGCACCGTCCTCGCCCTGCCCGCCGCAGGCCTCGCCGCCTGGGCCGCACTGCCCGCCGCGTGGGCCCAGGCCGCCTATCCCGACCGACCGGTCAAGGTCATCGTCGCCCTGCCGGCCGGCGGCAGCGCGGACATGATCGCGCGCACCGTGGCGCAGAAGCTCGCGGCGTCGCTGGGCCAGCCCTTCGTGGTCGACAACCGCGCCGGCGCCTCGGGCCAGATCGGCATGCCGGCCGTGGCCCGCGCGCCGGCCGACGGCTACACGCTGACCGTGTCGCCGGCCTCGTTCCTCACGACCAACAAGAGCATCTTCAAGACGCTGCCCTACGACCCCGAGGCCGACTTCGTGCCGGTGTCGCGGCTGGTGAACCAGCCCATGGTGCTGGTGGTGCGGGACAAGGCCAAGTACCCCACGCTGGCCGCCCTGCTCGCGGCGGCGCGCGCCGCGCCGGGGCGGCTGACCTACGCCTCCTCGGGCGACGGCAGCCCGCAGCACCTGGCGGCGCTGATGTTCGAGACTCGCACCAAGGCCAGCCTGCTGCACGTGCCCTACAAGGGTGGCGCCCCGGCCATCAACGATACCCTGGCCGGCAGCGTCGACGCGATGTTCGCGGTGCTGCCCGAGGCGCTGCCCCACCTGCAGGCCGGCAAGCTGCATGCGCTGGGGCTGATGGCGCCGCAGCGCGCGGCCATGCTGCCCAACGTGCCCACCATGGCCGAAGGCGGCGTGGCCGACCTGACCCTGTCGGCCTGGGTCGCGCTGCTCGCGCCCGCGAAGACGCCGCGGCCCATCGTCGAGCAGCTCAACCGCGCGGTGCGCGCCGCGCTCGATGCCGAGACCCGTGCCAGGCTGGCCGAGAGCGGCATGGAGGTGGCCCCGAGCACGCCCGAGGAACTGCAGCAGCTGATCGCGCGCGACCTGAAGCTGCACGCGGAGCTGGTGAAGGCGGCGGGGCTGGTGCCGCAGTGAGCGGCCGCAGACCCGCGCCGCGCCCGCTCAGCCCAGCGACTTGAGACCCGCCGCGAACAGCGCCTGCTGCTCGCGCAGGTAGGCGCCGTACTCCGCCGGCCCGAGCAGGCGGGTCTCGGCGCCCAGGGTGGCCAGGGTCGCGCCGATGGCCTCGCCGTGCCTGTCCACCGTCTTGCGGATCGCGCCCCACAGCGTGTCGACCACCTCGCGCGGCGTGCCCTTGGGCGCGCACAGCCCGTACAGCGTGGGGCTGCCCAGGTTGTAGCCCAGCTCGCGCAGCGTGGGCACCTCGGGGAAGGCCTTGAGCCGGCTGCTGCCGAAGACGGCGAGCGCGCGCAGCGTGCCCGATTTCAGGTGTGACTGCGCCGGGGCGATGGCGGTGGCCGACATGGCCACGTGCCCGCCCAGCAGCGCGGTGAGCGCCGGGCCGCTGCCCTGGAAGGGGATGTGCGACAGCTTGGCGCCGGCCTCGCGGGCGAAGATCTCGGTCAGCAGGTGGGTGATGCCCATGGGCCCCGAGGTCGAGAAGGTCACCTCGCCGGGCGCCTTCCTGGCCGCATCGACCAGCTCGCGCAGGGACTTGAACGGCGCCGCGGCCTGCGCCACCAGCATCAGTCCGCCCTCGGAGATCGAGGCCACGGGCACGAACGAGTCGGTGGCGTACTTCACGTCCTTGTTCGCCAGCGGCACCACCACCAGCGAACCCGGCGAGCTGCCCACCAGGGTGTAGCCGTCGGCCGGGGCGGCCGCGGTGAATCCGGCGCCCACCGCACCGCCCGCACCGGCGCGGTAGTTCAGCACCACGGGCTGGCCCAGCACCTCGATCAGCTTCTCGCTGACCGGCCGCAGCATCGCGTCGGTGTCGCCCGGGGCGAAGGGGATCACCAGCTGGATCGGCCTGGACGGATAGGCCTGCTGCGCCAACGCCTCGCGGGCGAAGCCGCCCGCGGCCAGCGCACCGGCGGCCATGGACGACAGGAAGGTTCTCTTGTGCATCGCGCGTGTCTCCTTCGGTGGATGGTGGGGATCAGTCGCACTTGGCGGTCATGCCGCCGTCGACCACGAGCTGCGCACCGGTGACGAAGCGGGCCTCGTCCGATGCCAGGTACAGGGCCGCGTTGGCCGTGTCGCGCCCGTCGCCCATGAAGGGCAGCGGGATGCGCTGCTGGCGCTTGCGCAGCAGCGTGTCGATGTCGCCGCGCGACTGCTGGCCGGCCAGCACCGCGTCCACCAGCGGCGTGTGCAGTTGGCCCGGCAGCACCGCGTTGACGCGGATGCTGTGGGGTGCGTACTCGACCGCCACGACGCGCGTGAGCTGGATCACGCCGGCCTTGGCCGCCGCGTAGCCCACCTGCGCCGCGCCGGTGAAGCTGATGCCCGAGGTCGAGGCGATGTTGACGATGCTGCCCCCGCCCTGCGCCTGCATCACCGGGATCACGTGCTTGCACAGCAGGAACACCGACGACAGGTTCAGGTCCAGCTGGCGCTGCCAGTCGGCCTCGCTCAGGGCCACCGGCCCGCCGGGTACGGGCCCGCCCACGTTGTTGACCAGCACGTCGACGCGGCCGTAGGCGGCCACGCAGGCCTGCACCAGCGCCTGCACCGCGTCGCCGTCGGTCACGTCGCAGACATGCGCCGTGATGTCGCCACCCACCTCGCGCACTAGCGCCAGCGTCTCGTCCATCGAGCCCAGGTCGCGGTCCACCGCGAACACCCGTGCGCCCTCCTGTGCGAAGCGCCAACAGGTGGCGCGCCCGTTGCCCCAGCCCGGGCCGACGCAGCCGGCCCCCGTGACGATCGCGACCTTGCCTTGCAGCCGTCCCATGGCCTGTCCTTTCAACGGGTGGCGAGCGTGATGCCGCCGTCGACCACCAGCTCCTGGCCGGTGATGTACTTGCTCTCGTCAGCGGCCAGGAACAGCACGGCATGCGCCACGTCCCAGGCGTCGCCCATGTGGCCCATCGGCACCTGCCGGTGGCGGTGCGCGACGAAGCCCTCGTAGTCGCCCTGGGCGTACTTGTCGGCCAGCCGCTTGACCAGCGGCGTGAACACCAGCCCCGGCACCACCGTGTTCAGGCGGATGCCCTTGTCCGCGTACAGCACCGCGGTCGTGCGCGTCATCTGCTCCAGTGCCGCCTTGGCGGCCGCATAGCCCACCTGCGGCTTGCCGACGTAGCGCATGCCGGCGATCGACGAGATGTTGACCACCGCGCCGCCGCCCTGGCGCTGCATCACCGGCATCGCGTGCTTGCACATCAGAAACGCCGACTTGAGGTTGACCTCGATCTGCTCGTCCCAGGTCTCCTCGGACATGGTCACCGGGTCGCCGGGCTCGGAGCGGCCCACGTTGTTGACCAGGATGTCCAGGCGCCCGTAGCGCTCCAGGCAGGCCTGCACCAGCGCGGCGCAGTCGGCCGATCGCGTCACGTCGGCGGTGACCACGTGGGCCGTGCCGCCCTCGGCCTCGATGATGCGGCGGGTGGCCTGCGCCGCCTCCAGGTCCAGGTCGCAGCCCATCACCTGCGCGCCCTGGCGCGCCAGCAGCGTGGCGATCGCCTTGCCGTTGCCCCAGCCCTCGCCCCGGGTGCCGCAACCGGTCACCAGGGCCACCTTGCCATCCAGTCGGAACATCTGCCTCGTCTCCTCGTCGTTGTCGTCCTGCCGGGGCGGGCGGCGGCCTCAGCCCGCCCGCGCCTGGACCAGCCGGCGCATCTTGCGCACCGCGCTCAGCGGGGTGGTCACCACTGTGCGGCCGCGCACGGCGGGGATCGCATGCCGGGCCCGGGCCAGCGAGAACTGGCACAGCACCAGCGCGTCCAGCGGCGGCAGGGCCTGCGCCGCCTGCGCCACCAGCGCATCGTGGCGGGCGCCGTCGCCGGCCTGCAGCGCGGCCAGCGCGCCGTCGGCCACCATCGTGTGCAGTTCGATCGCCTGGCCGCGCGCAGCGGCCATGGTGCGCAGCTCGTCCACCAGCGGCGGCAGCGCGCCCGGGAAGCTCACCACCAGCCCGATGCGCGGCCCGCAGGCCAGCGCGTCCTCGAAGCCGGCCTCGTTGGGCCGCAGCACGGGGATGGCCAGTTCACCGGCCACGCGCGCGATGGCCGGCCCGAAGGCCGAGCAGGTGTACAGGATGCCGGCGGTGGGCCGCTGTGCGCCGCCGGCGCTCGCCACGTAGCGGGCCAGCAGGCTGAAGCGGTCGAGCATCGCCGGGGTCAGCCCCCGGTCGGCGGCCAGGTCGGCCGACAGCGAGTCGTCCAGCAGGTTGTAGGTCTCGGCCTCGGGCCAGGCCTCGGCGAAGGCCTCCCAGGCCGGCACCTGCGAATCGCGCAGCGCGTGGAACAGGACGATGCGGGGGCCGGTGTCCATGCTCAGAAGCCCACGTTGGCGCGGCCCTTGAGCTGCAGCATGGCCCGCGCCTCGTCCGGCGTCGCGACGGCCAGGCCCAACCCCTCCAGGATGCCGCGCACGCGATGCACCTGGTCGGCATTGCTGCGCGCCAGTTGCCCGGGACCGTCCCAGAGCGAGTCCTCCAGCCCCACGCGCACGTTGCCACCCTGGGCGGCCGAGGTGGCGGCGATGGGCATCTGGGAGCGGCCGGCGCCCAGCACCGACCACACGTAGTCCTTGCCGAACAGACGGTCGGCGGTGCGCTTCATGTGCGCCACGTCGTCAGCATGCGTGCCGATGCCGCCCAGGATGCCGAACACCGTCTGCACGAACAGCGGCGGCGTGGCCAGCTTGCGGTCCAGGAAGTGCGCCAGGTTGTACAGGTGCGCGGTGTCGTAGCACTCGAACTCGAAGCGCGTGCCGTTGGCGGTGCCCGCGCGCAGCACGAACTCGATGTCGGCGAAGGTGTTCTTGAACACCGTGTCGCGCGTGCTCGCCAGGAACTCGGGCTCCCAGGCATGGCGGAACTCGCGGTAGCGATCGAGCATCGGGTACAGGCCGAAGTTCATCGAGCCCATGTTCAGCGAGGCGACCTCGGGCTGCAGCTGCAGCGCCGGCTGCATGCGCTCCTGCACCGTCATCGTGGGCGCCCCGCCGGTGGTCAGGTTCACCACGGCGTCGCTGCGGCGCTTGATCTCGCCGACGAACTCGCGGAACGCCGCCGGCGACTGCGTGGGCTTGCCGTCGCGCGGCTCGCGGGCATGCAGGTGCACGATGGCCGCGCCGGCCTCGGCTGCGCCCACGGCGGCATCGGCGATCTCCTGCGCGGTCACCGGCAGGTGCGGCGACATCGAGGGCGTGTGGATGGAACCGGTCACGGCGCACGTGACGATGACCTTGCGGGGAGGGGACATGGGTGGGTCAGGGCAAATGGGGGGTCAGCGGCCACCGGCGACGTCGAGCACGGCGCCGTGGACGTACGAGGCGGCATCGCCGGCCAGCCAGAGCGCGGTCTGCGCGACCTCGCGGGCGGTGCCGGCGCGCCCCAGGGGCACGGCGGTGCGCGCCAGCTGCTCCATCTGGCCGATGCCGCCGTGGACCTCGTGGATCTCGGTGGCGATCAGGCCGGGGCGCAGCGCGTTGACGCGGATGCCCTCGGGGCCCAGTTCCTTGGCCAGCGCCAGGTTGAAGGCGTCGATCGCGCCCTTTGTGCCGGCATAGGCCGTGCCGCCGGCCAGCCCGCCCAGGCGCGAGGCGACCGAGGACATGTTGACGATCGCGCCGCCGCGGCCGCCGTGCGAGCGGGCCATGCGCCGGGCCGCCTCGCTGGCGCAGTAGTAGCTGCCGAACACGTTGGCCGCGTAGATGCCGGCCACGTTGGCGGCATCGACCTCGGTGATCCTGAAGTTGGCCAGCATGCCGGCGTTGTTCACCAGCGCGTCCAGCCGGCCGAAGGCGGCGTCCAGCGCGCCGAACATCCGCCGCACGGCCTGCAGGTCGGCCACGTCGGCCTGCAGGGCCACGGCCTCGCCGCCGCCGGCGCGGATGCGCGCGACCACGGCCTGCGCCGCGGCCTCGCTGCGGTGGTAGTTGACGCCCACGCGCCAGCCCTGTTCGGCGGCCAGCAGCGCGATCTCGGCGCCGATGCCCCGGCTGGCGCCGGTCACCAGCATCACGGGTCGGTCGGTGGTGCTCATTCGGCCTGCACCTCCGCGTCGCGGGCCAGGCGCACCCACTTGGCGACCTCGCGCTCGACAAAGCCCTTGAGCTCCGGCGCGGTCATCACCAGCGGCTGGATGCCGATGCCGGCCAGCTTGTCCCGGACCTCGGGCGTGCGCAGCGCCTGCGCCACGGCCGTGTTCAGGCGGTCGGCGATCTCGCGCGGCAGCGCGGCCGGGCCGGCGATGGCGAACCAGGCCGTCACGTCGAAGCCGGGTGCCAGCTCGGCCAGCGCGGGCCAGTCGGGCGTGAGCGCCGAGCGCTTCGGGGCGGTGGTGCCCAGGGCGCGCAGCCGGCCGCCCTTGGCCTGCGCCATCGCGTTGCCCAGGTCCGCGAAGGTGGCATCGACCGTGCCGGCCAGCACGTCGTTGACGGCCAGCGGGATGCCCTTGTACGGCACCGGCTGCAGGTCCAGCCGCGCCAGCTTGTTCAGCACCGCGATGCAGATCTGCGAGCTCGACGAGCCGTAGCCGGCCGTCACCTTGCCGGGCCGCTGGCGGGCCTGCTCGACGAACTCCTGCAGGCTGCGCGCCGGATGCTCGCTGCGCACCATCAGCACCAGCATGTTCTCGCCCACCGCGGCGACGGGCGCCAGGTCCTTGCGCGGGTCGTAGGGCATGGACTTGAGCAGGGCCACGTTGGACGCCATCGCCGAGTTCGACGAGAACAGCAGCGTGTGGCCGTCGGCGGCGGCGCGCACCACCTCCATCGCCGCGATCGAGCCGCCCGCCCCGGGCTTGTTGTCGACCACCACGGGCTGGCCCAGCGCGCCGGTGAGCGCGTTGGCCATCAGCCGCGCCGCCAGGTCGGTGGCGCTGCCGGCGGGGAAGGGGACGACGAACTTCACCGGCCGGGCCGGCCAGGTCTGGGCCAGCGCGGGGCGGCCGGCGAGCGCGAGCGCGGCGCCCGCCGCGAGCGCCTGCAGGAAGGTGCGGGTCTTCAAGTTGTCTCCTCGGAAGGCGGCCTCGCCGGGGCCGCGGTCCTCTGCGGGGACACGTCGACCTCCAGGGCGAGCAGGTGGAAGGACAGCGACTTGCCGTGCATGTCCAGGTTGAGCGAGTCGTTCACGCCGCCATCGAGCACGTCGTCGAGCACGAAGTTGATGGCGCCCAGCGTGGGCAGCAGGTACCGGTGCACGGCGGTCGGGCGGCGGGCGGCGAAATGCGCGGCCACGCGCTCGCAGGTGACCTGCGCGACGAGCAGCGCGTAGTCCTCGGGCCGGTCGGCGATCAGCGCGATGTTGGCGCGGTTGCCCTTGTCGCCGGTGCGCGCGTGGGCGATGTCGTACAGGGGGATGCGGGGCATGGCGGGCTCAGGCGAAATGGAAGGACGCGGGGGCCTGCGCGCGCGGCACCAGCACGGCGCGGCTGGACAGCCGCTGGCGGCGGGCGGTGCGCACGCCGCCACCGCCGGCCGGCCCGCCGGTCCACAGGCAGGTGACCTCGCGCAGCAGCCGCTCGATCACGGGCAGGCTCTCGTGGCGGCCGGCCACGCGCAGGCGCACGTCGCGCGCGTCGCCGCGCGGCGCGCCGCCCAGCAGGGTGTTGCGGTCGTCGCCCAGGATGCTGAGCACGCCGATCAGGTCGAAGCGCAGCGCCAGCTGCGCGCCCATGCGGCGGGCGACGATCTCCTGCGCCAGCCGCGCCCGCGCCTCGGCGTTCGGGCCGGCGTACGAGATCTCGGCCTCGCCCAGCCAGCCCCCGTCGAAGTAGGCCAGCGCCTTGAGCGTGTCGGTGCGCGGGTGGCCGCGCACGCCGGCCAGCCGCACCCGGTCGGGACCGACCTGGGTGACGGTAGCCCGGGTGATGTCGGCCACCACGTCGGGCGTGATGTAGGCCGCGGGGTCGTGCACCTCGTAGAGCAGCTGCTCCTTGACCGTGCGGCAGTCGACCATGCCGCCGGTGCCCTCGGCCTTGGAGACGATGCAGCTGCCGTCGGCCGCGATCTCGGCGATGGGGAAGCCCACGTCCTCCAGCCCGGGCACGTCCTTGCGGCCCGGGTCGGCGAAGTAGCCGCCGGTGACCTGCGCGCCGCATTCCAGCAGATGGCCGGCCATGGTGGCGCCCGCCAGCCGGTCCCAGTCGTCCGCAGCCCAGCCGTAGTGGGCGATGGCCGGGCCGAGCACCAGCGAGGGATCGGCCACGCGGCCGGTCACCACCACCTGGGCGCCGGCGCGGATGGCCCCGGCGATCTCGAACGCGCCCTGGTAGGCGTTGGCGCAGACGAAGCGCCGGGCGTCGAAGGCATCGCCCAGCTGCGCGCTGACGATGCCGCGGCCGCGTTCGTCGGACAGGTCGTCGCCGGTCACCACCGCCACCCGCAGCGCCGGCAGGCCCAGCTCCGCCGCCAGCCGATGCACCGCGGCCGCGGCGCCCGCCGGGTTGGCGGCGCCGAAGTTGCCCACGATGGGGATGCCGTGAGCCACGCAGTCGGCCAGCACGGGGCGCAGCTCCTCCTCCAGCAGCGGCTCGTAGCCCAGCTCGGGCCGGCTGCGCCGCGTGAGCTGCTGGAACGCGAGCGTGCGCTCGGCGAGGTTCTCGAACACGAGGGCGGCCGGCCCGCCACGCGCCACCAGGGTGCGCACCACGGGTGCCGCCGCATCGGTGCGGTCGCCGGAAAAGCCGGCACCGCAGCCGACGGCCAATGTCTGCAGACGCAGGTCCTTCGATTGCATGCGGCCAATGTGCCGCCGCGACCCCTGCAAGTAAACTGGAATGATTGGAACGACTGTGTGGATTTCTGAATGAATCTGTCTGGCCGCCTCGTCGATGCCTTCCTCGCGCTGCACGAGACCCGCCGTTTCGCGGTGGCGGCCGAGCGCTGCCACATGTCGCCCTCGGCCTTCAGCCAGCTGATCGGGCGGCTCGAGCAGCAGGTGGGCGCGCGGCTGTTCGACCGCACCACGCGCAGCGTCTCGCTCACGCCCGAGGGCGAGGTGTTCGCCGAGGGCGCGCAGCGCATCGCCGCCGAGATGCGCGCCACGGTGCACGAGTTGCGCGACCGCGCGCAGCGCCGCAGCGGCCGGGTGGTGGTGGCGGCGCCGCCCTCGCTGGCGGCCGACTGGCTGCCGCGCCAGATGGCGGAGTTCCGTGGCCGCCATCCGGGCATCGACCTGCGGGTGGCCGACGTGGTGGCCGACCGCTGCCTGGAGCTGGTGCGCCGCGGGGACGTCGACTTCGGCCTGAACGCCCTGCGCGGCGAGGAGAGCGAGTTCGAGGCCCGCCTGCTGCGCGACGAACCCTTCTATGTGGTGTGCCGCGCCGGCGACCCGCTGGCCGCCCGCCGGCGGGTGCGGCTGCAGGACCTCAAGGGCCTGCCCTGCATCCAGACCACCCGTGCCGGCAGCGTGTGGCAGCAGACCCAGCAGCTGCTGCAGCAGGCCGGCATGCGCGACACCGGGCTGGAGGTGAACCAGCTGGGTACCCTGGGCGGGCTGGTGGCGCACGGCTTCGGCGTGGGGCTGGTGCCGGGCTCCGCGCTGCAGCTGTGCCAGCGCGAGGGCGTGGCCGCGGTGCCGGTGGCCGACCCCGGCGTGGCGCGGCCGATCTACCTGGTCAAGCGCCGCGATCGCAGCCTGTCGGTGGCCGCGCAGGCCATGTGGGACCAGCTGCTGGCCGATGCAGGCCGGCCGCGCAAGGGGCGGGCCGCTGCGGCGCGCTGAACGCCTGCGGGCGGCTCAGGCGAAGCTGGCCGAGATCCGCCCGATCCAGCCGAAATCGGCCTCGACGCGCTGGCCCGGCACGACCGGGATCGGCGGCACGCAGGCGCCGGTGGTGACGAACTGGCCGGCCTCGACCGCCTGGCCCGCGGCGCCGAGCTCGTGCACCAGCCACACGAGCGCCTCGACCGGGTCGCCGAGCACGTTGCGGCCCACGCCTTGCGGCCGGCGGCCGTCGCTCACCGTGGCCTGCACCACCAGCGCGGGCAGGTCCTGCACGCGGGCATCGGGCGGCACCGGCGCGCCCAGCACCATCTGGTCGGTGCAGGCGCCGTCGGCGATCAGCTGCGCCTCGCCGGCGCGCTCGAACTGCAGGAAGCGCGAGTCCGGCACCTCGATGCCGGGATGCAGCGAGGCGACGGCGGCCAGCACCTCCTGGCGCGTGTAGCCGCCGGCGCGCGGCGCCAGCGTGCGGCCCAGGCGGAACACGATCTCGCACTCGGCCACCCGCATGCGGTTGGTGGCCAGCGAGACCTGCGCGCCGTCGGCATGCACGCGGTGCGCGAACACCGGCCCGGCCAGCGGGCCGGTGACGGCGATGTGCTGCTGGCCCGCGGTGCTGGTGGCGGCGATCTTCCAGCCGGCCACCGGCTGGCCCACCACGGCGGGCCACTGCGCCCGCACGGCATGGCCGTCGGCGCGGGTGGCGGGGCGGCAGCCGGCGGGCAGTTCGGCCAGGTGCCGGCCGGCGGCCCAGTGGCCCGCCAGCAGGCGGGCGGCGGCGAGGGCGGGGGTGGGGTCGTGCATGGCGGGATGCTAGCGGGACGGTGGGTCAGGCCGCCGGCGCCAGGCGATCGCACAGGGCAACGAAGCGCGCCGCCGCCGGCGAGGGCGCATGGCCGCGCAGCGACAGGATGGCGATGGTGCGGCGCATCGCGGGCCGCACGATGCGCAGCCGGTGCAGCGTGGGCCGCTCGGGCACCGCCAGCCCGGGCAGGATGCCGACGCCCAGCCCGGCCTCGATCATCGCGACCACGGTGGCCACGTGCGTGAACTCGTAGCCCATGTCGGGGGCCAGGCCCTCGCGGTCCAGCGCGTCCTGCAGGTCGCGCCGGAACTGCGAGGTGCCCAGCGCCAGCAGCCGCATGCGGGCCAGCTCGCGCAGCGTGATGCTGGCCTTGCCGGCGGCCGGGTGCCCGGCCGGCACCACGGCCACGTAGGGATCGTCGAACAGCGCGCGGGCGTCGAGCTCGCCCGGCCGCTCGGGCGCCAGGCCGATGCCGAAGTCCACCTCGCGCCGGCGCACCGACTGCAGCAGCTCGGGCTGGGCCAGCTCCCGCACCCGCACCGTCACGCCCGGGTACAGCTGCGCGAACGCGACCAGCAGCGGCGGCAGGGTGGTGCCCGCCACGGTGGGCACGCAGGCGAACGACAGGTGGCCGTGCTGGGCCTGTGCCACCTGTTCGAGCCGGGCGAGCGCGGCATCCAGCTCGGCCATCGCCTTGCGGGTGCTCACCAGCAGGTGCTCGCCCTCGGCGGTGAGCGCGACCTTGCGGGTGGTGCGGTGGAAGAGCGCGACGCCTAGCCGCTGCTCCATCTGCTTGATCTGCATGCTGACCGCCGGCAGCGATAGGTGCAGCTGCTCGGCCGCCTTGCCGAAGCTGGCGTTCTCGGCGACGGCCAGGAAGGTGGACAGGGTCTTGGGGTTGACCTTCATCGGCGCGCTGAACAATCGCTCAGATTCTTTGAGTTGTGCCCGGGGGCGGCGGATCCTAGCATCGGGGCATCCCTCGAACCCCGTGCCGCCGCCGCGCGCGCGGCACCACACCGACCACCATGCACATCCAGCGTATCGCCGGCGCCCTGGGCGCCGAACTCACCGGCGTCGACCTGCGCCAGCCGCTCACCGAGACCCGCGCCGCCGAGATCCGGCAGGCGTTCCTGCAGCACAAGGTGGTGTTCCTCACCGGCCAGCCGCTGTCGCCGGCGCAGTTCATGGACTTCGCGCGCGCCCTGGGCCGGCCGGTCGAGTACCCGTTCGTCAAGGGCATCGCGGGCTTTCCCGAGATCATCGAGGTCAAGAAGCTCGAGCACGAGACGGTCAACTTCGGCGGCGTGTGGCACTCGGACACGACCTACCTCGAGGAGCCCCCGATGGGCACGATGCTGCTGTCCAAGGAACTGCCGCCCTTCGGCGGCGACACGCTGTTCGCCAACCAGGTCGCCGCCTACGAGGCGCTGTCGGACACCATGAAGCGGATGCTCGAGGGCCTGGTGGGCATCTCCAGCTCGGCCAAGGCCGACGTGTCCAAGACCCGCGAGGACCGGCTGCGCAGCGACGGCAACGAGACCGCCAAGCGCGAGTACGTCGCCCACCACCCGGTGGTGCGCACGCATCCCGAGACCGGCGAGAAGGCGCTGTACGTCAACGTCGCCCACACAGTGGGGATCGTCGGCCTGACGGAGGCCGAGAGCGCGCCGCTGCTGCAGTTCCTGTTCGCGCACCAGGTCAAGCCCGAGTTCACCTGCCGCTGGCGCTGGCAGCCCGACTGCATCGCGTTCTGGGACAACCGGGCCGTGCAGCACAACCCGGTCAACGACTACCACGGCCACCGCCGCATCCTGCAGCGCATCACCCTGGCCGGCACGCGGCCGGTCTGAGCCGGCTCAGACCGGCTGGCCGGCCGGGCGCCCGCCGCGCACCAGCCGCCAGGCGCACACCGCCGCCGGCAGCGCCAGCGCCAGGTAGCCGGCGCGGTAGCTGCCCAGCGCGCCCGACAGGGCGCCGAACAGCACGGGCCCCAGCACCACGCCGAAGAAGGTCACCGACAGCGCGCCGCCGGTGGCCGCGCTGGCCTGCCCGGGCGGCGCCAGGCGGCTGACCTCGGCCAGGTAGACGCCGTTCCAGCCGGTGCCGCAGGCACCGAAGGCGGTCATCAGCACCAGCACGGCGGCCACCGCCGCGCCCGCCGGCAGGGCCGCGGTGGCGGCGCTGCACACGGCCATCAGCGCCGCCAGCGTGGCCAGCATCTGGCGCGGCGTGAGCCAGCGGTCGGCCACCCAGCCCCAGGCCACGCGGCCGACCACGCCGCCCACCTGCGCGGCCGACAGCACGGCGCCGGCCGCCACCAGGCCATAGCCCAGCGTGTCGTGCAGGTAGGTCACCAGGTAGGTCGCCAGGCACAGCTGCACCATCGCGAACGCGAACGACATCGCCGCCAGGCCGCGCAGGCCGCGGTCGCCCACCACCAGCCGGATCGGCCGCAGCAGGCTGGCCGGCGACAGGGGCGCGGCCGGCTGCCGGTCGGCGTCCAGCGGTCCGCGCAGCGGCTGCGACAGCACGGCGCACAGCAGGTTGGCCGCGGCCACCGCCAGCAGCGCCGCCTGCACGCCGCCGGCCAGCAGCAGCGCCGGCACCAGCGCGCCGGCCAGCACCCCGCCCAGCGGCACGCCGGTCTGCTTGACCGAGAACACCAGCGAGATGCGGTGGGGCGGCGTGGTGCGCGCCAGCAGGTGCGAGCTGGCCGGCGTGATCGGGCCGTAGCCCAGGCCCACCAGCAGCGCGCCGGCGGCGGTGGTGGCCAGGCCGGGCGCGACCGCCAGCAGCGCCAGCCCGGCCGCGCACAGCAGCAGGCCGGCCTGGCTGACGCGGATCGCGCCATAGCGCACCACCAGCGGCCCCGACAGCAGGCTGGCCGCCATCGCGCCCAGGTAGACCACCGCGACGAAGGTGCCCACCAGGGTGGGGGAGACGCCCAGCGCCTCGGCCATCGCCGGCCCCATGGCCGGCACGGTGAGCACGGCCATCGCGACCAGGGCCTGGATGGCCAGCGTGAGCGCGAGCGCGACCCACGCGCCGGGTGGTCGGTGGGGCATTCAGTCGTCGTGCGCGCCGTCGACCTCGTCGACGGCCAGGCCGGCGTAGATCGCGGCGGCGCCGTGCGCCTCGAAGAAGCTCTGGCCGGCGCGCATGCGCTCGGCGATCACGTCCTCGCGCCCCATCTTGGCCTGCGCGGCCGCGACCACCGCGGCGGCCTGCGCGCGCGGCACCACGATCACGCCGTCGCCATCGGCGACGACCAGGTCGCCCGGCCGCACCGGCGCGCCCTCGCAGACCACCGGCGCGTTGACGGTGCCGCGGCCCGACTTGTCGGGGTGGATCGGCCAGATGTGCGTCGCCCAGACCGGGAAGCCCATGGCCCGCACCTGGTCGACGTCGCGCACGCAGCCCTGCACCACCACGCCGGCCAGCCCGTGCTGCAGCGCGTAGCGCGTGGCCAGGTCACCCCATTGCGCGCCCGACAGCTCGGCCTGGCAGACCACGACGAGCACGTCGCCCGGCTGCGCCAGCGACAGCGCGCGGTGCATCATCAGGTTGTCGCCCGGCCAGCAGAACGCCGTGACCGCGGGCCCGGCGATGCGCTGGCCCTCGCGCAGCGGCCGCATGCGCGGCCCCATCAGCGCCGCGCGGCCGGCGAGGCCCATGGCCTCGTGCACGTCGGCGACAGTGAGTTCGCGCGCCTGCGCGATGACGTCGGGCGCGGTGCGGTTGACCCGCAGGTAGACCTTGGCTGCTTCCACGTGCCGCCTTCAGTCGATGCTGGCGCCCGAGGCGCGCACCACCTGGCCCCACTTGGCGATGTCCGCCCTGAGCACGGCGGCGAACTGCGCCGGGTCGGTCAGGTAGGGCTCGGCGCCCTGGGCGGCGAACTTCTCGGCCACGTCGCGGGACCTGAGCACCTCGTTGACGTCGGCGTTGAGCTTGCGCACCACCTGCGCCGGCACCTTGGCCGGGGCGAACAGGCCGAACCACGGCGTGACGTCGAAGTCCTTGAAGCCCGCCTCGGCGATGGTGGGGATGGTGGCGAACGAGGCGGCGCGCTTGCCGCTGGTGACGGCCACCGGGTGCAGCGTGCCCTGCTTGATCGCGCCCGCCACCGACGGCAGGCTGGTGAACACCAGCTGGATCTGGCCGCCCATCAGGTCCTGCATCGCCGGGGCCGCGCCGCGGTAGGGCACGTGGACCAGCTTGACGCCGGCGGCGCTGTTGAACATCTCGCCCAGCAGGTGGTTGACCGAGCCGTTGCCCGCGCTGCCGTAGGCCAGCTGGCCCTTCTTCGCGGCGGCGACGATGTCGGGGATGGTCTTGAACGGCGCATCCGCCCGCGTGACCACCACGAAGGGCAGGGTGGCCAGCGTGGCCACCGGCGCGAAGTCCTTCTCGGGGTCGAAGGGCAGCTTCCTGTACAGCGCGCCGTTGATCGCATGCGTGCCCACGTAGCTCATGAGCAGCGTGTAGCCGTCGGCCGGTGCATTGGCCACGACTTCCATGCCGACGTTGCCGCCGGCGCCGGCGCGGTTCTCGACCACGACCGGCTGGCCCCATTTCTCGGCCAGCTTTTGCGCCACGATGCGCGCCAGTGCGTCCGAGGCGCCGCCGGGCGTCTGGGGCACGAGGATCTTGACCGGCCGGGCGGGAAAGGCGTCCTGGGCCGCGGCGGTGGCGGCGAGGGTGGCGAGCGCGAGCACCGCGCCCCAGCTGCGCAGGGTTCTGAACATCGTTGTCTCCTTCTTGGAATCCGGCGCGGGGCATCGCCCTCGCGAGGGCGCGCATCCTACCGCGACCGTGCGTGGGTGCCGCGTGCGGCGCCACCGCGCGTGCGCACGCGCGCCGGCCAGCCTGTCGGAACACTGACGAGGCGCGCCGGCATGGGGCAAGCCCGATGGAGCCGCGGCTAGTCCGTCCGTACCGTGCCGGCCCCATGACCCGACGATTCGAACGCTTTGTCCACCGCGGCGCCGCCGCGCTCGCCTTCGCCCTGCTGGCCGGCAGCGCCGCTGCGCAGGCCACCGGCGCGCCGCTGCGCATCGGCCTGATCGGCCCCTTCTCCGGTCCCTCGTCCGACTTCGGCCAGCCCATGCTCAAGGGCGTGCAGCTGGCCATCGACGAGGTCAATGCCGTGGGCGGCTACCTGGGCCGGCCGCTGCAGCTGGTGGTCAAGGACGACCAGGGCAATCCCGACGCGGGCCTGAAGGCCTCGCAGGAACTGGTGGCCGAAGGCGTGACCGCGGCGCTGGGCTTCTGCAACACCGGCGTGGCGATGAAGGCGCTGGACGTGTACCAGCAGGCCCGCATCCCGCTGATCGTGCCCTGCGCGACCGGCACGCCCATCACCGCGAAGTTCAAGGCGGCCGACAGTTACGTGTTCCGCACCTCGGCGCGCGACGCGATCCAGGCGCCGTTCGTGGTCGACGAGATCCTCAAGCGCGGCTGGAACAAGGTCGCGGTGTTCGCCGACAGCACCGGCTACGGCGAGGCGGGCCTGGCCGACGTGCAGGCCGCGCTGGCCGCGCGCAACCTGCGGCCGGTGCACGTCGCGCGCTTCGGGCTGGGCGTCAAGGACCTGACCGAGGAGCTCAAGGCCGCGCGCGCCGCCGGCGCGAACGTGGTCTTCAGCTACACCGTGGGCCCCGAGAACGCGACCATCGCCACCGGCCGCAAGGCCCTGGGCTGGCAGGTGCCGCAGGTGGGCGGCTGGCCGCTGTCGTTCCCGTTCTTCATCGACGGCGGCAAGGACGCGGCCGAGGGCGCGCTGATGGCGCAGACCTTCATCGCCGAGCCGAGCAACGAGCGGCGCGCCGCCTTCCTGGCGGCCTACAAGCGCAAGTACAACGAGCGCATCCCGGTGCCCATGGCCGCCGCGCAGGCCTACGACACGGCCTACCTGCTGACCTATGCGCTGCTGGCCATCCGCGACGGCAACCCCACCGGCCCGGCGCTCAAGACCGCGCTGGAGTCGATCCCCCGCGTGTACTACGGCGTGGTGGCCACCTACGACAAGCCGTTCAGCCCCGAGGACAAGGACGCCATCACCGCCAACATGCTGGTGCTGGGCAAGGTGGCCAGGGGCGCGGTGACCTTCGCGAATCCCGAGGACGCGCGCCGCAACCTGATGGTGCAGCGCAAGGCCACCAGCATCGCCGCCGGCGCGGTCGCGCCCACCGCCGCGAAACCCTGAACCCCGGGCCGCCGGGGCGGCCCCGCTATGCTCGTGCCTCATCCATGGACGAGGCCACCACCCCCGACTGCCTGCGCGCGCTGCTGGCCGCGGCGCGTCCCGATCCCGCCCTGGCCCCCGAGGCCGCGCGCCAGCGCCTGCAGGGCGTGGCCGCGCGGCTGCGTGCCGGCGGCCCGGTGGTCGAGGCCGAACGCGCCGCGCTGGCCGATGCGCTGTGCGCGCAGCGCCTGCGGCCGCTGCTGACCGACACCGGCATCACCTTGGCGGTCGGCTTCTGGGGCGCGGCCCGCCAGCGGCTGCTGCGCAAGGTGCTGCCGCCGCCGCAGCGCCCGGGGCAGCTCGACGACCTGCTGGGCGACCTGTTCGACGCACCCTCGGACCCGCAGTGGCTGGCCGTGCACGGCCAGGCCGTGGCCGACGTGCTGCGCGCGCTGGCCGGCGCCGACGACGCGGCGGGCCGGCGCCTGCGCACCTGGGCGGCGGCCGAGGCGCTCGAGGCGCTGCAGGTGCTGGCGCTGCGCATCGCAGCCCTGGCCTTCGAGCCCGAGGCGGTGCGCAAGCAGCCGGCGCTGGGCCGGCTGGACGGGCCGTTCCAGCAGCAGCTGGCCGCCGCAGGTGCCTATGTCCAGGCGCGTGCGGGCGGGCCGGCCGATGCCGCGCCGCTCCTGGCCGCGCTGGACGGCTGCGAGCTGCTGGTGGCCGGCATCCGCGCCCGCTGCGCCAGCGACGGCGTGTCGGTCGCGCTCACGCGCTTGCTGCTGCGCGTGTCGCAGTCGGTGGCCCGCATCCGCGCCGTGCTCGCGGTGCTGCAGGACGCCGATCCCATGCCGGCGGCGGCGCGGCTGCTCGCCAGCCTGGTGGAGGCCGAGTCGCGCCGCGACAGCCTGCGCGACCTGCTCGACAGCAACACCGCGCTGCTGGCGCTGCAGGTCACCGAATGCGCCAGCCGCACGGGCGAGCACTACGTCACCACCGACCGCGCGGGCTGGACCGCGATGCTGCGCTCGGCCCTGGGCGCGGGCGCCATCGTCGGCGCGATGGCCCTGGCCAAGCTGCTGCTGTCCAAGCTGGCGCTGGCGCCGGCCGGCGTGGCGCTGGCCTACGGCCTGAACTACGCGCTCGGCTTCGTGGTCGTGTACCTGCTGCACCTGACCATCGCGACCAAGCAGCCCGCGATGACGGCGGCACTGATCGCGCAGGCGCTGGACCGCGGTCGCGAGCGGCTGCAGGAGGTCGCCGACCTGGTCGTGCACGTGCTGCGCTCGCAGTTCATCGCGGTGGTGGGCAACGTGGCGGTGGCCCTGCCCACGGCGCTGGCCATCGGCCTGGCCTGGGCCGCCGCCACCGGCGCGCCGCTGGCCGGGCCCGAGAAGGCCGCGCACCTGCTGCACGAACTGGACCCGCTGCACAGCCTGGCCCTGCCGCATGCGGCCATCGCCGGCGTGTGCCTGTTCCTGTCCGGGCTGGTGGCCGGCTTCTACGACAACCGCGCGGCCGACCGCGACCTGGCCGGCCGGCTGCGGCGCCACCGCACGCTGCGCGCCTTCCTCGGACCCGAGCGCCTGGAACGCTTCGCCACCTGGATGGCCGCGCACCTGGGCGGGCTGGCCAGCAACGTGGTGCTCGGGCTGCTGCTGGGCAGCGTGGGGGTGGTCGGCGCCTTCCTCGGGCTGCCGCTGGACATCCGCCACGTGACCTTCGCCAGCGCCAACCTGGGATTCGCCATCGCAGCCGTGGGCGACACCATGGGCTGGCAGCAGTGGCTCGCCTCGGGCGTGGGCCTGGTGCTGATCGGCGTGGTCAACCTCGCGGTGAGCTTCGCGCTGGCGCTGGCGGTGGCCCTGCGCTCGCGCCGGCTCGGCCTGGTGGCCGCCGAGCGGACGGTCACCGCGCTGGTCTGGGGCCGCCTGCGCCGCAGCCCGCGCGAGTTCTTTCTGCCGCCGCGCGCGCCCGCGGCCCTGCCGGCGCAGCGCTGACGCATGCAGTGGCTGCTCGACACCCCCGCGCTGGTACTGGTGCTGTTCGCCGCGCTGCTGGCCGTGCTGGAGACCGGCCGGCGGCTGGGCCTGCGCCGGCCGGTGCCGCATGCCGCCGGCACCGACCGCGGCGTGGCGGCGGTCGAGGGCGCGGTGTTCGCGCTGTTCGGGCTGCTGCTGGCCTTCACCTTCACCAGCGCCGCGACCCGCTACGACGAGCGGCGCGTCCTGATCGCGCAGGAGGCCAACGCCATCGGCACCGCCTGGCTGCGGCTGGACCTGCTGCCGCCGGCGCAGCAGCCCGAGCTGCGGACGCTGATGCGCCGCTACGTGCAGGCCCGCCTCGAGCAGGTGGCCGACGAGCGGGATGCGGGGCGCACGGCCGCCGCCGCGCGCGAGGCGGCGGCGCTGCAGGCGCAGATCTGGGCGCGTTGCAGCCAGGCGGCGCAGGCCGCGCCGTCACCGGCGCTGGCGTCGGTGCTGCTGCCGGCGCTCAATGACCTGATCGACATCACCACCACCCGGGCGGCGGCCGCGGCCAGGCACCCGCCGGCGGTGATCTTCTGGATGCTGCTGGCACTGTCGTTGGCCGCGACCCTGCTGGCCGGGCATGCGATGGCGGGCGACCACGGCCCGCCGCTGCTGCACATGCTGGCCTTCGCCGCGGTGACGTCGGCCACGCTGTACGTGATCGTCGAGCTGGAATACCCGCGGCTGGGCTTCGTGCGGCTGGATGCCACCGACGCGCTGTTGCGCGACCTGCTGCGCACGATGCAGTGAGCGCGGACTGCCGGCCGCGCCGCTCAGCGCAGCAGCCAGGCCAGCAGGAAGCCCAGGGCCGGGCACAGCGTGAGCAGCACCACCACGGTCCAGGCCAGCCGGTCGGTGCCCGTGCGCGGCGGGGCAGGTTGCTGCGCATCCCGCCCGCTGGGCGGCTCCAGCTGGTCCCAGTCGAAACCGCTGTCGTCCGGAAACCTGGAGGCGGGTGGCATGCCGCGCCGCTCAGCCGATGACGATGACCCGCGCGCGGGGCACGGCGGGTTCCGGGTCGTAGCCCTGCAGGCCGTGGCGCACCAAGGCCTCGGCCGCGTCCAGCAGCGCGGCGCGGGCCTCGTCGCTCGACTCCAGCAGGGCGATCAGCCAGTCGGGCTCCACCTGCAGCAGCACCGGGGCCGACTGCGCGGCCGGCCCGGGCCGGTCGGCCACGCGCCAGCCGATGGCCAGCGAGCCGCTCCAGGTGCTGCTGGCCACGGCATGCGGCGGGAACAGGTGTCGCAGGCGCTCCCACAGCAGCCGGTGCCCCGGCCGCAGCGCCAGCCCACCCTGGGCGGGGGCGCTGGACGGATGCGGGGCGGTCGGGTGCATGGCGGCGGGCTGGTGACGAAGGGTGACAGAAGCTGCACACCGTTTCAATCCGTGGCTTCGGCGCTGCGCCTCCGTGCATCTCTGGATGGGCTGGGCACCCGCGGTCGGTCGCCGTGGCTGCAACGGCCGTGCTGGCGCGCAGCATCGGTCCCATGGACGCGCACGACGAACACATGGGCCGGCTGGCCCGCCAGGCCGCGTTGGGGGCCGCACTGGCCTTGGGCGGAGGCGCCGGCCTGCTGGCGGCAGCCACGGCCGAGTTGGTGGCTGCCGCCGGGATGGGCCGGGCGGACGGCGCCTGGCAGCTGTTGCAGGGCCCCACCGCCTGGACCGCCGCCACCCTGGCGCTGGCCGGCGGTGTCAGCCTGCTGGGCTCCGCGCTGCGGCGGGCCCGCGGCGACGGCCCGGGCTGAGGGCGCCCGGCGGCGCCTGGGCGACCGGGCCACACCGGCAGCCTGCGTACGATGCGGACCCGGCCGGCCGTGGGGCCCGCCGCATGTCCGAGGAGTCGACCATGGGTGCATCCCCGCTGCAGCGGGCCGAACGTTTCTGCGCCAGCCACGGCCTGGCGCTGCCGATCCTGCTGGCGCCCATGGCCGGCGCCTGCCCGCCCTCGTTGTCCGTGGCGGTCGCCAAGGCGGGTGGCCTGGGCGCCTGCGGCGCGCTGCTGATGAGCCCGGCAGAGATCGCCGCCTGGGTGGAGCAGTTCCGGCAGGGCAGCCCGGGCCCGTTCCAGCTCAACACCTGGATCCCCGACCCTGCACCCGTGCGCGACGCGGCCCACGAGGCGGCGGTGCGCGCCTTCCTGGCCGGCTTCGGGCCCGAGGTGCCGGCCACGGCCGGCGATGCGGTGCCGCCGGACTTCGGCGCGCAGTGCGAGGCCTTCCTGGCCGCGGCGCCGGCGGCGGTGTCGTCGGTGATGGGGTTGTACCCGGCCAGCTACGTCGAGCAGCTGAAGCGGCGCGGCATCCGCTGGTTCGCCAACGTGTCCACGCTGGCCGAGGCGGTGCAGGCCGAGCGGGCCGGCGCCGACGTGGTGGTGGTGCAGGGCATGGAGGCCGGCGGCCACCGCGGCTGCTTCGACGCCTCGGCCGCCGAACAGTCGCTGGTGGGACTGTTCGCGCTGCTGCCGGCGGTGGTCGACGCAGTGCAGGTGCCGGTGGTGGCGACCGGCGGCATCGCCGACGCGCGGGGCATCGCGGCGGCGCTGCTGCTGGGCGCCTCGGCGGTGCAGATCGGCACCGGGTTCCTGCGCACGCCCGAGGCGAAGACCGCGCCCGCCTGGGCCGACGGGCTGGCCCGCACCACGGTGGACGACACGCTGCTCACGCGCGCCTTCAGCGGCCGGGCCGGCCGCGCGATCGCCACCAGTTACGTGCGCGCGGCGGCGGGCCCGCAGTCGCCGGGCTGTGCGCCGTACCCGGTGCAGCGCGGCCTGAGCGCCGCCATGCGGGCCGAGGCCGGCAAGGCCGGCGACCTGCAGCGCATGCAGGCCTGGGCCGGGCAGTCCGCGGCGCTGGCGCGTGCCGAGCCGGCCGAGGCGCTCACCCGGGCCCTGTGGACGCAGGCGCGCAGCCTGCTGGGCGCCTAGGCCTTGCGCGCCACCCAGTAGGTGGCGCCTTCGGGACCGTAGCGTTCGGCATGCGGCTGGTGGGCCGGCAGGTCGAAGCCGTCGCCCGGGCCCAGCTGCCGGCCGTCGAGCCACATCGTGCCCTGCACGACCAGCGCATGGGCCGTGAACGGATGGGTGTGGGTGTCGAGCACCGTGCCCGGCGGCCAGCGGCGCTCGAGCACCTCGTCGTAACCGCGGTCCAGGCACGCGCGCCGGAAGTCGTCGAAGGTGGGCAGGGACATGGCGCCAATTCTTCCATGCGGGGGATGGCTCCGTCCGGGCATGCGTCGGAGCGCCCTCCTACGCGCCGTGCCCGGGGGGCTCGCCAGCATCGGTGCGATCCGAAGCGAGGATCCCATGCACCCCGACAGCCGCTACGAGACCGTGCCTGCGCTGGACAACGCGGGCATGGGCCCCTGGACCCACGACCCGGTGGAGCCGCCCGACGGCCCCGGGCTGCTGGCCAGCCGCGCCTTCTGGGTCGGCGGCCTGCTGTCGGTGCTGCTCTGGGGCACGGCCACCGCGCTGGCGCTCAGCTGGTGGTGACCTTGCCCCGGTGCGCGCGGCGGCTCAGGCCGACAGCGCCGCCAGCACCGCCTCGGGTGTGGCCGGTGCCTGCAGCGGCGCGCGGCCGTCGGCACGCGCGGCGGCGACCGCCTCGCGCAGCGCCTCCCAGGCACTGATGGCCAGCATGAACGGCGGCTCGCCCACGGCCTTGCTGCCGCCCACGTTGTCCTCGCGGTTGCCTTCGTGCCAGAGCGTCACGCGCAGGTGCGCCGGCACGTCGCCGGTGGCCGGGATCTTGTAGGTGCTGGGGGCGTGGGTGGCCAGGCGCCCCTTGGCGTCCCACACCAGTTGCTCGGTGGTCAGCCAGCCCAGGCCCTGCACGTAGCCGCCTTCGATCTGGCCGATGTCGATCGCCGGGTTCAGCGAGGTGCCCACGTCGTGCAGGATGTCCACGGCCAGCACGCGGCTCTCGCCGGTGAGGGTGTCGATCGCCACCTCGGTCACCGCCGCGCCGTACGAGAAGTAGTAGAACGGCCGGCCCGTCAACGTCTGCTTGTCGTAGTGGATCTTGGGCGTGCGGTAGAAGCCGTCGCTCCACAGCTGGATGCGGTTGGCGTAGGCCAGGCGCACCACCTCGTCGAAGGTGCGCGTGCGGCTGGGCGAGGTCACCTGGCCATCGCGGAACGACACCGCGCCCGCGCCGCAACCGTCCAGGCCGGCGACGAAGGCCGCCAGGTCGTCGCGGATGTGGCGGGCGGCGAACTGCGCCGCGCGGCCGTTCAGGTCGGTGCCGCTGGAGGCCGCGGTGGCCGAGGCGTTGGGCACCTTGCCGGTCTCGGTGGGCGTGGTGCGCAGGCGCTCGAAGGGCACGCCCAGTTCGTCGGCCACCACCTGCATCACCTTGGTGTGCAGGCCCTGGCCCATCTCGGTGCCGCCGTGGTTGACCTGCACGCTGCCGTCGGTGAACACGTGCACCAGCGCGCCGGCCTGGTTGAACAGGGTGGCGGTGAAGCTGATGCCGAACTTCACCGGCGTCAGCGCGATGCCGCGCTTGATCACGGGGCTGCCCGCGTTCCACTGCGCGATGGCGGCGCGGCGCTGCGCATACCGCGCCTCCTGCGCGAGCTGGCCGATCAGCGGCTGCAGGATGTTGTCCTCGACCCGCATGCGGTAGTGCGTCTCGTCGCGCTCGCCCACCCCGTACAGGTTGGCCTGCCGCACGTCCAGCGGGTCGCGGCCGAGCGCGCGGGCGATCTCGCCCAGGATGGCCTCGACCAGGATCACCCCCTGCGGCCCGCCGAAGCCGCGGAACGCGGTGTGGCTCTGGGTGTTGGTGCGGCAACGGAACGAGCGGATCTCGACGTCGGCCAGGAAGTAGGCGTTGTCGGTGTGGAAGATCGCGCGGTCGGCCACCGGCCCGGACAGGTCGGCCGAGAAGCCGCAGTTGGCCAGCATGGTCACCTGCAGGCCGCACAGCCGGCCGCTGTCGTCGTAGCCGGCCTGCCAGTCGTAGGCGAAGGGGTGGCGCTTGCCGGTGATGACGAAATCGTCGTCGCGGTCCAGCCGCAGCTTGACCGGCCGGCCGGTCTTGCGCGCCGCCAGCGCGGCCCACACGGCCATGTGGCCGGCCTGCGTCTCCTTGCCGCCGAAGCCGCCGCCCATCCGCCGGCATTCGACCGTGACCGCGTTGTTCTCCAGCCCCAGCGCATGCGCGACCCAGTGCTGCACCTCGGCCGGGTGCTGGGTGCTGGAGTGGATGCGCCACTGCTGCTGCTCCAGCGGCACCGCGTAGGCGACCTGGCCTTCCAGGTAGAAGTGTTCCTGGCCGCCGACCTCCAGCTGCCCCGCCAGGCGGTGCGGCGCGGCGGCCAGCGCGGCCTCGGGCTCGCCGCGGCGCACGGTGACCGGCGGCAGCACGTAGCTCTGCGCCGCATGCGCGGCACGCACGTCCAGCACCGCCGGCAGTTCCTCGATGTCCAGCCTGACCGCGCGGGCGGCGCGGCGGGCCTGCATCACGGTCTCGGCGACGACCAGGCCGACCACCTGGCCCACGTGCTGCACCGTGTCGCGCGCGAACACCGGCTCGTCGTGGGTGAAGGTGGCCAGCACCGGGTCGCCGGGGATGTCGGCGGCGAGCACCACGGCGCGCACGCCGGGCATCGCCAACGCCGGCGCGGCGTCGACGCCGCGCAGCCGCCCGTGCGCCACCGGCGACAGGATGGGCGCCGCATGCAGGGTGCCGCGCAGCTCGGGGATGTCGTCGACGTAGGTGGCGGTGCCGGCCACCTGCGCGCGGGCGCTCTCGTGCGGCCGCGAGCGGCCCATGGCCGGGCCGGGCGTGGCGGGCGCGTGGGGCGAGACCGAGGCCGGGGCCAGGTTGCGTTCGCCCGCATCGGCCGCGCCGCCAGGGCCGCCGCCGTCCGCGGCCGTGTAGTCCTTGTCGCGTGCGTTCATTCGACCATCCTCCGCGCTGCGCGCTGCGGAATTCGCCTTGGGGCGGCCCGGCGGCTCATGCTTGCACCTCCCCGGCCGCGAGCCGGCCGAGCGCCTGCGCCGTCGCCGGCTGCGACAGGTCGATGTGCTGCAGGCCCTGGCTCTCCAGCCAGGCGCGTTGCAGCAGGTTGCCCAGCACCTGGCGGCGGTAGCCTGCCGAGGCGCGCATGTCCGAGATCGGCGCGAACTCCGCGCGCAGGGCATCCTGGGCGGCGCGCACGGTCGGCGCGGTCCAGGGCTGGCCGGCCAGCGCGGCCTCGGTGGCGCGGGCGCGTGCCGGCGTGGCGGCCACGCCACCGGCGCCGATGGAGGCCGTGCGCACCGTGCCGTCCTCGACGTGCAGCCGCAGCACCAGGCAGACGGCCGAGATGTCGTCGTCGTAGCGCTTGCTCAGCTTGTAGGCGCGCAGGAACTCGCCCGGCGCCGGGTGCGGCACCAGCAGCCGCACCACCAGTTCGTCGGGCGCCAGCAGGGTTTGCCGGTAGCCCGTGTAGAAGTCCTCCAGCGGCAGGGTGCGCTCGCCGCGCACGCTGGCCAGCACCACCCGCGCACCCAGCGCGATCAGCAGCGGCATCGAGTCGCCGATGGGCGAGCCGTTGGCCACGTTGCCCCCCAGGGTGCCGGCGTTGCGCACCGGCAGGCCGGCGAAGCGGGCCGCGAAGCTGGCCAGCCCGGGGCGCCGGGCGACCAGGGCCGCGTAGGCATCGGCCAGCGGCACCGCGGCGCCGATGGCCAGGTGGTCGCCGGCATCGTCCAGGCGCCGCAGTTCGGCCGCGCGGGTCACGTCCAGCAGCTGCGGGAAGACCTTGTGCTGCTTGGTGATCCACAGGCCCACGTCGGTGCAGCCGGCCACCACCTGCGCCTGCGGGTGGGACGCGCGGGCGGCCAGCAGGGCGGGCAGGGTGGCGGGGGCCAGGTAGTCGCCCTGGTCCAGGCCGGGGCGCTCGGTGCGCAGCGCCTGCAGCTGCGCCAGCAGGGCGGCTTCGTCCAGCGGTGCGGCCGGCAGGTCGGCCATGGCCTGGGCGGCGTCGAGGATGGGCCGGTAGCCGGTGCAGCGGCACAGGTTGCCCGACAGCTCCTCCTGGGCCAGCGCGCGCGTGACCGGCTCGCCGCGGGCCACGTGGTTGCGGTACATGCCGAACAGGCTCATGACGAAGCCCGGGGTGCAGAAGCCGCACTGCGAGCCGTGGCAGCGCACCAGGGCCTCCTGGGCCGGGTGCAGGCTGCCGTCGGCGCCGGCCAGGTCCTCGACCGTGTACAGCGCCGCGCCGTCGATGGAATGGGCGGTCTTGATGCAGCTGTTGACGGCGCGCCAGCGCAGCTGGCCGTCTTCGGGTTCGGCGACCACCACGGTGCAGGCGCCGCAGTCGCCCTCGCCGCAGCCTTCCTTGGTGCCGCAGTCGCCCAGGTCCTCGCGCAGGAGCTCGAGCAGGGTGCGGCCGGCTGGTACATTGCCCAGCGTCACGGGCTGGCCCCGGCGCAGGAAGCGGATCGTCTGGGTGGTCATGGGATACGAGGCGGAATCGGTCGACGAGGGTAGGCGTGCCCTGCGGCGGGAGCATACGCCCGGGCCGATGGCCGCCATGGAGCCGGCGGTATGAGGGAGCAGTCGCTGTTCGACAGGATCGACCTGCACCTGATCCGGGTCCTGCACACCGTGCTCACCGAACGCTCCGTCTCGCGCGCCGCGCTGCGGCTGGGCATGCACCAGCCGCAGGTGTCGGCGGCGCTCAAGCGCCTGCGCGCCCTGGCCGGCGACCCCCTGCTGGTGCGTTCGGGCGCCGGGATGGTGCCCACGGATGCCGGTTTGCGCATGGTCGAGCCCGCTGCAAGCATCCTGCGTGCCGCCGAGGCGCTGTTCACCGAGACCCGCGGCTTCGACCCGGCCACCGCCAGCACCACCTTCCGCATCGCCGCCAGCGACTACCTGGACCCGCAGTTCCTGCCCCTGCTGGTGGCCGACCTCAAGCGCCAGGCGCCGGCCACGCGCATCGAGATCCATCCCCTGTCGCCCGACGGCCACTGGCACGAGCGGCTGGCCCGCGGCGAGATCGACGTGGTGATCGGCAACTGGCGCGGCCTGCCCGGCGACCTGCACCGCGCCGAACTGTTCACCGACGAGGTGGTCTGCCTGGTGGCCGCCGACCATCCGGCGGTGCGCCGCGGCTGGACCCAGGAGGACTGGCTGGCCGCCGAGCACGTGGCGCCCACGCCCACCCACCCGGGGGCCCGCGGCGTGATCGACGAGCACCTGGATGGCTTAGGGCTGTCGCGGCGCATCACCGCCCGATGCGCCCATTTCGGCCTGATCCCGGCCATGGTGGCCCAGAGCTTGCTCATCCTGACCACCGGCCGCCAGTTCTGCGAGCGTTACGTGGGCCGGCTTGCCGTCACAATCCTGCCCGCACCGATGGCCTTCCCACCCCTGACGTACGACCAGCTCTGGCACGAGCGCAGCCATGCCTCGGCCGCCGCCCGCTGGCTGCGCGCCCGCATCCGGGCGGTGGCAGGGCAACTGCGAGCCGACCCACGATGACCGCACCCCCCCGCCTGCAGCTGCAGGGCATCACCAAGCGCTATCCCTCCGTGGTGGCCAACGACGGCGTCTCCCTCACGGTGCTGCCCGGGCAGGTCCACGCGGTGCTGGGCGAGAACGGCGCCGGCAAGTCCACCCTGATGAAGATCATCTACGGCTCGGTGCGCCCCGACGCCGGGCAGGTGCTGTGGAACGGCCGCCCGGTCCAGGTGCAGGGGCCGCAGGCGGCGCGCGCGCTGGGCATCGCGATGGTGTTCCAGCACTTCAGCCTGTTCGACACCCTGACCGTGGCCGAGAACGTCTGGCTGGGGCTGGACAAGTCGCTGGCGCTGGACGAGGTGGCCCGCCGCATCGCCGCCAAGGCGGCCGAGTACGGGCTGGACATCGACCCGCAGCGGCCGGTGCACACCCTGTCGGTGGGCGAGATGCAGCGGGTGGAGATCATCCGCGCGCTGCTGACCGAGCCGCAGCTGCTGATCCTGGACGAGCCCACCTCGGTGCTGACGCCGCAGGCGGTCGAGAAGCTGTTCGTGGTGCTGCGCCGGCTGGCCGCGCAGGGCTGCGCCATCCTGTACATCAGCCACAAGCTGCACGAGATCCGGGCGCTGTGCGATGCCTGCACCGTGCTGCGCGGCGGCAAGGTCACCGGCACCTGCGACCCGCGGCAGGAGAGCAATGCCTCGCTGTCGCGGCTGATGATCGGCGCCGAGCCGCCGCAGCTGGAACACCACGACCGCACGCCCGGCGAGCCGGTGCTGCAGGTGCAGGACCTGACGCTGGCGCGCGAGTCGCCCTTCGGCGTGGACCTGCAGGACATCGGCTTCGAGGTGCGCGCCGGCGAGGTGGTGGGCATCGCCGGCGTCTCGGGCAACGGCCAGCGCGAGCTGCTGTACGCGCTGTCGGGCGAGGACACCCGGCCGGCGCCCGGCACCGTGCGGGTGGGCGGCACCGCCTGCGGCCGCCTGGGCCCGGCGCACCGCCGCCACCTGGGCCTGCACTTCGTGCCCGAGGAGCGGCTGGGCCGCGGCGCCGTGCCCTCGCTGGGGCTGGCGCACAACCTGCTGCTGACCCGCACCGAGGCCGTGCACCGCACAGGCTGGGTGCGCATGGGGGCGCTGCAGGCGCAGGCGGCCGACATCATCCGCCGCTTCAACGTCAAGGCCGGCGGGCCGCAGGCCGCGGCGCGGTCGCTGTCCGGCGGCAACCTGCAGAAATTCATCGTCGGCCGCGAGATCGACGCCCGGCCCCGGCTGCTGGTGATCTCCCAGCCCACCTGGGGCGTCGACGTGGGCGCGGCCGCCCAGATCCGCGGCGCGATCCTGCAGCTGCGCGACGCCGGCTGCGCGGTGCTGGTGGTGAGCGAGGAACTCGAGGAGCTGTTCGAGGTGAGTGACCGCCTGCACGTGATCGCCAAGGGGCGCCTGTCCCCGTCCATGCCGCGGCGCGATGCCACGGTCGAGACCATCGGCGAGTGGATGAGCGGCCTGTGGCCGCAGGCCGCGGGCACGCCCGCGACGGAGGCCGCGCATGCTCAAGCTTGAGGCGCGCCCCGAGGCGTCGCGCTGGTGGAGCCTGGGCTCGCCGCTGCTGGCGCTGGCGCTGACGGTGGTGATCGGCACGCTGCTGTTCGTGGCCCTGGGCAAGGACCCGGTGCGCGGGCTGCAGGTGTTCTTCTGGGACCCGGTCAAGACGAAGTACGCCATCGGCGAGCTGATGGTCAAGGCCACGCCGCTGCTGCTGATCGCGCTGGGGCTGGCGGTGTGCTTCCGCTCCAACGTCTGGAACATCGGCGCCGAGGGCCAGTTCGTGGTGGGCGCCATCCTGGCCGGCGGCGTGGCGCTGCTGGCCGGCAAGGACACCACGCGGTGGATCGTGCTGGCCGTGCTGCTGGCCGGGGTGGCCGGCGGCATGCTGTGGGCCAGCGTCACCGCGCTGCTGCGCGACCGCTTCAATGCCAACGAGATCCTGGTCAGCCTGATGCTGGTCTACGTGGCCGAGCAGCTGCTGTTCTGGCTGGTGTTCGGCCCCTGGAAGGACCCGGGCGGCTACAACTTCCCGCAGACCAAGACCTTCGAGGCCGTCACCCGCATCCCGCGGCTGATGGACGGCTCGCGGGTGAGCATCGGCCTGCTGGTCGCGCTGGTGGGCGCGGCGCTGATGTGGGTGTTCCTGTTCCGCACCCGCGCCGGCTTCGCGCAGCAGGTGGGCGGGCTGGCGCCGGCGGCGGCGCGCTACGCGGGCTTCTCCTCGCGCCGGGCGCTGTGGACCGCGCTGCTGGTCTCGGGCGGCCTGGCCGGCCTGGCCGGCGCGCTCGAGGTGGCCGGCCCGATCGGCCAGCTGACGCCCTACGTGCCGGCCGGCTACGGCTTCGCGGCCATCATCGTGGCCTTCGTCGGCCGGCTGCACCCGGTGGGCCTGGTGTTCTCGGCGATCCTCATGAGCATGTTCTACATCGGCGGCGAGTTGGCGCAGTCGCGCCTGGGCCTGCCCAAGTCCATCACCGGCGTGTTCCAGGGCCTGCTGCTGTTCACGCTGCTGGCCTGCGACACGCTGATCGCCTACCGCGTGCGGTGGCAGGCGCGCACGCCGAAGGCGGTGGCGTGATGGAAAGCTACGCACTGCTCCTTGCCGCGACGCTGAACGCCGGCACCGTGCTGGCCATCGCGGCGCTGGGCCTGCTGGTCAACGAGAAGGCCGGCGTGGTCAACCTGGGCGCCGAGGGGATCATGCTGTGCGCCGCGCTGGCCGGCTTCGCGGCGGTGGTGGCCACCGGCAGCGACCTGGCGGGCTTTGCCGCCGGCATCGGCGCCGGCGCGCTGCTGGCGGCCGTCTTCGGCGTGCTGGTGATCTGGCTGAATACCAACCAGTACGCCACCGGGCTGGCGCTGTCGCTGTTCGGCGCTGGCTTCTCGGCCTTCGCCGGCGTGGGCTACGTGCAGGAGAAGCTGCCCGAGCGGCCGGTGTTCTCCATCCCCGTGCTGGGCGACATCCCCTTCATCGGGCCGGCGCTGTTCCGCCAGCACCCGATGGTCTACCTGGCCATCGCGCTCACGGTGGCCCTGGTCTGGTTCCTGTGGCGCTCGCGGCCGGGCCTGGTGCTGCGCTCGGTGGGCGAGTCGCCCGAGTCGGCGCATGCCCTGGGCTACCACGTGCGCGGCATCCGGCTGGCCGCGGTGGTCGCCGGTGGCGCGCTGTGCGGCCTGGCCGGCGCCTACCTGGCGGTGGTCTACACGCCGCTGTGGGTCGAGGGCATGGTGGCCGGCCGCGGCTGGATCGCGCTGGCCCTGACCACCTTCGCCACCTGGCGGCCGGTGCGCGTGCTGCTGGGCGCCTACCTGTTCGGCGGCGTGACCATGCTGCAGTTCCACCTGCAGGGCGCCGGCGTCGAGGTGCCCAGCCAGTTCCTGACCATGCTGCCCTACGTGGCGACCATCGCCGTGCTGGCGCTGATCTCGCGCAACCCGGCCTGGATCCGGGTGAACATGCCCGCCTCGCTGGGGAAGCCCTTCCACCCCGGCTCATAATCCCGCGTTTCCCGTTTCCCGCTCCCCCCTCCCACTCAGAGGACTTGTCCATGATCGACCAGAAGAAACGTTCCCTGCTCCAGGTCACCGCGCTGTCGGCCCTGGCAGCCGCCGCCCTCGTGGGCTGCGGCAAGAAGGAGGAGGCGCCGGCCCCGCAGGCCGCCGCCCCCGCCGCGTCCGCGCCCGCGCCGGCCGCCAAGCCCGAGCCGCTGAAGATCGCCTTCGCCTACGTCGGCCCGGTGGGCGACGGCGGCTGGACCTTCGCGCACGACAACGGCCGCAAGGCCGTCGAGAAGGAATTCGGCGACAAGGTCGTCACCTCCTTCGTCGAGAACGTGCCCGAGAGCGCCGATGCCGAGCGCGTCATCCGCGAGATGGCCTCCAGCGGCAACAAGCTGGTGTTCGGCACCACCTTCGGCTACATGGAGCCGATGCTCAAGGTCGCCGGCGACTTCAAGGACGTGAAGTTCGAGCACGCCACCGGCTACAAGCAGGGCGAGAACCTGCGCACCTACGACAGCCGCACCTACGAAGGCGCGTACATGGCCGGCGTGATCGCCGGCAAGATGACCAAGACCAACACGCTGGGCGTGGTCGGCTCGGTGCCGATCCCCGAGGTCATCCGCAACATCAACAGCTTCACGCTGGGTGCGCAGTCGGTGAACCCCAAGATCAAGACCAAGGTGGTCTGGGTCGGCAAGTGGTTCGATCCGCCGAAGGAGACCGAGGCCGCCACGTCGCTGATCAACGGCGGCGCCGACGTGCTGATGCAGAACACCGACTCGTCGGCCGTGCTGCAGACCGCCGAGAAGATGGGCAAGCGCGCCTTTGGCTGGGACAGCGACATGACCGCCTACGGTCCCAAGGCCCACCTGGGCTCGGCCGTCATCAACTGGGGTCCGTACTACGTCAAGGCCGTGCGCGACGTGCTCGAGAACAAGTGGGCCGGCAACCAGGGCGCTTGGTGGGGCGTCAAGGAAGGCGCGATCGACATGGTGTCGCTGGCCGCCGACGTGCCCGACGAGACCAAGAAGCGCATCGACGAGATCAAGGCCGGCCTGAAGGACGGCAGCTTCGTGATCTGGAAGGGCCCGATCGTCGGCCAGGACGGCAAGGACGTGCTGGCCAAGGACGCCGTGGCCGACGACAAGTTCCTGGGCGGCATCAACTTCTACGTCAAGGGCGTGGAAGGCAAGGTGCCTGGGGGGAAGAAGTAAGGCGAGGTAATCCCCGCCCCTGCGTCATCCCCGCGAAAGCGGGGATCCAGGCCTGCGCCTCCATCGGGGCACCGGCCGTTGCTGGACCCCCGCTTTCGCGGGGGTGACGAGGTGAACGAGAGGCCGCCACCAAGCGGCCTTTTCCTTTGGCACGCCCGCTGCATACTTCCCGCATGACCGCCGCCGCCATTCCTCACATTCCCGCCGACCGCCTGCCCGCGCTGCTGCGCGCCATGCCCAAGGCCGAGCTGCACATCCACATCGAGGGCTCGCTGGAGCCCGAGCTGATCTTCGAGCTGTCGCGCCGCAACGGCGTGGCCATCCCCTACGCCAGCGTCGAGGACCTGCGCCGGGCCTACGCCTTCACCGACCTGCAGAGCTTCCTGGACATCTACTACGCCGGCGCCAGCGTGCTGGTCACGGCACAGGACTTCCACGACATGGCCTGGGCCTACTTCCTGCGCGCCCGGGCCGACAACGTGGTGCATGCCGAACTGTTCTTCGACCCGCAGACCCACACCGCGCGCGGCGTGGCCATGGGCACGGTGATCGACGGCCTGCACCGCGCCTGCGAGCGCGCACGCAGCGAGCTGGGCATCTCCAGCGCGCTGATCCTGTGCTTTCTGCGCCACCTGTCCGAGGCCGAGGCCTTCGACACGCTGGAGGAGGCGCTGCCGTACCGCGACAAGTTCATCGGCGTGGGCCTGGACTCCAGCGAGGTCGGCCACCCGCCCGAGAAGTTCGCCCGCGTGTACGCCCGCTGCCGCACGCTGGGGCTGCACCTGGTGGCCCATGCCGGCGAGGAGGGACCGCCGACCTACATCCGCACCGCGCTGGACCTGCTGCAGGTCGAACGCATCGACCACGGCGTGCAGGCGATCCACGATCCCGAGCTGATGCAGCGGCTGGCGCGCGAGCGCATCCCGCTGACCGTGTGCCCGCTGTCCAACCTGAAGCTGTGCGTCTACCCGTCCCTGGCCCAGCACCAGCTCAAGGCGCTGCTCGACGCCGGGCTGGCGGTGACGGTGAACTCGGACGACCCGGCCTATTTCGGCGGCTACATCGCCGACAACTTCGTCGAGGTCGCGGCGGCCACCGGCCTGTCGGCGCAGCAGTGCTGGCAGCTGGCGGCCAACAGTTTCGAGGCGAGCTTCGTGGACGAGGCGACCAAGGCCGGCTGGCGGGACCAGCTGGACGCGTGCTTCGCGCGCTTCGGCTGAGGCGGCTCGCGGCGCGTCAGCGCCCGTCGCCCGGGCCCGCGAGCCAGGCCAGCGCGGCCTCCTCGCGCCAGAACAGCTGCACCGTCATGCCGGCGCGCGTGGCGACCGCCTCGGCCACGTGGTTGATACGGTCCTTGTGCGCCAGCAGGGCCACCCGCGCGCCGGGGAAGAACACCACCAGGTGGCTGGCCAGCTGCACGCGGTCGGCCTCGCTGCGCTCGTCGGTGATCCCGCGCGTGTCCACCAGCAGCCGTTGCACCGGCCCTTGCTGCGCCAGCCGCAGGCAGGCGTGGCGCAGGTCCTCGCGGGTGGGTGCGCCGCGCAGCGTCAGGAGGGAAGGGGGGAGGGACATCGGGGACTGCACTGCCGGGACCATTGTGGTGCCCGCGTAGCACGCCGCGCCCTCGGCACGAACCCGCAGGGCCGCGTCACGTGCAATCCGCCGCAACCGCGTGGCGCCTCACGAGGCGTCGCGCAGCCAGGTGACGGCGCCCGAGTGCGTGACCGCGCCCTGGTGCGCCGGCCGCACGGTGGCCGCGTACTTCTCCAGCACGCCGCCCAGCGGGGCCCGTGCCGCCGGCGGGCGCTGCGCCAGCCGCTGGGCGATCTGGGCCTCCGACAGCTCCACCTGGATGGACAGCACGCCGGGGCGTGCGTCGATGGCCACCATGTCGCCGTCGCGCAGCGCCGCGATCGGCCCGCCCTCGGCCGCCTCGGGGCCGGCGTAGCCGATGCACAGGCCGCGGGTGGCGCCGGAGAAGCGGCCGTCGGTGAGCAGCGCGACCTGGTCGCCCATGCCCTGGCCATACAGCAGGGCGGTGATGCCCAGCATCTCGCGCATGCCGGGGCTGCCCTTCGGTCCCTCGTTGCGGATCACGAGCACGTCGCCCGGGCGGTACTGCAGGGCCTGCACCGCGGCCTGCGCCTGCTCCTCGCACTCGAACACCCGCGCGGGTCCCCGGTGCACCAGCGTCTTCAGGCCGGCCACCTTCAGCAGCGCGCCGTCGGGGCACAGGTTGCCCTTGAGCACGGCCACCCCGCCGTCGGCCGACAGCGGCTCGCCCGGGCGGCGCACCACGCGGCCGTCGGGCTCGGCGCAGCCGGCCAGTTCCTCGGCCAGGGTGCGGCCCGTGTAGGTCAGCACGTCGCCGTGCAGGAGGCCCTGCGCCAGCAGCGTCTTGAGGATCACGCCGGCGCCGCCCACGTAGTACACGTCGCGCGCCAGGTAGCGCCCGCCCGGGCGCAGGTCGGCGACCAGCGGCGTGCGGGCGAACACCTCGGCCACGTCGTCGAGGTGGAAGCGGATGCCGGCCTCGTGCGCGATGGCCGGGATGTGCAGCGCGGCGTTGGTCGAGCCGCCGGTGGCCGAGACCACGGCGCAGGCGTTCTCCAGTGCCTTGCGGGTGACGATGTCGCGCGGCAGCGGCCCGCTGCCGGTGCGCGAGGCCATCACCGCCCGCATCAGCGCGGCCGCGGTGCGGCGCATCAGCGGCGCTCGCTCGCTGAAGACGGCCGGCACCATGCTCGAGCCGATGGGCGCCAGGCCCAGGGCCTCGGACACCATGCCCATGGTGTTGGCGGTGAACTGCCCCGCGCAGGCGCCGGCCGTGGGCAGGCACGCGCGGCTGGTCGCATCGAGTTCGGCGGGCGTGGCGGTGCCCGCGAGCACGTGGCCGATGGCCTCGTAGGTGTCGACCACGTTCAGGTCGCGGCCGTCGGGCCCGAAGGCCTGGCCGGGCAGGGCGGCGCCGCCGTGCACGAACACGCCCGGCACGTTGCAGCGCAGGATGCCCATCATCAGCCCGGGCAGGTTCTTGTCGCAGGCGCCGATGGCGAAGATGCCGTCCCACTGGTGGCCGCGCACCGAGGCCTCGACGCTGTCGGCGATGAGCTCGCGCGAGACCAGCGAGAAGCGCATGCCCGAGTGGGCCATCGTCAGCCCGTCGCTGATCGACACCACCGGGCATTCGTGCGGCATGCCGCCGGCCGCATAGATGCCGGTCTTGGCGTGCTGGGCCTGGTCGCGCAGGTTGGCGTTGCAGGGGCTCATCTCGCCGCCGGTGTGGAACACGCCCACGTGCGGACGCTGCATCTCCTCGTCGTCCTGGCCCAGCGCGTACAGGAAGCTGCGCGTGGTGGCGCGCACGGTGCCGGTGTAGATGGTGGCGGAGCGGAACGGCGTGTCGCCGGGCTTGTCTGCGGAATCGGTCATCGCCGGATTGTGGCGCTCAGCCCTGCTGCCACCAGGCGCCTTCGAGACGGGCACCCAGCCAGCTGCTGAAGTGCGTCACCTTGCGCGGCACCAGGCGCGGCGAGGGGAACACGGCGTGGATCTCCTGCGCCGGCGGCGTGTGCTGCGGCATCAGCTGCACGATGTCGCCCCGCGCCAGGGATTCGTGCGCCACGTACAGGGGCAGCACGGCGACGCCCAGGCCGGCGCGGCAGGCCGCCAGCACGGTCGAGAGGTTGTTCGAGCGCAGGGGCCCGCGCACCGCGACCGTCTGCTGGCCGTCCGGCCCGCCGAAGTGCCAGCGGTCGTGCCCCTGCACGCTGCTGTAGACCAGGCAGGCATGGTCGGCGAGATCGCCGGGCACCGCGGGCCGGCCGCAGCGCGCCAGGTAGGCGGGCGCGGCCGCCAGCAGCCACGGGTTCAGCGCCAGGTAGCGCGCGCCGAGGCTCGAGTCGGCCAGCCGCCCCATGCGGATGGCCACGTCCACGCCCTGCTCGATCAGGTTGACGTAGCGGTCGTCGAGCGACAGGTCCACCTGCAGCTGGGGCTGCTCGCGCATGTACCGGATCACCAGCGGTGCGAGCACCCGCCGCCCGAACGCCACCGAGGTGCTGATGCGCAGGGTGCCGGCGATGCCGTCGCCGTCCTGCGCGGCGACCGCATCGGCCTCCTCGACGCTGCGCGCGACGGCCTTGCAGCGCTCGTAGTACAGGCTGCCGACCTCGGTCGGCGTCACGCCCCGGGTGGAGCGGTGCAGCACGCGGGCGCCCAGGCGCTGCTCGACCTCCGCGACCGCCTTGGTCGCGGTGGGCTGGGTGATGCCCAGCTCGGCGGCCGCCCGGCTGAAGCTGCCGGTCTCGACCACGCGGATGAACACCTTCATCGCCTGCAGCACGTCCATCGGCCCAGTGTAGGGACCGGGGTGCCCGTATTCCAGCGGGGAATAGCTCATATCGCCGATCGGCCCGTTCCCGCCGATCCGGCCGCCGGCGACGATGCGCCCCGACCGAGCAAGGAGCTTCCGATGGCCAAGATGAAGGCGGCGATGGCCGCGGTGCTGGTGATGGAAAAGGAAGGCGTGACGCAGGCGTTCGGCGTCCCGGGGGCGGCGATCAATCCGCTGTATGCCCAGCTGCGCGAGCGCGGCAGCATCGCGCACGTGCTCGCCCGCCATGTCGAGGGCGCCTCGCACATGGCCGAGGGCTACACCCGCGCCCGGGCCGGCAACATCGGCGTGTGCATCGGCACGTCGGGGCCGGCCGGCACCGACATGGTCACTGGCCTGTATTCGGCCCAGGCCGACAGCATCCCCATCCTGTGCATCACCGGGCAGGCGCCCCGGGCCCGCCTGCACAAGGAGGACTTCCAGGCCGTGGACATCGCCAGCATCGCCCGGCCGGTGACCAAGTGGGCCACCACCGTGATGGAGCCCGCCCAGGTGCCGCGCGCCTTCCAGCAGGCCTTCCACCTGATGCGCTCGGGGCGGCCGGGACCGGTGCTGATCGACCTGCCCGCCGACGTGCAGACGGCCGAGATCGAGTTCGACATCGACACCTACGAACCGCTGCCGGTCTACAAGCCGGCCGCCACCCGCCGGCAGGTCGAGAAGGCCCTGGAGATGCTCGATGGCGCCGAGCGGCCGCTGCTGGTGGCCGGCGGGGGCGTCATCAACGCGGACGCGTCGGCGCTGCTGGTGGAGTTCGCCGAGCTCGCCGGCATCCCCGTCATTCCCACGCTCATGGGCTGGGGCGCGATCCCCGACGATCACCCGCTCATGGCCGGCATGGTCGGGCTGCAGACCAGCCACCGCTACGGCAACGCCACCCTGCTGGCCAGCGACTTCGTGCTGGGCATCGGCAACCGGTGGGCCAACCGCCACACCGGCAGCACCGAGGTCTACTGCAAGGGCCGCAAGTTCATCCACGTCGACATCGAGCCCACCCAGATCGGCCGCGTGTTCGCGCCGGACTACGGCATCGTCTCGGATGCCAAGGCTGCGCTGCAGCTGTTCGTCGAGGTCGCCCGGGAGTGGAAGGCGCAGGGCCGGTTGCGGGACCGCTCGGCCTGGGCGGCCGAATGCCTGGCCCGCAAGGCCTCGCCGCAGCTGCAGCGCCGCAGCGACTTCGACCAGGTGCCGATGAAGCCGCAGCGGGTGTACCAGTGCATGAACGAGGCCTTCGACCGTGACGTCACCTACGTGTCCACCATCGGCCTGAGCCAGATCGCGGGCGCGCAGTTCCTGCGGGTGCAGCATCCGCGGCACTGGATCAACTGCGGGCAGGCCGGTCCCCTGGGCTGGACGGCGTCCGCCGCCCTGGGCGTGCGCGTGGCCGATCCGGCGCGCCGCATCGTCGCGCTGTCCGGCGATTACGACTTCCAGTTCCTGATCGAGGAGCTGGCGGTGGGGGCGCAGTTCAAGCTGCCCTACATCCACATCGTCGTGAACAACAGCTACCTGGGCCTGATCCGGCAGGCGCAGCGCGGCTTCGCGATGGACTACTGCGTGCAGCTGGGCTTCGACAACATCAACGCCGGCGCCGGCGAGGTCACCGGGCAGGGCTACGGGGTCGACCACCTGAAGGTGGCCGAGGGGCTGGGCTGCAAGGCGATCCGCGTGCACAGGGCCGATGAGTTCGGGCCTGCCATCCGCCAGGCCGAGGCCTGGATGGGCGAGTTCGGCGTGCCGGTGGTCGTCGAGGTCATCCTCGAGCGCGTCACCAACATCGCGATGGGCACCGAGATCGACAACATCGTGGAGTTCGAGGAGCAGGCCGCCGCGGCGGCCGGCGCGCCGCCGGCGGCCAGGCTCGCCGCCTGAACGGGCCTGCGCACACATTCCGATACATGCTCGGTGTAGCTCAGCCGTTGTCGAGCAGCGGCAGCCGCTAAATTGGCGGTCGCGGCGCGCGCGCCTGCCCGGGCGTGCGCCGCGTCCTTCCCTCATCGCCACAGAAAGAACAAGCCACATGACCAGCTTCCGGCGCCTTCTCGCTCTCGTGCTCACCCTCAGTCTCTTCAACGTCTCGATGGTCCATGCCGCGCAGGCGGGCCTCGTGACCACCGAACAGGTCGCCGGCCTCGCGGCCGAGGCGCCGGCGGGCGGCGGCCATGCACGCCTGGCCGCCGCGCTGGCGCGCGACGACGTGCGCGCCGCGATGGAGCGTCAGGGCGTCGATCCCGCCCAGGCGGTCGAGCGCGTCGCCGCGCTGACCGACGAGGAAGCCGGCCGCCTGGCCGGCCAGATCGAGAACGCGCCGGCCGGCGGCATCATCGGCGCCATCCTGCTGGTGTTCTTCGTGCTGCTGGTCACCGACATCCTGGGCCTGACCAAGGTCTTCCCCTTCACCCGCTCGGTGCGCTGACCGTCCCTGACCGTCCCATGCGGTGGTCGTCCGTGCGCGCCGCCTGGCGTCGCACGACCGCGCCGGCCGTGGCCGGCGTCCTCGCCCTGGGCCTGCTGGCCGGCTGCGCCGGCCCGGGGCAGCTCGCCGCGCCCTGGCCGGCCGGCCTGCCGGTGCGCGCCGAGCTGGCCGAGACGCCCTTCTTCCCCGACGACAGCTACTACTGCGGGCCGGCGGCGCTGGCCACCAGCCTGTCGGCGGCCGGACTGCCGACGCGGCCCGAGGCGCTGGTGGGCCAGGTGTTCCTGCCCGGGCGCGAGGGCGCGCTGCAGGTCGAGATGCTGGCCGGCGCGCGCCGCCGGGGTGCGGTCGCGACGGTGATCCCGCCGACCCCCGAGGCCCTGTGGCGCGAGGTCGCCGCGGGCCAGCCGGTGGTGGTGCTGCAGAACCTGGGGCTGTCTTGGGCGCCGTCGTGGCACTACGCCGTGGTGGTCGGCTACGACGCCGAGGCCGCGACCGTGCTGCTGCGCTCGGGCCCGATGCAGCGGCAGGAGATGGCGCTGCGCACCTTCCTGCACACCTGGGACCGCAGCGAGCGCTGGGCCTTCGTCACCACGCCGCCCGGCCGCCTGTCCGCGACCGCCACGCGGGCCGAGGCCGTCCGGGCGCTGGTGGCCTACGAGCGCAATGCGCCGGCAGCCGACGCGGCGCGGGCCTACCGAGCGGGGCTGGCCCGCTGGCCCGACGACCAGGTGCTGGGCATGGGCCTGGGCAATGCCCTGTACGCCGCAGGGGACCCGGCGGGCGCCGAGCGCGCGTTCCGCGACGTGGCCGAGCGCCACCAGTCGCCTGCCGCGTACAACAACCTGGCGCGGCTGCTGCTCGAGCGCGGTGACAAGGCGCAGGCGCGCTCGGCGGCCGAACGTGGGCTGGCGGTGGCGGGCCCGCTGCGCGCGACGCTGGCCGAGACGCTGCGGGCCATCGACACCCCGGGCTCCGGCCCGCGCTGAGGCACGGCCAGCCGGCCCGCCCTCAGCGCCCCGTCCAGCGCGGCTGGCGCTTCTGCGCGAATGCCGCCAGCCCCTCGCGCACGTCCTCGGTCTGCGCGAGCAGGGCGATCTGGCCTTCCATGTAGGCCAGCGCTTCCTCGCTGCCCAGGGCCTCGATCACCCGCATGGCGTGCTTGCCGCGCCGCACCGCCAGCGGGGCATTGGCCGCCAGCCGGGCGACGATGGCGTCGACCTTGGAATCGAGCTGGTCCGCCGGCACCACGTGGTTGACCAGCCCCGCCGCGAGCGCCTCGCGGGCATCGAAGGGCTCGCCCAGCAGCGCCCATTCGCGCGCCTTGCGCCGGGGCACCACGCGCTGCAGCAGCGCCATCACCTGCATGGGGAACACGCCGACCTTGACCTCGGGCAGGCCGAAGCTGGCGCCCTCGGCGGCCACGGCCAGGTCGGCCATGCACAGCAGCCCGATGCCGCCGGCCATGCAGGCGCCGTTGACGCGGGCCACCAGCGGCAGCGGGCAGGCCTGGGCCTCGCGCAGCAGGTCGGCGTAGTCGGTGGTGGTGCGCGCCGCATCGACGCTGAAGGCCCGTTGCGGATCGAGGTCGGCGCCGGCGCAGAAGGCCTGGGTGCCGCTGCCGGTGAGCACCACCGCGCGCACCGCCGGATCGGCCTGTGCGTCGCGCAGGCCCTGGCGCAGGGCGGCGATGACCTCGGCGTTCAGCGCGTTGCGCCGCGCCGGCCGGTCGATCGTGAGCCACAGCGCGGCATCGCGCCGCCCGACCTGCACCACCGCGTCGCCCATCGCCTGCTCCTTGCCGTGTGGAGCGGCGGGCGCTCAGCCCGCCGCGAGACCGTCGACCGCCTGCACCATCGCCTGCCGCGCCTGCTCCCAGACGCGCTGCTTCCAGCCGTCGGTCTCGGTGTAGAAGGCCTCGCGCATCTGCTGCGCGATCGCCGCGCGCAGCGCCGGCGGCGCCTCGGGATGCAGCGCCAGCCAGTGGTCGGCGCGCAGGGCGTCGAGCACCTGCAGCAGCGGCTGCGTGCCGTACTCCAGCGCGATGCCGGTGTACTCGGCCTGCGGGCATTCCTCGAGCGCGCTGGCCCACAGCATGCCGGTCAGCCTGGCCGAGGTGGACGAGCCGTCGTAGATGGAGGTGACCGGCGTGGCGCCGCCGCCGTCCCACCAGCGCCGCGCACGCGCCACCTGGGCGGCGTCGTCGGGTCCGGCGAAGATGCGCTCGCCGTGGCCGTTGGGGCCCAGGCCGGTGTGGAAGTCGATCCAGGCCAGCCGCGCGGCGCGGCGGCCGTGCGCGCGCAGCACCTCGCGGATCGTGCGGTTGCTCCAGGTCGGGCCGCTGCCGCCGAAGTACATGCCCTCCGGATGCGTGTACTGGCCGGCGCTCACCGCCGTCTGGTAGGCCATCTGGCCGTGCTGCGCGATCCAGGCGGCCGTGGCCTGCTGGTTGGCCGCATCGGGCGGCCAGGTGTCCGGAAACAGCAGCGGATGCACCTCGGCGTAGGCCGGGTTGGCCGGCAGCGGCTTGCCGAAGTCGTGGAAGTTGCGGTTCAGGTCCACGTTCTCCTGCGTCACCCGGCGGCCGTGCGAGAAGCCCCAGGGATTGAGCGCATGCACGTAGAGCACGGCCACGCCGTGCCGGGCCGCGTAGGCCTGCCAGTCGGTGTCGCGCAGCGCGTTGACCTGCACGCCGCTGCCGCAATAGCCCTCGATCCCGTGGCAGGCGCTGGTGAGCACCAGCAGCTTCGAGGCGTTCGGGTCGCCGGCGCGGGCGACGTCCATCGCCAGTTCCTCGCCGGCGATGCCGCGCTCGGGATGCGCCTTGGCCTCCACCAGCAGGCCGGCGGCCTGGGCGGTGGCCACGAAGCGCTCGCGCGCCTCGCGGTAGGTCTGCGCGTAGGCGTCCTGCGGTCCGGCCATCACGCCCCCTGCCGCGCGAACCACATCTCGGCCAGCCGCACCCAGTAGGTGGCGCCCAGCGGGATCAGCTCGTCGTTGAAGTCGTAGCTGGGGTTGTGGATCACGCAGGGGCCGCCGCCGTGGCCCATGGCGCGGTGGCTGCCGTCGCCGTTGCCGATGAAGCAGTACGCGCCCGGCTTGGCCTGCAGCATGTAGGCGAAGTCCTCGGCGCCCATGGTGGGCTCCTGGTCCTGCACGTTCTCGGGCCCGACGATGGAGGCCATCACCTCGCGGCAGAACGCGGCCTCGGCGGCCGAGTTGACGGTGGGCGGGTAGTTGCGGGTGAAGCGGAATTCGACCTCGCAGCCGAAGGCGGCGCAGGTGTGCTGCGCGATCTCGCGCATGCGCCGCTCGATCAGGTCCAGCACCTCGGTGGTGAAGGTGCGCACCGTGCCCTGCAGCTCGCAGGCGTCGGGGATCACGTTGGTGGCCTCGCCGGCGTGGATCATGGTCACGGAGACCACGCCCGCGTCCACCGGCTTCTTGTTGCGGCTGATGATGGTCTGGAAGGCCTGCACCATCTGGCAGGCCACCGGCACCGGGTCGACGCTGGCATGAGGCAGAGCGCCGTGGCCGCCCTTGCCGCGGATGGTGATGTGGAACTCGCTGGTCGAGGCCATCACCGGGCCGGGGCTGACGGCGAAGGTGCCCACCCGCGGCGAGGCCCAGTTGTGCATGCCGAAGACGGCATCCATCGGGAACTTGTCGAACAGCCCGTCGCGCATCATCTCGCGGGCGCCGCCGCCGCCTTCCTCGGCCGGCTGGAAGATCAGGTACACGGTGCCGTCGAAGTTGCGGTGCTTCGCCAGGTGCTGCGCCGCGGCCAGCAGCATCGCGGTGTGGCCGTCGTGGCCGCAGGCGTGCATCTTGCCGGGGTGCACGCTGGCATGCGCGAAGGTGTTGGCCTCCTGCATGGGCAGCGCGTCCATGTCGGCGCGCAGGCCGATGGCGCGGGGGCTGTCGCCGCCCTTGACGATGCCCACCACGCCGGTGGTGCCCAGGCCGCGGTGGACGGGGATGCCCCAGGCGGTCAGCTGGGCCGCCACCACGTCGGCGGTGCGCCGCTCCTCGAAGCACAGTTCGGGATGGGCATGGATGTCGCGGCGGATGGCGGCGATCGTGGCCGCCTGGGTGACGAGGGAGTCGAGGATCTGCATGGTGTCGTGGACCCGTAGCGGTCGAGCCGGCCAGTCTAGCCGCAGCCCGGGCGGGGTGCAGGCCCATCCGCGACAATCCGCCGATGACGTCCCTCCCTCCCACGGTGTCCCCCCGCGGCCTGGCGCTGGCCCAGGCGCTGGTGCGGCTGAACACCGTCAGCGCGCACAGCAACCTGGCGCTGATCCACACCGTCCGCGACGAACTGGCCCGCCTGGGCGTGCCGGTGCGCCTGACTTACAACGCCGACAAGACCAAGGCCAACCTGTTCGCCACGCTGGGCGAAGGCAAGCCGGGCGGCATCATCCTGTCGGGCCACACCGACACGGTGCCCTGGGACGGCCAGGCCTGGACCACCGACCCGCTGGGCGCCGAGGTCAGGGATGGCAGGCTCTACGGCCGCGGCTCGGCCGACATGAAGGCCTTCATCGGCCTGTGCGTGGCCAATGCCGAGGCCTTCCTGGCCAGCGACGCGCCATTCGCCGTGCACTTCGCGTTCAGCTATGACGAGGAGGTCGGCTGCTTCGGCGTGCGCGAGCTCATCGCCGACATGCGCGACGCCGGCATCAAGCCGCTGGCCTGCATCGTGGGCGAGCCCACCGCGATGGTGCCGGCCATCGCGCACAAGGGCGTGTGGCGCTACCGCTGCTGCGTGCGCGGCAAGGAGGCGCATTCCTCGCTCACGCCGCAATCGGTCAACGCGATCGAGATGGCGGCCCGCGTGGTGGGCAAGGTGCGCGACATGGCCGAGCGCTTCGAGCGCGAGGAGCCCCGCTACGAGGGCTTCGACGTGCCGTTCTCCACCGCCAGCGTCGGCCAGTTCCACGGCGGCATCGCCGACAACGTCGTGCCGCGCGACGCCGAGTTCCGCTACGAGTTCCGCGACCTGCCCACGGCCGACGCCCCCGCGATGCAGGCCGAGGTGGTGGCCTATGCCCGGTCGCTGGAAGGGCGGATGCGGTCGGTGGCGCCCGACACCGGCTTCGCCTTCGACACCATCTGCGAGATCCCCAGCTTCCTGGGCTCGGCGCAGGACCCGGTGACGCGGCTGGCGCTGCGGCTGGCCGGCGAGCAGCGCACCACCAACGTGGCCTTCGGCACCGAGGCGGGCATCTTCAAGCAGGCCGGCATCCCCACGGTGGTGTGCGGGCCCGGCAGCATCGTGCAGGCCCACCAGCCCGACGAGTACGTCAGCCTGGAGCAGCTGGCCCGCTGCGAGGCCTTCCTGCGCGGCCTGGCGGCCACGCGCGAGATCGGCTGAAGGGGCCGGACAGGGCGAGGCAGGAGGCCCTCCGCGCCCTCGCCCGGCAGGACGGCCCCCCGGATCGCTCGAGTCCGGCTCAATACGGCCGCGACAGCGCGACGCGGCAGGTCGGCTGGGGCGCGCACTGGAAGTTCCACACCAGCAGGTCGCCGTCGGGGATGCGGCAGCTGGTCTGCGGCGTGCAGCTGGCGTTGACCCGCTCCAGCTCGCGCGGGTCCGTGCCCCACCAGGTCAGGCTGCGGCCGCTGCGCTCGGGCAGGAAGATCATGCAGCGCGCGGTCTGGCACTGCTGGTTCCACGCCGCGATCTCGTCCATGGTGGCCACGGCCACGTCGGGCCGGGTCATGGGCGTGGCGGTGCCCGAGGCCGGGGTGGCCGGCGCGGCCGCCGGCGGCGTGGCCCAGGCGTCGCCCGGCGAGGCCACGGCGTCGGCATCGGCCTGCGCGCCCTGGGTGACGGCGGCCGACGGCGTGGTGGTGGGGGTGGACCCGCCACCGCCGCCGCCACAGGCGGTCAGCAGGCCGGCCAGCAGCGCGCTGGACAGCAGGGTGGGCAGGTGGCGGACGAAACGGTACTGCTGGCTGTGCACGGCAGGCTCCCCGGACTGGCGAAGCACCACCGGACGGGCGGGATGCCCAGGGCGACGTGGTGCGTGCGAGAACCCATGGTCCGCCCGCACTGCCGCGCTGCAAGCCGGACAAAACCGACACGGCCGTGCGGTGGCCCGAAGGGGCCAGTCGCACGCGGCATCCGCGCGACAGCCCTGCCATCCAGTGCCGCGCCGGGGCACCGCGCGGCCGCTGGGTACCATGGCGGGCCCCAGGATCCCCCCGCCGTGACGCCCGCCACCTTTCCCGAGACGACCGCCCCCGTCCAGCGCGTGCTGGGCGCCTGTCCCCACGACTGCCCCGACACCTGTTCGCTGGTCACCAGCGTGCAGGACGGCGTGGCGCTGCGGGTGCAGGGCAACCCGGACCACCCCTCGACCGGCGGCGTGCTGTGCGCCAAGGTCTCGCGCTACGTCGAGCGCACCTACCACCCCGACCGCGTGCTCACGCCGCTGCGGCGCGTCGGCCCCAAGGGCAGCGGCCGCTTCGAGCCGGCCAGCTGGGACGAGGCGCTGGACGTCATCGCGCGGCGCCTGTCGGGCATCGCCGCGCGCGACCCCCAGGCCATCCTGCCGTACAGCTACTGCGGCACCATGGGCCTGGTGCAGGGCGAGGCCATGGCCCAGCGCTTCTTCCACGCGCTGGGCGCCTCGCTGCTGGACCGCACCATCTGCGCCAGCGCCGGCGCCGCCGGCCTGACCCACACGCTGGGTGGCAAGGTGGGCATGCGCATGGAGTTCTTCGCCGAGTCGCGGCTGATCCTGATCTGGGGCAGCAACGCGATCACCAGCAACCTGCATTTCTGGCGGCTGGCGCAGGAGGCCAGGCGCCGGGGTGCCAAGCTGGTGTGCATCGACCCGCGCCGCAGCGAGACCGCCGACAAGTGCGATGCGCACTTGGCCATCCTGCCGGGCACCGATGCGGCGCTGGCCTTCGCGCTGATGCACGAGCTGGTGGTGCACGACTGGCTGGACCACGACTACCTCGCCCGGCACACCCTTGGCTGGGAGGCGCTGCGCGAGCGCGCCCTGCAGTGGCCGCCCGAGCGGGCCGCCGCCGTCTGCGGCATCCCCGCGCAGCAGATCCGCGACCTGGCGCGCGACTACGGCACCACGCGGCCGGCGGCGATCCGGCTGAACTACGGCATGCAGCGGGTGCGCGGCGGCGGCAACGCGGCCCGCGCCATCGCCTGCCTGCCGGCGCTGGTGGGCGCCTGGCGGCACCGCGCCGGCGGCCTGCTGCTGTCCAGCTCCGGCTGGTACCCGGTGGACCGCGCACGGCTGCAGCGGCCCGACCTGCTGGCCGGCCGCCAGCCGCGCACGCTGAACATGAGCACCGTGGGCGACGACCTGCTGCGCGCGTCCTCGCCCGCCTTCGGCCCGCAGGTCGAAGCGGTGGTGGTCTACAACAGCAACCCGGTGGCGGTGGCGCCCGAGTCGGCCAAGGTGGCGCGCGGCTTCGCGCGCGAGGACCTGTTCACCGTGGTGCTGGAGCAGTTCCGCACCGACACCGCCGACCATGCCGACTGGGTGCTGCCGGCCACCACGCAGCTGGAGCACTGGGACCTGCACACCGCCTACGGCCACACCGACGTGCTGCTCAACCGCCCGGCCATCGCGCCGGTGGGCCAGGCCCTGCCCAACACCGAGATCTTCCGCCGGCTGGCGCGCCGCATGGGCCTGGACGATCCCTGCTTCGCCGACGACGACGAGACCCTGTGCCGGCAGGCCTTCGGCGACCGCGTGGACGTCCAGGCGCTGCGGCGCGACGGCTGGACGCCGCTGCCCGTGCCCGAGGCGCCGTTCGCCGACGGCCGCTTTCCCACCGCGTCGGGCCGCTGCGAGTTCTTCAGCGCCACGCTGGCCCGCCAGGGGCTGGACGGCCTGCCCGACCACCTGCCCAACCACGAGCCCGCCGGCAGCGACCCGCGGCATCCGCTGGCCATGGTCTCGCCGCCGGCGCGCAACTTCCTGAACTCCACCTTCGTCAACGTCACCAGCCTGCGCGCCATCGAGCGCGAGCCAGTGCTGGAGATCCACCCGCAGGATGCGGCCGCGCGGGGCATCGCCGACGGCCAGCGGGTGCGCGTGTTCAACGACCGCGGCAGCTACCGCGTGCGGGCCGAGCTGAGCACGCGGGCGCGACCCGGCGTGGTGGTGGGCCTGGGCATCTGGTGGCGCAAGTTCGGGCTGGACGGCACCAACGTCAACGAGCTCACCAGCCAGAAGCTCACCGACCTGGGCAACGGGCCGGTGTTCTACGACTGCCTGGTGCAGGTCGAGGCCGACGCGGCCGCGGCCGCTGCGCCGCAGCCCGCCGTGCCGGCATGAGGCGCGGGGGCGACGCGGTGGCGGCCGGCGTGCGCGTGGCCCTGGTGCTGGCCGCGACGCTGGCGCTGGGCGGCTGCGCCAACCTGGGCTACTACTGGCAGTCCGTCAGCGGGCACCTGCAGGTGCTCAACGCGGCCCGCCCGGTGGACGACTGGCTGCGCGACCCGCAGGCCTCGCAGCGGCTGAAGGACCGGCTGGCGCTGGCGCAACGCATCCGCGCCTTCGCCTCGCGCGAGCTGGGCCTGCCCGACAACGCCAGCTACACGCGGTACGCCGACATCGGCCGGCCGGCGGTGATCTGGAACGTGGTCGCCGCGCCCCCGTACTCGCTGACGCTGCGCACCTGGTGCTTCCCGGTCACCGGCTGCATCGTCTACCGCGGCTACTACGCCCAGGCCGACGCCGAGGCCGAGGCCGCCCGCCAGCGCGACCAGGGCTACGAGTCCGACAGCTACCCGGTGCCGGCGTACTCCACCCTGGGCTGGCTGAACTGGGCCGGCGGCGACCCGCTGCTGTCCACCTTCATCGGCTACCCCGAGGGCGAGCTCGCGCGGCTGGTGTTCCACGAGCTGGCGCACCAGGTGGTGTACGTGCAGGGCGACTCGATGTTCAACGAGTCCTTCGCCACCGCGGTCGAGCGCCTGGGCGTGCAGCGCTGGCTGGCGCAGCAGGCCAGCGCCGCGGTGCGCGAGGAGTACGCCCGCTACGACGTGCGCCGCCGGCAGTTCAAGGCGCTGACGCTGGCCACCCGCAAGGCGCTCGAGGCGGTGTACGCCGACGCCGGGCTGGACGATGCGGCCAGGGCGGCCCGCAAGGCGCAGGTCATGGCGCAGTTCCGCGCCGACTACCAGGCGCTGCGCGGGACCTGGGGCCTGCCCGAGGAGCGCCTGCGCCTGACCGACCAGTGGGTGGCCAAGGCCAACAACGCCGCCTTCGGCGCCCAGGCCGCCTACGACGAGCTGGTGCCCGGCTTCGAGGCGCTGCATGCGCAGGCCGGCGGCGACTGGGCCCGCTTCTATGATGAGGCCCGACGCCTCGCGCGCCTGCCGAAGCAGGAGCGCCACGACGCACTCAAACGCAAGGAGACACCCGGTGCCTGACATCCGCATCGAACGCCCGCACCAGCTGGGCCTGGCCAAGGCACGCGAGCTCGCCTTCCACTGGGCCGAGGAGGCCGAGCAGGGGCTGGACATGGCCTGCACCTATGCCGAGGGCGAGGCCGAGGACGTGGTGAGCTTCAGCCGCTCGGGCGTCAGCGGCGAGCTGCTGGTGCAGGCCGACCGCTTCGTGCTGTCGGCGAAGCTGGGCTTCCTGCTGGGCGCGTTCAAGGACCGCATCGAGACCGAGATCGTCAAGAACCTCGACGAGCTGCTCGCCCACGAGGACCCGGTGGCGGCGTCCGCCGCCAAGGCGGCCAAGGCCAAGGCCAAGGTGGCCGGCAAGGGCGCCAAGGCCGCCGCCGCGCCGGCGCGTGGCCGCAAGGGCTGAGCGGCCACGGGGCCTGCTGCCCGCCGATGGCCGCCATCAACCTGCACCGCATCGACCTGGTGTCGCTGTCGCTGTTCGCGCTGGTCGTGCGCGAGGGCAGCATCAGCCGCGGCGCCCAGCGGGCCCACCTGGCGGTGGGCGCGGCCAGCAAGCGCATCACGGACCTGGAGGCCGCCGTGGGCGCGCCGCTGCTGGAGCGGCACTCCCGCGGCGTGGTGCCCACCGCGGCGGGGCAGGCGCTGCAGCGGCATGCGCAGCGGCTGCTGGCCGACGTCGACCAGCTGGCCGCCGAGCTGTCCGACTACGCGGGTGGCGGCGTGGGCATGGTGCGGCTGTGGGCCAACACCTCCGCGATCATCCAGTTCCTGCCGGCGGCGCTGGCGTCGTTCGGCGCGGCGCACCCCGGCGTGCGCATCGAGATGCACGAGGCCGAGAGCGCCGACATCGTGCTGGCCCTGCTCGACGGCCGGGCCGAGCTGGGCATCCTGGCCGACCGCACGCCCACCCACGGCCTGCAGCTGCGGCCCTGGCGGCGCGACCGGCTGGCGCTGGTGGTGCCGCCCGGGCATGCGCTGGCGCGCCGGCGGCAGGTCGCGTTTGCCGATGCGGCCGGCTTCGACTTCGTCAGCCTGTCGGGCACGACCTCGCTGGCCCGGCGGCTGGCGCAGCAGGCCCGCGACCTGGGCCAGCCGCTGCGCACCCGCATCCAGGTGCGCAGCTTCGATGCCATGTGCCAGATGGTGGCCGCGGGCCTGGGCGTGGCCGTGCTGCCCGAGCTGGCAGCGCGCCCGCTGGTGCGGGCCCTGGGGCTGAAGCTGGTGCCGCTGACGGATCCCTGGGTCGACCGCGAGCTGCTGCTGGCGGCCCGCGACCTGGGTGCGCTGGCCCGCCCGGCGCGCAGCCTGCTGGACCACCTGGTGGCGGAGGCCGCCACCGGCGACGGCGGATCGCGGCCTGCGCCGGGGTGACCGGCCCCCACCGTTGCAGAATCGGCAACGATGGACCGCTACACCGCCATGCAGACCTTCGTGCGGGTCGCCGAGGCCGGCAGCTTCGCGGCTGTCGCCGAGCAGATGAACGTCGCCCGCTCGGTGGTCACGCGCCAGGTCGCGGCGCTTGAGGCGCACCTGCAGGTCCAGCTGCTCACCCGCACCACCCGCAGCCTGTCGCTCACCGCCGCCGGCGAGGCCTGGCTGGCCGCCAGCCGCGAGATCCTGGGCCTGCTCGACAGTGCCGAGAGCAGCCTGCGCGAGGGCGATGCGCTGCGCGGCCGCATCCGCGTGGGCCTGCCGCTGGTGTTCGGCCTGACCCACCTGTCGGCAGCACTCGTGGACTTCGCGCAGCAGCATCCGCAGGTGGCGCTGGAACTGCAGTTCACCGACGAGCGCGCCAACCTGGCCGAGGCAGGCCTGGACCTGTCGATCCGCATCACCGCGCAGCTGCAGCCCAGCGACATCGTGCGCCGCCTCGGGCAGGTGCGCATGCACACCCTGGCCGCGCCGTCCTACCTGGCCACCCATGGCACGCCGCACCGCCCTGAGGACCTGGCCGGCGCCGACGGCCTGCTCTACGAGCGCGGGCCCAGCCCGGACCTGTGGACCTACGCGCGCGACGGCGCGCCGGTGGGCGTGCGGCTGCGCCGCCGCCTGCTGGCCGACAACGGGGTGGCCCTGGCGCAGGCGGCCGCGGCGGGCCTGGGCTACACGCGGGCGCCGGACTTCATCGCCCGGCCGTTCCTCGACCGCGGCGAGGTGGTCGCGGTGCTGGCGCCGTTCGAGCCGGCGCCGCTGGGCGTGTACGCCGTGCTGCCGGGCAACCGCTGGATCCCGCGCCGCGTCGACGCGCTGATCGGGCACGTCGAGCGCGCGCTCGAGCGGCTCGGCGTGCGCGGCTGAGGCCGCGGCTCAGCGTTCGCGCTGGCGCGTGCCGCCCGGGCGCTCCGCCCGCCCGGCCCGTTCGGGGCGCAGGCCGGCCCGCTCCACGTGGGTGGCGAACTCGCGCTCGGTCATGACGTACAGGTCCACGCGCGGATAGCTGCCCGGCAGTTGCGCCTCGACGATGAGCTCGTCGCGCGAGGCGGGCCGGTGGCCCTGGATCCACCAGCGGCGGCCCTCGCGGTCGAGGTAGCTGCTGCCGGGCGTGGTGCGGATGCTGTCGTGCTGTGCTGCCATGGCCGCACCATCGCCCATCCGTGGACGGCGCGCCAGTCGGCGCGCGACCGACATCCATGTCGGCGTTGTCCCACACGGGGTGTCAACGCGACCGTGCGGGGCGTGGAGGCGACCGCTGGCACCCTGGCGGCCGGCATGGCACCCCGCGCGTGACGGAGTGCGCGGCCGGGCCGCCACATCTGGGCGAATGGTCGGCGCCGTCCTACAACCGCGCGGCGCGCGCGACGGGACACTGTTGAGTGGCTCCCCGGAGCCGTTGCCCTTTTGTCCGCTCGCGAGATCCCCCCATGGAACAGGCTGTTCGACCCGAACGCAAGACGGCCGCGCGCGCCCGCGCCGGCATCACCACCGAGGCCCAGGCCCAAGGGCTGGCCGCGACGCAGGCGCGCGAGATCCTCGCGGCGCTGAGCGCCTTCGCGGCGGGCGAGTTCGCTGCGCGGCTGCCCGGCACCTGGGACGGCACCGAGGGCCGCATCGCCGAAGCGTTCAACCAGTGCATCGCCCAGGCCCAGCGCGTCACGCGCGAGGCAGAGCGCCTGTCCGACGCGGTGGGCAAGGAAGGCCGGCTGTCGCAGCGCATCAGCGCGCCCGGCGCGGCCGGCGGCTGGGCTGCGCAGGTGGATGCGGTCAACACCCTGATCGACGACCTGGTGCGGCCCACCACCGATATCGCCCGCACCATCGGCGCGGTGGCCAAGGGTGACCTGGGCCAGTCGATGGACCTGCAGGTGGACGGCCGGCCGCTCAAGGGCGAGTTCCTGCGCTCGGCCAAGCTGGTCAACACCATGATCGAGCAGCTGTCGGTGTTCACCTCCGAGGTGACGCGGGTGGCGCGCGAGGTGGGCACCGAGGGCAAGCTCGGTGGCCAGGCGCAGGTCAAGGGCGTCTCGGGCGTGTGGAAGGACCTGACGGACTCGGTCAACCAGATGGCCGGCAACCTCACGGCCCAGGTGCGCAACATCGCCGAGGTGACCATCGCGGTGGCCAACGGCGACCTGTCCAAGAAGATCACGGTGGACGTGCGCGGCGAGATCCTGCAGCTCAAGGAAGCCACCAACTCGATGGTGGAGCAGCTGCGCTCCTTCGCCTCCGAGGTGACGCGCGTGGCGCGCGAGGTGGGCACCGACGGCCGCCTGGGCGGCCAGGCCGTGGTGCCCGGCGTGGCCGGCACCTGGAAGGACCTGACCGACTCGGTCAACTCCATGGCCAACAACCTGACCTCGCAGGTGCGCAACATCGCCACCGTGACGACGGCGGTGGCCCGCGGCGACCTCTCGCGCAAGATCACGGTGGAGGTCAAGGGCGAGATCCTGGAGCTGAAGGAGACCATCAACACCATGGTCGACCAGCTCAACGCCTTCGCCTCCGAGGTGACGCGGGTGGCGCGCGAGGTGGGCACCGAGGGCAAGCTGGGGGGGCAGGCTCAGGTCTCGGGCATCGCCGGCACCTGGAAGGACCTGACCGACTCGGTCAACTCCATGGCCTCGAACCTCACGGGCCAGGTGCGCAACATCGCCGACGTGGCCACCGCCATCGCCAAGGGCGACCTCTCGCGCAAGATCACGGTGGAGGTCAAGGGCGAGATCCTGCAGCTCAAGCAGACCATCAACACCATGGTGGACCAGCTCAACGGCTTCGCCGGCGAGGTCTCGCGCGTGGCCCGCGAGGTGGGCACCGAGGGCAAGCTGGGTGGCCAAGGCGGTGGTGGAGGGTGTGGCCGGCACCTGGAAGGACCTCACGGACAACGTGAACTTCATGGCCAACAACCTCACCGGCCAGGTGCGCAACATCGCCGAGGTGACCACCGCGGTGGCCACCGGCGACCTGTCCAAGAAGATCACGGTGGACGTGCGCGGCGAGGTGCTGGAGCTCAAGAACACCATCAACACCATGGTGGACCAGCTCAACGGCTTCGCCTCCGAGGTGACCCGCGTCGCGCGCGAGGTGGGCACCGAGGGCAAGCTGGGCGGCCAGGCCCAGGTGCCCGGCGTGGCCGGCACCTGGAAGGACCTGACCGACTCGGTCAACTTCATGGCCGGCAACCTGACGGCCCAGGTGCGCAACATCGCCGAGGTGACCACCGCCGTGGCCCGCGGCGACCTGTCCAAGAAGATCACCGTGGACGTGCGCGGCGAGATCCTGGAGCTGAAGAACACCATCAACACCATGGTGGACCAGCTCAACGGCTTCGCCGGCGAGGTCTCGCGGGTGGCCCGCGAGGTGGGCTCCGAAGGCAAGCTGGGCGGCCAGGCGCAGGTGCCCGGCGTGGCCGGCACCTGGAAGGACCTGACCGACAACGTCAACTCGATGGCGTCCAACCTGACGGCGCAGGTGCGCAACATCGCCGACGTGGCCACCGCGGTGGCCACCGGCGACCTGTCCAAGAAGATCACCGTGGACGTGCGCGGCGAGATCCTGGAGCTGAAGAACACGCTGAACACCATGGTGGACCAGCTCAACTCCTTCGCCTCCGAGGTGACCCGGGTGGCGCGCGAGGTGGGCTCCGAGGGCAAGCTGGGCGGCCAGGCCGTGGTGCGCGGCGTGGCCGGCACCTGGAAGGACCTCACGGACAACGTGAACTCCATGGCCAACAACCTCACGGGCCAGGTGCGCAACATCGCCGAGGTGACCACCGCCGTGGCCCGCGGCGACCTCTCGCGCAAGATCACGGTGGAGGTCAAGGGCGAGATCCTGGAGCTGAAGAACACCATCAACGTGATGGTCGACCAGCTCAACGGCTTCGCCTCCGAGGTGACCCGGGTGGCCCGCGAGGTGGGCACCGAAGGCAAGCTGGGCGGCCAGGCCCAGGTGCCCGGCGTGGCCGGCACCTGGAAGGACCTGACGGACAACGTGAACTTCATGGCGTCCAACCTCACGGGCCAGGTGCGCAACATCGCCGACGTGGCCACCGCCATCGCGCGCGGCGACCTCTCGCGCAAGATCACCGTGGACGTCAAGGGCGAGATCCTGGCGCTCAAGGAGACCATCAACACGATGGTCGACCAGCTCAACGGCTTCGCCTCGGAGGTGACCCGCGTGGCGCGCGAGGTGGGCACCGAGGGCCGCTTGGGCGGGCAGGCGCAGGTGCCCGGCGTGGCCGGCACCTGGAAGGACCTGACCGACAACGTCAACTCGATGGCGTCCAACCTGACCAACCAGGTGCGCAACATCGCCGACGTGACCATCGCCGTGGCCAACGGCGACCTGTCCAAGAAGATCACCGTGGACGTGCGCGGCGAGATCCTGGAGCTCAAGGAGACCATCAACACCATGGTCGACCAGCTGCGCTCGTTCGCGGCCGAGGTCTCGCGGGTGGCGCGCGAGGTGGGCACCGAGGGCAAGCTGGGCGGCCAGGCCGTGGTGCCCGGCGTCGCGGGCACGTGGAAGGACCTCACGGACAACGTGAACTCCATGGCCAACAACCTGACGGCGCAGGTGCGCAACATCGCCGACGTGGCCACCGCCATCGCCCGCGGCGACCTGGGCCGCACCATCACGGTGGACGTCAAGGGCGAGATCCTGCAGCTGAAGGAAACGATCAACACCATGGTCGACCAGCTGTCCTCGTTCGCCTCCGAGGTGACGCGGGTGGCGCGCGAGGTGGGCTCCGAAGGCAAGCTGGGCGGCCAGGCCCAGGTGCCCGGCGTGGCCGGCACCTGGAAGGACCTGACCGACAACGTCAACTCGATGGCGTCCAACCTGACCAACCAGGTGCGCAACATCGCCGAGGTGACCGTGGCGGTGGCCAACGGCGACCTGTCCAAGAAGATCACGGTGGACGTGCGCGGCGAGATCCTGCAGCTGAAGGAGACGATCAACACCATGGTCGAGCAGCTGCGCTCCTTCGCCTCCGAGGTGACGCGCGTGGCCCGCGAGGTGGGCACCGAGGGCCGGCTGGGCGTGCAGGCCGTGGTGCCTGGCGTGGCCGGCACCTGGAAGGACCTGACCGACTCGGTCAACACCATGGGCGCCAACCTCACCTCGCAGGTGCGCAACATCGCCGAGGTGACCACCGCCGTGGCCCGCGGCGACCTGAACCGCAAGATCACGGTGGACGTCAAGGGCGAGATCCTCGACCTGAAGAACACGATCAACACCATGGTCGACCAGCTCAACGCCTTCGCTTCCGAGGTGACGCGGGTGGCGCGCGAGGTGGGCACCGAGGGCAAGCTGGGCGGCCAGGCGCAGGTGCCCGGCATCGCCGGCACCTGGAAGGACCTGACCGACAACGTGAACTTCATGGCCTCGAACCTGACCGAGCAGGTGCGCGGCATCGTGAAGGTGGTGACCGCGGTGGCCGACGGCAACCTCACCCAGCGCCTGACCGTGAACGCCAAGGGCGAGGTCGCGGCCCTGGCCGACACCATCAACAACATGACCGACACGCTGGCCACCTTCGCCGAGCAGGTGACCAACGTGGCGCGCGAGGTGGGCGTGGAAGGCCGGCTGGGCGGCCAGGCCCACGTGCCCGGCGCGGCCGGCACCTGGAAGGACCTGACCGGCAACGTGAACCTGCTGGCGGCCAACCTCACGACCCAGGTGCGCGCGATCGCCAAGGTGGCCACGGCCGTGACCAAGGGCGACCTGACGCGTTCGGTGCAGGTGGAGGCCAGCGGCGAGGTGTCCGAGCTCAAGGACAACATCAACACCATGATCTCGAACCTGCGCGAGACCACGGAACGCAACCGCGAGCAGGACTGGCTCAAGACCAACCTGGCGCGCTTCACCTCGATGATGCAGGGCCAGCGCGACCTGGCCACGGTGGGCAAGATGCTGCTGTCGGAGCTGGCGCCGCTGGTCAACGCGCACCAGGGCTCGGTCTACCACACGCGCGAGATCGACGGCGACCGCGAACTGCAGCTGCTGGCCTCGTACGCGCAGGCCGGCTCGCTGCGCCTGCCGGACGTGCTGGCGCTGGGCGAGGGTCTGGTGGGCCAGTGCGCGGTGGAGAACAAGCGGCTGACGCTCAGCGAGGTGCCGCCGGACTTCCTGACCGTCAACTCCAGCCTGGGCGCGGCGCGCTCGGTCAGCGTGGTGGTGCTGCCGGTGCTGTTCGAGAACCAGACCAAGGCCGTCATCGAGCTGGCCTCGCTGCACCCGTTCAGCGCCGTGAACCTGAACTTCCTGGACCAGCTGGCGCTGGGCATCGGCGCGGTGTTCAACACCATCGAGGCCACCATGCGCACCGAGGGCCTGCTGACGCAGTCGCAGCAGCTGACCACCGAGCTGCAGGCGCGCCAGATCGAGCTGGAGCGCGCCAACGAGGAGCTGGGCAGCAAGGCCAGGCTGCTGGCGCAGCAGAACGAGGAGGTCGAGCGCAAGAACACCGAGGTGGAGCAGGCCCGCCGCGCGCTGGAGGAGAAGGCCTCGGAGCTGGCGCTGACGTCCAAGTACAAGTCCGAGTTCCTGGCCAACATGTCGCACGAGCTGCGCACGCCGCTCAACTCGATCCTGATCCTGTCGCAGCAGCTGGCCGAGAACGCGGCCGGCAACCTCAACGGCCGCCAGGTCGAGTTCGCGCGCAACATCAACTCCTCGGGCTCGGACCTGCTGAACCTGATCAACGACATCCTGGACCTGTCCAAGATCGAGTCGGGCACGGTGACGGTGGACGTCGAGGAGATCTCCTTCGGCTGGCTGCGCGAGAGCGTCGAGCGCAACTTCCGCCACGTCGCCGAGGCCAAGAACCTGCCGCTGGTGGTGCGCTTCGGCGAGGACCTGCCGCATGCCATGGACAGCGACCCCAAGCGGCTGCAGCAGATCCTGAAGAACCTGCTGTCCAACGCGATGAAGTTCACCTCGGCCGGCCGGGTCGAGGTGCGGGTGCGCCCCGCCACCAGCGGCTGGACCCCCGACCACCCGGTGCTGTCGCAGGCCTCGCAGGTGGTGGCCTTCGAGGTCGAGGACACCGGCATCGGCGTGCCCCCCGAGAAGCAGCGCCTGATCTTCGAGGCCTTCCAGCAGGCCGACGCCGGCACCTCGCGCAAGTACGGCGGCACCGGCCTGGGCCTGGCGATCTCGCGCGAGCTGGCGATGCTGCTGGGCGGCGAGATCCGCCTGCGCAGCACGCCGGGCGAGGGCAGCACCTTCACCCTGTACCTGCCGCTGCGCCACGCGGGCCCCGACCCGGTGGCGATGCGCCGGGCCCTGGCGGCGCCCTCGCAGGCCCTGCCCATGCCGGTGCTGGGGCTGCCGGCCGCCCGCGAGGAGCACGTGGCCGACGACCGCGATGCGATCGTGCCGGGGGACGCGGTGCTGCTGATCGTCGAGGACGACCCGCACTACGCCCGCATCCTGCTGGGGCTGGCCCGCGACCGCGGCTTCAAGGGGCTGGTGGCGATGAAGGGCGCGATGGCGCTGTCGCTGGCGCGCCAGTACCGGCCCACCGCGATCTCGCTGGACATCTTCCTGCCCGACATGCTGGGCTGGACGGTGCTCAACCAGCTCAAGCTCGACCCCCAGCTGCGCCACATCCCGGTGCAGATCCTGAGCCTGGAGGAGGAGCGCCAGCACGGCCTGTCGCGCGGTGCCTTCGCCTACGTGGTCAAGGAGCCGACCACCGCCAGCCTGGAGCAGGCGATCGACCGGCTGAAGGATTTCAGCGCCGCCCGCAACCGCCGGCTGCTGGTGGTGGAGGACAACGCGATCGAGCGCGACGCGGTGGTGGAGCTGCTGGGCGACGACGACGTGGACATCACCTCGGCCGGCAGCGGCGCGACCGCGCTGCAGCTGCTGCGCGACCAGTCCTTCGACTGCGTGGTGCTGGACCTGAAGCTGCCGGACATGAGCGGCTTCGAGCTGCTCGAGCGCCTGAAGGCCGAGCCCGGTCTGGCGGAGCTGCCGGTGGTGGTGTTCACCGGCAAGGACCTCAGCGCCGACGAGCAGCAGCGGCTGCACGCCATGGCCAAGAGCATCGTGCTCAAGGACGTGCAGTCGCCCGAGCGGCTGCTGGACGAGACCGCGCTGTTCCTGCACCGGGTGGTGACCTCGCTGCCGCGCGAGAAGCAGGCCATGCTGGAGCGGCTGCACGACTCGGCCGAGGTGCTGCGCGGGCGCAAGGTGCTGGTGGTGGACGACGACGCGCGCAACATCTTCGCGCTCACCTCGGTGCTGGAGAACCACGAGGCCGAGGTGCTCAGCGCCACCAACGGGCGGCAGGCCATCGAGCTGATCGAGCGCACGCCGGACCTGGCGATGGTGCTGATGGACATCATGATGCCGGAGATGGACGGCTACCAGACGATGCGCGAGATCCGCAAGAAGCCGCAGTTCCGCACCCTGCCCATCCTGGCCCTGACCGCCAAGGCCATGAAGGGCGACCGCGAGAAGTGCCTGGATGCCGGCGCCAGCGACTACATCTCCAAGCCGGTGAACACCAACCAGCTGCTGTCGCTCATGCGCGTGTGGCTGTTCCGGTGAAGGACGCCCGCCCCGTGGATGCCCTGAACCCACCGGCCCCGGCGGCGGCTGCCGCCGTGGAGCCGGTCAACATCCTCATCGTCGACGACGAGCCGCGCAACCTGGCGGTGCTCGAGACCATCCTCGAGCACCCCGGCTACCGGCTGGTGCGCGCCGGCTCGGGCGAGGACGCGCTGCTGGCGCTGATGCGCGAGGAGTTCGCGGTGCTGGTGCTGGACGTGCGCATGCCGGGCCTGTCGGGCTTCGAGGTCGCGCAGCTGGTCAAGGAGCGGCGCAAGACCGCGCGCATCCCCATCATCTTCCTGTCGGCGTACTACAACGAGGACCAGCACATCCTCGAGGGCTACGTCAGCGGCGCGGTCGACTACCTGCACAAGCCGGTCAACCCCTCGATCCTGCGCAGCAAGGTGGGCGTGTTCGCCGAGCTGCACCGCAAGGAGCGCGAGCTGGCGGCGGCCAACCGGCTGCTGCTGGACGAGGTCGCCGAGCGGCGCGACGCGCAGGCGCGGCTGAACGACCTGGCGCAGACCCTGGAGCGCCGGGTGCGCGAGCGCACCCACGAGCTGGAGGCCAGCGAGGCGCTGCTGCGCGAGGCCGCCCGGCGCAAGGACGAGTTCCTGGCCACGCTGGCGCACGAGCTGCGCAATCCGCTGGCGCCGGTGCGCAACGCGATCGAGCTGCTCAAGCGCGACCCCGGCGCCCGCGAGCGGGTCGACTGGGCCACGCAGCTGGTGGACCGGCAGGTGGGCACGCTGGCGCGGCTGATCGACGACCTGATGGACGTCAGCCGCATCAACCAGGGCCGCTTCGAGCTGCGGCGCGAGCCGGTGGCGCTGGGCGAGGTGATCGCCGATGCGGTCGAGACGGTGCGGCCCCAGATCGACGCGGCCGGCCAGCAGCTGTCGGTGCGCCTGCCGGACCCCTCGGTGCGCCTGCGGGCCGACCGCACGCGGCTGGCCCAGGCCTTCACCAACCTGCTGCACAACGCCACCAAGTACACCGACGCGGGCGGCCGCATCGCGCTGGACGTGGTGGTCGAGGACGGCGCTGCGCTGGTGACCGTGCGCGACAGCGGCATCGGCATCCCGGCCGACCGGCTGGCCTCGGTGTTCGAGATGTTCACGCAGGTCGAGACCGCCCTGTCGCGCTCGCGCGGCGGCCTGGGCATCGGCCTGTCGCTCACGCTGCGGCTGGTGCAGATGCACGGCGGCTCGGTGCAGGCGCTCAGCGACGGCCCGGGCCAGGGCAGCAGCTTCGAGGTGCGGCTGCCGCTGCTGCGCGCCGACGAGCCGGGTGCCGGCGAGGACGCGGCGGATGCCGCGGCCCCGGCCGCCGCGGCCCAGCCCCCGTTGCGGGTGCTGGTGGCCGACGACAACGCCGACGCCGCCGACACGCTGCGCGCCCTGCTCGAGCACCTGGGCCACCAGGTGCGCTGCGTGTACGACGGCGAGGCCGCGGTCGCCACGGCGCTGCAGGAGCCGCCCGACCTCGCGATCCTGGACATCGGCATGCCGGGCCTGGACGGGCACGAGGCCTGCCGCCGCATCCGCCAGGCCGCGCGCGTGCCCTACCTGGTGGCGCTGACCGGCTGGGGCCAGGCCAGCGACCTGCAGCGCTCGCAGCAGGCCGGCTTCGACCGCCACCTGGTCAAGCCGGTCGACGCCGGCGCGCTCGACGCGCTGCTGGCCGCCACGCCGCGGCGGGGCGCCGGCCACGCCGAGCCGGGCGCATGAGCGCCGCGGAGCTGTCCACCGAGGTGCGCCGCTTCATCCTGACCAGCATCCCCTCGGTGCCCTACCTCGAAGCGGCCCTGCTCGCCCGTGCCGAGCCGTCGACCGACTGGGATGCGCGGCGGCTGGCCAAGCGGCTGTACGTGGGCGAGCCTGCGGCCGCCGCGCTGGCCCGCGCGCTGGTCGAAGCCGGCATCGCGCGCGAGTCCGCCGCCGGCATCCGCTACGCGCCCGATGCCGCGCTCGCCGCGTTGCTGGACGCCGTTGCCACCGCCTATGCCGCCGACCTGGTCGGCGTGACCTCCCTGATCCATGCGCGGCCCGACAGGCGGGCCCAGCAGTTCGCCGATGCCTTCCGATTCCGACCGGAGTGACCCATGGCCAGCCTGATCTACACCCTGTGTGCCCTGACCTCGGTCGCCTGCTGCGTGCTGCTGTGGCGCGGCTGGCGCAGCAGCGGCCAGCGGCTGCTGTTCTGGAGTGCCCTGTGCTTCGGCGCGCTGGGCGTCAACAACGTCCTGCTGGTCGTCGACAAGCTGGTGTTCCCGGTCGAGGTGTCGCTGCTGGGCTGGCGCCTGGCCGCGGCCCTGGTGGCCGTGAGCCTGCTGCTGTTCGGCCTGGTGTGGGAGGAGGAGTGATGGAGCAGATGGTCACCGGCGCGATCGCCATGGGCTGGCTGGTGGCGGGCCTGTGGTTCGCCCGCTTCTGGCGCGCCAGCCGCGACCGCTTCTTCCTGTGGTTCGCGCTGTCGTTCTGGCTGGAGGCCGCCAACCGGGTGGCGCTGGGCCTGTGGGCCGGGGCGGACGAGCACGACCCGGTCTTCTACGGCGTGCGGCTGCTGGCCTACGGGCTGGTCATCCTGGCCATCTGGCAGAAGAACCCGCGCCGGCGTGGCGCGCGGCAGCCGCAGGCCTGAGCGCTCAGGCCGGCAGGCCGTCGGCGCGCGCCAGCCAGACCTGGTGCAGCGTGATCTTGCGCACCTCGGCCTGGCTGGTGGAGATGTGGGCGGTCAGCAGCAGGGCCGCCTGGTCGCCGCGCTTGCGGGTGACGGCCCGCAGGATCTTGGCGTGCTCCTCGTAGGTGTCGGCGATGCGCATCTGCTGGGTGAAGTCCAGCCGGCGGATGATGCGGATGCGCTCGGTCACCTCGCGGTGGACCCGCGCCATCTCGGCATTGCCGGCCGCCTGCACCAGCGCGCAGTGGAAGGCCTCGTCCCAGGCGGCCACCTGGGCCGCGTCCGTGCTGCGCTGCTCGGGTGGCACCAGCCACACCGCCGCCAGCTGCGCCAGCAGCGCCTGGTCGATGCCGGGCCCGCCGGCGCACACGCGCCGCACCGCCGCCGTCTCGAGCACCATGCGCAGGTCGTACAGCTGGTCGAAGCGCTCGAAGTCGAACGGCAGCACGCGCCAGCCGCTGCGGAACAGCACCTCGACCACACCTTCCTGCTGGAGCCGGAACAGCGCCTGGCGCACCGGCGTGCGGCTGACGCCCAGGCGCTCGCTGACCTCGTTCTCGGTGAAGCGGTCGCCGGGCACCAGCCGGAACTCGGCCACGTCGCGCTTGAGCTGCTCGTACACCTCGTCGGCGCGCGAGCGGTGCACCACGCGGCGGGGGTGCGCTGCCGCGCGCGGGGGCGTGGCCGGCATGCTCAGGCCGCCGGGGGCGCCAGCAGGCTCACGTGGGCGGCCACCACGCGCCAGCCCTGGTCGGTGCGCACCCAGGTCTGGCTCTGGCGGCCGGTGCGGTCGCTGCCGGCGCGCCGGAATTCGATGTTCGCGGTGGCGAAGTCGCGGCCGAAGGTGGTGACCACGGTGCGCAGCACCTCGCGCTGCAGGCCTACGGCCGGGCGGCCGGCGCGGAAGCCGGCGATGGCGGCATGGCCGTACAGGTTCTCGCCGGCGCCGTAGCGCAGGGTGAGCGGGCTGTCCCAGAACAGCTCGTCGAGCACCGCGACGTCGTTGGTCGTCAGCGCCTTCTCGTAGCGGGCGAACTGGGCCGTGACTTCGGCCAGCACGTCGGGGAGGTTCACATCCATCATGGTCGGTCCATTGTCGCCACACCGGCGTCCTGCAGCACCCGGGCAATCCGCAGGCAGAGGTCCTCGCGCCACGGCGCCGCGACCAGCTGCACGCCCACGGGCAGTCCCCCGGCCTCGGCCGGCCACAGCGGCGCCACCGCCACCGGGCAGCCGGCGAAGGAGATCGGTTGCGTCAGCAGGCCCATCGCCGGGCGGGCCGGCTGGCGTTGGCCACCCACCTCGATCCACTCGGTCCCGATGGGCGGCGCCGGCACCGGCGTGGCCGCGGCCAGCAGCACGTCCCAGTCGCGGAACAGCGCGTTGACCCGGTCGCGGTAGATGCGGCGGAAGCGCTGGGCGCGCAGCACCCAGTCGGCCGGCTGCAGCAGGCCCGCGATGAAGCGGTCCACGGTCAGCGGCTCGAAGTCCTGCGGCCGGGTGCGCAGGTCCTGCAGGTGCAGGCTGGCGCCCTCGGCCGCCGTGATCAGGAACGCGGCGGCGCGGGCCAGGCCCGGGTCGGGCCAGGTCACCTCGTCGCGCGCGCCCAGCGTGGCGGCGGCCTGCCGCACGGCGGCGCGGGCCGCCGGTCCGGCGTTGTCGTGAAAGTAACCGCCCAGCACGCCGATGCGCAGGCCGTCGGCACCGCGCCCCAGCCGGGACGCCACGGGCTGCACCCGCAGCGCATGGCAGCCGGGGTCCAGCGGGTCCGGGCCCTGCATGGCGTCGTAGGCCATCGCCAGTCCCTCCACGCTGTCGGCCAGCGGACCCAGGTGGTCCAGGCTGTGCACGAACGGGTAGGTGCCGCGGCGCGACAGCCGGCCGAAGGTGGGCTTGAGGCCCCACACGCCGCACAGCGAGGCCGGCACCCGGATCGAGCCGTTGGTGTCCGAGCCCAGCGCCAGCGGCACCTGCCCGGCGGCCACCGCGGCGCCCGAGCCGCCCGAGGAGCCGCCTGACAGACGCGACGGGTCGCGCGGGTTGCGGGTCGGGCCGTAGTGGGTGTTCTCGGTGGTGAAGCCGTAGGCGTACTCGTCCATGTTGAGCGCGCCCAGCAGCACCGCGCCGGCGGCCTGCAGGCGCTGCACCAGCACCGCGTCGTCGGCCGCGGGCGGCAGGTCGCGGTTGATCACCGAGCCCGCCAGGGTGGGCAGGCCCCGCACGTCGAACAGGTTCTTGACCGCGTAGGGCAGGCCGGCCAGCGGCGGCAGCACCTCGCCTGCGCGGCGCCGGGCGTCGATCGCGTCGGCCTCGGCCAGGGCGCGCTGCGCCGTGCGCGCCGTGAAGGCGTTGCAGGTGCCGTCGGTGCGCTCCACTTCGGCCAGGGCGGCCTCGCACACCTCGCGGGCGCTGCGCTCGCCGGTGGCGACGGCGCGGAGCAGGTCGGCGGTCTTCATGCCGCGTCCTCGGCCGGGAAGGGCGCCGGCCGGTAGATCTCGGCCAGCTCCTGCTCGGGCGCGAGCGGTGCCTGCTCGAGCACGCGGGCGATGGCCACGGTGCGCGCGAAGTGCATCGCGACCACCTGGGCCCGCTCGGGCGTGAGCGGCAGGTCGACCACCTGGGCGGCGGCGCGGACGTAGGCGAGGATGTCGGTGTCTTGCATCGGGACTCCAGGGCAGGTCAGAAGGGCGGCAGCTGGCCCAGGCGCAGGCAGGCGGCGGCGCGGCCGCCGCCCAGGTCCTGCAGCGGCGGGTTGGCCACCTGGCAGGCCTCGGTGCCGTGCGGGCAGCGGCCGTGGAAGGCGCAGCGGGCGGCGGCGGGCGCACCCGCCATGCGGATCGGGCTCTGCGGGTCGCCCGGCAGCAGGTGCTCGCCGGCCGAGCGGCCGGAGCCGGGGATCGATGCGATCAGCGCGCGGGTGTAGGGATGGCGCGGCTGCTCGAACACCGCCTGCGCCGGCCCGCTCTCGACGATCCGGCCCAGGTACATGACCAGCACGCGGTCGCACAGCAGCCGCACCACGTTCAGGTCGTGGGAGACGAACAGGAAGCTCATGCCCAGCTCGGCCTTGAGCGTGGCCAGCAGCTGCAGGATCACCACCTGCACCGACACGTCCAGTGCCGCGGTGGGTTCGTCGAGCACCAGCAGGCGCGGCCGCAGCACCGCGGCGCGCGCGATGCCCACGCGCGCCTTCTGCCCGCCCGACAGCTGGTGCGGGTAGCGGCGCAGCAGCTCGGCCGGCAGGCCCGTCAGGCGGGCGATCTCCTCGACCCGGCGCTGCAGCTCGGACGCGTCGCGCACGCCCGCCAGCAGGCGCAGCGGCTCGGCGATGGTGTCGAAGGCCGTGTAGCGGGGGTTGAGGCTGTCGTGCGGGTCCTGGAACACCATCTGCACGTCGCGCCGGGCCTTGTGGCCCGGCATCAGTTGCGGGTCGACCAGGCCCAGGTCGCTGCCCAGGAACCGCACCTGCCCGTCGCTGACTGGCAGCGTGCGCGTGAGCAGCCGCACCAGCGTCGACTTGCCGCAGCCGGACTCGCCCACCAGGCCCACCGTCTCGCCGGCAGCCACCTGGAAGCTCACGCCGTCGACGGCATGCAGCAGGCCCTTGCCCTGCGGCGTCCGCACGGGGAAGCGCTTGGCCAGCTCATGCACCTCCAGCAGGGTCGTGCTCATGCCGTGGCCTCCTGCAGGCTGGCCTGGTGGCAGCGCAGCGTGCGCGGCCCGGCGCGCAGCTCGGGCAGGGGCTGCTCGCAGTCCGGCGTGCGCAGCGCGCAGCGGCCGGCGAAGCGGCAGGCCGGCAGGTCGCTGCGGCGCAGGTCGGGCAGGCTGCCGCCGATGGCCGACAGCTCGGCCAGGCTGGCGCGCCCCACGGGCGTGGCGCCGATCAGCTGCCGGGTGTAGGGATGGCGGGGGTCGCGGAACAGGTCCTCGGTGGGGGCCGACTCGACGACGTGGCCGGCATGCATGACCACGATGCGGTCGCAGCGTTCGCGCGCCAGCGCCAGGTCGTGGGTGATGAGCAGCATGGCCATGCCGCGCGCGCGGGTGGCCTCGCCCACCAGCGCCATGATGGCCGCCTGCGTGGTCACGTCCAGTCCGGTGGTGGGTTCGTCGGCCACCAGCAGCTTGGGCCCGCAGGCCAGCGCCAGCGCGATCATGACCCGCTGGCACAGGCCGCCCGACAGCTCGAACGGGTAGGCGTGGTAGCGGCGCGCGGGGTCGGGGATGCGCATGTCGGCCAGGCAGGCGATGGCCTTGTCGCGCAGCTGCGCCCGCGGCGTGGTCGTGTGGCGTGCCAGCACGTCCTCGAGCTGGTGGCCCACCTTGCGGATCGGGTTCAGGGCCACCTTGGGGTTCTGGAAGATCATCGAGACCTCGCGGCCGCGGATCGCCTGCAGCGCCGGCTCGCCGGCGGCCAGCAGGTCCAGCCCGTCGAAGCGGGAGCTGCCGCCGGTGACCCGGGCCGCGCCGTCGGACAGGCCCAGCAGGGCGTAGGCGAGCACGCTCTTGCCGGAGCCGGACTCGCCGACCAGGCCCACCGTCTCGCCCTTGCCGATGGACAGGCTGACGTCCTCGAGCGCGCGCACGGTACCGTCGCGGGTGCGGAACTGCAGCGACAGGTGCTCGACCTGCAGCAGGGCGGGGGTGGGCATGTCAGGTCCTCCGGCGCGGGTCGATCAGGTCGCGCAGACCGTCGCCCAGCAGGTTGAAGGTGAAGACGGCGAGCATCAGCACGGCGCCGGGGAACAGCGCCACCCACCACTCGCCCGAGATGATGTACTGCGCCCCTTCGGCGACCATGATCCCCCACTCGGCCGCCGGCGGGCTCACGCCCAGGCCGATGAAGGACAGGCCGGCCGCGTTCAGGATCGCCCAGCCCATGTTCAGCGAGACCTGCACCATCATCGGCGGCAGCGCGTTGGGCACCAGGTGCAGCAGCAGGATGCGGGCGTCGCCGTTGCCCGCCAGCCGCGCGGCCTCGACGAAGCCGGCCTCGCGCCGCACGTTGACCTCGGTGCGCGCGACCCGGATGTAGAAGGGCAGGTTGACCACCGCGGTGGCCAGGATGATGTTGGCCACCGAGTTGCCCATCGCCGCCACGATGCCCATGGCCAGCACGAACAGCGGGAAGCTCATCACCATGTCGCAGCCGCGCATGACGATGCGGTCCAGCCAGCCGCCGAAGTAGCCGGCGCACGCGCCCAGCAGCCCGCCGACCACGAACGAGGCCAGCACCGCCGACAGCGCGATCACGAAGTCGATGCGGGTGGCCACCACCACGCGCGACAGGATGTCGCGGCCCAGCGAGTCGGTGCCGAACCAGTGCGACGCCGAGGGCGGCGACAACGGCCGGCCGACGCCGGTCGCCAGCGGGTCGTGGGGCACGATCCAGGGGCCAACCAGCGCCAGCAGCACGAACAGCGCGAACAGGCCGGCCGCCAGCGCGGTGACCGGGTTGTCGGACAGCACGTAGCGGGCATGGGCCAGGAAGCCCCGCGGCGGCGGCGACTGCGGCGGCTGCGGCGCGGCGGCCGGGGACACCGGCACGGCCGCGGCGGCCAGCACGGTCACGGGAGCATCGTTCTTCATCTCAGGTCCCCAGCCGCACGCGCGGGTCGATGACCACGTACAGCAGGTCGATCAGCAGGTTCAGCAGCGTGTACAGCACCGCCATCGCCAGAACGAAGCCCTGCACGGGCGCGTAGTCGCTGGCCACCAGCGCCTCGAGCGCGAACGAGCCCACGCCCGGCCAGGCGAACACCTTCTCGACGATCACGCTCATGCCCAGCAGGAACGAGAACACCATGCCCAGCGTGGTCACCACCGGCAGCAGCGCGTTGCGCAGCGCGTAGCGCACCAGCACCGTGCCGGTGGACAGGCCCGAGGCGCGGGCCGTGCGCACGAAGTCGGCCGACAGCACCGAAAGCATCGAAGCACGGGTCATGCGCGCCAGCGGCGCCAGCACGAAGATGCCCAGGGTGAGCACCGGCAGCAGCATCTGCTGGGCCGCCGCCACCGCCAGCGCGGGCTGTCCCGCGATGACGGCGTCGACCGTGTACAGGCCGGTGACGGTGGGCGGCGCCGTGAGGTACGGGTCGAGCCGGCCGATCGGCGAGGGCGCCCAGCCGAGCAGGAAGTACAGCACGTAGGCCAGCAGCAGCCCGGTGAAGAAGGTGGGCAGCGACACGCCGGCGGTGGTGAGCAGCCGGCAGGCATGGTCGACCCACGAGCCCGGCCGGCGCGCCGCCGCCACGCCCAGCGGGATGGCCACGGCCACCGCGAACAGCAGCGACGCCAGCACCAGCTCCAGCGAGGCCGGCAGCCGCGCCAGCAGTTCTTGGCGCACCGGCTGCCCGGTGGACAGCGACTGCCCCAGGTCGCCGCGGGCCAGCGCCTGCACGTACAGCCAGAACTGCTCGGGCAGCGTGCGGTTCAGCCCCAGCTGGGCACGCACCTGCTCGACCGCCTCCTGGGTGCCGGCGGGCCCGGCGAAGAAGGCCGCCGGGTCCCCGGGCAGGGCGCGGGTGAGCAGGAAGGTGATCAGCACGATGCCGAACAGGTTGGGCAGCGCGCCGAGCAGGCGCCTGGCGATCAGCAGAGGCATGGCGCTGCTCCCCTCAGGCCGGCACCGCGCCCTTGGCCAGCTGGCGGTAGTCGGGCTCCAGGTGAAACCAGTAGGTGTAGCCCGTGATGTTGGGCTGCATGGCCACGTCCATCACCGGCTGCAGCAGCGGGATGCGCGGGACCTCCTCGAAGGCGAGCTTGAGCATGTCCTTGACCATGCCGTCGTACAGGGGCTTGCTCTCGGCGAAGCGCGCGTTGGTGATCAGCCGGTCCATCGCGGGGTTCTGGTAGCTCATGGTGTTGAACACCGCGTTCTGGCTGTGGTACGCCCAGAAGAAGAAGTACTCGGGATAGTTCAGCCAGCCGCCGAAGCGGTTGAGGATCATCGGCATGTCCTTCTTGAGCAGGGCCGCGCGCCAGTTGGCGCCGGGCACCTTGTTCAGCGTGACCTTGATGCCGATCTGCGCCAGCGCCTCCTGGATCAGGATCGAGGCGGGCTCGCTGACGGTGGCCGCGCCCAGGTCGAAGGACAGCGTGGTCTCGACGGGGCCCACGCCCGACTCGGCCATCAGCTTCCTGGCCCGCTCCACGTCCGTCTTCCAGCCGTGCGGCTGCGGCCAGGCCGGCGTCTTCGGCTCGTTGCTGCCGCCGTACATCTTCACGCCGCGCCCGTAGAACGCGTTCTCGAACAGGCGGTCGTAGGGCAGCACGCAGGCGACGGCCTGGCGCACCTTCAGGTTGTTGAACGGCGCCTTGCTGGTGTTCATGCCCAGGTAGAACAGCGCGTTCTCCACCGGCATGCTCACCACCTTGAGCTTGCCCTTGTCACCGGCGAAGTCGGCGAAGTCCTTGGGCGGCAGCGAGTAGGTGATGTCGATGTCGCCGCGCTGCAGCAGCGCGCGCCGGTTGCCGGCCGAGGGCACGTCGCGCTGGATGATCCGCTTGATCTTGGGCAGCGGCCCGCTCTTCCACTCGTCGTGGCGCTCGAGCACCAGCTCCTGGCCGGGCTTCCAGCTGGCCACCTTGTAGGCGCCGCCGCCGGCGGTGTTGGTCTTGAGCCATTCGGCGGCCCAGGGATCTTTCTCCGTGGCGTACTTCCTGGCCAGCGTCGCGTTGTAGATCGAGGCGACGGGCACCGCCATGTCGGGCAGGGACATCTTGTCCTTGCGCGGGAACTTCACGTGGAAGGTGTGCGTGTCCACCGCCTTGAACTGCGCCGGGTCCTCCAGCGAGCCGGCCTTCATCTGGAACGCCGGGAAGCCACCCATGCCCAGCGCCCGGTCGAAGCTCCACTTGACGTCCTGCGCGGTGACCGGGGTGCCGTCGTGGAACTTCGCGTCCTTGCGCAGGTAGAAGGTCACGCCCATGCCGTCGGGGTCCATCTTCCAGCGCTCGGCCAGTTCGGGCTCGAGCTTGCCGTAGTCGTACATCATGGTGCCGTCCGGCAGCTTCTTGCGGCCGTGCGTGATCAGCCGGTCGTACACGTTCCAGGCCACGCCGTAGCTGGGGCGGTTGGCGCCCACCCCGTGGATGTCCAGCATGTTCGGGCCGAACTCGTTGGCCATGATCAGCGTGTCCTTGCGGTCCTGCGCAAGGGCCTCGGTGGCCAGCAGCGCGGAGGCGGCCACCGGGCTGAGCGAGGCCGCCTTGAGCAGCGTGCGGCGGCGTGCGGAGGGAATGGACGGGGTCATGGAAGTGCTCCTGTTCAGGGGTGGGAAGACACGGAGGGGGTGGCGGTGCGCAGCGCGGCCTGGTAGGCGCGCCAGCCGCCGTGGCGGGAAATGTCCTGGGCGCCCGCGGTGGCATGGGCTTCGCAGACGAAGCCCTGCACCTGGCGGCCGTCGTCCAGCGCCAGCGTGCCGATGCCCAGCGGCGCCGGGATGCCGGCGACGAAGGAGCCGTAGTGGGCCAGCGGCATGTCCCACAGCTCCAGCGCGATGCGGGCGCCCTGGCCGGGTCCGACCCGCAGCAGGCCGGGCTTGGGCGGCGTGGTGCCGGGCAGCGCGTACAGGCGGTAGTCGGGCGCGGTGTGCGCCTCCCCGCGCAGCACGGCGCCGCGCTCGGTCAGCTGGTGGTTCAGCGGCATGCCGCTCAGGTGCGCGCCGACCACCGCGACCGTCAGCAGGGCCGGGGGCTGCAGGCCCTCCAGCGGCTCGGGTGCGGGCAGCGGCCGGCCGGTCGCGCCCTGGGGCAGGCCGGTGGCGTGGTGGAAGCGCTGGCCCAGCTCGGCCAGCTGCAGGTCGCTGCCGCAGGGACCCACCAGCGTGATGCCGAAGGGCAGGCCGTCGGGCCGCAGGCTGGCGGGCACGGCCAGCGCGGCGTAGTCGAGCAGGTTGACGAAGTTGGTGTACGTGCCCAGGTGCCGGTTGAGGGCGACCGGGTCGGCCTGCATCTGCGCCACCGTGTAGTGCGTCGGGGCGGTGGGCACCACCAGCACGTCGATCGCGTCCCACATCGGGGCGGCCTGCTGGCCCAGCGCGCGCAAGCGGGTCAGCGCCTCGCAGTAGTCGGCGGCCCCGTAGCCGGCGCCGCGCGCCAGGATGCCGCGCACCGGCTCGACCACCTCCTGCGCGTGGGCGTCGAAGAAGCCGCGCACCGCGGCGTAGCGCTCGGCCACCAGGGCGCTGTCGTACAGCAGCGCGGCCGCCTCGGCCAGCGGTGCGTAGGGCACCGTCACGCGCGTGCCGCCCAGGGCGTCGAGGTCGGCCAGGGCCCGTGCGTAGGCCGCCTCGGCCAGCGCGTCGCCGCCGAAGTCCAGCAGGTCGGGCACGCCGTAGCGGAACGCCCGCGGCAGCGGCGCCGACGCCAGCGGCAGCGCACGCGACCAGGGGTCGGCCGGGTCATGGCCCTGCGCCGCCTGCAGCACCCGCACCGCCAGCGCCACGGTGGGCGCGAAGATGGACACGCAGTCGACGCTCTGCGCCGCCGGCACGACGCCGCGTGCGCTGAGTAGCCCGCGCGAGGGCTTCAGGCCCACGATGTTCTGCAGCCCGGCCGGCACCCGGCCGGAACCCGCCGTGTCGGTGCCCAGCGCGAAATCAGCCTGCCCGGTGGCCACCACGTACGCCGAGCCGGAGCTGGAGCCGCCCGACACGTAGCGTGCATCGAAGGCGTTGGGCACCGGGCCATGGGGCGAGCGCGTGCCGTTCAGGCCGCAGGCGAACTGGTCCATGTTGGTCTTGCCCAGCAGCCGTGCACCGGCCGCGAGCAGCCGCTGCACCACCGCGGCGTGCGCCGCCGGGGTGTGCGCGAAGGCCGGGCAGGCGGCGGTGGTGGGCCAGCCCGCCACGTCGATGTTGTCCTTCACCGCGAAGCGCAGCCCGGCCAGCGGGCCGGCGGGCGCGCCCGCGAGCGGCTGGTCGGCCTGCAGCAGCCAAGCGGCCGAGGGATCGGCTGCACCGGGGAGAGGCGGGTGTTGCACCATCACAGAGCATCCAAACTTGTATGCAAGATGCGATGCAAGCGGCGTGCCAAGCGCGTCGCGGCGGTGCGCGGCCGGCAGTGCGCGCCGTCCTGGCCGCGGCGCGACGCGCGCGCCCGCTGGCCTGCATCCTGCTATCGCCCCGGGCATGACGACCACGCTCCACGACCTGCTGCTCACCGGCGGCCACCTCGTCGACCCGGCCCAGGGCATCGACGGCCCGCGCGACCTCGCGATCCACGGGGGCCGCATTGCGGCGGTGCTGCCGCCCGGCACGCCGGTGCAGGCGCGCGAGCGCATCGACGTGCGCGACCGGCTGGTGATCCCCGGGATGATCGACACGCACGCGCACGTGTTCGAGCACGTGACGGGCCGCTTCGGCCTGGAGGCCGACCTGTGCGGCGTGCGTTCGGGCGTGACCACGCTGGTCGACCAGGGCGGCCCCTCGTGCATCACGCTGCCGGCCTTCCGGGCGCACGTGGCGCAAGCCAAGGCCACGCGTGTGTACGCCTACCTGTCGGCCTACCTGGTGGGCGGCCTGGAGGGCCATGCCTACCCGGCGCTGTACCGGCCCGACTGCGTCGACGAGGACGCCACCGTGCACGCGGCCCTGGCCAACCCCGACCTGGTGCGCGGCTTCAAGGCCCATGCCGAGCTGGGCGGCTTCGCCCGCTGGGGCATCGAGGTGATGGCCAAGTCGGCCCGCATCGCGCGGCGGGCGGAGCTGCCGCTGTACATCCACTTCGGCCAGCTCTGGCCGCTGCCCGGCGAGGGCGCCAACGGCGTGGACCCCGACACCATCCTGGGCCAGGTGGTGCCGCTGCTCAAGGCGGGCGACATCCTCGCCCATCCCTTCACGCGGCATCCCGGCGGCTTCGTGGACCGCGACGGCCGCGTGCACGCCATGGTGCGCGAGGCCCTGGCCATGGGCCTGAAGGTCGACGTGGGCCACGGCTCGCATTTCAGCTACCGCATGGCGCGCATCGCGCTGGATGCGGGGATCGTGCCGCACACCCTGGGGGCCGACATGCACGGCTACAACACGCAGGTGCCGCAGCCGCCGGGCACGCCCGACCGGCATCCCGACCAGGAGCACATGTTCTTCGGCCGCGAGCGCTTCTCGCTGGCCTCGGCCATGACCGCCATGCTGGCGCTGGGCCTGCCGCTGGAGCACGTGGTGCGCATGGTCACCAGCAACGTGGTCGAGATCTTCGGCCTGCCCCGCGAACTGGGCACGCTGCGCGTGGGCCACCCGGCCGACGTGACCGTGCTGCACGACCTGCGCGGGCGGTTCGCGCTGCGCGACAACGAAGGCACGCAGCTGGTGGGCGAACGCGCGCTCGCCCCCGACTTCTGCCTGCGCGAGGGGCGCCGGCATGCGGCCGACGCGTCCATCCTGCCCGGCCTGCAGCGGCTGGCGGACGCCGCGGCATGAGCGGTTCGGCAGGCGCTGCCCTGCGCGGCCTGCTCGCCGCGCGTGCGCGGCTGGTGGCCGTGCGCCGCGCCGGCGATGCGCTGGGGCTGGGCCCCCACGAACTGCTCCATGCCGGTCCCCCGCTGCAGGATCCGCGGCGACCGCCCCCCGTGCTGCAGGCGGCCGCGGCCGCGGTGCTGGTGCACGAAGGCCGCGCCGCCGGCACCGGGGCCGCGCTGGCCCTGCTGGCCGGCGGCGCCGTGCGGCTGGTGCCGGCGCAGGACCGCGGCTGCGTGGTGCCGCTGGCCTGCGTGGTCGGCCCCGGCACGCCGGTGTTCGCGGTCCAGGCGGGCACGGTCCGCCTGCACGCCCCCGTGCCCGTGGTGCGCGGTGCCGACCACCGAATGGGTTGGCCCGACCCCGCGGTCGGCGAGCGCCTGCGGCTGCGCGACATCCGCGTGGCGCCCGGCTGGGCCCGCGTGCTCGCGGCCACGGGGCCGCTGGACCTGGCCGAGCTCGCCGCGATCGGGCTGGCGGCCGGCGACGACCTGCATGTGCGCACCAGCGCCGCCACCGACGCGCTCGCGCAGGCGGCGCGGCATGCCGGCGAGCACGTGCTGGCCGACGACGTCGAGGCCACGCCGCTGTTCTTCCTCACGCCCTGGATGGCCGCCTGCGCCGCGCTGCTGCGCACCGCCGAAGGCGGCGACCTGCCGACGCTGGTCACCCGGGCCGGCGGCAACGGCGACCACTTCGGCATCGCACTGGCCGGCGCCCCGGGGCACTGGTTCACCACCGAGGCGCAGCCCCCGCACGGGCACCTGGACGGCCGCTGGCCGTCGCAGCCCGTCTGCGGCGCCATCGGGGACAGCGCGATCGTCGAGGCCTTCGGCACGGGCGGCATGGCGCTGGCCGGCGCGCCCCAGGCGGCGGCCGCCTTCGCCGGCCACCTGCCGGCCGACCACGCGCAACTGGCCGGGCGCCTGCTGGCGGCGGTGCATCCGCTGCTGGGCAGGCCGGTCGGGCTGGACGCCCGCCGCGTGGTGGACGCGGGCTGCGCGCCGCTGGTGGCGCTCGCGATGCTGGCCGCCGACGGCCAGGCCGGCCTGGTCGGGCGGGGCCTGTACCGGCCGCCGGTGGACCTGTTCGCGCGGGCGCTGGCCGGCACCGGCCTGGCCGCGCCTGCGGGCGCCTAGGCCTCGGCCGCGCGCTGCACGGCGTCGCCGGGCACGGCCTCCTGCCCGCGCAGGCTGTGCAGCGGCCGCGCCAGCAGCGCCCGCACGGTCGCCGGGTCCACCGGCTTGGTCAGGTGCGCGTCGAAGCCGCTGGCCGCGCTGTGCGCCCGGTCCGCCGCCTGGCCCCAGCCGGTGACCGCCACCAGCACGGTGCCCTGCGTCGCCGGGTCGGCGCGCAGGGCGCGGGCCACCGCATGGCCGTCCAGGTCGGGCATGCCGATGTCCAGGAAGGCCAGGTCCGGCGGCTCGCGGCAGGCGGTGGCGATCGCCTCGCGGCCGCCATCGACGACCTGCACGCGGTGGCCCAGCGTCTGCACCAGCGCGCCCAGCGCCTCCCCGGCATCGTGGTTGTCGTCGGCCACCAGCACGCGGTGGCTGCAGCGCGGGGCCTCGGTCGCTGCACCGCCCCCGGGGTGGGCGCCCGGCGCCCGACCCGCGGGCAGGACCGCCCCCGGCAGGGTGATCACGAACTCGCTGCCGTGGCCGCGGCCGGCGCTGCGCGCCAGCACCGAGCCGCCGTGCAGTTCCACCACCCCGCGCGTGAGCGCCAGGCCGATGCCCAGGCCGCCCTCGGAGCGGCCGGCCGAGCCCTCGACCTGGCTGAACATGTCGAACACCTGCGGCAGGGCTTCCGGCGCGATGCCCACGCCCGAGTCGTTGACGGCCAGCTGCAGGTCGGCTCCCCGCCGCACGGCGCGCAGCTGCAGCGAGCCGCCGGGGTCGGTGTACTTGGCCGCGTTGGTCAGCAGGTTGGTCAGCGCCTGCGCCAGCCGCACCGGGTCGGCGTCCAGCACCACCGGCGCCTCGCCGGGCGGCAGGTGCACCTCGAGCCGGTGGCGCTTGCGGTCCACCACCGGGCGGGCGGCCTCGACGGCCAGCTGCACCACGTCGGCCAGCACCACCGGTTCGCGCCGCAGCACCAGCTTGCCCTGCGTGATGCGGGCCACGTCCAGCAGGTCGTCGAGCAGGCTGGCCATGTGGCCCACCTGGCGGCGGATCACGTCGGCCACCCAGGCCAGCCGCCCGCGGTCCAGGTGGTCCGAGGTCAGCAGCGCCGCCGCGGTGCGCACGGGCGCCAGCGGGTTGCGCAGCTCGTGCGCCAGCGTGGCCAGGAAGCGGTCCTTGCGGCGGTCCGCCTCGCGCAGGTCGGCGCTGAGCTGGCGCAGCGCCCGCGCGTCGGCCAGCCCGCGGTCGAGGTGGCGCTTGAGCAGGGCGGCGAAGGTGACCACCAGCAGCAGCGAGGCCAGGCCGGTGGTCACGCCGGTCACGCGCGCCGTGGTGAAGGCTTGCCGTGCATCGTCCCCGCGCACGGCCAGCAGGTGCCGCTCCACGTTCGTCATGGCCTCCAGGTGCGCGAGCACGTCCCCCATGCGGCCGGTCGCGGGCCCGGCGGCCACCCGCTGGCGCACGGCCTGGACGTCCTGCGCCGCACGCAGCTGCGAGGTCTCGCGCCAGGCCTGGGCGATCTCGCCGATGCCCTGCTCGACGGCGGGAATGCGGGCCTGCTGGTGCGGGTTGTCCACGGTCATGCGGCGCACCCGGCCCGCGGCGTCGAGTGCGGCCGTGACCGCCGCGTCGAAGCCAGCCAGGTGCTCCGGCTGGCCGGTGATCAGGTAGCGGCGGTGCACCGCCTCGGCCGTGCGCAGGTTGGCCTGCACCGCCGTGAGGGCGTCGATCACGGCATGCGTGTGCACCACCCAGGCCTCGTTGGCCTGCTGCGCCCGCGTGTTGCGGTCGTTCAGCAGCAGTGACACCAGCAGCACCAGCGCGAGCACGCAGCCGCCCACCAGCCAGCGGTCGGGCCGGGCGATCAACCGGTCCGAGCGGCGCCGGCGGTGCAGGGACTCGGTCATCGGGGGACGATGGCAGCACGGCGGCACGCCGGGACCGGGCGCGCCGCCACAGCGGGCGTCGGCGGGCCGACAGCCGGGTAGGTCCGTTCCGACGCCCGCGGCACGTCGCCGCCCTCGGCGCAGGCGTCCACCAGCCCCGGGCACGGGCTGCCCCCCGTGCTCGGGTAGAGTCGCCGCGCTCCCGCGACGACACGACCGACCGATGACCCAGCCCGCCCCCACCCCGTTCCTGCCCGTCGAGGGCGCCGAAGAGGCGCCGCGCGCCACCCGCCTGGACGACGTGCGCATCCGCCAGGTCAGCCCGCTGCTGTCGCCGGCCCTGCTGCAGCACGAGCAGCCCGCCGATGCGGCGGTGCAGGCCTTCGTCGAGCGGGCCCGCGCCCAGGTGGCCGACGTGGTGCACGGCCGCGACCGCCGGCTGCTGGCGGTGGTGGGCCCGTGCTCGATCCACGATGCGGACCAGGCCCTGGACTACGCGCGCCGGCTGGCGGCGCTGGCGCGCGAGCTGGCGCCGCAGCTGCTGCTGGTCATGCGCGTGTACTTCGAGAAGCCGCGCACCACCGTCGGCTGGAAGGGCTTCATCAACGACCCGCACCTGGACGGCAGCTTCCGCATCAACGAGGGCCTGCGCAGGGCGCGCCAGCTGCTGCTGGACATCGCCGGCCTGGGCGTGCCCGCGGCCACCGAGTTTCTGGACCTGCTGAGCCCGCAGTACATCGCCGACCTGGTCAGCTGGGGCGCCATCGGCGCCCGCACCACCGAGAGCCCCAGCCACAGGCAGCTGGCCTCCGGCCTGAGCTGCCCGATCGGCTTCAAGAACGGCACCGACGGCGGCGTGCAGGTCGCCGCCGACGCGCTGGTGGCCAGCCGCGCGCCGCATGCCTTCATGGGCATGACCAAGATGGGCAACGTGGCGGTGTTCGAGACCGCGGGCAACCAGGACGTGCACCTGATCCTGCGCGGCGGCGCGCGCGGCCCGAACTACGGCGCCGAGGCGGTCGAGGCCGCCTGCGCCGTGCTGCGCAAGGCCGGGCTGGCCGAGCGGGTGATGGTCGACTGCTCGCATGCGAACTCGGCCAAGGACCCGCAGCGCCAGCTGGCGGTGGCCGAGGACATCGCCGGCCAGCTCGCGGCCGGCGAGCGGCGCATCCTGGGCGTGATGGTGGAGAGCCACCTGAACCCCGGCCGGCAGGACCTGCAGCCGGGCGTGCCGCTGCGCCACGGCGTCTCGATCACCGACGGCTGCCTGGGCTGGGACGACACCGAGCGGCTGCTGCGCGGGCTGGCCGCGGCGCAGGCGCGGGCCGCCGGCTGATCACGGGGACGCCTGCGTTCATCTGGCGCTCAGCCAGGCGCCGCAGCATGGGAGCACCCCAGGAGGTTCCCATGCCGTTCCCGCCCGCTCCCGTCGCACCCCCCACTCGCACCGACCCGGCCAGCCCCCGCGGCGTCCTGGTGTGGGATGCGCCGGTGCGCCTGTTCCACTGGCTGCTGGTGCTGTGCTTCGCCGCGGCGTGGCTCACGGCCGAGAGCGGGCGCTGGCAGCTGCTGCACGTCACCGCCGGCCTGACGGTGGCCGGCCTCGTGGCCTTCCGCCTGCTGTGGGGCGTGGTGGGGACCCGCCACGCCCGCTGGTGCGCGTTCGTGCGCGGGCGGCGCGCCGTGCTGGCCGAGGCCCAGGCGCTGCTGCACGGGCAGGTGCCGCGCCATGCGGGCCACAACCCGCTGGGTGCGGTGGCCATCGTCGGCCTGCTCGCGCTGGCGGCGCTCACGGCCGCGACTGGCTGGGCGGCCCACACCGGCCGCGCCGGGCACTGGCTGGAGGAAGTGCACGAGGCGCTCGCGTCGGGGATGCTGGGGCTGGCGCTGCTGCACGTGGCCGGTGTCGCTGCGGGCAGCTGGCTGCACCGGGAGAACCTGGTGCGGTCCATGGTGGACGGCCGCAAGGCCGTGCCACCCGCGCAGGGCATCCGCCGCGCCTGGCGTCCCGTGGCGGCCGTGTTGCTGGCGGCAGTGCTGGGCTTCTGGTGGCTGCAGTGGCAGGCGGCGCCCCAGGGCGGGCTGGTGCCGGCCGCCGGGCAGGGCGTCAGCGGGCGCACGCACGGCCGCCACTGAGCGGGCGGCGCGGCGCCGGACGACACGGCGGCCCGGCAGCGGCGGCCAGAATGGGCCGCTCCCGCCCCGCCGGCCCGTGACCTCCACCGCCCCCATCCTCATCGTCGAAGACAACCTGGATGCCGCGGACAGCCTCGCGGCCCTGCTCGAGGCGCTGGGCTGGCCGACCCGGGTGGTGCACGACGGCGATGCCGGCGTGCAGGCCGCGCTGGCGGCGCCGCCCTGCGTGCTGCTGTGCGACATCGGCCTGCCCGGCATCTCCGGCTACGACGTCGCGCGGCGCCTGCGGCGCGACGTCCGCTGCGCGGGCCTGCCCATGGCGGCGATGACCGGCTATGCGCTCGAGACGGACCGCCAGGAGGCGCTGCGTGCCGGCTTCGACGTCCACCTGCCCAAGCCGCTGGACCTGGAGCGCCTGCTGGCGTTCCTGGCCGAGCGGGCCGGTCCGGCGCCCGGCGCAGCCTCCTGAGCGGGACTGCGCACCCATGGCGAGCCGACCGACCAGCCTGCGCCGCGCCCTGCTGGGGGTCGCGGCGGTGCTCGTGCTGCCGCTGGCCCTGGCCCTGGCCGGGCTGCTCGCCATGCAGTGGCGGCAACAGCGCGACCGGGCGCTGGACGACCTGCAGGTGCAGGCCCGGGCGCTGCGCCATGCGATGGACCGCGAGCTGGCGCTGGACATCACCGTGCTCAACGCGCTGGCCGCCTCGCGCGACATCGACCGGGGCAACCTGGCCGAGTTCCATGCGGCGGCGCGCCGCACGGCGCAGGTGCGCCCGGGCAGCTGGGTCATCCTGGTCGATGCCACCGGTCAGAACCTGCTGAACACCGCCCGGCCGTACGGCACGCCGCTGCCGAACCTGCGGCGCTCGCTGGCGCAGCCGGGCACTGTCCAGTGGCAGGGCCGCGAGCTGCCGCTGCCGAGCCTGGCGATCTTCGACGACCCGCTGCGCACGGGGGAGCCGGCGTTCAGCGGCCTGGTCTACGGCCGCCTCAGCCAGCGGCCGGTGGTCGCGACCAACGTGGCGGTGGCCCGCGACGGGCGCCCCACGCACGTGCTGGGCATGGCCTACGGCGCCGACTTCTTCGTCGAGGTGCTGCGCGGCCAGCCCCTGCCGCCCGAGGGCATCGCCAGCGTGCTGGACGGCACCGGCCGCGTGGTGGCGCGCAACCGGGCCAACGAGCGCTTCGTCGGCCGCACGGCGCCGCCGCCGTTCGCCCACGGCACCCGCGACCTGCCCGCCGAGGGCATGGGCGCGACGGTGAGCATGGAGGGCGCGCCCACCGACTACGCGTACAGCCGCTCGCGGGTCAACGACTGGGTCGCGGTGGTGGGCCTGGAACGGTCCGTGCTGCTGGTGCCCGCGCAGCGGGCGCTCTGGACATCGGCGGCGGCGGTGCTGGGCGCCGCGCTGGTTGCCGGGCTGCTGGCCCTGCGGCTGGCGCGCCGCATCGACCGCCCGCTGGCCACCCTGGCCGAACGCGTCCCTGCGGCCGACGCCCGCTACGACGACGTGCGCGACAGCGGCATCGCCGAGGTCGAGGCGCTCAAGCGCGCGATGGTGCAGGCGGCGCAGGCCCATGCGCAGCTGCTGGACACCGACCGCCGCAAGAACGAGTTCCTGGCGGCGCTGGGCCACGAGTTGCGCAACCCGATCGGCGCGATCGCCAACGCGGCCAACCTGCTGGCGCGGCTGCCCGAGCCCGACCCGGCCAAGGCCCGCATGCACGCGCTGCTGGTGCGCCAGTCGCGCCAGGTGGCCCGGCTGCTGGACGACCTGCTGGACGTGGCGCGGGTCACGCACGGCAAGCTGGCGCTGCACCGCGCGCCGCTGCGGCTGGACCTGCTGGCCGCGCGCATCGCCGGCGACCTGGCCGCCGGCGCGCAGCGGCAGGACCTGCAGCTGGCGGTCGACGCCCCGCAGCCGGTCGTCGTCGAAGGCGACGAGGCACGGCTGGCCCAGGTGCTGACCAACCTGCTGGACAACGCGATCAAGTACACGCCGGCGCAGGGCCGCATCACCGTCGCAGTGGGCGCCGATGGCACGCAGGCGCTGCTGTCGGTGCGCGACACCGGCGTGGGCATCCCGGCCGAGCTGTTGCCGCGGGTGTTCGAGCCCTTCGCGCAGGATCCACAGGGCATCGAGCGCAGCCGCGGCGGGCTGGGCCTGGGGCTGGCGATCGTGCAGCGGCTGGTGGCGCTGCACGGCGGGCGCATCACCGCCTGCAGCGACGGGCCCGGGCAGGGGGCCATGTTCGAGCTGCGGCTGCCGCTGGCCGCACCGGCAGTGGCGCCCGCCTGAGCCCGTGGCTACAGCGCCATCGACGGCCGCTGCGCCATCTGCGCCCGCCAGCGCCGCAGGTGCGCGTGCTGCTCGCCCGGCGCCAGCTTGACGATGCGCGCGAAGTCCACCGCCACCACCGCCGTGATGTCGGCCAGGCCGAAGGCCTGCCCGCTCACGTACGGTGCCTGGCCCAGGCGTTCGTCCAGCGTGTCCAGGAAGTCGCCCACGCGCTGCAGCCCGCGCGCTCCCAGCTCGGCGATCTGGGGCACCGGGCGCGGGCCGGGCAGGGCGCGGCCGGCCATCGCGGGCGAGGTGTTGCGGAAGGCCTCGGCGATCGCCAGCAGGCCCTCGAACTCCACGCGCCACTGCCAGCTGGCGACCTCGGCCTTCTCCAGCGGCGTGCGGCCCAGCAGCGGCGGCTCGGGCTGCACGGCCTCGGCCCAGGCGGCGATGGCGGCGTTGTCGCACAGCACGGCGCCCTCGGCGGTGCGCAGCGCCGGCACCGTGCACTGCGCGTTGATGGCGCGGTAGGCGTCGCCGAACTGCTCGCCGGCGCGCAGGTCCACCTGCACGGTGGCATGGGCGATGCCCTTTTCGGCCAGCAGGATGCGGGCGCGGCGCGGGCTGGGGGCGGTGGCGCAGTCGTACAGCGTGATCACGCGGCGCTCCCGCCGGCGGGCTGCAGCTTGTCCTGCGTCCTGGTGTCGAAGTCGGATGCCTCGTGCCGCTCGTGCAGCTGGCTGGCGGGGTCGCCGAAGGTGCGGTTGACCATGCGGCCGCGCCGCACGGCCGGGCGCTGCATCAGCTGTTCGGCCCAGCGCAGCACGTGGCGGTATTCCTGCACCTGCAGGAACTCGCCCGCGCCGTACAGCAGGCCCTTGGCCAGCTGCCCGTACCAGGGCCAGATCGCCATGTCGGCGATCGTGTAGTCCTCGCCGGCGACGTACGGGCTCTCTGCCAGGCGGCGGTCGAGCACGTCCATCTGCCGCTTGGCCTCCATCGCGTAGCGGTCGATCGCGTACTCGATCTTCACCGGCGCGTAGGCGTAGAAGTGGCCGAAGCCGCCGCCCAGGAAGGGCGCGCTGCCCACCTGCCAGAACAGCCAGGACAGGCACTCGGCACGCGCGGCGGGATCGGTGGGCAGGAAGGCGCCGAACTTCTCGGCCAGGTGCACGAGGATCGCGCCCGACTCGAAGATGCGCACGGGCTGCGGCCCGCTGCGGTCGACCATGGCGGGGATCTTGGAGTTTGGGTTCGCGCCGACGAAGCCGCTGCCGAACTGCTGGCCCTGGTCGATGCGCACCAGCCAGGCGTCGTACTCGGCGCCGGCATGGCCCAGCGCCAGCAGCTCCTCGAGCAGCACGGTGACCTTCACGCCGTTGGGCGTGCCCAGCGAGTACAGCTGCAGCGGATGCCGGCCCACCGGCAGCTGCGCGTCGTGGGTGGGCCCGGCCACCGGCCGGTTGATGGCGGCGAAGCGGCCGCCGTTCTCCTTGTTCCAGGTCCAGACGGCAGGCGGTGTGTAGGTGGGCTCGGCCATGGTGTTCTCGTGGTTGGGCTGCAAGGGACGCAAGAGCGGCCGCAGTCTAAGCCTGCGGCCGGCAGGCCACGGGCAACCTTGACGACACGGGGTTGCCCGCGGCGCGGCAGACTCGGGCCCATGCCAGCCGCCGCACCCGCACCCTTGCTCTTCCGCTTCGACAACAGCTACGCCCGCGAGCTCCCCGGCACGCACGTGCCCTGGAAGCCCGCGCAGGTGCCGGCGCCGCGCCTGCTGTTCCTGAACACCGCGCTGGCCGCCGAGCTCGGGCTGGACGCGCAGGCGCTGGCCGCGCCCGAGGGCGTGGCGGTGCTGGCCGGCAATGCGGTGCCGCCGGGCGCCGAGCCGATCGCGCAGGCCTATGCGGGCCACCAGTTCGGCAGCTTCTCGCCGCAGCTGGGCGACGGCCGCGCGCTGCTGCTGGGCGAGGTGCTCGATGCCCAGGGCCGCCGGCGCGACATCGCGTTCAAGGGCTCGGGCCGCACGCCGTTCTCGCGCGGCGGCGACGGCAAGGCCGCGGTCGGCCCGATGCTGCGCGAGGTGCTGGTCGGCGAGGCCATGCATGCGCTGGGCATCCCCACCACCCGCGCGCTGGCGGTGGCCGCCACCGGCGAGCCGGTGGTGCGCGAGGAGGTGCTGCCGGGGGCGGTGCTCACGCGCGTGGCGGCCAGCCACCTGCGGGTGGGCACCTTCGAGTTCTTCGCGGCGCGGCAGGACATCGCGCGGCTGGCGCAGCTGGCCGACTACGCCATCGCCCGCCACGACCCGGACCTGGCCGGCACGCCGGGCCGCCACCTCGCGCTGCTCGAGCGCGTGGGGCAGCGGCAGGCGCGGCTGGTGGCGCAATGGATGAACGTGGGCTTCATCCACGGCGTGATGAACACCGACAACATGGCGCTGTCCGGCGAGACCATCGACTACGGGCCCTGCGCCTTCATGGACGCGTACGACCCCGGCACGGTGTTCAGCTCCATCGACCGCCAGGGCCGCTATGCCTACGGCAACCAGCCGGCCATCGCGCAGTGGAACCTGGCGCGGCTGGCCGAGGCGCTGCTGCCCCTGATCGCCGGCCAGCGGGGCGACGACGACGAACCGGCCGATGCGGCGCTGCAGGAGGCGGCGCAGCAGGCCACGGCGGTGCTGCAGGCCTGGCCGGCCGCCTTCGAGGCGGCGCTGCTGCGGGGCCAGCGCGCCAAGCTCGGGCTGGCCGATGCGCAGGACGGCGACGCGCAACTGGCGGGCGACTGGCTGGACCTGCTGCAGGCGCAGCAGGTGGACTTCACGCTGGGCTGGCGGCGGCTGGCCGACGCGGCCGCGGGCGACCTGGCGCCCTTGCGCGCGCTGTTCGCCGATGCCGCGCCGCTGCAGGCCTGGCTGGACCGCTGGCAGGCCCGCGCCGCCCACCGGGCGGTGCCGGCGGCGGACCGCGCGGCCGGCATGCGGCGCGCCAGTCCCTGGCTGGTGCCGCGCAACCACCGCGTCGAGGAGGCCCTGCGCGCGGCGTGGCAGCACGACGACCTGGGTCCCTTCGAGCGGCTGCGCGAGGCGCTGCGCGATCCCTGGACCGAGCGGCCCGAAGCGGCGGTGTACGCGGAGCCGGCGGCGTCCGAGGTGGCCGCGGGCTACCGCACGTTCTGCGGCACCTGAGCGGCGCTCAGTCGACGGCGGTCGAGATCGCCAGCGCGGTGGTGCCGGGCAGGCGCAGCAGGCCGTCGGGCCCGGGCACCGCGACCACCCGCAGCTGCTGGTTCAGCGGCAGCACGTCGCCGAAGATGGTGGCCCAGGCGCAGTCGGCGGCGTCGCGGCCGCTGGCAAAGCGCATCAGCCCCAGCGGCGTGGCCGTGCCGGACGGATCGAACAGGTACCACCGCCCGCCCAGCCAGGCCTCGACATAGGCGTGGAAGTCGGGCGGACCCAGCGACGGGTCGGCGCCGTAGTCCATGCCGGTGGCAAAGCGCGCCGGGATGTTCAGGGCCCGGCACAGGGCGATCATCAGGTGGGCGAAGTCGCGGCAGACGCCGCGGCGCTGCACGAAGGTGTCGGCCGCGCTGGTGGTGCCAGCCGACGCGCCGCTGGTGAACTGCACGTGGCGCCGCACCCAGTCGCAGATGGCCTGCACGCGCCCGTGTCCCAGCGGCAGGGCGCCGAAGCGGCCCATCGCGAAGGCGTTGAGCTTGTCCGACTCGCAGTAGCGGCTCGGATAGAGGAAGGGCAGCACCGGGCCGGGGATGTCGGCCAGGCGCATCTCGGGCACGTCGGCCGGCGCGGCCAGGTGGTGGTGGATGTCCACCGTCGCCGTGGCCCGCAGGCCCAGCGGCCCGGCGCCGGCGCGCAGCCGCAGGCGGCGGGCGCCGGTGGCGGCCTCCACGTCCTCGCGCAGCGACAGCAGCGGCGTGCTGGTCAGCAGTTCCTGCACGACCTGCTGCTGCGCCGTGCGCGCCGGCTGCACGTTGAGCACGAAGTCGGCCTCGCCGCTGCGCACCTGGTACTCCAGGGCGATCTCGATCTGCAGGCGGGTGGGCGGGCTCATGGCCGCGGCTCCGGTCGTGGACAGGTGCCGCGCAGCCTCAGGCGGCCATCGCGCGGCAGGGCAGGGTGGCGACCCAGCGCCGGCCTTCGGACAGCGCGTAGTCCGCGGCCGCGACGCTGCTGCGGAACAGGCGGGTCAGCCGCACGACGCGGTCGGTGGTCTGCTGGCCGGCGCCCGAGCGGATCGAGACCGAGCAGGCGAACCAGCCGTCCTCGAGGTCGCGCGTGATCGGCGCGATGCGGTAGCCCGCGTGGGCCTGGTGGGGGGCGTGCAGCGCGCCCGGCGCGCTGGTGGCGGGGCGCGGCGCAGCCGCGCCGTGCTGGCGATGAATCGTCATGTCGATGCTTTCGTGGAGGAATGCCACAACCGGCGACAGGCCGGTGCGGGCAGCACGCCAGGGAGACAACGGCAGGAGGATTCGGAGGCGGCCCGGCGCGGTGTGGCGGGGCGGCGAAAGAGACCGGAGGCGGAGGTCCAGGAGGGCGGGGTGCCGGGCCATGATACCCGATCGGCTCGCCTCACGCGGGCGGTCCTTCGCCGGGACCCATCGCGTCGCAGGCCCGGGTCGCGGCCGCCGCGGGTGCGGTCTGCACCTGCAGCAGGTCCTGCCCCGCGCGCACCAGCAGCACGCGTGCGCCATCGTCCTCGCCGCGCGCGACCAGACGGCAGCGCGCGTCCGGGCGCTCGCCGTCGACGTGCAGCGACAGCAGGCGCCAGGCCTGCGGGTCGTTGCCCAGCCGCAGCCGGTCGCCGGGCAGCAGGTGGCGGGCCGCCTTCAGCTCCGTGACGGGAAGGGGGCGCGGGTTGACGATGAGGTGCATGGGTGGCCAAAGCGGCATCGTGCGCCCGTGCGGCCGGCCGTGCGGCAGTGCCGCGTAACGGTGTGTGTGGGCCACCCGCTCGACCGCCCGCGGCGATTGCAACCGGGCGGGCCGGCCCCAGCTTGCCGGGTCCGGGCCTGCGCGCCCTGCCACCGGACCCAGCCTCCATGAACGAAGACTTCCTGCGCCGCATGGCGCATGCCACCCGGCTCACCCGCGCGGGCGACCTCGCACGCGCCACGGCCGCGATCCACGGTGCCCTGGGTGGGCCGTCCGCAGGGGACGATCCCGACGTGATCGACGTCGAGGCCCGCACCGTGCCGGACCCGGCCGTGTCCCGCGCGCCGGCGCTGCCGGGCACGGCGCCCGCGGCACCGGGCGTGCAGCGGCCGGCGGCGGCGCCCGGCGCCGGCGAGGTCCTGACCGGACGCTTCGGCACCGGCGTGCAGGCACGCGACTGGCGGCTGCACCTGCCGCCCGACGCCAAGGGGCTGGTGCCGCTGGTGGTCATGCTGCACGGCTGCACCCAGGCGCTGGACGATTTCGCCACCGGCACGGCGATGCACGAGGCGGCTGCCGCACGCGGCTGGGCCGTGCTGTACCCGGCGCAGTCGACACGCGCGAACCCGCAGCGCTGCTGGAACTGGTTCAAGCACAGCCACCAGCAGCGCGGCCGTGGCGAGCCCGCCTTGCTGGCCGACCTCACCGCGCGCCTGGTGGCACGCCACGGCATCGATCCGCAGCGCGTCCATGTCGCCGGCCTGTCGGCCGGGGGCGCGATGGCGGCCGTGCTCGGCCGGGCCTATCCCGACGTCTTCGCCGCCGTCGGGGTCCATTCGGGCCTGCCGCCCGGCGCCGCGCGCGACCTGCCGCAGGCCCTGCAGGCCATGCGCTCGGGCGCTGCCGGCGCACTGCCGACGGGCCTGCCGCTGATCGCGTTCCACGGGGATGCGGACGCGACGGTCCATCCGTCCAACGGCGAGGCGCTGTTCGACGGCGCGGGCGGGGACGTGCGCACCGAGCGCGGCCAGGTGCCGGGCGGGCGCGCCTGGACCCGGCGCCAGCGCATCGACGCGGCCGGCCACATGCAGGCCGAGCACTGGCAGGTGCACGGCGCGCCGCATGCCTGGTCGGGTGGGCGCGCCGGCAGCAGCTACACCGACCCGGCCGGCCCCGACGCGAGCGCGGCGATGCTGGACTTCTTCGCGGCGCAGGTGCGCGGCCGCTGAGTCGCGCTGCGTGCGCCAGCGCACAGACGCGCGGGCTGCACTGGGCGGACCATGCGTGGACCGCGGCCCCTCCGGCTGCGGCCCACCAGGAGATTCGCATGGACACCACGGGCTGGATCCTTCTTGCCGCCGCGCTGGCAGGCGGCGCATTCGCCATCGGCATGGGCTGGGTCGCCTTCGCCGGCGCCTGCCGGCTCGCCGCCGCACTGCTGGGCCGGCTGTCGCGCCGCGCCCTGGGCAGCACGCCCCCCGCGCGGGCGCTGCCCCTGCCCACGCTGCCCGAGCGCATGGCCGGCCTCAGCCGCGCCTACCTGCGGGCCTCGGCCTGGATCGCCGTGGCCGCGAGCCTGGCGTGGCTGGTGCTGCGCACGCGCTGAGCCGCCGCAGGTCGGCCGTGGAGCAACAGTTGATTGCCGGGCCGCACGCGTCGCGGCATGGGCCTAGAGTCGCCGGCCCACCCCGGAGGAATCCATGATGAGCACCCAGACCAAGCGCAACGCCTCGAGCACCGGTTCCGAGCGCGGCGGCACGGCCGATCCCACCGCCCAGGGCCTGGCGCTGGCCCGCGTGGCGCGCCAGCAGATGGCCGCCACCGCCGACCAGATCGGCACCCTGTTCCGCATCCAGGAGGAACTGCTGCAGGCGCAGCTGCACATGGGCCAGCGTGCGGCGCTGATGCACCGGCAGGCCGCCGAGGGCTTCCGCAAGGCAGAGAGCGCCGCCGACCTGGTGACGCTGCAGTCCACGCTGCTGGTCTACCAGTGGCAGGAGGCGATGCGCTTCTGGCAGGAGCTGGCGGTCGCCGCCGGCCGGGCCGGCACGTCGGCGGCCGCCGCGGCACGCGCCTCGGCCGATGCCGAGCCCGCGCCGCGCGAGCCGTCTGCGGGCGCCGCGGCCTCGCCGGCTGCCCAGGTGATGGAGGCGGCGATCACGGCGGCGGCGCCGATGGCCGATGCCTTCCAGCAGATGTTCACCGCACCGTTCCGCAACGCCGCGGCCCACTAGCGCGGCAGCAGGCGGGCGTACTCGTCGCGCACCGCCGCGTAGCACTCGCAGGCGCGCTGCTCCAGCCCCGCCCGGTCGAGCACCTCGATGTGCCCGCGGGCGTAGCGGACCAGCCCCTGCTGCTGCAGCTTGGACGCCGCGGCGGTCACGCCCTCGCGGCGCACCCCCAGCATGTTGGCGATCAGCTCCTGGGTCATGGCCAGCTGCGTGCCCTCGATGCGGTCCAGGCTCAGCAGCAGCCATCGGCACAGTTGCTGGTCGATGCCATGGTGGCGGTTGCAGGCCGCCGTCTGCGACATCTGCGCGATCAGCGCCTGGGTGTACAGCAGCAGCAGCCGCGGGACCGGCCCGCCGGCGGCGAAGGCCTGCTGCAGCCGCTCCACCGGGAAGCGCAGCGCCCAGCCCGCGCCCTGCACCACGCCGCGGGTGGAGGTGGAGCCGCCGCCCATGAACAGCGACACGCCCACGACACCGTCGTTGCCCACCACGGCGATCTCCGCCGAATGCCCGTCGCCCAGCACGTGCAGCAGCGACACCAGCGCGGTCGTCGGGAAGACCACATGCCGCAGCGTCGCCCCGGGCTCGTAGACCGAGCGCCCCAGCGCCAGCGCTGCGGGCACGAGGTCCGGCCGCCAGTCGGCCAGCACATCCGGCGGCAGCGCCGCGAGCAGCCGGTTGCGGTGGGGGTCGTGCGGGTCGGTCACTGCGCTGCCCTCGGCCGGCGCGGGGCGCCGGTCACGGGCCATTCTCGCCCGCCTGCGGCGGTGCGGCGGTGCGGCGGTGCGGCGGTGCGGCGGTGCGGCGGTGCGGCGGTGCGGCGGTGCGGCGGTGCGGCGCCCAGGCGCCCCCACCCGGCGTGACCGTCGGGGCAACGCCGGTGCGGCCGGCCGACAATGCGCGGATGCACAAGGCACAAGTCGCCCACGGCCCCGGCGGCCGCGTCCTGCTCATGGGCTCCATCACGCAGGTGGAGCCGCAGGACGCGGGCGCACTGGTGGTGTCGGGCTCGCACGGTGGCGTGAGCTCCGGCGAGTACGCGCTGGTGCTGGCGCCGCTGCGCCTGGCGGTCTTCAACGATGCCGGGGTCGGCAAGGACGGGGCCGGCATCGCCGCCCTGGCCATGCTGCAGGCCCGCGGCGTCGCCGGCGCGACGGTCTCGCACGACAGCGCCCGCATCGGCGATGCGGCCGATGCCTGGGCGCACGGCACCGTCTCGCATGCGAACGCGGCGGCACTGGCCCTGGGACTGCGGCCGGGCGCCGCGCTGCAGCCCGCGCTGCTGCAACTGGTGCAGGCCGGCCAGGGCGGGTGAAGCCCCGCGGCGCGGCCCGGCCGGGCCTTAGGGGAGCGGCTCATTGCCCGGTGCGCTGCCGGACTCCAGAATCGGCGCTCGCGCCGTGGCACCCCGCCAGGACGTGCATGGCCCCGCGCCCCCAGAACCCCGCATGAACGACTCCATCCTCGGCTACACCGACCAGCGCACCGTGCTGGTGGTGGACGACGCCCCCGACAACCTGACCCTGATGGCGGGCCTGCTGAAGGACCAGTACCGGGTCAAGGTGGCGCCCAGCGGCGCCCGGGCACTGCAGATCGCCGAGGGCGAGGACCCTCCCGACCTGATCCTGCTGGACATCATGATGCCGGGCATGGACGGCTACGAGGTCTGCAGCCGCCTGAAGGCCTCGGGCGCCACGCGCCACATCCCGGTGGTGTTCCTGACCGCCATGTCGGCCGACGAGGACCAAAAGCGCGGCTTCGACCTGGGGGGCGTCGACTACCTGACCAAGCCGATCCAGCCGCTGCTGATGCTGGCGCGGGTGCGCACCCACCTGGAGAACAAGCTCGCGGCCGACATGCTGCGCGACCACAACGCCTTCCTGGAGCAGGAGGTGCAGCGGCGCTCGCGCGACGTGGTGGCGCTGCAGGAGGCCATCGTGCTGGCGCTGGGCCGCCTGGCCGAGAACCGCGAGTCGTCGACCTGGAACCACATGCTGCGTCGCCAGCAGGCCATGCGTGTCCTGGGCACGCAGCTGCGCCGCGACCCGGCGCATGCCGCCCTGGCCGAGCAGGCCGTCGAGGCGATGGCCAAGGCCGCGCCGCTGCACAACATCGGCCTGGTCGGCGTGCCCGACCGGATCCGCCTGGCCCAGGGCGAGCTCGGGCCGCAGGAGCTGGCGGTCTACCGCACCCACCCCACGATCGGCGCCACCGTGCTGGCGCAGGCCGCGGCGGTGTCGGGCGCACCGGCCGGCCTGCTGGACGTGGCGCGCGACCTGGCCGCGGCCCACCACGAGCACTGGGACGGCAGCGGCTACCCGGCCGGCCTGGCCGGCGAGGCCATCCCGCTGTGCGCCCGCCTGCTGGCGGTGGTGGATGCCTACGACGAGATGGTGTTCCCGCCGCTGCACCGCGCGCCGGTGCCGCACGAGGAGGCGCTGCTGCACGTGATGGCCGGCGCCGGCACCCGGTTCGACCCGGCGGTGGTCGAGGCCTTCGTGCAGGCCCAGGAGTCGATCCGCGAGATCGCGCAGCGGCTGCCCGACAGCGACGAGGACTTCGCCCGCCGCATCGAGTACATCGAGCACGCGACGGCCGGGCAGCCCTGAGCGCCCGCCGTCAGCCAGCCGGGGGGGGGCCCTGCAGCGCCTGCAGCGCGGTCTCGAAGTCGTAACCGGCGATCGCCCGCGCCACCTGCTGCGCCGCCTCGGCGCCCAGGCCGGCGCGCAGCAGGCCCTCGTGCTCGGCCCACAGGTCCGCCGCCCGCACGTCGCTGGCGGCCAGCAGCACCCGCAGCTGCCCGAGCACCGCAGGGGGTGAGCCCGCCGCGGCCGCGGCGGTGGACACCGGCTCGGGCGAGGCCGCGTCCTGCAGCAGGGGATGGCCGGGGGCCAGCCCGGCCAGCACCTCGTCCAGCCGTGCTGCCGCCTCGCCGAAGGCTGCGTCGACGGCGGCCAGGCGGTCGCCCTGCGCGTCGGGTGCGGCGGCTGCGGCGGCCTTGCACGCCGCCTCGAGCGCCCCCGCCGCCGCCTGCACGCCGATCGCCCCGATGTTGCCGGCCAGGCCGCGCAGGGTGTGGGCGCGGCGGGTGGCGGTCTCCAGGTCGCCTGCCGCGCGGGCCGCGGCGAACTCGCCGGAGAAGGCCGCCTCGCTGCCGCGGAAGCTCTCCAGCAGGCGGCCGTACAGCCAGGCGTCCTCGGCCGCGGTGGCGAAGCCGGCCTGCAGGTCGATGCCGGGCAGCGGCGGCCAGGTGCCGGGCCCAGGCTCCCCCCCGGCCGGGGCGGGCAGCGGCGCGGGCTGCGCGCGGGCCAGTGCCGCGGCATGCGCCTGCGGCTCGGGCCGCACCCAGCGCGCCAGCGTCGTGTACAGCGCGTCGACCTTCAGCGGCTTGGCCAGGTGGTCGTTCATGCCCGCCTCCAGCACCTTCTCGCGGTCGCCCTGCATCGCGTTCGCGGTCAGCGCGATCACTGGCAGGTGGCACAGCGCGGGGTCGGCCCGCAGGGCCCGCGTCGCGCTGTAGCCGTCCATCACCGGCATCTGGCAGTCCATCAGCACGCCGTCGAAGCGCCGGTCGGTGGCCAGCAGGTCGAGCGCGGCGCGGCCGTCGGCGGCCACGACGGTCTCGATGCCGGCCTGCTGCAGCAGCTCGACCGCCAGCTCCTGGTTCATCGTGTTGTCCTCGACGAGCAGGAGGCGCGCGCCGGCCAGCTGTGCCCGCGCCGCGGCGCTGGTGTCGCTCTTGCGCAGCACCCGGTGCTGGCCGCCGGGCGCGTGGCCCAGCGCCCGCCCCAGGCTGTCCAGCAGCGATGCGGGCGACACCGGCTTGGCCAGCAGGCGGTCGGGGTCCAGGCCGAGCTGGGCGGCCAGCGGGGCGGCCTCCTCGCGGCTGTCGGGCGTGACCACCAGCACCGCCGGCGCCGGCGTGACCGGCATCGCGCGCAGGCTGCGCAGCGTGGCGGGGCCGTCCAGGTCGGGCATGCGCCAGTCCAGCACCAGCAGCTGGTAGGGCGCGCCGCGTTCGGCCGCCTCGCGCAGCGCCACGAGCGCCTGGCTGCCGCCGGCGACGCCGTCGGCCTGCAGGCCGAAGCTCGCCAGCATGCGGCACAGCAGCGTGCGGGCGGTGGCGTTGTCGTCGGCCACCAGGGCGCGCAGGCCCTGCAGCTCCCCGTCGCCGGCACTGGCCGGGTCCTGGGCCTGCAGCCCGAAGCGGGCATGGAAGTGGAAGGTGGAGCCGGCGCCCGGCGTGCTCTCGACCCAGATGCGGCCCTGCATCATGTCGACCAGCTTGTGGCAGATCGCCAGGCCCAGGCCGGTGCCGCCGAAGCGGCGGGTGGTGGACGGGTCGGCCTGCGTGAAGGGCTGGAACAGGCGGCTGCACTGCTGCGGACCCATGCCCACGCCGGTGTCGCGGACCCGGAAGTGCAGCACCACCTCGCCGTCGCCGCGCTCGACCTCCTCGATGCCGACCACGATCTCCCCGCGTTCGGTGAACTTGGCCGCGTTGTTGCCCAGGTTGACCAGCACCTGCCCCAGCCGCAGCGGGTCGCCCACCAGCGCGGTGGGCAGCTGCGGCGAGGCGTCGAACAGCAGCTCGAGCCCCTTCTCGGCGGTCTTCAGGCCCACCAGCCCGGCGAAATCGTCGAGCACGTCCTGCAGCTGGAAGGGGATGTCCTCCATTTCCAGCTTGCCCGCCTCGATCTTCGAGAAGTCCAGGATGTCGTCGATGATGCCCAGCAGGTTCTGCGCCGCCCGCGACACCTTGTCGATGTAGCCGCGCTGGCGCTCGTCCAGCGCGGTCTGCAGCGCCAGGTGCGACATGCCGATGATCGCGTTCATGGGCGTGCGGATCTCGTGGCTCATGTTGGCCAGGAAGGCGCTCTTGCTGCGGTTGGCCGCCTCGGCCGCCTCCTTGGCCTCGGACAGCGCCGCGGCCACGCGCTGGCGCCCGGTGATGTCCTCGAAGGCGACCACGGCGCCCACCACCTCGCCTTGCCGCATCAGTGGCGCCGTGGTGTAGGCCACGGGAAAGTGGCTGCCGTCGGTGCGCCAGAACACCTCGTCCTCGCAACGCACGGGGCGTCCCTCGCGCGCGGCCCGCTGCACCATCTCGCCCGCCATCGCATAGGGGCGGCCCTGCGGATCGCGCAGGTGGAAGCTGTCCTTGCCATGCCCCACCAGGTCCTCGGCACGCGCGTGGCCCAGCATGCGCAGCGCGGCCGGGTTGGCGAAGGTCACCGTGCCCGCGCGGTCGAGCCCGAAGATGCCCTCCGAGGTCGACTCCAGCAGCAGGCGCAGCTCCTCTTCCTGGCGCGCGATCCGCTCGGACGCCTGCGCCCGCTCGGTGACGTCGGCGGCCATGAACAGGAAACCGGCAAGGCTGCCGTCCGGGTCGCGCAGCACCTTGCGCGTGTAGCTCAGGAGCCGGTCGCGCCCGTCCAGGCGCGCGGTGCGCTCGCCGGTCAGCGTCTCCTGGCCGCTGGTGAGCAGCTGCTGCTCCTCCTGCGCGACGCTGGCCGCCAGTTCGGGCGCCAGCACCTCGTCGACGGTGCGGCCGATCACCTCGGTGCCGTCGGCCACGCCGGTCGCGCGCATGTGGCTGCGGCTGACGGCGCGGAAGCGCCGCTCGCGGTCGGTCAGCGCGATCAGGTCGTTGGACGCCTCCAGGATGCGGTTGAAGTCGCGCACGATCGACAGCGAGCGCTCGTTGGCCCGCCGCAGCTGCTCGGTGCGCTCGGCCACGCGTTGCTCGAGCTGCTGGCGGTGGCCGTCGAGCTCGCGCTGCGCCGCGTGCTCCTCGGCCTGGGCCCGGCGCCGCTGCAGCACGGCGGCGCGGAACGCGAGCACCGCGCCGGCCATGTCGCGCAACACGCTGCCGTGCTGCGCGGCGAGCTGCTCGACTTGTCCCAGGGCCGTCGGCTGGGTGTCGTCGCGGGCCAGGGCCTGCAAGGCGTCCGTCAGGGCGCCGACCCGGCGCACCAGGGCGCGGGCCAGCAGGGCCCAGGCGAGCACCAGCAGCAGCGCCACGCCCAGCCCGAGCGAGCCGATGGCCAGGATCTGCCGCTGCGAGGAACGCGAGGCCTCGGCCCCGCGCCGCAGTGCATCCGCCGCGACGGCCTCGACCAGCGCACGCAGGTGGCCGCTGACCTCGTCCTGCGCGACGGCGGCCTCCAGCCCGATGCGCAGCGGCCGGGCGGGATCTCCCGCGGCGCCGTCCAGCGCCGCGCCGACCAGCTGGCGGTAGCGGCCGAAGGCGTCGCGCGCGCCCTGGGCGTGGCCGTCCGAGCGGGGCGCCTCGGGCAGCGCCGCCAGCCGGCCCTGGATCTGCTCCAGGCGGCCGGCCAGGGCCCGCGGCAGCGGCTGCCCCGCCCCGCCTCCCGCGGCGCCTTCGCGCAGGCCGCGGATCAGGTCGCGCCCCGCGAGTCCCAGCTCGTTCTCGATGGCGGTGGCCAGGGCGACCAGCTCGGCGTCGCGCCGGTCCAGTTGCGCGTCCAGCGCCTGCTCATGGCGCCATTGCGCGAGCACGTAGCTGCCCACGCCCACGGTCACGCCGACCACGAGGGCCAGGGGAAGGACCAGGGCGAGGAGCAGGCGTTGGCGCATGGGACGGGTGGGCGTGCTCAGGGCGCCGGGCGCCTGGCTGGCGCGAGGCGCGGTCTCGGGGCGGAGAGAGCGAGGAGAGCGGGGCGAAGCGCCGGCAGGGGCATGGGTGGGCAAGCGGGCGCGCCCGGGTGGCTGGGCGGTTGGCCCGATTGTCACGTGCGGCATGCGGCCGCAGCAATCGCATGAAGCCGCTTTCCGGCCCCGTGTCGCACGATTGCCCGTGGCCGCGCATGCGACCTAGGGTGTCGGCCTTAGGTGAAGCTGCGCAAGCCGCGGCCCACAACGGCCGAGGGCCGGCAGTGCCGGCCCTCGGTGCGGGGTGCGCGCCCGGCGCGATCGCTCAGGCGACCGGCTTGAACTGGTAGCCGCTGCCCGCGTTCTCCATCGTGCCGAAGGCCGGGAACGGGAAGTGGAAGCCGCCGGTCAGGGCCTTCTCGCGGACCATCATGTCGAACACGCGGCGGCGGGTGACGCGCGCGGCGTTGGGGTCCATGTCGAACAGCACCGACCAGTCGGGCATGCGCGCGAACAGCGAGGGGATGTTGGTCACGTCGGCCACGTAGTGGAACGACTGGCCTTCGGAAGCCACCGTGAAGATGCACATGCCCGGCGTGTGGCCGAAGGCGGCATTGGCAGTGATGCCGGGGGCGATCTGGGTGCCGGGCTCGAAGCGCACCAGCTGCTCGGCCGGCAGCGTGCCGAACACGCGGCGGGCGTTCATGAAGGCGCCGCGCGCGGCCTGCGGGGCCGCGTTCATGCGCGCGTCGTCCATCCAGAACGCATGCTCGGGCGCCGGCACGTGCACGCGGGCGCGCGGGAACATCAGCGAGCCGTCCTTGTTGCGGATCCCGTTGATGTGGTCGCCGTGGTAGTGGCTGATCACCACGTCGGTCACGTCCTCGGGCTTGAAGCCGGCGGCTTCCATGTTGGCGCGCAGGCGGCCGACCGTGGGGCCGCCGTTGTCGGCGAAGCCGGTGTCGAACAGGAAGCGGCGGTCGCCCGAGACCACCAGGAACGGCGTGTAGGGCACGTCCACGTACTCGGTGGGCAGGCCCTGCGAGGACAGCAGCGAGCGCACCTGGTCGATCGGCGCGTTGGTCACGAACTCCTCGCCCAGCGGCCGGCGGGTGACGCCGTCGTTGATGGCCAGCAGCTCCATGGCGCCCAGCTTCATGCGCCGGAAGCCCGGCGTGGCCAGGGTCGGCATGCCCAGGTTGGGCGTGGTCGCCTGCGACCAGGCCGAGCCGAAGGCCAGGGCCAGCGAGCCGGCGGCGGCCGCGCCCAGGAAGTGGCGGCGGTCGATGCGGGAATCTCCCATCTGTTGGTTCTCCAGTTGCGTTTCGGTGGATTTGGGCGCCTTGGCGCGCGGCGCACGATAGGCGAAACCGGCGCGTCGTGCAGGCGCTCGGACAAGGTCTCCGGGATAACCCGCAGGCCGGGCGGGCAGGCGGCCGGCAGCTTTCGCGGTCCACGAAAGCTGCCGGCGCGATTGCCGCCTTCCGCCGAGGCAGGCGCCCGCCGGACACTGCGCCCCGCCGGCGCCCGCACGGCGCCACCGCCCGACCCGAGGAGACCCATGTCCACCACCCGCCGCACCCTGCTGGCCGCCGCCCTGGCCGCCGTCGCTCCCGCCGCCGTCCTGGCCCAGGACGCCTGGCCGGCCGGCAAGCCCATCACCCTGGTCGTGCCGCAGGCGGCCGGTGGCGCCAACGACGCGATCGCCCGCGTGGTGGGCCAGAAGCTGGGCGAGGTGCTGGGCACCAGCGTGATCGTCGACAACCGGCCCGGCGCGGGCGGCAACATCGGCACCGCCTACGCGGCCAAGGCCCGCCCCGACGGCTACACGCTGATGCTCACGGCCGACAGCAGCTACGTGATCAACCCGTCGCTGTACAAGAGCACCGGCTTCGACCCGCTCAAGGACTTCGAGCCGGTCTCCACCGTGGCCAACGCCGGCTACGTGCTGGTGGCCAACCCCTCGTTCCCGGCGAAGAACGTGGGCGAGCTGGTGGCGCTGGCCAAGCAGCAACCCAACAAGATCCTGATCGGCTCGGCCGGCAACGGCACGCTGAACCACCTGTTCGGCGAGATGCTGTCCAAGGCGGCCGGCATCGAGATGCTCCACGTGCCCTACAAGGGCGCGGCGGCGGCGGTGACCGACCTGATCGGCGGCCAGGTGCAGGTGTCGGTGCAGAGCCTGCCCTCGTCGATCGCGCACATCCGCAGCGGCAAGATCAAGGTGCTGGGCGTGGTCAACGACAAGCGCGTGGCCGCGCTGCCCGACGCGCCGACGGTGGGCGAGACCATCAAGGGCCTGGGCTACACGCCCTGGTACGGCCTGTTCGCGCCGGCCGGCACGCCCAAGCCGGTGGTCGCGCAGCTGCAGGCGGCGCTGGTCAAGGTGCTGGACGCCCCCGAGGTGCGCGAGAAGCTGGCCGGCGTGGGCTGCGAGCCCACCCGCATGCCGGGCGAGCAGTTCGCCGCGTTCATCCGCACCGAGCTGCCGCGCTGGGCCAAGGTGGTCAAGGACTCGGGGGCGACGATTGACTGATCCCGCTTCGCTGCTCGGCAGCCTGCAGCCCGGCGCGCTCGCCGGCCTGAAGGTGGTCGAGATGGGCCAGCTGATCGCCGGCCCGTTCGTGGGCAAGACGCTGGGCGACTTCGGCGCCGACGTGGTCAAGATCGAGCCGCCCGGCGCGGGCGACCCGCTGCGCAACTGGCGGCTGCTGCAGGACGGCACCTCGGTGTGGTGGCAGGTGCAGTCGCGCAACAAGCGCTCCATCGCGCTGGACCTGCGCAGCGCCGAGGGCCAGCGCATCGCGCGCGAGCTGGTGGCTGGCGCCGACGTGCTGATCGAGAACTTCCGCCCCGGCACGCTCGAGGGCTGGGGCATGGACTACGAGAGCCTCTCGCGCGACAACCCCGGCCTGGTGATGGTGCGCATCTCGGGCTACGGCCAGACCGGCCCCTACCGCGACCTGCCCGGCTTCGGCGTGATCGGCGAGGCCATGGGCGGGCTGCGCCACCTCACCGGCGAGCCCGGCCGGGTGCCGGTGCGCTGCGGCATCTCCATCGGCGACACGCTGGCGGCGCTGCACGGCACGATCGGCGTGCTGATGGCCCTGTACCACCGCCAGGCCCATGGCGGCAGGGGGCAGGTGATCGACGTGGCCCTGCACGAGGCCGTGTTCAACGTGATGGAGAGCCTCGTGCCCGAATACAGCGCCTTCGGCGCGATCCGCGAACCCGCGGGCTCGGCCCTGCCGGGCATCGCCCCGTCCAATGCCTACCCCTGCGCCGACGGCGTGGTGCTGGTGGCCGGCAACGGCGACAGCATCTTCAAGCGGCTGATGGCGGCCATCGGCCGCGACGACCTGGGCAGCGACCCGCAGCTGGCCGACAACGCCGGCCGCGTGGCCCGCGTGGCCGAGATCGATGCGGCCATCGGCGCCTGGACCGCGCAGCGCACGGTCACCGAGGCGCTGGAGGTGCTGTCGGCGGCCAAGGTGCCGGCCGGCCGCGTCTACACGGCCAAGGACATCGTCGAGGACCCGCACTACCGGGCCCGCGACATGGTGCTCACCCAGGTCACGCGCGACGGCCATGCGGTCGAGGTGCCGGGCATCGTGCCCAAGCTGTCGGGCACGCCGGGGGCCGTGCGCAGCAGCGCGCCGCGGCTGGGCGACGACACCGAGACGGTGTTGCGCGAGCTGGGCTACGGCCAGGAAGCGATCGACGCGCTGCGGGCGCGCAAGGTGGTGGCATGAGCGCCACCGTCTGGAACGGCGCCGGCCGCCGCGTGTACCTGCAGGAGGTGGGCACCCGCGACGGGCTGCAGGCCGAGAGCGCGTTCGTGCCCACGGCCGACAAGGTGGCGCTGGTCGACGCGCTGTCCGACGCGGGCCTGGCCAAGGTCGAGGTCACCGCCTTCGTCTCGCCCGCGGCGATCCCGGCGCTGCGCGATGCCGAGCAGGTGCTGCGCGAGATCCGGCGCGTGCCGGGCGTGACCTACACCTGCCTGGTGCCCAACGTCCGCGGCGCCGAGCGCGCCATCGAGTCGCGCGCCGACGAGCTGAACCTGGTCATGTCGGCCAGCGAGAGCCACAACCTGGCCAACCTGCGCATGACCCGCGACCAGTCGTACGCGGGCCTGCGGGCGGTGGCGGACCTGGCGCGCGGCGCCGGCGTGCCCGTGACCATCTCGCTGTCGTGCAGCTTCGGCTGCCCCATGGACGGCGACGTGCCCGAGGACGAGGTGCTGGCCTGGTGCGCCCGCTACGTCGAGGAGACCGGCGCGCGCGGCGTGACGCTGTGCGACACCACCGGCATGGCCTACCCCACGCAGGTGGCGCGGCTGGTGCAGGCCTTCCGCGCCCGCTGGCCCGGCACCGAGCTGACGCTGCACTTCCACAACACGCGCGGCATGGGCCTGGCCAACGTGCTGGCGGCGCTGGACGCCGGCGCCGACCGCTTCGACGCCTCGCTGGGCGGCATCGGCGGTTGCCCGTACGCCCCGGGCGCCAGCGGCAACGTCTGCACCGAGGAGGTGGCGCATGCGCTGGCCCTCATGGGCTACGACACCGGCATCGCCATGGACCGGCTGCTGGCGGCCGCGCGGCGCCTGCCCGGCCTGATCGGCCACGAGGTGCCGGGGCAGATCACCAAGGCCGGGCAGCGGCTGGACCTGCATCCGCGGCCGGCCGATTTCGAGGCGATCCGCGCGCGCGCGCTGGCGCGCGGCGGCTGAGGTCCTGGCGAGGGGCGCCGGTGGCGCCCCGTTTTTCTCGCGTTCCGAACGACAACCACGAAGGAGACACACCATGGCACGCACCACCCTCCATCTCAACGGCCGGGCACGGCAGTTCGAGGCCGAGCCCGACGAGCCGCTGCTGTACGTGCTGCGCGACCGGCTGGAGCTGCACGGTCCCAAGTTCGGCTGCGGCCTGGGCCAGTGCGGCGCCTGCACGGTGCACCTGGACGGCCAGGCCGTGCGCTCGTGCACGCTGCCCGTCTCGGCCGTCAAGGGCCGCAAGGTGACCACGCTGGAGGGCCTGGGCAGCAGCGCGAAGCCCTCGACGCTGCAGCAGGCCTTCATCGACGAGCAGGCCGCGCAGTGCGGCTACTGCATCAACGGCATGGTGATGCAGGCGGCCGACCTCCTCAAGCGCAACCCCCGGCCCAGCGAGCAGCAGATCCGCGAGGGGCTGGCGATGAACCTGTGCCGCTGCGGCACCCACCAGCGCATCGTGCGCGCCGTGCAGCGCGCCTCGGGCCAGCCCGTCACCGCCTGAAGGAGACCGCCATGACGAGCACCCGACGCGATTTCCTCGCCCGCACCGCGGCCGCCACCGGCGCCCTGGTGGTGGGCTTCCACCTGCCCGCGGCCCGCGCCGCCACCCCGCCGGCGCCCGGCGCGCTGCCGGCCCGCAAGCCCGTGGCCAAGGACCTGGTCGAGAGCTTCGTGGCCATCGGCCCCGACGGCTCGGCCACGGTGCACGTGGGCAAGGTCGACCTGGGCACCGGCACCCGCACCGCGCTGGCGCAGATGGCCGCCGACGAGCTGGACCTGCCGTTCGAGCGCGTGACCATGGTCATGGGCGACACCGGCACCACGCCCGACCAGTGGATGACCGGCGCCAACCTCACCATCGCCCAGGGCGGCACCGAGATGCGCCGCGCCTGCGCCACCGCGCGGGCCGCGCTGCTGCAGCGCGCCTCGGCGCGGCTGGGCGTGCCGGCCGCCTCGCTGCTGGCGGTCGACGGCGTGGTGCACGTGCAGGCCGACCCGGCCCGGCGCGTGGGCTACGGCGAGCTGGTGCGCGGCGAACCGCTGGCGCTGAAGGTCGACGCGCAGGCGCCGCTGAAGAAGGCCGCCGAGTACAAGGCCGTGGGCCGTTCGCAGCCGCGCGTGGACATCCCGGCCAAGGTCACGGGCGAGTTCACCTACATGCACGACTTCCGCCTGACCGGCATGCTGCACGCGCGGGTGATCCGCCCCGATGCGGTGGGCGCGCCGCTGCAGTCGTTCGACGACAGTGCCGCCAAGAAGGTCAAGGGCTACGTGCGCACCGTGCGCAAGGGCGATTTCCTGGCGGTGCTGGCCACCACCGAGTGGGGCGCCGTCAAGGCCATGCGCGCCATGCAGGTGCAGTGGGGCGCGGGCCCGGGCCTGCCCGCGCAGGCCACGGTGTTCGACCACTGGCGCAGCCGCCCGGTGGCCAAGCAGGAGGCCACGCAGAAGGTGGGCGATGCGCGTGCCGCGCTGGCCGCCGCGCCGCGGCGGGTGACGGCCCGCTACGACTTCCCGGTGCAGACGCATGCCTCGCTGGGCCCGTCCTGCGCGGTCGCGCAGATGCAGGGCGGCGAGCTGACGATCTGGTCGGCCTCGCAGGCCACCCACTCGCTGGTGACCGAGGTCGCGCCCATCGTGGGCCTGCCGCCCGAGAAGATCCGCATCGCCTACCTCGACGGCGCCGGCTGCTACGGCCGCAACGGCCACGAGGACGCGTCGGCCGACGCGGCGCTGATCACCACCCTGATCGGCGGCGCGCCGGTGCGGGTGCAATGGACGCGCGAGGACGAGATGGCCCGCTCGCCCAAGAGCCCGCCGCGCTCGATGGACTTCGAGGCCGGGCTGGATGCCGAGGGCAACGTGGTGGCCTGGCGCAGCGACTTCTGGATCGCGCTGAACCACATCGTGGCCTTCAAGCCGCTGGACTTCCCGCTGCTGGCGGCCAGCGAGACGGGGCAGCCGCGGCCGGGCAACTGGGTGGGCTTCCTGTTCCAGAACTCGGGCATCGGCTACGGCTTCCCAGCCATCGAGGTCAACACCCGCCACGTCGAGCAGGCCTTCTTCCGCAGCGCGCACCTGCGCAGCCCGGGGCGCATCGAGAACAGCTACGCCAACGAGACCTTCGTCGACGAGCTGGCCCATGCGGCCGGGGCCGATCCGGCCGAGTACCGGCTGCGGGCGCTCAAGGACGCGCGCGGCATCGCCGTGATCCGCCAGGCCATGGCGCGCGCCGGCTGGCAGCCGCGCGCGGGCACCAATCCGCAGGCCGGCGCCGGCGACGTGGTGCGCGGCCGCGGCATCTCGTACCTGCGCTACAACAATGCGATCACCTACGTGGCCGCGGTGGCCGAGGTGGCGGTCAACCGCCGCACCGGCGAGATCCGGGTCGAGCGGGTCTGCGTGGCGCACGACTGCGGCCAGGTGGTCAACCCCGACGGCACCCGCAACCAGGTCGAGGGCGGCGTGATCCAGACGGTCAGCCGCACCCTGATGGAGCAGGTGACCTGGGACAGCCAGCAGGTGCTGTCCAAGGATTGGGCCAGCTACCCGATCCTGCGCCACCACGAGGTGCCCAAGGTGATGGTGGACCTGATCGACCGGCCGGGCGAGCCCAGCTGGGGCGCCGGTGAGCCCACCGCCTGCGCGATCCCGGCGGCGATCGGCAACGCGGTGTTCGACGCCACCGGCGCGCGCCTGCGCCGGGTGCCGTTCACGCCCGACCAGGTGCTGGCGGCGCTGCCGAAGGCCGCAACCGCCTGAGGGGCGCTGGGTGAGGAGGGGCGCGGCGCTGGCATCATCCGGCCCGCGTTCCACCCCACGCCTGCCCTCCATGCCGTTCCCCGACCGTTCCGACCGAACCGCCGTGCGGCAGCTCGTGCTGCGTGGCGCGCCCGACCGCCTCGAGACCCGCTCCTTGTTCCTGGACCTGCTGGCCACCACCGGCCACGGCGCCGCTCCGGTGGTGCTGGACCTGCGCGAGGCCGACCTGCCCGGCGAGGCCGACCAGGTGTTCCTGGCCTGCATGGTGGTGGCCTTCCTGTCCGAGTGCCGCGTCGCGCTGCTCGCCCGCAAGGAGGCGATCCACCACGTGGCCGAAAGCGTCGCGGTGCGTGCCGGCGTGGCGGTGCGTTCGTTCTGGCGCGAGGAGGCCGCGCAGGACTGGCTGCTCGGCCGCGACACGGCCGTCTGAGCGGCGGCCGCGGGCCTCAGAACTTCTGCCAGTCGTCGTCGGCCCCGGGCGTTGCCGTTGCGGTGGCGACCGGTGCCGCCTGCGGCGTGCGGCGCGGGCGGGCCGCAGCGGTGCGCGCGGCCGGCGCCGCAGCCGCCGGCGCCGCAGCCGTCACGGGCTGCGGGGGCACCTGCGACGACGCCAGCCGGAACGAGGCCATCGCCTGCACCAGCTGCTGCGCCTGCGACTTCAGGCTGTCCGCGGCGGCGGCGCTCTGCTCGACCAGCGCGGCGTTCTGCTGTGTCGCCTGGTCCATCTGCGTCACGGCCTCGCCCACCTGCACCACGCCGGCGCTCTGCTCGCGGCTGGCCGTGCTGATGTCGCCCATGAGCGTGGTGACGCGGGCGATGGACTCGACCACCTCGCGCATGGTCGCGCCGGCCTGGTCGACCAGGGCATTGCCCTGTTCGACCCGTTCCACGCTGGCGCCGATGAGGGTCTTGATCTCCTTGGCGGCCTCGGCGCTGCGCTGGGCCAGGGTGCGCACCTCGCCGGCCACCACCGCGAAGCCGCGGCCCTGCTCGCCGGCGCGCGCCGCCTCGACCGCGGCGTTGAGCGCCAGGATGTTGGTCTGGAACGCGATGCCGTCGATCACGCCGATGATGTCGGCGATCTCGCGGCTGCTCGCGTGGATGCCCTTCATCGTGTCCACGACCTCGCCGACCACCTCGCCGCCGCGGGTGGCGACCTGCGAGGCGGCGGCGGCCAGCTCGTTGCCCTGCTGCGCACTGGCTGCGTTCTGGCGCACCGTCTCGGCCAGCTGCTTCATCGAGGCAGCGGTCTGCTGCAGGGCGGAGGCCTGCTCCTCGGTGCGGCTGGACAGGTCGGTGTTGCCCTGGGCGATCTGCCCGGAGGCGGTGGCCACCGAGTCGGCATTGCCGCGCACCGCGCTGACCATGGTAGCCAGGCGGTCGCGCATTTCCTTCATCGCGGCCAGCAGGCTGGTGGAGTCGCCGGGCCGCACCTGGACCTCGCTGGCCAGGTCGCCGTCCGCAATGCGGCGCACCACGTCGGCGGCATAGGACGGCTCGCCGCCGAACTGCCGCAGCAGGCCACGGGTGATCACCACCGACACGGCCAGGCCGAGGGCGACGGCGGCCAGGCCCAGCACCGCCAGCAGGCTGCGGGTGGCGGCGGCCATGTCGGCGCTGGCCTTGCCTTCGGCGGCCACCTTCTTCTGCTGGTTCTCCACCATGGCCTTGAGGGCCGCGATGTACTCGCCCTGCGACTTGTAGTCGGGGCCATAGAGCAGCTGGGTGCCTTCGGCGATGCTGCCCGCGGCGCCCAGCTTGACCACCTCGCGGGTGTAGGTGTTGAACACCTTGCGCACCTGCAGCGTGCGCTCAAGCAGCTCGCGGTCGTCCTTGTCACGCAGTTCCTTGTCCAGGAACTCGTACAGCGCGCTGGCCGCCTGCACGTTCTTCTCGAAGGCCTCGGCCTGCTGTGCGCGCATCTTCTCGTCGCTCATCAGCAGCAGGTTGCGGGTGATGCGGGTGTTGTCCATGGTGCGGTAGGCGATGTCGCTCATCGCCTGCAGCCGCGGGATGCGCGCATCGGTCAGGTCGCCCACCGTGGCGGCCAGGCTGCCCACCCGCGCCAGGGCGAGCAGGACGCAGCCAGCCAGCAACGCGAGCACCACGCCGAAGCCCAGGGCCAGGCGGGTCGAGAGGGTCATGCGGTTCATGTCCGTGCTCCTTCGTCGTGCGTGTTCACTGCAACTGGCCGGGCACCAGGCCCACGCCGCTGCCGGCCAGCAGCCGGTCGATGTCCAGCAACAGCAGCATCCGCTGCTGCAGCGTGGCGATGCCCAGCAGGCGGTCCGTGTCGACGCCGGCGCTGAACTGCGGAACGTCGCGCAGCTCGTGCGCCGCCGGGGTCACCACGTCCGAGACGCTGTCGACCACCATGCCCGCGACCCGGTCGCCCAGGGTCAGCACGATCACGACGGCACTGGCATCGCGGCCCCCGTCGTGGCGGCCGAACTGCAGGCGCAGGTCCACCACGGGCACGACGGTGCCGCGCAGGTTCACCACGCCCAGCAGGCCCGCCGGTGCGCCTGCGATGCGCGTGGGGCGCTCGTAGGAGCGGATTTCCTGCACGCGCAGGATGTCCACGCCGTACTCCTCCTCGCCGAGGCGGAAGGTGAGGAAGTCGCGGTCGGCGGCGACATGACCGACCACCGGCACTGCGCCGTGGTCCGCTCTGGGACTGCTCAAGGGATCCATCGGGTACTCCAGAAAATCCGGGACGTGGCGGCGCCCGGGGGCCGTGGATCTGCACGTTATGCGTCGTCAGGCCTGATGTAAGTGCCGATAAGAGGCGGGAACCGGGCCGTGTCGCGGCCCTTGGCCCCGGGCCTGTCGGGTGGCTTGGAGGCCGCGTGGCGGTAACGGGGTGCGCAGGGCGTCACCCTGGCGAGGGCGACTGCACCGCGCCTGTAGCCAGGCGCAGGCCAGGGCGGGGCGGGGTGGCGCGCGGTCGGTGCCGCACGGGGGGGGTCGGTGCCCGGTGCCTGCCCGGGCACCGGTTCACGGGATCTGCGCAGGGCGACCGGCCCAGGGTCGATGGGCCGGCGCCGCGGCGCTCAGCTGAGCGACTGGATCAGGTCGATGTACTGCTGCTTGGCGCCGTCCTGCGGCGTGCCCTTGAGCGCGTTCCAAGCATCCCACTTGGCACGGCCGACCATGTCGCCGAAGCCGGGCTTCTTCTCGGTGACGTCGCCGGCCGTGGCCTGCTTGTACAGGCCATAGATCTTCAGCAGCGTCGCGTTGTCGGGGCGCTCGCTCAGCTTCTTGGAATTCGCGACGGCGGCTTCGAAGTCGGCGTTCAGGTCGGCCATGGCAGGGGTCCTCGTGCGGGGAAAGCCCGGGATCTTAAGCGCGGGGGTGGCGCAACAATCGGGTCCAGGCTCCAAACCCGCCCAGGACGCACGCCCCATGGTCACCCGCATCGCCCGCCGCCCCGCCGACCCGGCCCAGGCCCCCGCCGACCGCGGCCCGGCCCGCCCGAGGAAGGCGGCGGCGCCGCGGCTGGCGGGCGAGCGCATGGCCAAGGTCGACACCGCCTGGCTGCGCATGGACAACGCGCACAACCTCATGATGATCCTGGGCGTGTGGACGCTGCAGCCGGGCATCGGCTACGAGGCGCTGTGCCGGCGGGTCGAGGAGCGGCTGTTCCAGTACCCGCGCTTCCGCCAGAGGGTGGTCGAGGACGCCACGGGCGCCAGCTGGTCCGAGGATCCGCGGCTGGACGTGCGCCACCACGTGGTGCGCGAGACGCTCCCGCGCGTGCGCCGCGGCGACACGCAGACGGCGCTGCAGGCGCGCATCGCGGCGCTGGCCAGCCAGCCGCTGGACCGCGCCCATCCGCTGTGGCAGCTGCACCTGGTCGAGCACCACGAGGGCGGCAGCGCGCTGATCGTGCGCATCCACCACTGCATCGCCGACGGCATCGCGCTGATCTCGGTGGCGCTGTCGCTGGTCGATGGCGGCGCGCCGCCCCCGGTGCGGCGCAGCCGCGAGGACCACGGCGGCACCGACGACTGGCTCGCCGACACCGTGGTGCGGCCGCTGGCCGAAGCCGCGGTCAAGGCCATCGACACCGCGGGCGACGGCCTGGTCAGGTCGATGGAGCTGCTGCGCGAGCCGCACCGCGGCGTCGAGGGCTCGGCCGCGCTGGCGCGCCTGGGCTGGCAGGTGGCGGGCGACGCCGCCGCGCTGCTGCTGATGCCCGACGACACCCGCACCCGGCTGAAGGGCCAGCCCTCGGGTCGCAAGCGCGTGGCCTGGTGCGCGCCGCTGCCGCTGGAGGAGGTCAAGGCCGTGGGCAAGGCGCTGGGCTGCTCGGTCAACGACGTGCTGCTGTCCTGCGTGGCCGGCGCCATCGGCGGCTGGCTGCGCGCGCAGGGCGAGGACACCGCGTCGTGCGAGATCCGCGCCATGGTGCCGGTCAACCTGCGCCCGCTGGAGCAGGCCTGGAAGCTGGGCAACCGTTTCGGGCTGGCGCCGCTGGTGCTGCCGGTGGGCATCGAGCACCCGCTGGAGCGGCTGTACGAGGTGCGGCGGCGCATGGACGCGCTCAAGGGCAGCACGCAGCCGCTGCTGGCGTTCGCGGTGCTCACCGTCGCGGGCCTGCTGGTCAAGCCGGCCCAGGATGCGATCCTGCGGCTGTTCGCCGACAAGACCACGGCCGTCATGACCAACGTGCCGGGGCCGCGCGAGAAGCTGAAGATGCTCGGCGCCACGCTGCAGGACATCATGTTCTGGGTGCCGCAGTCGGGCGACATCGGCCTGGGCGTGTCGATCCTCAGCTACGGCGGCGGCGTGCAGTTCGGGCTGATGGCCGACGAGGCGATCTGCCGCGAGCCGCAGGCCATCATCGACGGCTTCGCGCCGCAGTTCGAGCAACTGGGCTGGCTCACGCTGATGCTGCCCTGGGACGAGGCCGCGGCGGCGCCCGCGTGAACGATGGCACGGCGGGGCGGCCTCGCGCGCCCTGGTCAGCAGGCGCTCAGACCCCGCACAGCACACTGGTTGCGCCAGGTAAAACCTGCGTGAAGCGGTCGGCACGGGTGCCACGCGACGCGTTGACCGGTCACCACGTGGCGTGATGCCACCACCCAGGAGAGACGCCATGTCGTTCGCCCGCAGCCTCGTTGCCACCGCCGCCGCCCTGCTGGCCGGCGCTGCCTTCGCCCAGGCTACCCCGCCCGGCAGCCCGCCCGCCGGTGCCACGGCCCAGGTCGTGCAGCGCCAGGCCAACCAGCAGCAGCGCATCGAGGCCGGCCTGAAGGACGGCTCGCTCACCACCCGCGAGGCCTCCCGCCTGGAGCGCGGCGAGGCCGGCCTGGACCGGCAGATCGCCCGCGACGAGGCCAAGGGGCCGCTGACCCGCCAGGAGCAGGCGCAGATCGAGCGGCGCGAGAACCGCCTCAGCCGCGCCATCCACGACGAGCGCACCGACGCGGCCCGCGGCCATCCCGACAGTGCCGCGTCGCGCCGCCTGCAGGCCGACGTGGCCCGCAATGCCAACCAGGACCAGCGCATCGCCAACGGCGCGCGCGACGGCCAGCTGACCAACCGCGAGGTCGCCGGCCTCGAGCGCGGCCAGGCGCGCGTGGACGGCATGGAAGCCCGTGCGGGCCGCGACGGCCACGTGGGCGGCCGCGAGCAGCAGCGCATCCAGCGCGCGCAGGACCACCAGGGCCGCCGCATCCACGCCGAGCGCCGCGCCGGCTGATCCACCCGGGGCGCTGCGGCGCCCGCACGACCTGCCCATGAGCGCTGCCATCGCCCTCAACCGCTTCGGCCTCGGCGCCCGGCCCGACGAGCCGGTGCCCGCCGACCCGGCCGGCTGGCTGCTCGGCCAGCTCGAGCGCTGGGACCCGCTGCCGCCGGCCTGGGCCGCGCAGCCGCGCAGCGAGGCCGCGCTGCTGGCCTGGGTCGACGAGCAGCGCCTGGCCCGCCAGCAGCCCGACCCGCAGGCGCGCGCGGCCGCGCAGCAGGCCGCCCGCCGCGAGGCGCGCGACCGTTACTTGGCGGCCTCGGCCGCGCGCCTGCAGTGCGCGCTGGACACGCCCACGCCCTTCGTGGAGCGGCTGGTGCACTTCTGGGCCAACCACTTCGCCGTCTCGGTCGAGAAGGGCCCGGTGCTGGGCCTGGCGGGCGCGTTCGAGGCCGATGCGATCCGCCCGCACGTGCTGGGCCGCTACGAGGACCTCTTGGGCGCGGCGGTGCGGCATCCGGCCATGCTGCTGTTCCTCGACCAGGCGCAGTCCACCGGCCCCAACAGCCCGGGCGGGCTGCGCAGCGCGGCCCAGGGGCAGGGGCGGGCGCGCGGGCTGAACGAGAATCTCGCGCGCGAGATCCTCGAGCTGCACACGCTGGGCGTGCGCGGCGGCTACACCCAGGCCGACGTGGGCGAGCTGGCGCGCGCGCTCACCGGCTGGAGCGTGCGCGGCCCGCAGGACCCCCCGGGCAGCGTGCCGGGGCCGCACGGCTTCCTGTGGCGTCCGGGCCTGCACGAGCCCGGCACCCGCGTGGTCACCGGTCGCAGCTACCCGCAGGAGGGCGAGGCGCAATCGCTGGCCATCCTGCGCGAGCTGGCCGTGGCGCCGGCCACCGCCACGCACCTGGCCACCAAGCTGGCGCGGCACTTCGTCGCCGACGACCCGCCGCCGGCGCTGGTGCGCCGGCTGGCCGATGCCTGGCTGCGCAGCGGCGGCGACCTGGCCGTCGTGGCGCGCACGCTGGTGGGTGCCCGCGAAGCCTGGGCGCCCTCGGCCGCCCGCTTCAAGAGCCCCTGGGACTGGGCGGTGTCGTCGCTGCGGGCCCTGGGGCGGCGCGAGCTGCCCCCGGCCCAGGTGGCCACGCTGCTGGACCAGCTCGGCCAGCCGGTGTGGCGCCCCGGTTCGCCGGCGGGCTGGGACGATGTCGATGCGGCCTGGGCCGCGCCCGATGCGCTGCTGCGGCGGGTGGAGGTCGCGACCCGCCTGGCCACCCAGGCCGGCCAGGCCGTCGATGCGCGCGCGCTCGCCCCGCGGCTGCTGCCCGGCGGCGTGTCGGCCGCCACCACCACCCAGCTGGCGCGGGCCGACAGCCCCGCCACCGCGCTGGTCCTGCTGCTCGTCAGCCCGGAGTTCATGCGCCGATGACGTCCTCGCCTTCCCGCCGCCAGTTCCTTGCCGCCGGCAGCGGCGCGCTGCTCACGCTGGCCGTGCCGCGCGTGCTGTACGCGCAGGCCGCCACCGACCGGCGCTTCGTGTTCGTGCTGCAGCGCGGGGCGGCCGACGGCCTGGACACCGTGGTGCCGTACGCCGACCCGGCCTATGCGGCGCTGCGCGGCGCGCTGGCCATCGACCCCGCGCAGGCGCAGCGGTTGGATGGCAGCTTCGCGCTGCATCCGGCGCTGGCGGCCCTGGGCCGGCTGTGGGCGCAGGGGCAGGCGCTCGCGGTGCATGCCGTGGCCTCCCCCTACCGCGACCGCTCGCACTTCGACGCGCAGAACGTGCTCGAGAGCGGGGGCGCGCAGCCCTGGCAGCTGCGCGACGGCTGGATGAACCGGCTGGTCGGCCTGCTGCCGCGGCGCAGCGGCGCAGCCGTCGCGCTCGCGCCCACGGTGCCGCTGGCGCTGCGCGGCGCGGCCGACGTGGTGTCGTATGCGCCGTCGGCGCTGCCGCTGCCCAACGAGGACCTGCTGCAGCGCGTGCAGCAGCTGTATGCCCCCGATGCGCAGCTGCACGGCCTGTGGTCCGCGGCGATGGATGCGCGCGCCATGGCCGGCGGCACCGACGCCCGCAACCGCCAGGACCCCGTGCAGCTGGGCCGCAGTGCGGCCACCTTCCTGGCCGCACCCGACGGCCCGCGGCTGGCCATGGTCGAGACCGGCGGCTGGGACACCCACAGCGGCCAGGCCGGCCGGCTGGCCAACCAGCTGGGCGCGCTCGACCGGCTGCTCGACGCGCTGCGCGACGGCCTGGGCGCGGCGTGGGGTCAGACCGTGGTGCTGGTGGCGACCGAGTTCGGCCGCACCGCCGCCGTCAACGGCACCGGCGGCACCGACCACGGCACCGGCTCGGTGGCCCTGCTGGCCGGCGGCGCAGTGCAGGGCGGGCGGGTGCTGGCCGACTGGCCGGGCCTGGCGCCCGGCGCGCTGTACGAGGGCCGCGACCTGCAGCCCACGCGCGGGCTCGACACGCTGATCGCGCAGGTCGCGGCCGAGACCTTCGGGCTCGATCCCGAGATGGCGCGGCGCACGCTGTTCCCGATGGCCCGGCGCGAGCGCGCGCTGCCGCGGCTGGTGCGCGCCTAGCGGCAGGGGGGCTTCAGGCGGCTTCGAACAGCCGCTCGTGCTCCTGCACGTACAGCTGCCCCAGTTCCTGCTGGCGCGCGGGGTCCAGCACCTTGCGCGCCTCGGGGAAGAACTTCTGCTCCTCCTCCTTCAGGTGGTGCTCGACCTTGTGCACCAGCTTGCCCACGGTCTCGAGCCATCCCGAGCTGCCGGGCTCCTCCTTGTCGAGGTCCTCGACCATCTCGTCCATCTCGTGGTGCTCGGCGATCGCGTGCCGGGCCTCGTCGACGGTGTCGTCGTTCTCGATCAGCGGCACGTAGAACGCGCGCTCCTCGGCGGTCTCGTGGGCGGCCATCTCGGCCTTGAGAGCCTCGTAGGCGGCGCGCCGCGCGTCGGGCTCGCCGATCGCCTCGAGCAGGCGCTTGCAGTGGGTGCGCTGGCGCGCATGGCTTTGCAGCAGGGCTTCGAAGATGTCCATCGGCCGAGTCTGCGGGGCCGGTGGCGCGGCGCGGTGTAGGCGCCGGCCGCGCGCGCGGCGGCGGGTTCAGCCGTCCTGCAGCTCGAACTGCGCCAGCGCCACGTCCAGCTGCTGCGCGGCATCGAGCGGCTGCACGGCGGCGGCGCGCTCGGACAGGGCGTTCGCCTCGTCGGCCGCGGCCTCGCCGCACAGCATGAGCAGCCCCTTGGCGGCTTCGAGCAGCCCGATGGCCGAGTGCGGATGCAGCCGCAGGCCTTCGCGCAGCATGGCCTCGCCCTGCGCGCGGCTGGCGCCGAAGGTCATGCCGGCCACCAGCGCACCGACCTTGTCGATCACCTCGGCATGGAAGGTGCCCAGCGCGATGTGCGCGTCGGCATGCTGCGGGCGCAGGCGGATCGCGGTCTCGAAGGCCACCCGCACCCGGCCGCCGCCCAGGCCCTGCGCGAGCGCCCGCGCCACGCTCACGGCCTGCGCATGGCGGCCCAGCGCGTAGCCCAGCAGGTAGTGCGCGGCGGCGTTGCCCGGCTCGCGCCCGGCCTGCTCGGCCGCGCGGGCCGCCACTTCCTGGAACAGCGCCAGCTGGGCGCGCTCGTCCTGTTCGAGGTAGGTGGCGTGGATGCAGGCGGCGCGGTTGGCCACGGTGGTGCCGGCGGGACCGGCGGCCAGGCCGGCGTCGTAGGCCCGGCGGAACTCGCCGCGGTGGTACAGGGTCCAGGCGTGCAGCACGGCCGGCTGGGCCGGCAGCGGCTCGGCGTCACCCGCATGCAGCCGCGGCCACAGGCGCCGCACGGCCTCGTCGTCGAACTCGAAGTCGCCCAGCCGCGGATGGGCTGCCCACACTGCCACGCTCGTCTCCCCGCTGCACCGTCGCGCTGCTCAGGGGCGGGAACCTCCATAGGCGCCCGCCAAGGCCAGCAGGTGCGCGCGCTGGCCGGCCGCCAGGTAGGGTACCAGCAGATGCAGCACGTGGTGGGCGCCGCGCAGCGCGGCCGCCTGCGCATTGGCCGGCTCCAGCGCGTGGCGCGGGTCGCGCACGTACTCGTAGCTGAGCCACCAGGTCAGCACCACGGCCATGCTGGTCGCGGTGGCCTCGACCTCGCGCGGGTCGATCGCCAGCGCGCCCGACCGCGCCATGCCGCCCAGCAGGGCGCGCAAGGCCCGTTCCTTGTCCTGCAGCAGCGCATGCACCCGGGTCTCCAGGCGCCGGTTGCGCGACAGCAGGTCGTTCAGGTCGCGGTACAGGAAGCGGTACTCCCAGATCCGCTCGACCAGCGAGTGCAGGAAGAACCAGGCGTCCTCGACGTCGCGCACCTCGTCGGCGGCATGCAGCAGCGGCTGCACCGCCTGCTCGTAGCGGCCGTAGAGGGTGGTGACCAGCTCGTCCTTGGCCGGGTAGTGGTAGTACAGGTTGCCGGGGCTGATGCGCAGCTCGGCGGAGATCAGCGTCGTGGAGACGTTGGGCTCGCCGAAGCGGTTGAACAGCTGCAGCGTGGTCTCCAGGATGCGCTCGGCCGTGCGCCGCGGTGCCTTGCGAACCATCGAGGTCAGGCCGTGCGCCCGGCGGGCAGGCGCCGCTCCAGCTGGTCGAGCGTGGCGTGCAGCGCGGCCAGCGCCTCGCGGGTGCCGGCGGGCCGGCGCGCGGTCACCAGCGTGCCGTGGCCGGCCAAGCGGTCGGTGCGCAGGCGGATGCCGTGCCGCGCCAGCTGCGGGCCCAGCGCGCCGGCGCGCGCCAGCAGCTGCGTGCGGGTCTGCTGGAAGGCATGCTCGGCCAGCTCGCGCCGCTGGCGGTAGCTGAAGGGGTTGGCCAGGAACAGCTGCGGGTCGCCCTGGTCGGGCTCCAGCAGCACGATGTCGGTGTCCGGGTAGCTGCGGGCGTACTGCTTCATGCCCTGGTCCAGCCGCGAGTGGATCAGCGAGCGCAGGGTCTGGCCCATGACCTTGGCCAGGCCGCCGTCGGCCACGCGGGGCAGGCCCGCGGTGTTGGCGCGGAAGGGCACCAGCGGGTTCAGGCACAGCATCAGGTCGACGCCCGCCTCGAGGGCCACGCTGGCGTGCATGGTCTTGCGCAGCGCCCCGTCGACGAAGTCGTGGCCGTCGATGCGCACCGGCGGGAACAGGCCCGGCAGCGCGGCGCTGGCCTGCACGGCGCGCGAGATCGGCACGTGGTCCCAGCCCGGGCCACCGAAGCGCACCGGCTCGCTGGTGTCCAGGTCGGTGGCCACCAGGGTCAGGCGGGTGCGCAGCTGGCGGAAGTCGTTGGACAGCCCGAGCTGCGCGAACAGCGCGGCCAGCCGCTCGTGGATCGGCTCGCTGTCGCACACGCCGGTGGGCACGGCCGGTGCCAGCTGCTCCAGCGCCTGGGCCGGCGTGCGGCCCAGCGCCATCTGCCAGCCGGCGCGCACGGCCAGGGCAGGCAGGCGGGCGGCCCGCTGGGCGAACTCGCGCCAGGCCGGCGTCATCAGCCAGGCGGGGTCGAAGGCCGCGGGACCGCGGGTCTCGATGAAGGCGTCGCACAGCGCCTGCGGCGACATGCCGTTGGCCAGTCCCGCGGCGATGAAGCCGCCGGCAGACACGCCCACGTAGTGGTCGAGCGTCGCCAGGTCCAGGCCCTCGAGCGCCTCCTGCAGCGCGCACAGGGCGCCGATCTCGTAGATGGCCCCGAGGGGGCCACCGCCGGCCAGGGCCAGGGCGACGCGGGGGCGTGGACGGCGGGTCATGGCCAGACAGTATGCACAGGGGCGGGGAGGGCCGCTGCGGCTGCGGCGGCCCCGCGCAGGCGGGGGCCCGGGAGCGGCGCCGTGGGCGTGCGTGGGCCCCTGCCTGCGCGGGGGCGACGTGGCAGGGCCGGCGTCCTCACGCGGCCTTGCGCGCCGTCTTGCGGGCGGCCTTGGCCGGCGCCGGCTTGGCCGCCTTGGCCGCGGTCTTGCGGGCGCGCGGCGCCGCCGTCTTGCCGCCCAGGGCATCGACGCTGTGCTGCAGCGCCTCGACCCGCTCGATCAGCGCCTGCACCTCGGCCGCCGAGGGCACGCCCAGGCGGGACATGGCCTTGGAGACGCGGGCCTCGAAGATGGACTCCAGCTTGTCCCACTGCCCCGAGGCCTTGGACGACAGCTCGGTGGCCATGCCGGCCATGCGGTTGGTGGCCTCCGAGAGCTTGTCCTCGGCCACCGCCTGGGTCTTGCGCTGGATCGACAGGCCTTCCTTGACCAGGGTCTCGAACACCTTGCCGCCTTCTTCCTGGGCCTTGGAGAAGGCGCCCAGGCCGGCCAGCCAGATCTGGCTGGCCGATTCCTTGACGGTGTCGGCCAGCTGCGAGGCGGTGCGCTTGTCGGCGGCGCCGGAGGACGACGTGGAGGAGGAGGCGGCGGCGTCGCCGCGCTTGACTTTGGTGACCATGGACAGGCTCCTGGGTGGGGATGGTGCCGGTCACTGTACGACCGGCCAGCGCCGGGACCGTAGGGGTGGCCCTCCAAACACCGGCCGGGTTTGACCCAAGCAGGACCGCGGCGCGGGCGCACCAGAATCGTCGCCGCGGTCGACTTTCCGCGGAGGACTGATCCCATGCATTACTTCGTCACCGGCGCCACCGGCTTCATCGGCAAGCGGCTCGTGGCCAGGCTGCTGGCCCGCAAGGGGGCCGTCGTGCACGTGCTCGTGCGGCCGGGCAGCGAGGACAAGCTGGCGGCCCTGCGCGAGCAGCTGGGCGTCGATGCGAAGCGGCTGCCCGCGGTGACCGGCGACCTCACGGCCAAGGCGCTGGGGGTGCCGGCCGCCGAGGTCGATCGCCTGAAGGGCCAGGTGCAGCATGTGTTCCACCTGGCCGCGGTGTACGACCTGTCGGCCGACGAGGACAGCCAGGTGGCCGTCAACGTCGACGGCACCCGGCACGCGGTGCAGTTCGCGGAGGCCATCGGTGCCGGCCACTTCCACCACATGTCGTCGATCGCGGCGGCCGGCATGTACGAGGGCGTGTTCCGCGAGGACATGTTCGACGAGGCCGAGAACCTGGACCACCCGTACTTCCGCACCAAGCACGAGAGCGAGAAGGTGGTGCGCAAGGAGTGCGCCCTGCCCTGGACCGTCTACCGCCCGGGCATGGTGGTGGGCGACAGCCGCACCGGCGAGATGGACAAGATCGACGGGCCCTACTACTTGTTCAAGCTGATCCAGCGCATGCGCCAGCTGCTGCCGCCGTGGATGCCCACCATCGGGCTCGAGGGCGGGCGCGTGAACATCGTGCCGGTCGACTTCGTGGTGGCCGCCACCGACCACATCGCCCACCGCGACGGCATCGCCGGCCGCTGCTACCACCTGGTGGACCCGCAGGGCTACCGCGTGGGCGACGTGCTGGACATCTTCGGCAAGGCCGCGCACGCGCCGCGCATGAACCTGTTCGTCAACGCGGCGCTGCTGGGCTTCATTCCGCGCGGGGTCAAGAAGGGGCTGATGGCGCTGGCGCCGGTGCGCCGCATCCGCAACGCGGTGATGGCCGACCTGGGCCTGCCCGAGGAGTTCCTGGGCTTCGTCAACTACCCCACGCGCTTCGACTGCCGCGACACGCTCGCGGCGCTCAAGGGCAGCGGCATCGCCTGCCCCAACCTGCACGACTATGCCTGGCGGCTGTGGGACTACTGGGAGCGCCACCTCGACCCCGACCTGCACATCGACCGCACCCTGCGCGGCGCGGTGGCGGGCAAGGTGGTGCTGGTCACGGGCGGCTCGTCCGGCATCGGCCTGGCGGCGGCGCACATGTTCGCCGAGGCCGGCGCCACCACCGTCATCTGCGGCCGCGACGAGGACAAACTGCAGGCCGCCTGCGCCGAAGCGCAGGCCAAGGGCTACCGCTTCGTCGCCTATTCCGTGGACATCGCCGACGAGACCGACTGCAACCGCTTCGTGCAGCTGCTGCTCGCCGAGCACGGCGGGGTCGACTTCCTGGTCAACAACGCGGGCCGCTCGATCCGCCGGGCCATCGAGTCCAGCTACGACCGCTTCCACGACGTCGAGCGGACCATGCAGCTGAACTACTTCGGCGCGGTGCGCCTGACCATGGGCCTGCTGCCCGGCATGGTGGCGCGCCGGCGCGGCCACGTGGTCAACATCAGCTCGATCGGCGTGCTGACCAACGCGCCGCGGTTTTCCTCGTACGTGGCCAGCAAGGCGGCGCTGGACGCCTGGACCCGCTGCGCGGCCAGCGAGTTCGCCGACCAGGGCGTGACCTTCACCACCATCAACATGCCGCTGGTGCGCACGCCCATGATCGCGCCGACCAAGATCTACGAGAACGTGCCCACGCTCAGCCCCGAGGAGGCCGCCGGCCTGATCGCCCAGGCCTGCATCCACAAGCCGGTGCGCATCGCCACGCGCCTGGGCATCGCCGGACAGGTGCTGCACGCGCTGGTGCCGCGCGTGGCCCAGATCGTGATGAACACCAGTTTCCGCATGTTCCCCGACTCGCAGGCCGCCCGCGGTGGCGAGAAGGGCGCCAAGCCGCAGCTGTCGGCCGAAGCCGTGGCGCTGCAGCAGATGATGCGGGGCATCCATTTCTGACGGGGAAGGGTCGGGGGCTGTCAGGCCGTTGCTTACCTGAAGCGCCCAAAAAGTCGCAAATCCCAGATGGGATAATGGCCGGCTGCACCCTGGCGGTGCCTCCTCGACCTTCCCCATGATCCTCGTGACTGGCGGCGCCGGCTTCATCGGCGCCAACTTCGTGATCGACTGGCTGGCGGCGACCGGGGAGCCTGTCGTCAACCTCGACAAGCTCACCTACGCCGGCAACCTGGAGACCCTGGCCTGCCTCGATGGCGACGCCCGGCACCTGTTCGTGCGCGGCGACATCGGCGACGCGGCCCTGGTCGACCGGCTGCTGGCCGAGCACCGGCCGCGCGCGGTGCTGAACTTCGCCGCCGAGTCGCACGTGGACCGGTCCATCCACGGCCCTTCCGACTTCATCCAGACCAACGTGCTCGGCACGTTCAACCTGCTCGAGTCGGTGCGCGGCCACTGGGCCCGTCTGCCCGATGCCGAGCGGGCCGCTTTCCGCTTCCTGCACGTCTCCACCGACGAGGTCTACGGCTCGCTGGCGCCCGGGGACCCGGCGTTCACCGAGACGCACCGCTACGAGCCCAACAGCCCCTACTCGGCCAGCAAGGCCGCCAGCGACCACCTGGTGCGGGCCTGGCACCACACCTACGGCCTGCCGGTGCTGACCACCAACTGCTCGAACAACTACGGGCCGTTCCACTTCCCCGAGAAGCTGATCCCGCTGATGATCGTCAACGCCCTGGCCGGCAAGCCGCTGCCGGTCTATGGCGACGGCATGCAGGTGCGCGACTGGCTCTACGTCAAGGACCACTGCAGCGCGATCCGGCGCGTGCTGGAGGCGGGGCGCCTGGGCGAGACCTACAACGTGGGCGGCTGGAACGAGAAGCCCAACATCGAGATCGTGCGCACCGTCTGCGCCCTGCTCGACGAGCTGCGCCCGCGCGCCGACGGCGCCTCGTACGCGCAGCAGGTGACCTACGTGAAGGACCGGCCGGGCCACGACCGGCGCTACGCGATCGACGCCCGCAAGCTCGAGCGCGAGCTGGGCTGGACCCCTGCCGAGACCTTCGACACCGGCATCCGCAAGACGGTGCAGTGGTACCTGGACAACCCCGGCTGGATCGAGCGGGTGCAGAGCGGCGCCTACCGCGACTGGGTCAACCGGCAGTACGGGGCGGCATGAGGATCCTGGTGTTCGGCACCTCGGGGCAGGTGGGCTGGGCGCTGCAGCGCAGCCTCGCGCCCGTGGGCGAGGTCGTGGCGCTGGGCCGCGACGGTGCGCCCGGGCTGCCGGGCGACTTCGCCCAGCCGCAGGCGCTGGCAGCCAGCGTGCGCGCCGTGCAGCCGCAGGTGGTGGTCATCGCCGCGGCCCACACCGCGGTCGACCGCGCCGAGTCCGAACCCGCGCTCGCGCACACGATCAACGCCGAGGCGCCCGCCGTGCTGGCCCAGGCGACCGCCGAGGTCGGCGCGCTGCTGGTGCACTACTCCACCGACTACGTGTTCGACGGCAGCGGCCAGCGGCCCTGGCGCGAGGACGACGCACCCGGCCCGCTGGGGGTGTACGGCCGCACCAAGCTCGCGGGCGAGGAGGCGGTGCGCCGCCTGTGCCCGCGCCACCTGGTGCTGCGCACCAGCTGGGTCCACGGCACGCGCGGCGGCAACTTCGCCCGCACCATGCTGCGGCTGGCGCGCGAGCGCGACCGGCTGTCGGTGGTCGACGACCAGGTGGGCGCGCCCACCGGCGCCGACCTCCTGGCCGACCTGACCGCGCACATGGTGCGCGCCACGCGCGCGCAGCCGGCCCTGTGCGGCCTGTACCATGCGGCCGCCGCGGGCGAGACCAGCTGGCACGGCTACGCCTGCCGCGTGCTGGCGCGCGCCCGGCAGGCGGGCGCCACGCTGCGCGCGGGTCCCGAGGCGGTCGACGCGGTGCCCAGCAGCGCCTGGCCCACCCCCGCGCGGCGCCCGCTCAATTCGCGCCTGGACACGAGCCGGCTGCGCCAGGCCTTCGGGCTGGCGCTGCCCGACTGGGGCGCCGGCGTCGACCGGCTGGTCGACGAACTGGAAGGAGGCAACCGATGACACAGCGCCGCAAGGGCATCATCCTGGCGGGGGGCTCGGGCACCCGGCTGCACCCGGCCACGCTGGCCATCAGCAAGCAGCTGCTGCCGGTGTACGACAAGCCCATGGTGTACTACCCGCTCAGCACGCTGATGCTGGCGGGCATCCGCGAGATCCTGGTGATCAGCACGCCGCTGGACACGCCGCGCTTCGAGCAGCTGCTGGGCGACGGCTCGCAGTGGGGCCTGGACATCCGCTATGCCGTGCAGCCCAGCCCCGACGGGCTGGCCCAGGCCTTCCTGATCGGCGAGCAGTTCCTGGCCGGCGCGCCCAGCGCCCTGGTGCTGGGCGACAACCTGTTCTACGGCCACGACCTGCACCTGATGCTCGAGCGGGCCAACGGCCGCACGCAGGGCGCGACGGTGTTCGCCTACCACGTGCAGGACCCCGAGCGCTACGGCGTGGTCGAGTTCGACGGCGGCGGCAAGGTGGTGAGCATCGAGGAGAAGCCGGCCCGGCCCAAGAGCTCGTACGCGGTCACCGGCCTGTACTTCTACGACGGCCAGGTGGTCGACATCGCCAAGTCGGTGCGCCCCAGCGCGCGCGGCGAGCTGGAGATCACCGCGGTCAACCAGGCCTACCTCGAGCAGCGGCAGCTGGCCGTCGAGATCCTGCGCCGCGGCTATGCCTGGCTGGACACCGGCACCCACGAGAGCCTGCTGGAGGCCGGCCAGTTCATCGCCACGCTGGAGCGCCGGCAGGGCCTGAAGATCGCCTGTCCCGAGGAGATCGCGTGGCGCTCGGGCTTCATCGACGACGCCCAGCTCGAGCGGCTGGCCGCCGCCATGAAGAAGAACAGCTACGGCCAGTACCTCAGCTGGATCCTGCGCGAGGCGGGGCACTGACATGCGCATCGTCCGCACCGCCATCCCCGACGTGCTCGTGATCGAGCCGAAGGTGCACGGGGACCCCCGTGGCTTCTTCTACGAGAGCTTCAACCGGCGCGACTTCCGCGAACAGACCTCCATCGACCTGGAGTTCGTGCAGGACAACCATTCGCGCTCGGCCCAGGGCGTGCTGCGCGGCCTGCACTACCAGGCGCGGCACCCCCAGGGCAAGCTGGTGCGGGTGGTGCGCGGCACCGTCTTCGACGTCGCCGTCGACCTGCGCCGCTCCTCGCCGACCTTCGGCAAGTGGGAGGCCACCGAGCTCAGCGAGAGCAACCACCGGCAGATGTGGGTGCCGCCGGGCTTCGCCCACGGCTTCCTGGTGCTCAGCGAGTCGGCCGACTTCCTCTACAAGACCACCGACTACTACGACCCCGCCGACGAGTGCTGCATCGCCTGGAACGATCCCACGCTGGGGATCGACTGGCCGCTGCACCTGCTCCCGGGCGCCCCCCGCCTGTCCGCCAAGGACGCCGCCGCGGGCGCGTTCCTGGGCGCGCAGCTGTACGAATGACCGCAGTCCCCATGCCACAACCCTCCGCCTGGCCCGTCGCCGCCTACGTCCGGGAGATCCGCGAGCACCGGTCGGTGCTCTTCCAGCTGGTGCGCCAGCAGATCACCCTGCGCTACCGCCGCACCTTCCTGGGCTACCTCTGGACCCTGCTGAACCCGCTGCTGATGATGGGCGTCACCTCGGTCGTCTTCTCGGCCATCTTCAAGATGGACCTGAAGTCGTATGCGGTCTTCCTGTTCTCCGGGATCATCGCGTTCAACCTGTTCGCCACGGTGGTCACGCAGAGCGGGCAGGCGCTGATCGGCAACGAACAGCTGATCAAGAAGATCTACATCCCCAAGATCCTGTTTCCGCTGGCCACCTCCACGGCGCTGCTGATCGACAGCCTGCTGATGTTCCTGTCGCTGTTCCTGATCGTCGTGGCGATCGGCGGCCACATCACGCCGGCGCTGTTCGCCATCCTGCCGGCCTACCTGCTGCTGTTCACCTTCAGCTTCGGGCTGGCGCTGATCTTCTCGGTCAGCGCGGTGTACTTCCGCGACCTGCAGCATGTCATCGGCATCTTCATGCAGGCGCTGGTCTTCCTCAGCCCGGTCTACTACAAGCCCGAGGCGCTGTCGGGCAAGGTCGAGTGGGCGATGCAGCTGAACCCGCTGACCCAGTTCATCGAGATGTTCCGCCTGCCCATCTTCATGGGCGAGTTCCCGTCGGCGCGCAGCGTGATGCTCAGCGCCGCCTTCGCCGCCGTCTCCATCGTGGTCGGCCTGCTGTTCTTCCGGCGGCACGAGCGCCTGGTCGCCTTCCGGATGTAAGCCGTGTCCAAGATCGTCGTCGACCACGTCTCCCTGCAGTTCCGCGTCTGGCATGACGGGGCCTCGTCCACCAAGGAGTACTTCGCCAACCTGTTCCGCAGGATCAAGACGAAGCAGTACACCGACTTCCTGGCGCTCAAGGACATCTCGCTGACCGTCAAGGATGGCGAGCGCGTGGGCATCATCGGCCACAACGGCGCCGGCAAGAGCACGTTGCTGCGCACCATCTCGCGCATCTACGAGCCCAGCGCGGGCACCATCCAGGTCAACGGCCGCGTGGCGCCGCTGCTGGAGATCGGCGCCGGCTTCCACCCCGAGTTCACCGGCCGCGAGAACATCTACTTCAACGGCGCGATCCTCGGCTACTCGCGCAAGCAGCTCAAGGAGATCGAGGAGGAGGTGATCGCCTTCGCCGAGCTCGAGGAGTTCATCGACACGCCGGTCAAGTACTACAGCACCGGCATGTACATGCGCCTGGCCTTCTCGCTGGCCACCACCGTGCACCCCGACATCCTGATCCTCGACGAGCTGTTCGTCGGCGGCGATGCGGCATTCGTGCGGCGCGGCAAGGAGCGCATGAACAAGATGATCGACCGCTCCAGCGTGATGGTGCTGGTCTCGCACGACCAGAGCCTGCTGCGCTCGCTGTGCGACCGCTTCATCTGGCTGGATCACGGCAAGCTGATCGCCGACGGGGACGCCAGCGTGCTGGACGCCTACGGCGCGACCTGAGGCGCCATGGAGCAACTGGGCTTCATCCGGCGCACCTACCGCGAGCACCTCGCGCGGTATGCGTGGGCGCGGTGGCTGAAGGGTCGCTATCTCGCCGGCCGGGTCGGCGCCATCGAGGCGCGCAACCGTGTGCTCTGGCAGACGCACCTTCGGCTGGCCAAGGGCGGCAACCGCTTGACCTCCGCCGCCCTCGGCCTGGCCGGGGAGTCCGCCGGCGCACGGGGTCCGTCGGCCGGTGGCCGGCTGGGCCAGCTGTTGGCACGGGGGCTGTACAAGTTGCTCACCGGCGAGTCGGTGCGCTTCTTCCGCCTGCTGCCGCTGCGCGGGGCCGGCGCCCTGGCCGGCGTGGAGATCCGGCCCCTGCTGCCCGCGCGCACGGTCGACCTGACGCTGCCCGAGGTGCTCCCCGTGGACTACCGCGGCCACCTGCACGCCGGCCGCTGGCCGCTGGCGGTGCCGCGGATCGACGCGGTGCGGCTGGCCGATGTCGAGCTGATGGGCGGCAGCGACCTGCTGTACGTCCGCGACGCCTGCCTGCACCACGGCCTCTACGACTTCGCACGCGACCAGCTGCCCGAGCAGGTCCACGGCGTCGTCCACCTGAACGCCAGCAGCGGCATGGTCGTGCGCTTGCGGCCACCCGCGCAGCGCGTGGTCGAGGAGGCGTTGTCCCTGGTGGGCAGCGTCTCGAGCAACTACATCCACTGGCTCACCGAGAACCTGCCCAAGCTGGCCGTGCTGCAGGCCGATCCGGCCACGCGCGGGCTGCCGCTGCTGGTCGACAAGGGGCTGCATCCCAACCTGCTGCGCAGCCTGCGCGTGCTCGACGGGCAGGAGCGGCCGCTGATCGAGGTCGCCAAGTGGGAGGTGGTGCGGGTGCACCGGCTGGTGACGGCCACGCCGGTGTCGTACGTGCCCTTCGAGTTCCAGCCGCAATTGCAGCTGCGCGAGCGGATGATCACGCCCGACTTCGCGCTGTACTCGCCCGATGCGCTGGACCAGGTGCGCCGCACCATCGTCGCCCGCCTGGCCGACCCGGCCGCTGCCACGGGCCGCCGCCTGTACCTGCGCCGCGGTGCCAAGTCGCGGCCCATGGCCAATGCGGCCGAGGTCGAGGCGCTGGTGCGCAGCCTCGGCTTCGAGGTGGTGGACCCCGGCACGCTGGATTTCGATGCGCAGGTGCAACTCTTCAGTGGTGCTTCGGTGGTCGTGGGACAGGGCGGGGCCGCGTTCGGCAATATCCTGTTCGCCCCACCCGGCTGCCACGTGGTGATCCTCACCACCTGGTCGCCCTACACGATCCACTACTACTTCGCGAACATCGCCTCGGTGCTGGGCCAGCGCTGCACCCTCGTGATGTGCGACCCCGTCGACGACGACCTGGGCGAGCACCGGGCCCACAAGGGCCTGCGCGTGCCCACCGACCTGCTGAGGAGCCTCCTCGAACCATGAGCACCAAGATCAACTTCGACGACCTGACCTTCGACAAATTCCGCGAACTGGCGCGCACCGAAGGCCTGAGCCACCACGAGAAGGTGGGCTTCCCCAACGAGTACCGCGAAGGCAAGGAAGCGGCGATCTTCCAGGACATGCTGGCCAAGATGCGCAGCCTGCAGGCCAGCGGCTGCGTGGCGCTGGAGATCGGCCCGGGCTGCAGCCAGCTGCCCGTGATGCTGGCCGACCATTGCGCGGCGCGCGGCGGCGCCGTGCACTTCGTCGACAGCGCCGAGATGCTCGACCAGCTGCCCTCGGCCCCCCACGTGCACAAGTGGCCGGGCCGCTACCCGCAGGTCGACGGCATGTTCGAGCGGCTCACCGGCCAGGTCGACGCCATCGTGGCCTACAGCGTGATCCAGTACGTGTTCGCCGAAGGCAACCTCTGGGACTTCGTCGACCGTTCGCTGGCGCTGCTCAAGGACGGCGGCGAGCTGTTCATGGGCGACATCCCCAACACCACGATGCGCAAGCGCTTCTTCGCCAGCAACGAGGGCATCGCGACGCACAAGCGCTTCACCGGCCGCGACGAGCTGCCCGAGGTGCGCTGGAACCAGCTGGAGACCTCGCGCATCGACGACTCGGTGGTGCTGGGCATCCTGGCGCGTGCCCGCGCCGAGGGCTACCACGCCTGGGTGGTGCCCCAGCGCGAGGACCTGCCCATGTCCAACCGCCGCGAGGACATCCTGATCCGCAAGCCCTGAGCGCGGACCAGGACGGAGCTGACCAGATGCAGTGGCGCAAGCGCGGCCGGATCTTCGACAGCGGGTCGTTCGACCTGCCGTGGTTCCGCGGGAACGCGATGATGCCGCTGGCCCACCTGCGGGCCGACGGCCGCCTGCGCCTGTTCGTCACCTTCTGCGACGACCGCAACGTCGGCCGCATCGGCTGGGTCGACGTCGACCCGGCCGATCCGTCGCGCATCCTGGGCCACAGCGCGCGGCCGGTGCTGGACACCGGCGCGCCGGGCAGCTTCACCGACAACGGCATCCTCACCGCCTACCTGCTGCGGCACGGCGGCCGGCTGTACCTGTACCACTCGGGCTACCAGGCCTGCGTCAACGTGCCGTACATGGTGTTCAGCGGCGTGGCGGTCAGCGACGACGACGGCGACAGCTTCACCAGCCTCTCGCCGGTGCCGCTGCTCGACCGCGTGGCCGGCGAGGCGACCGTGCGCAGCGCACCCATGGTGCTGGAAGAGGGCGGCCGTTTCCACGTGTGGTACACCTCCGACGTGTCGCCGGGCTGGTTCGACGCGGACGGCAAGCGCAAGCCGCGCTACGACCTCAAGCACCTGTGGGCCGACTCGCCGGTGGACTGGCCGCGCACGCCCGGGCAGCCGTCGCTGCCCCTGCGCGGCGACGATGAACATGGCATCGCCAAGGGCACCCTCTGGAAGGAGGGCGGCCTGTACCGGCTGATCTATTCGCTCAGGTCGGCGTCCCGGGGCTACCGGCTCGGCTACGCGCAGTCGCGCGACGGCCTGGTGTTCGAGCGGCGCGACGACGAGGTCGGCCTGGACGTCTCGGACCAGGGCTGGGACAGCGAGATGATCGCGTTTCCCGAGCGCTACGCGTTCGGCGGCACCACCTGGCTGTTCTATTGCGGCAACCGCTATGGGCAGGGCGGGGTGGGCTACGCGCAATTGATGGAATGACAAGCAAGAGGTGAACGTGGCCAAGAAGATCGTGGTGACCGGGGCGGGGAGCGCCCAATCGAACGCGACCATCAACTGCCTCCTGATGGCAGGAGATGGCGAGGAGATCATCGGCCCGGGCGCTGACCCGGTGGACCTGATGTTCTGCCGGGCGCACCGGCGCTACCTGGTGCCGCACGCCAAGCGCGGCGACCACAAGCAGGTGCTGCTCAAGCTGCTCGAGCAGGAGCGGCCCGACATGATCCATTTCCAGCACGACCTGGAAGTGTGGAAGTCGCTGCAGTTCCGCGAGGAGATCGAGGCCCTGGGCGTCAAGATGCTGGTGCCCGACTTCGAGACCGTGGACACCTGCGTGCACAAGTACAAGTCGTGGGTGAAGTTCAAGGCCGCCGGCGTGCCGGTGCCCGAGAACCTCGAGATCAACGACCGCGCCGACCTCAAGCGCGCCCTGTCCGAGCTGGGCGACAAGGACGGCAAGATCTGGATCCGCGCGAAGTCCATCGGCAACGGCGGCAAGGGCTCGCTGGCCGTGAGCGACTTCGAGGAAGCCGAGAAGTGGGTCGAGCGCAACAACGGCTGGGGCGAGTTCGTCGCGGCCGAGCTGCTGACCGACCGCACCATCACCTGGCTGTCCATGTGGGTCGACGGCAAGCTGGTGGTGGCCCAGGGCCGCCGCCGCCACTCGTGGGCCTACAGCGCCATGAGCCCCTCGGGCGTGACCGGCATCACCAAGGTCTGCGAGACCGTCAGCGACCCGCAGGTCGACGACATCGCGGTCAAGGCCATCCGCGCGATCACGCCGGTGCCCAACGGCATCTTCGGCGTGGACATGACCTACGACCGCCACGGCGTGCCGAACCCGACCGAGATCAACGTCTCGCGGTTCTTCACGACCATCCAGTTCTTCGCCGAGGCGGGACTGAACATGCCCAAGATCCTCAAGGACATCGTGCTGTACGGCAAGTACCCCGAGCTGGCCAAGCCGGTGAACCCGCTGCCCGACGGCCTGCTGTGGCTGCGCGCGCTGGACGCGCCGCCCATCCTCACCACCGCCGCCGAGATGGACGCGGCACTGATCAAGCTGGCGGTCTGACCGGCGCACCAGGCAACTGGGGGAGTACTCACATGAACGTCGCGCAGTACGTCGCGCAATTCCTCGTGGACAAGCAGGTCGACCAGGTGTTCGGCTACCAGGGGGGCGCCATCCTGAAGCTGGTCGACGAGATGGTGGCCACCGGCCGCATCGAGTTCGTCCAGAACTACCACGAGCAGGGGTCGGCCTTCTGCGCCGACGCCTGGTCGCGCGTGACCGGCCGCATCGGCGTGGCCCTGGGCACCTCGGGGCCCGGCGCCACCAACCTGGTGACCGGCATCGCCAACGCCAACCTGGACTCCATCCCGGTGCTGTTCCTCACGGGGCAGGACTACACGGCCAACATCACCAATGCCAACGGCGCGCGCCAGAACGGCTTCCAGGACCTGGACATCGTCACCGTCGCGCGGCCGCTGACCAAGTACGCCGCGCTGGTGACCGACCCCAAGCGCATCCGCTACGAGGTCGAGAAGGCGTACCACATGGCCACCGAGGGCCGACCCGGCGCGGTGCTGCTGGACATCCCGATCGACGTGCAGTTCGCCGAGATCGACCCGGCCACGCTCGAGTCCTTCGTGCCGCCCCAGCAGCCGCCGCTGCCGGCCTTCGACGTGCAGCAGGTGCTGCAGGCGCTGCGCCAGGCGCAGCGGCCCGTGATCCTGATGGGTGGCGGCCTGCGCATGAGCGGCACCGTGGACCTGGCCAACGAGTTCGCCAGGAAGGCCGGCGTGCCGGTGATCACGACCCTCAACGGCACCGATGCCTTCGAGGGCAGCTACGGCTTCGCCGGCCTGTACGGCAACACGTCGGCCAACCTGGCCGCGCTCAATGCCGACGTGATGCTGGTGCTGGGTGCGCGCTTCGGCCAGCGCCAGGTGGGCAAGGTGCCGTCCAAGTACACCACCGCCCGCATCATCCACGTCGACATCGACACCACCGAGCTGCTGCGCGTGTTCCCCGACGAACTCGCGATCCGCGCCGAGCTGGGCGACTTCCTGCGCGCCGCGCTGGCGGCGCTGCCGCAGGCGCAGCTGCCCGGCTGGCCGCAGTGGCACGCGCAGCTGCAGGGCTGGGCCAAGAAGTACGCCGGCAATGCCCGACTGAACGACGTGGGGCTGGACCCCGTGCGCGTGGTCGACCGCATGCTGCCGCTGCTCGCACCCGACGCGATCCTCACCAACGACGTGGGCCAGAACCAGATGTGGGTGGCCCAGGGCTTCAAGGTGCGCACCGGCCAGCGGCTGCTCAACTCGGTGGGCCTGGGCGCGATGGGCTTCTCGCTGCCCGCGGCCATCGGCGCGCAGCTGGCCTTCCCCGGCCGGCAGGTCGTCTCGTTCATGGGCGACGGCGGCCTGCAGATCAACCTGCAGGAGCTGATGCTGGTGTGCCTGCGGGGCCTGCCGGTCAAGTGCGTGGTGTTCAACAACAACACGCTGGGCATGATCCGCGAGGTCCAGATCCGCTACTACAAGGCCAACTACCACGGCGCCAACCCGAAGGAGTTCGGCTGCGTCGACCTGGAGATGCTGGCCAGGACCTACCGCATGGGCCACCGCCGCATCGACAGCCTCGACGACGTCGACGGACTGGCCGACGTGCTGGCCGACGACCGGCCCTGGATCATCGAGGTGCCGATCGACCTGGACTCCAAGCTGACCAACCGCTACGACGAGGCCGCGTGCTTCGAGGCCGAGCTGGCGCATGGCTGAGCGCCTGCTGTTCCTGGACTGCGACGGCACCCTGGTCGACAGCCGCCGCCGCCAGCACGCGCTGTTCCTGGAGCTGGCGCCGCAGGCGCGCTACGGCTTCGACGAGTATTGGACGCGCAAGCGCGCCGGCGCCAACCAGGGACGCATGCTGGCCGACGCCGGCGTGACCGACCCGCAGGCGCTGGAGCAGTTCCGCGTGGAATGGCTGCGCCGCATCGAGGAGCCCGCCCGGCTGGCGCAGGACACGCTGCTGCCCGGCGCCGCCGAATTCCTCGACCGCGCCGCCGGGCGCTGGACGCGCGTGCTGGTCACCGGCCGCCAGAGCCGCGAGCACCTGCTGGTGCAGCTCGCGCAGCTGGGCATCGCCGACCGCCTGGACGTGGTGCTCAACACCGAGCAGCGCCTGTCCAAGCCCGTGCTGGTGCGCTCGCGCTACGCGGCCTGCCGGCCCGGCGACCTGTTCGTGGGCGACACCGGCGAGGACATCCTGGCCGGCAAGGAACTGGGCGTGCGCACGGTCGCCGTGCTGTCCGGCGCCACCGACGAAGGCACCCTGGCGCGCTACGCGCCCGACCGCGTGGTCGCCTCGGTCGCGGCGCTCGATGCGGCGCTGCTGGAGCCTGCCGCCGCATGAGCGTCACCGTCCGCCCCTACGCGGCCGAGGACGCCGAGCGCTGGGACGCGTTCTGCGCCCAGGCCGACCAGGCCACGCTGTTGCACACGCGCAGGTTCCTGGGCTACCACGGCGACCGGTTCGCGGACCGCTCGCTGGTGCTCGAGGCCGACGGCCGCTGGGTGGGGCTGCTGCCCGCCGCCGAGCACCCGGCCGACCGCAGCCTGGTGGCCAGCCATCCCGGCATCACCTACGGCGGCGTGCTGCACGCAGGCGCGCTGCGCGGCGAGCGCATGGTCGCCGCGCTGGAGGCGGTGCGCGCGCACTATGCCGCCGCCGGCTACAGCCGGCTGCTGTACAAGGCCGTGCCCACCATCTACCACCGCCAGCCCAGCCAGGACGACCTGTACGCGCTGTTCCGGCTGGACGCCCGGCGCACCCGCTGCGACCTGAGCTGCACCATCGACGTGGCGCACCGCGGCGCGGTCAGCGAGCGGCGCCGCCGGGGCCTGAAGAAGGCGCTGAAGGCCGGCGTGGCCATCGCCACCGGCGACCACCTCTACGCGCCGCTGTGGGACGTGCTGGCCGACAACCTCGCGCGCAAGCACGGCGTCAAGCCGGTGCACACGCTGGCCGAGATCCAGCTGCTGGCCGGGCGCTTCCCGGACGCGATCCGCTGCGTGGCGGCGATGGCCGGCGAGCGCGTGCTGGCCGGCGTGGTGCTGTTCGTCACGCCGGGGGTGGTGCACGCGCAGTACATCGCCTCCAGCGCCGAGGGCTACGACGTGTCGGCGCTCGACGCGGTCTTCGACCACTGCATCACCGCCACCCGCGAGCAGGGCCGGCGCTGGTTCGACTTCGGCATCAGCACCGAGGAGGCCGGCCGCGTCCTCAACGAGGGCCTGTACGCGTTCAAGTCCGAGTTCGGCGGCGGCGGCGTGGTGCACGAATTCTTCGACCTCGCGCTGCAAGGAGCCTGAGATGCCCATCGACGACTGCGGCCTCATCGAGCTGACCAAGATCCACGACCAGCGCGGCAACCTGACCTTCATCGAGGGTGGGGGGCGCCACCTGCCGTTCGACGTCAAGCGCGTGTACTACCTGTACGACGTGCCCGGCGGCGCCTCGCGCGCGGCGCACGGCCACCGCGAGCTGCGCCAGCTGATGGTCGCCATCTCGGGCAGCTTCGACGTCACGCTCGACGACGGCCACCGCAAGGTCAAGTACCACCTGAACCGCCCGTACATGGGCCTGTCGATCGCGCCGATGATCTGGCGCGACCTCGACAACTTCTCCTCCGGCGCCGTGTGCCTGGTGCTCGCCTCCGCGTACTACGACGAGTCCGACTACTTCCGGCGCTACGACGATTTCCTGCGCGCCGTGCACGACCGACAGCCATGAAGATCCCGTTCCTCGACCTCAAGACGCCGCACCTGCAGCTGCAGGACGAGCTGACCGCCGCCATGCAGCGCGTGCTGGCCTCGGGCTGGTTCATCGCCGGCCCCGAACTCGAGTCCTTCGAGGCCGAGTTCGCGCGCTACTGCGGCGCCGCGCACTGCGTGGGCGTGGGCAACGGGCTGGACGCGCTGCACCTGCTGCTGCGCGCCTACGGCATCGGGCCCGGCGACGAGGTGCTGGTGCCCTCCAACACCTTCGTGGCCACCTGGCTGGCGGTCACGCAGGCCGGCGCCACGCCGGTGCCGGTCGAGCCCGACGCGGCCACCCACAACATCGACCCGGCGCGGCTCGAGGCCGCGGTCACGCCGCGCACCCGCGCCATCATGCCGGTGCACCTGTACGGCCAGCCGGCCGACATGGACCCGATCCTCGCGGTCGCGCGCCGCCACGGCCTGGTGGTGATCGAGGACGCGGCGCAGGCGCAGGGCGCGCTGTACAAGGGCCGGCCGGTCGGCTCGCTGGGCGATGCCGCCGGCACCAGCTTCTACCCGGGCAAGAACCTGGGCGCCCTGGGCGACGGCGGCGCCGTGCTCACCAGCGACCCCGCCATCGCCGACAAGGTGCGCCGCCTGCGCAACTACGGCTCCGAGCAGAAGTACAAGCACGACGTGCTCGGCTACAACTCGCGCCTCGACGAACTGCAGGCCGCGTTCCTGCGCGTCAAGCTGCAGCGGCTGGACGCATGGAACGTGCAGCGCCGGGCGCTGGCCGACGCGTATGCGCGCGCGCTGCCGGCCGACCTGCTGGTGCTGCCGCAGGTGCCGGCCTGGGCCGAGCCGGTGTGGCACCTGTACGTGGTGCGGGTCGCCGACCGCGAGCAGGTGCAGGCGCGCCTGCGTGCGCAGGGCATCGACACCATGGTGCACTACCCGATCCCGCCGCACCTGCAGGCCTGCTACGCCGGCCCCGACTGGGGTGCCCTGCCGCTGGCCGAGACGCTGGCGCGCGAGGTGCTGAGCCTGCCGCTGTACCCCACGATGGAGACCGCGGCCGTCGAGCGCGTGGCCGCCGCCCTGCGCGACGCAGGCCTCGCCCCCCGCAATGGCTGATCCGCAGCTCGCGCGGCTGCACGATCCCTCGGACCCGGGCGCGTCGCTGGCGCGCCTGCAACGCTTCGTCGACGCCCTGTTCTGCGAGCCGGCCACGGTGGGGCGCCTGTTCGGCGATGCCACCCTGGACGCGGCCTGCCAGGCCATCGGCCGCGACCGCCTGCGGGCCCTGGGCCTGCAGCCGCCCGCGCAGGCCGCGGGCCCCGTGGTCTACATCGCCAGCAAGCTGCAGGCCTCGGGCGGGCATTCGGCAGCGCTGGCCGACACCATCCGGCTCGGGCCGCGGCGGCCCTCGGTGGTGCTGCTGACCGACACCTGCGGCCGCACCGACCGCGCCGAGGTCGCGCAGCGGCTGGCGGGCCTGCCAGACGTGCAGGTCGCCTACGTGCCGCCGGGCGGCCACCTGGCCAAGCTCGACTGGCTGCTGCGCGAGCTGCACCGGCTGGCGCCCAGCGACGTCTGGCTGTTCAACCACCACCAGGACAGCGTGGCCGTGGCCGCCGTGCAGCCCGGCCAGGGCTACCGCCTGCACTACTACCACCACGGCGACGACCGCCTGTGCCTGGGCGTGCGGCTGGACTGGGGCACGCACCACGATCCGCTGCCGTTCTGCGCCCACAACTGCCGCGAGCAGGTGGGCGTGCGCGGCAACCGCTACCTGCCGCTGGCCGTGTCCGACCTGGGCATGCGGCCGCCCGGTGGCTGGATGCGCGACGGCCGGCTCACCACCTGCACGGCCGCCGGCTTCAACAAGGTCGAGGTCGACTACGTGCTGCAGTACGTCGACGTGGTGCCGCGCCTGCTGGCGGCCACCGGCGGGCGCCACCTGCACATCGGGCAGCTCACGCCGGTGGCGCTGCGCAACATCCACACCCACCTGCGCCGCCTGGGCGTGGCCCAGGACGCCTTCACCTACATCCCGCGCGTGCCCAGCGTCTGGCGCACGCTGCACGAGCACGGCGTGGACCTGTACCTCGCCTCGTTCCCCTACGGGGCCGGCCGCACGCTGATCGAGGTGATGGGCGCGGGCGTGCCGGCCGTCGTGCACCGGCACTGCACCACGCGCCTGATCGGCGGGCTGGACGGCGCCTACGACGGCGTGCCCACCTGGCGCGAGGAGCGCGAGCTGCAGGCCATCGTGGGCTCGGTCGATGCCGCATTCCTGCATGCGCAGTCGCGGCTCGCGCGGGCCTGGTACGAGCGCTACCACCGCGACGCGGTGGTGGCCGCGGCGCTGGCCGACCCGGACCATGCGCCCGAGGTGCCGGCGCTCAAGCCGGGCTGGACGCCCGATCCGCTGCTGCAGGCGCTGCAGGCGCTGCGCGAGGCCACGTTCGCGAGCCTCCTGAAGCGGCGCGTCTACCGGTTGTTGCGCACCGCCAAGGCCTGGTGGGGCCGCCGTTGACGGCAGCCGCACCTGCCGAACTGCGATCGGTCACGGCGCTGCGCTTCGCCGCGGCGTTCTGGGTCTTCGTCTTCCACATCGACATCCGCTGGCCGCTGGCCGTGCCCGGGCTCGTGTCCGGCCTCATCAAGCAGGGCGCGGCGGGGATGTCGCTGTTCTTCATCCTGTCGGGGTTCGTGCTCACCTACGCCTACGTGCAGCGGGGCGTGGCCGGCAGCGGGTACCTGCGCCACCGGTTCGCGCGGATCTACCCGGTCTACACACTGGCCGCGCTGACAACGCTGCCGTTCTTCGCCGAGCAGGCGGCCGGGCTGGGCGGCCGGCAGCTGGCCTTCGTGGTGCTGGGCCACGTGCTGATGCTGCAAGCCTGGTTCCCGGCGCTGGCGCCGCTGTGGAACTTCGGTGCCAGTTGGTCGCTGTCGGTCGAGGCCTTCCTGTACGCGGTGTTTCCCCTGGCGCTGGGCCGGCTGCAAGCGCTGGGCGACCGAGCGCTGCTCGCGGTGGCCGCCGGCTGCTACGTGCTGTCGGTCCTGCCGGGCTGGTCCTACCTGCTGTTCCCGGGGTCGCCGCCGATCTACTACTCGGTCCCGATCTTCCGGCTGCCCGAGTTCCTGCTGGGCGTGATCGCCGCGCTGCTCTTCCTGCGGGGACGCCGCCTGGGCCCCTGGGTGGCGGTGGCAGCGGTCGCCGTGCTGTCCGTCTTCCTGGGCAAGTTCGCCGTGCGCTCGGACATCTACGTCACCGGCAATGCCGTGGTGGTGCCGTGCCTGGTGGCGGTGATCTGGGCGCTGGCGTCGCTGGATGCGCGCCGGCCCTCGGCCGGCGCGGCGCCGCTGGTGTACCTGGGGCGGATCAGTTACGCGTTCTACTCGATGCAGCCGCTGGTGATCGGCGCCTGCATCCGCTGGCAGCAGCGGCACGCCACGGCCGAGCCGGCCCTGGTGCTGGTGACGGCATGCGTTGCGCTCACGGTGGTTTCGGCGGTGGTCTACCACCTGGTCGAGGAGCCCCTGCGACGCCGGTTGGGCCGCCCCTGGGCGCGCGCTGCCTGACCGTGCTCAGGCCGCCTGCGCGGCCAGTGCGCGGTCGAGGGCCTGGGCCACGTCCGAGAGGGCGACGCTGAACAGCGCGTGGGGGTTGGGGTCCTGCGGGTCTGGCGGGCTGCCGGCCACGGACAGCAGCCGCACGCCCACGGCATCGGTGAGCGGCCGGAAATAGGACGGGTTGACGTGCCGGTTGCGGTGCAGAACGACCAGCGTGGCCCCCGGCTGGCAGAACAGCACGTTCGCCAGCGCGGCGCCGCCGGGGCCGATCACCACGTCCGCGGCGGCGAAGGTCTGGGCCTGTTCCCTGATCGACATCCGGCCCGTGTCGATGACCTGCCCGCCGCGTTCGAGCACCAGCGCCTGGATGGCGGCGTCGTTGGTCACGTTGCGGCCGTGGCCGCCGCGGCGAGCCGTGTACACGATCGAGCCGCGGTGCCGCGGCGGCGGCTCGACGCCCAGCCGCTGCAGCAACTCGGAGCGCAGCCGGGCGAGCAGCGAGCCGTCGTAGACCGCCATGTGCGTCTCCTCGGGCAGGTCGGGGCAGTACGACGGGACGTACGGCACCGCCAGGCGTCCGAACCGCACCAGTTCGTGGTCTTCGATGTACAGCGCATCACCGAACAGCGCGAGCAGGTCGCGCGCCTGCTGCGGGAGCGCATTGGTGACGTACGGCCCCGGCAGTCCCAGGTCGCGCGCCATGAGCACGCGCGGCAGGTACTCGATCAACCAATGGAAGTAGTTCTTCGCGAAGCGGCCGCCGATGAGGACGCCCTCCTCGACGGCCTGGGTCACGCGCAGCTCCGGGTTCGCGCCCAGGGCCAGTCCGGTGTCCATCACCCGGAAGTGGCGCTCGTAGTTCTCCGGATGCTTGGCGAGATCCGTGTCGTGCGTCAGTTGCACCAACGACCGGCCGGCGAGCACGGCAAGGCACGCACCGTGGACGCAGACATCCTCCAGACTCGCCACGTACGCTGCAGGCAGTTCGCGCACGACCGGCTGCACCAGTTCGTGCGTTCCGAGCACCTCGACCGGTCGGACCTGCACGGGGCGGGGTGGGGCCAGCTCCCGGTAGCCGGGCATGGTCCACACCGGCCGCTGTGCCAGGGGCACGAAGGCGGTGGGCCGCAGCAACGATGGCGCCGACGTGGTGCGCTCGTCGCCGTTGCGCACGCGCAGCCAGGCCAGCAGGTCGCCGCACTTGCGGCCGACGCGCCCGTGCGCCCGCGCGGTCGCAAGCCGCAGGGCGGGCCGCAGCAAGGTCCGCGACACGCGGTCGGTGCCCAGGACCGCCAGCAGGACCGGTCGCGTCAGCAGGTGCCGGGGGCGGAACGTCATCCCGCCAGCCTCGCCACGCCGAACCCGGTGCGGCCGAACCCGTTGCCGTTGTAGAACATCAGCGTGCCGTGCGGCGTGTCGATCACGCCTGGAAAGGCGACCATCTCGTCGTCCCATGCGCCCGGTTCGGCCGTGTTCATGCCGTACTCGTCGTGGCGCGCCCAGGCCACGCCGTCGGTGGACGTGGCATAGCCGATGAGGTAGCTCACATCGGTGCGGCGGATGGAGTACCACATCTCGTAGCCAGCCCCGGTGCGCCGGATGACGGGGCGACCGAAGCCGAATTCGTAGGGCTCGACAGGTCGCATGATCTCGCGGCCCCGGGGCCACGACACGCCATCAGCGGATTCCGCGTAGTGCAGCGAGTACGTCGGCACCTGCTTGCCGTGCAACATGATCGTGCGCGAGCCGGCGATGTACCAGGCCTTGTACAGGCCGTCTTCCAGCTGCACGAAGGTCGCCGTCCTGACCGTCATCTCGCCGTCGCAGCGGTCCAGCACCGGGACTTCGCTCACCCGCCGGAACGTCTCGCCCCCATCGTCGCTCTCGGCCAGGCCGGTGAACAGGAAGTACCGGACCTTGTCCGACAACTGCCAGCCCGTGTAGTACATCCGCAGCCGGCCATTCCCCAGGGACAGCACGCTGATCGGGGTGATGCCGTTGTCGTCGAAGGCGCCCGGCGCCCCCAGTTCCATGAGCTGGTGCGAGGAACTGCGCAGCAGGTGCGTCGGGTCTGCAGCGTCCACGTCCACGTAGCCGAGGCGCCCGATCCCGTCGCTGCCCACCCGCGCAAGGAAGATGCGCACCAGGCTGCCTTCGAGCAGGACGGGCGTCGGCACGAAGCAGTGCTGGTCGGCGACCACCCGTCCGAGGCGCGACCAGGGAGAGCGGGAGCCGAGGCGCAGGCGCGTTTCGGTGAGTGCTAGTTTCATCACTTTTCTGTTTTTAAACAGACTAGTGATGTTAGCGGATGCGCCGCCGCGGGTGCCGCTGGCCCGGAAGCCGGAGTCCTCAGCCGCGCAGGGCCCGCCGCGCGGCCCAGAACCGCGGCGACAGCCACAGCCGCAGCAGGCTGCGCACATGCCAGGCCAGCGGCCGCAGCCGCCGGTTGCTGGCGCGCTGCGCCTCGTGGCCCACCACCACGTCCTCGGCCACCTGCAGTGCATGGCCGGCCAGCTGCAGGCGGGCGCACAGGTCGGCGTCCTCGCAGTACATGAAGAAGCGCTCGTCGAAGCCGCCCAGCGCCGCGTAGACCTCGCGCCGCAGCAGCATGAACATGCCCGGCACCCAGTCGGGGTGCACCGGCGGCCGGTGGCCGGGGCGGCGCCGGGCCCACAGCTCGCCGGGCGTGGGCAGGTGGCGGTGCACCTCGGGCCCGGGCTTGCCGGGCTCCTGCACGCGCGGGGCCAGCATCCCCGCCCCGGGCCGGGCCTGGGCGAGCAGGGGCCCGAACGGGTCGGCCTGCAGCCGGATGTCGGGGTTGAGCACCAGGAACCAGTCGCTGGCGCAGTGCGCGAAGGCCGCGTTGTGGTTGGCCCCGAACCCCTTGGGCTGCGGGTTGTCGATGCGCACCAGCCGGTCGGCCAGCGGCAGCTGCGCGGGCAGGGCCTCGGGCAGGTTGCAGGTGAGCACCACGCGGTCGATCCAGCCGGCGCACAGGGCCTCGAGCTGCGCCAGCAGCGGGGCGATCAGGGCCCACTGGCCGTGGCTCACGATCGACACCGTCACGCAACGGGTGGGAGGGGGGGACTGCATGTGGGGCGGCATTGTAGGGATGGCGACTCACCCGTCCGGGCGGGTGGGGCCCCGCGGCGGCCCTTGCCACAGGGGTGCGATGCAATAATCCGGCGCGCCCTCGAGGCACTCCGCAGGGCCCTTCCATGACGTCCCCATCCAAGATCTACGTTGCCGGCCACCGCGGCATGGTCGGCTCCGCCATCGTGCGGCAACTGCTGGCCGCCGGCACCCCGCGCGAAGCCATCGTCACGCGCACCCACGCGGAGCTGGACCTGACGGACCAGGCGGCGGTGCGCGCCTTCTTCGCGGCCGAGCGTCCCGACCAGGTCTACCTGGCCGCCGCGCGGGTCGGGGGCATCCACGCCAACAACACCTACCCGGCCGACTTCATCTGGGACAACCTGATGATCGAGGCCAACGTGATCGAGGCGGCGTTCCGCACCGGCGTGCGCCGGCTGCTGTTCCTGGGCTCCAGCTGCATCTATCCCAAGCTGGCGCCGCAGCCCATGACCGAGGCGGCGCTGCTGACCGGCACGCTGGAGCCGACCAACGAGCCCTACGCCATCGCCAAGATCGCCGGCATCAAGCTGTGCGAGAGCTTCAACCGGCAGTACGGCGACAGCCACGGCGTTGACTACCGCAGCGTGATGCCCACCAACCTGTACGGGCCGGGCGACAACTACCACCCCGAGAACTCCCACGTGATCCCGGCGCTCATCCGCCGCTTCCACGAGGCCAAGGCGCAGGGCGCGCCCGAGGTGGTGATCTGGGGCACGGGCTCGCCGCGCCGCGAGTTCCTGTACGTCGACGACATGGCCGCCGCCAGCATCCACGTGATGCAGCTGGACGCGGCCACCTACCGGCAGCACACCCAACCGATGCTCAGCCACATCAACGTGGGCTGCGGCGAGGACCTGACGATCCTGGCGCTGGCGCACCAGGTGGCCCACACCGTGGGTTACGCCGGCCGCATCGCCACCGATCCGACCAAGCCGGACGGCACCCCGCGCAAGCTGATGGACAGCACCCGGCTGCGCGCGCTCGGCTGGCAACCCCGTGTCGAGCTGGCCCAGGGCCTGCGGCACGCCTACGAAGATTTCCTGAGGGAGTACCGCGCGTGAGCGATGGCAAGCAGAAGGTCGCCCTGATCACGGGCATCACGGGGCAGGACGGGTCGTACCTGGCGGAGTTCCTGCTGGCCAAGGGGTACGTGGTGCACGGCATCAAGCGGCGCGCCAGCCTGTTCAACACCGACCGGGTGGACCACATCTACCAGGATCCGCACGTGGAGCACCGCAACTTCGTGCTGCACTACGGGGACCTGAGCGACAGCACGAACCTGATCCGCATCGTGCAGCAGACGCAGCCCGACGAGATCTACAACCTGGGCGCGCAGAGCCACGTGGCGGTGAGCTTCGAGTCGCCCGAGTACACGGCCGACGTGGACGCGCTGGGCACGCTGCGGCTGCTGGAGGCCATCCGCATCCTGGGGCTGGAGAAGAAGACGCGCTTCTACCAGGCCTCCACCAGCGAGCTGTACGGGCTGGTGCAGGAGATCCCGCAGAAGGAGAGCACGCCGTTCCACCCGCGCAGCCCGTACGCGGTGGCCAAGATGTACGCGTACTGGATCACGGTGAACTACCGCGAGGCGTACGGCATGTACGCGTGCAACGGGATCCTGTTCAACCACGAGAGCCCGCGCCGCGGCGAGACGTTCGTCACGCGCAAGGTCACGCGGGGGCTGGCCAACATCGCGCAGGGGCTGGAGAGCTGCCTGTACATGGGCAACATCGACTCGCTGCGCGACTGGGGCCACGCGATGGACTACGTGCGCATGCAGTGGCTGATGCTGCAGCAGGACGAGCCCGACGACTTCGTGATCGCCACGGGCGTGCAGGTGAGCGTGCGCGAGTTCATCGTGCGCAGCGCCCGGCGGCTGGGCATCACGCTCAAGTTCGAGGGCAAGGGCATCGACGAGGTGGGCGTGGTGGCCGATGTGGCGGGCAGCGACGCGCCCGGCGTGCAGGTGGGCGACGTGGTGGTGCGCATCGACCCGCGCTACTTCCGCCCGGCCGAGGTGGAGACGCTGCTGGGCGACCCGACCAAGGCCAAGCAGAAGCTGGGCTGGACGCCGCAGATCACGCTGGACCAGCTGATCGACGAGATGGTGGCCAGCGACCTCGACGCCGCCAAGCGCCATGCGCTGCTCAAGCAGCATGGCTTCGACATCAGCGTGAGCCAGGAGTGAACGACATGGCCGCCACCGGTCCGGACATCCAGCCCGTCATCCTCTGCGGCGGCTCGGGCACCCGCCTGTGGCCGCTGTCGCGCAAGGCCTATCCCAAGCAGTTCGTGCCCCTGATCGGCGGCCGCAGCCTGCTGGCGCTGACGCTCGAGCGCCTGGGCGCGCTGGCGCAGCCCGGCACCGGCGTGCTGTGCGTCACCGGCGAGGAGCACCGCTTCCTGGTGCACGACGCGGTGCAGGCCGTGGGCCAGCGCGGCACCGTGGTGCTGGAGCCCGTGGCCCGCAACACCGCGCCGGCGATGGCGCTGGCCGCGCTGCGGGCGGCCAGCCCCGAGCAGCTGCTGCTGGTGTGCCCGGCCGACCACCACATCCCCGACGCCCAGGCCTTCGCGCGCATGGTGCGCGAGGCGGCGCCGCAGGCCCAGGCCGGCAAGCTGGTGGTGTTCGGCGTGCAGCCCAGCTTCCCCAGCACGGCCTACGGCTACATCGAATCCGGCGAGGCCCTGCCCCAGGGCGGCGCCCGCGTGGCCCGCTTCATCGAGAAGCCCGACGCGCAGCGCGCCGCCGAACTGCTGCTGGGCGGCCGCGTGCTGTGGAACGCCGGCATCTTCCTGGTGCGGGCCGACACCCTGCTGCAGGCGCTGCAGCAGCACGCGCCCGACATCCTGGCCGCCTGCCGCCAGGCGATGGAGGCCGCCAAGGTCGACGGCGACTTCGTGCGCCCGGCCACCGAGCCGCTGCAGGCCTGCCGCAGCGAGAGCATCGACTACGCGGTGGTCGAGCACCACCCCGACACCTGCGTGTTCCCCTTCGCCGGCGCCTGGAGCGACGTGGGCAGCTGGAACGCGGTGGCCGAGCTGGTGCCGCCCGATGCCGACGGCAACCGCCTGGACGGCAAGGTGCTGGCGTCCGAGTCGCACGGCAACTACGTGCACGCGCCGCAGCGCTGCGTGGTGCTGGTGGGCGTCGACGACCTGGTGGTGGTCGACACTCCCGACGCGCTGCTGGTCGCACGCAAGCAGGACGCCGAGAAGGTCAAGAACGTGGTGGCCCGCCTGGGCGAGCAGGGCCATGCCGAGGCGGTGCAGCACCGCAAGGTGATCCGGCCCTGGGGCTGGTACGACAGCATCGAGAACGGCCAGCGCTTCCAGGTCAAGCGCATCGTGGTCAAGCCCGGTGCCTCGCTCAGTTTGCAGAAGCACTTCCACCGCGCCGAGCACTGGATCGTGGTGTCGGGCACCGCCGAAGTGACGCGCGGCCGCGAGACCCTGCTGCTCACCGAGAACCAGTCCACCTACATCCCGCTGGGCGAGGTGCACCGCCTGCACAACCCGGGCCGCGTGCCGCTGGAGATGATCGAGGTGCAGTCGGGCAGCTACCTGGGCGAGGACGACATCGTGCGCATCGACGACGTGTACGGCCGCACCGCGACCTGATGCTGGCGCTCCTGGTCCTCACCGCCCTGGTCGCCGCCATCTGCGGCGCGCTGCTGATCCGCTCGGGCCGCCGCATCGCCGACCGGTACGCGCTGGACATGCCGCAACGCTTCCACGCCGGCCACGTGCCGCGCCTGGGGGGCATCGCGATGCTGGCAGCCTGCGCCGTCGGCTGGCTGTGGATCGTGGTCGCCGAGCCGATGCTGGGCATCCCCAACGGCATGCGCATGGGGCCGCAGGAGGCGCTGGCCTGGCTGGTCCCCGCGACCGTGGCCGCGGCCGGCGGCTCCGCCGAAGACATCTGGCACACCCTGCGCGCCCGCTGGCGCCTGCTGTCCACCCTGGGTGCCGGCATCCTGGCGGCCTGGCTGCTCGGCCTGCGCATCCCCTCGCTGGGCCTGCCCTGGCTCGATGCGCTGTGGGCCGCGTCGCCCTGGCCGGCGATCGTGCTGGTGGTGCTGGCCGTCGCAGGCCTGCCGCATGCCTTCAACCTGATCGACGGCTACAACGGACTGGCCGGCACGGTGTCGATCGTGGTGTGCCTGGCCCTGGCCTACGTGGCGCTGCAGGTGGGCGACCGCCAGCTGGCCGGCGTGGTGCTGGCGCTGGCGGGCGCCAGCGCCGGCTTCCTGTTCTGGAACTACCCGCGCGGCCTGCTCTTCGCCGGCGACGGCGGCGCTTACCTGTGGGGCTCGGTGATCGCCATGGCCAGCATCGCGCTCACGCAGCGGCACCCGGATGTCTCGCCCTGGTTTCCGATGCTGCTGCTGGCCTATCCGGTGCTGGAAACGGGTTTTTCCATCTACCGCAAATTGGTCCGCGGCCAATCGCCCAGCATGGCCGACGCATTGCACATCCACCAGCTGATTTACCGCCGCATCGTGCGCGGCGTGTTCCACGACGACGATGCGCGCCGCATGCTCATGCGCAACAACCGCACCTCGCCGTATTTGTGGAGTTTCGCGGCATTGACCGTGGTGCCGGCGGCGCTGTTCTGGCGCCACACCGGGGTGCTGGTGGCCTGCTGCTTCGGTTTTTGCGCCTTGTACGTCTGGCTCTACTGGAGCATCGTGCGTTTCCGCGTGCCGACCTGGGTGCGCCGCCACTGAATTGCCGCCGGGCCAATTCCTGCGTTTAGAATTGCGCCGCCGCGCCCGAAGGCGGCGACCACAATTCACCGGAGAAGCGACCCATGGCAACCTACCTCGAATTGAAGGCCCAGGCCGAACGACTGCTGGCCGAGGCCGAGCAGATGCGGCAAAAGGAAACGCAGCAGGCGATCGAGGACATCAAGGCCAAGATGAAGGCCTTCGGCCTGACCCCGGCCGACCTGGGCTTCGCGGGCGGCGGCACCCGGGCGCCCCGCGCCAAGAAGGCCTCTGCCAGCAAGTCGACCGCCCCCATCAAGTACCGCGGCCCCAACGGCGAGACCTGGTCCGGTGGGCGCGGCCGCAAGCCGCAATGGGTGGTGCAGGCCCTGGCCGCCGGCAAGAACATCGAGGAATTCCGGGTCTGAATCGGCAGCCCCGGCAAAAAAAGCCCCGCACTGCGGGGCTTTTTCTTTGGTCGCGCTTGAACCGCCACCGTCGCTTCGGCGAAAGCCGGAGCCCAGTGACTTTCTCCAGCGCTCACAAAGTCACTGGATTCCGGCTTTCGCCGGAATGACGGCAGGTTGGAAAGCGTTCAATCCGACCCGAACAAATCCCGCGTGAACACCTTGTCGGCCACATCCGCCAGTGCGGGCGCCATCCGGTTGGCCACGATCACGTCGCTCCAGCGCTTGAAATCGTCGAGGCTGTCGACCACCCGCGAATTAAAGAAATCCTTCTGGCCCAGCGCCGGCTCGTACACCACCACCTCGATGCCCTTGGCCTTGATGCGCTTCATCACGCCCTGGATGGCCGAGGTGCGCCAATTGTCCGAGCCCGACTTCATCACCAGCCGGTAGATGCCGACGACCTTGGGCTTGCGCTGCAGGATGCGGTCGGCAATGAAGTCCTTGCGCGTGGTGTTCGAGTGGACGATGGCCTGGATCAGCGTCTGCGGCACCTGCTCGTAGTTGGCCAGCAGCTGCTTGGTGTCCTTGGGCAGGCAGTAGCCGCCGTAGCCGAACGAGGGATTGTTGTAGTGGCCGCCGATGCGGGGGTCCAAGCCCACCCCGTCGATGATGGCCCGCGGGTCCAGGCCATGGGTGAGGGCATAGCTGTCCAGCTCGTTGAAGTAGGCCACGCGCATGGCCAGGTAGGTGTTGGCGAAGAGCTTGACGGCTTCGGCTTCGGACGAGTCCATGAACAGGACCGGCACGTCCTGCTTGACCGCGCCCTGCTGCAGCATCCGCGCGAACACGCGGGCGCGCTCCGAGTCTTCGCCCACGATGATCCGCGAGGGGTGCAGGTTGTCGTGCAGCGCCTTGCCCTCGCGCAGGAACTCGGGCGAGAAGATCACGTTGTCGCAGCCCAGCTCGCGCCGCACGCGGGCGGTGAAGCCCACCGGGATCGTGGACTTCACGACGATGGTGGCCCCCGGGTTCACGCTGTTCACGTCACGGATCACGGCCTCGACCGACGTGGTGTCGAACTTGTTGGTCTGCGCGTCGTAGTCGGTGGGCGTGGCGACAATCACGTAATCGGCGCCGGTGTAGGCGGCGCGCCAGTCGGTGGTAGCCTCGAGCCGCCGGCCCGGGCGCGCGAGGTAGGCCTCGACCCCGGGGTCTTCGATGGGGCTGCGCCCTGCATTGACCTGGGCGACGCGGTCGGCCGAGATGTCGACGGCCACGACCTGGTGGTGCGGTGCGAGCAGGCAGGCGTTGGACAGGCCGACGTAGCCCAGGCCGGCGACGGCGATGCGCATGGGTGTGGATTGTTCGGGCATGGATGTCAGGAGTGTGCCTAAGCAATCCGCCCAATCCGGCGCGCAGCGCCTGAAGGGCCACCCTGGGCGGCCAGGTGTTGCGCTGGCACACCTCAACCGTCGCGGCAGTCAGATGCCGCTGGGTTTGGCGAACGTGCGCATGCGGTCGATGGGTTGCACCACCAGCTGCCGGACGTCGGCGCCCTGCAGCACCGTCAGCCGCACCTCCGACTCGGGTGTCGGGCGCGCCCACAGCTTCTTGTACAGGTCCTCCAGCGTCGCGATGCGGTCGCCATCGACGGCCAGCACCAGGTCGCCGGGCCGCACGCCCGCCGCTTCGGCCGGGCTGTCGCGCGTCACCCGCACCACCTGCACCCGCCCGCCCTGCTCGGTGGAGGTGAGACCCAGCCACGGCCGCCGGCTCGCGGCCGTGGTGCCGCTGCGCTGCAACTCGGCCAGGATGGGCTTAAGCAGGTCGACCGGCACGTACATGTTGCCGGGCAGCCGCCGGCCGGGGCCGGCCGCTTCGGCCACCGCCAGGCTGCCGATGCCCAGTAGCTCGCCGCGTTGGTTGAACACCGCCGCGCCGCTGTGGTTGGCCAAGGGCGGGCTGGTGAACAGGGCCGAGGCGATGTGGTACTCCCAGTAGCCCGAGAAGGGCCGCACCCCCGCGACCCGCGTGAGCGCGAGGTCGGCGTCCTCGCCGCCGGCCACGGCCATCAGCGGCTCGCCCGGCTGCAGGCCCTCGACCGAGCCCAGCGGCACAGGCGCGATGCCCCTGAGTGGGAGAAGAGGCCGCAGCAGGCCGAAGCCGGTGGCCAGGTCGTACGCCACGGCACGGGCCGGCAAGTTCCGGCCCTCGGCATCCACCACCTGGATCTCGTCCGCCTCGAGCAGCAGGTAGCCGATGGTGAGGATCAGGCCGTCCGGGCCGATCACCACCCCGCTGCCGCGGCGCTGCTGGCCCAAGGTCTCCGCGGAGCGGGCGCCGGCGGTGGCCGTGACCTCGATGCCGACGACGGCGGCGCGGGCCCGCTGGAGGGGTTGCACCGCTGGATCTAATGCTGGGGGCGTGGCAGCCCTGACGTCGAAAGGGTTCCATGCGGCGCCGAAACAACTGATCAGCACTAGAGCGGCGAGGGCGCGGCGGCGCAGAAACTCCGGGAGCAGGACCAGCGCTGAAGGGGAGTGGGGCACAGCAGATCTCCAAGCAAGGCCTCAGTTCCGAGGCACAGCATGGCCGGAAAAGTACGGCCTAGGTCAAGTGCGGAGCTTGGCGACCCGGGTGATGTGGAATCCGTCACAAGTGCTCCTGCGTGGGACGGCGTGAAGCACGTGTGTCAATACCTAAGAAACGGTGCGATGTTGTAGTGCTGCTGCGCTAGGATCGCGTGCGGGTTACATGAAGATACGTAGGGGAAGCGGGCGGCAGTAGCCCGCTGGTGCTGCTGCTACGGCCAGCAATCCCGATCCTCTGCGTCGCAAGCGCCTATATCGCCGAACTCTGACTCGTGGAACGTGTGAGTCGTTCCAGTGCACCTGCTCGCCGTCCAACCAACTTACTTTGAACTCCCAATGCGATCTGATTCCGCTTCACAGGTGGCCAGCCAGCCTGAGCGCATGTTCGAGATCGGCGAGGTCACGGCCGAATCTGTTGGATCTCCGATTTCTCGGGTCAGTCCCGAGGCTTCGCTGCTCAAGAGGGCGCTGGATCTATCGATAGCCGCTAGCCTCCTAATCGCGCTCATGCCGCTGCTTTTTCTCGTAGCTTGTGCAGTGCGATGTTCCTCAAGTGGGCCCGTCATTTACCGTCAGCGGAGGCTTGGTTTCCGCGCCCGTGAGTTCACGTTGCTAAATTTCGTACCATGCGGCTAAACGGGGACGAATTGCTGCGGCGGATGTTGCTGGAGGACCCGATCGCAAGGGAGCAATGGGAGGCATACCAAAAGGTAAACAACGATCCACGCATAACAGGCCTGGGAAGATTCCTCCGTCGTACCAGTCTCGACGAACTGCCCCAGCTTTGGAATGTACTAATCGGAGACATGAGTCTCGTTGGCCCTAGACCCTGCATGCCGGACCAAAAAACACTTTATGGTAGCAGTTGGGCGCACTACTGCCAAGTTCGACCGGGATTGACAGGGCTCTGGCAGGTAAGCGGCCGGAATCAGTTGACGTACGAGCGGCGTGTACAGCTGGATGCGCAGTACGTGTCGGAGTGGTCGTTCTCCCTTGATCTCCGAATCTTACTGAAGACCTTTTCCGTCGTTTTGACGGGGCATGGAGCCAAATGAGCGGTTTGAGGCACCTATTCTTAAACGAGGTGCGAGCGCCCCTCGTTCGGCAGCGGGGATTGCTGCACCTTGTCGCACTCCACGGTCGCTCGAAGCGGTCGATCTTCTTTGACGCCTTTAAGTGATGCGTCCTTTTGTGGTCGGCGGCCTAGCGAAGGCTGCTGCACGTGCCGTAACCGCACAGGCCATCGGTGCTGCTGGAACTTTCGGGCTTAACCTCGCGCTTATTGCAGTTCAGACTAAGCAAGAGTACGGAACCTTCGCGGTCGGATTCGGCTTCATCTTCCTTTTAGGAGGGGCGCTCACAGCCTACCTCGGTCCACCGCTAACTCGAGAATGGGGAAATGCATCACGAGCTCGCTTTGGCACGTATTTAATTCTTGCGTGTGTGCTCGGACTTGCCAGCACGCCATTGGTCGTGATGGCCTCGGCGCTGGTCTTCGGACATGCCGGTCTGGCATTGGCCGTCTGTTTATCAGCTGTTTCTTTCTCTTTACGCGACCTATCGTTCCGGGCGGCCTACGCTGTCGGGAGCGAGCGAGTGCTTGTGTTCGCTAATACGCTTGGTGCTCTTTCTCTTGTATTTGCGTGCGCCATATTCTGGCTCTACAGTCAGTCTGTATCGCCCGAGGTGGCTTTGGCTGCTTACGGCGCTTCACAATTGGTTTCTGCTTATATCGTTGTGTTGTCGTTGCGATCGCATCTGGGTGCGCTTGGCGTGAGATGCATCGGTCCTGTTCTGCGGCAGATTCACGGCGCCGGTGCATGGATGATCGCCGCGAGCCTGGCCTACAACGTCCGAGCTACGATGCACAGCTTCCTTGCAATTCCTTTGGGCGGGGCTGTGGCTATTGCAGAGGTAAATGCGGTCAAGCTGCTGATTCAGCCCGCCATTCTGATAATTGCGCCTATGTCTAATCTGGCCGCCGCTCGGCTCGTCCGGGCCGTTGATGCAAGAGGTGCGCGAAAGTCGGTAATTGCAATATTTGTCGGGATGTCCGCCTTCTATGCGGCTGCATTGATCGCCATCGCTTTCGCTGACATCTTGCCACTTCCGGCTGCCTACGCGAGTGCGCACTTGATTGCGCCGATCTGGGCATTAACGCTCATTGCCATTGGTGCGAGAGTCGCCTGCACGACTGCCGCAGAGGCTGTGGGGGCCTCGCGACTCATTCTTTTCGCCAATCTTCTAGGTCTGATCGTCGCTGCTATCGCTGGGATTGCACTTGCTAATTTCGGCTTGGTCGGAATAGTGGTTGCAATCTTTGTCGGGGAAGCTGTCAATGCAATCGCGCTTTTGTATTGGGTCGGATAGATGAGGGTAGTCCTTATAACCAATCAGCCGACCCCGTATCGAACGCCGGTGTTCGAACTGGCTGCGAGACAAGACGATATCGATCTGCATGTACTTTATTGCTCCTCCAAGGAGCCAGATCGTGAATGGGATCCGTTGGCTCTGGTTGGCGGTGCGACCGTTCTGCGGGGACGGGCGCTAAAGCTCCGCGGAAGATTCATCCACTGGAACCTCGCAGTGTTCGGCGCGTTGCGTGAGAGTCAGCCCGACGTTGTAATAACGACCGGATTCAACCCGACTCATCTTATGGCTTTTGCTTGGACCATGCTCAGCAATCGCAAGCATATCGTGATGACTGATGGAACACTGCGTTCCGAAGCGACCTTGTCTTGGCTCCACCGTCTGGTCCGGCGATTAGTGTTCAAGCAGTCGTCAGGGTTTGTATGTGCTGCTACTGGCGGACTGGATCTGTATGCCACGTATGGCATCGATCCCCGAAAATGCTTCAAGTCTTGCCTTGCGGTAGACAATGACCGATTTGTGCTCGCCAGTTCGAATCCCCGGGTTTATGACGTTGCATTTTCCGGGCGCCTTGTACCTGTCAAAAATCCGTTATTCGCGCTACGTGTGGCGGCGACTGCGGCCGCTCGTCTAGGACGCCGATTGAGGATGGCGATTTTTGGCTCTGGTCCCCTTCTTGACGAAATGAGTCGCCTCGCCGATGAGTTGGCGGATCAACTCGATGTACATTTCTTTGGCTTTTTGAAGCAAGCCGATCTGCCGGCTGCGTACGGCCAGTGCAAGGTGCTGCTTGTCCCCTCGGCTTGGGAACCTTGGGGTCTCGTCGTCAACGAGGCAACGGCGGCTGGTCTGAATGTTCTGGCAAGTGAGCATGTTGGCGCAGCTGAGGAGTTGGTGTCGGATGGCATCAATGGATTCAGGATCAATCAATTAAGTCTCGAAGTCTGGGCTGGCAAGCTCGTTGAGATACTAGACCGAAAAAACTTTCCAGTGCCCAATTTGTTCGGTCAAAAAGCCGTTCGTTCTTTCACATTTGAGCGCGCTGCGTCGGGGCTGGTTGAGGCGTGTCGTCATGCTATGCGGCCACGCGGTAAGCGAGTCGTCATCGTTCAACGACGGATTCCGCACTACCGGGTTGAATTCTTCGATTTGCTGAGAGATAAACTTCTCGCCAAGGGTGTCGAACTGCATGTTGTGGCGGGGGGCGCAACTGAAGTCGAGGAGAGTCGAAAAGACGGTGGTCGCCTTTCTTGGGCGTCTTCAGTTTCGCAGCGAAGTATCGGTTCGCATCTCTATATGCTCAGGTTCAAGGGTGAGCTGCGCGACGCGGACTTAGTTGTTTTCCCTCACGAGGCGCGGCTCATCAATATCCATTCCGCTTTTTTTCTGAAGTCAAAGAGGCGAAAGCTCGCGTTCTGGGGGCATGGGCAAAATTTTCAGAATCCCAATCGCGTCGCTGAGCACTTGAAGGCGGTCGAGGCTCGCAAGGCAGATCATTTTTTTGCCTATACCGCGCTTTCGGCAGAGTACCTGCGTGGGATTGGAGTCGATCCAAGGCGCATCACTGTGTTGAATAACTCAGTGTCTGTGAGCGTTGTGCCCGATGTTCAGCCGGCCAGGGGATGCCGCGCAGCGTACGTTGGAACTCTTTACGCCGAGAAGCGCATAGAGGTATTGCTAAGAGTAGCTGGTCGGCTAGCAGTTGCAATTGATGGCTTCGAGCTTCATGTAATCGGAGCTGGGCCGGACGAGGGTTTAGTCCGGACAATGGCTGAGTCCAGCAGTTGGCTGAAATGGCATGGCGCTGTCACTGGTGATTCCAAGCAAGAAATTCTCGAGTGCTGTCATGTGCACCTGTGCCCTGGAATGGTGGGAGTTAACATCGTGGATGCTTTTGCTGCAGCATTGCCGACTATTACGATGGATCATGGAGTTCACTCGCCTGAAGTCGTCTATTTAGAGACAAACGTGAACGGACTCATCGTGCCGGATTGTGAGGAGGAATTCTTCGTCGGTGTGCTGAGTCTATTAACGGATCCGGGTAGGCTTTACCGCATGCGAAGCGAAGCCCTTGCGAGCGCACGCCGTTATACGGTCGGTAAGATGGCTGATAACTTTGCGGACGGCATATTGAATTGTCTTGCTCGATGAAAGCGTTGCTCGTCCACAACTACTACGCTGTTCGTGGTGGCGAGGACATGGTCTTTGATGCTGAATGCGATCTACTCAGATCCGCTGGCGTGAATGTAGTTACGTTCACGGTTTCTAACAAGAGGATCAAGGGTCTGTGCCAACGTGTTTCGGTTGCAGTTGGGGTCGTCTTTTCAGTCGTCACATTCTTTCGCCTCTTGTGGTGTTTGCTGCGGGAGCGCCCAGATGTTGCGCACGTCCACAACTATTTCCCGCAGTTGAGCCCGTCAGTATTCTTTGCGTGCGCTGCAGCCCGAGTGCCGGTTGTGCACACGCTTCACAATTTTCGGGCTATTTGTCCGACTGCAACTTTCCTGTTCCGTGGCCAGATCGCATTGCGCTCTATTGCTGAGGGGCCTTGGTGGGCGGTCCGTCATAAGGTCTATAGGGACTCGGTCATTGGGACGTTGCTTTTGGCTTGCTCTATATCGATCCACCGTCGGATTGGCACGTGGGTTCGACTGGTTGACCGGTTTCTCGTCTTCACGCCGTTTGCATTGGAGATTTTCGCTGAGGCGGGGTTTCCACGCGCGAAGCTTGTCATCAAACCGAATTTCGCAAGTGAACCTCTGGCGTCAGTGGGGGAGCAACCCAGAAACGGGTTTCTCTATGTCGGCAGGTTGTCGCGTGAAAAGGGCGTGGAGCACCTCTTAGAGGCTTCGAGAATCGCTGGTGTGGCGGTGAGTTTTGCTGGCACAGGTGATCTTGGTGCGCTGTTGAAGCGCGAAGGCGCGGATCTGATTGGAGAGTTAAAGCCAGATGAGGTTCTCTACGCGATGGCGCGATGTTCTGCCCTGGTCGTTCCTAGCATATGTTTTGAAGGGTTCCCGAGGGTCATCGTTGAAGCTATGGCGTTAGGTGTGCCCGTCATTGCCAGTGACATTGGACCCCTGCGCCATATTGTTGAGGATGGCGTCACCGGGCTTCTAGTGCCCCCGGGCGATGTAAATGCACTTGCGTCAGTTTTGCGCGACACAGGGGAAGATGCGTTGCGAAGTCTAGGTGCCGCGGCGAAGGAAAAGTATCTCGCCGCTTACACCCCTCAGCAGAATCTCAGTCAGCTACTGGAGATTTACTCGGAGATTGCTGCATGCAAAAATTGAATGTATCTGGTGTAGAGTTCTCGTGTGGATCTATGGCGGATGCCGTAAATGCGTTGCAGTCGATGGTAAATTCCTCGAGATCTGGCTATGTAGTTTTTTCAAACGTTCATTCATTTACTCTGGCACTCGACGACCCAGATTTTCGTGCCTCTTTAAATGATGCTTCACTTTGTTTGCCTGATGGATGGCCAGTCGCTTTTTGGATGCGCCGTTCCGGTATGCGGAAGCAGAGACGGGTGGCCGGACCGGATTTTATGGGCGCCTATCTGAGCAATGTCGCTCGCGATGGAGGCAAAGTCCTGTTCTATGGCTCTTCGCCTGCTACGCTTGAACGGCTGCAGGTCGTTGTGCAGCAGCGATATCCTGGGTTACGCGCCGATTTCATAGCTCCTCCATTTCGTCAGCTCACCCCGGATGAGGAAGATGCTGTCATTGCGCGGTTCAATGCTTCAGGCGCGTCAACGATTTGGGTGGGCCTTGGCTGTCCTAAGCAGGAACTTTGGATGAGGAGGGTTTCCGCGCGGGTCATTCCAGTGATGCTTGGCGTTGGTGCTGCCTTCGAATTCGAGGCGGGGACAAAACCTCGTGCCCCACTATGGATGAGATCCTTTGGGCTAGAGTGGGTGCACAGGCTTTATAGTGAGCCGAACCGTCTTTGGCGCCGCTATCTAGGGAGTAACTTCCGATTTGTGTTTGAGTTCGCGGCTTTTACTGCGCGGCAGTGTGTTAAACTGCTGCTGCAGCCGAAGTGGCGAAATCGGTAGACGCAGCAGACTCAAAATCTGCCGGTGGCAACACCGTCCCGGTTCGATTCCGGGCTTCGGCACCACAATGAAGAAGGGCCCCGCAGTGCGGGGCCCTTTGCTTTGGGGCGTTTGGTCGCTAGAAGGCGCCGGTGATGCCCGTGATCTGCTGCACCGACGTCGTGGTGATGGTCTGGGGCACGACCGCGTTGCTCTGGGTGTACAGCGTCACCGTCCCGGTCGGGCTGACTGCCATGGTCACCTGCGTGGTCGTCGTGGTTCCCTGGAAATTGACAGTCACGGGCACCGTCTTGGGCGAGCCGTCGGCCACCAGCTGCGAGTTGGTGCGGATCTCGCAGGGGTTGATCACGATTTCGGTGTTCAAGGGCGCGGCACCCGGGGGCAGCCCGCTGGGCGCGGAGGTGATCGTGAACTTGCACGAGCCGTAGGCCAGCTGCCCCGTCACGGTCACGCCGTTGATCACCGCCGAAAAGGTGCTCGCGCTTGTCAGCGTGAGGGTGGTCGGCACACCGGGCGCGAGGCCGGGCACCCCGCCCGGAAAGGCCAGCGGGACGCCGACCAGCGACTGCGCGAGGGCAGGGCCGGTGCTCGCGTTCACGGGCAGGACGGCCGCCGCGGGCAGCACGGTGGTGGACGACGGTGCGGCGCTGCCGCCGCCACCGCAGGCCACCAAGGTGGCGACGACAGCGGCCGTGGCGGCGAATTTGATCAGTTGCATGTTCGGTGTTCCCCTTCAGTTGACAACAGCGGGGGAGCCTACCTTGAACGTTTCTAGACGTAAATACCCGAAACATGCGGTGTTGTGGAAGTGGGAGCTTGCTTAAGCATCTTCGTTACCATCGGCAAGCTCATGCACACCCGTTTCCTCGCCCTTGCAGCCCTGGGCTGCACCCTTCCTGCCTTCGCCGTCGAACCCACCTTGGCCCAGGCGGGTTTCACGGGCTTGGGGATTACACCGACCGCTCAACTGCTGGGCTGGGGTCGGATGGGCTATGCCTACGACAACCAGCTCCCCGGCATTCCCCGCGACCCCACCGGGCACAACCACGTGGTGGGCTTCGGGTTCTGGCCCAACCTCGAGTTCGCAGGCCGGCTGGCGACCAACAGCAGCAACGTCAGCTGCTTCGGCTCACCCGGCTGCGGTGCGCGTGACCTCTCGGGCTCCGGCAAGCTGGCCATCCCGTTGGATGCGGCGGGCCGCTGGCATGGTGCGCTGGGCGCCACCGACGTGGGCGGCGCCGCGACGTACTACCGCACCTTCTATGGCGTGGTGACCTTTGACAACGGCCCCTTCCAGGCCAGTGCCGGCGCAGCGCGCCGCAGCGGCAACGGCATCCAGGGCTCACGCTCCCCGCTCGATGGGCCGTTTGCGAGCCTGGCCTGGCAGCCACTGCCACTTGTGCGCGGCCATGTCGAATACGCCGACGGGCAGGCCTGGGCCGGCGTGCGCTTGTTCGCACCCGATGCCTGGGTCCCGGCCGGCTGGCAAGCCTCCATCGGCGTCAACCAGCGCCTGAGCGGCACCAACCTCACCGAGCGCTCCTGGGTGTCTGCCACCTTGAGCCTGCCGCTCTACCGCACGCCCACCACCCCGGCGCGGACGCCGGCCCTGGCAGCAGCGCCGATGGCTCCCGTGACCCCCGCGCCTACGCCCTCCGCACAGGCTTCCGCGCAGCCCACCAACTCCGGGCTGGTGGCGCCCTTGCAGGTCCCGGCTGCGCCGCCGCAGGCACCGGCCACTGCTGTCGACGACGCCCTGCTGCGCAAGCTGGCCGACACGCTGCAGGCGCGCGGCCTCGAGGACATCGGCATTGGGCGTGCGCCCGACGGCACGGTGGCCGTGCGCGCCAACAACGGCAGCTACCAGGCCAACATGGCCGACGGCGTGGGTGCCGCGCTCGGTGCCATCGCCGCAACGTTGGGCGACAGCCGGGCCGGCTACCGGCTCTTGGTCACGCAGCGGCAGCTGCCGGTGGTCGGCGTCACCGGCCAGGCCGACTGCCTGCGCGAATGGATCGCCACCGGTGGCAACGCCTGCACCGCCGGGCAACTGTCCACCCCGGCCAGCGCGGGCCTGCAGTCGCTGCACGCCGGCGTGCAGTGGCTGGTCGAGCGGCAGGCCCCGGCCTGGCAGCGCTTGCGCGTGGGCATCAGCCCGGCGCTGCGCACCGCCATCGGCACCGAGGTGGGCGCGCTCGACTACAGCATCGGCGCCATCGTCGGGGCCGAGTTGCCGCTGTGGGCCGGTGCCACCGTCGATGCCGCGGTCAGCGTGCCCTTGGCCCACACCAGCGATTTCGACCGTGGTCAGGTGTTCGGCAACCGCCGGGTGCGCAGCGGGGCCGAACGCATCGCGTTCACGCAGACGCTGCGGCTGCCCGTCGAGCGCTGGCTGGCGTTCGGCCAGCCGCAACCGGCTGGCGACGCGCCCAGCGCCTGGACCGCGCAGCTCACGGCCGGCCGCATCGGCGGCATCTACGACGGTGTGCTCGGCGGCCTGCGCTGGGAGCCGGGCGACGGGCGCCACCGGCTGTCGGCCCAGGGCGGGATGTTCAGCAACAACCGCGATGGCCAGGCCGACAACCCCTGGCCGGGCCTGGTCACGGCCAAGCCGCTGCTGGGCAGCTACCGCTACAGCTTCATGCCTACGCGCACCGACCTCGAAGCCACCGCCGGCCAGTTCATGAACAACGACCGCGGCCTGCAGCTGGCCGTACGCCAGTGGTTCGACGACGTGACGGTGGGCGTGACCTACAAGCGCACGCGCTACATCAACGACACCCGCACGGCGCAGTTGCTGGGCGTGGAGCTCACCCTGCCGATCGGCCCGCGGCAGGACTGGCAGGCCGGCCGGCACCTGCAGTTCGGCGGCACGCCCCGCTTCGAGCACCGGGTCGAGACCACGGTGCGCACCGGCGTGGGCGGCAACCCGATCCGCCCCGGGCGCGGTGTCTCGCCGCCGACGCCCGACCTGAACGACTTCGCGAACTCCGACCGCAGTGGCCTGGCCTGGTGGCAGGACAACGTGCGCCGCGTGCGCGAAGCGGCTGCCCGCTGAACATCGGCCGCGTGACACCCGGCTGGGTGTGACGCAGTGCCTGTAATTCCTTGTGGTTGAGTTGTTTCATCACGATGGGGTATCGGTGCGGTCGGGTTGCACAGGTACAGTTCACGTTTTGTCACAAAGCACGACCTTGGACGAGAGGCAGCACACGATGGGGAAGACCGCGAGCGCGGGGAACGGACGCGCGGTCCGGTGGCTGGCGGCTGTGACGCTGGCAGCGCTGCTGGGGGGCTGCGCGGTGGTGACGGTGCCCGGTTTCGACTACGCCGATCCGGGCACGCGCAGCAGCGTGCCGCTGGGACAGGTGGTGCCGGCCGATGCCAACAACCCGCCCCAGGGCTCCATCACGCCGATCACGCCGCAGCTGGTACAGGCGCAGCAACAGGCGCGGCCGCGCGAGCTGCCACCCGAAGTGCGGGCGCTGTTTGGCACGCCGAAGCAGTACACGATCGGGCCCAGCGACGTGATCAGCATCGTCGTGTTCGACCACCCGGAGCTGTCGCCCCCGCCCGGCACGGTCATCACCAACGCTGCCGACCCCACCGGCGTGAGCCCGGCGCCGGGCTTCATCGTCGGCGGCGACGGCCAGATCAGCTTTCCCTTCATCGGCCGCCTGCAGGTCGCCGGCCTGACGGCCATCGAGGCCACCGAGCTGCTGCAGCAGCGCCTGGCGCGCTACCTGAAGGAGCCGCAGGTCAGCGTGCGTATCGTGTCGTTCCGCAGCCGCCGCGCCTTCGTCGAAGGCGAGGTGCGCGCACCGGGCACGCAGGTCTTCACCGACGTGCCCATGACGCTGCCCGAGGCGATCAACCGTGCCGGCGGCATCACGCCCACGGGCGACCGCTCCAACATCACGCTCACCCGCGGCGAACGGACCATCCGGCTCGACCTGCTGGAACTGCAGGACCTGGGCGTCAACCCCAACCGCATCCTGCTGGAGCCCGGCGACCTGGTCACGGTGCGCAGCCGCGACGACGGCAAGGTGTTCGTCATGGGCGAGATCTCGCGGCCGTCCGCGCTGCAGATGCGCAATGGCCGCCTCACGCTCAACGAGGCCCTGGGCGAGGCCGGTGGCCCCAACCTGGGCACCGCCAACACCAGCCAGATCTACGTGATCCGCAACACGGCCAATGCCGCCAGCCCGGCGGTGTTCCACCTGAACGCGTCCAACCCGGCTGCCCTGGCGCTGGCCGAGAACTTCGCCTTGCGCCCGCGCGACGTGGTCTACATCGACCCGGTACCGCTGGTGAACTGGAACCGCGTGGTCTCGCTCATCCTGCCCTCGGCCACCGTGCTGAACCAGGGCGCCAACACCGTCCGTTGATGCAGCGCCTGCTCGTCCTGTGCGAAGGCAACATCTGCCGCAGCCCCATGGCGCAGGCTGTGCTGGCCGCCGCCCTGCCGGCGCTGTCGGTGCAGAGCGCCGGGCTGGGCGCGCTGGTCGGTGCACCGGCCGACGAGACCGCCACCAGCCTGATGCAGGCCCGCGGGCTCGACCTGGCGGCGCACCGCGCCGTGCAGGTCAATGCCGCCCTGTGCAGCCAGGCCGACCTGATCCTGGTGATGGAGCAGGAACAGCGCGCCCGCGTCGAGGCGCTGTACCCGCAGGTGCGCGGCAAGGTGTTCCGCATCGGTCACCACCTGCAGCAGGACGTGCCCGACCCCTACCGCCAGGGGGAGCAGGCCTTCCGCCATGCCCTGGCCCTGATTGACCGCGGGGTGGCCGAGTGGCTGCCGCGCATCCGCAAGCTTTGAAAGGAGGCATGCCATGAATGCCCCCCATCCCCTGCAGCCCGCCCTGGCCAATCCGCAGGTGCCCACCACCCAGCCGCACGAGGAGACCGACGAGGTCAACCTGCTCGAGTACTGGGACATCATCGTCGACAGCCGTTGGCTGATCGCAGGCGTGACGGCCCTGGCCGTGGCCCTGGGCGGTGCCTACGCACTGTTCGCGCCACCGGTCTACGAATCCAACCTGCTGGTGCAGGTCGAGGACTCGCAGGCTTCGGCCAAGAGCTTGCTGGGCGAGGCCGCCAGCCTGTTCGACGTGAAGACCGCGGCGACGGCCGAGATCGAGATCCTGCGCTCGCGCATGGTCATCGGCAAAGCCGTGGACGGCACCCTGCTGTACGTGACGGCCAAGCCCGAGCGCCTGCCGCTAGTGGGCGACTGGCTGGCCCGGCGCCCGGGTGGCCTGTCGGACCCCATGGCTGGTTGGACGACCGGCAAGGAGCGCATTCGCGTCACCGCGTTCGACGTGCCCGAGTCCCTGGAGGGCGATGATTTCACGGTGGTCGCCCGCGGCGAGGACCGCTACGAACTGCAGCATCCCGACTTCGACAAGCCGCTGGCCGGCGTCGTGGGCCAGCCGCTGCTGGCCAACCTGCCCGCCGGCAACCTGCGCCTGACCGTGGCCGAACTTGCCGGCAAGCCCGGCGCCGAGTTCGAGCTGGTGCGCCACTCGCGCCTGCGCACCATCGAGCGGCTGCAGGACAAGCTGCGCCTGGCCGAGAAGGGCCGACAGTCGGGCGTGATCGACGTGACCCTGCAGGACACCGAACGCGATCGCCTGACGCGCATCCTCAACGCCATCGGCGACGAATACGTGCGCCAGAACGTCGAGCGCAAGGCGGCCGAGGCGCAGAAGACCCTGGCCTTCCTCGACGTGCAGTTGCCGCAGTTCAAGAAGCAGCTGGACCAGTCCGAGGAGGCGTACAACAAGTACCGCAACCAGCAGGGCACGGTGGCCCTGGACGAAGAGGCCAAGCTGATCCTGGCCACCAGCGTCGACCTGCAGTCCAAGCTGCTCGAGGCGCAGCAGAAGAAGCGCGAGCTGGTCTCGCGCTTCACGGCCGAACACCCGGCCGTCAGGACGCTCGACGACCAGATCCGCGCCTGGGAGGCCGAGATCGGCGCGCTGAACCGCCGCGTGAAGGGCCTGCCCACCGTGCAGCAGGACGCCCTGCGCCTGGAGCGCGACGTGAAGGTGAACAACGAGCTGTACCAGCAGCTGCGCAACAACGCGCTGCAGCTGCAGCTGGTGCGTGAAGGCAAGATCGGCAACGTGCGCCTGATCGACCCGGCGGCCCTGCCCGAGAAGCCGGTGCGGCCGCAGAAGGCGCTGACCGTGGCGCTGGCCCTGGCGCTCGGCCTGCTGGCCGGCATCGTCTACGCGCTGGCACGCGCGGCCTTCTTCCGCGGCGTGCGCAGCCCGCAGGAAGTGGAGGTCCAGACCGGCCTGAGCGTGTACAGCACCATTCCCCTGAGCGACGCGCAACGCGCAATGGCCGCCCTGGTGGCCGGCAAGACGCCGGGCCTGCACCTGCTGGCCGAGTCGGCGCCGCGCGACGTGGCGGTGGAAGCGTTGCGCAGCCTGCGCACCGCCTTGCAGTTCGCGATGCTGGATGCGACCAACAACCGGGTGCTGATCACCGGTGGCACGCCGGGCGTGGGCAAGAGCTTCGTGTCGGCCAACTTCGCGGCGGTGATGGCCAGCGCCGGCAAGCGCGTGCTGCTGATCGACGCCGACATGCGCAAGGGCCACCTGAACCAGTACTTCGGCATCGAGCGTGGCGCCGGCCTGTCGGAGCTGATCGCCGGCACCGCGGACCGCGCCAGGGGCGTGCGCCGTGGCGTGATCCCCAACCTGGACTTCATCACCACCGGCACGCTGCCGCCCAACCCGTCGGAGCTGCTGGTCAGCGGCGCGTTCACCCGGCTGATCGAGGGCCTGTCCGCCGAGTACGACCTGGTCGTGATCGACAGCGCGCCCGTGCTGGTGGCCGCCGACACCCTGTCGATCGCGGGCCTGGCCAGCGTGGTGCTGCTAGTCGCGAGGGCGGGGCAGACCTATGTCGGCGACATCACGGAGAGCGCGCGCCGGCTGGTGCAGGCGGGCAAGGCGCCGACCGGCGTGCTGTTCAACGCGCTGGACCTGACGCGGCGCCACTATGGCAAGTACGGCTACCGGTACGGGGCCTACAACTACGGCACCTACAAGTACAGGTACGGCATCGACGCGAACTGACGCGCAGAGCTCCCTGCGTGCCGCGGTTCCGCGGCACGCGACCCTGACGCCGGCGGCGCCATCGCCCCTTGTGGCACAGTCCCCGCATGACTCGCGTGACCTATCCCACCATCGAAGACGCCGTCGGCCGCACCCCCCTCGTGGCCCTGCAGCGCATCGGCGCGGCCGACAACGCGGCGCGTGGCAACGTCGTGCTCGGCAAGCTCGAGGGCAACAACCCGGCGGGTTCCGTGAAGGACCGGCCGGCGCTGTCGATGATCAAGCGCGCCGAGGAGCGCGGTGAGATCAAGCCGGGTGACACGCTGGTGGAGGCCACCTCGGGCAACACCGGCATCGCGCTGGCGATGGCGGCGGCCATCAAGGGCTACCGCATGGTGCTGATCATGCCGGAGGACCTGTCGATCGAGCGGGCCCAGACCATGAAGGCGTTCGGCGCCGATCTGGTGCTCACGCCCAAGAGCGGCGGCATGGAGTACGCCCGTGACCTGGCCGAGCGCATGCAGGCCGAGGGCAAGGGCAAGGTGCTCGACCAGTTCGCCAATGCCGACAACCCGCGCATCCACTACGAGACCACCGGCCCCGAGCTGTGGGAGCAGAC
>JAIXSQ010000002.1 GCA_027484575.1 Comamonadaceae bacterium
GCCGCCGTTGGCGGTTCCACCGTTGTCACGCACCTGGAACGTGAAGCTGGCGTAGCCCGTGCCGTTCGCGTTGGCTGCCGGCGCGAAGACGAGCTGGTTGCCCGTGAGTTGCGCCACAGCCACCACCGTACCGGCCGTCACTGCGGAGCCGTTCAGGGTCAGAGATCCGGCGGTCGGCAGGGTCGTGATCACCACCGCCGACAAGGTGTTGCCGTCGACGTCCGTGAAGCCGAAATCGGCGGCCGTCAACGTGCGGCTGCCGTCCTCCAGCATGGTGATCGTCGCATCCGCGCTAGCGGGCGCGTCGTTCACGGCCGTCACGTTGAACGTCAACGTGTTCGCACTCTGGTCCGTGTCCTGGCCACCATTGGCCGTGCCGCCGTTGTCGCGAACTTGGAACGTGAACGTGGCGTAGCCCGTGCCGTTCGCATTCGCCGCGGGCGCGTAGACCAGCTGGTTGGCCGCAAGCTGTGCAGCGGTCACCGCCGTGCCCGCGGTGATCGCCGCACCGTTCAAGGTCAACGACCCAGCCGTCGGCAGGGTGGTGATCACGACAGCCGACAACGTGTTGCCGTCGACGTCTGTGAAACCGAAGTCGGCAGCCGTCAATGTGCGGCTCCCGTCCTCCAGCATGGTGATGATGGCATTGGTGCCCGCCGGCGCATCGTTCACCGCCGTCACGTTGAACGTGAGCGTGTTCGCAGTCTGGTCGGTGTCCTGGCCGCCATTCGCGGTGCCGCCGTTGTCGCGCACCTGGAACGTGAAGCTGGTGTAGCCGGTGCCGTTCGCATTGGCGGCAGGCGCGAACACGAGCTGGTTCGCTGCCAGCTGTGCCGCCGTGACCACCGCGCCAGCCGTCACCGCCGAGCCGTTCAGAGTCAGCGATCCCGCGGCCGGCAGGGTCGTGATCACCACGGCCGACAAGGTCCCGCCGTCACTGTCGGTGAAGCCGAAGTCAGCCGCGGTCAGAACCCGGCTGCCGTCTTCCAGCATCGTGAGGATGGCGTCGGCACCCGCCGGCGCGTCGTTGACCGCGGTCACGTTGAACGTCAACGTGTTCGCGCTCTGGTCGGTGTCTTGGCCGCCGTTCGCAGTGCCGCCGTTGTCGCGGACCTGGAACGTGAAGTTGGCGTAGCCCGTGCCATTGGCATTTGCTGCGGGCGCGTAGACCAGCTGGTTGGCCGCAAGCTGTGCAGCGGTGACCGCGGTACCCGCCGTGATCGCCGCACCGTTCAAGGTCAGCGATCCAGCCGTCGGCAGCGCCGTGATCACCACCGCCGACAAGGTGTTGCCGTCGACGTCGGTGAAGCCGAAATCGGCGGCCGTCAACGTGCGGCTGCCGTCCTCCAGCATGGTGATCGTCGCGTCCGCACCAGCGGGGGCGTCGTTCACCGCCGTCACGTTGAAGCTCAACGTGTTCGCACTCTGATCCGTGTCCTGGCCGCCATTGGCCGTGCCTCCGTTGTCACGGACCTGGAACGTGAAGTTGGCGTAGCCCGTGCCGTTGGCGTTCGCCGCAGGCGCGTAGACCAGCTGGTTGGCCGCCAGTTGCGCCGCGGTGACCACCGCGCCGGCCGTCACGGCCGCGCCGTTCAGCGTGAGGCTCCCGGTCGAGGGGATCGTCGTGATCACCACCGCCGACAAGGCGTTGCCGTCAACATCCGAGAAACCAAAGTCCGTCGCCGTCAGAACACGAGTGCCATCCTCCAGCATCGTGATCGTCGCGTCGGCACCAGCGGAGGCGTCGTTCACCGCCGTCACGTTGAACGTCAGCGTGTTCGCGCTCGGGTCGGTGTCCTGGCCACCGTTGGCCGTGCCGCCGTTGTCGCGGACCTGGAACGTAAAGCTGCCATAGCCGGTGCCGTTCGCATTCGCCGCAGGCGCGTAGACCAGCTGGTTGGCCAAAAGCTGTGCTGCAGTAACTGCCGTGCCCGCGGTGATCGCCGCACCGTTCAAGGTCAACGACCCAGCCGTCGGCAGCGTCGTGATCACCACCGCCGACAGCGTGTTGCCGTCGACATCCGTGAAGCCGAAATCAGCGGCCGTCAACGTGCGGCTGCCGTCCTCCAGCAGGGTGATGGTGGCGGTGGTGCCGGACGGCGCGTCGTTCACCGCCGTCACGTTGAACGTCAGCGTGTTCGCACTCTGGTCCGTGTCCTGGCCGCCATTGGCCGTCCCGCCGTTGTCGCGGACCTGGAACGTGAAGCTGCCGTATGCGGTGCCGTTCGCATTGACGGCAGGCGCGTAGACCAGCTGGTTCGCCGCAAGCTGGGCCGCAGTGACTGCGGTCCCTGCCGTGATCGCTGCACCGTTCAAGGTCAACGATCCAGCCGTCGGCAGCGCCGTGATCACCACGGCCGACAAGGTGTTGCCGTCGACGTCCGTGAAGCCGAAATCGGCGGCCGTCAACGTGCGGCTGCCGTCCTCCAGCATGGTGATCGCCGCGTCGGCACCAGCGGGGGCGTCGTTCACGGCCGTCACGTTGAACGTCAACGTGTTCGCACTCTGGTCCGTGTCTTGGCCGCCGTTGGCCGTGCCACCGTTGTCACGGACCTGGAAGGTGAAGGTGGCGTAGCCCGTGCCGTTCGCATTGGCTGCAGGCGCGTAGACCAGCTGGTTGGCCGCAAGCTGTGCCGCAGTGACTGCCGTGCCCGCCGAAATCGCCGCACCGTTCAAGGTCAACGACCCAGCCGTCGGCAGCGTCGTGATCACAACAGCCGACAACGTGTTGCCGTCGACGTCAGTGAAGCCGAAATCGGCGGCCGTCAATGTGCGGCTCCCGTCCTCCAGCATGGTGATGGTGGCATTGGTGCCCGCCGGCGCATCGTTCACCGCCGTCACGTTGAACGTGAGCGTGTTTGCACTCTGGTCGGTGTCCTGGCCGCCATTGGCCGTGCCGCCGTTGTCGCGCACCTGGAACGTGAAGCTGGTGTAGCCGGTGCCGTTCGCATTGGCGGCAGGCGCGAACACGAGCTGGTTCGCGGCCAGCTGGGCCGCCGTGACCACCGCGCCGGCCGTCACCGCCGAGCCGTTCAGGGTCAGCGATCCCGCGGTCGGCAGGGTCGTGATCACCACGGCAGACAAGGTCCCGCCGTCGATGTCGCTGAAGCCGAAGTCGGCCGCGGTCAGAACCCGGCTGCCGTCCTCCAGCATCGTGATCGTCGCATCGGTGCCGGCAGGCGCATCGTTCACGGATGCGATCGTCAAGGTCGCGGTCGCCGTGGCGCTGCTGGCGGCTCCGTCGTTGGCGACGAACGCCACCGAGCGGTTCGCCGTCGACGGCGCGTCGCTGGCGTTGCTGTACTGCACCCCGCGCAGCACCGTCTCGTAGGTCGCGCGCGTCGCGCTGCCCGTGATGCTCAGAACGCCAGTCGCCTGGTTGTAGCCCACGATCAGGCCCGCGCCGCTGGCCGCACTGGCGGCCGCCGCGTTCAGGGAGAGCGCTTCCACCGCATTGCCGTCCGGCCGCGCCGCAAGCGTCACGGTCAGCGACGTCAGGTTGCCCGAGTCCACGTCCGTGAGCGTCGCGGCCGGCGCGATCGCCACCGGGGTCTGCTCGGTGAACGCGGTGGTGATGTCCACGCCTGCGCCGCCGGCGTTCAGGTCCACCACCGGCGCATCGTTCACGTTGGTCAGCGTGACGGTCGCGAGCCGGCTCGCCGACAGCGCGCCGCCGCCGACGTTGCCGCCATCGTCGTAGGTGAAGCTGACCGTCTTGCTGGCCGTCGCGAACGACTGCGCCTGGCTGGCATAGCCGATGGCCCGGCCGATGGCCTGGGCAGCGGCAGCGGTCGTGTTCGCGTTGAAGTCGATCTGCAACGCCACCCCGACGCCATTGAGGCTCGCGCTGATCGTGCCGACCGTCTGGCCGCCGAAGACCACGTTGGTCCCCGCCACCGTGACACCGCCCGCGTTCAGGACCGACAGGCGGTCGTTGCTGTCGCCGTTGGCCGAGACACTCACCCGCAGGAAACCCCCGTTCAGGCTGGCGGGCAGGTCGGGATCGGCGACCGTGACGTTGGCGTCGATGACCTGGGCGGCGGCATCCTCGGTGTAGGCCAGGGTGGACGTCGTGCCGCCGAGCACGATGCGGTCGTTGACCGGGGTGACGTTGACGGTCGAGAGCAGCGGCGTGAGCGAGGCGGAGCCGAGGGGGGCGGCGGCGTCGCCCGCGCTGAAGCTCACCGTGCGTGCACCCGTCGCCGGCGCGTCGCTGGTGTTCTGGTAGCCCACCGCGCGCAATGCGGCCTGCCACTGGGCCAGCGTGGCCGTGTTGCCCGCGGAGGTCAGCGAGAGCACGCCGGTCGTAGCGTTGTACGTCCCCGCGATGTTGCCCATCGTCAGGGGGTTGGCCGTGAACGTGAGCACGTCCTGGCCGGCGCTGAAGTTGGCCGTGATCGCGACCTGGGCGCCGGTGATGGGCGCGCTGTCGTTGGTCAGGGTGATGCCGGCGTTCACGGTCACCGCGGCGGCGTTCTCCGTGTACGTGACGGTGGACGCATTGGCCAGCGCGGGCGGCGGGTTGGTGGCGCTGACCAGGATGGTCAGGGTGTTGGGCGTGGCGTCCGTGTCCACGCCGCCGTTGGCCGTGCCGCCCGCATCGCGCACCTGGAAGGTGAAGCTGCGGGGGGTCGTGTTGGCCGGCGGCGTGTAGACGAGCTGGCCCGCGTTGAGCTGAGCGAGGGTGACGAAGGTCGTGCCGGCGACCACGTTCGCCCCGTTGAGCGTGAAGGTGCCCGCATTGGGCACCGTGGTGATGAGCACGCCCGCCATGCCGTCGCCGCTGTCGATGGTGTCGACGAAGCCGAAGTTGCCGGCGTTGAAGGTGTAGGCCGTGCCCTGGATCGCGTTGATCGATCCGTCGGTGCCGGACGGCGCATCGTTGCGGCCGGTGATCGAGACGGTGATGGTCTGGGTGGTGCCGTCGGCACTGGCCACGGTGAGCGTGTCCTGCCCCCCGGCCAGTGCGGTCAGCGCCTGGGTGACGGCGCGGCTGTTGTCCAGCGCGTACGACCAGGTCGTGCCCGTCAGCGTGAAGGTGCCGTAGGTGCCGGACTGCGACTGGATGCTCAGCGTGGTGGCGCTGTCGGGGTCGGCAACGGTCAGCACGCCGGTGACGGCGGTGGCCGTGTCCTCGACGATGGTGCCGGCGACGGTGCCGCCGAACGTGGTCGCGTCGTTCACCGCCGTGACGTTCACGGTGCTGGCCAGCAGGTTGCTGTTCAGGTTGCTCGGGTCGCGCACCGTGTAGGTCACGGTGCGGGCGAGCGTCGACGGGTTGTCGCTGGTGTTCTGGTAGCCGACGGCACGCAGGGCCGCCTGCCATTGCGCCAGCGTGGCCGTGCCACCGGCCGAGGTCAGCGCCAGCACGCCGGTGGCGGCGGTGAAGGTCCCGGTGATGTTGCCCATCGTGGCCGGATTGGCCGTGAACACCAGCAGGTCCTGGCCGTTCTGGTAGTTGGCGCTGATGGTCACCGTGGCCTGGGTCAGGCGGGTGCCGTCGGCGTCGGCCACCGTGATGCCGGGGGCGATCGGGGTGGCGGCGGCGTTCTCGGTGTAGGCCAGGGTGGCGGGCACCGACAGCACGGGCGCCTGCGGGGTCGCCAGGACACCGATGCTCAGGGTGTTGGGGGTGGCGTCGAGGTCGACACCGCCGTTGGCGGTGCCACCCGCGTCGCGCACCTGGAAGCCGAACGAGGCAGCCGTGGTGCCGGCGGGGGTGTAGCGCAGCAGTCCGCCGTCGAGGTCGGCGACGGTGACCACGGTGCCGACGGTCACGGCCACGCCGTTCAGCGTGAAGGTGCCCGTGGCCGGCAGCGAACTGATGCGCACGCTCAGCAGCGCATCCGCCTCGGCGTCGGTGTAGGGGAAGTCCGCCCGCGTGAAGACGTAGGCCGTGCCGGCACTGGTGGTGACGGCGTTGTCGCTGCCCGAGGGTGCGTCGTTGATCGGCGTGACCGTCACTTGCGTCAGCGCCGTGTTGCTGTCCGAACCGGTGGTGTCGCGCACGGTCACGGAGATGCTGCGCACCGGCCCGGCGGGGTTGTCGCCGGTGTTGCGGTAGACGATCTGCCGCAGGGCCTGTTCGTACTGGTCGGGCGAGGCGATGCCGGTGAGCACGACCGAACTCGTACCGGCTCCGGTCGCCGAGATGCCGGCCGGCAAAGTGCCGGAGACCTCCAGGACGTCGCCGGCCTGGGCATTGCCGATGGTGATCGCGGCGCGCTGGATGTTCTGCGTGTTGGGCTCGAAGATCACGGCGTCGGCACTGGCGATCGCCACGCCTGCGGCGCCTTCGGTCCAAGTCACCGCGCGGTCGACCGACGGCAGGTTGATGCGCAGGTTGTCAGCCTGGAAGTCCAGCGCAGTGGCGTTGGTGCCTCCGTCCGCGTTGGCGATGAAGCGGATCGCCGTGTTCGACGCCGCGAACCGCGAGATGTCGTAGCTCCGTGCGCCCGAGGTGCTCGTGGTCGTGAAGGTCTCGAGCGTGGTCCAGGGCCCGCCGGTCCCCGAGGAGGAGATCTGCAGCAGAACCTGGCCGCCTGCATTCGAGGTCCCGGTCCCACGGAGGTAATCGAAGGTCAAGGTCGTCGGCACGTTGCCCGGCCGGCCAGCCGTCAGGCGCAGCAGGTCGACCTCGCGCTGCACCCCGCCGAACGTGGCGTCGTCCTCGACGATGCGCAGGGTGCCCGCCGCGGTCAGCGTCACGTCGCCCCCCGTGGGGCTGCCCCCGTCGGCGATCTCGGTCCAAGCGCCGACGAAGCTCAGCGAGCCATCGTTGTTGGTGTAGACCTGGCCGCCGAAGTTGTCCCCCACCGTCGGCACCGTGCCGTTGCCGCCCAGCGCCAGGCGCGGGCCGTCGTCCGTGACCGTGACCGTGACCGTGCCGGTCTGGTACGTCGGCGCCAGCACGCCCACCGCGTTGCCCAGGTCGGTGCGGATGCCCGAGGTGTCGGGACCCGCGTAGTTGACCTGCAGGTCTTCCTGGCCGCCGATCTCGAAGAACGCGACCTGGATCGTGTAGCGCCCGGGACCCAGGGTGATGGTGCCGGTCTGCTCGGCGAAGGAATGGACGCCGTCGTTGTTGACCACCAGCGTGCCGTTCACGTACAGCACGGAGCCGTCGTCGGAGCCGGTCCAGAAGGTGTAGGTGCCGGCCTGGGTGATCTCGATCTGGCTGGTGAAGCGGACCGTGAAGTTGTCCAGGCCCGTGTTGCCGTGGTTGCGGGCGGCCTGGTCGACGTCGTACGAGGCCAGGAAACCCGTGCCGGTGGGCGGCGTGGTCGGGATGCCGGTCTGCAGCGAGTTGCCCGTGGGCGGCGTGTTCCAGTATTCGTACGTCGTGCCCGGCACCTGCGCCTGGCTGATCAGCTGGTACTGGAAGGTGTCGGTGTAGTTGCCCGGTTGGTTCGGCGTGTAGGTGTAGCTGCCGTCCGATGCGATGACCACGGTGCCCCGGGTCGGCTGGGTCACCAGCGTCGTGCCGACCGTCAGGTCGCCATCGGGATCGGTGTCGTTGGCCATCACGTTGCCGCTGACCGGCACGAACGCCTGCGTGGCGGCCGTGTCCGGGTTGGCGGTCATCGTGTCGTCGACGGCCACGACGCGCACGAATGCGGTCGACGCCGTGCTCTGCTCGCCGGTGGCATCCGTGACGCGGACGTTGATCACCCGCATCGTGGTGTTCGGCCGGTCGCTCGTGGTCGCGTAGGTCACCGCCCGGATGGCGGTGGCGTAGTCGGCTCCCGTGGCCAGGCCGCTGAGGGTGACGGTGTTGCCGCTCACGGAGCCGGTGATTCCGGCAGGCAGCGTGCCGACTGTCAGCACGTCGCCGGCGAAAGCGTTGGTGAGCACGATCGTCGCGCTGGCGATCTGGTCGCCCTCGGGATCGGTGACCACCATCGTCGGGGCGCCGAGCTGCACCGGCGCGGCGTCCTCGGTGTAGGTGACGTCGTAGTTGTTGCCGGTCGCGGTGATCGCGACGTTGTCGAAGAAGAACAGGTCGTCCGCCGCCGTGAAGCCGGTGCGGGTGGCAAACCGCACGACCATCTTGTCGGACGCGTAGGCCGACAGGTCGAACGTGCGGCCGGTGTTCGCCAGCACGTTCGTCAGCGCGCCCACGGTCGTGAAAGTGGCACCGTTGTTGCTGGACACCTGCACGACGATCTGGTCGTCGGCCTCCACGCCCTGCATCCGGTACGTGAAGCTCAGCGTGATCGACGTGTACGGCAGCGTGTTGAGCGTGCGCTGGATGTAGTCGCGCGGTGTGTCCGTGTGGCCGGCAAAGCGCACCTCGAAGCCACCCGCGCCGTCGGCGACCAGGCGGATGTTGGCGCCTGTCGGGCTGTTGTCGCTGTTGCCGCCGCCCGATGGGGCCGCGTCGAACTCCGACCAGCCACCGGACCAGTTCACGCCGCCCGTGTAGACCTGCGTGGCGAAACTGTCGGAGGCCACGAAGGTGCCGGGCGCGTTCAGGTCGACGACAGGGGGCGCGAGCAGCCGGTTGTAGGTGGCGAAGTCGATCGACCAACCCAGCACCGGGGTGCGGACATCGCCCGCGCGCAGCTCGAGATCCCAGTCACCACCCAGGCCGGCGGCTCCGGTGAGGTCGGTCGAGGCCGCCACATCGGCCCCCGTCAGCGTAGACAGGCTCTGGACGAACTGCTCCCCGGCGCTGCCCGCGCCGATGTCGCAGCCGTAGAGCAGCACGTCGCCGGTGGCCGCCAACGCAGCACCGATGCGTGCCAGGTCCAGCTGGCGGCCGGGCAGGCTCGAAGCGGTCAGGGCCTGGTCGCCCAGCACCAGCGTCCCGGCGGCGCCGTGGCTGACGACGTGGATCGCGTCGAGGCCGGACCGGCCGGCCAGCGTCTCGGCCATCTGGAGCAGGCCGTCGCGCGCGGGATCCAGCAGGACGATTTCGGCCTGCGGACTCTGGGCGTGGATCGCCTGCACCAGCTGCGCCGCATCGCGCACCGCCGCGTCCACGAAGACGATCTCCTGCCGGGACGCGTCGAGTTGGGGCACGGCGTCGACGGTGGTGTCGTGCGCCTGCTCGTCCACGCCGGGCTGGGCCAAGGCGACCGGCTCGACGATCGCCGGCTGGGCCTCAACCGGCGCGGCCGCTGCGGTCTTGTCGAGTTGCGCACCGATGAGCTGGTCGCTCGTCAGCTCCGCCGCGAGCGCGCCATCGAACAGCACCCGCGGCTCGAGGGCCAGCAGGCGGCTGCGTCGCTTCTTCGGAACCTTCCTCGACATACTCTTAAACTCCTGCGTCCTTCGACCCACTCCCTCGGCGCGGGTTAAGGGATTTTCCTAACTTTCCGCTACCTCCAGCAACATTTCGAAACAAGTCGCGTGACTTTTTCGGCTGGACGGTTGGTACGCCGGCGCGAACGGAACGGATTCACATGCCCGCCTATGCCTTCGAGGCGCTCGACAGCGCCGGCCAGACCCGCCGCGGCGTGCTGGACGCCGACACGGCCAAGGCCGCCCGCAGCCAGTTGCGCGCCCAGGCGCTGGTGCCCCTGGCCGTGCGCCCGGTCGACGGCTCCCCCGGTTCTTCGGCCGATGCCGGTCGAACTTGGGCCCGGCGGATCTTCAGCGACACGCAGCTGGCCATCTGGACGCGCCAGCTGGCCGGCCTCGTGGGCTCCGGGCTGCAACTGGAGCGTGCGCTCACAGCCTTGGCCGAAGAGGCCCAGCGGACACCCGAACGCCATCTGGTCGCAGCGATCCGCGCCGAAGTCAATGCCGGCTCCACCTTCGCCGCCGCCCTGGGGCACTTTCCGCGCGAGTTCTCCGACATCTACCGGGCCGTGGTGAGCGCCGGCGAGCAGAGCGGCCACCTAGGCACCGTGCTCGAGCGGCTTGCCGACGAGCTCGAAGCCCAGCAGGCACTGCGGGCCCGGCTGGTGGGCGCGGCGCTGTACCCGGCCATCGTCACCGTCGTGGCGATCGCGATCGTCGTGTTCCTCGTGACTTACGTCGTGCCCCAGGTCGCCAACGTGTTCGCCGGCACCAAGCAGTCGCTGCCATTCCTGACGAGCGCGATGCTGGCGATCAGCGCCTTCCTGCGGTCCTGGGGCTGGATATTTGCCTTGCTCATCATGGGCTTAGGGATTCTTCTGAAGGTATTCCTCAACAACGCCGAGTTCCGTGAGAAATTCGACGCGGCATGGCTGAGTCTTCCTGTCCTCGGCGGTTTGTCGCGCGGCTACAACAGCGCACAGTTCGGCACGACGCTGGCCATGCTGACCTCGGCGGGGGTGCCGATCCTGCGGGCCCTGCAGGCGGCCGCCGAGACGCTGAACAACCGGGCGATGCGGGCCGACGCGCTGGATGCGCTGGTGCTGGTGCGCGAAGGCGCACCGCTGGCCTCGGCCCTGGCGCAGAAGAAGCGCTTCCCCGGCCTGCTGGCCATGTTCGCCCGCCTGGGCGAGCAGACCGGCCAGCTGCCCCTGATGCTGCAGCGCGCGGCCAACCAGCTGGGCAGCGAGGTGCAGCGCCGGGCCGTGGGCCTGGCCACCATCCTCGAGCCGCTGCTGATCGTGACCATGGGCCTGGTGGTCATGCTGATCGTGCTGGCGGTGCTGATGCCCATCATCCAGCTGAACCAGTGGGTACGATGACCGCCATGGCAGGCGGCGTGTTCGGCGGCGACAAGCTGGTGGTGGCGATCTCCTCGCGCGCCCTGTTCGACTTCGAGGAGGAGAACCGGGTGTTCGAGGGCGGCGACCCGCAGGCCTACATGCGGGTGCAGCTCGAGCGGCTGGAGCAGCCGGCCCGCCCCGGCATCGCCTTCCCGCTGATCAAGAAGCTGCTGGCCTTCAACGACACCACCAACCAGCACGTCGAGGTGGTGATCCTCTCGCGCAACGACCCGGTCTCGGGCATGCGCATCTTCCGCTCGGGCCAGGCCAACCAGATCCGGCTGGAGCGCGGCGTGTTCACGCAGGGGCGCTCGCCGTTCCGCTACCTGCGGCCGCTGGGCGCGCACCTGTTCCTGTCGGCCAACGCCGACGACGTGCGCGAGGCGCTGGCCGCGGGCTTCCCGGCCGCGCGGGTGCTGACCGAGTCGGTGGCCGCCGGCGAGAACCACCCCAACGAGGTGCGCATCGCCTTCGACGGCGACGCGGTGCTGTTCTCCGACGAGGCCGAGCGCGTGTTCCAGAGCGAAGGACTCTCGGCCTTCCAGCAGCACGAGCTGTCCAAGGCGCTGCAGCCGCTGCCCGACGGGCCGTTCAAGCCGCTGCTGACGGCGCTGCACCGCCTGCAGGCCTCCGGCACGCCGGCGATGCGCATCCGCACCGCGCTGGTGACGGCGCGCAGCGCGCCGGCCCACGAGCGCGCGATCCGCACGCTGATGCAGTGGGACATCAAGGTCGACGAGGCCATGTTCCTGGGCGGCCTGCCCAAGGGCGAGTTCCTGCGCGAGTTCGAGCCCGACTTCTTCTTCGACGACCAGACCCGCCACGTCGACCAGGCCGCCCGCCACGTGCCGGCCGGCCACGTGGCCGCGGGCATCGCCAACCCTCCGCGCTGAGCCCGCGGGCGTGTCGTCAGGCGCCCGGGGCTAGGATGGCCGCGCCCCCGAGACCCCCGAGCCCGCATGACCCTCCCCGAACGCTGGGCCGCCGCCGCGGCCACCACCCGCCGCGTGTGGGCCCTGACCACGCCCTACTTCGGCTCCGACGAGCGCTGGCGCGCCCGCGGGCTGCTGGGTGCGATCGTGGCACTCAACCTGGGGGCGGTGTACCTGCTGGTGCTGATCAACGACTGGAACCGGCTGTTCTACGACGCGCTGGAGGCGCGCGACCAGGCGGTGTTCTGGCAGCAGCTGGGGCGCTTCACGGTGCTGGCCTTCGCCTTCATCGTCGTGGCGGTCTACCGCTTCTACCTGACCCAGCTGCTGGAGATGCGCTGGCGCGCCTGGATGACGCGCCACACCCTGGCGCGCTGGCTGCACGGGCAGGCCTTCTACCGCATGGAGCTGGCCCGCTACGGCAATGGCGAGGGGGCGCCGCCCGACAACCCCGACCAGCGCATCCAGGAAGACCTGAACCTGTTCACCAGCTACAGCGTCTCGCTGAGCATGGGGCTGCTCAATGCCGCCGTCACGCTGGCCAGCTTCGTGGGCATCCTCTGGACCCTGAGCGGGCCGTTCAGCTTCCCGTTCGGCGGCTCGACGGTCACGATCCCCGGCTTCATGGTGTGGGCGGCGGTGGCCTACTGCCTGCTGGGCAGCCTGGCCACGCACTGGATCGGGCGGCCGCAGATCGCGCTGAACTTCCGGCAGCAGCGGCTGGAGGCCGACTTCCGCCACCACATGGTGCGGGTGCGCGAATACAGCGAGGCGATCGCGCTGGACGCCGGGCAGCAGGTCGAGCGCGAGCGCATCGGCCTGCGCTTCTCGGACGCGCTGGCCAACTACCTGCAGCTGCTGCGCGCGCAGAAGCGCCTGACCTGGTTCACCAACTTCTTCGGCCAGGCGGCGGTGGTGTTCCCGTTCATCGTGGCCGCCCCGCGCTTTTTCGCCGGCACCATCCAGCTGGGCGAGCTGATGCAGATCGCCTCGGCCTTCGGCCGCGTGCAGGACTCGCTGGCCTGGTTCGTCGACAACTACAGCAGCCTGGCCGCCTGGCGCGCCACGGCCGACCGCCTGACCAGTTTCGAGGCCAGCCTCGCGGCCCAGGAGGCCGACCGGCCGGCCCTGGCACGCACGCAGGGCGGCGAGCAGCTGCACGCGCACGACCTGCAGCTGGCCCTGCCCACGGGGGCGGTGCTGCTCGACGGGGTGCAACTGCAGGCCGCGCCGGGCGACCGCGTGCTGGTCAAGGGGCCGTCGGGCAGCGGCAAGAGCACGCTGCTGCGCGCCTTCGCCGGCATCTGGCCCTACGCGCGCGGGGCGGTCGCGGTGCCGGCGGACACCATGGCGATCCCGCAGCATCCCTACTTCCCGGAAGGCCCGCTGCGCGACGCCCTGGCCTATCCCGAGCCGGCCTCGCGCTACGGCGACGCGGCCCTGCGGCAGGCGCTGGACGACGCCCTGCTGCCGCAGCTGAAGGACCAGCTGGACCGGCAGGAGGCCTGGGCCCACACGCTGTCCGGCGGCGAGCGCCAGCGGCTCGCGCTGGCGCGGGTGTTCCTGAAGGACCCGCGCTGGGTGCTGGCCGACGAGGCCACGGCAGCCCTGGACGGTGCGGCCGAGCAGCAGCTGTACCAGCGCCTGGTCGAGCGGCTGCGGGCCCGGGGCGGCGGGCTGGTGTCGGTGGCGCACCGGCCGGCGCTGGAGGCCTTCCACGACCGGGTGTGGGAGCTCGTGCCCGCTGCGGCGGGCGGCAGTGCCGCCTGGCAGCTCAGGCAGACGCGGCGCTGAGCCTGGCGCGCGATTCGCGCCGCGCGATCCACACGGTCGAGGCGCAGATCACGACCCCACCGGCCAGCGTCCAGCGGCTGGGGACGTCGCCGAACACCAGGAAGCCCAGCGCGCTGGCCCAGACCAGGTCCAGGAACTTGACCGACTGCGTGGCCGAGATGTCGGCGATGCTGTACGAGCGCGTCAGGCAGTAGTGGGCCGAGCTGCCGAGCACGCCGCACACCAGGAACAGCACCCACTGCAGCGCCGACGGCCACTGCCAGTGCAGCAGCGCCAGCGGCAGGCTCAGCACGGTCACGGTGATCGCCTGCCACACCACGATCACCTCGGGCCGCTCGTGGCGGGTGAGCGCCTTGGTGATCAGGAACGAGGCGGCGAACACCGGCGAGGAGGCCAGCATCACCAGCGCGTACAGGTTGCCGGCCGCCTGCAGCTGCGGGCCCACCACCACCAGCACGCCGGCGAACCCCAGGGCGGCTGCCAGCCAACGCTCCCAGCGCATGGGCTCGCGAAAGACGAGCACAGCGCCGACCATGATGAAGATGGGCGTCGTGAAGCCGATGGCCGTGGTGTCGGCCAGGGTGATGTGGGGCACGGCCACGAACCACAGGCACAGGCCGGCCGTGTGCACCGCGCCGCGCGTGAACTGGCCGCCCACGCTGCGCGGCCACCAGCGGCGCAGGTCGCCGCGCAGCACCAGCGGCACCATCACCGCGATGCCGGCCAGGTAGCGCAGGAACTGCGTCTGGAACGGGTCCAGCTGCAGCGACAGCCCGCGCATCACGGTGTTGAGCAGCACGAACAGCAGCCCCGCCGCCATCGACCACCACAGGCCGCGCACGGCCGGTGGCAGCCGGGCCGCCCGGCGCTGCGCGATGCCGGCGCGGCGCAGCCAGGGATGCCTGCGGGCGCTCACCGCGCCAGCAGGCGCGCCAGCTCGGGCACCAGGGCCTGCGGGCCGGCGTCGGCCAGCGCCTGCTCCAGCGTGCCCAGCACCGCTTGGGCGATGTCACGCTGCGCCCCGGCATCCGCGGCCATGGTGCCGTAGTAGCCCAGGTCCTTGCGGGCGTTCGCGATGGAAAAGCGCAGGCCGCCGGTGTCCCCGGCCAGCAGGAAGGGCTTGAGGCGTTCCAGCGCGATGCCGCCGCCGCCGCCCTTGGCCAGCACGTCCACGAAGGCCTCCATGGCCACGCCGCTGCGGGTCGCGCAGGCGGCCGCCTCGGCCAGCAGCGTGACCATGCCCAGCGAGACGTAGTTGTGCAGCAGCTTCATGCCGTGCCCGGCGCCCTCGGCACCCACGTGCGTGATGTTCTCGGCGAAGCAGGCCAGCACCGGGCGCACCTCGGCCAGCAGCGCGGCATCGCCGCCCACCAGCAGGTTCAGCCGGCCTTCGGCGGCCTCCTTGGGCGTGCGCGTCATGGGCGCATCTAGGAAGCGGCCGCCGGCCGCCTGCACGGCCTGGGCCATGCGCACCGTCGACGAGGGAACGGCCGTGGTGCAGTCGATCACCACCGTGCCCGGGCGCAGCCCCTGCAGCAGCCCCTCGGGGCCGGTGAGCACCTGCTCGACCTGCGGCGAGCCGGTCAGCACGGTGATGACGATGTCGCTGGACTCGGCCAGCGCGCGCAGGCTGGCGGTGCTGGTCGCGCCGCCGGCCTTCAGGGCGTCCAGCGGCTGGTTGCCGGGGTGATCGAACAGGGCGAGCGGGTGGCCGTGCTTCTGGAGGTTGGTGGCGATGCCGTGGCCCATGAAGCCGATGCCCACCATGCCGATGCGTTGTTTCACTGCGTGTCTCCTCGGGGATGGTCCGATCCTATGCGCCGTGCGGCCGCGGGCCGGTCCCCGGCGCGTCCGGGCCGGTCGCGGGCCCCCTCGGCGCCGGCGAGTTCCCGGAGGGTCTTGAAAAGGTCGTCTTCTCCCGTATCATTAGCACTCGCTGGATTTGAGTGCTAACACGCGCGTTAGCCCGGATCCACGACAAGTTAACAGGCGCTCACTTTCGCGGGCGCCTTTTGATGTCCAACGTCATTCCACGACCAGGAGAACCCATGAAGCTTCGTCCCCTGCACGATCGCGTGATCGTCAAGCGCCTCGAGAACGAGACCAAGACCGCGTCCGGCATCGTGATCCCCGACAACGCCGCCGAGAAGCCCGACCAGGGCGAGGTGCTGGCCGTCGGCCCGGGCCGCAAGAGCGACAAGGGCGAACTGATCGCCCTGAACATCAAGGTCGGCGACCGCGTGCTGTTCGGCAAGTACAGCGGCCAGACCGTCAAGGTCGATGGCGACGAACTGCTGGTGATGAAGGAAGACGACCTGTTCGCGGTCGTCGAGCGCTGATCGGCCCTCACCTTCCCTTTCCACTGAACTGAACATCCGGAGTCAAACACATGGCAGCTAAAGACGTTGTTTTCGGCGCTGACGCCCGTCATCGCATGGTCGAAGGCGTGAACATCCTGGCCAACGCGGTCAAGGTCACCCTGGGCCCCAAGGGCCGCAACGTGGTGCTCGAGCGCTCGTTCGGCGCCCCCACCGTCACCAAGGACGGTGTCTCGGTCGCCAAGGAGATCGAGCTGAAGGACAAGCTCCAGAACATGGGCGCCCAGATGGTCAAGGAAGTCGCTTCCAAGACCTCCGACAACGCCGGTGACGGCACCACCACCGCCACGGTGCTGGCCCAGTCGATCGTGCGCGAAGGCATGAAGTACGTGGCCGCGGGCATGAACCCGATGGACCTCAAGCGCGGCATCGACAAGGCCGTGGTCGCCCTGACCGAGCAGCTGAAGAAGGCCTCCAAGCCGACCACGACCTCCAAGGAGATCGCCCAGGTCGGTTCGATCTCGGCCAACAGCGACGAGTCGATCGGCAAGATCATCGCCGACGCGATGGACAAGGTCGGCAAGGAAGGCGTGATCACCGTCGAGGACGGCAAGAGCCTGAACAACGAGCTGGACGTCGTCGAAGGCATGCAGTTCGACCGCGGCTACCTGTCGCCCTACTTCATCAACAACCCGGAGAAGCAGTCGGCGCTGCTGGACAACCCGTTCGTCCTGCTGTTCGACAAGAAGATCAGCAACATCCGCGACCTGCTGCCCACGCTGGAGCAGGTGGCCAAGGCCGGCCGTCCGCTGCTGATCATCGCCGAGGAAGTCGAAGGCGAAGCCCTGGCGACCCTGGTGGTCAACACCATCCGCGGCATCCTGAAGGTCGTGGCCGTCAAGGCTCCCGGCTTCGGTGACCGTCGCAAGGCCATGCTGGAAGACATCGCCATCCTGACCGGTGGCAAGGTGATCGCCGAGGAAGTGGGCCTGACGCTCGAGAAGGTGACCCTGGCCGACCTGGGCCAGGCCAAGCGCATCGAAGTGGGCAAGGAAAACACCACCATCATTGACGGCGCCGGTGCCGCCGCCGACATCGAGGCGCGCGTCAAGCAGATCCGCGTGCAGATCGAGGAAGCCACCAGCGACTACGACCGCGAGAAGCTGCAGGAGCGCGTGGCCAAGCTGGCCGGCGGCGTGGCCGTCATCAAGGTCGGTGCCGCCACCGAAGTCGAGATGAAGGAAAAGAAGGCCCGCGTGGAAGACGCGCTGCACGCCACCCGTGCCGCCGTCGAGGAAGGGATCGTCGCCGGTGGTGGCGTGGCCCTGCTGCGTGCCCGCCAGGCCGCCGGTGAGATCAAGGGCGACAACGCCGACCAGGACGCCGGCATCAAGCTGGTGCTCAAGGCGATCGAAGCCCCGCTGCGCGAGATCGTGGCCAACGCCGGCGGCGAGCCGTCGGTGGTGGTGAACGCCGTGCTGGCCGGCAAGGGCAACTACGGCTTCAACGCCGCCAACGACACCTACGGCGACATGATCGAGATGGGCATCCTGGATCCCACCAAGGTCACCCGCACCGCGCTGCAGAACGCCGCGTCCGTGTCGTCGCTGATGCTGACGACCGAGTGCATGGTCGCCGAGGCGCCCAAGGACGACGCCCCGGCCGCGGGCGGCATGCCCGGTGGCATGGGCGGCATGGGCGGCATGGACATGTAAGTCCATCGCGGGGACCTCGCGTCCCCGTGCCCTCTGCCAGCCAGAGACGAGGAAGCCGGGCACTGCCCGGCTTTTTCTTTGGGTTGCCGTCATGCCCGCGCAGGCGGGCATCCACGATCAGGCGCCCTGCCGGCGCGTGGGTCCCCGCGTGCGCGGGGATGACGGGGGCGTCAGGTGCGCAAGCGCTGCACCAGGGCCGCCGTCGAGGCGTCCAGCCCCGTCGTGTCGCCGCTCTCCAGCCGCGGCGCGAGGTCCTTCGCCAGCACCTTGCCCAGCTCGACGCCCCACTGGTCGAAGCTGTTGATGCCCCACAGCACGCCCGCGGTGAAGACCCGGTGCTCGTACATCGCCACCAGCGCGCCCAGGCTGGCCGGATCGAGCCGCTCGAGCAGCAGGACCGTGCTGGGCCGGTTGCCCGGAAAGTGCCGGTGGCCGCCCGCATCGTCCTGCCCCTGCAGCAGCGCCTGCGACTGCGCCAGCACGTTGGCCAGCAGTTGCGCGTGGTGGCCGGGCAGCGCGTGCGCGGCCTGCCGGACCGCGATGAACTCCACCGGCACCACGTCCGTGCCCTGGTGCAGCTGCTGGAAGTACGCATGCTGGCCATTGGTGCCGGGCTCGCCCCAGACCACCGGGCTGGTCGCATAGGGCAGCGGCTGACCCGCGAGGTCGACCCGCTTGCCGTTGCTCTCCATCTCCAGCTGCTGCAGGTAGGCCGGCAGCCGGCGCAGGCCGCTGTGGTACGGCGCCACGCTGCGGCTGCCCCAGCCGTGGAAGTTGCGGTACCAGACGTCCAGCAGGCCCAGCCGCATCGGCAGGTTGTGCGCCAGCGGCGCGGTGCGGAAGTGCAGGTCCATGGCGTGGGCGCCGCCCAGCAGCGCCCGGAAGCCCTGCGCGCCGATCGCGATGGCCACCGGCAGCCCGATGGCCGACCACAGCGAGTAGCGCCCGCCCACCCAGTCCCAGAAGCCGAAGGTGCGGGTGATGCCGAACTGCGCGGCCGCCTCGACGTTGGTGGTCAGCGCGGCGAAATGCCGCGCCACGTCGGTGCCGCCCTGCGCCGCGAACCAGGCCCGCGCCGAACGGGCATTGGTCATCGTCTCCAGCGTGGTGAAGGTCTTGGAGGCGATGAGGAACAGCGTCGAGCGCGCATCGACCTGGCGCAGCACCGCGTCGAGCTCGTGCCCGTCGATGTTCGAGACGAAGTGCAGGCGCTTGCCCGGGTCGCGGAACGCCTCCAGCGCCAGGGTCGCCATCTGCGGCCCCAGGTCGGAGCCGCCGATGCCGATGTTCACGATGTCGGTGATCGCCGCGTCGGCCCGCACCTGCTCGGCATAGGCCAGCATCGCGTCCAGCGTGGCATGCACCTGCGCCAGCGCATCGCGCAGCCCGGGCGCGACCTGCGCGCCCGCCGGCGTGCGCAGCAGGGTGTGCAGCACCGCGCGGCCTTCCGTGGCATTGATCGGCTCGCCGGCGAACATCGCGTCGCGCCTCTGCGCCAGGCCGCAGTCGGCGGCCACCTCGCGCAGCAGCGCCTCGGCCGTCGCATCGATGCGGTTCTTGGACAGGTCGGCCCAGACATGCGGCGCCTGCACGCCGAAGGCGGCCACCCGCTGCGGATCGTCGCGCAGGGCCGTGCGGGCATCGAAGCCACGGCCGACGGTGTCGTAGTGCGCCTGCAGCCGCGGCCAGGCCGCGGTGCGGTCGCAGCGTGGTGCGGGCGCGGCCATGCTCAGGCGGCCAGCATCAGCTGCTCGAGCGCCACCGCATCGGCGCAGAACGCGCGGATGCCCTCGGACAGCTTGTCCGTGGCCATCGCGTCCTCGTTGAGCGCGTAGCGGAACGCGGCCTCGTCGTACTGCACCGGCGGCAGGTCGGCGCGGCGTGCCGCCTCGGCATCCAGGGCACGCGCCACGGGGGCCTCGGAGGCCGCCAGCTCGGCCAGCAGCTCGGGGCTGATGGTCAGCAGGTCGCAGCCGGCCAGCGCGACGATCTGGCCCGTGTTGCGGAAGCTCGCGCCCATCACCTCGGTGGCGATGCCGAAGTGCTTGTAGTGCGTCCAGATGCGCTGCACCGACCGCACGCCGGGGTCGTTGGCGCCGGCCATCGCCGCCTCGTCCCAGCCCGCGCCGGCGGACTTCTTGTGCCAGTCGTAGATGCGGCCGACGAAGGGCGAGATCAGCTTGACCTTGGCCTGGCCGCAGGCCACGGCCTGGCAGAACGAGAACAGCAGGGTCAGGTTGCAGTCGATGCCGCGGCGCTGCAGCCGCTGCGCCGCCTGGATGCCCTCCCAGGTCGCGGCGATCTTCACCAGCACGCGGTCGGTGGGCAGGCCCTCGGCCTGGTACAGCTCGATCAGCCGCTCGGCGCGCGCGACCGTGGCCTCGGTGTCGAAGCTCAGGCGCGCATCGACCTCGGTGGACACGCGGCCGGGGATGGTGGCCAGGATCTCGCGGCCGAAGCGCACCAGCAGCCGGTCCATGGCCTCGTCCAGCGGCCGGCTGCGCCAGCGCTGCATGGTCTCCTGCAGCAGCGGCGCGTACTCGGGCTTGCGCACGGCCTTGAGGATGAGCGACGGGTTGGTGGTCGCGTCCTGGGGCTGGAAGCGGGCCAGCTGGCGGAAGTCGCCGGTGTCGGCCACCACGGTGGTGAACTGCTTGAGCGCTTCGAGTTGGTTCATGGTGCGGGGCATTATCGGCCGCGCGCCGCCGGCATGGCCCGCTTACGATGGGGCCCTGCCCCTTCGCACTCCCCCTGCCCATGAGCTTCGATCTCGTCCTGTTCGGCGGCACCGGCGACCTCGCCTGGCGCAAGCTGATGCCTGCGCTGTTCCAGGCCTTCCGCCACGGCACGCTGCCGCCCGGCGGGCGCATCGTCGGCGTGGCGCGCGACGCGCTCAGCGACGCGCAGTACCGCGACCTCATCCGCCAGCGCTTCGAGCATGTCGAGCTGGCCAAGCGGCCCAGCCCCGAGGAGTTCGAGCGCTTCGCCGGCCTGCTGCACTTCCAGCGCATGGACCTGTCCAAGCCGGGCGACTACGCCGCGCTGGCGGCGCGGCTGCGCGAGCGCAACGCGGGCACGGTGGTGCTGTACCTGGCCACCGCGCCGCAGCTGTTCACCACCGTTGTCGAGCAGCTGGCGGCCGCGGGCCTGAACACGCCGGCCACGCGCATCGTGCTGGAAAAGCCTCTGGGCCATGACCTGGCATCCAACCGCGCGATCAACGAGACCGTCTGCCGCGCCTTCGGCGAGCGCCAGGTGTTCCGCATCGACCACTACCTGGGCAAGCCGGCGGTGCAGAACCTGTTCGCCCTGCGCTTCGGCAACGCGCTGTTCGAGCCGCTGTGGCGGCGCGAGACCATCGCCAACATCCAGGTGACGATCGCCGAGGACCTGGGCGTGGAAAAGCGCGGCGGGTTCTACGACGGCACCGGCGCGCTGCGCGACATGGTGCAGAACCATGCGCTGCAGCTGCTGTGCGCGCTGGCCATGGAGCCGCCCATCAGCGCCGATGCCGACGCGATCCGCGACGAGAAGCTCAAGGTGCTGCGCTCGCTGCGCCCCTGGACGGCCGAGACCCTGGGCGCGCACGCGATCCGGGGGCAGTACGGCGCCGGCGCGGTGCGCGGCATGTCGGTGGCCGGCTACCGCGAGGAGGCCGGCGTGGCGCCCGACTCCTGCACCGAGACATACGTCGCGCTGCGCGCCGAGGTGGCCAACTGGCGCTGGGCGGGCGTGCCGTTCTACATCCGCACCGGCAAGCGGCTGGCCGCGCGCGACGCCCACATCGTCGTCAACTTCCGGCCGGCACCGCATGCGATCTTCCGCACGCCGCTGTCGGCGTCGAACCAGCTGGTGATCCACCTGCAGCCGCGCGACGGGCTGGAGCTGCACCTGCTGGCCCAGGGCCAGGAGAACCGGCGCCAGGTGCAGTCGCTCACGCCGGTGCACCTGAACCTGGACTTCGACCAGCGCTTCGGCGCCGAGCGGGTGGGCGCCTACGAGCGGCTGCTGCTGGACGTGATCGACGGCCGGCTCAACCTGTTCGTGCGCAGCGACGAGCAGGAAGCCGCCTGGCGCTGGGTCGAGCCGCTGCTGGAGGCCTGGAAGGCCGGCGGCGACACCGGCCTGCGGCCCTATGCGGCGGGCAGCTGGGGCCCCAGCGCCGCCTCGGCCATGATCGCGCGCGACGGGTTCTGCTGGAGCGAGGAGCAGTAGGCCCGGGACGGCGGCCCCAGGCCCTCGTCATGCCCGCGCAGGCGGGCATCCAGGATCAGGCGCGGTGGTGGACCGTGGGTCCCCGCCTGCGCGGGGACGACGCCCCGCACCGTCATGCCCGCCGCCCCCGCACCGTCATGCCCGCGCAGGCGGGCATCCATGCTCAGGCGCGGTGGTGGACCGTGGGTCCCCGCCTCCGCGGGGACGACGCCCCCTTACCGTCATGCCCGCCGCCCCTCACCGTCATGCCCGCGCAGGCGGGCATCCACGATCGGCGAGGCGCTAGATCCGCCCCTCTTCCACCGCGTGGCAGGCGATGCGGATGCCGCCGATGGTCAGCAGGGCAGGCCGCTCGGTGCGGCAGCGGTCGTTGGCATGCGGGCAGCGCGGGTTGAAGGCGCAGCCGGCCGGCGGGTTCAGCGGGTTGGGCACCTCGCCCTGCACCGGCGTGCGGGCACGGCCGGTGTCGTGCATCTTCGGGATCGCGTCCAGCAGCATGCGCGTGTACGGATGCCGCGGCTGCCCGAACAGCTGGTGCTTGCCGGCCAGCTCGACCAGCCGGCCCAGGTACATCACGCCGACCTGGTCGCTCACGTGGCGCACCACAGCCAGGTTGTGCGAGATGAACAGGTAGGTCAGGCCCCGCTGGCGCTGCAGGTCCTTCATGATGTTCAGCACCTGCGCCTGCACCGACACGTCCAGCGCGCTGGTGGGCTCGTCGCACACCAGGAACTCGGGCTCGGTGGCCAGGGCGCGCGCGATCGAGATGCGCTGGCGCTGGCCGCCCGAGAACTGGTGCGGGTACTTGACCATGTCCAGCGGCGACAGGCCGACGCTCTGCAGCAGCTGGCCCACGCGTTCGCGCAGCGCCTGCGGCTCGGTGACGATGCCGTGCTCGCGCAGCGGCTCGCCCACGATCTCCTCGACCTTCCAGCGCGGGTTCAGGCTGGCGTACGGATCCTGGAAGATCATCTGGATGCGCCGGCGCATGGCCTTCGCATCGCGCGACTTGAACGCCGCATGGGCGTCCTGGCCGTCGAACGCCAGGCCGCCGCGGGTGGGCTCGTACAGGCCCACCAGCAGCCGCGCCACCGTGCTCTTGCCGCAGCCCGACTCGCCCACCAGGGCCAGCGTCTGCCCCCGGGGGATGTCGAAGCTCACGCCGTCGACGGCATGCAGCAGCTGGCGCGGCTTGCGCTCGATCACCCGGTTGAGCCAGGGCGCCGAGACGTCGAAGGTCTTGGCCAGGTCGCGCGCCTGCACCAGCGGGGCGCCGTCGTGCGTCACGGTGCTCATGCAGCCGCTCCCGCGTGGGTGTGCTGGTCGGCGTCGTGCAGCCAGCAGGCGGCGCGGGTGGCGCTGGCGTCGAGCAGGTCGGGCCGCTCGCGGGTGCAGCGCTCGAAGACGCGCGGGCAGCGCGGGTTGTAGGCGCAGCCCGTCGGGATCGCGTTCAGGCGCGGCATGGCCCCGTCGATCTGGTTGAGCCGCTCGCGGTCGCTCTCCATGTCGGGGATCGAGGCCATCAGGCCCATCGTGTACGGATGCGCCGGCTGGTTGATCACCTGGTGCACCGGGCCGATCTCGGCCACGCGGCCGGCGTACATCACGGCGACGCGGTCGCAGGTCTCGGCGATCACGCCCATGTCGTGCGTGATCAGCATGACGGCGGCGCCCCGGTCGCGGCAGATGCGCTTGAGCAGCTGGATGATCTGCGCCTGGATCGACACGTCCAGCGCGGTGGTCGGCTCGTCGGCCACGATCAGCTTGGGCTCGGCCGCCAGGGCCAGCGCGATCACCACGCGCTGGCGCATGCCGCCGGAGAACTGGTGCGGGTAGTGGTCGATGCGCTCGGCGGCGGCCGGGATGCCGGTGTCCTCGAGCAAGCCGATGGCGCGGCGGCGCGCCTCGGCCACGTCGACCGGCAGGTGCGTCTGGATGGTCTCGGTCAGCTGCCGCCCGATGGTGTACAGCGGGTTCAGCGAGGTCAGCGGGTCCTGGAAGATGGCGCCGATGCGCCGGCCGCGGATGCCGCGCATCTGCGCCGGCGGCAGGTTGTCGATGCGCTGGCCCTCCAGCACGATCTGGCCCGAGGCGATGCGCCCCGGCGGCTCGAGCAGGCCGATGATGGAGGCGCCGGTCAGGCTCTTGCCCGCGCCGGACTCGCCCACCACGCCCAGGATCTCGCCGGGCGCGATGGAAAAGGAGATGTCGTCCAGCGCGCGCAGCGTGCCGCGGCGGTGGGGGAACTCGACGACGAGGTTCTTGACTTCGAGCAGGCTCATGGCGTTCAGCGCAGCCGGGGGTTCAGGGCGTCGCGCAGCCAGTCGCCCAGCAGGTTCACCGACAGGGCGATCAGGATCAGCATCAGGCCGGGGAAGATGGTGATCCACCACTCGCCCGAGAACAGGTAGTCGTTGCCCACGCGGATCAGCGTGCCCAGCGACGGCGAGGTGGGCGGCACGCCCACGCCCAGGAACGACAGCGTGGCCTCGGTGATGATGGCCGTGGCCACGTGGATGGTGGCCAGCACCAGCACCGGGCCGGTCACGTTGGGCAGCACGTGGCGCAGCATGATGCGCAGCGGCGGCACGCCGGTGACGCGGGCCGCCTGCACGTATTCCTTGTTGCGCTCCACCAGCGTGGAGCCGCGCACGGTGCGCGCGTACTGCACCCAGCCGGTGAGCGTGATCGAGACGATCAGCACGCCGAAGGCCACGGTGTCGTGGGCGTTGGGGAACATCGCGCGGCCGACGCCGGCGATCAGCAGCGCCACCAGGATGGGCGGGAAGCTGAGCATGACGTCGCACAGCCGCATCAGGAAGGCGTCGAGCCAGCCGCCCTTGAAGCCGGCCAGCAGCCCCAGGACGACGCCGATGACCATGGACAGCAGCACCGAGGCCGCGCCCACCACCAGCGAGATGCGGGCGCCGTACATCAGCGCCGACAGGATGTCGCGGCCCTGGTCGTCGGTGCCCAGCAGGTACTTGGCCGAGCCTTCGGCCGACCAGGCCGGCGGGCGCCGCGCGTCCGACAGTTCCAGGGTGGTGAGGTCGAACGGGTTGTGCGGCGCGACCCAGTTGGCGAAGACGGCGCAGAAGACGCACACGAACGCGATCGCCGCCGCCGTGATGGCGACGGGCGAGGTGCGGAAGCTGTGGCCGATGTCGCTGTCCAGCCAGCGGGCGAGGGTCTGTCTCATGGCGGTCGGTGCGCGCCGGCGCGGCGGGGGCCGCGCCGGCAGGTCAGGCGCTTACTTCTTGACGGTGATCCACTTGAAGTCGAGGTAGTTGTCGCCGCGCTGGACGACGGTCACCTTCTTGCTCACGCCCCAGGCCAGCGACTGCTGGTGCAGGGGGATGTGGCCGATGTCGGCGGTGTGGATCTCGAAGGCCTGCTTGATCATCGCGTTGCGCTTGGCCTTGTCGGTCTCGGACTGCACGGCGCGCGTGAGCTTGTCGTACTCGGGGTTGCAGTAGGCGCCCAGGTTGAACTGGCCGGCGCCCTTGTCGTCGGGGCAGGCCATCAGCGCGTTCATCGCGTTGTGCGCGTCGTAGGTGCTGGGGGTCCAGCCGAGCATGTAGAAGCTGGTGTCGCGGCGCAGCACCTTGGGGAAGTAGGTGCCCTTGGTCTCGGCCTGCAGGTTGATCTTGACGCCGATGCGCGCCAGGTTCTGCGCCACCGCCTGGCAGATCCGCGCGTCGTTGACGTAGCGGTCGTTCGGGCAGTTCATCGCCACCTCGAAGCCGTTGGGGTAGCCGGCGTCGGCCAGCAGCTTCTTGGCGCCGTCCGGGTCGTAGGGCAGGCGCTTGTTCTGCTCGGGGAAGAAGCCGTTGATGCCGGGGCCGATCATCAGCGCGGTGGGCGCCGACAGGTTGCGCATCACGGTGCGCTTGATGCCGTCGATGTCGATGGCCTGGTAGAAGGCCTGGCGCACCCGCTTGTCCTTGAACGGGTTCTTGCCCTTGACGTTCGAGTACAGCAGTTCGTCACGGCGCTGGTCGAAGCCCAGGAAGATGGTGCGCAGCTCGGGCGCGACCAGCGACTGCGTGGCGCCCGAGGTGTTGATGCGCTCGACGTCCTGCACGGGCACCGGCTCCATCACGTCGATCTCGCCCGACAGCAGCGCGGCCACGCGGGTGGCGTCGTTGGCGATGGGCGTGAACACCACGTCCTGGACGTTGCCTTCGATCTTGCCCCAGTAGTTGCCGTTGCGGACGAACGCGGTGCGCACGTTGGGCTGGCGCTCGCGCAGGCGGTACGGGCCGGTGCCGTTGGCGCGGAACGAGGCGGCGTTCTCGATGCCCTTGCGGCGGTCGACCGGGCGCTGGGCCTGGTTGGTCTCGCACCACTGCTTGCTCATGATGAACACGTTCGTGAGCACGTCCGGCAGGATGGGGAACGGCGTGTTGGTCTCGATCTCGACCACGTGGTCGCTGATCTTGCGCACGGCCTTCACGTCGTTCGTGTAGCTCTTCATGTCCGAGCCCTCGACCTGGGTGCGGGCCATGGTGAAGAGCACGTCGTCGGCGGTGAACGGGGTGCCGTCGTGGAACTGCACGCCCTTGCGCAGTTCGAAGCGCCACACGGTGGGCGAGGTCTGCTTCCAGGAGGTGGCCAGCGCCGGCGTGAGCGACAGGTCCTTGTTGCGGCCCACCAGCGGCTCGTACACGTTGCTGGTGACCGACAGCTGCAGCGACTCGTTGAGCGAGTGCGGGTCCATCGACAGTGCGTCGCCCTGGTTGGCGATGCGCACGGTCTGGGCCGAGGCGGCGCCGGCCAGCGCGAGCAGGGCGGCGGCAGCGAGGACGGTGGTCTTCATCTTCATGGGAGCTCCTTCGGGATAACGCGGTCGCGTTGTCAGGTGGCCAGGGGCAGGCCCTGCTCGACCAGGCCCGCATGCAGCGCGGCGCCCAGGGGCAGGATGTCGTCGTTGAAGTCGTAGCGCGGGTTGTGCAGCGGGTGCGGGCCGGGGCCGTCGGCGGCGCCCTGCCCGATCCGGATGTAGGCACCGGGCCGCACCTGCAGCATGAACGAGAAGTCCTCGCCGCCCATGCTGGGCGTCATGTCGCGCAGCACGCGGTCCTCGCCCACGAGCGAGGCGGCGACGTCGGCGGCGAAGTGCGCCTCGGGCACGGTGTTGACGGTGGCCGGGTAGATGCGCTCGTACTCGACGTCGGCGCTGGCACCGAAGCCCTGCGCCACGCCGGCGCACAGCTGGCGCAGGCGGTCCTCGACCAGCTGCTGCATGGCCTCGTTGTAGGTGCGCACGGTGCCCACCAGCACGGCCTGGCCCGGGATCACGCTCATCGCGCCGGGGTGGCCGGCCTGCATCGCGCAGATGCTCACCACGGCCTGGTCGAAGGCCGAGACGTTGCGCGCGACGATGCTCTGCACGGCGCTGATGATGTGCGCCGACACGAGGACCGGATCGATCGCCTGGTGCGGGCGCGCGCCGTGGCCGCCCTTGCCGCGCACGGTGATCTGGATGCGGTCGACCGCGGCCTGCATCGGCCCGGGCGTGATGCCGATGACGCCCAGCGCGGTCTCGGGCGAGTTGTGCTGCGCGAAGACGCGCTCGCACGGCCAGGTGTCGAACAGCCCGTCCTGGATCATGGCCCGGGCGCCCGCGTAGCCCTCCTCGCCCGGCTGGAAGATCAGCACCGCGGTGCCGTCGAACTGCCGCGTTTCGGCCAGGTAGCGGGCCGCGCCCAGCAGCATGGCGGTGTGGCCGTCGTGGCCGCAGCCGTGCATCAGGCCGCCGCGGGTGGACTTCCAGGCCACCTCGTTGTGCTCGTGCAGGGGCAGCGCGTCCATGTCGGCGCGCAGCCCGAGCATGCGGCCGGGGTCGGCAGCGCTGCGGCCGCGGCCGTGCACCACGGCCACCACGCCGGTCTTGCCGATGCCGGTGCGCAGGCTGTCGACGCCGCACAGGCGCAGCGCCTCGGCCACGCGGCCCGCCGTGTAGACCTCCTCGAACCCCAGCTCGGGGTTGGCGTGCAGGTCGCGGCGGAAGGCGGTGAGCTCGGGATGGAAGCGCGCGATGTGCGCGAAGGCCCGGCCGCTGGCCAGCAGGCGCGCCGGAGGGTGGCCGGCCTGCATCAGTGCCCCTTGCCCCCGCCCACCCGCAGGCGCGGGTCGACGACGAAGTACAGCAGGTCGACCACGAGGTTGATCACCACGAAGATCAGCGCGATCAGGCACAGGTAGGCCGCCATCACGGGGATGTCGGCGAAGGTGACAGCCTGGATGAACAGCAGGCCCATGCCGGGCCACTGGAAGACGGTCTCGGTGATGATGGCGAAGGCGATCAGGCCGCCCAGCTGCAGGCCGGTGATGGTCATCACCGGCACCAGGGTGTTCTTGAGCGCGTGGCCGAAATGGATGGCGCGGTCCGACAGGCCGCGGGCGCGCGCGAACTTGATGTAGTCGGTGCGCAGCACCTCGAGCATCTCGGCGCGCACCAGCCGCATGATCAGCGTGAGCTGGAAGATGGCCAGGGTGACCGCCGGCAGCACGATGTGGCGCCAGCCCTTGGGCGTCAGCAGCCCCGAGGTCCACCAGCCGATCTGCACCGTGTCGCCGCGGCCGAAGCTGGGGAACCAGCCCAGGTGCACCGCGAACACCAGGATCAGCAGGATGCCGATCAGGAAGGTGGGCAGCGACACGCCCAGCAGCGAGATCGTCATGAACACCTGCGACAGGAAGGTCCCCCGCCGCAGCGCCGCGTACACACCCATCGGGATGCCCAGCGCCAGCGCGATGAAGGCGGCCACCAGCGCCAGCTCGAGCGTCGCGGGGAAGCGTTCGGCGATCAGGCGCGAGACCTTGGCCCCCTGGCGCAACGACAGGCCGAACTCGCCCTGCACCGCATTGACCAGGAAATGCCAGAACTGCACGAAGAAGGGCTGGTCCAGCCCCAGGTCGGCCCGCAGGGTGCGGATCTGCTCGGGCGTGGCGTCCTGGCCGAGCAGGAAGACGACCGGGTCGCCGACGAACTGGAACAACAGGAACGCGATGAACGCCACGGAGACCATGACGATCACGGCCTGGAGGAGGCGGCGGAGGATGAAGGCGAACATCGGGGGAGGAGCGGGCCGGGCGGCGATGCTAGCAGAGCAGCGCGCGCGCCACGGCCCCGTGGATCGCGTGCGTGACGCCGCGCGGCGTCACACATCGGGGACGGGCGCGCGCAGGCGCCCGCCGGCTCAGTTGACCTTGACCAGGCGCCAGTCGATCCGGTTGTCGGGCCGGTGCACGACGTCGATGGTCTTCTTCATGGCCCAGGGGATGACCTGGTTGTGCAGCGGGATGTGCGAGACGTCCTCCTTGGCCATCTGCAGCGCCTCGACCAGGCGGCGGTTGCGCACCAGCGTGTCGGACTCGACCTTGGCGCGGTCGATCACGGCATCGATGCGCGGGTTGCTGTAGCGGCCCACGTTGTAGTTGCCGTCGCCGTCGGTGCCCACGGTGCGCACCAGCGACTGCAGGCTGTACATCGCGTCGAAGGTGGGCACGCCCCAGCCCAGCATGTAGATGCTGGCCTCGAAGCGCTGGATCATCGGGAAGTAGGTGGTCAGCGGCAGCGTGCGCAGCTTGGCCTTGACGCCCACGCGCGCCCACATCGCGGTGACTGCCTGGCAGATCTCCTCGTCGTTGATGTAGCGGTTGTTGGGGCAGGCGAAGTCGACTTCGAAGCCCTGCGGGTAGCCGGCCTCGGCCAGCAGCTTGCGGGCGGCCTCGGCGTCGTAGGGCATGCGCTTGTGCAGGTCCTCGTTCCAGCCGTTGACCTGCGGCGCGATCAGCGTGCCGGTCGCCTGGCCCAGGCCGCGCATGGTCACGCGCATCAGGCCGTCGATGTCGATGGCCTGATACAGCGCCTTGCGCACGCGCTGGTCCTTCAGCGGGTTCTTGCCCTTGACGTTGGAGCCGGGCAGCTCGTCGCGGAAGGTGTCCAGGCCGAAGAAGATGGTGCGGCTCTCGACGCCGTCGATCACCTTCAGGTTGGCGTTCTGGCGCAGCCGGCCCAGGTCCTGCGGACTGGGGTCGAGCACCAGGTCGACCTCGCCCGACAGCAGGGCCGCCACGCGGGTGGCCTCGGCCTTGATCGGCGTGTAGACGATCTCGGTGATGTTGCCCTCGGCCTTGCCCCACCAGGCCGGGTTGCGCTCGAGCACCATGCGCTGGTCGGGCACCCACTGCTTGAGCATGAACGGGCCGGTGCCCATCGCGTTGCGGTTGGCGAACGTCTCCTGGTTCGCGTTGCGGATGTCCTTGGGCTCGACCGAGTTGTTCTTCTCGGCCCAGGCCTTGCTCATCATGCGCAGTTCGGTGAGCTGGTTCAGCAGCACCGGGTTGGGGTTCTTGGTGAAGATGTCGATGGTGTTCGCGTTCACCTTCACGATGCGGTCGAAGCCGGCCGTGTACGGCGTGAAGTTCGACGTGCGCATCATGGCGCGCTGCAGCGAGTACACCGCGTCGTCGGCGGTGAAGGCGCTGCCGTCGTGGAACTTGACGTTCTGCCGCAGCGTGATGCGCAGCTGCGTGGGCGTCAGCTGCTGCCACGACGTGGCCAGCACCGGGTCGACCTTGAAGGTGCGGCTGTTGTAGTAGACCAGCGACTCGTAGACGGCCGCGTGGATGCCGTTCTGCAGCGCGTTGTTCTGGGAATGGATGTCCCAGGTGGCGATGTCGCTGGCGCTGGCCCACTTGAACGGCTTGGCCTGGGCGAGCGGGCTGCCGACGGCCAGGACGGCGGCCGTGGCGATGCATGCGAAGGTGGTCTTGATCCCCATCTGATCCCTCGTGTTGTCAGTCGAAAGTGCCGAATGATGCTGAGGCGCCCCGGCAGCGTCGAGAGGGTTTCCCCGAAACGGTGCGAGACCCCCGTGCCCAGGCGCATTCCGCGAACGCGCGCAAGAGGCGTGCCGGGCCCGCGCGGGCTCAGCGTGGCGCGGTGCCTGCGACGGGCACGAACTGCAGCGGGCCGTACCAGGCCCGCGTGGCGGTGCGCGTGTTGTCGCTGTCGGTCATCACGGCGACGCCGACCAGCGCGCCGGGTGGCTCGCCGAAGGCCCGCTCGTAGTCGGCCCGGATGTCGCGCTCGTAATCGAGCCACCGGTTCAGGCGGCCGGGGCCCGACTCGAGCACGAGCTTGCGGATGCGCTCGGTGCGCGGGCTGCGCACCACGGTGCCGGGCTCGCGCTGGTTGCACCACACGTACATGAGGGTCGCGTAGGGCATGGGCTCGCCGGTCAGCGTGCGCGCCAGCTCGGACAGCATGGCGTCGGCCGGCGAGAAGCGCGAGCGGTCACCCTCGAAGGCGAGCACGATGCGCACCGGTGAATCGTCGGCGTCGCGCCGGGCCAGGTCCGCATCGGCGATCAGCTGCGGCACCTTCCACGAAAAGCGCAGGCTGCCCAGGTCGGCCGGCTCGATGTGCACGCGGTGCTTGACCATGCTGGCGGCGGACTGCGCATCGGCCGCGAGGGCGTCGCGGCCGGCCTGGCGCACGGCGGCGAAGCGCACCGGCGCCTTGCCGGGAAAGCGCTGCACCTGCCACTCGGTGCCTGCGTCGTCGTCGAGCGCCGAGGCGCGGGCCCAGTCGCTGTCGGCCAGTCCGTCAGGCGGCGGCAGGCTCGCGCACGCCGCCAGCAACAAGGCGGTGGCGGCAGCCAGGCAACGGGCGAGGACGGAGGGGACCATGGATGAGCAGTGTCTCTCATCCATGCAAGAAAAAAGCCGCCCCGAAGGGCGGCTTTCAAGTTTCTTTTCGACTGCCCGGGCAGGCCGGGCGGTCGTCAGAAGCCAGCTTAGAAGCTGTGGCGAACGCCGAGGTCGATACCGGTGGCGGTAGCCGACTGGCCAGCAGCCAGGACGCCACCAGCCAGGCCCAGGGTCGCGCGCAGGCCGCCGGCGGTGGTCGAACCAGCCTTCAGCGTGTTGCGCGAGTAGGTGCCGTACAGGGCGGTGCGCTTGGACAGGTCGTACTGGGCGCCCAGGGCGATCTGGGTGTTCTTCGCACCGTTCTCGTTCACCACGCCGGCGACTTGCTGGTCGCTGCGCTTGGCGGCGTTGTACGAAGCCTTCAGGGTCCAGGGGCCCATCGGGACGGCGGTGGCCAGGGTCCAGTGGGTCAGCTCGCGCTCACCGACGGCGGCGCCGGCGGCTTGCGTGGCGGTGGCGGCAACGGCGGCAACGGCGTCGTTGGTCTGACGGCCGTACTGGGCCATCACGCGCGCCACGCCGAAGTCGTACGAACCGGCCAGGTTCCACACGGTCAGGTCGCCACGGTAAGCGGCGGTGTTCGCCAGGCTCGAGATCGTGGTGGCGGTCGCGGTGGTCACGACGTTGTTGCCGTACTTGGTCTTGGCGTAGCCGAAGGCAGCCGAGATCGGGCCGTTGGCGTAGGACAGACGGGTGCCGAACACCTTGCCGTCGCCATCAGCACCCAGGCAGGTGTTGGTGTTGACGGTGCTGCCAGGAGCCACGCAGACGCTGGGCTGCTCAGACAGGGCGTACTGCAGCTGGGCGCGGAAGCCACCGTAGTTCGGCGACAGCCAGGAGATGGCGTTCGACGTACGGGTCAGGGGGTAAGCCTGGCCGGGAGGGAAGGCGGCGAGGCCCAGGGGAGCCAGCTGGCCGGCGATCACGTTGGTGGCAGCGCCGACACCCACGGTGCCGAACGGATCGAACAGGGTGTAGTTCCAGAAGGTCGTGGTGTAGTCACGGCCCAGGCGGACTTCACCGAAACCACGGCCCAGCAGCGAGACGGTGCTGGCGCGGTTGAAGGTCAGGCCTTGACGGGCGCCCAGGGTCGAGGTCGGGGCGTAGGGGGTGCTGGTCTGGCCGAACTGGACGCTCTGACCCCACGAGGTGTTGTTCTGCGTGGTGTTCGAGCCGGTGCCGTTGTCGACGTTGATGCCGGCTTCCAGCCAGAAGGCAGCGCCCAGGCCACCGCCCAGGTCTTCAACACCGCGGAAACCCAGGCGGCTGGAGGCGTTGCGGCCCGAGCCATCCATGATGGTCTGGCTGCCACCGTTGACGCCGTTGATGGAGTCGGTGGACAGGCGGGTGACCGACATGTCGACCACGCCGAAGATGGTCACGGCGGACGCGCCGGGGTTCTGGGCGGTGGCCGTCTGCGCGGAGGCGACGCCGGCGGCAGCCAGCGCAGCCAGGGCGATCAGGGACTTTTTCATGCAAGTTTCTCCAAGGTTTGAACAAGGGCTCCGGTACGAAGGGCTCACGCATGCAGGCACTTTGTGCACCCACCGGATCCCGGGCCAACCTCCTTTTGGGAAGCTGGCGCGTATTCCACCAGAGCCCCGACGGACCACGCAAAGTTTTCGGGTCGCGAGCGGGTCTTTCGTTGCAGGGGGACAACAACGCCGTCCCGCACAGTCTCCGCGACGCCACAAGCCTGACCGCCAACCGACCCGGGCGGCCTTCCTTACACTGGCGCCATGGACCGTCTCCTCGGCGCCGCCGACAGCGCGCTGCGCACCCTGTTCGCTCCGCACCGGGCCAGCCGCCCGGCCCCGGCCCCCGACCAGCCCGACGCCGAACTCAGCGCCGGCGAGCGGCGCGAGGCCGCCGCGCTGATGCGGGTGAACCATGTCGGGGAGATCTGCGCGCAGGCGCTCTACACGGCCCAGGCGGCCGCCACCCGCGACCCGGCGCTGCGCCAGCACCTGGAACACGCCGCCCGCGAGGAGACCGACCACCTGGCCTGGACCCGCCAGCGGCTGGATGCCCTGGGCGACCGGCCGTCGCTGCTGAATCCGCTCTGGTATGCGGGCGCCTTCGGCCTGGGCCTGCTGGCCGGCCGGCTGGGGGACCGCGTGAGCCTGGGCTTCGTGGTGGAGACCGAGCGCCAGGTCGAGGCCCACCTGGACGGCCACCTCAGCCGCCTGCCCGCCGGCGACCACAGCTCCCGGGCCATCGTGCGCCAGATGAAGGCGGACGAGGTGTCCCATGCGCAGGCGGCCCAGGCACGCGGCGGCATCGAGCTGCCGGCGCCTGTCAAGGGCTTGATGCGCGCGGCGGCCAAGGTCATGACGACCACCGCGCACCGCATCTGACGGCTCGCCCGCGCTGCAGCGGGCGGCGCGCGCTCAGGCCTCGCGCACCTCGAAGCTGGTCGTCACCTCGGCCGTCTTGCCCAGCATGATGGTGGCCGAGCAGTACTTCTCGTGGCTCATCTGCACCGCGCGCTCGACGGCCGCCGCTGGGATGCCCTTGCCGGTCACGACGAAGTGCATGTGGATCTTGGTGAACACCTTGGGGTCGACCGGCGCGCGCTCGGACGTGAGCTGCACGGAGCAACCACTCACTTGGTGGCGACCCCGCTTGAGGATGAGCACCACGTCATAAGCAGTGCACCCGCCGGCGCCCGCGAGCAGGGTCTCCATCGGCCGCGGCGCGAGGTTGCGGCCGCCGTTCTCGGGGCGCGCCTCGTCCGGCGCACCGTCCATCACGAGGACGTGGCCGCTGCCCGTCTCCGCCACGAATCCCATCCCGGAGCGCGTGCCCGCCCCGCCCGTCCAAGTGACCGTGCAATCCATCTGTCGTCCCCGCCCACCGCCCGGGTGAGCCCATCCGTGAATTCCTGTGGCTGGATGTCGCCTTCTTCTTGCTGCAACGCAGCAAGGCGACGCTATACTGGCAGCACGCATCGCGCCCCGCCCGATGCACCGATTGTCTCCTCCACCTTCTCCTTTGGTGGACTTGGCCCCCGGAACGCAAGCTCCGGGGGCTTTTTTCATCCGGCGCCGCGGGCCACTGCATGGCTGGGTTGGAACGACCCGGGCTTTTATGATCCATAGGTCATGAAGAAACAGCTCAAGCCGGCCGACTACCTCAAGAAGATCCTGACCGCCCGGGTGTACGACGTGGCGGTCGAGTCGGCGCTGGAGCCTGCCCGCACGCTCAGCCGGCGGCTGCACAACAAGGTCCTGCTCAAGCGCGAGGACCAGCAGCCGGTGTTCAGCTTCAAGCTGCGGGGCGCCTACAACAAGATGGCCCAGCTCACGCCCGAGGAGCTCGAGCGCGGCGTCATCTGCGCCTCGGCCGGCAACCATGCCCAGGGGGTGGCGATGTCGGCCCACCGGCTGGGCAGCCGCGCGGTGATCGTGATGCCGGTGACCACGCCGCAGCTCAAGGTCGATGCCGTCAAGGCGCTGGGCGGCGAGGTGCTGCTGCACGGCGACAGCTACTCCGACGCCTACGGCCATGCCGTGGCCCTGTGCGAGCGCGAGGGCCTGACCTTCATCCACCCGTTCGACGACCCCGACGTCATCGCCGGCCAGGGCACGATCGCGATGGAGATCCTGCGCCAGCACCAGGGGCCGCTGGACGCGGTGTTCGTGGCCATCGGCGGCGGCGGCCTGATCTCCGGCGTGGCCAACTACATCAAGGCGGTGCGCCCCGAGGTCAAGGTCATCGGCGTGCAGATGAGCGATTCCGACGCGATGGCGCGCTCGGTCGCCGCCCGCAAGCGCGTGACGCTGCCCGACGTGGGCCTGTTTTCCGACGGCACGGCGGTCAAGCTGGTGGGCGAGGAGACCTTCCGCATCGCCCGCGAGCTGGTCGACGGCTACGTGACGGTCGACACCGACGCGGTCTGCGCCGCGATCAAGGACGTGTTCGTCGACACCCGCAGCATCGTCGAGCCGGCGGGCGCGCTGGCGGTGGCGGCGATCAAGCAGTACGTGGCCGAGCACAAGACCCGCGGCGAGACCTACGCGGCCATCCTGTGCGGCGCCAACATGAACTTCGACCGCCTGCGCTTCGTCGCCGAGCGCGCCGAGGTGGGCGAGGAGCGCGAGGCCCTGTTCGCGGTCACCCTGCCCGAGGAGCGCGGCAGCTTCCGCCGCTTCTGCGCCCTGATCGGCGAGCTCCCCGGCGGTGCGCGCAACGTCACCGAGTTCAACTACCGCATCAGCGACGCCAATCAAGCGCACGTGTTCGTCGGCCTGACCACGCACGGCAAGGGCGAGTCGGCCCGCATCGCGGCCAACTTCACGCGCCACGGCTTCCAGGCGCTGGACCTGACGCACGACGAGCTGGCCAAGGAGCACCTGCGCCACATGGTCGGCGGCCACACCGCGCTGTCGCAGGACGAGCGGCTGCTGCGCTTCGTGTTCCCCGAGCGGCCCGGTGCGTTGCTGAAGTTCCTGTCGCACATGCAGCCCAACTGGAACATCAGCCTGTTCCACTACCGCAACCAGGGCGCCGACTACGGGCGCATCCTGGTGGGCATGCAGGTGCCGGCGGCCGACCGCAAGGCGTTCCGCACCTTCCTCGACACGCTGGGTTATCCCTTCGTCGAGGAGACCGACAACCCGGCGTACCGCCTGTTCCTGCGGCGCTGAACGCCGGCCATGGCTGTCATGGCCCGCTTCCTGCGCCACCTGCTGCTCGCGGTGCAGTTCTTCACCCGCGTGCCGGTCACGGGCGCGCTCGCGGCCTGGGTCGGCTTCAGCCCCGCCATGCTGCGCGCGAGCGCGGCGCATTTCCCCGCCGTGGGCTGGCTGGCGGCCGCCGTCGCGGTGGCGACCTACGCGGCGGCGATGCAGCTGCTGCCGGCGCTGCCCGCCACGCCGCTGGTGGCGGCCGTGCTGTGCACCGTGGCGACGGTGCTGCTCACCGGTGCCTTCCACGAGGACGGCCTGGCGGACCTGGCCGACGGCCTGGGCGGCAGCCAGGACCGCGCGCGGGCCCTGGCGATCATGAAGGACTCGCGCATCGGCGCCTTCGGCGCCATCGCGCTCGTGCTGGCGCTGGCCACCAAGGCCGCCCTGCTCGCGCTGCTCGGGCAGGCCGGCCTGGGTGTCGCCGTGGCCGCGCTGCTCCTGGGGCATGTGCTGTCGCGCTTCTGGCCGTTGCTGGTGATCGCCACCCTGCGCCACGTCGGCGAGGACGACGGCTCCAAGAGCAAGCCGCTGGCCGAGCGCATCGACGCCGGCGCGCTGGCGGCCGGGCTGCTGTGGTGCCTCCCACCACTGGCCCTGTGCATCGCGTGGCAGGGACCCGCGGTCATCGCCGCGGGCGTGCTGGCCGGCGCGCTCGCCCTGGCGTGGGTGCACCGGCTGCTGCGCCGCCGCCTGCAGGGCTTCACGGGCGACGGCCTGGGGGCCGTGCAGCAGGTCACCGAGCTGGCGACCTACCTGGGCATCGCGCTCGCGCTGGGATCGGCATGAGGCTGTGGCTGGTGCGCCATGCGGCGCCGCTGGTGGCGGCCGGCACCTGCTACGGCCGCCTGGACGTGCCGGCGGACCCCGGGGCCACGCGGGCGGCGGCGCAGGCCCTGCATGCCGCCCTGCCCGCATCCGTGCACGTGCGCTGCTCGCCCGCGCTGCGCTGCCGGCAGCTGCGCGACGCGCTGGCGGCCCTGCGCCCGGGCCTGGCGGTGCACGAGGACGCCCGCCTGCACGAGATGGATTTCGGTGCTTGGGAGGGGCAGGCCTGGGACGCCATCGGTCGCGCGGCCATGGACGGTTGGCTGGCCGACTTCGCGCACCACGCGCCCGGCGGCGGCGAGTCCGCGCAGCAGGTGCTGGACCGCGTGCGCGCCTGCCGCGACGCGGCGGCCACGCACGCGGGCGACGTGCTGTGGATCACGCACGCGGGCGTGATCCGCGCACTGCGCCTGCTGCAGTCCGGCATCGTCACGCTGGCCCGTGCGGACCAGTGGCCCGAAGGAGCCGTGCCGTTCGGCGGTTGGGAGGTGGTCAGCGTGCCGGGACCGGCAGCTCGAGGGTGACCACGGCGGGCCCCTGCGCCGAGGCGGCCAGCACGGCCTGGCGGCCGCGCACCGACTGCAGCACCAGGCCGTCATCGACGCTCGCGCCGACGCGGTAGGGCTTGGCCGGACGGCCGTCGACGGCGATGAGCGCGGCACCGCGCTGCGCGTTGTCGGCCACCACACCCATCAGCTGGAAACGGCTGGCCAGCGGGGGCGCGGCAGCAGCGACGGCACCGGTGGGCGCGGCCTGCCCGAGCAGCCGTGCCACCGCGGCCGGGTCGGCCTGCAAGGGGGCGCGCATCGCCGCCGCAGGACCGGTGACCACGGCACCGGCGCCACCGGCCTTCAGGCCCCAGTACGCAGCGCTGGCGGCAGCCGCGGCCCACAGCGCGAACGTCACGCCGCGCACGGTCCAGTTGCTTGCATCGCCGAGGGTCCTTGCGGTCACCATCGGCCCATTATCATTGAACCGATGTCGTCTTCCGTGACCCCGACCCGCCCCTCCGCAGCCCTGCGCCGCCTCGTGCAGCGGGGCTTCACACTGATCGAGCTGATGGTCGTGCTCGTCATCATCGGCGTGCTCGCCGCGCTGATCGTGCCCAACGTGCTCGACCGCGCCGACGACGCGCGCGTGACGGCCGCGCGCACCGACATCAACAACCTGGTGCAGGCTCTCAAGCTCTACCGCCTCGACAACCAGCGCTACCCCTCGGCCGACCAGGGCCTGCAGGCGCTGATCGCGCGTCCCACCGCCGGCCCCACGCCGCCCAACTGGAAGCCTTACCTCGAGAAGCTGCCCAACGATCCCTGGGGCCGTCCCTACCTGTACCTGAACCCGGGCGTGCGCGGCGAGATCGACGTGATGTCGTACGGTGCCGACGGCCAGCAGGGGGGCGAAGGCAAGAATGCGGACATCGGCTCCTGGCAGTGAGCCGGGCGCAGGCGCAGCGCGCCGGCCCCGCGCGGCCGGCTTCACCCTGATCGAGTTGCTGGTCGTGGTCGCCATCGTGGCGATCGCCACGGCCGGCGTGGCCTTCGCATTGCGCGACAGCGGCAGCACCCGGCTCGGGCGCGAGGCCGACCGCCTCTCGGCATTGTTCGAGGCGGCCCGCGCGCAGTCGCGCGCCAGCGGCGTGCCGGTGGCCTGGCAACCGGTCGCCGGCGGCTTCCGCTTCACGGGGCTGCCCGGGGGCGACCAGCCGCAGCGCTGGCTCGACGAGGCCACCGTCGTGGCGGCCGGCCCCGCGCGCATCGTGCTCGGCCCCGAGCCGGTGATCGCGCCGCAGGCGCTGGTCCTGGCCTCGGGCACGGCACCGGGACGCAGCCTGCGCATCGCCACCGACGGCGTGCGGCCCTTCACCGTCGAAGCCGCCCCATGAGCGCACGCCGCGCGCGTGGCTTCACGCTGGTGGAGGTGCTGGTCGCGCTGGCCATCGTGGCCATCGCGCTGGCGGCCGGCGTGCAGGCGACCTCGGCCCTGACGCGCAACGCCCTGCGCCAGTCCGACATGCTGCTGGCGCAGCTGTGCGCCGAGAACGAGCTCGCACGCGTGCGGCTGGCGCGCCAGATGCCCGGCGTGGGCAGCACGCGCGTGGCCTGCCGCCAGGGCAACGTCGACCTCGAGGTGGCGCTGACCGTCGCGCCCACGCCCAACCCCAACTTCCTGCGCGTCGACGCCCAGGTCTTCGGCGCCGCGCAGCCGCTGCTGCGCGTGTCGACCGTGGTGGGACGCTACTGAGCATGCGGCGCGCTCGCGGCTTCACGCTGGTCGAACTGCTGGTGGCGCTGTTCGCGATGGCGCTGCTGGCCGTGCTCAGCTGGCGCGGGCTCGACGGCATGGTGCGTGCGCAGGAGCAGACCCGCGCCCGCGCCGACGAACTGCAGGCGCTGCAGGTGGGCCTGGCGCAGTGGACCGCCGACCTCGACGCCCTGGTGCAGCAGCCGCAGATGAATGCGCTCGACTGGAACGGCCGCGTGCTGCGCCTGACGCGCAGCGCGCCGGGCGACCAGGGCGCCGGCGTGGTGGTGGTGGCCTGGGGCCAGCGCGGCGGCCCCGAGGGCCAGCGCTGGATGCGCTGGCAGTCGCCGCCGGCCACCAGCCGCGGCCAGCTCGACGAGGCCTGGCGCCGTGCCGAGGCCTGGGGCCAGGCCCAGGGCGGCGCGGGCGGCGCCGAGGTGGCGATCGTGCCGCTGCTCGAATGGCGGCTGTTCTACTTCCGCGCCGACGCCTGGACCAACCCGCTGTCCAGCGATGCGGCCGTGGTCGCGGCGGCGGCGGTGCCGGGCAGCCCGGCTGCGCCGGCGTCCGCGCCGGCAGCCGCACCCGCGGCCGACGCGGCGGGCCAAGGCTCGGTGCCCGGACCGGGCGGCCGGCGCATCGTGACGCTGCCCGACGGCGTGCGCCTCGTGCTCGCGCTGCCGCCCGGGCTGGCCGTCAGCGGCGAGCTCACCCGCGACTGGGTGCGGCCCACCGTGGGCGGAGGCCGGCCATGAGGCGCCAGCGCGGCGCGGCCCTGCTGACGGCCATGCTCACGGTGACCCTGGTGGCCACCTTCGCGGCGGCGGCCGTCTGGCAGCAGTGGCGCAACGTCGAGGTCGAGGCCGCCGAGCGCAGCCGCATGCAGGCCGGCTGGATCCTCACGGGCGCCCTCGACTGGGCCCGCCTGATCCTGCGCGAGGACGGCCGCGCGGGCGGCGCCGACCACCTGGCCGAACCCTGGGCCGTGCCGCTGCGCGAGGCCCGCCTGTCCACCTTCCTGGCCGCCGACGCCGGTGCGGGCGGCCTGTCGGACGCCGACGACGTCTTCCTGGCCGGCGAGATCCGCGACGCACAGGCCCAGCTGAACCTGAACAACCTGGTGGAGGCCGGCCGCGTGTCCGAGGTCGGCCTGCGCACCTTCCAGCGCCTGTTCGAGGTGCTGGACCTGCCGCAGGCGCAGCTGACGCGGCTGGCCGAGAACCTGCGCTTCGCCAGCGACATCAGCACCGACAACCAGTCGGCCGGGCAGGCGCCGCTGGCGCCGCAGACCGTGGACCAGCTGGGCTGGCTGGGCGTGCCGCCGTCGGTCGTCGAGGTGCTGCGGCCGCACGTGACGCTGCTGCCCGCGCGCACGCCGGTGAACCTGAACACCGCATCGGCCGAGGTGCTGTACGCCGCCATCGGCGGCCTGACCATGGCCGAGGCCCAGGAGCTGGTGGCGCGCCGCGCCGCCTCGCCCTACCGCAGCATCACCGACGCGAGCCGGGCCTTGCCGCAGCACGCCGCCGCGCTGACCGAGGGCAACGTGGGCATCGCCACCCGCTTCTTCGAGGTGCGCGGGCGCCTGCGGCTGGCGCAGTTCGTCCTCGAGGAGCGCTCGCTGGTGCAGCGCGATGGCCTGGACGTGCGCGTGCTGCGGCGCGAACGCATCGCCCAGCCCCTGCCTGCGGTCGCGTCGGGTCCGCGCTGAACCGATGGGAATGCCCCCACGGCCGCGTTGGCCGCTCTCTACAATGCCCCGATCCCATCCGGCACCGGGCCCGCTGCGCCGCGGACCCGGCGCCTGCATCCCGAAGGCCCATCCACAGTGAGTTCCCTGCACCTGCTGCTGCCCGCCTCGGCGCCGACCGACCAGACCGCGTTCGCGCATGCCCTGACCAGCGACGGCCGCAGCGTGGTGCGCCATGGCACGGCCGCGGCGGCCCTGCTGCCCGCGGCCAGCGGCGCAGGCAGCGAGACGGTGGCGGTCGTGCCGGCCGAGCGCCTGTCCTGGCACCAGGTCACCCTGCCCCAGGGCACCGGCCCGCGCTCGCCCCGCCTGCGCGCCGTGCTGGAAGGCCTGCTCGAGGAACGCCTGCTGGACGACCCCGAGCAGCTGCACCTGGCCCTGGGCCCCGCCGCCGATGCCGACGGCCGCCACTGGGTGGCCGCCTGCGACCGCCCCTGGCTGCGGGCCTGCCTGCAGCAGCTCGAGGCCGCCGGCCGGCCGGTCAGCCGCGTCGTGCCCGAGTTCGCGCCCGAGGGCGACCCGGTGCTGGTCGCCACGGGCGACCCCGAGCAAGCCCGCCTGGCCTGTGCCAGCCGCGAGGGCGTGCTCACCCTTCCGCTGGTGGCCTCGGCGCGCAGCCTGCTCCCGGGCCTGCCCGCCGACACGCCCGTCGTCGCCGAGCCGGCGGTCGCGGCGCTCGCCGAGCAGTGGCTGGGCGGCACGCCGCGGCTGCAGCAGCCGGCCGAGCGCCTGCTGGCCAGTGCCGCCACCGGGTGGGACCTGGCGCAGTTCGAGTTCTCGCGCAGCGGCCGCGCCCTGCTGGCCAAGCGCGCCTCGAGCGCGTGGGCGCAGGCCTGGCGGGCGCCGCAGTGGCGCGCCGCGCGCTGGGCCCTGGGCGTGCTGCTGGCCGCGCAGGTGGTCGGCCTCAATGCCTGGGCCTGGAAGGAGCGCAGCGCGCTCGCCGCCAAGCGCGAGGCGACCCGCACCGTGCTGACCCAGACCTTCCCCGCCATCCGTGCGGTGGTCGATCCCATGGTGCAGATGGAGCGCGAGGTGGCGGGCCTGCGCCAGCGCACGGGCGCGAGTTCCGGCCGCGATCTCGAGACGCTGCTGGGCGCACTGGCCGTGACCGCGCCCGCGGGCCGTGCGGCGAGCGGCCTCGAGTACACCGGCACCGACCTGCGGGTGCGGGGCGTGGCGTCCACGGCGGCCGAGGCCCAGGCCATCGACCAGGCGCTGCGCCCGCTGGGGTACGCGGCCGCGATCCAGGGCGACGTGCTCATCGTGCGCCAGGAGCTGCAGCCATGAAGCGCCCTGCCCTGCCACCGGCCTGGACGGCCACCTGGACCCGCATGGCACCGCGCGAGAAGGTGCTGGTGGGCGCCGCCGCCGGCCTGCTGCTGCTGGCGGTCCTGTGGTGGCTGCTGGTCGCACCGGCGCTGGCCGTGCTGCGCAGCGCCGACGCCCAGCACCGCACGCTCGATGCGCAGCTGGCCCGCATGCGCAGCCTGCAGCAGCAGGCGCAGGCACTGCAGTCGCGCCCGGCGCTCGGGCGCGAGGAGTCGCTGCGCCAGCTCGAACAATCCGTGCGGCAGCGGCTGGGCACCGCCGCCCGCGTCACCGTCGCGGGCGACCGCGTCACGCTCACGCTGACGGGCGTGCCGGCCGACGCGCTGGCCACCTGGCTCACGCAGGCGCGGGTCAATGCGCGCGCCGTGCCCGGCGAGGCCCGCCTGAGCCGCGGCGCTGCCGGCGGCTGGGACGGCACCCTGGTCCTCACCCTGCCCGGCGAGTGAGGCAGCGCAGCACCGTGGCCACCCGCCGCCTTCCCTCCGATCCCGTGCGCCCGCCCTGGGGCTGGGCCGCTGGCGGCGCCGTCGCGGGCCTGGCGCTCACGCTGGTGCTGGCCTGGCCGGCCGCCTGGCTGGCCGCGCGCGTGGACGCCGCCACCGGTGGCCGCGTGCAGCTGCAGGAGGCCCGCGGCACCGTCTGGAACGGCTCGGCCCGGCTGGTGTTCACCGGCGGGGCCGGCAGCACCGATGCCAGCACCCTGCCCTCGCCCGTGCGCTGGACCCTGCGGCCCGCGTGGGATGGCCTGCGCATCGGCCTGGCCAGCGACTGCTGCACGCCGCAGCCGCTGCGCCTGCGGGTGCAGCCCGGCCTGCGCGGGGCCACGCTGCACGTGCAGGACGGCCAGTCGCGCTGGCCCGCGGCGGTGCTGGCCGGCCTGGGCACGCCCTGGAACACGCTCGAACTGGACGGCCAGCTCGCGCTGCACACCGACGGCCTGCAGCTGCAGTGGGCCTCGGGCCGGCTGGCGGTGGCGGGCCGGGCCGAGCTCGATGCGCAGCGCCTGGCCTCGCGGCTGTCGACCCTGCGGCCGATCGGCAGCTACCGGCTCTCTTTGGGCGGCGGGGCGGTGCCGGCGCTGCAGCTGGCGACCACCGAAGGCGCGCTGCAGCTGGCCGGCAGCGGGCAATGGGTGGGCGGGCGCCTGCGCTTTGCCGGCGAGGCCCGTGCCGCGCCCGAGCGCGAGGCGGCGCTGGCCAACCTGCTCAACATCATCGGGCGGCGCGACGGCGCGCGGTCCGTCATCACCATAGGTTGAACGACATGAACCTCCGTCACGCCCTCGTGGTCCTGCTGGCCGGCGCCGCGCTGGCCGGGCCGGCCGCTGCGCAGGCGCAGCGCGCGCGCGAGCCGGTCACGCTCAACTTCACCAACGCCGAGATCGAGGCGGTGGCGCGCACCATGGCGGCGATCACCGGCCGCAACATCGTGGTCGACCCGCGCGTCAAGGGCACGATCACGCTGTCGACCGAGCGGCCGGTGCCGCCGCAGCAGGCCTACAACCAGTTCCTGGCCACCCTGCGGCTGCAGGGCTTCACCGTCGTCGACGCTGGCGGGCTGCTGAAGGTGCTGCCCGAGGCCGATGCCAAGCTGCAGGGCGGGCCGGTGTCGGTCGACGCGCCGCAGGGCGGCGGCCAGATCGTCACGCAGATCTTCCGGCTGAACCACGAGACGGCCAACAACCTGGTGCCGATCCTGCGGCCGCTGATCAGCCCCAACAACACCATCAACGTGAACCCGGGCACCAACGCCCTGGTCATCACCGACTACGCCGACAACCTGCAGCGGCTGGGCCGCATCATCGCGGCGCTGGACGTCTCCAATTCCACCGACGTCGAGGTGGTGCCGCTGCGGCACGGCCTGGCGGCCGACCTCGCGCCCGTGGTGCAGCGGCTGGTGGACAGCGGCGGCGCGACCGGCCCCGCCGGCGCACCGGCCGCCGCCCAGGGGCAGGCCGACACCGCGGTGCGCACCACGGTGATCCCCGAGACCCGCAGCAACAGCCTGCTGGTGCGCGCCGCCAACCCGGCGCGCCTGAACCTGGTGCGCAGCCTGGTCGAGCGGCTGGACCAGCCGTCGTCGCAGAACCCCGGCGGCAACATCTACGTGGTCTACCTGAAGAACGCCGAGGCGGTGCGGCTGGCGGTGACGCTGCGGGCCGCGCTGGCCAGCATGAGCACCGGCGCGCTGGCACCCCAGGCCGGCGGCATCGGCGGCGTGCCCACCACGCTGGGCGGCGTGGGCACGGGCGGCATCTCGGCGGTGCCGTCCACCACCGGGTTTCAGACCGGGGCCACGGGGGGCCTGGGCGGCGGCGCCGGACCGGCGGGTGCCGCCGCGCAGCCCCTGGCCCAGCCCTCGGTGGGCGGCCAGATCCAGGCCGATCCGGCCACCAACTCGCTGATCATCACGGCGCCCGAGCCGCAGTACCGCCAGCTGCGGGCGGTGATCGAGCGGCTGGACACGCGGCGCGCGCAGGTCTACGTCGAGAGCCTGATCGCCGAGGTCAATGCCGACAAGGCGGCCGAGTTCGGCGTGCAGTGGCAGAACGTGCTGGGCAACCGGGGCGACCGCAACATCGGCGTGCTGGGGACCAACTTCAGCATCGGTGGCCAGAACATCATCAGCCTGCAGGCCGGCGCCGCCAGCGGCCAGGTGCTGCCGTCCACCGGCGTCAACCTGGGCATCGTGCGCAACATCAACGGCACCTACGTGCTGGGCGCGCTGGCGCGGTTCCTGGAGACCAACGCGGACGGCAACATCCTGTCGACGCCCAACCTGCTGACGCTGGACAACGAGGAAGCCCGGATCGTGATCGGCCAGAACGTGCCCTTCGTCACCGGCCAGTTCACCAACACTGGCGCGGGCAGCGGCTCGGTCAACCCGTTCCAGACCATCGAGCGGCGCGACGTCGGCCTGACGCTGCGCGTGCGGCCGCAGATCAGCGAGAACGGCACCGTCAAGCTGCAGATCTTCCAGGAGGTCTCCAGCGTGCAGGCCTCGTCGGTCAACTCGCCCACCGGGCTGATCACCAACAAGCGCTCGATCGAGTCGAACGTGCTGGTCGAGGACGGCTCGGTCGTGGTGCTGGGTGGCCTGCTGCAGGACGAGTTCTCGGGCAACCGCGAACAGGTGCCGCTCCTGGGCGACGTGCCGATCCTGGGCAACCTGTTCCGCAGCGAGACGCGCAGCCGCCGCAAGACCAACCTGATGGTGTTCCTGCGGCCGGTGGTGGTGCGCGACGCGGCGCAGACCGAGGAGCTGTCGCTCGACCGCTACGACATGATGCGGCTGCGCCAGGAAGCGGCCCAGCCGCGGCCTAGCGCCGTGCTGCCCATCGACGCCGCGCCCGTGATGCCGCCCGCTACGACCCGCACGCCGGCGGCACCCGCGCGCAACGCGCCGGCCGCGCCGGCCGCACCCGCCCAGCCCGCGGCGCCGGCCCAACCCGCGCCCGCGCAGACCGCACCGGTGCGCTGATGGCCAGCCGCTACCCGCTGCCCTACGGCTGGGCGCGGCAGCACCAGCTGCTGCTCGAGGACGATGGCCAGGCGCTCACGCTGTGGCATGCCGGCGCGCCGGCGCCCGGCCCGTGGAGCGAGGTGATGCGCAAGTACCCGGTGCGCGCGCTGCAGCAGCTGGATGCGCAGGCCCTGGCACAGCGCATCAGCGCGGCCTACGCGCAAGGCGAGTCGAGCGCCGCCACCATCGTCAGCGAGGTCGAGAGCGAGGCCGACCTGTCGCGCATGATGCAGGAGCTGCCCGCGGTCGAGGACCTGCTCGAGACCGCCGACGACGCGCCCATCATCCGCATGCTCAACGCCCTGCTCACGCAGGCCGCGCGCGACGGCGCCAGCGACATCCACATCGAGCCCTACGAGCGGCATTCGTCGGTGCGCTTCCGCGTCGACGGCACGCTGCGCGAGGTGGTGCAGCCCAACCGCGCACTGCACGCGGCGCTGATCTCGCGGCTGAAGATCATGGCCGACCTGGACATCGCCGAGAAACGCCTGCCGCAGGACGGCCGCATCTCGCTGCGCATCGGCACCCGCGCCGTCGACGTGCGCGTGTCCACGCTGCCCAGCGCGCACGGCGAACGGGCGGTGCTGCGCCTGCTGGACAAGAGCGAGAGCAAGCTCAGCCTCGAGTCGGTGGGCATGACCGGCGACACGCTGCGGCGCTTCCTGGGCCTGATCGGCCAGCCGCACGGGATCATCCTGGTGACCGGCCCCACGGGCTCGGGCAAGACCACCACGCTCTATGCGGCGCTGTCACGGCTGGACGCGATGACCAGCAACATCATGACGGTCGAGGACCCGATCGAGTACGAGCTGCCGGGCATCGGCCAGACGCAGGTCAACCCCAAGATCGACCTCGACTTCGCCAAGGCCCTGCGCGCGATCCTGCGACAGGACCCCGACGTGATCATGATCGGCGAGATCCGCGACTACGAGACCGCGCAGATCGCGATCCAGGCCTCGCTCACGGGCCACCTGGTGCTGGCCACGCTGCACACCAACGACGCGGCCAGCGCGGTGACCCGCCTGACCGACATGGGCGTCGAGCCCTTCCTGCTGTCCTCGTCGCTGCTGGGCGTGCTGGCGCAGCGGCTGGTGCGCAAGTACTGCCCGGTGTGCCAGGGCCGCGGCTGCGACGCCTGCGGCAGCACCGGCTACCAGGGCCGCACGGGCGTGTTCGAGCTGATGCTGGCCGACGAGCGCGTGCGCGGGCTGATCCACAACCGCGGCGCCGAGTCCGAGATCCGCGAGGCCGCGATCGCCGAGGGCATGCGGCTGATGCGCGACGACGGCGAGCGCCTCGTGCGCGAAGGCATCACCTCGCAGGAGGAAGTGATGCGCGTCACGCGCGACTGAGCGCGCCCAGCCGCTCGGGCACGCCGGGGCGGCCGGGCAGTTCGACGGGCGCGGTCGGCCGGTTGCCGTCCGACGGCGGCACCGGCGGCGGCGCATCGGCCGGCGCCGGCGGGACCGGCGGCACGTTCTCCGGCGCGGGCACGTCGTGCAGGCGCTGCATCACCTCAGCGCCCCGGACCGTCGTCGATGCCGGGGCCGGTGTCCACCACCGGATCGGCGTCCTCGTCCTCGATGTCGGCCGCCATGCGCTCCGGATGCGCGGGGAGCGCCGGGCGCCGGGTCATGTCGGGGGCCTGCACCGGCGCGGCGGCGGGCCTGCCGCGCTGCGGCTCGGGGATGCGCTGCGCCTCGGGGAGGCGCTCCATGTCGCGGGGGTCGGGCGTGGTGTCGGTGGGCATCGTGCCTCCTCGTGGGTCGGCGATGCCCGCATGCTCGGCCCGGGGGTGCGGACCCTGCACCCGGCGGGCACCGGTGCGGCGTGTCGGCGCCGGCCGACAGCCTCAGCAGCCCAGCAGGTCGGCCAGGTGCCCCAGGTCGCGCACGTGCAGGTCGTTGCCGGGCTGCGGCGACACGTCCTTGGGGTGGGCCGCGCCGAACTCCAGCGGCCGCTCGACATAGGCCGTGCGCAGCCCGCAGGCACGCGCGCCGGCCAGGTCGTCGTGGTGCGCCGCGACCAGCATCACCTGCGCCGGTTGCAGGTCGAACACGCCGGCCACGCCCAGGTAGGTGACCGGGTCGGGCTTGTAGGCGCGGAACACCTCGGCCGACAGGATGCAGTCCCAGGGCAGCCCGGCCCGCTTGGCCATGGCCGTGAGCAGGCCCAGGTTGCCGTTGGACAGGGTGCACAGCGTGTGGCGCGTGCGCAGGCGCTGCAGCGCCGCCACCGTGTCGGGCCAGGGATCCAGCCGGTGCCACACGTGGTTGAGGTGGCGCCGTTGCCCGTCGTCGAGGTGGGCGAGGCCGAAGCGCGGGAGGATGCCGTCGAGGATCTGCCGGTGCAGGTCGTCGATGCGGGTCCAGCCCTGCTCGCCGCGCATCACGCGTTCCATCGCGGGCTTGTAGCCGGCGCGCCAGGCCCGCGCGAACGCATCGGCATCGACCTGCGGGTGCAGCGCCTGCAGCTCGCGCACGATGCTGCCGTGCCAGTCGACCACCGTGCCGAACACGTCGAAGGCCAGCACCTGCACGCTGCCTGCCAGTTCCTGCGCATCCACCATCCATCGCCTCCGTGCGGCTGTCGCCGCGGACACAGCGGGGCAGTGTAGGCCCGCCGCGCGCCCGTATCCTCGGCCGCATGCCGGTGCTGCCCCTGTCCCATGTCCTGCTCGCGGTCGCGGTGGTCGCGGTCTGGGGCACCAACTTCGTGGTGATCCGCGCCGCGCTCGACGTGCTGCCGCCCTTGCTGCTGGGCACGCTGCGCTTCGCCCTGGCGCTGCTGCCCGCCGCGCTGGTGGTGCCGCGCCCGCGCGTGCCGCTGGCCAACCTGGCGGGCTACGGCGTCGCGGTGGGGGCCGGCCAGTTCGGCCTGCTGTACCTGGCCATCGACGGGCGCATCACGCCGGGCCTGGCATCGCTGGTGGTGCAGACGCAGGTGTTCTTCACCATCGGGCTGGCCATGTGGCTGGCGCGCGAACGGCTGCGGCCGTACCAAGCGGCGGCGGTCGGCCTGGGTGCGGCGGGGTTGCTGGTGGTGGGCCTGCACACCGGGGCCGGCAGCGGCGACGGGGTGACGGTCGGCGGCGTGCTGCTGGTGCTGGGTGCGGCGTTCTCGTGGGCGGTGGGCAACGTGCTGGCCAAGCGCGCCGGCAGCATCGACATGCTGGCCTACGTCGTGTGGTCCAGCGTCTTCGCGGTGCCGGTGCTGCTGGCGCTGTCGCTGCTCACCGAGGGCGCCCCCCGCATCGCAGCGGCGCTCGCGCAGGCGGGCTGGGGCACCTGGGCGGCCGTGGCTTGGCAGGCCTGGGCCAACACCCTGTTCGGCTACGGCGCGTGGAACTGGCTGCTGGCGCGCAACCCCGCCGCCGCCGTCGCGCCGATGGCCCTGCTGGTGCCGGTGTTCGGCATGGGGGCGTCGGCCGTGGTCCTGGGCGAGCCGCTGCCACCATGGAAGCTCGCCGCCGGGGCGCTGGTCCTGGGTGGGCTGGCGCTGAACCTGCTGTGGCCGCTGTGGCGCGGGCGGCGCTGAGGCGGGTTCAGCCCTTGCCGACGGCGCGCTCCAGGGCCGCCTTGTCCATCGCCGAGCGGCCCGGGATCTTCTTGCGCCGCGCTTCTTCGTACAGCTGGTCGCGCGTGCGGCCCTGCGCGCCCGCGTGCGAGCGCTGCCCCCCGCGGCGCGGCGCCGGCATGTCCCGCACGGCCGGCTCGCTCGCCTCCCGCGCTTCGCCGTGCTGCGCACGTTCCTTGTTCACCGTGCGCGCGGCGATCTCCTCGGCCACGGGCTCGGGCTTGCCCTGGCGCTCGTACCCTTGCTTGATGTGCTCGTACTGGCGTTCGCGCTTGCTGCTCCAGGCCTTGGGCATGGCGGCTCCTTCGTCGAGACTGCTCGAAGGCGCATGGTGCGGGAGCGCGACGCGGCGGCGCTGTCGGTGCGAGGACCGAGCGGATGTCGGCCCGCCGGAATGGCCACGCCCCAGGTCACACCACCTGCCGATTCGGACCAGCGGTTGCGCCTCCTTCGACTCCACGGTCCGCCCTGCTGCGCATCCGCGCTTGGGCTCGTCATGCTGGGAGTCGGTGTCTACGACTTCGCAGGACAACAATGACTCAGGCTCTGAGGTGAGCGTGAGCGCCCGTCTTGCGCACGCCTTCTAGATCGCCAAAATCGTGAACTCGGAGAGATGGGCGGTGCCGCAAGAATTCAACAAACTCTTGGGGTGACGCCGCGTCCTGAAACCAATTCAGCACAACGGATCGTGCCTTGCGGCCGTCAGCGTTCACCTTGCTTCAGCACTCATGACCACCCGTGATCTTCTCGTGCTCGCCGGCGCCGGCCTCTGGTTGAGCGTTGTGTTCATCCGCATTTACCCGCTTTCGCACCGGCTCAGGAGAGAGTTTGGATTCGACAAAGGGCACCCCTTCTTCTCTCAAAAAGCGAGAGAAGGACACCCCGTTGCCCAAAAGCTCATTCGGGAGAGCCGGGTGATGCTCGTGGTGGGGGTGGCCGGTGCGCTGGCCATCGCTCTGAGCAAGTGACGCAAGTCTTCAGCCCCGACCTGTCACACGCGGGCACCGCACCAACGGCTTTGTAGAAGACCGCCGCACGTGTAGAAACGCCCCAGAACCCTGAACGGGCGCTGGGGCGCTTGGAATCTGGTGGCCTGGGGCGGAATCGAACCACCGACACGCGGATTTTCAATCCGCTGCTCTACCAACTGAGCTACCGGGCCTTGCGAGAGGCCGCAAGTATACCCGAAACGCGTCGGTGCCCGGCTCAGAGGCCGGCGCGCTTGCCGCGGGACAGGTCGACGCCCAGCTGCTTGAGCTTGCGGTACAGGTGGGTGCGCTCCAGGCCGGTCTTCTCGGCCACGCGGGTCATCGAGCCGCCCTCGCGCGCGAGGTGGTACTCGAAGTAGTTCTTCTCGAACTCGTCGCGCGCGTCGCGCAGCGGCTTGTCGAGGTCGAAGCTCTGGCGCGCCTGGGGGCCCATCTCCACGGGCTCGGGGATGACCTGGCCACCGGTCATCGCGGCTTCGACGGTCAGCTCGGCGCTGGGCATGACCGACGCGGGCGCGAAGCCGGCGACCGGGCGGCGCACCAGCGACGGCGCTGCCGGGGCCGCGCCCGGAGCCTGCGCCGCATCGCGGTTCAGGGCGCCGGCGACGGCCTTGAGCAGCTTCTGCAGGGTGATGGGCTTCTCGAGGAACGAGTGCGCGCCGATCTTGGTGGCCTCGACCGCCGTCTCGATGGTGGCGTGGCCGCTCATCATGATCACCGGCATGGTCAGCAGGCCGCCGCTGGCCCACTCCTTGAGCAGGGTAACGCCGTCGGTGTCGGGCATCCAGATGTCCAGCAGCACCAGGTCGGGCCGGCCCTTGGCCCGTGCGCCGCGCGCCTGGGCGGCGTTCTGGGCCAGCTCGACGCTGTGGCCCTCGTCGTTCAGGATCTCCGAGAGCAGGTCGCGGATGCCCAGTTCGTCATCGACCACCAGGATGTTTGCCATGTCTTCGTGTGCGGTTGCTTGGCTGGGCTGTTGTCAGGACGCAACTGCAAATGATAGCGAGACTTGGGCCCCCACCACGGCGCCGTCGGTCACGCGGTTCTTCACGTCGATCCGGGCACCGTGCTCGTCGGCGATCTTCTTGACCACCGCCAGGCCCAGGCCGGTGCCCTTGTCCTTGGTCGTGACGTAGGGCTCGAAGGCGCGCTTGAGGATGTGGTCGGGAAAGCCGGTGCCGGTGTCGCTCACGGCCAGCCGCACGCGCCGGTTGGCCGCGTTCCACTGGGTGCGGATCAGCACCTCGGGCCGCGCCGAGCCCTCGGTGGCGTCCTGCGCGTTCTGCACGAGGTTGTGGATCACCTGGCGCAGCTGCTGCGCGTCGCCCCGGATGAAGGGGCACTGCGGATCCAGCTCGGCCCGCACCGGCACGTGGTTGCCGGGCAGCGTCTCGCCCTCGCGCTGGTACAGGTGCAGCACGTCGTTCACCAGCTCGTTGAGGTCGACCGGCGTCAGCACGGCCGCCGGCAGGCGGGCGAAATCGCGGAACTCGTTGACCAGCCGCTTCATCGCGTCGACCTGGTCGACGATGGTGTGCACGGCCTTGCGCAGCACCGCCCGGTCGGGCTCGGCCAGCTTGGCATCGAGCTTGAGCTCCAGCCGCTCGGCCGACAGCTGGATCGGCGTGAGCGGGTTCTTGATCTCGTGCGCCAGCCGCCGCGCCACCTCGCCCCAGGCCTGCGCGCGCTGCGCCGACACGATCTCGGAGATGTCGTCGAACACCAGCAGGCGCGCGGTCTGCCCGCCCGGCTGCTCGGCCGGCATCTCGGCGCCGCGGGCCACCAGGGTGATGGTGTCGGCCGCCGCCGGCAGCCCGGGCTGCGCCGCATTGAGCTCGAACGACTGCTGCCAGTGGTCGGTGCCGTGCAGCCGGCGCTCGGTGACGAAATCGTCGAACTGGGCCTGCACCGCCCCGCCGAAGTCCTCGAGGCCCGGCACCTCGCCCAGCAGCCGCCCCTCATAGGCGGCCAGCGGCACGCGCAGCACGCGGGTCGCGCCCGGGTTGGCGGTCTCGATGCGGCCGTCGGCATCCAGCACGATCACGCCGGCCGTGAGGTTGTCCAGGATGGTCTGCAGGTGGGTGCGGGCCGCATCGACCTGCCCCATGCTGCGCTCGACGGCGGTGCGGGCCTCGGCCAGCTGCTGGGTCATGTCGGCGAACGAGCGGGTCAGGCCGCCCAGTTCGTCCTTGCCCAGCAGCACCGGCTTGGGCGACAGGTCGCCGGCGGCCACCTCGCGCACGCCAGCGGCCAGCAGCAGCAGCGGCCGCGCCAGCTGGTTGCCCAGCAGCACGGCGAGCACCACCGCCCCGAAGACCGCCAGGAACAGGCTGAGCGTGAGCGTGCCGATGTACATGCGCCGCAGGCCCTGCCGCGCCAGGGCCCGCTCCTGGTACTCGCGGTACGCCTCCTGCACGGCCACCGCGTTGGCGATCAGCGTGGGCGGCAGGTACTGCGTCACCTGCAGCAGGCGCGGCTCGGTGCCCAGCGCCAGGCCCGAACCCGGCACCAGCGCCAGCGCCTTGATGCGCGCCTGGCTCACCGTGGCCAGGTTGGCCTCCTCCAGGCCTTCGATCACGGCCACCGCGCGCTGCGTGCGCACGTTGCGCATCTGGCCCGCGCTGGGCCGCTCGGGATTCAGCTGGAAGCGCGAGGTGCCGGCACTGGCCACCAGCTGGCCGCTGGCGCTCCACAGGATGATGTCGTTGGCCGCGAGCTGGTCGCGCAGGCGCTCGAGCACCAGCGGCGCCGCGCCGTCGGGCGTCTCGGCCAGCTGCCCGGCGGCCGCGCGGGTCTTGGCGGCCAGGTCGGCCGCCAGGGTGTCCAGCGTGGAGCGGCCCAGGCTCAGGCCGGCGTCGAGCGCGCCCTCGACCTTCACGTCGAACCAGCTCTCGATCGAGCGCGAGACGAACTGGTAGGACACCACGTAGATCAGCAGCCCCGGCAGGAAGCCGACCAGGGCGAAGATGGCCGCCAGCTTGACCAGCAGCCGGCTGCCGAACTTGCCGCGCCGCAGGCGCGAGGCCAGGCGCACCGCGACCCAGCCGATCACCAGCAGCAGCAGCCCGGCGACCACCAGGTTGACCGCGAACAGGCGGCCGTAGTTGCGCTCGTACAGCTCGCGGTTGCCGGTGGCCTGGGTGAGCAGGAACAGCAGCACGATGGCCAGCGCCACCACCACGGCCAGGCCCACCACCACCGCCCAGCGCAGGGCGCGCGAGGTGCCGAAGGTCGGCCGCGGCAGGGCCGGCGGCGTGGGCAGGGGCCCGCCCGGCGCGTCGGCCGGCGCGGCGGCGGGCGCCTGGCCGGGTCCGTTCACCGCTGGACCTCGAGGGCGACGCGCTGCGTGCGCGCGGCCACGATGTTCCAGCTGGACTGGCCGACGGCGCCGATCTGGAACGGGCGCGGCAGCTGCGAGACGTCCAGCCGGAAGCGGAAGTCCACGCTGTAGCGGGCGTCGGGCTCGAGGTCGCCCAGCTCGGCGATCTTCCAGCGGGCGATGGTCTGCACCGCCCGCAGGGCCTCGTCGTGGGTGTCGAAGGTCTGGCCGAGCGCCAGCCCCGAGTTGCCGATGGGCGTGGGCGAGACCTGCAGCCGCCAGCGGCGCGTCAGCGGCTGGTACGACAGGCGCCAGTGGCGCTGGGCCTGCGCCACCGGCCGGTCGGTCCACCACCAGCGCTCGCGCAGCAGCACCGCCTCGGCGACGAAGAACATGGGGATGCCCTTGAGCAGGGCCTCGTCGACGGCGGCCGGCAGGTCGAAGCGCACGGCGGCCGTCAGCAGCACGCCGTCGTCGGCCCGCTCCAGCCGCAGCTGGGTGACCTCGGGCGCGTCCGCACGGGCCGGCGGCAGCCAGGCCGCCCCGGCCAGCACCAGCGCGGCGGCCAGCGCCTGGCGGCGCTCAGGCCGGCGCACCGTCCGGGGCCGCCGGCTTGTCGAGCCGTGCGTAGTAGAAGCCGTCGTGGTCACCGGCCGGATTGTCCGGGAGCGGGTCGGTGCGCCCGGCGATTCCCGGGCGCAAATGGCCCGGCCCGGGCGTCCACCGGGCCGCGGTGTTGTGCGCAACAAACGCCCGGACCTGCGCCTCGCCCTCGGCGCGGAACACCGAGCAGGTGCAGTACAGCAGCCGCCCGCCGGGGGCCAGCAGGGGCCACAGGGCCTGCAGCAGCCGCGCCTGCTGGGCGGCCAGCTGCGGCACGTCCTCGCGCCGGCGCAGCCAGCGCACGTCGGGGTGGCGCCGCACGATGCCCGAGGCCGTGCAGGGTGCATCCAGCAGGATGCCGTCGAAGGGCACGCCGTCCCACCAGGCGCCCACCTCGGCCGCGTCGGCGGTCACCACGCGCGCCTGCAGCTGCAGGCGGCCCAGGGTGTCGCCGATGCGGGCGGCGCGCGCGGCATCGACCTCGAGCGCCCAGACCTCGGCGTCGGCCAGCTCCAGCAGGTGGGCGGTCTTGCCGCCGGGCGCGGCGCAGGCGTCGAGCAGCCGCAGCCTGCGGCCCACGGGCGGTGCGAGCCCGTCCAGCAGCAGCGGTGCGGCCAGTTGCGCGGCCGCGTCCTGCACCGACACCAGGCCGTCGGCGAAGCCGGGCAGCTCGTGCACCGGCCGCGGCTGCGCCAGGACCAGCCCGTGCGCACCCACCGGCGCGCAGGCGATGCCCGCGGCCTGCCAGTCGCGCAGCACCGCGTCGCGGGTGGCGCGGCGCGCGTTCACGCGCAGGGTCATCGGGCCCGGGACGTCGCTGGCGGCCAGGATCGCCTGCCAGTCCTGCGGATGGTCGCGCCGCAGCTGCTCGATCCACCAGGCCGGGTGGTTCCAGCGCGCGACCGGGTCGGCGTCGGTGGCGGCCACCAGCGCCTCGCGCTCGCGCAGGAACCGCCGCAGGCAGGCGTTGACGAAGCTGCCCTGCGCGGCCGTGGCCGGCTGGCGCTTGGCCGCCTCGACGGCCTGGTCCACCAGCGTGAACGGCGCATAGGGCGCCTCGTCGTCGCGCCAGGTCAGGGCCAGCGCCGTGCACAGCAGCGCGTCGGCCGCGGGCGGCGGCGCGCGCCGGGCCAGTTGCCGGCGCAGGGCCTCGGCCCGCCCGAGCCGGCGCAGCGCCTGGAACGCCAGCGCCTGCGCGGCCGGGCGCAGCCGCGCCTCGACCCGCGCCAGGGCCGGGGTGGTGGACGTGCCGGCGCGCACGGCAGCCACCACCGTGGCGGCGGCCTGCAGCTGGCGCCACAAGGGATCGGTGGTGGTGGCCATCTCAGCTGCCCGGCGGCCTGGGCGCGGGCATGGGCGGCAGCCCGGCCGCGGGCCGCAAGCCGAAGACCCAGGCGATCAGCAGGGCGGGGAACTGGCGGATGCCGGCGTTGTACTGGCCCACCGCGCGGCTGAAGCGCTCGGCGGCGGCGATGCACTGCATGGTGATCTGGGCACGGGTGCCGGTGAGGGTCTCGGGCAGGCGCGGGCCCGCCAGGTCGTGCACGTCGTCGCGCTCGGCACGTTCCCAGGCCGCCGCGAGCACCGCCTGCGCGGTGGCGAGGGCCTCGATGCGCTCGGGGTCCAGCGGCCGGGCGCGCACGGCGGCCAGCATGGCGCGCAACTGCGCCGCTGCGCCCTCCAGGCCACCCCAGAACGAGGACTGCGCGCCGTCGAACAGCGACTCGGGTGGCTGCTCGGCCCCCACGAGGGCGTCGACCAGCTCGACCTGCCGCGTGAGTTCCGCATCGAGCTCGCCGAAGGCCGCGGCGGCCTCGCCGCGCAGCCGCACCAGCCGGTTGTAGGCGCCCACGGCCCAGAACAGCAGGACCGCCAGCGCGATCCAGGACAGCAGGGAGGTGGAGGACGGCATAGGCACGGAATGAAGAACGCCCCACCCCCGCGAGGGGATGGGGCGCCTAGTCTAGTGGAGCGCGAAGGGCGCGTGCCTTACTCGGCGGAACCCTCGCCGGCCTCGGCGGCCGCGGCATCGGCGGTCACGCCGGCCAGTTCGGCCTCCTCGGCCTCGGCGATGGCGCGGCGCTCGGCCTCGTCCATCTGGTCCTTGGCCTTGCGGGCGTCGTGGTAGGCCATGCCGGTGCCCGCGGGGATCAGGCGGCCGACGATGACGTTCTCCTTCAGGCCACGCAGCTCGTCGCGCTTGCCCATGATCGCCGCCTCGGTCAGCACGCGGGTCGTCTCCTGGAACGACGCCGCCGAGATGAACGAGTCGGTCGACAGCGACGCCTTGGTGATGCCCAGCAGCAGGTTGCTGTACGTCGCGGGGATCTTGCCGTCGGCGCGCAGGGCGTCGTTGGTGTCCAGGATCTCCGAACGCTCGACCTGCTCGCCGGCGATGTAGCCCGACTCGCCGGTGTTCTCGACGACCACGCGGCGCAGCATCTGGCGCACGATCACCTCGATGTGCTTGTCGTTGATCTTCACGCCCTGCAGGCGGTAGACGTCCTGCACCTCGTCGACGATGTAGCGGGCCAGCTCCTCCATGCCCAGCAGGCGCAGGATGTCCTGCGGGTCCGCCGCGCCGTCGACCACGACCTCGCCCTTGTTCACCACCTGGCCTTCGTGCACCAGGATGTTCTTCTCCTTGGGCACGAGGTCTTCCCAGACCTTGCCGTCCGGATCGGTGATCTGCAGGCGGATCTTGCCCTTGGTCTCCTTGCCGAACGACACGGTGCCGGTGACCTCGGCCAGCACGCCCTTGTCCTTGGGCGTGCGGGCTTCGAACAGCTCGGCCACGCGCGGCAGGCCGCCCGTGATGTCGCGGGTCTTCTGGCCTTCGATCGGGATGCGGGCCAGCACTTCGCCGGGCGCCACATCCTGGCCGTCGCGCACCTGGATCAGCGCGCCGACCTGGAAGCCGATCGTCACCGAGTGGTCGGTGCCGGGGATCTTCACTTCGGCGTTGCTGGCGTCGATCAGCTTGACCTGCGGGCGCACCACCTTGGTGGAGCCGCGCCGCTTGGGGTCGATCACGACCAGGGTGGACAGGCCGGTGACCTCGTCGACCTGCTTGGCGACCGTCAGGCCCTCCTCGACGTTCTCGAAGCGCACCTTGCCGGCGAACTCCGTGATGATCGGGCGGGTCAGCGGGTCCCAGTTGGCCAGGATCGTGCCGGCCTTGACCTGCTGGTCGGCCTTGACGGTCAGGATGGCGCCGTACGGCACCTTGTGGCGCTCGCGCTCGCGGCCGTGCTCGTCGTGGATCACGATCTCGCCCGAGCGCGCGATCACCACCAGCTCGCCCTTGCCGTTGGTCACGTACCGCATCGTGGCGTTGAAGCCGATGATGCCGTTGGACTTGGCCTCGACGCTCGACGCGATGGCCGCGCGCGATGCGGCGCCACCGATGTGGAACGTGCGCATGGTCAGCTGCGTGCCGGGCTCGCCGATCGACTGGGCAGCGATCACGCCCACGGCCTCGCCCACGTTCACCAGGCCGCCGCGGCCCAGGTCGCGGCCGTAGCACTTGGCGCACAGGCCGAAGCGGGTGGCGCAGGTCAGCGCGGTGCGCACCTTGACCTCGTCGACGCCGACGGCCTCGAGGGCCTCGATCACGTCCTCGTCCAGCATCGCGCCGGCCGGCAGGACGGTGTCGCGCGACTCGGGATGCAGCACGTCCTCGGCGGCCACGCGGCCCAGGATCCGGTCGCGCAGCGACTCGATCACCTCGCCGCCCTCGACGATGGCGCGCATCACCGAGCCGTCGGAGGTGCCGCAGTCGTCTTCCGTCACCACCAGGTCCTGGGTCACGTCGACCAGGCGGCGGGTCAGGTAGCCCGAGTTCGCGGTCTTCAGCGCCGTGTCGGCCAGGCCCTTGCGGGCGCCGTGCGTGGAGATGAAGTACTGCAGCACGTTCAGGCCTTCACGGAAGTTCGCCGTGATGGGCGTCTCGATGATCGAGCCGTCGGGCTTGGCCATCAGGCCGCGCATGCCGGCCAGCTGGCGGATCTGCGCGGCGGAGCCACGCGCACCCGAGTCGGCCATCATGTAGATCGAGTTGAACGACTCCTGCTCGACTTCCTTGCCGTTGCGGTCCGTGGTCTTTTCCTTGGCCAGCTGGGCCATCATGACCTTGGAGACCTCGTCGCCGGCCTTGCCCCAGATGTCCACGACCTTGTTGTAGCGCTCGCCGGCGGTGACCAGGCCCGAGACGTACTGCTGCTCGATCTCCTTCACCTCGCCTTCGGCGCGGCTGATGATCTCGGCCTTCTGCGGCGGCACCAGCATGTCGTCGATGGCGATCGAGATGCCGGCGCGGGTGGCCAGGCGGAAGCCGTTCTGCAGCAGCTTGTCAGCGAAGACCACGGTCTCCTTCAGGCCGCACTTGCGGAAGGAGATGTTGATCAGCTTGCTGATCTCCTTCTTCTTCAGCGCCTTGTTCAGCACGCTGAACGGCAGGCCCTTGGGCAGGATCTCGGACAGCAGCGCCCGGCCCACGGTGGTGTGCACCAGGCTGGTCGAGGGCACGAACTCGCCCGTGTCCTTGTCCTTGTTCCACTCGACCAGGCGCACGCTGATCTTGGCGGTCAGTTCCACGACGCCGGCGTCCAGGGCGCGCAGCACCTCGCCGACGTCGGTGAAGACCATGCCTTCACCCTTGGCGTTGATGCGCTCGCGGGTCGTGTAGTACAGGCCCAGCACCACGTCCTGCGACGGCACGATGGACGGCTCGCCGTTGGCGGGGAACAGCACGTTGTTGGAGGCCAGCATCAGCGTGCGGGCTTCCATCTGCGCTTCCACCGACAGCGGCACGTGCACGGCCATCTGGTCGCCGTCGAAGTCGGCGTTGAACGCCGCGCACACCAGCGGGTGCAGCTGGATGGCCTTGCCTTCGATCAGGATCGGCTCGAACGCCTGGATGCCCAGGCGGTGCAGCGTGGGCGCCCGGTTCAGCATGACCGGGTGCTCCTTGATCACCTCTTCGAGGATGTCCCACACCACGGGCGTGCCGCTCTCGACTTCCTTCTTGGCGGCCTTGATCGTGGTGGCGATGCCCATCGCCTCCAGGCGCGAGAAGATGAAGGGCTTGAACAGCTCCAGCGCCATCAGCTTGGGCAGGCCGCACTGGTGCAGCTTGAGGGTCGGGCCCACGGTGATGACCGAGCGGCCCGAGTAGTCGACGCGCTTGCCCAGCAGGTTCTGGCGGAAGCGGCCGCTCTTGCCCTTGATCATGTCGGCCAGCGACTTCAGGGCGCGCTTGTTGGCGCCCGTCATCGCCTTGCCGCGGCGGCCGTTGTCCAGCAGCGAGTCCACCGCCTCCTGCAGCATCCGCTTCTCGTTGCGCGCGATGATCTCGGGCGCCTTGAGCTCCAGCAGGCGCTTGAGGCGCGAGTTGCGGTTGATGACACGGCGGTACAGGTCGTTCAGGTCGGAGGTCGCGAAGCGGCCGCCGTCCAGCGGCACCAGCGGACGCAGGTCCGGCGGCAGCACGGGCAGCACCATCATGACCATCCAGTCGGGCTTCATGCCCGACTTCTTGAAGGCCTCGAGCACCTTCAGGCGCTTGGCGTTCTTCTTGACCTTGACCTCGGAGCCGGTCAGGTCGTTGCGCAGCTTGTCGATCTCGATGTCGAGGTCGATGCCTTCCAGCAGGTCCTTGATGCCCTCGGCGCCCATCTTGGCGACGAACTCGTCACCGTATTCCTTGCGCTTGGCGTCGTAGTCGTCCTCGGACATGATCCCGAACTTCTTCAGCGGGGTCATGCCGGGGTCGGTGATGACGTAGGCCTCGAAGTACAGCACGCGCTCGATGTCGCGCAGCGTCATGTCGAGCACCAGGCCCAGGCGCGACGGCAGCGACTTCAGGAACCAGATGTGCGCGCAGGGCGCGGCCAGGTCGATGTGGCCCATGCGCTCGCGGCGCACCTTGGTCTGGGTGACTTCGACGCCGCACTTCTCGCAGATCACGCCGCGGTGCTTCAGGCGCTTGTACTTGCCGCACAGGCACTCGTAGTCCTTGATCGGGCCGAAGATCTTGGCGCAGAACAGGCCGTCGCGCTCGGGCTTGAACGTGCGGTAGTTGATCGTCTCGGGCTTCTTGACTTCGCCGAAGGACCACGAACGGATCTTTTCGGGCGAGGCGATGCCGATGCGGATGGCATCGAAATGCTCGTCCGGGGTGAACTGCTTGAACAGGTCGAGAAGGGATTTCATCTGTCTGTGACCTTTCCCTGATTAAGAACGCTCGAGTTCCATGTCCAGGCCCAGGGAGCGGATCTCCTTGACCAGGACGTTGAACGACTCCGGCATGCCGGCGTCGATGGCGTGCTCGCCCTTGACGATGGACTCGTACACCTTGGTGCGGCCCTGCACGTCGTCGGACTTGACGGTCAGCATCTCCTGCAGCGTGTAGCTCGCGCCGTAGGCTTCCAGCGCCCACACTTCCATCTCGCCGAAGCGCTGGCCGCCGAACTGCGCCTTGCCGCCCAGCGGCTGCTGGGTGACCAGGCTGTACGGGCCGGTGGAGCGGGCGTGCATCTTGTCGTCGACCAGGTGGTGCAGCTTGAGCACGTGCATGTAGCCCACGGTGGTCGGGCGGTCGAACTGCTCGCCGGTGCGGCCGTCGTACAGGTGCGCCTGGGTGCGGGTGGCGGTCAGGCCCTTGCGCGCCGCGATGTCCTCGGGGAACGCCAGGTGCAGCATGTTGCGGATCTCCTGCTCGGCCGCGCCGTCGAACACCGGGGTGGCGAACGGCACGCCCTTGGCGAGCTCGCCGGCCATCTCGCGCACGTCGTCGTCGGACAGCAGCGACAGGTTCTCCTTGCGGCCGGACTTGTTGTACAGCTCCTCGAGGAACTTGCGCAGGTCGGCCACGCGGGCCTGCTGCTGCAGCATGTCGCCCAGGCGCTGGCCGATGCCCTTGGCGGCCCAGCCCAGGTGCACCTCGAGCACCTGGCCCACGTTCATGCGCGACGGCACGCCCAGCGGGTTGAGCACGATGTCGCACGGCGTGCCGTCGGCCATGTAGGGCATGTCCTCGACCGGGACGATCTTGGACACGACGCCCTTGTTGCCGTGGCGGCCGGCCATCTTGTCGCCGGGCTGCAGGCGGCGCTTGACGGCCAGGTAGACCTTGACCATCTTGAGCACGCCGGCGGGCAGCTCGTCGCCCTGGGTCAGCTTCTTGCGCTTTTCCTCGAACGCGAGGTCGAAGTTGTGGCGCTGCTGCTCGATCGAGTTCTTGATCGACTCGAGCTGCGAGGCCACGTCGTCGTCGGCCGGGCGCACGTCGAACCAGTGGTACTTCTCGATCGAGTCCAGGTAGGCCTTGTCGATCTTGGTGCCCTTGGCCAGCTTCTGCGGGCCGCCGTTGGCGGCCTTGCCCACCAGCAGCTTCTCGATCCGGTCGAACGCGTCGGCCTCGACGATGCGCAGCTGGTCGTTCAGGTCCAGGCGGAAGCGCTTGAGCTCGTCGTCGATGATCTGCTGGGCGCGCTTGTCACGCTGGATGCCCTCGCGGGTGAACACCTGCACGTCGATGACCGTGCCCTGCGAGCCCTGGTCCACGCGCAGCGAGGTGTCCTTCACGTCGCTGGCCTTCTCGCCGAAGATCGCGCGCAGCAGCTTCTCTTCCGGCGTCAGCGTGGTCTCGCCCTTGGGCGTGACCTTGCCCACCAGCACGTCGCCGGGCATGACCTCGGCACCGACGTAGATGATGCCGCTCTCGTCCAGGCGGTTGAGCTGCTGCTCGGACAGGTTCGGGATGTCGCGGGTGATCTCCTCGGCGCCCAGCTTGGTGTCGCGGGCCATCACCACCAGCTCCTCGATGTGGATCGAGGTGTAGCGGTCGTCGGCGACGACGCGCTCGCTGATCAGGATCGAGTCCTCGAAGTTGTAGCCGTTCCAGGGCATGAACGCGACCAGCATGTTCTGGCCCAGCGCCAGCTCGCCCAGGTCGGTCGAGGCGCCGTCGGCCACCACGTCGCCCTTGGCGATGGTGTCGCCGCGCTTGACGATGGGGCGCTGGTGGATGTTCGTGTTCTGGTTGGAACGCTGGTACTTGATCAGGTTGTAGATGTCGACGCCGACCTCGCCCGCCTGCGCCTCGTCGTCGTTGACGCGCACCACGATGCGGGTGGCGTCCACGTAGTCGACGATGCCGCCGCGGTTGGCGGTGACGACGGTGCCCGAGTCGACGGCCGAGACGCGCTCGATGCCCGTGCCCACGAAGGCCTTCTCGGGACGCAGCACCGGAACGGCCTGGCGTTGCATGTTGGCGCCCATCAGCGCGCGGTTCGCGTCGTCGTGCTCGAGGAACGGCACCAGCGAGGCGGCCACGGAGACGATCTGCGCGGGCGACACGTCCATGTACTGGATGCGGTCGGCACCCACCAGGATCGATTCGCCGCGCTCACGCGCGGACACCAGCTCGCCGGTCAGGCGGCCTTCGGCGTCGAGCGTGGCGTTGGCCTGCGCGATGACGTACTTGCCTTCCTCGATGGCCGACAGGTAGTCGATCTCGTTGGTGACCTTGCCGTCGGCCACGCGACGGTACGGCGTCTCGATGAAGCCGTACTCGTTCAGGCGGGCGTACAGGGCCAGCGAGTTGATCAGGCCGATGTTCGGGCCTTCCGGGGTCTCGATCGGGCAGACGCGGCCGTAGTGGGTGACGTGCACGTCGCGCACCTCGAAGCCGGCGCGCTCGCGGGTCAGGCCGCCCGGGCCCAGGGCCGAGACGCGACGCTTGTGCGTGATCTCCGACAGCGGGTTGGTCTGGTCCATGAACTGCGACAGCTGCGACGCGCCGAAGAACTCCTTGAGCGCCGCGGAGATCGGCTTGGAGTTGATCAGGTCGTGCGGCATCAGCGGCTCTTGCTCGGCCTGGCCCAGGCGCTCCTTGACGGCCTTCTCGATGCGGGCGAGGCCGGTGCGGTACTGGTTCTCGGCCAGCTCGCCGACGCAACGCACGCGGCGGTTGCCCAGGTGGTCGATGTCGTCGACTTCGCCACGGCCGTTGCGCAGGTCCACCAGGATCTTGACCACGGCGAGGATGTCGTCGTTGGTCAGCACCATCGGGCCGTCGGAGGTGTCGCGGCCCACGCGGGCGTTGAACTTCATGCGGCCGACGCGCGACAGGTCGTAGGTGTCGGGGTTGTAGAACAGGCGCTGGAACAGGGCCTGCACCGCGTCCTCGGTTGGCGGCTCGCCGGGGCGCATCATGCGGTAGATGGCCACGCGGGCGGCGAACTCGTCGACCGTCTCGTCGGTGCGCAGCGTCTGGCTGATGTACGGGCCCTGGTCGAGCTCGTTGGTGTAGATCACCTGCAGGTCCTGCACGCCGGCCGAACGCAGCTTCTTGAGCAGCGCCTCGGTCAGCTCGTCGTTGGCCTTGGCGATGATCTCGCCGGTGTCGGCGTCGACGATGGTGCGGGCGACCACGCGGCCGACGAGGAAGTCCTCGGGCACGCTGATGTGGGTGGTGCCGGACTGCTCGAGCTCGCGGGTGTGGCGCGCGGTGATGCGCTTGTCCTTGGCCACCACGACCTTGCCGCTCTTGTCGGTGATGTCGAAGCGGGCGACCTCGCCGCGCAGGCGCTCGGAGACGAACTCCATCTGCGCGCCGCTGTCCATGAGGCGGAAGTTGTCGTTGACGAAGAAGTTCGCCAGGATCGACTCGGGGGTCAGGCCGATGGCCTTGAGCAGGATCGTCACCGGCATCTTGCGGCGGCGGTCCACGCGGAAGTACAGCAGGTCCTTGGGGTCGAACTCGAAGTCCAGCCAGGAGCCGCGGTAGGGGATGATGCGGGCGGAAAACAGCAGCTTGCCCGAGCTGTGCGTCTTGCCCTTGTCGTGCTCGAAGAACACACCGGGGGAGCGGTGCAGCTGCGAGACGATCACGCGCTCGGTGCCGTTGATGATGAACGAGCCCTTGTCGGTCATCAGGGGCACCTCGCCCATGTAGACCTCCTGCTCCTTCACTTCCTTGACCACCTTGCTCTGCGGCGTCGACGACTCGCGGTCGTAGATGATCAGCTGCACCTTGGCGCGCACGGCCGACGAGAACGTCAGGCCGCGGGTCTGGCACTCGCGCACGTCGAACGCGGGCTTGGCCAGGTTGTATTCGATGAACTTCATCTCCACGAAACCGTTGTGGGAGACGATCGGGAAGGCGGCGTCGAACGCGGCCTGCAGGCCCTCGTTGGTGCGTTTGGAGGGCACGACGTCCGCCTGAAGGAAGGCGGTGTACGCGTCCTTCTGCATCTGCAGCAGGTACGGCACCTCGAGCACGCTGTCACGTTTGCCGAAGCTTTTGCGGATGCGCTTGCGTTCGGTATAGGAATAGGCCATGAGATCTCCGGGCGATTGAGCTCTTGCGCAACTGACGCGCCTTGCCCTGGCGTGGGGCTCGGCTTGCTTGGCGGGTTGGCCACTACCAACCATGGCGGACGGCCGCGCATTGCACGCGGCCCGAACCAAGGTATCTCCTGCAGTCGGGGTCAGAAGACACTCGAAAACACTGGGGGCCCGGATTGGACCAGCGTTTTCGGGTGCCATCACGCACACCCGCAGAAAGCACCAAAGGCTGGAGGCCCTTTCGGCGCCTCCAGCCTCCGGAGCGAAGGTCGATTACTTGAGTTCGACCTTGGCGCCGGCTTCTTCCAGCTTCTTCTTGGCAGCGTCGGCGTCGGCCTTGGCGATGCCTTCCTTGACGGGCTTGGGCGCGCCGTCCACCAAGTCCTTGGCTTCCTTGAGGCCCAGGCCGGTGATCTCGCGCACGGCCTTGATGACCGACACCTTGTTCGCGCCGGCTTCGGTCAGCATGACGGTGAACTCGGTCTTCTCTTCGGCGGCCGGGGCGGCAGCGCCACCGCCACCGGCGGCCGGGGCGGCCATCGCGGCGGCGGACACGCCGAACTTCTCTTCGATCGCCTTGACCAGCTCGTTGAGCTCCATCACGGACATGCTGTCCAGGGCGGTCAGGAATGCGTCTTTGTCGAATGCCATGTTTCTATCCTCGAATGTGTTTGGTTACGGATGCATCGGCGCCTCAGGCTGCCGCTGCCTCGCCTTTCTTGGTCGCCAGGGCGCCCAGCACCACGGCGGTGCGGGAGATGGGCGACATCAGCAGGCCGCACAGCTGGGCCAGCAGCACTTCCTTGCTGGGAATGCTGGCCAGTTGCTTGACGCCGTTGGCATCCAGGGCCTTGCCCGCGAACGCGCCACCGCGGATGACCAGCTTGTCGTTGGTCTTCGCGAAGTCGGCCACCACCTTGGCGGCGGAGACGGCGTCCACGGAGAAGCCGTAGATCAGCGGGCCGGTCATCTGGTCGCCCACGACTTCGAACTGGCTGCCAGCCACAGCACGGCGGGCCAGGGTGTTCTTCAGAACACTCAGGCTGACGCCCTTGCTGCGCGCTTCGTTGCGCAGTTTCGTCATGTCGGCGACCTTGATGCCGCGGTATTCCGCCATCACCAGCGTCTGCGCTTTGGCGGCGAGACCGGTCACCTCGTCGATGACCGCTTGCTTCTCACTGCGATTCAGACTCAAGGTCTACTCCTTCCAATGTGCCGATGGGCCTTGCGGCCCGGCGGCACGCCTCAGTTGCAGCGACCAAACCTCGAGGGAACTGTCCATTCCGTCTCGGCGGGATCGCCATCTGCGTTGGCCGACTCGCGTCGATTAAGCGGCCGGGGCCGCGCCAACGGTCTTGGATGGCCTGCCGTCTCGCCCGGGGGCGGGGGCAGCAGCCCACCACACCGGCGCGCCCTCGCGGGCGCGCCGGAATTCCTTGCGATTACGCCGACAGGGACTGGATGTCCACGCGGACACCCACGCCCATGGTCGACGAGACCGCCACCTTGCGCAGGTACACACCCTTGCTCGAGGCCGGCTTGGCCTTGTTCAGGGCGTCGATCAGCGCCACCAGGTTGCCCTGCAGCTTCTCGGCGTCGAACGAGCGACGGCCGATGGTGCCGTGGATGATGCCGGCCTTGTCGACGCGGAACTGGACCTGGCCAGCCTTGGCGTTCTTGACGGCGGTGGCCACGTCGGGGGTGACGGTGCCGACCTTCGGGTTGGGCATCAGGCCGCGCGGGCCCAGGATCTGGCCCAGCGTGCCGACCACGCGCATCGCGTCGGGGGCGGCGATCACCACGTCGAACGGCATGTCGCCGGCCTTCACGCGGGCGGCCAGGTCGTCCATGCCGACCACGTCGGCGCCGGCGGCCTTGGCTTCCTCGGCCTTGGCGCCCTGGGCGAACACGGCCACGCGCTTGGTCTTGCCGGTGCCGTTGGGCATCACGACGGCGCCACGCACCACCTGGTCGGACTTCTTGGCATCGATGCCCAGCTGCACGGCCACGTCGATGGACTCGTCGAACTTGGCGGTGGCAGCGTCCTTGACGATGCCCAGCGCCTCACCCAGCGGGTACAGCTTGTTGCTGTCGACCTTGCCCTGCAGGGCTTTTTGCTTCTTGGTCAGCTTGGCCATTTACACACCCTCCACGATGACGCCCATCGAACGGGCCGAGCCGGCGATGGTGCGGACGGCCGCATCCAGGTCGGCGGCGGTCATGTCCTTCATCTTGGTCTTGGCGATCTCCTCGAGCTGCGCACGGGTGATCTTGCCGACCTTGTCCTTCAGCGGGTTCGCCGAACCCTTGTCCAGCTTGATCGACTTCTTGATCAGCGTGGTCGCCGGGGGGGTCTTGATGATGAAGGTGAAGCTCTTGTCCGCGAACGCGGTGATCACCACCGGCAGCGGCAGACCGGGCTCGACGCCCTGGGTCTGGGCGTTGAACGCCTTGCAGAACTCCATGATGTTCAGGCCGCGCTGACCCAGCGCGGGGCCGATCGGCGGGGACGGGTTGGCCTTGCCAGCCGGCACTTGCAGCTTGATGAAGCCGACGATTTTCTTCGCCATGGTTCACTTCCTTGCGGGTTCAAACGCCAGGCACGCAGGCCTGGCTCCCCGGGGGTTGCGGCTCGTGGTTCGCGGAGATGCGTGCCGAGCCGGACAGCGCACGCACCCCGATCGGGCTCAGGTCTTCTCGACCTGGCTGAATTCGAGTTCCACCGGGGTGGCCCGGCCGAAGATGGTGACGGACACCCGCACCTTGCTCTTCTCGTAGTTGACTTCCTCGACGGTGCCGTTGAAGTCGGTGAACGGGCCTTCCTTGACGCGCACGTACTCGCCCACGGTGAACTCCACCTTGTGGCGCGGCTTGTCGGTGCCCTCTTCCATCTGGCCCAGGATCTTGGCGACCTCGTCCTCGGAGATCGGCGCCGGGCGGTTCTTGGCGCCGCCGACGAAGCCCGTGACCTTGTTGGTGTGCTTGACCAGGTGCCAGGTGTCGTCGTTCATCACCATCTGCACCAGCACGTAGCCGGGGTAGAAGCGGCGCTCGGACGTGCGCTTGACGCCGTTCTTGATCTCGACGACTTCCTCGGTGGGCACCAGGATCTCGCCGAACGCGTCCTGCATGCCGGCGCGGTTGATGCGCTCGCGGATGTTGCGCTCGACGGCCTTCTCCATGCCCGAGTAGGCATGCACGACGTACCAGCGCAGGTCCGGGTTGACCGGCTTGGCGGGCGTCTCGGGGGCGTCGGGTGCCTGGGTGGTCTCGTTGTCGCTCATGTTATCTCCAGCCCAGGATCAGGTCGTAGAACACCCACTCGAGCGTCTTGTCGGTCAGCCACAGGAACAGCGCCATCACGACCACGAACGCGAACACGTACGCGGTCATCTGCAGCGACTCCTTGCGGGTCGGCCAGACGACCTTCTGCACTTCCTTCCAGGCGTCGCGGCCGAAGGCCACGAACTGGCGGCCGTGCTCGGCCGACATGAACACGGCGAACGCCGCGCCCAGGGCCACCACGAGCGCACCCCACTGGGCGTACACGCCCTGCTTGCCGAGCAGGTAGAAGCCCGCGAGGCCGGCGATCACCAGGGCGATCGCCGCCGCGAGCTTGGCCTTGTCGGCGCCGGTCGTGACGGTTTCAACTTGCGAAGTGGCCATGAAAGGCGTGTTCCTGCGTAGTCCTGCCTGTCATTCCAAGACAGTGAAGCCCGTCACGTGGACGGGCTCGTTGTTTTCGGGAGTCCTTGCCACTCAGGTGGCAGGGGCAGAGGGAATCGAACCCCCAACCTTCGGTTTTGGAGACCGACGCTCTGCCAATTGAGCTATACCCCTCCCGCGGCCTTGCAGCCGTTACTCGATGATCTTGGCGACGACGCCGGCGCCGACGGTCTTGCCGCCTTCGCGGATGGCGAAGCGCAGGCCTTCTTCCATGGCGATCGGGGCGATCAGCTTGACGGTGATGGCAACGTTGTCACCGGGCATCACCATCTCCTTGTCCTTGGGCAGCTCGATCGCGCCGGTCACGTCCGTCGTGCGGAAGTAGAACTGCGGGCGGTAGTTGTTGAAGAACGGCGTGTGGCGGCC
>JAIXSQ010000018.1 GCA_027484575.1 Comamonadaceae bacterium
CCGTGCGGGCAGGCGCCGCCGTAGGTGTCGACGATGATCTTGCGGCCGGTCAGGCCGCAGTCGCCCTGCGGGCCGCCGATGACGAAGCGGCCGGTCGGGTTGATCAGGTACTTGGTGTCCTGCAGCCATTCCTTGGGCAGCACCGGCTTGATGATCTCCTCGATCACCGCCTCGACGAAGGCCGGCTTCATCTTGCTGCCGTCGCTCATCTCGGGGGCGTGCTGCGAGGACAGCACCACGGTGTCGATCGAGTGCGGCTTGCCGTCGACGTAGCGCATCGTCACCTGGCTTTTGGCGTCGGGACGCAGGAAGGGCAGGCGGCCGTCCTTGCGCAGCTGGGCCTGGCGCTCGACCAGGCGGTGCGCGTAGTAGATCGGCGCGGGCATCAGCACCGGCGTCTCGTCGCAGGCGTAGCCGAACATCAGGCCCTGGTCGCCGGCGCCGATGTTCAGGTAGTCGTCGCTGGCGTGGTCGACGCCCTGGGCGATGTCGTTGGACTGCTTGTCGTAGCAGACCATGACCGCGCAGCCCTTGTAGTCGATGCCGTACTCGGTGTTGTCGTAGCCGATGCGCTTGATGGTGTCGCGCGCGACCTGGATGTAGTCGACGTGGGCGTTGGTGGTGATCTCGCCGGCCAGCACCACCAGGCCGGTGTTGCACAGCGTCTCGGCGGCCACGCGGCTGCGCGGGTCCTGCTTGAAGATCGCGTCGAGGATCGCGTCGGAGACCTGGTCGGCCACCTTGTCGGGGTGGCCTTCGGACACGGATTCGGACGTGAAGAGGTAGTCGTTCGCCATTGAATAAACTCCAGCGGTTGTCGTGACAAGGCGCGTTGCCTTGGACCGGAGTCGAGGCGAACGCTTTAGCAGTGGTCTTTAACGTCGCCCTGCAAGTAGTTCAATAACTCGGCGACGAGCGCGCATTCTAGCCAAGCTGCCTTGACCCTCCTGTTCCGCCTCCTGGCCCTGCTGCCCCTGGCGCTGCTGCACGCCGGCGGCAGCGCGCTGGGCTGGGTGGCCTTCCTGGGGTCGCCCACCTACCGGCGCCGCTTCCTGGCCAACGTGCGCCACGCCGGCCTGCGGTTCGCGCAGGTGCGCGCCGCCGTGGGCGAGGCCGGCCGGCTGGTGGCCGAGGCGCCGCGGCTGTGGTTCGGCGCGCCGGTGCGGCTGGAGTGGGACGGCGAGGCGCTGATCGACCAGGCGCGTGCCCAGGGCCGCGGGCTGGTGTTCCTGACGCCGCACCTGGGCTGCTTCGAGGCCACGGCCCAGGGCTACGCCCGCCGCTACGGGCCGATCACCGTGCTGTACCGGCCGGCCCGCAAGGCCTGGCTGCGGCCGCTGGTCGACCAGGCGCGGCTGCGGCCCAACCTGCATGCCGCGCCCACCACGCTGGCCGGCGTCAAGCAGCTGCTCAAGGCGCTGCAGGCCGGCCAGGCCGTGGGCCTGCTGCCCGACCAGGTGCCGCCCGAGGGCCTGGGGACCTGGGCGCCGTTCTTCGGCCAGCCCGCCTACACCATGACCCTGTCGGCGCGGCTGGCGCAGCAGCCCAACGCGCTGGTGCTGCTGGCCTGGGGCGAGCGCCTGTCCTGGGGCCGCGGCTACCGGATCCACCTGCGGCCCTGCCCGCCGCTGCCGGCCGACCCGGCGCAGGCGGCCGCCGCCGTCAACGCCCAGATGGAGGCGCTGGTGCGCGAGCGCCCGCAGCAGTACCTGTGGGGCTACGCACGCTACAAGCAGCCACGGCGGGAGGCCGCGCGGTGACCCGGCTGGGCATCTGGTTCATGCGCTTCCTGGCGCACTGGCCGCTGCCGCTGCTGCGCGGCTTCGGCGCGCTGGTGGGGATGGTGCTGTACGCGGTGGTGGCGGGGCGGCGGCACGTGGTGCGCACCAACCTGCGGCTGTGCTTCCCGCAGCTGGCGCCCGGCGACCGCGAGCGGCTGGTGCGGCAGGTGTTCGTGCGCTTCGCGCAGGCCTGGCTCGACCGCGGCTGGCTGTGGCATGGCGACCCGGCGGTGGTGCGGCGGCGGCTGCGGCTGGCCGGTGCGCTCGATGCGCTGGAGGGCACGACGCCCACGGTGCTGTTCGCGCCGCACTTCGTGGGGCTGGACGCCGGCTGGACCGCGCTGACGCAGCAGCTGCCGCGGCGCTTCACCACCATCTACACCGACCAGGCCAACAAGCAGGTGGACGCCTGGGTGCTGGCCAGCCGCCAGCGCTTCGGCGACAGCCGGCTGTTCGGCCGCGTCGACGGCGTGCGCGAGATCGTGGCGGCGCTGCGCCGCGGCGAGCCGCTGTACCTGCTGCCCGACATGAACTTCGGCGCCGAGGAGTCCGTGTTCGTGCCGTTCTACGGCGTGCCCGCGGCCACCGTGCCGTCGCTGGCCCGCTTCGCGAAGCTGGGGCGGGCGCGGGTGGTCCCGCTGGTCACGCGCATGACCCCCGACGGCTACGCGGTGCAGGTGCTGCCGCCCTGGGACGACTTCCCGACCGAGGACCCGGTGGCCGACACGGCCACGATGAACCGCCGGCTGCAGGACTGGATCGACGCGATGCCGGACCAGTACTACTGGGTGCACAAGCGGTTCAAGACCCGCCCGCCCGGCGAGCCGGGCGTCTACTGAGGCCGCGGCCTCAGAGCGGCTGCGCGAGGAAGGCCGCCAGCCGCTGCGCCACGAACTGCGGCCGCTCGTGCACGATCCAGTGGCTGGCCCCGGGCACGCGTTCGAGCGTCAGGCGCGGGATCCAGTCCTCGAGCCCGTCGAGCAGCCCGGGCGGCAGGGCGACGTCGTCCAGGCCCCAGAGCACCAGGGTGGGCAGGTCGATCGTGAGCATCTCGCGCGGCAGCGTGACGCCGGCGGCGCCCGGGTCCCCGGCCACCGGCGGGCGCAGCGGCGAGGCGCGGTAGTAGTTGCAGCCGCCCACCAGGCCCGCGCCCGGCGCGCAGCCCGCGGGGCCGTCCCACACCGCGCGGTACTGCGCCTGCACCTGCGGCGTGAACCAGGCCGGCGGCTGGCCGTCGCGGGTGAAGAACTGCCACAGCCGCTGGTAGCCGCCTTCGGCCAGCAGGCGCTCGGCGTCGGGGCGGACCAGGAAGTTCATGTACGCGCTGGCCTGCTGCTGCACCGGGTCGGCGGCCAGGTCGCGCTGGAACGCGCCGGGATGCGGCGAGTTGACGATGGCCAGCCGCTGCAGCAGCTGCGGCCGCTGGTTGGCCAGGTTCCAGGCCACCGCGCCGCCCCAGTCGTGCGCCACCAGGCAGGCCAGCGGCGCGCCCTCGATGGCCGCCAGCGCGGCGATGTCCTCGACCAGGTGCTTGGGCCGGTAGGCGGCCACGTCGGCCGGCGCGCTGGAGCGCTCGTAGCCGCGCAGGTTGGGCGCCACGCAGCGCCAGCCGCCGTGCTCGGGGCGCGAGAAGTGCAGCAGCAGCTCGTCCCAGACGAAGGCCGCCTCGGGAAAGCCGTGCAGGAAGACCAGGACCGGCCGCCCCCGCTCGCCGGCCCCCCGGCAACTGAGGGTGATGCCGTGGGGCAGGGGCTGCAGCCAGGTCTCGATGGTCATGGTGTGGCGGGGGGCTCGGGGTCGTCGTCGGGGCCGGCCGCGTCCGCCGCGGGTGCGGCATCGGCCGGGTGGGTCCAGTCCCAGAGCAGCGCGGCGGTCTCGCCCACGCCTTGCCGCTTCAGGGCCGAGAACAGTCTCGTCTCGCCGCCGGCGGTCTGCAGTCGCGCGATGGACAGGGCCTTGGCCTGCTCGGCGCGGGTGAGCTTGTCGGCCTTGGTCAGCAGCACCAGGAACTTCAGGCCGTCCTCCACGCGCGGGCGGATCACGTCCAGCAGGATCTCGTCGAGCTCGGTCAGGCCCAGGCGCGGATCGACCAGCAGCACCACGCCGCGCAGGTTCTCGCGGCTGACCAGGTAGTTGGCCATCACCTGCTGCCAGCGCAGCTTGTCCTGCTTGGGCACCGCGGCATAGCCGTAGCCCGGCAGGTCGGCCAGCACCGCGTCGGTGATGCCCTGCTTGCCCAGCGTGAACAGGTTGATGCTCTGGGTGCGGCCGGGCGTCTTGGAGGCGAAGGCCAGGCGCTTTTGCTGCGTCAGGGTGTTGATGCAGGTGGACTTGCCGGCGTTGGAGCGGCCGACGAAGGCCACCTCGGGGTACGCGTGCGGGGGCAGGAACTCCAGCCGCGGCGCGGTGGTCAGGAATTTCGCCGTGTGCATCCACGCCAGGGCGCGGTCGGCTTCGGGCGATGCGGGAGGGGGAGGGCGGTGGCCGCCGGTGCTTGCAGTCATGGGCGGGTGTCCGACCGGGGTGAGGGGGGAGTGGGGGCGCATTGTAGAATCGCCCGGTTTTGCGCCAACCAGACGTCGTCCATCCATGAAGCTGCTCGCTTGCCTGCTGTCGACCGCCCTCCTGGCGGTGCCCGCGCTCTCGAACGCCCAAGCGCCGCAAGGCGCGCCGGCCGCCGCCCCTGCCGCGGCCCCCGCGCAGCAGGCCGCCCCGGCGGCCCCCGCCAAGCCGGCCAGGCCCGACGCGGCCCGAGGCGAGGCCAAGTACACCGCGGTGTGCGCTGCCTGCCACGGCGCCGACGGCAACTCGGGCGTGCCCGCCAACCCCAAGCTGGCCGGCCAGCACCCCGAGTACATCGTCAAGCAGCTGCAGGAATACAAGAGCGGCAAGCGCGCCAACCCGATCATGCAGGGCTTCGCCTCGCAGCTGAGCGAGCAGGACATGCGTGACATCGCGGCCTACGTGGCCAAGTCCCAGGCCAAGCCCGGCTTCGCCAAGGACAAGGAGCTGGTGGCCATGGGCGAGCGCATCTGGCGCGGTGGCATCGCCGACCGCCAGATCGCCGCCTGCGCGGGCTGCCACAGCCCCAACGGCGCCGGCATCCCGGCGCAGTACCCCCGCCTGGCCGGCCAGCATGCCGACTACACCATCGCCCAGCTGACCGCGTTCCGCGACGGCGTGCGCAAGAACAGCGTGCAGATGACGCAGGTGGCGGCCAAGCTGAACGACCGCGAGATCCGTGCGGTCTCCGACTACGTCGCGGGCCTGCGTTAAGCGATCCGGCGGCGCGTGGGAACCAAGCCCGCGCGAACTGACACTACAGCAGGGCGGGAATCCTTCGACGGAGTCCCGCCCTGTTCCCTTTGAGCCCACCCCCATGACCGCCACGACGACCCCCGTCCCGCAGCCCGCCCCCGCACCGCAGCGGCTGCGCGCCGCCGTGGAGCTGCTGTCGTCGATGCGGTTCGCCATCGCGCTGCTCACCGTCATCTGCATCGCCTCGGTGATCGGCACGGTGCTCAAGCAGCACGAGCCGTCCAGCAACTACGTCAACCAGTTCGGCCCGTTCTGGGCCGAGCTGTTCCTGGCCGTCAAGCTCAATGCGGTCTACAGCGCCTGGTGGTTCCTGGTCATCCTGGCCTTCCTGGTGGTGAGCACCTCGCTGTGCATCGCGCGCAACACGCCCAAGATCGTGGCCGACCTGCGCAACGCCAAGGAGAACGTGCGCGAGCAGAGCCTGCAGGCGTTCAAGCACAAGGCGCAGGCGCAGCTCGCCGGCACGCCGGCCGAGGCCGCGCGGCGCATCGGCGAGGGCCTGGCCCGCGGTGGCTGGAAGGTCAAGCTGCAGCAGCGCAGCACGCCGCAGGGCGAGGGCTGGATGGTCGCGGCCCGCGCCGGCGCGGCCAACAAGATCGGCTACATCGCGGCGCACTCGGCCATCGTGCTGGTGTGCCTGGGCGGGCTGTCCGACGGCGACCTGATCGTGCGCGCGCAGATGCTGCTGGGGGGCAAGACGCCGTACACCGGCGGCGGCCTGATCGCCGACGTGGGCCGCGAGCACCGGCTGTCCGATGCCAACCCCACCTTCCGCGGCAACGTGCTGGTGGCCGAGGGCACGCAGTCGGCCACCGCCGTCCTGAGCCAGTCCGACGGCATCCTGCTGCAGGAGCTGCCGTTCGCGATCGAGCTGCAGAAGTTCATCGTCGAGTACTACTCGACCGGCATGCCCAAGCTGTTCGCCAGCGAGATCGTGATCCACGACCTGGAGACCGGCGAGAAGGTGCCGGCGCGGGTCGAGGTGAACCACCCGGCGCGCTGGCGCGGCATCGAGATCTACCAGTCCAGCTTCGACGACGGCGGCTCCAGCGTGAAGCTGCAGGCGCTGCCCATCGACGGCCGGGCCAAGCCCTTCGAGGTGCAGGGCGTGATCGGCGGCAGCACGCAGCTGGCCCGCGGCGACGGCCCGCAGGCCGAGAAGGTCACGCTGGAGTTCAGCGGGCTGCGCGTGATCAACGTCGAGAACATGGCCGACAGCTCGCGCAGCGGCGCCGACCCGCGCAAGGTCGACCTGCGCGAGTCGATCGGCGAGCACCTGGGAGCGGCCAACAAGACCGTGACCAAGAAGCAGCTGCGCAACATCGGCCCCAGCGTGAGCTACAAGCTGCGCGACGCGGCCGGCCAGGCGCGCGAGTTCAACAACTACATGCTGCCGGTCGACCTGGGCGATGGCGTGCCGGTGTTCCTGCTGGGGCTGCGCGACACGCCGGCCGAGGAGTTCCGCTACCTGCGCCTGCCCGCGGACGACAAGGGCGAGCTCGATGGCTTCCTGCGCCTGCGCGCCGGGCTGGCCGACCCGGTGATGCGCGGCGAGGCGGTGCGCCGCTATGCCGCCAAGGCCACCGAGGGCGGCAAGCCGGCGGTGGCCGAGCAGCTGGCGGCGTCGGCCGGCCAGGCGATCGCCCTGTTCGCGGGCGACGATGCGGCCGGCGGCAAGGGCGCGGGCCTGGCCGCGGTGTCCGACTACCTGGAGGCGCGCGTGCCCGAGGCCGAGCGCGAGCGCGCCGGCGAGGTGGTGGTGCGCATCCTGGGCGGCGTGCTGTTCGAGCTGGCGCAGCTCACGCGCGAGCGCGCGGGCCAGCCGCCGCTGCCGCAGGGCGCGCAGACCCAGGCCTTCATGGCGCAGGCGGTGGTCGCGCTGTCCGATGCCTTCCTGTACCCGGCCCCCATCGCGTTCCAGCTCAAGGACTTCACGCAGGTGCAGGCCAGCGTGTTCCAGGTGACGCGTTCACCGGGCCGCAACGTGGTCTACCTGGGGTGCGCTTTGCTGATCGTGGGCATTTTTGCGATGCTCTACGTCCGCGAGCGGCGCCTGTGGGTGTGGCTCGCGCCCGCCGCTGCCGGCAGCCAGGCCACCATGGCGCTGTCGAGCAACCGCCAGACGATGGACGTCGACCGCGAGTTCGTGCAACTGCGCCAACAACTGCTGGGAAGCCCCGCTCCATGAACACCGCCACGACCACGATCACGCTCAACGAGGGCTTCCTGGCCCGGCGCCGCCCGCTCGACTGGGTGTTCGCGCTGGTGGTGCTGGGCGGCGGGCTGTGGGCCTTCAACCGCTACGCGGCCTCGATGGACGTGTACGAGAAGGCCATCCTGCTGGGCACGCTGCCCGCGGCGATCTGGCTGGGCTGGTTCTGGCGCCCGCTGCAGGGCCTGGCGGCCGCGGTGGCCGGCGTGTCGCTGGCTGCCATCGGCGCCTACGGCGGCGACCTGGCGCGGGCCGACCAGGTGTTCTGGCTGAAGTACTTCCTGTCCTCGCAGTCGGCCATCCTGTGGTCGTGCATGCTGTTCTTCATGGCCACCGCCTTCTACTGGGGCGGGCTCGCGGTGCGCGGCCAGGCCGACGTGTTCGAGCGCCTGGGCTCGCGCCTGACCTGGGTGGCGGTGGGCATGGCGCTGGTGGGCACCATGGTGCGCTGGTGGGAGGGCCACCAACTGGGCCCGGACATCGGCCACATCCCGGTGAGCAACCTCTACGAGGTGTTCGTCCTGTTCTGCTGGCTCACCGCGCTGTTCTACCTGTACTTCGAGGAGAAGTACGCGACCCGCGCGCTGGGCGCCTTCGTGCTGCTGGTGGTCAGCGCCGCGGTGGGCTTCCTGCTCTGGTACACGGTGGTGCGCGAGGCGCACGAGATCCAGCCGCTGGTGCCTGCGCTCAAGAGCTGGTGGATGAAGCTGCACGTGCCGGCCAACTTCATCGGCTACGGCACCTTCGCGCTCGCCGCCATGGTGGCCTTCGCTTACCTGATCAAGGCCCAGGCCACCGAGACCCGCTGGTACAAGCTGGCGCCGCTGTGGCTGCTGGGCGTGGTGCTGTGCTTCGAGCCCCTGGTGTTCCGCAAGTCGCCCGGCGGCGGCATGAGCAACTACTGGGCGGTGTACTTCGGCATCTCGGCGCTGATCGTCGCCGGCATCCTGCTGGCGCGCCGCCGCATCGCCGAGCGCCTGCCGTCCTTCGAGGTGCTGGACGACGTGATGTACAAGTCCATCGCGGTGGGCTTCGCCTTCTTCACCATCGCCACGGTGCTGGGCGCGCTGTGGGCTGCCGAGGCCTGGGGCGGCTACTGGAGCTGGGACCCCAAGGAGACCTGGGCGCTGATCGTGTGGCTGAACTACGCGGCCTGGCTGCACATGCGCCTGATGAAGGGCCTGCGCGGCGTGGTGTCGGCCTGGTGGGCGCTGGTGGGGTTGGCGGTCACGACCTTCGCCTTCCTGGGAGTCAACATGTTCCTGTCGGGTCTTCACAGCTACGGCACGCTCTGATCCGAATCCGGTGTAAGGTCCCGCGCGTACCTGCTGCAACGCGCCACGCACGAGGACCTGCATGCTGATCCGAACCGGCCGCGACGGCCACACCCATCCCCTGTCCAGCGAGATCACGCCGCACGCGGTGTGGCAGCAGCGGCGCGAGCTGATGCGCCTGATGGCCGGCGGTGCCGCCGGCGCGGCCCTGGCCACCTGGGCCGGCCGCCAGGCGCTGGCGCAGGTGCAGCGGCCCGGCAAGCTGGCCGCGCTGCCCGGCGCGCGCAGCAGCGTGGCCGGTGCGGCGACGATGGAAAAGACCACCGACTACAAGGACGCCGCCTCGTACAACAACTACTACGAGTTCGGCACCGACAAGGCCGACCCGGCCAAGAACGCGCACACGCTCAGGACCACGCCCTGGACCGTGGAGGTCGATGGCGTGGTGAAGAAGCCGGGCAAGTACGCGCTCGAGGACCTGCTCAAGCTCAGCGCCCAGGAAGAGCGCATCTACCGCCTGCGGTGCGTGGAGGGCTGGTCCATGGTGATCCCGTGGGTCGGCTACTCGCTGTCGCACCTGGTGCAGCGGGTGGAGCCGCTGGGCAACGCGAAGTTCGTCGAGTTCCACACGCTGGCCGACCGCGCGACCATGCCCGGCATCCGCTCGTCGGTGCTCGACTGGCCCTACATCGAGGGCCTGCGGCTGGACGAGGCCATGCACCCGCTGACGCTGTTGGCCTACGGCATGTACGGCGAGGTGCTGCCCAACCAGAACGGCGCGCCGGTGCGGCTGGTGGTGCCCTGGAAGTACGGCTTCAAGAGTGCCAAGAGCATCGTGAAGATCCGCTTCACCGAGCAGATGCCCAAGACCGCGTGGAACAAGGCGGCGGCCAACGAGTACGGCTTCTTCTCCAACGTGAACCCCGACGTCGACCATCCGCGCTGGAGCCAGGCCACCGAGCGGCGCATCGGCGAGGACGGCCTGTTCGCCAAGAAGCGCAAGACCCTGATGTTCAACGGCTACGAGGCGCAGGTCGGCCAGCTGTACGCCGGCATGGACCTGAAGAAGAACTACTGAGATGGCCACGCCCGCAGTCCGCGGGCGGCGCGTGCCCTGGCTGCATCCCGCCGCCAAGCCCCTGCTGTTCGTCGCCGGCCTGCTGCCGTTCGCATGGCTGTTCTGGGGCGCGCTGGCCAACCAGCTGGGGGCCAACCCCGCCGAGCACCTGATCCGCGCGACCGGCGACTGGACGCTGCGCTTCCTGTGCCTGGCCCTCGCGGTCACGCCGCTGCGGGTGCTCACGGCGCAGCCGGCGCTGGCGCGCTTCCGGCGCATGCTGGGCCTGTTCGTCTACTTCTACGTCTGCCTGCACCTGCTGTGCTACGCCTGGTTCGACATGGGGCTGGACGCGGCCGACATCGCCAAGGACATCGCCAAGCGGCCGTTCATCCTGGTGGGCTTCGCCGCCTTCGTGCTGCTCACGCCGCTGGCAGCCACCTCGTTCAACCGCGCCATCAAGGCCCTGGGCGCTGCGCGCTGGCAGGCGCTGCACCGCGCCGTGTACGCGGTCGCGGGGCTGGCGATCCTGCACTTCTTCTGGATGCGGTCCGGCAAGAACGATTTCGCCGAGGTGGCCGTGTATGCGGCCATCCTCGGCGTGCTGCTCGGTTGGCGCCTGTGGCGGCGGCTGCGGCCGCAGGCGGCGCCGGCGCGCCGCGCGGGGCAGGCGCCCCGCTGAGCCCGGCTCAGCCGACCAGGCGCTCCATGCGCATCTGGTCCTGCGCGCTCTCGCGCGCGCGGATCAGGTGGGCCCGGCTCCCGTCGACCAGCACCTCGGCCGCGCGGCCGCGGGTGTTGTAGTTGCTGGCCATGCTCATGCAGTAGGCACCGGCCGACAGCACGGCCAGCAGCTGGCCCGGCTGCACGGCGAGCTCGCGGTCGCGGCCTAGCCAGTCGCCGCTCTCGCACACCGGGCCGACCACGTCGTAGGTGGTGGCGGGGCTGGCGCCGTCGGGGCCCACCGGCACGATGCCGTGGTAGGCCTCGTACATGGCGGGACGGGGCAGGTCGTTCATCGCCGCGTCGACGATGCAGAAGTTCTTCTGCTCGCCCGGCTTGAGGTACAGCACCTCGGTGACGCACAGGCCGGCGTTGCCCACCAGCGAGCGGCCCGGCTCGATCATGAACTCGCGGTCGCCGTAGCCGCGCGCATCGACCTTGGCCAGCAGCTGCTCCCACAAGGCGTCGGCCGCCGGCGGCGTGTCGCCGCGGTAGTCGATGCCCAGGCCGCCGCCGAAGTCGATGTGCCTGAGGCGGATGCCCTGCGCCTCGACCGCATCGACCAGGTCGAGCACGCGGTCCATGGCATCGAGGTAGGGATCGACCTCGGTGATCTGCGAACCGATGTGGCAGTCGATGCCCACCACCTCCAGGCCGGGCAGCGACGCGGCGCGCCGGTAGGTGGCCAGGGTGCGCTCGTGCGCCACGCCGAACTTGTTGCCCTTCAGGCCGGTGGAGATGTACGGGTGCGTCTTGGCGTCGACGTTGGGATTGACGCGGATGCTCACCGGCGCGCGCAGCCCCAGGCCCCGCGCGACGGCGTCGAGCACCTCGAGCTCGGACTCGCTCTCGACGTTGAAGCAGCCGATGCCGGCGCGCAGCGCCTGTGCCATCTCGGCGCGGGTCTTGCCCACGCCCGAGAAGATCACATGGCTGGCCTGGCCGCCGGCGGCCAGCACGCGCTCGAGCTCGCCGCCCGAGACGATGTCGAAGCCGCAGCCGGCCTGCGCGAACACCTGCAGCACGCCCAGGGACGAGTTGGCCTTCATGGCGTAGCAGATGCGCGCCTTGCGCCCGGCGAAGCCGCGCTGGTAGGCGGCCAGCGCCGACAGCATCGCGGCCTTGGAATAGACGAACAGCGGCGTGCCGTGCTCGCGCGCCAGGCGCTCGACGCCGACCTGCTCGACGTGCAGTTCGCCGCCCTGGCGGTGGATGTGGGGGTGGCCGGGATGGGTCATGGGGTGCGCACCGGGTTGGCCTGGCCGGTCGACGGCCCGAACATCGGCTCGTCGTCGAGGCCGGGCGGGCGGGGGGCGCGCGCCGCGCCGGCGGCGGGTGCCGAGGCGGCCTGCGCCGGCCGGGCGATGCGGTTGGGGTTCATCAGCTGGGGCAGGGTGGCCCGGTCGGCGGCGGCCGGGTCGGTGGGCAGGTACAGCGAGCCGCGCTGGCCGCAACCCGCGGTCGCCAGCAGGGTCAGCGCGGCGAGCGTGGGGGCGAGCGCGGGGCACCTGCCTAGAATTTGGCGGAAGAACATCGCGAGATTTTAATGACCGACCCCGAGTACATGGACCACGCCGAGGCGCTGCTGCAGCAGGTCGAGGCCAGCGTGGACCGCATCAACGACACCACCGACGCCGACATCGACAGCCAGCGCGTGGGCGGGATGGTGACGCTGACCTTCGCCAACGGCAGCCAGATCATCGTGAACCTGCAAAAGCCGCTGCACGAGGTCTGGATGGCCGCCCGCTCGGGCGGCTACCACTACCGCCACGACGGCCAGCGCTGGATGGACACCAAGGGCGCGGGCGAGTTCTTCGCCATGCTCTCGCGCGACGCGAGCGCCCAGGCCGGCGAGCCGCTCACGTTCGGCGCCTGAGGGCACCCGGCCGCGGCGGCCTGCCCTCAGCGTTCAATTGCGGAACAGGTCCAGGATGCTGCGGCGCTCGTCCGCGGCCCTGGGCGCGGGCGCGGCAGGGGCGGGCGCCATGGTCTCGCCGCTGGGCACCAGCGGCCCGTTGCCCGGGCCGGCCGGCCGGCCGCCGGCGGCGGCTGCCGGCGCGGCGGGATCGGCCATGCCCAGGCTGCTGACGCCGGCGCCGCGGGCGTACTCCTCGTAGAACCACTCGCCGCCGATGTTGACCACGCCCTCGGGCGCGGTGGGCACGGCCTCGGGCACGCCCTTGAGCGCGGTCTGCATGAAGTCGATCCACACGGGCAGGCTCATGCTGCCACCGGTCTCGCGGTCGCCCAGCGGGCGCGGGTTGTCGTAGCCCATCCAGACGACGGCGACCAGCGTGGGGTGGAAGCCGTTGAACCAAGTGTCGATCGAGTCGTTGGTGGTGCCGGTCTTGCCGTACAGGTCGGGGCGCTTGAGGACCTGCTGGGCCTTGGCGGCGGTGCCCGAGCGGGTGATCTCCTGCAGCAGCCGGTTCATCACGAAGGCGTTGCGCGCGTCGATGGCGCGCATCGCCTCGGTGGGCAGCGGCGGCTGGGTCTCCACCAGCACCTTGCCGCGGTGGTCGGTGATGCGCGCCACCAGCCAGGGGTTGACGCGGTAGCCGCCGTTGGCGAACACGGCGTAGCCGGTGGCCATCTGCATCGGCGTGACCGAGCCGGCGCCCAGCGCCATGGTCAGGTAGGCCGGGTGCTTGTCGGCCTCGAAGCCGAAGCGGCTGATCCAGTCCTGCGCGTTCTGGGCGCCCACGGCCTGCAGCACGCGGATCGACACCATGTTCTTGGACTTGGCCAGCGCGGTGTGCAGCGGCATGGGCCCCTCGAACTTGCCGTCGTAGTTCTTGGGCTCCCAGGGCTGGCCGCCGGTGGTGCCGGCGTCGAAGAACAGCGGGGCGTCGTTGACGATGGTGGCCGGGGTGAAGCCCTTCTCGAGCGCGGCCGAGTAGATGAAGGGCTTGAAGCCCGAGCCCGGCTGGCGCCAGGCCTGGGTGACGTGGTTGAACTTGTTCTTGGCGAAGTCGAAGCCGCCCACCAGCGCGCGCACGGCGCCGTCGCGCGGGTCGACGGCGACGAACGCACCTTCGACCTCGGGCAGCTGCGTGATCTCCCAGCCGCCCTTGGTCGTCTGCATGACGCGGATCACGGCGCCGGGGCGGATGCGGATCTTGGGCGGTGCCTTCTCCGACAGGCCCGACTGCGCGGGACGCAGGCCGTCGCCGGTGATCTCGAAGCGGTCGCCGGTGGCGCGCACCGCAACGATCTTCTTCGGGTTGGCCTCGAGCACCACGGCCGACAGCACGTCGCCGTTGTCGGGGCGCTCGGCCAGCACGTCGTCGATGACGTCCTCGAGTTCCTTGCGGTCGGCGGGCAGCTCGACGAACTGCTCCGGGCCGCGGTAGATCTGGCGCTTCTCGTAGTCCATGATGCCCTTGCGCAGGGCGCGGTACGCGGCCTCCTGCTGGGCGGCATCGAGGGTGGTCACCACGTTCAGGCCGCGGGTGTAGGCCTCCTCGCCGTACTGCGCGAACACCAGCTGGCGCACGGTCTCGGCCACGTAGTCGGCATGGGTGCGGGCGCCGTCGTTGGGCTGGCGGATCTTCAGTTCCTGGCGCTTGGCGGCCTCGGCCTGGGCGGCGTTGATGAAGCCGACCTCCTCCATGCGCTCGATGATGTACAGCTGCCGGGCGCGGGCGCGCTTGGGATTGGAGATCGGGTTGTAGGCCGACGGCGCCTTGGGCAGGCCGGCCAGCATCGCGGCCTCGGCGACCGTCAGCTCCTTCATGGGCTTGCCGAAGTAGGCCTCGGACGCCGCCGCGAAGCCGTAGGACCGGTTGCCCAGGAAGATCTGGTTCATGTAGATCTCGAGGATCTGGTCCTTGCTCAGCAGGTGCTCGAGCTTGAAGGTCAGCAGCACCTCGTAGAGCTTGCGGGTGAAGGTCTTCTCGGACGACAGGTAGACGTTGCGCGCCACCTGCATGGTGATGGTCGAGGCGCCCTGGCTCTTGGCCCGCCCCAGGTTGGCCAGCGCCGCGCGGGCCAGGCCCTTGTAGTCCACGCCGCTGTGCTCGTAGAACCGGGCGTCCTCGATGGCCAGCACCGCGTTCTTCATCACCGGCGGGATCTCGGCGATGGGGGTCAGGTTGCGGCGCTCCTCGCCGAACTCGCCCAGGAGCACGCCGTCGGCCGAGAAGATGCGCAGCGGCAGCTTGGGCCGGTAGTCCGACAGGTCGGAGATGTCCGGCAGGTTCGGGTACGCGACCGCCAGCGCCACCCCCGCCAGAAAAAGCACGCACGCGGCGGCCGCGACGGCGGCGCCCGCGATCCAGGCCAGCAACCGGGCCAGACGCCCTTTCCAGGTGCGGGGGGAGGAGCCGGTCTGGCGGGGCTGCTTGGAGGAGGAATCGGGGGCGGAGTCGCGCGGCATGAAGGGGGAGGGCGAAGGGCCCGAGGGCATTCTACAAACCGGGTTCCGGCCGCCCCGGGGCGGTTTGCGGGCGCCGCGAGGGCCCGTGGCGCGGCCGTGGCGGACCGTCCGTGAACTGCTTCCGGTCCCTGCTCAGTTCGTCGGTTTTTGACAACGGCCGGGACGGGTGAGTTGGCCAAAAACCTTTGGGCGACAAGGATGTTACTGCTAGCATTCAAGTGGATTCTTAAGTTCGTCGCTGCCCTCCAGGGTGGCCAGGAGACCTCCGTTGATCTCTCTGGGATCGTTGCTCAGCCGCCAGCCAGCACCCCTGCTGGGCTTGGACATCAGTTCATCCAGCGTGAAGCTGGTGGAGCTGGGGCGCGACAAGGCCGGCACCCTGGTCCTCGAGCGCTGCGCCATGGAGCCGCTGGAACGCGGCTGGATCACCGACGGCAACGTCGAGAAGTTCGACGAGGTGGCCGATGCCATCCGCCGGCTGGTCAAGAAGAGCGGGACGCGCACCCGCAACGTGGCGATGGCCCTGCCGCCCTCGGCCGTGATCACCAAGAAGATCATCCTGCCCGGCGGCCTGAGCGAGCAGGAACTCGAGGTGCAGGTCGAGGCCGAGGCCAACCAGTACATCCCGTTCTCGCTCGACGAAGTGAGCCTCGACTTCTGCGTGGTCGGGCCCAGCGCGGCCTCGGCCGGTGACGTCGAGGTGCTGATCGCCGCGTCGCGGCGCGAGAAGGTGCAGGACCGCCAGGGCTTGGCCGAGGCGGCAGGCCTCAAGCCGGTGATCGTCGACGTCGAGTCGTACGCCTCGCGCCTGGCCGCCGGCCGGCTCATCGAGGGCCTGCCCAACCAGGGCGTGGACACCATGGTCGCCCTGTTCGAGGTCGGCGCCTTCACCACCAGCATGCAGGTGATCCGCAACGACGAGGTGCTGTACGACCGCGACCAGGCCTTCGGCGGCGCGCAGCTCACCCAGCTGATCGTGCGCCAGTACGGCTTCTCGCCCGAGGAGGCCGAGGCCAAGAAGCGCAGCGGCGAACTGCCCGACGACTACGAGTCGGCCGTGCTGCGCCCGTTCGTGGACAGCATGGCCCAGGAGGTCGCGCGCGCGCTGCAGTTCTTCTTCACCAGCACGCCGCACAACCGGGTCGACCACATCATGCTGGCCGGCGGCTCCGCCGCCCTGCCGGGCCTGAACGAGGCCGTGACCGCCCAGACCTCGTTCCCGTGCGCGCTGGCCAATCCCTTCGACGGCATGCAGATCAGCGACAACGTGCGCGAGAAGAAGATGCGCCGCGAAGCCCCGTCGTACCTCACGTCGTGCGGCCTCGCCATGCGGAGGTTCCTGCAGTGATCCTGATCAACCTGCTGCCGCACCGCGAGGAGGCGCGCAAGCGCCGGCGCGAGTCGTTCTACGCCTCGCTGGGGGCGGCCGCGCTCGTGGGCGGCCTCGTCGCCGGTGCCGTCTTCCTGTGGTACCAGGCGCAGATCAACACCCAGCGATCGAAGAACACCGTCCTGCAGACCGAGATCCAGCGGCTCGAGGGCCAGATCAAGGAGATCTCGACCCTGCAGCAGGAGATCGCCGCGCTGCGTGCGCGCCAGCAGGCCGTCGAGGACCTGCAGGCCGACCGCAACATGCCGGTGCACCTGCTCAACGAACTGGTGCAGCAGCTGCCCGACGGGGTCTACATCGCCAGCGTGCGCCAGGAAGGGCAGGTCGTGACCCTCACGGGCACCGCGCAGTCGAACGAGCGCGTCTCCGAGCTGCTGCGCAACCTGGGCAACAACAGCCCCTGGCTCACGCGCCCCGAACTGGTCGAGATCGTCGCCGGCACGGTCAACCTCGGCGGCCCGCGCGACCAGCGCCGCGTGGCCAACTTCAACATGCGGGTGCGCCTGCTGCGCGCCAGCGAGGTGGTGGCCAAGCCCGGCGCCGCCGCTCCGGCACCTGCCGCGGCCACCGCGCCCGCCGCGTCCGCCCCGGCGCCCGCCAAGTCCTGAGCCATGGCCAAGATCGCCGCACCCTCCATCGATTTCGCCGCGCTGCAGCAGCGCGTCGTCTCGCAGTTCCGCGGGCTGGACCCGAACGACCCGGCCACCTGGCCGTTGCTGCCCCGGCTGCTCGCCTGCGTGGCGCTGGCGGCCGGCATCGTCGTCGCGCTGTGGTTCGCCTGGCTGTCGGGCAGTGCCGACGAGTTCGCGGCCGAGCAGCAGCGCGAGGTGACGCTCAAGGCCGACTACACCAAGAAACTGGGACAGGCCATCAACCTCGAGGCGCTGAAGAAGCAGCGCGAGCAGGTCCAGCAGTACGTGACCGCGCTGGAAAAGCAGCTGCCCAGCAAGGCGGAGATGGACGCGCTCCTGTCCGACATCAACCAGGCCGGCCTCGGCCGCGGGCTGAACTTCGAACTGTTCCGGCCGGGCCAGGTGAGCGTCAAGGAGTACTACGCCGAACTGCCCATCCAGGTGCGCGTGGTCGGGCGCTACCACGACATCGGCTCGTTCACGGCCGACATCGCCAACCTGTCGCGCATCGTCACGCTCAACAACCTGTCCATCGCGCCGGCGCGCGACGGCCAGCTCGGCATGGACGTCCAGGCCAAGACCTTCCGCTACCTCGACCGCGACGAGGTCGACAAGCAGCGCAAGGCGACGCAGGGGGCCAAGAAATGAGCCGCATCCAGCTGGTGTTGCCGCTCGTGGCCGTGCTCGTCGCCGGCTGCGGCGCGTCGCAGCAGGAGGAGCTGCAGCAGTGGATGCAGGACCAGCGGGCCAGCACGCGCCCGAAGGTCGAGCCCATTCCCGAGCCCAAGAAGTTCACGCCGCAGCCCTACAGCCAGGCCAACGCCTTCGATCCGTTCAGCAACCAGAAGCTGACGCAGGCGCTCAAGCGCGAGACGGCCCAGAGCACGACCAGCACCGCGCTGGTGGCGCCCGAGCTGGCCCGCCGCAAGGAGCCCCTGGAGGCCTATCCGCTGGACACCATGGCCATGGTCGGCAGCCTGGTCAAGCAGGGCCAGCCGGTGGCCCTGGTGCGGGTGGACAGCCTGCTGTACCAGGTGCGCCCCGGCAACTACCTGGGGCAGAACTACGGCAAGGTGCTCAAGGTGGGGGAGACGGAGGTCGTGCTCCGCGAGATCGTGCAAGACGCCGCAGGCGAGTGGATCGAGCGCACGGCCACGCTGCAGCTGCAAGAGAGGTCGAAATGAAGAACCAAGTTGCCCACTGGCGCCGCCTGCTGGCCTGCGCCGGCCTGCTGTGCGCCAGCCTGTCGGCTGCCGCGCAGACCGTGATCGAGGCCGTCACCGGCACCATCCAGGGCGGATCCGAAGTCGTGCGCATCGACTTCTCGCAGCCGTTGGCCGCCGCGCCAGCCGGCTTCACGATCCAGTCGCCCGCGCGCATCGCGCTGGACGTGCCCAACGCCAGCAATGGCATCGGCCGCAACGCCGTCGAGATCAACCAGGGCAACGTGCGCTCGGTCAACGTGGTCACCGCCGGTGACCGCACGCGGCTGGTGCTGAACCTCAAGAGCTCCACCAGCTACCGCACCCAGCTCGAGGGCAAGTCGCTGTTCGTGGTGCTCGACCCCCTGCCGGGTCCGGCCGCCAACGCCGCCGCGTCCGCCGTCCCCTCGCAGTTCGCCGAGAGCCGCAACCGCGACACCCAGGCGATCCGCGACCTGGACTTCCGCCGTGGCCCCGACGCGGCCGGCCGCGTGGTCGTCGACCTGCCCAGCAACCAGGTGGGCGTCGACATCCGCCAGCAGGGCCAGCAGCTGGTGGTGGATTTCCTGCGTTCCTCGCTGCCCGAGGGCCTGCGCCGCCGCCTGGACGTGTCGGACTTCGGCACGCCCGTGCAGACCATCACGGCCACCCAGACCGGCGACCGCGTGCGCCTGGTCATCGAGCCGCGCGGCGCCTTCGAGCACAGCGCCTACCAGAGCGACAACCAGTTCGTGGTCGAGGTGCGGCAGCCGCGCATCGACCCCAACCGCGTGACGCAGGGGCCGGGCTTCACCGGCGAGAAGCTGTCGCTCAACTTCCAGAACATCGAGGTGCGGGCGCTGCTGCAGGTCATCGCCGACTTCACCAACTTCAACGTGGTGACCTCCGACTCGGTCACCGGCGCCGTGACGCTGCGCCTGAAGGACGTGCCCTGGGACCAGGCGCTGGACATCATCCTGCAGGCCCGCAACCTGGGCATGCGCCGCTCGGGCAACGTGCTGTGGATCGCGCCCAAGGACGAGCTGGCCGCCAAGGAGCGGCTGGAGCTCGAGGCCCGCGCCGCCATCGCCGGCCTGGAGCCGGTGCGCACGCAAGGCTTCCAGCTCAATTACGTGCAGGCGGCCGCCATCGCCGCGCAGCTGCAGGCCGGCCCGATCAACAACCGGGTGATCAGCGCGCGCGGCAGCGTGATCGCCGAGCCCCGCACGAACCAGATCTTCGTGACCGACGTGCCGTCGCGGCTCGAGAACGTGGCGTCGATCATCCAGCGCCTGGACATCCCGGCGCGCCAGGTGCTGATCGAGGCACGCATCGTCCAGGCGCAGGACAACTTCGGCAAGTCGCTGGGCGTGCGGCTGGGCGGCGGCGACGCCCGCCTGGGCCAGGCCCCGCGCTTCGCCGTGGGCGGCAACTACGCGGCCGCCACCGGCGCCACGTCCGCCGGCGGCACGCTCAACACCGACGCGACGTTCGTGAACCTGCCCTCCGCCGGTGCGGGCGGCCTGCCGGCGGCCACCTTCGCGGTGTCGCTGTTCAGCGCGTCGGCGCAGCGGTTCCTCAACCTCGAGCTGTCCGCGCTCGAGGCCGACAACCGCGGCAAGGTCGTGTCCAGCCCGCGCATCGTGACCGCCGACAAGACCAAGGCGCTGATCGAGCAGGGCACGGAATTCCCGTACCAGCAGGCCACCTCCAGCGGCGCGACCTCGGTGGCGTTCCGCCGCGCGACGCTCAAGCTGGAGGTCACGCCGCAGATCACGCCCGAGGGCAACATCATCCTGGACCTGGACATCGCCAAGGACAGCCGCGGCGAGACCACGGCCGCGGGCATCGCGATCGACACCAACACCATCCGCACCCAGGTGCTGGTGGAGAACGGCGGCACGGTGGTGATCGGCGGCATCTTCACGCTCGACGAGACCGATGCCGAGGCCCGCGTGCCGGTGCTGGGCGACCTGCCCGGCCTGGGCAACCTGTTCAAGAACCGCTCGCGCGTGAGCCAGAAGCGCGAGATGCTGGTCTTCATCACCCCCAAGATGGTGTCGGACCGCGCACCGGTGCGCTGAGCACCGGTGGCCGCGCGCTACCCCCTGATCGTCCTGGTGGGCATGCCCGGTTCGGGCAAGTCCACCGTCGGGCGCAGCCTCGCCCAGCGGCTGCGGCTGGGCTTCGCCGACAGCGACAAGCTGATCGAGCAGCGCATCGGCTGCGCCATCCGCGACTACTTCGCCCGCGAGGGCGAGGCCGCCTTCCGCGAGATCGAGCATGCCGTGCTGGCCGAGGTGCTGCAGGCCGGCGTCCCGGTGGTGCTGGCCACCGGCGGCGGCGCCGTGCTGCGCGAGGACAACCGCGCGCTGCTGCAGGCGCACGGCTGCGTGGTCTACCTGCGCTCCAGCCCCGAGGAGCTGTACCGCCGGCTGCGCCGCGACACCCAGCGGCCGCTGCTGCAGGTCGACGACCCCGAAGCCAAGCTGCGCGAGATGCACGGGCAGCGTGACCCGCTGTACCGGGCCTGCGCGCGCTTCGTGATCGACACCGGCAAGCCGTCCGTGCCCACGCTGGTGAACATGGTCGTGGCGCAGCTGGAGCTGGCCGGGGTCCTGCCGCGGGCCTGAGGCGCCGCCTGAGGCCGCGCCTTACACTGGCGCGCCATGACGTTCCCGCCTTCCCCGTCCGCCGTGCTGGCCCAGGTCCGCATCGCGCTAGACGAGCGCAGCTACCCCATCGCCATCGGCCACGGCCTGCTCGGCGACCCGACCACCTGGGCCGGCCTGCCGGCCGCGTCGACCGCCCTGGTGGTCACCAACGACACCGTCGCCCCGCTGTACCTCGCGCCGCTGCGCGCCGCGCTGGGCCACCACTACCGCCGCGTGCTGGAGGTGGTGCTGCCCGACGGCGAGCAGCACAAGGACTGGGCCACCCTCAACCGCATCTTCGACGCGCTGCTGGGCGCGGGCTGCGACCGCAAGACCGTGCTGTTCGCCCTGGGCGGCGGGGTGGTGGGCGACATGACCGGCTTCGCCGCCGCGTGCTACATGCGCGGCGTGCCCTTCGTGCAGGTGCCCACGACCCTGCTGGCGCAGGTCGACTCCTCGGTCGGCGGCAAGACCGCGATCAACCACCCGCTGGGCAAGAACATGGTGGGCGCCTTCTACCAGCCGGCGCGGGTGGTGTGCGACCTCGACACCCTGCGCACGCTGCCGCCGCGGGAGTTCGCCGCCGGCCTGGCCGAGGTGATCAAGTACGGGCCGATCGCCGACATGGCCTTCCTCGACTGGATCGAGGCGCAGCTGCCGTCGCTGCTGGCCCGCGATGCGCAGGCGCTGGCCCATGCGGTGCGGCGCAGCTGCGAGATCAAGGCGCTGGTGGTGGGCCAGGACGAGCGCGAGTCGGGCCTGCGCGCCATCCTCAACTTCGGCCACACCTTCGGGCACGCCATCGAGGCCGGGCTGGGCTACGGCGCCTGGCTGCACGGCGAGGCGGTGGGCTGCGGCATGGTGATGGGCGCCGAGCTGTCCCACGGCCTGGGGCTGGTCGATGCCGCCTTCGTCGCGCGCCTGCGCCGGCTCGTCGAAGCCGCCGGCCTGCCGGTGCGGGCGCCCGACCTGGGGGCCGAGCGCTGGCTGGCGCTGATGCGGCTGGACAAGAAATCCGAGGCGGGGGACATCCGCTTCGTGGTCATCGAGTCGCCCGGCCGTGCCGGCGTGCGGCCCGCCCCCGAGCCGCTGGTGCGCGAGGTGATCGCGCGCTGCTGCGCCTGAACCCGCGCGCCATGCCGCTTGCGCCGTATGCCAGCGACCCGGCGCGGTCGCGCGGGCGTCGCCACGCCGAGCCGGCCGCGCCCACGCGCGACGCCTTCCAGCGCGACCGCGACCGCATCGTGCACTCGACCGCATTCCGCCGCCTGGTCTACAAGACCCAGGTCTTCCTGAACCACGAAGGCGACCTCTTCCGCACCCGGATGACGCACTCGCTCGAGGTGGCGCAGCTGGGCCGCTCGATCGCCCGCCCGCTGGGCCTGAACGAGGACCTGGTCGAGGCCATCGCGCTGGCGCACGACCTGGGCCACACGCCGTTCGGCCACGCCGGCCAGGACGCGCTGGACGACTGCATGCAGGCGCACGGCGGCTTCGAGCACAACCTGCAGAGCCTGCGGGTGGTGGACACGCTGGAGGAGCGCTATCCCGCCTTCGACGGGCTCAACCTGGGCTTCGAGACCCGCGAGGGCATCCTCAAGCACTGCTCGCGGCGCAATGCCGAGGCGATCGAGGTGCGCGAGCCCGGCGGCGTGGCGCGGCGCTTCCTCGAGCGCACCCAGCCCTCGCTGGAGGCCCAGCTGTGCAACCTGGCCGACGAGATCGCGTACAACGCGCACGACATCGACGACGGGGTGCGCTCGGGGCTGCTGACGCTGGAGCAGCTCGATGCCGTGCCGCTGTTCGCGCGGCACCGCGACGCCGCGCTGGCCGAGCATCCGCGGCTGGAGGGGCGGCGCCTGCTGTACGAGGCGATCCGCCGCATGCTCAGTGCGCAGGTCTACGACGTGATCGACGCGACCCGCGCCGCCCTGGCCGCGGCCGCGCCGCCCGACGCCGACGCAGCCCGCCTGGCCGGGCCGCTCGTGCGCTTCGGCGACGCCATGCGGGCCCAGTCCTCGCAGCTCAAGCACTTCCTGCTGCGCAACCTGTACCGCCATCCGCAGGTGATGGCCACCACCGGCACCGCCCGGCAGGTGGTGCGCGAGCTGTACGCCGCCTACCTCGCACAGCCCGGCGAGCTGCAGGCGGGTTTCGCGGCGCGCGCCGACCGCGAGCGCGCGGTCGCCGACTACATCGCCGGCATGACGGACCGCTACGCGCTGCGCGAGCACGAGCGGCTCACGGGCCAGCGGCTGCTGCCGGCATGAGCCGCCCCGGGTCCGCGCCGCCGGCCTGGCTGGTGGTGGCCGGCGGCGTCGCCGCCGCCGTGCACGTGGGCAAGCTGCCGCCGGCCCTGCCGGTGCTGCAGGACGCGCTCGGCCTGGGCATCGTCGAGGCGGGCTTCCTGCTGTCGCTGGTGCAGCTGGCCGGCATGGCGCTGGGCCTGCCGGTGGGCCTGCTGGCCGACCGGCTGGGACTCAAGCGGACCATGGTGGGCGGGCTGCTGCTGACCGCGGCCGCGAGCCTGGCGGGCGGATGCGTGAGCTCGGTGCCGGCGCTGCTGCTGCTGCGTGCCGCCGAGGGCCTGGGCTTCCTGCTGGCGTCGATGCCCGCGCCCGGGCTGATCCGCCGCATCGTGCCGCCCGCGCGCATCAGCGCGGCCCTGGGGCTGTGGGGCGCGTACATGCCGTTCGCCACGGCATCGGCCCTGCTGCTCGGCCCCGCGTGGATGGCCTGGACCGGCTGGCGGGGCTGGTGGTGGCTGCTGGGCGGCGTGTCGCTGGCCATGGCGCTGGTGCTGGCCCGCCGGCTGCCGGCCGACCCGCCCCGCGCGGCCGCTCACGACGGCTGGGGGCCGCGCGTGCGGCGCACGCTCTCGGCCCCCGGCCCCTGGCTCGTCGCCGGCGCGTTCGCCGCCTACTCGGCCCAGTGGCTGGCGGTGGTCGGCTTCCTGCCGTCGATCTACGCGGCGGCCGGCGTGCCCGCCGGCCTGGCCGCCGTCGCCACCGCCGTCGCCGCCGGCGTGAACATGACCGGCAACCTCGCCTCCGGACGGCTGCTGCAGCGCGGCGTCGCGGCGCAGCGGCTGCTGGGCGCGGGCTTCCTCGCGATGGGGCTGGGCGGCGTGCTCGCCTTCTCCGGCCTGCTGGGCGAGAGCAGCGCGGGCGCGCTGGGCCGCTATGCCGCGGTGCTGGCCTTCTCGGCGGTGGGCGGCATGGTGCCGGGCACGCTGTTCTCGCTGGCGGTGCGGCTGGCGCCGGGCGAGCAGACGGTCTCGGCCACGGTGGGCTGGATGCAGCAGTGGTCGGCGCTGGGCCAGTTCGCCGGCCCGCCGCTGGTGGCCTGGGTGGCCGCGCGCGCGGGCGGCTGGCAGTGGAGCTGGGTGGTCACGGGCGGTTGCGCGCTGGCCGGCCTGGCGCTCGCCGCCGCGATCGGCGGCCTGCTCGGCCGCCCGGCGGCGGAGGCCTCCGTACAATCGCACCGATGACCGCCGCGGCAGCAAGCACTGACATTCCGGCCTCGGCCGAGCAGGTGCGCGCCGACATGCAGCGCTGGCTCGAGCGGGCGGTGATCGGGCTGAACCTCTGCCCCTTCGCGAAGGCGGTGCACGTCAAGGGGCAGGTGCACGTGGCGGTCTGTGCCGAGCCGGCGTTCGGCCCCGTGCTGGAGGCGTTGGGCGCCGAGCTCGACGCCCTGCTGGCCTGCAGCCCCGAGGTGCGCGACACGACCCTGCTGGTGCTGCCGCAGGGGCACGACGACTTCCTGCTGTTCGACGCCCTGGTCCGCGAGGGCGAGCGGCTGATCGCACGCCGCCGGCTGGCGGGCGTGGTGCAGTTGGCAAGCTTCCATCCCCGCTTCGTGTTCGCCGATGCGGACGAGGGCGATCCGGGCAACAACAGCAACCGCGCCCCCTGGCCCACGCTGCACCTGCTGCGCGAGGCCAGCATCGACCGCGCGGTGGCCGCGTTCCCGCAGGCCGAGGCGATCTTCGGCGCCAACGTCGCGCGCCTGCGGGCCCTCGGCCACGCAGGCTGGCATGCGCTGCTGGCGCAGGAGCAGCGGTGAGCAAGGGCAAGGGACAGGCGAGGGCGGCCGGCGCCGCGCAGGCGTCGGGCGGGGACGTGCTGCCGGACCTGCGGCCCGGCCAGTCCGTCGCGCTGCTGCAGGAACTGCACATCCTCACGCGCGAGGGCCGGCTGAACCAGGACTCGCGACGCAAGCTCAAGCAGGTCTACCACCTGCACCAGTTCATCGATGGCCTGCTGGCCGAACTGCCGGCCGAAGCCGACGGACCCACGGTCGCCGACCATGGCGCGGGCAAGTCGTACCTGGGGTTCATCCTCTACGACCTGACGCTGCGGCTGCTCGGACGCGGAACCGTCTACGGCATCGAGACGCGGCCCGAGCTGGTGGCGCGGTCGCAGGCGCTGGCCCAGCGGCTGGGCTTCGAGCGCATGCGGTTCCTGAACGTCAGCGCGGCCGAGGCGGCCGATGCGCCCGGCCTGCCGGCGCGCATCGACATGGTCACCGCGCTGCATGCCTGCGACACCGCGACCGACGATGCGATCGCCTTCGCGCTGGCCAAGCAGGCCCGCTTCGTGGTCCTGGTGCCCTGCTGCCAGGCCGAGGTGGCGGCGGCCCTGCGCGCCCACAAGGCGCTGGCGCTGGCCCGCACGCCGCTGGCCGAGCTGTGGCGCCATCCGCTGCACACCCGGGAACTGGGCAGCCAGCTGACCAACGTGCTGCGCTGCCTGTACCTCGAGGCGATGGGGTACCAGGTGACGGTCACGGAACTGGTCGGCTGGGAGCACAGCCTGAAGAACGAGCTGATCCTGGCGCGGCACACCGGCCAGCGCAAACGCAGCGCGGCGCGGCGATTGCGCGAGCTGCTGGCGCAGTTCGGGCTCGAGGCGCTCGAGGCTGCGCGCTATCCCGGCCTGCCTGCAGACCCGGCAGCGGCCGAGGCGCAGCCCGAGCCGGCCTGAAGCGCGCGACGGCTCAGGACCGCCGACGCGGCGTGGCCCGGCGCACCCGCTGCGCGCCCACCACGACCGCCAAGACGACCAGCACCGCCAGGCCTATCGCCAGCCAGCCCTGGGGCACACCCACGACGACCGCGGCGAACACCAGCAGCGCCATCACGGCGAGGAACGCGAGCATGTAGACGGCAAACGGCACGGCGACCTCCGCAGTCCATTCTGTGGAGCCTGCGTGCCCGTGCTGTCGGCCGCATTCCGCCCCCGCTGTCGGAGAGAATCGGGGTCAGACCCCGTCATGGCCCGCCTTCCACGCCTCACCGTTCCCGGACTGCCGCACCACGTGATCCAGCGTGGCAACGATCGCCAGCCGATCGTGCGCGACGACGAGGACCGCCGGCATTTCCTGGACCTGCTCGGCGCCGCCGCCCGCGAGCAGCGGCTGGCCATCCATGCCTACGTGCTGATGGACAACCACCTGCACCTGCTGGCCACGCCCGCCGATGCGCAGGCGCTGCCCACGGTGATGCAGTCGGTGGGTCGGCGCTACGTGCGCCACTTCAACGACAAGCACCGCCGCACCGGCGCCCTGTGGGAGGGCCGCTACCGCTCGACCCTGGTGCAGACCGACCGCTACCTGCTGGCCTGCATGGCCTACATCGAGCTCAACCCGGTGCGCGCCGGCATGGTCGCCACGCCGGCCGACTTCGCGTGGTCGAGCCATCGCGCCAATGTCGGGCTGGGCCACGGCCGGCTGGTGACGCCGCATCCCTTGTACTGGGCCTTGGGAGACACCCCGTTCGCGCGCGAACAGGCCTATGCCGCGCTCGTGGCCAGCGGCGTGTCCGACAGCCTGCGCGAGCGGCTCACGGCCTCGGCCCTGAAGGGTTGGGCCCTGGGCGACGAGAGCTTCGTGCGAGGGCTGGAAGGGCAGACGGCGCGTCGCGCGGCGCCGCGCGCGGCAGGACGCCCGTCGCTGGCCGTTAGATCTGTCCCCAATTCGAAACCAGAGATCATCCGCGAGCCAGAAAACGGGGTCTGACCCCGATTATTCTGCTTGGCGTGGGGCGGGGTGCTGGCGTATCCTCGCAAACCCTGATTTTTGGACTGGAGCGTGCCATGACGACGGCTGCCGAGATTTCGCACCTGCAAGAACAAGGCCTGTATTCGGCAACCAACGAGCACGATGCCTGCGGCGTCGGCTTCGTCGCGCACATCAAGGGAGCCAAGAGCCACGTCATCGTCGGCCAGGGCCTGAAGATCCTCGAGAACCTCGACCACCGCGGCGCCGTCGGTGCCGACAAGCTGATGGGCGACGGCGCGGGCATCCTGATCCAGCTGCCCGACGCGCTGTACCGCGAGGAGATGGCCAAGCAGGGCGTCGAGCTGCCCCCGCCGGGCGAGTACGGCGTCGGCATGATCTTCCTGCCCAAGGAGCACGCCTCGCGCCTGGCCTGCGAGCAGGAGATGGAGCGCGCGATCAAGGCCGAGGGCCAGGTGCTGCTGGGCTGGCGCGACGTGCCGGTCAACCGCGACATGCCGATGTCGCCCGCGGTGCGCGAGAAGGAGCCGGTCATCCGCCAGGTCTTCATCGGCCGCGGCGCCGACGTGATCGTGCAGGACGCGCTCGAGCGCAAGCTGTACGTCATCCGCAAGACGGCCAGCGCGGCGATCCAGAACCTGCACCTGAAGCACTCCAAGGAGTACTACGTCCCGTCGATGTCCAGCCGCACCATGGTCTACAAGGGCCTGCTGCTGGCCGACCAGGTGGGCACCTATTTCCTGGACCTGCAGGACGCCCGCTGCGTCTCGGCGCTGGCCCTGGTGCACCAGCGCTTTTCCACCAACACCTTCCCCGAGTGGCCGCTGGCCCACCCCTACCGCTACGTCGCCCACAACGGCGAGATCAACACCGTCAAGGGCAACTACAACTGGATGAAGGCGCGCGAGGGCGTGATGAGCTCGCCCGTGCTGGGCGCCGACCTGCAGAAGCTGTACCCGATCAGCTTCGCCGGCCAGTCCGACACCGCCACGTTCGACAACTGCCTCGAGCTGCTGACGATGGCCGGCTACCCGATCAGCCAGGCCGTGATGATGATGATCCCCGAGCCGTGGGAGCAGCACACGCTGATGGACGAGCGCCGCAAGGCCTTCTACGAGTACCACGCGGCGATGCTCGAGCCCTGGGACGGCCCGGCCTCCATCGTGTTCACCGACGGCCGCCAGATCGGCGCCACGCTGGACCGCAACGGCCTGCGTCCCTCGCGCTACTGCGTGACCGACGACGACCTGGTGATCATGGCCTCCGAGTCGGGCGTGCTGCCCGTGCCCGAGGGCAAGATCGTGCGCAAGTGGCGCCTGCAGCCCGGCAAGATGTTCCTGATCGACCTCGAGCAGGGCCGCATGATCGACGACGAGGAGGTCAAGTCCGGCCTGGCCAACAGCCGCCCGTACAAGCAGTGGATCGAGAACCTGCGCATCAAGCTCGATGACCTGTCCGAGGGCACCGGCGAGGCGCCCGCGGCCGACGTCACCCTGCTGGACCGCCAGCAGGCCTTCGGCTACACGCAGGAGGACCTCAAGTTCCTGATGTCGCCCATGGCCGCGCAGGGCGAGGAGGGCATCGGCTCGATGGGCAACGACAGCCCGCTGGCCGTGCTGTCGAACAAGAACAAGCCGCTGTACAACTACTTCAAGCAGCTGTTCGCCCAGGTGACCAACCCGCCGATCGACCCGATCCGCGAGGCGATCGTGATGTCGCTGGTGTCCTTCATCGGCCCCAAGCCGAACCTGCTGGACATCAACCAGGTCAACCCCCCGATGCGGCTCGAGGTGAGCCAGCCGATCCTCGACTTCGCCGACATGGCCAAGCTGCGCGGCATCGAGAAGATCACCCAGGGCAAGTTCCGCAGCTACACGCTGGACATCACCTACCCGCTGGCCTGGGGCCACGAGGGCGTCGAGGCCAAGCTGGCCTCGCTCAACGCCGAGGCGGTCGACGCGATCAAGGGCGGCAAGAACATCCTGATCATCAGCGACCGCGCGGTGTCGCCCACGCAGGTGGCCATCCCGGCGCTGCTGGCGCTGTCCTCGATCCACCAGCACCTGGTGCGCGAGGGCCTGCGCACCACCGCCGGCCTGGTGGTGGAGACCGGCAGCGCCCGCGAGGTCCACCACTTCGGCGTGCTGGCCGGCTACGGCGCCGAGGCGGTGCACCCGTACCTGGCCATGGAAACGCTGATGCAGATCCACAAGGACCTGCCGGGCGACCTGTCGGCCGAGAAGGCGATCTACAACTACGTCAAGGCCATCGGCAAGGGCCTGTCGAAGATCATGTCCAAGATGGGCGTGTCGACCTACATGTCGTACTGCGGCGCTCAGCTGTTCGAGGCCATCGGCCTGAACAGCGACACGGTGGCCAAGTACTTCACCGGCACCGCCAGCCGCGTCGAGGGCATCGGCGTGTTCGAGATCGCCGAGGAGGCGATCCGCATGCACAAGGCGGCCTTCGGCGACGACCCGGTGCTGTCGACCATGCTGGACACCGGCGGCGAGTACGCCTGGCGCGCCCGCGGCGAGGACCACATGTGGACCCCCGACGCGATCGCCAAGCTGCAGCACGCCACCCGCGCCGGCAACTTCAGCACGTACAAGGAGTACGCGCAGCTGATCAACGACCAGAGCCGCCGCCACATGACGCTGCGCGGCCTGTTCGAGTTCCGCGTCGATCCGTCCAAGGCGATCCCGGTCGACGAGGTCGAGCCGGCCAAGGAGATCGTCAAGCGCTTCGCCACCGGCGCCATGTCGCTGGGCTCGATCTCCACCGAGGCCCATGCCACGCTGGCGATCGCCATGAACCGCATCGGCGGCAAGAGCAACACCGGCGAGGGCGGCGAGGATCCGGCGCGCTACCGCAACGAGCTCAAGGGCATCCCGATCACGCAGGGCCAGACCATGGCCCAGATCATCGGCAAGGACGTCGTCGAGGTCGACATCCCCCTGCAGGCCGGCGACTCGCTGCGCTCGCGCATCAAGCAGGTGGCCTCGGGCCGCTTCGGCGTGACGGCCGAGTACCTGTCCTCGTCCGACCAGATCCAGATCAAGATGGCCCAGGGCGCCAAGCCCGGCGAGGGCGGCCAGCTGCCCGGCGGCAAGGTCTCGCCCTACATCGGCAAGCTGCGCTACTCGGTGCCCGGCGTGGGCCTGATCTCGCCGCCGCCGCACCACGACATCTACTCGATCGAGGACCTGGCCCAGCTGATCCACGACCTGAAGAACGTGGCGCCGCACGCCTCCATCAGCGTCAAGCTGGTGTCCGAGGTGGGCGTGGGCACCATCGCCGCGGGCGTGGCCAAGTGCAAGGCCGACCACGTGGTGATCGCCGGCCACGACGGCGGCACGGGCGCCTCGCCCTGGTCGTCCATCAAGCACGCCGGCTCGCCCTGGGAGATCGGCCTGGCCGAGACCCAGCAGACCCTGGTGCTCAACCGCCTGCGCGGCCGCATCCGCGTGCAGGCCGACGGCCAGATGAAGACCGGCCGCGACGTCGCGATCGGCGCGATCCTGGGCGCCGACGAGTTCGGCTTCGCCACCGCGCCGCTGGTGGTCGAGGGCTGCATCATGATGCGCAAGTGCCACCTGAACACCTGCCCGGTGGGCGTGGCCACCCAGGACCCGGCGCTGCGCGCCAAGTTCCAGGGCAAGCCCGAGCACGTGGTGAACTACTTCTTCTTCGTCGCCGAGGAAGTGCGCCAGATCATGGCGCAGCTGGGCATCCGCACCTTCGACGAGCTGATCGGCCGCACCGACCTGCTCGACATGAAGAAGGGCATCGAGCACTGGAAGGCGCGCGGGCTGGACTTCAGCCGCCTGCTGGCGCAGCCGCGGGTGCCGGCCGAGGTGCCGCGCTTCCACGTCGATGCGCAGGACCACGGCCTCGACCGCAGCCTCGACCAGGTGCTGATCGAGCGCAGCAAGCCCGCCATCGAGCGTGGCGAGAAGGTGCAGTTCATGGAGGTGGCGCGCAACGTCAACCGCTCGGTGGGCGCGATGCTCTCCGGCGCGCTGACCAAGGTGCACCCCGAGGGCCTGCCCGACGACACCGTGCGCATCCAGCTCGAGGGCACGGGCGGCCAGTCGTTCGGCGCCTTCCTGGCCCGCGGCATCACGCTGTACCTGATCGGTGACGCGAACGACTACACCGGCAAGGGCCTGTCGGGCGGCCGCATCGTCGTGCGCCCCAGCATCGACTTCCGCGGCGAGGCCACGCGCAACATCATCATCGGCAACACCGCCCTGTACGGCGCCACCACCGGCGAGGCGTTCTTCTGCGGCGTGGCCGGCGAGCGCTTCGCGGTCCGCCTGTCCGGCGCCACCACGGTGGTCGAGGGCACCGGCGACCACGGCTGCGAGTACATGACCGGCGGCACCGTGGCGGTGCTGGGCAAGACCGGCCGCAACTTCGCCGCCGGCATGTCCGGCGGCGTGGCCTACGTCTGGGACGAGGACGGCCAGTTCGCCGGCCGCTGCAACACCAGCATGGTCTCGCTCGAGCGCGTGCTGCCGGCCGACGAGCAGAAGGCCCAGGCGCCGCGCACCAAGATGCACGCCGACCAGCCCGACGAGCTGCTGCTGCGCAAGCTGCTGGAGGACCACCACCGCTGGACCGGCAGCCGCCGTGCCCGCGAGATCCTCGACGACTGGAAGAACGCCCGCGGCAAGTTCGTCAAGGTGTTCCCCAACGAGTACAAGCGCGCACTGGCCGAGATGCACGGCCGCGAGGTCGCCGCCGCCAGCACCGGCAACGACGCGCAGATCGCCGCCAAGGCCGGCGTCGCCGCCAGCTGACGCCGCAACGAACGACAGACGGAGCTACACATGGGAAAGATCACCGGCTTCATGGAGTACGAGCGCCTCGAGGAGGGCTACGTGCCCCCCAAGGAGCGCCTCAAGCACTACAAGGAGTTCGTCATCGGCCTGTCCGACGAGCAGGCCAAGGTGCAGGGCGCCCGCTGCATGGACTGCGGCACCCCGTTCTGCAACTCGGGCTGCCCGGTCAACAACATCATCCCGGACTTCAACGACCTGGTGTACCGCCAGGACTGGAAGAACGCCTGGGTGACGCTGGACTCGACCAACAACTTCCCCGAGTTCACCGGCCGCATCTGCCCCGCGCCCTGCGAGGCGGCCTGCACGCTGAACGTCAACGACGATGCGGTGGGCATCAAGTCCATCGAGCACGCGATCATCGACCGCGCGTGGGACAACGGCTGGGTGCTGCCGCGGCCGGCCAAGATCCGCACCGGCAAGAAGGTCGCGGTCATCGGCTCCGGCCCCGCCGGCCTGGCCGCCGCGCAGCAGCTGGCGCGCGCCGGCCATGACGTCACGGTGTTCGAGAAGAACGACCGCGTCGGCGGCCTGCTGCGCTACGGCATCCCCGACTTCAAGATGGAGAAGCACCACATCGACCGCCGCGTCACGCAGATGCAGGCCGAAGGCGTGGTGTTCCGCACCGGCGTGCTGGTGGCCGGGATGCCCAAGGACTCCAAGGTCACCAACTGGGCCAAGGAGACGGTCAGCCCCGAGCAGCTCAAGCAGGAATTCGACGCCGTGCTGCTGTGCGGCGGCGCCGAGATCTCGCGCGACCTGCCCGTGCCGGGCCGCGACCTGGATGGCGTGCACTTCGCGATGGAGTTCCTGCCGCAGCAGAACAAGGTGGACGCCGGCGACAAGCTCAAGGGCCAGCTGCGCGCCGACGGCAAGCACGTGATCGTGATCGGCGGTGGCGACACCGGCAGCGACTGCGTGGGCACCAGCAACCGCCATGGCGCGGCCAGCGTGACCCAGTTCGAACTGATGCCGCAGCCGCCCGAGGAGGAGAACAAGCCGCTGACCTGGCCGTACTGGCCGTACAAGCTGCGCACCAGCTCCTCGCACGAGGAAGGCTGCAGCCGCGAGTTCGCCATCGCCACCAAGGAGTTCCTGGGCGACAAGGGCAAGGTCACCGGCGTCAAGACCGTCCGCGTGGAGTGGAAGGACGGCAAGATGCAGGAGGTCCCGGGTTCCGAGCAGGTGCTCAAGGCCGACCTGGTGCTGCTGGCCATGGGCTTCGTGGCCCCGGTCGCCACGGTGCTCGACGCCTTCGGCGTGGACAAGGACGGCCGCGGCAATGCCAAGGCCACCACCGAGTTCGTCGGCGGCTACGCGACCAACGTCGAGAAGGTGTTCGCCGCCGGCGACATGCGCCGCGGCCAGTCGCTGGTCGTGTGGGCGATCCGCGAGGGCCGCCAGGCCGCCCGCGCCGTGGACGAGTTCCTGATGGGCTTCTCGGACCTGCCGCGCTGAGACGGGCGGCGCCTGCGGGCCCGCCCTGGCAGGTCCGCGGCGCCGGCGCCATCGGCCATGTGCCGGCGGCTCCTGTCAATTCCTTCACGCAGGCGGGCTAGGTCGTCGGTCGCAACCGGCGGCCCTGCGCCGGGCCGGGGCTCGGCGGTGGCCGTATCATCGGTGCACTCCCTTCACCCAGCCGGGCCCGTCCCGGCTGTTCCATTTCTCGCATGCCCGATCCCGACAGCGTCCTCGTCGACTGCCGTGACCTGAGCTTCGGCTACGGGGAGCGGCGCATCCTCGACGGGGTGAGCTTCACCGTCCCGCAGGGCAAGGTGACGGCCCTGATGGGGGCCAGCGGCGGCGGCAAGACCACCGTGCTGCGGCTGATCGGCGGGCAGGTGCGGCCCCAGGCCGGCAGCCTGACCTTCGAGGGCCAGGAAGTCGCCACGCTGGACCAGGCCGGCCTGTACGCCCTGCGCCGTCGCATGGGCATGCTGTTCCAGTTCGGCGCGCTCTTCACCGACATGAGCGTGTACGACAACGTGGCCTTCCCGCTGCGCGAGCACACCCAGCTGCCCGAGGCGCTGGTGCGCGACATCGTGCTGATGAAGCTCGATGCGGTGGGCCTGCGCGGCGCCCGCGACCTGATGCCGCGCGACCTGTCGGGCGGCATGGCCCGCCGGGTGGCGCTGGCGCGAGCCATCGCGCTGGACCCCGACCTCGTCATGTACGACGAGCCGTTCGCGGGGCTGGATCCGATCTCGCTGGGCACCGCCGCGCAACTGATCCGGCGGCTGAACGACGCACTGGGCATCACCTCGATCATCGTCTCGCACGACCTCGAGGAGACCTTCCGCATCGCCGACCAGGTGATCGTGCTGGCCAACGGGCGCATCGCCGCCCAGGGCACGCCGCAGGACGTGATGCAGTCCGACGACCCGCTGGTGTCGCAGTTCGTGCATGCCCGGCCCGACGGCCCGGTGCGTTTCCACTACCCCGGCCCCGGCGTGGAGCAGGACTTCGGGGGGGAGCGCTGATGGCCTGGTACAAGCCTGCCGACGTCGGCCGCGCCACCCGCGGCCTGCTGGCCGACCTGGGCCACGGCGCCCGCCTGTTCCTGCGGCTGCTGGCGCTCAGCGGCCCGGCGCTGCGCCGGTTCGGCCTGGTGCGCGACCAGATCCACTTCCTGGGCAACTACTCGCTGGCGATCATCACGGTCTCGGGCCTGTTCGTCGGCTTCGTGCTGGGCCTGCAGGGCTACTACACGCTGCAGCGCTACGGCTCGTCCGAGGCCCTGGGCCTGCTGGTGGCGCTGTCGCTGGTGCGCGAGCTCGGGCCGGTGGTCACCGCGCTGCTGTTCGCCGGGCGGGCCGGCACCTCGCTGACCGCGGAGATCGGCCTCATGAAGGCGGGCGAGCAGCTCGCTGCCATGGAGATGATGGCCGTCGATCCGGTGCGCCGCATCCTCGCGCCGCGCTTCTGGGGCGGCGTGATCGCCATGCCGCTGCTGGCGGCGGTGTTCAGCGCGGTGGGCATCATCGGCGGCTGGGTCGTGGGGGTGCTGCTCATCGGGGTGGACCCCGGCGCCTTCTGGAGCCAGATGCAGGGCGGCGTCGACGTGTTCGCCGACGTGGGCAACGGCGTGATCAAGAGCATGGTGTTCGGCGTGACCGTCACCTTCATCGCCCTGCTGCAGGGCTACGAGGCCCAGCCCACGCCCGAGGGCGTGTCGCGTGCCACCACCCGCACCGTGGTGGTGGGCTCGCTGGCGGTGCTGGCCCTGGACTTCATCCTGACCGCCATGATGTTCAGCATCTGAGGGCAAGACAGACATGGAACGAACCAAGAACGACGTGTGGGTGGGGCTGTTCGTCCTGGTGGGCGCGCTGGCCATCCTCTTCCTGGCCCTGCAGTCGGCCAACCTGCTGTCGCTGAGCTTCCAGTCCACCTACCCGGTGGTCGCGAAGTTCGACAACATCGGCGGCCTCAAGCCCAAGGCGGCCGTCAAGAGCTCGGGCGTGGTCGTGGGGCGGGTGCAGTCCATCGTGTTCGACGACAAGAGCTTCCAGGCGAAGGTGACCATCGCGATGGAGAGCCGCTACCAGTTCCCCAAGGACAGCTCGCTCAAGATCCTCACCAGCGGCCTGCTGGGCGAGCAGTACATCGGCATCGAGGCGGGCGCCGACGACAAGAACCTGGGCGCCGGCGATACCATCGCGAGCACGCAGTCGGCGGTCGTGCTCGAGAACCTGATCAGCCAGTTCCTCTACAACAAGGCCGCCGACGGGCCCGCCCCGGCCCAGCCTGCGGGCGGCGCCAAGAAGCCATGAACCTCCTCGCCTCGCTGTCGTCCTCCCCGCGTGGCCTGCGCCTGCTGCGCGGGCTCGTGCTGGCGGCCGCCACGGCCGTGCTGGCCGGCTGCGCCACCGGGCCGGGCGTCAACCCGCACGACCCGCTGGAGCGCTTCAACCGCGACATCACCACGCTCAACGAGAACGTGGACCTGGTGCTGCTGCGCCCCACGGCGACCCTGTACCGCGAGTACGTGCCGCCGCTCGTGCGCACCGGCGTGTCGAACTTCTTCTCCAACCTGTCCGACGCCTGGTCGGCGGTGAACAACCTGCTGCAGCTGAAGGTGCGCTACGCGCTCGACTCGGGCGGGCGGTTCGTCGTCAACAGCACGCTCGGCCTGGGTGGCCTGATCGACATCGCCAGCGACATGAACATGGAGCGGCACCGCGAGGACTTCGGCCAGACCCTGGGCTACTGGGGCGTGCCGGCCGGCCCGTACGTGGTGCTGCCGCTGCTGGGGCCGTCGACGCTGCGCGACACCTTCGCGCTGCCCGTGGACTGGCGCGGCGACCCGCTGTACCACGTGAACCCCGAGGGGCACCGCAACGGCCTGTACGTGCTGCGGGTGGTCAACGTGCGCTCCAACCTGCTGCGCGCCAGCGACGTGCTCGACGGCGCCGCGCTGGACAAGTACAGCTTCACCCGCGACGCCTACCTGCAGCGCCGCCGGGCCGAGATCCGCGAGAGCGAGGGCGACGTCGAGGACCCGAGCGACGGCGCGATCAGCGACCCGTCGGAGGCACCTGCCGCGGCCCCGGCCGCGGCGGGGACGGCGCCGGCCCGCTAGAGTTGCGGGCTGTTGCAACCGGGACGGCCGCCCAGGAACCGCCGGGCCGCCCGGTGTTCCAACACCCAGCGGCGGGCCGCAGGCCCGCCCCGATGCACTGAAAGGACACCCACGATGCACCGACGCACCCTCGGCCGTGCCGCCGCCGCCCTGCTGGCCCTGGCCGCCATGGCCAGCCTCGCCCCCAGCGCCGCCTGGGCCGCCGACGAGGCACCCGATGCCTTCATCAAGCGCCTGTCCGACGACACGCTCGACGCGATCAAGGCCGACAAGTCGATCCAGGCCGGCAACCTCGACAAGGTCATCGCGCTGGTCGACAGCAAGATCATGCCGAACGTCAACTTCCAGAAGATGACGGCGGCCGCGGTGGGCCCGGCCTGGCGCCAGGCCACGCCCGAGCAGCGCACGCGCCTGCAGCAGGAGTTCAAGACCCTGCTGGTGCGCACCTACGCCGGCGCGCTGGCCCAGGTGAGCGACCAGACCATCCAGGTCAAGCCGCTGCGCGGCACGGCCGAGGACAAGGAGATCGTGGTGCGCACCGAGGTGCGGGGCCGCGGCGACCCGATCCAGCTCGACTACCGCCTCGAGAAGACGCCGGGCGAGGGCGCCGGCTGGAAGATCTACAACCTGAACGTGCTGGGCGCCTGGCTGGTCGAGAACTACCGCAGCCAGTTCGCCCCCGAGGTGAACGCCAAGGGCATCGACGGCCTGATCGCCGCGCTGACCGAGCGCAACAAGGCCAACGCGGGCCCCGCGCGCAAGGGCTGAGCCATGCTGGTGCTGCCCGCCGAGCTCACGCATGCGCAGGCCGCCGGCTGCAGCCGCATGCTTGCGCAGGCGCTGCGCGCCATGCCGGCGGGGCAGGGCGTCGCCGTGGCCGATGCCTCGCCCCTGGAGCGGTTCGATTCGTCCGCGCTGGCGGTGCTGCTGGAATGCCGGCGCGAGGCCCTGGGCGCCGGCAAGCAGTTCGCCGTCGCGGGCCTGCCGGCACGGCTGCGCAGCCTGGCCACCCTCTACGGCGTGGCCGGCCTGCTGCCCGAACCGCACGCCGCCTGAAGGGCTGTCGGCGCGGCCCGCCGGGCAGCACGCGCCAGCCCCCTAAAATCGCGGGTTTTCCCCCGCCCGCGCCACCGCGGGTCGTCCATGCCCGCCATTTCCTTCCAGTCGGTCAGCAAGGCGTTCCGCACGCCCCGCGGCACGTTCACGGCCCTGGACGGTGTCAGCTTCGACATCGAGCCCGGTGAATTCTTCGGCCTGCTCGGACCCAACGGCGCCGGCAAGACCACCCTGATCAGCATCCTGGCCGGGCTGGCGCGCGCCACCTCGGGCACCGTGCGCGTGCACGGCCATGACGTGCAGGCGGAGTTCGCGCAGGCGCGCCGCCAGCTGGGCGTGGTGCCGCAGGAGCTGGTGTTCGATCCCTTCTTCACCGTGCGCGAGGCGCTGCGAATCCAGTCCGGCTACTTCGGCGTGCGCGGCAACGACGCCTGGATCGACGAATTGCTGGACAGCCTGGGGCTGGCCGACAAGGCGCAGTCGAACATGCGCCAGCTGTCGGGCGGCATGAAGCGCCGCGTGCTGGTGGCGCAGGCGCTGGTGCACAAGCCGCCGGTGATCGTGCTCGACGAGCCCACCGCCGGCGTCGACGTCGAGCTGCGCCAGACCCTGTGGCAGTTCATCGCCCGCCTCAACCGCGAAGGCCACACCGTGCTGCTCACCACGCACTACCTCGAGGAAGCCGAGGCGCTGTGCAGCCGCATCGCGATGCTCAAGGCCGGCAAGGTCGTCGCGCTGGAGCGCACCAGCGACCTGCTGCAGGCCGCCAGCAGCAACGTGCTGCGCTTCAAGACCGACGGCCAGCTGCCGCCCGAGTTCGCCGAGCGCGCCCGCGTCACCGGCCGCATCGTGCAGCTGCCCGCGCACGACGCCCACGAGATCGAGCTGCAGCTGGCAGCCATCCGGCGCGCCGGCCTGCAGGTCGAGGACGTCGAGATCCGCAAGCCCGACCTCGAGGACGTGTTCCTGGACGTGATGTCCGCGCGCGGCCAGGCGCAGGGAGCGCACGCATGATGGCCGGACTGCCCGACGCAGGCGGCGGCTGGCGCACGCTGCTGTACAAGGAGGTGCTGCGCTTCTGGAAGGTCAGCTTCCAGACCGTGGCGGCCCCGGTGCTCACCGCGGTGCTGTACCTGCTGATCTTCGGCCACGTGCTCGAGGACCACGTCAAGGTCTACGACCGCATCCCCTACACCGCCTTCCTGGTGCCCGGCCTGGTGATGATGAGCGTGCTGCAGAACGCGTTCGCCAACAGCTCGTCGTCGCTGATCCAGAGCAAGATCATGGGCAACCTGGTCTTCGTGCTGCTCACGCCGCTGTCGCACCGCGCCTGGTACCTGGCCTACGTCGGCTCGTCGGTGGCGCGCGGCCTGGTGGTGGGGCTGGGCGTGTTCCTGGTCACCGCCTTCTTCGCGCGGCCGCAGCTGGCCTACCCGCTGTGGGTGCTGGCCTTCGCGCTGCTGGGTGCGGGCATGCTCGGCTCGCTGGGCGTGGTGGCCGGCCTGTGGGCCGAGAAGTTCGACCAGATGGCGGCGTTCCAGAACTTCATCATCATGCCCATGACCTTCCTGTCGGGCGTGTTCTATTCGATCCATTCGTTGCCGCCGTTCTGGCAGCGCGTGAGCCACCTGAACCCGTTCTTCTACATGATCGACGGCTTCCGCTACGGCTTCTTCGGCGTCAGCGACGTCTCGCCCTGGCTCAGCCTGGCGATCGTCGGCACGGCCATGGCCGTGGTCGCCGCGATCGCGCTGCACCTGCTGCGCATCGGCTACAAGATCCGCGGCTGAAGCCCGTCCCACCGCACACTGCCCATGACCGCCGAGGAACTGCGCTCCATCATCGCCGCCGGACTGCCCTGCGAGCACCTGACCGTCGACGGCGACGGCCGCCACTGGTCGGCCGTCATCGTCTCGCCCGAGTTCGAGGGCAAGCGGCCGATCCAGCGCCACCAGCGCGTCTACGCCACGCTGGGCAGCCGCATGCACACCGACGAGGTGCATGCCCTGTCCATGCGCACCCTCACGCCGGCCGAATGGGCCGCCGCCGGAAAGGCCTGAGATGGACAAGCTGCTGATCCGCGGCGGCCGCCGCCTGCAGGGCGAGGTCGCCATCTCCGGCGCCAAGAACGCCGCGCTGCCCGAACTGTGCGCCGCGCTGCTGACGGCCGAGCCGGTCACGCTGCGCAACGTGCCGCGCCTGCAGGACGTGGCCACCATGCTCAAGCTGATCCGCAACATGGGCGTGACGGCCGAGCGCGGCGACGACGGCACGGTGCGCATCGACGCCTCCCGCCTGAGCTCGCCGGAGGCGCCCTACGAGCTGGTCAAGACCATGCGGGCCTCGGTGCTCGCGCTGGGGCCGCTGCTGGCGCGCTTCGGCGAGGCCACCGTGTCGCTGCCCGGCGGCTGCGCGATCGGCTCGCGCCCGGTCGACCAGCACATCAAGGGCCTGCAGCAGATGGGCGCCGAGATCGTGGTCGAGCACGGCTACATCATCGCCAAGCTGCCGCAGGGCCGCACCCGCCTGCGCGGCGCCTCGATCACCACCGACATGGTGACCGTCACGGGCACCGAGAACTTCCTGATGGCCGCGGCGCTGGCCGAGGGCGAGACGGTGCTGGAGAACGCCGCCCAGGAGCCCGAGATCGTCGACCTGGCCGAGATGCTGGTGGCCATGGGCGCGCGCATCGAGGGGCAGGGCACCAGCCGCATCCGCGTGCAGGGCGTCGAGCGGCTGCACGGCTGCACCCACACGGTGGTGGCCGACCGCATCGAGTGCGGCACCTTCCTGTGCGCGGTGGCCGCCACCGGCGGCGAGGCGCTGCTGCGCCATGGCCGCGCCGACCACCTGGACGCGGTGATCGACAAGCTGCGCCAGGCCGGCGCGACGGTGCAGGCGGTGGACGGCGGCATCCGTGTGCGGGCCGACGGCCGGCTGAAGGCGCAGAGCTTCCGCACCACCGAGTACCCGGGCTTTCCCACCGACATGCAGGCGCAGTTCATGGCGCTGAACGTGATCGCCGAGGGCGCCTCGCACGTCACCGAGACGATCTTCGAGAACCGGTTCATGCACGTCAACGAGCTGCTGCGGCTGGGCGCGCGCATCCAGGTCGACGGCAAGGTGGCCGTCATCGAGGGCGTGCCGCGCCTGTCCGGTGCCGCGGTGATGGCCACCGACCTGCGCGCCTCGGCCAGCCTGGTCATCGCCGGCCTGGTGGCCGACGGCGAGACGGTGGTCGACCGCATCTACCACCTGGACCGGGGCTACGACCGGATGGAAGACAAGCTGCGCGCCCTGGGCGCGGACATCGAACGGATCTCCGCATGATCACGCTGGCACTGTCCAAGGGACGGATCTTCGACGAGACGCTGCCGCTGCTGCAGGAGGCCGGCATCCGCGTGCTCGAGGACCCCGAGACCTCGCGCAAGCTGATCCTGCCCACCGACGACCCGCAGGTGCGGGTGGTGCTGGTGCGCGCCAGCGACGTGCCCACCTACGTGCAGTACGGCGGCGCCGACCTGGGCGTGACCGGCCTGGACACCCTGATCGAGCACGGCAGCCAGGGGCTGGTGCAGCCGCTGGACCTGCGCATCGCGCGCTGCCGCGTCAGCGTGGCGGTGCGCGCCGACTACGACTACGCCAGCGCGGTGCGGCAGGGCGCGCGGCTGCGCGTGGCCACCAAGTACGTGGGCATCGCGCGCGAGTTCTTCGCCGCCAAGGGCGTGCACGTGGACCTGATCAAGCTGTACGGCTCGATGGAGCTCGCGCCGCTCACGGGCCTGGCCGATGCCATCGTCGACCTGGTGTCCACCGGCAACACGCTCAAGGCCAACCAGCTGGTCGAGGTCGAGCGGATCATGGACATCAGCTCGCGCCTGGTGGTCAACCAGGCCGCGCTCAAGCTCAAGCAGCCGTCCATCCGCCGCCTGATCGACGCGTTCGCGCGGGCCACGGCCGCGCGCCCCCAAGCATGACCCTGCAAGCCCGCCCCCTGCGCCTGTCCACGGCCGATGCCGGATTCGACGCCGCCTTCCAGGCCCGGCTGCATTGGTCGGCCGAGACCGACGCCGGCATCGAGCAGGCGGTGGCCGGCATCCTGGCCGACGTGCAGCAGCGCGGCGATGCCGCGGTGCTCGAGTACACCCGCCGCTTCGACGCGCTGGACGCGCCGTCGATGCAGGCGCTGGAGCTCACCGCCGCCGAACTGAAGGCCGCCTTCGAGGGCCTGCCCGCCGCCCAGCGCGACGCGCTGCAGGTCGCGGCCGCGCGGGTGCGCAGCTACCACGAGGCCCAGAAGAAGGCCTCGGGCGAGAGCTGGACCTACCGCGACGCCGACGGGACGCTGCTGGGCCAGAAGGTCACGCCGCTGGACCGGGTGGGCATCTACGTGCCGGGCGGCAAGGCCGCCTATCCCTCGTCGGTGCTGATGAACGCCATCCCGGCGCACGTGGCCGGCGTGGGCGAGATCGTCATGGTGGTGCCCACCCCGCGCGGCGAGAAGAACCCGCTGGTGCTGGCGGCCGCCCACGTGGCCGGCGTCAGCCGCGCCTTCACCATCGGCGGCGCCCAGGCCGTGGCCGCGCTGGCGCACGGCACGGCCACCGTGCCGCGGGTGGACAAGATCACCGGCCCGGGCAACGCCTACGTGGCCGCCGCCAAGCGCCGCGTCTTCGGCCTGGTGGGCATCGACATGATCGCGGGGCCCAGCGAGATCCTGGTGCTGGCCGACGGCAGCACGCCAGCCGACTGGGTCGCGATGGACCTGTTCTCGCAGGCCGAGCACGACGAGCTGGCGCAGAGCATCCTGCTGTGCCCCGATGCCGCCTACATCGACGCGGTGCAGGCGGCGATCGACCGGCTGCTGCCGGCCATGCCGCGTGCGCAGATCATCGCCCGGAGCCTGAACGGCCGCGGGGCGCTGATCCACACGGCGTCGATGGACGAGGCCTGCGCCATCAGCAACCGCATCGCGCCCGAGCACCTGGAGATCGCCAGCCGCGAGCCGCACCGCTGGGAGCCGCTGCTGCGCCATGCCGGCGCGATCTTCCTGGGCGCCTGGACCAGCGAGAGCCTGGGCGACTACTGCGCCGGCCCCAACCACGTGCTGCCCACCAGCAGCACCGCCCGCTTCTCCAGCCCGCTGGGCGTGTACGACTTCCAGAAGCGCAGCAGCCTGATCGAGGTGAGCGAGCAGGGCGCGCGGTCGCTGGGCCAGGTGGCCTCGGTGCTGGCCCACGGCGAGGGCCTGCAGGCGCATGCGCGCGCGGCCGAGATGCGCATGGAGGGCGGCCAATGAGCGCCGACCTGCAGCAACGCATCGCCACGCTGGTGCGCCAGGACGTGCAGGGCATGCATGCCTATGCCGTCCAGCCGTCGGCCGGCATGGTCAAGCTCGACGCGATGGAGAACCCGCACCGGCTGTCCCCCGCGCTGCAGCGCGCGCTGGGCGAGCGGCTGGGCGCGCTGGCGCTGAACCGCTACCCCGGCGAGCGCATCGAGGTGCTCAAGCAGGCGCTGCGCGCGCACGTGCAGCTGCCCGAAGGACACGACCTGATGCTGGGCAACGGGTCGGACGAACTGATCTCGCTGCTGGCCATGGCCTGCGACCGGCCCGGCGCCACCATTCTGGCGCCGGTGCCGGGCTTCGTGATGTACGCCATGAGCGCGCAGCTGCAGGGCCTGGGCTTCGTGCCGGTGGACCTGACGCCCGACTTCCAGCTGGACGAGGCCGCGATGCTGGCCGCGATCGCGCGCCACCGGCCGGCGATCGTGTACCTGGCCTACCCGAACAACCCCACGGCCAACCTGTGGGACGACGCGGCGATCGAGCGGATCATCGAGGCCGCCCCGGGCTTCGTGGTGATGGACGAGGCCTACCAGCCCTTCGCCAGCCGCAGCTGGATCGGCCGGATGCAGCGCCATCCACACGTGCTGCTGATGCGCACGCTGAGCAAGTTCGGGCTGGCCGGCGTGCGGCTGGGCTACCTGGTGGGCCCGCGCGCGCTGGTGGCCGAGGTCGACAAGGTGCGCCCGCCGTACAACGTGAGCGTGCTCAACTGCGAGGCCGCCCTGTTCGCCCTGGAGCATGCCGAGGTGTTCGCCGCCCAGGCCGCCGACCTGCGGCGCGAGCGCTCGCTGCTGCTGGAGCGGCTGGCGGCGCTGCCCGGGGTGCAGGCCTTCCCGAGCGACGCCAACATGGTGCTGGTGCGGGTCCCCGATGCCGCCAAGGCCTTCGCGGGCATGAAGTCCCGCGGCGTGCTCGTCAAGAACGTTTCTACAATGCATCCCCTGCTGGCCCACTGCCTGCGGCTGACGGTCGGCACCGCCGACGAGAACGCGCAGATGCTGGCCGCCCTGCAGGCAAGCCTATGAGCCAAGAGCGCACCGCCGACGTCACCCGCAACACCGCCGAGACCCGCATCCGCGTGCGGATCAACCTCGACGGCACGGGGCAAGCCAAGCTGTCCACCGGCATCGGCTTCTTCGACCACATGCTGGACCAGATCGCCCGGCACGGGCTGATCGACCTGGACATCCAGGCCGAGGGCGACCTGCACATCGACGGGCACCACACCGTCGAGGACGTGGGCATCACCCTGGGCCAGGCCGTGGCGCAGGCGATCGGCGACAAGAAGGGCATCCGCCGCTACGGCCATGCCTACGTGCCGCTGGACGAGGCGCTGTCGCGCGTGGTGCTCGACTTCTCGGGCCGCCCCGGGCTGGAGATGAACGTCCTGTTCAAGTCCGGGACGATCGGCACCTTCGACACCCAGCTGGCGCACGAGTTCTTCCAGGGCTTCGTGAACCACGCCTTCGTCACGCTGCACATCGACAACCTCAAGGGCGAGAACGCGCACCACCAGTGCGAGACCGTGTTCAAGGCCTTCGCGCGCGCGCTGCGCGCCGCCGCCGAGCGCGACCCGCGCGCGGCCGGCACCATCCCGTCGACCAAGGGGTCGCTCTGAAGACCGTCGCCGTCGTCGACTACGGCATGGGCAACCTGCGATCGGTGTCGCAGGCGGTGCTGCATGCCGCCCGCGGCAGCGGCTTCGAGGCGGTGATCACCGCCCGGCCCGAGGACGTGCGCGCGGCCGATCGCATCGTGCTGCCCGGCCAGGGCGCCATGCCCGACTGCATGCGCGAGCTGCGCGAGTCGGGCCTGTTGCCGGCGGTGCTCGAGGCCGCGGCCGCCAAGCCGCTGTTCGGCGTCTGCGTGGGCATGCAGATGCTGCTGGACCGCAGCGAGGAGGGGCCCAGCGACGGCCTGGGCCTGATCCCCGGCGAGGTGCGGCGCTTCCGCCTGGACGGCCGGCTGCAGCCGGACGGCAGCCGCTACAAGGTGCCCCAGATGGGATGGAACCGCGTGCTCCAGACCCTGCCGCACCCGATGTGGGACGGCATCGCCGATGGCGAATGGTTCTATTTCGTCCACAGCTTCCACGCCGCGCCGTCGGATGCGCGCCACAGCGCGGGCGAGGCCGACTACGGCAGCCGCTTTACCGCCGCGGTAGCCCGGGATAACATTTTTGCCACCCAGTTCCACCCCGAGAAAAGCGCCGACGCCGGCCTGGCCCTCTACAGGAATTTCCTCCGCTGGAACCCCTGACCGCCCCCAAGCCGGTCTTCCCCGCCCCGCGCAACCGCGACTTCCCATGCTGCTCATTCCTGCCATCGACCTGAAGGACGGTCACTGCGTGCGCCTCAAGCAGGGCGACATGGACCAGGCCACCGTCTTCGGCGAAGACCCCGCCGCGATGGCCCGCAACTGGCTGGCCAAGGGTGCCCGCCGCCTGCACCTGGTGGACCTGAACGGCGCCTTCGCCGGCAAGCCGCAGAACTTCGCGGCCGTCAAGTCCATCCTCAAGGCCGTCGGCGACGACATCCCGGTGCAACTGGGCGGCGGCATCCGCGACCTGGACACGATCGAGAAGTACATCGACGGCGGCCTGCGCTACGTGATCATCGGCACCGCGGCCGTGAAGAACCCCGGGTTCCTCAAGGACGCCTGCAGCGCCTTCGGCGGCCACATCATCGTGGGCCTCGATGCCAAGGACGGCAAGGTCGCCACCGACGGCTGGAGCAAGCTCACCGGCCACGAGGTGGTGGACCTCGCGCGCAAGTTCGAGGACTGGGGCGTCGAGTCGATCATCTACACCGACATCGGCCGCGACGGCATGCTCACCGGCATCAACGTCGAGGCCACCGTCAAGCTGGCGCAGGCCCTGACCATCCCGGTGATCGCCTCGGGTGGCCTGGCCGGCATCGCCGACATCGACAAGCTGTGCGCGGTCGAGGACGAGGGCATCGAGGGCGTGATCTGCGGCCGCGCGATCTACTCGGGCGACCTCGACTTCCAGCAGGCCCAGGCCCGCGCCGACGAACTCGCCAAAGGCTGACGTGCTGGCCAAGCGCATCATCCCCTGCCTGGACGTCACGGGCGGGCGGGTCGTCAAGGGCGTCAACTTCGTCGAGCTGCGCGACGCCGGCGACCCGGTGGAGATCGCGGCCCGCTACAACGAGCAGGGCGCGGACGAACTCACCTTCCTGGACATCACGGCCACCAGCGACGGCCGCGACCTGATCCTGCACATCATCGAGGCGGTGGCCTCGCAGGTGTTCATTCCGCTGACCGTCGGCGGCGGCGTGCGCACCGTCGAGGACGTGCGGCGGCTGCTCAACGCCGGCGCCGACAAGACCAGCTTCAACTCGGCGGCCATCGCCAATCCCGACGTGATCGACGCCGCCTCGGGCAAGTACGGCGCGCAGTGCATCGTGGTGGCCATCGACGCCAAGCGGCGCAGCGGCGCCGACGAGGTGGCGCGGGGCGCGGGCTGGGACGTCTACAGCCACGGCGGCCGCCGCAACACCGGCCTGGACGCGGTGCAGTGGGCCGCCGAGATGGCGCGCCGTGGCGCCGGCGAGATCCTGCTGACCAGCATGGACCGCGACGGCACCAAGTCCGGCTTCGACCTGCAGCTCACCCGCGCCGTCGCCGACGCGGTCGGCGTGCCGGTGATCGCCTCTGGCGGCGTGGGCAACCTCGACCACCTGGCCGACGGCGTGCAGCAGGGCGGCGCCGACGCCGTGCTGGCCGCGAGCATCTTCCACTACGGCGAGTACACCGTCGGCCAGGCCAAGCTGCGCATGGCCGAACGGGGCATCCCCGTCCGGCTCTGAGCGGCCTCAGGCCGGGCGCAGCACCCGGTCGATCACGTGCACCACGCCGTTGGTGGCGAAGCGGTCGGTCAGCACCAGGTTGGCCGTGCGCCCCAGCCGGTCGGTGACCACCCCCGCCGCGCTCACCACGAGGGTGTCGCCCGCGGCCGCCGACGCGGTCGCCAGCGCGGTGCCCGCAGGAATCTCCGCCCGCAGCGCCCGCTGGGGCAGCACGTGGTAGGCCAGCACCCGCTGCAGCAGCGCGGTGTCGGCCAGCAGCTGCGCCTGCGTGACGCCCAGCTCGGCCAGCAGGGCCGTGAACGCGGCGTTGGTGGGAGCCAGCACCGTGAACGGGCCGGTGCCGGCCAGCGTGGTGTCCAGCCCCGCGGCCTGCACGGCGGCCACCAGGGTCGACAGGTCCGGCGTGGCCTGCGCCAGCTGCACGATGCTGCGGTTGGCCGGCAACAGCACCCGGTCGATGCGGTGGATCACGCCGTTGCGCGCCAGGATGTCGGCCTGCGTGACCGTCGCGGTGCGGTTGCGCCCGTCCGTGAGCTGCAGGCCGCCGCCCACGGGCTCGGCCTTCGCGATGCCGCCCTGCACGGTGGTCAGCGCCCGCCCGGCGGGGATCTGGGTGCTGGTGGCCCGCACCGGCAGCACGTGGAAGGTGAGCACGCTGCGCAGCAGCGCCTGGTCGGCCAGCAGCTGCGGCAGCGTCACCCCGAGCTCCGCCAGCAGGGCGTCGAAGGCCGCGTTGTCGGGTGCGAAGACGGTGAACGGCCCGTCGCCCTGCAGCGTGGGCACGAGCCCGGCGGTGTCCAGCGCACGCACCAGCGTGCTGAAGGCGGGGGTGGCCTGGGCGGTCTGGACGATGTCGGCCGCCGCGGCCTGGGCCTGCGGCTGCGACAGCGCGGGGGCGATCCCGCCATCGTCGCCGCCGCCGCAGCCGGCCAGCAGCAGGGAACCGGCCCCGAAGGCCGACAACAGGGTGCGTCGTTGCATGGGTGTGCTCTCCTGGTGGGTGGGAAGCGCTCAAGACCGATCGGACTTGATGCAGACCGAATGGTCGCTGCGTGAACTGGAAAGTTATGCGCGCGTCACCAACCGTTGCGGCTGATACCTCGCGCAGCCCTGCAGCAGGGGCCCACCGGCGGATCGCGGACAATCCGCCGATGCAGTGGCTCGACGAGGTGACGTGGGACGCAGCCGGCCTGGTGCCGGTGATCGCCCAGGAGCAGGACACGGGGGATGTCCTGATGTTCGCGTGGATGAACCGCGAGGCCCTGCGGCTGACCGCCGAGCAGGGCCGGGCCGTGTACTGGAGCCGCTCGCGCGGCAAGCTGTGGTTCAAGGGCGAGGAGTCCGGCCACGTCCAGCAGGTGCACGAGATCCGCCTGGACTGCGATGCCGACGTGGTGCTGCTGCGGGTCACCCAGCTCGGCCACGACCCGTCGATCGCGTGCCACACCGGCCGGCACAGCTGCTTCTTCCGCAGGCTCGAGGCCGGCCGCTGGTCCGAGGCCGAACCGGTCTTGAAAGACCCGTCCACCATCTACACCTGAGGCCCCATGAGCTCGAACGATTCCCTGGCCCGGCTCGCGGCCGTCATCGAGAGCCGCAAGGCGGCCAACGGCGGCGACCCCGAGCGCAGCTACGTCGCGCGCCTGCTGCACAAGGGCCCGGACGCCTTCCTCAAGAAGATCGGCGAGGAGGCCACCGAGGTGGTGATGGCGGCCAAGGATACCGACCACGGCGGCGACCGCGCCAAGCTGGTGGGCGAGGTGGCCGACCTGTGGTTCCACAGCATGATCGCGCTGGCCCACTACGGCCTGGCGCCGGCCGACGTGATCGACGAACTGGAGCGCCGCGAGGGCACCAGCGGCATCGAGGAAAAGGCGCTGCGCAAGGCGCGCCTGCGCGAGGAGGGTGCCGCATGAAGGAAACCGACTACGCGGACTTCGCGCCCAAGACCGAGTCCGACCGCACGGTGATGCACGTGCTGTACGGGCTGCACACGGTGGCCCCCTTCAGCTACTGGACGCTCGCGCTGGTGGCCGTGGTGGTGAACTACATCAAGCGCGGCGACGAGGCCGACCTGCTGTACGTGGCGCACCACGACTACATGCTGCGCACCTTCTGGTGGACCGTGCTGTGGCTGGTGCTGACCTCGCCGCTGTACCTGCTGTTCTTCCTGCCCGGCTTCCTGGCGCATTCCGTCGTGGGCCTGTGGTACCTGTACCGCTGCATCCGTGGCTGGCTGCGCTTCGTCGACCACCGCCCGCCCCAGTGAGCCGCGACCGATCCCCATGACCCACGACCCGAACTGCATCTTCTGCAAGATCGTCCAGGGCGCGATCCCCTCGCGCAAGGTGTACGAGGACGACGAGATCCTGGCCTTCCACGACATCGCGCCGTGGGCGCCCGTGCACTTCCTGATGGTGCCCAAGCAGCACGTGCCCTCGCTGGCGCACGTGAGCGAGGCGCATGCGCCGCTGCTGGGCCGCATGCTGGCGCTGGCCCCGCGGCTGGCGCTCGAGCAGGGCTGCCAGCCCTACCCCGAAGGCGGCCACCGCGTCGTGATCAACACGGGCGTGCAAGGCGGCCAGGAAGTGCACCACCTGCACGTGCACGTGATGGGTGGCCCGCGGCCCTGGGCCAAGGGCTGACGCCGCGCGCGGACACCGCGGGGCCTGGCGGGCCCATCCGCCCCCGGCGACTAGAATCCGCCTCAATCTTTTCAGGAGTCCACCATGGGTTCGTTTTCCATCTGGCACTGGCTGGTCGTGCTGCTCATCGTCGTGCTGGTCTTCGGCACCAAGAAGCTCAAGAACATCGGCTCCGACCTCGGTGGTGCCGTCAAGGGTTTCAAGGACGGCATGAAGGACGGCTCGGCCCCCGAGCAGCAGGCCACCACGCCGCCCGCGGGCCAGGTGACCAGCAGCGCCACCGCGCCGGCCGCCGACAAGACGACCATCGACGTCGAGGCACGCAACAAGTCGTGACCCTTCATCGCGGAGTGCGCAGCCGGTGATCGACCTCGGCCTATCCAAGATGGCGCTGATCGGCGCCGTGGCGCTGATCGTCATCGGCCCCGAGAAGCTGCCCAAGGTGGCCCGCACGGTGGGCACCCTGCTGGGCAAGGCGCAGCGGTACGTGGCCGACGTCAAGGCGGAGGTGAACCGCTCGATGGAGCTGGACGAACTGCGCAAGATGAAGGACAGCGTCGAGAACGCCGCGCGCGACGTCGAGGCTTCGGTGCGCACCGGCGCCGCCGACTTCGAGAAGCAGTGGTCCGACGCGCTCGCCGACCCGGCCACGCAGCCGCTGGCCGAGCCGCCTTCCCTGCCCGAGTACAAGCGCCCGTCCAAGAACTGGCGCCTCAAGCGGGGCGCCACCCCCCAGTGGTACAAGGCCCGCAACGGCGTGCGCACGCGCGCCCTGTCGGGCGCGGCCCGCGTCGCGCGGTACCGCCCCAGGAAACCCGATTGAATGTCCCAGCCTGACAAGGAAGACGAGCTCGCGGGCACCGAGCAGCCGTTCGTCGCCCATCTCGTCGAACTGCGCGATCGCCTGATCAAGTCGGTGATCGCCGTCGGCCTCGTGGCCGCCGTGCTGGCCGTCTGGCCCGGCCCCGGTGCGCTCTACGACCTGCTGGCCGCCCCGCTGGTGGCCCACCTGCCCAAGGGGGCGACGCTGATCGCGACCTCGGTGATCTCGCCGTTCCTGGTGCCGCTGAAGATCCTGCTGATGGCGGCCTTCCTGATCGCGCTGCCGGTGGTGCTCTGGCAGGTGTGGTCGTTCGTCGCCCCCGGCCTGTACTCGCACGAGAAGAAGCTGGTGCTGCCGCTGGTGGTCTCCAGCACCTTCCTGTTCTTCATCGGCGTGGCGTTCTGCTACTGGTTCGTGTTCGGCCAGGTGTTCTCGTTCATCCAGAGCTTCGCGCCCAAGAGCATCACCGCCGCGCCCGACATCGAGGCCTACCTGAGCTTCGTGCTGACCATGTTCCTGGCGTTCGGCCTCGCGTTCGAGGTGCCGATCGTGGTCATCGTGCTGGCGCGCATGGGCATCGTCAGCGTGGAGAAGCTCAAGGAGTTCCGCGGCTACTTCATCGTGCTGGCCTTCATCATCGCCGCCGTGGTCACGCCGCCCGACGTCGTGTCGCAGCTGGCGCTGGCCATCCCGATGATCCTGCTGTACGAGCTGGGCATCTGGGCCGCGCAGATCTTCATCCGCCACACCCAGGCGCCGGCCGAAGGCGGCGACGCCGCCACCGACGCCTGAGGCGGCTCAGCGCTGCGGCCGGGCCTGCGCCGGCGGCCGCGGCCGCTGGCCGGGCGTGACGTTCAGCTGCAGCGCGTCGTCGCGCCGCTGCACCCGGAACGGGGCGGCCTCGCCCGGCTTGAGCGCCGCCACGGCGGTCAGCAGCTCCGAGACCGTCGCCACCGGCTTGCCCGCCACCCCCACGATCACGTCGCCGGGCCGCACGCCCGCCTGGGCTGCCGGGCCGTTCTGCAGCACGCCGGTGATCAGCACGCCCGACTTGGCCCGCACGCCGAAGGTCTCCATCAGGTCGGGCGACAGGTCGGCCGGCTCCACGCCGATCCAGCCGCGCCGCACCACGCCTTCCTTCACGATGCCCTCGAGCACCTGGCGCGCGGTGGACACCGGGATCGCGAAGCCGATGCCCATCGAGCCGCCCGAGCGCGAGTAGATGGCGGTGTTGATGCCCATCAGGTTGCCGCCGACATCCACCAGGGCGCCGCCCGAGTTGCCCGGGTTGATGGCCGCGTCGGTCTGGATGAAGTTCTCGAAGGTGTTGATGCCCAGCTGGTTGCGCCCCAGCGCGCTGACGATGCCGCTGGTGACGGTCTGGCCGACGCCGAACGGGTTGCCGATGGCCAGCACCTGGTCGCCCACCTGTAGCGAGTCGGAGTTGCCCAGCGTGATCACCGGCAGGCGGTCCAGGCCGATGCGCAGCACGGCCAGGTCGGTGTCGGGGTCGGTGCCGATCACCTTGGCCCGGGCGGTGCGGCTGTCGTTGAGCGTCACCTCGATCTCGTCGGCGCCCTCGACCACGTGGTTGTTGGTCAGGATGTAGCCGTCGGGGCTGATGATCACCCCGCTGCCCAGGCCCACCTGCGGCTGGCCGTCCTGGTCGCCGAAGAAGAAGCGGAACCAGGGGTCGTTGGCGTGCGGGTTGCGCGGCGCCGCCTTGCTGGTGTTGATGCTGACCACGGCGGCCGAGGCGCGCTGCGCCGCCTGGCGCAGGCTGCCGGCGGGCAGGGCGCCGGCAGCGGGTGCGGGCGACTCGAGCAGCGTCACGCCGGTGGCCAGGCTGGCGCCGCCGCCGCGCCGCACCCAGTCGGGTTGCAACGTGGCGATCACGAAGTAGGCGGCCACCAGCACGGTGACGGCCTGGGAGAAGACGAGCCAGTAGCGACGCATGGGATGGCTGGGCGGACGCGGAGCGGTCGAGTGTAGAGCGGCGCCCGCCGCGCCGCAGGGGCGGGGGCGGTGGTCCACAATCGGACCCGTTCCCGCACCGCCCCACACGCATCCATGGCCCACCGAGACGACGTCACCCAGGCCTTCGCGCAGCTGCTGGCGCCCGAGCGCTACAAGGACTATGGCCCCAACGGGCTGCAGGTCGAAGGCCGCGCGCAGGTGCGGCGCATTGTCTCGGGCGTGACCGCCAGCCGGGCCCTGATCGAGGCGGCGATCGCCGACGGTGCCGACGGCATCGTGGTGCACCACGGCCTGTTCTGGCGCGGCCAGGACGGCCGGGTGACCGGCTGGATGAAGCAGCGGCTGGCCCTGCTGCTGGCGCACGACATCAACCTCTGGGCCTATCACCTGCCGCTGGACGCGCATGCCGAGCTGGGCAACAACGCCCAGTTGGGCCGCGTGCTGGGCCTGCGCGCCGACGGCCGCTTCGGCGACCAGGACCTGGGCTTCCTGGGGGCGCGCGGCGACGGCGAGCCCTTCGCGGACGCGCGGGCGCTGGCCGACCACCTGCAGGACGTGCTCGGCCGGCCGGTGACGCTGGTCGAGGGCGCGCCGGGCCCGGTGCGGCGCATCGCCTGGTGCACCGGCGGGGCCCAGGGCTGGTTCGAGGAGGCGATCGCGGCCGGTGCCCAGGCCTTCCTGACCGGCGAGATCTCCGAGCCTCAGGCGCACTACGCGCGCGAGTGCGGCGTGAGCTTCCTGGCCTGCGGCCACCATGCCACCGAGCGCTACGGCGCGCCCGCCGTCGCCGATCACGTGGCCCGCGGCCTGGGGCTGGACCACCGCTTCGTCGACATCGACAACCCCGCATGAAGCCGCTGGCGATCACCCAGGGCGACCCCGCCGGCATCGGCGGCGAAACCATCGCGCTGGCCTGGCGGCGCGAGCCCGCGCTGCTGCGCGGCTGCTTCGTGGCGGGGGAACTGGCCCACCTGCGGCGTGCGTCCGCGGCTGCCGCCGGGCCCGGCCGGCCGGCCCTGCCCGTCGCGGTGATCGACCGCCCGGCCCAGGCGCCGGACGTGCCGCCTGGCTGCATCCCGTTGCTGCCGGTGGCGGGTGGCCCCATGGACCTCGTCGCCTGGGGGCGGGTCGACGCCCGGGCCGGACGGCTGGCCGCCGACGCCGTGCGCTGGGCGGCCCGCGCGTGCCTGGCGGGCGAGATCGCGGGCCTGGTGACGGCGCCGCTGCACAAGGAGGCGCTGGCGGCCGCCGGCGAGCCCTACCCGGGCCACACCGAACTGCTGCAGGCCGAGGCCGCCGCGCACCTGGGCGTGGCGGTGGCCGACCTGCCCGTGCGCATGATGCTGGCCAGCGAGGCGCTGCGCACGGTGCTGGTGAGCATCCACGTGTCGCTGCGCGAGGCGATCGAGGCGGTGACGCGCGCCCAGGTGCTGCAGACGCTGCGCATCGCGCACGCCTCGCTCGGGCCGCTGCTGGGCCGCGCGCCGCGCATCGGCGTGGCGGGCCTGAATCCGCATGCGGGCGAGGGCGGCCTGTTCGGCCGCGAGGAGATCGAGCAGATCGCGCCGGCCATCGCGGACGCCCGGGCCGAGGGCATCGACGCCAGCGGCCCGCACGCGCCCGACACGGTGTTCATGCGGGCCCGTGCCACGCCGCAGCAGCCGGGCGAGTTCGACGTGGTCGTGGCCATGTACCACGACCAGGGGCTCATCCCCGTCAAGTACCTGGGGCTGGACCAGGGCGTGAACGTGACGCTGGGGCTGCCGCTGGTGCGTACCAGCCCCGACCACGGCACCGCCTTCGACATCGCGGGCACGGGCCGGGCCGACCCGTCGAGCCTGCTGCAGGCGGTGCGCATCGCCCGCCGGCTGGCGGGCTGACGCCTCACTTCCTCAGGGCGTCGCGGATCTCGCGCAGCAGCACGGTGTCCTCGGGCGTGGGCGCCGGGGGCGGCGCCGCGGCCTCGGCCTGGTCGGCGCGCTTGAGGCGGTTGATCTGGCGGACCATCAGGAAAATGATGAACGCCAAGATCGCGAAGTTGACCACCACGGTCAGGAAGCTGCCCCACGCGAACACCGGCACGCCGGCCTTGGTCAAATCGGCCAAGGTGCGGGGCACGCCTTCGGGCACGGCCCCGAGCACCACGAAGCGGTTGGAGAAGTCGAGGTTGCCCACCACCAGGCTCACCAGCGGCATGACGACGTCCTTGACCAGCGAATCGACGATCTTGTTGAACGCCGCGCCGATGATCACGCCCACCGCCAGGTCGACCACGTTGCCCTTGACCGCGAATTCCCGGAATTCCTTGAGAAACGCCAATTCCCGCTCCTTCTTGTTGGTTGCTGAGGCATCCAGTATGGATGGGTCGGGGCAGGTCCCTCAAGGTCGTTACAATCGCCGGTTGACCTAACTAAGCGTTCTCCCTTTCGAGGATCTCCATGAGCGACACCCCAATGGACCCCAGCAAGCGGACGTGGCTGATCGCGTCCAGCTGCGCGGGCGCCGTGGGCGCGGGCTTCGTAGCCGTGCCCTTCGTGAGCAGCTTCCAGCCGTCCGAGCGGGCCAAGGCCGCCGGTGCGGCCGTGGAGGTCGACATCGCCGCGCTGAAGCCGGGCGAGAAGATCACCGTCGAGTGGCGCGGCAAGCCGGTGTGGATCATGCGCCGCACCCCCGAGATGCTCGAGGGCCTGAAGAAGACCGACCCGCAGGTGGCCGATCCCAAGTCGGACCGCAAGGCCTACCCGACCCCCGAGTACGCCAAGAACGAGTACCGCTCGATCAAGCCCGAGGTGTTCGTGGCCGTGGGCATCTGCTCGCACCTGGGCTGCTCGCCCAGCGACAAGCTGCAGCCGGGCCCGCAGCCCTCGCTGCCCGACGACTGGCAGGGCGGCTTCCTGTGCCCCTGCCACGGCTCCACGTTCGACCTCGCAGGTCGCGTGTTCAAGAACAAGCCGGCCCCCGACAACCTCGAGGTGCCCCCGCACATGTACCTGTCCGACACCAAGCTGCTGATCGGCGAGGACAAGAAGGCTTGAGGAGTCGCCATGGCACGTGAATTCACCGAAGTCTCCCCGAACGCCAGCGCCGGCGAAAAGCTGGGCAACTGGTTCGGCAACCGCTTTCCCTGGGTGGGCGAGCAGCTCAAGTACCACGTCACCGAGTACTACGCGCCCAAGAACTTCAACTTCTGGTACTTCTTCGGCTCGCTGGCGCTGCTGGTGCTGGTGATCCAGATCGTCACCGGGATCTTCTTGGTGATGCACTACAAGCCCGATGCGAACCTGGCGTTCGCCTCGGTCGAGTACATCATGCGCGACGTCCCCTGGGGCTGGCTGGTGCGCTACATGCACTCCACCGGCGCCTCGGCGTTCTTCGTGGTCGTGTACCTGCACATGTTCAAGAGCCTGCTGTACGGGTCGTACCGCAAGCCGCGCGAACTGGTGTGGATCTTCGGCTGCACGATCTTCCTGACGCTGATGGCCGAGGCCTTCATGGGCTATCTGCTGCCCTGGGGCCAGATGTCCTACTGGGGCGCGCAGGTGATCGTGAACCTGTTCTCCGCCATCCCCTTCATCGGCCCCGACCTGGCCCTGCTGATCCGCGGCGACTACGTGGTGAGCGACGCCACGCTGAACCGCTTCTTCAGTTTCCACGTGATCGCGGTGCCGCTGGTGCTGCTGGGCCTGGTGGTGGCGCACCTGCTGGCGCTGCACGACGTGGGCTCCAACAACCCCGACGGCGTCGAGATCAAGGGCCCCAACGCCCCCAAGGACGCGAACGGCAACCCGGTCGACGGCATCCCGTTCCATCCGTACTACACGGTGCACGACCTGCTGGGCGTGGGCGTGTTCCTGATGGCGTTCTCGGCGGTGATCTTCTTCGCCCCCGAGCTGGGCGGCTACTTTCTGGAGTTCAACAACTTCATCCCGGCCGACCCGCTGAAGACCCCGCCGCACATCGCGCCGGTCTGGTACTTCACGCCGTACTACTCGATGCTGCGCGCCATCACCACCGAGATGATGTACGTGCTGGTGCTGTGCGTGGTCGGCGCCGCGGCGTTCGCGTTCATGAAGTCGCGCATCTCCGGCATCGCCAAGGGCGCGGTGGCCGTGGCCGCCGCGGTGGGCATCGCGCTGATGCTGTCGATCGACGCCAAGTTCTGGGGCGTGGTCGTGATGGGCGGCGCCGTGATCATCCTGTTCTTCCTGCCTTGGCTGGACCACAGCCCGGTCAAGTCGATCCGCTACCGCCCCGACTGGCACAAGTGGATGTACGGCGCCTTCGTCATCAACTTCCTCGTGCTGGGCTACCTGGGCGTGCAACCGCCGTCGCCCATCGGCGAGCGCGTCTCGCAGGTCGGCACGCTGTTCTACTTCGGCTTCTTCCTGCTGATGCCGTGGTGGAGCCGCCTGGGCGAGCCCAAGCCCGTGCCCGAGCGCATCACCTTCGCCGCGCACTGACACCCGAGGGACCCGAATCCATGAAGAAGCTCCTCCTGTCCCTGGCGTTCTCCCTCGCTGCGGTGCTGCCGCTCGCGCCGGCCCACGCTGCCGGCGGCGAAGGCATCGCCTGGGACCGCGCCCCCAACCTGACGAATGACCTGCCGGCGCTGCAGAACGGCGCCAAGACCTTCGTCAACTACTGCCTGGGCTGCCACTCGGCCGCCTACATGCGCTACAACCGCCTGCGCGACATCGGCCTGACCGAGCAGCAGATCAAGGACAACCTGCTGTTCACCACCGACAAGGTGGGCGAGACCATGAAGGCCGCGATCGACCCGAAGCAGGCCAAGGAATGGTTCGGCGGCAACCCGCCCGACCTGACCCTGGTCGCTCGCTCGCGCGCCGGCCACGGCGGCACCGGTGCCGACTACCTGTACACCTTCCTGCGCACCTTCTACCGCGACGAGGCCAAGGCCACCGGGTGGAACAACCTCGCGTTCCCCAACGTGGGCATGCCGCATGCCCTGTGGCAGCTGCAGGGCGAGCGCGAGCCGGTGTTCGACACGGTCGAGAGCCACGGCCACGAGACCAAGGTCTTCAAGGGCTGGAAACAGGTCACCCCGGGCCAGATGACGCCGGTGCAGTACGACCGCACCATCGCCGAGCTGGTGGGCTACCTGCAGTGGATGGCCGAGCCCGCCGCCAACCAGCGCGTGCGCGTCGGCGTCTGGGTGCTGCTGTTCCTGCTGGTGTTCACCGTCTTCGCCTGGCGACTGAACGCCGCTTTCTGGAAGGACGTCCGGTAACGTCCGGACACCGTTCGCCACACGGACTCACGGACACGGTCTGGCGCATGCCAGACCGTGTTTTCACTTTGACAAGGAGCCATTGACATGATGGTGCTGTACTCGGGCACGACCTGCCCCTTCTCCCACCGCTGCCGGTTCGTGCTGTTCGAAAAGGGCATGGACTTCGAGATTCGCGACGTCGACCTGTACAACAAGCCGGAAGACATCAACGTGATGAACCCGTACGGCCAGGTCCCAATCCTGGTCGAGCGCGACCTGATCCTGTACGAGTCGAACATCATCAACGAGTACATCGACGAGCGCTTCCCGCATCCGCAGCTGATGCCCGGCGACCCGGTCGACCGCGCCCGAGTGCGCCTGTTCCTGCTGAACTTCGAGAAGGAGCTGTTCACCCACGTGAGCACGCTCGAGGCGCGCAGCAACAAGGGCAACGAGAAGGCGCTGGAGAAGGCGCGCTCGCACATCCGCGACCGCCTCACGCAGCTCGCCCCGGTGTTCCTGAAGAACAAGTACATGCTCGGCGAGAACTTCTCGATGCTCGACGTCGCCATCGCGCCCCTGCTGTGGCGCATGGACTACTATGGCATCGAGTTGTCCAAGAATGCCGCGCCGCTGCTGAAGTACGCCGAACGCATCTTCTCGCGCCCCGCCTACATCGAGGCGCTGACGCCGTCCGAGAAGGTGATGCGCAAGTAAGCGGCCGCGGGCACCCCACCGATGAACGCCCTCGAATCGACGTCCACGCGCCCCTACCTGATCCGTGCCCTGTACGACTGGTGCACCGACAACGGCTTCACGCCCTACGTCGCGGTGCAGGTCGACGAGACCGTGCAGGTGCCGCGCGAGTACGTCAAGAACGGCGAGATCGTGCTGAACATCAGCTTCGACGCGACCAGCTCGCTCAAGCTGGGCAACGACTTCATCGAGTTCAAGGCCCGCTTCGCCGGCACCGCGCGCGAGATCATCGTGCCGGTCAACCGCGTGATCGCCATCTACGCCCGCGAGAACGGGCAGGGCATGGCGTTCCCCGTGCCCGCGCCCGCCCCGCAGGCCGAGCCGCGGCCGTCGCCGCTGTCCAGCGTCGCGGCCGCGCCGGCCGAGGCCGATGCGCGCATCGTGCAACTGGTCACGCCGGAAGGCAGTGGCCCCGGCGGCGAGCCGCCCAAGCCGCCCAGCGGCCCGCGCCCTGCGCTCAAGCGCGTCAAGTGAGCGCCGGCAACGCGCGACCTAGAATCCGCGCCACGCCGATTTAGCTCAGTGGTAGAGCAACCGCCTTGTAAGCGGTAGGTCCTCGGTTCAATCCCGAGAATCGGCACCATCCCCCTGCATCGCGCAAGCCGCCCGTCGCCAGCCGGCGACCGTTCGGCGCGGCGTGCCACGCGCTGCGCGGCAGCGCCACGTCACCTGCCGTTCAACGTGCCTGAACCGTTTGAACTTTGAGGCGGATGACGGTAACCTCCCACCCCCGGCTGCGCAGATGCGCCAACAAGGCAGGAACCACCTGCCGGAGCTTCGCGGCCGCGGCGTTGCCTTCGACCAGCAGGCACCAGTCGGTTCCGTCGATCGGTCCCGGCTTCACGCGCTGGCGCAGGGCCGCCGGGATCAGGGACTCCACCGCCTTGAGACGCTCGCCCGATTCGCGCGCGAGTGCCGCCAGCCGCCCCAGCGTGGGCGACGCATCGGCGGCCTCGAGCACCGACAGGGTGTGGGGTTTGCGTTGCAAGGGCGGTGGCCAAGACAGGGGTGAGGCTTGCATTTCATTATCACGGATGCCTGGCTGGCCAAGAGCCGTGCCATCCACCTGAGCGGCACGCGCCTGCTCGTGGCCCTGGCCGCTGCGGCGGTGCTGCTCATGCTGTCGGCCGCGTTGCTCTACCACTGGGTGTTCCTCAAGGGCGCCCGCGAGGGCTGGCCCGTGGTGGGCACGCTGGTGCGCTGGGTCGTGCGCGACGAGTTCGAGCAGCGCGACCGCTACCTGCAGGAAAACATCGACGCGATGGCGCGCAAGGTCGGCGAGATGCAGGCCAAGCTGGTGCAACTCGAGGCCCTCGGTGAGCGCGTCTCGGGCCTGGCCGGCGTCAACCCGGCCGAGCTGAAGGCCACCCCCGGCCGCGGCGGCGTCCTGGTCGAGGGCCGCTCGCTGTCGCTGCAGGACCTGCAGTCCACGCTGGCCGACCTCGACCGGCTGTCCGGCGAGCGCGCCGACCTGCTGACCATGGCCGAGTCGCGGCTGTTCGAGCAGAAGGTGCGCACCATGATGATCCCCACCCAGACGCCGGTGGCCCAGGGCACGCTGGGTTCGCCGTTCGGCTGGCGCATCGATCCCTTCACCGGCCGCTCGGCCCTGCACACCGGCCTGGACTTCGAGGCCCAGCCGGGCGCGCCCATCCTGGCCGCCGCCGGCGGCGTGGTGGTCGCGCAGGAACTGCACCCGCAATACGGCCACATGGTCGAGGTCGACCACGGCAACGGCCTGGTCACGCGCTACGCCCACGCCTCGCGCGTGCACGTGCGCAATGGCGACCTGGTCAAGCGCGGGCAGAAGATCGCCGAGGTCGGCTCCACCGGCCGCTCCACCGGTCCGCACCTGCACTTCGAGGTGCTGGTGCAGGGCATTCCGCAGGACCCGCGCAAGTTCCTGGATGCCGGCCAGCACCTGGCCCACGCGCGCCCCGCGGGTGCCGGTGGCGCCCCCGGCGGGCCGCGGCCCGGCAGGTAAAATCGCGCGCTTTGCCGTGGCGCCCCCTTCCGGGCGGCGCGGCAGCCTCCACCTGCCAGCACCAACAAGGATCCTGGCTGCCCACGGGGGCCGGCACGGCCGGCCGGGCGGCAACGCGTTCATGGCCACGAACTTCCTCACCAAAATCTTCGGTTCCCGCAACGACCGGTTGCTCAAGCAGTACCGGCGCGTGGTCGAGAAGATCAATGCCCTGGAGCCGCAGCTCGAAGGCCTGTCCGACGACGCCCTGCGCGGCAAGACGCAGGAGTTCCGCGACCGGCTGGCCCGGGGCGAGACGCTGGACGCCCTGCTGCCCGAGGCCTTCGCCGTCGTGCGCGAAGGCTCCAAGCGCGTGATGAAGATGCGCCACTTCGACGTCCAGATGCTGGGCGCGATGGCGCTGCACAACGGCAAGATCGCCGAGATGCGCACCGGCGAGGGCAAGACGCTCACCGCCACGCTGGCCGTGTACCTCAATGCGCTGTCCGGCAAGGGCGTGCACGTGGTGACGGTCAACGACTACCTGGCCAACCGCGACGCCCAGTGGATGGGCCGGCTGTACAACTTCCTGGGCCTGACCGTCGGCGTGAACCTGCCGCAGATGCCCCGCGAGCTCAAGCAGGCTGCCTACGCCTCGGACATCACGTACGGCACCAACAACGAGTTCGGCTTCGACTACCTGCGCGACAACATGGTGTACGAGGTGGCCGACCGCGTGCAGCGCGGCCTGAGCTACGCCATCGTCGACGAGGTCGATTCGATCCTGATCGACGAGGCCCGCACGCCGCTGATCATCAGCGGCCAGGCCGAGGACCAGACGGCCATGTACCTGGCCATCAACAAGGCGGTGCCGCTGCTGGTGCGCCAGGAGGGCGAAGCCGACCCCATCACCGGCCAGGGCGTGACCAAGCCGGGCGACTTCATCGTCGACGAGAAGGCGCACCAGGTGCACCTGACCGAGCAGGGCCACGAGAAGGCCGAGCAGGTGCTGGCGCAGCTGGGCCTGCTGCCCGAGGGCGCGTCGCTGTACGACCCGGCCAACATCGTGCTGATGCACCACCTGAACGCCGGCCTGCGCGCGCGCCACCTGTACCACCGCGACCAGCACTACGTGGTGCAGCGCGGCGAGGACGGCCAGCCCGAGGTGGTGATCGTCGACGAGTTCACCGGCCGCCTGATGGCGGGCCGGCGCTGGAGCGACGGCCTGCACCAGGCCGTCGAGGCCAAGGAAGGCGTGCCGATCCAGCCCGAGAACCAGACGCTGGCCTCGATCACCTTCCAGAACTACTTCCGCCTGTACGGCAAGCTGTCCGGCATGACCGGCACGGCCGACACCGAGGCCTACGAATTCCAGGAGATCTACGGCCTGGAGACCGTGGTGCTGCCGCCCAACCGGCCCAGCCGGCGCGAGGACCAGCTCGACCGCGTCTACAAGACGGCCAAGGAGAAGTACCAGGCCGCCATCGACGACATCCGCGAGTGCCACGGGCGCGGCCAGCCGGTGCTGGTGGGCACCTCGTCGATCGAGAACTCCGAGCTGATCTCGCAGCTGCTCACCCAGGCCGGCCTGGAGCACCAGGTGCTCAACGCCAAGCAGCACGCGCGCGAGGCCGACATCGTGGCCCAGGCCGGCCGGCCCGGCATGATCACCATCGCCACCAACATGGCGGGCCGCGGCACCGACATCGTGCTGGGCGGCAATGTGGAGAAGGCGGTGGCCGCGGTCGAGGCCGACGAGGGCGTCGACGCCGCAGCCAAACAGGTGCGCATCGCCGAGCTGCGCGCGCAATGGCAGAAGGACCACGACCTCGTGGTGCAGCAGGGCGGCCTGCGCATCATCGCCACCGAGCGCCACGAGAGCCGCCGCATCGACAACCAGCTGCGCGGCCGCTCGGGCCGCCAGGGCGACCCCGGCTCCTCGCGCTTCTACCTGAGCCTGGACGACTCGCTGATGCGCATCTTCGCGGGTGACCGCGTGCGGGCCATCATGGACCGCCTGAAGATGCCCGAGGGCGAGGCGATCGAGGCCGGCATCGTCACCCGCAGCATCGAAGGCGCGCAGCGCAAGGTCGAGGCCCGCAACTTCGACATCCGCAAGCAGCTGCTCGAGTACGACGACGTCTCGAACGACCAGCGCAAGGTGATCTACCAGCAGCGCAACGAGATCCTGGACGCCGCCGACCTGTCGGCGCAGATCCGCGCCCTGCGCGACGGCTGCTTCCACGACCTGGCGCGCCAGTACGTGCCGGCCGAATCAGTCGAGGAGCAGTGGGACCTGCCCGCCCTCGAGAAGGTGCTGGCCGACGACTGGGGCATCGCGCTGCCGCTGCAGGAGAAGGTGCAGTCCGCCAGCGCGATCACCGACGAGGAGATCGTCGAGATGGTGGTGGCCGCCGCCGGCGAGGCCTTCGACCGCAAGGTGGCCGAGATCGGCCCGCAGAACTTCACCCAGTTCGAGCGCATGGTGCTGCTGCAGAGCATCGACACCCACTGGCGCGAGCACCTGGCGGCGCTCGACTACCTGCGCCAGGGCATTCACCTGCGCGGCTACGCGCAGAAGCAGCCCAAGCAGGAATACAAGCGCGAGGCCTTCGAGCTGTTCGGCCAGCTGCTCGACTCGGTCAAGAACGAGGTCACCAAGGTCCTGATGACCGTGCGCGTGCAGTCGTCCGAGCAGCTGGAGCAGGCGGCCGAGGACCTCGAGCAGCGCGCCGAGCGCATCGCCAACGTCACCTACACCGCGCCCGACGAGACCGGTGCGGCCGCCTCGGTCGTCGACGAGGCCACGGCCCGCCGCACGGCGGCCGGTGCTGCAGCTGCGGTCGCCGCCGGCGACATGCCCCGCGTGGGCCGCAACGATCCCTGCCCCTGCGGCAGCGGCAAGAAGTACAAGCAGTGCCACGGCAAGCTGGCCTGAGCGGCCAGCCGGGGCGCCGTGCCGCGGGGGCTCAGCCCTCGACGCGGCGGCGCGGCTGGCCGGCCAGCCAGGCCGCGTAGCCTTCGCCACAGGTCCCGGCCAGCGGGAACAGCGCGCCCAGCAGGTGGCCGGTGCCGCCCACCGGGAAGGCCTCGGCCAGCGTCGGCGCCTGCCCCAGGGCGGCCGCCACCTCCAGGTTGGCCAGCTGCCGGCCGGCGCGGATCTCCTGCACCGCCGACACCGGCAGTCCCGCCGATTCGGCCGTCTCGGCCAGCGCCGGCAGGTCCGAGGGTTGCTCCAGCTGCAGCCACACCGGCGTGCCCGCCGCATCCAGCCCCAGCACCCCGAACGGGTCGCCCAGCACCACGTGCTCGACCCAGCGGCGCGAGGCCAGCTCCTCCAGGTCCGCGCCCACGCCCGGCAGGCGCAGCACGGCCACGTGCTCGGGCCGCAGCGTCGCGCGCCAGGTGTGCACGTGCCGGGGGTGGGGCTGCGCCAGCAGGCGCTGCACCACGTGCACCAGGTGGCGCGCCATGTCGGGCATCTGCTTGGCGATGAACTGGTCGATCAGCCCGCGGTTGAACGCCTGCACCGCCACCTGCTCGTCGGCCTGGCCGGTGAGCAGCACCCGGCTGCCGCTCCAGTCCTGCAGCCGCTGCAGCACCTGCAGGCCGTCCATGCCCGGCATCGAGAAGTCGACCACCACCACCCGCGTGAGCGCGTGGCGCTCGGCCGATGCCGACCAGTACTGCAGCAGCTGCGGCAGCAGCGGCTGGCCGTCGCGCCAGCGGTCGACCAGCGCCTGCTGCCGCCACGCGTCCGCCTCCCAGGCGGCCGGCTCGCCGGCCAGGTGGTCCAGGCAGGCCTGGGGCCGCTGGAACAGGCGCAGGTTCCACTGGCGCGGCATCGCGAGGGCGAGCATCTCGAGGTAATCCGGGTCGTCGTCGAGGAAGACCACGGTGCCGGGACGATGGAACGGCGCGAAGCTCATGGGCAGGGCGGGATTGGGGGGCGTCGGGCCCCGATGCTGCTATTGTCGGCGCCCCTGCTGCGTTGCGTCCCATGTTGATTTCCGCCCTGCCCGACGGCGCCCCGCTCGATGTCGTGCTGACCGCCTGGACGCGGTCCGTGCGCGGCATGGCCGTGCAGGCGGTGGCGGTGCTCGGGCCGGCCCTGGACGCGCCGGCCGGCGCGCAGCAGGTGCTGGCCGTGCACCCCCCGGCGGCGGCTGGCCTGGCGCAGGCCCTGGCCACCGAGGTGCAGGCGCCCACCGACCCCTTGCTGGCCTGGGACAACCTGGCCGAAGCCCCCGTGTCCCCCTGGCTGGCGCCGGCCCGCGCCCTCGGCCTGCAGGCGCGCCTGGCCATTGCGCAGGCCCTGCCGGCCGACGTGCGCCTGGTGGCCCACCTGTTCTCGGCCCGCCCGCTGGAACCCGCCGCCGCCGGCGAAGCCGCCTGGACCGCGCTGCAGGGCTGGCCCGCGGTGCGACGGCAGATCGGCGCGCGGCAGTCGCGCCTGAGCCCGCGCGAGCGGGCCTGCCTCGAACTGGCCTTCCTCGGGCTGACGGCGCGCGAGAGCGCGCAGCGGCTGCAGTGCGCCGAGCGCACGGTCAACTACCACCTGGCCAATGCGATGGCCAAGCTCGGTGCCGACGGCAAGCAGGCGGCGCTGCGGCGCGCCTGCTGGCTGGGCGCCATCTGAGCCACCCGCAGCCCGACCGCACCTCGGCGGTGCGGCGGGTATAGTGGCGCTCCCCCGCCCGCCCCAGCCATGCCGCCCGACGCCGCTCCCCCTCCGATCGAGCCGATGCCGGGCGGTCCGCTGCTGGCCATCGACATCGGCAACACCCGCCTGAAGTGGGCCCTGTACGAGTCGGCCGCGCCGAGTGCCCTGGTCATCGCGCAGGGCGCCGAATTCCTCGAGCAGATCGAGACCCTGGCCGAAGGCGCGTGGGCCGGCCTGCCGCGCCCGCACCGCATGCTGGGTTGCTCGGTCGCCGCCGATGCGGTGCGCCGGCGCGCCGAGGCCCAGGTCGACGAGGCCTGGGGGCTGCCCGGCCACTGGGTGCATGCCAGCGCCGCCGAAGCGGGCCTGACCAACGGCTACGACCATCCCACGCGCCTGGGCGCCGACCGCTGGGTGGCCATGATCGGCGCGCGCCACCGGCTGCTGGCGCGCGGGACCCGGGGCCCGATGGTGGTGGTCATGGTGGGCACCGCGGTGACGGTCGAGGCCGTGGACGCCGACGGCCGCTTCCTGGGCGGCCTGATCCTGCCGGGCCACGGCATCATGCTGCGCGCGCTCGAGTCCGGCACCGCCGGCCTGCACGTGCCCACCGGCGAGGTGCGCGCCTTTCCCACCAACACCAGCGACGCGCTGACCAGCGGCGGCACCTACGCCATCGCCGGCGCGGTCGAACGCATGGTGCAGCACGTGCGCAGCCACTGCGGCGCCGAGCCGGCCTGCGTCATGACCGGCGGCGCCGGCTGGAAGATGGCGCCGCACATGTCGGTGCCCTGCGAGCTGGTGGACAGCCTCATCTTCGACGGCCTGCTCGAGATCGCCGCGCGCCGCTACGCGCCGGCCTGAGCCCGCCGGGGGCATCCCCGGCCACCTACAATCGGCCAGCCGCTGCGAATCCGCGCAGCGGCTTTTTCTTTGTCCCGCCGCCCATGCCGCGGGGCCCATGTCGAGGAACACCATGGTTCAAAACCTCGTGGCCGCCGTGCTGGCGGCCCTCTGTCTCGTCCCTCCCTCCCACGCCCAGGCCCCCGCGCCGCTCAAGGTGGGCTTCGTCTACGTGGCGCCGCTGACCGAAGCGGGCTGGGTGCGCCAGCACGAGACCGGCCGCCAGGCGCTGCAGGCGGCGCTGGGCGAGCGCGTGCAGACCCGCTACGTCGAGAACGTCCCCGAGGGTGCCGACGCCGAGCGCGTGATCCGCGACCTGGCGCAGCAGGGCCACAAGCTGATCTTCACCCCCAGCTTCGGCTACATGGAGCCCACGCTGCGGGTGGCGCGCGACTTCCCCGACGTGAGGTTCGAGTCCATCACCGGCCTGAAGACCGCGGCCAACGTGGCCACCGCCAACGCCCGCTACTACGAGGGCCGCTGGCTCGCGGGGCTGGCGGCCGGGCGCATGAGCCGCTCGGGCGTGGCCGGCTACGTCGCCGGCTTCCCCATCCCCGAGGTGCTGCAGGGCATCAACGCCTTCACGCTGGGCATGCGCGCGGCCAACCCGCAGGCGCAGGTGCGCGTGGTGTGGCTGGGGGCCTGGTTCGACCCGCCGCGCGAGCGCGACGCCGCCATGGTGCTGATGAACCAGGGCGCCGACGTGCTGGCCTTCCACACCGGCTCGGCCGCCGTCATGGCCGCTGCGCAGGAGCGCGGCCGCCTGGCCATCGGCTACCACTCCGACATGCGCCACGCCGGGCCCGATGCCCAGGTCCTGTCGGTCACCCACCACTGGGGCGACTACTACACCCGCCGCGCGCGCGAGGTGCTGGCCGGCACCTGGGCCCCGGGCAACGTCTGGGGTGGCGTGCGCGAGGGCATGGTCAAGGTCGAGCACTTCGGCCCCAAGGTGCCCAAGGCCGTGCAGGACGAGGTGCTGGCGCGCCAGCGCGACATCGCCGCCGGGCGGCTGCTGCCCTTCGCCGGCCCGGTCGTCGACAACGAGGGCCGCACCCGCGTGGCCGCCGGCGCCGCGCTGGACGATGCCCAGATCCTCGGCATGAACTGGCTGGCCGCCGGCGTGGTCGGGAAGATCGGACAATGAGCCTGTGAGAGCCTACCGCGCCGCCCTGCTGCGATTCGCCGACGACGGCTCGGCCCTGTACGAGCCGGACGGCTTCCTGCTGGTCGGGCCGGGGCCCGACGGCCGCAAGCTGGTGCGCGCGGCCGGCGCCTTCGACACGCTCGCGCCCCGGTACCCCGGGGTCGCGGTGGAGCACCTGCCGGGACAGCTGATCGCGCCGGGCTTCCTCGACCTGCATGTCCACTTCCCGCAGACCGACGTGATCGGCTCGCCGGCCGAGGGCCTGCTGCCCTGGCTGGAGACCTACACCTTCCCGCACGAGGCCCGGTTCGCCGACCCGGCCTACGGCGCCGCGGTGGCCGAGGTCTTCCTCGACGAACTGCTGCGGCACGGCGTCACCACCGCACTGGCCTTCTGCACCTCGCACCCGGCCTCGGTCGATGCGCTGATGGGCGCGGCGCGCAGCCGCGGCCTGCGGCTGGTGGCCGGCAAGGTGCTGCAGGACCGCCATTCGCCGGACGGCGTGCGTGATGCCACCGAGCAGTCGCTGCTGGACACCGAGGCGCTGATCGCGCGCTGGCACGGCGTCGACCGCCTGGGCTATGCCATCACGCCGCGCTTCGCGCCCAGCTGCAGCGAGGCGCAGCTGCGGGGGGCCGGCGAGATCGCCGCGCGCCATCCCGGCGTGTGGATCCAGTCCCACGTGGCCGAGAACCTGGACGAGGTGCGCTGGGTGCGCGAGCTGTTCCCGGCCGCGCGCAGCTACCTGTCCGTGTACGAGGACTTCGGCCTGCTGCGCGAGCGCGCGGTCTACGCCCACTGCATCCACTTCGACGACGAGGACCGCGCGCTGATGCGCGACACGGGCGCGGCCGCCGCGGTGAGCCCCACCAGCAACCTGTTCCTGGGCAGCGGCTTCTTCGACTACGCGGGCGCGCGCCGCATCGGCATGCGGCACGGGCTGGCCAGCGACGTGGGCGGGGGCACCAGCTTCAGCCCGTTCCAGACCATGCTCGCGGCCTACTACGTGGGGCGCGAGGGGCAGACCAAGCCGGGCCTGAGCCTGCCGCCGCAGAACCTGTGGTGGCAGCACACCGCCGGTGCCGCGCAGGCGCTGGGGCTCGAGGGCGTGGTGGGCAACCTGCAGCCCGGCTGCGAGGCCGACTTCGTGGTGATCGACCCCCGGGCCACGCCGCTGCTGGCGCGCCGCACCACCCAGGCCGCGACGCTGGACGAGCTGCTGTTCGCGCTGATCGTGCTGGGCGACGACCGCGCGATCGCCCGCGTGCACCTGGCCTGAGCGTCCCGGGCGCCGCCCGGGCCCGCCCCTACAATTCCCGCCTCCCAGGAGCGAGCCGATGACGATCAAGAGCGACAAGTGGATCCGCCGCATGGCCGAGCAGCACGGGCTGATCGAGCCCTTCGAGCCCGGGCAGGTGCGCGAGACCGATGGCCGCCGCGTCATCAGCTACGGCACCTCCAGCTACGGCTACGACATCCGCTGCGCGCGCGAATTCAAGGTGTTCACCAACATCCACAGCACGGTGGTGGACCCGAAGAACTTCGACGAGAAGAGCTTCGTCGACATCGAGAGCGACGTCTGCATCATCCCGCCCAACAGCTTCGCGCTGGCGCGCACCATGGAGTACTTCCGCATCCCGCGCAACGTGCTGACCATCTGCCTGGGCAAGAGCACGTACGCGCGCTGCGGGATCATCGTCAACGTCACGCCCTTCGAGCCCGAGTGGGAGGGCTACGTGACCCTGGAGTTCTCCAACACCACGCCGCTGCCGGCCAAGATCTACGCCGGCGAGGGCTGCGCCCAGGTGCTGTTCTTCGAGAGCGACGAGGTCTGCGACACCAGCTACCGCGACCGCGGCGGCAAGTACCAGGGCCAGCGCGGCGTCACGCTGCCGAAGGCCTGAGACGGCGGCGCTGCGGCGACGCCGTCCTACGCGCGCAGCGGCGCTGGCCGGCGCCCTGGCGCAGGCCGGCTGCCTAGCATCCGGGGCCGGAGGTCGCCCCGTGTCGTTCCACCTGCTCGATTCCCGTGGCCAGCTGCGCCATCCCGCGCTGTGGCTGGTGCTGGCCGCCCTGGCCGCGTCCCAGCTGCTGGGTCTGTATGCCGTCTGCGTGCACCAGGTGCGCGAGGCGCAGGAGCGCCGGGCGCAGGTGCGCGCGAGCGAGCCGGCCGACTGCCCGGGCGGCTGCGCGCCCCTGCCGCTGGACCGTGTGCCGGCCCTGCCGGCCGGCTTCACCTGGCGCTGAGGCCCGACGCCGCCCCGCGGGCGCGTCCGACAGCCCGCCTGACCCTGGGCTGACGCGGCAACCGCGGCAGGGGGCTTAGCCTGCAGGCAGAGATCCTGCCCCCGGAGTGTCGCCATGCCTGCAGCCGTCCTGTCCGATGTCCAGTCCCCCGCCGGCGACAGGCCGCGCGACGTGTCCATGGAGGCGAGCGACGAGGCGTTCGACGACGATGCCGTCCCGCGCCGCTACTGCCCGACGGAGCAGCTGGCGCGCTTCGCGCTGTTGATGGCCGGACACGGCCGCTGCGTGCGCACCGACATGATGCTGGGCGACCGCGAGTACGCGATCTGGCAGCTGGCGCGGGCGCAGGCGCTGGACGATCCGCAGCTGGCCGCCGTGGCCGCGCGCCTGTTCGCCTGGTTCGACCGTCCGCGCACGCCGGGCGCGCTGGCCTGACGGCGCCTCAGCCCTCGGCGCCCTCGATCAAAAAGCGCACGCGGCGCGTGCCCTGCCACTCGTCGGTCTCGAGCCGGAACGCGATGTGGGCCCGGGCGGGCAGCGGCTCGGTGCGGCCGAACCAGATGCCGTCCACCGGCTGGCCCTGGTGGCGCAGCTTCACGGCCAGGTGCTTGTCGCCCACCAGCCGCTGCGACAGCACCTCGACCTCCTCGCTGAACACCGGCGGCGCGAAGCCCTGGCCCCAGACCTCGCGCTGCAGCTGCTCGGCCAGTTCGGGGCGGCGCCATTCGGGCGCGAGCGGCCCGTCGGTGTGCAGCCGGCGCAGCAGCGTGGCCGCGTCCAGCCATTCCTGCGCCACCTGCGCGAAGGCCTGCTCGAACACGTCGAGCTGGTCCTCGGCCACCGTGCAACCGGCGGCCATCGCATGGCCACCGAAGCGCAGCAGCACGCCCGGGTGCCGCTTGGCCACCAGGTCGAGCGCATCGCGCAGGTGGAAGCCGGGGATGGAGCGGCCCGAGCCCTTGAGCTCGTGCTCCTTGCCCGGGGCCTGGCTGGCCGCGAACACGAAGGTGGGCCGGTGGAAGCGCTCCTTCAGCCGCGCCGCGACGATGCCCACCACGCCCTCGTGGAAGTCCGGGTCGAACACCACCAGGGCCGGCGGCGGGTCCTCGCCCTCGTCGAACAGCGACTCGGCCAGCAGCAGCGCCTGCTCGCGCATCTCGCCTTCGACCACGCGGCGCTCGCGGTTGATGCCGTCCAGCGCCGTGGCCAGTTCGGTGGCGCGCGCGGCGTCGTCGGTCAGCAGGCACTCGATGCCCAGGCGCATGTCGGCCAGCCGGCCGGCCGCGTTCAGGCGCGGGCCGAGCGCGAAGCCGAAGTCGAAGGTGGTGGCCGCCTGCGGCTGGCGGCCGGCGGCCGCGAACAGCGCCGCGATGCCCGCCGGCATGCTGCCGGCGCGCACCCGCTTGAGCCCCTGGGCCACCAGCCGGCGGTTGTTGGCATCGAGCCGGACCACGTCGGCCACCGTGCCCAGCGCCACCAGGGGCAGCAGGCTGTCCAGCCGCGGCTGCGCACCCTTGCCCCAGGCGCCGCGCGCGCGCAGCTCGGCCCGCAGGGCCAGCAGCACGTAGAACATCACGCCCACGCCGGCGATCGACTTGCTCTCGAAGCCGCAGCCCGGCTGGTTGGGGTTCACCGTCACCGCCGCGTCGGGCAGCTGCGGGCCGGGCAGGTGGTGGTCGGTCACCAGCACCTGCAGGCCCAGCGCGTTGGCCGCGGCCACGCCCTCGACGCTGGCGATGCCGTTGTCCACCGTCACCAGCAGGTCGGCGCCGGTGTCCTTGACGCGGCGCGCGATCGGCGCGGTCAGGCCGTAGCCGTCGACCACGCGGTCGGGCACGAGGTAGTCGACATGGCGCGCGCCCAGCTGGCGCAGGCCGCGCACGCCCACCGCGCAGGCGGTGGCGCCGTCGCAGTCGTAGTCGGCCACGATGCAGATGCGGCGGTCCTGCGCGAGCGCGTCGGCCAGCAGCCGGGCGGCCTCGGCGGCGCCCTTCAGGCCCTCGGGCGGCAGCAGGCGCGACAGGGCGTCGTCGAGCTCGTCGCGCGAGCTGACCCCGCGGGCGGCGTACAGGCGCGCCAGCAGGGGATGCACGCCCGCCTGTTCCAGCGCCCAGGCGGCGCGCGGCGGGACGTCACGGCAGATGATCTTCATAGGGTCTCGAGCAGGGCGGCCGCGCGGGGGCGCGACCACAGGGCGGCGAGGCGGCGCAGCGGCCCGGCACCGGCGCTGCGCCAGGTGCGGGCGCGGCGCTCGCCGCAGAGGGTGAGGGCGACCGGCCGGCCGGCCTCCAGCGTGGCGAGCAGCGTGGCGATGGGGCCGGCGTCCAGCTGCTGCCAGGCGGCCGACCAGGCGGCGCCGTCCCCAATCAGCGCCGGCTCGCGCAGGCTGTCCACGCGTTCGAGGCCGGCCGGCGGCGGCGCATCGCCGGGCAGCGCCCCCGGGCCGTCGGCCCAGAAGGAGTTGACCGGCGGCAGGCCGCGCGCCTGCCGCTCCTCGTTGACGGGGTGCGTGTACAGCAGCATCTGCATCTCCTGCTGCAGCCGGCGCAGCAGGCGCGCCTCGGGGCCGCGCGGCAGCCAAGGATCGAGCCGCCGGCCGGCCACGCGGTCGAGCGAGGCGAGCGCGAGCGGCCCGAACAGGGGGCCGCGGGCCAGCCAGCGGGTCGGTGCCTGCCACTCCAGCGCCAGGCCGTCCTGCTCGAAGTAGGGCCGCACCGCCTCGAGCAGCGCGCGCGAGGCGTCGGCCGCCAGGTCCAGCTGCGCCGGCGGGTGCATGTGGATGTGGTCGCGGCCCACCTGCCAGTGGCAGGGCGTGATGCGGGCGCAGGGCGTGTCGCCGGCGCCCTGGCCCGCACGGGCCAGCGACCAGGCCGCCCAGGGCAGGGCGCCGTCCGCGCCGGCGAGCCCGCACAGGCGGGCCAGGGCTCTTTCGTGCGGGGTGGACAGGGCGGTGTCGCCCACCTCGTCGACCTCGGCCGGCGCCAGGCGTGCCAGCAGGCGCTCGAGGGTGGGCAGGGCCAGCGCGGCCGTGGCGGCGCGGCCCGCGCCGTCGCCGGCCGCGGCATGGGAGATCAGCAGGTGGACCGCGTCCGACATGGCCGCGATTGTCGGCCATGCACCGCACCCGCCGCCCGCAGGACGGCGCTGCCGCCACAATCGGCCCCCATGCGTGTTCCTTTCGAGCTGGCGCTGGGCTGGCGCTACACCCGCGCGGGCCGCGCGAGCCGCCGCAACGGCTTCATCTCCTTCATCTCGGGCGTGTCCATGCTGGGCATCTCGCTGGGCGTGGCGGCGCTGATCATCGTGCTGTCCGTGATGAACGGCTTCCAGAAGGAGGTGCGCGACCGCATGCTGGCCGTGGTGTCGCACATCGAGGTCTACGGCCCCGGCGGCGGCCTGCTGGCCGATGCGCAGCAGACGCTGCGCGAGGCCAGCGCCCATCCGCAGGTGGTGGGCGCCGCGCCCTTCGTGGCCGCGCAGTCGCTGCTGGCCCGCGGCGAGGACATGCGCGGCGCGATCGTGCGCGGGATCGACCCCGTGCTGGAGCCGCAGGTCAGCGACCTGGGGCGCGCCATGGACGGCGCCACCCTGGCGCGGCTTCAGCCCGGCGCCTTCGGCGTGGTGCTGGGGGCGGAGCTGGCGCGGCTGCTGGGCGTGCGGGCCGGCGACCCGGTGACGCTGATCGCCCCCAGCGGCCAGCCCACGCCGGCCGGCATCGTGCCGCGCCTGAAGCAGCTGACGGTGGTGGGGACGTTCGATTCGGGCCACTACGAGTACGACAGCGGCCTGGTGCTGCTGCACATCGAGGACGCACAGCGCATCTTCCGCCTGGAGGGCCCGACCGGTGTGCGGCTCAAGCTGCGCGACCTGCACCAGGCCCGCGCCGTCGCGATGGACCTGGCCGGCAGCCTGTCGGGCGGCGTGATCGTGCGCGACTGGACGCGCCAGAACCGCACCTGGTTCGCCGCCGTGCAGCTGGAAAAACGGATGATGTTCATCATCCTCACGCTGATCGTGGCCGTGGCCGCGTTCAACCTGGTCAGCACGCTGGTGATGACCGTCACCGACAAGCGGGCCGACATCGCCATCCTGCGCACGCTGGGTGCGAGCCCCCGCAGCATCATGGGCATCTTCGTGGTGCAGGGCGCGGCCGTCGGCGTGATCGGCACCCTGGCCGGCCTGCTGCTCGGGCTGGGCATCGCCTTCAACATCGACGTGATCGTGCCGGCGCTCGAGCGCGCCCTGGGCGCGAGCTTCCTGCCGCGCGACGTCTACCTCATCAGCCGGATGCCCAGCGACCCGCAGTCCGCCGACATCGTGCCCATCGCCCTGATCTCGCTCGTGCTGGCCTTCGTGGCCACGCTCTATCCCAGCTGGCGCGCCAGCCGCGTCAACCCGGCCGAGGCCCTGCGCTATGAATGAGGCACTGCCCGCAGGCCAGCCGGTGCTGCAGGCGCGCGGCCTGCACAAGCGCTTCCGCGAAGGCGGCCTCGACGTGGAGGTGCTGCGCGGCGTCGACCTCACGGTGCAGCCGGGCGAGACGCTGGCCATCGTCGGCGCCTCGGGCTCGGGCAAGAGCACGCTGCTGCACCTGCTGGGCGGGCTGGACGCGCCCACGGCCGGCGAGGTCCGGCTGGCCGGCCAGCTGCTGGCCGCGCTGGATCCGGCCGCGCAGGGCCGGCTGCGCAACCGCCACCTGGGCTTCGTCTACCAGTTCCACCACCTGCTGCCCGAGTTCACCGCGCTGGACAACGTGGGCATGCCGCTGCGCATCCGGCGCCTGCCGCGCGAGGCCTGGGAGCAGGCCGCGCGCGAGGCGCTCGAAGCGGTCGGGTTGGGCCACCGCATCGCCCACCGGCCGGCGGAGCTGTCGGGCGGCGAGCGCCAGCGGGTGGCGATCGCGCGCGCCCTGGTCACGCGGCCCGACTGCGTGCTGGCCGACGAGCCCACCGGCAACCTCGACCGCGGCACCGCCGACCAGGTCTACGACCTGATGCTGCAGCTGGCGCGCGAACGTGGCACCGCCTTCGTGCTGGTCACGCACGACGAGCAGCTGGCGGCGCGTTGCGCGCGACGGGTGCGGCTGGTGGCGGGGCGGCTGGCCGGGCCGACGGCAGCCGGCGGGGCGCCGGCCGCCGGCGCTACAGGATCCGGTTGAACCAGAGCATCGACAGGCCGGCCGACAGCAGCGACAGCAGGGCCGCGCCCAAAGCCAGCAGGCCGGAGATCTCGGTCTCCTTCTTCTCGACGGTGAGCTTGGAGCTCAGCTGCTCGTAGACCTTCTTGAGGTCCTGCGCCGTGCCGGCGTAGTAGTACTCGGCGGCCGTGCGGCCGGCGATCTGCTTGAGCGTGTCCTCGTCCAGCCGCACGCGCATCGACCAGCCCTCGAAGCCGATGGTCTCGCCGTCGACGGTGCCGATGCCCACCGTGTAGACGCGTACGCCGCGGTCGGCCGCCATCCGGGCGGCGTCCAGGGGGTCGACGCCAGTGGTGCGCTGGCCGTCGGTGAGCATGATGATGGCCGCCGAGTTGTACGAGCCGGGCGGCACCGGCTGCACGTCCTTGCGCTCCTTCTTCTGGTCCTCCAGGTTCATGCCGCGCGGGCGCTCGCGCATGCTGCCGCCCTGCATGGCCGCCAGCTCGATGCCCTGGTCGGGGAACAGCGCCGCCAGCGAGATCACGATGGCGTTGCCGGTGGCGGTGGCGCGCTGCAGCTGGAAGCGGTCGATCGCGGTGACCAAGTCGTCGCGGTTGACCGTGGGCAGCTGCGCGATCTGGGCCGAGCCGGCGAAGGCCACGATGCCCACCTTCACGTGCCGCGGCAGCTCCTGCAGGAAGGACTTGGCCGCCGCCTGGGCCGCCTCCAGCCGGCTGGGCTGCACGTCGGTGGCCCGCATGCTGCCCGAGACGTCCATGGCCAGGATGATGGTCTGCTGCTGCGAGGGCAGCGTGACCACCGCCATCGGGCGCGCGGCCGCCAGCAGCATGGCCGCCACCGCCAGCAGGAACAGCAGCGGAGGCACGTGGCGCCGCAGGCCCTGGGCCGGCCCCATCGCCTCCTTGACGATCGACAGCGAGGCGTAGCGCAGCGCCAGCTTCTTCTTGCGCCGCAGCAGCCAGACGTACAGCAGGACCAGCAGCGGCAGCAGTGCCAGCAGCCAGAGGGACTGGGGCCACAGGAAGTTCATGGCAGGTCTCTTTCGGGCGGCAGGTCTTGCTCAGGCGGCATGCCGTGACAGGTGCGCGGGCAGGCTGCCGGCGGACAGCCGGCTGCGGCGCTTGCGCATCTCGGTGAAGCGGACCATGGCGTCGACCAGGTCGGCGTCGGTGGACAGCTCGAGCGCGTCGACGCCGGCCTGCGCCAGCGCCTCGCGCAGCTCGGATTCGCGCTGCGCGGCGATGCGCGCGAAACGCTTGCGGAAGCCCGCATCGTGCGTGTCGACCAGCATCTGCTCGCCGGTCTCGGCATCGCGCAGCGTGAGCAGGCCCAGGTCGGGCAGCTGCAGCTCCAGCGGGTCGAGCACCCGCACCGCCACCACCTCGTGCCGCTGGGCCAGCAGGCCGAGCGCGCGCTCCCAGCCGGGCTCGCTGATGAAGTCGGACACCACGAACACGGTGGAGCGGCGCTTGAGCAGCGCGGCCGCGCCATCGAGCAGGTCGCGCAGCCGGGTGGGGCCGGCCTCGCCCTGGGCCGGCCGGGCCTGCATGGCGTGCAGCAGGTGCAGCACGTGCGGGCGCCCGCCGCGCGCGGGGATCACGGTGTCCAGCCCGCTGCCGTAAAGCATGGCCCCCACGCGGTTGCCGTGCCGCGTGAGCATGCGCGCCAGCACGGCCACGAACTCGGCCGACACCTGCCGCTTGCGCTGCGAGCCCGAGCCGAAATCGACCGAGGGCGACAGGTCCAGCAGGAACCAGGCGGCCATCTCGCGGTCCTCGGTGAACACGCGCACGTGCGGCTGCTGCGTGCGGGCGGTCACGTTCCAGTCGATGTGGCGCACGTCGTCGTGGTGCTGGTACTCGCGCAGGTCGGCCAGGTCCAGCCCGGCGCCGCGCATCAGCGTGCGGTAGTCGCCCTGCAGCAGGCCGTCGAGCCGGCGCACCACGGTCCACTCGAGCCGGCGCAGCACGTGCTCGGCCTGCCCGGCGGGCGTGGCGGCGGCGACCTCGGCCACCGGCTCCGGGGCTGCTGCGGGCGCGGCGGCGCGGCGCCTAGGCCACCAGCTTCTCATGCTCGAGCGGCTTGGCCGGCTGGGGGACCTTGGACATCACCTGCGCCACGATCGCGTCGGCGTTCAGGCCCTCGGACAGCGCCTCGTAGCTGAGCACCAGCCGGTGGCGCAGCACGTCGGGCACCAGGTCGACCATGTCCTCGGGCAGGGCGTAGGTGCGCCCGCGCAGCATGGCCAGGGCGCGCGCCCCCTCGACCAGGTTGATGGTGGCGCGCGGGCTGGCGCCGAAGGTGATGAAGCGGCGCAGGTCCTTCAGGCCGTGCTTGTCGGGCGTGCGCGTGGCCGACACCAGCTTGACCGCGTACTGCACCAGCGAGGGGTCGACGTAGACGTTGCGGCACTCGGCCTGCAGCGCGGCCAGCTGCTCGGTGGTGGCCACCGCCGAGACCTGCACCGCCGGTCCGGTGACGCGCTCGACGATGACGTACTCCTCCTCGTCGGTGGGGTAGTCGACCAGCACCTTCATCATGAAGCGGTCGACCTGGGCCTCGGGCAGCGGGTAGGTGCCCTCGGTCTCGATCGGGTTCTGCGTGGCCATCACCAGGAAGGGGCTGGGCACGCGGTGGGTCTCGCCGGCAATGGTGACCTGGCGCTCCTGCATGACCTCCAGCAGCGCGCTCTGCACCTTGGCCGGCGCGCGGTTGATCTCGTCGGCCAGCAGCAGGTTGGCGAACACCGGCCCGAGCGAGGTGGAGAAGTCGCCGGTCTTCTGGTTGTAGATGCGGGTGCCCACCAGGTCGGCCGGCACCAGGTCGGGCGTGAACTGGATGCGCTTGAACTGGCCGCGCACCGTGTTGGCCAGGGTCTTGACCGTCAGCGTCTTGGCCAGCCCCGGCACGCCCTCGACCAGCAGGTGGCCCTGGGCCAGCATGGCCACCATCACGCGTTCGAGGAAGCGGTCCTGGCCGACCACCACGCGCTTGACCTCGTAGAGGATCTGCTCCATGAGCTTGGCGGTGGCGCTGTCCTGGCGGGTCGAAGAATCCATCGGGTCGGGCTCCTGGAGGCGAAGGTGGCGAGGGTGGCCTAGAACGGTGGCAGGCCGGCGGCGCTGGCCGCGTTCTCGATGGGCACGGCGAAGCCGATGCCCAGGAAGGTGCGTGCCGGCGTGGGGTTGAGGATCGCGGTGACGATGCCCACCACCTCGCCGTCCATGGTGACCAGCGGCCCGCCGGAATTGCCGGGGTTGGCCGCCGCGTCGAACTGGATCAGGTTGCTCATCTCCTGCTTGCCCTCGGGCGAGCGGAACGAGCGCTTGAGGCCCGAGACGATGCCGCCCGAGGCGGACGGCCCGATGCCGAACGGGAAGCCCACCGCCAGCACCTTGTCGCCCGGCCCCAGGTCGGCGGTCGAGCGCATGGTGGCGGCGATCATGTCGTCGGGGATGCGCGAGGCCTGCAGCACCGCCAGGTCGTTCTCGGGCTGGGCGCCGGTCACGGTCGCGCTGGCTTCCAGGCCGTCGTGGAAGGTGACCTGGATGCGGTCGGCGCCCGAGACCACGTGCAGGTTGGTCAGGATGATCCCCTTGTCGACGATCACCACGCCGGTGCCCACGCCGCTCTCGATCTCGTCGTCGGCCGCCCCGTCTGGCGGTGTGGCCGCGGGGTCGAGGGCCTTGGGCTTGGCGGCGTGTGCCTTGGCGGCCTTGCCGTCCTGCAGCCGGCTCTTCTTGATGTAGCTGGTCACCCGCACCACCGACGGGCGGATGTTCTCGTAGGCCTTGGCGTACTCGGAGGGCAGCTGCTGCGTCTCCAGGGTCTTGAGCACCGCCGCGTTGATGTCCTTCTGGGTCAGCTGGCGCGGCACCGGGCGCAGCGCCAGCGAGGCGGCCAGCGCAGCGGCCAGCAGGGAGACGGCGGCCCACAGCAGCGCGGGGCTGGCGGCCAGCGCCCGCCAGCGCGAGCGCGGCGCGGCCGCCGCAGCGGGTGCGGGATCGGGTGCGGCGGGGGAGGGGGTCGCGGGATCGGAGGCCTGCGGCGCAGGCGTCGGGCGGCTGGAGCTGTACAGAGCGGGCCTGCGCATCGGAGCGACCTTCCAGGAGCGTGTGCGGCCGGCCAGGGGCCGCACGGGCGACGTGGATTGCAAGGTATCACGGTTTGCGCGCCGGCGCATGGGTGACCCCCGGACGTTGCACCGCGTTGCTGCGGCATCATCCGGCGGTGCTGGTCGACACCCATTGCCACCTCGACGCTGACGAGTTCGCGCCGGACGCCGCGGCCGTGCGTGCCCGCGCGGCCGCGGCCGGTGTGCGGCTGTGCGTCATCCCGGCCGTGGCGGCCGCCCACTTCGACCGGGTGCGGGCCCTGGCCGCCGCGGGTGGGGATGCCTATGCGCTGGGCATCCACCCGCTGTGGACGCCGCAGGCGGACGAGGCGGACATCGACCGGCTCGACACGGCGCTGGCGGCCAGCCGCGGCGACCCGCGGCTGGTGGCCGTGGGCGAGGTCGGGCTGGACCACTTCGTGCCGGGGCTGGACCCGCAGCGCCAGGCCTGGTTCCTGCGGGCCCAGCTGCGGCTGGCGCGGCGCGAGGGCCTGCCGGTGATCCTGCACGTGCGGCGCAGCGCCGATGCGTTGCTGCACCACCTGCGCGAGCTGCCGGTGGCCGGCGGGATCGCGCACGCCTTCAACGGCAGCGCACAGCAGGCGCAGGCGTTCGTGGCGCTGGGCTTCAAGCTCGGCTTCGGCGGCGCCGTGACGTACGCGCGCGCCCTGCAGTTGCGCCGGCTGGCCGCCCAGCTGCCGCTGGACGCACTGGTGCTGGAGACCGACGCGCCCGACATCCCGCCGCACTGGCTCTACCGCACGGCCGCCGAGCGCGCGGACGGCCAGCCCCAGGGCCGCAACGAGCCGGCCGAGCTGCCGCGCATCGCGCAGGTGGTGGCCGGCCTGCGCGGTGCCACGCCGCAGGCGCTGGCGGCCGCCACCACCGCCAACGCGGTGGCGGCCCTGCCGCGGCTGGGGCCGCTGCTCGCGGCCCTGCCGGCGCCGGCCTGACGCCAGCGCGACTGGCGCGCGGGCCGGCGCCGTGCGACAAAGCGCGCTCCCGCCACAACCACAAGGAGACAACGCATGCGCAGCTTCATGTCCTGGCGCCGCTGGATCGCGGCCGCCGGCTTCCTGGCCGCCAGCGCCGCCACCGTCGCGGCCGAACTGCCCCGGGCCAAGCCCGAGGAGGTCGGCCTGTCGTCCGAGCGCCTGGCCCGGGTGGGCCAGTGGCTGCAGGCCGAGGTCGATGCCGGCCGCATCCCGGGCGCCGTCGTCGTGGTGGGCCGCAACGGCAAGGTCGCCTGGCAGCAGTCCGTGGGCAAGCTCGACCCGGCGCGGCCCGACCCCATGGCCGCCGACAGCATCTTCCGCATCTACTCGATGACCAAGCCGCTGGTGTCGGTGGCCACGATGATGCTGGCCGAGGAAGGCAAGCTGATCCTCGAGGCGCCCGTCGCGCGCTACATCCCGTCGTTCGCCAACGTGAAGGTCGGCGTCGAGAAGGTCGATCCGGCCACCGGCGCCAAGACGCTCGAGCTGGTCGCGCCGCGCCGGCCGATGACGGTGCAGGACCTGCTGCGCCACACCTCGGGCCTGACCTACGGCTTCTTCGGCGATTCGCTGGTCAAGAAGGCCTACCTGGACGCCGGCATCGGCGTGGCGGGCGACTTCACCAACGCCGAGTTCGCCGACAAGCTCGCCACGCTGCCGCTGCACTACCAGCCCGGCAGCACCTGGGACTACAGCTATTCCACCGACGTGCTGGGCCGCGTGCTCGAGGTCGTGACCGGCCAGCCGCTGCTGGCGGTGCTCCGGACGAAGCTGCTGGACCCGCTGGGCATGCGCGACACCAGCTTCTACGTGCCCGAGCCCGCGCGGCAGGCGCGGCTGGCCGAGCCGCTGGCCGACGACCGCGTGATCGGCGCCGGCGCCACCATCGGCAACCCGCGCATCCCGATGAAGTTCGAGTCGGGCGGCGGCGGGCTGGTCTCCACCGCGCGCGACTACAGCCGCTTCCTGCAGATGCTGCTCAACGGCGGCGCGCTCGACGGCCGCCGCTACATCAGCCCGGCCACGCTGCGCTTCATGACCTCCGACCAGCTCGGCACGGCCATCGCGCCCGGGCCGCTGTACCTGCCGGGGGCCGGCTACGGCTTCGGCCTGGGCTTCGCGGTGCGGCGCACCGATGGCGAGGCCGCCGCCACCTCGGCCGCCGGGGAATACAACTGGGGCGGCGCCGGCGGCACCGCGTTCTGGGTCGACCCGCGCAACGGCATGTACGTGGTGTTCATGATGCAGTCGCCCAAGCAGCGCGTGGCCTACCGGTCGGTGCTGCGCAACATGGTCTACGCGGCGGTCGAGCGCTGACGGGCGGGGCAGGTCGGGGCAGGGCGGGCGGGCCGGGATAATCGGCCCGTGACCGCCGACGCCCTGCCCGAAGTCAACTTCTCCGACCACGGGGACATCCGCTACCTGCACCTGGGCACCGAGTGGGTGCAGGGCTCGATGCGGCTGGACGAGCCGTTCGAGATCCACCTCGAGTACGTCCAGCGCATGATGGCCTGGCTGCTCTTCGTCGATCCCGCCGGCGTGCCCAAGCGGCACGCCATGCAGCTGGGCCTGGGGGCGGCATCGCTGACCAAGTTCTGCCACCGCAAGCTGCGCATGACCACCACGGCCATCGAGCTGAACCCGCAGGTGGTGGCGGCCTGCCGGCTGTGGTTCAAGCTGCCCAAGGACGACACCCGGCTGTCCGTGGTGCTGGGCGACGCGGCCGAGGTCGCGGCGCACGCGCACTGGCGCGGCCGCATCGACGCCCTGCAGGTGGACCTGTACGACCACGAGGCCGCCGCGCCGGTGCTGGACAGCCAGGCCTTCTATGCCGACTGCCGGCGCCTGCTCACCGAGGACGGCGTGATGACGGTGAACCTGTTCGGCCGCACCTCCAGCTACGAGCGCAGCCTGGCGCGCATCCAGGCCGCCTTCGGCCCCGGCTGCGCCTGGGCGTTCCGGCCCACCCGCGAGGGCAACACCATCGTGCTGGCGACCCGCGAGCCGGTCACCTTCGAGCGTGGCGAACTGGCGCGCCGGGCCGAGGTCGTGCGCGAGCGCTGGGGGCTGCCGGCCCACAAGTGGCTGCGCGTGCTGCGGGCTGTGGAATGATGGCGCCATGAGCACGACCGCCGCCCGCCCCGCCAGTGCCCGCACCGCCCCCCAGGGGCCGGTCGACTGGCGCCACCTGGTCGAGTGGCTGAGCGAGGACGGCGTGATCTCGCGCGAGGAGGCCCGGCGCACCACCACCCGCATGGCCAGCGCGCAGAGCGCCCAGCACCCGCTGGTGCGGCTGGCGGCCCTGGCGATGACCCGCGCCAGCGACGGCAAGCCGCTGGACATCGAGACCCTCACCCAGTACCTGGCCCAGCGTGCCGGCCTGGAGTACCTGCGCATCGACCCGCTCAAGGTCGACGTGGGGCGGGTGGCCGACGCCATGAGCGCCGCCTATGCCGAGCGCCACCGGGTGCTGCCGGTGCAGGTGACCGGCGCCGAGGTGGTGGTGGCCACCTCCGAGCCTTTCGTGAGCGACTGGGTGGCCGAGGTCGAGCGCCAGGCCAAGCGCACCGTGCGGCGCGTGGTGGCCAACCCGCAGGAGATCCACCGCTACACCGCCGAGTTCTTCGCGCTGGCCAAGTCCGTGCGGGCGGCGCAGAAGACGGGGGGCGCCAACAGCGGGGCCAGCTTCGAGCAGCTGGTGGAGCTGGGCCGCAGCAACAAGCAGCTGGACGCCAACGACCAGGGCGTGGTGCAGGTGGTCGACTGGCTGTGGCAGTACGCCTTCGACCAGCGTGCCAGCGACATCCACCTGGAGCCGCGGCGCGAGCAGGGCGTGATCCGCTTCCGCATCGACGGCGTGCTGCACCCGGTCTACCAGATGCCCATGGGCGTGCTCAACGCCATGACGGCGCGCATCAAGCTGCTGGGCCGCATGGACGTGGTCGAGCGCCGGCGCCCGCAGGACGGCCGCATCAAGACCCGCAACCCGCGCGGCGACGAGGTGGAGATGCGGCTGTCGACGCTGCCCACCGCCTTCGGCGAGAAGATGGTGATGCGGATCTTCGACCCCGACACGGCGGTCAAGGACCTGGACGCGCTGGGCTTCTCGCCGCACGACGCGCAGCGCTGGGAGGCGCTGGTCAAGCGGCCGCACGGCATCATCCTGGTGACCGGCCCCACCGGCTCGGGCAAGACCACCACGCTGTACTCCACGCTCAAGCGGGTGGCCACCGAGGAGGTCAACGTCTCGACCGTCGAGGACCCGATCGAGATGATCGAGCCGTCGTTCAACCAGACGCAGGTGCAGCCGCAGCTGGACTTCAACTTCGCCGAGGGCCTGCGTGCGCTGATGCGACAGGACCCGGACATCATCATGGTGGGCGAGATCCGCGACCTGGCCACCGCCGAGATGGCGGTGCAGGCGGCGCTGACCGGCCACCTGGTGTTCTCCACCCTGCACACCAACGACGCGCCGTCGGCGGTCACCCGCCTGATGGAACTGGGCGTGCCCGGCTACCTGATCAACGCCACGCTGCTGGGCGTGCTGGCGCAGCGCCTGGTGCGCACGCTGTGCCGCAACTGCCGGCAGGCCGACGAGCAGGCCCCGCGCGAGCCGGTCGAGGAAGTGGTGCGGCCCTGGAAGCTCACCGGCGGCTGGCGGCCCTACCGCCCGGTGGGCTGCGTCGACTGCCGCATGACCGGCTTCATGGGCCGCACCGGCCTGTACGAACTGCTCACCGTCAGCGAGGCGTTCAAGGACCGCGTGGCCCGCGAACCGGTGGCCGACGTGCTGCGCCGCCAGGCGATCGCCGACGGCATGCGCCCGCTGCGGCTGGCCGGCGCGCTGCGCGTGGCCGAGGGCCTGACAACGCTGGACGAGGTGCTCAGCGCGACACCACCGCTGGAAAGCCTGAGCGGCACCTGACCCGGCGCCCCGGCGGGCGGCGGACGGTCGTCCCGCACACGACAAATAGGTGAAATCCACATCGGGGCGGGCTGCACCCGGCCGCAACAATCCGGCGGCCCGGCCGAGGTGGACCGGGAGGAGACGACTTTGCGTATCAAGAGCCAGAAGGATTTCCTCGCCGGCTTGATGTTCCTGGTGACCGGCGTCGGCTTCGCCTGGGGCGCGACCACGTACACCATCGGCACCGGTGCCCGCATGGGCCCCGGCTACTTCCCCCTGGTGCTGGGCATCCTGCTGGCCGTGCTGGGCGCGGCCGTGGTCTTCGGCTCGCTCGTGGTGGAGACCGAGGACGGCGAGAAGGTGGGCACCATCGCCTGGCGCCCCCTGGGCTACATCATCGGGTCCAACGTGCTGTTCGGCATCCTGCTGGCCGGCCTGCCCAAGTTCGGCATCCCCGCCATGGGCCTGATCGTCGCCATCTACGGCCTGACCTTCGTGGCCTCGCTGGCCGGCGACGACTTCCGCCCGAAGGAAGTCGCGGTGCTGGCCACCGTGCTGGCGATCCTGAGCTACCTGGCGTTCGTGGTGCTGCTCAAGCTGCAGTTCCCGGTGTGGCCCTCGTTCCTGACCAACTGAAGGCCCGCCCATGGACCTGATTTCCAACCTCTCGCTCGGCTTCGGCGTCGCGTTCACGCCGATCAACCTGCTGTACGGCTTCGTCGGCTGCCTGCTGGGCACGCTGATCGGCGTGCTGCCCGGCGTCGGCCCCGTGGCCACCATCGCCATGCTGCTGCCGGCCACCTACGCGCTGCCCCCCGTGTCGGCGCTGATCATGCTGGCCGGCATCTACTACGGCGCCCAGTACGGCGGCTCCACCACCGCCATCCTGGTCAACCTGCCCGGTGAATCGTCCTCGGTGGTGACCGTCATCGACGGCTACCAGATGGCCCGCAAGGGCCGCGCCGGACCGGCCCTGGCGGCCGCGGGCATGGGCTCGTTCTTCGCCGGCTGCGTGGGCACCCTGATCCTGGCCGCCTTCGCGGCGCCGCTGACCGAGGTCGCCTTCAAGTTCGGCCCCGCCGAGTACTTCTCGCTGATGGTGCTGGGCCTGATCGGCGCCGTGGTGCTGGCCTCGGGCTCGCTGATCAAGGCCGTGGCCATGATCGTGCTGGGCCTGCTGCTGGGCCTGGTGGGCACCGACGTGAACTCCGGCGTCGCCCGCTACTCGTTCGACATCCCCGAGCTGACCGACGGCATCGGCTTCATCGTGATCGCGATGGGCGTGTTCGGCTACGGCGAGATCATCATGAACCTCTCGAAGCACGCCGACGAGCGCGAGGTGTTCACCGCCAAGGTCACCGGCCTGTTCCCGACCGCGGAAGACTTCAAGAACATGCTGCCGGCGGTGCTGCGCGGCACCGCGCTGGGCGCGGCGCTGGGCATCCTGCCGGGCGGCGGCGCGCTGCTGTCGGCCTTCGCGGCCTACACCATCGAGAAGAAGACCAAGCTCAAGCCGGGCGAAGTGCCGTTCGGCAAGGGCAACATCCGCGGCGTGGCAGCCCCCGAGGCCGCCAACAACGCCGGCGCGCAGACCTCGTTCATCCCGCTGCTGACGCTGGGCATCCCGCCCAACGCCGTGATGGCGCTGATGGTGGGCGCGATGACGATCCACAACATCCAGCCGGGCCCGCAGGTGATGACCAGCAACCCGCAGCTGTTCTGGGGCCTGATCGCCTCGATGTGGATCGGCAACGCGATGCTGATCATCCTGAACCTGCCGCTGATCGGCATGTGGATCAAGCTGCTGACCGTGCCCTACCGCTGGCTGTTCCCGTCCATCGTGCTGTTCTGCGCGATCGGCGTGTACTCGACCAACAACAACACCTGGGACATCTGGATGGTGGCGCTGTTCGGTGTCATCGGCTACGCGTTCCTCAAGCTCGGGGCCGAGCCGGCGCCGCTGCTGCTGGGCTTCATCCTGGGCCCGATGATGGAAGAGAACCTGCGCCGCGCGCTGCTGCTGTCGCGCGGCGACTGGAGCGTGTTCGTGACCCGCCCGCTGTCGGCCGGCCTGCTGGCCGCCGCCCTGCTGCTGCTGGTGATCGTGCTGCTGCCGTCCATCAAGAGCAAGCGCGAAGACGTCTTCCAGGAAGAGGACTGAGGTCCGCGGCTCCAGGTCCGCCTGCGCGGACCTGGACGGACCTCAGAAGGCGGGCCTCTGGCCCGCCGGGCAATGGATGCCATCGACGGCGCCCCTTGGGGCGCCGTTCCTTTTGGGCCGTGCACAATGGCTCGTCCGTGAGGGGTCCCATGCCGCCAGCCACCATCCATCCGCGCCCGCATCCGCAGCGGGCCGCGCTGCACAACGAGATCCACGCGCGCCCGCCCGAGGCGCTCGGGGCGCCGCTGGCCATCAGCCACATGGTGATGGTCTGCGACGCGGCGCAGCGCGAGGCCAGCCGGGCCCACCTGGCGGCCCTGGCGCGTGACCATCACCTGCCGCAGCCCGACGCCAGCATCACCCACCTGCGGCTGGACCTGGGCGCCTGGCGGCTGCGCTGGGAGCTGCACACCGAGTTCGTCAGCTGGACCTTCACCCGCCCGTTCGACGCCGCCGGCTTCGGCACCCGCGCCCCGGACGACGCGCTGGCGGCCGTGCCGCGCGACTGGCTCGCCTCGATGCCGGGCCAGTGGCTGGTGGGCATGCACCTGTGGGTGCTGGCCAGCCAGGACTTCGGCAACGGCAGCCTCGCCGGCCACGTGCTCAACGAGGAGACGCTGGTCGCCTCCACCGTGGCCCAGGGCCACGGCGAGGTCTACACCGACCTGGCGCTGCACGCCGACGGCTTCGCCCGCATGGTGCTGCTGGCCGGCACCATTTCGCCGCGCGGCCTGGGCCGCCTGGTGCAGCAGTTGCTGGAGATCGAGACCTACCGCATGGCGGCGCTGCTGGGCCTGCCGGCGGCGCGCCAGGCCTTCGCGGTGCTGGGATCGGCCGAGCGCGAGCTGGCCGAGCTGGCCGGCGCGATCCGCGCGGCCGACCGCAACGACGAGCCCCAGCTGCTGGACCGCCTGACCAAGCTGGCCGGCGAGGTCGAGAGCCAGTACGCCGCCACGCACGCGCGGTTCTCGGCCAGTGCGGCCTACTTCGAGCTGGTCGACCGCCGCATCGCCGACATCGGCGAGTCGCGCCTGCCCGGGCTGCAGACCCTGGGCGAATTCATCCGCCGGCGCCTGACCCCGGCACGCAGCACCTGCGAGTGGGCCACGCGCCGGCAGGACGCCCTGAGCCAGCGGGTCTCGCGCATCAGCAACCTGCTGCGCACCCGGGTCGAGATCGAGCAGCAGCAGAGCAGCCAGGGGCTGCTGGGCGCGATGAACAAGCGCCAGGGCCTGCAGCTGCAGCTGCAGGCCACGGTCGAGGGCCTGTCGGTGGCCGCGATCACCTACTACGTGGTGGGCCTGGTCAGCTACCTGGCCAAGGGCGCGCATGCGGTCGGCTGGCCGTTCAGCCCCGAGTCGACCGCGGCGGCCGCGATCCCGGTGGTGGTGGCCGCGGTGTGGCTGTCGCTGCGGCGGCTGCACCGGCGCGTGTTCCAGGCCGACGCGTGAAGGAGGCGGCGCCGTCCACGCTCGGGCCCGGGCTGGCGCTGGCGCTGGCCGGCGCCATCGCCTTCAGCGGCAAGGCCATCATCGTCAAGCTCGCGTACCGGCACGGCGTGGACGCGGTCACGCTGATCATGCTGCGCATGCTGTTCGCGCTGCCGATCTTCGCGCTGCTGGCGTGGTGGTCCAGCCGCGGCCAGCCGCCGCTGTCGGGCCGCGACTGGGCCGGGGTGGTGGGCCTGGGGTTCAGCGGCTACTACCTGGCCAGCTTCCTCGACTTCGCGGGCCTGCAGTACGTGACCGCCTCGTTCGAGCGCCTGGTCCTGTACCTGAACCCCACGCTGGTGCTGCTGCTGGGCTGGCTGCTGCACGGCAAGACCGTGCGCAGCCAGCACCTGGCGGGCATGGCGGTGAGCTATGCGGGCGTGCTGCTGGTCTTCGGCCACGAGATCGGCGTGGCCGGCTCGGGCGTGGCCTGGGGCGCGTTCCTGGTCTTCGCCAGCGCGGTGTCGTACGCGCTGTACCTGGTCTACAGCGGCCAGATGGTGCAGCGCCTGGGCTCGCTGCGGCTGGTGGGCCTGGCCACCAGCGTGGCCTGCTTGTGCTGCCTGGCGCAGTTCGCGATCCTGCGGCCGCTGGACACCGCCTTCGCGGTCGCGCCCCAGGTGATCTGGCTGTCCGTGCTCAACGCCACCGCCTGCACCGCGGTGCCGGTGCTGCTGGTGATGATGGCGATCGAGCGCATCGGCGCGGCGCTCACCGCGCAGACCGGCATGGTCGGCCCGCTGTCCACCATCGCGATGGGCGTGCTGCTGCTGGGCGAGCCGTTCACCGGCTGGGTGGTGGCCGGCACGGCGCTGGTGCTGGCCGGCATCTGGGTCTTCACCCGGGCCCCGCGCTGAGGCGCGCGCGACCCGGCGGCCGGCGCGGCGTCAGCGCCGCGCCTGCGCGGCCACCCGCTGCTCGATGCGCACCGCCGGCTTGCCGGCATGGGCGTCCAGCCGCTGGCCCATCGCCTGCTCCAGCTGCTCCAGCCGCGCCTGCGCGGGCGGGTGCGTGGCCAGCGTGAGCGAGAACAGCGGGTTGTCGGGCGCCTGGGTGCGCAGCTGCTGCAGCACCGCCGGCAGGCCGTAGGGATCGAAGCCGGCGCGCGTGGCCAGCGCCACGCCCAGCCGGTCGGCGCCGTACTCGTCGGCCTGGTCCAGGCCGCTGGAATACAGGTTGCGCGCCAGTCCCAGCAGCTGCGACTGCACCGCCTGGCGCACCGCGCTGTCGCTGCGCAGCTGGCTGGCCAGCAGCTGCGTGGCGGCGCCGGCCTGCGCCTTGGTGCGCAGCGCGGCCAGGTGGTGGCGCTCGGTCACGTGGCTGATCTCGTGCGCGAGGATGCCCGCGAGCTCGGCCTCGGTCACCCGGTCGACCAGTCCCTTGGTCACGAACACGAAGCCGCCGGGGGCGGCGAAGGCGTTGAACCCCGCGTCGTCGAGCACGCCGAAGGCCCAGGGCAGCTGCGGCCGGCTGGACTGCAGCGCGATCCAGCGGCCCAGCGTGTTGACGTAGCGCTGCAGGCCGGCGTCGGCATGCAGGGGCTTGCTGCCCAGCAGCACGGCGGCGAGCTGGCGGCCGATCTCGATCTCGCGGGCCTCGTCGATGCTGCCGCCCTGCTGCATCAGCAGCCCGATCAGGTCGCCCGCGACCGCCGGGGCCGCCGCCGCCGGCGCGGGGTTCGCCGCGGCGCCGGGGACGGGCAGCTGGCCGCGCAGGATGTTGCCCAGCACCCCGTCCAGCGCATTGCGGCTGGTCTGGGCGGCGGCACCCAGGGCGAGGGCGGTGGCAGCCACCAGGAGCACGAGGCGCTTCATTGCTGGCCCTCCGGGCCGCCGGAGCCGCCCGTGGTGCCGCGCGCGGGCGTCGCTGCGGGCAGCGGCTCGACCGCCACCGGCGCCAGGGCCGCGTCGCGCGCGAACGCGCGGGCCTGCTGCTCGCTGGCGCGCAGGCCGTCGAGCCGTGCGACGGCAGCGGTGTCGGGCTGCGCCTGCGCGAGGTCCTCGGCGCCCAGGCCGCGGATGCCGATGGTGGAGGTGGGCGTGGTCACGCGGGTGGGCGCGGGCTTGCCGAACAGGCTGGCCACGCCGCGCAGCGCGCCGGCCGCCGTGTCGGCCAGGCCGCCGCCACCGCCGCTGCCTGCGCCGCTGGCCGGGCCGAGGTCGAACATGTGCACCCAGCCACCGGCGCCCGCCGGGGTGCGCACGCGCACCCACGGCCCCTGGCGCTCGTCGGTGCGCTGCAGGGCCGTGCCTTCGGGCAGGGCGGCCAGGCTGCGCGCGGAGGCGGCGGGCGCCTCGCGCAGCTCGGTGGCGCGGCGCGCCACGGCGGGCTCGCCGGTGGCCTGCGCCCGGGCGGGCACGGAAGCCAGCAGCACGGTGGCCGCCAGCAGCGTGGCCGCGAGCGCGGCCTGCGGAGTCCTGACTATCATCCCCACCCTCATCGGACGACGAAGCGAAGGATTCTATGGACCTCGGGATCGCGGGCAAGTGGGCGCTGGTGTGCGGCGCGAGCAAGGGACTGGGTTGGGGCTGCGCGCAGGCGCTGGCGCGCGAGGGCGCGCACGTGCTGCTGGTGGCGCGCGGCGAGCAGGCGCTGCATGACGCGGCGGCCCGGCTGCAGGCCGACCCGGCGCTGCCGGCCGGCACGCAGGTGCAGGCGGTGGCGGCGGACATCACCACGGAGGCCGGCCGCGCGGCGGTGTTCGCGGTGCGCGCCGCCTTCGACATCGTGGTCACCAATGCCGGCGGCCCGCCGCCCGGCGATTTCCGCGACTGGGACCGCGAGGCCTGGATCAAGGCGGTCGACGCGAACATGCTCACGCCGATCGCGCTGATCCAGTCGCAGGTCGACGGCATGGCCGCGCGCGGCTTCGGCCGCATCGTCAACATCACCTCGTCGGCGGTGAAGGCCCCGATCGACATCCTGGGCCTGTCCAACGGCGCGCGCAGCGGCCTGACCGGCTTCGTGGCCGGCGTGGCCCGCACGAAGAAGCTGGCCGCGGCCAACGTGACCATCAACAACCTGCTGCCCGGCGCGTTCGACACCGACCGCCTGCGCGGCACCATGGAAGGCGCGGTCAAGAAGACCGGCCAGTCCATGGAGCAGGTGCGTGCCGCCCGCATGGCCGGCATCCCCGGTGGCCGCTTCGGCACGCCCGAGGAGTTCGGTGCGACCTGCGCCTTCCTGTGCTCGCAGCACGCCAGCTACATCACCGGCCAGAACGTGCTGATCGACGGCGGGGCGTACCCGGGCACGTACTGAGCCTCGGGGGGTGCGGCGCGCCCGTCTGCGCTGCGCATCGACCTTCCACCGTCACCCCGGCGCAGGCCGGGGTCCAGGCGGCCGCGCGCAGCGCGGCGGGCGACAGGCCTGGCCAAGCCGTCGTCGCTGCGACGGTGGGCCTTGGAGGACGCGTGGACGGCTGCTTCGCAGCGATAGCGGTCGGTTGCTGCAGGTCGTGTAACGGCCGCTGTCCGCCGGAAGCAGGCCACAACTCGTGACCCGGAACAGTCACACGAGGGTGTCCAGTGGGCTGGTCGTGCCACCAGCCGCCACCTTGAGAACGTGCGTGTAGATCATCGTGGTGCTCACGTCACTGTGGCCAAGCAGCTCCTGTACTGTCCGGATGTCCGTGGCGGCTTGCAGCAGGTGGGTGGCGAAGCTGTGCCGCAGCGTGTGTGCCGAGACGCGCTTGTGGATCTCGGGCTTTTCGGCCGCAACCTTGAAGCTCCTGCCCAAGCGCTCTTCGTACAGGTGGTGTCGCCGGATCACTCCGGAACGGGGGTCCGTGGCCACGATGGGCGACGGGAGCACCCAGAACTACCCCCACGTGTGGCCCACCTTCGGGTACTTGGCCTCCAGGGCATGCGGCACCTCGACCCCGCCAGTGCCGGCGGCGCGGTCGGCCTCCCAGCACCGTCTGGCCACCGACACTTGGTCGCGAAGGCGCTGCGCCAGGGCAGCGGGCAGCATCACGACGCGATCCTTGTTCCCCTTGGCTTGTCGCACGACGATCACGCTGCGGTCGAAGTCGACATCCTTGATCCGCAGCCGGATCGCCTCCATCAGCCGCATGCCCGTGCCGTACAGAAGCTCCGCGATCACGTGAACCTCGCCGCTCAGGTTGTCCAGCAGCGCCTTGACTTCGTCCCGGGTCAGCACCGTCGGGATGCGCCGCGCAAGCGCTGGTCGCTGCAGGTCTGCCATCCACGGCAACTGTGAATCGAGCACCTCTCGGTACAGGAACAGCAGCGCGCTGAGCGCCTGGTTGTGCGTCGAGGAGGACACCTTGCGTTGGGTGGCCAGCATGCCGAGAAAGGCCTGGACCTGCCGCTCTCCCATGTCCCGGGGGTGGCGCATTCCGGACCAACGCACGTACCAGCGCACCCAGTACACGTAGGCCTTCTCCGTGCGAAGGCTGTAGTGCAGGTACCTGGCGCGTTCACGCACCTGGTCGAGCAGACGGGGCTGGCTAGAGGTGGGTGCGAAGGTGCGGGAATCCGACGCCCATTTATACTGTGCGGCCATACAGTACGCAAAGCCTTGTCCCCACCGGCCCTTGCTGGCAGACTGCCTCGACAGCCGGAAGACACCTTGGTCGCGGTTTTATCCGGCAGTTTTATCCAGCAGCGTCCGCAGCTTCCCGGTGCTGGATAACAGGTCGCAGAATCCAGGACCTGGTTGGGAAGGGAGGACAACAAAAATGCAGGTTCATCAAGCACTTACGCGCGAACCTCGCGCCAGAATATTCCGCACCTGCGGGATATCAGCTTTGGCCTTGCGGTCTACATTACGTTAGACGTCATGAGCATTCCTGCTCGCACTACGTACCTACTCGTTGCGCGTGCGAACCTGCGTTCCGCAATGGGTTACCTGTCTGAGCAACCCCTGCAAGACGGCGCGCTTGCGGTTGAGGCATCACTCGACGAGGTAATAGGCTCATTTTCCGAGGCAGATCTCTTGGCGCAAATGGACACCTTGTGCGCATGTGGAATGCGCGAGCTGCCGCGAGGCGGCTTCTGGCGGCACTTGGAGCGCGCGGCTAAGGCGCTCGGATCATCGGACCGGCAAGCGTCGTATCGACGCCTTTTCCTGGCTACCTTGAACCGGAACGGTGAGTCGAAAAAGGAGTTGGTGCCGTGACGCCTAACTTGTCGGTCGACTCGGACACGCTGCGGCAAGGGGCCGCACAGCGCCGTTGCAAATCCTGCACCGTGCGGCCCCTTGCCGCAACGTGCCGGTCACCTTTACGTTAGCCGGCCGACTCGCACCCCTAGCATCGCGACCGACCGCTTCCTCCCAGGGAGAGGTCGTTCAGTTCCGCGGTGCCGAACGACTGCAATCAGTCTGTAGCGGACGCTCCCATCGACAGCCCTCAAGCGTCGCCTTCAGCCTTTCCTCGACGACACCACGATGCCGCCGACGATGAGCGCGAACGCGACCCCGTGGTACAGGTGCGGCAGCTCGCCCAGGAACGCCGCCGAGAGCACCGCCGCGAACAGCGGCGTGAGGTTGGAGAAGAAGCCGGCGATGCTGGGGCCCACGCGCTGCACCCCCAGGCCCCAGCAGCGGTAGGCCAGGATCGCCGGGCCCAGCGCGATGTAGGCCAGGGCGGCCGCGACCGGCCAGCCCCAGGCGATGGCCTGCGGCGCCACGGCCCATTCGCCGGCCGCCAGCAGCCCCGACCAGCCCAGCCCGAACACGATCTGCGCCATCAGGAACGCGGCCCAGTCGCCACGGATCTCGGCCGGGTCGGCCGGCTGCACCAGCAGCCAGCTGTACCAGGCCCAGGCCAGCGTGGCCAGCAGCACGAAGAAGTCGCCCGGCACCAGCCGGACCTGGGCCAGCAGCTGCCAGTCGCCACGCGAGAGCACCACCAGCACGCCGCCGATGGACAGCACGGCGCCGGCCAGCTGCCGCAGCGTGACGCGCTGGCCGAAGGCGAGCGCGCCCAGCCCCAGCATGAAGGCCGGCGTGCTGGCGGCCACCAGCGTGACGTTCAGCGGGGTCGAGGTCTTGAGCGCCAGGTACTGCAGCGCGTTGTAGCAGCCCACCCCCAGCAGGCCGAGCAACGCGTAGCGCTTCCAGCGCGGCCACAGCGGGCTGCCCCGGCGCAGCAGCCACGCGGTCGCCGGCAGCAGCAGCGCGCCGGCAATGGCCCAGCGCAGGAAGTTGAGCGTCGCCGGCGGCACGCTGCCGGCCATGAGGCGGCCCACCACCGCGTTGCCGGCCCACAGCAGCGGCGGGATGGTGAGCAGGACGGCGGTGGCGGGCGTCAGGCGTTGCATGGGGCCGCCATTGTCGCGGGCCGGGAGCAGGCACGCGCCTGCGCGCCGCCGCCGATCGTGGCAGGATGGCGCGCCGCCGCATCCGGCGCCGCCTTCCGTCCGCACGAACAACGAGGAGAACCCATGTCCAGAGCCGTCCGCATCGACCGCCACGGTGGTCCCGAGGAAATGAAGATCGTCGACGTCCAGGTCGGCGACCCGGGGCCCGGCGAGATCCGCATCCGCCACAAGGCCGTCGGCCTGAACTTCATCGACGTCTACCAGCGCACCGGCCTGTACCAGCTGCCCATGCCGCTGCAGCTGGGCATGGAGGCCTCGGGCATCGTCGAGGCGGTGGGCCCGGGCGTCACGCACCTGAAGGCCGGCGACCGCGCCGCCTATGCCAGCCAGCCGCCCGGCAGCTACTGCGAGGTGCGGGTCATGCCGGCCAAGTGCGTCTGCAGGCTGCCCGACGCGATCGACTTCGACACCGGCGCGGCCATGATGCTCAAGGGCCTGACGGCCCAGTACCTGCTCAAGCGCACGCTGCCCCAGGGCGGCCTGCAGGCCGGCGATTTCGTGCTGTTCCATGCCGCCGCCGGCGGCGTGGGCCTGATCGCCTGCCAGTGGGCGCGCGCGCTGGGCCTGCAGCTGATCGGCACGGCCGGCTCCGACGCCAAGTGCGAGCTGGCCAAGGCGCATGGCGCCGCCCACGTCATCAACTACGCCACCGAGGACTTCGCCGCCCGCGTCAAGGAGATCACCGGCGGCCAGGGCGTGAAGGTGGTGTACGACTCGGTGGGCAAGGACACCTGGGACAAGTCGCTCGACTGCCTGCGGCCGTTCGGGCTGATGGCCAGCTTCGGCAACGCCAGCGGCCCGGTGCCGCCGTTCGCCCCCGGCATGCTGGGCAACAAGGGGTCGCTGTACGTCACGCGCCAGACCCTGTTCAGCCACATCGCCACCCGCGAGACCACCCAGGCCATGGCCGACGACCTGTTCGAGGCGGTCACCAGCGGCAAGGTGACCATCCGCATCGACCAGCGTTTCCCGCTGGAGCAGGTGCAGCAGGCGCACCGCGACCTCGAGTCGCGCAAGACCACCGGCTGCACCATCCTCACGCTGTGAGCACGCCTGCCCGGCCGGACCTGCCGCCGGCCTGGCACCGCGACCTGCAGGCGCGGCTCGACCGGCCGCCGGCGCAGCCCCGCCTCCCGCTGCACTGGCGGGGTCAGCCGGTCGGCAGCGTCGAGCCGGCCTGGGCCGCCGCCCTGCTGCGGGCGCGGCCGGAGGCGGCGGCGCTGCTGCACGTGGACGCCGGCACCGCTGCGTTGCAGGGCCACGACCTCGACACCACCTTCGCCCGCCTGGCGGTCGCGATGCGCGCCGCCGGCTTGGCCGGCCGCTGGCGCGACGAACTGCTGGCCGTGCGCGGCGCCGGGGGCGCGGTGCTGGGGCGCGTCGAGCGCGCCGCGGTGCGGCCGCTGGGCATCGCCACCCATGCGGTGCACCTGGCCGGCCTGGCGCCCGACGGCCGCCACTGGCTGCAGCAGCGCTCGCTCGACAAGGCCACCGACCCGGGGCGCTGGGACACGCTGGTCGGCGGGATGGTGCCGGCGGCCGACACGCTGCAGGCGGCCCTCGCGCGCGAGACCTGGGAGGAGGCCGGCCTGCGGCTGGAGGCCCTGCAGGGCCTGGCGCACGGCGGGCGACTCGTGCAGCGCGGCCCGGCCGCCGAGGTGGCCGGCGGCTACGTCGTCGAAGAGGTCGACTGGTTCCGCGCGGTGGTGCCTGCGGGCGTGTCGCCGGTGAACCAGGACGGCGAGGTGCTGCGCTTCGAGCTCGCCGATGCCCCCGCGCTGGCGCGCCGGCTGCAGGACGGGGACTGCACCTTGGAGGCCGCGGCCGTGCTGGCGGCGCTGCTGGCCTGCCCGCACTGAGGACTGCGGTCGCGGTCCTACACCCCGACGGCCCGGCTGCTTGCACGCCGCGCGCGGCGCCGACCGTACAGTGGCTGTGAACCTCTCACATTCAACGCCGGCCCGAGGGATGGGCGCGGCTCCGGAGCATGGCATGGCACTGAGGGCCTACATCGTCGAGGACAGCCCGACGATCCGCGACAACCTGATCGAGACGCTGCAGGAGCTGGCGGAGGTGCAGGCGGTCGGCCTGGCCGACACGGAGCGCGAGGGGCGCGACTGGCTGGCCGCGCATCCGCAGGAGTGGGACATCGCCGTGGTCGACCTGTTCCTGCGCCAGGGCAGCGGCCTGCGGGTGGTCGAGGCCGCCAGGGGGCGGCACCCGCGCCAGAAGGTGATCGTGCTGAGCAACCATGCCACCAGCGACATGCGGCGGCGCTGCGCGCAACTGGGCGCCGACGCGGTGTTCGACAAGTCCACCGAGATCGACGCGCTGCTCGACTACTGCGTGCGCACCCGCGGCGAGCTCGAGCCGGCCTGAGCGCCGGCCACCGCAGTCAGCGGCGCGCCGCCCGCGCCGCGTCCAGGAAGTCGTGCAGCACCGGCAGGTCGTCGACCGTGCCCAGCGGCGCGGCGTGCAGTTCCGGATGCCACTGCACGCCAGCGATCCAGGCCTGGCCCACATGGCGGATCGCCTCGGGCAGGCCGTCCTCGGCCACCGCCTCCACCACGAAGTCCGGCGCCAGGTCCTTGATGCCCTGGTGGTGGATGCTGTTGACCCGGTGCGTGCCGGCGCCCAGCAAGCGGGCCAGGCGCGAGCCGGGCAGCACCTGCACCCCGTGCTGGTGCAGGTCGTAGCGCGCGGGATCGCGGTGGGCCACGCCGGGTCGCTGCGTCGGCAGGTCCTGCCACAGCGTGCCGCCATGCGCGGCGTTGAGCAGCTGCAGGCCGCGGCAGATGCCGAACACCGGCTTGCCCGCGGCGACGAAGGCGCGCACCAGCGCCAGCTCGTAGCGGTCGCGCAGCCGGTCGCCGGCCCACTGCGGCTGCAGCGGCTCCTCGCCGTAGGTGCCGGGCCACAGGTCCGCCCCGCCGTGCAGCACCAGCCCATCGAGCCAGTCGGCATAGTCCTCGGCGGCCACGTCGCCGCGGAAGGTGTCTCCCTGCGCGGCGGGCACCACCACCGGCAGCGCGCCACCGGCCATGACCCAGTGCGCGGTCGACTCTTCGATCCACTGCAGCGTCTTGGTGGGCGCCGCCCGGCGCTGCGGGTCGGGGTGGAAGTAGCAGGCGCTCAGGCCGATCCTGGGGCGGTCGGGGCGGGGGGAGGCGGCGGGCATGGCCCGCGGATGATGGCAGAGGCCGCATGCCATCATCGGCGTCCATGGCCTTCCCCGCCCCCGCCGCCGGCCTGACGCCGGGCATCGTCGCCGCGGTGCTGGCCGGCGCCCTGCTGCACGCCGGCTGGAACGCGCTGGTCAAGGGCAGCCGCGACAAGGCGCTGGACATGGCCCTGATCCACCTGCTCGGCTCCTTCCTGGGCCTGCCGCTGCTGGCCTGGTCGGGGCTGCCGCCGGCGGCCTGCCTGCCCTACCTGCTCGGGTCCGTGGCGATCCACATCGGCTACCACGCCGCGGTGGCCGGCGCCTACCGGCACGGCGAGCTGGGCCTGGCCTATCCGCTGATGCGCGGCACCGGGCCGCTGCTGGTGGCCCTGGCCTCGGCCGGTGCACTGGGCGAGCGGCTGTCCGCGCTGGCCTGGCTGGGCGTGCTGGCCGTCTGCGCCGGCGTGCTCGCCCTGGGGCTGTCGCGCCGGGCCCTGCAGCAGCCCTGGGCGGTGGGCTTCGCCCTGGGCAATGCGGTGCTCATCGCCGCCTACACCGTGGTCGACGGGCTGGGCGTACGGCTGGCCGTGGCGCACGGGGGCACGGCGCTGCAGTACATCGCCGCGCTGTTCGTTCTGGACGGCTGGCCGTTCACCCTGCTGGTGTTGGCGCGCCGCGGCTGGCCGGCGTCGCTGGCCTACGCGCGCGGCCGCTGGCCGCTGGCGCTGGGTGGTGCCGCAGCCTCGCTGGGCTCGTACGCGATCGCGCTGTGGGCGATGACGCGCGCCCCGGTGGCGCTGGTGGCGGCGCTGCGCGAGACCTCGGTGCTGTTCGCCGTGCTGCTGGGCCACTGGCTGCTACGCGAGGCCTTCAGCTGGCGGCGGCTGGCCGCCTGCGGCGTGATCGTGGGCGGCGTGGTGGCGCTGCGGCTGGGCTAGCCCTGCTTGGCCAGCACGTCCTCGCGCAGGCGGCTGGGCGCGAGCGCACCGGCCGACTCCAGGATCGGGTAGGCGATCGAGCAGATGTGCGAGTTGATCCGCTTGAGGTCGCTGATCAGGTCGATGTGCAGCGAGCTGGTCTCGATGCTCTGCACGCTGTTGCCCGACAGGCGCGACAGGTGCGTGGCCGCGTAGGCGTGCTCCAAGTCGCGGAAGCGCGCCTTCTCCTCCAGCAGCTTCTGTGCGTCGCGCACCGAGCCGTTGAGGAACACGCTCATGCCCAGCCGCAGGTTGTCGATCAGGCGCGCGTGCAGCTCGGTGATCTCGGCCATGCCGGCGTCGGAGAAGCTGCGGCCCTTGCGGATCTTCTTGTCCTCGATGTCGATCAGGATGCGCTCGATCGTGTCTCCGATCTGCTCCATGTTGATCGTGAAGCTGATGATGTCGGTCCAGCGCCGGCTCTCGTCCTCGGCCAGCGCCTCGCGCGAGATCTTGGTCAGGTAGTACTTGATCGCCGAGTACAGCGCATCGACCGTGTCGTCGAGCTTGCGCAGGTCCTCGGCCAGCCGCAGGTCGTTGGTGCGCATCACCGTGAGCACGCCCATCAGCATGGTCTCGACCACGTCGGCCTGGTGCAGCGCCTCGCGCGCGGCGCAGGAGATGGCCAGCGACGGCGTGGCCAGGGCCGAGGGGTCCAGGTGGTGCGGCCGGTCGGTCGGCGCGCGCCTGGGCGGCGGCAGCAGCCGCAGGACCAGCCGTGCGACCGGCTGCGTGAAGCCCAGCATCAGCACCGCCACGCCGACGTTGAAGGCCAGGTGCAGCAGCACCACTGCGGTGGCGTCGTTGGGCAGCAGCGGGCGCACGTGGCGCAGCCACAGCCCGACCAGCGGCAGCGCCACGACCAGCCCGACCGCCTTGAACACCAGGTTGCCCAGCGGCACGTGGCGCACCGCCACGGGTGAGCGCAGCGTGGTGACGACCGCCAGCAGGCCGCTGCCCAGGTTGGCCCCCAGCACCAGGCCCAGGGCCAGCTCCAGCGGCATGATCCCCGTGGAGGCCAGCGTGGCCACCAGCAGCACCACGGCCAGGCTGGAGTAGGCCAGCAGCGCCAGCACGGCGCCGGCGGTGACTTCGACCAGCAGGTCGCTGCCCGCCGAGGACAGCAGCGCCTGCACGACCGGCGAGCGCACCAGCACGCCGGTGGACTCGGACACCAGGCGCAGGGCCAGCAGCATCAGGCCCAGGCCGATGAGCACCCGGCCGAAGCGGCCCATGTCGTTGGACTGGTTGGCGATGAACAGCACCACGCCGCTGAAGACCAGCAGCGGGGACAGCCAGGACAGGTCGAAGGAGAAGACGACGGTGACGAGGGCGGTGCCCACGTCGGCGCCGAGCATGACGGCCAGCGCGAGCGGCAGGGTGATCAGGCCCTGGCCGACGAAGGCCGAGACGATGAGCGCGGCGGCGGTGCTGGACTGCAGCAGCGCGGTGACGCCGACGCCGGCGAGCGCGGCCGTGCCGCGGTTGCGGATGGTGCGGGCCAGGAACTGCCGCAGGTTGGCGCCGAAGACCCGCAGGATGCCGGTGCGGACGAGGTGGGTGCCCCAGACCAGCAGCGCGATGGCTGCCAGCAGATTCAACAGGTGCTTCATGGGTGGCAGGTCATCATACGCCGCGGGGTGCGGCGCAGGCGGCCTGCCTCAGCGGCCGCGTCGTACGCGCAACAGCTCGTCCAGGATCAGCCCGATCGCGCCGATGGTGATGGCGCTGTCGGCCAGGTTGAAGGCCGGGAAGTACCAGCCGCCCCAGTGGAACTGCAGGAAGTCGACCACGTAGCCGTGCAGCAGCCGGTCGACCAGGTTGCCGATCGCGCCGCCCAGGATGCAGGCCAGCGAGAAGGCGAACAGCCGCTGGGCATGGTGGCTGCGCAGCATCCACAGGATGAAGGCCACCGCCGCGATGGCGATGCCGGTGAACAGCCAGCGCTGCCAGCCCGAGGCGCCGGCCAGGAACGAGAAGGCCGCGCCGGGGTTGTGCGCCCGCACGACGTTGAAGAACGGCGCCACGTAGGTGCTGTCGCCCAGCCGGTACCAGCCCAGGATGAGCACCTTGGTGAACTGGTCCGCCAGGATGATCAGGAAGGCCAGCCCCAGCCAGGGCAGCATGCCCACCAGCGCGCCGCCGGACTTGCCGCGCGCCATCAGGCCACCTGCCGCGGTTCGCCCGCGCCGTACAGGTTGCTCGTGCAGCGGCCGCAGATCTGCGGGTGGGCGGGGTCGTGGCCGACGTCGGCACGCCAGTGCCAGCAGCGCTCGCACTTGGCATCCGGCGAGGGCGTCACGACGACCTCGACCGCGTCGCCGTCGGTGCGCTCCAGCGTGGCGGCCGAGACGATGAAGACGAACTTCAGGTCCTCGCCCAGCGATGCCAGCGCCGCATGGACGGCCCCGCCGCAGCGCAGGGTGACCTGGGCCTGCAGCGACGAGCCCACCTGGCCCTCGGTGCGGCGGGCCTCGATGGCCTTGTTGACCTGGTCGCGCACGTCCTGCACGGTGCGCCACTTGGCCAGCAGGCCCGCGTCGGGCGCGCCCAGCTCGGCGTACTCCTCGAAGAAGATCGAGGGCGAGCTGCCCACCACCTTCCAGGCCTCCTCGGCGGTGAACGACAGGAAGGGCGCCATCCAGCGCAGCATGGCGTGGGTGATCGCATGCAGCGCGGTCTGGGCGCTGCGGCGCGCCAGCGAACCGGGCGCGGTGGTGTACAGCCGGTCCTTGAGCACGTCGAGGTAGAACGCGCCCAGGTCCTCGGAGCAGAACACCTGCAGCTTGGCCACCACCGGGTGGAACTCGTAGACCTCGTAGTGGGCCAGCACCTCCTGCTGGAACTGCGCCGCGCGCGCCAGCGCCCAGCGGTCGATCTCCAGCATCCGGTCCAGCGGCACCGCATCCTTGGCGAGGTCGAAGTCGCTGATGTTGGCCAGCAGGAAGCGCAGCGTGTTGCGGATGCGGCGGTAGGCGTCGACCACGCGGGCCAGGATCTTGTCGTCGCCGGCGATGTCGCCCGAGTAGTCGGAGGCGGCCACCCACAGGCGGATGATCTCGGCGCCCAGCTTCTCGCTGGTCTTCTGCGGGTCCACCCCGTTGCCCAGCGACTTGCTCATCTTGCGGCCCTGGCTGTCCACGGTGAAGCCGTGGGTGAGCAGGCCGCGGTAGGGCGCGCGGCCGTACATCGCGCAGGCGGTCAGCAGCGAGGAGTGGAACCAGCCGCGGTGCTGGTCGTGGCCTTCCAGGTACAGGTCGGCCTCGGGTCCGCCCTCGTCGTGGCCGCTGCCGGCGTGCGAGCCCTTGAGCACCGTGGTGTGGGTCGTGCCCGAGTCGAACCAGACCTCGAGGATGTCGGTGCTCTTGCCGTAGTTCGGTGCGTCCTGCGCGCAACCCACGCGGGCCAGGATCTCCTCGGTGGAGGCCTTGCTCCAGGCCTCGATGCCGCCGGCCTGGACCATGTCGGCCGCGATGTCCAGGATCTCGGGCGTCTTCGGGTGCAGCTCGCCCGAGTCCTTGTGCAGGAAGAAGGGCAGGGGCACGCCCCAGCTGCGCTGGCGCGAGATGCACCAGTCGGGGCGGCCGGCGATCATGTCGCGCAGGCGGGCCTTGCCGTTCTCGGGATAGAAGCCGGTCTGCTCGATCGCGGCCAGCGCCATCTCGCGCAGCGTGGCGGGCGCCTTGTCCTTGGTGAACACGCCCTCGCCGGCGTCCATGCGGATGAACCACTGCGCCGCGGCGCGGTAGATCACCGGCGACTTGTGGCGCCAGCAGTGCGGGTAGCTGTGGGTGATGGTCTCGGTGGCCATCAGCCGGCCGGCGCCGCGCAGCGTGTCGATGATGACCGGGGCGGCCTTCCAGATGTTCTGGCCGCCGAACAGGGCGAAGCCCGGCTCGTAGCTGCCGTTGCCCTGCACCGGGTTGAGGATCTCGTCGTAGGCCAGCCCGTGGGCCACGCAGCTGTTGAAGTCGTCCAGGCCGTAGGCGGGCGAGGAGTGGACGATGCCGGTGCCGTCCTCGGCGGTCGCGTAGTCGGCCAGGTAGACCGGCGACAGGCGCGCGTAGGCGGGGTCGACGTCGGACAGCGGGTGGCGGAAGTTCAGCCCGTCCAGCGCCTGGCCGGGCACGCTGGCCACGACGCTGCCGGCCAGCTCGTAGCGCGCCAGGGCCTTCTCCACCAGCTGCTCGGCCAGCACCAGGTAGCCGCGCGGCGTGTCCACCAGCGCGTAGGTGATCCCGGGGTTGAGGTTCAGCGCCTGGTTGGCCGGGATGGTCCAGGCGGTGGTGGTCCAGATGACGACGAAGGCGTCCTGGTCCTTGGGCAGCGCGTCCAGGCCGAAGGCACGGGCCAGGGCCGTGCGGTCGTCGGCCTGGAAGGCCACGTCCAGGGTCTGGCTCTTCTTGTCGGCGTACTCGATCTCGAATTCGGCGAGCGAGGAGCCGCAGTCGAAGCACCAGTACACGGGCTTGAGGCCGCGGTAGACGAAGCCGCGCTCCATCACGCGCTTGAACGCACGGATCTCGTCGGCCTCGTTGCTGAAATCCATGGTGCGGTAGGGATGCTCCCAGTCGCCCAGCACGCCCAGCCGCTTGAAGTCGGCCATCTGCAGCCCGATCTGCTCGGTGGCGAAGGCGCGGCTCCTGGCCTGCATCTCCTCGCGCGGCAGGTTGCGCCCATGCTTCTTCTCGATCGCGTTCTCGATCGGCAGGCCGTGGCAGTCCCAGCCCGGCACGTAGACCGCATCCAGCCCCTTGAGCTGGCGCGACTTGACGATCATGTCCTTGAGGATCTTGTTGACCGCATGCCCCATGTGGATCTGGCCGTTCGCGTACGGCGGGCCGTCGTGCAGCACGAACTTCTGGCGGCCGCGGCGGGCGTCGCGCAGGCGCTTGTACAGGCCCTGCTCCTCCCACTCCTTGACCCAGCCCGGCTCGCGCTTGGGCAGGTCGCCCCGCATCGGGAACGGCGTGTCGGGCAGGTTCAGCGTGGCGCGGTAGTCGGTGCTCTGGTCGGACATGGGTCGGCCTCGGGACGGGGCAGGCGGGCTCGGGACAGGGAACCGGCGCCGCACGCGGGGGCGGTGCCGGGATGGGCGGCGGTCAGCGGCCCTGAATTCGGTCGCGCGTGGTCTGGCGGCGGGTGGACGCGAAGTACGCGCGGGCATCGTCGCAGTCGCGGGCGATCCCGGCCTGCAGTGCCGGCAGGCCGTCGTACGTCAGTTCATCGTGCAGCTTGTGCAGCAGGTCCACCCGGATGATTCTGCCATAGGCCCCCTCGGGGCCCAGCCGTGGCGGCCACTGCAGGCAGTGCGTCTCCAGCAGCACGCGGCCGCCGTTGACGTCGTCGGGATCCAGCGACGGCCGCACGCCCAGGTTGGCCACGCCCGGCAGCGGGTCGTCGCCCAGGCCATGGACCTCGACCACGAAGATGCCGCTGGCCGCCGGCTTCCAGTGGGAGAAGCGCAGGTTCAGGGTGCGGAAGCCCAGGTCGCGGCCGAGCTTGCGGCCATGCACCACGTGGCCGCTGACGCTGTAGGGCCGGCCCAGCAGCGCGGCGGTGGCCTCCATGTCGCCGCGGGCCAGCGCCTCGCGCACGGCCGACGAGGACACCCGCAGGCCGCGCACCTCGTAGCTGTTCATGCGGGCGACGTCGAAGCCGCGGGCCTGGCCGGCCGCATCGAGCATCGCGTAGTCGCCGGCCCGCCTGGCGCCGAAGCGGAAGTCGTCGCCCACCAGCACGTAGCGGGCGCCCAGGCCGCGCACCAGCACCTCGTCGATGAAGGCCTCGGGAACCTGGCTGGACAAACGCGCATCGAACGGGAGCACCACGCACTGGTCGACCCCGCAGGCGGCCAGCTCGCCCAGCTTGTCGCGCAGGGTGGCGATGCGGGCGGGGGCCAGTTCGGGCTTGCGGGCCAGCCGCGCGAAATGGTCGCGCGGGTGCGGCTCGAAGGTCAGCACGCAGCTGGGCACGCCGCGGTGGCGGGCCTCGTTGTTCAGCAGCGCGAGCATGGCCTGGTGGCCGCGGTGCACCCCGTCGAAGTTGCCGATGGTGAGCGCGCAGGCCTTCGCGATGCCCGGGTGGTGGAAGCCACGGAAGATCTGCATGGGCGGGGAGGTCGGTATCGTTTTGATAGCACGCGCGCCACGCGCGTGGCGGCTGCGACGGCGGGCCGTCATGCAATGGCGGTATATTGTGCCCGCTGTCCGGTTCGCCGTCGGTTTGACTTGAAGGAGCGTTGTTCTTGAAGGTCCTGAAGTTGTCGGCCCAGGGGTTGCCCCAGTCCTGGATCTCGCTCGAGCAGGCGGTGCTGCACTACGCCGCCGGGCAGGTGCGCTGGGAGGCGGGTGCGCAGGTGGCGCTGTTCCGCGGCGGCCACAACGCCGTGACCGGCGAGCAGTCGGTGATCGGCGTCAGCAGCATCATCGGCACCCGGGGCGTGCCCAGCATCAACCCCTTTGAGCTCAAGCCCGGGCTCACCAACGGCAAGCTGTTCGCGCGCGACCGCAACGTCTGCGCCTACTGCGGCGACCATTTCCCCGAGACCGAGCTGACCCGCGAGCACATCGTCCCGTTCGCGCAGAACGGCCGCGACCACTGGATGAACGTCGTGACCGCCTGCCGCGCATGCAACCACCGCAAGGGCAGCCGCACGCCCGAGCAGGCGCACATGCCCCTGCTGTACGCGCCCTACGTGCCCAGCCTCTGGGAGGACTTCATCCTGCGCAACCGGCGCATCCTGGCCGACCAGATGGAGTTCCTGATGGCCCACCTGCCCAAGAGCTCGCGCCTGCATTGCTAGCGCGGCGCGGGCGGCGCGCGACTGACCTGCAGCCCGCCCTGCGCCGCGTCCAGCGCGAACAGCGCCCCCAGCACCCGCGCCGCCAACGCCTGTTCCGGCGTGCCGGCCGGCTGTCGCGCCAGCAAGGCACCGGCCCAGCCGTGCAGGTCCTCCACGGGGCCGGCGAACAGCAGGTGGCGCAGCACGCTGGCCAGCGCCTGCACGTCCTGCTGGGCCGGGGCGCCGATGGTGCTGTCGGCATGGCTGCCCGCCTCGACCGTGGCGAGGAAGGGCAGCAGCACGACCGCGTCGAGACGGCCGTCCTCGATCGCCTGGCGCACGGCCTGGTCGTTCGGCAGCACGGGCCCCGCCGCGAGGTTCGCCCGGTGCACGGCGGCCAGCCGCTGGCGGCCGCGCGGCGAGACGAGGTAGGCCGACAGGCCCCAGCGGAACACGCCGGCGGCCGCGACGAAGTCCAGGCCGGCCGCGCGGCGGTCGGGGCCCAGGTGGCGCTGCAGGCAGCCCCACAGCTGCGCCATGGTGTGCAGGCTGCAGTCGGGCTGGCAGTCCAGCAGCGCCAAGTCGCGCCCGGCCAGTGCGTCGAGCAGGGCCGGCTGCAGGAAGTCGGCCAATTGCGGCGCGGGGACGGCGTCGTCCTCGAGGACCAGCAGCCAGTGGTCGGGCGGCGCGGCGGTCTCGATCGCGGCCAGGTGCGAGGCCAGGCAGCCCAGCTGCGCCGGCGCCAGCAGGCAGCCCGGCGGCATGTCCAGCGGCCGGCCATCGACGGCCGCGTGGCGCCGCACCCAGCCGAGCCCGGCGGCCGCGAGGCGGCCTTCCATCGCCGCGCGGCGCGCGGCGCTGTGGCCGAGGTTAAGGAAGACGCCCTGCAGGCCCGCCGGCGCGGCCATGCTCAGTGGTGCAGCTCGAGGACGGTGACGCGCTGTTCGGCCAGCGGCCAGAGCCGGCCGACCACGCGCTCGCCGTTGAACTCGGCCACGAGCGGACGCGGCGCCCCGGCCGGCCGGATGCGCGAGCTGGAGACACCCGCGCCGGGCAGGGCGCCGGGCGGCGGGCTCTGGCCATCGAAGGACATCGTGTCGCGGCCCGGGTCGAAGTAGCCGCGGGGCCGCGTCAGCACCGCCACGGCCGGCGCGCTGCGCTCGGCCTCGGCGATGCGTTCGGGCCGCAGGTGCACGACGGTGCTGCTGCGCGGGAAGGGGCTGCGGTAGACATGGGTGGTGGCGTAGCCGGGCGCCGCCAGCACGAACTCGAGCCGTGCCTGCGGCGTGGTGGCCAGCGGGCCCCAGCGGCCGTCGGCGCCCACCACTTGGCGCAGCAGCGGCGCGCCCTGGCGCTCGCCGGTGGCGGCGTCGACGGCGTACACCTCCAGCGTGGCCCCGGGCAGCGGCAGGTTGTTGGCGAAGTTGCCGCTGGCCGGGTCGGTGGACGACAGCCCCAGGCCGGTCACCAGGCCGGACAGCTGCACCTGGGCCTGCGGCGTGATCGCGGTGGTGGCCGGCGCGCGGCCGGTCACGAAGCGGTACGTGGCCTCGAAGGCCTGGGGCGAGAACGAGGTCTCGCGGTGGTCGATGCGCGGCACGACGACGTTGGTCGCGCCCCGCAGTTCGGGGCCCGCTGCGGTGACGTTCGTCGGCTGGCCGCGGCGGCCGATCCACTGGCCGTCGGGCTGCGCGAACTTGTCGTTGTCCAGCGAGCGGATGGTCATCCAGCGCACCGGACCCGTCACCTCGTCGCCCGTGGCGTTCTTGGGCGCGTTGAGGCCGCGCAGGAAGGGCCCGGCGCCGTTGAACTCGTTGTTGGGCAGGTGGTCGCCCAGGGCCCAGACGCCGTGGTTGGGCGTGCCCCCCAGCACGGCGTGGCTCACGCGCGCGGCGCCACCGCCGTTCTGCACGTAGTTGCGGATCGCGTTGCCGCCGCGCGAGTTGCCCACCAGCACCACCTGCCGCGCGCCGGTGGCGGCCAGCACCTTGTCGACCTCGGCGGCCAGGAACGCCATGTGCTCGGCGGTCGAGGTGCGGCCCGGCTGGGCGCGGGTGTCGTCGTCGCGGGCCAGGGGGTAGGGCAGCTGGATCGCATGCAGGCGGTCGGCCGGCCAGCCGTTGGAGGCGAAGCGCCATTGCGTGGTGAGCCACACGGCGGCGTTGTCGCCATTGCCGTGCACGAACACCACCGGCGGCGGGGGCTCGGCCGGGGGCAGGGCGCCGCAGCCGGCGAGCAGCAGGGCCGACAGGCCGGCGAGCAGGTGGCGTCGCAGCAGCATGCGCAGGTCTCCTTGAAGGGTGGGTGCGGAATGCGAACGGCCCGCGGGAGCGCCGCGGGCCGTGGGTGGGATCAGCGCCGGGCGCCTGTCATGCGAACACGCCCGCGGTGTCCTGCATGCGCGCGGACACCTCGCCCAGGTGGTGCAGGGTGTCGCCGTAGGTCAGTTCCAGCTGCGTGAGCTTCTTGAAGTAGTGGCTGGCGATGTATTCCTCGGTGACCGCGATGCCGCCGTGCAGCTGCACCGCGTTCTGGCCCACGAAGCGCATCGACTGCCCCAGCTGGTACTTGGCGCGCGCGAGCGCGCGGCGGCGCTCGTCGGCCGGCGCGGTCAGCTTGAGGCTGCCGTAGTAGCTCATCGAGCGCGCCAGTTCCTGCTGCATCTTCATGTCGGCCATGCGGTGGCGCAGGGCCTGGAAGGTCGCGATGGGCACGCCGAACTGCTTGCGCGTGTTCATGTACTCGGCGGTGAGCTTCATCGTCGCGTCGATCACGCCCACGCCCTCGGCGCAGGTGGCCGCGATGCCGATGTCCACGGCCTGTTCCAGCGCGGCCAGGCCGTCGCGGCTGACCAGCACGGCCGGCGTGTCCTGCAGCACCACCTCGGCGGCGCGGCTGCCGTCCATGCAGGTGTAGCCGCTGGCCTTCACGCCCTGGGCGGTGCGCTCCACCAGCAGCAGCACCATGCTGCCGCCGGCCATGGCGGGCACCAGGAAGGCGTCGGCCTGGTCACCGGCGGGCACCACGCTCTTGGTGCCGCTGACGGTCCAGGCGCCGCCCTGCTCGCGGGCCTGGGTGGCGCACTTGTCCAGCTTCCAGCGAGCGCCGCGCTCGACATGGGCCAGCACCACCAGCGCCTCGCCGGAGGCGACCCTGGGCAGCCAGGCCGACTGCACCTCGGCCGGGGCACGGGTGCCCAGCACCGCGCCGGCGATCAGCGCCTGCGCCAGCGGCTCCAGCACGATGCCGCGGCCCAGTTCCTCCATCACCACCATCGCCTCGACGGGGCCCATGCCCATGCCGCCGTGGTCCTCGGGGACCGCCAGGCCGGTCAGGCCCAGTTCGGCCAGCTCGTTCCAGGTGGCGCGGTCGAAGCCGCCGGCGCGCACCGCGCCGCGGCGCCGCTCGAAGCCGTAGCTGCGGTCGACCCACTTGCGCACCGCGTCGCGCAGTGCTTCCTGGTCGTCGGAAAAATCGAAGTCCATGCTTGTCTCCTCAGCCGAGCACCGTCTGGGCGACGATGTTGCGCTGCACCTCGTTGGAGCCGCCGTAGATCGTGGTCTTGCGCAGGTTGAAATACGTGGCGGCCAGCGGGGCCAGGCCCAGCGCGCCGCCGGGGAAGTCGCCCTGCCAGCCGGCTTCCATGGCCTCGAGGATGAAGGGCACGCTGAACGGGCCGCCGGCCAGCATCATCAGCTCGCTGTAGCGCTGCTGGATCTCGCTGCCGCGGATCTTGAGCAGGCCCGCGATGTCCAGCGAGTTCTTGCCCGACTTCTCGGCCGACAGCACGCGCAGCACCAGCATCTCGAGCGCGACCACGTCGACCTCGAGTTGCGCGATCTGGTCACGGAAGCGGATGTCGTCCCACACGCCCTCGGCCTTGGCGATGCGCTTGAGCCGCTCGAGCTCGCGCTTGGCGCGGTTGACGTCGGCGATGTTGGTGCGCTCGTGCGACAGCAGGTGCTTGGCGTAGGTCCAGCCCTTGTTCTCTTCGCCGATCAGGTTCTCGGCGGGCACCTCGACGTTGTCGAAGAACACCTCGTTCACCTCATGGCCGCCGTCGAGCATGATGATCGGACGCACGGTGATGCCGGGCGTCTTCATGTCGATCAGCAGGAACGAGATGCCGGTCTGCGGCTTGCCCTCGGTGCTGGTGCGCACCAGGCAGAAGATCCACTCGCCGTACTGGCCCAGCGTGGTCCAGGTCTTCTGGCCGTTGACGATGTACTTGTCGCCCTGGCGCTCGGCGCGGGTCTTCAGCGACGCCAGGTCGGAGCCCGAGCCGGGCTCGCTGTAGCCCTGGCTCCACCACACCTCGCCGCTGGCGATGCCGGGCAGGAAGCGCTTCTGCTGCTCGGCGTTGCCGAAGGCCATGATCACCGGGGCCACCATCACCGGGCCGAAGGGCACGATGCGCGGCGCGCCGGCCAGCGCGCACTCTTCCTCGAACAGGTGCTTCTGCACCGCGTTCCAGCCCGGGCCGCCGAACTGCTGCGGCCAGCCGTAGCCCAGCCAGCCCTTCTTGCCCAGGATCTTGGCCCAGCGCTGCATGTCCTCGCGCGTGAGGTGCAGGCTGTTGTGGACCTTGTGGGCGATGTCCTGCGGCAGGTTCTCGCGCACCCAGGCGCGGATGTCTTCCCGGAACTTCTGTTCCTCGGGGGTGAAGGCCAAGTCCATGGCGTGTGTCTCCGGTGAGCGATGCGATGCAGCCGGCGTTTCTAGCATGCGGCCGGGGGCGCCGCATGTCCGTGCTGCGACAGCCCGAGCGCGGCCTGCAGGTTTGCCAGTTCGGCGCGCAGCCGGGCCACCTCGGCCTCGAGCGCCTCGACCCGCCCGGCGAGCGCCGGCTCGCCCCGTTCCGCAGAGCGGAACACGGCCGCGGGCTCGGGCGCCGTGGCCTCGACCGGCCCGGTGAGCAGCTGCGCCCAGCGCTGCTCACGCGCGCCGGCGGCCCGCGGCAGCCGGGCCACCAGCGGGCCGCCCTTGGCGTCGGCGCGCTCCTCCAGCTCGGCCAGGAAGGCCTCGACCGAGGAGATGTCCGCGAAGCGGTGCCAGCGTTCGGCATGGATGCGCAGCTCGCCAGCCGTCTGCGGCCCGCGCAGCAGCAGCAGGCCCAGCAGCGCGGCCGACTGGTCGGGCACGGCCAGCACGCGCGGCAGGTTGTGCTCCCAGCGCGCCACGCGGCCGCCGCTGGACTCGAAGGCCAGGCTGAGGTGGCGCAGGCCGTCCAGGGCCTCCTGCACCTCGGCTTCGGCCAGCTCCATGGCCGGCTCGCGGGCGCTCTTCTGGTTGCAGCCGGCCACCAGGCTGTTGAGGGTGAGCGGGTAGCTGTCGGGGACGGTGCGCTGTTTTTCCAGCAGGGTGCCCAGCACGCGGGCTTCGGCGGCGGACAGGGGGCGCGGGAGGGAATGGGACAATCGGAGGCTCTCCATGAAGAACATCGTGATTCTGATCTCGGGCAGCGGCTCCAACATGGCCGCCATCGCCCAGGCCGCCCGGCGCGACGACTGGGCCGGCCGCCACGGCGCCCGGGTGGCGGCCGTGCTGAGCAACCGCCCGCAGGCCGCGGGACTGGCCCTCGCCCGCGACCTGGACCTGCCCACGCAGGTGGTGGACCACCAGCAGCACGCCGACCGCGAGGCCTTCGACGCGGCGCTGGCCCGGGCCATCGACGCGCACCAGCCCTGGCTGGTGGTGCTGGCCGGCTTCATGCGCATCCTCACGCCCGGTTTCGTGCAGCGCTATGCGGGGCGGCTGGTCAACATCCATCCCTCGTTGCTGCCGGCCTTCCCGGGCCTGCACACCCACCGCCGCGCGATCGAGGCCGGCTGCCGCGTCCACGGCGCCACCGTGCACCAGGTGACCGCCGAGCTCGACCACGGCCCCATCCTGGACCAGGCCGTGGTGCCGGTGCTGCCCGGCGACACCGAGGCCAGCCTGGCCGACCGCGTGCTCACGCAGGAGCACCTGCTGTACCCCCGTGCCATCGAGGCGCTGCTGCGCCGCAAGGACTGATTCATGCATCCCAAGGCCTTGCTCGACAGCTGCGCCGACCTCGTGCGCGAGGTGCTCAGGCTCGACCACCCCGCCGATGCGGTGGTCTCGCGCTATTTCCGCGACCACCGGCAGCTCGGCCCGCGCGAGCGCGCCACGTTGGCCGAGACGGCCTACGGCGTGCTGCGCCGCAAGCTGCTCTTCGAGCACCTGGCCCGCTCGGGCACGGGGCCGCGCGAGCGGCGGCTGGCCATCCTGGCCTTCGCGGGACCGCGCGACTTCCTGAAGGCGGCGCTCGACGACGGCGAGAAGCGCTGGCTCGACCAGTGCGACGCGGTCACGCCCGACCAGCTGATGGAGCCGCACCGCCACAACCTGCCGGCCTGGCTGGCGACCGACCTGCAGGCGCAGGTGGGCGCGCAGTTCTGGCCGCTGGTCGCCGCGCTCAACGAGCCGGCGCCGCTGGACCTGCGCGTCAATGCGCTGGTGGCCAAGCGCGACGAGGTGCGGGCCGAGCTCAAGGCCGCCGGCATCGACGCCCGGCCCACGCCGCATTCGCCCTGGGGCCTGCGGGTGGAGGGCAAGCCGGCCCTCACCAAGCTGGATGCCTTCACCCGCGGCGCGATCGAGGTGCAGGACGAGGGCTCGCAGTTGCTGGCCCTGCTGCTGCAGGCCAAGCGCGGCGAGATGGTGGTGGACTTCTGCGCCGGCGCCGGCGGCAAGACCCTGGCTATCGGCGCGGCGATGCGCAACACCGGGCGGCTGTACGCCTTCGACGTCTCGGCGCACCGGCTCGACGCGCTCAAGCCGCGGCTGGCGCGCAGCGGCCTGAGCAACGTGCACCCGGCGGCCATCGCGCACGAGCGCGACGACCGCATCAAGCGCCTGGCCGGCAAGATCGACCGCGTGCTGGTCGACGCGCCGTGCTCGGGCTTGGGCACGCTGCGCCGCAACCCCGACCTGAAGTGGCGCCAGTCGCCGCAGGCGCTGCAGGAGATGGCGGCCAAGCAGGCCGCGATCCTGCGCAGCGCGGCCCGGCTGGTGAAGCCGGGCGGCCGGCTGGTCTACGCGACCTGCAGCCTGCTGGCGCAGGAGAACGAGGCGATCGCCACGGCGTTCACGGCCGAGGTGCCGGGCTTCCGGCCGCTGCCGGTGGCCGCTTTGCTCGAGGACCTGCAGGTCGCCGGCGCCGCGGGCTTGGCCACGGCCGACGGCCAGTTCCTGCGGCTGTGGCCGCACCAGCACCAGGTGGACGGCTTCTTCGCCGCGGTCTGGCAGCGCGACTGAGGCGGCGCCCGCGGCAGGGCGCCCGAGGGGCGCCCGCCACGGCCGAGGCTGCTTGATGCAGGTCAAGCCCGCCCTGGCTGGGCAGCCGTCCATCGGTCCGATAGCACGAAAGTTTCACAGCCGCGCCAGCCGGAGCCCTAGAATGGCGCGCTCGGGCGCGACTTCCGCCGCGTCCCTTCCTGCGAGGTTCTTTCCCTGATGTTGCTTCCCGACTGGGCCGTGCTGAACGCGGCGATCGACTGGCTGGCCCATGGCCTGTGGGACCTGTCCTGGTGGCAGGTCGTGCTGTACACGCTGGCCACCACCCACGTGACCATCGCGGCGGTCACGATCTTCCTGCACCGCACGCAGGCCCACCGCGCGATGGACCTTGGCCCGATCCCGTCGCACTTCTTCCGCTTCTGGCTGTGGCTGGGCACCGGCATGGTGACCAAGGAATGGGTCGCCATCCACCGCAAGCACCACGCCAAGTGCGAGACGCCCGACGACCCGCACAGCCCGCAGACCCGCGGCATCGAGACCGTGCTGTGGCGCGGCGCCGAGCTGTACCGGGCCGAGGCCAAGAACACCGAGACCATCGCCAAGTTCGGCCACGGCACGCCCGACGACTGGATCGAGCGCAACCTCTACACGCGCTACAGCTGGCAGGGCGTGGGCCTGATGCTGATCCTGAACCTGGCGCTGTTCGGCGCCATCGGCGCGGCCGTGTGGGCCGTGCAGATGCTGTGGATCCCCATCACCGCCGCCGGCATCATCAACGGCATCGGCCACTACTGGGGCTACCGCAACTTCGAGGCGGCCGACGCCAGCACCAACATCTCGCCGATCGGCATCCTGATCGGCGGCGAAGAGCTGCACAACAACCACCACACCTATCCCACCGCGGCCAAGTTCTCGGTCAAAAAGTACGAGTTCGACATCGGCTGGGTCTACATCTCGGCCATGCAGAAGATCGGCTGGGCCAAGGTCAAGAAGGTGCCGCCCAAGCTGCGCCTGGGCGCCGCCCGGCCGGTGGCCGACGAGAAGACCCTCGAGGCCCTGATCGCCCACCGCTACGAGGTGATGGCTAGCTATGCCCGCGAGATGCGCACCGTCTGCAAGGACGAGATCGCGCAGCTGCAGGCCCGCGGCGCCGACCTCTCGGCCGTCAAGGCCGCCCGCCGCTGGCTGCACCGCGACGACGACAAGGTGCCGGCCGCCGCCCGCGCCCAGCTGCAGCAGGCCCGTGCGGCCCATCCCGTGCTGGACCAGATGGTCACCATGCGCGAGGAACTGCGCGCGCTGTGGCTGAACACCACGCAGACCCGCGAGCAGCTCGCCGCCGACCTGCAGGCCTGGTGCCGCCGTGCCGAAGAGAGCGGCAACGAGGCGCTGCGCCGCTTCTCGCTGCAGCTGCGGTCGGCCACGGCCTGAGGCCCTCGCGCCTCGGAAGAAGCCCCGCAGTGCGGGGCTTTTTTCATGGAGCTCGCGCGGCCGGGCTCAGCCCCGCACCCGCGCCACCAGCTCCACCTCCACGCTCGCGTCCCTGGGCAGCTGGTGCACGCCCACCGAGGTGCGGCTGTGCACGCCGGCCTCGCCCAGCACGCGGTGCAGCAGGGCCGAGGCCGCGTCGGCCACCTCGCTGTGCTGCGTGAAGCCGGCGGCCGACTGCACGTACACGCCCACGCGCAGCACCCGCGCGACGCGCTCCAGCGAGCCCAGCTCCCGCTGCAGCAGCACCAGCCCGCGCAGGGCGCAGATCGTCGCGGCCTCGCGGGCCTGCGCCAGCGTCACGGCCTCGCCCACGCGGCCGGTGACCACCACCCGCTCGCCCACGCGCGGCACCTGGCCGCTCACCCAGGCAAGCCCGTCGTCGATGACCAGCGGGGCGTAGTCGCCGCCCTTGCGGATCTCGCCGGAGAAGTCGTGGCCGCAGGCGGCGATGGCGTCGGCGAGGCGGGTGTCGGCGGCAGGCGTCATGCCGCGATCCTGCCATGGCCGCGCGGATCGCCCGGCCGGCACCGATCTCCTGCAAGCGCCTGAGAACCGCGCGCCGCTCCTGCAACACGCGGATGCCGTGCGCGGGCGCCCTCCCTAATCTCCGCCGCCTCCGCTGCTGCCGCCGACCGGGCTGCTGCAGGGCAGGAGTCGGGAGAGCCGTCCATGACCGGTGATGTCGTCCTCGCGCTTGCAGCCCAGTTGCTCTGGGCAGGCCTGCTGCTGTCGGCGCCTGTGCTCGGCGTGATCCTGGTGATCGGTGTGCTGGTGGGCATGCTGCAGGTCGTCACGCAGATGAGCGAGCTCTCGCTCGCTTTCGTGCCCAAGTTGCTGGGTGTCGGGCTGGTGCTGCTGGTCGCGGGTCCCTGGATGCTCCAGGTGCTCTGCCGCTTCGCCGTGCAGATGTGGCAACGCATCCCCGCCGCCGCCGCCTGAAGGCCACGCGCATGCACGCCCTGGACGCCTCGTTCCCGCTGGCCTGGGCCGTGGCCACCCTGCTGGTGGCCACGCGCCTGGGCACGCTGCTGTGGATGACGCCACCACTGCACGCACTGCCGGTGCCCGCGACGGCGCGCGTGCTGCTGGTGCTCGGCCTCTCGGCCGCGCTGGCGTGGACGCTGGTGGCCGATGGTGCATGGCGTCCCGCGACCCTCCCCGGCCTGGTCCAGGCGCTCCTGGCCGAGGTCGCCGTCGGTCTCGTGCTCGGCCTGGGCGTGCTGCTGGCCTTCGCCGGCTTCCAGTTCGCAGGCCGCTTGCTGGATGTGCAGGTCGGCTTCGGGCTGGCCCAGGTGTACGACCCGCAGTCCCGCACGCAGGTGTCCCCGCTCGCCGCGCTCCTGCCCTGGGTGGGCGTCCTGCTCTTCTTCGCCGTCGACGGCCACCACCAGCTGCTGCGTGGGCTGGCTTTCAGCCTGCGCGCGCTGCCACCCGGCGGCGACTGGCAGCTCCAAGCGGCGGCCGCCTCGGTGCTCCAGCAGGCAGGCGCGCTGATCGCCCTCGGCTTCGCGCTCGCGGCGCCGGTGGTCGCAGCCCTGCTGCTGGTGGATCTGGTCCTGGGCGTCGCCGCGCGCAACCTGCCGCAGCTGAACCTGCTGGTGCTGTCGTTCCCGCTGAAGGTGCTGTGCGGCCTGGCGGCGCTGGCCTGGTGGCTGCCATCCGCGGCCGCTGCGGCGGGACGCCTGCATGCGGTCCTGTTCCAGGGATGGGCGCGCGCGATCGACGCGATGGGACGCTGACATGGACGGCCAGGACCTCGATCGCCACGAGCCCGCGACGCCGCACAAGCTCGAGCGCGCCCGCACGCAGGGTCAGACCGGTCGCAGTGCCGACCTGCCGGCCGCTGCCGCCTTCGGCGCTGCCATGGTGGTGGGCGCCTCGCAGGGGCTCGAGATGCTGCTGGCGCTGTTCGAGCTGGCGCGCACCGTCTGGTCGATCCCGCCATCGGCCCTGAACGCGCAGGGCTGGCATGGCCTGGCCTCCGGCCTGCTGGTCGGCGCGGCCGGGGTGCTGTGGCCCTTGCTGGCCATCTGTGCGGCAGCCATCCTGGGCGCGGTGGCGCAGGGCGGCTTCCTGTGGTCGCCGCAGGCGCTCGCGCCCGACCTGCAACGGCTGCATCCGGCGGCCGGCCTGCGTCGGCTGGTGTCCGGCCGTGCCCTCGCCGACGGATTGCGCGGGCTGCTCAAGCTGGCCGTGTTCCTGGTGGTCGGCGCCTGGGCCTGGCAGGCCATGGCGCCCGGGCTGGTCCGCCTGGCGGCCTTGCCACCGCGCGGCCAACTCGCCCTGCTCGTGCAGGACATCAGCCGCCTCGGGCTGGCGCTGGCGGCCGTGCTGCTGGTCGTCGCGGCGGTCGACGTGCTCTGGTCGCGGCGCCTGTTCCTGCGCGACATGCGCATGAGCCGGCGCGAGTTGCAGGAGGAGCACAAGCACCGGGAAGGCGATCCGCGGGTGCGCGCCCGGCTGCGCGAGCTGCGGCGGGAGCTCCTGCGGCGCACGCGGTCGCTGCGGCAGACGCGCGAGGCCGATCTCGTGCTCGTGAACCCCACGCATGTCGCCGTCGCCTTGCGCTACGTCCACGGCGAGATGCCTGCGCCGGTCGTGGTCTCCAAGGGCGCCGGGGCGCTGGCGCTGGCCATCCGGTCGCTGGCACACCGGCATCGCATCCAGGTGGTGGCGACGCAGGCCCTGGCGCGGCGCCTGTTCCGCAACGCGCCGCTCGAGCAGCCGATCCCGCCCGAGTTCCACGCCGAGGTGGCCCGGCTGTTCGTCTGGTTGCTGGCCCAGCGCGCGCAGCGGCGCCAGGCCGACCGCGCGGAGGTCGCCGCATGACGGCCTGGCGCCCCGCCTTGGCGCGCCACGCCGACCTCGCGCTGGTGCTCGCGGTGGGCGGCATCCTGCTGGTGCTGTTCGTGCCCATTCCCAAGGGCCTGCTGGACCTGCTCGTTCTCGCGAACTTCGGCCTGGCGTTCCTGCTGTTGCTGCTCGCCTTCCACGTGCAGCGCCCCGTGGACCTGTCCACGTTCCCGTCGCTGCTGCTGCTCGCGACCCTGTTCCGACTCGCCCTCAACGTCGCGGCGACGCGGCTGATCTTGTCCGACGGCGACGCCGGGCGCGTGATCGGCGCCATCGGCGCGCATGTCGTGGCCGGAAGCTATGTGGTCGGGCTCGTCGTTTTCGCGATCCTCGTCGTCGTCCAGTTCGTGGTGGTGACCAGCGGGGCGCAGCGGGTCTCGGAAGTGGCGGCGCGGTTCTCCCTGGACAGCATGCCGGGCCAGCAGATGAGCATCGACGCCGACCTGAACATGGGCTTCATCGACCAGGCCGAAGCCCAGCGGCGGCGCCGCGCGCTCGAGAAGGAAGCCAGCTTCCACGGCGCCATGGACGGGGCATCGAAGTTCGTCAAGGGCGATGCGGTGGCGGGGCTCGTGGTCCTGCTCGTGAACATCGTCGGCGGCCTGGCCATCGGCGTGGCGCAGCACGGGATGCCGTGGGGCGAGGCCCTGCGCAAGTACGCCCTGCTCACCATCGGAGACGGCATCGTGACCCAGGTGCCTGCGCTGGTGATCGCGGTGGCCACCGGCATCATCGTCACCCGCTCCGCAGGCGACGGCAACCTGGGACGCGAGGCCTGGCGCCAGCTGACCTCGCAGCCCCAGGCCCAAGCCATCGTGGCGGTGGCCCTGCTCGCGCTCGTGCTGCTGCCGGGCATCCCAGCCTGGCCTGCGCTCCTGCTCGCGACCCTGGCCTCTGCCGTGGCATGGGCCAGCCGGAGCCGTACCGGCCCGGACGACGCCAAGCTGCCACCCGGGCCGGCAGGTCCCCACGCGGCGGCGGTCCACCGGCAGGGCGTGGAGCCGGTCGAACTGCGGGTCGGTGCAGGCCTGGCAGCCCTGCTGCGCGACGGCGACCCGGAGCTGCAGTCCCGGCTCGGTGGGATGCGGCAGGCCTTGGCCGACGAGCTGGGCTGGGCTCCCCCGGCAGTGCGTCTGCGTGCGCAGGCCGCCCTGGCTGCCGATGCCTACGAGATTCACCTGGACGGCGCATTGGCCGCGAAAGGCGTGGTTCACCCCGACCGCCTGCTCGCGCTGCATGCCAGCGGGGACCAGGTGGCGCTCCCCGGACAGCCCACGCGCGATCCGGCCTATGGCCTGCCTGGCCTGTGGATCGAGCCGGGCCAGCGGGACGCCGCCGCGGCGGCGTCGTTCACGGTCGTGGACCCGGTCACGGTCGTGCTCACCCACCTGGGCGAGGCCCTGCGCCGCGACGCGGCGATCCTGCTGACCCGCGCAGAGACCGACCGCCTGCTTGCCGCCGCGCGCGAGCGGCAGCCCACCCTGGTGGAGGACTGCGTGCCGGCAGTGCTGGCCGTCGCCGACGTGCAGAAGGTGTTGCAATCCCTGCTGCGCGAGAAGGTGTCCATCCGGCACCTGGAGGCGATCCTCGAGGCGCTCGCCGATGCGGGCCGCTCCACCAAGGAGTGTGGCGCGTTGACGGAGGCCGTGCGCCAACGCCTCGCCCGGTCGATCTGCCAGCAGCTGGCGGCCGATGGCAGCACCCTGCACGTGCTGACGCTGGATCCGCAACTCGAAGGCCGGCTGCTGCACGCGGCCTCGGCGCCCGGCGCGGCCCAGCCGCCTGCCGGGCTCGACCCGCGCGCCGGCGAGCGGCTGCTCGTCCAGCTGGCCCAGCAGGCCGAACGCATGGCGCGCGCCAACCTCGCGCCCGTGCTTTTGTGTGCGCCCGAGCTGCGCCGGCAGTTGCGCGCGCTGTCGGAGCGCGCGCTGCCGCAGTTGCGCGTGCTGTCGCTTGCCGAAGTGCCGCAGGCGTTCGAGCTCAAGGCCTTCGGCACCGTCACTCCCTGAAGGACGCCTGATGACTCCCGTGCTCGCTCTCAGCCTGCAGGCACTCCAACACGACATGGCGCTGCTGGACCGAGCGGCGACGCACCTGGCCCACGCCCAGGCGACGGGCTGGCGACGCGCCGTGGCCGTCGTCCAGGCGCAGCCCACCGGCGACACGGGAGCCGGCGACGGGGAGCGCCTGCGCATCGATGCTCGGCCGGGCGTCCTGCGTCCGACGGGGCAGGCGCTGGACCTGGCGATCGGCGGTGCGGGATGGTTCGAGGTGCAGGGGCCCCAAGGACCTGCGTACACCCGGCGTGGCGATTTCCGCCTGGATGGCCAGGGCCGCCTCGTCACCGCGCAGGGCCATGCGGTGCTCGGCACGTCGGGCGAGATCCGGCTGACGGGATCGTCGGCCGCGATCGACGCCCAGGGCCATGTCTTCGACGCTGACCAGCCCGGCCGGACGCCCGCCGATGCGGTGGCTCGCCTGCGCATCGTCCAGTTCGAGCCGCAGGCCACCGCCACGCGCGGTCCCGACAGCCTGCTGCACTTCGAGGGTTCCGGCACCGAGGCGGCCGACCCGCAGGTGCGACAGGGCTGGCTGGAGGGCTCGAACGTGCAGCCCATGCACGAGATGCTGCAGCTGATGCAGGTGCTGCGCCACGCCCAGACGGTGCAGCGCGTGGCGAGTGGCTGGGACGAGACGCTGGGTGCGGCGATCCGCCGCCTCGGCGAGACCTCATGACGACGAGGAGGACGACCGCATGCACGACGCATTCCTGATCGCTGCCACCGGCCTGCACGCGCAGCAGCAGCAGATCGAGTCCATTTCCAACAACCTGGCCAACCTCACCACGCCGGCCTACAAGCGGTCGCGGGTGACGTTCGGCGACCTGGTGCAGCCCGCGCGCCCGCATGGTGCCGATCCGCTGCCCGGCGTGTCGACCCCGCAGGGCGCCGGCGTCGCCCTGGTCCAGCACCAGCGGGTGTTCGAAGCCGGCGAGCTGCGCCGCACCGCCGAGCCGCTCGACCTCGCCATCCAGGGCGATGGCTTCCTCGAAGTGGCCCTGCCGGACGGAGCACGCGGCTTCGTGCGTGGCGGAACCCTGAAGGTCAATGCCGACGGCTTGCTCGCCACGGCGGCCGGTTGGGCGTTGAAGCCAGGGATCGGCATCCCCGAGGAGGCGCAGGCCCTGATCGTCTCGACCACCGGCCGCGTGCAGGTGCAGATGTCCCACCAGGCCCGGCCGGTGGAGGTGGGCCAGCTGGAGCTCGTGCGGTTCACGCAGCCTGGCGGGCTCGCTGCCCTGGCAGGCAACCTGTACCGCGCGACGGAGGCCTCCGGCGAGCCGATCGGCGGTCGCGCCGGAGAGGCCGGGCTCGGCACGCTGGTGCAGGGAGCCCTGGAGGGCTCGAACGTCAAGCTGTCCGATGAACTGGTCCAGCTGATGGTCGCCCAGCGCGCCTACGAAGCCTCCATCCGGGTCATCCAGGTCGCCGACGAGATGCAGGGCCTGGTCAACGGGCTGCGGCGATGAGCGTGCCCTGGATCGCGGCGCTGTCGCTTGCCATGGCGTGGCACGGCGGCCCACGCGCCGAGGTGCAGCTGCGGCTGCCGGCCGAGCGCGAGGTGGCCCCCGGGACCGTGCGGCTGGGCGACGTCGCCGAGGCGAGCGGCGACGACCTGGCGCAACTCGCGCGGCTCGTGCACCTGCCGCTCGGCCCGGCGCCGCGCCCTGGCCAGGCCGCGCTGCTCACCCGTGAGCAGCTCGCCGCCGCGATCCTGCGCCAGGTGGGCCCTGTCCCAGGACTGCGCTGGGAAGGTGCCGCCAGCAGCCGCGTGAGCGTCGCTGCCGCCGCGCTGGCGGTGCACCGCGGCCAGTGGGCGCAGATGCGGGCCGGTGCCGGCCCGGTGGAGGCGGCCCTGCGGGTCGAGGTGCTGCAGGACGGGCGTGCCGGTGACCGTGTGCTGGTTCGCCATGCGGCCGGCGGACCGGCAGTGCGCGGCCTGGTCGTGGCGCCCGGCGTGCTGGAGCCGATGCCATGAGCCGCGCCTGCCTGGGACTGGCACTGGTGCTGCTGCTGCTGCTGCCGCCGGCCTGGGGGCGCAGCCTGTACCAGGAGAGCCAGTGGCGGGGCCTGACGGCCGACCAGAAGGCCTTCCGCGTCGGCGACGTGCTCACGGTGCAGGTGCTGGAGACCAGCAGCGCAAGCACCAGCGCGGACACCGGCACCCGGCGCGGCAACGGCCTGCGGGCCGACCTGTCGCACGGCGCGAGAAGCGTGGGCCAGGCCCAGCTGCAGGTCGCGGGCGACTTCGACGGCGGCGGCCGAACCCAGCGGGCCAGCCGCCTGCTGGCCACCGTGACCGTCACGGTCCAGGACGTCCTGCCCGGGGGGCAGCTGCGGATCTCGGGCACGCAGGCGATCCGCGTCAACGAGGAACTGCAGCAGGTCGCGGTCGAGGGCGTGGTGCGCACGCTCGACGTGAGCGATGGCAACGTCGTCCCCTCCACCCGCGTCGCCGATGCGCGGATCACCTACGTGGGCGAAGGCGACGTGTCGGAGCGCACCCGCCGCGCGTGGTGGCGCCGCCTGCTCGACGCGTTCGGGCTCTGAGCATGGGCAGCCGCACGTTCCGCTCCCTGTGCCCGGCCGCGTGCGGCCTTGCACTGCTGCTCGCGTCGGCGACGGTGGCCGCCGCGACGGGCGGGGCGATGCGCGTCAAGGACCTGGGCAAGGTGCAGGGCTGGCGCGAGAACGTGCTGGTGGGCACCGGCATCGTCACCGGCCTGGCGGGCACCGGGGACTCTCCCGGCAGCCGCGCGACGCGCCAGGCCCTGTCCAACGTGCTGGCGCAGTTCCACCTGACCGTCCCGCCCGAGCAGGTGATCAGCCGCAACGTGGCGGTGGTGATGGTCAGCGCATCCCTGCCGCCCTTTGCACGCGAGGGTGACACGCTGGACGTGCAGGTGGCCTCCAGCGGCGATGCCCGCAGCCTCGTGGGTGGCAGCCTGCTGCTGGCGGCGCTGCGCGGGCCGGACGGCCGCGTCTATGCACTGGCCCAGGGGCCGGTGTCGGTGGGCGGGCACCGCTACGACGCCAACGGGAACGTGGTGCAGAAGAACCACCCCACGGCGGGATCGGTGCCGAACGGTGCGATCGTCGAGGTCGGCATCGCTGGCGCGGTGCCGCCGCCCGCCCAGGTCACCTTCGTGCTGGCCGAGCCCGATTACACGACCGCCGACCGGGTCGCCACGGCGATCAACGCGCGCTTCGGTGCGCCCCTGGCGCGCGCACGGGACGCCTCGGGCATCGAGGTGGAGGTCCCCGCCGAAGGCCGTGGGGACCTGGTGCGGTTCCTGGCCCGGCTGCAGGACGTGCAGGTCGAGCCCGATCGACGGGCGCGCGTGGTCGTCAACGAGCGCACCGGAACCGTGGTGGCCGGGGGCGACGTGCGCATCTCGCGGGTGGCGATCTCGCATGGCGACCTGAAAGTCAGCGTCACCAACCAGGTCACGGCCTCGCAGCCGTCGTTCGTGTTCCGCACCGGCCCGGGCGTGGGCACCGCGATCCTGAACAACACCCGGGTCGAGGTGCAGGAGCCCGAGGGCCTTGGCTACGTCGCGGGGGCGGGGACCGTCTCCGACCTCGTGCAAGCCCTGGCGCGGCTGAAGACGCCCACCCGCGACGTCATCTCGATCCTGCGCGCCGTCAAGGCAGCCGGCGCGCTCCATGCCGACCTGGTGATCCAGTGAACCTGCAGGAGACCCCATGAGCGAACCCGTCGAGGCCACCACCACCCGCCTGCTGGGCCTGGCAGTGCACGCGGCGAGCCTGCGCCAGCAGGCAGCGGCCACCAACCTGGCGCAGGCCGCCACGCCGGGATGGCAGGCCTGGCGGGTGGAGTTCGAGGCCGGCCTCGCGCAGGCCCGGCAGGACCTGCTGGCTAGCGGCCGGGTGCGTCCCTCCAGCCTGGACGGCGTCCAGCCCCGGCTGGTGCGTACCGAGGCCCCGCCGGCCGCGCTGGATGGGGAACTGGCCGCTTTGGCGGGCCACATGGTGCATGCCCAGGTGCTCTTGCAGGGCCTGTCCCGGCACCTGGCCCTGCTGTCCCAGGCCGCTGCGGACGGGAGGCGCTGACATGGACCACCTGGACGCGATCGCCGTCAGCGCCGCCGGGCTCGCACTCGAGCGCGCCCGCATCGAAGCCACGGCCCGCAACCTGGCCCATGCGGGCGTGCCGCAGGACCCAGCGGCACCGACCTTCGTGCCCCAGCGGGTCGTCAGCCGGGGCCCCGGCGCCTTCGACGACCTGGTGAAGGCCGCCGCGCCGCAGCACCGGCTGGAGCCGGCGGCGTCTTCGTGGCGACGGGTGCACGAACCAGGGCATCCGCTGGCGGATGCGCAAGGCATGGTGGCCTACCCCGCGATCGACACGGCGACGGAGATGGTCACCCTCATGGCTGCACTGCGTGCCTACGAGGCCAACCTCGCTGCCTTGGCGGCAGCCCGCACGCTGGCCCTGAAGACCTTGGACATCGGGAGGCAGCCATGACCGTCGAGGCCGTCCCGGCCCTGGGCCTGCACGACGAGGTCGCCGCACCGGCCATCCGGACCGCCGGTGTGCCGGGGGCCGGCTTCGCGCGTGCGATCGCGCAGGGCGTGCAGGGGCTGGACCGCAGCCTGCAGGCCAGCCAGGCGGACCTGCAGGGGCTCGCCGTCGGGGAGGGCCCGCCCTTGCACGAGCTGATGGTGCGGCTGGAGTCCAGCCGCATCGCGCTGCAGTTCGCGCTGCAGGTGCGCAACCGTGCCCTGGAGGCGTACCAGGACGTGATGCGCATGCAGATCTGAAGGCGGATGGCGATGCAAGACTGGTGGAACTCCCTGACCTCGGCAGCCCGCCGCTCTCTGCTCGGCGGTGCTGCCGCCGTGCTGCTGTTGATCGCCGGCCTCGGCTGGTGGCTGCTGCGCCCGCAGCAAGCGGTGCTGTTCTCCAGCCTGTCGACGCAGGACGCTGCCGTCCTGGCCCAGGAACTCGACCGGCAGAAGCTGGCGTACCGGGTGGCGGACGACGGCGGCACCTTGCTGGTCGACGCGGCCCAGGTCCATGCGACGCGGCTGCGCCTGATGGGACGCGATCTCCCCCTGCAGGGGGCCGTCGGTTTCGAGCTGTTCAACGGCTCCGAGATCGGCATGAGCGAGTTCGCCCAGAAGGTGCACTGGCAGCGGGCCCTGCAGGGGGAGCTCACGCGCACGATCCTGGCCTTCCCCGAGGTGCGGCAGGCCCGGGTGCATCTCGCCTTGCCGGAGCAGGGGCTGTTCCGCCAGTCGGTGCAGCCGCCCAAGGCGGCCGTCACCATCGGCCTGCGCCCCGGACGCAGCCTGCGGCCCGAGCAGGTCCAGGGCATCCAGCGCCTGCTGGCTGCGGCCGTCCCCGCGCTGGCGGTGCACGACGTGACCGTGCTCGACGAGCAGGGGATCGCCCTGAGCCGGCCGGCACGCCTGGACGGAGAGGGGGCCGCCGCGGGGCTGCTCGAGCTCAAGCGCGAGACCGAGGCCTACCTGGCCCGCAAGGCGATGCAGGTGCTGGACCGAAGCATCGGTCCCGGCTTGTCGCTCGCGAGCGTCGACGTGGTGCTGGCAGCCGACCAGGTGCGAACGACCACCGAAGACGTGCTGCCTGCCCAGGGCCTGGGCCGCGCTGCCGCGGCCGGCGTGCTCGTGCGCGAGCGCGAGTCCCTGCGCGAGGGGATCCCCGACCGTGGGACCGAGGTCCGCACCGACCTGCGCGGGCCCGCCAGCAGCCAGCGCGATGCCGAGTACCAACCCGGCCGCCGGGTCGAGCAGGTCGTGAGCCAGCCGGGTGCCATCCGGCGCCTGCAACTGGTCGCGGTCGTGCAGCGCCCCCTGCCCGTGGACCATGCCGACGAACTGCGCCTGCTGCTGGCCGCAGCCGTGGGCGCCTTGCCGGAGCGGGGTGACCAGGTGCGCGTGCAGGTGGCACCGGCCGCGCCGGCCGTCCCGGTGCCAGGGAGCGCAGCCGACACCCCGGGGCTGGTCGGGGACCGGGGCGCGATGCCATCGGCAACGCACAGGGCCCCCGCAGGTGACCCGCAGCGTTGGTGGCTCGTGGCACTCGACGGGGTGGCCATTGCCGCCGCGCTCGCGGCCGCATGGCTGCTGCTGCGTTCCCGGCATGCGCGGCGCGGGCGCCTGTCGCCTCCACAGCGGCAACTGGCACTCGGGCAGGTGCAGGCGTGGCTGGCCGATGTCCAGCCTCTTGGCGAGCCCGCCAGTGCCGGCACGGCGCGGCGGGCACCGGCCCAGCCGCGCGCGGCAGGGGCGCCCCAGGAGTGGCAACCATGATGCCGGCGGCGCATGCCACGTCCGCGGCCCGCCAGGCGGCACTCGCCGCGCATGCGTTGGACGACGAGGACCAGCGCTGGCTGCTGCAGGCCCTGCAGCCTGCGCATCGCGCCCTGCTGCTGCCGTTGCTCGACGAATTGAAGGCCCTGGGACTGCCCGCGGAGCCGGCCTGCCTCGAGGCGGCGCTGGAGCAAGGGCGTGCCAGCACGCACCCGGCCGCCAGCGCACCGCCTGCAGCGGCCGAGCAACTCGTCGCGCGGCTCGCGGCCGAGCCGGTCGCACTCGTCGACTGGGTGCTCCGACTGCAGCGCTGGCCCTGGGGCGACGTGCTGCGCTCGCGCGTGCCGGCAGCGGGGATCGCTGCGCCGGGCGGCGAGGCCCCCGCGCGGGACGCCTGGCTGCTCCAGCGGCTGGCCATGCTGACGGCTCCCGCACCCACACCACGCGCGTCGCCACTGGCGCGTTGGGTGCAGCGTTGGCGCGACAGCCGGGGGGCGCCATGACGACGGCGCAGTGGGCGGACGCGGACGCGGGCGCGGTGCGGGTCGGCCGACTCGTGCCGGCGGGGCATGCCCGGCCGGTGCCACCGGGCGATGTCGACGAAACCTGCGCCCGGGCCCGAGCGGCCGCCCATGCCCAAGGGCTGCGCGAGGGCTTGGAGGAGGGGCGGGCCCGAGGCCTCGAGCAGGGCCATGCCGAAGGGTGGGCGATCGGCAGGCAGGAGGCGCTCGCGGCAGCGGAACGCGCGGCGTCCTCCGCGGCGCAGGCGCAGTCCGAGGCACTGTCGGCCTGGACGCAGGCAGTCGCCGCGCTGCAGGCCCTGCGTCCGGCCCTGCTGCAGGAGGCGGAACGCGAGCTGGCGCTGGTGGCGGCCGAGGTGCTCGCGCGCCTGGTGGGTGAGGCCCTGGTGCAGCCGGCGTCCCTCGTCGCCCGCGTGGGCCGGCTGGTGCGCAGCCTGCCCGTTGCGGCCACCGCGGTGCGCTTGCATCCGGCGATGCTGGCCCACATCGACCAGGCCGATGGCGCGGGCTGGCGCTGGGTGGCCGATCCGACGCTCGGTCCCGGCGATTGCATGGTGGAGACCGCCGGGGGCTCGCTGGACGCGCGCCTGGAGGTGGTGCTGCAGGACTGCCTGAGGTCGGTGCACGCGGCCTGGCTGGCGAGCGATGCCGACGCCAGGCAGGCCGCGGCCGTGCGTGACGGTGCCGCGGCCGCAGACCGGGCGGAGGCGGTCCCGTGCTGAACCTGTGGCCGCACTGCCGGCACCACCTGGGCGAGGCGCCGTTCGTGCGGCGCTGGGGACGCGTGCGCGGTGTGCGCGGGGCGCTGGTGCAGGCCGACGGACCCTTCACGGCCGTGGGCGAATCGTGCCGGATCGAGACGGGCGGGGATGACGGGCTCTGGGCCCAGGTCGTCGGGCTGCGGGCGGGCCAGGCCGATCTCGTGGTCGACGGTGCCCTGCAGGGCATCCCGGTCGGCGCGCGGGTGCGGGCCCTGGGCCACACGACCCGGGTCCCGGTCGGGCCGGCCCTGCTGGGCCGGGTGCTCGATGCGCACGGGCTGCCACTGGATGGCGGCGACCCCCCGCTGTGCGGCGACTGGGTGCCGCTCGAGGCCGAGGCGGCGGCGCCCCTGGACCGCCCTGTCATCAGCGAGGTGCTGGAGACGGGTGTGCGGCTGATCGATGTGGCGTTGACGCTCGGTCGCGGCCAGCGTGTCGGCCTGTTCGCCGGCAGCGGCGTGGGCAAGAGCTCGTTGCTCCTGGGCATCGTGGGGCACGTGGCCTGCGACGTCGCCGTCATCGCCCTGGTGGGCGAGCGCGGCCGCGAAGTCGGCGACCTCGTGCACCAGCTGGACGCCCGTGCACGTGCCCGCACCATCGTGCTGGCCGCCACGGCCGACCGCCCGGCGATGCAGCGGGTGCGGGTGGCGCACCGTGCCGTGGCCATCGCCCGGCACTTCGCGGCCCAGGGCCGCCATGTGCTGCTGGCCATCGACTCGCTGACGCGGCTGGCCATGGCGCGGCGCGAGATCGGGCTGGCCGCGGGTGAGCCGGCGACCGCACGCGGCTACACACCGTCGGCGCTGGCGGAACTGCCACGCCTGGCCGAGCGCTGCGGAACGCAGCCCGGCGGCGGCGCGGTGACGGCGCTGTTCAGCGTGCTGGTGGAGGGCGACGACCTCCAGGACCCGGTGGTCGACACGCTGCGTGCCGCCCTCGACGGCCACATCGTCCTGTCGCGCGTCCTGGCCGACCAGGGCCAGCATCCGGCGATCTCGCTGGCCGACAGCGTCAGCCGCTTGCACAACCGCCTGGCCGATCCGGACGCGCAAGGCCTGGCCCTGCGGCTGCGCGAGATGCTGGCCCTGCTCGAACGCAGCCGCCCATTGGTCGATCTCGGCGCCTACCAGGCGGGGCAGAACCCGGCGCTGGACCGGGCGCTCGCCCTCGAGCCCGGGCTGCGGCGCTGGGCCGCCCAGGGGTCGGTGCGCGTGACGCGGGCCGAGGCGCTGCGCGATCTGGCCGCATTGCTCGGGCAGGAGGCGCCATGAGCGAAGCCTTGGTGCGCTGGATCGCGTGGCGCCGGCTGCAACGCGATGCGCAGGGCCTGGAGCTCGCCCGGGCTGGTCGTGACGCCGGCCAGGCCTGTCGCTTGCTTGCGTGCCGCACGGAGGGTTGGCGCGCGTCGGCCGACGCCAGCCTGCTCGCCTGGCAGGGCAGGGCGGATCCCGCGCTGCGGGCCTGGCAGCTGGCCCAGCTGCGCGGACATGCCGCTGCGCTGGACGCCGCTGCGGTCGCGCACGCCGCTGCACAGGACCGCGCCGAGTCCCTCCAGGCCCGCGTCGTCGAAGCGGAGCGCGGCCTGCGGCTGCTGGAGACCGCCCTCGCGCGACATGCGCAGGCGCTCGCGCTGTCCCGGTCCCGCGCGGAGCAACGCATCGCCGATGCGGCGGCGCTGCACGCCTGGCAACGCCAGCGCCGGGAGGCATCGCCGTGCTGATTCCTGCCCAGTGGTTCGCCCACACCGACCCGCAGGTCCCGATGGAGGCGCGGTTGGTGGACCCACACGCCGCGCCGCGCGGCGAGGGCTCGGGGCCCACCGCTCGCCGGTCGTGGGCAACAGCGTGGGACGCCGCGGCAGCGGACGGTCCGTGGGCCGGGCGGACGCCGTCGGGCCACGGGACACTGGCCCCAGCGCGCGACGCGGCGCCCAGCGTGGCCCCCCACCTCAGCGCCCCCCCGGGACGCGCCCCGTCCGTTCGTCCCTGCACTGCCACGCCTGGCAGCGGCACGCCAGCGCCCTTCCAGGCGCAGGCGCGGGCGCTATCGATCGATGCCAGCTCGGACGCAGCCGATCCGGGCGGACCCTCGACGATCCGGCCCCCAAGCCTGTCGGCCTGCGGCACGCCGGCCTGGCCACCGCAACCGCGCGTGCACGTCGAGCGCTGCGCAGGCGAGACCCGCATCTGGCTCGGCCTCCCCGCCGCCTGGGGCGGGCCCCAGGCGGCCGAACGCTGGCTGCCTGTCCTGCGCAAGCTGGCGTCCGGGTCCCAGGACTGCAGCGTCGTCTGCAACGGACGCACCCTGCTGCAGCACCGCACGGCAGCCCCCATCCCGTCACCACAGGAGCACACACCATGGACCTAGGCCCCGTTGCCGCCGACCGGACGCCCGCGTCCCGGGTGCTCGGCCTGCAGGACTTCCTGCGCGTGCTGGTCACGCAGCTGAACTGGCAGGACCCGCTCAAGCCCATGGACAACCAGGCCTTCATGGCCCAGATGGCCCAGTTCACCGCGCTGGAGCAGGCGCAATCGCAGAACGAGAAGCTGGGTCGCCTGCTCGCCACGCAGTCCACCCTGCAGTCGGTGAGTCTCATCGGCCGGCAGGTCGAGGTGCAGGGCCCGCAGGGCACGCTCGCCGGCGTCGTGAGCGGCCTGCAGTTGCAGGGCGAAGCGCCCGTGTTCAGCCTCACCACCCCCGACGGCCGCGTGGTGCCCGAGATCACGCTCGACCGCCTGCTGGCCGTGCGCTGATGCCCTGACGGAGGACCCCATGCTCGATTCCATCCAGATCGGTTCCAGCGGACTGCAGGCCTACACCCAGGGCCTGCGCGTGATCGCGCACAACACCGCCAACCTGCACACCACGGCGTACAAGGCCCAGGGGCAGCAGTTCGCCGAACTGGTCGACCCGGCGACCGGGCAGGGCCATGGTCTCGCCGCCGCGGGCACGCGCACCGACAGGTCGGCCGGCGAGTCGCGGCAGACCGGACGCGCCAGCGACCTGGCCCTGGAAGGCGATGGTTACTTCGTGCTGCGCGACGCGCAGGGTCGGGTCGGCTACACCCGTGACGGCAGCTTCCGCTTCGATGGCGAAGGCCGGCTGGTGGCTGCCGATGGTGCCCAGGTGCAGGGCCTCGACGCAGGCCAGCGGACCGCCGTGTCCATCGCCGGCCGGGCGACCGACGCCGGAACGCCGACCACGACGCTCCAGCTCGGTGGCAACCTTTCCAGCACGGCCGACGAGCAGACCGTCGGCGGACTGGCGGTGGTCGACGGTGCCGGGCGCGAGCGATCGCTGTCCTTGCGGCTGGTGAGCACGGCGACGACCGAGCCGGGCACCTGGCGCGCGGAGTTGCTCGAGGCGGGGCAGGTGGTCGGCCAGGCCCGGCTGCGCTTCGTCGACGGCCGGCCCGACGACGCGTCGGCGCGCATTGCGATCACCTACCAGGCCGCCGGCGCCGCGGCCCAGCCGCTGGTGCTCGCGCTGGGGAGCGACGTCACCTCGTTCGCTTCTGGCAGCCTGTCCACCCTGTCCATGGCATCGCAGGACGGACGCCCGCCGGGCGCCCTGACGCAGGCGGCCTTCGACGCCGCGGGCGTCCTGCGCCTGACCTACTCGAACGGCCGGACCGTGCAGGCCACGCAGCTGCTGCTGGTGCGTCCTCGCGCCGAAGACGCCCTGCAGTCCACGGGCAGTGGCCGGTACGCCTTGGCCAATGGTGGCTCGGTCACGGAGGGTGTCGCCGGCGGCGCGGGCTTCGGCAGCCTGCGCGCCGGCGCACTGGAAACCTCGAACGTCGACCTGTCACGCGAGTTCAGCGAACTGGTCGTCGTGCAGCGTGGCTACCAGGCGTCCTCGCAGGTCATCGCCACGGCGAACGACATGTTGCAGGAGCTGTTCAACATGAAGAAGCCATGAGCCGCCCCGACGCTGCCTGGCGGCCCTTGCGCGCCTGGTCGCGGGCGCGATGCGACGGGCTCGCGGCCGAGGCCGCGGCCGTGCTGCAGGCCTGGTGCCGTGCCTGGGGCATGCCCTCGACGCTCGCGGAGGGTGTGGGCGTCCGGCCGGCGGACCCGAGGGGATGGAGCAGCTGCGACGAAGGACGGCCGACGTGGACGGCCTGGTCTTCACGCCACGGCGACCGTGGCTGGGCCGTGCGTGATCCCGGTGCACCGGGCGCCTTGCACGCCGCCCTGTTCGGCCAGCCCGCGCGCGGTGGCACGCTGGCGGCCGAACTGGTCGACGCCGCGCTCGACGGCGCCTGGCAACAGCTCGCCGCCTGGGCCGGCCTGGCGCCGCGACCCGCCGGGCTGCCGCCGGACGCGGAGGTGATGGCGACCTGGGCCGGCGCGGTGCAGGTCGACCTGCCGCTGGGCCGCTGGCTGTTGTCGGGCGACTGGGTGGCCCGGCGGATGCCGGTGCCGCCGCGGCCTGCCGCCAGTGTCGTGCCGCTGCGCGCCGGGTTGGCGCGGCACACGTTGCAGCTCGAGCTGCGCCTGCAGCCCACCGCCATCGAGTTGGCCAGGTTGGCGGGCTTGCGTGCCGGCATGGTCCTGCCGCTGGACCACGGCTTGCACCACCCGCTGCGACTGACCGACGCCGACGGCCGCGATTGTTTCAGCGGCTGGCTCGTCGACCTGGACGGCCTGCGCGCCGTCGAGCTCGCGAGCACCCCCATTCCCCCCGCCTGCAAGGAGGCTCCATGCACGCCGTGAACGATGCCGATGGGCCCGCCGTGGCCGATGTGCGCTTCGACCCTGCCACCGTCCGGCCGCCGGGCTCCCCGTTGCGCTGCCCCGACTCGCCCTTGCACGCGGTGCAGGTGCAGCTGGAGGCTTGCGTCGGCCATGTGACCCTGACGGTGGGCCGCCTGTTGCAGGCGCACGAGAACGAGGTGCTGGCCCTCGATCGCCGGATCGACGATCCCGTCGACCTGGTCCTGCACGGGCGGCTGGTGGCGCGCGGCGTGCTCGTCGCCACCGAGGGGTGCCTGGGTGTGCGCCTGACCGAGGTGCCGCATGCCCTGGATCTCTGAGCACGCGGGCCGCCCTGTGCACTGGCCGGGGTGGCTGGCGCGGCTGCGCTGGACGCCGGGGTGGCCACGGCACGGACTGCGGCCTTTGGGCAGCCATGTGGTCGGCCGGGGCATGGTGCTGCATGCGGTGCAGTGGGGTGACGAAGAGCTGCTGCTCGGATGCACCGAGCGGCGGATCACCGTCCTGGCGCGCCGGGCCGCGCCGGCCGGCGGACCGGAGCCGCGGGCATGAAGGCGGCGAGCAGCCCGGCCGCAGCCCTGCACGCCTCCACGCGGCTGGCGCTCGCCGCCACGGCCCTGCTGGCGACGACGCTCGCGCAGGCCGCGCCGATGCCCGATGCCGAACTGTTCGCAGCGCCGCTGCGCGATGGGCGGGGCGCGTCGCAGGCCGTGCGCATGGTGCTGGGCCTGACCCTGCTGGCCCTGGTGCCCGCGTTGCTCGTGTGCGTGACGGCCTTCCTGCGGATCGTGATCGTGTTGTCCATGCTGCGCCACGCGCTGGGCATGCCGGAGACGCCACCCAACCCGGTGCTGATCGCGCTGGCGCTGTTCCTCACGCTGTTCACCATGGCGCCGGTGCTGCACCAGCTGAACGTGCAGGCCTTCCAGCCGTTCATGGCCGGGGCGCTGGACCTGCAGGGGGTGTGGGCCGAAGCGGTGGGGCCGCTGCGAGACTTCATGCTGCGCCAGACGCGGGAGCAGGACCTGGCCTTGCTCGTCGAGCTCTCACGCGCCCCGGCCCCCACCAGCCCCGAGGCCGTGAGCCTGGTGCAGCTGGTGCCCGCGTTCATGCTGTCCGAGCTGCGCGTGGCGTTCCAGATCGGCATCCTGGTCCTGTTGCCGTTCCTGCTGATCGACCTGGTCGTCGCGGCCTTGCTCATGGGCCTGGGAATGATGATGCAGCCCCCCGCAACGGTGGCCCTGCCCATCAAGATCCTGATGTTCGTCCTGGTCGACGGCTGGGCCCTGCTGCTCAAGGGCCTGGTCGGCTCGTTCCGTTGAGGCCATGGACACCGAGGGCCTGCCGTTCCCCGCCGAGGCTGCGCTGTGGCAGGCCTGGCGTGCGGGCGATGCCGGCGCCCGTGCGCCCCTGCTGGCCCTGCACCTGCCCTATGCGCGCGTGGTGGCCGCCACCTGCTACCGGCGCCGCGTGCACGACGAGGTGGGCTTCGACGACTACCACCAGTATGCGCGGCTCGGGCTGCTCGAGGCGATGGAGCGCTACGACCCGGCGCGCGGGGTCCAGTTCCGCAGCTTCGCCGCACGCCGCATGCTCGGCGCGATCCTCGACGGGCTCGGCCGTTTCACCGAACGCCAGCAGCAGGTCGCGGCGCGGCAGCGGTGGCGCGCGGAACGCATCGATGCCGCCAAGGCACTGGCGGTCGCAGGGCGGCCGCCGCCCGCGGGGGCGGCCGAGGCGCTGATGGCCTGCGTGGCCGAGGTGGGGCTCGGCCTGGCCCTGTGCTGGATGCTGGACGGCACCGGCATGGTCGACATCCCGGACCGCAGCGAGTCCTTGCCGTTCTACCGCGCGTGCGAACTGCGGCAGCTGCGAGAGGCGCTGTACCGGCTCGTCGACGCATTGCCGCCGCAGGAGCGCGCCGTGGTCCGGGGGCACTACCTGCAGGCGCTGCCGTTCGAGGCGATCGCGCGCGAGATGGCGCTCACCAAGGGCCGCATCTCGCAGATCCACAGGCAGGCACTGCTGCGCCTGCGGGGGCAGTCCGCGGCGCTGGAGCCGGCATGAGCGCGGACCTCGCGCGCGTCGACCGGCTGGCGGCCTGGTGGCGGTCCGAGCCCTCCAACCTGCTGCTGTGGGCTGAAGCCTGTGCAGCCGCGCTTGCCGCCGGCGCCACGGACACGGCCGACCGGTTGCTGCACGACGCCGAGGCCGCGGGACCGGCGACGCGTGCCCAGGTGCAGCCGGGGTGGCTGCGCATGCTGCACCGCGCGGGCCTGCACGCGCACGGCCTGGCGTGGCTCGCGTCGGTCGAGGCGGCCGGCCACCTGCATCCGCTTGCGCTCGGCCCGGCCGGCCTGCTCGCGTTCGACGCCGGCGCGCTCGTTCAGGCCCGTCGCTGGTCCGCCGAGGCGCTGGGCCACGATCCTGCGCAGCCCGAGGCCCTGCTGGTGCGTGGCTGCCTGGCGCTGGCCGATGGCGACGTGCAGGACGGTGCGGACTGGCTCGCGCGTGCAGGTGACCGGCTGCCGCGCGACGCCCGGGTGCTCGTGGCGCGCGGCGTGGCCGCCCTGGCCCGTGGTGACGCAGCCGGGGCCTGCGCGTTGCTGCTGCCGGCGCTCGCGGGCCAGCCTGGCCACGTGGGCGCCTGGCATGCGCTGGGCTGGGCACACCTGCTGCTGCAGCGCCGCGACGAGGCGCAGCACGCCTTCGGGCAGGCGCTGGCGCTGGATCCCGCCTTCGCGGACAGCCACGCGGCGCTCGGGCTGTGCCGCCTGCTCGCGGGCGACGCCGCGGCGGCGCGCGGGCACCTGCGACGCGCCCACGGGCTCGATCCTGCGAACCTCACCGGGGCCTATGCGCAGGCGCTGGCCGGCGGCGAGGTGGCGCCGGCGACCTGGGCGCGCCTGGCGCGGCGCCTGCTCGCCCGCACCGGGCCCGACGGCGCGTCGCTCGCGCAGGCCGTGCTCAGGCCGCACTGACCCCGAAGTACCACCGCACGGCGTGGAAGAAGATCGGCGCCGCGAAGCACAGCGCGTCGACCCGATCCAGCAGGCCGTTGGCGCCCGTGACGGACGCGCGGTGGCCCCAGGTGGGCACGCCGCGGTCGCGCTTGAGAGCCTTCATCACCAGGTGCCCCAGCGAGCCCGCGGCGCAGGCGATCAGCGCCAGCGCCACCGCCTGCCCGGGCTTGAACGGCGTGATGAACGAGAACAGCCCGCCCGCGATGGCGCCGCCCCAGATGCCCAGGGCCCAGCTGCTCCAGTGGAAGCTGCGGCTGATCTCGGGCAGGCTGGGCGGGCGTTGCAGGCGGCGCTGCGCCAGGTGCTGCAGCACCATGCAGGTCTGCACCACGAAGACCAGGAAGAACACCAGGAACGCGCCCTTGCCGGTCCAGTTGCGCGCGCTGAAGTCCAGCAGCATCAGCGCCGGCACGTGGCTGATGCCGTAGACGCACACGGTGATGCCCCACTGCAGCTTGGCATTGCGCTCGAAGAAGCGCTGGCTGTCGCCCGACAGCACGGCCAGTAGCGGCAGCGCGAAGAAGACGTACACCGGGATGAACACGGTGAACAGGTCGAAGTGGCGCGTGCCCACCAGCCAGAACTGCAGCGGCAGCACCACGAAGAAGGCCAGCACCAGGCTGCGGTGGTCGCCGCGGCGCGTGGGCGAGAGGGTGACGAACTCGCGCAGCGCGAAGAACGCGATGAACGCGAACAGCACCGTGGCCACGGTGTCGCCCAGCACCCAGCCGACCCAGAAGATCACCGTCATCAGCCACGAGCGGCCGAGCAGGTGGCGGAAGTCGCGCAAGCCGTCGTGCCAGGCCGCGTCCCGGCCCGCGTTGGCGGCACGGAACTGCACGAGGAAGGTCACCGCACTGGCCAGGAACAGCAGCCCGAAGACGATGAGGAACAGGGCACCCACCTGCTGGGACGGGGTGAGGCTGCGCAGCCAGGAATTCATGCGGTGGGTGGTGTCAGACGTCGCGCAGCGCGACGACGGCGCCGCGGGCGCGCTGCAGGAAGGCGTGGCGGTCCTCGCCGGGCTCCAGCCGCAGCGGTGCGCCGAAGGTGACCGAGCACAGGATGGGCACGGGCACGACCTCGCCCTTGGGCATCACGCGCTGCACGTTGGCGATCCAGGCGGGCACCAGCACCACCTCGGGAAAGCGCTGCGCCAGGTTGTACAGGCCGGCCTTGAACGGCTGCGGCTCCTCGGCGTGACCGCGCGTGCCTTCGGGAAACAGGATCAGCGAGTCGCCCGCCTCGAGCGCCTGCACCAGCGGCTCCAGCGGGTCCGACTCGCCGGTGCGGGCACGGTCCACGTACACCGCGTTGAACACGCGGGTGGTGATCCATTCGCGCAGGGGCGAGGCGGTCCAGTAGTCCTTGGCGGCGATCGGCCGGGTGATGCCGCGCAGTTCCTGCGGCAGCGCGGCCCAGATCATCACGAGGTCGGCATGGCTCTGGTGGTTGGCGAAGTAGATGCGCTGTTCGGCCTTGGGCGGGCAACCGTGCCACCGGGCCTGCGCCCCGGTCAGCACCCGCACCAGCCCCAGCAGGAACATGCTCATGGCCTTGGCGAGCATGGGGCGCGATGATACGTGCGGCTCGGCAGTCGCCGGCGCGGCCCACGGCACGGCGGTGCTTGGGTAGCATCGGCCGATGCTTCGGCGTCCCGCCACCGGCCGCGCTCCGGCCCCCGTCGCCCGCCACGGGCGGCCCCTCGTCCCGCTCCCCGTCGCCACCCGGCTGCTGGCCATGGCCGCCGTGTGCCTGTGCACGGCCGGCACCGCGCGGGCGGACGCGTTCTTGCAACAGCTGGGGCAGGCGCGCAGCAGCTGTGCGCCCGGCGCGCCAGCGCTGCAGCGCGAGCCCGGGCTGGATGCCGCCGCGCGCCTGCTCGCCGCAGGCCAGCCGTTGCCCCAGGCGCTGCAGCAGGCCGGCTACCGCGCGCGGCGCAGCGTGCAGTTCAGCCTGTCGGGCTATCCGTCCGATGCGGCCGCGGCGCGGGCGCTGGTGCAGCGCCAGTGCGCCGCGCTGGGCGATGCGGCGCTCACCCGCGTGGGCCTGGCCTCGCAGGGCAGCGCGCACTGGATCGTGCTGGCCGATCCCTTCGCGCCGCCCGCGGCCGCGCAGGCCGGCGACGTCGCGGCCGAGGTGCTCGCGCTCGTCAACGAGGCGCGGGCGCGCCCGCGCCGATGCGGCAGCCAGGCCTACGGCGCGGCGGAACCGCTGGCGCTCGAGCCGCGGCTGGCGCAGGCCGCGGGCACGCATGCGCGCTCGATGGCCGAGCACGGCTACCTGGAGCACCGCGGGCGCGACGGCAGCGGCCCCGCCGATCGCGTCGGCCGCACCGGCTACGCGTGGCGCAGCGTGGGCGAGAACATCGCCATGGGCCAGACCACCGCGCAGCAGGTGGTGCGTGAATGGCTGGCGAGCCCGCCGCACTGCGCCAACATCATGGAGCCGCGCTTCACGCAGATGGGCGTGGCCTACGCGGTGAATGCGGCCAGCCCCGGCGGCATCTACTGGGCCCAGGCGTTCGGGCTGCCGCAGGCGCGGCGCTGATGCAGGCTGCCGGCGCCACGGGCGCGACCGAGCTGCCCCCACCCGGCCTGCCGCTGCCGCAACGCCGGCTGGCCGCGGCGGCGATCCTGCTGGGCATCGCGATCACGGTCGTCGAAGGGATGATCGTCAACCTGGCGCTGCCCTCGCTGGCGCGCGACCTGGGGGCCAGCGCCTCGGCCGCGGTGTGGGTGGTCAACGCCTACCAGCTGGCGGTGCTCGCCCTGCTGCTGCCGCTGGCCTCGCTCGGCGAGCGGGTGGGCTACCGGCGCGTGTACCTGGCGGGCGTGGTGGTGTTCACGCTGGCCTCGGCGGCCTGTGCGTGGTCGGGGTCGCTGGCCATGCTGGTGGGCGCGCGCGCCCTGCAGGGCGCCGGCGCGGCCGGCCTGATGGCCGTGAATGCGGCCCTGGTGCGCCTGACCTATCCGCCCGAGGTGCTGGGCCGCGGCATCGCGCTCAACTCGGTGGTGGTCGCGCTGTCGTCGGTCGCCGGGCCCGCGCTGTCGGCGGCGATCCTGTCGGTGGCCGACTGGCCCTGGCTGTTTGCGATCAACCTGCCGCTGGGCCTGGTGCTGCTCGTGCTCGGCGCTCGGGCCCTGCCCGACAACCCGCCCGGTGGCGGCGCCCACCGGCGTGCCAGCGTGGCCGACGCGCTGCTGAACGCCGTCATGTTCTGCGGCGTGTTCCTGGCCATCGACCTGCTCGGGGCCCGCACGGGCGAGGGCGGCCTGGCGGCGGCCGCCAGCGCGCACTGGGGCCCCTTGCCGCTGGGCGGCTGGCTGCTCGGGGCCGCCCTGGCGGTGGGCGTGGTGCACGTGCGCCGGCAGGCGCGCCAGCCGGTGCCGCTGCTGCCCATCGACCTGCTGCGCATCCGCGTGTTCCGCCTGTCCATGGCCACCTCGGTGTGCGCCTTCGCCGCGCAGACGCTGGCCTTCATCGCGCTGCCTTTCCTGCTGCTGGACGCCTGGCATCTGGGCAGCGGCCAGGCGGGCGCGTTGATGGCGTGCTGGCCGGCCGGCGTGGTGCTGGCGGCACCGGTCGCCGGCCGCCTGATCGGGCGCCTGAACGGCGGGCTGCTGGGCGGCGTGGGACTGGGTGCGCTGGCGCTGGGCCTGGCGGCGCTTGCGCTGCTGGCCGGCGGCGGACCCCGTCCCGGCATGCCCTGGGCGGTGGGCGCTGCGCTGCTGCTGTGCGGCCTGGGGTTCGGAAGCTTTCAATCGCCCAACAACCACGTGATCCTGACCAGCGCGCCCGCGCGGCGTGCCGGGGCCGCCGGCGGCATGCTGGCCACGGCGCGGCTGACCGGCCAGTCCACCGGCGCGGTGTGCATCGCCGCGGTCTTCGCGGTGGCTGCCGCGGGGGCGGGCGGCCCCCAGGCGGCGCTGGCACTGGCGGCGGCGAGTTCGGCCGCGGCCGCGATCTTCAGCGCGCTGCGGCTGCGCGACTGAGTGACGGTGCGGCTTGTGCGGGCGGTGCGGACCCAGCCGCGCGGCGGACGCAAGTCGAAGATGTAAAGCCCCGGTCGCCAGCGTGCGGGGGCTAGCAAGCCGGGCCCGGTACTGGGACAATCCCGCCCCTATGAATCGCAGTACCGACCAGAAGCGGTCCCAGAGCCGCAAGCCTGCCGTGGACCTCGACGACAACGACGATGGTCCGATCCAGGACAGCGCCGCGCTGCGGTGGCTCGAGGAGGCTCCCTCCCGGCTCGCCCAGCGCATCCCCAACTCGGTGTTCGCCTTGGGCGCCGTGCTGACGGCCGAATGAGGCCCCCGCGCCGGTGCCCGCCCGGGCCCCGGCGTTCGTCCCCCACTGACCTTCCCCGCGCGCGCGGCCGCCCGATCCCGGGCGCGCCGCCGCATGCGCGTGGTCAATGCCGGCCGGCCCCCCGCGGCCGCTGCGGCATGGGGCGGCCCGGCATGGGCCGCCACAGCGGGCCGGGCCGCCACCAGGGCCCGGGGCCGTACGGCCGCCAGGCGTAGGGCGGCGGCGGCGGTTCCCAGGCCCCGGGCGGCCAGCCGGGCGGGCCGAGCAGCACCGGTGCCGGCAGCACGACCAGCGGCGCCGGCCCGACCACGATCGGCACGTCCTGCACCACCATGGTCTGCGGCGGGCCGGGCTCGGCCACGCTGGCGCAGCCTGCCGCCAGCAGGCTGGTCGCCAACAACAGGCCCAGGGAGGTGGTGCGGCAGGACGTCATCGTGGCGTCCATGCTGCCGCGTCGCCGGGCCAGCCACCGGCCGCGGCGCGCCCGAATCGCAACAGGATGTGCGCAGCTCAGGGCAGTTCGGCGTTGCGCATGCGCGCGACGATGGTCTGCGCGCGGCTGGCCAGGTAGCCCGAGTCGGGCACCTTCTCGAAGTAGCGGGGGCGCGGCAGCATGACGGCCAGGCGCGCGGCCTCGTAGGGCGTCAGCTCCGACGCCGCCTTGCGCCAGTAATGGCGCGCGGCGGCCTCGGCGCCGAACACCCCCTCGCCCCATTCCACCGAGTTCAGGTAGATCTCGAGGATGCGCTGCTTGGTCAGCAGCTGCTCCAGCGCGAAGGTCAGCACGATCTCCTGGCCTTTGCGCACCAGCGTGCGCTCGCCCGACAGCAGCAGGTTCTTGGCCAGCTGCTGCGTGATGGTGGAGCCGCCGACGATCCTGGGCGGGCGGCTCGCGCGCGGCTGCAGTTGCGCGCGCCGCGCCGCCTGCTCCTCGGCCTTGGCATTGCGCTGCCAGGCCTTCTCCAGCGCCTCCCAGTCCACGCCGTCGTGGCTGGTGAAGCCGTCGTCCTCGGAGGCGATCACGGCGCGCTTGAGGTGATCGGAGATGCGGGCGTAGGGCACCCAGTCCTGCCGCCAGCGCAGCCGCTCGCGCTCGGTGGCGATGCGCCAGGCCTCGGAACGCTGGAACGCGGTGGACTGCGGGTCGACCACCGCCATCAGCGCGATGCGGCCGACGAAGAACAGCTGCAGCGCCAGCCCCGCGAGCGCCAGCAGCAGCAGCCACCGGCCCAGCGCCCTCATGCGGCGTCCACGCGCGCGCGCAGTTCCCGCAGCACCTGGGCGGTGGGCGGGCGCACGCCGCGCCAGACCAGGAAGGACTCGGCCGCCTGCTCCACCAGCATGCCCAGGCCGTCGCGGCCGGTGGCCCCGTGGGCCGCGGCCCACTGCAGGAAGCCGCGCGCACCGGCGCCGTACATCATGTCGTAGGCCAGCGTGCCGGCCCGCAGCACCGTGGCCGGCACCGGGACCACATCGCCGGCCAGGCTGGAGGCGGTGGCGTTGACCACGATGTCGTAGGCCGTGCCGGGATCGGCCAGCGGCGCGGCGCGCAGCTGCACCTGCGCCGCATGCGCCACCGGCTGGTGGGTGCGCACCAGGGCCTGGGCCTTGTCGGCCGTGCGGTTGGCCACCACCACCGCGGCGGGCGCGGCCTCCAGCAGCGGTCCCAGCACGCCGGCCGCCGCGCCGCCCGCGCCGACCAGCAGCACGCGCGCGCCGCGCAGCGCCACGCCGGCGTGCACGCCGATGTCGTTGACCAGGCCCACGCCGTCCGTGTTGTCGCCCCAGATGCCGTCGGGGTCGAAGCGCAGCGTGTTGCAGGCGCCTGCGAGGCGCGCCCGGGCACTCGTGGCGGTCGCCATCTGCGCGGCCTCGAACTTGAACGGCACGGTGACGTTGCAGCCGTGTCCGCCCGCGGCGCGGAAGCCCTGCACCGCGGGGGCGAAGCCGTCCAGCGGGGCCAGCACCTTGCCGTAGTCGATGCGCTGGCCCGTCAGCTCGGCGAACCGTGCATGGATCCAGGGCGAGCGGCTGTGCTCGACGGGGTTGCCGATCACGGCATAGCGGTCGGGGGTCATCGGGCGGTGAGCTTCGTCTCGAGCGTCTCGTCGCGCGTGAACTTGAAGCGCGAGACCACGACGATCTGGTCGGCCTGCCGGCGCATGGCCTCGCTGAAGCGGCCGAAGGGGCCGGCGCCGCGGGCGATGCCCTGGGCGCGCCGGTCCAGCGCGGGGTTGCCGGAGCTCTCGACGATCTCGGTGGCCAGCACCGTGCCGTCGTGGTTGACCGTCACCACCATGGTCAGCTCGCCATACAGCTTCTGCCCCGCTTGCTCGGGGAAGTTGGTGGTGCCGCGGTCCTCGATGCGCCGGCGCAGGCCGTCGTAGTAGGTCGCGTAGACCTCCTCGCGGGTGGCAGGGCTGACGTAGCGCTTCTTGGGCCGGGCGTTCTCGGCGTTGATGCGGCGCTCGATCTCGGCCAGCAGCTGCACCAGCTGGCGGCGCTTGTCCTCGCGGGCCTGCGCCTCGGCGCTGTTGGGTGCCTGCCGCGGGTCGGTGGGCGGCATCGCCGCCAGCATCTGCTTGACCTGGGCGAGCATGAGCATCTGCTGCTCCTGCATCGCATCGATCCTCTTGCGCGCATCCTCGTCGGCATCACCTGTGGCGGTGAGCGCCGCGTAGGGCAGGGGCGAGGTGGCGCGCCCCTTGTCGGCATCGCCGCCGCCGGCCATCGAGGCCTGCGCGATGGCCTGCGCGCGATCGGGCCGCTCGGTGCTGCGGGCGTTGACCAGCACCACCTCGAGCGGGGTGTCCTGGAACACCCGGTTGAAGCGCTCGGGGTCGACGAAGCGGACCGTCAGCAGCACCGCATGCACGGCGACGGAGGCGCCCAGTGCGAGTTGGAGGGTGCTGACCGACTTCAGGTTCACGGGGCCGGATTATCGGGCCCCGCGTCCGCCGGGCCCGGCTCGCCGGCATCGGCCACGTCGACGGCGATGGCGATGGGCCCCGCCACCGGCTCCTCGTCCTCGCCGGTGTCGTCCTCGGGCGACACCGCTGGCGCATCCAGCCGCTCGACCACCGTGCCGGTCACTTCCAGCGAGATGTCGTCGATCGCGCCCAGGCGCACCCGCAGCTTGGCGCCGCGCGCCAGGCCGTCGGCGCCCATCACGGGCAGCACCAGCGGCAGGTCGTCGGCCCGCACCAGGCCTTCGCGGAAGACCGTGCCCACCAGCTCGGTGATGCCCTGCTGGCGCAGGTACTGCAAGGTCCAGAACCGTTCCATGCCGGCCTGGTAGCCGTTGTACGCGCCGTAGGCCGCATCGAAGCCCGAGATGATCGAGAACAGCTCGGCGTCCTTGGGCTTGAACGGCGCGGCCAGGGCGGCGGTGCGCCCGTGGCGGGCCGCCGCGATGATCTGCCACTGGTTGACCAGGTCGGTGTAGCGGCGCAGCGGCGAGGTGCTCCAGGCGTAGCAGTCGACGCCGATGCCCGCGTGGGGCAGCGCCTTGGTGCCCATGCGCACCTTCACGCCCGGCGCCATGCTGGCCTGGCTGCGGTAGATGCCCGGGATGCCGAAGTCGGCCAGCAGCCGGCCCCAGTTGTTGTTGGCCAGGATCATGGCCTCGGCCACGATCAGGTCCAGCGGGGCGCCGCGCTTGCGCACGCCGATCTCGACCTGCTCGGTGCCGTCGGGCGAACGGCCCTCGTTGCCGTGCAGGCGGAACGTGTAGTCGGGGCGGTTGAAGTTCTCGGGCTTGCCGCGCACCTGCTCGCGCGCGGCCTTCAGGTGCTGCGCCAGCCGCCACAGGAACGACAGCTCCCCGCGCAGGTGCACGGCCGGCTCGGGCACCGGCTGCGGCGCGTCGGCGCCTTCCAGCCAGTCCTGCGTGATGAAGGCATCGAGCTTGTCGTGGCGCAGGTTGGCGCGGATCGGCACGCGCTCGAGCGCGGTGCGCGTGCCCTGCACGGCCAGCGTGGCCTCGTCGAGCGTGACGTACAGCGACACGGCCGGGCAGTCGCGGCCCTCCTGGAGCGTGTAGGCCTGCACCACCGCGTCGGGCAGCATGGTGATCTTGTGGCCGGGCATGTAGACCGTCGACAGCCGCTGGCGCGCGACCTGGTCGATCGGCGAGCCGGGCTGCACCGCCAGGCCGGGCGCCGCGATGTGGATGCCCAGCGTCACCTGGCCCGAGCCCAGGCCGGTGACCGACAGCGCGTCGTCGATCTCGGTGGTGTGCGAGTCGTCGATGGACACCGCCTGCACGGCGGCCACTGGCAGGTCGTCGGTGATCGCCGGCGCGGCCAGGGCCGGAAAGCCCGTCCCCTTGGGGAAGTGCTCGAAGAGGAAGCGCTGCCAGTGGAACTCGTAGGGCGAGGCGATCGCCCCCGCACGCTGCAGCAGAGCCAGCGGGGCCAGCTGCGTGGCGCGCGCGGCCTCGACCACGGCCTTGTACTCGGGGCCGTTCTTGTCCGGCTTGAACAGGATGCGGTACAGCTGCTCGCGCACTTCCGCCGGGCACTGGCCCGCCGCCAGCTCGCCGGCCCAGGCGGCGATCTGCGCCTGCACCTGCTTTTTCTTCTCGATGGCCGCCAGGGCCTGCTGCACGATCTCGGAGGGCGCCTTGCGGAACCGCCCCTTGCCCGCGCGGCGGAAGTAGTGCGGCGCCTCGTGCAGCCGGAACAGGGCCGCGGCCTGCTGCTCCAGCGAAGGCTTGTCGGTGAAGTACTCGCGCGCCAGGTCGGCGAAGCCGAACTCGTCCTCGGGCGCGAATTCCCAGGCCAGCTGCAGCTCGATCTCCTGCGCCACCGCCTGCGCCCCGGCCACCAGCTCGGACGGCTGGGGCTTGTCGAACTTCAGCAGGATGTTGGCGGCCTTGACCTTGACGCGCTTGCCGGTCTCCAGCTCCACCTGCGCGGACGCATCGGCTTCGGAGAGCACGCGCCCGGCCTGGAACTTGCCGGCTTCCTCGAACAGTGCATACATCGGCCGGATTGTCCCATGGGGGTGCGGCCGGCCATCAGCGCGCCAGGTCGAGGAAGGCCAGCGCCCGGTCCAGGTGGGCGGCCTCGTAGTCCGACAGGGCGTGGTCGCCGCCTTCCAGCAGCTCGACGGCGCTGCCGGGATAGCGGGCGACCATCTCGCGCCAGTCCAGCACCTCGTCGCCCTTGGCGACGATGGCCAGCACCCGGCCCGGGTGCGCCAGCGGCCCGGCCTCGAGCGCCTGCAGCTCGTCCACGTGGTGCGGCTCGACCACGAAGCGCTGGCCGGGGTCGTGCCAGGCCACCTGTTCGCCCAGGTGCCGGCCGATGTCGCGTGCCGCATGCACCGCGGGATTGAGCAGCACCGCCCGGCCGCCGGTGCGTTGCGCCACCCAGGTCGCGTAGTAGCCGCCCAGCGAGGAGCCGATCACGCCCATGGCATCGCGGGGCCAGCCCGCGATGCCCTGCATCACCAGCGCCATCGCCTCGCGCGGCGACGGCGGCAGTTGCGGGCACCACCAGGTGACCTCGGGGTGGTCGCGGGCCACGCGCGCGGCGGTCTGCCGTGCCTTGGCCGACTGCGGCGAGGAGCGGAAGCCGTGCAGGTAGAGCAGGTGGGTGGTGGGCATGGCGCCGATCGTAGGCGCCGGGGGTGGCAGGGCCGAAAAAAAACCCCGCCGGCGCGAACCGGCGGGGGGAAGACCGGGCAGGCCTGCCGGACCGCCCAGATCAGGGACCTGGCACCAGGCGCGGGGCGCCGTGGCATCGGGTGGGCACGATAGGCGCGGCCACGGCCGCGGACCATCCGCCGGAAGTCGGACCTGCACGTCACGCCCACCCTCTGCCCTATGACCGATGGTGGATGCGAGCGGGCATCCACTAAGCTGCGCGCCCGAGCACGGAGGGGCGTCACCGCGCACCACTCCGGCCACCACCGCGGCAGGCACAAGCGGCCGCGCGTGCGTTTTGACCCGCTGCGCGTTGCCCACCACAATCGCGCGCCACAGGAGGAAGCAGTGTTCCGGCTCTTGATTTGCGACGACCATCCCGCCATCCGCGTCGGCCTGAGGTCCACGGCCCGGGCCGCCATCCCGCAGTGCGAGGTCACCGAGGTGGGCAGCGGGGCCGAACTGCTGCAGGTGCTCTCGGGCCCGCAGGCCTTCGACCTGCTGATCCTCGACGTGAACCTGCCCGACCGCACCGGGCTCGACCTGCTGCCCGAGGTGCGCAGCCAGCGTCCGCAGCTGCACGTGTGGGTCACCTCGGGCGAGCCGAACGAGCAGTGGATGGCCCAGGCCCTCAATGGCGGCGCCAACGGCTACCTGCCCAAGTCGGTCGACGAGTCGGTGCTCGCGCAGGCACTGCGCGACGCCAGCCAGGGCCGCATCATCCTGCCGGCCAACTACGTCCAGCGTCCCGCCACCCGGTGGGATCCCGAGCGCGCCCGCAGCGGCGCCGAGCAGGTGCTCGCCCGCCTGGGGCTCACCCCGCGCCAGCGCGACGTGCTCACCTGCATCCTGCGGGGCCAGTCGAACAAGCAGATCGCGCGCGCCCTGGACATCTCCGACGGCACGGTGAAGACGCACACCGCGGCGATCTTCAACGCGCTGGGCGTCAACAGCCGGGCCAACGTGATCGTCAAGTGCAGCAGCCTGGGAATCCCGCTCGGTGGACACTGAGGCCCTGAAGCGGGAGACCACCTCGCTGGCCCTGCAACAGGCCATCGCCTCCGGCCGCTGGGCCATCCCCGCCGGGCTCGTGATCCTCGCGCTCGTGGCGCCCCAGGTCGGCTACCTGCCGGCGGCCATCGGGGGGGTGGTGCTGGCGACCTGCCTGGCCGTGCGCAACGTGGTGCTGCAGCGCACCCTGGCCCGGATGGGGCGGGCGCAGCAGGGCGTGCGCGCACTGCTGGTGACCACCACCGGGCTGGGCCTGCTGCTCGGCCTGCTGCCCGCACTGGCCTTCGCGCGCCTGAACGAAGGCTCCCAGCTGCTGCTGACCATGGTGCTGTGCGTCTGGGCGACCGCCGCGGTGCTGTCCTCGGGCCTGTCCGCATCGGTCTACGGCGGCTACCTCGCGGCGGTGATGGGCGGGCTGGCGGTGGCCTGGTCGCTCCACGGGCAGGCGAGCGTCGGCCACCTCATGGCGGCCGGGGTGATCCTGTACGGCCTGACGCTGTTCGCCTTCTCGGTGCACTTCTCGCGCCGCATCGCCGACTCGATCGCGATCCGGGCGGAGAACGCGCAGCTGGTGCGGCAGCTCGCGTCCGCCAACGATGCCAAGACCCGCTTCCTGATGGCCGCCAGCCACGACCTGCGCCAGCCGCTGCACGCCCTGGGCCTGATGAGCGCCGGCCTGCTGCGCATGCAGGACCCGCAGGAGATCCGCCAGCTGTCCCAGACGCTGGCCGGCTCGGTGCAGAACCTCAACCAGCTGTTCTCGTCCATCCTCGACATCTCGCGCCTGGACAGCGGCGACCTGCGCGTGAACCTGACCACCTTCAGTCTCGACGCGCTGGTGGCGCAGCTGGACACCGAGTACAGGGCGCTGTGCCTGGCGGCCGAGCGGCGCTGGGAATGCCAGCTCGAGAGCGTCAGCGTGCGCTCCGACCCGGTGCAGACCGAGCGCTTGCTGCGCAACCTGCTCGACAACGCGCTCAAGCACGGCGGCCGGGGAGCCATCCGCCTGTCGATCGCCCGCGATGGCGACCAGGCCGTGGTGACCGTGGCCGACACCGGCCCGGGCATCCGGCCCGAGGAGCGCGAGCGCGTGTTCGACGAGTTCTACCGCAGCGGCAGCAGCGGCCTCGGCCTGGGCCTGTCGATCGTCAAGCGGCTGGCCGACAAGCTCGGCGCGCAGCTCAGGCTGGACTGGACCGACCCGGCGCATGCGCTGGGGGCGCGCTTCACGGTCCGCCTGCCGGCGGCGCCGGCGGGCGTCGCGCCCGAGGTCATGGACGAGCCCGACGTGGACCTCGCCGGGCTGTCGGTGCTGGTGCTCGACGACGACCCCAGCATCCTGCAGGCGACCCGCACGCTGCTGCGCAGCTGGGGCTGCCGCGTGGCCACCTGCGCGGGCGCCCACGAGCTCGAGACGGCCATGGAACGGCTCGGCGAGGCCGACGTCGCGCTGGTCGACTACCAGCTCGACGGGGGGGAGGTCGGCCCCGAGGTGATCGCCAGGGCGCAACAGGCCTGGCCCGGCATGAGCACGCTGATCGTCACGGGAGAATCCGACCCGGCACGGCTGGAGCAGTTGCGCGACATGGCGTTCGTGCTGACCAAGCCGCTGTCGCCTGAGACCTTGCGGCGCGCGCTGGCGGGCGTGCGCAGCGCGGCCAACTGAACGACGGACACACAAGCGGGTGCCGGCGCTGGCAGCGCCGGCCAGGGGGAGAACACATGGGATGGTTGTCGCGGCCGGCCGAGGAACTGCTGGCCGGCGCCGGGGCAGGGCAGACCTTGGACGTGCTGGTTGCGGGCTCGGGCTACGGCGGGGCGGTGGCGGCCTTGCGGCTGGCCCAGGCCGGCCGTCGCGTGACGGTCGTCGAACGCGGCCAGGAGTTCCAAGCCGGTGAGTTCCCGTCCCAGGTCGGCGAGATCGGCACCCGGATGCGGGTGGAGCTGAGCGACGCGCAGGGCGTGCGGGCGATGGGGCAGGAATCGGCCCTGTTCGACTTCCGCGTGGGCGACGGCGTGGCCGCCATGGTGGGCAACGGCCTGGGCGGCGGCAGCCTGGTGAACGCGGGCGTGGGCGTCGAGGCCGACCCGCGGGTGTTCACCGAATCCGGCTGGCCGCAGGCCCTGCGCGAGGGGCTCGGTCCCTGGTACGCCCGGGCGCGCGAGACCCTCGAACTGCAGCGCCCCGACGGGCCGGAGGCCGGCGTCGCCGGCCAGCGGATCGTGGGCTCGGCCAAGTACGCGGCCTTGCGGCGCTTCGCCGAGCAGTCCGGCGGCCGCTTCGAGGTGGCCGACATCGCGGTGGAGCTGCGCGACGCGCCGCCGCAGGCGCTGGGCCGCCGCGCGCCCTGCAACGGCTGCGGCGACTGCGTGACCGGCTGCAACCACCACGCCAAGCTCAGCCTGACCGCCACCTACCTGCCGCGCGCGTTCCAGGCCGGGGCCCGCCTCTACACCGGCCTGACCGTGCTGGCGGTCGAACCGCTGCCCGCCGGCGCCGCCGACGGCGCGTGCTGGGCGGTGCACTGCGTGCGCACCGGCGAGCGCGCCGACCTGGCGGCCGGGGTGCCCGCCGCGGGCCTGGTGCAGGTGTTGCGGGTTCGCACGGTGGTGCTCGCGGCGGGCGCCTTCGGCTCCACCGAGATCCTCGCGCGGTCGCAGGCCCGCCACGGCCTGCCACTGGCCGCGGCGCAGTTGGGCCGGCGCGTGTCCACGAACGGCGACGACATCGCGCAGGGCTGGGACCTGCCCCACCCGGTGCATGCGGTCGGCGCTGGCGCGGCCCCCGTGCACACCTTCACCGGCCCGACCATCACCGGCATCGTGCGGCTGGGCGAGCCGTCCGGCCCGCTGCAGCAGCAGACCGTGGTCGAGGACGGCGCGGTGCCCGGCCTGCTGGGCACCTTCGCCGCCGAACTCGGCGCCGCGTTGTCGCTGCTGCCCCGGCTGGCAGGGGCCGGCTGGCCCCGCGGCGCTGCACGCGACCCGATGGCGGCCAGCCCCGACGCGCTGCGGCGCAGCCTGACGCTGCTGGGCATGGGGCACGACAGCGCCGGCGGCGAACTGGCCTGGGAGCCGCGCGGGGGCCGGCTGCGCTGGCGCTGGGTCGGCGAGCCCGAGCCGCTGGCCCAGGTCCACGGCACCCGCCAGCAGGCGATCGCCGCCGACGGCGGCGTCTTCCTGCCCAACCCCGGCACCAGCCTCGGGCTGGAGGCCTTCGGCGTCGCCACGCCGGCGGCCATGCGCCGGCTGATCACGGTGCACCCGCTGGGCGGCTGCCGGATGGGCGATGGCCCCGACAGCGGGGTGGTGGACCATGTGGGCACCGTCTTCCATGCCGACGGCAGCCGCCTGGAGGGCCTGCACGTGCTGGACGGCTCCATCGTGCCGTCGCCGCTGGGCGTCAACCCGCTGCTCACCATCACGGCGCTGGCCGAGCGCGCCTGCGCGTGGATGGTGGGCCACGGCGAAGGCGCGGTGCCGGGCGAGGCCGCCCCGCCCGCGCGTGACCTGCCCCGGCCCGAGGCGCTGCCGCCCGAGCACCGCATCCCGGTCGTGCAGCCGCTGGGCGGCACGCTGGCCGAGGTGCTGCGCGGCGATCTCGTGGCGCAGGGCCAGGGCCTGCCGGGCTCGGGCGCCCGCACCGGCGCGGCGCTCTTCCTGCGCTTCCCGGTCCCGTCGTGGCGCGACCTGATGGCCGACCCGGCGCACCGCGCCGAGGTGGAGCCCGGCGACGTGCCGGGCAGCCCCTACGACCGGTCGCGGCTCGTGCTGGACCTGCCGGGCGGCACCGTCAGCTGGCCGGTGCTGGCCGGCAGCCATGCGGCCGTCTTCCGCGCCAGGCCGCTGGGACCCCTGGCCCGGCTGGACACGACCGTCCGCCTGGGGTTGCGCGCGTGGATCGACACCGGCTGGCCCCTGCTGCACAGCCGCGGCACCGGGGGCCTGCGCCATGCCTGGCGCGGCCTGCGCCTGTACGCGCGCACGCTGGCCAACGCGACCGAGGTGCGCGAGTTCGTGTACACGCTGCGGTTGCAGGGCCCTGGCGGCGACTGGTCGCTGGCGGGCCTGAAGACCATCGATGCGGCGCCCGGCTGGCCCGCGCTGCGGCACTGGCTGGCGCACTGGGGACGCGCCCGGCTGCGGCAGCTGGTGGGCGGTCCGCGTGCACCCTGGCCGGCCGTCGAGGCCCCCAGCCTCTGGACGCAGATGACCGAGGCGCAGGTGCAGTTGCGCGACCCGCAGGGCCGGCTGTGTGCCCAGGGGCGCGTCGCCATGGACGTGGCCGACGTCGCCCGGCACCTCACGCCGCAGCTGGGGGAGGAGGGCGACAGCCTGCAGGCCTTGCAGGCCTTCGCGGCCTACCCGCTGTTCATCGCCCGCGTGCTCGCGCGCAACCGCCTGCTGCTGTGGTTGCGCGGGCCGGCCCTGCTGCCCGGGCTGCCGGCCACCGACCCGGCCACCGGCCCCGCCGGATCGGGCGGCGGCTTCATCGACGAGGCGGACGCCTGGCCGGCGCTGCAGGTGGGCGGCCGCACCCATCCGGCCTTGCGCCATGTGCTGCCGGTGCGGCAGGCGCCGGGCGTGCAGGCGCGCATTCCGGTCTGCCTGGTGCGCTACCGGCCTGCCGGCGGCGTGCCGCAGGTGCAGCCCTGCACGCGCTGGGGGCGCCAGCGCGTGCGCAGCATCGTCCTGCTCAACGGCTTCGCCCAGAGCTCGCACGGCCTCACCGCCCTGGGCGCCCTGGGCGAGCAGGACCTGGTGCGGCAGCTGCTCGCCGAGGGCTGGGACGTGTGGGTGCTGGAGTACCGGGTCAGCCCGCTGCTGCGCGCCTCGGCCCGCATGGCCAGCATGGACGACATCGCCGAGTACGACCTGCCCGCCGCCATCCGCCACGTGCGCGCGGTCGTCGAGCAGGAGTGCGGCCTGCCCGAGCGGTCCAGCCAGGTGCATGCGTTCAGCCACTGCGTCGGGTCGGCCTCGCTGGCGATGTCGATCCTGGGCGGGCACCTCGCAGACCCGCCCGCGCAGGCAGGCGGGGTGCCGGTGCCCTGGCTGGCCGGCGTGCTGCTGTCGCAGTTCCATCCCATCGTGGTCGGTTCGGCCAGCGCGCAGCAGCGGCTGCAGATGGGCAGCCTGCTGCACGACGTGCTGGGCCGCGAACTGCTGCAGTTCACCGCGGGCACGGCGCGCCCCGACGCGCTGCATGCCGCGCTCGACCGCCTGTTCATGCAGCTGCCCTGGAAGGACTGGGGCGACACGCACGGCGGCCCCGACCCCGTGCCCGGCGAGCATTGCGGGCCGGCCGACGACGACCTGCTGGACCCCAGCCCCGAGGCCACGACCTGCCGCCGCATGGGCGGCATCCTCAGCCGCCTGTACAACCACGCGCAGCTGGGCGCGCTGCACGGCCGGCTGGACGAGTTCTTCGGCCGCGCCAACCTGGGCGTGTTCCTGCACGGCACGCGCTGCGTGCAGTACGAGCGGCTGGTCAACGCGCAGGGCCAGGACGTCTACGTGACCGGCCGCCGCATCGGCCGCTACCTCACCATGCCGGTGATGCTGCTGCACGGCCGTGACAACGCGCTGTTCGACCGCGAGTCGCTGCAGCGCGCGGCCCTGCAGCTGGCCCGCGGCGCGCACGACCCCGCCGGCGACGCCCCCGGGCCGCCGGCGGTGGTCTGCCACGGCGTGGCCGGATTCGCGCACTTCGACTGCACGGTGGGCCGCGAGGCGCCGCAGCGCATCCTGCAGCCCGTGGCGCGCTTCTTCGATGCGGCCTTCCGCGACGGCGGCCAGCCGCCCGCCGGCAGTGCCGACTGGCCCGTGGTGCGCACCCGTTCGGCACCGCGCACGCTGGGCCGCCTGCCACGCACCGGGCCGATCGCCGGCTGGACCCGCCGCGCGTCGCAGGGCGGCTGGCTCCTGCGTCTGTGGTTCGAGGCCGACCTCACCGCCGGGGACCGCGCGCTGTGCGGCATCACCCGCCTGTGCTGGACGCAGGGTGGGCAGCGGCACGAGCGCGTGCAGACCTGGGACCTGCATTTCTCCGAGCCGCTGGCCGAGCCGGGCAGCGACCACGGCCCGCGTCGCGACACGCTGCTGCGGCAGGTGTCGATCGGCTACGCGCTGGCCGACCTCGAACTGCCCGAGGGCGCGCAGGACGTGGCAGTGCAGGCGCTGACGGTGCATGCCCTGCAGGGCCGCTTGCCGGCGGCCGCGCACGCCGCGGCCATGGCACCGCTGCTGCCGCCCGGCTGGTCGACGCCGCTGCACCCGGCCGAGACCGCGCCGGAGCTCGAGCTGCTGCGCTGGCCCGACGGGCGCGACCTGCGGCGCTGGCTGGTGCCGCAGCCGCAACCCCATCCCGCCGACGCGCAGCGGCCCCGCTACCGCGCCCGGCGCCAGGAGGACATGGACGAGCGGCTGCCGCACCGCATCCTGCCGGTCGAGACGCTGGAGCCGCTGCTGTTCGCCACCCTGTGGGACGCGGTGCAGGCACAGGCACGGCGCCAGGATGCGCGGGCCCGGCAGGCCGACCCGCGGACCTTGTCGCGGCGCCGGCGCCAGCTGGCCACGCCCGACGCCGGCTGGCTGCGCTGGACGCCGCCGGCATCCGATGCCGCCCCCGGCCTGCGCATGCTGGCGGCAGCCTGCCGCTACCCCGGCGTGGTCGAGGCCGAGCGCGCGCGGGCCGACCTGTCGCTGTGGCAGGCGGCGCGCCTGGCCCCCGGTGCCCGCTTCATGGCCCTGCTGGGGGACCAGATCTATGCCGACGCGCGGGCCGGCCTGTTCGACGGCGCCTCCGAGGTGGAGCGGCTGGTGCCGCGGTACCGGGGCGCCTTCGGCTCACCGGGCTTCCGCGCCGTGGCGGCGCGGCTGCCGATTGCGATGGTGCTGGACGACCATGAACTGGACGACAACTGGAGCCTGGACCACCTGGCCCTGCCCGGGGGCGCGCTGCGGCAGCGCAATGCGCTGCGCGCGTACCACGCGTTCCAGCGGGCGCACGGGTCGGCCGTGCCGTCCAACGGCACCGGCGATGCCTACCTCGAGCACGATGGCATCCACGTGCTGTTCGTCGACAGCCGCACGGGCCGGCGGCGGCGCGGCGAGCGCTGCATCCTGCAGGAGGTCCAGTGGGCCTCGCTCGACGCGGCGCTGGCGCAGGCGGTGCACACCCGGCCGGGCATGCCGGTGGTGATCTGCACCGGCTCGGTGGTGGCCCCTGGCGTGCGCGAGGGCGATGCGCAGCCGCCGCCGCGCGACACGCTGGACACCTGGCAGCTGGCGCCGCAGGACCGCGCGCGCCTGCTGGGACTGCTGGTGCAGCACCGCGTCGAGCGGGCGGTGCTGCTGTCGAGCGACTACCACTGCAGCACGCTGGCCACGCTCACGCTGCCTGGCGGCCTGTCGGTGCGGGCGATCACCACGCCGCCGCTGCACGCGCCGCTGCCGTTCGCGAACCTGCGGCCACGCGAGTTGCTGCTGCACGAGCGGATCCCGCTGGGTCCGCTGGGCGAGGCACAGGTGCGGCTGGACTGGGCGGCCGAGGGCGATGGCGTGCTGGACCTGGGCCTGGAGCCGACCGCCGGCGGCGGCTGGATGCTGCGCACCAGCTTCTGGCTGCGGCGCATGGACGGGCCCACGCCCGACACGCACCTGGAGGTGGTGCGGCGCTGTCAGCTGGGCTCGGACGCGGCCTGGGGGGAGCCGGCGCCGGCCGTGGACGAGCTGCGCTTCTTCGCCAAGGCGTAGGCGGTCGCCACCAGCAGCTGGGTCAGGCCGTAGAGGCCTGCGATGGCCGCCACGTCGAGACGGCCCAGCACGCCGATGGCGATGCCCAGCGCGATGGAGACGTTCTGCACGCCGGTCTTGAGCGCCAGCGTGGTGCGCTGCGCGGCGGCCAGGCCGCACGCCGCGGCCAGCAGGCCGCCGATGGCCAGCGCCGCCGCGTTGGTGCCCAGCAGCGGGAGCGCGGCGCCGGTGGCGGCCGTGGCGAGCAGCTTCCACTGCGACGCGACCGCGCCCAGCAGCAGCACGACGAACAGGATGCCGGCCAGCTTGCCCAAGGCCGGCCGGATGCGCTCGGCCAGCGCGTGGTGTCGGCGCTGCAGCCACAGCCCGGCCAGCAGCGGCGCCACCACCATCACCAGCAGGCTCTGGAACACGGCCAGGGGGGTGACCACCTGGATCCCCTGGCCGGTCGTGGCCTGCAGCAGGCTGGGCAGCGCCAGCGGCATGACGGCCGCCGACAGCAGGGTGCCGATCACCGTGAGCAGCAGGGCCAGGGCGACGTCGCCGCGCGCCACGTGCGTGAGGTAGTTGGAGGTCGGGCCGCTGGGGGTCAGCGACACCAGGCACAAGGCGGTCAGCAGCACCGGATCGCGGACGAGGCCGGACAGGGCCAGCGCCAGCACGATGCACGGCACCACCGCCAGCTGGACCGCCAGCCCCGCCACCAGGGGGCGGCCCCCTTCCACGGCGCGCCGGAAATGCTCCGGCTGCAACTGGATGCTGATCGACAAGGTCAGCACGCCCACGGCCACCTGGATCGCCAGCGCTGCGAGCCCTTCGCTCATCCCGATCTCCCCGCTCAGTGTTCTTGGCGCGGCAGTGTAACGACGGGGTTGCGAGCACGACCGCAAGCCCCCATGGGCGACAATGGCGCCCGCCATGTCCGCCGTCTTCGACAAGCCGCCCCTGTGGAAGCGCGCCGCGCCCCTGCTGCGGGGCTACGACGGCCCGCTGGCCTTCGCCGTGTTCCTGCTCGCCTGTGCTGGCCTGCTGGCCATGTACTCGTCGGGCTTCGACCACGGCACCCGCTTCGTCGACCACGGCCGCAACATGCTGATCGCCGGCACCATCATGTTCGTGGTCGCCCAGATTCCGCCGCAGCGCCTGATGAGCCTGGCCGTGCCGCTCTACACCCTGGGCGTGGCGCTGCTGATCGCGGTGGCCCTGTTCGGCATCGCCAAGAAGGGCGCGCGGCGCTGGGTGAACATCGGCGTGGTGATCCAGCCCAGCGAGATCATGAAGATCGCCATGCCGCTGATGCTGGCCTGGTGGTTCCAGCGCCGCGAGGGCCAGCTGCGGCCGCTCGACTACGTGGTGGCCGGCGTGCTGCTGGCCGTGCCGGTCGGCCTGATCATGAAGCAGCCCGACCTGGGCACCTCGCTGCTGGTGATGGCCGCCGGCCTGTCGGTGATCTTCTTCGCCGGCCTGTCCTGGAAGCTCATCATCCCGCCCGTGGTCGTGGGCCTCGTGGGCATCCTGCTGCTGGTGGTGTTCGAGTCGCAGCTGTGCGCGCCGGGCGTGAACTGGCCCGGGCTGCACGACTACCAGCAGCAGCGCGTGTGCACCTTGCTGGACCCCACCAAGGACCCGCTGGGCAAGGGCTTCCACATCATCCAGGGGATGATCGCCATCGGCTCGGGCGGCCTGTTCGGCAAGGGTTTCATGCAAGGCACGCAGACGCACCTGGAGTTCATCCCCGAGCGCACCACCGACTTCATCTTCGCCGCCTACTCCGAGGAGTTCGGGCTGATGGGCAACCTGTTCCTGATCGCCGGCTTCACCTTCCTGATCCTGCGCGGCATGGCCATCGCGCTGGAGGCGTCGTCGCTGTTCGCGCGGCTGATGGCCGGGGCGGTGACGATGATCTTCTTCACCTATGCCTTCGTGAACATGGGCATGGTCAGCGGCATCCTGCCCGTGGTGGGCGTGCCGCTGCCCTTCATCAGCTACGGCGGCACCGCCATGGTCACGCTGGGGCTCGGCCTGGGCATCCTGATGTCCATCGCCAAGGCCAAGCGGCTGGTGCAGACGTGAGCGGGACCGTCGCGGTCGTCGGCGCCGGCAACATGGGCGGGGCGATGGCGCGGCGGCTGCTGGGCCTGGGCTGGACCGTGCGGGTGCGCGACGTCGACCTGCCGACCGCGCAGGCGCTGGGCGCGTCGGGCGCCGTGGTCTGCGCCAGCCCGGCCGAGGCAGCCCGCGGCGCTGGGGCTCTCGTGGTGGCGGTGGTCGACGCGGCGCAGGTGCGCGAGGTGCTGTTCGGCGCCGCCGGCGCAGCCACCGCGCTGCCCGCCGGGGCGCCGGTGCTGCTGTGCCCGACCATCGGTCCCGGCGACTGCGAATCGATCGCTGTCGCGCTGGCCGAGGCCGGCCTGCAGCCGGTCGATGCGCCCATGTCGGGCGGCCCGCAGCGGGCGCTCGACGGCAGCATGAGCCTGATGGTCGCCTGTCCCGACCGGGCCTGGGACAACGCGTTGCCGCTGCTGCAGGCCCTGAGCGACCGGCTCGTGCGCGTGGGCACGCGCTGGGGTGACGGCGCGCGGACCAAGCTGGTCAACAACCTGCTCGCCGGCATCAACCTGGTGGGTGCGGCCGAGGCGCTGGCCCTGGCGCGCCGGCTGGGCCTGGACGGCGCCCGCACGCTCGAGGTGATCGCGCAGTCCAGCGGCCAGAGCTGGATCGGCAGCGACCGCCTGCCGCGCGCGCTCGCCGGCGACCTGGCGCCCCGTGCCCACCTGTCGCTGCTGCGCAAGGACACCGGCCTGGCGATCGAGGCCGCCGAGGCCGCGGGCTTCCGCGGCCCGCTGGGTGCGGCCGCCCGCGACGTGTTCGCCCAGGCCGCCGATGCGGGCCTGGCCGGGCTCGACGACGCCGTGCTGCTGCGCTGGATCGAGCAGGGCGGCTGAGCCGCGCGGGGCAGGCAGCCCCTGCGCCCCGCCGGCCTTCGGGGCGCACCTAGAATCGCCCGATGATCTCCCGCGAACCCACCCTCGAGCGCCTCGCCACGGCGCAGCGCCTGCTGCTCGAACCGTTCGGCCTCGACGAATCGCACCTGTCGCGCGCCCTGGCCGAGATCCGTGCGCACAAGGTCGACGACGCCGACCTCTACTTCCAGTACACGCGCAGCGAGGGCTGGAGCCTGGAGGAGGGGATCGTCAAGACCGGCAGCTTCAGCATCGACCAGGGCGTGGGCGTGCGCGCGGTCAGCGGCGAGAAGACCGCCTTCGCGTATTCCGACGACATCTCCGAGGCCTCGCTGCTCGATGCGGCGCGCACCGTGCGTGCCATCGCCGGTGCCAACCAGTCGGGCCGCACGCGCGTGTCGCCCAAGAAGGTCGCGGGCAGCCGCTCGCTCTACCCGGACCTCGATCCCATCGGGACGCTCGACAGCACCGCCAAGGTGGCACTGCTCGGCCAGGTCGAGCAGGCCGCGCGCGCCAAGGACCCGCGCATCGTGCAGGTGATGGCCGGGCTGGCCAGCGAGTGGGACGTGGTCATGGTCGCGCGCGCCGACGGCACGCTGGCCGCGGACGTTCGGCCGCTGGTGCGGCTGTCGGTCACCGTGATCGCCGAGCAGAACGGCCGGCGCGAGATGGGCTCGGCCGGCGGCGGCGGGCGCTTCGGCCTGGCGTACTTCGACAGCCACCACATCCAGTCGTATGTCGACGATGCGGTGCGCTCGGCGCTGACCAACCTCGAATCGCGCCCGGCGCCCGCCGGCGAGATGACCGTGGTGCTGGGCCCGGGCTGGCCCGGCATCCTGCTGCACGAGGCGGTGGGCCATGGCCTGGAGGGCGACTTCAACCGCAAGGGCTCCAGCGCGTTCTCCGGCCGCATCGGCCAGCGCGTGGCGGCCAAGGGCGTGACCGTGCTCGACGACGGCACCATCGCCGACCGCCGCGGCTCGCTGAACGTCGACGACGAGGGCAACGCCAGCCAGCGCAACGTGCTGATCGAGGACGGCATCCTGCGCGGCTACATCCAGGACGCGCTCAACGCGCGGCTGATGGGCGTCAAGCCCACCGGCAACGGCCGGCGCGAGAGCTACGCGCACGTGCCCATGCCGCGCATGACCAACACCTACATGCTCGGTGGCGACAAGAGCCCCGACGAGATCGTGGCCAGCATCAGGAAGGGCCTGTACGCGACCAACTTCGGCGGCGGCCAGGTCGACATCACCTCGGGCAAGTTCGTGTTCTCGGCCAGCGAGGCCTACTGGGTCGAGAACGGCAAGATCCAGTACCCGGTCAAGGGCGCGACCATCGTGGGCAACGGCCCCGACGCGCTGACCCGCGTGAGCATGATCGGCGACGACATGAAGCTCGACACCGGCGTGGGCACCTGCGGCAAGGAAGGCCAGAGCGTGCCGGTCGGCGTGGGCCAGCCCACCCTGCGCATCGACGGCCTGACCGTCGGCGGCACGGCTTGACGGCACGCCAAACCCCTGTGGTAGAGTCTTTCGTCATGCGCAAGCAGTCCGTCTTCTTCTTTGGCTACTTTTGGTTCTCCGGCCCGTCGGCGGTCGAGAGCCCGGAGCGCACCTAGACAAGACGCACCAGGACACTCGAAGAAACCGCCGGCTCCCACCGGCGGTTTTTTTTCGCCCCTGCCACCCCCAGACCCCATCCCGTTCAGGAGCCCACGATGACCGCTTCCACCACCGATGCCTGGCATGCCCGTCCGCTCGACAAGACCAGCGAGACCGACGACGAACGCATCAAGGACATCACCGTGTTGCCGCCGCCCGAGCACCTGATCCGGTTCTTCCCGATCCGCAACACGCCGGTCGAGGCGCTGATCGGGCGCACCCGCCAGCGCATCCGCGAGATCATGGCGGGCCAGGACGACCGGCTGCTGCTGGTGATCGGGCCCTGCTCGATCCACGACCCCCAGGCCGCGCTGGAGTACGCGCGGCGCCTGAAGGACGTGCGCGAGACCTACGCCGACACGCTCGAGGTGGTCATGCGCGTGTACTTCGAGAAGCCGCGCACCACCGTCGGCTGGAAGGGCCTGATCAACGATCCGTACCTGGACGAGAGCTATCGCATCGACGAGGGCCTGCGCATCGCGCGCCAGCTGCTCATCGAGATCAACCGGCTGGGCCTGCCCGCGGGCAGCGAGTTCCTGGACGTGATCTCGCCGCAGTACATCGGCGACCTGATCGCCTGGGGCGCGATCGGCGCGCGCACCACCGAGAGCCAGGTGCACCGCGAGCTGGCCTCGGGCCTGTCGGCGCCTATCGGCTTCAAGAACGGCACCGACGGCAACATCCGCATCGCCACCGACGCGATCCAGGCGGCCGCGCGCGGCCACCACTTCCTGTCGGTGCACAAGAACGGCCAGGTCGCGATCGTGCAGACCAACGGCAACAAGGACTGCCACGTGATCCTGCGCGGCGGCAAGGCGCCGAACTACGACGCCGACAGCGTGGCCAAGGCTTGCGCGGACCTGCAGGCCGCCGGCCTGCCGCCCACGCTGATGGTCGACTGCAGCCATGCCAACAGCAGCAAGCAGCACGAGAAACAGCTCGACGTGGCCCGCGACATCGGGCGGCAGGTCGCCGCCGGCTCGCGCAGCGTGTTCGGCCTGATGGTCGAGTCCCACCTGAATGCGGGTGCGCAAAAGTTCACACCTGGCAAGGACGAAGTCGCCAAACTGGCTTACGGCCAAAGCATCACGGACGCCTGCCTGGGCTGGGAGTCCTCGCTGGAGGTGGTGCGCACCCTCGACGAGGCGGTGCGGGCCCGCCGCCGGCGCTGAGGGCGCTCCGATCCGTGCACCCACCGATTTACAGTCAGTAACGTTCTGGCTACATTTTGTTGCTTAACGCGGCCGTCGCCGCGGTGAGCAACATGCCCTCCGAATCTCCCCAATTGCGCGTCGGCCTGGCCGGCTTCAGCCTGGAGCAGCAGGACCAGGTGCGCCGGCTGCTGGCCGACGCCGGGGCGGCGGGGCCCGCGACCTGGACGGCCGGCGAACTGGCCGGCTGCGACGTGCTCTTCATCAACGGCGCCCGCACCCAGTCGCTCGGCGGCGACGTGGTGCGCATCGCCTCGGGCGTGCCGGGCGGCCGGTCCGTGCAGATCGCGCTGGCCGAGCTCGACCGCCCCGTCGCCGTGGCCCGTCCGTTCCCCAGCCGGGGCGTGGGCTCCTCGTACCTCTTCGATCTCGCCGATCCGTCCAGCCTGCACGCCGTGCTCGACCAGCTGCTGGAGGGCCTGCAGCCCGTGCTGGCACGGCATGTCCTGGCCAGCCAGGTGCTCGAACAGGACACCACGGCCGGGTCGGGCGTCTGGCACGTCACCGACGGCTCCACGGTGCTGGCGGTGGTCGACCTGCGCGGCGACGTCGCGCTCGCGCCCCAGGCGGGCGCGCCCGAGCTGGGCGAGGCGGTGTGGATCGAGCGGCCGCGCGCGGCACTGGACTTCCCGCCGTCGTACGACCGGCGCTCGCTGTCGCTGCTGATGTGGGATTACGCCCTGCGCACCCGCCGCGACGTGCTGCCCCCGCGCTACCGCAGCGGGCTGCTGTTCTTCCGCCGTCCGCCGCGGCTGCCGCACCGGCTGCTGCAGGACGGCCACCTGCTGCTGATGCGCGAGCTCACCCACGCACCGGCCAGCTTCGATCAGCTGGGCCAGCGCACCGGGCTGCCGGCCGAGGCGCTGGCACGCGACCTGGGGGCGCTCTACCTGGTGGGCGCCATCACGGGCAATCCCAAGCGGGCGGCCCAGCATGCCTTGCCCCGGCGGCCGGGGCGCGACAGCGGTGCCGGCGCACTGGCCAGCGTGGTCCCGTCCGACCTGCACCTGGGGCCCGGCCGCCTGCCGCCCGAGCCGCGGCGGCCCGAGCCGCTGGACTACACGGTCCCTGCCCGGCTGGAGGTCTGAGCGCCGGGGCATCCGCCCCGGGCACGCTCAGGCAGCCGGCGCGGCCAAGGCCTGCAGCAGCAGGCCGTGCACCCCGCCGAAGCCGCCGTTGCTCATGCACACGACGTGGTCGCCGGGTCGCGCCGCGGCTCGCACCTGCCGCACCAGCGCCTGGATGTCGTCCGCCACCTGGGCCCTGGCGCCCATGGGCGCGAGCGCGCCGCGGGCATCCCAGCCCAGGCCACCGGCGTGGCAGAAGGCCAGGTCCGCGGGCTCCAGGCTCCAGGGCAGCTGCGCCTTCATCGCGCCCAGCTTCATCGTGTTGCTGCGCGGCTCGAAGACCGCCAGGATGCGTCCCCCCTGCGCGCCCAGCTGGCGGCGCAAGCCATCCAGCGTGGTGCGGATGGCCGTGGGGTGGTGCGCGAAATCGTCGTAGACCCGCACGCCGCCGGCCGTCCCGCGCAGTTCCATGCGCCGGCGCACGTTGCGGAACCCGGCCAGGGCCTCGGCGGCCTGCGCCACCGGCACGCCCAGGTGGTCGGCCGCGGCGATGGCCGCCAGCGCATTGAGCTGGTTGTGCACGCCGCCCAGCTCCCACTGCACGCGGCCGGCCAGCTGCCCGGCCACGCGCACGTCGAACGCGCCGGGTTCGCCTTCGGCGACGAAGTCGCTCACCGCGGCGCCGAAGCTGCGCACCTCGCTCCAGCAGCCCTGGTGCAGCACCCGCGCCAGGCTCTCCTCGAGGCCGTTGGCCACCACCCGGCCCGTGCCCGGCACGGTGCGCACCAGGTGGTGGAACTGGCGCTCGATGGCCGCGAGGTCGTCGAAGATGTCCGCGTGGTCGAACTCGAGGTTGTTCAGCACCGCGGTGCGTGGCCGGTAGTGCACGAACTTGCTGCGCTTGTCGAAGAAGGCGGTGTCGTACTCGTCGGCCTCGATCACGAAGGCCGGGCCGGCGCCCAGCCGCGCCGACACGCCGAAGTTCATCGGCACGCCGCCCACCAGGAAGCCCGGTTGGCGCCCCGCCTGCTCGAGGATCCAGGCCAGCATGGAGGTGGTGGTGGTCTTGCCGTGGGTGCCGGCCACCGCCAGCACGTGCCGGCCCTGCAGCACGTGCTCGGCCAGCCACTGCGGGCCGCTGGTGTAGCGCGCCCCGGCTTCCAGGATCGCCTCCATCAGCGGGAACTTGGGGCTGCCGTCCGGCAGCCGGGCCCGCGAGACCACGTTGCCAACCACCCAGACGTCGGGCCGGATCGCCATCTGGTCGGCGCCGAAGCCCTCGACCAGCTCGATGCCCAGCGCGCGCAGCTGGTCGCTCATCGGGGGGTACACGCCGGCGTCGCAGCCGGTGACGACGTGCCCGGCTTCGCGGGCCAGGGCTGCGAGGCCACCCATGAAGGTGCCGCAGATGCCCAGGATGTGGATGTGCATGGGCCCGGATTATCCCGGCGCGGCCGCATGCAACAGTTGATGGCACAGCCAGCCTTGGCGTGCCGCGTGCCTAGCATGGGACGCTTTCCACGGAAGGATCCTCCCCATGAGCAAGCGCAGCAACGCCAAGGACAACAGCAAGCGGCAGCAGCCGGTGCAGCAGCAGCGCGCGGAAGCGGCACGCCAAGCCCTGGCCCAGGCCAAGGGCAGCGGGCGCCGCGGCGAGCCCGCCCAGGACCGCTCGCCGGACAAGGCGCGCTGAGCCGCGGGCGGCCGGTGCCGGCGCTCAGGCCGGGAAGCGTTCGCGCAGCCGCAGCTTCCAGAACTTGCCGGTCGACGTGCGCGGCACCGCCTCGATCACCTCGTAGCGGTCGGGCAGCTGCCAGCGCGCGAAGCCCTGCTGGAGCAGCTGCGCGTCCAGCTCGGCGGGCGTCGCCGCGCGCCCGGGCTTGAACACCACGCAGGCCAGCGGCCGCTCGCCCCACTTGGCATCGGGGATGGCGATCACCGCCGCCTCGGCCACGGCCGGGTGCGCCATGACGGCGTTCTCCAGGTCCACCGAGCTGATCCACTCGCCGCCGGACTTGATCAGGTCCTTGGTGCGGTCGGTGATGCGCACGAAGCCCAAGCCGTCGACGCTGGCGACGTCGCCGGTGCGCAGCCAGCCGTCGGGCGTGAACTTCTCCGGCTCGGCCGGCACGGCGTGGTAGCTGCCGGTGATGAACGGGCCGCGCACCTGGATCTCGCCGACGCTGGCGCCGTCCCAGGGCTGGTCGCCGTCGTCGCCGCGCACCCGCAGGTCCACCAGCGGCACGGGGACGCCGGCCATCGCGGCGCGTCGGTAGCGCTCGTCCATGCCGGCGTCGCGCAGTTCGGCGCGCGGGTAGGAGATGGTGCAGACGGGCGAGGTCTCGGTCATGCCCCAGCCCTGCAGGATCCACACGCCATGGCGGTCGAAGGCGCGGATGAGCGACTCGGGCACGGCGGCCCCGCCCACCAGCGAGCGCATGCCCTGCGGCAGCCGCCAGCGCCCGGCGTGGGGCGAGCCCGGCTCCAGGCTGGCCTCGTAGGCCTGGATCAGTCCCAGCCAGATCGTCGGCACGCCCAGCGCGAGGGTGGGGGGCTCCTGCTGCATCAGGTCCAGCAGGTCCTCGGGGTGCAGGTGCGGCCCGGGGAACACGAGCTTGGCCCCCAGCATCACCGCGCCGTACGGCATGCCCCAGCTGTTGGCATGGAACATGGGCGTGACCGGCAGCACCACGTCGGCGCCGCGCAGCCCCCAGAAGTCGGCCAGGCTGGCCACCAGCGTGTGCAGCACGGTCGAGCGGTGCGAGTACACGACGCCCTTGGGCCGGCCCGTGGTGCCGCTCGTGTAGCACATGGCCACGGGGTCGTCCTCGGCATGCGGCGCATAGGCGAAGCCGTCGGGGTCGGCCGCGGCGAGCAGCGCCTCGTAGTCGTCGCAGTCGGCCGGCACGGGCCCGCCGCCGAAGGGCACGACCAGCACGCGCTCGAAGCGGTGCAGGTGCGCGAACCGGCGGTACAAGGGCAGCAGGATGTCGTCGACCACCAGGAAGCGGTCCTGGGCGTGGCCGGCGATCCAGCCGATCTCCTCGGGCGCCAGCCGCAGGTTCAGCGTGTGCATCACGCCGCCCGCGGCCGGGATGCCGAAGTAGCACTCGAGGTGGGCATGGTGGTTCCAGCACAGCGTCGCCACCCGGTCGCCGCGGCGCAGGCCCAGCGCCTGCAGGGCGCTGCCCAGCGCGCGGGCGCGGCGGTGGAACTGCGCGTAGCTGTGCCGGCGCAGGCTCTTGTCGGGCAGGCGGCTGACGATCGTGTTGCCGCCGAACAGCCGGCCGGCACGCTCGAGCAGGTGGTTCAGCGACAGGGGCACGTCCATCATCGTGGTGCGCATGCGGGTCTCCCGGTGGGTGCGGCCGACTCTAGGCAGCCACGGCCGGGGCCCGCAATGCAGAATCGCCCGATGGACACCCGCGAGGACATCGCCGCCACCGCCGCCCGGCTGGTGGTCGAGGAAGGGCTGGAGTACGGGCCCGCCAAGCGCCGGGCGGTGCGCCAGCTGGGCCTGCCGCCCCGTGCGCCCTTGCCCGACAACGACGCGGTCGAGGCGGCGGTGCGCGAGTACATCGACATCTTCTGCGCCGACACCCAGCCGCAGGAGCTGGCCGCGCTGCGCCGGCTGGCGCTGGTGTGGATGGAGCGGCTGGCCGAATTCCGGCCCCACCTGGCCGGTGCGGTGTGGCACGGCACGGCCACCCGGCTGTCCGACATCTACCTGCAGCTGTTCTGCGACGACTCCAAGTCGGCCGAGATCGCGCTGATCGACAAGGGCGTCGACTACGACGTGCGCGCCGTTCCCGGCTTCACCGGCGGCACCGTGGACGCCCTGAGCATCTCCAGCATGAGCCAGGAACTGGGCGAGGCGGTCGGCGTGCACCTGCTGGTGCACGACCACGACGACCTGCGCGGGGCCCTCAAGCCGGATGCGCAGGGACGGGTACCGCGCGGCGACCTGCAGGCCGTCCGGGCGCTGGTCGACAATCCGGCGCCATGAACGCGCCCCACGCCCCTGCCGCCACCTCCTCCCACCCCGCGGCCCCGGGCCGCCGCAGGCTGCTGCTGGCCGGGGCTGGCGTGGCGGCTGCCGGCGCGGGAGCAGGCCTGGCCTGGTGGCGCCTGCAACCGGAGCCGGTGGTGGACGGGGCGGCCGAGGCCCTGTGGGGGCAGAGCTTCGACACGCCGGGCGGCGGCAGCCTGGCCGTCGCGAGCCTGCGCGGCAAGCCGCTGCTGCTCAATTTCTGGGCGACCTGGTGTCCGCCCTGCGTCGAGGAGATGCCCATGCTCGACGCCTTCCACCAGCAGCACGCCGGCCGGGGCTGGACGGTCCTGGGGCTGGCCATCGACCAGCCGAGTGCGGTGCGTCAGTTCCTGGGACGCACGCCGGTGCGCTACCCGATCGGCCTGGCCGGCCTGGGGGGCACCGAACTGGGGCGCAGCCTGGGCAACATCACCGGGGGCCTGCCGTTCACGGTCGTGTTCGGCCCGGACGGCACGGTCCGGCAGCGTAAAATGGGCAAGCTCACCCCCGCCGACCTGTCCGCGTGGGCCAGCGCCAGCTGATCCCCGAGCTGGCTCCGCCGCAACGATGGCGGGATGATCGACGCAGTTAGAAGAAGATCGTTACATTTGCGTCGATTTGCGGTACATTCCCGCACTCTTTGAACAACGATCCCTCGGGAGCCTGCCATGGACCTGCGTAAGCTGAAGACCCTCATCGACCTCGTCTCGGAGTCCAACGTCTCCGAACTCGAGATCACGGAAGCCGAGGGCAAGGTGCGCATCGTCAAGGGCGGCCCGGTCCAGCAGATGGTGGCTGCCGCCCCGGTGCAGCAGGTGGCCGTGCCGGCCGCCGCGCCGGCAGCCGCCGCGGCCGCGCCCGCAGCCGCTCCGGCGGCGCCGGCGGCGCCCGCTGGCCACGCCGTCAAGTCGCCGATGGTGGGCACCTTCTACCGGGCCTCCAGCCCGGGCGCCAAGTCGTTCGTCGAGATCGGCAGCCAGGTCAAGGAAGGCGAGACCATCTGCATCATCGAGGCCATGAAGATCCTCAACGAGATCGAGGCCGACAAGTCCGGAACCGTCACCCAGATCCTCATCGAGAACGGTCAGCCGGTGGAGTACGGGCAGCCGCTGTTCATCATCGAGTAAGCGCCTGCTCCCATGTTCAAGAAGATTCTGATCGCTAATCGCGGCGAGATCGCGCTCCGGATCCAGCGCGCCTGCCGGGAACTGGGCATCAAGGCGGTGATGGTCTATTCGGAGGCCGACCGCGAGGCCAAGTACGTCAAGCTGGCCGAGGAAGCCGTCTGCATCGGGCCGGCGCCGTCGCCCCAGAGCTACCTCAACATGCCGGCCATCATCTCGGCGGCCGAGGTGACCGACGCCGAGGCCATCCACCCCGGCTACGGCTTCCTGTCCGAGAACGCCGATTTCGCCGAGCGGGTGGAAAAGAGCGGGTTCCAGTTCATCGGCCCCACGCCCGAGTCGATCCGCATCATGGGCGACAAGGTCTCGGCCAAGCAGGCCATGATCAAAGCCGGCGTGCCGTGCGTGCCGGGCTCCGAGGGCGAGCTGCCCGACGACCCGGCGCTGATCCGGCGCACGGCGCGTGCGGTCGGCTACCCGGTGATCATCAAGGCCGCCGGCGGCGGCGGCGGCCGCGGCATGCGGGTGGTGCACACCGAGGCGGCCCTGATCAACGCGGTGCAGATGACCAAGGCGGAGGCGGGCGCCGCCTTCGGCAATCCGGCGGTCTACATGGAGAAGTTCCTCCAGAACCCGCGCCACATCGAGATCCAGATCCTGGCCGACAAGCACCGCAACGCGGTGTACCTGGGCGAGCGCGACTGCTCGATGCAGCGCCGCCACCAGAAGATCATCGAGGAGGCGCCGGCCCCGGGCATCCCGCGCAAGCTGATCGAGCGCATCGGCGAGCGCTGCGCGGCCGCCTGCAAGAAGCTGGGCTACCGCGGCGCGGGCACCTTCGAGTTCCTGTACGAGAACGGCGAGTTCTACTTCATCGAGATGAACACGCGGGTGCAGGTGGAGCACCCGGTCACCGAGATGGTCACCGGCATCGACATCGTCAAGCACCAGATCCTGGTGGCCGCCGGCGAGAAGCTGCCCTTCACCCAGCGCGACATCGAGCTGCGCGGCCATGCGATCGAGTGCCGCATCAACGCCGAGGACCCGTACAAGTTCGTGCCCTCGCCGGGGCGCATCACGCTGTGGCACGCGCCGGGCGGCCCGGGCGTGCGGGTGGACTCGCACGTCTACCACAACTACTTCGTGCCGCCGAACTACGACAGCATGATCGGCAAGGTGATCGTGCACGGCGACACCCGCGAGCAGGCGCTGGCGCGCATGCGCACCGCGCTGCTCGAGACCGTCGTCGAAGGCATCAACACCAACATCCCGCTGCACCGCGAGCTGATGGTGGACGCCAAGTTCTGCGACGGCGGCACCAACATCCACTACCTCGAGCAGTGGCTGTCCCAGCACAAGCGCTGATCCCACGATGCACGAGCTGCGCCTGCTGGTCGGGGAAGACCAGGTCGAGCCCACCAGCGAGGCCCTCGAGGCCCTGGACGCGCTGAGCGTCTCGGTCGAGGACGCCGACGCGCACACGGCCGCCGAGCAGGCCCTGTTCGGCGAACCGGGCATGCCGCCGCCCAAGGACGGCTGGCAGCGCTCGCGCGTGCTGGCGCTGTTCCCGACCGCCGAGGCGGCGCAGGAGGCGGCGGTGCTGCTGCTGGCGCAGGACTGGTTCGCCGGGGCCCGCGTGCTCGGGGTGGCCGAAGTCGCCGAGCAGGACTGGGTGCGGCTGACGCAGGCGCAGTTCGCGCCCGTGGACATCACGCCCGATTTCTGGATCGTGCCCACCTGGCACGAGCCGCCGTCGCAGGCGCGCCAGGTGATCCGGCTGGACCCGGGCCTGGCCTTCGGCACCGGCACCCACCCGACTACCCGCATGTGCCTGCGCTGGATCGCCGCGCACGCCCCGGTCGGCCCGCGCGTGCTCGACTACGGCTGCGGCTCGGGCATCCTGGCCATCGGCGCCGCCAAGCACGGCGCCGCCACGGTCGACGCGGTGGACATCGACGAGGCGGCCGTGCGCGCCACGCTGGACAACGCGCAGGCCAATGCCGTGCGACTGCAGGCCGTCGGCCTGCCCGACCGCGCCCAGGGCCGCTACGACCTGGTCCTGGCCAACATCCTGGCCACGCCGCTGAAGGTGCTGGCGCCGCTGCTGTGCGGGCACGTGGCGCCGGGCGGCCACCTGGTGCTGGCCGGCATCCTCGAGCGCCAGGCCCAGGAACTGCAGGAGGCCTACGCCCCCTGGGCGCGCCTGCAGGTCAGCGATGCCGAGGACGGCTGGATCCTGATGACGGCCTCGCTCTGAGGCTGCCGACCCCGCGCACAGGCAGCGCCGGTCGCGCACCTACAATCCCCGGCCCATGAGCATGATCACGGGCTGCCCGGCGTGCGGCACCCTGTTCAAGGTGGTGCCCGACCAGCTGAAGGTCTCCGAAGGCTGGGTGCGCTGCGGCCACTGCAGCGAGGTCTTCGACGCTGCCGCCCACCTGCAGGCCGAGGCCCCGGCCGCGCCCGACGCCGTGGTGCAGGACACCACCGCGCCCGAGACGGCGCCACCGCTCCTCGACGCCGCTGCGCCGGCCCCCGTTCCCGACGTGCTGCCGGACGCCCAGGTCGACCTGGCCATGCCGGCCACCGACCCGGCGCCGGTGCCGCTGCCCTTGCGGCAACCCGAGTCGGCCGCAGCCCGCGAGGCGCCGGACTCCGGCGCGGCACCGGCGCCCCTCGCGGTGCGCGATGCGTCGCCGCTGTCCGAGCCGTTCGCGACCGACAGCGACTACGTGCGCGAGGTCGAGGCGATCCGCTCGGCCAGCGCCGACGCGAGCTTCGCGCCAGGGGGGGACGAGGCCGCCGCCGCGCTGCAGGACGTCGGCTTCGTGCGCAGCGCGCGGCGCCAGGCGCGCTGGCGCAGGCCGATGGTGCGCGCGCTGCTCGCGCTCGCGGCCTGCGTGCTGGCCCTGCTGCTGGCCGTGCAGGTGGGCCTGCAGCAGCATGACCGGCTGGCGTCCGACATGCCCGGGCTGCGGCCCGCGCTGCAGGCCCTGTGCGAGGCAGCGGGATGCCGCCTCCAGCCGCCGCGCCGCATCGAGGCGCTGGTGATCGACGGCAGCGGCTTCACGCGGTTGCGTGGCGATGCCTACCGCCTGAGCGTCACCGTGCGCAACCAGGCCACAGGCCCTGCGGCCGTGCCGCATCTGGAACTCACGCTCACCGACACCCAGGACCAGCCCGTAGTGCGCCGGGTGCTCAGCCCGGCGGACCTGGGCGCTGCCGCCGACAGCATCGCGGGCACCGCCGACTGGTCGGCCTCCGCCGTGCTGTCGCTGGCCATGCCGGCCTCGGCCAACCGCGTGGCCGGCTACCGGCTGATCGCGTTCTATCCCTGATTCCAACCACCGACACGGAACCCACCCATGGCCGCCCTCATCTGCGGATCGCTCGCCTTCGACACCATCATGAACTTCGAGGGCCGGTTCGCGCAGCAGATCCTGCCCGACCAGCTGCACATCCTGAACGTCTCGTTCCTCGTGCCCGGCCTGCGGCGCGACTTCGGCGGCTGCGCCGGCAACATCGCCTACGCGCTGAAGCTGCTGGGCGGCACGCCGCTGCCCATGGCCACCGTCGGCAATGACGGCGAGGGCTACCTGGAACGGCTGCAGGCGCTGGGCATCAGCACCGAGTTCGTCACGCGCGTGGACGGCAGCTACACCGCGCAGGCCATGATCATGACCGACCTGGACAACAACCAGATCACGGCCTTCCATCCCGGCGCGATGATGCAGGCGCACGTCAACCGCATCGCGCCGCGCGAGGACATCAAGCTGGGGATCGTCTCGCCCGACGGCCGCGACGCGATGCTGCAGCACGCCGAGCAGTTCCAGGCCGCGGGCATCCCGTTCGTGTTCGATCCGGGCCAGGGCCTGCCCATGTTCGACGGCCGCGAACTCGCCGCCTTCGTCGAGAAGGCCAGCTGGGTCACGGTCAACGACTACGAGGGCAAGATGCTGTGCGAGCGCACCGGCTGGGACAACGCGGCGATCTCGCGCAAGGTGCGCGGCCTGGTCGTCACGCTCGGCGGCGAGGGCTGCGAGGTGTGGGTGGGCGGTGAGCGCACGCTGGTGCCGCCCGTGCAGGCGAGCGCGGTGGTCGATCCCACCGGCTGCGGCGACGCCTGGCGGGGCGCCCTGCTGCATGGCCTGGAGCAGGGCTGGGACCTGCCGCGATGCGCGGCGCTGGGCAACCGCGTCGGCGCCGCCAAGATCGCCAGCCGCGGCCCGCAGAACTGGGCTCTGGCCTGAACGCGCCGGACGTGCGCCGGCGCGGCGCGCGTCAGCGCGAGTTCGACAGGTACGAACCGGCCTCGCCCTGCGGGGTGGTCGGCACGGTCACGATGTCGCGGTCGACCACCAGGTAGGTGGCGGCCGGCAGCACGGTCGCACCCGAGGTCCCCTGCACGCCGGCGGGACCGCCCGAGATGGCGGTGTCGCTGCTGCCCATGGCGCCTGCCGGGGCCGGTGCGCTGGCGGCGGCCGCGTTGGCCGGCGTGACGATCACTCCCGGAGGCGTGTTCACGATGTAGGCGCGGTCCTGCTGCGCGGGCACGGCGGGGGCGCCGCCGAGCTGCGAGGGCGAACCGGCCATCTGGGCGAAGGCGGCGGTGCAGGCGAACAGGCCGGCGGCGACGGCGGAGAGGGCTCGGGTGGTGTGCATGGTGGACTCCTTGTGAAAACGAACGGCTGCGAAGTGCAGCCGGTCCCGACAAGGTAGGCCCCGGCCCCGGGCGGGGCAGCCGGACCGGGCCCGCGACCCCTGTAGGAGCCGTCAGAACCCGCGTGCGGTCCGATTCGCCGGGCGCGTCGGCGCATGCGCCGCGCCGGTCAGGGCGCGCTCAGCCCCGCGCGATGCTCACGCCGCCGTCGACCACCAGCGTCTCGCCCACCACGTAGTCGCCGGCCCGCGAGGCCAGGAAGATCGCCGCGCCGGCCATGTCGGCATCGCTGCCGATGCGGCCCACCGGCACGCGCTGCGACACCTCGTCCGCGTGGTCGCGGGCCTGCTTGTTCATCTCCGAGGCGAACGGCCCGGGCGCGATGGCGCTGACCACGATGTTGTCCTGCGCCAGCCGCAGGGCCATGCGCCTGGTCAGGTGGATGAGGCCTGCCTTGCTGGCCGCATACGAGTAGGTCTCCCAGGGGTTGACCGAGATGCCGTCGATCGAGGCGATGTGGATCACCTTGGCCGGCCGCTGCGCGGCGGCCGCCTTGAGCTGCGCATGCAGCGCCTGGGTCAGGAAGAACGGCGTCTTCATGTTCAGGTCCACCACCTTGTCCCAGCCGTTCTCGGGGAAGGTCTCGAACGCCTCGCCCCAGGCCGCGCCCGCGTTGTTCACCAGGATGTCCAGCGCGGGTTCGCGGCGCGCGATCTCGGCCGCGAGCGCCTGGCAGGCCTGCACGCCGGACACGTCGCAGGGCAGCGAGATGCAGGTGCCAAGCGCCGCCATCTCGGCGGCGGCCGCGTCGCAGGCGGCGGCCTTGCGCGCGGTGATGTAGACCCGCGCGCCCTGGCGCAGGAAGCCCTCGGCGATCATGCGGCCGATGCCGCGCGAGCCGCCGGTGACCAGGGCGACGCGGCCCTGCAGCGAGAAGAGGTCGTTCATCGGGTGTGTCTCCGGAAGGTGATGTGCGCGGCAGTCTCACCGACCGCCGCGAGGCTGCCAATCACCTGCAGGACAAGGGGCGCACCTGCAGGCCACGGAGCCCGAAAGCGCAACGGCGGGCCAGGGCCCGCCGTCGACATGCTGGGGCCCGTGCCCGCTGCCGCTCAGGCCTGGCCGCGGCGCTCGCGCCAGGCTTGCAGCTCGCCCACGATGCCCTTGCGGAAGGCCAGCACGCAGACCACAAAGATGCCGCCGATGATCACGGTGACCCAGGCGCCCACGCGGTCGGCCAGCAGGTTCTGCAGCGCGATCACCAGTCCCGAACCCAGCACCGGGCCGAAGAAGGTGCCCACGCCGCCCAGCAGGCTCATGAGGATGACCTCGCCCGACATGGACCAGTGCACGTCCGTCAGCGACGCGAAGCCCATCACGATCGTCTTCATGGAGCCGGCCAGGCCCGACAGTGCCGCCGACAGCACGAAGGCCAGCAGCTTGTAGCGGTCGACCGAGTAGCCCAGCGAGATGGCGCGCGGCTCGTTCTCGCGGATCATCTTGAGCACCTGGCCGTACGGCGAGGTCACGATCCGCTGGATGGCCAGGAAGCAGGCCACGAAGACCGCCAGCAGCACGTAGTACAGCGTCAGGTCCGACTCGAGGGACACCAGGCCGAACAGCTGCCCGCGCGGCACGCCCTGCAGGCCGTCCTCGCCGCCGGTGAAGGGCGCCTGCAGGCAGACGAAGAACACCATCTGTGCCAGCGCCAGCGTGACCATCGCGAAGTAGATGCCCTGCCGACGGATGGCGACCACGCCGAACAGCAGGCCCAGGCCGGCGCCGGTGAGCGTGCCGGCCAGCACGCCCAGCTCGGGCGTCCAGCCCTGCGCCTTGACCAGCCAGCCGGCCACGTAGGCGGCGAAGCCGAAGAAGGCCGCATGGCCGAAGGACAGCAGGCCGGTGAAGCCCAGCAGCAGGTTGAAGGCGCAGGCGAACAGCGCAAAGCACAGCAGCTTCATGCCGAACACCGGATACAGGCCCAGCAGCGGCGCGGCCACGGCCGCGGCCAGCAGGGCCAGGTAGGTCAGCCGCGCGGCCTTGCCCGGCCCCGCCGGGGCTGCGGGCGCGCTGCCCACGTCGGCGGCGGTGGCGGTGGTGGCGGTGTTCATCAGGCTTCCTTTCCGAACAGGCCGGCCGGCCGCACCATCAGCACGATGGCCATGATCACGAACACCACGACGTTCGACGCCTCGGCATAGAACACCCGCGTGAGGCCCTCGATGATGCCCAGGCCCAGGCCGGTGACGACCGAGCCGAGGATGGACCCCATGCCGCCGATGACCACGACGGCGAACACCACGATGATGATGTTGGACCCCATGAGCGGCGTGACCTGGATGACCGGCGCGGCCAGGACGCCGGCCAGCGCGGCCAGCGCGGCGCCGGCGCCGTAGGTGAGCATCACCATCAGGGGCACGTTGACGCCGAAGGCCTGCACCAGCTTCGCGTTCTCGGTGCCCGCGCGCAGGTAGGCACCCAGGCGCGTGCGCTCGATCAGGTACCAGGTGCCCAGGCAGACGGTGATCGAGGCGACCACCACCCAGGCGCGGTAGTTGGGCAGCACCATGAAGCCCAGGTTGGTGGCGCCCGCCAGGGCGTCGGGCACCGGGTAGGACTGGCCCGAGACGCCGTACTGGTCGCGGAAGATGCCTTCCAGGATCAGCGACAGGCCGAAGGTCAGCAGCAGGCCGTACAGCGGGTCGAGCCCGTACAGCCGCTTGAGCAGCAGGCGTTCGATGACCACGCCCAGTGCGCCGACGATGAGTGGCGCCAGCACGAGCGCCATCCAGTAGTTGACGCCCCACTTGTCGAGCATGATCCAGGCGGCGAACGCGCCCACCATGTACAGCGCGCCGTGCGCGAAGTTCACGATGTCGAGCAGGCCGAAGATCACGGCCAGGCCCAGGGAGAGCATGGCGTAGAAGGCGCCGTTGACCAGGCCCAGCATGAGCTGGCCCAGGAAGGCCTGGATGGGAATGCCGAAGATTTCCGTCACGCGAACGACGGCCGGCCCGAAGGCCGGCCGCTCCTCAAGTCAGGTTGTGGTTATTTCCAGAGCGGGCACTTGGAGTCGGCCTTGGTCTGCCAGGCCTCCTCGCCCTTGAAGGTCTGGACCACGTTGTAGTAGTCCCAGGGCTCGGTCGACTTGTCCGGCGACTTCACCTGCATCAGGTACATGTCGTGGATCACGCGGCCGTCGGCGCGCAGGTAGCCGCCCTTCATGAAGACGTCGTTGAACTTGGCCTTGCGCATGTAGTCCATGATCTTGTCGGCGTCGTCGCTGCCCGTGGCCTTGACCGCCGCCAGGTACTGCGTCGTCGCCGAGTAGTCGGCCGCCTGGATCGAGCTGGGCATGCGCTTCATCTTCTCGAAGAACTTGCGGGCCCAGGCGCGCGTCTCGGCATCCTTGTTCCAGTACCAGCTGTCGGTCAGGTACATGCCCTGGGTGGTCTTCAGGCCCAGCGAGTGGATGTCGTTGATGAACACCAGCAGGCCCGCCAGCTTCATCGTCTTGGTGATGCCGAACTCGTTGGCGGCCTTGATCGAGTTGATCGTGTCGCCGCCGGCGTTGGCCAGGCCCAGGATCTGGGCCTTGCTGCCCTGCGCCTGCAGCAGGAACGAGGAGAAGTCGCTGGCGTTCAGCGGCGCGCGCACCGAGCCGACGATCTGGCCGCCGTTGGCCTGAACCACCTTGGTGGTGTCGGCCTGCAGCTGGTGGCCGAAGGCGTAGTCGGCGGTCAGGAAGTACCAGGTCTTGCCACCCTGCTTGACCACGGCGGCGCCGGTGCCCTTGGACAGGGCCACGGTGTCGTAGGCCCAGTGCATGGTGTAGGGCGTGCACTGCTCGTTGGTCAGCGCCGAGGTGGCCGCGCCGATGGAGATGAAGGGCTTCTTCTTCTCGGCAGCGACCTTGGCCATGGCCAGGTTGGTGCCCGAGTTGGTGCCGCCGATCAGCACGTCCACGCCCTGCGTGTCGAACCACTCGCGGGCCTTGGTGGCGGCCACGTCGGGCTTGTTCTGGTGGTCGGCCGAGACGACCTCGATCTTCTTGCCGTTGATCGCGCCGCCCATGTCGGCGATGGCCATGCGGATGGCCTCCACGCCGCCCTGGCCGTCGATGTCGGCGTAGACGCTCGACATGTCGGTGATGATGCCGATGCGGATCACGTCGCCCGAGATCTGGGCCTGGGCCGGGACGGCGGCGCCGAACAGCGCGGCGGCGCCCAGGGCGAGCGCCGAGAAAGCTTTCTTCAGTTGCATGCGGAATGTCTCCTTCGGTGAAAACGTCGGCCCGGGCTCAGACGCCCAGGTACTCGTGCAGCATCGCCGTGTTGGCGGCCAGCTCGTGCTGCGCGAACTCGCGCACGATCTTGCCGTGCTCCATCACGTAGAAACGGTCGGCCAGCGGGGCGGCGAAGCGGAAGTTCTGCTCCACCAGCACGATGGTGTAGCCCTTGGCCTTGAGCGTGCGGATCATCTCGGCCAGCTTCTGCACGATCACCGGCGCCAGGCCTTCGGAGATCTCGTCCAGCAGCAGCAGGCGCGCGCCGGTGCGCAGGATGCGCGCCACGGCGAGCATCTGCTGCTCGCCGCCCGACAGGCGCGTGCCGGGGCTGGCGGCGCGCTCCTTGAGGTTGGGGAACATGTCGTAGATCTCGGCCACGCTCATGCCGCCCTCGGCGATGGTGGGCGGCAGCATCAGGTTCTCCTCGGCCGAGAGGCTGGCGAAGATGCCGCGCTCCTCGGGGCAGTAGCCCACGCCCAGGCGCGCCACCTTGTGCGGCGGCATGGAGATCGCCTCCTGGCCGCGGATGCGGATCGAGCCGGTGCGCTTGCCGGTCAGCCCGACGATGGCCCGCATGGTGGTGGTGCGGCCGGCGCCGTTGCGCCCGAGCAGCGAGACCACCTCGCCCTCGTTGACGCTCAGGTTCACGCCGTGCAGCACGTGCGACTCGCCGTACCAGGCGTTCAGGTTGTCGATGCGCAGGAGCTCCTGGGCCATCTCAGTGGGCTCCCTGCAGTTCGGTGTCGGTGGCGCCCATGTAGGCCTCGATGACCTGCGGGTTGCGCGAGACCTCGGCGTACGGGCCGTCGGCGATGACCGCGCCACGCTGCAGCACGGTGATGCGGTCGGCGATCGAGGAGACGACGTTCATGTTGTGCTCGACCATCAGGATGGTGCGCCCGGCCGAGACCTTCTTGATCAGCTGGGTCACGCGGCTGACGTCCTCGTGGCCCATGCCCTGGGTGGGCTCGTCCAGCAGCATCAGCTCGGGCTCCAGCGCCATGGTGGTGGCCAGCTCCAGCGCGCGCTTGCGGCCGTAGGGCAGGTTGACGGTCAGTTCGCCGGCGAAGTCCTGCAGGTCGACCTGGGCCAGCAGGTCCAGGGCACGGTCGTGCAGGTGGTACAGCGACTTCTCGGGCTTCCAGAAATGGAACGAGGTGCCCAGGTTGCGCTGCAGGGCCGCCCGCACGTTCTCGAGCACGGTCATGTGGGGGAACACCGCCGAGATCTGGAACGACCGCACGATGCCGCGCAGGGCGGTCTGGGCAGGCTTCTCGTGGGTGATGTCGACGCCGTTGAAGGTGATCGAGCCCCGCGTGGGCGGCAGGAACTTGGTCAACAGGTTGAAGAACGTGGTCTTGCCCGCGCCGTTGGGACCGATGAGCGCGTGGATGTCGCCACGCCGCACCTGCAGGTCCACGTTGTTGACGGCCACGAAGCCCTTGAATTCCTTCGTCAGGCCCCGGGTCTCGAGGATGGTCTCAGCTGCCAAGCACTGCACTCCATGGGGATGGCATGCCAACGGCATGCCGACCATCCCAATGTAGGGAATTCGTGTTGCAGTGCGACAGGGGGGTTGCCCCTAAGTAATCCTCCCGACAATCGTCGTCAGCCCGACGACAGTCGGGGCGGCCTCACATGTTCCGGCGGTACTGCCCGCCCACCTCGAACAGGGCGTTCGTGATCTGGCCGAGCGAGCACACCCGCACCGCGTCCATCAGCACCTCGAACACGTTGGCGTTGTCCATCACCGCCTGCTGCAGGCGCTGCAGCATGGCCGGCGCCTCGCCGGCGTGGCGGGCGTGGAAGTCCTGCAGCCGCTGCAGCTGGCTGCGCTTCTCGTCATCGGTCGAGCGCGCCAGCTCCAGCTTCTCGGGGATCGGGTCGCCCTTGGGGTTGCGGAAGGTGTTGACGCCGATGATGGGCAGCTCGCCGGTGTGCTTGAGCATCTCGTAGTGCATCGACTCGTCCTGGATGCGGCCACGCTGGTAGCCGGTCTCCATCGCGCCCAGCACGCCGCCGCGCTCAGCGATGCGTTCGAACTCGGCGAGCACCGCCTCCTCGACCAGCTCGGTCAGCTCCTCGATGACGAAGGCGCCCTGGCTGGGGTTCTCGTTCCTGGCCAGGCCCCACTCGCGGTTGATGATCAGCTGGATCGCCATCGCGCGGCGCACGCTGTCCTCGGTGGGGGTGGTGATCGCCTCGTCGAAGGCGTTGGTGTGCAGCGAGTTGCAGTTGTCGTAGATCGCGATCAGCGCCTGCAGCGTGGTGCGGATGTCGTTGAACTGGATCTCCTGGGCGTGCAGGCTGCGGCCCGAGGTCTGGATGTGGTACTTGAGCTTCTGGCTGCGTTCGTTGGCGCCGTACTTGTCCTTCATCGCCACCGCCCAGATGCGGCGCGCCACCCGGCCCATCACCGTGTACTCGGGATCCATGCCGTTGGAGAAGAAGAACGACAGGTTGGGCGCGAAGTCGTCGATGTGCATGCCGCGGGCCAGGTAGGCCTCCACCAGCGTGAAGCCGTTGGACAGCGTGAACGCCAGCTGGCTGATCGGGTTCGCGCCGGCTTCGGCGATGTGGTAGCCCGAGATCGACACCGAATAGAAGTTGCGCACGTCGTGGTGCACGAAGTACTGGGCGATGTCGCCCATGACCTTGAGCGAGAACTCGGTCGAGAAGATGCAGGTGTTCTGGCCCTGGTCTTCCTTGAGGATGTCCGCCTGCACCGTGCCGCGCACGTTGGCCAGCACCCAGGCGCGGATCTTGGCGGCCTCGGTGTCGGTGGGCTCGCGGCCGTTCTCGGTTCGGAACTTCTCCAGCTGCTGGTCGATGGCGGTGTTCATGAACATCGCCAGGATGCTGGGCGCCGGGCCGTTGATGGTCATCGACACCGAGGTGCCGGGGTTGCACAGGTCGAAGCCCCCGTACAGCACCTTCATGTCCTCGAGCGTGGCGATCGACACGCCCGAGTTGCCCACCTTGCCGTAGATGTCCGGGCGCGGGTCGGGGTCGTGGCCGTACAGGGTGACCGAGTCGAAGGCGGTCGACAGCCGCTTGGCCGGCATGCCGTCGGACAGCAGCTTGAACCGCCGGTTGGTGCGGAAGGCGTCGCCCTCGCCGGCGAACATCCGGGTGGGGTCCTCGTTCTCGCGCTTGAAGGCGAAGGTGCCGGCGGTGTACGGGAAGCTGCCCGGCACGTTGTCCAGCATCAGCCATTGCAGGACTTCGCCGTGGTCCTCGTACTTGGGCAGCACCACCTTGCGGATGGTCGTGCCCGACAGGGACTTCGTGGTGAGCGCGGTGCGGATCTCCTTGTCGCGGATCTTCACCACGTACTCGTCGCCCGCGTAGGCGCGCTGCATGTCGGGCCACTGGGCCAGCAGCTTGCGCGCGTCGTGGTCGAGCCGTTCGCGGCGCTTGGCCGCCAGGTCCAGCGTGGCCTCGGCCGCGGGCGCGCGCTCGGGCTTGCCCTCCTTGAGCATCGCGGCGGCGGCCTCCAGCTGCTGGATCTCGCGGGCCAGCCGGGCCTGGGCGCGGGCGCGCTTCTTGTAGCCGCGCACGGTGTCGGAGATCTCGGCCAGGTAGCGCGTGCGCGCCGGCGGCACGATCGGGGTCTGGTTGGTGCTGTGGCGCACCGCCACCGCCGGCAGGCGGCCGTCGCGCAAGGCCAGCCCCAGCTCCCGCAGGCGCGGTTTGAGCGCCTGGTACAGCGCGGTGACGCCGTCGTCGTTGAAGCGGGCGGCCATGGTGCCGAACACCGGCATGGTGTCGGGCGCGACCGTCCAGGCCTCGCGGTTGCGCTGCACCTGCTTGGCCACGTCGCGCAGCGCGTCCTGCGCGCCCTTGCGGTCGAACTTGTTGATCGCCACGAACTCGGCGAAGTCGAGCATGTCGATCTTCTCGAGCTGGCTGGCCGCGCCGAACTCGGGCGTCATCACGTACAGCGGCACGTCCACGTGCGGCACGATGGCCGCGTCGCCCTGGCCGATGCCCGAGGTCTCGACCACCACCAGGTCGAAGCCGCTGGCCTTGCAGGCGGCCACCACGTCGGGCAGGGCGGCCGAGATCTCGCTGCCGAAGTCGCGCGTGGCCAGCGAGCGCATGAACACGCGCGGCCCCTGCTGCCAGGGGCCGATGGCGTTCATGCGGATGCGATCGCCCAGCAGGGCGCCGCCGCTCTTGCGGCGCGACGGGTCGATCGACACCACCGCGATGCGCAGGTCGTCGTCCTGTTCCAGCCGCAGGCGGCGGATCAGCTCGTCGGTCAGCGAGCTCTTGCCGGCGCCGCCGGTGCCGGTGATGCCCACCACGGGGACGGGGCGGGCCTTGGCGGCGGCGCGGACCTGGTCCATCAGCGCCGCCTCGGCGGCGCCGTTCTCGACGGCGGTGAGCAGCTGGGCGAGGGCGCGCCAGTGGGCGTCGTCCTGGCCCTGGATCGCGGCCAGCTCGCGCGGCGCGTGGCGCGACAGGTCCTGGTCGCAGCGCATCACCATCTCGCCGATCATCCCCTGCAGGCCCATGCGCTGGCCGTCCTCGGGGCTGTAGATCCGGGCGACGCCGTAGTCCTGCAGCTCGCGGATCTCGGCCGGCACGATCACGCCGCCGCCGCCGCCGAACACCTGCACGTGCGCGCCGCCGCGGCGGCGCAGCAGGTCGACCATGTACTTGAAGTACTCGACGTGGCCGCCCTGGTAGGAGCTGATCGCGATGCCCTGGGCGTCCTCCTGCAGGGCGGCGGTGACCACCTCGTCGACGCTGCGGTTGTGGCCCAGGTGGATCACCTCGGCGCCCATGCCCTGCAGGATGCGCCGCATGATGTTGATCGCCGCGTCGTGGCCGTCGAACAGGCTGGCGGCCGTGACGAAGCGCACCTTGTGGGTGGGACGGTAGTTGGCGAGCGCCTTGAACTCGGCGGACAGGTCGGTCATCGCGGGGTGTCTCCGTGCGCCGGCCGCGGGCGGCCGGTGGAATTGACGTTGACGTCAACGTCAACGCCGGATTCTGCCGCAAAAGCCGGGCCGGCCACCCGGCGCCCGACAAAAGCGACAGGGGCCCGCAGGCCCCTGTCGGTCACCGGGTGGCGGGGCTCGTCAGCCGCCGCCGTACAGGTAGTTCGGCAGCCAGAGCGTCAGGCCCGGCCAGATGTACATGAGCACCATGCAGACGATCACGATCAGCATGTACGGCATCATCCCCGCGAAGATCTGGTTGATCGTCACGTGCGGCGGCGACACGCCCTTCAGGTAGAAGGCCGACATGGCCACCGGCGGCGACAGGAATGCCGCCTGCAGGTTCACGAACACCAGCACGCCCCACAGCATCGGGTCGATGTCGAAGTGCTGCAGCAGCGGCAGGAAGATGGGCACGAAGATCACGATGATCTCGGTCCACTCCAGCGGCCAGCCCAGCACGAAGATGATCGCCTGCGACAGCAGCAGGAACTGGATCGGCGTGAGGTCCATGCTCAGCACCCAGGTCTCCACCAGCGCCTGGCCGCCCAGGATGGCGAACACGGCCGAGAAGATCGCCGAGCCGATGAACAGCCAGCAGACCATCGAGGTCGTCTTGGCCGTCAGGAACACCGCTTCCTTGATCTTCTGCCAGTTCAGCGTGCCCGCGTGCCAGGCCATCAGGAACGCGCCGGCCGCCCCGACCGCTGCCGACTCGGTGGCGGTGGTGATGCCGAACAGGATCACCGCCAGCACCACGAAGGTCAGGATGGCCAGCGGCATGACCGACGACACCAGCATGCGCAGGATCTCGTACTGCTCGGCGTCGAAGCGCCGGTAGTACCAGGCCAGCAGCCCCAGCATCAGCACGCAGGCGATGCCGAAGCCGGTGTAGAACGACGCGGGAACGGGCGGCGGGCCGTCGCTGGCGGCGGTGCCGCTCATGCGCTGCAGGCCGTCGGCGCCGGGCGGCTCGCTGACGCCACCGTCGGCGGGCGCTTCCTTGACGGCGCCGGGGGGCTCCTGCACGCCGCTGGCCGCCGCCTGCGGCGGCTCCTTGACGGACTCGGCGCCCGGGGGTTCCTTGACGCCGGCGCCGTCGGACGGCGGCTCCTTGAGCCCGCCCTCGGCCGGCGGCTCCTGGATCCCGCTGCCCGCTTCGGCGACGCCCTGCTTCTCGGCGGTGGTGGCCATGGCCACCGGGGCGTCGGACTGCTGCGAGTAGATGACCACGTACCACCACACCGTGCCGAGCAGGACGGCGGTGAGCGCCACCGGGATCAGCGCCGTGCCCAGGCCGCGTGCCAGCTGCGACCGCCGCAGGCCCAGGGCCTGGCCGGCGCCCGACAGAGCGCGTGCTGGAGAGACGACGGCGGCGGCCAGGGCCGGCAGCATGCGCGGCCCGTAGGCCTGGCCCACGTGCTGCAGCCACGCCGGCACCGGTGCCCTCATCTGGTCCGGCGGCAGCTTGGGGGCCACGCGCGGGTTGATCAGCACCCAGCCGATCACGTAGACGAGGTAGAGCAGGGCCAGGAAGAAGCCGGGGAACATGGCCGCCGCGTACAGCTTGACCACCGACTGGCCGGCGACGGCCGCGTACACGATGATCATCACCGACGGGGGGATCAGGATGCCCAGGGTGCCGCCGGCGGTGATGACGCCCGCGGCCAGGCGCGTGTCGTAGCCCGCGTTGAGCATGGGGCGCATGGCGATCACGCCCATGAGCACCACCACCGCGCCGACCAGGCCCGAGGCGATGCCCCAGAAGGTGCAGATGATGAGCGTGGTGACCGCCAGCGAGCCGGGCACGCTGCGGAAGGCCAGCTGCACGCTCTGGAACATCTTGTCCACCAGCGCGCCGCGTTCCATCACGTAGCCCATCAACACGAACAACGGGATCGACAACAGCGTGTCGTTGTTCATCGCACCGAAGGCGCGTTGCACCATCAGCTCGAAGATCTTGTTGTCCCAGAAGTGGACGGCGGGGTCGTAGAAGGCGACGTAGCCGAACATGATGCCCAGGCCCATCAGCGTGAACGCCGTGGGGAAGCCCAGCATGATGACGACCACGATCAGGCCGAGCATGGTCAGGCCGAGTGCTGCGTTGCTCATCCCTTGAGCCCCTTCGATTTCTCGATGGCGAGCTGGCGGGCTTCGTCGTCGACGAGCTCGCTGCCGGCCAGCTGCTGGGCCACCACGTCGGCTTCCTGCGCGTCGGCCAGGCGCGGGGTCCATTCACCGGTGCGCAGGCACACCACGCAGCGCAGCATCTCGGACAGGCCCTGCACCAGGACCACCGCGCCGGCCAGCGGGATGATGAACTTGAACGGGTAGATCGGCAGGGGCGTCGCGTTGAAGGTCGTCTCCTTCATGCGCAGCGAGTCGCCGAAGTAGCGCCAGCCCGCCCATGTCAGGGCGAGCACGCCCGGCAGGAAGAACACCGCGTACAGCACCAGGTCCAGCGTGGCCTGGGTGCGCGGCTTGAAGTTGCCGTACAGGAAGTCACCGCGCACATGCCCGTCCTGCGCCAGTGCATAGGCACCGCACATCATGAACAGGGTGCCGTACATCATGTTGCTCACGTCGAAGACCCAGGCGGTGGGCATGTTCAGGATGTACCGCTTGAACACCTCGATCACCACCATCACCATCAGCGCCACGATCAGCCAGGCGAAAGCCTTGCCGACCCAGGTGCTCAGGGAATCCACCCCGTGCATCAATTTCTGGATGCTCACTCACGTCCTCCGATTGTTTTGACTGCCATCGGCTCCATGCAAAAAACCGGCCAGTCGCCGGGAGGTCCCGGTGACTGGCCGGCATCGCTCGATGCGCGCGATCAGGCCTTCTTGGCGCCGAAGTAGCGGTTCCAGGCCATCTTGAAGTCGACCATGTAGTCGTTCTGCCACTGGCCGGCGCGGCGCGCGTAGTCCTTCTGCGAGGCGAGCACCTTCGGGAAGAACGGGTTGTCCTTGGCCTTGGCCTCGATCACCTTGTCCCAGGCGTCCAGCTGGGCGCGCAGGATCGAGTCGGGCGTCTTGTAGAAGTTGACCTTGTCCTTGGTCTTGAGCTCGATGTAGTCCTTGGAGTTGCGGTCGATCGCCTTCCAGCTCATGTCGGCGCTGGCGGCCTGGACGGCGTAGTTGACGATGGACTTGAGCTCGGCCGGCAGTGCGTCGTACTTGCCCTTGTTGAACAGGATCTCGAACTGCTCGCCGCTCTGGTGGAACGACTGCAGCATGCAGTTCTTGGCCACGTCGGGGAAGCCCAGCACGCGGTCGGACGAGGCGTTGTTGAACTCGGCCGCGTCGATCAGGCCGCGGTCGAGCGCCGGAACGATCTCACCGCCGGGCAGCGGGTTGACCGCGGCGCCCAGTTCGGTGAAGACGTCGACGGCCAGGCCGACGGTGCGGTACTTCAGGCCCTTCATCTGGGCCACGTTGGAGATGGGCTTCTTGAACCAGCCCAGCGGCTGGGTGGGCATGGGGCCGTACAGGAACGACACCACGTCCATGCCGATGGACTTGTAGATCTCCTCGAGCATGGCCTTGCCGCCGCCGTAGTAGTGCCACGACAGCACCATGTTGGGGTCCATGCCGAAGGCCGGGCCGGAGCCCCACAGCGCCAGGGCCGAGTTCTTGCCGTAGTGGTAGGCCACCACGCCGTGGCCGCCGTCCAGCGTGCCCTTGTTGACCGCCTCGAGCAGCTGGAACGCGGGCACCACGGCGCCCGAGGGCAGCACCTCGATCTTCAGGCGCCCGCCGGCCATGTCGTTCACCTTTTTGGCGAAGTCGTTGGCGTACTCGTGGAAGATGTCCTTGGCCGGCCAGGTGCTCTGGAAGCGGAAGGTGGTGGTCTGCGCCATCGCCACCATGGGGGCGGACATGGCGGCTCCGGCGACGGCTGCGCCCTTCAGAAGGTTGCGTCGGCTGCTCTTGGCTTGGGTCATGCGGGGCTCTCCTGACTCTTTCTTGGTGGGTGGGAACTGCGAAGTCGGCTATCTTTGTGGGCGGGTCGGTAGGGCCCAAGAGGGTTTCCACCAACCTGAGCCGCAGGGCTAGGACGCCCCGGGGTTATTGGCTTGTGACAGAACGCAACAACGAGGAGACATGTATGCGCATGCAGCGACGCGAATTGATCGGTTCCACCGTGCTGGGCAGTGCGGCCCTGGCGCTGTCCGGGTGCGCCACGGCCACCGCGCAGGGCGGCGGCGCGGGGCGCACGCCGTTCGAGGTGCAGCGCGTGACGCTGCCCATCGTCGGCAGCGACGAGGTCTTCCCGGTGCGACGCATCTACTGCATCGGCCGCAACTACCGCGCGCATGCGATCGAGATGGGCTCGAACCCCGACCGCGAGCCGCCGTTCTTCTTCCAGAAGCCGACCGACGCCATCCAGTACGTCGCCGCCGGCACCGTGGCCGACCATCCGTACCCGCCGCTCACGCGCAACTACCACTACGAGGCCGAGCTCGTCGCCGTGCTGGGCCGCGGCGGCCGCAACGTGCCGGTGGACCGCGCGCTCGACCTCGTCTACGGCTACTCGCTGGGCCTGGACATGACGCGGCGCGACCTGCAGCGCGCGATGGGCGACGAGAAGAAGCCCTGGGAGATCGGCAAGAGCTTCGACCGCTCCGCGCCGATCGGCGCGGTGCACCGCGTGGCGCAGACGGGGCACTTCCGGCAGGGGGCGATCTGGCTGAAGGTGAATGGCCAGGTCAAGCAGAACGCCGACCTGCGCCAGATGATCTGGTCGGTGGCCGAGCAGATCAGCCGGCTGTCCGAGGCCAACGAGCTGTTCCCCGGCGACATCATCTACTCGGGCACGCCCGAGAACGTGGGTCCGGTGGTGCGTGGCGACGTGATCGAGATGCACATCGACGGGCTGCCCAACCTGAGCGTGCGCATCACCTGAGCGCCGCGGCGGCGCTGGCACAATCGCGCCGATGAACGCCGCCGTTCCCGACCCCGACGTCCGGCCCGCGCAGGGCTACGCGGGCGACCTCGCGCCCGACGCCGCCTGCCGCTGGTGGCAGGACGGCCGCGCCGTGCTGGTCGACGTGCGCTCGGATGCCGAGCGCGAGTGGGTCGGCTACGTGCCCGGCGCGGTGCCCGTGGCCTGGAAGCAGTGGCCCGGCATGGCGATGAACCCGCAGTTCGACCAGGCGCTGCTGGCGGCCGTGCCGGCCGGCGGGCGCGTGGTGCTGCTGTGCCGCAGCGGCGTGCGCTCCATCGCCGCGGCCCGGCGCGCCACCGAGCTGGGGCTGCAGGCCTACAACATCCTCGAAGGCTTCGAGGGCGACCCCGACGCGCAGGGCCACCGCGGCCGGCTGGGCGGCTGGCGCGCCCGCGGCCTGCCGTGGCGGCAGAACTAGCCTTCCGTTTCCCGCATCTTTCTCCAGGATCCCCCATGGCAGTGAACCTCTCGGCCCCGAGTGCGGGCGACCTGCGGCCCGTGCCGGGCCTGCGCATCGGCGTGGCCGAAGCCGGCATCCGCAAGGCCGGCCGCAAGGACCTCACCGTGATGCTGCTGGAGCCCGGCGCCAGCGTCGGCGCGGTCTTCACCAGCAACCGTTTCTGCGCGGCACCGGTGCAGGTGTGCCGCGAGCACCTGGCCGGCGGCGACATCCGCGCGCTGGTGATCAACACCGGCAACGCGAACGCCGGCACCGGCGAGGACGGCCTGGTGCGCGCGCGCGCCACCTGCATCGCGCTGGCGCGCAAGCTGGAGATCTCGCCGCAGCAGGTGCTGCCGTTCTCCACCGGCGTGATCATGGAGCCGCTGCCGGCCGACCGCATCGAGGCCGGGCTCCCGGCGGCGCTGGACGACGCCGCGCCCGACCATTGGCTGCGCGCGGCCGAGGGCATCATGACCACCGACACGGTGGCCAAGGCGGCCAGTGCCACCGTGACCATCGGCGGCGCCACCGTCACGGTCACCGGCATCAGCAAGGGCGCGGGCATGATCCGGCCGAACATGGCCACCATGCTGGGCTTCCTGGCCACCGACGCCTGCCTGGCGCAGCCGCTGATGCGGCAGCTGGCGTTCGAGCTGGCCGAGGGCTCGTTCAACCGCGTCACGGTCGACGGGGACACCTCGACCAACGACTCCTTCGTGGTCATCGCCACCAACCGGGCGGCGCATGCGCCGGTCACCTCGCTGGACAGCCCCGAGGGCCGGGTGCTGCGCGAGGCCATGTTGCAGGTGGCGCGCCAGCTGGCGCAGGCCATCGTGCGCGACGGGGAGGGCGCCACCAAGTTCATCACCGTGCGTGTCGAAGGCGGCCGTGACGCGGCCGAATGCCGGCAGGTGGCCTATGCCATCGCCCACTCGCCGCTGGTCAAGACGGCGTTCTTCGCCAGCGACCCGAACCTGGGCCGCATCCTGGCGGCGGTCGGCTATGCCGGCATCGCCGACCTGGACCAGGGCCTGATCGACCTGTGGCTGGACGACGTGCACGTGGCCGTGCGCGGCGGCCGGCACCCGGCCTACCGCGAGGAGGACGGCCAGCGCGTGATGAAGGGCTCCGAGATCACCGTGCGCGTCGGCCTGGGCCGCGGGCAGGCCGCCGACACCGTGTGGACCTGCGACTTCAGCTACGACTACGTGCGCATCAACGCCGACTACCGCTCCTGAGCCCCGACCGCCGATGACCGACAAGTTCGACGACCTGATCGCCCGCGCCACGCGCCTGATCGACCGGCTCGAGGCGGTGCTGCCGCAACCGCTGTCGGCACCCCGCTGGGACGCGCTGGCCTGGCGCTACCGCAAGCGCTCCTCGGGCCACGGCAGCCTGGAGCCGGTGCGGCACGTGGCTGGCATCCGGCTGGCCGACCTGCAGGAGATCGACCCGCAGAAGGAGCGCATCCAGCGCAACACCGAGCAGTTCGTCGCCGGCCAGCCGGCCAACAACGTGCTGCTGACCGGCGCCCGCGGCACCGGCAAGTCGTCGCTGATCAAGGCCTGCCTGAACGAGTACGCGCCGCGCGGCCTGCGGCTGATCGAGGTGGACAAGGCCGACTTGGTGGACCTGCCGGACATCATCGACGTGGTGGCGGGACGGCCCGAGAAGTTCATGGTGTTCTGCGACGACCTGAGCTTCGAGGACGGCGAGCCGGGCTACAAGGCGCTCAAGTCCATCCTCGACGGCTCGGTGGCGGCGTCCACGCCCAACGTGCTGATCTACGCGACCAGCAACCGGCGCCACCTGCTGCCCGAGTACATGAAGGAGAACCTCAGCTACACCCACACCGACGATGGCGAGGTCCATCCGGGCGAGGTGGTCGAGGAGAAGATCTCGCTGTCCGAGCGCTTCGGCCTGTGGGTGAGCTTCTATCCGTTCAGCCAGGACGAGTACCTGGCCATCGCGGCGCAATGGCTGGCGCACTTCGGCGTCGGCCCCGAGGGCATCGCCGCGGCCCGCCCCGAGGCCCTGGTGTGGGCGCTCGAGCGCGGCTCGCGCAGCGGCCGCGTGGCCTACCAGTTCGCCCGCGACTGGGCCGGGCGCCACCCGCGATGAGCGAGGTGTTGGTGGCCGACGGCGACCGGCCGCGCCAGGGCGGCGCCGACCGCCCCGAGGTCGAGGTCGCCGTGGGCGTGCTGGTGCGCGCCGACGGCGCCTTCCTGCTCACGAGCCGTCCCGACGGCAAGCCGTACGCGGGCTACTGGGAGTTTCCGGGCGGCAAGGTCGAGGCCGGCGAGACCGTCGAGCAGGCGCTGCGGCGCGAACTGCGCGAGGAGATCGGCATCGAGATCGGCGCGGTCCACCCCTGGCGCGTGGAGCGGGTGGACTATCCCCACGCCCTGGTGCGGCTGAACTTCTGCAAGGTCCACGACTGGGCCGGCGCGCTGGTGATGCACGAGGGGCAGTCGTTCGCCTGGCAGCAGCTGCCGGTGCAGGTGGCGCCCGTGCTGCCGGGCACCGTGCCCGTGCTGGATTGGTTCGCCCAGGAACGCGGCCACGCCGGGCCCACGCACGTGCCCGCCTGAGCCGCGGCGCGGCTCACTGCAGGCGCGGGTCGCCGAAGGGCTGGTCGTCGGGCGGGGTGGGGTCGGGCACGCGGAAGCTCTCGCTGGCCCACGCGCCCAGGTCGAGGTTCTTGCAGCGTTCGCTGCAGAACGGGCGGTAGGGATTGCGGGGCGCGTACACGCTGGGGCCGCTGCACTGGGGGCAGGCGACGGTGCGCTCGGGAGCGGGCTGTCGGGAGTCCATGACCCTGGGAGTCAGGCGCAGAGCGTGAGTTCGAAACCGGCGCTCTCGCCGCTGGGATGCAGCTTGTCGCTGCCTTCCTGGCGCATCAGGCGCACGGAGACCATGAGCCGGTTGCCGCTGATCTCGGGCACCAGGCGCATGGCGGGGTCGATGCGCAGGCGCAGCAGCTGGAAGGTGCGGCCCTGGGGCAGGGTCTGCTGGAACTGGCCCTCGGTCGCCATCACCTTCTGCGGCGCGCCGGAGTCGCGCAGCAGCTTGAGCAGCAGGTGGATGGATTCGGCCAGGGGTGCCAGCGGCTGGGCCCAGCGCGCCAGGTCGGCCTGGCGCGTGCCGGCGTCCAGGTGCTGCCAGGCGTAGTAGCCGGGCAGGTCGAACTCGCAGGTGCCGCCCGGGATGCCGATGCGGCTGCGGATGCCCATGAGCCAGTCGTTGTCGGTCAGCGACTGGCCGGCCTTGCCCGGCTGCGCGTGCAGGGCCTGGAAGCACGACTCGAGCTGGCCGGTGACCTGGTCGAGCACCGACTCGGCGATCGCCGGATTGCCACGGAAGGCATTGAGCGCCGACTTCTGCTTCTCGAGGTCCTTCATGACGTCGGACTTGAGGTCGGCGCGGGCCCCGACGTCCATCACCTCGAAGATCGTGGCGAGCGCGTAGTGGTGGTCCAGCGGGTGGGCGCGGGGGACCAGTTCAGCGAGCCGCCGGAACAGGTGCTCCAGTCGCAGGTAGGTGCGGATGCGTTCGTTGAACGGGTATTCGTAGAGGATCACGCTGGTGGGCTGCAGCTGGGTGTGCGCGGGCGCGCCATCATAGCCCGAAGGCCCGCGCCACCCCGGCCACCTCGGACCGCAGTTGGTCCAGCGTGAGCGCCTCGTTGTGGATGACGGCGTCGGCCGCCGCGAGCCGCTGCGCCCGCGTGGCCTGCGCCGCCATGATCGCCTCGACCTGCGCTGCCGGCAGGCCGCTGCGGGCCTGCACGCGCGCCACCTGCGTGGCAGGCAGGCAGTCGACCACCAGCACGCGGTCGACCGCGCGGCGCCAGCGGCCCGATTCGACCAGCAGCGGGATGTCGAACACGATCGCACGGCAGCCCGCGGCCAGCGCGGCCTGCACCTGGCGCTCGGTCTCGATGCCCACGAGCGGATGGACGATGGCCTCGAGCGCGCGCCGTGCCTGCGGGTCGGCGTAGACGCGTTCGCGCATGCGGTCGCGGTCCAGCGCGCCGTCGGCGCCGATGAAGGCATCGCCGAACTGCGCGCGGATCGCGGGGATCGCGGCGCCGCCCGCGGCGGTGGTGGCGCGCGAGATCGCGTCGGCGTCGATGGCCGCGGCGCCGCGGTCCTGCAGCATCGCCAGCACCGTGCTCTTGCCGCTGCCGATCCCGCCGGTCAGGCCGATGCGCAGGGCGGCTTGCGCGCTCACAGGCCGATGGCGTCGAGCACGGACTGCGGGCCGAAGGCGAGGCACCACAGGCCGGCGCCGGCCAGGAAGGGGCCGAAGGGCATGTACCGGCCCTCGCGCAGGCCGCCGCCCACCTTCAGCGCGATGCCCACGACGGCGCCGATCACCGAGGCCATGAGGATGATGGGCACCAGCGCCTGCCAGCCGAACCAGGCGCCCAGGGCCGCGAACAGCTTGAAGTCGCCGTAGCCCATGCCCTCCTTGCCGGTGGCGAGCTTGAAGCCCTGGTAGACCAGCCACAGCGACAGGTAGCCGGCCACCGCGCCCCACACGGCATCCGCCAGCGGGGTGGGGGTCCAGCGCAGCGCCGCCGCGACGATGCCGGCCCACAGCAGCGGCAGCGTGATGTCATCGGGCAGGAGCGCGGTGTCCCAGTCGATCATGGCCAGGGCCAGGAGCGCGGCGGCGAAGCCGGCCCAGGCGAGCCCCGCGGGCGAGATGCCCCAGCGCCAGGCGCAGAAGGCGAACAGGGCCGCGGTGGACAGTTCGACCAGGGGGTAGCGCAGGCCGATCGGGGCGCTGCAGGCCGAGCAGCGCCCGCGCAGCACCAGCCAGCTGAGGACCGGGATGTTCTCGTACCAGCGCACGAGGTGGCCGCACTGGCGGCAACGCGAGCGCGGCCGCACGAGGTTGAAGGGCTCGGCCGGCGCCGGTTCCTGGCCCTGCAGGTCGGCGCAATCGGCCGCCCACTGGCGCTCGAGCATCTTCGGCAGGCGGTAGATGACCACGTTGAGGAAGCTGCCGACGAGCAGCCCGAAGACACCGGCCACGGCCGGGTCGAGCACCGGCGAGAACATCAGACGACCTGGCCGAGCTTGAAGATGGGCAGGTACATCGAGACCACGATCCCGCCGATGATGCCGCCCAGCAGCACGATGATGATGGGCTCCATCAGGCTGGACAGGCCCGCGACCATGTCGTCGACCTCGGCCTCGTAGAAGTCGGCCGCCTTGCCCAGCATGTGGTCGATCGAGCCGGACTCCTCGCCGATCGCGCACATCTGCAGCACCATGGTCGGGAACACGTTGGCATTGGTCATCGCCGCCGTCAGGCTGGTGCCGGTGGACACCTCCTGCTGGATCTTCTGCGTCGCCGCCGTGTAGACGGAGTTGCCCGAGGCGCCACCGACCGAGTCCAGCGCCTCGACCAGCGGCACGCCGGCGGCGAACATGGTGGCCAGCGTCCGGGTCCAGCGCGCGATGACGGACTTGTAGACCAGGTCGCCGAAGATGGGCATCTTCAGCATGAAGCGGTCCATCGCCATCTGCACCTTCTCGTTGCGCTTCCAGGCTTGCATGAAGAAGTAGAAGCCGCCGCCGAGCACGCCGAAGATGAGGTACCAGTACTGCACGAAGTACTCGCTCATGCCCATCACGAACAGCGTGGGTGCGGGCAGGTCGGCGCCGAAGGAGGTGAACACCTGCTTGAAGGCCGGGATCACGAAGATCATGATCACCGTCACCACGACGAAGGCCACGACGATCACGGAGATGGGGTACATCAGGGCCGACTTGATCTTGCCCTTGATGGCCTCGGTCTTCTCCATGTAGACGGCCAGCCGGTCGAGCAGCGTCTCCAGGATACCGGCGGCCTCGCCGGCCTCGACCAGGTTGCAGTACAGGTTGTCGAAGTACAGCGGGTGCTTGCGGAAAGCCGCCGACAGCGAGGTGCCGGTCTCGACATCGGTGCGGATGTCGTTGAGCAGCTTGGTGACGCTGGGGTTGGAGTTGCCGCGGCCGACGATGTCGAAGGCCTGCAGCAGCGGCACGCCGGCCTTCATCATCGTGGCCAGCTGGCGCGTGAAGATCGCGATGTCCTTGGGCTTGATCTTCGCACCCGAGCGCATGCGGCGCTTCTTGATCTTGGTGGGCGTGACGCCCTGGCGCCGCAGCGCCGCCATCACCTGGTTCTCGCCGCCGGCACGGGTCTCGCCGCGCACGGCGCGGCCGTTGCGGTCCTTGCCTTCCCACTCGAAGACGAACTCGGTGATCTTGTTCGCGGCTGCCGTGGCCATCCCGTGACTCCTCTGACCTTGTTCTACTCGTTCGTGCAGCCGAGCACTTCCTCGAGCGAGGTGATGCCCTGGCGCACCTTGTGCAGGCCCGACTGGCGCAGCGACTTCACGCCTTCGAGCTTGGCCTGCTCGGCGATGTCCATCGCGCTGCCGTCGCGCAGGATGATCCGCTGGATCTCCTCGCTGATCGGCATCACCTGGTAGATGCCGACGCGACCCTTGTAGCCGTTGTTGCACATGGAGCAGCCCACCGGCCGGTAGGGCGTCCAGCTTCCGTCGAGGTCTTCCTCGACGTAGCCCGCATCGAGCAGCGCCTCGCGCGGGATGTCGGCCGGCTGCTTGCAGGCCACGCACAGGCGGCGCGCCAGCCGCTGCGCGGTGATGAGGATCACGCTCGAGGCGATGTTGAACGGCGCGATGCCCATGTTGCGCATGCGCGTGAGCGTCGTGGGCGCGTCGTTGGTGTGCAGCGTCGACAGCACCAGGTGGCCGGTCTGGGCGGCCTTGATCGAGATGTCGGCCGTCTCCAGGTCGCGGATCTCGCCCACCATGATCACGTCGGGATCCTGCCGCAGGAAGGACTTGAGGGCCGCCGCGAAGGTCAGGCCCGCCTTGTCGTTCACGTTGACCTGGTTGACGCCCGGCAGGTTGATTTCGGACGGGTCCTCGGCCGTGGAGATGTTGACCCCCGGCTTGTTCAGCATGTTCAGGCAGGTGTACAGCGACACCGTCTTGCCCGAGCCGGTGGGACCCGTGACCAGCACCATGCCGTAGGGACGGCTGATGGCGTTGACCAGCCGCTCCTTCTCCTCGGGCTCGTAGCCGAGCGCATCGATGCCCAGCTTGGCGCTGCTGGGGTCGAGGATACGGATCACGATCTTCTCGCCGAACAGCGTCGGAAGCGTGCTGACCCGGAAGTCGATCACCCGGTCGGGGCCGACCTTGAGCTTCATGCGGCCGTCCTGCGGCACGCGCTTCTCGGAGATGTCCATGCGCGAGATCACCTTGATCCGCGAGGCCAGCTTGTCCTTGATGGCGACGGGCGGCGAGGCGATCTCGCGCAGCTCGCCGTCGATGCGGAAGCGCACGCGATAGGTGTGCTCGTAGGGCTCGAAATGCAGGTCGGACGCGCGCATCGAGAACGCGTCCAGCAGCATCTTGTGCAGGAACTTGACGACGGGTGCGTCGTCGACCTCGGAGGTGGCGCCCTTGTCGCCCTCGTCGACGACCGACTGCTCGACGCTCGACTCGTCGAACTCGAAGTCGTCGCCGATGATGTTGTCCATCGCCTCGGTCGCCGAGGACGAGGTGGACTCGACCATCTTGGTCAGCTTGTCGTACTCGGCGATGACCCAGTCCACGCCCATCTGCGTGGCGAACTTGATCTTCTCGGCGGCTTCCTGGTCGGACGGATCGGCGGTGGCGACGATCAGCCGGTTGTTGCGCTTGGACAGCACCACGACCCGGTAGGCCTGGCAGATCTTGGCGTCCAGCAGGTTCTTGGGCAGGCGCTGGGCGTCAATCGCCTCGAGGTCGAGCAGCGGCGCGCCGAAGGAGGTCGACAGGGTGTGCGCGAGGTCGCTGGCCGACACCGCGCCCGATCCGGTGATCTCGGCGATGAAGCTGGAGCGATTGGCCTGCGCCTTGCGGTACAGGTCCTCGGCCGCCTTCTGGCCGAGCTTGCCCGCCGACACGAGCGCGCGGGCCAGGCCGGGCAGCGCAAGCGACGGAGCATCAGAAACTGCAGGATCGACGGCAGCCATCGTGGGTGGGGCGGGAGAGAGGGTCCGCCACAGAGGCGGAAGACAGCCAACTGATCATCGCCGAAAGGCCACCACGTGTAAATGAACGGTGTGGTAAGCAGCGCGAAGAGGAGGCTGCGCGGGGTGCCGGTCGTGCGCAGGAAGTCACGGTGGCACCAAGGAAACCTGGTCGGGGTGAGAGGATTCGAACCTCCGGCCTCTACGTCCCGAACGTAGCGCTCTACCAGGCTAAGCTACACCCCGATGTGCGTCGGCGGCGCTAGGTGCGACGCGTCAACAACTGAGCCGCCAATTGTAGCATCGCTTCGGACCAGGAATTCGCGGGAAGTTGTTTTGCGTGGTCGATGGCACGCTGGGCCTCGGCCGCGGCGGCGTCGCGGGTGGCGTCCAGGGCCCCGGTGTCGCGGACGATCGCCACGATCTGGTCCAGTGCGTCGACAGCACCGTTCTCGATCGCATGCCGCACCAGCGCGCGTTGCGCTTCGGTGCCGCGCTGCATCGCGATGATCAGCGGCAGGGTGGCCTTGCCTTCGCGCAGGTCGTCGCCCAGGTTCTTGCCCATCTCCTGTGCGTTGCCGTCGTAGTCCAGCACGTCGTCGATCACCTGGAAGGCGGTGCCCAGCGACTGGCCGTAGCCGGCGCAGGCGGCTTCGATCGCGGACGGCGCCTTGGCCACGACGGCGCCCAGGCGCGCGCTGGCCTCGAACAGCTTGGCGGTCTTGGAGCGGATCACGCGCAGGTAGCCCGCCTCGTCGAGCGAGGCGTCGTGCATGTTCATCAGCTGCAGCACCTCGCCCTCGGCGATCACGTTGGTCGCCTCGGCCAGGATCTGCATCACGCGCATGTCCTGCGCGTCCAGCATCATCTGGAAGGCCCGCGAGTACAGGAAGTCGCCCACCAGCACGCTGGCCGGGTTGCCGAAACTCTCGTTGGCCGTCGCCCGGCCCCGGCGCAGCGTCGATTCGTCGACCACGTCGTCGTGCAGCAGGGTGGCGGTGTGGATGAACTCCACCACCGCAGCCAGGTTGTGGCGCTGCGGATCGGTGCATCCCAGTGCGCCGCTGACCAGCAGCAGCAGGGCGGGCCGCAGGCGCTTGCCACCGGCCGAGATGATGTAGCGGGAGACTTCGCCCACAAGCGGAACGCCCGAGTCGAGTCGGCGGGCGATGACCGCATCGACGTCGCGCATGTCGTCGGCGATCAAGGAAAGCAGCGGGGAGGCGCTGGCGGCAGGGTCGGTCAAGGCAGGTCCGGCAGTTCGGCCGGATTATAGGAAGCGCCCCACCGTGGCGGCGCCCGGCCAGGGCCCCCGACCGCCCGCCCGGGGCTGTCGTGGTATAGTCGCAGGCTCCCCGGGAAATCCTTTCCGGTGGTTCCCCCTTTTCAAGAGGTCCTTCCATGTACGCGGTCATAAAAACCGGCGGCAAGCAGTATCGCGTTGCCGCTGGCGAAAAGATCAAGGTAGAACAGATTACTGCGGACGTCGGCCAGGAAATCGTGATCGATCAGGTGCTCGCCGTCGGCAACGGCAGCGAACTCAAGGTCGGCACCCCCCTGGTGTCCGGTGCAACCGTCAAGGCCACGGTCGTGGCGCACGGCAAGCACGACAAGGTGCGCATCTTCAAGATGCGTCGCCGCAAGCACTATCAGAAGCGCCAAGGCCACCGCCAGCAGTTCACCGAACTGCAGATCGGTGCCATCACCGCTTAAGGAGCAGGCAACATGGCACAGAAAAAAGGCGGCGGCTCCACGCGCAACGGCCGCGACTCCAAGCCCAAGATGCTCGGCGTCAAGGCTTTCGGCGGCGAACTGATCAGCGCAGGCTCGATCATCGTGCGCCAGCGTGGCACCAAGTTCCATGCCGGCACCAACGTCGGCATCGGCAAGGACCACACCCTGTTCGCCCTGGTCGACGGCCACGTGTCGTTCGCCGTCAAGGGCTCGCTGAACAAGCACACGGTCAACGTCACCCCGGCGGCCTGATCCCGGGCTGCCCGGCACGAAAGCCCTGCGTGCGTGCGCAGGGCTTTTTTTCTTGACGCCTCCCTAGAATCGCAACGCCCATGAAGTTCGTCGACGAAGCCTTCATCGACGTCGCCGCCGGCGACGGTGGCAACGGCTGCGTGTCGTTCCGGCACGAGAAGTACAAGGAGTTCGGCGGACCCAACGGCGGCGACGGCGGCCGCGGCGGCCATGTGTACGCGGTGGCCGATTCCAGCCTCAACACGCTGGTGGACTACCGCTACTCGCGCCGCCACGAGGCGCAGCGCGGCGAGCACGGCATGGGCTCCGACATGTTCGGCGCCGCCGGCTCGGACATCACGCTCAAGTTCCCGGTCGGCACCATCATCTGCGACGCCGAAACGGGCGAGGTGCTGCACGAGTTGCTCGTGCCCGGCGAGGCCATCATCCTGGCCAAGGGGGGCGACGGCGGCTTCGGCAACATGCGCTTCAAGAGCTCGATCAACCGGGCTCCGCGGCAGAAGACGCCCGGCTGGCCTGGCGAGCGCAAGAGCCTCAAGCTCGAACTCAAGGTGCTGGCCGACGTCGGCCTGCTGGGCATGCCCAATGCCGGCAAGTCCACCCTGATCGCGGCGATCTCGAACGCCCGTCCCAAGATCGCCGACTACCCCTTCACCACGCTGCACCCCAACCTGGGCGTCGTGCGCGTCGGGCCCGAGCAGAGCTTCGTGGTCGCCGACGTTCCCGGCCTGATCGAGGGCGCCGCGGAAGGCGCCGGTCTGGGGCACCAGTTCCTGCGCCACCTGCAGCGCACCCGGCTGCTGCTGCACCTGGTCGACATCGCGCCGTTCGACGAGGCGGTCGACCCGGTCGCCCAGGCCCGCGCGATCGTGGCCGAGCTCAAGAAGTACGACCCGGCCCTGCATGCCAAACCGCGCTGGCTGGTGCTCAACAAGCTCGACATGGTGCCGGTCGCCGAGCGCGAGGCGCGCGTGAAGGACTTCGTGCGTCGCCTGCGCTACAAGGGGCCGGTCTTCTCCATCTCCGCGCTGACGCGCGAAGGCTGCGAGGAACTGATCAAGTCCGTGTACCAGCACCTGCAGGCCCAGCACCGCAGCGAGCAACCGCCAGCCGAGATCGACCCGCGCTTCGCGCCCGTGGGGGGCGAGGGCGGCTCCGAGTGACCGCATGAGCCAGGACAGCACCGCCGGGATCGGGCCCGGCCACCAGGAACTGCTGCGCGCCGCGCGCCGCATCGTCGTCAAGGTCGGCTCCAGCCTCGTCACCAACGAGGGCCGGGGCCTGGACGAGGCGGCGATCGGCGAGTGGTGCCGCCAGCTCGCCGCGCTGGCCCGCGACGGCCGCGAGGTGATCATGGTCTCCAGCGGCGCCATCGCCGAAGGCATGAAGCGCCTGGGCTGGAGCACGCGGCCGCGCGAGTTGCACGAGTTGCAGGCGGCGGCCGCGGTCGGGCAGATGGGCCTGGCGCAGATGTACGAGACCAAGCTGCGCGAGAACGGCCTGGGGTCCGCGCAGGTGCTGCTCACGCATGCCGACCTGGCCGACCGCGAGCGCTATCTCAATGCCCGCTCGACGCTGCTGACGCTGCTGGGCCTGGGCGTGCTGCCGGTGATCAACGAGAACGACACCGTCGTCAACGACGAGATCAAGTTCGGCGACAACGACACGCTGGGCGCGCTGGTGGCCAACCTCGTCGAGGCCGACCTGCTCGTGATCCTCACCGACCAGCGGGGGCTGTACACCGCCGACCCGCGCCGCGACCCGTCGGCGCAGTTCGTGCACGTGGCGCGCGCCGGCGAGCCCGAGCTCGAGGCGATGGCCGGCGGTGCCGGCTCCAGCATCGGCAAGGGCGGCATGATCACCAAGATCCTCGCAGCCAAGCGCGCGGCGGGGTCGGGCGCGTCCACCGTCATCGCCTGGGGCCGGGAGCGCGATGCCCTGCTGCGGCTGGTGCAGGGTGAAGGCATCGGCACCTTGCTGGTCGCGCCCACGCAGAAGAGCCAGGCGCGCAAGCGGTGGATGGCCGACCACCTGCAGCTGCGCGGCGCCGTGCAGGTCGACGAGGGCGCCGCCGCCAAGCTGCTGGGCGACGGCAAGAGCCTGCTGCCCATCGGCATGGTGTCCGTCGAGGGCGAGTTCTCGCGCGGCGACGTGATCGCCGTGCGCGACCCCGCCGGCCGCGAGATCGCGCGCGGGCTGGCCAACTACGCCAGCGCCGAGGCCCGCCTGCTGTGCCGCAGGCCGACGGCCGAGATCGAGAAGCTGCTGGGCTACGTGGCCGAGCCCGAGATGATCCACCGCACCAACCTGGTCGTCAGCCGCTGAGGCTGGCGACGGGGCCGGCGCCCCGCCGCTTCAGGCGCGCGGCGGCGCCGGATGCAGCTTGAGCGCGGCCTGCGGGTCGGGCTCGAAGGTGGCGCCGGGCGGCAGTTCCATCACCGGTGCCATGCCTGCTGCATCGCCCGGGTGGTGGTGCGCCTCGTGTCCGTGTTCGCGGGCGCGCATGCCGCTGCGCAGGTAGCGGTTGCGGTGGTCGTGCCGCGGCACGTAGCGCGCCAGTTCGGTCAGCGCCATCTCGTACACCCCGCGCTTGAATTCCACCACCACGTCCAGCGGCACCCAGTAGTCGTTCCAGCGCCAGGCGTCGAACTCGGGATGGTTGGTCGCGCGCAGGTTCAGGTTCCAGTCCTGCGCGGTCAGCTGCAGCAGGTACCAGATCTGCTTCTGGCCCTTGTAGTGGCCGCGCGCATCGCGCCGGATGTAGCGGTCGGGAACCTCGTAGCGCAGCCAGTCGCGGGTGCGCGCGATGATGCGCACATGCTCGGGCAGCAGCCCGATCTCTTCGTGCAGCTCGCGGAACATCGCCTGTTCCGGCGTCTCGCCGCGGTCGATCCCGCCTTGCGGAAATTGCCAGCTGTGGGTGCGGATCCGCTTGCCCCAGAACACCTGGTTTTTCGTGTTGAGCAGGATGATGCCGACGTTGGGCCTGAAGCCGTCCCGGTCAAGCATAATCAAACCCCAATCTGTGAACTGAGTCGATTATGCATGCCGCCTCGCATGCGATCCAAGAACTCAGCGGTCCACGCGCCTCCCGACCTTCCCTGATGAAAGCCTCCCAGTTCCTCATTTCCACGCTCAAGGAAGCGCCTGCCGACGCCGAGGTGGTGAGCCATCAATTGATGATGCGCGCGGGCATGATCAAGAAGCTCGGCGCCGGCATCTACACGTGGATGCCGATGGGCCTGCGGGTGGTGCGCAAGATCGAGGCGATCGTGCGCGAGGAGATGAACCGGGCGGGTGCCATCGAGCTGCTGATGCCGGTGGTGCAGCCGGCCGAGGTCTGGCAGGAGACCGGCCGCTGGAACAAGATGGGCCCCGAGCTGATGCGGGTGAAGGACCGCCACGAGCGCGACTTCATCATCCAGCCCACGAGCGAGGAAGTCGTCACCGACGTGGCCCGCCAGGAGCTGCGCAGCTACAAGCAGCTGCCCCGGAACCTGTACCACATCCAGACCAAGTTCCGTGACGAACGCCGGCCGCGCTTCGGGGTGATGCGAAGCCGCGAGTTCATCATGAAGGACGCCTACAGCTTCGACCGCGACGCGGCGAGCGCCAAGGACAGCTACCGCGCGATGGCCCAGGCCTACCGCGCCATCTTCGACCGCTTCGGCCTGCGCTACCGCGCCGTCGCGGCCGACAGCGGCGCGATCGGCGGCGACCTGTCCGAGGAGTTCCAGGTCATTGCCGCCACCGGCGAGGACGCGATCGTCTACTGCCCCGACAGCGACTACGCTGCCAACATCGAGAAGGCCGAGGCACTGGCGCCGCAGCAGCCGCGCCCGGCGGGCACGCAGGCGCTCGAGCAGGTGCCCACGCCCGGCAAGAGCACCTGCGCCGACGTGGCCCAGTTGCTGGGCCTGCCGCTGCAACGCACGGTCAAGTCGCTGGTGCTGGCGACGGACCGCACGAACGAGGCCGACGAGATCACCGGCACGCAGGTGTGGCTGCTGCTGCTGCGCGGCGACCACGACATGAACGAGATCAAGGCCGCCAAGGTGCCGGGCCTGGACGCGGGCTTCCGGTTCGCCACCACCGCCGAGATCGTCGAGCACTTCGGCACGCCGCCGGGCTACCTGGGCCCCATCGGCCTGAAGCAGCCGGTCAAGGTGGTGGCCGACCGCGAGGTCGCCGTGATGGCCGACTGGGTCTGCGGCGCCAACGCCGAGGGCTTCCACCTCACCGGCGTCAACTGGGCGCGCGACCTGCCCGAGCCCGACGCCGTCGCCGACCTGCGCAACGTGGTCGAAGGCGACCTGTCGCCCGACGGCAAGGGGCGCCTGGCCATCGAGCGCGGCATCGAGGTGGGCCACGTGTTCTACCTGGGCACCAAGTACAGCAAGCCGATGAACGCCACGTTCCTCGACGAGACGGGCAAGCCGCAGCTGATGGAGATGGGCTGCTACGGCATCGGCATCACGCGGCTGCCCGCGGCCGCCATCGAGCAGAACCACGATGCGCGCGGGATCATCTGGCCCGATGCGATCGCGCCCTTCACCGTCGTGCTGTGTCCCATCGGCATGGACCGCAGCCCCGAGGTCAAGGCCGCCGCCGAGCAGCTGCACGACCAGCTCACGGCCGTCGGCGTCGACGTGATCCTCGACGACCGCGGCGAGCGTCCCGGCGCGATGTTCGCCGACTGGGAACTGGTCGGCGTGCCGCACCGCCTGGTCATCTCCGACCGCGGCCTGAAGGAAGGGCAGCTGGAGTACCAGCACCGCCGCGACGCTGCCGCCACCAAGGTGCCGGCCGCCGAGGCGTTCGCCTTCCTGCGCGGCCGCCTGCAGGCGTGATCACCCGGCGGCAGGCCTGCCTGCCGCCCCTGCTGGCGGCCACGGGCCTATGGTGGCCCGGCGCCGCGCGTGCCGGTGGGCAGGTCGAGGAGCCGCTCGCTGATTCAGTGCGCAATGCGTTGCGTGCGTCGGTGTCGGAACGGCTCGGGCCGCCTGAGCTGACTTTCCCAACAACCGAGGCCTACCTTCAACACCTTCGCTGGCTGAAAGAGATGACCGCACGCCTGAGACGGCGGCATGCAGACTTACAGCAACGCACGGACTTCCTCAGGTATGTCTGGTACGAAAGCAGGCGAGCCGGCTTGGACACGTCTCTGGTTCTGGGCCTTATTCAAGTCGAGAGCGCCTTTCGCAAGTACGCAATCAGTGTGGTGGGCGCGCGTGGCTACATGCAGGTCATGCCGTTTTGGTCTCGTTTGATAGGCGATGGGGATCCCAGTACGCTCTTCGACACTCGGGTGAACTTGCGGTTTGGCTGTGTCATCTTGCGGCATTACCTTGTCGACCGTGAGAAGGGCGACCTGTACATGGCCCTGGGCCGCTACAACGGCAGCCGCGGCCAGCCGCAGTACCCCAACGCCGTGCTATCGGCCGCCAGACAGTGGCAGCACGCGGAGGCGGGTCCCGGCCATCCGCCCACGGCGCCGGCATCGGCCCCTGGAGGCACGAACCCCCGCTAGCGCGGGCTCACTGCAGGAAGCCGAGCCGGCCCTTGCCGCCGGCTTGCCGGGGCAGGTCGTCGACCGCCACGGCGTCGTGCCCGGCCAGCCGCGCGTTGCCGAAGCCGGTCATCAGCGCACGCCGCATCTCCCGGGGTGCCAGTTCGGCCAGTGCGTCCAGCAAGTCGCTGCCCGGCTCCGGCGCGAACCGCTCGCCCCAGCCGTGCTCGGCACGGATCGACAGGTACAGGTTGCGCGCGATCCGGCGTGCGGCCTCGGCGTCCGGTGCCTCGATGGCGAACACGTTCATGCGGTTGAGGATGGGCTCGGGGATGGCACGCTCGTCGTTGGCCGTCATGATCCAGATGACCTGGCTGGCGTCGATGGCGACCTCGGCGAATTCATCGATGAAGCTGTGCGCGGTGTCGTGCTCGAGCAGGCCGTACAGCGCGCCCAGCGGGTCGTACTGCGCATCGGCGCTGGCCTTGTCGATCTCGTCGACCACCAGCACGGGGTTGGCGTACTGGCCCTCGATCACGGCCTCGAACACCTTGCCGGGCTTGGCGCCCTTCCACTGCGACGAAGCCCCCGACAGCAGCCAGCCCGCCGTCATGGAGCTCATGGGCACCAGGCACATGCCGGTGCCCAGCAGGTCGGCGACCTTGCGGGCGAAGTGCGTCTTGCCGATGCCCGGCGGACCCAGCAGCAGCATGGGCGTGACCTCGAGCCCGTCGCGGGAATCCTGGGCCAGGGCCACGTGCCGGCGCACGTCGTCGAGGGCTTCGGTGAAGTTGGGGAGCTGCTCGTACAGGGCCGCCATGTCGGGCACGCCCGCCGGCTTGACCTGGAAGCGCTCGGGCCCGCGCTCGAGCATGCGCTCGTAGGTGGTGCGCAGGCTGTCATGGTCCTTGCCGGGCAACTTGGCCAGCTTGCGTTCGACCTCGGTGGGTTCGAACACCTGGCGCACGTTGGCGATCGGAAGCTGGAACTGCGCGGAATGCGGCACGAGGCTGCGGCTGTCCATCGGAACTCCTTCACGGCGACTGCTGGTCAATTCCAGCATAAGCCGTGCCATCGCTCAACGGTCCGCCGAACAGCCCATGCGACTGTCAGCCATCTCCGGGTTTGCGCTGGCAGCCGCGCGCGGCGGCTGCTGATGCGGGCGGGGCCCGCCGGGCGCTCAGGCCTGCGCGCCGCCGGTGCCCAGCACCTGCTGCAGCTCGCCGCTCTGGTACATCTCCATCATGATGTCCGAGCCGCCGATGAACTCGCCGCGCACGTACAGCTGCGGGATCGTCGGCCAGTTGCTGTAATCCTTGATGCCCTGGCGGATCTCGTCGTCCTCGAGCACGTTCACCGTCGCGACCGACTTTGGGTCAACGCCGCAGGCCTTGAGGATCTGGATCGCGCGGCCCGAGAAGCCGCACATGGGGAAGCTCGCGCTGCCCTTCATGAACAGCAGCACGTCGTTGGTCTTGACCAGCTGGTCGATGCGTTGCTGGGCGTCGCTCATGGGTGCTCTCTCCTGGGGCCGTGCCCCTCCAAATGGGTGCGGATTATCCGCCTTCGGGCCGGCGCCCGCCGGTGCAGCGCTCGATGCCGGCCAGGTCCTTGCGGGATCCCACGTCGGTGAAGCCGGCGCGGGCCAGCAGGCCGCGCACGGCGTCGGCCTGGTCCCACCCGTGCTCCAGCAGCAGCCAGCCGCCCGGGCGCAGCCGGGCCGGGGCCTGGGCGGCCAGGGTGCGGATGGCATCCAGCCCGTCCGGCCCCGACACCAGCGCCGACAGCGGTTCGTGGCGCAGCGCCGGCAGGTGTGGATCCGTGTCGGCGATGTAGGGCGGGTTCGAGACGAGCAGGTCGAAGGTCCCGTCGATCCCGGCCAGCCAGTCACCGTGGTGCAGTTGCAGCGGCAGGCCCAGCCGCTGCGCATTGGCACCCGCGACCTCCAGTGCCCCGGTGCTGGCATCCACGGCCAGCATGCGCAGGCCGGGGCGGGCGTGCAGCAGGGCCAGGGCGATCGCGCCGCTGCCGGTGCCCAGGTCGACCACCGCCGCCGCGCTGTCGGGCGGCAGCAGCTCCAGCGCCCAGTCCACCAGGGTCTCGGTGTCGGGCCGCGGGTCCAGCACGCGGGCATCGACCTGCAGGGGCAGGCCATGGAACTCGCGCCGGCCCAGCAGGTAGGCGACGGGCTCGTGGTCGCGCCGGCGCGCGCAGAGGGCGTCGAACCGCTGAGCCTGCCCGGGTGCGAGGACCTGTTCGTCGTGGGTCAGCAGCCAGGCCCGCCCGGCGTTTTCCTGCCCCAGCACGTGCAGCAGCAGCAGCTGGGCATCGAGCCGCTCCAGGCCCGCCGCCGCCGCGCGCGCGAGCGCCTGCGCCACCGTCATGCGGCCGGCGCTCCCAGGCCGAGCTCCAGTTCCTCCAGCTGCTCGCCCTTGCGGGCCAGCAGCAGCGCCTCGACCAGTTCGTCGATGTCGCCTTCCATCACCGCCGGCAGCTTGTACAGCGTGAGGTTGATGCGGTGGTCGGTCACGCGGCCCTGGGGGAAGTTGTACGTGCGGATGCGGTCGCTGCGGTCCCCGCTGCCGATCAGGCCCTTGCGGGTCGCCGCCTCCCGTGCGGAGCGCTCGGCCCGTTCCTTCTCGCGGATGCGCGCGGCCAGCACCTGCAGGGCCTTGGCCTTGTTGCGGTGCTGGCTGCGGTCGTCCTGGCACTCGGCCACGATGCCCGTGGGCAGGTGGGTGATGCGCACGGCCGAGTCGGTCTTGTTGATGTGCTGTCCGCCCGCACCGCTGGCGCGGAAGGTGTCGATGCGCAGGTCGGCCGGGTTGATCTGCACCGCCTGCGCCTCGTCCGGCTCGGGCAGCACGGCGACGGTGCAGGCGCTGGTGTGGATGCGGCCCTGCGACTCGGTGGCCGGCACGCGTTGCACCCGGTGGCCGCCGGACTCGAAGCGCAGCCGGCCATAGGCGCCGTCGCCGACGATGCGCAGCACCACCTCCTTGTAGCCGCCGACCTCGCCCGGGCTCTCGCTGACCAGTTCCACCCGCCAGCCCTGCCGCTCGGCCTGGCGGGTGTACAGGCGCAGCAAGTCGCCGGCGAACAGCGCCGACTCGTCGCCGCCGGTGCCGGCCCGGATCTCGAGGAAGGCATTGCGCGCGTCGTCGGGATCCCTGGGCAGCAGCAGCTTCTGCAGCGCGTCCTCCAGCTGCGGCAGCTCGAGGTCCAGGCCGGCGATCTCCTCGCGCGCCATCTCGGCCAGCTCGGGGTCGGCCAGCATCTCGCGGGCATGGGCCAGGTCGGCTTCGCGCTGGCGCCAGCGTGCGTACAGCGCCGCCACCTCGGCCACCTCGGCATGCTCGCGGCTGAGCGCGCGGAACCGCTCCATGTCGTGCGCGACCTCGGGCTGCTGCAGGAAGAAGTCGAGCTCCTGCAGGCGCACGGGAAAGCGCTCGAGCTGCTGGCGAAGGAAGGGTTTCAAGACGCGAAGGGAAGAGGGGCAACGGACGCGCGGCGCCGCCGGGCGCGCGCGGGGACGGCCCCGCGGCGCCGCAGGGCAGGGCGGCTAGCGCTCCTTGCGCAGGAAGAAGTGCTGGATGGCCGAGCCCGCGCGCTCGCGCGCCTGGGCATCGCCCGCATGCAGCTCGGCCAGGGCGCCGTGCAGCATCTTCTGGGTCAGGCCGCGCGAGAGGGCTTCGAGCACCGCCTCGACGTCCTCGCCCTTGGCCAGCAGCTTGCGGGCGCGGGCCAGTTCCAGCGCGCGCCACTCGTCGGCCTGCGCGTTGAGCTGCTGGATCAGCGGCACCGCGCGGCGCTGGTCCATCCAGTGCAGGAAGCTCTGCACGCCGGCGTCGATGATGGCCTCGGCCTGCGCCACGGCGGCCTTGCGCTGCTCGTGGCCGGTCTGCACCACGTGGGCCAGGTCGTCCACGGTGTACAGGTACACGTCCTCGAGCGCCTTGACCTCGGGCTCGATGTCGCGCGGCACGGCCAGGTCGACCATGAACATGGGGCGGTGCTTGCGCACCTTGAGCGCGCGTTCGACCGCCCCCAGGCCGATGATGGGCAACTGGCTCGCGGTGGAGCTGACCACCACGTCGAACTCGTGCAGGCGCCCCGGCAGGTCGGCCAGCCGCAGCACCTGGCCGCCGAAGCGCGCCGCCAGCTTCTCGCCGCGCTCGAGCGTGCGGTTGGCGATGGCGATGCCCGCCGGGTTGCGGGCCGCGAAATGGGTGGCGGCCAGCTCGATCATCTCGCCGGCGCCGACGAACAGCACCTTGACCTGGCCCAGGTCCTCGAACAGCTGGCCGGCCAGGCGCACCGCGGCAGCCGCCATGCTGATGGAATGGGCCCCGATCTCGGTGGCGGTGCGCACTTCCTTGGCGACCGCGAACGAGCGCTGGAACAGCTGGTTCAGCGTGGTGCCCAGCGCGCCGGCCTGTTCGGCCACCCGCACGGCATCCTTCATCTGGCCCAGGATCTGGGCCTCGCCCAGCACCATCGAGTCCAGCCCGCTGGCCACGCGGAAGGCGTGGCGGGCGGCCGAGCCGTCTTCGAGCACGTAGGAGTGCGAGCGCAGCACCTGGGCCGAGACGCCGCCCGAGTGGGCCAGCCAGTCGATGGTGGGCTCCAGGTCGTGCTCGGGGCCCGCGCAGTAGATCTCGGTGCGGTTGCAGGTGGAGAGGATCGCCGCCTCGGGCTGGCGCGACACGCGGCCGTGCAGGTTGGTCCGCAGGGCCTGCAAGGTGGGCGCGATCTGGTCGATCGCAAAGGCGAAGCGGCCGCGCAGGTCGACCGGCGCGGTCGTGTGGTTGATGCCCAATGCCCAGACGGCCATGGGCGGGATTATGCAATCCTCCGGCATTTCAACAACTTGCGGCACGTCAAGGCATGCCGCGCCGGCCATGGGCCCCCTGGACCTGTCGCTCCACCTGCTGAATTTCCTGGCCCCGGCGGCCGCCCTGGCCGTGGCCTTGCCGCTGCTGGCGCGGGTGGCGCTGCGGGGCACCGCCGGGCGGCTGGGCTGGTGGCCGCAGGTGGCGGTGCTGTTCGTGCTGGGTGCCATGGTGCTCGCCGGCGGCCTGTGGTGGTTCGGCCGCGACGGCAAGATGGCGACCTACGGGGCCCTGGTGGCCGTCATGGCTTGCGGGCAATGGGCGCTGCTGCGGGCGTGGCGCTGAGCCACCCCCGACAATCCGCGCCCATGTTGTTCCTCCTGTCGCCCGCCAAGACCCTCGACTACGACAGCCCGCTGCCGCCGGTGCAGCCCACCCAGCCGCTGTTCACCGCGCGCTCGGCAGAACTGATTGCCCAGCTGCGCACCTATGCCCCGCAGCAGATCGCCGGCCTGATGGACCTGAGCGACAAGCTGGCCAGCCTCAACGTCGCGCGGTACGCGGCCTGGTCGCGCAAGGCCACCCCCGCCAACGCCCGCCCGGCCGTCCTCGCCTTCGACGGCGACGTCTACGACGGCCTGCAGGCGCGCAGCCTTGCCCCGGACGACCTGGCCTGGGCGCAGGACCACCTGTGCATCCTCAGCGGCCTGTACGGCGTGCTGCGCCCGCTGGACCTGATGCAGCCCTACCGGCTGGAGATGGGCACCGCCCTGCCGGTCGGCCAGGCGCGCAACCTGTACGGCTACTGGGGCGACCGGCTGGCCAGGTACCTGAACGAGCGGCTGGCGGCCGACGCCTCGCCCGTCGTCGTGAACCTGGCGTCGCAGGAATACTTCAAGGCCGTCGACCTCGAGACGCTCAAGGCCCGCGTGGTCGAGTGCGTGTTCGAGGACCGCAAGGACGGCCGCTACAAGGTCATCAGCTTCTGGGCCAAGAAGGCCCGCGGTCTGATGGCGCGCTGGGCCATCGAGCACCGCATCGCCACGCCGCTGCAGTTGCAGGGCTTCGCGGCCGAAGGCTATGCCTACGACGCACCGGCCTCCAGCCCCGAGCGGCTGGTCTTCCGACGCACAATGACGCCATGAGCACGTCCGCCCGCCAGCAGATCACGCCGGAGCTGCGTCGCTGGATCGTCGAGCAGGCGCAGGCCGGGCACCCGGCCGAGTCGGTGCTGCGCACCATGCTGGCCTCGGGCTGGCAGGAGGAGGTGGCGCTCGACGCGCTGGAGACGACCCTGAGCGGTCACCTCGAGCAGCAGGCCCGCGCGCAGGGCCTGCCGCCGGCCTCGGCCGTGCCCGATGCGGCCCTGGCCGAGTCGCCCGTCACCATCGATTGCGGCGACTGCCAGGTGGACGTGCTGCAGGCCATGTACAACCCGCGCATCGTCCTGTTCGGCAACCTGCTGTCGGCCGAGGAGTGCGAGCAGCTGATCGCGCTGGCGCGACCGCGCATGGCGCGCTCGCTCACGGTGGCCACGCGCACCGGCGGCGAGGAGGTCAACGACGACCGCACCAGCAACGGCATGTTCTTCCAGCGCGGCGAGAACGCGCTGGTGCAGCGCATCGAGGCGCGCATCGGCCGCCTGCTGAACTGGCCGGTCGAGAACGGCGAGGGCCTGCAGGTGCTGCAGTACCGGCCGGGCGCCGAATACAAGCCGCACTACGACTACTTCGATCCCGCCGAGCCCGGCACGCCCAGCATCCTCAAGCGCGGCGGACAACGCGTGGGCACGCTCGTGATGTACCTGGCCGAGCCGGCCAAGGGCGGGGGCACCACCTTCCCCGACATCCACCTCGAGGTGTTTCCCAAGCGCGGCCACGGCGTGTTCTTCTCGTACGACCGGCCCCATCCCTCCACCCGCACCCTGCATGGCGGCGCGCCGGTGCTGGCCGGCGAGAAGTGGATCGCCACCAAGTGGCTGCGGCAAGGCCGCTTCGACTGACCTCTCTCTGACGCATGCATTCCTCGCCCGAGCACTCGCCCCTGGGCAAGCCGGCGGCCTATGCCGACCGCTACGACCCGTCCCTGCTGTTTCCGATCGCCCGCGCCGACAAGCGCGCCGAACTGGGCATCGCCGGCCAGGCGCCCTTCTTCGGCGCCGACCTGTGGACCTGCTTCGAACTGAGCTGGCTGACCCCGCGCGGCAAGCCGGTGGTGGCCATCGCGCACGTGACCGTGCCCTGCGAGACGCCCCACATCGTCGAGAGCAAGTCCTTCAAGCTGTACCTGAACAGCTACAGCAACACGCCCTTCGCCTCGGCCGACGAGGTCGCGGCGCGGCTGCGCGCCGACCTATCCGAGGCGGTGTGGCGCGGCAGCGAGCGCGCCGGCAGCGTGGGCGTGCGGCTGCTGGGCACCGACCTGTTCGACCGCGAGCAGGTGCACGAGCTCGATGGGATCAACCTGGACCGGCTCGACATCGAGTGCACGCACTACACGCCGGCGCCCGAGCTGCTGACCGCGGCTTTCGACGAGCAGCCGGTGGAGGAGGTGCTGGTGAGCAACCTGCTCAAGAGCAATTGCCTGGTGACGGGCCAGCCCGACTGGGGCAGCGTGCAGATCCGCTATGCGGGCCCGCAGATCGACCAGGGCGGCCTGCTGCGCTACCTGGTGAGCTTCCGCAACCACAACGAGTTCCACGAGCAGTGCGTCGAGCGCATCTTCATGGACATCCGGCGGCAGTGCCGGCCCACCAAGCTGGCCGTGTACGCCCGCTACACGCGGCGCGGCGGGCTGGACATCAACCCCTACCGCACCAGCCATCCGGTGGCCCTACCGCCGAACGTGCGGACGGCGCGCCAGTGAGCGGCGCTCGAGGGCGCACAGCCAGTCGCAACGCAGGCGGTTGCGCCGGTGGGCGCCGACCCTGAGGACGGCGTACAGGTCGGGCAGCACCGCCCCGGCCAGGCACAGCGGCAGCGCCCAGGCGGCCCCCAGGAACGTCGCCGGCATCACGCCGATCCAGCCGGCCATCCAGCACATGACCACCGCGTCCCAGACGTGGCCCTCCACCGCATGGGTGCGGCCATGGCCCAGGTGCCACTGCTTGAGATGCTGGAATTGGTCGAGTGTCATGGCGTCAGTTCCGTGTAAGTCAATGTAGGCACCGCGCCCTTGGCGGTCAAGGAGCCGGGTCGCCGGAAAACAGGGGGAAAAGGGCCGGGATTGCGCACGCGCGGCATGCACCGGATGGACCGATTGCAGGTCCGGAGCGGGCCGCCGTCCATCGGAGAAGCCGGGCGGCCCCCGTAGGACAAGCCGGGGCGGCGCCGTGCTGCCGCTTCCGCGCCCGGTGCGGGTTCAGGACGCGAACAGGTCGGGGGTGTCTTCGCGCGCCAGCGTCGGCGCGCTGCCCGCTGCAGCGCCCGCCGGCTCCAGCTTGCCCACCCGCACCCCGAGCAGGCGCAGCCGCCGGTCCAGAGGCACGCGCTTGAGGCACAGGCCGGCCACGCGTCGGATCGTGGCCGCGTCGTCCGTGCCGGTCTCGATGGTCTGGTCGCGCGTGGCGATGCGGAAGTCGTCGTACCGCAGCTTGACGCCGATGGTGCGGCCCACGTAGCCCTTGCGCCGCAGGTCGGCCGCCACGCGCTCGCACAGGTCCGTGAAGATCGCGCCCAGGGCTGCCTTGTCGCGCACCGCATGCAGGTCGCGCTCGAAGGTGGTCTCGCGGCTCATGGACACCGGCTCGCTTTCCGTCACCACCGGCCGGTCGTCGCGCCCCCAGGCGGCGTCGTGCATCCAGGCGCCGGTGGACCGGCCGAAGTGCTGCACCAGCCATTCGCGCTCGCAGGCGGCCAGCTCGCCGATCGTGCGGACGCCCAGGCGCTGCAGCTTGGCATCGGCCTTGGGGCCGATGCCGTTGATCTTGCGCACGGCCAGTGGCCAGATGCGCGCCTGCAGGTCCTCGTCCAGCACCACCGAGATGCCGTTGGGCTTGTCGAACTCGCTGGCCATCTTGGCGATCTGCTTGTTGGGCGCCACGCCGATCGAGCAGGTCAGGCCCGTGGCCGCATGGATCGCCTTCTGGATCAGCCGTGCCAGCACCCGCCCGCCCTCGCGCTGGCCGCCCGGCACGTCGGTGAAGTCGATGTAGACCTCGTCGACGCCGCGGTCCTCCATCACCGGCGCGATCTCGCGGATGACGTCCTTGAACGTGCGCGAGTAGCGGCGCACCTCGTCGAAGTCCACCGGCAGCACGATCGCCTGCGGGCACAGCCTGGCCGCCTTCATCATGCCCATGGCCGAGCCCACGCCGAACTGGCGCGCCGCGTAGGTCGCGGTGGTGATCACGCCGCGCCCGACGTAGTCCTGCAGCCGCGGGAAGGCCTCGGGCGGGATCCGGTCGGTGGGGGTGTCGGGATAGCGCTCGCGCAGCAGGGCGTCGGCGCGGCCGCGGCCGCCGCCGATCACCACGGCCAGGCCCCGCAGCTGCGGGTACCGCAGCAGTTCCACGGACGCGAAGAACGCGTCCATGTCCAGGTGGGCGATGCGGCGCCGATGGGTCACGCGGCGATTGTCGCCGCGCCCTGCGGCCGGTGGCCCGCGCTCAGGCGTCCAGGGCCAGCGTGAGCGGGGCCAGCGGCGCACCCGCGATGCGCGAGCGCCACTGCTGGCCGGCCTGCACCGGCCAGGCATCCGTGAGCGTGCCGGTGGTCACCACCTCGCCGGCCTGCAGCGCCACCTCGGGCCCCTGCGCCTGGAGCACCTGCACCAGGTGGTGCAGCGCCTGCAGCGGCCCGCCGAGCACGTGCGTGCCATGGCCCTGCTCGACCGAGCGGCCGTCGCAGGACAGGTCCAGCGAGAGCCCCGACAGCACGGCCGCCGGATCCGGGCCCAGCACCGCCAGCGGCACCGGTTCGCCCACCACCAGCGCGCCGTGCAGGCCGCCGTCGGCGATGGTGTCGGCGGCCTGGAACTTCCAGTCCGGGAAATGCGACTGCACGATCTCGAAGCCGGGTGCCACCCAGTCGATGCAGGCCGCCAGGCCGGCCAGGTCGGTGCCGGCCGCGGGCGCCGCGCGCAGGCCGAACACGATCTCGGGCTCGATGCGGGGCTGTACGAGGCCCGCCAGCGACAGCCGGGCCTGGCCGGCCGCCGCCCGGTGCAGCGTGTCGGCGTACACGTGGCCCCACACCGGCTGGTGCACGCCGTACAGCGGCCAGATGCGGGTGTTGGTGAAGCCGATCTTGCGGCCACGCGGCTGGGCGCCGCCGGCGCGCCGCAGCGCATGCACGCGCGCCGCGACGTCGTAGGCCGCGGCCACGTCGAAGCGGCTGTCGCCGCCGGTGAACGGGGGCAGCAGGGTCGCGCCGCTGCGGGCGGCGTGCACCTGCGCGGCGAGTGCCTCGCGGCGTGCGGCGTCCATCAATAGCCCTGGCGCTTGCCGGTGGGATAGGTGCCCGGCAGCAGGATGCCGGTGTCGACCTGGCCGATGTCGGTGCGGCCGCAGAAGGCCATGGTCAGGTCCAGCTCGCGGTGGATGATCTCCAGGGTCTTGGTCACGCCGGCCTCGCCCATCGCGCCCAGGCCGTACAGGAAGGCGCGGCCGATGTAGACGCCCTTGGCGCCCAGCGCCACCGCCTTGAGCACGTGCTGGCCCGAGCGGATGCCGCCGTCCATGTGCACCTCGATCTGGCTGCCCACCGCGTCCACGATCTCGGGCAGCGCCGAGATGGAGGAGGGGGCGCCGTCGAGCTGGCGGCCGCCGTGGTTGGAGACGATCAGCGCGTCGGCGCCGGTGGCCACCGCCAGCTTCGCGTCCTCGACGTCCTGGATGCCCTTGAGGATCAGCTTGCCGCCCCAGCGCTTCTTGATCCACTCGACGTCGGCCCACGACAGGCGCGGGTCGAACTGCTTGGCCGTCCACTCCGACAGCGAGCCCATGTTGTCCACGCCCTTGACGTGCCCCACGATGTTGCCGAACTGCCGGCGCGGCGTGCCCAGCATGCCCAGGCACCAGCGCGGCTTGGTGGCCAGGTTGACCAGGTTGCGCAGGGTCGGCTTGGGCGGCGCCGACAGGCCGTTCTTCAGGTCCTTGTGGCGCTGGCCCAGGATCTGCAGGTCCAGCGTGAGCACCAGCGCCGAGCAGTTGGCCGCCTTGGCGCGGTCGATCAGGCTCTCGATGAACGAGCGGTCGCGCATCACGTACAGCTGGAACCAGAACGGGTGGTTGTCCGTCCCCTTCGCCACGTCCTCGATCGAGCAGATGCTCATGGTCGACAGCGTGAACGGGATGCCGAACTTCTTGGCCGCGCGCGCCGCCAGGATCTCGCCGTCGGCATGCTGCATGCCGGTCAGGCCCGTGGGCGCGATCGCCACCGGCATCGCCACCTGCTGGCCCACCATGGTGCTGCGCGTGCTGCGGCCCTCCATGTTCACCGCCACCCGCTGGCGCAGCAGGATGCGGTTGAAGTCGTCCTCGTTCGCGCGGTAGGTGCTCTCGGTCCACGAGCCGGAGTCGGCGTAGTCGTAGAACATGCGCGGCACGCGGCGCTGCGCGAGCACGCGCAGGTCTTCGATGGTGGTGATCACGGGCACGGAAGCTGTCTCCTTGTGGGCCGCCATGCTAGGGACGGCGGTGGCGCCCCGGATGAAATTCCTGGAGCGCGGCTGCAATTTTGCTCAACCGGCCGCGGCGCCCGTCCGGGCCGGTGGGCCGGCGCCGTCCGGGGCGGGCGGGGGGCGCCGAATAAAATCCGCCGATGCTCGACATCACCCTGCTGCGCAAGGACCTGGACGGCGTCATCGCCCGCCTGCAGGCGCGCAAGTCGCCCCAGCCCTTCCTGGACGTGGACACCTTCAAGGCCCTCGAGGCCGAGCGCAAGACGCTGCAAAGCCGCACCGAGGAACTGCAGGCGCGCCGCAACCAGCTGTCCAAGCTGGTGGGCCAGCGCAAGGCCAAGGGCGAGGATGCCCAGGCCGAACTGGCCGAGGTCGCCACGCTCAAGGACGAACTGGAGCGCTCGGCCGCCCGCCTGGACGCGCTGCAGCCCGAGCTGCAGGCGCTGCTGCAGGCCATCCCCAACCTGCCGCATCCCAGCGTGCCCGTGGGCGCCGACGAGTCCGGCAACCGCGAGGTGCGTCGCTGGGGCGAACCCCGCGCGTTCGACTTCGCCGTGCGCGACCACGTGGACGTGGGCACGCCCCTGGGGCTGGACTTCGAGACCGGCATCAAGCTCAGTGGCGCGCGCTTCACCATGCTGCGCGGCCAGGTCGCCCGGCTGCACCGCGCGCTCGCGCAGTTCATGCTGGACGTGCAGACCCAGGAGCATGGCTACACCGAGTGCTACACGCCCTACGTCGTCAACGAGGCCACGCTGCGCGGCACCGGCCAGCTGCCCAAGTTCGAGGCCGACCTGTTCGCCGTGCGCAAGGGCGGGCACGAGGCCGAGGGCGAGCAGCAGGCGCTGTACCTGATCCCCACCAGCGAGGTCACGCTGACCAACGTCGTGCGCGACGAGGTGCTGGCCGAGTCGCAGCTGCCGATCCGCCTGACCGCGCACACGCCGTGCTTCCGTTCCGAGGCGGGCAGCGGCGGTCGCGACATCCGGGGAATGATCCGCCAGCACCAGTTCGACAAGGTCGAGATGGTGCAGATCGTCCACCCCGAGCGCAGCGATGCGGCGCTCGAGGAGATGACCGGCCATGCCGAGGCCATCCTGCGCCGGCTGGGGCTGCCGTACCGGGTGATGCTGCTGTGCACCGGCGACATGGGCTTCGGCGCCGCCAAGACCTACGACCTGGAGGTCTGGCTGCCGGCGCAGGGCACCTACCGCGAGATCAGCTCGGTCTCCAACTGCGAGGCCTTCCAGGCGCGCCGCCTGCAGGCGCGCTACAAGACCGCCGCCGGCAAGAACGAGCTGGTGCACACCCTCAACGGGTCCGGCCTGGCCGTGGGCCGCACCCTGGTGGCCGTGCTCGAGAACAACCAGCAGGCCGACGGCTCGGTGGTCGTGCCCGAGGCCTTGCGGCCCTACCTGGGCGGCACCGGGGTGCTGCGCCCTGGCGCCTGAGGCAACGGCGGGCGAGGCGCGCCCACGGTTGCGCTAAGCTGCGCGCCGTCGCGTCGACCCAACCCTCCGCATGCAACGCTCCGTCTTCCCGGTCCTGATCGTCGTGGCGGCCCTGGCCGCCGGCTGCTCCACCGCCCCGGTCCTGTCGGCCGGCGACGCGTCGGCACCCGAGGTGGCCGGCAGCTCCTCGCTGCCCCCGGGCGCGAGCCTGCGCAGCCAGGACTCGCTGGTCATGGGCAGCGGCGACGCCTGGGTCGGCCGCCTGGTGGCCAACGTCGGCAGCGACGGCGCCGCGGCCTACCGCCACTTCCTGGAGACCTGGCCCGCGCAGGGCTGGACCCTGCTGTCGACGGTGCGCGGCAAGAGCAGCCTGCTGGTGTTCACCCGGCAGGACCGCACCGCGACGATCGAACTGGCCGAAGGCGGCGTGGGCTCGGGCACGGTGGCCACGATCACCGTGGCGCCCCGTGCGGCGCAGCCGGTGCAGGCCGGCGCGGCGTCCGGCGGGTCTGCGGGCACGGCCGCCGCCGCGGCGGGTGGCGCCGCGCCGCGTCGCGCGCCCTGAGGACCGCCGGGGCCGGAGGCGGCCCGCAAGTCGGCTACAATCGCAGGCTTCGCACCACGCGATACCGAATCAGGAGCGGTGGCAGAGTGGTCGAATGCGCCGGACTCGAAATCCGGTATACGGGTCTCCCGTATCGAGGGTTCGAATCCCTCCTGCTCCGCCAAGATTCATTCGAACTGATTCCAAGTCGTTCGAACATTTTCCAATTCGTTCGGGGCCTCCCAAGGCGCTCCTAGAACACCTTCCGGACCAGGCTGGCTTCCTCGTAGGCCTCAATGTCCTTGAGCCGGTACAGGACCTTCCCCACGATCTTCAAGTACGGCGGCCCCTCGCCAACGGTGCGCCACCGCTGAAGTCGTGCGACCGAGCACACCCAGCGATCGGCGAGCATTTTTTCGGTCAAGAGTTCTCGGCTGGTTTCGGCCCGAGCCTCTGCAGCGCGGGGCAGGGGCTCTGGCTTGGTATGTCTTGCTGCCGTTTTGGCGATGCTGTTGGCCAGTACATCAAGCACGTCGCGGGTGCTTTCAGCGCGTGGATTCGATGAAGACATGTGGTCAGCAGCCATGGGCATGTCCTTTGAGGCATGTACGCGGTGATTTCATACAAGTTCATACCAGCGGCCTGAGCGTTTTTCTCAGCATGGTGATGCGGCGGTATCCGCTGTACCAGCCCCCGCGAGGGCGATGATTTCGTGGCGCACAGCAAACAGCGCCCAAGCACCGCACGCCGGGCAGGCTCGCTCCGATGTGTCTTTGGGGATCGGCACTTTTTCCACACAATGAGGTTGTGCTTGTCGATCCGTCCGCTATCCCATGGATAGGGATTGGCAATTGGAATTGCCCGCGCGGTTTAAATAAACTATCGACCATCGTGAATCGATAGACAGCCCCTGCTGTGACTGCCCCCCTCCCGAAACGTATCGAAGAAGGAAATCAACCATGTCGGACCTCTCCAAGTGCCCCTTCCATGCCGCCAAGGCAGCCGCCCAGCCTGCGCCCGTGATGCGCAGCAACCGGGACTGGTGGCCCAATGCACTGAACCTGGCCATCCTGCACCAGCACAGCCCGGCCTCGAACCCGCTGGGCGAGGACTTCGACTACCGGCATGAATTCGGCACCTTGGACTATGCGGGCCTGAAGAAGGAGCTGGCCGCGCTCATGACCGACTCGCAGGACTGGTGGCCGGCCGACTGGGGTCACTACGGTGGCCTCTTCATCCGCATGGCTTGGCACTCGGCGGGCACCTACCGCACGGCTGATGGCCGGGGCGGTGCAGGTTCCGGCAGCCAGCGTTTCGCGCCATTAAACAGCTGGCCCGACAACGGCAACCTCGACAAGGCGCGCCGCCTGCTCTGGCCGATCAAGAAGAAGTACGGCAACAAAATTTCCTGGGCCGACCTCATGATCCTGGCCGGCAACGTCGCCATGGAGACCATGGGTTTCAAGACCTTCGGTTTCTCGGGCGGCCGCGAGGACGTGTGGGCGCCGGAAGAGGACATTTACTGGGGTTCCGAGGGCGAGTGGCTGGCCACGAGCGAGAAGGCGAACAGCCGCTACAGCGGCGAGCGCGAACTGGAAAATCCCCTGGCCGCCGTTCAGATGGGCCTGATCTACGTGAACCCGGAAGGTCCCGATGGTCGCCCCGACCCGGTGGCCTCAGGCCGCGACGTGCGCGAGACTTTCGCCCGCATGGGCATGAACGACGAAGAGACTGTGGCCTTGGTGGCTGGCGGCCACACCTTCGGCAAGGCCCACGGGGCGGGCGATGCCAAGCTGGTCGGCCCCGAGCCGGAAGCCGCGCCCATTGAGGCCATGGGCTTTGGCTGGATCAACCAGCATGGCACAGGCCGTGGCGGCGACACGACCACCAGCGGCATCGAAGGTGCTTGGAAGCCCAACCCTACGACTTGGGACATGGGCTACTTCACGGTGCTGTTCAAGTACGAGTGGGAACTGGTGAAAAGCCCGGCAGGCGCCCATCAGTGGCGCGCAAAGGACGTGGCCCCTGAAGACATGATCGTGGACGCCCATGACCCGTCCAAGAAGCACGCGCCCATGATGACGACGGCGGACCTTTCGCTGCGTTTCGACCCGGCCTACGAGAAGATCTCGCGCCGCTTCCTCGCCAACCCTGATCAATTCGCCGACGCCTATGCCCGCGCCTGGTTCAAGCTCACGCACCGCGATATGGGGCCGAAGTCCCGCTATATCGGTCCTGAGGTTCCGGCTGAAGACCTGATCTGGCAGGATCCGCTGCCGGCGCGCACGCATGCACTGATCGACGGTCACGACGCCGCCACGCTTAAGAAGCAGGTGATGGCCAGCGGGCTGAAGGTGAGCGAACTGGTGGCCACTGCCTGGGCCTCGGCCTCCACCTTCCGTGGTTCGGACAAGCGCGGCGGTGCCAATGGCGCCCGCATCCGTCTGGCCCCGCAGAAAGACTGGGCCGTCAACCGTCCCGAGCAACTGGGCCGCGTGCTGGCCACGCTCGAAGGCATCCAGCAGGCCTTCAATGCGCAGGCCACGGGTGGCAAGCAGGTGTCCCTTGCCGACCTGATCGTGCTGGCCGGCAACGCAGCGGTGGAAGCGGCGGCGCAGGCTGCTGGCCAGCGGATTGACCTGCCGTTCACGCCGGGTCGAGTCGATGCGACGCAGGAGCAGACCGACGTGGAGGGCTTTGCTGTCATGGAGCCGCAGGCCGACGGGTTCCGCAACTACCAGGCCAAGAACTTCAGCCAACCCGGCGAGAAACTGCTGGTGGACAAAGCCCAGTTGCTCACGCTGAGCGCGCCTGAGATGACCGTGCTGGTCGGGGGGCTGCGCGTTCTGGATACCAACTTTGATGGCTCCCACCACGGTGTCTTCACAGACCGTCCGGGTCAGCTCACCAACGACTTCTTTGTGAACCTCACCGACATGGGCGTGGCCTGGTCGCCTGCCGATGAGGCCGCACAGACCTACGTGGGCCGCGACCGAAAGACCGGCCAGGTGCGCTGGACCGGCACCCGCGTGGACTTGGTCTTCGGCTCGAACTCGCAACTGCGGGCGATTGCCGAGGTCTATGCCCAGGACGACCACCGCCGCAAGTTCGTAGAGGACTTTGCCCGCGCCTGGACCAAGGTGATGAACGCCGATCGCTTTGATCTTTGATCTTCTTCAGCTCCTCATCCGTTGACGATGGGGGGTTTGTAAGAAGGGGCAGAGTAGACAATGATCGGGGTCCCCCTAAACGAAGCTCAAGAGGAAAGCATATGGCAACCAAAAAACAGCTCATGGCTATCGACATCGGCATTTCTGATCGAGATCGAAAAAAAATAGCCGAAGGTCTGTCGAACTTACTTGCTGACAGCTACAACCTCTACTTGATGACTCATAACTTCCATTGGAACGTTACAGGTCCCCAATTCAATACCCTGCATACGATGTTCATGACTCAGTACACGGAGCAGTGGGCTGCTCTGGATGTGATTGCTGAACGGATTCGTGCACTGGGGTACCCTGCGCCTGGTACCTACAAAGAGTTTGCCAAGCGGGCCTCCATTTCAGAGGTCGAGGGCGTCCCCAAGGCAACAGAAATGATCAAACATCTCGTCCGGGCGCAAGAAGCTACGGCCAGAACAGCTCGCAACCTTTTTCCAGTCGTCGATAAGGCAAACGACCAGCCAACTGCTGATGTCTTGACCCAGCGAATTGATATCCACGAGAAGACTGCATGGATGCTGCGCAGTCTCCTGGAAGATTGATTCGAACTCTTTTTGTTCGAATCCCCAGCGTCACCAAAAAACGATGCATCCGGACCTGAGCAGGTTGGTGGGGCCGTCTTCACTGCTCCGCCAAACCCGAACCGCCTCGCACCGCCGCTGGCGGGTCATCCCGAAGCCCCGCACCCGCGGGGCTTTGTCGTTCCGGGCGGCGCGCCGGTGCCTCAGTCGGCCAGCGCGGGCACGCCGAGGTGCTCCTCGGTGTCGACCGGGCTGTCGTCCACGCCGGAAGGCCGCAGCGCGCCGGCGCGGCCGGCCGCCAGGGCCGGCAGGCGGATGTCGCACAGCTGCCGCGGGAACTCCCGGCTGGCGTCGATGCAACCGCCCTGCGCATACACGCCCATGGGGTCGCGCAAGCGGCCCATCTGCCGCAGCACCCGCCGGCGCTGGACCGGATCCTGGCGCGTGCGTGCCACGTGCGCCTCGACCCGCGCCTCGTCCATCTGCATCTCCGCCCGCGCGTCCAGGTAGGCGCCATGGCGCCAGTGGTAGACCTCCAGCGCCTTGCCGTGCAGCGTGTACGGCGCATCGCGCTTCCAGAAATTGCTGAAGCGGCCGCCGCCCAGGTAGATCACCCACGAGCCCTCGTAGCCGGAGGCGTTGGAGGAGGGCTCGTCGGGATTCTTGAACCACACCCGGTCGCCCGGCACGTAGTAGCGGCTGGGAACGGGCGCCTCCGGGGTGCCGTACTCGGTCAGGAACACCTCGTGGAACAGGCCCGACTTGATGCAGGCGCGGCGCGCCTGGTGCTCGAGCGCGGCATGCAGGCGGGGCGCGGAGACCCGGGCCTCCTGCGCGATGCCCAGCAGGATCACGTACTCGGTGGCCCGGTAGCAGGAGAAGTCGTACAGGCGCCCGGTGCGCTCGGGCTGGGTCGCCGCCACCAGGGCATCGACCAGGCCGGCGTCGGGCTGCAACAGGAAGCCCACGTCGGGTTCGTCGTGCCAGAAGGCGGCGGGCCGCTCGGCCGCATCGCTGGTCTTGAAGGCGAGGGCGGTCTTCTTGGCCGCGCGGGCGATGTTGCAGCGGATGCGCAGGTGGGCCTGCAGTTCCTCGAGGTCGGCGAAGTCGATCCGCACCGGGGCGGCCAGCAGGGCGACCCAGGTTTCCAGCAGGAGGAGATCGTCCCCGGACCGTCGGTCCCGCCGTCCCAGGCGCGACCGCAGCCCCAGCGTGTCGAAACGGTCGGCCAGCCGGACGAAGGCCGAGGTCCTCAGGCGGATCCTGAAGATGCGGCCCGCGGCGGTGCCCAGCACCTCGGTGCGGCACCAGGCCAGGCTGCCGAGCGCCGCCTGCCACTGCGTGACCCGCTGCAGGAACGCTGCGTCGTCCGCCTCGGCGGGCCATCGAATCCCGATCCCCTCCGGGGCTGCCTTGCCCATGTCGCTCTCTCCACCAGGCCGCTCCGTGCGCCTTTGGGTGGCCATTGTCAATGGCAGAGTTCGACCGGCCATCGGGGAAGGTCCCCGTTTGACTTCGTGGCCAGGGGCCCATCCGTGAGAAAAGCCCGCGGATGCAGGCGGCAGGCTCAGCGCATGTCCGCGTGCCGGATGCACCGCCGTGCCTCGGGCAGCACCCGCAGGCGTTCGACGGCGATCGGCTCGCCGCAGGCCTCGCACAGGCCGTAGACGCCTTCGCGCTGGCGCTGGCGGGCGGCCCGGACCTCGCGCAGCTCGTCCTCCAGCCGCCCCAGCTCGGTCAGGTCCTGCGTCGCCATCATCCGGGCATCGCCTTCCTCGACCTGGTCGTGGGCATCGGCGATGCCGCTGGGGGCGGCCAGCGCTTCGCGCAGGCGATCGACCGCCGCCTGCAGCTCCTCGTCGCGCCGGGCGAGGGCGCCTTCCAGTTCCTGCCGCTGCGCGTCGTCCATGGCTCGTCCGGATGTTGGTGGGTACTGGCTCCAGCGTCGCCGCCCAGCCAGCCCATCCATCGCCAGCCCGCGCCCGCACTGGGCGCAGGCCGGCGCCGACACATTCCGGAAGAGTCCGACCCACGGATGAGGCGTTGTCCTACAAGCAGACCGCTGAGCTTGGCCAAGGATGGGCAACCTTTCCACCGGCAACAAGGAGCCACCGATGACCACTCCCACGGACACCCCCCGCAAGCGCGGCTTCGCCCTGCTCGACCCGGAAAAGATGCGCCAGGTCGCAGCCCTGGGCGGTCGCACCGCGCACGCGGCCGGCCGTGCCCACCAGTTCTCGCGCGAGGAAGCCCGCGCCGCTGCCCGCCGCAGCGTCGAGGTGCGCACCCGCCGCGCCGCCGAGGCCCGCACGGCCGCCGGCACCAACACTCCCAGCGCCTGACGAGCGCGCGCGGCACCGCCGCGCGGTCCAGGCCGAGCACCGGCGAGCCCCGCATCCGCGGGGCTTCGTCGTTGTGGGGCCGGGATGTCAGGCGGCGCGCCGCGGCCGGCTCTTGGCCGCCGGCTTGGGTGCCGCTGCCTTGGTGGCGCGCCCGTCCTTGGCCTCGCCCTTGGCGGCGGCCGTCTCGCGGGCCGGGCGTGCGGCGCGGGACTTGCGCGGCGCCGCCGGCGCACCCGCTTGCGGGGCGGCGGCGCCGCTTGCAGCCGCCGCGGGCGCGCTGCGCCCCGGCCCCTGCAGGCTGCGGCGCAGCAACTCCGTCAGGTCGATCACCTCGGCGCCGCCCGTGGGCGCGGCTTCCTCGACCTTCGTCACGGCCGCGGTCTCGCCCGCCTTGGCCTTGGACTCGACCAGCTTCATGATCTCGTCCTTGAACGAGTCGCGGAAGTTGTCGGCCTCCCAGTGGGCGGTCATGCCCTCGATCAGCTGCTTGGCCATCTCCAGTTCCGCGTCCTTGACGCCGGCCTCCTTGGCCCCCGCCGGCGGCAGCTTCAGGTCCTCCCACGAGCGGATGTTCCCGCCCCAGCGCAGCAGGTTCAGCACCAGTGCCGGGCCGCAGGGGATCAGCACCGCCAGGTGCTGCTTGGTCTGGATCACCACCTTGGCGATGCCCACCTTGCCCGTCTGCTTGAGCGCTTCGCGCAGCAGCGCGTAGACCTTCTCGCCCTTGTTGACCGGCGCCACGTAGTACGGCCGCTCGAGGTACACGAACGGCACCTCGTCGGCGTCGACGAAGGCCTCGATCTCGATGGTCTGCGTGCTGCGCGGGTAGGCCTGCGAGATCTCCTCGGGCGAGAGCACGACGTAGTTGCCGTCGGTCCATTCGACGCCCTTGACGATGTCCTCCTTGGCAATTTCCTGCCCCGTCTTCTTGTTCACCCGCTTGTAGCCCACCGGGTCCATCGTGCGCCGGTCGAGCCAGTCGAAGTCGATGCCGCTCTCGGCCGTGGCCGAGTACAGGCCGATCGGGATGTGCACGAGCCCGAACGAGATCGCGCCCTTCCAGAGCGTGCGGTTGGAGGTCGGCGCCATGCCCTTGCTTGCCATGCCACCAGTCTCGGGACCGGCATGGCGCGGCCTTGTCGTCGCAGCCCGCGAGCGGCTGTAGGCCGGTGCTTCAGTGGCGCAGCGGCAGCAGGCTGCGGCGCAGCCGCCGCCAGGCGTCGCCCAGCTGCTGCGCCAGGCCGGCCAGCGGATCCGTTGCCGTGCCCGGCCCGCCCGCCTCGCGCGTGCGCCGCCCGGCCGTCGCCGCCCAGCGCGCCTGCAGCCGCGCAAAGCGCGCGCGGCAGCCGGCATCGAAGCAGGGCTGCCCGGCCAGCGTGCCGAAGTTGCGCGCGATGCGCCGTGCCAGCAGCGCGCGGTGCGCCGGCGCCTGCTGCTGCATGTAGGCCGTCATCAGGGACAGCGTGGCGAGCCACAGCGCGCGGCAGGCCTCGTCGAGGCTCGCGTGCGCTGCAGGCTCGGGCGGTGTGGCGCAAGGCATCCGCGCATGCTGGGCCGCGTGGCGCCTGCCGGTTGTCGGCGGCGGCAGCGCGGCGACCGGGCGCCGTTCCTACCGGCCTGTCGGCGCCGGCGAGGGTCCGGCGGCCCGGACGGGCCGGGGGGATCAGGCGCCCGGCAGCCAGGCCGGGTCCAGCTGCGGGCCGTCCGACAGCAGCCATGCGCGCTGCAGCACATTGCGCAGCTCGCGCACGTTGCCCGGCCAGCCGTGGCGGGCCAGCTGCGCCAACGCCTCGGGGCCGGCCGTGCGCGGCGTGCCCTCGCGCTGCACGGTCTCGTGCAGCAGGTGCGCGACGAGCGCGGGCAGGTCCTCCAGCCGTTCGCGCAGGGGCGGCAGCACGACCGGCATCACCGCCAGCCGGTAGAGCAGGTCCGCGCGCAGGCGTCCTTCCGCCACCGCCTGCCAGGGATCGCGGTTGCCCGCCGCCACCACGCGCACGTCGCAGCGCAGGGGCGCCGTGGCGCCCACCCGCCACAGGCTGCCGTCCTCCAGCACGCGCAGCAGCTTGACCTGCAGCGGCAGCGGCATCTCGGTGATCTCGTCCAGGAACAGCGTGCCGCCGTCGGCGCGCTCGAACCAGCCCTGGTGCTGGCGCTCGGCGCCGGTGAAGCTGCCGCGCTCGTGGCCGAACAGTTCGCTCTCGGCCAGCTGCGGCGCCACCGCACCGCAGTTCATGGCCAGGAAGGGGCCTGCGGCGCGGCGGCTGGCCACATGCACGGCCCGCGCCGCCAGTTCCTTGCCGGTGCCGGTCTCGCCCACCAGCCACACCGGCAGCGTGGTGGGCGCCACGCGGGCCAGCTGGCGCCGCACCTGCTGCATGCACTGACTGGTGCCGACGAGCACGTCGAACGGGTCGGCGGGCGCGGGCGACGCAGGCGCGGCCCGCGCCGCGGCACCGGGCGTGGGCGGGTGCAGCCGCGCGAGCACGCGCTGCAGCTGGCGCGCATCGACCGGCTTGCGCAGGCGCCCGGCGGCTGGCCGCGTGGCAGCGGACGCGGCGGGCACCGGCGTGTCGCCGCCGTCCAGCAGCACCACCGCGGAGCCGCCCAGCAGCTCGGGCTCCGCGAGCAGGTCCAGCGCGTCGCCGCCCGGCAGCATGCGGTCCAGCAGCACCAGGTCGGCCGGCTGCAAGGCAAGCTGCCGGCGTGCCTCCCCGAGCGAGCGCGCCGTCGCCGCGGTGTGCCCGGTGCGCGCGACCAGGTCGGCCACGCGGCGGGCGGCCTGCGCATCGGCATCGACGATCAGTGCATGGCCCATGCGGGCAGCTCCCGTGGCGGTGGGTGGACGCCAATGGCTGGCGCAGCGTCGATGGTGGCCGTGCCGCAGCCGTCGTGCTGTAGGCGCGCGCCGGCTTGGCATCGGTCGGTCATGGCCCGTGCAGCAGGAGTTACACAAACCGGGGCCCCGGCCCGGCTGCCGCTGCGTACGCTGGCGCGCCACCCAGGAGGAACCCGCCGCATGCACTCGCTGAGCCTGCAACTGACCGCCAGCCTGCAGCCCGTGCTCTCCCCCCGCCTGCAGCGCGCTGTCCGGCTGCTGCAGCTGTCCGCGCAGGACTATGCGCAGGAGTTGCGGGCGGCCCTGGACAGCAATCCCTTTCTCGAGTGCGACACAGCCGGCGAAGACGCGCCAGCGGCCGCGGCGGCGCAGGACGACCGGTGGGACGCGCTGCCGCTGCCCCGCCACCGCCCGGGTCCGGCCGGCGAGAGCCTGGACACCCTCGCGGCCGGCACCACCCTGGCCGAGCACCTGCAGGCGCAGCTGCGGCTGCTGCGGCTGCCGGCACGCGACGCCACGCTGGCGGCGGCCTGCGCCGCGGCGCTCGATGCCGACGGCTGGCTGCGCATGGCGCTGGCCGAGGTGGGGGCCGCCAGCGGCCTGCGCCCGGCACCCAGCGCCCACGAGCTGCGGCTGGCGCTGCGCCGCGTGCAGGCGCTGGAGCCGGCGGGCGTCGGCGCGCGCGACCTGGTCGAATGCCTGCGGCTGCAGCTGCCCACCGTGCCGGACGGCCAGCGGCCGCTGGCCGAACGCATCCTGCGCGAGTGCCTGCCCTGCCTGGCCAGCCGCGACCGGCAGGCCGTGGCACGGCACCTGGGCGTGGAGCCCGAGGCGGCCGAGGCCGCCTGCGCCGCCATCCGTCGGCTCGACCCGCGGCCCGGCTGGCGCATCGCCTCGCCGGCGGCCGAGTACGTGCTGCCCGACGTGCTGGTGCGCCGCGAGCGCGGCCAGTGGACGGCGGTGCTCAACGAGGCCGTGCTGCCCCGCGTGCGCCTGAACGACCGCTATGCCGAGCTGTACCGGCTGCACGGCGGGCAGGGGCAGGGCGCGCTGGGCGAGCACCTGCGCGAGGCGCGCTGGACGGTGCGCAACGTCCAGCAACGCTGCGCCACGCTCCTGGCGGTGGCCCAGGCCATCCTGCAGCGGCAGCAACGCTTCCTGTCGTACGGCCCCATGGGCATGAGGCCGCTGGCGCTGCGCGACGTCGCGCAGGTGGTGGGGGTGCACGCGTCCACCGTCTCGCGCGTGACCTGCAACAAGTACATGGCCACGCCGCACGGCCTGGTGGAGCTGCGCGCCTTCTTCTCGCGCAGCCTGGCCACGGCCAGCGGCGCGGGCTGCGCCCCCACCGCCGTGCGCGGCCTGCTGCAGGAACTGCTGGCGGCCGAGGACCCGCGCGCGCCGCTGTCCGATCCGGCGCTGGCGCAGGCGCTGGCGCAGCAGGGCCTGCGCGTCGCCCGGCGCACCGTCACCAAGTACCGCCGGCAGTTGCGCATCGCGCCGGTCGAACGCCGCCGTGCCGCCGTGCCCTGAGGCGGGCAGGGGCTCATCGGTTGGCTAGACTGCCGCCGATGAAGCCCGACACCAGCCCCAGCGTCTCCACCGTGGCCGAGTCCCACTGGGTCGAGGCCGAGCTGGTGCGCAGCCTCATGCGCACCCAGCACACCACGCGCTTCCTGGGCGTGCTGCTCATCCCGGTGTTCGTCGCCGTGCTGTGGCGCGATGCCTCGCACGGCGCCCTGCTGGTGTGGGCGCTGCTGATCGCCGCGGTGGCGGGCGCGCGGCTGGACATGCTGCACCGCTACATGCGCCACGTGGTCGACGCCGACGGGCCCGCGCAGCTCGCGTTCGTGCGCCGCTGGCGGCTGGTGGTGCCGGCCAAGGCGGTGATGTGGGGCCTGGGCGCGCTGCTGTTCTTCGACCGGGTGCCGCTGCAGGACCAGTTCATCTGCTGGCTGATGCTGGCCGGGCTGGCCATGGTGTCGATCAACGGCCTGTCGGGCCACCTGCCCACGATGCGCGCGTACCTCGACACGCTGGCGCTCACCGCGCTGGCCGTGATGGGCTGGCGCGTCGGCGTCGAGCTGCGCTTCCAGGGGCAGGCCGACCATGTCTGGATGATGGTGCTGCTGGTGCTGTTCTGGCAGGTGCTGCGCCAGTCCGGCCAGCGCCTGCACAACACCCTGCGCCGCAACTACGAGCTGCAGTACCGCAACAACCAGCTGATCGAGTCGCTGACCCGGCAGACGCAGGCCGCGCTCGACGCGGTGGAGATCAAGAACCGTTTCCTGGCCAGCGCCGCCCACGACATCCGCCAGCCGGTGCACGCCCTGGGGCTGTATGCCGACTGGCTGGGCAGCGAGCCCGAGCTGGTGCACGAGATCGCGCCCAAGATCGTCGAGTCGACGAAGGCGGTGAACGCGCTGTTCGACTCGCTGTTCGACCTGGTGCGCCTGGACTCCGGGAAGATCAAGCTGAACATCGAGGAGCTGCGGCTGGACAAGCTGCTGCACGACCTGGAGCTGCAGTACCGCCCGCTGGCCGAGGCCAAGGGCCTGCAGTTCCGCGTGCACGCGGTGCACGGGACGGTGACCAGCGATCCCATCCTGCTGCAGCGCATCGTGGGCAACCTGATCTCCAACGCGGTCAAGTACACCGAGCGTGGCGGCGTGCTGGTGGCCGCGCGCATCACGCCGCGCGGCCCGCGCATCGAGATCTGGGACACCGGCGTCGGCATCGCGCCGGCCCACCAGCGCGAGATCTTCCGCGAGTTCTTCAAGGTGCCCAGCCACGCGGGCACCGAGGACGGCTTCGGCCTGGGCCTGTACATCGTGGCCCGCCTTTCGCACATCCTGGGCCACCCGCTGCAGCTGGCCTCGCAGCCGGGCCGCGGCACCGTGTTCCGCCTGCTGGTGCGCCCCAGCGACCCGCAGGCCGCGCGCGAACGTGCCGCCTCGTCGATCGAGTCGATCCGGGCAGGACAGCAGGAAGGGGTGGCGCGGCCGGTGCCCACGGGCATCGACGCCGGCCTGCCGGCGCCCGCGCACTGAGGCGGGCGCGGCCGCGCGGCCTCAGTTGGCCAGCAGGCCGTGCGTGCGCGCGTAGTGGATGGTCTGGGTGCGGCTCTTGACGCCCAGGCGGCGGAACAGCCGCCACAGGTGCACCTTGACCGTGTGCTCGCTGATGCCCAGCTCGTCGGCGATCTCGCGGTTCGACAGGCCGCGGTCGAGCATCACGATCAGCTGCTTCTGGCGCTTGGACAGCTTGCTGTCGGTGGGCGCCAGCTCCTCGAAGCTGCCGTCGGTGTTCAGCAGCGCGCGCAGCGCGTTGCCGATCTCCTGCGCGCCCGAGGACTTCTCGATGTAGATGTCGGCGCCGGCCTCGATGCAGGCTTCCTCGGCATCGGCCGCGGGCGAGGCCGACAGCACCGCCAGCGGAGCTTCGGCGAAGCGGTTCTTCATCTCGTGCACGCCCGAGGTGCCGGTGGTGTCGGGCAGCTTGAGGTCCAGGCAGATCAGGTCGGGGTAGCCGTGCTGCTTGACCGCCGACTCCATGCCGCCGATGCGGTCCAGCTCGATCACGTTGGCGCCGGGCCGCAGCCGGCGCAGCAGCATCACCACCGCCTCGCGCATGAGGGGATGGTCGTCGATCACGTACAGGGTGGCGGGGTTGGGGGTCGGCTTCATCGCGGCCGGAAGGATACCCGCAGTCGCGCTGGCGCTCACCACCTCAGGCGCCCCGCAGCTGGGCGAGCGCGTCCTGCACCGTCGCTTCGGTGACGCCCTCGGCCAGCGACGCGTCGGCGTCACCCGGCTGCCAGCCCTGCTGCTTCAGCCGCGCGACCGCGCGCCCCGCGTCCTGCGGCGCGTCGAAGCCCGCGCCCTGCAGCAGCAGCCGGCCCGCCGCGTCCACCAGCTTGAAGTGGTGCCGGCCATCGGCCTCGCGGTACTGCTTGAACGCGGGCAGCGACGATTTGGACGCTTTGGCCTTCGCGGGGCCGTCCGTGGCCGCGAGGTTGCGCAGGCCCACCGCGTGCCGCAGGCGGCCCATGAAGGGCGTGGCGTGCGCGCGTGCCTTGGCCGCGCCCGCCTGCAGGATGCGCTCGAGCTGGGCCGGGTCGGCCACCAGCGCGTCGTAGCGCGCACGCATGGGCGCGATCTCGCGGTCGATGCGCTCGAACAGCAGCTGCTTGGCGTCGCCCCAGGCGATGCCCTCGGCATAGAGCTTGCGCAGTTGCGCGGTCTCCTCGGGCGCGGCGAAGGCCTGGTAGATCTGGAACAGGGCCGAGCCCTCGGTGTCCTTGGGTTCGCCGGGCGCGCGCGAGTCGGTGACGATCGAGAAGATCTGCTTGCGCACCTGCTCGCGCGGGGCGAACAGGCCGATCACGTTGTCGTAGCTCTTGCTCATCTTGCGGCCGTCCAGGCCGGGCAGCAGCGCCACCGCCTCGTCGACCTGCGCCTCGGGCAGCGTGAAGTGCTCGCCGTACAGGTGGTTGAAGCTCGAGGCCATGTCGCGCGCCATCTCGATGTGCTGGATCTGGTCGCGGCCCACCGGCACCTTGTGCGCGTTGAACAGGATGATGTCGGCGGCCATCAGCACCGGGTACATGAACAGGCCCGCGCTGACGTCGGTGTCCGCGTCCACGCCGGCGGCGGCGTTCTTGTCGACCTGCGCCTTGTACGCATGGGCGCGGTTGAGCAGCCCCTTGCCGGCGACGCAGGTGAGGAACCAGGTCAGCTCGGGAATCTCGGGGATGTCGCTCTGCCGGTAGAAGAAGACCTTCTCCGGATCCAGTCCCGCGGCCACCCAGCAGGCCGCGATCTCCAGCGTCGAGCGCTGGATGCGGGCCGGCTCGTCGCACTTGATCAGCGCGTGGTAGTCGGCCAGGAAGTAGTAGCTCTCGATGCCCGGGCGCAGGCTGGCCTGCACGGCCGGCCGGATCGCGCCGACGTAGTTGCCCAGGTGGGGCGTGCCGGTGGTGGTGATGCCGGTGAGGAAACGCACGGGAGATGCCATGGGGATCGGGATCAGGACAGCAGGGCCTTGAGGGGGGTGAGCAGCACGTCGAGCACGTCGTAGCCCACGCCCAGCAGCGGGCGCAGCCACAGGCTGCCCAGCACGCCGGCGACGACCAGGCCGAGCACGATGAAGAAGCCGTAGGGCTCGATGCGCGAGAAGGTCCAGGCCGCGCGCCGCGGCAGCAGCCCGGTGAGGATCCGGCCGCCATCGAGCGGCGGCAGCGGGAACAGGTTGAAGGCCCACATCACCAGGTTGACCAGCACGCCGGCCTTGGCCATGTCGAGGAAGAAGCGCTCCTGCACGCCGGAGCCCGCCAGCACCGTGAACAGGATCGCCCACAGGATGGCCTGCACGAAGTTCGAGCCCGGGCCCGCCAGTGCCACCCACACCATGTCGCGCTTGGGCCGGCGCAGGCGGCCGAAGTTCACCGGCACCGGCTTGGCGTAGCCGAACAGGAAGGCGCCGCCGGTGGCGAAGTACAGCAGCAGCGGCATCGCGATGGTGCCGATCGGGTCGATGTGCGGCAGCGGGTTGAGCGTCACCCGGCCCTGCACGTAAGCGGTGTCGTCACCCAGCCAGCGCGCCACGTAGCCGTGCGCCGCCTCGTGCACGGTGATGGCGAACAGGACGGGGAGGGCGTAGACCGCGACGGTCTGGACGAGGTTGTTGATGTCCACGGGGCGCGATTGTCGCAGGGGGCCCTACAGGCCCAGGGCCGCGGGGTCGCCGCGCCCTTCCCGCAGCACCTCGGCCGCGCCGCCGCTGCCCATGGGCGTGAGGTCGACCACCGTGGTGGGCTCCAGCGGGCAGGCGCCGGCATCGAGCACGCCGGCCACCTGCTTCTCGTAGCGCGTGCGGATCTCCTGCGCGTCGTTCAGCGGCTCGTCCTCGCCGCGCGGGATCAGCGTGGTGGCCAGCAGCGGCGCCCCGTGCAGCTCCAGCAGCTGCTGCAGCGCCGGATGGTCGGGCACGCGCAGCCCGATGGTCTTGCGCGAGGGATGGCTCACCCGCCGCGGCACCTCGCGCGTGGCCTCGAGGATGAAGGTGTACGGCCCGGGCGTGCCGGCCTTGAGCAGCCGGTACTGCCGGTTGTCCACCCGTGCGTAGGTGGACAGCTCGCTGAGGTCGCGGCACAGCAGCGTCAGGTGGTGGCGCTCGTCGACGCCGCGCACCTGGCGCAGGCGGTCGGCCGCCGCCTTGTCGTCCAGGTGGCAGGCCAGGGCGTAGCTCGAATCGGTGGGGACCGCGAGCACGCCGCCGCCGGCCAGCAGCGCGACGGCCTGCTTGAGCAGGCGCGGCTGCGGGTTGTCGGGATGCAGTTCGAAGTACTGGGCCATGGCGCGATTGTCAGGACAGGCCGGCCGCCGGCGCAGGACGCCGCGCCTCGACCACCGTCAGCCACGCACCCGCCGCGCCGCAGGCGGCGATCGCCGCCATGCCCGCGACCGACCAGCCGTCGGGCACGTGGCCGAAGGCCAGCCAGCCGCCGAGCATCGCGAAGCCGATCTGCGTGTACAGGTAGGGCGTGAGGGTGGCCGCCGGCGCATGCCGGTACGCCAGGATGAGCAGGAAGTGCCCGACCGTGGCGGCCAGGCCCATGAAGCACAGCCCGGCCCACAGCAGAGGCTGAGTGACCTGCGTCCACACGACGGGGAGCGCCAGCGCCGACACCAGCGCGCCCACCCAGCCGGTGTACAGGTGCATGGTCACCGGGTCCTCGGTGCGCGCCATGCGGCTGGTCAGCACCTGGAAGCCCGCATTGGTGGCCACCAGCCCCAGCGGCAGCAGCGTGGCCCACTGGAAACCCTCGCCGCCCGGCCGCACGATCAGCAGCACGCCCGCGAAGCCGCCGGCCACCAGCGCCCAGCGCCGCGCCGACACCTGCTCCTTGAGCACCGTGGCGGCCAGCAGCGTGATGGCCAGCGGGGCCATCATCACGATCGCCGTGAACTCGCCCACCGGCAGGAAACGCAGGCTCAGGAAGGCCAGCAGGCTGCTGGCCAGCAGCAACAGGCCGCGCAGCACCTGGAACGGCAGGTGGCGGGTGCGCAGCACGGCGGTGCCGCGCCAGGGCAGCACCACCAGCGTGGTGGCCACCGCCTGGAACGCATAGCGGAACCACAGCGCCATCAGCAGCGGCACGCCGGCGCTCACGCCCTTGGTGGTGGTGTCCAGGGCCGCGAAGCAGCCGGCGGCGGTGACGACCAGGGCGATGCCGCGCAGCGGCCGCTTGCCGAAGCCGGCGCCGCTCACCGGATGCGATCGGCCAGCAGTTCCCACACCGGCGTCAGGTCGCCGGGCAGCCAGGGCAGCCGGCCCAGGTCGGTGTGGCTCTCGTCGGGGCTGTGGAAGTCGCTGCCGCGCGAGGCGGCCAGGCCGAACTCCTTGGCGGTGGCGGCGTAGCGCACGGCCTCGGCGGCGGTGTGGCTGCCGGTGACGACCTCGACCGCCCGGCCGCCGTGCGCCTTGAACTCGCTGAACAGGGCGTACTCCTCGTTCGGCGTGAACTTGTAGCGGGCCGGGTGCGCGATCACGGCCATGCCGCCGGCATCGGTGATCCAGTGCACCGCGTCCTTCAGCGAGGCCCAGCGGTGCGGCACGTAGCCGGGCTTGCCCTCGGTGAGGTACTTGCGGAACACCTCGGGGGTGTCGCGGCAGGCGCCGATCTCCACGAGGAAGCGGGCGAAGTGGGTGCGCGAGATGAGCTCGGGGTTGCCCACGTACCTGAGTGCGCCCTCGTAGGCGCCCTTGATGCCGACCTGCGCCAGCTGGGCCGCCATCTCCTGCGCGCGCGCGCCGCGGCCGCCACGGGTGGCCTCCAGGCCGGCGCGCATCGCGGGATCGTCGGGATCGAAGCCCAGCCCCACGATGTGCACGGTCTCGCCGGCGAAGGTCACCGACACCTCGGTGCCGGTCAGGTAGTGCATGCCTTCGGCCGCGGCCGCGGCTGCCGCGCGGTGCTGGCCGCCGATCTCGTCGTGGTCGGTCAGGGCCCACAGCTCGACCCCGTTGGCCTTGGCCCGCGCCGCGAGCGCTTCCGGGGTGAGCGTGCCGTCGGAGACGACGGAGTGGCAATGGAGGTCGGCGTTGAGGATGGCCACCGCCGGATTCTAGGCGCCGGTCGCGCGGCGTGCCCGCGCCGCGCCGTCGCCCGCGCCGCGTGCAGGGCCGCCCGTTCAGGCCACCGCGCCGGCCTGCAGCTTCAGGTCGGTGCGGGTGCGCACCGCGCAGCGCAGCGCCACCTTCAGGCCGCGCGCGATCTGGTCGCAGCTCATAGACGGCTGGCCCTGCTCGGGCAGCCAGGGCACGTGCAGCATGCCGCCGCGCACGCCGGCCCAGCGCGCGTCGGTCGCCAGGCGGTGCATCAGCCCGTAGAAGACGTGGTTGCACACGAAGGTTCCGGCCGTCTGCGAGACGTCCGCCCGCACGCCCTCGGCGAGCAGCGCGGCCAGCATGGCCTTGATGGGCAGGGTGCTGAAGTAGGCGGCGGGCGCGCCGGCGACCACCTCGGTGTCCACCGGCTGCGCGCCGGCGTTGTCGGGGATGCGGGCGTCGTTGACGTTGATCGCGACGCGCTCGAGCGAGATGTTGGAGCGCCCGCCCGCCTGGCCGGTCACCAGCACGAGCGCGGGGCGGTGGCGCTCGAGCAGCGTGTCGAGCGCCTGCAGGGCCTCGCCGAACACGGTGGGCAGCTGTGCGGCGGCGACCTCGTGCCCGTCGAGTTCCAGGCCGTCGAGCTGCTGCACCGCCTGCCAGCTGGGGTTGACGGGCTGGCCGCCGAACGGGTCGAAGCCCGTGAGCAGGATGCGGGGGCGGCCGACAGGCGCCGCGCGACGGTCGCTTAGCATCGGGTCACTGTACTGCAGGGGTGTGTGCATGCGCTGGGAAGGCCACCGCGAATCCGAGAACGTCGAGGACTACAGGGATGGCGGCCCGGGCGGGGGCGGCGGCTTCGGCCTGGGCGGCCGCAGCATCGGCATCGGCACCGTCGTGCTGGCCCTGGTGGGCAGCCTGGTCTTCGGCATCAACCCGCTGACCATGCTCTCGCTGCTCAGCGGCGGCGGCGCCCCGGCGCCCGTGCAGCAGCAGGCCCCGCACCAGGCGCCACCGGCCGGCGACCGCGACGCGCGCTTCGTGGCCACCGTGCTGGCCGACACCGAGGACGTCTGGGGCCGGGTGTTCGCCGCGGGCGGCGCGGCCTACCAGGCGCCCAAGCTGGTGCTGTTCGACGGCGCCGTGCGCACCGCCTGCGGGGCGGGGCAGGCGGCCATGGGGCCGTTCTACTGCCCCGCGGACCAGCGGGTGTACATCGACCTGTCGTTCTGGCGCACCCTGGGCAGCCAGCTGGGCGCGCCCGGCGAGTTCGCGCGGGCCTACGTGATCGCGCACGAGGTCGGCCACCACGTGCAGAACCTGCTGGGGGTCAGCGGCAAGGTCGAACAGCTGCGCGCCCGCTCGGGGCAGCAGCAGGCCAATGCACTGAGCGTGCGCACCGAGCTGCAGGCCGACTGCCTGGCCGGCGTGTGGGCGCACCACTCGCAGCAGTCCAAGCGCTGGCTGGATCCCGGCGACATCGAGTCGGCGATTCAGGCCGCGGGGCGCATCGGCGACGACGCGCTGCAGCGCTCGGCCGGCCAGGCCGTGGTGCCCGAGCGCTTCACGCACGGCAGCAGCGCCCAGCGGGTGCGCTGGTTCGACACCGGGTGGAAGGCCGGCAGCGTGCAGGCCTGCGACACCTTCGCGGCCCGGTCCTGAGCCCTGCGTGGCGCCGCAGCCACGGCTGCGGCTGAGCTTGACCGGGGTCAAGGGTTAACCCTGAGTCGGTCCCTAGAGTCTCTCTCGTCGTCCACAACGAGAGAGAAGACCATGACCCTGAACCTCAAGACCCTCGCGATCGCCGCCGCCGCCGTCGCCGCCCTGGGCGCCACCGGCCAGGCCCTGGCGCAGCAGAGCCCCTGGCTCGTGCGCGCCCGCATCGTGAACATCGACACGGCCAACCAATCCGAGGCCGTGCCGGCCGCCGGCATCCCCGCCGACGCGATCCACGTGAGCAACAAGACGATCCCCGAGGTGGACATCTCGTACTTCTTCACGCCCCAGATCGCGGCCGAGCTGGTGCTGACCTACCCGCAGAAGCACAACGTGTCGGTCGGCGGCGCGGGCGTGGGCAGCTTCAAGCACCTGCCGCCGACGCTGACGCTGCAGTACCACTTCCTGCCCGGTGCGCAGTTCAGCCCCTACGTGGGCGCCGGCGTCAACTACACCCGCATCAGCAACATCGACCTGCAAGGCGGCCTGGGCCTGGAGAAGAGCTCCACCGGCCTGGCGCTGCAGGCCGGCGTCGACTACAAGCTGGACAAGCACTGGTCGCTCAACGTCGACATCAAGAAGGTCCAGATCCGCAGCGACGTGACCCTCAACGCCGCCCGCATCAGCCAGGTCAGGCTCGACCCCGTGCTGTTCGGCGTGGGCCTGGGCTACCGCTTCTGACGCGGCGGTTTCCCGCACCTGCGACCGGGGCCGGCACTGCCGGCCCCGGTCGTCTCCGGGGCGTGCCCGCAGGCCGCCCGCACAGGCTTTTCGGGCCGTTGCCGGCTCGGCCGCGCCCGGATGCGACAATCCGGGGCTGACATGAGTGCTTCCTTCTCCAATCTCTCGCTGGCCGCGCCGCTGGCACGTGCCGTGGCCGAGATGGGCTACGAGCAGATGACGCCGATCCAGGCGCAGGCCATTCCCGTGGTCCTGACCGGCAAGGACGTGATGGGCGCTGCCCAGACCGGCACCGGCAAGACTGCGGCCTTCTCCCTGCCCCTGCTGCAGCGCCTGCTCAAGCACGAGAACAGTTCCACCTCGCCCGCCCGCCACCCGGTGCGCGCGCTGGTGCTGCTGCCCACGCGCGAACTGGCCGACCAGGTCGCGCAGCAGGTCAAGCTCTATGCCAAGTACACCAACCTGCGCAGCACGGTGGTGTTCGGCGGCATGGACATGAAGCCGCAGACGGCCGAACTGAAGAAGGGCGTGGAGATCCTGGTGGCCACGCCGGGCCGGCTGCTGGACCACATCGAGGCCAAGAACGCGATCCTCAACCAGGTCGAGTACGTGGTGCTGGACGAGGCCGACCGCATGCTGGACATCGGCTTCCTGCCCGACCTGCAGCGCATCCTGTCGTACCTGCCCAAGCAGCGCACCACGCTGCTGTTCTCGGCCACCTTCTCGCCCGAGATCAAGCGGCTGGCCAACAGCTACCTGCAGGACCCGGTGGTCGTCGAGGTGGCCCGCCCCAATGCCACGGCGTCGACCGTGGAGCAGCATTTCTTCAGCGTCTCCGACGACGACAAGCGCCGCGCCGTCAAGCAGATCGTGCGCCAGCGCGAGATCCGCCAGGCCTTCGTGTTCGTCAACAGCAAGCTCGGGTGCGCCCGGCTGGCCCGCTCGCTCGAGCGGGAGGGCCTGCGCGCGGTGGCCATGCACGGCGACAAGAGCCAGGACGAGCGCCTGAAGGCGCTGGCCGCCTTCAAGGCCGGCGAGGTCGACCTGCTGGTGGCCACCGACGTGGCCGCGCGCGGGCTGGACATCAAGGACGTACCGGCGGTCTTCAACTTCGACGTGCCGTTCAACCCCGAGGACTACGTGCACCGCATCGGCCGCACCGGCCGTGCCGGCGCCTCGGGCCTGGCGGTCACGCTGGTGTCGCCCTCCGACAACCGCCTGGTCGCCGACCTCGAGAAGCTGCTGAAGAAGAAGCTGGAGATCGAGCCGATCGAATGGGACGACGACCGCCCGCGCGGCCGCATCAACGACGGCCGCCGCACCTGGCGTGAACGTGGCGAGCTGGGCGACGAGCGCGACGCGATGCAGGCCCAGCGTGAGCGCGAGCGCGGCCCGCGCCGCGATGCGCCGCCCCAGCGCCCCGCCCAGCCGCCGGCCGACCCGTTCTTCGAGCAGCCCTACGAGGCGCCGGCCACCGAGGCGGCGCCGGCCTGGGAAGGCCAGGGCAAGCCCGCGCCCAGCCGCGTGTCGGCCAACATCAAGACCCGCCGCAAGGTGGCGGCCCTGTTCAAGGGCCCGCCGCCGCCCGCGGCCTGAGGCGCCGGTCCCCCGCGGGGGCCTGTCCTGTCGTCTCCGCCCGATCGTGGATGCCCGCCTGCGCGGGCATGACGGTCCTCCGTTCGTCGTCCCCGCGCATGCGGGGACCCACGCGCCGCCGCGGTGCCGGCCGCGAGCCGCTCAGTCCCCCGGCGCCTGCGCCTGCGGGCACCGCACCTGCACCACCTCGCGGCCGCCCGTGGCCGGGTCCCAGCGCAGCGCGCTCAGGCAGCCGCCCCAGACGCAGCCGGTGTCCAGCGCGATCACGTCCGGCCGCAGCAGCAGGCCCAGCTGCGACCAGTGGCCGAAGGCCACCGGCGTGCCGGCCGTGCGCCGGCCCGGCACCTCGAACCAGGGCAGGGTGCCCGGCGGCGGCGCGTCGGCCGGGCCCGAGGCCTTCAGGTGCAGGGTCCCGTCGGGCGCGCAGAAGCGCAGCCGCGTGAGCGCGTTCACGGCGAAGCGCAGGCGGTCGTCGCCTGCCAGCGCGTCGTCCCAGCGGGCCGGCTCGTTGCCCCACATGCGCGGCAGGAACCCTGCCAGCTGCGGCCCGCGCAGCACGTCCTCGACCTCGGCGGCCAGCGCCAGCGCCTGCGCCGCATCCCAGGACGGCGGCACGCCCGCATGCACCATCAGCAGGCCGTGCGCCTGCACCGCCAGCCGTTGCTGCCGCAGCCAGTCCAGCAGCGCGTCGCGGTCGGGCGCCTGCAGCACGTCGTCCATGGTGTCGCTGCGGTGCGGCTGCCGCGTGCCGTGCGCCACCGCCAGCAGGCTCAGGTCGTGGTTGCCCAGCAGGCAGGTGGCGGCGCCGCCCAGGCCCGCCAGCCGCCGCAGCACCGCCGCCGACGACGGCCCGCGGTTGACCAGGTCGCCCAGCAGGTACAGGTGGTCGCGGCTGGGCGAATGGCCGATCTGCGCGAGCAGGCGGCCCAGCGCCTCGTCGCAGCCTTGCACATCCCCGATCAGATACAGTGCCATGCGTGTCGTGCTTCCCCGGTGAGCCATGGATTTTCTGCTGATCGCGCTGTTGACGCTGATCAACGGCGTGTTCGCGATGTCCGAGATGGCCCTGGCCTCCAGCCGCAAGGCGCGCCTGATGGCGCTGGCCGAGGAAGGCGACGGCGGCGCCGCCACGGCGCTGCGCCTGCTGGAGCAGCCCACCCAATTCCTGTCGACCGTGCAGGTGGGCATCACCTCCATCGGCGTGCTCAACGGCATCGTCGGCGAGGCCGCGTTCAGCGCCGGCCTGGCCGCCGCGCTGCAGGGCTGGGGCGTCTCGCCCGGAGCCGCTGGCATCGCCGCCACAGCGGTCGTGGTCGCCGCGATCACCTTCGTCACGATCATCTTCGGCGAGCTGGTGCCCAAGCGCATCGGCCAGCTCTACCCCGAGCAGGTGGCCCGCCTTGTGGCGCGGCCCATGGCCTGGCTGGCCCGCGCGGCCGGCCCCTTCGTCAAGCTGCTGTCGGCCAGCACGCAGGCCGTGCTCAAGGCGCTGGCCATCGACACCGCGCAGGCGCGCGGCATGACCGAGGAGGAGATCTCGCACAGCCTGGAGGAGGGCGTCGACGCCGGCGTGATCGAGGAGCAGGAGCACCGCCTGGTGCGCAACGTGTTCACGCTGGACGACCGCGCGCTGACCTCGCTGATGGTGCCGCGCGGCGACATCGAGTGGCTCGACGCGCACCTCAGCGTCGCGCAGGCGCTGGCGCAGGCCGGCGCCGGTGGCGCCCATTCCTGGTACCCGGTGTGCCGCGCCTCGCTGGACGACGTGCTGGGCATGGTCAGCGTGGCCGGGCTGCTGGCACCGGGCGTCGACCCCGCATCGGCGCTCGAGCGCCACGTGGTGCCGGCGGCCTTCGTGCCCGAGACGCTCAGCGGCATGGAGCTGCTGGAGCAGTTCCGGCGCGAGGCGCGCCGCATGCTGTTCGTGGTCGACGAGTACGGCGTGGTGCAGGGCCTGGTCACGCCCCACGACCTGCTGGAGGCCATCACCGGCGAGCTGCAGCCCGACGCGCCGGCCGACGCCTGGGCCACCCCGCGCGACGACGGCAGCTGGCTGCTCGACGGCCTGATGCCCGCCGCCGAGCTGAAGTCGCGGCTGGCGATCCGCGAGCTGCCCGAGGAGGACCGCGGCCGCTACAACACGGTGGCCGGCCTGCTGCTGGCGGTCAGCGGCCACCTGCCCGCGGTGGGCGAGACGATCGAGTGCGGCGAGTGGCTGTTCGAGGTCGTCGACCTGGACGGGCGGCGCATCGACAAGGTGCTGGCGCGGCGCCTGCCCGACGAGGGCACGGCCTGAGGCGGCGACGGCTCAGCGCGCCTGGGCGCTGAAGTCGGCCGGGTCGGTCACGTCCAGCGCCTGCTGCTGCAGCAGCAGCTCCAGCAGCCGGTCGACCTCGTCGGCGGCCAGGCCTCCGTGCTGCAGCATCCATGCGCGGCTGACCGGGCGGCTGCTCATCAGCGACAGCAGCCGCAGCACCGGGGCGCGCCGCAGCGGGGCCGGCAGCAGCGGCCAGTGGCGCAGGCGCAGGATGTGGGTGTCGCCCGGCACGGGCAGCAGGCTGTCCGCCGGGGGCAGCGACAGCAGGTCGCCGAAGCCCGTGCGGCGTGCGAGCACGCGCAGTGCCTCAAGCACTTTCGCCATGTCGGCCTCCCTGTCGCACGCACCTGTCCATGCCGTGCAGTGTGGTCAGGGCTGCGCCGGCGGGCGTCAGGAAGTTGTCATCCCTTCTTAAGCCAAACACCTAAGCACGGGCCGTGCCCCGGGGCGGCACCCGCCGGACAATCCGCACGAGCTCTGCAGAAACCGCCATGGCCGACGTCCTGCTCGTCGAAGACGACCCCCACCAGCGTGCCTTCGCCGCCCTCGTGCTGAGCGAGGCAGGGCACGCCGTGCGCGAGGCCAGCGACGGCGCGATGGCACTGCGCCTGGCCCAGGAGCGCTGCCCCGAACTGGTGGTGTGCGACGTGGTCATGCCCGGCATGAACGGCTACCAGTTCGTCGCCGCGCTGCGCGCCGACCCGGCGATCTGCACCACCCCCGTCATCCTGCTGACCTCGTTGTCCGAGCGCGCGCAGGTGCGCACCGGCATGAATGCCGGCGCCGACGACTACCTGCCCAAGCCGCTCGACCCGCGCGAGCTGCTCGAGTCCGCGAACGCGCAGCTGCGCCGCCGCCGCACCCAGTACGACGCCATCGCCGGCAGCGTGATGCAGGACATGGACGCCGCGCTGGCCCACCAGCGCGAGCAGCTGGCCTCGCGCTACGAGCAGCAGCTGCTGCGCGAGGTCAACTCGCGCTGGAAGCACGACGTGGAACCCGGCAGCGCGCTGGAGGTCGAGAACGCCACCGTGCTGGTGGCCGGCCTGTTCACGCTGCTGGCCCGCGAGGCCGCCGGCCGCCCCGACGCGGCCGACCTGCTGCGCCGGGCCCACCAGGCGGCCAGCGATGCGCTGTACCTGTTCGGCGCCGTCCACGTGCTGCACCACGGCGACGACATCGTGGGCGTGTTCGGCGCCGACACCCAGGGGCGCCCCAGCCTGCTGAACCCGGTGCGTGCCACCTTCGCGCTGCAGACGGCGGTCGCGGGCCTGCTCGGCCTGGGCGCGGGGGCCCAGGTGCCCGCCGGGCTGGCCCTCGGCCGCATGGCGCTGGTGCGCCTGCACGACCCGCTGCACGGCGACGGCGGCATGGCGCCGGTCCCCGGTGCCGCGCTGCAGCGGGCCCAGGCCCTGCGCACGGTGGCCCAAGCGCAGGGTTGGCCGCTGGCGGTCGACGCGGGCACGGCGGCGCTGGTGCCGGAGGCCTGCGCGCAGGCCGGGCGGCAGGCACCCACCCCGGACGGACCGGCAGCGGAGCTGGTGCGGGCCCGACAAGCCGAAACAGTCTGAGACTTAGTTCACGGTCGAGCTGCCCGGCTCAGGGCTTCCCCGAGGGTGCGGGCGCCGGAATGGCGCTGTTACAGTGAGTCACGACTGATCGGTCGCGTTTTCCACTGACGGTATCCTGACGTGCACGCGCTTCTCTTCGAAGAGCATCCCGACCCGGCCTGGGTGTACGACCCGGCAACGCTGGCGTTCCTGGCGGTGAACCGGGCCGCGCAGCGCCGCTATGGCTGGAGCGCGGACGAGTTCCGCCGCATGACCGTCCTGGACATCCGGCCGCCGGCCGAGCGTGCGGCCATCGCCGAGTTGCTGGCCAGCCTGTCACCCGAGCGCGGCACCAGCGTGCTGACCACCCGCCACTGGACGCGCAGCGGCGAGGAACTCACCGTCGAGGTGATCGGCGAGCTGGTGCAGCACGAGGGCCGCCGGGCCCGCCTGGTGCTGGCGCGCGACATCACCGCGCAGGTGCGGTTCCAGCGCGAGCGCGAGGAACTGCTGCAGCGCGAGCGCGCCAGCCGCGCCCGCGCCGAGGCGGCCCTGAAGGACCTGGCGATCGCCGGCCGCGTGGCGGGCCTGCTGGCCTGGCGCTACGACCGCGCCACCCACCGCCTCGACTGGGGCGGCGACAGCAGCACCATCCGGGGCGCGCCGCGCCCGGCCACGGTCGACGAGGCCGTGGCCCTGTTCGCGCCCGGCGAGCTCGCGACCGTGCGCGAGACCTTCGCGCGCTGCGTGCGCGAGGGCCGCGCCTTCGACCTGCTCACCCGCATCGTGGTCGACGGCGGCCGCGAGGTCGTCGTGCGCGCGATCGGCGAGGGCGAGCGTGACGCGCAGGGCACCCTGGTCGGCGCGCGCGGGGCGCTGCAGGACCTGACCGACCTGATGAACGCCCGCGCCGAGGGCGAGCGGCAGGCGCGGCTGGCCGAGGAACGCTTCCGGCTGCTGGCGCAGGCCACCCACGACGTGATCTGGGACCTGGACCTGCGCAGCCGCACGATCTGGTGGAACGAGCACTACGAGCGCGCCTTCGGGCACCGGCCCGACGCCGACCTCGGGCGCTCGTGGATCCGCCACATCCATCCCGAGGACGCGACCCGCGTGGTGCGCAGCCTCGAGGAGGCCATCGACGGCAGCGCGACGCGCTGGCAGGAGGAGTACCGCTTCCTGTGCGCCGACGGCCGCGCGCTGGTGGTGGTGGACCGCTGCTTCGTCATGCGCGACCACGCCGGCCAGGCGATCCGCGCCATCGGCTCGATGATGGACGTGACCGACAAGCGCCGCATGGAGGAGCAGCTGCGCCAGGCCCAGCGCCTGGATGCGGTGGGCCGGCTCACCGGCGGGCTGGCGCACGACTTCAACAACCTGCTGACCGTCATCCTGGGCACGGCCGAGGTGCTGGGCCACGACCTGGGCGAGCGGCCGGGGCTGCAGGCCCTGGCGGCCACCATCGCCACGGCCGCCGAGCGCGGCTCGCAGCTGACCAACCGCCTGCTCGCCTATGCGCGCAAGCAGGCGCTGCAGCCGGTGGCCACCGACATCGGCCGCCTGCTCACCGGGCTCGAGCCGCTGGTGCGCCGGGCCCTGGGCGAGCGGCTCGAAGTGCGGTTGTCGGCGGAGCCCGGCATGCACCCGGCGCTGGTGGACCCGGGCCAGCTCGAGTCGGCCGTGCTCAACCTGTGCATCAACGCGCGCGATGCCATGCCGGCCGGCGGCCGGCTCGCGATCGAGGCGCGTGCCGAGCGGCTCGACGCCGGCCAGGCCCATGCGCTGGGCGAACTGGGCGCCGGCGACTACGTGGTGATCGCCGTCGCCGACACCGGCGAGGGCATGCCCGCCGAGGTCCAGGCCCGCGCCTTCGAACCCTTCTTCACCACCAAGCCGGCCGGCGCCGGCAGCGGCCTGGGCCTGAGCATGGTCTACGGCTTCGTGCGGCAGTCGCAGGGCGCGGTGCGGCTGTGCTCGGAGCCGGGGCGCGGCACCACGGTGTGGCTGTACCTGCCGGCCGCGCCCGCGCAGCGGCCCGCCGTCGCCGCGGCGCCGCCCGGCAGCGACGTGCCGGCCGCGCAGGGCCAGCGGGTGCTGCTGGTCGAGGACAACGACCTGGTGCGCCAGCACGTCACCGCGCTGCTGCTGTCGCTCGGCTACCGGGTGCAGGCCGTGGCCGGCTCGGCCGCGGCGCTCGCCCTGCTTGCCGGCGACCCGCACGGCACCGACCTGCTGTTCAGCGACGTGGTCATGCCCGGCATGAACGGCTGCGAGCTGGCCGAGGCCGCGCGTGCCCTGCGGTCCGACCTGCCGGTGCTGCTGACCACCGGCTATGCCGACGACATCGCGCTGGCCGGCGCCGGCGCGGCCTGGCCGCTGCTGCGCAAGCCCTGGCGCCGTGACGAGCTCGCGCACAAGCTGCACGAGGTGCTGGCCGCCTCCGGCCAGGCGGCCGAACCCGCACTGGACGGCGCCTGATGTCCGCCAACCCCCCGCCCCGCGACCCGGCCGGCGCACCGTCCGACCTGCAGGCGCTCTGGCGCGACATGCAGGCGGCCCGGCAGGAGTTCGATTTCTTCGCCAGCCGCTTCGCGCACGACATGCAGGGCGTGCTGCAGCGCGTCGAGGGCTACGCGGCCGCGCTGGAGCGGCAGGCCGGCGGCGCCCTGGATGCGCAGGCGCTGCACTACCTCGCGCGCATCCGGCACCACGCGCTGCACGGCAACGCGATGGTGCAGGCGCTGGCGGCCCTGCACCGGGTGGGCAGCGTCGAGCTCGAGCCGGCGCCGGTGGACCTGGCGGCACTGGCCCAGCGCGCCTGGGCCCGGCTGCCCGACACCGGCGGCACCGCCTTCGCCGTCGAGGGAGGCTGCGACGGCCTGGGCGCCGACCCGGGCCTGCTCGCGCTGGCCATCGACCACCTGCTGGCAAATGCCGCCCGCCATGCGGCGGTGGCCGAAGCGCCGGCCGTGCACGTGCGGCTGCGCGCGCACGCCGGCTGGTGCGTGTGCACCGTCAGCGACAACGGCCCGGGCTTCGATCCCTCGCAGGCGCACCGCCTGTTCGTGCCGTTCTCGCGGCTGGCCGACACGTCGCCCGACGGCGTGGGCATGGGCCTGGCCACGGTGCGGCGGGTGGCCGAACGCCACGGCGGCCGGGTGTGGGCCGAGTCCGCGCCCGGCCTGGGCGCCACCTTCGGGCTGGAGCTGCCGCTGGCCCCGGCCGAGGCGGCCGCGCCCGCGCCGGCCCGCAGCGACGGCCTGCGCGTGCTGCTGGTGGACGACGACCCGCTGGTGCTGGCCGCCGTGGGCGCGCAGCTGGAGCGGCTGGGCCACCGCGTGCAGTCGGCCGCCAGCGGCCCCGAGGGGCTGCAGGCGTTCGAGCAGGCACTGGCGGCCACGCCGTTCGACGTGGTGCTGACCGATTGGGGGATGCCGCACGTGGGCGGCCGGCACGTGGCCGCCGCGGTCAAGGCGCTGAGCCCGCAGACGCCGGTGTTCGTGCTGTCGGGGCTGCCGCCGCACGAACTGCAGGACGGCGGAGGCGCGGACCGGCTGTTGACCAAGCCGATGACGATGGCGGCGCTGCGCGAGGCGCTGGCGAGCGTCCGCCGGCCCGGCAGCGCGGGCACCGGGGAGCCGGTGCCCGCCTGAAGCCGCCGGGCTTCAGCCCACTCAGAAGTGGTACTGGACCCGCACCATCGGGGTCTTGGCCAGCGAGCCGGGAACGTTCGACGGGTTGCCGAACTTGTTGCGCCAGTACTGGTACTCCAGGCCGGCCTTCAGCTTGCCCTTCTCGAAGCCGGTGTGCTGGCCCACGTCGTACAGCACCCAGCCGTCGAAGTTGAACTCGGGGGCGGTGGGGCCGCCGAACTCGTTGCGGCCCTTGGCGCCGATCCAGTTCGCGTAGCCGTCGAAGGTCCAGCCGGCGGCGAAGGGGATGCCCCAGGACGCGCCCAGCATGGCGTGGCCGTCGTAGGTGTAGCGGCTGGCCACGCCCACCGGCTGGTTGCTCTCGTGCAGCGCGTACACGCCCACGTTCAGGAAGCCGGGCACGTCGAACGACAGCGTCGGGCCGAGCACCAGCATCTGCTTGCGCGAGGCGTAGCCGGGGTCGTTCTTGGTGTTCCAGTCGAAGCCGGCGGTCAGGCCCAGGCCCTTGACCGGGCCGTACTTGAAGTCACGCTTGGCCAGGCGGCCGAGGTCCCAGGTGTAGCGGTAGACGACGTAGGCTTCCTGGGCCTTGCTGTCGGTGGCGTCCGAGTTCAGCAGGTCCACGCTCACGAAGCTGATGCCCGACTTGGTGCCGGTCGTGTTGCTCAGGTTGATGATGTTCTTGGAGATCGCGCGGCCGTTGAACGGCTCCTGGAAGCGGCTGCCGTGGCGCAGCGAGATCGCGGTGTCGCTCCATTCGGCGGCGTGGGCCTGCAGGCCCAGGGCGGCCAGCGCGGCGGCGGCGCAGGCGGTGATCTTGTTCATGGGGAATCCTCGTGGGGTGGGTGGGCGCGTCACGGTCATGACACATCCGCAGGCTAGGGGCTGAAGCTGAACAACAGCTGTGGACGGGCCCGGCGGCGCGTGTTGCACCGCACAATCGTCAGCCTTCCGTCAGCGCACGTGGCGCCAGCGCGACGGCGTGTCGCAGGGTGGGGCGGGTGGACGGCGCGTCAGGTCCGATGCGCTGCGCCGTCAGGGTCCTACAGACGGCGGCAGGGCGGGCCGGGAGCATGGACGCCAGCTTCAGGAATCCCCATGCAGTCCCCATCCGAGCAGCAGCAGCGCGAGAACGTCCCGTCCCAGCCGCCCCGTGACGGCGGCGAGCGGCAGCAGCAACAGCAGCAGCAACAGCAACAGCAGCAACCGCCCCTGCTGGACCCCCGCCCGCATCCCCACCCGGACGCACCCGCGGGCCGGATGCCGCGGGGCTGAGCCGCATGGCGGCCCTGCCCCTGGCCCAGCAGGCCATCGTCGTCACCGGCGCCTCCAGCGGCATCGGCCTGGCTATCGCCGAGCAGGCCGCGGCCGCCGGCGCCCGCGTCACCATCGTCGCGCGCGAGCAGGCCGCGCTGGACGCCATCGCGCAGCGCCTGCAGGAGACCCACCGCACGCCGGTGATGGCGCTGGCCGCCGACGTCGGCGTGCGCGCCGAGGTCGACGCCGTGGCGCGTGCCGTGGTCGAGCGCCACGGAAGCTTCCACACCTGGATCAACAACGCGGGCGTGGGTCTGGTGGGCTCGGTGCTCGACGCCTGGGACGAAGCCCAGGCGCGCCGGCTGATGGACACCAACTACTGGGGCACGGTGCACGGCTCGCTGGCCGCGGTCGCGCACCTGCGCCGCCAGGGCGGCACCCTCATCAACGTGGCCAGCATCGCGGCCGACCACGCCGTGCCGCTGCAGACGGCGTACAGCGCCAGCAAGCACGCGGTCAAGGGCTTCACCGACGGCCTGCGGCAGGAGCTGCTGGCCGAGGGGGCGCCGGTCGCGGTGGTGCTGGTCAAGCCGGCGGCGATCGGCTCGCCGTTGATCGAGCACGTGGCGCACCCGGCGGGGCGCCGCCCGCGGCTGGTGTCGCCGCTGTACGACCCGCGCGACGCCGCCCGCGCGATCCTGCGGGCGGCGGTGCATCCGCAGCGCGACCTGGAGATCGGCGGCGTGGCCGGGCTCAACGGGGTGGCGTCGTCGGTCTCGCCCGGCCTGATGGACCTCACGGCCCCGGTGCTCGCCGCCCGGCAGTGGAGCGACGAGGCCTCGGGCGGCAGCGCCGGCAACCTGTTCGAGCCCTCGCGCGACAGCCACGGCCGGGTGCTCGGCGACCATCCCGGCCAGCGCGTGATGCCCGCGCTCTACAACCGTGCGCTGGCGCCGCTGCAGGGTGCCGGGCCCGGCATGCTGCTGGGCGGGCTGGCGGGCGGCGTCTGGCTGCTGGCGCGCAGCCTGCGGCGGGCGGGGCGCTGACCGCGCTGTCCAGTGCCCGTTGGCCGATCGGGTTAGCGCAATGCCCTAAGGCACCGGCCGTGCTGCCGTGCAGCATCGCGCCATGCCCCGCCTGCTGCCCCCTGCCGTGTTCGCCGCCGCCCTGGTGGCCGGGCCGGCCGCCGCGGGCTGCGTGGGCCCCCAGTTCCTGAGTACCTGCACCGACCCCGACGGCACCGTGCGCACCATCGTGAAGCTGCGCATGTCCGAGGTGGTCCACGGCGTGGGACCGGAAGGCCGCTGGCACCAGGTCACCCACGTGCTCGGTGGCGGCACCGTGGTCGTGCAGCGCGGCACCACTGCGCGCGGCACCGACTGGTGGCGCAGCACCACCACCTTCCAGTGGGTGGACGACCGCGGCGCCTGGCACCTGAGCACCGGCCGCTGAGCGCCGCTCCTAGCCCGGCAGCCGCTTGCGGCGCCACCCATGCCCGCCGGTCCGGGCCGGCGGTCGTCCTGTGCGCGCTGGGTCGGCGTCCTTGGCCCGGACTGCGTTGAATCTCCATGCGCCTGTCCACCTCGACCACGCCGTCCAACTTGCCCATCCCGTGCCTCGGCCGTCGACGCCTCGCTGCCGCACTCGGCGCCGGCCTGCTGCTGGCCGGCTGCGGCGGCGGCGTCGCCGTCGGCCGCGCGGGCCTGCAGCTGGTCATCACCGCCGGTGTGCTGGGCTATGCGCCGGTGCTGCCCGGCCCCACGATCGACGTCGTCGCGCCGCTGGGCCAGCCGGTGGCGGTCGACGCGAACGAGCCGGTGCTGTGGCGCTTCGCGGTGGCGGGCGGCAGCCCGCTGTTCCAGGGCGGCTCGGTGGTGACCGTGGGCGGGGTCACGCTGACGCTGTCGCAGCTGACGCCCTCGCGTGCGGTGGTCGAGACCAGCGCCGCCGGGCTGGCGCTGCTGCCGCTGTTCGTGCTGCTCACCGCCACCTCGACCTTCGACGCTGCGCAGGTGGCCAGCGTGCGCCTGCGCATCGGCTGAACGCCGGCGCGCCGCCGCTCAGAGCGTGCCCAGGTCCGTGTCGCCCGCGGGCACGGGCCAGGCCGCGCGCGAGGCCGGGCCCTCGCGCCGGGGGCCCGGGTCCGCCAGCGAGGCCTCGACGTGCTGCACCAGCACGCTGACCTCGTGCAGCGTGGCGCGGTCGAGCAGCCGCGTGCTGGGATGCACCCACAACCCCGCGAAGTGGCTGGCCTCGGCCACCCAGTGGCCATGCAGTGCGCGCCGCACGTGCCGCTCGAGCAGCGGCAGGCCCAGCAGCAGCCGCACGGCGGCCGGGCTGTCCCAGGCCGTCAGCCGCAGCATGGCGGCGAACACCGGCAGGCCGTCGGCGGCCTCGCCCTGCTGGCGCACCTCGAGCTGGGCCAGCTGCGAGGGGATCCCGCCGCGCGCGAGCTGCTCCTGCACCAGCGCCGCGAGGCCGCTGCGCAGCGCATCGCGGTCGTCGGCCAGCACCGACTCGCCTGCAGGGGAGGCGGTACCGCGTTGCCGGAAGATCTGCCACATGCCGCGATGCTCGCGCACGCGAAACGCGACCGTGACGGGGCCTCGCGTTTTCCCTAGGCCGGGACGTCGCGCGGCCGACTCAGTCGTTGGACCAGCCGATCACGTCGTAGCCGCGCTCGCGCAGGCAGCGGTCGACGAAGTTGCGCAGCAGCGGATTGACCTGCGGCCCGCGGAAGCTGCCGGCCACGGCGCCCGTGGCACCGCCGACCGCAGCGCCGCGCAACGCGTTGTCGGCCACGCTGCGGCCGCCGATCAGCGCGCCCACGGCGCCGGCCGTGGCACCGACCGCGCCGCCGCGCACCGCGCCCGCGCCGGCCTGGCTCGGTGGCGTGGGCGAGATCCCCGCGGCCTGCGCGCGGCCGATGCAGTCGGCGGCATCGGCCTGCGCCTGCCCGGCGCCCACCTGGTTGAAGCGGGCGTTGGGATAGAAGACCGGGTGCGGCCCGCCCTGCTGGCCGGCCGGCGTGGCGCAGCCGGCGAGGGCGGCGGCCGCCAGTGCGGCCAGCAGGACCGCGGCCGGCCGGTGGGCAAGAAGGTGGGTGAGTGGTGCGGGCATGGCGTGCTCCTGGGGCGCTGCGGCTGCAGTGCGGATGGTGCCAGCTTGCGCCGGCCCGGCTAGCAGGGACTGACCCCTGCGCTGCTCAGTCCCGCACGAGGCGTGCCGCCAGGCTGTCGCGCGCCCGCAGCAGCGGCGGCAGCATGTTGGCGCGGAACTCCTCGAATCCCATGCGCTCGGCCCGCACCGAGATGCTCAGGCCGGCCACCGTGTGCCCGTCGCGGTCCCGGACGGGAACGGCCATCGAGCGCACGCCGGCCTCCAGCTCGCCGTCGTTGCCGGCCCAGCCCTGCTCGCGGCAGCGCTGCACCAGCGCCAGCACGTCGTCGCTGCGGTGCACCGTGCGTGGCGTGAGGGCAGCCCGCGGCATCGCGCGCACCCGCCGCGCGGCCTCGGCCGGTGGCAGGCCGGCGAGCAGCACGCGGCCGATGGCCGAGGCGTAGGCCGGCAGCCGCGAGCCGATCCCCAGGCCGGTGGACAGGCTGCGCCGCGCGGTGGAGCGGGCGATGATCACCACGTCGTCGTCGAGCAGCTGGCCCAGCGAGGCCGACTCGCGGGTGCGCTCGGACAGCGCGTCCAGCAGCGGCTGTGCCAGCTGCGGGGTGGGCCGCGAGGCCAGGTACGCATGGGCCAGCAGCAGCACCCGCGGCGTGACCCGCCAGCGCCTGCCGTCGCTGTCCAGGTAGCCCAGGGCCTGCAGCGTCAGCAGCGCGCGCCGCGCCGAGGCCGGCGAGGTGCCGGTCAGGCGGGCCGCCTCGGACAGCGTCAGGCGGCTGTGCTCGCGGCCGAAGCACGCCAGCACCTCCAGGCCCTTGTGCAGCGATGCGACGAAGGATTTGTCGGCCGGCGCGGGAAGGGTGTCGTCGGGAGTGGTGGCGTTCTTGCGCATCGCGCAATTTTCGCTGGCCTGCGGCAGCCCCGCGCCGCACACTGGGGCGTCCGCAGCAGAACATGCGCTGCGCCGAAGGAGACAAGGCATGACGACGACTCACCGCCGCGCCTGGCTGGCCCTGGCCGCCGCCCTGGCCACCAGCGTGGCCCTGCCCGTGCTGGCACAGCAGCCCGCCAAGACCACCCGCCTGGTCGTCCCCTTCCCCGCCGGGGGCACGGCCGACGTCCTGCCGCGCCTGCTGGTGGAGAAGGTGCGTGGTGCCTATCCGGCCGGGATCGTGGTGGAGAACAAGGCCGGCGCCGGCGGCAACATCGGCGCCGAGCAGGTGGCCCGCGCCGAGGCCGATGGCACGGTGCTGCTGGCCTCACCCCCGGGACCCATCGCGATCAACCAGCACCTGTACAAGGCGCTGCCCTACGACGCCACGCAATTCGTGCCGGTGACGGTGATGGCCACGGTGCCCAACGTGCTGGCAGTGCGCAGCAACCTGCCGGTCAAGGACCTCGCCGAGTTCCTGGCCTACCTGAAGGCCAACCCCGGCAAGGTCAGCTACGCCTCGCAGGGCAGCGGATCCACCTCGCACCTGACCGCGTCCATGTTCATGCAGCTGACCGGCACCGAGATGATCCACGTGCCCTACAAGGGCACCGCCCCGGCGCTGGTCGACCTGGTGGGCAACAACGTCGACGTGTTCTTCGACAACATCGCCTCGTCGGCCACCTACCACCAGGGCGGCAAGCTGCGCATCCTGGCGGTGGCCGACCAGCAGCGCTCGCAGCTGTTGCCGCAGGTGCCCACCTTCGCCGAGGGCAAGCTGCCCGGCATGGTGGCCGTCACCTTCTTCTCGATCGTGGCGCCGCCGGGCACGCCGGCGGCCGCCGTGGCCTACGCCCATCGCCAGTTCGCCGCCGCACTGCAGGCGGCGGACGTGCGGCAGAAGTTCGCCGAGCAGGGAGCCACGCCCGGCGGCTGGACGCCCGAGAAGACCGGCGAGTTCATCCGGGCCGAGTCCGCCAAGTGGGCCCGCGTGATCCAGGCGGCCAGGGTGACGGTGGAGTGAGCATGCAGGAGCAGACCATCCAGTGGCCCGGGGCCGGGCTGACGCGCATCCCGTACGGCCTGTACAGCGACGCACCCACGGCTCGCCAGGAGCAGGACCGCATCTTCCACGGCGCGACCTGGAACTACCTGTGCCTCGATGCCGAACTGCCCGAGGCCGGCAGCTACCGCACCACGCACGTGGGCGACACCCCGGTGGTGGTCGTCAAGGACGACGACGGGGAGATCTACGCCTTCGAGAACCGCTGCGCCCACCGCGGCGCGCTGATCGCGCTGGAGCGCGCGGGCACGGCGCGCGACTTCCAGTGCGTCTACCACGCGTGGAGCTACAACCGGCAGGGCGACCTGACGGGAGTGGCCTTCGAGCAGGGGGTCAAGGGCAAGGGCGGCATGCCGGCCGGCTTCTGCAAGGAGGAGCACGGCCCGCGCAAGCTGCGCATCGCGGTCTACTGCGGCCTGGTGTTCGGCAGCTTCAGCGACGAGGTGCCGGACATCGAGGAGTACCTGGGCCCGCAGATCTGCGAACGCATCGCCCGCGTGCTGCGCAAGCCCGTGCAGGTGATCGGCCGCTACACCCAGGCGTTGCCGAACAACTGGAAGCTGTACGTGGAGAACGTCAAGGACAGCTACCACGCCAGCCTGCTGCACCTGTTCTTCACGACCTTCGAGCTCAACCGGCTCTCGCAGAAGGGTGGCGTGATCGTGGACGCCAGCGGCGGCCACCACGTGAGCTTCTCGATGATCGACAAGGACGCGGCCGACGCCTCGTACCGCGAGCAGGGCCTGCGTTCGGACACCGACCGCTACCGGCTGAAGGACCCGACGGTGCTGGAGGGGTTCCCCGAATTCGAGGACGGCATCACGCTGCAGATCCTGTCGGTGTTCCCCGGCTTCGTGCTGCAGCAGATCCAGAACTGCCTGGCGGTGCGCCAGGTGCTGCCCAAGGGTCTGGATCGCTCGGAGCTGAACTGGACGTACCTGGGCTATGCCGACGACACGCCGCAGCAGCGCACCGTGCGCCTCAAGCAGCTGAACCTGGTGGGTCCGGCCGGCTTCATCTCGATGGAGGACGGCGCGGTCGGCGGCTTCGTGCAGCGCGGCATCGCCGGCGCGCGCGGGTTCGAGGCGGTGGTGGAGATGGGCCAGGGCGAAGGCTCCAGCGAGGGCCGCGCGATCGAGAACTCGGTGCGCGGCTTCTGGAAGGCCTGGCGTGCACACATGGGGGCCTGACGCGATGATCGACCTGCTGGCGCTGTGCGCCTTCAACGCGGCCTATGCACAGGCCATCGACGCCGACGAGCTCGAACGCTGGCCCGGCTTCTTCACCGAGGACTGCGTCTACCGCATCACGCACCACGAGAACGAGCGCGAGGGCCTGCCCGCGGGCCTGGTGTACGCCGACTCGCGGGCCATGCTCGAGGACCGCATCGCCGCGCTGCGGGAAGCCAACATCTACGAACGCCAGCGCTACCGCCACCTGCTGGGCCTGCCGGTGCTGCAGGCGGCCGCCGACGACGGCGCCACCGCATGCACGCCCTTCATGGTGGCGCGCATCATGGCCACCGGAGAGACCACGCTGTTCGCCACCGGCGAGTACCGTGACCGGCTGGTGCGGCAGGACGGCCGCCTGCTGCTGGCCGAGCGCGTGGCGGTGTGCGACAGCACGGTCACCGACACCCTGCTGGCCTTGCCGCTGTGAGCCAGCCCCCGCGCCGCATCGCCCTGTCGGTGGGCGACCCCAACGGCATCGGTCCCGAGATCGTCTGCCGCGCCTTGCATGCGCTGCAGCAGGAGCCGCGTGTGCGGCTGGCGGTCTACGGCCCGCCCGAGGTGCTGGAGCGCGCCGCCGCCCTGACCGGCACCACCGCGGCGCTGCGCGCGGCCGACCTGCGGCCCGCCGGCGTGCTGGCCGCTGGCGCGGCGCGCTTCGGCGCCATCGATGCTGCGGCCGGCGCCAGTGCGGTGGCCAGTGCCAGCGCGGCGATCGCGGCCTGCCGCGCCGGCGAGGCCGACGCCGTGGTGGCCGGCCCGCACCACGAGACCGCGATCGCCCGAGCCGGCATTTCCTTCAGCGGCTATCCCTCGCTGCTGGCGCGCGCCTGCGGCCAGCGCGAGGACAGCGTGTTCCTGATGCTGGTGGGCGGCGGGCTGCGCATCGTGCATGCCACGCTGCACGAGAGCGTGGCCACGGCCCTGGCGCGGCTCACCCCCGAACTGGTCGTGGCCGCCGCGCAGGCCGGCGTTCGTGCGTGCGGCCTGCTGGGCGTGGCACGGCCGCGGCTGGCGCTGTTCGGCATCAATCCGCATGCCTCGGAGGGGACGTTGTTCGGTCCCGAGGACGCCGGTTGCACCGTCCCGGCAGCCGAGCGCCTGCGCGCGGCTGGCCTGGCGGTGGACGGACCGCAGGGCGCCGACGTGCTGCTGGCCGACCGCCGGCACGACCTGTACGTGGCCATGCTGCACGACCAGGGCCACATTCCCGTCAAGCTGCTGGCCCCCCAGGGGGCCAGCGCACTGTCGATCGGCGCCGACGTGCTGCTGGCCAGCACCGGCCATGGCAGCGCGATGGACATCGCGGGCACCGGCAGCGCGCGGCCGGACGCGCTGCTGCGCAGCCTGCGGCTGGTGGCTGGTCTGGCCTGATCGCAGCCGTTTCCGTTCCCACGCCATGGACCACCAGATCCGCATCGCCGGCAGCGACCTGCAGTTCGCCTGCGCGCCCGGCCAGACCCTGCTGGATGCCGCGTTGCGCGCCGGCATCGAACTGCCTTATTCGTGCCGCAAGGGCGTGTGCGGCAATTGCGCCGCGCCGGTGACGGCCGGTGAAGTGCGCGAGCCGGTTGCCCCCGACCTGCCGCCGGGCCAGCACCTGCTGTGCCAGTGCCAGCCCTTGGGCGACGTGACCATCGCACCGTCCAGCTGGCGTCGGGCCGACCCGTCGGCCCGCAAGGTCCTCACGGCCAAGGTGTTCCGCAACACCCTGGCCGCGCCCGACGTCAGCCTGCTGCAGTTGCGGCTGCCGGCGGGCCAGCGCGCGCGCTTCGTGGCCGGCCAGTCGCTGCAGGTGCTGCTTCCCGACGGCAGCCGCCGCTCGTACTCGATGGCCAACCCGCCGCACGAGAGCGACAGCCTGCAGCTGCACGTGCGGCACGTGCCCGGCGGCGCCTTCACGACCCTGGTGCAGCAGCTGCAGCCTGGCGCCACGCTGCAGGTGGAGCTGCCCTATGGCAGCGCCACCCTCGACCCCGCCGCCAGCGGCCCGCTGTGGTGCGTCGCCGGCGGCACGGGCTTCGCGCCCATCAAGTCGCTGCTGGACGACATGGCCAGGAAGGGCAGCACCCGCCCGGTGACGCTGCTGTGGGGCGGCCGCACCGCCGCCAGCCTGTACCTGCCGGCCGCCGTGGAGCGCTGGCAGCGGCTGTGGCCGCAGCTGCGCTACGTGCCCGCCGTGGAGGACGCTGCCGACGCGCAGGCGGCCGGTTGCTTCCACGGCCGGGTGGACGTGGCCCTGCGCGCGCATGCGCCCGATTCACTGGCGGACGCCGAGGTCTATTGCTGCGGCGCCCCACCGATGGTGGCCGCGGTGCGCCAGGCCTGCGCCGAGCGCGGGCTGCCGCCCGCGCGCTTCCACAGCGATGCGTTCGTCAGCGGGCCGGCGGCCTAGGCGCAGGGTGGCGGCACAGGCGATGGACCCGCCGCGACCCGACGCAGACTTCCCCACTCCCTCGACACACAGGAGGACAGCATGAGCGTGCAGCAGGACGAACTCGCCGAAACCCCGAAGTCCGTGGTCATCACGGGCGGTGCCAGTGGCATCGGGCTGGCCTTCAGTCGGCACCTTGCGAAGTTGGGCCACCAGGTCCTGGTCGCGGACCTCGCCGGCGCCGAGGAGGCCGCCCGTGATCTGCGCGCCCAGGGATGGCAGGCCGAGGGCATCCTGGCCGATGTCACGAGCGAGGCCGATGCGGCTGCCATGGTCGGCCGTGCGGAGCAGGCCTTCGGCGGCCTCGACGCGCTCGTGAACAACGCGGGCCTGTTCACGACCCTGACCCTCAAGCCCTTCGAGCAGATCTCCAGCGCCGAATGGATGCGGGTGATGGAGGTGAACACGCTGGGCGTCTTCAATTGCGCGAAGGCCGCATCCGCCGCCCTGCGTCGCAGCGGGCGGGGGCGCCTCGTCAACATCGCCTCGACGGTTCCCATGAAGGGGCCGCCGAACATGGCGCACTACGTGGCCAGCAAGGGGGCGGTCGTCGCCTTCACGCGCGCGCTGGCCCGCGAGATGAGCCGGGACAAGGTGACCGTGAACGCCATCGCGCCCGGCTTCACGCTCAGCGACGGTGTGCTGCAGTCCGGCATCCACGAGCGGATCGGCGACAACGCCCGCACGGCGGGGCGTTGCCTGCAGCGCGACCAGGTGCCTGCCGACCTGGTGGGGGCGCTGGCCTTCCTGGTCAGCGACGCTGCCGCGTTCGTGACGGGGCAGACGCTCGCTGTGGACGGCGGCGGGGTGTTCCTCTAGGCCGCAGCCATCGTCTCCGCCAGCGCCTGGACGAACTGCGCCGGCAGCTCCAGCGGGGGGAAGTGGCCGCAGTCGAGCGAGCGCAGCGATGCCGAGGGGATCCCCTCGGCCAGCACCTGCAGTTTCTCGGCCATGATCAGCGGATCGCGGGCCCCGTGCAGGATGCAGGTCGGCGCCCGCACCAGCCCCAGCTGCGGCCGCAGGTCGCTGTCGCGCAGCACGGCCACGCAGCGCGCGTAGCCGTGCGGGTCCATGCGCTCGAAGGTGGTGCGCAGGGTCGCGACATGCGGGTCACCGGTGGCCAGGTGGTCGGCAGACACCATGCGCTGCACCATCGGCCCCGCGAGGGACGCCATGCCGTCGGCCACTGCCTGCGCAGCGCGCTGCTGCCAACCCCCGGGCGGCGGGCTCATCGCCGCCGCCGCGGAGCACAGCGCGAGGGCGCAGATGCGCTCGGGAGCGACGATGGCGGCATGCAGGGCGGTCATGCCTCCCAGCGAGATCCCGCACACGGCGAAGCGGCCCCAGCCGAGTGCCTCCGTCAGGCCCAGCAGGTCCCCCGAGAGGTCCGCGATGGTGCAGTCCTGCCCGGGAACTTCCGTGCCGCCGTGCCCGCGCAGGTCGGGCCGCAGGATGCAGAACCGCTCCAGGAGCGCGGGCACCACCTTGTCGAAGATGCCGTGGTCGGCACCGATCGGGTGCAGGAGAGCCAAGGGGGGCCTGGAAGGCGAACCCTCCAGCCGGAAGTGGTGGCGCAGGCCGTTCAGGTGCTGGATGGGCAAGGAGTCACCGCAGGGAAGGTTCGAGGAACTTCATGGACGGGGGCAGCGCGGCGCTGCGATCGGCCTGGAAGACGCGCCGCAGGAACTTCCAGGCGGACCGGGCGTGCTCGATCGCGATCGATTCGGCCCGCGTGCCCTCGCGCTGCTCGATGGCCTCGAGCAGCGAGCGGTGCTGCTCCTGGGACATGACCAGGATGGCTTTCACGGCAGCGGTGTCGGCGCGCGAGATGCTCACGAAGGCGTTGGGCGCCGCGAACGGCAGCACCATCTGCCGCTCCAGGGCGCGCCGCAGCATGGGGCTTTGTGCCGCCTGCAGCAGCAGGTCGTGGAACCGGTCGTTCAGGCGCACGTAGTCCGCCAGGTCCGGATTCGTGGACAGGTTGTCGACCACTGCGTCGAGTTCGTCGACGCACCGGTGCATCGCCTTGAGGGTGGGCTCGCCAGCGCCACGTTCCGCCGCGAGCCGGGCGGCCATGCCTTCCAGGGTGCCGCGGATGGCAATGGCGTCGAACACGTCGCTCTCCGAGAACCTGGCCACCGCGTAGCCACCGCCGGGCAGCGACTCCAGCAGGCCCTCCTCGCAGACGCGGATGAGGGCGGCGCGCGCCGGCGTGCGCGAGACATCCAGCCGGTCCACGAGTGTCTGTTCGAGCACGCGCTCCCCCGGGGACAGCTGCCCCTCGATGATCAGCTTGCGCAGCCCCAGGATGGCGCGGATGGTCTGGGGCTGGCTGGTCTCAAGCGACACGAGCGGCCCTGCCTCGTCGATTTGTCAGACGGACGTATACGCGACGTCTAGTGTTTACCCTTGGATAGGCCCGTATCTGCATTGTTTTCTCCCGTTTTTCGACGTTTGAGTATACGTTCCGCATACGTCACACGAAGGAGACCGCATGTTCATCCAGAACGCTTGGTACATCGCCGCCTGGGCGCACGAAGTCAAGGACCGACCGCTGGCCAGGACGATCTGCAATGCGCATGTCGTGTTGTTCCGCGACAAGGCCACCGGCAAGGTCGGTGCCCTGGAGGACCGCTGCTGCCACCGCGGCACGCCGCTTCGGTTCGGCGAGGTGGTCGAGGAGGGGCTGCAGTGCGGCTACCACGGCATGGTGTTCGACTGCTCGGGCACCTGCGTCCACATCCCCGGGCAGGCGTCCATTCCCCCGCAGGCGCGCGTGAAGCACTACGCGCTGGTCGAGAAGGACGAGTTCCTCTGGATCTGGATGGGTCCCGCCGAGGAGGCGGACACGAGCAAGATCCTCGACTACCCCTGGCACAACGACTACCGCCGCTGGCCGCACAAGCACGAGGTCTACCACGTCAAGGCCGACTACATGCTCATGGTCGACAACCTGATGGACCTGACGCACCTGGGCTACGTCCACAAGAGCACGATCGGCGGCAACCCGAAGGTGCACGTGGACGCGCAGATGACCGTCACGCCCAAGCCGACGGGCCTGCACTTCATCCGCTGGATGCTCGACTCCGTGCCGCCGCCCTCGTACGTCAAGGCCGCGGGGTTCAAGGGCAGGGTCGACCGCTGGCAGGAGTTCGAGTACGTGGCGCCGGGTTGCATCATCCAGTGGAGCGGTGCGCTAGACGTCGGACGGGGCGCCCAGGAGAACCGGGAACAGGATGGTGGCTTCCAACTGCGCCTGTTCCACGGGCTCACGCCGGAGACCGACAACACCTGCCACTACTACTGGTCGACCGCGAACGGCTACCGCCAGGACGATCCTGAAGCCACGGAGCAGCTGTTCCAGGAGATCAGCCGCGCGTTCCAGGAGGACAAGGGCATCGTCGAAGGCCAGGCGGCGATGCTCGCCGCGACGGGCGACAAGCGCCTGGTGGACATCGTGTCGGACAAGGCGCGCGTGCACATGCGGCGCACGGTCCACAGGATGCTCGTGGCCGAGTCGACGCCGAAGGCCGCGCCGGAACAGGTCGCGGTCCCGGCGAAGTGACGCGACCCCTGCGCCCACGTCGATCGCCAGTGGGGTGAGCGCCGTGTCCACGGGCGCGACGACTGGCCGTTCACCGACGACGCCCTGAGCATCGCACGCGCGCGGCCGCAGCCCGAGCCCCCGGGTGGCGCCGGACAGTTTTCACCACGAGAGGAGACAGCATGTTCGACAGACGCAAGTTCCTGAAGACCGGCACGGCAGCCGTTGCGCTGGGAGGGCCGGTGTTCGGTGCTTTCGCGCAGCAGCCGGTGACCTTGAAGTTCCACACGTTCATGTCCCCCCAGTCGACCGTCTACACGCGCATCCACAAGGCGTGGATGGACAAGGTCGAGAAGGAGTCGAACGGCCGCATCAAGTTCGAGGGCTTCCCGGCCATGCAGTTGGGCGGAACGCCTTCCGTGCTGTACGACCAGGTCAGGGATGGCGTGGCGGACGTCATCTGGACGCTCCCCGGCAACAACGCAGGCCGATTCCCGCGCACCGAGGTCTTCGAACTGCCGTTCATGATCTACAAGGCGGAGACCGCCTCGCGCGCGGCGTGGGAGTACCTGCAGACGTCGATGCCGGACGAATTCAAGGACACGCAGGTCATCGCCTTCCACACGCACGGCCCCGGCGTCCTGCATTCCAAGGACAAGCCGATCCGCGCCCCCGGCGACCTGCGCGGGTTGAAGGTGCGCGGGCCCACCCGCCAGGCCACCAAGCTGCTGGGCGCCGCCGGCGCGATCCCCGTGGGCATGCCCCTTCCCCAGATCCCCGATGCGCTGGTCAAGGGCACCATCGATGCCTGTGCCCTGCCGTGGGAGGTGATCCCTTCGGTGAAGGTGCCCGAACTCGTCAAGCACCACAGCGAGTTCCCGGCCAGCGTGCCCGGGCTGTACACGAACACGTTCGTCATGGCCATGAACAAGGCCAAGTACGACGCGCTGCCTGCGGACCTGAAGCGGGTCATCGATGCCAACAGCGGCATGGAGACGTCCGCCTGGATGGGCAAGGTCCAGGACGACCTGGACCCGGTGGTGCGCAAGGGTGTGCAGGACCGCGGCAACTCGGTCCACGTGTTCGGGGACGCCGAAACGGCCGAGTTCCGCCGACTCACGGCCCGGGTGGAAAGCGAGTGGGTGGAGGAGGTGACCAAGCGCGGCCACGACGGCAAGAAGTTGCTGGACTCGGCGAAGTCGCTGATCGCCAAGCACAACCGCAAGGCCTGACCGCCGCGCGCGGGCGCGCGCCCCCGCCGCCAGTGCGGGGGCGCCGCCGCGTCAGCCGCGCGCGCAGGCGCGGTCGACGTACTGCAGCGCGTCGGGCAGGGCCTCGCGGAAGGTCAGCCACTCGTGGTCGCCGTCGATCACGCGCAGCTCGGCCTGGCGCGGCTGGATCTGGTGCAGGCGCCAGTACAGCGTGGCCGACATCGGCGCGATGCCCAGGAAGTCGTGGTCGCCCGAGACGATCCACATCGGCACGCGCAGCGGCTGCGCCTTGTAGGTGTCCAGCTGCGAGGCGTAGTTCAGCGCGCGCCAGGTGTCGGCGTCGAACTGGCCGTTGCGCACGAACTGCGGCGTGCGGCGCGCGGCCGAGGTCTCGGGCGGCAGCGGGTCGTAGATGGCGGGGCTGATGACCGCGGCGGCGCAGAAGCGCGCGGGGTGGCGCAGCGACAGGTTCAGCGCGCCGTAACCGCCCATCGACAGGCCGCCGATGGCGCGGTCCTTGCGCTGCGTGCCCACCTTGTAGCGGCGCTCCACGTAGGGCAGCAGGTCGTTCATGATGGCGCTGCCGGCCTTCTCGGCCGCGCCGTCGGCCCACCAGCTGGCCGGGCCGGCGGTGGGCATCACCACCACCGACGGGCGCATCAGCCCGCGCTTGATCAGGCCGTCCAGCGTCTCCACCGCGCCGCCCTTGGTGCGCCACTCGTTCTCGTCGCCGCCGGCGCCGTGCAGCAGGTAGACCACCGGGTAGGGCCCGGCGCCGTCCTTGTAGCCGTCGGGCAGGTAGACCGTGAACCTGACGTCGCGGCCCAGCGAGGCGCTGGGCGCGGCATCGGCGAAGACCTCGCCGGCCCGGGCGGTGCCGGCCAGGGCGCCGCACAGGGCGGAAAGCAGGGCGAAGCGGCGCAGCGCGCCGCGGGGGATCGTGGGCATGGGATGTCTCCTTCGTGTGGGCGGCCTCGTGGGGCCGCGCGGCATTCTGGCCACAAGGAGGGCCCGGCGGTGCAGGTGGGTGTCGCCTGGGTGCCGGGGGCGCCGATGCACGGGCCGGAACGACGAAGCCCCCAGCCGGAACGACTGGGGGCTTCTGGTGTTGTGGTGCCGGAGAGAGGAATCGAACCCCCGACCTTCTCATTACGAATGAGCTGCTCTACCGACTGAGCTACTCCGGCACGCGAGCCCGCGATTATAGCCAGCCCGGCGGGGGTGGCCCGGCCCCGCCGCTCAGTGCGGCGCGTGGTGGTAGGCGGTGACGCGCTCGACCTCGTTCTTCGAGCCCAGCACCACGCTCACGCGCTCGTGCAGCTTGGTGGGCTGCAGGTCCAGGATGCGCTGGCGGCCGTTGGTGGCGGCGCCACCGGCCTGCTCGACCAGCCAGGCCATGGGGTTGGCCTCGTACATCAGGCGCAGCTTGCCGGGCTTCTCGGGCTCGCGCTTGTCCCAGGGGTACATGAAGATGCCGCCGCGGGTCAGGATGCGGTGCACGTCGGCCACCATCGAGGCGATCCAGCGCATGTTGAAGTCCTTGCCGCGCGGGCCTTCCTTGCCGGCCAGGCACTCGTCGACGTAGCGCTTCACGGGGGCGTCCCAGTGGCGCATGTTCGACATGTTGATCGCGAACTCCTTGGTGTCCTCGGGGATGCGCACGTTCTCCTGGGTGAGCACGAACGAGCCCTGCTCGCGGTCCAGCGTGAACATGGCCACGCCGTCGCCCACCGTCAGCACCAGGGTGGTCTGCGGGCCGTACACGCAGTAGCCGGCCGCCACCTGCCTGGCACCGGACTGCAGGAAGTCCTGCTCGCTCACGCCCGCGCCCTCGGGCTTCCTGAGCACGCTGAAGATGGTGCCGATGCTCACGTTGACGTCGATGTTGGACGAGCCGTCCAGCGGGTCGAACAGCAGCAGGTACTCGCCCTGCGGATAGCGGTTGGGCACCACGTAGATGCCGTCCATCTCCTCGCTGGCCATGGCCGCAAGGTGGCCGCCCCATTCGTTGGCCTCGATCAGCACCTCGTTGGCGATGATGTCCAGCTTCTTCTGCACCTCGCCCTGCACGTTCTCGCTCTCGGCCGAGCCCAGCACGCCCCCGAGGGCGCCCTTGTTCACGGCGTGGCTGATGCTCTTGCAGGCACGGGCGACCACCTCGAGCAGCAGGCGCAGCTGCGAGGGGATCTGGCCGTCGACGCGTTGCTGCTCGACGAGGTAGCGGGTCAGGGAGATCTTGGTCATGGGCTGGTCCTTCCGTGTCGTCGTCCCCGCGAAGGCGGGGACCCACGATCGGCCGCGGTGCCGGCTCGTGGATGCCCGCCTGCGCGGGCACGACGGGGGGCTGAAAGTCGCTGGCTCCCGGCCTGGGCCGGGATGACGCAGCGGGGTGTCACTCCGCCAGCGCGCGGGTCACGACCTCGCGCACGTCGTTGCTCAGGTCGGGCTTGGCGGCCACGCGGGCGATGGCCTCGCGGGCGGCGCTGCGCAGGGGCTCGGCCAGCTTGCGCCAGCGGTCCAGCGCGCGCGCCAGCCGGGCGGCCACTTGCGGGTTGAGCGCGTCCAGCTCCATGACCCGCTCGCTCCAGAACACGTAGCCGGCCGCGTCGGGGCGGTGGAACGCGCCCGGGTTGGCGCTGCAGTAGCTGAAGATCAGGCTGCGGGCGCGGTTCGGGTTGCGGATGTTGAAGTCGGTGTGCTGCATCAGCTGGCGCACCGCCGGCAGCACGTTGCCGCCGCGGTCGGGCGCGCCGGCCTGCAGCGCGAACCACTTGTCCAGCACCAGCTGCTCGTCGCGGAACATGGCGTGGAAGCGCTCCAGCGCCGGGCGCGCCAGCTCGGCGCCGCTGACCACCAGGGCCGTCAGCGCGTTGAAGCGGTCGGTCATGTTCGACGCGTCCTTGAAGCGCTGCAGGGCCTTGCCCGGCCACACCGTGTCGCCGTCCAGGCGGGCGGCGATGCACAGGTGGGTCAGCGCCAGGCCGGACAGCGCGCGGCGGCCGCTGGACACCGGGTCGGGGCTGTAGGCGCCGTTGTCACGGTGCGCGTCCCAGGCCCATTCCCAGTCGGCGCGCAGCGCGGTGGCGATCTGCTCGCGCATCGACTCGCGCACCGCGTGCACGCGCTGCGGGTCGACCACCTCCAGCTGCTCGGCGATGTAGGTCTCGGCCGGCAGCGTGAGCACCAGCTCCTTGAAGGCCGCATCCAGCTGCGGGTGGCGCAGCACGCTGCGCATGGCCTCGAGGAAGGCGCCGTCCAGCGTGATCTGGCCGTCGCCGCGCACGGCCGCCAGCGCGCGCCGCACGGCCAGCCGCTGCGCGGCCTCCCAGCGGTTGAACGGGTCGGTGTCGTGGGCCAGCAGGTGCAGCAGCTGGGCGTCGCTGTCCTCGGTCTCCAGCACCACCGGCGCCGAGAAGCCGCGCAGCAGCGACGGCACCACGCCCGCGGGCACGTCGCGCACCACCAGCGTCTCCTGCGCCTGGGTCATCACGTGCAGGCCGGCGCCGACCTCGCGGCCGCCGGCGTCCAGCAGGCCCCAGGCGATGGGGATCACGAACGGCTCCTTGGCCGGCTGCCCCGGGGTGGGCGGGCAGCTCTGGGCCAGGTGCAGATGCCATTCGTTGGTGCCGGCGTCCCAGTGGGTGCGGGCCTGCACGCGCGGCGTGCCGGCCTGGCCGTACCAGCGCTTGAACTGCGGCAGCAGCTTCGCCAGCGGGCTGTCGGGGTTGGCGTCGGCGATGGCCTGGGCGAAGTCGTCGCAGGTCACGGCCTGGCCGTCATGGCGCTGGAAGTAGAGCGTCAGGCCGCGCTGGAAGCCTTCGCGGCCCACCAGCGTCTGCATCATGCGCACGACCTCGGCACCCTTCTCGTACACCGTGACGGTGTAGAAGTTGTTGATCTCCAGGTACTGGTCGGGCCGCACCGGGTGGGCCATGGGACCCGCGTCCTCGGGGAACTGCGCGGTGCGCAGCACCCGCACGTCCTCGATGCGCTTGACGGCACGCGCGCTGGCCTCGCCGGCCAGGTCCTGGCTGAACTCCTGGTCGCGGAAGACCGTCAGGCCTTCCTTGAGCGACAGCTGGAACCAGTCGCGGCAGGTGACGCGGTTGCCGCTCCAGTTGTGGAAGTACTCGTGGCCCACCACCGACTCGATGTTGCCGAAGTCGGTGTCGGTGGCCGTGGCCTGGCTCGCCAACACGTACTTGGTGTTGAAGATGTTCAGGCCCTTGTTCTCCATCGCGCCCATGTTGAAGTCGCTGGTGGCGACGATCATGAAGCGCTCCAGGTCCAGCGGCAGGCCGAAGCGTGCCTCGTCCCAGGCCACCGAGGCGATCAGCGACTGCATCGCATGCTCGGTCTTGTCCAGGTCGCCGGGCCGCACGTACACCTGCAGCAGGTGGTCCTGGCCGGCACGCGAGCGGATGCGCTGCTCGCGGCACACCAGCTGGCCGGCCACCAGCGCGAACAGGTAGCAGGGCTTGCGGTGCGGGTCGACCCAGGTGGCGTAGTGGCGGCCGCCGTCCAGCTCGCCCTGCGCGACCAGGTTGCCGTTGGACAGCAGCACCGGGTAGCGCGCCTTGTCGGCGCGCAGCGTCACGCTGTAGCTGGCCATCACGTCCGGACGGTCCAGGAAGTAGGTGATGCGCCGGAACCCCTCGGCCTCGCACTGCGTGAAGAACGAGTCGTTGCTCACGTACAGGCCCATGAGCTTGCTGTTCTTCTGCGGGCAGCAGGTGGTGAAGATCTCCAGCTCGAAGGGCGCGTCGCCCTCGGGCAGGTTCTCCAGCACGAGCTTGGGGCCGTCCATCTTGAAGCTGGTGCCCTGGCCGTTGACCAGCACCCGCGCCAGCACCAGCTCGTCGCCGTCCAGCCGCAGCGGCTGCGCCGGCACGGCGGTGTTGCGGCGCACCCGCATCCGGTTCAGCACCCGCGTCTTGGCCGGGTCGAGGTCGAAGCACAGGTCGACCGCGTCGATCCAGTACGCGGGCTGCTGGTAGTCGGCGCGGTGGACCACGCCGGCGGTTCCTTCTCGCATCTGTGTTTCCTTCAGACGCCCTGCTTGAGGGACGCTTCGATGAACGGGTCGAGGTCGCCGTCGAGCACCTTCTGGGTGTTGGAGATCTCGACGTTGGTGCGCAGGTCCTTGATGCGGCTCTGGTCCAGCACGTAGCTGCGGATCTGGTGGCCCCAGCCCACGTCGGTCTTGGTCGCCTCCAGCTTCTGCTGCTCCTCCATGCGCTTGCGCATCTCGAAGTCGTACAGCCGCGAGCGCAGGCGCTGCCACGCCACGTCGCGGTTGCTGTGCTGGCTGCGGCTGTCCTGGCACTGCACCACGATGCCGGTGGGCACGTGGGTCAGGCGCACGGCCGAGTCGGTCTTGTTGATGTGCTGCCCACCGGCGCCCGAGGCGCGGTAGGTGTCCACCCGCACGTCGGCCGGGTTGATGTTGATCTCCACCGAGTCGTCGATCTCCGGGTAGACGAACACGCTGGCGAAGCTGGTGTGGCGGCCGCCGGCGCTGTCGAACGGGCTCTTGCGCACCAGCCGGTGCACGCCGGTCTCGGTGCGCAGCAGGCCATAGGCGTAGTCGCCCTCGACCTTGATCGTGGCGCTCTTGATGCCGGCGACGTCACCGGGGGTCTCGTCCTCGACCGTGGCCTTGAAGCCCTTGCGCTCGGCGTACTTCAGGTACTGGCGCAGCAGCATCCCGGCCCAGTCGCAGGCCTCGGTGCCGCCGGCGCCGGCCTGGATGTCCACGAAGGTGTTGAGCGGGTCGGCCGGCTTGTCGAACATGCGGCGGAACTCCAGCCCCTCGACGATGCCGGTGAGCTTGGCGGTCTCGGACTCGATGGTCTGCAGCCCGTCCTCGTCACCGTCCTCCTTGCTCATCTCGTAGAGCTCGAGGTTGTCCGACAGCTCGCGGTCCAGCTCCTGGATCACCAGCACGATGCCGTCCAGGGCCTTCTTTTCCTTGCCCAGCTCCTGGGCCTTCTTGGGATCGTTCCAGACCGCCGGGTCTTCCAGCGAGGCGTTGACGGTCCTCAGGCGCTCCGATTTGGCATCGAAGTCAAAGATACCTCCGGAGATCCGCGCACCTGGCCTGCAGGTCCGCGAGGGTGGTGCCGATCAGGTTGATGCGTTCTGCGTCCATGGTGTTCTGTCCTGTCCTGGGTGGTTCCACGGGAGGCTCCCGCGGAGAACCGGGGATTTTCTCATGCAGGGCTGCCGGGCAGGGGCAGGCACACCATGAACTCCGCGCCCGCCCCCGGGCTGCTGCGCAGGGCCAGCCGGCCGCCGTGGGCTTCGACGATCTGGCGGCTGATGTACAGCCCCAGGCCCAGCCCGGGCGTGCCCTCGGTGCCGGCGGCCCGCTCGAACTGGCCGAAGATGCGGTCCTGGTCGTCGGGCGCGATGCCCGGGCCGTGGTCGCGCACCGACAGGCAGGCCTCCTCGCCGTGCGCCCGCAGCAGCACCTCCACCGGCTGGGCCGCGCCGTAGCGCAGGGCGTTGGTCAGCAGGTTCAGCAGCACCTGCTCCAGCCGCTGCGCGTCGCCGACGTACGGCAGGCTGTCCGGCGCCTGCAGCCCCAGCCGCACGCCGGCGGCCTGCGCCGGCTCGGCCATGCCGTCCACGCAGCGCCGCGCCAGCGCGGCCAGGTCCATCGGGGCCGGCTGCATGCTCAGCCGGCCGGTGCGCGCCCGCGCCACGTCCAGGATGTCGTCGAGCAGCCGCACCATGCTGCGCACCTGCTTCTCGTCGCGGTCGACCATCTGGGCGAAGGTCTCCAGCGGCGGCAGCTGGCCCGCATCGGCCATGCGCCGGCGCAGCTGCACCTGCAGGAACAGCGAGTTCAGCGGGTTGCGCAGCTCGTGCGAGATCATCGACATGAAGTCGTCGCGCATGCGCACCGCGCGCTCCAGCTCGGCCTGCACCCGCTCCAGGTGCAGCCGCTGGCGCGCCAGGTCCACGAACACGTCGACCTTGCTGCGCACGATGCGCGGCTCCAGCGGCTTGGGCAGGAAGTCGACCGCGCCGGCGTCGTAGCCGCGGAAGGCCGCCCCCGGTCCCGTGCCCGCGGCGGTGACGAACACGATGGGGATGTGCCGGGTGCGGGCGGTGCCGCGCATCAGCTCGGCCAGCTCGTAGCCGTCCATGCCCGGCATCTGCACGTCCAGGATGGCCAGCGCCACCTCGTGCTCCAGCATCAGGTCCAGCGCCTGCTCGCCGCTGCCCGCGCGCAGCACCCGCCGGCCAGGGCCGCGCACCAGCGCCTCGAGCGCCACCAGGTTCTCGGGCAGGTCGTCCACCAGCAGCAGCGTGACCGTCTCGAGCGTCATGGCGCGGGCGCCTCCACCAGCGCGCGCACGAGCGCGCGCAGCCCGTCCAGCGGCAGCACGAAGTCCGGGCCGGTGGCGGCGATGGCCGCCTGCGGCATGGCCGCGTGCGCCGCCTCGGCCGGCTCCTGCACCGCGGTCAGCCCGCCGGCCTCGGCGACGGCCGCCAGGCCCGCCGCGCCATCGGCATTGGCGCCGGTGAGCACCAGGGCCGCCATGCGCTGCCCGCAGGCATCCGCGCACGACTGCAGCAGCACGTCGATGGACGGCCGCGACCAGTGCACCGGCGGCTCGCAGCTGAGCGACAGGGTGCGGTCGGGCTCGACCAGCAGGTGGTAGCCGGGCGGCGCGACGTGCAGCATGCCGGCGGCCAGCGGCTGGCCGGGGCTGGCCTCGCGGGCCGGCCAGTGCAGCCGCTGCTGCAGCAGCGCGGCCAGCTGGCTGTCGTGGCCGGGCGGCAGGTGCAGCACCACCACCACCGCCACCCGCGGCCCGGGCGCCACGCCCTCGAACAGGCGCAGCAGCGCGTCGATGCCGCCGGCCGAGGCGCCGATGGCCAGCAGGTCGACCTCGCGCCGGAACCCGGGGGGCAAGGCGCGGCGCATCACACCACCGCCTTCTTGCGGAACAGCCGCTCGCGCGCGTCCACCGGCTCGAAGGCCTCGCGCCACTGCGAGAACTCCAGCGATTCCTTGCTGCCCAGCCCCAGGTGGCCGCGGTAGACCAGCGAGTCGTGGAACAGCCCGAGCGCGCGGTCCTGCAGCCGCCGGTTGAAGTAGATCAGCACGTTGCGGCACGACACCAGGTGGGTCTCGGCGAACACCGCGTCGGTGGCCAGGCTGTGGTCGGCGAAGGTGATGGCCTCGCGCAGGTCCTTGCGCAGCACCGCGTTGCCGAAGCCCGCGGTGTAGTAGTCGGAGAACGCGGCGGCGCCGCCAGCCTGCTGGTAGTTGCGGGTCCAGCCCTGGATCGCCTGCAGCGGGTACACGCCCTGGCGCGCCTTGTCCAGCGAGGCCGTGTTGATGTCGGTGGCGTACAGGATGCAGCGCTGCAGCAGCGACTCCTCGTGCAGCAGGATCGCCAGCGAGTAGGCCTCCTCGCCGGTGCTGCAGCCGGCCACCCAGACCTTGACCGACGGGTAGGTGCGCAGCACCGGCAGCACGTGCAGCCGCAGAGCCGCGAAGTAGCCGGGGTCGCGGAACATCTCGCTGACCGGCACCGTCAGGTGCTGCAGCAACTGCCCGAACGCCGCCTCGTCGCGCAGCACCAGCGCCTGCAGGGCCGGCACGCCGGCCACCCCCATGCGCTCGCAGGCCAGCTGCACGCGCCGGCGCAGCGAGGCCGGCGCGTAGTCGCGGAAGTCGTGCCCCCAGCGCGCGTGCACCGCCTCGACCAGGCTGCGGATCTCGGTGTCGGTCAGGCGGTGCGGCATCGGCCATGTCCTCAGAGCCGCTCGAGCTTGGGCATCCACACCCGCAGCAGCGAGAACAGGCGTTCCAGCTCGATGGGCTTGGCCAGGTAGTCGTTGGCCCCGGCCTGCAGGCAGCGCTCCTGGTCCTCCTTCATGGCCTTGGCCGTCACCGCCACGATGGGCAGCTTGCGCCAGGCGGGGTTGCGCCGGATCTCGCGGATGGCCGTGTAGCCGTCCATCTCCGGCATCATCAAATCCATCAGCACCAGGTCGATGTCGGGCTCGGACTGCAGCTTGCGCAGCGCCTCGGCGCCGTGCCGCGCGGCCACCACCTCGGCGCCCTTGTGCTCCAGCGCGCTGGTCAGCGCGAAGATGTTGCGCACGTCATCGTCCACCACGAGGATGCGCCGCCCCTCGAACGCCTTCTCGCGGTTGCGCGCGGTGCGCAGCATGCGCTGGCGCTCGCCCGACAGGCGCGACTCGACCTGGTGCAGGAACAGCGTGACCTCGTCCAGCAGCCGCTCGGGCGAGCGGGCGCCCTTGATGATGATCGAGCGCGAGTAGCGCAGCAGCTCGGCCTCCTCGTCGTGGCTGAGGTTGCGGCCGGTGTAGACCACCACCGGCGGGAACGAGCGGCTCTCGCCCGCGGCCATGCGGCGCAGCAGCTCCTGGCCGCTCATGTCGGGCAGGGTCAGGTCCATCACCATGCAGTCGTACACCGCGGCGCCCAGCGCCGCCAGTGCCTCGGCGCCCGTTCCCACGGCGGTGATCTCCACGTCCTGCTCGCCGATCAGCCGGGCCACGCTCTCGCGCTGGCGGGCGTCGTCCTCCACCACCAGCACCCGCTTGATCGTCTGCGCCAGCTTGCGCTCCAGGCGCCCGAAGACCTCGCGCAGCTGCTCGCGCGAGGCCGGCTTCGTCTCGTAGCCGATCGCCCCCAGCTGCAGCGCGGTCTCGGACTGGTCCTCCACCGACAGCACGTGCACCGGGATGTGGCGCGTGGCTGGCTGGTCCTTCAGCCGCTGCAGCACCGCCAGCCCCGTGCCATCGGGCAGCCGCATGTCCAGCAGCACCGCCTGCGGCTGCTGCGTGCCCGCCAGCGCCAGGCCTTCCTCGGCGTGGTGCGCGACCAGGCAGCGGTAGCCCAGCTCGTGCGCCAGGTCGTACAGGATGCGGGCGAACACCGGGTCGTCCTCGACCACCAGCACGGTGCGGGTGCCGGCGTCGGCCGGCGTGTCGCGGTCGTCGGGAAACGCGGGCCCGGCCGGTGCCTGCGTGGGCCGCGGCGTCGCGGCCACGGGAGCGGCCTGCCGCCAGGGCAGGGGAGCGGGCGCCGGGCGTGCCCGCGCGGTCCCGGCGGCCGGCGCCTGCAGCGGCAGCACCAGCGTGAAGCGGCTGCCCTGGCCGGGCACGCTGTCGACCGTCAGGTCGCCGCCCAGCAGCCGGGCCAGGTCGCGCGAGATCGACAGGCCCAGGCCGGTGCCGCCGAACTTGCGGCTGGCGGTGCCGTCGGCCTGGCGGAAGGCCTCGAAGATCAGCTCGTGCTGCGACGGGTCGATGCCGATGCCGGTGTCACGCACCACGAAGCGCAGCTGCCCGGGGCCGTCCGGCTCCACCCGCAGCTCCACGCTGCCACGCTCGGTGAACTTGACCGCATTGGCCAGCAGGTTCTTGAGCACCTGCTCCAGCCGCTGGCGGTCGGTGGACAGCTGCTGCGGCAGGCCCGGCGCGGCTTCCAGCGCCAGCGCCAGGCCCTTGGCCTCGGCCTGTGGGGCGAACAGCGTGCGCATGGCCTGCAGCACCGAGCCGATGGCCACCGGCTCGGGCCGCACCTCCAGCTTGCCGGCCTCGACCTTGGCGATGTCCAGGATGTCGTTGATCAGGTTCAGCAGGTCGTTGCCGGCCGCGTAGATCGACTCGGCGAACTGCACCTGCTCGCGGTCCAGGTTGCCGGCGGCGTTGTCGGCCAGCAGCCGTGCCAGGATCAGCGCGCTGTTCAGGGGCGTGCGCAGCTCGTGCGACATGTTGGCCAGGAACTCGGACTTGTAGCGGCTGGCGCGCTGCAGCTCGTCGGCGCGCTGCTCCAGCTGGGCCTGCGCCTCGCGCAGCGCGTCGCGCTGGCCGGCCAGGTGCTCGGCCTGCTCGGACAGCTGCTGGTTGGTCTGCTCCAGCTCGGCCTGCTGGTTCTCCAGCTGCGCCTGCTGCTCGCGCAGCGCCCGCGACTGCTCCTCCAGCTCCTCGTTGGCGGTGCGCAGCTCCTCCTGCTGCACCTGCAGTTCCTCGTTGAGCTGCTGCGTCTCCTCGAGCACGTCCTGCAGCCGGCGCCGGTACAGCGCCGCCTCGAGCGAGGCGCCCAGCGTGCCGCCGATGGTGGCCAGCAGCTCCTCGACACGCGCCGCGGGCGGCTGCAGGAAGCCCAGCTCCAGCACCGCCACCAGCCGGCCCTCGTGCTGGACCGGGGCCACCAGCAGGCTGGCCACCGGCGCCTGCACCAGGCCCGAGGCGACCTCCAGCGCGCCGGCCGGCACGGGCTCGACGCGCAGCAGCCGGCGGCCGGCCGCGCATTCGGCCACCAGCGTGCGGCCGTCGGCCAGCTCCCCGGGCTGCCGCTCCACGCTCGGCGGCCCCCAGGCGGCGATGCGGCGCAGGCCGCCGCCCAGCTGCGGCACGTACACCGCGCCGGCGACGCAGCCGGCATAGCCCGCCAAAAAGTCCAGCGCCGCATGGCCGGCGGCCTCGGCCTGCTGCTCGCGGCCCAGCGCCTCGCCCAGCCGGGCCTGGCCCTCGCGCAGCCAGGCCTGCGCCTGCAGCACCTCGCCCTGGCGCTCCTGCGCCTCCAGCGCGCGCTGGAACAGGTCCGACAGCGCCAGCAGCTCGTGCCGGCCGCGCCAGGCCAGCAGGCCGCCGACCGAGAGCATCAGCACCACGAAGGCGCTGCCCAGCCAGAAAGTCGTGCGGTTGGCCTCCTGCACGCGGTCGATGCGGCGGCGCCGCTCGGCATCGACCAGGTCGTCGAACTCGCTGCGGATCACCGCCTTCAGCCGCAGCCCTTCGGCCACGCGGTCGCCGGGCGCGTAGCCCTTGTCGCGCCGCTTGAGCTCGGCCTGCTGCAGGGCATAGGCATCCCACTGGTCCTGGATCGCATTGATGCGCTGCAGCCGCTCCTGCTGCACCGGCAGCTTCAGCGTCTCGGCCAGCAGGGCGCGGGCCGCAGGCAGCTGCGCAGTGGCGATGCGGAACGGGTCGAAGAAGCGCTCGTCACCGGTGAGCAGGAAGCCGCGCAGCGCCGACTCCATGTCCAGGTCGAGCTTCTGCAGCGCGTAGGCGCGGGTGATGCTGCGGTCGGCCTCCTCGACCGCGCCGTTGGCCTGCACGAGGTAGGTGATGAGCCCGAGGAAGATGGCCGCGCTGAGCACGCCCAGCACGAGCGGCAGGGCGATGTTGCGGGCGAGGATGCGGCGGAAGCGGTCGGTCTGTTGGAGCACGGCGTGTCCCAGCGCACGGCCGGCGCGGGCGAAGCCGGCGAGTGTGCCGGAACGAACAACTCAACAAGACCCTGGCGGCCCGGACGTGTCAGGTCCGCGCAGGCGGGCCTCCCCGGTCGAGCGCGGTGGTGTTGCGTGGGTCCCTGCCTGCGCGGGGACGACGACTCCGGGCCATGCCCGCGTCAGGCGACAGTCACGCCAATGCCCCGTCATGCCCGCGCAGGCGGGCCTCCCCGGTCGAGCGCGGTGGTGTTGCGTGGGTCCCCGCCTGCGCGGGGACGACGACTCCGGGCCATGCCCGCGCAGGCGGCAACCACACCAGTGTCCCGTCATGCCCGCGCAGGCGGGCATCCACGATCAGGCGCGGCGGTGGTGCATGGGTCCCCGCCAGCGCGGGGACGACGGCTCCGGGGCATGCCCGCGTCAGGCGGCCGCCACGCCAGTGCCCCGTCATGCCCGCGCAGGCGGGCATCCACGATCGGGCGCGGCGGTGGTGCGTGGGTCCCTGCCTGCGCGGGGACGACGACTCCGGGCCATGCCCGCTTCAGGCGACAGTCACGCCAATGCCCCGTCATGCCCGCGCAGGCGGGCCTCCACGGTCGGGCGCGGCGGTCGTGCGTGGGTCCCCGCCTGCGCGGGGACGACGGACCGTGCCTTAGCGCGGACCCGCCAGCCACGACTGCGCGCGGCGGTTGCCGGCGCTGGCCGCGCGTTCGAACCAGGCCAGCGCCTGCTTCTGGTCGGCCGGCACGGTGGCGCCCTCGAAGTACGCGACCGCGAGGAAGTAGCTCATCTCGCTGCGGCCGCGGCGGATGCCGTCGTCGGTGGCCTTGCCCGAGCGCTTGATGATGGCCGGCACGTCGCCCTTGCCGGCGGCATAGGCCTGCATCTGCTCGATGGTGTCGGCGTAGAAGCGGTCGCGCTGGCGCTGCGCCGCGGGGCGCTCGGATGGCGGCAGGCTGGCCACCAGCTCGTCGGCCAGCACGGGCAGGGCCTCGAAGGGCGTCATGCCGCCCTTCATGCGCGGCGCGTACCAGGCGCGCAGCATCACGCGGTCCAGCGGCATCAGCTGGTCGACCCGCAGCGGGAAGTAGCTCAGCACGGTCTTGCCGGCCGGATGGCCGCGCAGGCCCATGGCATGCATGGCCTCGTGGTGGCTGCAGCGCCAGACGTCCTTGGCCCGCATCTGCACGGTGCCGGAATCGATGCGCGTCTCGGTGCGGAAGTCCAGCCAGGTCACGCAGGGCTGGTTGTCCTCCAGGGCGGTGTCGGCCACCACCTCGACCTTCAGGTTGGGCTCGGCGGCCGGGTCGGCGCTGACGTCGACGAGCCTGACACCGGCCTCGTCCGTGACGGCGCGCAGCGCCTGCCAGATCGTGTCGCGGTGCTGGGCGATGTCCACGCCGGACAGCCGCACGCGGATGTCGCTCTCCCAGCGCACCACGCGGGTGGGCGTGCCGCTCTGGTGCCAGAGCGCTTCCCACAGCGTGCCCAGGCCCTGCTCGACCTCGCTGCTGCCCGCCTGCGGCTGGGCTTGCGGCACGGCCTGCGCCTGCGCCAGGGCAGGGGCGAGCGTGGCAGCGGCCAAGACCAGCGGAAGGAGCAGCGTGCGGAACATCCTGGGTCACCTCGACAGAGATGGCTCAGGAGTCTAGGTGTGGGAGACGTCCTACGGCGCGCGAGGCCCGTGGATGACATGCGGCCGGGTGCTTGCGTGACACAGGACCGCAGGTGTCGCGTGGAGGCGACGCTCGCGCCACCTGCCGGATCCGTCGTCCCCGCGCAGGCGGGGACCCACGCACTGCCGCCCTGCCTGGGCATGGATGCCCGCCTGCGCGGGCATGACGGGCCCGACGCCTGTGCGGGCGGCTGCCTCAGCCGTCCAGGAACTGCTCCACCAGCCGCGCCAGCGCCTGCGGCTGGTCGTGGTGGAGCATGTGGCCGGCGTCCTGCAGCACGGCCTTGCGCACGTCGGGCACGTGGGCCAGGCGCTCGTGGAACTCGGCCAGCGTGAACTTGTCCTGCCACCACTGGCGCAGGCTGTCGTCGGCCGCCTCGACCCACAGCAACGGGCAGGCGATGCGCTCGTACAGCGCCAGCACCTCGTCCACCCGGTACAGGTTGGCGTTGATGATCTTGTGGGCCGCATCGCCCAGGATGCGCCAGCGGCCCTGGGCGTCCTGCCGCGCCCAGTGGCCGGCCAGCCAGGCGGCCTGGTCGGCGCCCAGGCGCCTGTTGGTCTTCATCAGGCGCGCGGCCACGCCGTCGACGCTGTCGTAGGCCTTGAGGTCCAGCTCGCCGCGATGCAGCGCATGCAGCTCGTCGAGCCACTTGGCATAGCGGCCGGGCGCCTGCGCGGGGCGCGTGGCCGGCATGCCGAAGCCCTCGAGGTTGACCAGCCGGCGCACCCGCTGCGGCCGCGCGCCGGTGTACAGCGTGGCGATGTTGCCGCCCATGCTGTGGCCCACCAGGTCCACCGGCTGGTCGCCGGCATAGTGGTCGAGCAGGAAGTCGAGGTCGGCCAGGTAGTCGGGGAACCAGTAGTTGTCGGCGTGCGGCGTCTCGGTGTCGCCGAAGCCGCGCCAGTCGGGCGCCACGATCCAGCGGTCGCGCGCGAAGGCGTCGACCATGAACTGCCACGATGCGGCCACGTCCATCCAGCCGTGCACCAGCACCAGCGGCGGCGTGCCGGGCACGGGCGTGCCCCAGTGGCGCACGTGGTAGCGCAGGCGGCGGATCGGGACAAACTCGCTGCGCGAGGCCAGTCGGGGTTGGTACATTGCCGCCCGATCATAGGAGGGACCCCCGTGACCGTCAGTCAAGGCAGCGACTGCGCCGACCACCACGCGCGCATGCACGCGCAGTTCCGCTGGGCGGTGCCGGCGCGCTTCAACATCGCCCAGGCCTGCTGCACCCGCTGGGCGCGCGCCGCCGATGGCGCGGCACGCGTCGCGGTGCGCCAGCACGGCGGTGGCACGCTCAGCTACGCGGCCCTGCAGGCGCAGGCCGACCGGCTGTCCAACGCGCTGGCCGCGCTGGGCGTGAAGCGCGGGGACCGGGTGGCGCTGGTGATGCCGCAGCGCTTCGAGACCGCCATCGCCTACATGGCCATCCTGCAGCTGGGCGCGGTGGCGATGCCGCTGTCGATGCTGTTCGGCCCCGAGGCGCTGGAGTACCGGCTGCAGGACTCGGGCGCGGTGGTGGCGGTCTGCGACGAGAGCTCCATCGGCAACCTGCTGGCGGTCCGGGCGGCCTGCCCCGCGCTGCGCACCGTCCTGGGCGTCGGCGCCGCCGCCCTGCAGGCCGACCTGGACTGGGGCGTGGAGCTGGCCCGCCACGCCCCGGCCTTCGATGCCGCCGACACCGACGCCGACGAGGGCGCCGTGCTGATCTACACCAGCGGCACCACCGGCCCGCCCAAGGGCGCGCTGATCCCGCACCGCGCGCTGATCGGCAACCTGCCGGGGTTCATCTGCTCGCAGAACTGGTTCGGCTTCGATCCTGCGGTGCGCATGGAGCCCGGGGCGATGCGCACCGACTCGCAGGCCGTGTTCTGGTCGCCGGCGGACTGGGCCTGGACCGGCGGCCTGATGGACGCGCTGCTGCCGTCGCTGTACTTCGGCCGGCCCATCGTCGCCCACAACGGCCGCTTCAGCCCCGAGCTGGCCTTCACGCTGATGCAGGAGCACGGCGTCACGCACAGCTTCCTGTTCCCCACCGCGCTGAAGGCCATGATGAAGGCCTACCCGCAGCCGCGCCGGCAGTTCCGGCTGAAGCTGCAGGCCCTCATGAGCGCGGGCGAGGCGGTGGGCGACGCGGTGTTCGCGTACTGCCGCGAGCAGCTGGGCGTGGTGGTCAACGAGATGTTCGGCCAGACCGAGATCAACTACGTGGTGGGCAACTGCAGCATGAACGGCGCCACCGGCACCGCCGGCGTGGGCTGGCCCGCGCGGCCCGGCAGCATGGGCCGGCCCTACCCGGGCCACCGGGTGGCGGTGATCGACGACGACGGCAACGAGTGCCCGCCGGGCGTGCCGGGCGACGTGGCGGTGCACCGCAGCGACGTGCACGGCGAGCCCGACCCGATCTTCTTCCTGGGCTACTGGCGCAACGAGGCCGCCACCCGGCGCAAGCACACCGGCGACTGGTGCCGCACCGGCGACCTGGCGGTGCGCGATGCCGACGGCTACCTCTGGTACCAGGGCCGCGCCGACGACGTGTTCAAGGCCGCCGGCTACCGCATCGGCCCCAGCGAGATCGAGAACTGCCTGGTCAAGCACCCGGCGGTGGCCAATGCCGCGGTGGTGCCCAAGCCCGACGCCGAGCGCGGCGCGCTGGTCAAGGCCTACGTGGTGCTCGCGCCCGGCCATGCGCCCGGCGACGCGCTGGTGGCGCAGCTGCAGCAGCACGTCAAGGGCAAGCTCGCGCCCTACGAGTACCCCAAGGAGATCGAGTTCATCGCGCAGCTGCCCATGACCACCACCGGCAAGGTGCAGCGGCGCGTGCTGCGGCTGCAGGAGGAGGAGCGGGCCAGGGCCGCCGCGGGCTGAGCCGCGGCGTCGGCGCCTGCGGCGGGCGCGGCTGCTTGCTATCCTCGCCGCCCTATGCAACTCGTCACCCTCGGCCGCAGCGACCTGCGCGTCACGCCCGTCTGCCTGGGCACCATGGTGTTCGGCGAACAGACCGCCGAACCCGACGCCCACGCCATCATGGACCGCGCCGTGGCGCGCGGCATCAACTTCCTGGACACCGCCGAGATGTACGCGGTGCCGGCCCGCGCCGAGACCTACGGCGCCACCGAGACCATCATCGGCAACTGGCTGCGCGCGCGCCCCGGCCTGCGCGAGAAGCTGGTGATCGCCACCAAGGTCGCCGGCCCGTCGCGCGGCATGCCCTGGGTGCGCGAGGGGCTGGGCATGACGGCCGACGACATCGTGGCCTCGTGCGAGGCCTCGCTGCGCCGCCTGGGCATCGAGACCATCGACCTGTACCAGATCCACTGGCCCGAGCGGAACGTGCCCATGTTCGGCACGCTCTACTACGACCCCGCCAAGGAGCGCAGCCAGACCCCGATCCACGCGCAGCTCGAGGCCATGGACCGGCTGGTGCGGGCTGGCAAGGTGCGCCACGTCGGGCTGTCCAACGAGACGCCCTACGGCGTGCACGAGTTCGTGCGCCTGGCCGAGCAGCACGGGCTGCCGCGCATCGCCACCGTGCAGCAGGTGTACTGCCTGGTCAGCCGCGCGCTCGAGAACGGCCTGGACGAGACCATGCACCGGCTCGACGTGTCGCTGCTGGCCTACTCGCCGCTGGGTTTCGGCCTGCTGACCGGCAAGTACGACGAGGCCGGCACCGACGGCCCGGGCACGCCGCGCGAGGCGCGCATCGGCAGGTTCCCGTCCATGCGCCAGCAGCGCTGGGGCCGGCCCGAGGCGCTGGAAGCCGCGCGCCGCTACAACGCGCTGGCCCGGGCCCATGGCCTGACGCCCACCCGCATGGCGCTGGCCTGGTGCTACACCAAGTGGCAGGTCGCCAGCACCATCATCGGCGCGCGCACCCTGGCCCAGCTCGACGAGAACCTGGACGCCTGGGGCACCACGCTGTCGCCCGAGCTGCTGGAGGCGATCGACACGATCCGCTGGGAACTGCGGGACCCGGCGAACTGAGCGGCGCACAGCGCCGGTCATCCCGGCGAAAGCCGGGATCCAGTGACTTCCGGTGCGCCCGCAAGTCACTGGGCCCCGGCCTTCGCCGGGGCGACGATCCCGCGAGACCACCACCATGCCCAAGAGGGACCACGTCAGCGAGACCCCCGCCACCGCCTGGCTCAAGGCGCGCGGCGTGGCGTACACCGAGCACCCGTACGACTACGTGGAGCACGGCGGCGCGCAGCACAGCGCAGCGGTGCTGGGCTTCGCGCCGGCCAGCGTGGTCAAGACCCTGGTGATGCAGGACGAGCGGGCGCAGCCGCTGCTGGTGCTGATGCACGGTGACCGCAAGGTCTCGACCAAGAACCTGGCGCGCCAGATCGGCGCCAAGTCCGTGGAGCCCTGCGCGCCCGAGGTGGCCAACCGCCACAGCGGCTACCTGGTGGGCGGCACCTCGCCCTTCGGCACCCGCAAGGCGATGCCGGTCTACGTCGAGGAGACCGTGCTGGCGCTGCCGCGCATCGCGATCAACGGCGGCCGCCGCGGCTTCCTGGTGGGGATCGAGCCGCAGGTGCTGGTGGACGTGCTGGGCGCGCGCCCGGTGCAGTGCGCGATCCCGCTGGACTGACGCCGGCTCAGCCCGTCATGCGCCGCAGCCCCACGGTGCGGAACTCGCGCATGAAGTTCTGCGTGAGCAGGGCGTTCTCGCCGGGCGAGAGCCGGGCCTGCAACTGCGGGTAGAGCCGGGCCTCCTCGTCCTCCTTGGCGTGCTGCAGCACCGCCGCCTGCAGCGCGCGGGCGGCCTCCTGCCAGTTGCCCTTGTCCTTCAGGCGCGACTGCATCTCCAGCTGCGCGTTCATCACCTTGGCATGGGCCTGGTCGAGGTAGAGCTTGTCCGATTCGTTCACCATCCCGGCCATCGCGATCGCCGGGTAGAGCACGTTCTCCTCGGCCACCGAGTGGGCCGTGAGCTGGTAGGCCAGGGCGTGCACCAGCTGGTCGCGCGTGGTGTAGGTGGCGTTGCCGCTGGCCAGCAGCTTGTCGAAGCTCTTGGCGACCAGGGCGTGCTGCGCCTGGACCATCTGCAGCCAGTCGCCGCCGGCGGCAGCGGTCTGGGCGACGGCCTGGCGCAGGGGCAGCAGGGCGGCAGCGGCGCCGGCGAGCACCAGGCTGCGGCGGGGCAGGGAAAACGGCGGTGGGGTCATGGCAGGTGGTGCGCAGAGGCAGGCAGAAGTGATGCGGGCCCGCAGCTTGGGCAGGCCCGCAGCGCAGGGGACGTCGCGTGCGCCGCAGCGCGCCGTCGTCTCGGGCGCACAGCCCGCGCAGGCGCGCACCGACGGAAGGGCTTTGTTCCCAAACTGTCCGGGCTGTGAGCAGGCGTATCGCCGCCCGCACGGCTGAGACACGCCGATACAGCCGAGCCAGCGCGCGGGTGCACCCTGCCGGCATGGAAGACCTCGTCGGCCCCGTGCACGGTTTCTGGCTCGCCTGCTACACGGTGGCGGGCCCCGATGGGCACCACGCCTATGCCAAGGTGTGCACGCGCCGGCCCTCCGACCCCTGGGACGCCGAAGCGCTGACCAAGATCGCCGCCGGTCCCTGCGCCACGCCCGAGGACGCGCTGATCGCGGTCGTGCTGAAGGGCCGCCGCTGGCTGGCCGTGGCCCGGCTGGCGGTGCAGGCCCAGCCCTGGTCGGGCGTGCCGCTGTCGCGGCTGCTGCGCCAGGGCCGCGCGCTGGCCTGAACGGGGCCACCGCCGCGGCGCGGCCGTCACCGGGGCCGGGCCACGGCCCCGCCGGCCGGCTCGCGTGGCCATGCGACCGGGAAACTCCCATTGGCATGCCACCCCGTTGGCAGGACAGTGGCCGGCACCGACAACGACGAGGAGACGTCACGATGCCTGCCACCCGGACCCTGCGCGCCGCCGCCGCCCTGCTGCTTGCCACCGCCGCTGCCGCCCAGGCGCAGGACAAGCCGGTCGAACTGAAGTTCGCGCACTGGCTGCCGCCCACCCACTCGCTGTCGCGCACCGGCTTCGAGCCCTGGGCCAAGTCGGTCGAGGCCGCCTCCAAGGGCAGCATCAAGGTCGCCCTGTTCCCCGCCCAGCAGCTGGGCAAGGCCGCCGACCACTACGACATGGCCCGCGACGGCATCGCCGACGTGACCTGGGTGAACCCCGGCTACCAGGCCGGCCGCTTCCCCGTCGTCGCCGCCGGCGAGCTGCCGTTCCTGATCGGCAAGCCCGGCCCGGGCTCGGCCGCGCTGGACGCCTGGTACCGCAAGTACGCCGCCGCCGAGATGAAGGACGTGAAGTTCTGCTTCGCCCACCTGCACATCGGCACCTTCCACGCCAAGAAGCCGATCACCGAGCCGTCGCAGCTGCGCGGCATGAAGATCCGCTCGTCCAATGGCACCAACGCCGCCTTCATGACGCTGCTGGGCGCCACCAACGTGCAGGTGTCGGCGCCCGAGGCGCGCGACGCGCTGGACAAGGGCGTGGCCGACGCGATCTCGTTCCCCTGGGACTCGATCGTCAGCTTCGGCATCGACAAGGCCGTCAAGTTCCACACCGACATGCGGCTGTACGCCTCCGACTTCGTCTGGGTGATGAACAAGGGCTGGTATGACAAGCTGTCGGCCGGCCAGAAGAAGGTGATGGACGACCACTGCAACAACGAGTGGGCCGGCAAGGTCGGCGCCGCCTGGGGCGACTTCGAGGACGGCGGCCAGGCCAAGCTGGAGAAGGCCGCCGGCCACACCATCGTGAAGATCACGCCGGCCCAGCTGGACATGTGGAAGAAGGCGGCCGAGCCGCTGTACGCCCAGTGGATCCAGGCGGTGGGCAAGAACGGCATCAACGGCCAGCAGGCCCTGGACGACCTGCGCAAGGAACTGACCGCGCGCAACGCCAACTGAGATGCGCAGGCTGCTCCCGGCCACCGAACTGGTGGCCGCCGTCTTCCTGCTCGCCATCGCGCTGCTGACCGCCGGCAACGTGCTGCTGCGCGACCTGTTCGCGGTCCAGATCCCCGACTGGTTCGACGGCGCGCGCATGCTGCAGGGCATCGCGCTGTTCTGGGGCGTGGCCCTGGCCACCTACTACGGCAGCCACATCTGCGTGGACGCGTTGTGGGAACACCTGTCGCCGCCCAGGCGGCGGTGGCTGGACATCCTGGCCACGCTGCTGGCTTTGGCCTTCCTGGGGCCGCTGGCCTGGATGGTGTGGGTCAAGGTCGCCGGCACCGGCACCCAGGGCACCATGGACCTGCGGCTGCCGCTGTGGGTCTTCTACGCCATCGCCTCGGTGGGCACCACGGTCGCCGTGCTGCTCGCCCTGGTGCGCGTCGCGCTGCTGTGGCGCGGCGACGAGCAGGCCCTGCGGCCCGAGCCGCTGGCCGACGATTAGGACTTCCCGAGATGGACCGTGACCTGGTGGCCCTGCTGGGCTTCGTCGGCATGTTCGCGCTCATGGCGCTGCGGGTGCCCATCGGCATCGCGATGGGCGCGGCGGGCGTGCTCGGCTTCGCCGCGCTGTCCGGCTGGAAGGCCGGCTTCAACCTGCTGGCCAACGTGCCCTTGTCGGTGGTGACCGACTACAACCTGAGCGTGATCCCCATGTTCATCCTCATGGGGGCCTTCGCCTCGCGCGGGGGCATGAGCCGCGAGCTGTTCGCGGCCGGCCGCGCCTGGCTGGGGCACCTGCGCGGAGGCCTGGCCATGGCCTCGGTGGCGGCCTGCGGTGGCTTCGCGGCCATCAACGGCTCGTCGGTCGCCACCGCCGCCACCATGGCGCAGGTGGCGCTGCCCGAGATGCGCAAGGCCGGCTACCACCCGGGCCTGTCGGCCGGCCTGATCGCCGCCGGCGGCACGCTGGGCATCATGATCCCGCCCTCGGTGATCTTCGTGCTGTACGGCCTGATGACCGAGACCGACATCAAGAAGCTGTTCGCCGCCGGCGTGCTGCCGGGCCTGATGGCCATCGCGTTCTACTTCGCGGTGGTGCAGGTGATCAGCCGGCTGCGGCCCGACGCGCTGCCGCGCGGTCAGGCGCATGCCTGGAGCGAGCGCTGGGCCTCGCTGCGCGGGCTGTGGGCGGTGGTGCTGCTGTTCGTGTTCGTGCTGGGCGGCATCTACGGCGGCCTGTTCACGGTGGAGGAGGGCGCCGGCGTCGGCGCCACCGGCACCCTGGCCATCGGCGTGCTGCGCGGCCGCCTGCGGCTGCCGCAGATCCGCGCCGCCCTGGTCGACACGCTGCGGGTGTCCTCCGCGATCATGGTGATCGTGATCGGCGCCTTCCTGTTCGGCTACTTCCTGACCATCACGCAGTTCACGCAGAAGGCGGTGGCCTTCCTGGTGGGCCTGCCCATCGGCGCCTACGGCGTGCTGGCGCTGGTGATGGTGGGCTACTTCATCCTGGGCGCGATCATGGACGAGCTGGCCATGATCCTGCTGACGGTGCCGGTGGTGTTCCCGGCCATGATGCAGCTGGGGTTCGACCCGGTCTGGTTCGGCGTCATCGTCGTCATGGCCGTGACCTTCGGGATGATCTGCCCGCCGGTGGGCATCAACGTCTTCGTGATCAACTCGATCGCGCGCGACGTGAGCCTGGGACGCATCTACAAGGGCACCATGCCCTTCATCGCGGTCGACGTGGTGCGGCTGGTGCTGCTGTGCGCCTTCCCGGCCATCTCGCTGTGGCTGCCGGGGCTGCTGGACTGAGCATGGGCCGGCGGGCGGCGGGGCCGGCACGGTCGTGTTGTACGATCTCTGCATGTTCCCCACCGCCGACAAGCCCCCGCGCGCCCGTTCGCTGACCGCCGACCTGGTACAGCGCATCGGCGACCGCATCCGCCACGGCGAACTGGGCGCCGGCGACAAGCTGCCGCGCGAGGCCGACCTGATGGCCGAGTACGGCGTCAGCCGCACCGTCGTGCGCGAGGCCATGTCGCAGCTGCAGGCCGCCGGCATGGTCGAGACCCGCCACGGCATCGGCACCTTCGTGGTGGGCCTGGGCGACGGCAGCAGCTTCCGCATCGCGCCGCACCAGATGGCCACGCTGCAGGACGTGGTCGACGTGCTGGAGCTGCGCATCGCGGTCGAGAGCGAGACCGCCGGCCTGGCCGCCCAGCGCCGCACCCCGGCGCACCTGCAGGCCATGCGCCAGGCGCTGGACGCCTTCGGGCAGGCGGTGGAGCAGGGCCGCGATGCGGTGGGGCCGGACTTCCAGTTCCACCTGGAGATCGCCCGCGCCACCGGCAACCGCCACTTCGAGGGCCTGATGGGCACGCTGGGCGGGATGATGATCCCGCGCGCCCGGCTCGAGCCGGCCGAGCCGCCCACGCCGGCGCGGCTGGAGTACCTGCGGCGGGTCAATGCCGAGCACCAGAGCATCCTGGAGTCCATCGAGCGGCAGGACGCCGACGCCGCCCGCGCCGCCATGCGCACCCACCTGAGCAACAGCCGGGAACGCCGCCGCCGCGCCATGGCGGGCTGAGCGACCCCGGGTTAACCCGCATCCTCGCGACCGAGCCAAGAGATACGATGTCTTATCTCTTGGCGAATCGCCAACCACCCCCGAACCGTCCCATGCCCATGACCCCGAACGAGCTGAAGCACGCCCTGTCCAGCGGCCTGCTGTCCTTCCCCCTGACCGACTTCGACCGCGAGCTCGCGTTCGACCCGCACGGCTACGCCGCCCGCCTGGAGTGGCTGATGCCCTACGGCGCCTCGGTGCTGTTCGCCGCCGGCGGCACCGGCGAGTTCTTCTCGCTGGCCCCCGGCGAATACGCCGACGTGATCCGCGTCGCGGCGCAGACCTGCGGCCGGCACACCCCCATCGTCGGCGGCGCCGGCGGCGGCACCCGGCTGGCGATCCAGTACGCGCAGGAGGCCCAGCGCAACGGCGCCGCCGGCATCCTGCTGCTGCCGCACTACCTGACCGAGGCCAACCAGGAAGGCCTGGTCGCGCACGTGGAGGCGGTCTGCCGCAGCGTGGACATCGGCGTGATCGTCTACAACCGCGGCGCCTGCCGCCTGACCGCCGGATCGCTGGACGTGCTGGCCGACCGCTGCCCGAACCTGATCGGCTTCAAGGACGGCCTGGGCGACATCGAGCGCATCGTGCAGATCCGCCAGCGCCTGGGCGAGCGCTTCGTCTACATCGGCGGCATGCCCACCCACGAGGTCTACGCCAGCGCCTACCAGGCCCTGGGCGTGCCCACCTACTCGTCGGCGGTGTTCAACTTCATCCCGCGCACCGCGATCCAGTTCTACGAGGCCTACGCCAAGGGCGACAAGGCCACCGTCGACCGGCTGGTCAAGGACTTCTTCCTGCCCTACCTGGACATCCGCAACAAGGGCGAGGGCTACGCGGTCAGCATCGTGAAGGCCGGCGCCACCATCGTCGGCCACGGCGCCGGCCCGGTGCGCCCGCCGCTGACCGACCTCAAGCCCGCCGAGGTCGAGCAACTGCGCGCGCTGATCGCCACGCTCGGCCCGCAGTAAGCCGCGTCCCGTTTCCCGTTCCGTCACAAGCACAAGGAGACTCCCATGCGTCGTCGTTTCCTCGCCGTCCTGCTGGCCAGCGCCGCCGGCCTGGCGTCCGCCCAGGGCCTGGGCTCCAAGCCCATCACGCTGGTCGTGCCGTTCCCCCCGGGCGGCTCCACCGACCTGATCGCCCGCGCCATCCAGCCCAAGCTGCAGGCCGCGGTGGGCACCACCGTGGTGGTGGACAACCGCGCCGGCGCCACCGGCACCATCGGCGCCGCCGCGGTGGCCCGCGCGGTGCCCGACGGCAGCACGCTGCTGGTTGCCTCGCTGGGCCCGTACGTGATCGCGCCGCACCTGATCAAGGTGAACTACGACGCGCTCAAGGACCTGGAGCCCATCACCGTCGCGGTGCAGGCGCCCAACGTGCTGGTGGTGCCCGCGGCCTCGCCGCACAAGTCGCTGGCCGACGTGATGGCCTTCCTGAAGGCCAACCCGAACAAGATGACCTTCGCCTCCTCGGGCAACGGCAGCAGCGACCACCTGACGGCCGAGCTGTTCTGGCAGCAGACCGGCACCAGCGGCATCCACGTGCCCTACAAGGGCGGCGGCCCGGTGATGAACGACCTGCTGGGCAACCAGGTCGACAGCTCGTTCATGAACATCAACACCGCCATGCCGCAGATCCAGGCCGGCAAGCTGCGCCCGCTGGCCATCACCAGCGCCAAGCGCTCCCCGCTGCTGGCGCAGGTGCCCACGCTGGAGGAGTCGGGCATCAAGGACGCCAACGTGCAGTCCTGGCAGGCCGTCGCCGGCCCGCGCGGCCTGCCGGCCGAGACCAAGGCCAGGCTCCACAAGGCCATCGTCGAGGGCCTGAACGACCCCGCGATCAAGGACCGCCTGCTGGCCCTGGGCTTCGAGATGGTGCTCAACACCCCCGAGCAGTTCGCCGCCTTCCAGGCCGCCGAGTACGCCCGCTGGCAGAAGCTGATCACCGCCCGCAACATCAAGGCCGACTGACGACGTCCCCCCCGAAGCGCCTGCGGCCGAGCCCCCTCGGGCCTTGCCCTCTCCCCCCAGGGGGCGCCACCAGCGGACCGGCAAAGCCGGATCCGCGGTGGCACTGGCCTGGGCCTTGGTGTCGCGACGTCCACGCCCACTCATCGATCCCGGGTTGTTCATGTCCCTCTCTTCGACGCCGCGCGTCACGCAGCTGCGGGTGATCTCCGTCGCCGGCCGCGACGGCATGCTGCTGAACCTGTCGGGCGCGCATGCGCCCTTCTTCACCCGCAACATCGTCATCGCCACCGACTCGGCCGGCCGCACCGGCCTGGGCGAGGTGCCCGGCGGCGAGAAGATCCGCCAGACGCTGGAGGACGCGCGGCCGCTGGTCGAGGGCCGCCCCATCGGCGAGCTGCAGGCGATCCTGAACGCGATGCGCGCGCGCTTCGCCGACCGCGACGCCGGCGGCCGCGGCCAGCAGACCTTCGACCTGCGCACCACCATCCATGCCGTGACCGCGGTGGAGTCGGCCCTGCTGGACCTGCAGGGACAGCACCTGGGCGTGCCGGTGGCGGCGCTGCTCGGCGAGGGCCAGCAGCGCGATGCGGTGCAGATGCTCGGCTACCTGTTCTTCCTGGGCGACCGGCGCAAGACCGGCCTGCCGTACGTCGATCCGGCCAGCGAGCCGGACGGCGACGACTGGCTGCGCCTGCGTCACGAGGAGGCCCTGACCCCCGAGGCCGTGGTGCGCCTGGCCGAGGCGGCGCAGGCGCGCTACGGCTTCCAGGACTTCAAGCTCAAGGGCGGCGTGCTGGCCGGCGATGCCGAGGTCGATGCGGTGATCGCGCTGCACGAGCGCTTTCCCGAGGCCCGCGTGACGCTCGACCCCAACGGCGGCTGGCTGCTCAAGGACGCGATCCGCCTGGGCCAGCGCATGCGCGGCGTGGTCGCGTATGCCGAGGACCCCTGCGGCGCCGAGGACGGCTACAGCGGCCGCGAGGTGATGGCCGAGTTCCGCCGCGCCACCGGCCTGCCCACCGCGACCAACATGGTGGCCACCGACTGGCGCCAGATGGCCCACGCGCTGGCGTTGCAGTCGGTCGACATCCCGCTGGCCGACCCGCATTTCTGGACCATGGCCGGCTCGGTCCGCGTGGCCCAGACCTGCCGCGACTGGGGCCTGACCTGGGGCTCGCATTCGAACAACCACTTCGACATCTCGCTGGCCATGTTCACCCACGTGGGCGCCGCCGCGCCGGGCAAGGTGACGGCCATCGACACCCACTGGATCTGGCAGGACGGCCAGCGCCTGACGAAAGAGCCGCTGCGCATCGAGGGCGGTTACGTGCAGGTGCCCCAGGCCCCCGGCCTGGGGATCGAGCTGGACATGGCCGAGGTCGAGAAGGCCCACCAGCTGTACCTGCAGCACGGCCTGGGCGCGCGCGACGACGCGATCGCCATGCAGTTCCTCGTGCCCGGCTGGCGCTTCGATCCCAAGAAGCCCTGCCTGGTGCGCTGACCACGGACCCCATGACAGCGACCACCGACAACACCGCGGCCGATGTCGACGCCGCCGCCCGTGCCGCGCAGGCGGCCTTCCTGGCCTATGGCGCGTCCGACGCGGCCACCCGCGGGGCCCTGCTGCGCGGCCTGGCCGACGCGCTGGAGGGCCAGCGCGAGCACCTGGTGGCGCTCGCCGACGCCGAGACCCACCTGGGCCCGGCCCGCCTGAACGGCGAGCTGGACCGCACCGCTTTCCAGCTGCGCGGCTTTGCCACGCAGGTCGGGCAGGGTGCTGCCTTCACCGCCACCGACGATCCGGCCGTCGCCGGCCCGCCGCCCGCGGGACACCCCGCCCTGCAGCGCGTGCGCGTGCCGCTGGGCCCGGTCGCGATGTTCGCGGCCTCCAACTTCCCCTTCGCCTTCTCGGTGCTGGGCGGCGACGCCGCCGCGGCGCTGGCCGCCGGTTGTCCGGTGGTCGTCAAGGCGCACCCGGGCCACCGCGGCCTGTCGCAGGCGGTCGCCGGCCTCGCACATGGCGTGGTGGCGGCCCAGGGCCTGCCGGCCGGGGTGTTCGCGCTGGTCGATGGCCCTGGCCACGACATCGGTGTCGCGCTGGTGCAGCACCCGGCCATCGCGGCCGCGGCCTTCACCGGCTCGGTGCGCGGCGGCCTGGCGCTGCAGCGCGCGGCGCAGGCCCGGCCGCGCCCGATCCCGTTCTTCGGCGAACTGGGCTCGGTCAACCCGGTCGTGGCGCTGCCCGCGGCCATCGCGGCGAACGGCCCGGCCCTGGCGCAGGGACTGGCCGGCTCGATCACGCTGGGCTGCGGCCAGTTCTGCACCAGCCCCGGCGTGCTCGTCCTGCCCACCGGGGCGCTGGGCGATGCCTTCGTCGCGCAGCTGGTCGAGGCCCTGCGCGCCGCGCCCACGCACGCGATGCTCACGCCGCAGATGCAGGCCGGCTTCGCGTCCGGCCGCGACGCCTGGGCCGCGCATCCGCGCGTGCAGGCCCTGCTGGACGCGCGTGCCGCCGACGGCGCGCCGCCCCGGCCCTTCCTGGGGCAGGTGGCGGCGGCCGACTTCATCGCCGACGCGCACCTGCACGAGGAGGTGTTCGGCCCCGCGGCGCTCGTCGTGCGGGTGGACGGCAGTGCGCAGGCCATCGAGGTGCTGCAGGCCGTGGGCGGCACGCTCACCGTGACGCTCTGGGGCGCCGACGCCGACACGCCCGAGACCCGCGCGCTGGTGCATGCCGCCACGCAGGTGGCCGGCCGCGTGCTGTTCGCCGGCTACCCCACGGGCGTCGCCGTCACCGCCGGCCAGCAGCACGGCGGCCCGTTCCCCGCGTCCACCATGCCCGCGACCACGTCCGTGGGCTGGGCCGCGCTGGACCGCTTCCTGCGGCCGGTGGCGCTGCAGGACGCGCCGGCCTGGCTGGCGGCGCGCGGGGGCCGGCCGTGCTGAGCACGCCGCGGCGCCCCCGCGTCCTGCAGGCCCTGCGCCTGATGCCCTGGCTCGAGGAGCGGCTGGCCGCCGCCTACGAGGTCACCCACCTGCCGCCGGCCGGCGACGAGCGCGAGGCCTTCCTCGCTGCGCGCGGTGGCGAGTTCGACGCGCTGGTCACCTCGGCGGCGGCCGGCGCCACGCCGGCGCTGCTCGATGGGCTGCCCAACCTGCGCGTGGTCTCCAGCTTCGGCGTCGGCCTGGACAGGATCGACCCGGACCATGCCGCCCGCCGCGGCATTCCCGTGGGCTACACGCCCGAGGTGCTGAACGACTGCGTGGCCGACCTGGCCTTCGGCCTGCTGCTGGACATCGCGCGCCGACTGCCCGAGGCCGACCGCTACGTGCGCGCCGGCCGCTGGACCGCGCAGCCGCCGGTGGCCTTCCCGCTGGGCCGGCAGGTCAGCGGCGCGCGGCTGGGCATCGTGGGCCTGGGGCGCATCGGCAGGACCATCGCCCGCCGCTCCGCCGGCTTCGACATGGAGGTGCGCTACCACGCGCGCCGGCCGGTCGCCGACGTGCCGTACGTGCACGAGGCCAGCCTGCACGACCTGGCGCGCTGGTGCGACTTCCTGGTGGTGATCACCGCCGGCGGCGCAGCCACGCGCCACCTGGTCGACGCCTCGGTGCTCGAGGCGCTGGGCCCCGACGGCTACCTGGTGAACGTCGCGCGCGGCACCGTGGTCGACGAGGCCGCGCTGGTGCGCGCGCTGCAGGAGCGCCGCATCGCCGGGGCCGCGCTGGACGTCTACGAGGACGAGCCGCGGGTGCCGCCGGCGCTGTTCGCGCTGGACAACGTGGTGCTGGTGCCGCACATCGCCAGCGCCACGGTGCAGACCCGGCAGGCGATGGCGCAGCTGGTGCTGGACAACCTCGCGTCCTTCTTCGCCACCGGGCGCGTGCGGGCCGCCGCGCCCGTGGCATCCTGAATCCACCCCCAAGGAGACATCCCGCCATGACCCTGCTCACCCGCCGCGCGGCCGTCGCCGCCTGCGCCCTGGCCGCCGCCTTCGGCGTGCAGGCCCAGGCCGCGTTCCCCAGCAAGCCGATCCGCATCGTCGTGCCGTTCCCCGCCGGCGGCACCTCGGACATGCTGGCCCGCCTGATCGGCCAGAAGATGTCCGAGAGCTGGGGCCAGCCGGTGGTGGTGGACAACAAGCCGGGCCAGAGCGGCAACATGGGCGCCGACCTGGTGGCCAAGGCACCGGCCGACGGCCATACGCTGGTGCTGATGGACGTGGGCAACCTGGTGATCTCGCCGGCCCTGTACAAGCTGCCCTTCAACCCGGTGAGCGACTTCGCGCCGGTCGCCATGGTGGGCTACTCGCCGCACCTGCTGGTGGTCAGCAACAACGTGCCCGCGACCACGACCGCCGAGCTGATCGCCTGGGCCAAGGCGCAGAAGGGCAAGGCCAACTACGCGGTGGCCGCCGGCATGGGCAGCGCCACCCACCTGGCCGGCGTGGTGTTCGCGCAGCGCGCCGGCATCCAGTGGGGCAACGTGCCCTACAAGGGCGGCGCGCAGGCCATGACCGACCTGATCGGCGGCCAGGTCGACGTGACCTTCAACGGCATGGTGGCCACGCTGCCGCACGTCAAGGCCGGCAAGATCAAGCTGATCGCCGTGTCCAGCGCGAAGCGCAACCCGGTGCTGGGCGCCAACGTGCCCACGGTGGGCGAGACGCTGCCGGGCTTCCTCACCGGCAGCTGGCAGGGCCTGCTGGCGCCCGCCGGCACGCCCCGGCCCGTGGTCGACAAGCTGCATGCCGAGGTCACCCGCATCCTGGCGCTGCCCGACGTGGCCGAGCGCCTGGCCAGCGCGGGCGCCGAGCCGGTGGCCATGACCCCGGCCGTCTTCGGCGACTGGATCAAGGCCGAGGTGCCCGCCATGGCGAAGATCGTCAAGGACGAGAAGATCACCGTCGAGTGAGCTGCGCCCACCGTCCCCAGACCGTTCCCCACCGATGACCGCTGCCACTCGCCCGCCGCTCACCGTCCGCATGCATGCGGACGACAACGTCGCCATCGTCGCCAACGACGGCGGCCTGCCGCCCGGCACCGTGCTGGCCGACGGCCTGGTGCTGCGCGAGGCCGTGCCGCAGGCGCACAAGGTGGCGCTGCGCGACATCGCCGCCGGCGGCGACGTGCTGCGCTACGGCGTGCCCATCGGCCGCGCGAAGGAGGCCATCGCCGCCGGCCGCTGGGTGCACGAGCGCCTGCTCGACATGCCCGCCGCCCGCACGCTCGACGGCCTGCCGATGGCCACCGGCGCCGGCGTGGTGCAGCCGCCGCTGGAGGGCCTGAGCTTCCAGGGCTACCGCAACGCCGACGGCAGCGTGGGCACGCGCAACCTGCTGGCCATCACCCAGACCGTGCAGTGCGTGGCCGGCGTGGTGGGCATCGCGGCCGAGCGCATCCGGCGCGAGCTGCTGCCCCAGTACCCGAACGTCGACGGCGTGGTGGCACTGGAGCACGGCTACGGCTGCGGCGTGGCGATCGACGCGCCCGACGCGGTGATCCCGATCCGCACGCTGCGCAACATCGCGCGCAACCCCAACTTCGGCGGCGAGGTGCTGGTGGTCAGCCTGGGCTGCGAGAAGCTGCAGCCCCAGCGCCTGCTGCCGCCGGGCAGCATCCCGCTGATGAACGGCGGCGCCGACGAGCCCGACGTGGTCTGCCTGCAGGACGACGCCCACGTGGGCTTCCAGTCCATGGTCGACGGCATCGTCGCGCGTGCCCGGGTGCACCTGGCGCGGCTGGATGCCCGCCGGCGCGAGACCGTGCCGGCCAGCGAACTGGTGGTGGGCGTGCAGTGCGGCGGCAGCGACGCGTTCTCCGGCGTCACCGCCAATCCCGCGGTGGGGTACTGCACCGACCTGCTGGTGCGCGCCGGCGCCACGGTGATGTTCTCCGAGACCACCGAGGTGCGCGACGGCATCGCCCAGCTCACGGCCCGCGCGGCCACGCCCGAGGTGGCGCAGGCCATGGTGCGCGAGATGGCCTGGTACGACGCCTACCTGCAGCGCGGCAGCGTGGACCGCAGCGCCAACACGACGCCGGGCAACAAGGCCGGCGGCCTGTCGAACATCGTGGAGAAGGCCATGGGCTCCATCGTCAAGAGCGGCAGCGCGCCCATCGTGGGCGTGGTGCCGCCGGGCGAGCGCGCCACGCAGCGCGGCCTGCTGTACGCCGCCACGCCGGCCAGCGACTTCATCTGCGGCACGCTGCAGCTGGCCGCCGGCATGAACCTGCACGTGTTCACCACCGGCCGCGGCACGCCCTACGGCCTGGAAGCCTGCCCGGTGGTCAAGGTCGCCACCCGCAGCGAGCTGGCGCGGCGCTGGCACGACCTGATGGACGTGAACGCCGGCCGCATCGCCGACGGCGAGCAGACCATCGAGGAGGCCGGCTGGGAGATGCTGCGCCTGCTGCTGGCCGTGGCCAGCGGCGAGCGCACCTGGGCCGAGCGCTGGAAGCTGCACAACCAGCTGGTGCTGTTCAACCCGGCACCGGTGACCTGAGGCCTGTCCCGTCCTGCCCGCGCAGGCGGGCATCCACGACCAGGCGCCGTGGGGGCGCGTGGATCCCCGCCGGCGCGGGGATGACGGCGATGGCGCAAGCGGCCGGTGGCCCCTGGCCCGTCATGCCCGCGCAGCGATGACGGCGACGGAGCAGGCGGCCGGTGGCCCCCCGTCCCGTCATGCCCGCGCAGGCGGGCATCCACGCTCAGGCGCCGTGGCAGCGTGTGGATCCCCGCCCGCGCGGCGATGACGGCGACGCGGCGCTCACAGGAACCGCGCCAGCTGCTCGATGTCCTCGGGGAACAGCTGGCCGCGCTCGGCCAGCGCCAGCGTGCCGGCGCGGTCGCGCACCCAGGTGGTGGGGACCTTGCGCACCGGGGGGAGCCCCCGGGCCGTGTCGTCGCCAGCCCAGGCGCTGGGGAAGGCGTAGCCCTTCGCCTGCAGGTAGGCCCGGGCCGGCCCGGCGGTCTTGTCCAGCGCGATGCCCAGCACCTGCAGGCCGCGCGCCTGGTGCCTGCGCCACAGCGCGTCGATGTGCGGCGACATCTCGGCGCAGAACGGGCACCAGCTGGCCCACCAGTACAGCACCGTGACCTTGCCCTGGGCCTGCGCGGCGGCGAAGCGGCCGCCCTGCAGCAGCGGCACGTCGGGCAGGGCGACGCGCGTGCCCAGGGCTGGCGTGTCCTGCGCGCCGGTGGCGGCGGGCTGCGCCAGCGCCGCGCCCACGGGCAACGACAGGCTGGCGGCGAGCAGGGAGCGGCGGGTGATGGGCATGGCGGGTCCTCGGGGCTGCCCGGCGATTCTGCCCCCGGCCGCTCAGGACGGCACCACCAGCACCTGCGGCGCCGCCTGACGCTAGCGGCCGCGCCTACCAGCCCAGCCCGAAGCGCAACGCGAGCATGACGCCGGTGCCCACCAGGATCGTGCCCAGCAGGTCGCGCCGCCACAGGAACCAGCCCAGGCCGGCCGCCGCGCCGAACAGCCGCGCGTCGTGCCAGGTGCCGATCAGCTGGCCCTGGGCCATCACCACCTCGGGCGTGACCACCGCCGTCAGCGCCGCCATGGGCGCGTAGCGCAGGCCCTCGCGCAGCCAGCGCGGCATGGGCAAGTCGCGTTCGGGCAGCAGGAAGCACGCGCGGCACAGCAGCGTGACCGCGGCCATGCCCAGGATGGTGAGGAAGGTCTCGACGCCGTCCATGCGTCTCAGGCCGCGCGGCGCGCGGGCAGGTGCTGCGCGAGCGCGCCGATGGCGACGGCGGCGGCGATGGCCACCAGGATGTTCAGCCGCAGCGGCAGCGCGTAGGCGGCCACCGAGGCGCAGGCCGCCACCGCGGCGGCGACCCAGGTCGAGCGGTTGCGCGATTGCCCGGCCGCCAGCGCGAGCAGCGCCATGGTGCCGGCGAAGCCCAGGCCCCAGGCCGGCGGGATCGCATCGCCCAGCACGATGCCGGTGATGACCGCGGCCTGCCAAGCGCCCCAGTTGACCGCCGCCGCGCCCCAGAAGTAGGCCAGCTGCCCGGGCTGCGGGACCGGCTCGGGGAAGCGGTGCAGGAAGATCGCGAAGATGGTGTCGCCCATGAAGTAGCTGGCGGCCACGCGCCGGCCGCGCGGCAGGTGCGCGAAGTAGGGCCGGTACTGCACGCTGAACACCAGGAAGCGCAGGTTCACGCAGGCCACCGTGGCGCACACCACCCAGATCGGCGCGTCGCCAACGATCAGGGGCATCGCCGCCACCTGCGAGGAGCCGGCCGACACCAGCACCGACATCAGCACCGCCAGCGGCACGCCCATGCCGCTCTTGCCCATGGCCACGCCGGCCACCAGGCCCCAGGCCAAGATGCCCAGCGTGACCGGGATGCAGTCGCGCACGCCGGCGCGGAACATCGGAACGCGCCACAGCGCGCGGGCACGGCGCGCGGCGCGGCGCAGGCGGTCGCTCAGGGACATGGGACGCTCGTGGGGACGCAGCGATTGTCGTGCACGGCCCGGAGTCCGCCGCCCGGCGCGCGGCGCCGCGTCAGGCGCGCGCCAGCCGGCGCGCGGTCCACAGGCCCACCAGTGGCAGCAGCAGCGCGGGGCCGAGCAGCAGCGCCACCGGCCCCAGGTGGTCGAAGGCGCGGCCGGCCAGCCAGGCGCCGGCGGCCTGGCCGTTGAACAGGCAGAACGCGAAGCAGGCCACCGCGGTGCCGCGCACCGTCGGCGCCATCTGCGTCGCATTGGCCTGCAGCGTGCTGTGGAACAGGTAGGTGCCGAAGCCCAGGGCCAGCACCAGCGGGAAGGCCGAGGCCAGGCCGGGCACCACGGCCAGGGCCGCCAGCGCCAGGCCGGCCAGCGCCGTGCCGCCCACCAGCATGCGCCGCTCGCCCAGCGCCGGCACGATCCGGTGCGCCAGCAGCGTGTACGCCAGCCCGCCCAGCGCATAGCCGGCGGCGGTGGAGCCCGCCGCCGACAGGCTGACGCCGTAGCGCGCGTGCAGCGAGGCGGGCAGGTAGGCCAGCACCCCCAGCAGCAGCACGCCCTCGGCGAAGGCCGCCGGCAGCAGGATGCGGGCGCGGGGCGCGCGCAGGACCTGCGCATAGCGCGCCGCCAGCCCGCCGCGGGCCTCGCCGGCCGGCGCCGCCGGTGCGGCACCCCAGCCCAGGCGCGCGAGCAGCAGCGCGCCCACGGCCAGGTAGCCGATGCCCAGCGTGGCGAAGGCCCCGCGCCAGCCGATGGCCGCATCGGCGTACAGGCCGCCGGCCAGCTGCCCGGCCGACATGCCCGAGAGCACGCCCAGCAGCAGCTGCGCCAGCGTGGCCTGGCGGCGCTCGTACGGCACCGCGTCGCCCACCCAGGCCAGGCTCAGCGGGATCAGGCCGGCGGCGCACAGCCCCCAGGCCCCGCGCAGCACCACCAGCGCCGGCCAGCCCGGCGCCGCCGCGCAGGCCAGCGCCGCGGCGCCGCAGCCGAAGGTGGCCAGGTTCACCATGCGCGGCTTGCCGTAGCGGTCGCCCAGCGGGCCGAACAGCAGCTGCGCGAGGCCGTAGGCGACCGAGAAGACCAGCACCGCATCGCCGGCGCGCCCCGGCGTGAGGCCGAAGTCGCTCGCCAGCCGCGGGATCAGGCCGTCGCAGATGCGCAGCGCGCAGCCGCTGAGGAAGCCGGCCAGGGCGAGCAGGGTGACGGTGGCGCGCAGGGCGCGCGCGTCGGCAGCAGCAGGCGGCACGTCAGGCCGCGTAGCGTGCGACCGCCGCCTCGTCCCAGGCCATGCCCAGCCCCGGGCCGCGCGCGGTGACGCAGCCCTGCGCGTCGATGCGCACCGGCTCGGCCAGCACGGCGGCGCCGAAGTCCATGAACTCCAGCCAGTCGCAGGTGGGCGTGACGGCCAGCACGTGCGCGCTGGCTTCGGGGAACAGGTGGCTGGAGACGGGCATCGACGCGGCCTGCGCCGCGCCCGCCACGCCCAGCCAGCCGGTGATGCCGCCGATCTTCATCAGGTCCGGCATCATGCGGTCGCAGGCGCCGGCCGCGATGGCGCGTTCGGCATCGCGCGGGAACCACCAGTTCTCGCCGGTCTGGATGGCGATGGCCGAGCGCGCGCGCACCTGGGCGTGGCCCTGCAGGTCCTCGGCGGCCACCGGCTCCTCGACCCAGTCCAGGCCGAAGGGCTCCAGCGCCCGGATGCGCCGGATCGCCTCGACCGGCGCCAGGCTCTGGTTGTAGTCGACCATCAGCGCGGTGCCTTCGCCCACGATGGCGCGCACCGCACGCACGGTCGCCAGGTCCTGCGCCAGGTCGCCTTCGCCCAGCTTGATCTTGATCGCGCGGAAGCCCTGGGCCAGCGAGCGCTCCAGGGCCGCTGCATCGCGCGCCGGATCCACCAGCCCCCAGCTGTCGTAGGCGCGCACGGGCTGCGGCGCGCCGCCCAGCAGCGACACCACCGGCAGGCCGGCCGCGCGGCCCAGCGCGTCCCACAGCGCCATGTCCAGCGTCGACAGCACCATGCCCAGCAGGCCCTGGCGGCCGAGCAGGCGGAACTGCCGCTCCAGCTGCTGCTGCACCGCCACCGGCGCGGCCGGGCGGCCCTGCAGCAGCGGCGCGATGCGCGCCACGAGCGCCACCAGCGGCTCGAGCATCAGCGGCGTGTAGGCGAACAGGTAGGCGCTGCCGGTGATGCCCTGCGCCGTCTCCACGTCCAGCAGCACCAGCGGCGCGACCTCGATCGCGCCGGAGGCGGTGCGCACGGGACGGGCCAGCGGGGCCACGGCGGGGCGGGCGCGCAGGGCGCGGATGGTGAGCTGTTCCAACGCAGGACTCCTCGCCGGCGAGGGGCCGGCACTGCGGGGTGGATTGTGGACCGGCGCACCGCCTGCGCCTGTGCCTGGCGCGGCAGCCGCGCGCCGCGTGACCGGACGCCGCGGGGCGCCGGGCCCGCTAGCGGTTCGTCTCCCAGAACGTGCGCAGGACCTGCGGCTGGATCTGCCGCTGGTCCGCCAGCCGCAGCATGTCCTGGAAGCGCTCCGGGTTGACCTGCGAGTCGGCCATCGCCCACTCGCCGAAGATGCGCCCGCTGGCCGGGCCGTTGAGCAGTTCGGTGACCGTGTGGTGCTGGCTGCTGGCCACGACGCGCGCGAATGTCCGCAGCACCGACTCCTGCGGCCCTTCCAGCAGCTGCATGAAATTGCCGCCGCAGTGCAACAGGATGCCGGTGACGTCGTGCCCCTTGTTCCACGCCCTGGCATCGGTGAGCAGGCGCTCGAGGTCCTCGCGCGTGAGCGGATAGCTGGCGCTGCTGACGTAGAGCACGTTCCAGATCATCTTCGGCACCCGTGGGTTGTCGTCCTGGCGTCGATGGTACGTGGATCGGATGGATCCGCTCCCTCATCCCTGCGACTTCGCCGCCTCCCCGTGCAGCCAGTGCAGGAAGGCCTCCACCGCCGGCCGCCGCGCATGCCGCGCGGGGTAGACCGCGAAGTGCGCCTTGGTCCGCACGCACTTGTCCAGCCCGAACACCGGCCGCAGCCGGCGGTCGGCGATGTGGCCGGCGGCGTTGGTGGTGCTCTCCAGCGCGACCCCCAGGCCGTGCGAGGCGGCGTCGATGGACATGTGGGCGCGGTCGAAGCGCAGCGGGAAGCGCTCGGGCGCGCGGCGGTCGCTCCAGCTGCCGAACCAGTCGGACCACTGCACCACGCTGACGTTGCTCTGGATCAGCGGCACGTCCAGCAGCTGCTCGATGCGGCGCAGGCGGTGGGCCTTGATGAAGGCCGGGCTGGCCAGCGGCACGATGCGCTCCTCGAACAGCGGCTCGACCACCAGGTCGCCCCAGGCGGGCACGCCGTAGCGGATGTCGATGTCGGCCTGGCCGAGCGCGAAGTCGCTGTGGGTGTGGGCGGCCGACAGGTTCAGCGCGATGTCCGGGAAGGCCTGCGCGAAGCCGTGCAGCCGCGGGATCAGCCACAGGCTGGCCAGGCTGGGCGCCGAGTGCACGAACAGGCTGTTGCGCACGCCCAGCCGCAGTTCGTCGGTGGCCGAGGCGATGGCCGCCAGCGCGCCCCCCACGCGCGCCAGGTACTGCTCGCCGGCGGCCGACAGGCGCACGCCGTGCGCGCTGCGCTCGAACAGGCGCACGCCCAGCAGGCTCTCCAGCCGCGCGACCTGGTGGCTGACGGCCGATGCGGTCAGGTGCAGTTCGGCGGCGGCGAGCGCGAAGCTGCGGCGGCGGGCGACGGCCTCGAAGGCCAGGAGGTTGGGGGCGGGCGGGAGCGCGGGCATGGGGGCAACCCTGTGGTTGGCTGACGAGCCGTCATCTTAGGGTGACCAATCTTCGCTTGTCGTCAACTTGTCGCCCGACGACCATCCGCCCCGCACCACGCCCCGGCATGCGCCGTGGCACCCATTCCCCGAATTCCGCAGGAGACAACGGACATGCTGCTCAAGGACAAGGTCGCCATCATCACCGGCGGCGCCGGCCTCAACGGCCTGGGCTTCGCCACCGCCCGCCAGATGGCCGCCCAGGGCGCCCACGTGGTGATCATGGACCTGGCCCGCGCCGAGCCGGCCGCCGCCGCCGCCCGCCTGGGCGAAGGCCACCTGGGCGTGGTCGGCGACGTGACCGACAAGGCCTCGTGCGAGGCCGCCGCTGCCGCGGTGCTGGCCCGCTACGGCCGCATCGACATCCTGGTGAACAACGCCGGCATCACCCAGCCGGTCAAGACGCTGGACATCAGCGGCGTCGACTACGACCGCATCCTGGACGTGAGCCTGCGCGGCACGCTGTACATGTCGCAGGCCGTGATCCCCGCCATGCGCTCGCAACAGCGCGGCGCGATCTGCTGCGTCTCGTCGGTGTCCGCTCAGCGTGGCGGTGGCATCCTCGGCGGCCCGCATTACTCGGCCGCCAAGGCCGGCGTGCTGGGCCTGGCCCGCGCCATGGCGCGCGAGTTCGGCATCGACGGCATCCGCGTCAACTGCGTGACGCCCGGCCTGATCGCCACCGACATCAACAAGGGCCTGATCCCCGACGACAAGATGAAGGCCATCCTGGAAGGCATCCCGCTGAACCGCATCGGCGAACCCGACGACGTGGCCGGCTGCCTGGTGTTCCTGGCCAGCGACCTGTCCAAGTACCTCACCGGCGTCACCCTCGACGTCAACGGCGGCATGCTGATCCACTGACCGCCGCTTCCCTGCATCCCGGTCCACCACACAACGAGGAGACAACCATGCAACGCAAGACCTTCACCCGCACGCTGCTGGCGCTGGCCGCCGCGGCCCTGCTGCCGCTGGCCGCGCAGGCGCAGACCAAGCTGACCCTGGGCCACGGCGCGGCGCCGGGCAACCCGCGCCACGAGGCGGCGGTCAAGTTCGCCGAGGTGCTCAAGGCCCGCACCGGCGGCCGCATCGAGGTGCAGGTGGCGCACTCGGCCCAGCTCGGCGACGACGCCGCCATGGTGACCGCGCTGCGCACCGGCGCGCTGGACATGTCGGCCAACTCGCAGGGCCCGGTCGCGGCCGTGGTCCCCGAGTACGCCGCCTACGGCATGCCCTTCCTGTTCGGCAGCGTCGGCCAGGCCTTCAAGGTGCTGGACGGCCCGCTGGGCAAGGAGCTGGCCGACAAGACCGCCGAGAAGGGCATGGTGGTGCTGGGCTACTGGGACAACGGCATCCGCCAGATCACCAACAGCAAGCGCCCGATCACCAAGGTCGAGGACGTCAAGGGCCTGAAGCTGCGCGTGCCGCCCGACGCCACGCTGGTGGACATCGTGCAGGCGCTGGGCGCCGACGCGCAGCAGATCAAGTTCTCCGAGCTGTACGTCGCCCTGCAGCAGGGCGTGGTCGACGGCCAGGAGAACCCGCTGGCCAACATCCACGCCAGCAAGCTGTACGAGGTCCAGAAGCACCTGGCGCTGACCAACCACCAGTTCCAGATGACGCCCTTCCTCATGAGCAAGCGCAGCTGGGACCGCCTGTCCGAGGCCGACCGGAAGGCCGTGCAGGACGCCGCCGCCGAGGCGACCGCGCTGCAGCGCAAGCTGTCGTCCGAGGCCGACGAGAAGCTGCTGGCCGACCTGAAGTCCAGGGGCGTGCAGGTCACCACCGTCGACAAGGGCGCCTTCGCCAAGGCCACCGAGAAGGTCGACGACAAGTGGCTGGCCACGCCGATCGGCGCCTACCTCAAGAAGGTCATCGCCGCCGCGCGCTGAAGCGCCGGCCGCCCGACCGACCCATCCCGCCCCCGGGCCGGCGCGCGCGAGCGCGCCGGCAGGAGCCTTGCCCATGCACACCTTGATCGACCGGACCCATCGGGTCATCGGGCTGGCCTGCCGCGCCATCCTGTACACGACGCTGACGGTCATGTTCCTGATCCTCAGCGCCAACGTGGCCCTGCGCTACGCGATGGGCACCAGCCTGTCGTGGGCGTCCGAGCTGCCCGAGCTGCTGTTTCCCTGGCTGATCATGTCGGGCGTGGTCATCGCCGCGCAGCACGGCTCGCACATCGCGGTGGTGATCCTCACCCAGCGCATGGGCGGCGCGCGCCGCTGGGTGCTGGCCGCCGGCGCCGTGCTGGTGGCCGCGATGTACCTGGGCCTGTGCTGGGCGGCCCTGCCGCTGTTCGAGATCGCGGGCGACGAGTACACGCCCATCCTGCACGTGCCCGGCTCGGTCACGGTGGGGTGCCTGATGGGCGGCTTCGTGCTGCTGGCCGTCACCACGCTGCTGCAGGTCCCCGCGATCCTGCGCGACACCGCCGGCGATGCCGGTGACACCGACCACCCCGGCGACGCCGCCGGACTGTCCTCGCAGGCCCCCGCATGACGCTCCTCATCATCGGCCTCTTCGTCCTGGCCGCCCTGGCCTCGATCCCCATCGCGCATGCGCTGGTGCTGTCCTCCGTCGCCGCGCTGCTGGCCATGGGCCGCGTGCCCGTGGACCTGGCGGTGCAGCAGATGATCTCGCAGATGCAGAGCTTCCCGCTCATCGCGATCCCGTTCTTCATGCTCACGGGCGCGCTGATGGTCAGCGGCAAGCTGGGCCAGAGCCTGGTCAGCCTGCTGTCGATGATGATCGGCCGCATCCATGGCGGCCCCGCGCAGGTGGGCGTGATGTCGTCCACCATCTTCGGCGGGGTCTCGGGCTCGGCCGTGGCCGACGCCTCGGCGATCGGCTCGATGCTGATCCCCTGGCTCAAGAAGCTGGGCTACCCGGCGCCGTTCGCGGCCGGCACCATCGCCGCCGCCGCCACCATCGACATCCTGATCCCGCCGTCGATCCCGATGATCGTCTACGCGCTGGTGTCGGGCGCCTCGATCGGCGCGCTGTTCGTCGCCGGCATCCTGCCGGGCCTGCTGATGTGCGGCGGCTTCATGCTGGTGTGCTACGTGCAGGGCCGCCGCCGCAACTTCCCGCGCGACACCACCCCCTTCGCCTGGGACGCCTTCGGCCGCCAGTTCCTGCAGGCCGGCCCGGCGCTGCTGATGCCGGTGCTGATCATCGTGTTCCTGCGCTTCGGCATCGCCACGCCCACCGAGGTGAGCGTGATGTCCACGCTGTACGCGCTGGTGGTCTCGGGGGTGGTCTACCGCGACCTGACGGTGGCCAAGCTCAAGCACGCCGCCATCGAAGCCGGCATCTCCACCGGCGTGGTGCTTCTGATCATCATGGCCTCCAGCATCGTCGGCTGGGTCGTGACCTACGAGCAGCTGCCCGCGGCGTTCACCAGGTTCGCCACCGAGACGCTGCAGCAGCCCTGGCTGATCATCCTGGCGATGAACCTGATCATGCTGGCCGTGGCCATGTTCATCGACCTGCCGGCCGCCGTGCTGCTGCTCACGCCGATGTTCGTGCCGCTGGCGGCCGCGGTCGGCATGGACACGATCCAGCTGGGGATCATGATGATCGTCAACCTGTCCATCGGCCTGTACCACCCGCCGATCGGCACCACCCTGTTCATCACCAGCTCCATCGCGAAGGTGCGCATGGGCGACGTGGTGATGGAGCTGATCCCCTTCTACCTGGTCGCCATCGCGCTGCTGCTGGGCTTCGCCTACCTGCCGTGGCTGACCCTGCGCTGATCCACCCCCGCACCACACCATGACCACCTTGCAAGCCTTGCGCGAGAGCGCGCACCGGATCCGCCGCTACGCGCTGCGGATGGGAGAAGTCCAGGGCCAGGGCTATGTCGGCCAGGCCTTGGGATGGGCCGACGTGCTGGCCGTCGCCTACAGCCACGCCATGACCCTGCGTCCCGAGGACCCGGCCTGGGAGGGCCGCGACCGCTTCCTGCTCTCGCACGGCCACTACGCCATCGCGCACTACGCCGCGCTGATCGAGGCCGGCGTGATCCCCGAGGAGGAGCTGGACACCTACGGCAGCGACGACAGCCGCCTGCCGATGTCGGGCATGGCCACGTACACGCCGGGCATGGAGATCTCCGGCGGCTCGCTGGGCCAGGGCCTGGTGATCGGCGTGGGCATGGCGCTGGGCCTCAAGCACAAGAAGAACCCGGCCTTCGTCTACAACTCGATGTCCGACGGCGAGCTCGACGAGGGCTCGACCTGGGAGGCCGCGATGGCCGCCGCCCACCACCGGCTGGACAACCTGATCTGCCTGGTCGACATCAACAACCAGCAGGCCGACGGCCCCTCCACCAAGGTGCTGGGCTTCGAGCCGCTGGCCGACAAGTGGGCCGCCTTCGGCTGGCATGTGCAGCGGGTGGACGGCAACGACCTGCCGGCGGTGCTGGCGGCCTTCGACGCCGCCCGCGCCCTGGCCGAGCCGAAGCCGCGCGTGATCCTGTTCGACACGCTGATGGGCAAGGGCGTGCCCTTCCTGGAGCAGCGCGAGAAGAACCACTTCATCCGCGTCGACCCGCCCGAGTGGCAGCAGGCCCTGGCCATCCTCGACGCCACCGATCCCAGCACCCAAGGAGCCGCGGCATGAACACCGTCGCAGAGAAGAAGCCGCGGCTGACCACGTCGGCCATGATCGCCTCGATCGCCAGCGAGGGGCAGCGCGTGAAGGCCGCCCCGTTCGGCAAGGCGCTGGTCGAGTACGCCGCCAGCCGGCCCGAGGTGGTGGGCCTGACGGCCGACCTGGCCAAGTACACCGACCTGCACCTGTTCGCCCAGGCCTACCCCGAGCGCTTCCACCAGATGGGCATGGCCGAGCAGCTGCTGATGGGCGCCGCCGGGGGCATGGCCAAGGAGGGCCTGGTGCCCTTCGCGACCACCTACGCGGTGTTCGGCACGCGGCGCGCCTACGACTTCATCCACCAGGTGATCGCCGAGGAGAACCTGAACGTCAAGATCTGCTGCGCGCTCCCGGGCCTGACCACCGGCTACGGCCCCAGCCACCAGGCCACCGAGGACCTGGCGATGATGCGCGGCGTGCCCGGCCTGACCATCGTCGATCCCTGCGACGCGCTGGACATCGAGCAGGCGGTGCCGCAGATCGCGGCGCACCAGGGCCCGGTCTACATGCGCCTGCTGCGCGGCCAGGTGCCGCTGGTGCTGGACGAGATCCCGGGCTACAGGTTCGAGCTGGGCAAGGCCAAGATGCTGCGCGAAGGCGCCGACGTGCTGGTGATCTCCAGCGGCATCCTGACCATGCGCGCGCTGGAGGTGGCGGCCGACCTGGCCAAGGACAACGTGGGCGTGGCCGTGCTGCACTGCCCGACCATCAAGCCGCTGGACGAGGCCGCGATCGTCGAGGCCGTGCGCTACAAGCACCGGCTGGTGGTCGTCGCCGAGAACCATTCGGTGATCGGCGGCCTGGGCGAGGCCGTGGCCAGCACGCTGCTGCGCCACCGCGTGCAGCCGGCGGGCTTCCAGCTCGCGGGCCTGCCCGACGCCTTCCTGGATGCCGGTGCGCTGCCCACGCTGCACGACCGCTACGGCATCAGCCGCGAGGCCCTGGGCGCGCGCATCAGGCGCTGGCTGGCGTGAGCGCGGTGCCCGCCGCGCCCTTGGCGCCTGACGTGCCGCCGGCGCGCATGGCCGACGCCATCCGCTTCCTGGCCATCGATGCCATCGTGCGCGCCGGCGAGGGCCACCAGGGCGTGCCCCTGGGCATGGCCGAGATCGCGACCGCGCTCTACACGCGCCACCTGCGCTTCGACGCCGCCGACCCCGCCTGGCCCGACCGCGACCGCGTGGTGCTGTCCAACGGCCACGGCTCGATGCTGCTGTACGCCTTGCTGTACCTCACGGGCAACGCGCAGATCACGCTGGAGCAGGTGCGCGACTTCCGCGCCTTCGGCTCGCGCTGCGAAGGCCATCCCGAGCGCGACATCGCCAGCGGCATCGAGGTGACCACCGGCCCGCTGGGCCAGGGCATCGGCAACGCGCTGGGCATGGCGATCGCCGAAGCGTTCCTGCACGCGCGCTACGGCGCCGGCGTCGCCGACCACCGCACCTGGGCCTTCGTGGGCGACGGCTGCCTGCAGGAGGGCGTGGGCCAGGAGATGCTGTCGCTGGCCGGGCACCTGCGCCTGGGCAAGCTGACGCTGCTGTGGGACGACAACCGCATCACCGACGACGGCGCCACCGACCTGTCGATCAGCGAGGACGTGGCCGCGCGCGCCCGCGTCGCCGGCTGGCACGTGGTGGAGGTCGATGGCCACGACCTCGCGGCCATCGCCGCGGCGCTGGACGCCGCCAGGGCCGACCCGCGTCCCTCGTTCCTGGCCTGCCGCACCGTGATCGCACGCGGCCTGGCCCGGCTGGAAGGCCAGCGCGGCGGCCACAGCGCCAGGCTGTTCCCCGAGGACGCCGCGCAGGCGCGCGAGCGCCTGGGCTGGCCGCACCCCGACTTCGAGGTGCCCGCCGAGGTGCTGGGCGCCTGGCGTGCGGCGGGTGCCCGCGGCGCTGCCGAGCGTGCCGCCTGGCAGGCCCGCATCGAGGCACTGCCCCCGGCGCAGCGGGCCGAGGTGCTGCGCGTGCTGGGCGGCGAGTTGCCCGCCGGCTGGCGCGAGGTGCTGCAGGCGTACAAGGCGCAGGCGCTCGCCAAGCCGCCGGCGGCCAGCGGCATCTTCATCTCGGCCGAGATCAACGACGCCCTGGCCCCCGTGTGGCCCGAGCGCATGGTGGGCTGTGCCGACCTGGAGGCGCCCACCAACCACAAGCGCAGCCTGGCGGCCTTCACGGCCACGGACCGTGCCGGCGCCTACGTGCACTGCGGCGTGCGCGAGCACGTGATGGGTGCGCTGGCCAACGGCCTGGCGGCGCACGGCGGGGTGGTGCCGCTGGCCGTGACCTACCTGGCCTTCGCCGACTACGAGCGGCCGGCCATGCGCATGGCGGCCCTCATGGGCCTGCCGGTGCAGTTCGTCTTCAGCCACGACTCGATCGGCATCGGCCGCAACGGCCCGACCCACCAGCCGGTGGAGATCCTGGCCTCGCTGCGGGCCATGCCCAACATGCGGGTGTTCCGTCCCGCCGACGCGGTCGAGGCCGCCGAGTGCTGGGAGCTGGCCTACGCCTGCCGCACCGGCCCGAGCACGCTGGTGTTCGCGCGCCAGGCCTTGCCGCACGTGCGCGGCGAGGCCGGCGGCCCCAACCGCTGTGCCCGCGGCGCCTACGTGCTCGCGGCCGGGGAGGGCGGCGCCCGCGCCGTCACCTTGCTGGCCACCGGCTCCGAGGTGCTGCTGGCGCTGCAGGCCCGCGCGGGGCTGCAGGCGCGCGGGATCCCGACCGCGGTGGTGTCGATGCCGTGCTGGGAGCTGTTCGAGGACCAGGACGCGGACTACCGCGCCGAGGTGCTGGGCCCGGGCACCGTGCGCGTGGGCTGCGAAGCCGCCATGCGCTTCGGCTGGGACCGTTGGCTGGGCGAGCGCGGGGCGTTCGTCGGGATGCAGGGGTTCGGTGCGTCGGGGCCGGCGGAGGCGCTGTACCGGCATTTCGGGATCACGGCGGAAGCGATCGAGGCGCAGGCGGTGCGGTTGCTGGGGCATTGAGGCGTGCGGCTTGCGGGCGGGCCCCGGGCCTGCGGCTGCCGTCGCAGGCACACTCCAGCCCTCACGCGATCGGCCCGCCCCCGGGCCAGACCTGGAACTTGCATGCGCTCCCTGCCGGACAACTACCGTGCCCTCGTCCTCGGCGCCACCGGCACCATCGGGGCCGCGCTGTGCGCGGCGCTGGAGCAGGACGCGCGCTGCGCGGGCGTGCGCCGCGTGGCGCGGGGCCTGGCGCCCTCGCTGGTGCTGGAGAGCGAGGAGGCGATCGCCGCCTGTGCCCGCGACGCGGCAGCCTCGCAGCCGTACCACCTGATCGTCGACGCGACGGGCGCCCTGGCGCTGGACGGGCGCGGGCCCGAGAAGCGGCTGGCCGAGATCGATGCCGGGCACCTGATGCGCGCCTTCCAGGTCAATGCGGTCGGGCGCGCCCTCGTGCTCAAGCACTTCACGCCCCTGCTCCCGCGCGGGCAGCGCTGCATCTTCGCGGTGCTGTCGGCCCGGGTCGGCTCGATCGCCGACAACCGCCTGGGCGGCTGGTACGGCTACCGGGCCGCCAAGGCGGCGGGCAACCAGCTGCTGCACACCGCGGCGATCGAGGTCACGCGCACCCGGCCGGACGCGGTGTTCGCGGCGTTGCAGCCGGGCACCGTCGATTCCAGGCTCTCGTCCGCATTCAACGCGGGCCATGACCTCACCACCGCGCAGGCGTCGGCCGAGGGGCTGCTGGCCGCCCTCGATGGCCTGGCTCCCGCGCGGGGCGCGCAGTTCATCGATTTCCGGGGCGCGTCCATCCCGTGGTGAAGGCTGCGCGCCTGCGCGGGCCGCGCCGGCCATGAAAAAAGCCGGCAGGGCCGGCTCGTGTCGCGAGGGGAGTGTCGCTGCTCAGTAGCGGCCGCCGCCGTAGCCGCCGTTGCCGTAGCCAACGTCGGCCCGGGAGCTGGCCTTGTAACCCTGCGCGCCGGAGCCCGAGGCACCGCGGCTGTCCTCGCGGGGGCGGGCCAGGTTCACGGTGATCGAGCGGCCTTCGACGGAGCGGCCGTCCAGGGCCTGGATGGCGGCCTGGGCCGCTTCGGCCGACGTCATCTCCACGAAGCCGAAGCCCTTGGAGCGGCCGGTGTCGCGGTCCATCATGACCTTGGCGGAGGCGACGCCGCCGAACTCGCCGAAGTTGCTCTCCAGGATCGCGTCGGTCACGGAATAGGGCAGGTTGCCCACGTAGATCTTCTTGCTCATCGAATGGCTCCAGGGAAGCAAGGTTCCGCACGGCCACATGCCGTGCGGTGCACAACGCCAGAGAACATCGAGAGGGGATTCTGACAACGACGCGGCGGGCTTGGGACGGCCCACCGGAGGGAGAAAGACCTGAGGAACGACGGTCTGTTGAACGTCCAGCGGGACGGAGGTTACCACGCGGCTGGCTCGGCAGGCCCGCACGGGGTTCCACGGCCGGGCCGCTGGTCCTCAGGGCTTCGGGTCGCGGTCGCGCTGCGCGTCGACTCCCGTGCCGGTGCCGGGGTCGGTCGACCGCCCCGCGCCCGGGATGCCTTCGCCGATGTGGCGCTCGCCCGCGACGCCGGCCTCGGGCGCTGCCTGCGGCTGCGCGGCAGACCGGCCCGCGGCATCGGGCCGGCCACCCGCCAGCGTCGCCGGGTCCTGGCGGGGGCGGTGGTCGCCGTCGGCCCGGTACTCGTGCGCCTTGCCGCTGATCGGTGTCGCGGCCACGGCCTCGGTGGCCTGCGCGCGTTCGCCGGTGGGATCGAGCTTGCTGTCGCTGGGCATGGCGTGTCTCCTGGAAGCAGGCCCACAGGCTAGGCGCTGGCGGCGCGTGGCGTGTCGGACATCGCCGCGCCTGTGGAGGCCAGGGGGCCACCGACCCCGGGTGCTCAGGGCCTGGGCGTAGAGGCTCTCCATCGCTGCGCGAACAGTGGCGATGTGCTGCTGGACAGGGCCAGCTCCGACGCGGCAGCCAGCAGGGCGGGCGCCAGCTGTTCCATGCGCACCGGGCTGAGCCGTTGCATGGGCCCGGCGATGGTGATCACGCCGATGGCCGCGCCGGCGCGGGGCACCAGCGGCGCCGCCATCGCCGTCATGCCGGGTGCGTACTGCTCCACGATGCAGGACCAGCCACGCCGCCGGTCCTCGGCCAGCAGCTGCATCAGCGCCTTGAAGGTGGTGGGGGCCCGGGGCCCGAACTCCCTGGGTGAGCCGAAGCCCTGGCGGGCCACGAGCTCGGTGGCGCGCTCCTCGGTCAGCGTGGCGAGCCAGGCGTGGCCGCCGGCGCTGCACGACAGGCGCACGTCGATGCCCATGTCGGCGTCGTAGCGCAGGCCGTAGCGCGCGCCTTGCGCCTTGGCCACGAAGGTCAGCCGGTCGCCATCGACGATGGCCAGCCGCACCAGCTCGCCGCTGGTGTCCGCCAGCCGGTCGATGATGGGTTGCGCGATGTCCATGATGCCGGCCGCGCCGAGGAAGGCCAGGCCGATGGCCGGCAGCTTGGTGGTGAGCGCGTAATCGCCCTGGGCCCGCAGCTGGCGCACGTAGCCGCAGCGCACCAGCTCGGCCAGCAGGCGGTGGGCTGCGCTGCGCGGCAGGCCCAGCTCGCCGGCCACCGCGGCCAGCGGCATGCCCTCGGGCTCGCCGGCCAGGGTCTCCAGGATGCGCAAGGACCGGTCGACGGCACCGGTGGCCGCTGCAGGTGAGTCCGTCATGTGAAATGGGATTCCGGTTCGGAACAGCGTTCTCGCGGGGCGCCTATCGTGCCGCACTTTCCAACCAGCCCGGGAGAGCCCGTGACCTCCATCACCCGCCGCGGTCTTGCCGCCGTCGCCCTCGCCGTCGCCGCCCTGGGCGCCAGCGCGCAGGACATCCAGGAACGCACCATCAAGTTCGGGCACCTGAACAACCCCGAGCACCCCACCAGCCTGGGCGTGCGCAAGTTCGCGGAGATCGTGGCCGCCAGGAGCGGCGGCAAGCTGAAGGTGCAGGAGTTCCCGTCCTCGCAGCTGGGCAACGAGCTGCAGCAGCAGACGGCGCTGCAAGGCGGCGTGCAGGAGATGCTGGTCGCCTCGACGACCTCGCTGAACGGCATCGTCAAGGAGTTCGGCCTGCTGGACTTCCCGTTCCTGTTCGCCAACGCCCGCCAGGCCGACGCCATGGTCGACGGCCCGCTCGGCAAGGCGCTGGCCGCCCGCTTGCCCGAGAAGGGCATCGTGGTGCTGGGCTTCTTCGACCTGGGCTTTCGCAACGTGACCAACAGCAAGCGGCCGATCACCAGGGGCGAGGACCTCAAGGGCCTGAAGCTGCGCGTGATCCCCAACCCGGTGTTCCTGGAGACCTTCAGGACCTTCGGTGCCAACCCGCTGCCCATGCCCTTCGCCGAGCTGTTCTCCGCGCTGGAGACCCGGACCGTGGACGGCCAGGAGAACCCGTTCGCCGTGATCGCCTCGAGCCGGTTCAACGAGGTGCAGAAGTACGTCAGCGGCACCAACCACGTCTACGCCACCAACCCGGTGCAGGTCAGCAAGCGCTTCTGGGACAAGCTGTCGCCGGCCGAGCAGAAGATCCTGCAGGACGCGGCGGTCGAGGCGCAGAACTGGCAGCGCACCGTCAGCCGCGAGGCGTCGGCCAAGGCCCTGGGCGAGCTGCAGGCCAAGGGCATGGTCTACAACGAGATCGCGCCGGCCGAGATGGCCCGCATGCGTGCGGCGGTCCGGCCGGTGTACGACAAGTTCTCGGCCGCCTACGACCCCGCCATCGTGACCCTGTTCAAGACCGAACTCGAACGGGTCTCCAAGTTCTGAACGACAGGCGGCATCCCTTGCGCATCCTCGTCCTGCATGGCCCGAACCTGAACCTGTTCGGGCGCCGCGAACCGCACATCTACGGCACCACCACCCTGGCCCAGATCGACGCCATGCTGGCCACCCTGGCGCAGGAGCTGGGCGTCGAGCTGGCCACGGTGCAATCCAACCACGAAGGCGTGCTGGTGGACTTCCTGCACCAGCACATCGACGCAGCGCAGGGCGCCCTGGTCAACCCGGCCGGGCTGACGCAGCACGGGGTGCCCCTGCACGACGCCATCAAGGCCATGCCCTTCCCGGTGCTGGAGGTGCACATGTCCAACCTGGCGACGCGCGAGCCGTGGCGCCACCACTCCATCATCTCGCCGGCGGTGCGCGGCACCGTCCAGGGACTGGGCCCGCAGTCCTACCTGCTGGGCCTGCGCGGCGTGGTGGAACTGGCGCGCGCCCGCTGACACCGGAGACCGGGCATGGCCTTGCTGGGTGACGCCGCGCTGGCGATGTGGTGGGACATGGCTCCGGCCATGCGGGCCGAGTTCGAGCATTGGCACGGCGTCGAGCACGTCCCGGAGCGGCTGGCGCTGCCGGGCTTCCTGCGCGCCTCGCGCTGGGCCGACGCCGACGGCGGGCCGGGCGTCTTCGTGCTGTACGAGCTGGCGGCGCCGGGCGACCTCGCATCGCCCGCGTACCTGGCACGCCTCGACGCGCCTACCCCGTGGTCGGTGCGGCTGATGCCGCACCACGCGCACATGGTCCGCTGCCAGAGCGAGGTCCTGGCCTCGCAGGGGGCGGCGACGGCCCGCCACCTGCTGACGCTGCGCTGGAACGATCCCCAGCCGGGCGCGGCCGCGCTGGTGCAGGGCGCGCGGTCGGTCCAGGGTGTCACGGGCGTCCACCTGCTGCGCCATCGGCCTCCCGCGATCGCGCAGACCCGGGAGCAGCGGCTGCGCGGCGGCGGGGATGGCGTGGCCGACACCATCGTGCTGGTCGGCGGCTACGACCTCGCGCCGCTGCGGCGCGTGGCGGCACAGGCGCCGGCCGGTGCGGTCGTGGGGTGCTACACGCTGTCGCTGGCCCGCACCCGCGAGGACGTGGGCCGGGATGGTCCCGGCGCGTGAGCGCTCCCGGGGACCGGACGGGTCAGCGACCCATCCGGTCCCGCGGCGAGGGCGCGACGTGCTCAGTTGCGGTCGGCGCGCGCGGCACGGGTGGTCGTGCCGTCGGTGGTGCCGGCAGCACCCATCCGGTCGGAGCCCATCATGCCGCCCGTGCGGTTGTTCGGCGTGCGGCCGGAGTTCTGGTCGCCCGGGGTGACCGCCGCGGCGGCCGCGCGGCCCGTCGTGTCCGCCGCATTCCCGGCCGCCGACGTGGCCGAACCGGTCCGGTCCGCGCCCATCACGCCGCCGGTGCGGTTGTCCGGGGTGCGGCCCGAGTTCTGGTCGCCGGGCGTGACGGCGGCTGCCGCCGCGCGACCCGTCGAGCTCGCCGCGTCGCCGGCGGTGGTTCCGGTGGACTGCGCGATGGCGACGCCAGCCAGGGTGGTCGCGGCGATGGTGATCAAGGTTTTCAGCATGACAGCCTCACAGGTGTTGGGGGAAGTCCCAGTGTGAGGACCGGCCGTGCCCGCGTTGTCAGCAGCGGGCTAGGCACAGCGTCAGCAGGACGCCTCGCGGCGGCGCAGCCGCAGCCGTCGTGGGTGTCGCCGGATGCCGCCGCGCGCCTGCGGATGGGGCCCGGCGCACCACCATCATCAATTGCCCGTGATGCGCCGTTCCCTGATCACCTGCGCCCAGCGGTCGTTGTCGCTCTGGATCATCCGCACCAGGTCGGCCCGGCTGAGGGACAGCGGGTCGAAGCCCCGCTCCTCCAGCTTGCGGTCGAAGTCCTCGCTCTTGACCACCTTCTCGATCTCGGCCCGCAGGCGATCGATGACCGCGGGCGGCGTGCCCTTGGGGACGACGAAGGCCGACCAGCTCTCCAGCGTGAGCTTCGGGAAGCCCTGCTCCGTGACGGTCGGGACCTCGGGCAGCGAGGCCATGCGCTTGCGCCCGGTCACCGCCAGCGCGCGCAGCTTGCCGGCCTGGATCTGCGAGACGATGGTGGCCGGCGCCTCGAAGTAGAGGTCCACCTGGCCGGACAGCAGGTCGTTGAGCGCGGGAGCGCCGCCCTTGTAGGGCACATGCGTGATCGCGACACCGGCCTCCTGGCTGAAGCTCTCGCCGGCCAGATGCGGCGTGGTGCCCACGCCCGGCGAGGCGAAGCTGATCTTGCCCGGCCTGGCCTTGGCCGCGGCGATCACGTCGGCCAGCGACCTGTAGGGGGAGTTGCTGTTGACCACCAGCACCAGCGGGAACTGGCTGACGGTGGCGACGGGCTCGAACGATGAGGCCCGCACGCCCGAGCCTTCCTGCAGGTGCGGCGCGATCGTCAGCGTGCTCGCGTTCGGAAGGAACAGCGTGTAGCCGTCCGCAGGCGCGCGTGCCACGCGGGCGGCCGCGATCATCCCGCCGGCACCGGCCAGGTTCTCGACGACCACGGGCTGCCCCAGGCCCGGGCGCAGCCGCTCGGCGACCATGCGCGCGATGACATCGGATTGGCCGCCCGCCGCGAACGGCAGGATCATCCTGATGGGCTGGGACGGATAGGGATCTGCTGCGAAGGCCGTGCCCGTCAGGGCTGTCCCGGCTGCGGCCAAGGCACTGCAGGCAAGCAGCTTCAGCGTCTGGATGATCGTCATGTCGGTGTCTCCTGGATGGTCCGGGCGCAGGGGTCTAGTAGCCGACGCTCCGGTCGACTTCGTTGAGCAGCGGCTGCCCCGACGCGAGCCGTCGCAGGTTCTCGAGGAACTGGTCCACCACGGGGCCGACCGTCGGCTGGGCCGCCACGTGGGGCGTCACCAGCACGCGCTCGTGGCGCCAGAAGGGGCTGTCGGCAGGCAGCGGCTCCGTCGCGAAGACGTCGAGCGATGCACCGGCCAGGTGGCCGCCGTCGATGAGGGACAGGAGATCGTCCTCCACGACGATGCCGCCACGCGCCACGTTGATCACGTAACTGCCCTGGGGCAGCTTGCGCAGGCTCGCGCCATCCAGGCTGCCCCTGGTCTCGGGCGTGAAGGGGAGCAGGCACACGAGGTAGTTCGACTGGGCGAGGAACGCGTCTTTCTGCGGCTCGCCGACGTACAGCGGGACCCGCGCCTGGCGGGCGGTGCGCGTCCAGGCGATGACCCGGAAGCCGAGCGCGACCAGGGCGTCGGCGACCACCGAGCCGATGGCGCCCAGGCCCATGATGCCTACGGTGACCTGGCTGGCATCAGGCACGGCCAGGCGCTTCCACTCGCTCGCGGCGTGCTGTCGCTCCATCTGCGGCAGCGAGCGGAAGTGCCGCAGGATCTGCAGGCCCACGAACTGCGCCATGCTGAACCCCAGGCCGGGTTCGACGGCACGCGTCACACGCACGCCCGGCGGCAGGTCGGGTGCGGAAAGGATGCCATCCGCACCGGCGCCCACGGAGGCGGCCAGGCGCAGGTTCGGCAGGCGGGGGGCGATGCCAGCCGGCAGCTTGAACGCGAACAGCGCGGTCACGTCGGGATCCGACGCGCCCTCGATCTCGGTGGCCACGCGCAGCTCGGGCGCGCGCGCGCGCAGCGCTTCGTAGCGGCTCCTGACGAAGTCCGACGTCAGCAACATCAGGACCTTGGGGGACGGTTGGGACGGCATGCGGGTTCAGATGGTTCGTTCGGGCGAGAAATGCGGGTTGTGCCGGCGCGCCTGCCGCACCAGCAGCTGCCAGCGCAGGTCGACGACATCCGGCCGCTGCAGGAAGGCCTTGGTCTGCCGCGCCTCGGCGGCCGGCAGGTGCTTGGGCGTGCCAGCGGCCAGGGCCTGCAGTTGCACGCGTGCGGCGAACTCCAGGACGGTCGCGGCGATCGTGGTGTCGGCGATCGTGGCGCCCACCACCAGGGAGCCGTGGTTGCGCAGCAGGATCCCCCGGTTCGGCCCGAGGCGGGAGGCGATGCTGGCGCCTTCCTTCTTGTCCAGCACGATGCCCTCGAACTCGTCGAACAGCACGATGTCCTCGTGGAACAGCGCGCCGCTCTGGGTGACCGGTTCGAGGTTGCGTCCGATCACGCCGAGGGCCAGCGAGGCTTCCGAATGCGTGTGCACGATGCAGCACACGTCGGGGCGCGCCTCGTAGATCTCGGTGTGGATGTTCAGCGTGGGGTTGCAGGGCAGCGTCCCCGTGACGGTGCGCAGGTCGAAGTCGGACTCGATCAGTGCGTCCGCGGTCGCTTCCTCGAACCCGTGGCCGTAGGGAATGCTCCAGAACGTGCGCGCGCCGGGCAGGCGGGCGGTGAGGTGGCCGGAGATGCCGCTGCCCTGCCCGTCCATGGCAAGGATCTGGAAGGCGTGCACCAGGTCGTGCAGCAGCGCCTGCAAGGGGGATGTGTGTCGCATGTGCTGGTCGTGGAAGGCTGCCTCAGGCAGCCGGGGTGGTGGTGGCGGCTGCGGCGGACACGTCGACCGCGGTGGCGTCGTAGCTGAAGAGCCAGTCGTAGCGCTCGCGCACGCGCTGCTCGTTCCATTCGGCATCGACGTAGCGGCCGGCCTCCACCGGATCCGCCAGCAGGGGATTGTGGAAGCGCGCCGCGTTCGCCGCCGAGCCGAGCACGATGCGCGAGGTGCGCTCCAGCCGCAGCGCCTCGTAGCGGGCCAGGGCCGCGGGCAGGTCGTCGTGGTTCGCTGCCAGGCACCGTGCGAGCACGATGCCGTCTTCCAGGGCCATCACCGCGCCTTGCGCGAGGAAGGGCAGCGTGGGGTGGCCGGCGTCGCCGAGCAGGGTGGCCCGGCCGACCGTCCAGGTGGTCATCGGCCGACGGCTCAGCAGCGCCCACTTGTACGGCTGCTGCATGCCCTGGATCAGGGTCTGCACGTCCGCGTTCCAGCCCTGGAAGTCCTGGGCGCACTCGTCGATGCTTCCGCGTTCCGTCCAGGATTCGACCTGCCAGTCGCTGCGCTCGACGATGCCCACGAAGTTCATGAACTCGCCCTGGCGCAGCGGGTAGTGGATCACGTGGGCACCGGGGCCGATCCAGTTGGTGCCGACGTTCGCCTGGAGATGGCTCGGGATCCGCTCGCGCGGGATCAGGCCGCGCCAGGCCACGCAGCCGGTGAACTGGGCATCGCCGGGGCCGAACAGGGCCCGGCGCACGCGCGAGTGCACGCCGTCGGCACCGATCAGGATGTCGCCGCGGATCCGCTCGCCGCCCTCGGTCTCGACCTCGACGCCATCGGCCTGCTGCGCCACGCCGACCACCTTCACCCCCAGGCGGATGGCGTCGGGTTGCAGCTGCCGGACGTGGCGTTCCATCAGCCCATGCAGGTCCGGGCGGTAGACCATGTAGTACGGAAACCCGTACTTGCGCACCGACTCGGCACCCAGGTCGAACAGCTTCCAGGTCTGGCCCGTGCTCCACAGCCGCACCTGCTTGCCGCCGGCCTCCGTGGCCAGGTGCCGGAGTTCCGCCGCCAGGCCGAGGTCTGCCAGGCAACGCACGCCGTTGGCGCTGACCTGGAAGCCGGCGCCGACCTCGCCGAGCTGCGCCGCCTGTTCCAGGACGGTCACGCGGAAGCCGCGCCGGATCAGCGCCAGGGCGCAGCACAGGCCGCCGATGCCGGCGCCCGCGATGAGGATGTGAGGGGAGGGCGACGCCATGTCTGGACTGCGGGTGCAGGGCTGTGCATTGATGGAGATCAATTGCATCGCACCTCGAAAGATTTGGGAAGTTAAGCTATCAAATCAATCCATCAGGAATCGCAATGAATGTCAGCACCCGGCAGCTGCAGGCCTTCCTGGCCATCGCCCGCCTGGGCAGCTTCACCCGTGCGGCGGAAGAGATCTTCGTGACGCAGTCCGGCCTGAGCCTGATGCTCAAGGAACTCGAGACCCAGGTGGGCGCCCGTCTGTTCGACCGCACGACGCGCAGCGTGCGGCTCACGCCCGCGGGCGAGGCGCTGTTGCCCACGGCGCGGCGGATGATGGTGGACTGGGATGTCGCGACGTCGAACCTGGGGCGCCTGGCCGCCGAGACGGCGCAGCGCGTGTCCCTGGCGGCGACGCCGCTGATCGCCTCGAGCGTGCTGCCGCCGTGGCTGCGGTCCTTCCACGCCACGCACCCCGGCGTGCGCGTCTCCGTGAGCGATCTCGACCGGCGGCAGATCCTCGCGGGGATCGAGGCCGGGGAGCTGGACCTCGGGCTCGGTGCCTTCTTCAGGCCGGCCACCGGCATCGACCGGCAGTTGCTCGCCCGCTTCGACATGGTCCTGGTGCGCGGCAAGGGCAAGGCTGCCAAGGGGCGCAGGGGCGGCACCGGCACCGGTCGCCGGGTGACGTGGTCGGCGCTGGAGGACGAGGACCTCGTGGTTCTGGCCAACGAGAACCCGATCCAGAAGCTCGTGGACGTGCAATTGCGTGCGCAGGGGATCGGCATCCGCCGCAGCGCCGCCCTGCAGAACATCCAGGCCATGGTCGCCATGGTGGAGGCGGGCCACGGCGTGGCCGTCCTGCCCGGGTTCGTCGTTCCGGCGTGCGCGCGCTACGACGTGACGGTCCACCCGCTGGTGGAGCCCGCGGTCCCCGTCGAATTCTTCGCGGTCAGCATGAAGGGGCGGCTGAAGACGGAGCTGGCGTCGGGTCTCGTCGATGCGCTGCGGGCTCACTTCCGGGACCTGGCCGGCCAGGCGGATGGCTGAGACCCAGACCCGGGGCGCCGCTCGGCCGTTCAGCGGCGGGCCGCAGCCCCTGCCACCAGCCGCCGCTCACGCGCAGGCGCGCACCACGGTGCCCTTGGCGACGACCTGCGTGCCCGCCAGCAGGTGGAACGCGGTCCCGGCGCGCAGGTGCGCGCGGGCGCTGTCCGGTCGCAGCAGTTGCAGCGTCCAGGCGCTGCCATCGCCGCCGCCCAGCCAGGTGCGCAGGGGCTGGTCGAACCGGGCACTGAACCCGCGCCGGCCCACGAGCACGACCGCGAGCAGGTCCTCGGGCACCGCCTGCACGAAGCCGGGCGGCAGCAACTGTCGCTCCAGCTGCACCTCCAGCTGCGGCAGGAAGGGCGAGCCCGGCGGGAACTGCGTGGGAGGCGGCTCGCCGCGCGGGAGCTTGCCCATGAGGTACGCCAGCAGGTTGCCGATCGCCGGCAGCCACAGCACCAGCATCAGCGTGCCGACGTCGCGCAGCACGGAGGGCGCCGGCGCCAGTGCGCGGATCACGCCGCCGGCAGCGGCCAGCGCGAGCATCACCGCCATGGCGATCCGTCGACGTGCCGGGGTTGCCTTGAATGCCATGGCCCATTGTGCGCGTGCCCCGCGCCTCGGCCGCCGCGCGGCACGCCTGCACCGCGGCCGTTTGGCCGATACTCGGCGGCATGGCTGAGTTCAAGAAGCGCCTTCGACGCTGGCTGCCGACGGCGCAGACGCTGGAGACCACCCGGGGCTTCGGCTGGCTCAGCCATTACTTCCGCGAGCACCCGCGGCTGTGGGTGCTGCACCGGCGCGGGGTGGCGCTGGGCGTCGCCCTGGGCATCGGCATCGGCGTGTTCCCGCTGCCGCTGCAGATGCCGGCGGCGATGCTGGCGGCGGTCGTCCTGCGCGCGAATGTCGCGGCGGCGGCGGCCGCCACCTGGCTGACCAACCCGTTCACGATGGCGCCCATCTGGGCCCTGGCCGCCTTCCTGGGCTCGTTCGTGGTCCGCAGCGAGGCGCCGGCGGCTGCCGCGCCGGCCGTGCAGGCGTGGCAGTGGAACGCCCCCCTGACCTGGCCGGCGGCCCTGTGGGAGCAGGTCGTCTCCTGGGGCCCGGCCCTGCTGGCCGGTTTCCCCATGGCCGGCGTGGTGCTCGGCGCCTGCGCCTACGCGGTGGTGTACTGGGGCTGGGCCGTGCTCATTCGCCAGGAACGGCGGCGCCGGCTGGCGCGCCGCGGCTGACGGCGCAGGTCCCCGCAAGGGCGGCCTCGCAACCGGACGCCGGCCCCGTCAGCGCAGCCAGCGCGCCGAGGCATCCAGCAGGCCCTGGCGCACCTGCTGCTGGCGTGCCGGGTCGGCGTCGCCGCAGGCCAGGCGGCACATCCAGTCGGTCGGTGACTCGAAGTCGCAGTGGGACGCGCCGGCGATCAGTTCGTCGCGCCACAGCGCCGGCAGCACGGTGGCCCAGGGCGCAGCCACGGCATCGGCATTGCAGCGCGAGGGCGGCGCCCGCAGCAGCAGCACCTCGGTGCGCAGGCGCCCGGCCGTCGTGAATCCCAACCGCTCGTCCTCGCCCGGCATGGCACGGTCGAACGGATCGAGGCCGACGTAGCCGACCACCCCCGGCGTGTCCGCCGCCACCAAGCTGGACAGCCCGCCCGCGGAAAAGCCCACCAGCATGACGCGCGGGATGGGCGGACCGAAGGTGCCCCCCGCCCGCAGCACGGCCACCAGCGCGGCCAGGGCGCGGGCGTTGCACCGGAAGTCGAAGGTGCAGGGCAGGTCCGGCGCCAGGGCCAGCACGCCGGCATCGGCCAGGGCCTGGGCATGGCCCGCCAGGGTGCGCCGGCTGCGGGTGAAGCCGTGCGACAGGATCACGGCCCCGCGCACCGTGCCTGTCGCCGGGTACAGGTCCAGGGTCACGCGGTGCCCGTCGAGCGCATGCACCTGGGTCTGCACGGGTGGCGCGGTCTCGGGGCTGGCCGCAGCGCCCAGCGTGGCGATGGCCGCGGCCGCTCCCACCAGCGCGGCGCGCAAGCGGCGGGCCGGGCGCATCAGGGCCTGCATCGGCGCAACGTCGGCGGCTGCTGCGATCCCGGGCCGGCCGTTCACGCCGGCTCGGCGCCGGGGCTCGTGAGCCACGCGATGGCGGCGTCCTCCCGCCAGAACGCGTGGTAGTCCGTGCCCGCCCGGGCGGCGATGCTTTCGGCGATGTGGTGGATGTCCTCCCGCCGCGCGAGCAGGGCGATGCGCGCACCGGGGAAGTACACGACCATGTGGCAGGCGAACTGCACCCGCTGCGCCTCGGTGCGGGGCTCCGACGAGGTCCTGGCGTCGACGAGCAGCCGGGTGACCGGACCCGTCGCGAGCAAGGCCTCGCACTGCGCCTTGAGCGCCGCTGCGCTGAACGTGCCCCCAAGATCGAGCACTGTGACGCGGTGGTCCATCGGTGGTTCCAGACTTGAGTCCTGCTGGCCGCGCGGTCTGCGGCTGGCGCCGACTCTAATCCCGGGCGCCCTGCCGCGCGCTTAGGGGATCTGCCAGTGCGCCACAGGCGGGGACCGCCTGCCGACGCACACCTCAAGCGGGGCGGACGCCCCGAAGCAGGTCGATCAGCGCCGCCGGGGCGGCCGGGGGGCGGTCGCCGCGCCAGGCCACGTGCTGGTCGTCCCGGCACAGCACCAGCGCATGGCGGTAGCCCTCGGGCCGTTCAATGCCATCGAGGTCCAGCAACGTCAGGGGCACGCCGCGTGCCTGCGCCGCTCCCTGCAGTTCCGCGACACCGACGTCGCGGTCGAACCGCAGCAGCGTGTAGCCCTGGCCGAAGGCGTCGTACAGCGATCGGCCGTCGGGGAGCCAGACATGCGGCGCGCGGCAACCGGGCACGGTGGACGGCGTGAAGGCGCCCATGGTGTACGGCGGAGGCGGCTCGTCGTCGGCGGCGATGATGGGCGAGCCCTCGTAGTAGTACCCGAAGTTCAGGCCCGCGCAGCAGAACTGCTGCACGTTCAGGTCGTACGCCTGCTGCCCGACCTCGGCGCGCACGCGCTCGCCTTCGGGGCCGTCGGCCTCGATGTCGTGCGGCACCGCGCCACGCGCCTTGATCATCTTGGCCGCGTGGTCCATCGCGAAGTTCGACACCTGCATCGTGATCGGCTGGCGCTCGGCCTCGTACGCGTCGAGGATGCGTTCGTCGCCCCAGCCCTGCAGCCGTGCAGCGAGCAGCCAGGACAGGTTGAGCGCGTCGGCGATGCCGGCGTTCATGCCGTAGCCGGCATAGGGCACCCAGAGGTGCGCCGCATCGCCTGCGATGAAGACGTTCCGGTCGCGGAAGCGGTCCGCCACCAGCCGGCGCCCGGTCCAGTCCTCCTTGCTGATCACGTCATAGGGGAAGTCGCCTTCCACGCCCAGGATCTGCCGGATGGCCCAGTCGCGGTCGACCGCGTCGAAGTCGGCCTCGTGGGGGTTCAGGTGGTTGTGCACCAGCCAGGTGTCGGTGCCATCGATCGCGAACACGGTGCCGCAGCGCCGCGGGTTGACCGCGTAGTAGCACCACGCCGGCCTGCCCGGCAGCCGGCTGCGCAGCTGCGGCGCACGGATGTAGGTGGACTGGACCCGCTGGATGACCGGCGTGCCCTCCAGCTTCGCGCCCATGCCCTTGCGCACCGACGAGCTGCCGCCGTCGCAGCCCACGAGGTAACGGCACCGCAGGCGCCGCTCCTGGCCGCTGTCCAGGTCGAGCAGCACCGCCTCGACGCCCTCGTCGTCCTGGGCGAATGCCGTCACCTGCGTGCGGTGCAGCAGGGTGACACCCGGCAGGGCCGCGGTGTGGTGCAAGAGGATCGGCTCGAGGAAGAGCTGGTTGATCCGGTGCGGCGGCTCTGGCGTGGGCCACCAGGTGTCGGGGCCCTCCTGCGACGTGTACCGCTCGGCACGGCCCGGGATGGGCACGCGGGTGAGCTCCGGGCCGCACAGCGTGGTGCGGAACGCCACGTCGTTGGGGTAGTCGGGCGGCAGTCCGGCGTCGCGCAGCTTGTGCGCCACGCCCAGCCGGCGGAAGCGCTCCATGGTGCGGGCGGCGACGTGGTTGCACTTGACGTTGGGCGGCTGGTCGTCGCGGCGCACCTCGGCCACCACCACCGGCACACCACGCGACTGCAGGTCCATGGCGAGGCTCAGCCCCACCGGGCCGGCGCCCACGACCAGCACGGGCGTCTCGTTCGGCAGCGGCGTCATTGGTCGATCCGGATGCTGGCTGACTGGATCACCTTCGCCCACTTGCGGGCCTCGGCACGGATGTAGGCGTCGAAGGCCTCCGGGCGGCTGGGCGACGGCTCGACGCCCAGGTTGCGCATGCTGGCCTGGATCTGCTCGTCCTTCAGCGCCGCCGTGATCTCCGCGTTGAGCCGGTTCACGATGGCCGCGGGCGTGCCGGCCGGTGCCACGACGCCGAACCAGCCCGTCGACTCGTAGCCGGGCAGGCCGGCCTCGGCGACGGTGGGCACGTCGGGCAGTTGCGGCAGCCGGGTGCCGCTGGTCACGGCATAGGCCCGCAGCTTGCCGGCCTTGATCTGCTGCAGGGCCGAGGGCAGGTCCACGATGCCCAGCGGCGCATTGCCGGCCATCACATCCATCGCTGCCGGGCCGGATCCCTTGTAGGGGACCTCGACCAGCTTCGCGTCGGCCATCTGCGCGAACAGTGCGGCCGACAGGTGCATGGCGGTGCCGTTCCCGCCGTGCGCGATGGACAGCGTGCCGGGCTGCGCCTTGGCCGCCGCGACCAGGTCCTTCAGCGTCCTGGCCGGCAGGGAGGGGTGGCCGACCAGCACGAACGGGATGCCCGCCAGCAGCGTCACCGGCTGGAAGTCCTTCTGCGGGTCGAAGGGCATCTGGGCGTAGAGGCTGCTGTTCGCCGACAGTGCGCCGGCCGCGCCCACGCCCAGGGTGTAGCCGTCGGGCGGCGCCTTGGCCACCAGCGCCAGGCCGATGTTGCCGCCCGCGCCGGGCCGGTTGTCGACCACCACCGGTTGCCCCAGCTTCTCGTTCAGCCGTGGCAGCAGCATCCGGATCACGGCGTCGGTGCTGCCTCCGGGCGGGAAGGTCACCACCATCCGGATCGGCTGGCGCGGGAAGTCGGCCTGTGCCTGCGCGACGGCCGGCGCCGCCAGGCCGGCCAGCAGCAGGGCGGTGGCCACCCGCATGAGGTTTCGTCGCATCCTTGTCTCCTGTTCCCCGCCTGCAAGCGGTGTGTGTCGGTGTCTGCATCGACGGTGCATCCACGACCGATGATGCTGTGTCGTGCCTGCGCGATCAACGGGGCACGCCCCCGCCAGCCCGTCCGGCTCAGGCCGCCCCGCGCAGGCGGTCGATCAGCTGCAGCGGATCGTCAGGCGTGGCGTCTGCGCGCCAGGCGACGTGGTGGTCGGCCCGGCACAGGAGCAGCTTGTGGCGATAGGCGGCGGGCAGCCCGTCCTGTGCCAGGTCCAGCAGCACCAGCGGGACGCCGCGCGTGCGCGCCGCTTCCAGCAGGGGGGTCGCATCCGCCTGCGGGTCCGTGCGCAGCAGCGTGTAGTCGCTGCCGAAGGCGTCGAACAGGGAACGACCGTCCGGCAGCCAGACGTGCGGCACGCGGCAGCCCGGAACGGTGGAGGGCGTGAAGCTCCCCATGGAGTAGGCAGGGGGCGCTTCACCGTCGTACGCGATCAGCGGCGACGCGTCGTAGTAGTAGCCGAAGTTCAGTCCCGCGCAACAGAACTGCTGCACGTTCAGCGCGTACGCCTGGCGCCCCACCTCCGCCCGGATCGCGTCGCCTTCGGGCCCCGCCTCCTCGATGCGCTCGGGCACCGACCCGCGCATGCGCATCATGGCCAGCGCATGGTTCATCGCGAAGTTCGAGACCTGCTCGGTGATCGGCAGGCGCTCCCGTTCGTAGGCATCGAGTGCGCCTTCGCCGGCCCAGCCTTGCAGGTAGCCGGACAGGTGCCAGGACAGGTTCAGCCCGTCCGCGATGCCGGCGTTCATCCCGTAGCCGGCGTACGGCACCCACAGGTGTGCGGCGTCGCCGGCGATGAAGGCCCGCCGGTCGCGGAAGCGGTCGGCCACCAGGCGGCGGGCGACCCAATCCTCCCGGGTGAGGATCTCGTACGCGAAGTCGGGGCCCACGCCCAGGATGTCGCGGATGCAGCGGTCGCGGTCGACGCCTTCGCCATCGCCTTCGTGCGGCTGCAGGTGGTTGTGCACGAGCCAGGTCTCGCGCCCGTCGATCGCGTACACGGTGCCGGCGCGGCGGGGGTTCATCGCGTACACGCCCCATGACGGCGCGTGCGGGATCATGTCCAGGAGCCCGGGCGCCCGGATGCAGGTGGACTGCACATGGTGGATCACGGCCGTGCCCTGGAACTGCGCGCCGATGGCCTTGCGCACGCCCGAGCGGCCGCCCTCGCAGCCCACGATGAACTTCGTGCGGAACTCGACCGCGCGGCCGGTCGACAGGTCGGTGCCGGTCGTCGTCACGCCATCGGCGTCCTGCGCATGCCCGGTGATCTCCGTGCGGTTGCGCAGGTCCACCCGCGGCAGCGCCGCCACGTGCTGCTGCAGCAGCGGCTCCAGGTAGGTCTGGTTGATGCGGTGGGGCGGCTCGGCCGTGGGCCAGTCGCCGTCCGGCCCGTGGGTCTGCGTGTAACGGTGGTTGCGCGCCGGGATGAAGACCCGCGAGAGTTCCGCCCCGGTCACGGTCGTGCGGAAGGCGACGCTGTGCTCGAAGTCTTCCGGCAGGCCGGCCGCGCGGATCGCCTGCGCGACGCCCAGGCGGCGGAACGACTCCATGGTGCGGGCCGCCACGTGGTTGCACTTGACGCTGGGCAGCTCGAGGTACGCGCGGCGTTCGGCGACGATGCACGAGATGCCGCGCTGGTCGAAGTCCATGGCCATGGCCATGCCGACAGGGCCAGCGCCGATGATCAGGACGTCCGCGTCGAAGGCTCTGCCCATGGCCTCACTCCGCCCGGAAGCCCGTGGCGCGCACCGCATTGCCCCAGACCGTGTGGTCCGACGCGATGATGCGGGCGAACTCCTCCGGGGTGCTGCCGGTCGCCGTGAATCCCGCCGCCTCCACCTTGGCCCGCATCTCGGGGCCCTTCAGGGCCTTCTGCACGTCCGCGCTCAGCCTGGCCACGACATCCGGCGGGGTGCGCGCGGGCGCCATGATCCCGAACCAGGACGTGATCTCCAGCGTGGCGTAGCCCTGCTCCTTCATCGTGGGAACCTCGGGCAGCGCAGGATTGCGCGCAGGCCCCGTGGCCGCGAGCGCTGCGAGCTTGCCGGCCTTCACGTTCGCCGCCGCCACGCCGACGCTCGCGAACATGGCGTGCACGTCCCCGGCCATCAGCGCGGCGAGTGCATCGCCGGTGGTCCGGTAGTGCACGACCTCCGGCCGCAGCTTCACGGCGTCGCCGAAGATGTAGGCGGCGAAGTGGCCCGGCGTGCCGGCGCCGAAGGTGCCCATGAAGATGCCTCTGGGCTGCTTGGCGCTCCAGTCCACGAACTCCCTGACGTTCCGGGCGGGAACCTTGGCGGGGTTCGTGATCAGCACGAAGTCGTTGATCACGACCTGGCTGACGGGCACGAAGTCCTTGGCCGGGTCGTAGGTGAGCTTGCTGGAACTGGCGGGCGCGATGACCATGTTGCCGGTCAGGCCCATCAGGAGGGTGTGGCCGTCGGCGGGTGCGCGGGCCGCTTCGGCGGCGGCGATCACGCCCCCCGCGCCGGGCCGGTTGTCCACGATGACGCCCACGTTGCCCCAGCCTTCGGACAGCTTCTGGGCCAGCAGCCGCGCCAGGATGTCCGGCCCCGTCCCGGCGCCGAAGCCCACCAGGAGGCGCACGGGCCGGCCCGGGTAGGCACCGGCGGTCTGGGCGTGCGATGCGGGCAGGGCCGCCCAGCCAGCGATCGCTGCGAGGGCGGCGCGTCGGGTCAAGCTGGGGCGCATGGTGTCTCCATCAGGTCGGTGCGAACGAGCGTAAGTCCTCGTGCCCCGGCGCCTGTCGTCCTGGAGGATGACGGGAAAGCCCCAGAATGCTTCGCCATGAGACGGTCGCTTGCCGCTGAAACCATGCCCGCGCACGCCGTGGTCGACGTGCTGCCCGACCTGATCGGCGATCTCGCGCGACCCCATTACGCCGAATCGCTGCTGCGCCGGCTTCGCGATGTCCTTCCCGCCACGTCGCTGTCCGTGTACCGCACCGGGCCCGGCACGCGTCCGCGGCGCTTCCGGTCCGCCAGCCACAGCACGCCGGACACGACGCACGACTGCTGGCGCGCCTACCTGTCGGGACCGTACAAGCGGGACTTCACCCTGCTGCACCCGGACGGCCAGCCGGACCCACGGGCACCGGTGGTGTGCCACATCACCGCTGCCGAGGTGCCCGGCGAGCATCGCACCAAGGTGTACGAGGCGCTGGGCCGAGCCGAGCGCGTGTCCGTCGTGTGCCGCGAGACGGATGCATCCGTGTTCGCGGTCAATTTCTACCGGCACGTGGGGCAACCGCCGTTCCGGGATTCGGAGCTCGCCGACTTCGGTGCCCTGGCACCTGCCGTGCTCGCCCTCACGCGCAAGCACCTCGAACTGCTGGGCGTCGAGCACGCCCCGCCGCCGACGGTGCGCGGCAAGCTGCTGGCCCTGAACCCCGCGCTGACCGGTCGTGAACTCGATGTCTGCGAGCGGCTGCTGCGCGGGATGACCCAGGAAGGCATCGCCGCCGACCTCCGGCTGTCGGTTCCCACGGTCAAGACCTACCGGGCCCGTGCGTTCGCCCGGCTGGGCATCCATTACCGCAACGAGCTGTTCGCGCGCCTGCTGCATCCGTGGGTCCGGGAGCACCCGGCCACGGCGCCCGGTCGGAACCCGGCGTCCTGAAGGACGCGCGGGGCCCGCTTCAGCCCGCGCGCAGCCCCGGCAACACCTTGTCCAGCGTCAGCGGGTAGTCGCGGATCCGCACCCCCGTGGCGTGGAACACCGCGTTGGCCACCGCCGCGCCCGCGCCGCAGATGCCCAGTTCGCCGACACCCTTGATCTTCAGCGGGTTGGCCTTGTCGTCCACCTCGGGCAGGAACACGGCCTCGATGCCGGGGATGTCCGCATGCGCGGCCACGTGGTACTCCGCCAGGTCGTGGTTGGCGAAGTACCCGTGCCTGGCATCGAGCACGCCGTCCTCGAGCAGGGCATTGCCCACGCCCCAGACCATCCCGCCCAGCACCTGCGAGCGCGCCAGCTTCTCGTTCAGGATGCGGCCGGCCGCGAACACGCCCAGCATGCGGCGCAGCCGCACCTCGCCGGAGTCGGTGTCCACGGCCACCTCGGCGAACTGCGCGCCGTAGGCCTGCTGCGAGTACTTGCTGGTCATGTCGCCGCTGGCGATCTCGCCGTGCACCGCCAGGCCCGCGTCGCCGGCCAGCAGGGCCAGGTGCGCCGACTTGCCGCTGCCGCTGACCTTGCCGTCCGCGAAGGCGGCCCGGGCCGGGTCGATGCCGGCGCTGTGCGCCAGCGCGGCGCGCAGCTGCTCGCAGGCGTCGTACAGCGCCGAGCCTGCCGTCGCGGCACCGAAGGACCCCCCGGAGCCCGACGTCGCGGGAAAGTCGCTGTCGCCCAGCTCGATGCGCACCTGGGCGGGCGGCAGCCCCAGCATCTCGGCCGCGATCTGCGTGAGGATGGTGTACGTGCCGGTGCCGATGTCGGTCATCGCCAGGCGGGCGGTCAGCACGCCCTGGCCGTCGAGGGCCAGGTCGCATCGGGCCTTCTGCAGGTAGTTGCTGCGGGTGGTGGCGCTCATGCCCATGCCGACCAGCCAGCGGCCCTCGCGCACCTGCCCGGGCTGCGGGTGGCGCCGCTCCCAGCCGAAGCGGCGCGCCCCCTCGCGCAGGCACTGCACCAGTTGCCGGGTGGAGTAGGGCACCTGCTTCTCGGGGTCCAGCCGCGGCTCGTTGCGCAGGCGCAGCTCGACCGGATCCATCCGCAGCGTGCAGGCCAGTTCGTCCATGGCGCATTCCAGCGCGAGCAGGCCCACCGCCTCGCCGGGCGCGCGGCAGGAGTCGGCGCGCGGCAGGTCGAGCCGGCTGACGCGGTGGCGCGTCATGCGGTGCGGGCCCGCGTACAGCGTGCGCGTCTGCGCGGCGGCCGATTCGAAGAAGTCGTCGTGGCGCGCGCTGTGCGACAGCGCCTCGTGCCCGATCGCCTGCAGCACGCCGTCGCGCGAGGCGCCCAGGCGGATGCGCTGCACCGTGCGGCTGCGGTGCGTGGTGACGTGGAACATCTGCTGGCGCGTCAGCGCCGTCTTGACCGGGCGGCCGAGCTGGCGGGCCGCCTGTGCCGACAGGATCACGTCCGCGAACACCGGCAGCTTGCCGCCGAAGCCGCCACCGATGTAGCGGCTGACCAGGCGCACCTGTTCCGGCCGGATCTGCAGCGTCGCGGCCACCCGCGCCCGGGCATGCTCGACCATCTGCGTCGAGCAGTGGATCACCACCCGGTCGCCTTCCCACCAGGCCAGCGTGGCGTGCGGCTCCATCTGGGCATGGATGTGGAAGGGCGTGGTGTACGTCACGTCCAGCCGCACGTCGGAGGCCGCGAACCCGGTGTCGAAGTCGCCGACGTCGGTGTCGGGCTCGTCGACGTTGGACGACGGCTTCTCGGCGGTGGCGGCGTCGAGGGCGTACGCGCCCTCGACGGGTTCGTAGCGCGGCTGGACCAGCGACGCCGCATCGCGGGCCTGCTCCAGCGTCTGCGCCACCACCAGCGCCACCGGCTCGCCGTAGGCGACGATGCGGTCGTCGGCCATGCACGGCAACGCGCGCTCGAAGCGCTGCTGCACCTCGGTCGAGTACGCGCCCTGCGGCGGCATGGTGTGGTGGCTGAGCACCAGCAGCACGCCGGGCGCCTGCTGCGCGGCCGTGGTGTCCAGCTGCGCGATGCGGCCCTTGGCGATCGAGGCCTCCACGATCCAGCCGTAGGCCGGCGCGTCGCCCTCGCGCACCTCGTACGCATAGGGCGCACGGCCCGTGACCTTGCGCACGCCGTCGACCCGGTCCATCGGCCGCCCGATCTGGCCGTTGCGGTTCTCGTCGATCGCGTTCGGCGGCGACGCCTGCGTCATCTCCATGGCGGTCCTCCTCAGGCCTGCGCCGCTTCGGCCAGCACGCCCGCCAGCACGCGGCGCGTGAGCGGGATCTTGAAGTCGTTGTGGCCCTGGCCGCGCGCGCCCTGCAGCAGCGCGTCGGCCGCGGCGTCGCTGGCGCCCTGCCGCTGCGCGGGCTGGCCCGCCAGCGCGGCTTCGGCCTGCGGCACGCGCCAGGGCTGGTGCGCCAGGCCGCCGAAGGCCAGCCGCGCGCCGCGCACCGCACCGCCCTGCAGGTCGACGATGGCGGCCACCGACACCAGCGCGAACGCGTAGGAGGCGCGGTCGCGCACCTTGCGGTACAGCTGCACGCCCGGGGGCGGCGGCAGCAGCGTGACGGCGGTGATGAACTCGCCGGGCTCCAGCGTCGTGTCGCGCTGCGGCGTGGAGCAGGGCAGCCGGTGGAGGTCGGCGATCGGGATCACCCGGCGCGCGCCACCCGCGCGCACCACCTCGACCTGCGCGTCCAGCGCGCGCATGGCCACGGCCATGTCCGAGGGGTGCGTGGCGATGCAGTGCTCGCTGGCACCGACGACCGCGTGGATGCGGTTGTAGCCGCCGACGGCGCTGCAGCCCGAGCCCGGCTGGCGCTTGTTGCACGGCTTGCTCGGGTCGTAGAAGTAGTAGCAGCGCGTGCGCTGCAACAGGTTGCCGCCGGTGGTGGCCTTGTTGCGCAGCTGGCCGCTGGCGCCCGCGAGCAGGGCGCGCGCCAGCACCGGGTAGCGGCGGCGCACCTCGGGGTGCGCGGCCAGGTCGCTGTTGCGCACCAGCGTGCCGATGCGCAGGCCGCCGTCGCCGGTGGGCTCCACCCGGTCGAGCCCGCCGATGCGGTTGATGTCGATCAGGTGCGCCGGCGCCTCGGCGCGGATCTTCATCAGGTCCAGCAGGTTGGTGCCGCCCGCGATGAACCGCGCCTCGGGATGGCGCGCGGCCGCGTCGGCCGCTTCCTCGACGCTGGCGGCGCGCTGGTACGTGAACGCCCTCATGGCGCGCCCCCTGCCACGTCACGGATCGCCGCCACGATGTGGGGGTAGCAGCTGCAGCGGCACAGGTTGCCGCTCATGCGCTCGCGGATCTCGGCATCCGTCAGGGTGACGGGCCCGTCCAGCGAGGGCGAGGCGTGGCTGGGTGCGCCGGCCCGAACCTCGGCCAGCATGCCGGCCGCCGAGCAGATCTGGCCCGGCGTGCAGTAGCCGCACTGCAGCCCGTCGTGCGCCAGGAAGGCCGCCTGCAGTGGATGGAGCGCGCCGTCCCGGGCCATCCCTTCGATGGTCGTGACCTGCTGGCCGTCGTGCATGACCGCCAGGCTCAGGCAGCTGTTGATGCGCCGGCCGTCCAGCAGCACGGTGCAGGCACCGCACTGGCCATGGTCGCAGCCCTTCTTGCTGCCGGTCAGGTGCAGGTGCTCGCGCAGCGCGTCGAGCAGGGAGGTGCGGGGATCCAGGTCCAGCGGGCAGGACTGGCCGTTGACCTGGAGGGTGACGGGGATGGTGGTGGGCACGGGCGCCTCGCGCGGGTGGGGAAACGCGCGACCCTAGGCGTCGTCACGTGGCCGGCACGCGCGCGGGTGGCGCGGTGCGGGGTCAGCGCGGGCCTACGTGCGGGCGCACGTGCCGCCCGTCCTGCACCTCACGGCTGCGCGTCGTCGCCCACCCGCACGTAGCGCACCGTGTTGCGGTGGATGTGGTCCACCCCCGTGAACGCGTTGCGCGTCTCGAAGCGGATCTCGAACGTGGCGAACGGCAGGTTCAGCCGAGAGGGCGGGCGGCCGTTCATCAGCGTGTACTTGCGCTTGAGGTTGGTGCCGTCGTAGAGCCAGGTGCCGGCGTGCTCCAGCTGCGTCACCGCACCGTCGGCTGCCACCAGCCGCACCCGTTCGTGGAACGTGCCGCCGGCCTCCAGGCGCAGCAGGCGGCGCGCCCGCACCCCGGGCTCGTCCTGCTCGCGCAGCCAGGTGCCCGGCAGCAGGTCGGCCACCGCCGAGGGGTCGACGGTCGCGGCCGGTGCCGGCGCGGGGCGCTCCAGCGGCTCCGCGGGACGGTCGTGGCCGGCCAGCAGCAGGGCGATCCATGCGATGCCGACGCCGATGGCGCCGCGCGCGCGCCAGCCGGAAAGCGAGGTCCTGGGCATGCCGCGGATGATGCGTGCTTCCGGCCGGCCCCGGGCAGCCCCGGCCGCCGAGCCACCCCGGCGGTCGGGCACGGGCCGCCCGGCACGCGTGGCGGGATGCGCGCCTACACGCACTGCCGCGCCCCGTTGCCTAGCATCGGCGCCCCGTCACCTCTGAGCGAAGGCATCCCGCATGAAGATCCTCCTGGTCCTCACCTCGCACGGCCAACTCGGCGACACCGGCAAGCCCACCGGCTTCTGGCTCGAGGAGCTGGCCGCGCCGTACTACGTCTTCAAGGACGCGGGGGCCGAACTGGTGCTCGCCTCGCCGAAGGGCGGGCAGCCGCCGCTGGACCCCAAGAGCGATCAGCCCGACGCGCAGACCGAGGCCACGCGGCGTTTCCGCGCCGACCGCGAGGCGATGCAGGCGCTGGCCAGCACGCGGCCGCTCGCCTCGGTCAACGCGCAGGACGTCGACGCCGTGTTCTACCCCGGCGGCCACGGCCCGCTGTGGGACCTGGCCGAGAGCGCCGATTCGCGCGCCCTGATCGAGACCCTGCTGGCCGCCGGCAAGCCCGTCGCCGCGGTCTGCCATGCGCCCGGCGTGCTGCGCCACGTGCAGGCGCCCGACGGCGCGCCGCTGGTGCGGGGCAAGCGCGTGACCGGCTTCACCAACGGCGAGGAAGCGGCCGTGGGCCTGACGCAGGTGGTGCCCTTCCTGATCGAGGACATGCTCAAGGCCAACGGCGGCCGGTACAGCAAGGGGCCCGACTTCCAGCCGTACGTGGTCACCGACGGCCTGCTGGTCACGGGCCAGAACCCGGCCTCCTCGGCCGAAGGGGCGAAGGCGCTGCTGCAGGTGCTGCAGTCGGCGGCGGCCACGGCGCGCTGAGGCGGCGTGCCGACGGGGCGCGCGCATCCCCGTCGCTCGTCCCGTCATGCCCGCGCAGGCGGGCATCCACGATGAGGCCCGGTGGTCGATCGTGGGTCCCCGCCTGCGCGGGGACGACGACGCCTTGGCGGCCCCTCAGTGCACCGGCCGGCCGAGCCGGCGGCTGGCCACCGAGATGCCGTAGTTCACGCCGCAGTACAGCACCGCCACCGCCAGGTACACGGGCACGAGCGAGCGGTAGTTGGCGATCAGCACCTTGGCGTTCTGCATCAGCTCGCCGTAGGTGACGACGTAGCCGAAGGTGGTGTCCTTGACCACGATGACCAGCTGCGCCACCAGCGCCGGGACGATGTAGCGCAGGGCCTGGGGGAAGACGACGAGCGTGAAGACCCGCGCCTCGGTCAGGCCCAGCGCGCGTGCCGCCTCGGTCTGGCCGCGCGGCACCGCGAGCACGCCGGCGCGGTACACCTCGGCCACGACCGCGGCGGTGCTCAGCCCCACGGGCAGCGTGAGCATCCAGTACGCACTGAGCCGGATGCCCAGCGACGGCAGCACCAGGAAGCACACGTAGATCAGCAGCAGCGTCGGCACGCCGCGCAGGAACTCGATCACCGCCACCGCCGGCCAGCGCAGCAGCCGCAGCGGCGACAGGCGGCCCAGCAGCAGCACCAGCCCGAAGCCCAGCGCGATCAGCGCCGCCATCGCCGCCGAGGCCAGCGTGCCCAGCAGGCCCTTGGCCAGGAAGGCCCAGGTCGTCGGCCACGCGAAGAACTCCCACAGCCGCGGCGCGAACTGGCCGGCGGCCTGGAACCGGTGGACGACGGCTGCCGCCAGCAGCACCAGCGCTACCGCGGCGGCCACGCCGGCCGCCCGGGTCAGCGCCTGTGCCCGCGGCCCCAGGTCGCTGAAGAGGACGTCTTCCAGCGCCCGGCTCATCGCAGGATCCGCAGCTTCTTCTCGAGGACGGCGCCGGCCCAGGCCACGAGCAGCCCCGAGGCCAGGTACAGCGCGGCCGCCACCGCGAAGGCGGGGATGCCGGCGGCGCTGTCGTTGGCGAGCTTGGCCACCAGCGCCGTGAGTTCGCGCCCGGGCAGCGGCACCTGCGAGGCCAGCGAGGTCGACAGCATCAGCGCGATCAGCAGCGAGGTCATGGGCTGCACCACCGAACGCAGCGCCTGCGGCAGCACGATGGCGGTGACCACGGTCAGCGGGCGCATGCCCAGGCTGCGGGCGGCCGCGACCTGGCCGGCGGGCACGGTGTTCATGCCCGTGCGCAGGTAGTCGGCCGTGAACGCGGAGCACACCAGGGTGAGCGTGAGCACGACGCTGGGTTCGTAGTCGATGACGACCTGCAGGTCGGGCAGGGCGAACACGATGAAGATCAGCAGCGCCACGCTGGGGATGTTGCGGAACACCTCGACGTAGCCGGTCAGCACCGCGCGCAGCGGCGGCAGCGGCAGCAGGCGAGCCACCGCCACGGCGGTGCCCAGCGCGAAGCCGGCCACGTAGGCCATCGCCGCGAGTTTCCAGGTGAGCAGCAGGGCCTGGCCGAAGGCCGGTCCGTGCTCGGCCAGCAGCCGCAGGACGCTGCCCATCTCAGGGAATCGGGGGCGGCGCCGGGACGGTGGTGGTGCCGGTGCGCTGGCCGATGGTCACGGTCCACAGCTTGGCCCAGGTGCCGTCGGCCTCGATCCTCTTGAGGAAGGCGTTGACGAAGGCCACGCCGTCGGAGCCCTTGGGCAGGCCGATGCCGTAGCTGTCCTGCGGACCGAAGGGCGCGCCGGCCAGCTGGGCGTCGCCGGTGCCCAGGCTCAGGACGTTCAGCAGCAGCGTGTGGTCGGTCACGTAGGCCTCGACGCGGCCCTGGCGCAGGGCATCCAGGGCCTCCTGGTGGGTCTGGAACTCCTGCACCGTCGCCTTGGGTGCGAACTGGGCCAGGATCGCCGGGCCGGTGGAGCCCGCCTGGGTGGCGGTGCGCTTGCCGGCCAGGTCGTTGTGCGACTGGATCGCCTTGTTGCCGGCCTTGACCAGCACCCCGGCCTGCGAGCTGTAGTACGGGCCGGCGAACGCCACCTTCTCGGCCCGCGCGGGCGTGATCGAGTAGGTGGCCAGCACCAGGTCGACCTGGTTGTTGACCAGCACCTGCTCGCGCGTGGACGAGGTGACCTGCGTGAACTGGACCTTGGAGGCATCGCCCAGGATGTAGCGCGTCAGCAGCTGGGCCAGCCCGGCGTCGAAGCCGCGCATGCGGCCGTCCTTCTCGTTGAGCAGCGAGAACAGGTTCGAGGTCTGGGTGCCGCCCAGGCGCAGCGTGCCGGCCTGCTTGATGCGGCTGGCCCACTTGTTGGCCGCGACGGCCGCGGGGTCGGCAACCGGGCCCTGGGCGACCAGGGCGTCGAAGGCGGCCGTGTTCAGGGGCGTGCCCTGGGCGAACGCCGGCACGCCGGCCGCCACCGCCAGCGCGACCACGGTGGCTTTCACGATGGATGCGATCGACATGGATTCCTCTCGGGTGGGTGAGGCGGGCACTGTAAAGCAGTCGCGGCGGCGACGCGCGGGCCGCAGCTTCCTCGGGGAAGCGGCCCGCGGCGTGCCCCCGGGCCGTTCAGCCGGCCGGGTCGCCGTCGACCGGCGCCCGCCAGAACTGCGGCGCGTAGCGCTGCACCACCGGGCCGTCGAAGGCCCAGGTGCGGCACTTGCCCATGAAGAAGGGCGGCTGGCCGTCGGCCGGCGCGGCCTCGCCGCGCTGCTGCCGCTCCATCGCCCGGTAGCCGGGGATCATCTGGAAGGCGGCGGTGGCGGCATTGAAGACCAGCTCGCGCAGGTGCGTGCAGCCGGCCGTGCCGCCGATGGCGCCGTCCAGGGCCTTGCGCCAGCCCGGGCCCATGCGCAGGCCCACCAGCCGCTGCATCGGGTCGGCGGCCGCGTGGTGGCATGCGTCGAACGGCACCGCCTGCGCCGCCGTCTCGACCGCGCGGATGGTCAGGCTGTCGTCCACGGTCAGCCGCACGCGCAGCTGGTGGATGGGCGTGCCGGGCGCCAGGTCACCGCGCTCGTGCAGGTGCACGGGCACGCTCTTGGTGTCCTCGAGCAGGCAGTCGAGGTCCCACAGCCCGTCCTCGCGCAGGAAGCCCTCGAAGGCGAGGCGGCGGGTGTGGATGGGGCGGCGGGCAGTGGGGGAGGGCAGGGCGGACATGGACGCGCGATCGTAGCGGGCGGCCGTGCCTCGGCGGTCCCGGTGCCTGAGCCATGCCGTCCGCGGCGCGCTCCCGGCCGGTTCCTACACCGCGCGCGCCCCGCAGTCCCCATCGTGGGTCCATGCAAGGTCCCACCGTCGTCCCCGTCCTGGCCGCGACCGCGGCTGCCGTGCTGCTGGCCTGGGGCAGCGGCGTCGTCGCGCAGGACGCACCGCCGGGGGTCGGGCCGAACCCGCAGCTGCCCGCGCCCGCCGACAAGCTGGTCCCCACGATCGACATCGCGCCGGCCGTGGGCTGGCCGCAGGGCGCCACGCCCACGGCCCCGGCGGGCTTCAAGGTGACGGCGCTGGCCCGTGGGCTGGAACATCCGCGCTGGGTCTACCTGCTGCCCAACGGCGACGTGCTGGTGGCCGAGGCCAACCGGCCGGCCCCCGAGGACGGGCAGACCGACAGGATGGCCCAGGGCATCCGCGGCAAGGTGCAGTCCGCGGTGATGAAGCGCGCCGGGGCCGGGGTGCCCAGCCCCGACCGCATCGTGCTGCTGCGCGACACCGACGGCGACGGCGTGGCCGACCAGAAGCACGTCTTCCTGGAGCAACTGGTGTCGCCCATCGGCATGGCGCTGGTGGGCGACACGCTGTACATCGCCAATGCCGACGCGGTGGTGAAGGTGCCGTACCGCACCGGCCAGACCGAGATCCGGCAGGTGCCGCAGAAGGTCACCGACCTGCCCGCCGGCGCCAACCACCACTGGGTCAAGAACATCCTGGCCACGCCCGACGGCAGGAAGCTCTACGCGAGCGTGGGCTCCAACAGCAACGTGGGCGACAACGGCCTGGCCTCCGAGGAGGGCCGCGCCGCGATCTGGGAGATCGACCTGGCCAGCGGCAGCAAGCGCCTGTACGCCACCGGCCTGCGCAACCCCAACGGCATGGCCTGGGAGCCGCAGTCGCGCCAGCTGTGGACGGTGGTCAACGAGCGCGACGAGCTGGGCAACGACCTGGTGCCGGACTACCTCACCTCGGTCAAGGACGGCGCGTTCTACGGCTGGCCCTGGAGCTACTGGGGCCAGCACGTGGACAAGCGGGTGGCGCCGAATCCGCAGATGGTGACCAAGGCGATCCCGCCCGACTACGGCCTGGGCTCGCATGTCGCGCCGCTGGGCCTGGCCTTCGCCGACAACAAGCTGCCCGGCCCCTGGGCCAGCGGCGCCTTCATCGGCGAGCACGGCTCGTGGAACCGCAAGCCGCCGGCCGGCTACAAGGTCGTGTTCGTGCCGTTCGCCGGGGGCAAGCCCGCGGGCCTGCCGCAGGACTTCCTCACCGGCTTCCTGGACGGCGAGGGCAAGGCGCGCGGGCGCCCGGTGGGCGTGGCCGTCGATGCCCGGGGCGGCGTGCTGGTGGCCGACGACGTGGGCAACGCGGTCTGGCGCGTGGCGCCGGGGTCGTGAGCGGGCCGACGGCCCAGGGCCGGGGCCGCTGGATGTGACGCCGGCCTCCTCAGGCCGACGACGTCACGGCAGCCACCTGCTCGCGCAGCCAGACATGCGCCGGGTCGTGGTCGTTGCGCCGGTGCCAGACGGCGCGCGTGGTGCTGGGGCTCGCGCGGTAGGGCGGCTGGCGCTGCACCAGCCCGCCGTCGGCCGTCAGCGCGGCGGCCAGTGAGCCTGGCACGATCGACAGCATCTCGCTGTCGCGCAGCAGCGCCGGGATGGCCAGCGCATGCGGCACGGTCGCGCGCACCCGTGCCAGGTGCGCCTTGTCGCCCAGCGCTTCCTGGAGCGCGTGGCGGTCGAACATCTCCGACTGGCGCGCGAGCCCGCGCTCGAGGATGAAGCCGTCCACCGCGCCTTCCTCCTGCCCGCCCACCGAAATGGTGACCAGCGGGTACTTCGTGAGGTCGGCCAGCGTGAGCCGGCGGCCCGAGGCGGGGTGGCCCTTGCGCATCAGGATCGCCTCGCCCTGCTCGATCAGCGTGCGCGAGTTCAGGCGCGCTGGAATCTGCGAAAAGATGCCGATGGCCAGGTCGATGCGGCCAAGGTCGATCTGCTCGGCCAGATCGAGCCGGGTCGACGGCCGGATGACCAGGTCCACGCCCGGTGCCAGCGCGTCCAGCTGCCTTGCCAGCGGCGCGACGATGACGGCGGTGACGTGGTCGTTGGCGGCGATCGTGAACCGGCGGCGCGAGCCGGCGGGATCGAACACCTCGGGCGCCAGCGTGGCGTCGATGCGGCGCAGTGCATCGCGCAGCACCGGCGCCATCTCGATGGCACGCGCGGTGGGCACCAGGCCCCGTCCGGTGCGCAGAAACAGCTCGTCGCCCACCAGCCCGCGCAGCCGCGTGAGCGCATGGCTGACGGCCGACTGGCTCAGGCTCAGGCGCCGGCCGGCCAGCACGAGGCTGCGGTCCTCGTAGACGGCCTCGAAGACCTTCAGCAGGTTCAGGTCCATCCGTCCGATGCTCATTGCGGGGTCTCCGAGTTGAATGCAGTGCATTCTGCACTTGCAGAGACATCAGTTTTCTTCAAGTCGTGCGGCGACGATCATCCGCCCACCTTCACCGCCGCACGAAAGCCACGCATGGACGCCTGCACCCGCCGTTCCTTCACTCGACTGGCCTTGGCCATGGCCGCCTCGGGGTCCCTGCCCGCGGCCTTCGCGCAGGTGGGCGGCTCCAACGGCCGCCTGGTGGTCGGCTATCCCGCGGGCGGCACCCTGGACACGACGGCGCGCCAGCTCACCGAGGCCTGGCGCCGGCAGGGCCGGCAGTTCATCGTCGACAACCGGGTCGGCGCCGCGGGTCGGATCGCCAACGGCCAGCTCAAGCGCGAGAAGCCCGATGGCAGCACGCTGCTGTGCACGCACGCGTCGGCGCTGACCATCTTCCCGCACGTCTATGCGCGGCTGCAGTACGACCCCGCGGCGGACTTCGTGCCTGTCTCCCCGATGGTGGCCGTGACCTGCGCCTTCGCCGTGAGCAGCGCGGTGCCCGCCAGCGTGCGCACCCTGCAGGATTACGCGGCCTGGGTGCGCGCCACGCCGGGCGGTGCGACCTACGCCTCGCCGGCTGCCGGCTCGATGGCGCACTTCCTGGGCTACCAGCTGTCCGAGGCCGCCGGCCTGAAGCTGCAGCACGTGGGCTACCGCGGCTCGGCGCCGGCCATGCAGGACCTGATGGGCGGCCAGATCCCGGCCTACTTCGGCTTCGTTGCCGACTTCCTGCCCTACCTGCAGTCGGGGCGCGTGCGCATCCTGGGCGTGGCGGCCGAGCGGCGCTCGCCGTTCCTGGCCGGCATCCCCACCTTCGCCGAGCAGGGCTACGCAAGGATCCTGGGCGGCGAGACGTACGGCGTGTTCGCGCCGCCCGGCACGCCGGAGGCGGCGGTGCGCGCGCTGCACGAATCGATGGTGTTGGCGAGCAAGGATCCTGCGCTGCGCGCCGCCTTCGAGCAGGTGGGGCTGGAGCCCTACACGCAGGCGCCCGCCGACTATGCACGCCAGATCCAGCAGGAGCGCGAAGCCTGGGGCCCGGTGGTGCGCGCCTCGGGCTTCCGCTCGGAGGAGTGAGCATGGTGGCCGACGCCCCTGAGCGCGCCGCGCTGCTCGCCCGCGCGATCCCGTTCCTCGACGAGGTCAAGGACATGACCGCCGGCACCGAGGTGGAGCGCTGGCTGAACGCGCGCCACGGACCCGGCAGCGCGCTGTACGAGGACCTCGCCCGGCTGGTGCGCCGCGGGGTCGAGGACGGCTGGGCTGCCAACGTGGAACTGGATGGCCCGGTGTACCGGCGCAGCCGCATCGCCGAGCCCTCGGCGCAGACGCACCACTTCAGCATCACGGCCGTGTACATGGACAGCCGCGGCAACCGGCAGGGCAACCCTGGGGATGCCTACCGGGGCCAGTACCACGCGCATCCCTACGGCGAGTTCAACATGGTGGTGCCGCTCACGCCGGGCGCCGCGCTGAACGGGCCGAACGGCTGGTGCTCCGGGGGCTGGACGGCCCCCGGGCCGGGCAGCCACCACTACCCCGAGACGCGGGGCGGTGCGGTGATCGCGTTGTTCTTCCTGCCGGCCGGGCGCATCGCCTACCATCCGGCGCCCGAATGACAGCGACCGGCATGCCCACGACCGAGCACCCGCCACACGACACTGCCGCCTGCATCGACGGCGTGCTGCGCGCGCGACGCTCGGTGCGCGCGTACCGGCCCGATCCCGTCCCGCTGGACACCGTGCGGGACATCCTGCACGCCGCGTCCTCGGCGCCCAGCAACTCGAACACGCAGCCCTGGCGGGTGCACGTGCTGCTGGGCGAGCGCAAGCAGGCGCTGTCGCGGGCCGTGGCGGCCGCCTTCGAGGACGGGAGCCTGCCAGCCTCGACCCACTTCCCGGACCCGCTGCCGGCAGTGTTCGGCGAGCGCCAGGCCGAGTTCGCGCGCCGCTACTACGACGGCCTGGGCATCGCGCGCGACGACGCGCCGGCACGGGCCAGGCAGACCCTGCGCAACTTCCATTTCTTCGATGCGCCGGTGGGGCTGGTCTTCACCATCGATGCGCGCCTGACGCGCCACAGCTGGCTGGACCTGGGGCTGTTCGTGCAGAGCGTGATGCTGGCCGCCCGGGCCCGTGGTCTGGACACCTGCCCGCAGGTGTCCTTCGCGCGGTTCCACCCGGTCATCGCCGAGCGGCTGGCGCTGTCCGCGGACGAACTCGTCGCCTGCGGCATGTCGCTGGGGATCGCCGACCACGAGGCACCGGTGAACCAGGTCTCGACGCCGCGCCAGTCGCTGGACGCCTTCGTCCGGGTGCACGACTGACCCCGGCGGCGCGCAGGCCCCCTCAGCCGGGGACCTGCGGCAGGCTGCGCCCCGGACGCGCTCAGGCCATCGCCAGCTTGAACTCGCGCACCGTCTCCACCAGCCGGGTGGCCTGGCGGTCCAGCGACCCCGCCGCGGCGGCGCTCTGCTCGACCAGCGCGGCGTTCTGCTGCGTGACGGTGTCCAGCAGGACCACCGCCTCGCCGACCTGTTGGATGCCCTCGGACTGGCTGCGGGTGGCCGAGCCGATCTGGGCGATCAGGCCGTTGACCTCGGCCACCTGTTGCACGATCTCGCCCATGGTGCGGCCGGCCACCGCCACCTGCTCGGTGCCGGCCTCGACCTTGTCGCGGCTCTCGGCGATCAGGGCGCCGATCTGCTGCGTGGCGTCGGAGCTGCGCTGCGCCAGCTGGCGCACCTCGGCCGCGACGACCGCGAAGCCGCGGCCCTGCTCGCCGGCACGGGCGGCCTCGACGGCGGCGTTGAGCGCCAGGATGTTGGTCTGGAAGGCGATGCCTTCGATGATCGAGGTGATCTCCGAGATCCGGCGGCTGGACTGCGCGATGTCGCCCATGGTGGCCACCACGGTGCCCACCACCTCGCCGCCGCGCGTGGCCACCTGCATCGCGGTGGAGGCCAGGGTGGTCGCCTGCTCGGCCCGCTGCGCGGTGTCCTGCACCGTCTGGCGCAGCTGCTGCATCGACGCGTTGGTCTCCTGCAGGCTCGAGGCCTGCTGCTCGGTGCGCTGGCTCAGGTCGGTGTTGCCGGCGGCGATCTGGCGGCTGCCGGTGGCGATCGAGTCGGTGCTCTCGCGCACGGTGCCGACGATGCGGCGCAGGCTGCCGGTCATGGCCTGCAGGGCTTCCAGCAGGCGGCCCGTCTCGTCGTTGCGGCTCGCGGCGACGTCCTTGCGCAGGTCGCCCGCGGCCACCGACTGGGCCACCTCGACGGCGCTGTTGATCGGGCCGGTGATCGACCGGGTGACGCCCCAGCCGGCCAGCACGGCCGCCAGGATGGCCAGCGCGCTGAGCGACAGCAGCAGCACCACGTCGCGCTGGAAGTCCGCATGCGAGGCGGCGATGCGCTCGCCCGCCTTGCGCCGCGCCAGCTCCGCGAAGCTGTCGGTGCTCTGCACCAGGCGCGCCAGCAGCGGGCGGCACTTGGCGTTCATGTCGGCGATGGCCTCCCCGGTCTTGCGGTCCAGCGCCAGGCCGACGATGGCCAGGGCGACGGGGCCGTACTGCTGCTCGACCTCGACGATCTTGGCGATGGCGGCGCGCTCGTCGTCCTCGACGGCCGGCGAGGCGGCCAGCTCCCGCAGCTTGGCCAGCCGGTCCTGCACCTGGCCGTGCGCCTTGCGCACCAGGGCCGTCTCGCTGGCCATGTCCTCGGCGGCGGTCACGAGCACGAGGTTGCGGGCGGAGATCGCGCGCATGTCCACCGCCTTGCGCAGCTCGCCGGCGACCTGCGCGCGTTCGTCGATGCCGTCGACGAAGTCCTGGAACCGGGTGTCGGCTGCACCGGTCGAGCGCAGGGCGAGCAGGCTGACGATGGCCACCAACGCCGCCAGGGCGAGGAAGGTGAGCATGAGACGCGCGCCGATGGAGCTGAAGCGTTGCATGGTGAATGTCCGGTTCGTGACGATGTGGCGAACCGTAGCGGGGTGGCGCGCGCGCCATGCGGTGATCAGGCGGCCAGAAGTCCTCCTCCTCGCCGCTTCACCCCCGCCCGGGCCTCAGCGGGGAGCGCCGGCCAAGGCCAGGCGCACGGCCGTGGCGACGGTGCCCGTCGTGGCGCCGGCCGGCGGTGAGGCGCCGCCTGCGGCCGGACCGGCCCCGGCCACCAGCACCGGGCTGCCGAGGTAGGGCGAGGTGGAGACGTCGTAGGGCACCGGCCCGCCTGTGCCGGTGGCGGTGCCGGTGCCGGTGCGCAGGTAGTTCCCGCGCCCGGCGTCGGCGGCCAGCACGTCGCCGCAGCCGTCCCAGCTGCCGGCCATCAGGTCGCACCGCGTGGCGACGTGGGGCACGCCCAGCAGGTGGAAGACCTCGTGCAGCGCCACGAAGTCGAAGTACCCGGGCGTCGCCGTGGGCGAGGCGGCCGAGGGGTTGTCCTGGCAGGGCACCAAGCCGGGCAGGCGGGCGCGCAGGTACACGACCGCGACCCGGTCCTGCGTCGCGTCGCGCCGCGTCACCAGCGGCGCGTCGGCGCAGGTGCGGTCGTGGGTGCCGTCGTAGAACACCAGGTAGATCTTGCCGGTGTCCAGCAGTCCCGACACCCGCAGGTCGGCCTCGATCGCGCTGCGCCGCGCCAGCCCGAAGGCGGCGTACTGGGCATCGGTGCGCGGCAGGCGGGCGAAGCCGATGTCCAGCTGGCCGCGCCAGGTGTCGTAGACGACCTGGCGCCCGGTCTGCGCCTGCAGCCAGCGGTTACCCGCCTGCAGGCTGTAGGGCAGCTTGTTCGCCAGGTCCAGGCTGCGGTCCTCGCCGTCGGCTGGCACCAGGTACATCACGTGCACCTGCGCGCCCGGCACGTCGTCGGTGCGGTCGACGCGGCTGCGCTGCAGGCCCGAGGGGGCGTCCATGCCGACCCCGGCGGTGCCGCCCGTGCCAGCGGGCTGGCCCGGCAGCGCGGGCGTCGCGGGCGTGACCGGGGTGACCGGCGTCACCGGCGTCACCGGCGTTGCCGGCGTCGTGGGGGTCGTGGGCGTGGCCGGTGTCGCGGGTGTCCCCGGCGTGGTCGGCTCCGCCGGGGTCGTTGCTGCCGTGCCACCGGGCACCGTGGACGGCGGCCGCACGGGCTCCAGCGCAGCCGTGCTGCCCGAGCCGGTGGCCACCGGGTTCGTGTTGATCACGGTCGCCGGTGCCGTCACCAGCGCGGGGCCGGCCGCCGCGGCGTCCGGACCGGCCGCGCTGCCGGCGCCACCACCACCGCCACCGCCCCCGCCGCAGCCCGCCAGCCACAGCGCAGCCACTGCGCACGACCACCCGCCGACCGACCACCGCATCGCCACTCCTTGTGCATGCCAGCGGATCCAGTGTTGGGTGGCGCGCTGTCACACGGGGCGCACCGGCGGTAACGCCGGCGGCGGAGTGTCACCGCCGCAGCGGGACCGCGAAGCCGCGTTGCACGCCCGGCCGCGCCATCAGCTCGCCGTACCAGCGCGCGACCGCCGGGAAGTCGGCCAAATCCACCTGGTGCCGGGCATGGCGCCACACCCAGCCGAGGATCGCGAAGTCGGCGATCGACAGGTCGCGGGCGAACCAGCGGCTCTGGCCCAGGTGGCGGTCCATGACGCCGTAGAGCCGGCGCGTCTCGGTGCCGAAGCGCTGCAGGCCGTAGCGGCGGTCCGCCTCGTCCGGCAGCCCCAGAAAATGGTGCACCTGGCCGGGCATCGGGCCGAAGCCACCGACCTGGAACATCAGCCACTGCAGGACCTCGGCCTGCTCGGCCAGGCCTGCCGGCCAGAACCTGCCGGTCTTCTGCGCCAGGTACACCAGGATCGCGCCCGACTCGAACAGGCTCAGCGGCCCCTGCGGGCCGTCGTCGTCCACGATCGCCGGGATCTTGTTGTTCGGGCTGATGCGCAGGAAGTCCTCGTGGAACTGCTCGCCCTGGCCGATGTCGACGACCGTCACGTCGTAGGCGAGTCCCATTTCCTCCAGCGCGACGCTGATCTTGCGGCCGTTGGGGGTGTCGAAGGCGTACAGATGGATCATGGCCGCCGATTCTGCGGGTTCCCGCGGATGGCGGCAGGCTGCCCGACAAGCTCAGGTGCCCGCGTCCGACGGGGCGGCCCAGCCGGTGCTGGCCACGATGGCATCTCCCCCGAATCGCGTGAAGGACACCGAGATGCACGCCACTGCACCTCCCCCGTGGGCATAAACCGGCTCCGCGGCGCCTGGCGCCGGCTGCGCGGCGCGGTGCTGTCCGCGCCCGGGCTGCGCCCGCTGCTGCTGGCCATCCGCAACTACGTGCTGCACCAGAGCGCCAACCAGGCCGGGAGCCTGGCGTTCTCGTGGGTGCTGGCGATGTTCCCGCTGCTGATCCTGCTGTCGGCGTCGGCGGCCTTCTTCGGCCAGCCCGGGCAGGCGGCCGAACTCGCGGCGCGCGTCATGGAGTACGCGCCGCCGCTGGTGCGCGAGGCGATGCAGCCCGTCATCTCGCAGGTGCTGGCGCAGCGCAGCCAGGCCCTGCTGACCATCGGCCTGCTGGCCACGCTGTGGACCGCCTCGTCCGGGATGCAGGCGGTGCGCACGGCGCTCAACCGCGCCTATGGCGTCGAGCGCGGCATGGCCTTCTGGAAGGCGCGGCTGAAGGTCACGGTGTTCACGGTGGCCGCCGGCGCCTGCGTGCTCGGCGCCTTCAGCTCGGTGGTCGTGATGCCCTATGTCTGGGAGCTGCTGGCCGACAGCGGCATCACCGGCAAGGACGCGATCCGGCTGCACAACGGCGCGCGCTACGGCCTGGCCTTCCTGGTGCTGGCCATCGCCTATGCCGCCATCTACGGCTGGCTGCCCGACACGCACCAGCGGCTGGGCACGGTGGTTCCCGGCGCGCTCGTCGGCGCGGCCTGCTGGGTGGCGGCGGCGGCGGTCCTGTCGTACACGCTGCGGTCCGCCGGCAAGCTGGCGCTGCTGTACGGCAGCTTCGCGGGCGTGGTGGCCACGCTGGTGTTCCTGTACATCAGCGCCACCACGCTGATCTACGGCGCCGAGGTCAACGGCGTGCTGCGGCAGGACCGCGCGCCGCCGGCGCCGTCCTGAGCTTGCGCGCGGTTGCGCCGCCCTAGAATCGCGCCGCCCGCCCGCCGGGCGATCCTGCATGACCCCCATCCGCCGCCGCATCCTCCAGGCCGTCCTGTACGAGCTCGTCGCCATCGCCGTGGTCGGCCCGCTGCTCAGCCTCGTGTTCGACAAGTCGCAGGGCTCGACCTTCGGCCTGGCCGTGGTGCTGTCGACGATCGCGCTGTGCTGGAACTACGGCTTCAACTGGCTGTTCGAGCGCTGGGAATCGCGCCAGCCCGCGCGCGGGCGCTCCTTCGGCCGCCGGCTGGCGCACGGCCTGGGCTTCGAGGGTGGCCTCGTGCTGATCCTGCTGCCGGTGATGTCGCTGTGGCTGGAGATCTCGTGGTGGGCCGCGTTCGTGACCAACCTGGGGCTGCTGGCCTTCTTCTTCGTCTACGCGATCGCCTTCACCTGGGCCTTCGACCGGGTGTTCGGCCTGCCCGCGTCGGCCGGCGGGCCGGGACCGCAGCGCTAAGGCGCCTGGGCCAGCAGGCGCAGGGTCGCGGGATCGCGCTGGCCGTCGCACGTGTGCTGCAGGCACGCCAGCAGCAGCGGCTGGCCGGGCGCGACGGCATCGAACAGGGTGAGGCACGAGCGCAGCTTCAGCGCATCGACCTCGCCGAACACCTCGACCGCGCTGCGCCCGTGCAGGCCGGCCAGCAGCGCGCAGCACGCCTGCAGCCGCGCCCCCAGCACCGGATGCGCCCAGTAGGCCCGGGCCTCGCTGGCCCCGGCGATCCCGTAGAACCGCGCCGTCGCACTGCGGCCCAGCGGCGCGAGCTGCGGGAACACGAACCACATCCAGTGCGTGCGCTTGCGGCCGGCGGCCAGCTCGGCGCGCACCGTGTCCCAGACCGGCGCCTGGGCGTCCAGGAACCGCTGCAGGTCGAACGGAGGCGTGGCGTCCATGGCGTGCGTGGCGTGCCGGCCCATTCTGCGCGCAACGCGCCACAGCCGTGGCCGGCGTGTGGGAACCGGCGCACGTGCCTTGGGGGGCACGGTCCTGCGTGCCGTCGGCCGCGCGCCGACAACGGGCGCCCATCCCGCTCGCCAGAGTCGCCGCTTTGCAGTGCCGGAGGTCACCATGGGTCACACGCAAGGTCTCGCGTCCAGGCTCCTGTCGGACAAGGATCGGCGGCACGGGGTGCCCGATGGCCGGGACTGAGGCCGCCGCCGGCGGGGGCGTGGCCTTCAGCGTCGTGATGCCCCTGTACAACGGCGCGGCCTGGGTCGGCCGTGCGGTGGGTTCGGTGCTGGGGCAGGCTTGGCGCGACTTCGAGTTGATCGTGGTGGACGACGGCTCGACCGACGATGGGCCGGCACGCGTGCAGCACCTGGGCGACGCGCGCATCCGGCTGCTGCGCCAGCCCAATGCCGGCGTGGCGGCCGCACGCAACGCCGGCATCGCCAGCGCGCGTGGCAACTGGGTCGTGTTCCTCGATGCCGACGACGTGCAGGCGCCCAGCTTCCTGGCCTGCATCGCGGCCGTGCAGCGCCGGCATCCGGCGGTGGACACCATCGCCACGCTGTACCGCTACTTCACCGGCGCGCAGATGCCGCCGCTCGATGCGCCGGGGCCGCAGCCGGAGGTGGAGCTGGTGCACGACCTGCCGGCGCGCTGGATGCAGGGACCGGCCTTCTTCACCAGCTCGGTGGCGGTGCGGACCTCGCGGTTGCGCGCCCTGGGCGCGTGCTTCCCCTCGGGCGAGTCGGTGGGCGAAGACCTGGACCTGTGGTTCCGCCTGGCCGAGCAGGGGCCGATCGCGCTGGTGCGCAGCCACCTGGTGGGGCACCGGCTCGAGGTGGCCGGCAGCCTGAGCAGCCGCCCGGCGCACACCGTGCCCCCCTTCCTGCTGCGGCTGGAAGCGCGTGCCCGCCGCGAGCCGCACGCGGCGCGGCGCCGGTCGATGCTGCTGTTCGCGGCCCAGCTGCGCGTGGACCTGGCCCGCGCCGCGCTGGCACGGGGCCAGCGGCTGCAGGCCCTGCACTGGCTGGGCGATGCGCAGGAGGCGCTCGCGCACCGCCGCTGGTGGGTCACGTTGGGCATGGCCCTGCTGCTGCCGCGCCGCTGGATGGCGCCGCTGATCCCGGCGCACGTGCTGCGCGCGCTGGGCGAGCAGCTGCCGCAGGCCTGAGCGAAGGCACGGCCGCGCGCGGCGGCGTCACATCGGCCGGCGGAACAGCTCCTGGGGCCGCTCGTGCATCGGCACCGCCGCCGGCGCCTGCAGCACGCCGGCGACGGCGGCGCCGCGCAGCACGTGCCAGCCCTTGGCCACCGGCGAGGTCGCGACGCGCCGGTCCCAGGCCGCCGGCCCGCGGCGCACCACCTCGCGGCCGATGGCGCGGTACACGCCACGCGCGGTGGCCACCGCCCAGGCGCAGCGCCAGGGCAGCTCGCACAGGCCGGCGCGGGCCGAGTCGTAGTAGGGCTCGGCGGCGCGCACCAGCCGCGCGGCCACGCGCGCGACCTGCTGGCGGTGCCGCGGCGCCGCGACCGCCGCCGGCTCGGGCAGCACGCCCTCGGCGCGCAGCCAGTCGGCCGGCAGGTACACGCGGCCCTGCCTGGCGTCCTCGACCACGTCGCGCGCGATGTTGGTCAGCTGGAAGGCCAGGCCCAGGTCGCAGGCACGGTCCAGCGCCTGCGCGCCGGTCGCGCCCATGACGCGGGCCATCATCACGCCCACCACGCCGGCCACCCGCCAGGCGTAGACCAGCGTGTCGGCCAGGCTGGCGTAGTGCGTGCCGCGCGCGTCCATCGCGAAGCCCGCCAGCAGCTCCAGCGGCAGGTGCGCCGGCAGCCGGTGGCGGCGCACCACCACGGCCAGGCCGTCGAACACCGGGTCGTCCTGCGGCACGCCGGCACAGGCCAGCTGCGTGCGGCGCTCCAGCGTGGCCAGCCGCTCGTGCAGCGGCGCGGCCTGCGCCACGCGGCCCAGGCCCAGCGCCTGCCCGTCGACCACGTCGTCGCAGTGCCGGCACCAGGCGTACAGCAGCACCGCGCTCTCGCGCGTGCGGGCGTCGAACAGCCGGGTGGCGGTGGCGAAGCTGCGCGAGCCCTCGCGCATGCTGCGGGTGGCGGTGGCCAGCAGGCCCGCGGCGTCGGTCACGCGGCGGCCTCCAGCATCAGCCGCGCCGTGGCCTTGGCCGAGCCCACCACGCCGGGCACGCCGGCGCCGGGGTGCGTGCCCGCGCCGACGATGAACAGGTTGGGGATGCCGTCGTCGCGGTTGTGCGGCCGGAACCAGGCGCTCTGCGTCAGCACGGGCTCGAGCGAGAAGGCCGAGCCCAGGTGCGCGCCCAGCTCGTCGCGGAAGTCGGCCGGCGTGAAGATGCGGCAGGTGACCAGGTCGCGGCGCAGGTGTGGGATCGCGCGTGCCTCGAGGTAGTCCAGGATGCGCTCGCGCAGCCTGGGACCCTCGACGTCCCAGTCCAGCGGCACCTGGCCCAGGTGCGGCACCGGCGCCAGCACGTAGTGGCTGCTGCCGCCGGGGGGCGCCAGCGAGGGGTCGGTGATGCAGGGCGCGTGCAGGTAGAGCGAGAAGTCCTCGGCCAGCGCGCTGCCCTTGAAGATCGCGTCGATCAGGCCGCGGTAGCGCGGACCGAACAGCACCGTGTGGTGGGCCAGCTGCGGCTGCGGCCGCGACAGGCCGAAGTGCACGACGAACAGCGACATCGACCAGCGCTTGCCCTTGAGCCGCCTGGCCTCGAGCAGCCCGCGCGGCGTGTGGCCCAGCAGCCGGTCGTAGGTGTGCACCACGTCGGCGTTGGAGGCGACCTGGTCGAAGGCCAGGCGCTCGCCGTGCACCCGCAGCGCGCGGGCCTGGCCGTCCTGCACCTCGATGCGCTCGACCGGCGCGTCCAGCCGCAGCTGCCCGCCCAGGTCCTGGAACAGCCGCACCAGCGCCTGCACCAGCGCCCCGGTGCCGCCGCGCGGGAACCACACGCCCCACTCGCGCTCCAGCGCGTGGATCAGCGCGTAGATGGCCGAGGTGTCGAACGGGTTGCCGCCCACCAGCAGCGAATGGAACGAGAAGGCCTGGCGCAGCTGCTCGTCGTGGATGAAGCGCGCCACCACGTCGTACACGCTGCGCCAGGCGCCCAGCCGCGCCAGCTGCGGGCCGGCCTGCACCATGCTGCGGAAGTTCAGGAAGGGCACGCTGCCCAGGCGCAGGTAGCCCTGCTCGAACACCTCGCGCGCATAGGCCAGGAAGTCGCGGTAGCCCTGCAGGTCGCGCGGGTCGCGGGCGGCGATCTGGGCGTCGAGCGCGGCCTGGTCGTTGGCGTAGTCGAAGCGGCTGCCGTCCTCCCAGCACAGGCGGTAGAACGGCTGCACCGGCAGCAGCTCGACGTAGTCGGACAGCCGGCGGCCCGACAGCTGGAACAGCTCCTCCAGCGCCGACGGGTCGGTGATCACGGTGGGGCCGGCGTCGAAGGTGTAGCCCTGGTCGTGCCAGACGTAGGCGCGGCCGCCGGGCTTGTCGCGGGCCTCGAACAGCGTGGTCTGCACGCCGGCCGACTGCAGCCGGATGGCGAGCGCCAGGCCGCCGAAGCCGGCCCCGATGACGGCGGCGGTGCGGATGGGGGTGGTCATGGGTGCAGGTGGCGCAAGGGGTGGACGAAGGAGCCCGGGAGCGTGCGGCGCCTCAGGCGCTGCGCTCCCGGGGCACGGGATGCGGCCGCGCGGCGAAGGCCGCGCGCACGGCGGCGGGGATGGGCACCGGGGGCTTGCCGGAGAGGATCCGGGCCTGGTCGGCCAGGTGGCTGTGGCCGGCGTAGAAGCGCTCGATCAGGCCGTCGGGCAGCCCGTAGAAGCGCTGCATCACCTGCCAGCGCTCCTCGGGCCGGGCCGCCAGGAACAGCATGCGGTTGAGCAGCCGGTAGAAGCCCTGGGCCCTCCAGCGCCGCAGCGCATGGCTGCGCACCGCCGCGAACAGGGGCGCGGCCCGCAGGTCGTCCAGCCCGGCGACCAGCTCGGCCAGCCGCACCGCGTCGGGCAGCGTGTAGCCGGTGGTGGGATGGAACAGCGCCGCCGACAGCCCGCTGCGCGTCACGCCGGCGGCCTCGGCCCACAGGGCGTGCATGTCGCCGTCCAGCGCGATCGGCAGCACGCCCAGCTCCTCGCGCTGCAGCTCCACCGGCGTCCAGCCCTGCGCCCGGGCGTAGTCCGGGATGGCCTGGCGCAGCAGGCCCACGGGCAGCTGCTCGCCGTCGGCATAGAAGGTGTCCTCGATCAGCACGGTGTGCGGATCCAGCGGCAGCGAGTACAGGAAGCGGTAGCCGTCCAGCTGCGGCTGGGTGGCGTCCATCAGCAGGGGCACGTGCAGCCCGTGCGGCCGCTCCAGCCGCCAGACCTGGCCGACGAACTTCTGCCAGCCCAGGCGCAGGTGGCGGCGCGGCACGCCGCCGCGGCCGTCGATCACGGCGCCGGCGGTGAGCACGCGGCCGTCGGCCAGCCGCACGCGGGTGGGCTCGACGGCCTCGACCGGGGCCTGCAGCCGCACGCTGTCGCCCAGCGCGCCCCGCAGCGTGGCGTCGAAGCGCTCGCTGGAGATCGAGGCGTAGTTGCCGCCGAAGCGCCGTTCGCGCTGCGGGAAGCGGACCGTGTAGCCTGGCCAGCGCCACACCACCAGCGGCGCCAGCCAGTGGCGCTGCTCGCGCGTCAGGTCGGCGTCGTGGAACGACCAGGTGTGGTTGCCGCCCAGGGCGGGGCCGGCCTCCAGCAGCAGCACGCGCAGCTGCGGCCGCAGCTGGCGCAGGCGCCAGGCGATCAGGCCGTTGGCCAGGCCGCCGCCCACCAGCAGCAGGTCGGCATCGAGGGTCATGCGGTGGCCTCCAGGGGGGACGGGGTCCGTGCGGCCAGGGCGGCCGTGAGCAGCGCCGCGCCGCGCGTCGCGCCGCCCGCGCCGGCGATGCCGGCGCCCAGCCGGCGCGAGGCCACCCGGAACGTGGGCTCGGCCAGCAGCCGGCGCACGGCGCGGCGCAGCGCGCCCACGCTGGCCAGCTGGGGCCACAGCCGCAGGCCGGCGCCGGCATGGACGACGCGCGCGGCCACGCCCGGCTGGTCGAAGCCCAGCGGCAGCACCGCCATCGGCAGGCCGGCCGCCAGGCCGTCCATCACGGTGTTGAGGCCGCCGTGCGTGACCAGCAGGTCGGCCTGGGCGAGCAGCGCCTGCTGCGGCACGAAATCCGTGACCCAGGCGGCGCCGAGCGACCGCAGCTGCGCGGCCTGCGCGGCGTCGAGCCCGCCGCAGTGCGCCACGACCAGCTGCAGGTCCTCGGCCACGCAGGCCCGCACGATGCGCCGCCACAGGCCCAGGCGCCCGCCCTGCAGCGTGCCCAGCGAGGCGAAGGCCAGCGGCCGCACCGGGTCGCGCCAGGCCGGGTGCGGCCAGGGCACGCCGGTGGCGGCGGCGCCCGGCAGCCGCCAGGGGCCCAGGGCATGCACGGGGGGCCCGCCCGTGGCTGCCGCGGCGGCGGCGTCCGGGGACGGCAACTCGAACGCGGGCGTGGTCTGCGCCAGGTGCAGCACGGCGCCGCCGGCCAGCTCGGCCAGCGTGCGCACGCCCGTCCAGCCGCACCGCGCCGCCTCGCGCGCGATGGTGTCGTGCAGCGGCGCCATCAGCCAGTCGTGCACGCGTTCGCTCTCGCGCAACACCTGCAGGCTGCGCGGGCTGCGCGCCGGCCCCCAGGGCATGACCGCCAGCGGCACGCCCGGCACCCGCTGCACCGGCAGCGCGCAGGCCAGGCCCGCCCACGGCAGGCCCAGGCGGCGGGCCGCGAGCGCGCCGCCGGCTTCCATCTGGTCGGCCAGCACCGCGTCCACGCCCAGCCGCTCGAGCTGCGCGGGCAGCTCGGCCGCGTACATGCGGGTGGCGTCGGCCATGTCGCGGATCACGCGCTGCAGGCCCCAGGGGCTGCCCGGGGCCGCCGCGCGGGCATGCACGGCCGCGAGGCTGCCCGGCGGGTGCGTGGCCGCGCCCACGGGCACGAAGCCGATTCGCGCATCGGCCACCAGCGGGCGCACGTCGGCCGGGGCGAGCCAGCTGACGCGGTGGTCGCCGTCGAGCAAGGGCCGCACCAGCGCGCCGATGGCGCGCACATGGCTGGCGTGGGGCGGGGCGACGACGGCGTAGTGGGTCACGGCGAAGGGTGGGCCGGCAGGGTCGGACGATTCTGGAATGCAGGCCCTGTAGGACGGCGCCGCGAAAGACCTGACACGGCCCCACGCCTGCGTGCGCTGGGCCGACACTGCTGGCCCGGCCGCAGGCAAGCCTCGCGATGACGTTCCGCACCGCTCCCGACCCCATCCCCGACTCCGTCCCGCAGTCCGCCGTCCTGGCCGGCGCGGCGACCGGCTGCGACCCGGGCCCGCTGGCCGCGCTGCGGCTGCAGGTCGACCAGCGGCTGGCCGCCTGCCTGCCCGGCGGCGCGGCCGAGCTGCCTGCCGGCCCCGCCGCCGCGATGCGCAGCGCGGCGCTGGCGCCGGGCAAGCGGTTGCGGCCGTTGCTGGTGCTGCTGGCGGGCGAGGCCCTCGGGGCGCGGCCGCAGGTGCTGATGGACGTGGCCTGCGCGGTGGAGCTGGTGCACGCGGCCTCGCTGGTGCTGGACGACCTGCCGTGCATGGACGACGCCGTGCTGCGCCGCGGCCAGCCCGCGCTGCACCGGCGCTACGGCGTGGACACCGCCGTGCTCGCCGCGGTCGGGCTGCTGGCCCGCTCGGGCCAGCTGCTGGCGACGGCACCGCTGCCCGCCGCGGTGCGCTGCCGGATGGCCGAGGTGCTGCACGGCGCCGTCGGCGTGGACGGGCTGGTGCTGGGGCAATGGCGCGACCTGCGCGGCGGCGGCGCCGAGCGCCGCGGCGCCACCCGGGTGAACGACCTGAAGACCGGCGTGCTGTTCTCGGCCGCGCTGGAGCTGGCGGCCCTGGGCGCGGGGCGCGAGGACGCGCTGCCCGCGCTGCGCGACGCCGGCCGGGTGCTGGGCCGGGCCTTCCAGCTGCGCGACGACCTCGAGGACGCGGCGCCCGCGGGCGAGGCCGAATGCTCGCTGGTCGCGCTGCTGGGCCCGCAGGACGCGCGGCGCCTGCTGCAGGCCACGCTGGCGCGGGCCCAGGGCCTGCTGCAGGCGGCGCTGGGCCGCGAGGCGCGGCTGTGCGGTCTGGTGGAGGCCACCTTCGCGCCGGACTGAGGGGCCGAACGGCCGCGCTGGCAGAATGCGCGGCCGATGCACATCCTGTCCGCCCTGCTGGCCACGCTGGCCGCCTACCTCCTGGGATCGCTGGCCTTCGCGGTGCTGGTCAGCCGCGCGATGGGGCTGTCCGACCCGCGCACCTTCGGCAGCAAGAACCCCGGCGCCACCAACGTGCTGCGCTCGGGCAGCAAGGCCGCGGCGCTGACCACGCTGCTGCTGGACGCGCTCAAGGGCGTGGTGCCGGTCCTGGCCGTGCGGGCCTGGGGCGGCGCCTGGGGCCTGGGCGAGGGCACGGTGGCGCTGGTCGCGCTGGCCGCCTTCCTGGGCCACCTGTACCCGGTGTTCTTCCGCTTCGAAGGCGGCAAGGGCGTGGCCACCTTCCTCGGTGCGGTGTTCGCGATTCACTGGGGCCTGGGCATCGCCACCGGCCTGACCTGGCTGATCATCGCGTTCTTCTTCCGCTATTCCTCGCTGGCCTCGCTGGTGGCGGCGGTGTTCGCGCCGGCCTACTTCCTGCTGCTCGACGGGGTGCTGTGGAACGCCGAGCCGCCGGTGGTGGCGGCGCTGGCCGCCATGGCGCTGCTGCTGGCCTGGCGGCACCGCGCGAACATCGAGCGCCTGCTGGCGGGCACCGAGTCGCGCCTGGGCGGCAAGAAGGCCTGAGGCCGCCCCGCGCCGGGGCGGCGGCGCTCAGTAGCGCCGCTCGAGCACCATGCGCGCGCCGTCGCGCTGCATGCTGAAGCGCGACAGCACGCTGTTGCCCAGCAGCACGAAGGACATGGTCGCCGGCATCACCACCGCGTCGACGTCGTGCAGCTCGACGTCGCCCAGATGCAGGCTGCCCAGCCGCACCCGCCAGCCGGTGACCGTGCCGTTGGCCGTCTGCAGCGCCAGCGGCGGGCCGGCGCGGTAGTCGATGCCCAGCCGCTCGGCCTGGGCCGCGCCCATGGCCACGGAGGTCGCGCCGGTGTCGAGCATGAAGACCACCGGCCGCCCATTGATCCGGCCCTCGGGCATGAAGTGGCCGCCGGCGCCGGCCGTGAGCACGACCCGCTGGTTGCCGCCGGAGCCGGGGGCGGCTGCGCCCACGCTGGCCGGCGCCTCGCCCACCCGCAGCACATGGCGGCGGCCGCCGAACTCGAGCACCGCCTGGTCGTCGCCGGTGGACACCACGCGCACGCCCTGGTGGGTGTCGCCGGGGGCCACGGCGCGCGGCGCGCCGCCGTCGACGATGAGCAGGGCGCGGTTGCCCAGCAGGCCCTGCAGCGCGACCTTCTGCTGGGCCGCCCCGGGCAGGGGCGCCGCGGCCGCGGCCGCCAGCAGCAGGGGCAGGGCGGCGCGGCGCACGGCGGTGCGGGCCTTCAGTCGCGGAAGTTGTTGAACGACAGCGGCAGGTCGGCGATCTCCTTGCGGATCACCGCCATGGCCGCCTGCAGGTCGTCCTTCTTGGTGCCGGTCACGCGCACGGCATCGCCCTGGATGGCGGCCTGCACCTTCAGCTTGCTGTCCTTGATGGCCCGGGTGACCTTCTTGGCCTGCTCGGACTCGATGCCGCTGCGCACCTTGACCACCTGCTTGACCTTGTCGCCGCCGATCTTCTCGACCTTGCCCTTGTCGAGGAAGCGCACGTCGACGTTGCGCTTGGCCAGCTTGGCGGTGAGGATGTCCTCGACCTGCCCGAGCTGGAACTCGGCGTCGCCGAACAGGGTGATCTCCTTGTCCTTGAGCTCGATGGCGGCGGACGTGCCCTTGAAGTCGAAGCGGTTGGCGATCTCCTTGGCGGCAACGTCCACGGCGTTGCGCACTTCGACCAGGTTGGGTTCGCACACGGTGTCGAACGACGGCATCTCTCTCCTCGCTGCTGCTGGCACGCCTGCCGAGCCAGGCGCATGGGCGACAATTCTCCCATGATCGTGGAGCACAACGTCTCGCTGGCGCCGCACAACAGCTTCGGCATCGTCGCCAAGGCGCGCGAGCTGCTGCGGGTGCGCTCCGAGGACGACGTGCGGGCCCTGCTGGCCGACCGCGAGCGGGCCGGCCAGCCGGTGTTCGTGCTGGGCGGCGGCAGCAACATCGTGATCACCGGCGACGTGCGGCCGCTGGTGCTCAAGGTCGAGATCCCGGGCATCCGCGTGGTCGACGACGGCCCGCGCGCCACCATCGTCGAGGCCGGGGCGGGCGAGAACTGGCACCGGCTGGTCGCGTGGACGCTCGAGCACGACCTGCCCGGGCTGGAGAACATGGCGCTGATCCCCGGCACCGTCGGTGCCTCGCCGGTGCAGAACGTGGGCGCCTACGGCGTCGAGCTGCAGGACCGGTTCGAGTCGCTCGACGCGATCGATCTGCGCACCGGCCGGGTGTTCACGCTCGATGCCGGCCAGTGCGGCTTCGGCTACCGCGACTCGGTGTTCAAGCACCCGCCGCCCGAGGGCGCCGACGACGGCGAACTGGTGCGCGGCATGGGCCTGGCCGGCCGGGCGCTGATCCTGCGGGTGCGCTTCCGCCTGCCCAAGCCCTGGAAGCCGGTGCTGGACTACGCCGACCTGCAGCGCAAGGTGGCCGAGACCGGCATCGCGCGGCCCACGGCCCGGCAGGTGTTCGACTGGGTGGTGGCGATCCGCAGCGCCAAGCTGCCCGACCCCAAGGTGATCGGCAACGCCGGCAGCTTCTTCAAGAACCCCACGGTCACGCCCGAGCAGTGCTCGGACATCATCGCCCGCGAGCCGAACATCGTGCACTACCCCATGCCCGACGGCTCGGTGAAGCTGGCCGCGGGCTGGCTGATCGACGCCTGCGGCTGGAAGGGCAAGTCGGTGGGCAACGCCGGCGTGTACGAGCGCCAGGCGCTGGTGCTGGTCAACCGCGGCGGCGCCACCGGCGGCGAGGTCGTCACCCTGGCGCGGGCGATCCAGACCAGCGTGTACGAGCGCTTCGGCATCCGGCTGGAGCCCGAGCCGGTGGTGGTCTAGGCGGCCTGCGCGGTCCATCCCGAGCACGGGACCGGGGTGGCGCCGGTGGTGCACAGTGCCGCCACGGCCGTGCCTGTCGGTGCCCGCCTACGCGGGCCGGCGCGCACGCTCGCGCATGATCCGCAGGCGGCCTGCTGCCGTGCTTGCTCACCGGTGTCCCACGTCCCCGTCCCCGCCCTGAGACCCCGCGCCCGCCACTGGCTGGCCGCCTGCCTGTGCGCGTGGCTGTGCGCGGGCGCGCTGCCGCCCGCCTGGGGGCAGGGCACCGCCGACGGCGCCGACGGCCGCTCGGCCACGCCTGCCCCGGCCTTCGAGCTGCAGGTGCGCGCGCCCGGCCGCATCCGCGACCTGCTGCAGCGGCACCTGGACATCCGGCGCTTCCGGGACGTGCCCGACCTCGACGAGGTGGAGCTGGCCCGGCTGGTGCGGCTGGCCGAGTCCGACGCGCGCGAGCTGCTGGGCACGCTGGGCCTGTTCGCGCCGGTGCTCGCCATCCGCCAGCAGCCGGGGCAGGGCGACGCGCCGCCGGCCATCGTGGTCGAGGTCGAGCCCGGTCCGCAGACCATCGTCGACGGCCTGGAGCTGGGCTTCGCCGGCCACGTGAGCGGCGACGACGGGCGCGAGGCGCAGTCGCTGCGCCAGCGCATCCGCGAGGGCTGGACCCTGCCGCCCGGCCGTCCCTGGACCCAGGACGCCTGGGACGATGCCAAGGCCGCCGCGCTGCGCGACCTGGCGGCGCGCCGCTACCCGGCCGCGCGGCTGGACGACAGCGTGGCGCAGGTCGACGCGGCGGCGGGCACGGCGCGGCTGGGGCTGCGGCTGGATTCGGGGCCGCTGTTCCGGCTGGGCGAGATGCAGGTGACGGGCACGCAGCGCTACGACCCGGTGCTGGTGCCGCGGCTGGCCCGGCTGGCGCCCGGCAGCCTGTACGACCGCGACGCGATCCAGCGCGCGCAGCTGCGGCTGACCGGCAGCGGCTACTACGACTCGGCCTTCCTGTACGTGGACCCCGAGGGCCCGTCCGATCCCGCGCCGGTGCAGGCCACGGTGCGCGAGGCCCCGTTGCAGCGCGTGGTGCTGGGCGTGGGCGCGTCCACCGACGCCGGCCCGCGGCTGTCGGCCGACTACATCCACAACCGCGTGCCCGGCCTGGGCTGGCGCGCCGTGAACCGGCTGCAGCTGGACCGCCGCGCGCCCTTCCTGCAGAGCGAGCTGACGGGGCTGCCCGATGCGACCCTGTGGCGCTGGGCGGTGTCCGGCCGCGTCGAGCGGCTCGACGACGGGGCGCTGGTCACCACCGGCCAGCGGCTGCGGCTGGGGCGGCAGAAGAGCGACGACCGCTTCGACCGCAACGCCTACCTGCAGTACGACCGCGCGCAGGTGCGGCCGCGCGCGGGCGCGGCGCTGCCGCAGGACACCGGCGACGGCAGCGCGCTCACGGCCAACTACGTCTGGGCCGGGCGCTGGTACGACCGCGTGCCGTACCCGAGCCGCGGCTACGCGCTCGGGCTGGAGGTGGCCGCGGGCGTGACGCTGGAGGGCAGCCGCTCGCCGTTCCAGCGCACCGTGCTGCGCGGCACCCGCATCCAGCCGCTGCCCGAAGGCCGGCTGCAGCTGCGCGGCGAGCTGGGCGGCGTGTTCGCGAAGTCCGAGGCGCGGGTGCCGGCCACGCAGCTGTTTCGCACCGGTGGCGACACCAGCGTGCGCGGCTACGGCCTGCGCGACATCGGCGTGCTGCGCGACGGCGTGGTCGCGCCGGGCCGCTACCTCGCCGTGGGCAGCATCGAGTGGCAGCGGCCGATCCGCCGCGCCGGCGTGCCCACCGCGTTCGAGCACGTGCTGTTCACCGATGCGGGCGCGGTGGCCGACGAATTCAGGCAGCTGCGGCCCTCGTGGGGCGTGGGCACCGGCGTGCGCTGGCGCAGCCCGCTGGGCCCGCTGCAGGCCGACCTGGCCTACGGCCTGGACAGCAAGCGGCTGCGCCTGCACCTGACCCTGGCGGCGACGTTCTGAGATGCGCGCCCTCCGCTGGCTCCTGGCCGTCCTGCTCGCGCTCCTGCTGGCGCTGGCCCTCGGGCTGGCCGCGGCCTGGGCCTGGGCCGGCCGCGACGGCTCGGCGGCCTGGGCGCTGCGGCAGGCGGCGCAGCGCGTGCCGGGGCTGCAGGCCGACGGCGTCGAGGGTCCGCTGCGCGGGCCGCTGCGCATCGGCCGGCTGGCCTGGGACCGCGAGGGCCTGGTGGTGCAGGCGCGCGACGTGGCGCTGGACTGGCAACCGCAGGCGCTGTTGCAGCGGCGGGTGCAGGTCGAGCGGCTGGCGGTGGGCGCGCTCACCGTCCGCGACGACCGCCCGCCCGGCCCCACGCCCGGCCGGCCGCCGGACGCGCTGGCGCTGCCCTGGCCCGTGAGCGTGGAGCAGCTGGCGGTCGGGCGCATCGAGGCGCGCGGCGTGGTGGCGCAGGACCTGGCCGCCGCCTGGGCCTGGGACGGCCGGCGCCATCGGCTGCAGCTGCGCCGGCTGGTGGTGGCCGGCGGCGACTACCGGGGCGAGGCCGAGCTGGCCGGCACGGCGCCGTTCGCGCTGCAGGCCACGGTGCAGGGGCGGGTGCAGGCGCCGGTGCCGGGCCGCACCGAGGCGGTGGCGCTGCAGCTGCGCGCGCGCGCCACCGGCACGCTGGAGCGCATCGCGGTGCAGGCGGAGCTGGCCGGTGAGCCCGGCGCGCCGGTGGCCGCGGCCACGCGGGCCGATGCACGCGCGGTGCTCACGCCCTGGGGCCCGGTGCCGCTGCCCGAGGCCGATGCCCGCTTCGCGGCGCTGGACCTGGCGGCCCTGTGGCCGCAGGCACCGCAGACGCTGCTGTCCGGCCAGCTGCGCGTGCAGCCCCGCGAGGCGGACGCCTGGGGCGTCGAGGCCGAGCTGCACAACGGCGCACCGGGCGCCTGGGACCGCGGCCGCCTGCCGGTGGAGCAGCTGCGGGCCGAGGGCGAGTGGCGCCCGGGCGGGCTGGCCCTGGTGCGTGCGCTGGACGCGCGGCTGGGCGGCGGCCGGCTGCAGGCCACCGGCCGGTGGGACGGCCCGCAGGCCTGGACGGTCGACGGCCAGCTGCAGGGCATCGACCCGGCGGCGCTGCACACCGCGATGGCGCCGGTGCCGCTGTCGGGGCGCCTGCGGCTGCAGGGCGAGGGCCAGGCGATCGCGTTCGACACCGCGCTGGCCGCGAGCGGGCCGGCCCGCGCGCCCGCGCCGGGCAACGAGCTGGCGGCGCTGGTGGGCGCGTTGGAGCTGCGTTCGGTGCGGGCCCGCGGCCGCTGGGCCGGGCAGGCGCTGGCGCTGCCGCTGCTGCAGGTGCGCACCAGCGACGCGACGCTCGACGGCGCGCTGGACCTCGCGCCCGCGGGGCGCTCGGGTGGCGGCCGGCTGGCGCTGGAGGCGCCGGGCCTGCGGCTGCGCGCGGTGGGCTCGGTGGCGCGCACCCGCGGCGGCGGCACGGTGCGCCTGCAGCTGGCCGACCTGGCGGCGGCCCAGGCCTGGCTGCGCAGGCTGCCCGGCTTGCCGGCGCAGGCGCTGGGGCCGGCCCTGGCGGGCCGCGGCGAGTTGCAGGCCGACTGGCAGGGCGGCTGGGAGGACCCCACGGTGCAGGCCACGCTGGAGCTGCCCCAGCTGCAGCCGCCCGGCCCGGCACCGGCGTGGTCGCTGCGCACGTTGCGGCTGGTGGCCGACGGCCGGCTGGCCGATGCGCGGCTGGACCTGCGCGGCGCCGGCCGCTTCGGCACCCGGGAGGCGACGCTGGAGGCCACCGGCCGCGGCGGCCGCCAGCGCGACGCCGCATGGCAGGGCGAGCTGGCCACGCTGGGCCTGCAACTGCGCGATCCGGCGCTGGGGCCTGGCCCGTGGCGCGTGGCGCTGCGCCGGCCCGCCGGCCTGCGCTGGGCGGCCGGGCAGTTCACGCTGGGGGCGGCCGAGGCCACGCTCGCCGCGCCGGTCGCGGGTGCGCCGGCCGTGCTGGCCTGGGACCCGCTGCGCTGGAAGGACGGCGAGCTGCGCACCAGCGGCCGCCTGGCGGGCCTGCCGCTGGCCTGGGCCGAGCTGGCCGCGGGCGGCGCGCTGGCCGGCGGCGCGGTGGCGGGCGACCTGCTGTTCGACGGCCGCTGGGACCTGCAGCTGGGGACCCAGCTGCGCGCCTCGGCGCAGCTGGCGCGGCGCAGCGGCGACCTCGCGCTGCAGGCCGAGGCGGCCGACGGTTCGGCGGCCCGCGTGCAGGCCGGCGTGCGCGAGGCGCGGCTGGCCATCGAGGCCGAGGGCGAGGCGGTGCGGGCCGAGCTGCGCTGGGCGTCCGAGCGTGCCGGGCAGGCGAGCGGGCGGCTGTCGACCCGGCTGGCGCGCGAGGGCGGCGGCTGGGCCTGGCCCGAGGCGGCGCCGCTGGACGGGCGGCTGCAGGCGCAGCTGCCGCGGCTGGGCGTGTGGTCGCTGCTGGCGCCACCGGGCTGGCGGCTGCGTGGCTCGGTGGCGGCCGACCTGGGCGTCGCGGGGACGCGCGCGGCGCCGTGGCTCACCGGCACCGTGCAGGCCGACGACCTGGCGCTGCGGTCGGTGGTCGATGGCGTGGCGCTGCAGGACGGCCGGCTGCGCGCGCGGCTGGAGGGCGACCGGCTGGTGGTGCAGGAGCTGCTGCTGCGCGGCGCGGGTGCGGATGGCGGCAGCGTGGTCGCCACCGGCGAGGGGCGCTGGGCCGACGGCGCGCCGCGGCTGCAGGCGCAGGCCCGGCTGGAGCGGCTGCGCGCCAGCGTGCGCAGCGACCGCGCGCTCACGGTCTCGGGCCAGCTGGCCGCGGCGCTGCGGCCCGAGGCGACCGAGCTGCGCGGCCAGCTGCGGGTGGACCGCGCCCGCATCGTGCTGCCCGACGAGACCGCGCCCCGGCTGTCCGAGGACGTGGTGGTGCGCAACCTGCCCCCCGGCGTGCGCTGGGACCGCGGCGGCGGCACGCCGGCCGAGCGCGGCGCGCCGGCACGCCCCCTGCTGCTGGCGGTGGACCTGGACTTCGGGCCCGACTTCCAGCTGGAGGGCCGCGGCATCCGCACCCGGCTGGCCGGCACGCTGCAGGTGGGCGGGGAGACGCTGGCGCAGCCGCGGTTGACCGGCACGCTGCGCACCGTGGGCGGCATGTACAAGGCCTACGGCCAGGAGCTGGAGATCGACCGCGGCGTGCTGCGCTTCACCGGCCCGCCGGACAACCCCGCGCTGGACATCGTCGCGATCCGGCCGCGCCAGGTGCAGAAGGTGGGCGTGCAGGTCACGGGCACGGCGCAGGCGCCGTTCGTGCGGCTGGTGGCCGAGCCCGAGCTGCCCGAGTCGGAGAAGCTCGCCTGGCTGGTGCTGGGCCGCCCGGCCGCGGCCGGCGGCGCGGAGGCCGCGTTGCTGCAGCAGGCCGCGCTGGCGCTGCTGGAGAGCCGGCGCGGGCCGGGCAGCACCAAGGGCCCGGCGGCGCTGCTGGGTCTGGACGAGCTGGGCTTCCGGCGCGATGCGGCCGAAGGGCCCGCGGTGACGCTGGGCAAGCGCCTGGGCCAGAACCTGTACGCCAGCTACGAGCGCGGCCTCAGCGGCACCCTGGGCACCCTGTTCGTCTTCTACGACCTGTCGCGCCGCGTGACGGTGCGGGCCCAGGCCGGCGAGCGCGCGGCGCTGGACCTGATCTTCACGTTCGCGTACGACTGAGGGGCGCCGTCACGCCCGCGCAGGCGCGGTGGTCGATCGAGGGTCCCCGCCTGCGCGGGGACGACGGCGCTTCTCCCCCGTCAGGCCCGCGGAGGCGGGCATCCACGCACAGGCGCGGTGGTCGGTCGTGGGTCCCCGCCTGCGCGGGGACGACAGCGCTTCTCCCCCGTCATGCCCGCGCAGGCGGGCATCCACGCACCGGCACGGTGGTTGATCGTGGGTCCCCGCCTGCGCGGGGACGACAGCGCCTCTCCCGTGTCATGCCCCCGCAGGCGGGCAGCCACGCGCAGGCACGGTGGTCGATCGTGGGTCCCCGCCTGCGCGGGGACGACGGCGCCTCTCCCCCGTCAGGCCCGCGCAGGGGGGCATTCACGCACAGGCGCGGTGGTCGACCGTGGGTCCCCGCCTGCGCGGGGACGACGGCGCCGCTCCCCGTCATGCCCGCGCAGGCGGGCATCCACGCACAGGCGCGGTGGACGGTCGTGGGTTCCCGCCTGCGCGGGGACGACGAGGCGGGGCGCTCACTGCCCCATGTGGTGCCACTGCGACTCGGGCAGCGCGGCCAGGAAGCGGGCCACGGCGGGCAGGCTGCCGCTGAGCGCGGCCCACTCGATCTGGGCGCGCAGCACCAGCCGCTTGTCCAGGGCCGAGGTGCGGTGCCAGTCGGCGGCGCCGATGGGTCGCGGCAGCGGCTGGCCGGGCCGCGCGGGCCACAGCGTGGCCAGCCGGGCCCAGGCGGCGGGCACGGGGCAGACGCGGTTGTAGCGGCGGGCCAGGGCCATCACGCCGTCGACGGTGGACAGGTCGGCCTCGGCGCCGGCGCCCGGCAGGGTGTCGGGGACCTGGTCCAGCGGCTGGGTGGGCGCGAACTGCGCGTCCATGCGGTCGGCGATGGCATGGAACTGCTGCCAGGCCGTGTCGCCGGCCTGCTCCTCGCCCTGCGGCACGCTGTCGCGCGACTCGGGCCACAGGGGCATGCGCTTGGACATGGCCGGCCGCCGGGACCCTTCAGACCGCGCGGTCCAGCCACCAGGTGGCCACGCCGATCACGACGCAGCCGGCGGCCACGGCGTACAGGATCCAGCCGGGCAGGGAGCCGGGGTCGTCCCGCACGCGGCCGGCCAGCAGGCGGGCGCTCAGGGCGGCGACGACGGCGAGGACGAAGGGCCAGACGTAGGTGGGGACGCTATCGAGCATGCCGGCAGGGTGCTGCCCGCCGGTGGGCGCGTCTGCCGGGGCGCATCCCGCCCGGCTGTAGGAGCCGGCTCGGCCGCGGCGCCTCGCTCAGAGCGCGCCGGTGGTGCCGACGGCCGAGCGCGTGGCCTCGATGGCCTCGTCGAGCACGCGCAGCAGGCGTGGTGCCTCGTGCATGCGGCCGCGGTCCACGCAGCGCTCGATCTCCTCGGCGACGCGGGCGAGCCGGCCGAAGCCGAGCAGGCGCGCGCTGCCCTTGAGCTTGTGCGCGGCCTCGGCCAGTTGCCGCGGGTCGCCGGCCTGCAGTGCCTCGCGCAGCTCGGCGATGGTGCGCGTGCGGTCGTCGAAGAACATGTCCAGCAGGCCCGGCAGTTCCTCGCCCGGCAGCTGCTCGTTCAGCTGCGTGAAGCGGGTGGACAGCGGCGGCGGCAGCGTCATGGGCGCCGACTCGGGCGGTTGCCCGAACAGCGGATCCGGCATGGTGGCCGGCCACTCGCTGGGTGCGCCCAGTGCAGGGGCCGCCCAGTGGGCGCGCGGCTGCACGGTGCCCAGCACCTCGGCCAGCTGCGCCGCATCCACCGGCTTGACCAGCAGGCGGTCGAAGCCGGCCTCGCGCACCAGGTCGCGCGTGCGCTCCAGCGTGTCGGCGGTCAGGGCGAACACCGGGATGGCGCCGTCGTCGCCGGGCAGCGCGCGGATGGCCCGGGTGGCCGCCAGGCCGTCGAGCACCGGCATGTGCAGGTCCATCAGCACCACGTCGAAGTCGTCGCGGCGCACGCGGTCGACGGCTTCCTGCCCGTTCTCGCACTGCGTGACCTCGTGGCCCAGGCGCCCCAGCAGCATGCCCAGGAACTTGCGGTTGACGGCGTTGTCGTCGGCCACCACCACGCGCAATGGCCTGGACGCAGGCGCTGCGGGCGCTTGCCCGGGGGCGCGCCCGGCCGCAGGGCCGCTGGAGGCGGCGGCGGCCATCATCGTCGCGGTGGCCATGGCCGGGTCGATGGCCGGGGGCTCGCAGGCCGGCAGGGCCGCTGTGACGGTGAAGGTGGAGCCGGCGCCGGGCTGGCTGGCCACGGTGATGTCGCCGCCCATCATGCGGGCCAGCGTGCGCGAGATCTCCAGGCCCAGGCCGGCGCCGCCCGCGCGCCGCGAGATGGTGGGGTCGCCCAGCTCGAAGCGCTGGAACAGCCGGCTGACCGTCTCGGCGTCCATGCCGATGCCGCTGTCGGTCACCTGGAACTGCAGCAACGCGCCCCGGCCCTGCACCGGCCCGACCCGCAGCGCGACCTGGCCGCGCGGGGTGAACTTGAGCGCGTTGCCCACCAGGTTGAACAGGATCTGCTTGAGCCGGGTGGCGTCGCCCTGCACCCAGCGCGGCAGTTCGGGGGACAGCTCGACGAGCAGCCGCAGCCCGCGTTCGGCGGCCTGCACCCGCATCAGCTGCTGCACGTCGGCCACCGCCTTGCGCAGGTCGACCGGCGCCTGCTGCAGCACGAGCCGGCCGGCTTCGATGGCCGAGATGTCGAGGATGTCGTTGAGCAGGGCCAGCAGGTGGCGGGCCGAGTCCTGCGCGGTGCGCAGCATGTCGCGCTGCAGGTCGTTGACCGGCGTCTGCTCCATCAGCTGCAGCATGCCCAGCACGCCCTGGAACGGTGTGCGCAGCTCGTGGCTCATGTTGGCCAGGAACTGGCCCTTGCTGCGGTTGGCCGTCTCGGCGGCCTGCATGGCCTGGCGCAGTTCGGCGGTCAGCCGCTCCAGCTCGGCCCGCCGGGCCTGCTCGCGCCGGCGCGCGCGCCGCAGGGCGAGGGCGGCCAGCCCGAGCAGCAGCGCCAGGCCGGCCCACAGCACCGCCTGGGTGGCATCGCGCCGCCACAGCGCCGCGCCCATGCCTGCCACGGCCAGGGCGGCGAAGGCCAGGCCGATCAGCAGGGGCAGGGTGGGGCGGGAGTCGGGTCGCACGGGAGGCAGGCGGGGGCAGGCGCCGCATCGGGCGGCACCTGCCGAGCATATCGGCCGCAACGGGCGGCAGAGCTTAAGCCAACTCCCTAAGCGGGGGAGCGCTTGCGGCGGCTGCAGCGCGCCGGAGCGCCGTGCCTGCCGTGGTCAGCGCTTGCCGGGGGCGTCCAGCTGCGGCAGCGGCGACTCGCCGCCGAGCGACAGCAGGCCGGCGTGGCTGTACACGCCCAGCTTGGCGCGGGTGTCGGTGATGTCCAGGTTGCGCATGGTCAGCTGGCCGATGCGGTCCAGCGGCGAGAACGGCGCGTCCTCGACCTTCTCCATCGACAGCCGCTCGGGCGCGTAGGTCAGGTTGGGCGACCGCGTGTCCAGGATCGAGTAGTCGTTGCCCCGGCGCAGCTCCAGCGTCACCTCGCCGGTGACGGCGCGCGCCACCCAGCGCTGGGCGGACTCGCGCAGCATGATGGCCTGCGGGTCGAACCAGCGGCCCTGGTACAGCAGGCGGCCCAGCTTGCGGCCGTTCTCGCGGTACTGCTCGATCGTGTCCTCGTTGTGGATGCCGGTGACCAGGCGCTCGTAGGCGGCGAACAGCAGCGCCATGCCGGGGGCCTCGTAGATGCCGCGGCTCTTGGCCTCGATGATGCGGTTCTCGATCTGGTCGCTCATGCCCAGGCCGTGGCGGCCGCCGATGCGGTTGGCCTCGAGGAACAGCTCCACCGGGTCGGCGAACTCGCGGCCGTTGAGGGCGACCGGCAGGCCTTCCTCGAAGCGCACGGTGACCTCCTCGGCCTTGACCGCCACGTCCTCGCGCCAGAAGGCCACGCCCATGATCGGGTTGACGATCCGGATGCCCGAGGACAGGCTCTCCAGGTCCTTGGCCTCGTGCGTCGCGCCCAGCATGTTCGAGTCGGTGCTGTACGCCTTCTCGACCGACATCTTGTAGTCGAAGCCGTTGGCGATCAGGAACTCGCTCATCTCCTTGCGGCCGCCGAGTTCATCGATGAAGCTCTGGTCGAGCCAGGGCTTGTAGATGCGCAGGCTGGGGTTGGTCAGCAGGCCGTAGCGGTAGAACCGCTCGATGTCGTTGCCCTTGAAGGTCGAGCCGTCGCCCCAGATGTGGACATCGTCCTGCTTCATCGCGGCCACCAGCATCGTGCCGGTGACGGCGCGGCCCAGGGGCGTGGTGTTGAAGTAGGTGGAGCCCGCGGTGGTGATGTGGAAGGCGCCGGCCTGCAGCGCGGCGATGCCCTCGTGCGCCAGCTGGCGGCGGCAGTCGACCAGGCGCGCGATCTCGGCGCCGTAGGCCTTGGCCTTCTGCGGGATCGCGTCGTAGTCGGTCTCGTCCGGCTGGCCCAGGTTGGCGGTGTAGGCGTAGGGCAGGGCGCCCTTCTTCTTCATCCACAGCAGCGCGGCGCTGGTGTCCAGGCCGCCGGAGAAGGCGATGCCGACCTTCTGGCCGGTGGGCAGGTGTTGGAGGATCGTGGCCATGGGGGTGGTCAACCGAAATGGCAGATGTAGTGGTAGGCCTCGGCGACCTTGATCTCGAAGCTGCTGTTGCCCGGCACGGCGAACTTCTCGCCCGCGCCCGAGCGCACCCACTGCTCGCTGCCCGCGAGCTTGTACTCGCAGGCGCCGGCCACGCATTCCATGACCTCGGGAGCGCCGGTGTTGAAGGTCAGGTGCGCCGGCAGGATCACGCCCACCGACTTCTTCGTGCCGTCGGGAAAGCTCACGCTGTGGCTGACGCACTTGCCGTCGAAGTACACGTTGGCGCGCGTGGTCACGCTGACGCCGGAGAGGGTGTCGGTGGTCATGGGAATGGGTGGGGATGCGGGAAAACGTGCGATTTTACGGCCGGGCCCGGCCAGCCCGTCGGCAGCCGGCCTGGGGCCCAAGCGACGACGGCGCCCTGGGGCGCCGTCGCGAGCGGGAGCGGGTGGCTCAGTGCCAGCGGTGGCCGTAGCCCCAGCCCGGGCCCCAGCCGCGGCTGTAGCCGATGCTCAGGGACACCGGCGGGTAGTACGGGCGCGCGTAGTAGACCGGCGCCGGCGCGACCACCACGGGCGCCGCCATGTAGACGGGCGCCGACGGCAGCGTGGTGGTGGAGATGATGGTCGTGGTGGGCAGGCTGCTGGTGGGAGCGACCTGCGGGCCGGGCAGCTGCAGTTGCTGCTGCGGTTGCTGCGACCAGGGCTGGGGCGAGGTCTGCACCGTGGCCGGCGGCATGCCGCCGACGGGCGTGACCTGCAGCTGCACCGTGGGGCCCGGGTCGTTGGGCATGTTGACGCTGTACTGCTTGCCGTTGAACTCGTAGACCACGTTGTAGCTGACGGCGCGGTTCTCGTAGAACACCTGGGTGGTGCAGTTCTGCACGTTCTGCACCTGGGTGCCGCCGGGACCCTCGATGCGGTTGCCCAGCATGGCGCCGCCGACCAGGCCGATGACCGTGGCCACCGCGCGGCCGCTGCCCCCGCCGACCTGGTTGCCCACGGCGCCACCGGCCACGGCCCCCAGGGCGGCCCCGGCGCCCGACTTGGGCTCCTGCACGGCCACCTGCTGGGTGGTGCAGACCTGGCGCGGCACCTGCACCTGCTGGATGACGGGCGTGGTGGACAGCACGCGGCCGGTTTCCTGCGCCTGCGCGCCGGTGGCGGCGGCCAGGCCAGCCAGGCCGGCCAGGGTGAAGGGAAGCAGCTTGTTCATGGAGGCACCTCGGGAGCGTGGGGCGGATTCTAGGAAGGCGGGCCCACCCCCACCTGACCAGAGTGTCAAGCCCCGGTAAAAGTTCAGCTCCGGGCGGTTTTTTCGACCCGTGCGGCCCAGGCCGCCGGATCGAATCCGACCGTGACGGTGCCGTCGGGCCACTCGACCACCGGCCGCTTGATGACGCTGGGCTGCGCCTGCAGCAGGGTGGCGGCGCTGGCCGCGTCGGCCACCGAGGCCTGGGTGGCCGCATCGAGCTTGCGCCAGGTCGTGCCCTGGCGGTTGACCAGGCGCTCCCAGCCGGCCGCCTGCTGCCAGGCGGCCAGGCGGTCGGCGGGCACGCCGGCCTTCTTGAAGTCGTGGAACGCGTGGGCCACGCCCTGGCCGTCGAGCCAGGCGCGTGCCTTCTTCACCGTGTCGCAGTTCGGGATGCCGTAGACCTTGGTCGCCATGCCCCGATGCTAGCGCTGGGACAATCGCCCCCCATGCAGACATTGCAAGACTGGCTGGCGCACTGCGAGCGCCTGCATCCCAAGACCATCGCGCTGGGCCTGGACCGCGTGCGCGAGGTGGCGCAGCGCATGAGCCTGGCCTTCACCGTGCCCGTGGTGACCGTCGCCGGCACCAACGGCAAGGGTTCGACCTGCGCGATGCTCGAGTCCATCGCCCGCCAGGCCGGCTGGCGCACGGGGCTGTACACCTCGCCGCACCTGGTGCACTTCGAGGAGCGCTGCCGGCTCGACGGCCAGCCCGTGGCCGCCGAGGCCCTGCTTCCGCATTTCGCGCGGGTCGAGGCAGCGCGCGGCAGCACCGAGCTGACCTATTTCGAGTTCACCACGCTGGCCATCCTGTCGCTGCTGGCCGCGTCCCCGCTGGACCTGGTGGTGCTCGAGGTGGGCATGGGCGGCCGGCTGGACGCCACCAACGTGGTCGACGCCGACGTGGCCGTCATCACCGCCATCGACCTGGACCACCAGGAGTTCCTGGGCCCCGACCGCGAGGCCATCGGCCGCGAGAAGGCCGGCATCCTGCGGCCGGGGCGACCGGCGATCGTCAGCGACCCGGTGCCCCCGGCCAGCGTGGTGCAGGCGGCGCAGGACCTGGGCTGCGACCTGTGGCTGCTGGGGCGGGACTACAACTTCCAGGGCGACAAGCAGCAGTGGTCGTGGGCCGGGCGCGCGCGCCGCTACGCCGGCCTGGGCTATCCCGGGCTGCGCGGCGCCAACCAGTTGATCAACGCCTCGGGCGTGCTGGCGGCGCTCACGGCGCTGCGCGAGCGGCTGCCCGTGACCGCGCAGGCGGTGCGCAACGGGCTGGCGATGGTGGAGCTGACCGGCCGCTTCCAGATCGTGCCGGGCCAGCCGGCGCTGGTGCTGGACGTGGCGCACAACCCGCATTCGGTCGCGGCGCTGGCGGCCAACCTGGATGCCATGGGCTTCTACCCGACCACCCACGCGGTGTTCGGCGCGATGGGCGACAAGGACCTGAACGCGATGCTGCGGCGCATGGACCCGCTGGTCGACCGTTGGTACTTCACCGCGCTGGACACGCCGCGGGCCAGCGCGCCGGCCGCACTGCAGGCCCTGTGGCAGGCCCAGACCACGCGCAAGGACGCGGCGGCCAGCGTGCACGCCAGCCCGCACGAGGCCCTGGCCGCCGCGGTGGCCGCGGCGGACCCCACGGATAGAATCCTGGTCTTTGGATCGTTCTTCACGGTGGGCGGTGTCCTGCAGGACGGCCTGCCCCGGCTGCAGGCCAAGCACCTGGGCTCCTGACCCCTCCCGCCGACACCACCGCGACCAGCTGCATGGCCTTCTTCAAGTTCCGCAAGGGCGCCGACGCCGCGCCGGCCGCCCCCACCCAGGCCGAGAGCGTCGAGGTGCTGCGCCGGCGGGCCCGCCACCGCCTGATCGGCGCCGCCGTGCTGGTGCTGCTCGGGGTGGTGGGGTTCCCGCTGCTGTTCGACACGCAGCCCCGCCCGGTGGCCGTCGACATCCCCATCGAGATCCCCGACCGCGCCAAGGCCAGGCCGCTGCCGCTGCCGGCTGCGTCGGCGCCGCAGGCCGTGGCCAGCGGCGCGCCTGCCGCCGCGCCGGCGGCACCGGTGGCCGCCGCACCCGCACCTGCGCCCGCGCCCGCGGCGCCGCCCAAGGTGGACGCCAAGGCTGCCGAGCCCAAGCCGGAACCCAAGGCCGCCGAACCCAGGCCGGAGCCCAAGGCCGAAGCGAAGGTGGAGCCCAAGCCGGCGCCCAAGGCCGAGGCCAGGCCGAACGACGACGGCCACCGCGCCGCCGCGTTGCTGGACGGCAAGCCGGTGGCCGTCACGCCGGCCGCCGCGGCCGACGGGGAGAACCGTTTCGTGGTGCAGGTGGGCGCCTTCGCCGACCCCGCCAAGGCGCGCGAGACCCGGCTGAAGGTCGAGAAGGCGGGCCTGAAGACCTACACCCACGTGGCCGAGACCAAGGACGGCAAGCGCATCCGCGTGCGCGTCGGCCCGTTCGCCACCAAGGCCGAGGCGGACAAGGCCGCGGCCAAGCTCAAGGACCTGGACCTGCCCTCGGCCGTCCTCACCCTGTGAGATGGCCCCGCTGGACTGGATCTTCGTCGCGGTGCTCCTGGCCTCGCTGGCCCTGGGCCTGTGGCGCGGGCTGGTCTACGAGGTGCTCTCGGTGCTGAGCTGGATCGCCGCCTTCGTCGTGGCACAGTGGGCGGCCGAGCCCGCGGGCAACTGGCTGCCCATGGGCGGCGCCGGCGACTCGGTGCGCTGGGCGGCCGGCTTCGCGGTGGTGTTCATCGCGGCGGTGTTCACCGGCGGGCTGGTGGCCTGGCTGGTCAAGAAGATGGTCGAGGCCGTGGGCCTGCGGCCCGTCGACCGGGCGCTGGGCGCGGCCTTCGGGCTGGTGCGCGGCGTCGTGCTGCTGCTGGCGGCGGCGCTCGTGGTCAACGCCACCCCGCTGCGCTCGGCGGACTGGTGGACCGCATCGGTGGGCGCGTCGGTCGCGACGACGGCGCTCAAGGGATTGCGGCCGGTGGTGCCGGGACAGTTCGGGTCCTGGCTGCCGGCCTAGGAACAGAGGAAGGCTTCGCCATGTGTGGAATCGTCGGTGTGGTCAGCGCCACGCCCGTCAACCAGCTGATCTACGACGCGCTGCTGCTGCTGCAGCACCGCGGCCAGGATGCAGCCGGCATCGTCACCCAGCTGGGCCGCAAGTTCTTCATGCACAAGGCCAAGGGCATGGTGCGCGACGTCTTCCGCACCCGCAACATGCGCGCGCTGCCCGGCAACGTGGGCCTGGGCCAGGTGCGCTACCCGACCGCCGGCAACGCCTACAGCGAGGAGGAGGCGCAGCCGTTCTACGTGAACGCGCCCTTCGGCATCGTGCTGGTGCACAACGGCAACCTCACGAACGCGCAGGCGCTCAAGTCCGAGCTGTTCTCGACCGACCACCGCCACATCAACACCGAGAGCGACTCCGAGGTGCTGCTCAACGTGTTCGCGCACGAGCTCGAGCGCGCCACGCGTGGGGTGCCGCTGCAGGTCGACGACGTGTTCAACGCCGTCGCCGCGGTGCACCGGCGCGTGCGCGGCTCCTACGCGGTGATCGCGCTGCTGGCCGGCCACGGCGTGCTGGCCTTCCGCGACCCGCACGGCATCCGCCCGCTGTCGCTGGGCCGCGGCGCCGACGGCACCGTGATGGTGGCCAGCGAGACGGTGTCGCTCGAGGGCACGGGCCACGTGTTCGAGCGCCACGTGGCGCCGGGCGAGGCGGTGTTCATCGCGCAGGACGGCCAGGTGCACACCCGCCAGTGCGCCGAGCGCCCGAAGCTGCAGCCGTGCATCTTCGAGTACGTGTACCTGGCGCGGCCCGACTCGGTGCTCGACGGCATCTCGGTCTACCAGGCCCGCATGAACTTGGGCGAGACCCTGGCCAAGCGCGTGATCTCCACCGTGCCGCCCAACGAGATCGACGTGGTGATCCCCATCCCCGAGTCCAGCCGGCCCAGCGCCACGCAGCTGGCGCACCTGCTGGGCATCCCGTACCGCGAGGCGTTCGTGAAGAACCGCTACGTGGGCCGCACCTTCATCATGCCGGGCCAGTCGGTGCGCAAGAAGAGCGTGCGCCAGAAGCTCAATGCGATCGCCAGCGAGTTCAAGGGCCGCAACGTGCTGCTGGTCGACGACTCCATCGTGCGCGGCACCACCAGCCGCGAGATCGTGCAGATGGCGCGCGATGCCGGCGCACGCAAGGTCTACCTGGCCAGCGCCGCGCCGCCGGTGCGGTTCCCGAACGTGTACGGCATCGACATGCCCACGGCCGGCGAGCTGGTGGCCTACGGCCGCAGCATCGAGGAGGTGCGCCAGATCATCGGCTGCGACGCCCTGATCTACCAGGACGTGGACGCGATGAAGAAGGCGGTGGCCTCGGCGCTGCAACCCGGCGCCGCGCAGCTCGACGGCTTCGACGCCTCGTGCTTCGACGGCGTGTACGTCACCGGCGACATCAACGCCGAGGACATCGCCCGCATCAACGCGGCGCGGGTGGGCCAGGAGGACCCGCTGGAGGAATCCAGCTCGCGCCTGGCGCTGCCCAACGCGGAGGCCTGAGCCGATGAGCGCGCGCAAGCTGCCCGAGGGGCTGCATCCCGACACGCTGGCCGTGCACGCCGCGTCGGCCCGCAGCCAGTACGGCGAGAACTCCGAGGCGCTGTACCTGACCAGCGGCTACGTGCAGCCCTCGGCCGAGGCCTCGGCGCGCCGCTTCGCCGGCGACGAGGACGGCTACACCTACGGCCGCTACGGCAATCCCACCGTCGCCTCGTTCGAGCAGCGGCTGGCGGCGATGGAAGGCATGGAAGCCTGCATGTCCACCGCCTCGGGCATGTCGGCGATCCTGCTCATGTGCCTGGGCCTGCTGAAGGCGGGCGACCACGTGGTGTGCTCGCAGTCCATGTTCGGCTCGACCATCAAGCTGATCGGGTCGGACCTGGCCAAGTTCGGCGTGGCGTCCAGCTTCGTGGCCCAGACCGACGTGGCGGCGTGGAAGGCGGCGATCCGCCCGGGCGCGACGAAGCTGCTGTTCGCCGAGACCCCGACCAACCCGCTGACCGAGGTCTGCGACATCCAGGCCCTGGCCGACCTCGCGCACGACGCCGGCGCGCTGCTGTGCGTGGACAACTGCTTTGCCACGCCGGCGCTGCAGCGCCCGGTGCAGTTCGGCGCCGACATCGTCATGCACTCGGGCACCAAGTACCTGGACGGCCAGGGCCGCGTGATGGCCGGTGCGCTGTGCGCCAGCGAGGCGCTGGTCACCGGCAAGTTCCTGCCCATCCTCAAGAGCGCCGGCATGACGCTGGCCGCCTTCAACGCCTGGGTGGTGCTCAAGGGCCTGGAGACGCTGTCGCTGCGCATGCAGGCGCAGTCGGCCAACGCGCTGCGGCTGGCGCAGTGGCTCGAGCGGCACCCGCAGGTCGCCCGCGTCCACTACCCGGGCCTGGCCAGCCACGGCCAGCACGCCCTGGCCATGCGCCAGCAGTCGGGCCTCGGCGGCGCGGTGGTGTCCTTCGAGGTCAAGGGGGGCGACCCTGCGGCCGCGCGGGCCAACGCCTTCCGCGTGCTGGATGCGCTGCAGGTGCTGTCGTTGTCGACCAACCTGGGCGACACCAAGACCCTGGTCACGCACCCGGCCAGCACCTCGCACGGCCGCCTGAGCGAAGACCAGCGGCAGGCCGCGGGCGTGGTGCAGGGCCTCGTGCGCGCCGCCGTGGGCCTGGAACACATCGACGACATCAAGGCCGACTTCTCGCGCGGCCTGGACCTCTGAACCAACACGCACGTGAGCACCGTCCGCACCCGCTTCGCCCCGTCGCCCACCGGCTTCATCCACCTGGGCAACATCCGCTCGGCCCTGTACCCCTGGGCCTTCGCCCGCTCGCAGGGCGGCACCTTCATCCTGCGCATCGAGGACACCGACCTGGAGCGCTCGTCGCAGGCGGCGGTGGACGTGATCCTCGAGGGCATGGCCTGGCTGGGCCTGGACCACGACGAGGGCCCGCACTACCAGATGCAGCGCATGGACCGCTACAAGGCCGTGCTGGCGCAGATGCAGGCGCAGGGCCTGGTCTACCCCTGCTACATGTCCGTCGCCGAGCTCGACGCGCTGCGCGAGCGCCAGATGGCCGCCAAGGAGAAGCCGCGCTACGACGGCACCTGGCGTCCCGAGCCGGGCAAGGTGCTGCCGCCGGTGCCCGCGGGCGTGCAGCCGGTGCTGCGCTTCCGCAACCCCGTGGGCGGGGTGGTGGCCTGGGACGACAAGGTCAAGGGCCGCATCGAGATCGCGAACGCCGAGCTCGACGACCTGGTGATCGCGCGGCCCGACGGCACGCCGACGTACAACTTCTGCGTGGTGGTCGACGACATCGACATGGCGATCACGCACGTGATCCGCGGCGACGACCACGTGAACAACACGCCGCGCCAGATCAACATCTTCCGCGCGCTGGGCAAGGAGCCGCCGGTGTACGCGCACCTGCCCACCGTGCTGAACGAGCGCGGCGAGAAGATGAGCAAGCGCAACGGCGCCAAGCCCGTCACCCAGTTCCGCGACGAGGGCTACCTGGCCGACGCGGTGGTGAACTACCTGGCGCGCCTGGGCTGGTCGCACGGCGACGACGAGATCTTCTCGCGCGCGCAGTTCCTGCAGTGGTTCGACCTGGACCACCTGGGCCGCAGCGCGGCGCAGTTCGACGAGGCCAAGCTGCGCTGGGTGAACGCGCAGCACCTCAAGGCCATGGCCGACGCGGACCTCGCGCCCTTGGTGCGCGAGCAGCTGGCGCGCCGCGGCATCGCGTCCGATGGCACGCTCGAGGGCATCGTCGGCCTGTTCAAGGACCGCTGCGACACCACCGTGGCCCTGGCCGACTGGGCCGCGCGTTTCTATGGCGAGGTGGCGGTCGCCGATGACGACCGCGCCCGGCACCTGACCGACGCCGTGCGCCCCGCCATCGGCCAGCTCGCGCAGGCGCTGGCCGCGCTGCCGGCCTGGGACAAGGACGCGATCGCCGCGGCCATCAAGCAGGTGCTGGCCGCCAGCGGCCTGAAGATGCCGCAGCTGGCGATGCCGGTGCGCGTGCTGGTGCTGGGCACGCCGCAGACGCCGTCGCTCGACGCGGTGCTCGCCCTGCTGCCGAGAAAAAAAGTTGAAGAGCGTCTGGCGCGACTGTGAAATCTCGGTATAGAATCTCGGTCTCGACGCCGGACGGGGTTGATACCAGACGAAGCAGCCGGAAGGCAGCCGAATCGGTACCAAACACGGGGGTATAGCTCAGCTGGGAGAGCGCTTGCATGGCATGCAAGAGGTCAGCGGTTCGATCCCGCTTACCTCCACCACCAAACAGCGTCGGGACGGGACATCTTCCCTAGGTTTTGACCCTATCGTCTAGAGGCCTAGGACATCACCCTTTCACGGTGAGTACCGGGGTTCGAATCCCCGTAGGGTCGCCAGATTTCACGCAAGTGAAGCAGGCAAACAAGTGGCAGCACTTGGCTCGCGCATCGCAGCGGGCGAACGCTGCGCCACGTGGAGTGGTAGTTCAGTTGGTTAGAATACCGGCCTGTCACGCCGGGGGTCGCGGGTTCGAGTCCCGTCCACTCCGCCAAAGTCTCGGAAAAGGCCAGTCCGCAAGGACTGGCCTTTTTGCTTGGGGCGCCTGCAGCCGGCTGTCGGCCGCCGAGCGGCTCGCGGAAATTGACCGCTGCGCGGTAAGCAGATGCCGTATTGCTGGGCTGCGGCCGCGTGGCCAAACTCGTGGACCCGCGCGTCCGCGCCGCCCACGCAAGCCCCCACCGCCATGCTCCGCCGCACGCTCCTCGCCCAACTCGCTGCGCAGTCCGCAGCGCTGGCCCTGCCCCTGGCTGCCCGCGCGCAGGCCGGCCGCACCTACCGCTTCTCGCCGGTCAACCAGTACGGCATCGAGCTGACTGCCGGCTACTGGAACCCGATCATCCAGCACGTCTCGCAGCGCAGCGGCGTGAACGTCGAACTGAAGATCGGCCGCACCTCGGCCGACACCATCGCGTTCGTGCTGGCCAACGAGGTGGACTTCAGCTTCAACAACCACCTGTTCAGCCCCGAGCGCGACAGCCTGGGCTGGAAGGTCTTCGGCCGGCGCAGCACGCCCCCCATCCGCGGCCAGATCGTGGTGCTCGAGGACTCGCCGGTGAAGTCGCTGGCCCAGCTCAAGGACCAGGAGGTCGCCTTCCCCGGCCCCGAGGCGACCGTGGCCTACAAGTTCACCTATGCCGAACTGCTGGCGCGCAACGTGCCGGTGCGGGTGGTGTTCGGCGGCAACCACGACGGCGCCTTCGGCATGCTGGTCAGCGGCCGGGCCAAGGCCATGGGCGCCAATGCGCAGGTGGCCGCGAGCTGGGCCAAGCGCGAGAACCGCGCGCTGCGCGTGCTGTGGGAGTCCGAGCCGGTGCCCGAGCTGGCGCTGATGCACTCCTCGCGCGTGCCCCAGGGCGACCTGCAGGCGGTGCAGAAGGCCTTCCTGTCCATGCACCTCGACCCCGACGGCCGCAAGGTGCTGGCGGCGTCGGCGCAGCTGGTCAAGCTGCCGCCCGAGGTGCACTTCGTAGCCGCCGACGCCGCCGAGTTCCGCGCCTACCGCGAGTTCTTCCGCTCGGCACCCGCTTCGCTGCGCTGAGCGGCGCCCGCCCGTCGCATGCCGCGCTCCCTCCTTCACCGCATCTTCCTGCTCTATGCCGTCACCCTGACGATGCTGGTGGCTGGTGGGGTCGCGATGTTCCTGCGGCACGCGTTCGACCGCGACGTCGAGGCCAACCAGCAGGCGGCCGTGATGCTCGTGGAGATCGTCGCGCAGGCCACCAAGGACAGCATGGTGATCGGCGACTACGACACGATCAGGCGCACGCTGGAGAACGCCACCACCGGCTCGGTGTTCGCATCGGCCGAGCTGATCGACCGCTCGGGGGGGCGGCTGATCGCGCGCAATGCCGCGTCCCCGGCGCCGTCGGTGCCCGCCATGCTGCGCACCTGGGTCCAGAGCCAGCTGTACGACGTCAACCGGCCGATCACCGTGGGTGGCCGCGACTACGGTGTCCTGCGCCTGCATTACGACGCCGACCTGGTGGCGGGCAATCTCTGGCGACTGACCTGCCTCGCGATGGGCATGGGCCTGCTGGCGCTGATCGGTGGCCTGGTGCTGCTGCAGTTGGCGCTGCGCCATTGGCTGGGCAGCCTCGACCGGCTGTCGACGCTGGACGCCGCGATCAGCGGCGGCGTCGACGCGCAGGGGCTGCAGGAGCTGCTGCAGCCCGACACCCCGGTGGAGATCCGGCGCGTGGTCGAGTTGTTCCAACGCACCGCGCAGCTGATGCGCGAGCGCGATGCGGCGCAGGCCTCGCTGACGGCGGCCAAGGATGCGGCCGAGCAGGCCAACCGGGCCAAGGGCGAGTTCCTGGCCAACATGAGCCACGAGATCCGCACGCCGCTCAACGGCATCCTGGGCCTGACCGACCTGGTGCTGGACACGCCGCTGCACAAGGAGCAGCGCACCCACCTGCAGATGATCCGCTCCTCGGGCGATGCGCTGCTGGCGATCATCAACGACATCCTCGACTTCTCGAAGATCGACGCCCAGATGCTGGCGCTCGAGAACCAGCCGCTGTCCCCGCGCGAGGTGCTGCAGCAGTCGCTCGACACGCTGTCGGTGCTGGCGCGCGACAAGGACCTGGCGGTGCACCTGGACCTGGATCCGGCCCTGCCGGGCACCGTCTCGGGCGATGCCGTGCGCCTGCGGCAGATCGTGCTGAACCTGCTGAGCAACGCGATCAAGTTCACCAAGTCCGGCGGCATCACGGTCGGTGCGCGCCTGCTCGCCCGCGAAGGCGAGGTCGCCGCCATCGAGTTCAGCGTGCGCGACACCGGCGTCGGCATCCCGCCCGAAGCGCGCGAGCGGATCTTCCAGGCCTTCGCGCAGGCCGACAACTCGATTACCCGCCAGTTCGGCGGCACAGGCCTCGGCCTGAGCATCTGTGCGCGGCTGGCCGGCCTGATGGGCGGTCGGCTGTGGCTGCACGAGAGCGGGCCGCAGGGCAGCGAATTCCGGTTCACGGCCCGGCTGGCGGTGCTGGCCGATGCGGTGCCGTCGGCGCCGGCGCCGCTGTCCGCCGACGCGCAGGGCGACGGCCCGCCGCTGTCCGTCCTGCTGGTCGAGGACAACCCGGTGAACCAGCAGCTGGCCCGCGCCATGCTGCGCCGCTGGGGCCACCAGGTGACGGTGGCCGAGCACGGCGAGCGCGCGCTCGAGCTGCTGCGCGCGTCCGCCTACGACGTGGTGCTGATGGACATGCAGATGCCCGTGATGGACGGGCTCACCGCCACCCGTGCGATCCGCGCCCGCGAGCGTGACGAGGGGCTGCCCCGCCAGTGGATCATCGCGATGACCGCCAACGCCATGCGCGAGGACCAGGAACGCTGCCTGGAGGCGGGCATGGACGACTACCTGAGCAAGCCGATCCGGCAGGCCGAGCTGCGCGCCCGGCTTGTCGCGGGCGCCCCGGTGCCCGCGGCCACGCCCCAGCCCACGCCGCTGCCGCTGGCCGCCTGAACCGGAGCGCCCGGCGGGGCGTTCAGTGCGGCAGGCCCGCAGCCGCGCGCAGCGGCAGCACCAGCCGTGCGACGGCCCCGCAGCCCTGCGCGGCAGGGCGGTCCTGCAGGGCCAGCGATCCGCCCCACGGCTCGACCACCAGCCTTGCCCAGTGCAGGCCCACGCCCATCCCGTCGGCCTTCTCCGATCCCAGCCCGGCCGCCGGCGGCTGCCGGGGTCCGAGCCCCGGGCCGGAGTCGGTCACGGTCACGAGCACGCGGCCCGGGCCCTGCGGCACCGCGTCCACGCGCCAGCCCAGCTGCAGCAGCCCGCCGCCTGCGGGCTGCATCGCCTCGAAGGCGTTGGCGCACAGGTTCAGCAGCACGCGCTCGAGCAGCACCCGGTCGGCCAGCACGCACACGGCCGGTCCCGGCAGCTCCTGCGCGAGTTCCGCCCGCACGCCGCGGCGCGCGGCCTCGGCCTGCACCAGCCGCCAGACGGTGGACAGGGGCTGCGCCAGCGGCACGGGCACGGGCGGTTGCTCGCGCCCGGCCATCACCAGCCGCATCGCCCGCGTCACGTCACGGCAGCCGTCCACCTGCGCCTGCACGTCCTCGATGCGCCGGGCGATCGCGGCGGGCACCTGGCCGTTCGCCTCGCGGCGCAGCAGTTCCACCGCCGCGGCCATGCTGCCAACCTGGTGGCCCACCTCGTGCACCAGCCCGGCCTGGAAGACCGCCATGCGGTCCAGCGTCGACAGCCGCGACACGGTGCGTGCGAGCGCGTCGCGCTCGGCACGCACGCGGGCCAGCTCGGCCGCCAGGCCGGCATGTTCGGCGGCCGCGGCCGGCGCCAGCGGCAGCGGTCGTGCCGCCGTGATGCCCGGCTGCGTCGACATGGCCATGGCCGACCGCCTCCGCTGCTCAGCCGGGTGGCAGGCTGGCGAGCAGCGCGCGCAGCTGGGCCTGGGTCAGCGACAGTGCCGTGCGCACGTCCGCCACGAGGGCGGACCGCTCGTCGTTGCCGGCCGGCCTGGCATGCGCCATCTCGGCGCGGGCCGTGATGTCCAGCAACCGGTCGGCCGCCACCACCTGGCACGAGCCCTTGAGCAGGTGCAGCACCTCGCGCAGCTTGCCGGGATCGCGCAGCGCCGCCAGGTCGTCCGCGATGCCGGGGGCCTGGGTGAGGAAGGCTTCGACCAGCTCGCGCTGCAGGTCGGGCTCGCCGAAGGTGAGGTCCGCGAAGCTTTCCGCGTTGAGGATGGGGAGCTGCTCGTCGAGGGGCATGGGCGCGCGTGGGGGTGAACGTGTGATGGTCGCCGGAAACGGGCTGTCCGGGCAATCGGGCGATTGCGCGGACGGCGTCGCGGAAGGGGCGATTTTCACTGGTTCAGCACGGTGATGCTCACCCGCCGGTTGCGCGGGTCGGCCGGGTTGGACGGCACGTAGGGCGAGCTGTCGGCCACGCCCTCGATGCGCGCGAAGCGCCCCGGGCCCAGCCCGGCCGACTGCATGAGCTGGCGCGTCGCGTCGGCCCGCTCGGTCGACAGCGTCCAGTTGTTGCGCAGGCTGTCGGCCGCGAAGCCCAGGCTGTCGGTGTGCCCGCGGATCGCCAGCTTGTTGGGCAGCGGGCCGACCGACCTGGCGATCTCGGCCAGCAGCGCCGTCGCCTTGCGGTCCAGTTCGTTGGTGCCCAGCTTGAACATCGAGAAGTCGGCCTTGTCGATGATCTCGATGCGCAGCCCGTCCTTCTCGCGGCTGATGCTCACCTGCCCGGCCAGCTGCTGCAGCTGCTTGTTCTGCGCCAGCGACTCCTTCAGCTGCTGCTCCAGCTGCCCGAACGCCTCCTGGTCCTCGCGGGCCTTGGCCGCGCCCTGGGCGTCGGGCGAGGGCCCGGCGCCGCCGCCGTCCTGGCCGGCGGCATCGCTGGCCGGGCCGCCCTGCGACTGCGGCGTCAGGCGCTCGAGCAGCGCGGTCTGCTTGGCGGTGAACGGGAAGCCGTCGGGATCGGTCACCGAGCGGCCGCCCAGCAGGCCGTCGGAGCCGGCCAGCTCGCCGAACTTGATCTGGCTGTGCGACGCCGGGCGGAAGTAGTCGGCGACCGACTTGCGCTGGTCCTCCTTGGTGGCGCCCAGCAGCCACATCAGCAGGAAGAAGGCCATCATGGCCGTCATCATGTCGGCCAGCGCGATCTTCCAGGCACCGCCGTGCGCCCCGCCATGGCCTTCCTCGATGATCTTCTTCTTGATGATCGGCCGCACCGGCTCGGCGGCCGGTGCGGGGGCGGGGGCAGGGGTTGCGGCCGGGGCCGGCGCCGCTGCCGCCTGCGCGGGCGGCGCGTCGGCGGGCGCTTCGCGGTCGAGCACCTCGGCCATCAGGTGCCCCGCAGCGCGTCGAACACTTCCGAGAAGCTCGGCTGGTTGTGGTGGCTGATGCAGGCGCGCGCCGTCTCGATCATCACCGGCTGCGCCTGGCCGCGCAGGTTGGCCACGATCATCTGCTGGATCACGCGGTAGATCTGGCCTTCCTCGTCCACGATCTGGCCCAGCCGACCCGCGAAGGGCTCGAACATGCCGTAGGACAGGAACACGCCCAGCATGGTGCCCACCAGCGCGGCGCCGATCAGCGCGCCCAGCACGGCGGGCGGCTGGTCGATGGCGCCCATGGTCTTGACCACGCCCAGCACGCAGGCCACGATGCCCAGCGCCGGCATCGAGCCGGCCATGGTGTTGAGCGCCGCCGGCGCGCGCATGGCGTCGTGGTGGTGCGTCTTGATCGCCGTGTTCATCAGGTCCTCGACCGTGTCGGCCTCGAGGTTGCCCTGCGAGATCACGGCCAGCCGCAGCGGGTCGCAGATCATCTGCACGATGAAATGGTCCTTCGCCAGCTTGGGGAACTCGCCGAAGATGGGGCTGGCGTCGGGGTTCTCGACGTGCGCCTCCAGCGCCACCACGCCCTCCTTCTTCATCACCCCCAGCAGCTTGCCCACCAGCACCATCACGCCCAGGTAGTCGGCCTGCTTCCACTTGGGGCCCGAGATGCACTTGCCGATGCCGCCCATCGCGGCCTTGAAGATGTCGAAGCTGTTGCCCACCAGCGAGGCGCCGATCGCGGCGCCGGCGATGATGATGAACTCGAACGGCGCCGCCTTGATGATCGGCGCCATCTTGCCGCCGGCCAGCACGTAGCCGCCCAGCACGGCGCCGAACACGACGCCCAGTCCCACGAAGAAGAACACGCGCGTCCCCCGTTCAGGCCAGGCACCACAGGCCGACGCAGTGGCCGGTCAGCCATTGCAGCGCCAGGTCCAGCGCGCCGCCGACGAGGCCGACCGGCAGGCCGAGGTAGGCCGCGCACAGCAGCAGCCCCAGGGGCGTCGGGCGCGCGCGCGGGATGCGCTGCGAGGCATCGCGCGCACCGCCGTCGCGGCGGGAGGTGAGGTTCGAACGGTTTGGCATGCGGAGGTGTCGGGGGGTGTGGTGCAGAGTCGGCGGCAGGGCCGCGAACTTGAACCGCGCTCCGTATCATCGCCGCCCATGAACGTGGAGTGGAACACCCTGCCGCGGACCGCGTGGGATGCCTTCCACGCCGCCCGGCCCGCGCCGCTGCAGCAGAGCTGGGCGTACGGCGATGCGCTGGCCGCGCTGGGCGTGCGCATCGAGCGCGCCGCGCTGCACGTGGACGGCCAGCTCGCCGGCGTCGCGCAGTTCATCGTGCGCCGGGTGGCCGGCTACCTGGCGCTGGCCTCCTGCGGCCATGGCCCGGTGTGGGCGGCGCAGCTGCCCGCTGCGCAGCGCGCCGAAGGTTACCGGCTGCTGCGGCGCAGCCTGCCCGTGCGCCCGCTGCGCATCGCGCTGTTCTCGCCCGACACCACGCTGGAGGCGGCACGCGAGGAGACACGCGGCCTGTGGCGGGTGATGACCGGCACGTCCACCGTGCGCATCGACCTGCAGCAGCCCGAGCCCGCGCTGCGCGCCGCGCTCGACGGCAAGTGGCGCAACCGGCTGGTGAAGGCGCAGGCCGATGCCCGGCTGGACGTGCGCTGCAACGCCGACCGCGCCGCCTGCGAGCGCCTGCTGGCGCACGAGCAGGCCCAGCGCGCCGCGCGCCGTTTCCACGGCCTGCCCACGGCCTTCGTGCCGGCCTTCCTGCAGGCCAGCGCGCCCGGCCCGGGCTTCCTGGTCGCCTCGGCCCGCATCGATCGCGCGCTCGAGGCCGGCATGCTCTTCCTGCTGCACGGCCGCGCCGCAACCTACCACGTGGGCTGGTCGGGCGAGGCCGGCCGCTCGGCCAACGCGCACAACCGGCTGCTGTGGGAGGCCATGTGCACGCTGCGCGACCGCGGCATTGCCGAACTCGACCTGGGCGGCGTCAACGGCGACGACCTGCCCGGCATCACCCGTTTCAAGCTCGGCACCGGCGGCCGGCTGCTCACCTTCGCCGGCACCTTCCACCGATGATCCCCACGTCCCGTTGCCGCCGGCCCTGGCCGGCCCTCGTCCTGCCGGCCCTGCTGGCCCTGCTGCCCGCCGCCGCGCTGGCCGACTGGGTGAAGGTCGGCGAGACCGCCGCCGTCGCCCTGTACATGGACCGCAGCTCGCTGCGCCGCACCGAGGACACCTGGCGCGTCTGGGAGATCCAGGACCTGCGGGCCGCCGACCCCGACGGCGTGCGATCGCGCCGCTACGTGAACGAGTACGACTGCCGCAACCGCATGCACCGCATCGGCCGCATGACCAGCCACGCCGGCCCCATGCTCACCGGCGCGCAGCTGTTCGAGGTCGAGGAGTTCGGCTACTGGCGCACGATCCCGGCCGCCGGCCTGTTCACGCGCGCCTACACGCTGCACTGCGGCGCCGGGGCGGCGCCGCGCTGAGCGCTCACGAAGCCGAGATCCGGCGGCCGTTGAGCGGCTGCACCGGGCGCGCGTTCAGCGTGAAGGGGAAGCGGTCCAGCATCTCCTTCTGCACGCCCACGGGCTCCTTCAGGATGAAGAACTGCACGCCCTCCGTGCAGGGCGGGGTGGTCAGCGAGCCCTCGTAGGCCCAGTGGCCCAGCGTCGGCGGCAGCAGCCCGGCGGGGTTGATCGACACGCCCGTCACCACGACCTCGGGACCCTCCTTGGGGGGCAGGTGCTGCCACACCGCCCACAGGGTGCGGTTCTGCACCGCCGACTCGCGCAGCAGCACGCCCAGCACCGCCAGCCGGCCGGCCGCGCTCCGGTGCACCAGGTGCACCACCATCGCCGAGGGCTTGCCGTCCACCTGCTCCTCGCTGGGCCGGTGGAAGTGGAACTGCAGCAGCTCGTAGCGGTCCTCGCCCACGCGCAGGCTGCTGCCGGGCGGCACGTTGACCTGGACCGTGTGGCCGTTGTTGACGATCCGCAGCTCGCCGCTCTTGTACTCCGGCCTGAGCGCGACGACGGACTTCTCGAAGGGCCCCGTGATGTTGACCGGCGACTGCGCGCTGCCGCTGGCGCAGGTGGGGAAGTGCTTGCCCCAGTGCTCGGGGCCCTCGTCGCCCTCGTAGCCCCAGTGCGGCGGCGTGCCGGGCGCGTGCGCGGCCGGCTTGCCCAGGGCGGCCAGCTCCGTGCGCAGCTTGCGCAGCTCGGCCGCCTGCCTGACTGCGGCCTCGGCCGCGCCCTCGGCGAGCCGGCCGGCCTCGTCGGCCTTGCGCAGGCCCATGGCTCCCAGCACCAGCGACATGGCCACCAGCGTCAGGGCCAAGGCTCCGCCGATCATGGCGAACAACAGCTTCATCTCAAGCTTTCCGCTCTCGCGTCGATTGACCTTCGCCGCCGCGCCTGCCGCGACGGCCCGAAGCAGGATCGGATCGAACTGCGACGACTTGAGGCGACACGATGAGGACTTCCTGGACCGGCGCGTGCCGGGCCGCGCTGGCGGCGGCCACCCTGCTCGGCGCGGCGGCGCTCGTGGGCTGCGACGACGGGCCGCCGGCCGCACCGCCGCCGGACGCGGAGCCCGTGCGCGGGCGCGCCGCCACGCCGACCACCGGCGTGCTGGACCTGATCTGCGAGCTGCACCTGGACCTCGACGGCCAGGTCGCGCTCGGCATCCAGGGCAACGAGCCGCCGCGCATCACCATCGCGCAGGTCGACCTGGACAAGGGCGCCGGCTGGTACCAGGGCAAGCTGTCGATCTCCGAGGGGCGCGCCGGCGCGCTCACGGTCTCGGGCCGCAAGCTGGTGGTGGCACGGCCGGCCCTGTTCCAGCGCTTCGGCACGACGATCACCCGCGAGGAATTCAGCGTCGACCGCGACAGCGGCGAGTTCGTGCAGTCGCTCACCCTGCAGGACGGCCGCACGGTGCGCCTGATCAAGGGCACCTGCGCGCGCGTCACCCGCCCGCCGTTCTGATGGCGCAGCCGTGGCTGGATGCGCGCTGGCACCTGCGCGCCGCGACCGCGGGTGCGCGCTGGCGCTCCACCCGCGCCGCCCTGGCCACCTTCCTGGCGCAGGCGCCGCGCGGGCACCGGATGCTGCTGCTGGTGGGCCCCAGCGCCGGCTGGCTGATGGACCGCGCCTTCCTCGCGCGCTTCGACCGCATCGACGCGGTGGACGTCGAATGGGCCGCCGCACCGCTGTTCCGGCTGCGCCACGGCCATGCCGTCTGGCGGCGCGGCGCACGGCTGCGGTTCCAGCGCCGCGAGGCCCTGTCCGCGCTGCCCGAGATGCTGGCGGCCTATCCCCAGGCCCTGGTGCTGTTCGACAACGTGCTGGGCCAGTACACGCTGACCTGCCGCGACCTGCAGCTGGCCGAGTCGCGCCTGGCCGACCTGCAGCGGCAGCTGGCCGGCCGCGCCTGGGGCAGCATCCACGACGCGCTGTCCGGCGAGGGCGCGGCGTGCGCCCCGGGCGCCGAGCCGCCGGTGCAGGCCCTGGCCCCCGGCCAGCCCTGGCCCGACGCGCGGCTGCTCGACCTGGTGCAGGCACGCGGCGGCGAATGGACCGACCACCTCACCCGCGGCGTGCTGCCGGCCACGGTGCCCAGCTGGCTGGTGCCCTGGCAGCTGGTGCCCGGCCGCTGGCACTGGCTGCAGGCCGGCTGGGTGCCCGCCTGAAGGCGTAGGAAATTTTCCTGTGGCGCCGATGCCGATTGCGGCCGGCGCGTGGGCGGCTGACGCGCAAGAATCAGCCTTGACGTTGCGGCCACGGTGCCGCGAGGCAGGCAGTTGCACAACCTGTTCGACAAATACGGCGCCGCGGTGATCGCGGACGTCATCCGGGGGTTCCACCAGCGCGTGCTGGCCAGCCCCAAGCTGCGCGCCATGTTCGAGGGCCTGCCGCCCGAGGACGTGATCGGCCACCAGATCAAGCTGATCGCCTTCGCGATGGGCAAGCCGCACCAGCGCTACACCAGCGCCGACATGGCGCGGGACCACCACCGCCTGCGCCTGCGCACGGCCGAGTACGAGGAGCTGATGCACGCGCTGCAGGAGACCCTGCTGGAGGCGCGCGTCGACTACAAGGACGCGCGGCAGATCTTCTCGGCGATCGACCGCCACCGCACGGACCTGGTGGCCGCGGCGGTGCGCTGAAGGCTCAGAGCAGCCCCCACTCCCGCGCGCGGCCGACCGCCTGCACCTGCGAGCGCGCCTCGAGCTTGCGGTACAGGCTGCGGATGTGCGTCTGCACCGTCGACAGCGACACGCCCATGTTCTCGCCCACCTGCATGTAGGTCAGGCCGCGCGCGATCAGCCGCAGCGTCTCCGTCTCCTTGGGCGTGAGCGACACGGCCGTGGTCGCCTGCGGCGCCTCCTCGCGCAGGTTCTGGATCAGGAACTGCGTCAGCGAGGGGCTGACCGGGCACTGGCCGCCCAGCACCTGCTCCAGCGCGTGCACGATGCCCGCCGGCGGCTCGGTCTTGTGGATGTAGCCGCGCGCGCCGGCACGGATGGCCGTGGTCACCGAGGCCTCGCTCGACTCGGCCGACACCACCAGCACGGGCAGGCCGGGCCGCAGGTCGCGCAGGCGGCGCACCACGTCGGCGCCGGGCGCGTCGGGCAGGCCCATGTCGACCACCGCCAGCGCGAACTCCTGGCGCGGGTCCTCCACCAGGGAGAAGCCGCGCGCGGCGGTCGCCGCCGTCACCACCTCCCACCCGGGGCCCATGCGCTTGACCAGGTGGGTCAGCAGGGCGTTGAACACGATGTCGTCTTCGATCAGCAGGGCGCGCATGTGTGGCCTTTTCGTGGTTCCGTGTGACCCGGGCCGCATCGATGTGCGATTGCGCGGTGCGCCGGCCTGGACCACAGTGGACCCGATTCTTGGAAACACCCATGTGACCATGCAATCGCATGCGCGGCACCCAGCGGCCGCGGCGTGCGCTCTGAACGCTTTGTCCATGCAACCCAGCCAGATCCTCGGCAGCAGTCCCCAGACACAGGCGCTCGTGCGGCTGGTGCGGGTGCTCGCGCCCTCGGCGTCCACGGTCCTGGTCACCGGCGAGAGCGGCACCGGCAAGGAGCTGGTGGCCCAGGCCCTGCACGGCGCGAGCCCGCGGCGCGACGGCCCGTTCGTGCCGGTCAACTGCGGCGCGATCCCGCGCGACCTGCTCGAGAGCGAGCTGTTCGGCCACCGCCGTGGCGCCTTCACCGGTGCCCTGGCCGACCGCCAGGGCCGCTTCGAGACCGCCGACGGCGGCACCCTGTTCCTCGACGAGATCGGCGACCTGCCGCTGGACATGCAGGTCAAGCTGCTGCGCGTGCTGCAGGACCGCGCCGTCACGCCCGTGGGCGCGGCGCGGCCGGTGGCGGTCGATGTGCGCATCGTGGCGGCCACCCACAAGGACCTGGCCCACGAGGTCGCGCAGGGCCGCTTCCGCGAGGACCTGTACTACCGGCTGAACGTGCTGCCCTGCCACACGACCCCGCTGCGCGAGCGGCCGCAGGACATCGCCGAGCTGCTGGCGCACTACGCACGGCGCCATGCGGCCCCGGGCTGCGCGCCGGTGCGCTTCGCCGACGACATGCACGAGGCGCTGCTGGCCTATGCCTGGCCGGGCAACGTCCGAGAGCTGTCCAACCTGGTGGACCGCTACTCCACGCTGTTCCCCGGCGAGTGCGTGCGCCTGGCCGACGTGCCCGAGTCCATGCTGCCGCCCGGGCTGGCGCGCCGCCCCGCGCGTCCCGCGCAGCCGGCGCCTGCCGTGGCCCCGCCCGCGGTGCACGGCCTGCACCCGTCGTTCCTGCCGCTGCCCGCCTCTGTGGCCGACGAGGCCTTCTACCCCCTGGAGCCCGGCGGCCTGGACCTGGCCGCGGGACCGGCGGCCACGGCGGCCAACGCCCGGCTGGAGCCGGCGGCCGCGCCGCCCGAGACCTCCACCGCCGAGGACATCGAGCGCATCGTCTGCCTGGCCCAGGGCACGGTCACGCTGCCGCCCGACGGGCTGTCGCTCAAGGAGCAGCTGGTGCGCATCGAGCGCAGCCTGATCGAGCAGGCGCTGGCCCGCACGCGCGGCAACGTGTCGCAGACCGCGCGCCTGCTGCAGCTGCAGCGCACCACGCTGATCGAGAAGATCAACAAGTACGAGCTGCGCGCCGGCTGAGCCGGCGGCCTCGCGGGGCCACTGCGCCCCTGCGGCGCATCAGGGCGCCCGCGCCGCCTCGGTGGCCGGCACCCGCGGGTACTGCAGCACGCGTTCGCGTTCGCGCTCCGGCCGGGGGGCGGGCGCCGCGGCGGCCGCCGCCTGCCGCTGCACCGACTCGAGGTAGCGCTCGCGCTGCAGCGTCACCAGGGCCTGCACGTCGCGCTGCAGGCGCTCGACCTGCGCCGCGTTGCCGCGCAGCTGCTGCACGTCGCGCGCCAGCGCCTGCAGGCTCGCGGCCTGGGCCTGCACGCGGCCGCCCACGGCCTCCAGTTGCCGCTGCAGCGCGGCGTTGGCGCCCGCGACCTGCTGCGCGGTGCGCTCGGGCAGCTGCTGGGCCAGCGCCTCCGACTTGCGCTGCGACTCCTCCAGCCGGCCGGCCACCTGCGCGCTCGCCTTGGCCAGCGCCTCCACCTGCTCGCCCAGCGGGCCGAGCGTGCCGCCCAGCTGCTCCAGGGCCTCGATGCCGGCGTTCAACGCGCGGGCGCGCTGCGCCACCGCGCCCAGCGTTGCATCGAGCTGCACGACGCGGCTGTTCAGCCGCACCGCGGCGGCGGCGAACAGGCCCAGGGCGACCAGCACCAGCAGCGCGCTGACGCCCAGCATCCAGGTGCCGCGCCGGGCCGCCGCATCCTGCGCGCGGCGCAGCGCCGCCACGGCCTCGCGCAGCTGCGCGCCGGCCTGCGCGGCAGCTTCCGCGCTGCGGCTGGCCAGCTCGGCGCTGTCCAGGGCGACGGCGGCCACCGCATCCAGCGGCGAGGTCCCGGGCGCCGCCGCAGCCGGCGCCGGGGCAGCGGTGGCCGGCGCCTGCGCGGCCAGCTCGGTGAGCACCGGTGGCGGCGGCAGGGGCTGGAAGCCCGGCCCCGCCGTGGCTGCCGCCCCGGTGTCGGCCGCGGGGGCGGTCGTTGCGTCGTTGCTCATGGTCGGGTCCTCGGGGATGGGGGCGCGCCAGCTGCATCCAGCTGGTCGCGCAGCGCTGCGTTGCGCGCGGCCAGGGCCGCGATGCGCTGCAGGGTGGCCGCACCCAGGCCGGCCGGGCCCGGCGGCGCGGCGGGTGGAGGCGGCAGGGCGTCGGGCGCGGGAGCCGGCGCGGCGGCGGGCGCTGGCCCCGCGGGATCGGGGGTCGCGGCGGTTGCGTCGTCCGGCACCGCCAGCGTCGCGTGCTGCCGTTGCGGGGCAGCCTCGGCCGGGGCCGCGTCACCCGGGGCGCGCGGCAGGGCGCGCCCGGCCACCTGGCTGCCCTCGCGCAGGCCCACGGTGTGCGGGCTGCCGTGGCCGATCACGGCGGGCGGCGGCGGGGCGCTCACCGGGGTCTCCCGGCAGGCGCGGAGGCCGCGGCTGCCGCCGCCGGCGCATGCGTGTGCAGCCACCAGCCCAGCGTCGCGGCCAGCGCGGCGCTGGCCAGCAGGCCCGCGGCCAGCCACGCCGTGGTGCGCAGCCTGCGCGGCGCGGCCGGCGGTGCCGCGGGGGCCGGCGCCGCCGCCGGGGCGGCGCGCGGCCGCGCGGGTGGCGGCTCGGGCTCGGCGTCGCGGGGCAGGGCGGCGAGCACGGGTTCCCTGCGCGGCGGCTCGGCCCGGAACCCCGGCGGCGGCTCGATCGCCCAGTGCAGCACCTGCGGGCCGAGCGCCAGCAGGCTGCCGGTGGCGCCGAGGTCGCGGTCCTGCACCAGCACGATCCGCAGGTTGGCGCCCGGCAGGTCGCCCACCAGGCGCACGAGCAGGGCGAACTCCTCGGGCGACAGCGCCGGCGTGTCGTGGACCACGAACACCCGCACCGCGTGGGCGGGCTCGGCCTGGCGGTCGACCACGCGGTGCAGCGGCAGGTCGGCCAGCAGGCCGTTGAAGCGCTGCAGCAGCGCGTCGGTGCTGGTGGGCGCGTAGTCGAGGATGCGGGCCTGCGCCCGGCGCAGGTCGCGCACCAGCAGCCGCGCGTAGTGCTCCAGCGTGGCGGTGTCGGGGCAGGACAGCGCCACGTGGCGGCGCTCGGCCAGCAGCGCCTGCAGCACGGCGCGGGCCTGGCGCCCGTCGGCGGGACGCAGCCAGCCGGCCGGTGCGGCGTCGGCGCGCGGCGCGGTCGCGGCGCGCAGGGGCGAGGGCAGGGACATCGGCATGGGCAGGGACCTTCTCCTCAGGCGGGGGCCAGGGGCTGGCCGTCGGCGTCGAAGCGCAGCGCCGCGGGCACCACCGGCCGCGGGCGCTCCATGCCGGCATAGGCCGGGTGGTTGCCCTCGAGGCTGTAGACGTAGGCGATGACCTGCGCCACCGCGTGGTACAGGCCCTCGGGCACGGGATGACCGGGCTCGGTGGTGAAGTACAGCGCGCGCGCCAGCTCGGGCGCGGCGAACAGGTGGATGCCGTGGTGCCCCGCCTCCTCGCGGATGCGTGCGGCGAGGTGGTCGCTGCCCTTGGCCACCAGCACCGGCGCGCCGTCGCCCGTGGGGTCGTAGTCCAGGGCGACGGCGAAGTGCTCGGGGTTGGTGATCACCACGTCGGCGTCCTTGACCCGCTGCATCATCCGCGCCTGCGCCATCTCGCGCTGGCGCCGGCGGATCTGTGCCTTGACCTCGGGGCGGCCCTCGCTGTCCTTGAGCTCGTCCTTGATCTCCTGGCGCGTCATGCGCAGACGCCGCAGCAGCTGGTGGCGCTGCCAGGGCAGGTCCAGCAGCGCCACCAGCACCAGGCCCAGGGCCACCGCCAGCGCGGCCTCGGCCAGGCTGCGGCCGGCCAGCGCCAGCGCAGGCTCCAGCGCCATGCCGGCGGTGCGCGACAGCTCCGGCAGCCGGGCGCCCAGCGTGAACCACAGCGCACCGCCCACCAGCAGCACCTTCAGCAGCGCCTTGCCCACCTCGGACAGCGCGTGCGTGCCGAACATGCGGCGCAGTCCCGCCACGGGGTCCAGCTTGTCCGCGCGCGGCGCGGCCAGCTTCGGCTCGAACAGCACGCCGCCGCCCAGCAGGCTGCCCAGCACCGCCGCCAGCGCGCAGGCCAGCAGCAGGGGCAGCACCGCGGCGAAGGCTGCGGCCAGCTGCGCGCCCAGTACGCCGGGCAGCAGCGCCGGGCTGGCCAGCAGCTGGCGGTCGAACCCCAGGCCGCTGGCAAAGCGCGCCGCCAGCGCCCGGGCCATCCAGCCGCCGGCCAGCAGCAGCACCAGCAGCCCGCCGACGACGCCGGCCGCGGCCGCGGCCTCGGCCGAGCGCGGCACCTGGCCGTCCTCGCGCGCCTTGCGCAGTCGCCGCGCGGTCGGCTGCTCGGTGCGCTCGCCGGCCTCAGACACGCTGCACCCCCAGCAGCTCGCGCAGCACGCCGAAGGCCTGCAGCCAGATCCAGTCGATGCGGGCCAGCATCGGGCCCAGGAACAGCAGCAGCACCAGCAGGCCGGCGACGATGGTGGCCGGCAGGCCGACGGAGAACAGGTTCAGGCTGGGCGCCGCCCGGCTCACCACGCCCAGGCCGACGTTGGCCAGCAGCAGCGTGACCATCACCGGCAGCGCCACCAGCAGCGCGCCCAGGAACAGCATCGCGCTCCAGCGCAGCACCAAGCCCAGCGCAGCCTGCCCCAGCAGCGGGCCGCCCACCGGCAGCGTGTGGAAGCTCTCGATCACGATCGCCAGCACCAGCGCGTGGCCGCCGCTGCCCACGAAGCCGAGCATGGCCAGCACCAGCAGCAGCTGCGACACCACCGGCACGTTGCCCAGCGTGGGATCGGCCAGGCTGGCCATCGACAGGCCCATCGCGCTGGCCACGGCCTGCCCGGCCAGCACCACCGCGCCCACCACCACCTGCAGCACCAGCCCGCCGAGCGCGCCCAGCGCGAGCTGGTTGGCGATCTCCGCCAGGCCGCGGGCCGAGACCGGGTCCAGCCGCGGCCAGTCGTGCAGCGGCAGCACCATCACCGCCAGCGCCAGCGCCAGCAGGATGCGCAGGCGCAGGTTGAACGCGCCCTGCGAGAACAGCGGCGCCGTGGCCACCAGGGCGGAGATGCGCAGCATCGGCCACAGCGCCGACTGGAACGCGTCGAGCGCGGCCGCGGCGGGCAGCGTGGCGGCGGGCAGCGGGGGGGCCGCCATCAGCCGAACAGCGCCGGGATGCGCTGGAAGATCCCGCGCGTGAACTCCACCAGCGTGCCCAGCATCCAGCCGCCGAACAGCAGCAGCGCCAGGCCCTCGGCGACCAGCTTGGGGATGAAGCTGAGCGTCTGCTCGTTGATCGAGGTGGCGGCCTGCACGATGCCCACCACCACGCCCACCACCAGGCCCACGCCCAGCAGCGGCGCGCTCACCATCACCGTGGCCAGCAGGGCCTGGCGCCCCACGTCCAGCACCATGGCTGCGTCCATCATCGCGTCGTCTCCTCGGGTCCTAGGGCATCACGAAACTCGATGCCAGCGACCCGACGACCAGCCCCCAGCCGTCCACGAGCACGAACAGCATCAGCTTGAAGGGCATGGAGATCATCATGGGCGACAGCATCATCATCCCCATCGACATCAGCACGCTGGAGACGACCAGGTCGATCACCAGGAACGGGATGTAGATCAGGAAGCCGATGGTGAAGGCGCTCTTGAGCTCCGAGGTCAGGAACGCCGGCACCAGGGTCAGGAAGGGCACCTCGCCGGGCGTGGCCGGCGCCGGCCGGCGCGCGACCTCGGTGAACAGGGCCAGGTCGTCCTCGCGGGTCTGCGCGAGCAGGAAGGCGCGGATCGGCTGCTCGGCCGCCGCCAGCGCCTGCTCGAAGGGCAGCTTGCCGTCGGCATACGGCTGCAGCGCGGTGCGCCAGACCTGCTCGAGCACCGGCGTCATCACGAACAGCGTCAGGAACAGCGCCAGCCCGGTGAGCACCACGTTCGGCGGCGTCTGCCCGGTGCCCAGCGCCTGGCGCAGGATGGACAGCACGATGATGATGCGCACGAAGGCGGTGAGCATCAGCAGCGCCGAGGGCAGCAGCGACAGGCCGGTCATCAGCGCCAGCAGCTGCAGCGACAGGCTGTACTGCTGGCCGCCGGCCACCTGCGTGACGGTCACGCCCGGCAGCCCCTGGGCCGCCGCGCCGGCGCAGGCGGCGCCCGCGGCCAGCGCCAGCAGGGCGCGCAGCGCCAGCGCGCGCGGTTCGCTGCGCCGCGTCATGGCGCCGCGCTCCCGGCGGGGACGCCCGGCGCGCCGGCCGCCGGCCGCGCGACGTCCAGCGCGGCCACGCCCGCCGGCGTGATGCCCAGCACCAGCTCGCGGCCGTCCACGCGCACCAGCGCCAGCCGGTGGCGCGGACCCAGCGCCAGGGTCTCGAGCACCTGCAGCCGGCGTGCGTGCCCGCCCAGCAGGCCCTGGCGCTGCGCCCGCCGCAGGGCCCACAGCACCGCGCCGAGCGCGGCCAGCGCGACGGCGACGCCGAAGGCGTACTGGCCCGCGTTCAGCGCGGTGCTCACAACGACTCCAGCCGCTCGGAGGCCGGCACCACGCGCGTGAGGCGGATGCCATAGCGCTCGTTGACCAGCACCACCTCGCCCTGCGCGACCACGGTGTTGTTGACCAGCAGGTTCAGCGGCTCGCCGGCCACCCGGTCGAGCTCGACGACGCTGCCCTGGGTCAGGCGCATCAGGTCGCGGATCTTGATCACGGCGCGCCCGACCTCGACGGTCAGCGTCACCGGGATGTTCTGCAGCATGCGCGGCTGGATGGTGCCCTCGTGCTCGCCGGCGGCGGGGGAGGGGAGGTCGGCGGGGGCGTCCTGGACGAAGTCGTTCATGGCGGGTCCGGTGGGGAAGGTGGGTCAGGGCGTCGGCGGCGCGACGGCGCGCACGACCTGGACGGCCGCATGCGGGCCGAGCGAGCCGACCTCGACGTCGAACAGCGGCTTGTCGGCCACCGACAGGCGCGCCAGCTCGGGCTTGCGCAGGGGCAGCACGTCGCCGGGCTGCAGGGAGGACAGCGCGGCCATCGACAGCTCGATGCGGCCCAGCGCGACGCTGGCCTCGACCGAGGCGTCCTGCACCGCGCCGACCAGCTGGCGCTGCCAGGCCTTGTCCGATTCGCTGTTGGCGTCGCCCGACTGCAGCCGGCTGCTCATGGCCTCGCGCAGCGGCTTGAGCGACATGTAGGGGATCACCAGGTCGATGAAGCCCGCGTGCTCGCTGCCCGGGTCGGCCTCGAAGCGGCTGAGCACCACGAGGTCGGCCTCGTCGGCGATCTGCGCGAACTGCGGGTTGATCTCCGAGCCAACGAGCTCGAAGTCCAGCTGGTTGGTCAGCGGCGCCCAGGCTTCCTTGAACGAGCGGAACATGATCTGCAGGATCAGCCGGATGATCCGCGTCTCGGTCAGCGTGAACAGGCGCCCGGCGGGCAGCTGGCCCACGCCCTTGCCGAAGCCGCCGAAGAAGCTGTCCAGCGAGCTGAACACCACCGTCGGCTCGATCACCGCCAGCGAGTTGCCGCGCAGCGGCGCCACTCGCAGGATGTTCACCGACAGCGGCGGCCGCAGGTCCTTGAGGTAGTCGCCGAAGCGCACGATCTGCGCCCGGGTCGGGTTCACGCGCGGGCTGACCCGCAGCGTCTCGAGCATGCCCAGGCGGAACAGCCGGATGAAGCGCTCGTTGACCATGTCGATCGAGGCGAGGTTCACCCCCAGCCGGCTGTCCTCGGCGGCCAGCTCGTGCCGCTGCACGCGCATGCCCACGTTGTAGCCGTCGCCCTCGGGGATCGGCGTGGCGGCCACGTCGGCCGCCAGGGCGGCGAGCTCCTCGGGGCTGAGCAGGGGCTTGGAATCGGTGGCCACGCTCACTGCACGATGAAGCTGGTGAAGTAGATCTCCTCGATCCCGCCGAAGTCCTCGAGCTTCTGCAGGGTCGAGTTCATGTCGTCGCGGATGCGCTCGGCCAGCCGCTTGCGGAACTCGGGGGTGTCGATCTCCTCGGCCTTGACCTGGCGCATCACGTCCAGCGCCGCGGCGCGCAGCGCGAACTCGTGCTTCTTGACGTTGTTGGTCACCCGCTCGTCGTAGCGGGTCATGATGGCCACCTTCAGCTGCATCACCTTGCGCGAGCCGGTGAGGTTGGCCAGCAGGTCCTTCTCCAGCTCCAGGTAGCGGTACTCGAACTTCGCCGCCTCGCTGCTCTGCTTGCTCACGCGCTTGGGCTCGCTGGCGGCGGCGGCCTTGGCCGGCTCCTTGCCCTTGCCGGCGTCGGCGCCGTGGCCGCCGCCTTCCTTGCCGTGGCCGTCGCCGGCCGGCTCGGCGCCGTCGGCCGCATCGAGCTTGTCCAGCGCCGCCTTGCGCGCCTTGTGGTCGAACGCGCCGGTGGCCCACAGCGTGGTGCCCACGCCGCCGGCCAGCAGCAGCAGGCTGACCAGCGCGCCCACGGCGATCAGCAGGATCGGTTTCTTCGGCTTGCCTTCGGCTGCCTGCTCGGTCTCATCGGCCATGGCCTGTCCTTCGTGTGTCAGTGGTGGCTGCTCAGGCGAGCAGGTCCCAGCCCAGCGCGCCGCCGTTGCCGCGCGCCGCCGCAGCGGTCGCGGCAGCGGGCGCCGGCCCGGGGCCCGTGCCGCCGGCCTGGGTGGAGTCCGGCGCGGTGGCGCGCCCGCGGGGTGTCGGATTTCCGCCGGCTTGCCCCGCGGAACCCGTGCCCACCCGCAAATCCGCAATGTCCATGCCAGCGCCGGTGAGCACGTCGCGCAGCCGCGGCAGCGCCTCGGCCAGCAGCTCGCGCGTGGCCGCGTGCTGAGCCCGGAAGGCCGCATCCACGCTGCCGTCCTGCATCCGCAGGTCCACCTGCACCTCGCCCAGCCGGTGCGGGCGCAGCAGCAGGCGCAGCTGCCACTGGCCCTTCGCGGCCGCCGCCACCATCCGCTGCGCCACTGCCTCGCCCAGGCGCTCGGCCAATGCCTGCGTGGCGCGGGCCGCCTCGGCCTGTGCGGCGCCCGGGGCCTGCGGCGCGGCGGTGGCCGCGGTGCCCTGGGTCGCTGCGCCCGGTGCCGCCGCGCGGGCCTCGGCGGCCGGCGCCGCGCCGGCGTTGCCGTCCGCGCCGGCCGGGGCCGTGGCGGCATCGTCCCAGCGCGCGGCCAGCTCGGGCGGGATCTCCAGCGTGAGCGTCTGCGTCGGCACCGGCGCGCCGGCGGGGGCCGCGACGCCGGCCGGCTCGGTCCCGCCACGCAGGCGCGCGCCGCCTGCCAGCCGCAGCCCCGCCGTGCCCAGGGCCTGCAGCCCCTGCAGCGCGGCCTCGGCAGCGGCCTGCGCGGCGGGTGCGCTGTCGCCGGCCTGCGCTGCGGCGCCGGCCAGCGGCGCGGCCGCCGAGGTTCCCCAGCCAGGCGCCGTGCCTGCCGTGCGGGCCAGCAGCGCGGCCGCCGCGTCGCGCAGCGCGGGCGCGGCGGCGCTGGAGCCCGTGTCCAGCGGCAGGCTGGCGGCACCCGCCGGTGCGCCCGGCGTCGCGGCCGTTGCCGCCACGGGCGCCGCGCCGGCTCCCGGCGTGGCGGGGGCCAGGGCCAGCGCGCTGGCAGGCGGCAGCGGTCGGGGCGGCGCGGCGAACAGCCACGCCACCACGCCAGGGTCCAGGCCCTGCTCGCCGGCGTAGCGCACCAGGCTGTCGTGGTCGGGCGCCGGCTCGTCGGCCGTCACCAGCTCGATCGCCGGCGCGCTGCCGGCCTCGGGCCATGGCGGCAGGGTGGCACCTGTCGGCATTCCGCTGGCGGCAGGCGCTTGCCGCGCGGCCATCAGCCGTGCGAACGCGGCGCCGTCGACGCCGGCCGTGGCCGCCTGCGCCGGCAGTGCGGCGGGCGTGGGTCCCGTGGGTTCGGGGGAGATCGTTGGCATGTGCATGGGGTGCGTCTCGGGGATGCATGCGAGGCGCGCGGCCCGCGGCCGGCGCGCATCGCCCCCGTCCTGCAAGAAGCGTGACCGGCCAGGGCTTGCCGCCCGCCGGTGTCGGCGCGCGTGGCACGCCCATTGCAGGACAGCTGCCACCCCGCCCATCCCACCCCCATGAGCACCGCCGTCCTGTCAACGATCCGACACGGCTTGTCGCGCTACGACAAGTCGGGCCTGGCCATCCCGGCGCTGGTGCTGCTGATCATGGCCATGCTGGTGGTGCCGCTGCCGCCGCTGGTGCTGGACGTGCTGTTCACGTTCAACATCCTGGTCGGCCTGGTGGTGATCATGGTGGCCATCAACACGCGCCGGCCGCTGGACTTCTCTTCCTTCCCGTCGGTGCTGCTGTTCGCCACCATGCTGCGGCTGGCGCTGAACGTGGCCTCCACCCGCGTGATCCTCGTGCACGGCCACGAAGGCCATGCGTCGGCCGGCCAGGTGATCGCCGCCTTCGGCGAGTTCGTGATCGGCGGCAACTACCTGGTGGGCTTCATCATCTTCGTGATCCTGATGATCGTGAACTTCGTGGTCGTCACGAAGGGCGCGGGCCGGGTCTCCGAGGTCAACGCGCGCTTCACGCTGGACGCGATGCCCGGCAAGCAGATGGCCATCGACGCCGACCTCAGCGCCGGCGTCATCGACCAGGCCGCCGCGCGCCGCCGGCGCGAGGAGCTGTCGCAGGAGTCCGACTTCTTCGGCTCGATGGACGGCGCCTCCAAGTTCGTCAGCGGCGACGCGCTGGCGGGCCTGCTGATCCTGCTGATCAACCTGGTGGGCGGGCTGGCGATCGGCCTGGGCCAGCACGGCATGCCGCTGGCCGAGGCGGCGCGCACCTACGTGCTGCTGACCATCGGCGACGGCCTGGTGGCGCAGATCCCCGCGCTGTTCCTGTCGCTGGCCACCGCCATCGTCGTCACCCGCGTGACCACCGCCGAGTCGATGACCGAGCAGGCGGTCTCGCAGCTGGCCGACCCGCCGGCGCTGTTCATCGGCGCGGCCATCCTCGCGGTGCTCGGCCTGGTGCCCGGCATGCCGCACGCGGTCTTCCTGACCCTGGCCGCCGCCGCGGCCGGCACCGGCCTGCTGCTGCTGCGCAGGCGCGAGGCGGCCGAGGGCGCAGCCGCCGCGCCACCGCCGCCGGCCGCGCCCAAGGAGCTGGACTGGGACGACGTCGAGCAGGTCGACCCCATCGGGCTGGAGATCGGCTTCGGCCTGATCCCGCTGGTCAACCCCGACACCGGCGGGCAGCTGATGGCGCGGATCAAGGGCGTGCGCAAGAAGCTGTCGTCGGAGCTGGGCTTCCTGGTCTCGCCGGTGCGCATCCGCGACGTGCTCAGCCTGGAGCCCGACACGTACCACATCGTGCTGCACGGGGTGGTGCGCGCCCGCGGCATGGCCAAGGCCGGCCGCGAGCTGGCGATCAACCCCGGCACGGTCTACGGGCGGCCCGACGGCGTGCCCACCCGCGAGCCCGCTTTCGGCCTCGAGGCGGTGTGGATCGACCCCGCGCAGCGCGACGCCGCGCGCACCTTGGGCTGGACGGTGGTGGACGCGGCCACCGCGATCGCCACCCACATGAACAAGGTGCTGCGCGACAGCGCCGCCGAGCTGCTGTCGCACGACGAGACGCAGAAGCTGCTGGACAAGCTGGCCACGCGCCATCCCAAGCTGGTCGAGGAGCTGGTGCCCGGCAAGCTGCCGCTGGGCGTGGTCACGCGCACGCTGCAGCAGCTGCTGGCCGAAGGCGTGCCGATCCGCGACATGCGCAGCATCGCCGAGGGGCTGCTGGAGGCCGCACCGCGCTCGCAGGACCCGCAGGCGCTGGTGGCGATGGTGCGCCCGCGGCTGGGCCGCATGATCCTGCAGTCCCTGGCCGACGGCGCCGAGGCGCTGCAGGTCATGACGCTGGCCCCGCATGTCGAGCAGCTGCTGCACGACGTGCTGCAGCAGAGCCCGCCCGGCCTGCCGCCGGTGCTCGAGCCCGGCATGGCGGAGAGCCTGTACGGCGCCCTGCACGACAGCACGCGCCGCATGGAGGCCGGCGGCGCCGCCGCCGTGCTCGTCGTCTCGCCCCCCGTGCGGCCCTGGCTCGCCCAGGCCGTGCGCCACCGCATCCCCGAACTGACGGTGCTCGCCTACAGCGAGATCCCCGACGACCAGGCCGTGCGGGTCGTCGCCACCGTCGACGCCGACCTGCGCAACCCACGTGAGGCCGCCTGAGGGCGGATGGACCCATGGAACTCAAACGCATCCTCGCCAAGGACACCCGCAGCGCGATGGAACTGGCCACCGCCCGCTACGGCAAGGACGTGCTCGTCGTCTCCAGCCAGAGCGTGGCTGGCCAGGTCGAGCTGGTCGTGGCGCTGGACGTGCAGCCGCCGCCCGAGCCGGCGCCCGCCGCGCGCGGCAACGGGGCGGCCTTCGCCGCCGCGTTGCGGGCCTCGGTGGCGCGCCCGCTGCCCGCCGGCGGCGACCACCTGTCCGCGGCGCAGGCGCTGGCCGCGCGCGCCGCCGACACCGCGACGGTGCCGGCCCCCGTGGCCGCCTCCCCGGCAGTGGTGCCGGCCGTGGTGCCGGCGGTGGCGGCCGCCGCGGCCGAAGCGGCCGATGCCCGCGCGCTCGCGCTGGTCGACCAGGTGCGGCGCGAGATCGCCGCGCTGCGCCAGGAGATGACGCTGCGCGGGCAGGTCGAGCAGTGGCAGGCCAGCCAGCAGCTGCCCGGCGAGCTGACCCGCGCCTCGGCCTGGCTGGCCGACGCCGGCGTGCCGGCCGCCCTGCGGGCGCTGCTGGTCGAGGGCGCGCGCGAGGCGCGCGGGCCCGAAGCGATCGCCGCGGCCATGCAGGCGCAGCTGGCCGGCGCGCTGGACGCGCTGGGCCGCATCGCGCTGCCGCTGCAGGGGCTGCACGCGCTGTTCGGCCCTAGTGGCGCCGGCAAGACCCACATGGCCGTGCGGCTCGCGCGCCAGGCCGCCCTGCGCGGCCGGGCCGACGACGTCGCGCTGGTCTCGTACGCCGACCGGCGCTGCGGCGCCTGGAGCCAGCTGCGGGTGCTGGCCACGCAGGCCGGCGTGCCCTGCTACCGGGCCCACGACGAGGCCGCGCTGGACCTGCTGCGCGAGGAGCTGGGCGACCGCGCCCTGGTGCTGCTGGACGTCGGTGCGCAGCGCGAGCCCGTGGCGGCGGCCCAGGCGCTGCGCACGCGCCTGCCCGGCCTGCAGTGCCACCTGGTGCTGCCGGCCAACCTGTCGGCCGCCTCGGCGCGGCGCGCCTGGGGCGGGGGGGCCACCTGGGACGGCGCCCTGCTGACCAAGCTGGACGACTGCGAGGTGCCCTGGGGCGTCCTGCAGCTGCTGTGCGACCGCGGCGTGCCGCTGGGCTGCACGAGCGCGCACCCGGATGCGCAGGTCGATGCGCGTGCCTTCGACGCCGCGCGCCTCCTGGACGACCCCTTCGGGGCGCTGGCGCAGGCGCTGGCCGCCGGCGAGCCCGGGCCGGCCGGCCCGCCGCCGCGTGCCGCGGCCGCCGCGCCCGCCGCAGGGGCGCTGCAATGAGCGCGGCGCGCATGCCGCAGGTGGTGGGCGTGGCCAGCGGCAAGGGCGGCGTGGGCAAGACCACGGTCGCGGCCAACCTGGCGGTGGCGCTGGGCCAGCGCGGTCACCGCGTGGTGCTGCTGGATGCCGACCTGGGCCTGGCCAACGCGCAGGTGGCGCTGGGCGTGCAGGCACCGTGGAACCTGAGCCACCTGCTGGCGGGCGAGAAGACGCTCGCGCAGCTGCTGGTCGACGTCCCCGGCGCGCCCGGGGTGCGGCTGGTGCCCGGGGCCTCGGGCCTGCGCCACATGGGCGCGCTGGCCGATGCCGAGGTCGCCGCCGTCATCGACGCCTTCGACGCGCTGGCGCCCGAGGTGGACATGCTGGTGGTCGACATCGCGGCGGGGATCTCGCCGTCGGTGCTGGCCTTCATGGCCGCCTGCCAGCACCGGCTGGTGGTGCTGCAGGACCAGCCCGCCTCGATCGCCGATGCCTACGGGCTGGTCAAGGTGATGGCGCAGGACCAGGGACTGGAGGCGATCCGGCTGGTGGCCAACATGGCCCGCGATCCCCGCCACGGCCACCAGCTGTCCGAGTTCTTCAACGGCGTGACCACGCGCTTCCTCGGGCGCTCGCTGCCCATGCTGGGCAGCGTCTGCGCCGACGCCGCCGTCACGCAGGCGCAGCGGCGCTACCGCAGCGTGCTCGACCACGCGCCGGCCAGCCCGGCGGCGGCGGACTTCCGTGCGCTCGCCCGCGCCGTCGAGGGCCTGCCGCGCCCCGGCGTGCTGCAGGGCCAGCGCCAGTTCTTCCAGCGGGCGCTCGCGCCCGTGGCGGCCGGCTGAGGTGGCGATGGACGCAGTGGACCTGTACGAGGACGCCCGCGGGCGCCAGGAGCACCTGGTGCTGGCCAACATGGCGATGGTCAAGCGCGTGGCGCTGCACCTGAAGGGGCGCATCCCGCCCCTGCTGGACGTCGACGAGCTGGTGCAGGTGGGCATGCTCGGGCTGATCGAGGCGGCGCGCGTGTTCGACCCGCGGCGCGGCATCCCCTTCGAGTTCTATGCCACCACCCGGGTGCGCGGCGCCATGCTCGACGAGCTGCGCCGCGTGTCCGACATGACGCGCTCGGCCGTGACGTTCCAGCGCAGCGAGTCGGCCGCCGAGCACCGGCTGGTCGCCGAGCTGGGCCGCCAACCCACCGAGGCCGAGGTCGCGCAGTCCATGGGCAAGGACCTGGCCGAGTACCAGCGCGAGCAGGGCGCGGCCATCCGCACCGAGATGGTCTCGATGGAGGAGGTGGCCGACGAGGTCATGGGGCTGGCCGGCGACGCGCTGCTGCAGCCGGAGGCCGCGGCCGAGCGGGCGCAGTTGCTGCGCGCGCTGGCCGGCCTGATCGCGCAGATGCCCGAGCGCGACCAGCTCGTGGTGTCGCTGTACTACATCGAGGAACTGAACCTCAAGGAGATCGGCGAGGTGATCGGGGTGACCGAATCGCGCGTCAGCCAGCTGCTGTCGGGCATCGTCAAGCGGCTGCGCGCCGCGCTGCGGCCGGCGCCGGCCGTGCAGGGGGTCGCGGGATGAAGCGCTGGTTCCGCAACGCGGCCGAGCAGGCCCGGCACGACGCCGTCGCGGCCTGGGAGTCCGTGCTGGCGCTGCCGCCCGGCGGCGCGCAGGCGCGCAGCCTGCGCCTGCGCATGGGCATGCTGTGCACCGCCCACCTGGACAAGACCTTCATCGCCGGTGCGCGGCAGACCGAGGCCTGGGAGGCCGCCGCCGCGCTGGCGCTGGCCCGCGGCGAGGAACGGCCGCAGCCGCCGCAGGCGGTGCTGTTCCAGGCCCTGCAGTCCAGCCGTGGCGAGGTGCTGGCCTACCTGCCGCGCGAGCATGCCGACGAGGCGTTCCGCCTGGGCAGCCTGTACCAGCGCACCACCATCGGCGCCGCGCAGGCCGTCGAGGCCATGCAGGCCCTGGCCGACCGCATCTGCGTCGACGTGCTGCAGCTGGCCCAGCCGCTGCCGGTGCTGCGCTTCCTGCGCGACGAGCTGGAGGCCGGCGCCACGGGCGCCCCGCCGCCGGCCGGTGACGCACCGCCCGGGGCGGACCCGGCATGACGGGCTGGCTGGCGGTGGCGGCGCTGGCCGTGGCGGTCGTGGCGCTGCTGGTGGTGGTGCTGTACGTCGTCGACCGCGTCCACGCGCTCGAGCGCGAGACGCAGGACGTGGCCCGCTCGCTCGAGGAGGCGCGCGCGCGCCGGGTGCAGCCCTGGGCCGGCCTGTCCGGCGAGGCCCTGTGGCAGGCGCTGGCCGGCGAGCCGCCGGAGGGCACCGACGAACTCGCGCTGGAGGCCGTGCGGCGGCGCTACCGGCTGGTGCTCGCGGACCACGTGGGCCACCTGCTGCGGCTGGGCCGCGCCGACGCCGCCAGCGGCGAGGAGCGCACCCCGCCCAACACGCGCACGGTGCGCACCCCGCGCAGCCAGGTGGAGTCCTGGCTGCCGCCCGCGCTCGCGGCCGAGGTCTACGCCTGCGGCCTGGGCCTGGCGCGCCTGGCGCCGGGCGCGGACGACGGCGCGCTGCGCGGCCGGCTGGATGCGGCCGTGGCCCAGCTGCACCTGCAGTGCGGCCTGGAGCCGGGCCCGCCGGCCAGCGCCGCGCTGCTGCAGGCCGCCGACGGCTGAACTCAAGCCGCCGGCGCTGGTGCCGATTCGGGGGGCAGGAACCGATCACGCACCACACACCATGCGCCTGCACAAGTACGCCACCGACGGCTACGACGCCGTAGGAGCCTTCACCGGGGTCACCGGGGCCGACCGCACGCGGCTGATCCTCATGCTGTTCGACGGCCTGCTGGACAGCCTGGCCGGCGCGCGCGGCCACATCGAGCACGGCAACCTGGCCGCCAAGGGCCGCGCCCTGGGCCGCGCCAGCCAGATCGTGCTGGGCCTGCGCGGCGCGCTGGACTTCGAGCAGGGCGGCGAGCTGGCCCGCAACCTGGACGAGCTGTACGGCTACGTGACCCGCCGGCTGCTGCAGGCCCACGCCGGCGACGACGTGGCGGCGATCGACGAGGTGCGCGGCCTGATGGCCGAGATCCGCGGCGCCTGGGCGACGCTGCCCGGCCTGGGTGGCGCGCCCGCGGCGGCCGTGGCGCACTGAGGCTGCGTCATGCGCCTGCGCCTGCGGTTCCTCGCGCTCGCCGTCGCTGCGGCCCAGGCCGGCTGCGCGGCCGCCGCGCCCCCCGCGGCCCCGGTGGCCGCCGCGGTGCCGGTGCCGGTGGTCGCCTCCGAGCGCCGCGAGGCGCTGGTGGCCACCGGCTATGCCGTCATCAGCGTGCAGAACCACCGGTTGCCCGCCCAGCAGCGGCTGCTTGCGATCCGCGCCGCCAAGCTCGACGCCTACCGCGCACTGGCCGAGCAGGTGTACGGCCAGCAGCTCGACGCGACAACGACCGTGGCCGACATGGTGGTGCAGAGCGACAGCTTCCGCGCCCGGGTCGACGGCATCGTCTACGGCGCGGTGCTGGTGAGCATCACGCCGGTGGGCGACGACACCTACGAGGCCACGCTGTCGCTGGACCGCAGCCTGGTCAACGACCTGCGCCTGCTGGTCCTGGGGCAGGGCGGGCGGCGGCGATGAGCGCGCGCCGGCTGCTCGCGTGGTTGTGGCCACTGCTGCTGGCCACCGCCCCCGTGGCCGCGCAGGACCGGGGCGCGCAGGCGCAGCTGGACGCCGTGCGCCAGGCGCTGCTGGAGGCCGCGCTCTCGGGCGCGGTGCGCGTGCAGTCGCAGGCCTGGGTGGACGCGGGGGGCCGGCTGCACGAGTCCGCGCGCTACACCGCCGAGGTGCGCCTGCGGCGCGTGCAGCTGCTGGGCGGCGCGCTGGCCCTGGACGGGATCGCGCCGCCGCAGGTGCAGGTCCAGGCCGACCCCGCGCCGCAGGGCCTGCCCACCGCCAGCTGCCAGCCGCGCGCGCGCGGCTGGCGCCAGGCGCTGCTGCTGGACGGGCCCTGGCCCGCGGCGGCCCGCCAGCGCCTGCTGCAGGCGGCGCAGGCCTCGCGCCACTGGATGGCGCAGGCGCCGGCGCCGCTGCCGCGGTCGGCCTACGAGGCCGCGCTGCTCGGGCAGGGCGCACCGGCGGCCGGCTGGCGGCTGCGCTGGGACGAGGGCCCGGGCGCGCCGGCCCTGGAACTGGCGGGCGACGACGGCACGCGCGAGCGGCTGGCGCTGCCCGAGGCCGGGGCCGGCCTGCCCGCGGCCGTGGTGGGGCGGCTGGACGCTCTGGCCGCCTGCCTGCCGGTGTGGTTCACGGTGCAGGGCGGACCCGCGCAGCCGCACCTGCGCGAGAGCCAGCGGCACGGGCTGCGCGCCGGCGACCGCCTGCTGCTGGTGCCGCGCGCGGCACTCGACGGCGGCTGGCTCGCGCCGGGCCTGCTGGAAGGCCTGGTGCTGGTGCAGGCCGGCGAGCCGCGCGAGGACGGCACGCCGCTGCGGCTGCTGGCCGGCGGCGGCTTGCAGGCCGGCACGGACTGGGTGGCGGTGCCGCTGTGAGCCGCCACGCACCACGCCACGCCGCCGGGGCCACTGCCCTGTGGCTGGCCGCGCTCGCGGCACAGGCGGCGGCGCCAGAGGCTTCCATCGCGCAGTCCCCGGCGGCGGCCGCGGTCGCCGCATCCGCACCCGCATCGGAATCGGCATCGGCATCGGCATCGGCATCGGCATCGGCATCGGCACCCCCGCCGGCGTCCGCGCCCACGCCGGCGGTGCGCCAGGCCCTGGCCACCCTGCTGGGCGTGCTGCCGGCCGGGCCGCAGGCGCAGGCCGAGGCGCCGGCGCTCACCGTGCGGCGCGGCGAGACGCTGCAGGCCGTGCTGCGGCGCGCGGCGGCGCTGACGCCGTACAACGAGGACTTCCTGCGCCCGCTGCTGCTGGCGCGCAACCCGCAGGCCTTCCCCCCGGGCGCGCGCAGCCCCGTGGCTGGCGCGCCGGTCCACCTGCCCGAGGCCGATGCGCTGCGCGCGCATCTGCAGGCCCGGCTGGGCCCGGGCACGGGGCCGCGGGCGGCGGCGGGCCCCGAGCCGGCCGTCCCGGCGGCCGCGCAGCGCGGCTGGGTGCGCTATCCCTGAGCGGCCGTGATCGGCATCCCCGAACTGGGCGGCCCGGCGCCGCGCCTGCCGGCCATCCACCTGGAGGGCCGGCTGCCGCTGGTGGAGGCGGCGCAGGCCGTGCTGCTGGGGCTGCGCGATGGCCAGGTGGTGCGGCCGGCGGTCGCCGTGCGCGACGGCGCAATGGCCCTGCTGCTGCAGGGGCTGGCCGTGCCGCTGCCGCCGGCGCTCGCGGGCATGGCGCAGGCCGGCGGCGCCTGGCGCGTGCAGCTCGATGCGGCCGGCCGTGCGCTGTTGTGGCCCCTGGCCGCCGAGGCCGCCGCGGCGGCGCCGCTGCCGGTGCTGCCCGATCGGGTGCAGCGCCTGCTGGCGCACCCCGGGGGCATCGCGCCGCTGCTGGCGCTGCTCGCGCCCGGCGCGCTCGACGGCGTGCTCGCGCAGGGACCGCCGCCCCAGGCGGCGGCCCTGCTGGAGGGCTGGCTGCGCGGGCTGCCCGCTGCGGCGCGCGCGGGCGCCCCGCAGCTGCGGCAGCTGGCGGCCTGGGCCGGCTGGGGCCAGGAGGCCGCGCTCGCCCGCGGCCTGCCGGTGGTGCCGGGCCTGCGCTCCCTGCTGCGCAGCCTGGTGGCCGACTGGCCCGATGCGCCGGCGGCCACGCGCACGCTGCTGGCCGATGCCCTGGATGCGCTCGAGGCGCGGCAGCTGCAGGCGGCCACCGCCGCGGGCGAGCCGGCGCCTTCGCTGGTGCTGCCCTTCGCCGATGCGCCCCCGCTGCAGCTGCGCTGGCAGCGCGAGAGCGCGCCGGACGACGGGGCGCCGGCGGGCCGCCGCGCGCCGGCCTGGCGCGTCGACGTGCACGGCGACATGGCCGAGACGGGCCCGCTGTGGCTGCGCACGCGCATCGGTGCGCGCGAGGTGGAGCTGTCGCTGTGGGCCGAGCGCGAGGCGGTCGCGCAGCGGGCCCGGGGCGGCGCCGCGTTGCTGGCACTGGGCCTGGCGGAGGCCGGCCTGGTGCTGGGCTCGCTGCAGGTGCTGCACGGGCGTCCGGCCTGGTGGCCGGCGCAGGAGCCCGCGCCGGCGGCGCCGGGGGGCGGCCTGGTGGACCTGCGGGCATGAGCACGGGCCGCCGCGTCCCGGGCGAGGCGCTCGCGCTGGCCTATGGCCAGCGGCCGACGCCGGTGGTCACCGCCCGGGGCAGCGGCCAGGAGGCGCAGCGCATCGTCGAGGAGGCCCGCCGGCATGGCGTGCATGTCGCCCAGGACCCGCTGCTGCTGCAGCTGCTGGCGCGGGTGGCGGTGGACGAGGCGGTGCCGCCGCACGCCTGGGAGGCCGTGGCGGTGGTGCTGTCGTGGGTCTACTGGCTGCGCGGCATGGCGCCGGGCGACGAGAAGCGGCCGGGCGGGATCAGGCGTTGAGCCAGTCGCGTGCGCGGCGGCGGCGGGCGGCGGCGCCCAGCGTGTCGTACAGATCCGACTGCGCGGGGTCCGCGGCCGACTGCAGCGCACGCAGGGCGCCCTGCACGACCTCGAGCTGGCGCGCGAGCAGCACCTGGTTGCGCAGGAACTGGTCGCGGCAGCCGTCGATGGCGGCGCGCACCGGCTCCCAGGCGGCCGGCGCCTGCGGCAGCGCGGCGACCGCGTCGGCGCAGGCCTGCAGCCGCTGCAACAGCTCCAGCTTGCCCGGCTGCAGCTGCTCCAGCCGGGCCGTGTCGCGCGCCTGCAGCGTGGCGTACTCGTCCTCCAGCAGCGCGCGCAGCGACGCCACCAGCGGCGCGGCCGCGGCGCAGGGGTCGGCAGCGGGCGCCGGGGTGCTCATTCGCGGATCAGGTGTTCCAGGGCCAGGAAGCTCTCGGCCATGCGGTGCGGGTCCAGCGGGTAGTTGCCGGAGCGCACCGCCTGCTTGATCGCGTCGACCTTGGCCCGGTCGAAGCCGGGGTCCAGGCGGGCCTGGCCGGTGGCCACGGCGCTCAGCTGCAGTTGGTCCGCGCCGGGGCCGGCGGCGGTGGCGGCGGCCTCGGTGCCGGCGGCCGCGGCCCCGTCGGTGCGCTCGCTGCCGGCACGCTCGGCGGCCGCCGCGGGCGGCAGGCGGTTCCAGGGCTGGATGGTGGTGTTCATGGTGTGCGTCTCCGGGTCGCGGCGCGGCTGGCCGCGACCCGCTCGTCGGGGGAATCGGTGCCGGGCCGGGAAACTTGAATCGCGGGCATGGGCCGGGCCTCAGCGGGTCTGGACGGCGTTCGGCCCGGTGACCACGCCGGAGACGACGCGGCCCGACTCGGGGTTCTTCAGCTTCACCGGCTCGCCCAGGCGGGCATCCTCCAGGGCCTCGAGGCGGGCGCTGACCACCAGCCCCGCGACGGGGGCGGTGGCGGCCTGCACGAACTGGCCGCGCCGCACCAGCGGCGGCCCGGGCGGGGCTGCCGGCGCCGCGGCGGGGACGACGGCCGCAGGCGCCGGAGCGGCCGCGGGCAGGACCACGCGCAGGAACACCTGCCACAGCGGGTCGGCGCAGCGCGCGCGCAGCATGGCCGGGTCGGGGAAGGGCTGGTCGAACTGCCAGCCGGCCGGGCAGGGGCGGGCCTTGACCCGCGCATCCAGCGGCTGCACGGCCACCGCCGCGGCGGCGACCTGGTGGCGCGCGGCCAGCCAGGCGCGGGCGCGGGCGCCGAGTTCGGCCTCGGGGTCCGCCGGCCGGTCCTGGGCGCTCGCGGCCCCGCAGGCCAGCAGGGCCGCCGCCAGCAGCGCGGCCCGTCGGAGGCATGGCAATTGCAGGTGCATGGGCAGTGTTGGGTTCCCGACGCCGGGGCGGCGACAGCCTGCCGGGTGCAAGAACGGGGCCAACCACCGAGGACACGACCACCATGGACACCGCAGCCACGCCGACGACGCCCACCCTCACCGTGCGCCGCGGCGACACCCTGGTCGCGCTCGCGCGCGGCTGGTACCGCAGCCAGGGCCAGCCGTTGGACGAGCGGCAGGCCTTCTCGGCCGCGCTGCGGCTGGCGCGCGGCAACGGCCTGGCCGATGCCGACCGCATCCAGCCCGGCCAGGTGCTGCGCGCCGACATGCTGCCCCCCGCCGCCGACCTGTCGCCCGCGCGCGCCGCGGGCCCCGCCGCGCCGGCCGCGCCGGCGGGCGCGGCGGGCTCCCCACCGGCCACGGCCCGGGTGTTGGCGGGCCGACAGCCGGTGTCGGTGTTCGAACGCACGCTGGACCGCGCCGTGCAGCGCGGCTGGATCCCGCCCGAGGAGGTGGCGGCGGTGCGCGAGCGCGTGCAGCAGCTCGCGCGCGACTACGGCTTCCGGCCCGACGACCTGGCGCACGTGGCGCTGCTCGAGAGCGACGGCTTCAATCCCGCGGCGAGCAACGGCAGCTGCCACGGGATCATCCAGTTCTGCGGTGGCACCAACCGCGGCGCCGCCAGCGTGGGCATGGCCGGCAACCCGCAGGCGATCCGGCGCATGAGCGTGCTGCAGCAGCTGGAGCTGGTGGACCGCTACTTCCAGGACGTGGGGCTGCCGCGCGGCGGCCGCGTCCCGCTCGACGAGCTGTACCTGGCGGTGCTCACGCCGGCGGCGCGCGCGCAGCGCGCGGCCGACGCGCCGCTGCCGGTGGCCGGCCTGCAGGCGCGCGTCCTCTACGAAGGCAACCAGCCCGATGCCGCGATCACGCGGCGCTCGATCGTGCAGGGCCTGGTGCGCAACGCGCGCGAGCGGCTCGGCCTGGCCGCGGACGGCAACGAGCCGCCGCAGCAGCGGCAAGCCCTTGCCGCCGGCGGCACCCCGCGCACCTGAAACACCGCGTGGCACGCGGCTTGCAGGAATCGGCACGTCGCCGGTCCGCTTGAGGGCCGGCCCACCCACCAACCCGTGCGGCCGTGCCGCACCTGAGGAACGACCATGCGACTGCTGGAAGGTGCGCTCGGCATCCACGAGCAGGCCCTGTCGATCAGGGCCCGCCGGCTCGAGGTGCTGGCCCGCAACATCGCCAACGCCGACACGCCGAACTACAAGGCGCGCGACCTGGACTTCAAGGCCCTGCTGGCGCAGGCCCAGGGACCGCAGGACCTGGCCACCACGCATGCGGGCCATGTCGGCAGCGCCGAGCCCCCTGGCGAGGACGGCCTGCGCTGGCGCGTGCCGCTGAATCCCTCGCTGGACGGCAACACGGTGGAGATCAGCGTCGAGCAGGCGCAGTACGGCCAGGCGGCCTCGCAGTACCAGGCCACCCTGAGCTTCCTGGAGAACCGCATCGGCGGCCTGCGCAAGGCCCTGCGCGGGGAGTGAGCGGCATGCCCATCGAACACATCATCGGCGTCGCCGGCACCGCACTGAACGCGCAGCTCACGCGCCTGAACACCACCGCCTCCAACCTCGCCAACGCCGGCACCGTGGCCGGCTCCGAGGCCGAGGTGTTCCGCGCCCGCCGCCCGGTGTTCAAGGCGCTGGTGGAGGAGCAGATGACCAACGCCGGCGCGCCCTGGGTCGGCGGCGTCAAGGTCGACCGCATCGTCGAGGAGCAGGCCGCCGCGCGGCTGGTCTACCAGCCCACCAACCCGCAGGCCAACAAGGACGGCTACGTGTACCAGTCCAACATCAGCGAGGTCACCGAGATGGTCGAGATGATGGCCGCGGCCCGCTCGTACCAGAACAACGTCGAGGTGATCAACACCGCGCGCCAGCTGCTGTCGCGCACCCTCGAGATCGGCAAGGCCTGAGCCCATGGTGACCACCACCCCCACCACCACCGGCGCGGCGGGCAGCGCGGCCGCGCGGCTCGGCGTGACCACCTACGAGCAGAAGAAGGCCGCCACCCAGGGCGCCGGCCGCGGCGCCGACAGCATGGGCAAGCAGGACTTCCTGACGCTGTTCACCGCGCAGCTGCGCAACCAGAACCCGCTGGACCCGGTCAAGAACGAGGCCTTCGTCGCCCAGCTGGCGCAGTTCTCGCAGCTGGAGGCGCTGACCAACATGCAGTCCGCGCTGGACGGCTTCGTGGGCAGCATGTCCGCCCAGCGCATGCTCGGCGGCGCGGCGCTGATCGGCAAGCGCGTGCCCGTCAGCGGCGGCGCCGGCCAGCTGGGCGAGCAGGGCGGCATCGACGCCAGCCTGACGCTGGCCAGCGCGGCCAGCGGCCTGACGCTGCAGGTGGCAGGCGCCGACGGCCAGGTCGTGCGCACGCTGGTGTCGGGCGCGCGGGATCCCGGCACGCTGGACTTCAGCTGGGACGGCATGACCGACGCCGGCAGCCGCGCCCCCGCCGGCGCCTACACCCTCAGGGCCACCGCCACCATGAACGGCAGCACCCAGGCCGTGGACGTGCGCACGCTGGCCACCGTGCGCTCGGTGCTCACCGACCCCGCGACCAACGACGTGAAGCTGCAGATGGACGGCGGCGCGACCGTGCCGCTGTCCGCCGTCGAGCGCTTCAGCCAGTAACGCCAGACGCCCCCATTCCCCGAGGAGACCCCGCATGTCCTTCTACACCTCGCTGACCGGCCTGAACTCCGCCACCGCGCAGCTGGCCGTCACAGCCAACAACATCGCCAACGTGGGCACAGCCGGCTTCAAGCGCTCGCGTGCCGACTTCGGCGACATCTTCTCGACCTCGCCGCTGCAGAAGTCCTCGTCGAACATCGGCCAGGGCGTCTCGCTCAAGCAGGTCAGCCAGGAGTTCACGCAGGGCAACATCTCCACCTCGGGCAACTCGCTGGACCTGGCCATCACCGGCGACGGCTTCTTCCCGCTGAAGTCGGCCGACGGCCTGCAGGACATCTACACCCGCAACGGCGCGTTCACGCTGAACGACCAGAACAACGTGGTGAACTCGGCCGGCCAGCGCCTGCTCGCCGCCTCGGTCGACTCCTCCGGCAAGGCCGACCTGACCAACCTGTCGCCGCTGGTGATCCCGCCCAAGACCAGCGGGCAGGCGGTGGAGACCACCAAGATCAAGCTGGGCCTGAACCTGCCGGCCAGCTCGCCCACCGTCGACCAGGCCTTCGACCGCAGCAACCCCGCGACCTACAACAAGAGCACCGCGCTGACGGTGTACGACAGCGGCGGCAACGGCTACCTGGCCACGGTCTACTACGTCAAGTCGCAGAACGCGAGCCAGTCCAGCCCGTTCTCGCGCTGGCAGACCTACTTCTTCGTCGGCGACACGCAGGTCAAGCCGGCACTGCAGCAGGCCACCGACAAGAACGGCACCTCGCTGTACATCGACAAGTACGGCGACGTGCTGCCGCGCTCCGACCCGCGGGTCGTGCCCAGCTCGGGCAAGACCGAGATGTACACGCTGAACCAGCAGACCAACCAGCAGGTGTCGGCCCCGGCGACCGCGGTGGGCCAGGCGCTGTCGGCGGCCAACCTGTCCAATGGCGTGCTGCAGGGCTTCCAGCCGGGCGACACCCTGGGCTTCGACATCCGGGTCGACGGCGCCGCCGCGCCCCAGGCCATCGCCTACACGCTCACCGCCGCCGACAGCAACCCCGAGACGCTGGCGCGCAACCTCGAGGTGAGGATCAACAACACCCTGGGCGTGCTGCAGGACGACCCGCGCTACGGCATCTCGGTCAGCTACAGCCCCGACAAGGGCCTGTTCAAGGTCGCCTCGGGCACCACCGGCGACACCTCCAGCATCAGCATCTCCGGCGCGAGCGGCAAGGCCGAGCCGCTGCTGGGCTTCGCGGCCGGCCTGGACACGCTGGAGGTGCCGGCCGCCGCCCAGACGGCCGTGCGCGGCAAGACCAGCAGCGCCGCGGTGCTCAGCGGCGATGCGATCACGCTGAACACCAGCAATGCGGTGGTGGTGAACTCGGGCAACAAGGACTTCCAGGTCTCGGTGGACGGCATCTCCGCGCGCATCGACGTGCCCACCGGCGCCTACACGATGGAGAGCCTGGCGCAGCAGCTGCAGTCCCGCATCAACGGCATCGTCGATGCCGACACCGGCCGCCAGGTCACCGGCGTGAAGGTGGCGTTCGACCCGGCCGCGCGCACGCTGGTGTTCACCACCGGCACGACCGGCGACAACGCGGCGATCCAGGTCTCGGGCAGCGCCGACTGGGGGCTGGCCAACACCAGCATGAAGTTCGGCGCCACGAGCAGCTGGGTCAAGCTGCAGCAGTACGCGCAGAACGGCACGCCCCAGTACGTCAAGAACGGCCAGCAGACCGAGGACGCCAGCGGCGCGTCGACCAAGACCGAATGGTGGCCGGTGTTCCTGGACCGCGGCCAGCTCAGCTTCGACCTGGCCGGCAAACCGGTGTCGCCGCTGTCGGCCATGCAGTTCGAGACCGCGTTCCTGCAGGGCGGCAAGGGCGCGCTGACCATGTCGATCGACTTCACCTCGTCGACCCAGTACTCCAGCGCGTTCGCGGTGCTGGCGCAGTCGCAGGACGGCGCGCCCGAGGGCGACCTGATGGGCCTGACCATCGGCGTCGACGGCCTGGTCAGCGCCACCTACTCCAACGGCTCGCAGGCCTCGCTGGGCAAGGTGGTGCTGGCCAACTTCTCCAGTGCGACCGGCCTGCGCCAGATCGGCGACGCCAGCTACCTGGCCTCGGCGCTGTCGGGCAACGCGAAGATCGGCGAGGCGGGATCGGCCGGCTTCGGCTCGATCCGTGCCGGCGCCACCGAGCGGGCCAACGTGGACCTGACGCAGGAACTGGTGGACCTGATCACCGCGCAGCGCAACTTCCAGGCCAACGCCAAGGCGATCGAGACCAGCAGCACGATGACGCAGGCCATCATCAACCTGCGCAACTGACCGGCTGACAGCGCGCCATGGACCGCATCGTCTACACCTCGCACTCGGCCATCAGCCAGATGGCGCTGGAGCGCCAGGCCATCGTCAACGAGCTGGCCAACGTGTCCACGCCCGGCTTCAAGCGCTCGTTCGACACCGCCATGCGCACCGTCAAGGTCGAGGGTCCCGGCTTCCAGACCCGCTACCAGGCGCAGCTGGTCGCGCGCGACAAGATCGACCTGGCGCCCGGGCCGCTGGTGGTCACCGGCCAGCCGCTGGACGTGGCGCTGCAGGGCAACACCGTGATGGGCGTGCAGTCGGCCGACGGCGAGCTGGCGTTCAGCCGGCGCGGCGACCTGCGGGTGGGCCGCGGCGGCGTGCTCGAGGACGGCAGCGGCCGCGCCGTGCGCGGGCAGGGCGGGCCCATCACCGTGCCGCCCGGGCTGCAGGTGTCCATCGGGCCCGACGGCACCGTCTACGCCCGCGACCCGCAGCAGGCCAACGCCGCCGGCACGCTGGTCGACCAGATCCTGCTGCGCGACGCCAGCCGCGCGACGCTGGTGCGGCGCGCCGACGGCCTGTTCACGCCCGCCGGCAAGCCCGCCGGCAGCGATTTCGACAGCGGGCCCGAGCAGCCGCAGCTGACGACCGGGGCCCTGGAGGGCAGCAACGTGAACGCGGTGTACGGCATGAGCCGCATGCTCGACCACGCGCGCAGCTTCGAGGCCCAGATCCGCGCCATCAAGGAGGCCCGCAGCCTCGACGAGAGCGGCTCGACCCTGATGAAGACCAACCCCTGAAACGACGGAGCCCGCCATGGACGCCTCGATGTGGATCGCCAAGACCGGCCTGGACGCGCAGCAGACGCGCATGGCGGTCATCTCCAACAACCTCGCGAACGTCAACACCACCGGCTTCAAGCGCGACCGCGCCTCGTTCGAGGACATGCTGTACCAGACGGTGCGCCAGCCCGGCGGCCAGGTCGGTGCCAACGCCCAGTCCCCCACCGGCCTGATGCTGGGCACCGGCGTGCGCCTGGTGTCCACCGACAAGATCCACACCCAGGGCAGCTTCGTGACCACGAAGAACGCGCTGGACGTGGCGATCCAGGGCAGCGGCTTCTTCCAGATCCAGCAGGCCGACGGCAGCATCGCCTACACGCGCGACGGCAGCTTCAAGGTCTCGGCCACCGGCCAGGTCGTCACGGCCAACGGCGCGCGGCTGCTGCCCGAGATCACGCTGCCGGCCAACACCGCCAGCATCACCATCGGCGAGAACGGTGCCGTCTCGGTGGAGATCTCCGGCGGCGGCGCGGCCGCCCAGCAGGTCGGCCAGATCCAGCTGGCCCGCTTCGCCAACCCGGCCGGGCTGCAGTCCATCGGACAGAACCTGCTGCGCGAGACCCCCGGCAGCGGCGCGCCGCAGGTGGCCGCGCCGGCGTCCCCCGGCCTGGGCGCGCTGTCGCAGGGCTCGCTGGAGGCCTCCAACGTCAACGTGGTCGAGGAGATGGTCAGCATGATCGAGACCCAGCGCGCCTACGAGATCAACTCCAAGGCGATCTCGGCCGTCGACGGCATGCTGCGCTTCCTCAACAACAACCTGTGAGGCCGGCGATGCGCCCGACGTCCTGGGCCCATGCGGCCTGCACCGCCGCCTGCATGGCGGCGCTGCCGGCGCTGCTGGCCGGCTGCGCCAGCGGCATCGACGACCTGCCGCCGTCCACCGGCGCCTACGCACCGGCCGTGCCCGTGGCGCGCGAGCCGGTGCAGGTGGCCACCGGCGCGATCTGGCGCCCCGGCTCCGGCGACGCGCTGCTCGGCCGCCAGCGGCGCTTCCAGCCCGGCGACGTGGTCACGGTGCTGCTGAGCGAGTCCACGCAGGCGCAGCGCGCGGCCAACGGCAACGTCAGCCGGGCGGCCAAGAACGACGTGGTGCCCTCCGGCCTGACGGGCCAGCTCGGCGCCACGCGCGCGCTGGCGGGCGTGAACCTCAATGCCGCGACCGTCGAGAGCAAGGGATCGGGCGCCGCCGACCAGAGCAACAGCCTGACCGGCTCGATCTCGCTGACCGTGGTCGAGGTGCTGGCCAACGGCAACCTCGCCGTGCGCGGCGAGAAGCAGATGGCGCTGAACCAGGGCAGCGAGGTGATCCAGGTGCGCGGGATCATCCGGCCCGAGGACATCTCGCCGAACAACACCGTGCAGTCGCGCCGGCTGGCCGACGCCCAGTTCACCTACAAGGGCGGCGGCGAGCTGGCCAGCGCCACGCGCGCCGGCTGGGGCACCCGCGCGCTGCTCGGCTGGTGGCCGTTCTGATGGAGCCCCGCATGCGCCCGCTCCCCTGCCTGCGCCCGGTGCGCGCCCTGCGCCTGCTGCTGGCCGCCTGCGCGCTGGCGCTGTGCGCGCCGGCCTGGGCCGACCGCGTCAAGGACCTGGCGCAGGTCGCCAGCGCCCGTTCCAACCAGCTGATCGGCTACGGGCTGGTGGTGGGCCTGCAGGGCACCGGCGACGGCGTGGACGTGACCTTCACGGTCTCGAGCATGCGCGCGCTGCTCACCCGGCTGGGCGTGAGCATCGACGGCCCGCTGTCGGACTTCGAGGCGGCTGCCGGCAGCGGCCGCATGGACATCCGCAACGCTGCCGCGGTGATGGTGACCGCCGACCTGCCGGGCATGGCCAAGCCGGGCCAGCGGATCGACATCAACGTCTCTGCCATCGGCCGCGCGAGCAACCTGCGTGGCGGCAACCTGCTGCTGACGCCGCTGCGCGGCCCCGACGGCGAGGTCTACGCGCTGGCCCAGGGCGCGCTCACCGCGACCGGCGTCGACAGCCGGCAGGCCGGCTCCTCGGTCAGCGTGGGCGTGCCGACCTCGGCCCGCATCCCCGGCGGCGCGCTGGTCGAACGCGAGGTCGACAGCCCGTTCGACAAGGCCGAGCATGTGGTGTTCAACCTGCGCGAGCCGGACTTCACCACCGCCACCGCGATCGTCGAGGCGGTGAACCGGCGCTTCGGCCAGCCGCTGGCGCGCGCCGTCGACGGCATCGCGATCGCGGTGCGCGCGCCCATGGACCCGTCGCAGCGGGTGGCCTTCGTCAGCGCGATCGAGAACCTGGACATCCAGCCGGGCGAGCCGCCGGCGCGGGTGATCGTGAACGCGCGCACCGGCACGGTGGTGATCAGCCGCAACGTGCGGGTGTCGCCGGCGGCCGTCTCGCACGGCACGATCTCGGTGGCGATCACCGCGACCAACGAGGTCTCGCAGCCCAACGCGCTGGCGCAGGGCCAGACCGCCGCGGTGCAGAACGCGGCCATCGCCGTGGCCGAGCCGCGCAACCCCATGTTCCTGCTGCAGCCCGGCGTGGACCTGCGGCAGATCGTCGACGCGGTCAACCAGGTCGGCGCGCCGCCCTCGGCGCTGATCGCCATCCTCGAGGCGCTCAAGAGCGCCGGCAGCCTGCGCGCCGAACTCGTGGTGCTGTGACATGGCCGACCCGATCGCCTCCTCCCGCGTGCAGGGCTACGCCGACTTCGCCGGCCTGGCGGGGCTGCGGGCCGATGCGGGCCGCCAGGCGCAGGGGAGCGTGCGCGAGGTCGCGCGGCAGTTCGAGGCGCACTTCCTGCAGCACATGTTCAAGTCCATGCGGGCCACCGTCGAGCGCAGCGACCTGGCCGACAACCCGCACGGCGAGGCCTTCGAGGACCTGATGGACAAGGAGCTGTCCGTGCGCATGGCCAGCCGCGGCGCCCTGGGCCTGGCCGACATGCTCGAGCGGGACGTGGCCCGGCGCGCCCAGCCCACGGCCCACGAGGCGCTGCAGGCGCGCGAACGCGCCTGGCCGCCGGCCCGCGAGCCGCTCGGGCTGCCGGCGGCGCCCGGCGGCCTGCCGCTGCCCGCGCGCCCGGGCAGCCTGCCGCTGCAGCGGGTGAAGGCCGGCGATGAGTGACCTGCTGAGCATCGGCAGCTCGGGCATCGGCGCCTACCAGCGGGCGCTGGCCACGGTCTCCAACAACATCGCCAACGTCGGCACCGACGGCTATGCCCGGCAGGACGTCAGCATCGGCGCGAACCAGCCGACCTCGGTGGGCACCACCTACGTGGGCACGGGCGCGCGCTTCGACGCCGTGCGGCGCTCGTACGACGCCTTCGCCGAGTCCAACCTGCGCGCCTCCAACAGCGACCTGCAGGCCCAGGAGCCGCTGCTGGCCTACGTGAACCGGCTCGTGGACCTGATGGGCGACGCCAACATCGGGCTGACGGCGCCGCTGAACCAGTTCTTCCGCGCCGCGCGGGACCTGTCCACCGACGCGGCCTCCAGCGTGCAGCGCACCGCGTTCCTGCGCGACGCGCAGGGCCTGGCCGCGGGCTTCCGGCAGCTGGCCGGCCAGTTCGGCCTGATCGACACCGAGACGCGCCAGGCGGTGCAGACCGGGGTCGGGCAGGTCAACGCCATCACCGGCCAGCTGGCGCAGCTGAACCGCCAGCTGGGCAAGGAGATCAGCGCCAGCCGCCAGCCCTCCGAGCTGCTGGACCAGCGCGACCTGCTGCTGCGCCAGCTGTCCTCGCTGGCCAGCGTGCGCACCAGCTTCGCCGACAACGGCACGGTGCGCGTGAGCGTGGGCGACGTGATCGACCAGGGCGTGCTGGTCGACGGCACCAACGCCCGCAGCATCGGCCTGTCGGTCGCCAGCGACGACAGCGCCGCGCGGCTGCGCTTCGTCATCGATCCCTACGGCACGCCGCAGGGCCTGCCCAACCTCGCCGGCGGCAACCTGGGCGGCCTGCTGGCCTTCCGCGAGCAGGTGTTGCAGCCCTCGCGCGACGACCTGGACAGCCTGGCGCAGACGGTGGTGGCACAGGCGAACGCGGCCCACCGCGGCGGCATCGACGCGCAGGGCCGCCTGGGTGGGGACCTGTTCCGGCTCGACCCCGCCACCCCTGGCGCGGCGGGGATGCAGGTGGCCCTGGCGGACGCCAGCCAGATCGCCGCCGCCGGCCAGTTCCGCGTGCTGGGCGATGCCCTCAATCCCGGCGGCGCCCGGGCCACGGTCCGGCATGCGGGCACGCAGCCGGCCACCGGCCTGCGCGGCGCGCTGGCCGACGGCCTGGCGCCCCAGCTGGCGCAGGCGTCGGTGCAGATCGGCACCGCGCAGCCCTATGCCTCGCTCGGCGTGCTGGCCACCGGCACCACCGACGCGCGGGTGGTGCTGCGCAACCCGGCGCCGGGCCAGCAGCTGCAGGTGCTCACGCGCGACGGCCGCCACCTGCTGGGCAGCCCGCTGACGGCCGCGCAGCGCCAGCAGCTGGTGCGCGAGGCCAACGGCATGGAAGCGGGCGCCACCTACAGCGACGCGTCGCTGGGCCAGCCCTACATGGGCATGGACCTGTTCCTGGGCGCGCGGGCCGGCGTGCGCCAGGTGCAGCAGTTCGATGCCGCCACCGGCCGGCCCACCGCGCCGCTGACAGCGCCCGCGCTGCTGGTCGCCGAGCGCCCGCCGGCCGCGACGGGCCCCATCGCCGCCGGCAGCTTCGTGCTGGACGGGGTGGCGCTGCCGGCCCTGGCCCAGGCCGGACCGCTGGCCGCCACGGACCTGGCGGCGTGGTTGAACGGCGCATCGGCGCAGACCGGCGTCACGGCCTCCGTCGATGCCGCCGGGCGCCTGCAGCTGGCGCGTCCCGATGGCAACACCAGCGACGACATCCGCCTGGGCCTGGGCGCCGGGGCGCAGCCCTCGGACCTGGCCGCGCTGGGCTTCGACACCGCCGCGTGGGTGAACGGCGCCGCCCGCGACGACCTGGTCGTCTTCGCCACCAACACCAGCGGTGCCGGCACCACCGCGCAGCTGGCCGCGCAGTGGGCCGGCGGCGCCGGCGACGCGCAGCAGGCCTGGCGCAGCCGGGTGCTGCAGCTGCAGTTCACCAGCACCACCAGCTACCGGGTGGTCGACCGCGCCAGCGGCAGCGTGCTGGCCGAGCGGGCCTGGGACCCGGCCCTGGCGGGCGCGGCGGTCACGTTCCGCGGGCTGCGGGTGGCCTTCGACGGCGCGCCGCAGGCCGGCGACCGCTGGACCATCGACGGCAACGCCGACGGCATCGGCAACAACGAGGCCATGCTGGCGCTGGCAGGGCTGGAGACGGCGCGCGTGCTGCCCGGCCAGCTGACGCTGACCGAGGGCTACCTCGACCGGGTCAACCGCGTGGGCGATGCGGCCAAGCAGGCCACGATCTCGCGCGACGCGCTCAAGGTGGTCCACGACCAGGCGCTGCAGAGCCGCGACGCCGTCTCGGGCGTCAGCCTGGACGAGGAAGCCGCCGCGCTCGTGCGCTACCAGCAGGCCTACCAGGCCAATGCCAAGGTCATGTCGGTCGCCGGCGACCTGTTCAACGCCATCCTGCAGGTGCGCTGATGAAGGTCTCCACCACGGCCCTGTTCGACCGCGCTGCCGAGCGCATGTCCGGCCTGCAGGCCCGGCTGGCGCAGTCGCAGGCCCAGCTGACCGCCTCCAAGCAGGTGCTCGCGCCCAGCGACGCGCCCGACAAGGCCTCGCTGATCCAGCGGCTGCAGGGCGAGATCGGCCGCCAGGACAGCCAGGCCGCCACGCTCAAGACCGCGCAGGCGCGCTACCAGGCCGAGGAGACGGCCATGCGCTCGGCCGCCGACGTGATGCTGCGGCTGCGCGAGCTGGCCACGCAGGCGGTCAACGACACCAACGGACCGACCGACCGGCAGGCGATGGCCGTGGAGATGCGCACGCTGCGCGCCCAGCTGCTGGCCCTGGCCAACAGCCAGGACGACGCGGGCAATGCCCTGTTCGCCGGGACCCGGGTGCGCTCGGCCGCATTCGTCGAGGCGGAGGACGGCACGGTGCGCTACGCCGGCGACCAGACCCAGGTGCGCATCCCCGCGGGGCTGGAGCAGACCGTGGCCTACACCCGCGCCGGCACCGACGTGTTCGCGCGCGTGCGCCGCGACGACGGGCAGGGCGGCGTGCAGGGCGTGGGCTTCTTCGACGCGCTGCGCGACCTGGTGGCCGCCGCCGATGGCAACGACCGCGCCGGGCTGCAGCGCGGCCTCGCGGAGCTGGGCCAGATGCAGGACCACCTGGACCTCGCCCTGGCCGCCGCCGGCGCCGACCAGCAGCAGGTGCGTACGCAGCAGGACGTGCTGGAGCAGACCAGCCTGCGGCTGAAGTCCAGCCTGTCCGACGTGCAGGACCTGGACTACACCAGCGCCATCACGCGGATGAACCAGCAGGTCACCGCGCTGCAGGCGGCGATGGCCAGCTTCGCCAAGGTGGCGGCGCTCAGCCTGTTCGACCACCTGCGCTGACGCGGCACCGCTCAAGCTTGCGCCGCCCGCGCCGACTCCCGACCGACCGCCCCCTCGCCCCGCCATGGCCACCACCTCCGCGACCAGCAGCACCGGCACCGATTTCCTCACGCTGATGGGCGTGGGCGCGGGCATGGACACCAACGCCCTGGCCCAGAAGCTGGTGGACGCCGAGCGCGCGCCGCAGGAGCAGGCGATCAATGCCAAGGTGGCCGGGGTGCAGGCCCGCATCTCGGGCTACGGCACGCTGCGGTACGCGCTGTCCGAGCTGCGCACGGCCTTCCAGGCGCTCAACGATGCGCGCGACTTCGGCGTGGTGCAGGTGACCAATCCCCAGCCGCAGGCCGTCACGGTGAACGCCACGGCCGGCGCGCAGCCGGGCGTGCTGTCGGTGCAGGTCGAGCGGGTCGCCCAGGCCACGGTGCTGGCCAGCCCCGCCATCCCGGCCGGCGGGACGGTGTCCTGGACGCTCACCCCCACCATCGGCGGGACCCTGCGCAGCCCGGTGACGGTGTCCGGCGCCACGCCGCAGGACCTGGCCGACGCGATCGGCCGGGCCGGCCTGGGCCTGACGGCACAGGTGGTCGACAGCGGCGGCGGCGTGCACGTCGTGGTGACCGGCACCACCGGCGCCGCGCACGCGGTGTCGCTGGACGTGCGCGACGCGGCCGGCGTCGCCGTGCCCTTCGGCAACCTGCAGTCCGCCCGCGACGCATCGCTCACGGTCAACGGCATCGCGATGACGCGGGCGTCGAACACGGTGGCCGACGCGGTGCAGGGCGTGACACTGCAGCTGACGGATGCCACCACCGGCACGGCCCGCCTGCAGCTGGCGCGCGACACCGCGGCGATCGGCAAGGCGGTGCGCGCGCTGGTGACCGCCTACAACCAGTTCGACGAGGCCGCCCAGGCCCTGGGCAGCCGCACCGCACCCAGCGACAGCAGCGACAAGGTGACCTCGGCGCTGGCCGGCGACAACCTGCTGGCGTCGGTGCGCAGCCAGGTGCGCGGCCTGCTCACGGCCACGGCCAGCAGCCCGGGCAGCACGCTCAAGGCGGTGCGCGACGTCGGCCTGAGCTTCGACCGCTACGGCCGCATGACGCTCGACGCCGCGCGGCTGGACAAGGTGCTGGCCAACAACTTCGAGGACGTGGTCAAGGTCTTCAGCGCCGGGGTCAACGACCAGAGCGTGTACTCCCCCGCCCCCGGCGGCGTGGCCGGCGACATGGTCAAGCGCATCGAGGGGCTGCTGCGCCCGAACGGCACCATCGCCGCGCAGTCGGACAGCGCCTCGCAGCAGCTCAAGCGCTACCAGGCCGACCTGGCCCGGCTGCAGGACCGCATGGCCCAGGTGATGGAGCGCTACAGCCGGCAGTTCAGCGCGATGCAGGACCTGGTCACCCGCTCCAACGCCACCCGCAGCAACCTGACCAGCAGCTTCAAGGCGATGAGCCCGTCGAACGACTGAGGACCGGGGCGCTCAAGTCCCGGCCGCTGGCGCCGACTCCCTGTCGCACGTTGCCGCCCCGTCGGGCGGACGACAGGAAAGGAGCCGAACCATGAGCATCGACATGCCGGCGCTGCGCAGCGCGGCGATGCCCGTCGCCCAGGCCGCCGCGCAGTCCGCGAAGGCCGACCTCGCCGCCACGGCCGCCCCGGCGGCCGCCCATCCCGCTGCGGCCGCAGGCAGCGCCGCGCTGCAGCCGATCCACAAGGCCGAGGTCCGGTTCGACCCGGACCAGCTGCGCCGCGACCTCGAGGACGTGGTCCAGCGCATGAACGACCAGGTGCAGACCTGGGGCCGCAACCTGGCCTTCAGCGTCGACAAGGTCGCCGACAGGCAGGTCATCACCGTGCGCCACAGCGTCACGGGCGAGGTCGTGCGGCAGATCCCCGACGAGGCCGCGCTGCGCATGGCGCACAGCATCGAGCAGCTGCGCGGCCTGCTGACCGACAAGCGCACCTGAGCGCTCAAGTTCTTCCCCGTTCGCACCGAGTCATCTAGCACAGGACGCCGTGTCCTGACCGTCCCCCAAGGAGTCCCTGCATGTCCGTCATCAACACCAACGTCAAGGCCCTGGTCGCCCAGCAGGCCCTGACGGTCAACAACCGCGCGCTGGGCAGCGCGATGGAACAGCTGTCCACCGGCAAGCGCATCAACTCGGCCGCCGACGATTCGGCCGGCCTGGCCATCGCCAACCGCATGACCTCGCAGATCCGCGGCCTGTCGCAGGCCGTGCGCAACGCCAACGACGGCATCTCGATGCTGCAGACGGCCGAGGGCTCGATGGTCGAGGTCACCAACATGCTGCAGCGCATGCGCGAGCTGGCGATCCAGTCGGCCACCAGCACCAACGGCAACGACGACCGCAAGTACCTGAACCTGGAGTACCAGCAGCTCAAGACCGAGATCGGCCGCATCACCTCGGTGACGACCTGGAACGGCATGAAGCTGCTGGACGGCACCAACGCCACCCAGACCTTCCACGTGGGCGCCGGCAACGACACCAAGGAGCGCATCTCGGTGGACGTGGGCACGCTCAGCACCATGGGCACCAGCACGGCGGGCACGGTCAGCTTCGCCGCCGGCTCGTCCACGACCGCCGCCACCAACGCGGTCGCGCTCAGCTCGCTGGCCCAGAACGACGTGGTGACGCTGACGGTGGACGGCGCCACGAGGAACTTCACCCTGTCGGGCAGCGACGCGAGCGCCATGCTCACCAACCTGGCCAGCGACATCGCCGCGGCGAGCATCACCGGCGTGGCGTCGGCGGCGGCGGTGGCCAGCACCGGCGTGCTGACCCTCACCGGCCCGACGACCGGCGCGTCCTTCAGCGTGTCCGTCTCGGTCTCGCAGACGCTGGGCGTGTTCGGCAACAGCGGCATGTCCAACATCCTGTCCATGAGCGAGGCGCTGAACAACGTCACCAGCCTCGACACAGCGATCAGTGCGGTCAACCAGAAGCGTGGCGAGCTCGGCGCGTACATGAACCGGCTGAACTACACGATCAACAACCTGACCAACATCTCGACCAACGCGCAGGCCTCGCGCAGCCGGGTGCAGGACACCGACTACGCCATGGCCACCAGCGAGCTGGCCCGCACGCAGATCATCCAGCAGGCGGCCACGGCCATCCTGGCGCAGGCCAACCAGCAGCCTCAGATGGTGCTGTCGCTGCTGAAGTAAGCGGCGCGTCCCACGGCACGCGGCGCGGCCCCGGCAAGGGGCTGCCGGCCCGGCGGCAAGAAGCTGCCGGGCCTTTTTCTTGCTGGTCGGGGGCATGGACACCCCCACCACCACCCACGACGCGGCGCTGGCCCAGGCCTGGCAGCTGCACTCGGCTGGCCGGCTGGACGAGGCGCGGCGCCGCTACGAGAAGGTGCTGCGGCGCCGGCCGCGCGATGCGGCCGCCCTGCGGCTGCTGGGCGCCGCGCTGTCGCAGCAGGGCCGGCACGCTGCCGCCTGCGACCTGCTGGAGCGCTCGCTGCGCGTGGAGCCGGGGCACGAGGAGACGCTGCTGAACCTGGCGCGCGTGGCGATGTCGGCGGGGCGGCACGACCGCGCGGCGCAGGCCGGCTTCGAGCTGCTGCGCCGGCAGCCCGGCCACCCGGGCGCCCACGTGGTCATCGCCACCCTCTACCAGGAACGCGGCCGCCACGGCGAGGCGCTGGCCCACTGCGTGCAGGCGCTGGAGGGCGACCCGCAGCTGCTGGGCGCCTGGGAGGCTGCCGGCCTGGCCGCGATGTCGCTGGGCCAGCTGGACGTGGCCGACGACTTCTTCCGGCGCGCGCTGGCACTGGAGCCCAGCGACACCATGGCCATGAGCAACCGCGGCCTGATCCGGCTGCGGCGCGGTGACCTGGCCGGCAGCTACGCCTGGTCCGAGCGCGCGCTGGCCATCGACCCGGGCACGCCAGTGGCCTGGAACAACCGAGGCGTGGCGCTCAAGGACCTGGGCCGCGTCGACGAGGCCCTGGGCTGCTTCCGCCTGGCCGGCACGCTCCGGCAGGACTACGCCGACCCGTACAACAACATCGCCAATGCCTGGGCGATGCTGGGCCGCACCGATCTGGCGGACGCGGCCTTCGACGAGGCGCTGCGGCGGCGGCCCGGCATGCTGGACGCGCGGTTCAACCGCTCGATGGTGTGGCTGCTGGCCGGCCGCTGGGACCGCGCCTGGGCGGAGTACGAGACCCGCTTCGTGCGCGCGGGCATGGTGGGCACGGGCAGCGGCGCGCCGCAGTGGCGCGGCGCCGAGCCCCTGGCCGGCCGCACGCTGGCCATCGTGCACGAGCAGGGACTGGGCGACAGCCTGCAGTTCTGCCGCTACGCGCTGCTGGCGCGCGACGCCGGCGCACGCGTGCTGGTGGTGGTGCCCAAGGCGATCCAGCGGCTGCTGCGCAGCCTGGGCGAGGACGAGCGCCTGCAGGTGGTGGGCCACGGCGACCTGCTCCCGGCGCACGACCTGCAGTGCCCCATGCTCAGCCTGCCGCTGGCCTTCGGCACCACGGTCGACACGGTGCCCGGTCCCAGCCCCTACCTGCGCGCCGAGCCGGCCGACGTCGCGCGCTGGCGCGAGCGGCTGGGCGACGACGGGCGGCTGAAGGTCGGCCTGGTCTGGTCGGGCGGCTTCCGCGCCGACCAGCCCGAGCTGTGGCCCGTGAACAGCCGCCGCAACATCCCGCTGGAGAAGCTGGCCCCGCTGGCGCTCGAGGGCGTGCGCTTCATCAGCCTGCAGAAGGGCGAGGACAGCGAGGCCCAGCTGCGCCAGCTGCAGGCCGACGGCTGGGACGGGCCCGCGATCGAGGACCACACCGCGCTGTTCGGCGACTTCGCCGACACCGCCGCGCTGATCGAGACGCTGGACCTGGTGATCGCGGTGGACACCTCCACCGCCCACGTGGCCGGCGCGCTGGGCAAGCCCGTGTGGATGCTCAACCGCATGGACACCTGCTGGCGCTGGCTGCTGGACAGCCAGGACACGCCCTGGTACCCGTCGATGCGCCTGTACCGGCAGCCCGCGCTGGGCGCCTGGGAACCGGTGGTCGCGCGGGTGCGCGACGACCTGGCCGCTCGCGCGGCCGCCCACCGTGCCGCGCGTGGCACGTGACTTGCAGACACCACCACCAGGCCGCCTGAAGCGGCGCGTGCTTGCCGCCCCGCGGCAAGCCGCCGCCGGAGCGCCCGACGAGGAGATTCCGCCATGCCCGTGATCAACACCAACATCAATTCCCTGGTCTCGCAGCACGCGCTGGTGCGCAACGGCCGCGAGCTGTCCGCCGCCATGGAGCAGCTGTCCACGGGCAGGCGCATCAACTCGGCCGCCGACGACGCGGCCGGGCTGGCCATCAGCTCGCGGATGACGGCGCAGCTCAAGGGCATGGACCAGGCCGTGCGCAACGCCAACGACGGCATCTCGATCCTGCAGACCACCGAGGGTGCGCTGATCGAGATGACCAACATGCTGCACCGCATGCGCGAGCTGGCGATCCAGGCCAGCAACGACACCTACACCCCCGCCGACCGCGGCTACCTGGACCTCGAGTACCAGCAGCTGATGCAGGAGATCGCGCGCACGACCTCCGACACGCAGTGGAACGGCATGAACCTGCTGAACAACTCCGACGTCGGCACCGCGGCCGGCAACGGCTCGGTGCGGCAGGTGATGTTCCAGGTCGGCGCCAACGCCAACCAGCTGGTGTCGATCGAGTTCAAGGACTTCTCCTTCGACACCGGCGCCGCCGCCGTGCCCAGCAAGGACCTGGTGGACTTCGCGTCGGTGGACCTGTCGACCGCCACCTCGATCGTGTTCAAGGTGGGCACGCAGGCCTTCACCGTGCCGGTGGCCGCGGGCGCGCTGTCGGCCACCGCCACCCCGGCGCAGGTCGCCACCGTGGCCGGCCTGATGCGCGATGCCGTCCAGGCGACGCCGGGCTTCGAGAACGTGCAGTTCAACGTCGCGGGGACCTCGCTGGAGATCTGGGATCCGGCGCGCCGCGCCGTGAGCGGCTTCGATGCCCTGGCCGACACCACCTCGCTGGCGGCAGGCAGCGCGCTGACCTCGATCACCGCGGGATCGGTGGCGGTGCAGGGCGCCAACCCGACCAACACCAATGCGATCTTCCGCGGCGACGCGCGCCTGAACGACACCGGCATCGCCACCCGCGACCAGGCCTTCACCGCGGTGGCCCGGCTGGAGTTCGCGGTCGACGCGATCAACCGGCAGCGCGCCGCGATGGGCGCGGTGATGAACCGGCTGACCTACGCGGCCGACAACCTGACGAACACCTCGCAGAACATCAACGAGTCGCGCAGCCGCATCCAGGATGCCGACTACGCCAAGGCCGCCAGCGAACTGGCGCGCACGCAGATCATCCAGCAGGCCGCCACCGCGGTGCTGGCGCAGGCCAATACCAGCCAGCAGGCGGTGCTCAAGCTGCTGGGCTCCTGAGCGGGGCCCGCGCCTGATGGCGCGCCGACGGCCGCGCTGTCGGAACTCCGGCGCAGTGCCGGGCAGGCGTCGCCACCCCACCCGTGCGTGCGAGGCGTGGGGGCCGCCGGATCGGATGATCGTGCGAGGCCATGCGATGGCACGCGGGTTGCACTGCAGGGTGCGTCCCGACCGGAGAGTCCCCATGCCCCAGACCGCTGCCGACATCGCCCGCCACGCCCACCCGCCGGTGCGCCGTGCCGTGTTCGTCGACCCGGCCAGCCGCCACCTGCTCGAGCTGGCGCGCCGCGTCGCCGCCGCCGACGTCACCACGCTGCTGGTGGGGCCCACGGGCGCCGGCAAGGAGGTGCTGGCGCGCGTGCTGCACGACGCCTCGGGCCGGCGCGGCGGGCCCTTCGTCGCGATCAACTGCGCGGCGCTGCCCGAGCAGCTGATCGAGAGCCAGCTGTTCGGCCACGAGAAGGGCGCGTTCACCAGCGCCTGGCGGGCCCACCGCGGCCTGTTCGAGCAGGCCTGCGGCGGCACGCTGTTCCTCGACGAGATCGGCGAGATGCCGCTGGCGCTGCAGAGCAAGCTGCTGCGCGTGCTGCAGGAGCGCCAGGTCACGCGGCTGGGCAGCGAGCAGGCCGTGCCGGTGGACGTGCGGCTGGTGGCCGCCACCAACCGCGACCTGCGCGCGGCGATCGCCCAGCGGGCCTTCCGCGAGGACCTGTACCACCGCATCGCCACGTTCCGGCTGCAGCTGCCGCCGCTGCGCGAGCGGCGCGGCGACATCGTGCCCATCGCGCGGCAGGTGCTCGACGCGCAGCCCTGCCCCTGGGGCCGCTGGGAGCTCGACGCCGCGGCGCAGGCGCTGCTGCAGGCCCATCCCTGGCCGGGTAACGTGCGTGAGCTCGAGAACGTCGTGCGGCGCGCGGTGGTGCTCGCCTCCGGACCCTGCATCGGGGCGTCCGCGCTGATGTTCGACGACCTGCTCGACGTGCCGCTGGAGCTGCCGTGGCCCGTGCCGGTGCAGGCGCCGGCCGTTGCGCCGCAGCCGGGCGCGCCTGCGCTGCCGCTGCACGTGGTGGCCGAGCCCGCGGGCGCCACGCCGCCGCCGGCCACCGCCTTCGCCATGCCCGCCCCCGTCCCGGCGGACGCCCGCCTGCCGGCCGGCTGGCCTGCCGGCGCCGCACCGGAGGAGGCGCCACCCGCCGCGCCCGCGAGCCTGCCGGACAGCCTGCAGGGCGCGGTGCGCGACAGCGAGCACCGGCTGATCCTCGCGGCCCTGGCGGCCACCCGCAGCAAGACCGAGGCCGCGCAGCGGCTGGGCATCAGCCCGCGCACGTTGCGCTACAAGCTGGCCCAGCTGCGCTCGCGCGCCGGGGCCGCCGAGATCGCCGGGAGCGCCGCATGATCGAGCGTGCCACCTCCCCGGCCAACATCCAGGCCATGCTGCGCACGCTGCGCAGCCTGCAGGCCGAGGCCGGCGCCGGCACGGCCGGCGCGGGCGCACCACAGGCCACCGGGTTCGGCGCGCTCGTGCAGGGCGCCGTGGGCCAGGTGCAGGAAGCGCAGGTGCAGACGCGCGAACTGCAGGCCGCCTACGAGCGCGGCGAGCCGGTGCCGCTGACCGAGGTGGTGCTGGGCATGCAGAAGTCCTCGCTGGCCTTCGAGGCCACGGTGCAGGTGCGCAACAAGCTCCTGAAGGCCTACGAAGACGTCCTGAACATGCCGGTCTGAGCACCGGCACGCACGCGCAAGGGAATCCCCCGCCATGGCCACTGCCGCCCTCGCATCTCCCGCCACCGCCACCGCCGACGCGCCGCGCGGCGAGGCGCAGCCGCTGGTGCCGGCCACCGTCCCCGGTTTGCCCGTCGCCACCGGCCAGCCCCAGGCCGCCACGGCCGGTGGCGCGCTGGTCGCGCCCGGCGCGCCCGGCGCGCCCGTGGGCGCGGGCGGCAACCTGCGCCTGGTCTACGACCGTCTGGTGCAGCAGCCCGGCGTGCGCCGCGCGCTGCCCGCCCTGGTGGCGGTGGCGGCGCTGCTGGTGCTGGCCCTGGTGTATGGCTGGATGCAGTCCAGCCCGCACCGGCCGGTGCTCGCGGGCCTGGGCGACGCCGAGCAGCAGGCCGCGTACGACGCGCTGCGCAATGCCGACTTCCGCCCGCGCATCGACACCACCACGGGCCAGCTCACCGTGCCCGCCGACCGCTACCACGAGGCCCGCATCTTCCTGGCCGCCCAGGGGCTGCCCAAGACCGGCGCGGTCGGCCTGGAGGCGCTGAAGGACCAGTCGTCGATGACCACCAGCCAGTTCATGGAGCAGGTGCGCGTGAACGCCGCGATGGAGCAGGAGCTGGCCCGCAGCATCATGCAGATCGGCACCGTGCAGGCGGCCCGCGTGCACCTGGCGACGCCGCGCCAGAGCGTGTTCGTGCGCGAGCGCGTGCCGCCCAAGGCCTCGGTGGTGGTGACGCCGCACCCGGGGCGGGCGGTCGCGGCCTCGCAGGTGCAGGCCATCGTCCACCTGGTGTCCTCCAGCGTGCCCTACCTCACGCCCGACAGCGTCACCGTGGTGGACAACCTGGGCAAGCTGCTGACCGAGTCGGCCGGCGAGCTCAAGCTGGGCCTGACGGCCGCGCAGACCGCGCACAAGCAGCAGCTGGAGGAGCTGTACCGCGACCGCATCGTGCAGATCCTCTCGCCCATCGTGGGCGAGGCCAACGTGCGCTCGCAGGTGCACCTGGCGCTGGACTTCACGCAGGTGGAGAGCACCACCGAGGACTACGACGCGGGCAAGGAGGGGCCGGTGCCGCGCTCGGAGACCGCCGCCGAGGACCGCACCCAGCGCAAGCCCGCCGAGGGCGTGCCGGGGGCGCTGTCGAACACGGTGCCCCCGCCGGCCACCCCGGCCTCGGGCACGCAGGCCGACAAGGGCCAGGGCGACAGCGGCCCGACTACCACCAGCAGCAGCCGCAGCACGCGCAACTACGAGGTCGACCGCACCGTGCGCCACGTGCGCAACGCGCAGGGCGCGGTGCAGCGCGTCAGCGTCGCCGTGCTCGTGAACGAGCGCGCCGGCGTCCCCGCCCCGGCCGGTGCGGCCAGTGCCCCGGCCGGGGCCGCCCCGGCCGGCTGGAGCCCGCAGGAGGTCGAGCGCATGGCGCAGCTGGTGCGCGGGGTGGTCGGCTACGACGACAAGCGCGGCGACCTGGTCACCGTGGTGCCGGCCCGCTTCGAGGACGCCGCCCTGCCGCCGGCCGTGCCCTGGTACCTGCAGCCCGAGGTGCACCAGGGCTTCAAGTGGGGCCTGGCCGCGCTGATGTTCCTGGCCTTCCTGCTGGTCGCGGTGCGGCCGGTGATGCGCGCGCTGCAGCCCGCGGCCGGCGTCGCCCAGGACGAGGGCCCGCAGGCCCTGGCCGACGGCGAGCTGAGCGAGGAGGACATGCGCATGATCCAGATCGGCGAGGGCGAGAGCCTCGAGGAGATCAAGGCCAAGCTCAAGCCCAAGCGATCGAGCATCTCCATCGACATGCTCGACACCGCCAACACCTACGACGACAAGGTCGCCCTGATCCGCATGCTGGTGGCCGAGGATTCCGGTCGCGTGGCCAACGTGCTCAAGGGCATGATCCGGGCGTCCTGAGCGCCCGCAGGAAGCACCCACGATGGCCACCGACAAGCCCAAGGACGCCGACAAGCCCGCCACCGACGCGGCGCCGGCCCCGGACCTGCCCCTGCCCGAGGCGCTGCGCGCCGAACTCGAGGCGCTCAGCGGGACCCAGCGCGCCGCCGTGCTGATGCTGCTGCTGGGCGAGCAGCAGGCCGCGGAGATCATCCGCTACCTCAATCCCAAGGAAGTGCAGGCGCTGGGCGCGGCGATGGTGTCCGTGGCGGACCTGTCGCAGGAGGCGGTCAACGTGGTGCTGGACGATTTCGTCGCCACGCTCAAGCGCCAGACCAGCCTGGGCCTGGGCACCGGCGACTACGTCGAGAAGGTGCTCAAGCGCGCGCTGGGCGACGACAAGGCGGCCTCCGTGCTCAGCCGGATCATGCCGGGGCAGGGCAGCAAGGGCCTGGAGATCCTCAAGTGGATGGACGCGCGCTCGATCGCCGACATGATCGCCGGCGAGCACCCGCAGGTGGTGGCGATCATCCTGTCGGTGCTCGAGTACGACGTGGCTGCCGACGTGCTCAGCTACCTGCCGCCCGAGTCGCGCTCCGAGATCCTGCAGCGCGTGGCCAGCCTGGAGACGGTGCAGCCCTCGGCGATGGAGGAGCTGGAGGCGATCATGAAGAAGCAGTTCTCCAGCAACTCCTCGGCCAAGTCCTCCAGCTTCGGCGGCATCAAGGCCGCCGCGAAGATCATGAACTTCGTGAAGGTGGACCTCGAGAGCTCGATCATGCGGGGCCTGGCCGGCATCGATGCCGACCTGATGCAGAAGATCCAGGACAACATGTTCACCTTCGACAACCTGGCCGGGGTGGACAGCCGCAGCATCCAGACCCTGATGCGCGCGGTCGAGTCCGAGATGCTGATGGTGGCGCTCAAGGGTGCGCCTGACTTCGTCAAGGACAAGTTCCTGGACAACATGTCGGCCCGCGCGCGGCTGATGTTCGTCGACGACATGGAGGCCCGCGGGCCGCTGCGCATGGCCGACGTCGAGGAGGCGCAAAAGCAGGTGATCCGCATCGCCCGCAAGCTGTCCGATGCCGGCGAGATGATGCTGGCCGGCCGCGGGGACGACTTTGTCTGACCCGCGCTGGCTGGCCGCCGGCGCGGCCGCGCCGGCCGCGTTCCTGCGGCAGGGCCCGGCCACCGATGGCGCGCCCAGGTTCCTGCGCTGGGCGCCCACGCCGCAACCGGCCCTTCCCGCCGTGCCGGCGGCGCTGCCGGGCGGTGCAACCGAGGCCCCCGGCGCGGACGCACAGGCCGACACGGCCGGCACGCTGCCCGAGCCGGCGGCGCCCGTGGCGCAGGCCCCGCAGGTCGCGCAGGCCGCCGCCGAGGCCGCCGAGGCCGCGGCCTACGCGCGCGGCCTGGCCGACGGTGCGCGCCAGGCGCTGGATGCGCGGCAGGCGGCGCTGGACGAGGCCCGCGGCGCGCTGCAGGCGGCAGCCGCCGACCTGCAGTCGCTGGTGGGCGACCCGGAGCGGCTGTACGAGCCGCTGCGGCGCCTGGCGCTGGAGCTGGCCGGCCACCTGCTGCGCGCCGAGCTGCAGCAGGCGCCCGCGTCCGCCGCGGCGCTGGTGCGCCAGGCGGTGGCCGCGCTGCAGCCCGCGCCGGGGACGGTGGTGGTGCGGCTGCACCCCGAGCTCGCGGCGGCGCTGGTGCAGGCGGGCCAGCTGCCCGAGGCGGTGCGCTGCGAGCCCGACCCCGGCCTGCGCCGGGGCGACGTGCGGGTGCAGGCCGGCGATGCCGCGGTCGAGGACCTGCTGGAACACCGGCTGGAAGCACTCGCGCAGCGCCTGCTCGCGCAGCCGGCCCGCGCCGTGGCGCAGTCGCCGCTGCTGCGCGATCCGGCCGGGGCCCGGCGAACGCGCGCCGACGACGTGGCCGACGCGCTGCCGCGCGAGCCGGGCCGCGGGCCGGAGGCGGCGGCATGATCGCGTTCGCCGAGCATGCCGCGCAGCTGCGCGAGCGCCTGGCGGTGCCGGCACCCGCGCGCCGCGGCACCCTGGTGCGGGTGCTGGGCATGCGGGTCGAGGCACGCGGGATCAGCGCGCCGCTGGGGGCCTGCTGCGAGGTGCGCGACCCGGCCGGCGGCCGTTTCGAGGCCGAGGTGGTCGGCTTCGACGGCGACACGCTGGTGCTGATGCCCTTCACGGATGCGCAGGGCATCGGACCGGGAGCGTCGGTGCGGCTGCTGGACGGCAGTGCCAGCGCGCCCGTCGGCGATGCGCTGCTCGGGCGCATCCTCGATGCCCGCGGCGAGCCGCTGGACGGGCGGCCGCCGCCGCGCTGCGACGCGCGGATCCCGCTGCTGGGCCTGCCGCTCAACCCGGTCGAGCGCGGCCCGGTGGACCGCATCCTGGACGTCGGCGTCAAGGCCATCAACGGGCTGCTCACCCTGGGCTGCGGCCAGCGCATCGGGCTGGTGGCCGGCTCCGGCGTGGGCAAGAGCACCCTGCTGGGCATGATGACCCGCCACACCCATGCCGACGTGGTCGTCATCGGGCTGGTGGGCGAGCGCGGCCGCGAGATCCAGGCCTTCATCGACGAATCGCTCGGGCCCGAGGGGCTGGCGCGCGCGGTCGTGGTCGCGGCGCCGGCCAACCAGTCCCCCGTGCTGCGGCTGAAGGCGGCGCTGCTGACGCATGCGATCGCCGAGCACTTCCGCGACCGCGGCCGCCACGTGCTGATGCTGGTGGACAGCCTCACGCGCGTGGCGCATGCGCAGCGCGAGATCGGGCTGGCGGTGGGCGAGCCGCCGACCTCCAAGGGCTACCCGCCCTCGGTGTTCTCGCTGCTGCCCACGCTGATCGAGCGGGCCGGCACCGGCCGCCGCGGCCACGGCTCGGTGACGGCCATCTACACGCTGCTGGCCGAGGGCGACGACGCCCAGGACCCGGTGGTGGACGTGGCCCGCGCCTCGCTGGACGGGCAGGTGATGCTGTCGCGCCAGCTGGCCGACGCGGCCCACTATCCCGCCATCGACCTGCACGGATCGATCTCGCGGATCATGCCGGCGCTGGTGCCGCCGGACCGCCTGCAGGCGGCCAACCGGCTGCGCCGCGCGTGGTCGCTGTACCAGCAGAACCGCGACCTGGTCCAGGTCGGCGCCTACGTGGCCGGCACCAGCCCCGAGCTGGACGAGGCGATCCGGTTGCGCACCCCGCTGGAGTCCTTCCTGCGGCAGGACATGCACGAGGGCTGGAACGACGCGGACTGCGCGCAGGCCGTGCAGGCGCTGGCGGAGGCGCCATGAGCGAGGTCTGGCGCGTGCTGGCCGGGCGCGCGGCCGACGCCGTCGCGCAGGCCGAGGCGGCCCTGGCGCAGGCGCGCGCCGAGCAGCAGCGGCTGCAGGCCAGCCGCGCGCGCCTGGAGGCGCTGCTGGCCGAAGGGCAGGCGCGGCCGGCCGCCGGGCCCGGCGGCCTGCTGATGGCCGACGCAGCGAACCGGCAGCGCTTCCTGGCGCAGCTGCAGCGGCTGCTGGCGCAGGTGGTGCTGGTGCAGGCGCGCGCGCAGGCCCACTGCGACGACGCCCGTGCCGCGCTGCGCGAGGCCGAGCGCCGGCGCGAAGCCGCCCGCCACCTGCAGGCGCGCGCGCTGGCCGCGCAGGCCCTGGCCGAGCGCCGCCGCGAGGAGCGGCTGCTGCAGGACTGGACCGTGGCCCGCTGGGGCCGTGGCTGACCGGCGGCTGAACGACGAACCGCCGAATCCGCCCGCACCGGCTCGGCCATCGGCCCATCGTGCGGCGCGCAGGTGCTTGCTACCGTCGCGCGCTGCCCCACACCCCACCGACGCACCCAGGCGACCACCCCCGATGTCCCACCCGAGTTCCACCAGCCTGGCAGCGCGCGCAGGCCTGCGCGCGCTGCGTGCCGCTGCCGCCGCGCTGCTCGGTGCGCTGCTGTCGCTGTCCGCGCCGGCCGCCGGCATGGAGGCCGGCACCATCGAGGCGGTCGGTGGCGAGGCCCGCGTGGTCCCGGGCCTGGGCATGGAGCGGCCGGCGGTGCGCGGTGACGTGGTGCGCGTGGGCGACCTGCTGGTGACGCGGGCCGGCGGCAGCCTGGAGCTGCGCATGCGCGACGACGCCCGCATCTGGCTGCGGCCGGACAGCCGGCTGCGCATCGAGCAGTACCTGCTGGCGCGCGACGGGGCACCGCGCGACCAGGCCGCCCTGCAGCTGCTGCACGGCACGCTGCGGCAGCTGACCGGCAGCATCGGCAAGGCATCGCCGGGTGACTGGCGCATGTCCACGCTGAACGCGGTGCTGGGCATCCGCGGCACCGAGTTCGACCTCGCCTACGTCGGCCCGCAGGCCTCGGTGGCACTGAACGTCCAGCCGGGCACCTACAACCGCGTGCTGTCGGGCGCCACCAGCCTGTCGGGTCCGGCCGGGGTGCTGGTGCTGCAGGCCGGCCAGACCGGCTTCATGGGCCTGCAGGCCGCCGCGGCCCCGCAGCTGCTGCCGGCCGCCCCGTCCTTCCTGGGCGGCCTGGCCGCGCCCGGCGGCGCGTCGCCGGCGCCGGCCGCCCCGCGCAGTGCGCCGCGCAGCCTGCAGATCTCGCTGCGCACCGGCGATGCGGGCGGCGCGAACGTCGTCGCCACGCAGCCCGGGGTGCCGGCCGAGCAGCGCGTGCGCGTGGTGGAAGGCGAGCCGGCGCAGCTGGCCTGGTCGCAGGCCGCCGGGCTGCCACGGCGCGGCGGCGCGGGCAGTGCGGCCCAGCAGGTGCTCGAGGTGGTGGCCACCGTCGAGGGCGGCACCGCCCAGGTCCAGCTGCGCGTGCAGCAGCAAGGTGCGGGGCCTGCCGGCACCCGGGCCGAGGCGCTGGCCACCCGCGTGCAGCTGCCCCTGGGCACCTGGACCGAGATCGGCGCCCGCCTGGCCGGCCCGCGCGACCTGGTGGCCGGCACGGCCCAGGCGGCGGACCAGCGGCAGTTCCTGCGGGTGGACGAGCTGCGGCCCTGAGCGCGGAACCGCCGCAACCGCCGCATTCGCAGCGGCCGTGCGGCATTGCCCACTCGCCGCTGCGCGGGCCGGCCGCAACACTCGGTGGTTCGCCCTCCGCAGGTCCACGCGTGCCGCACCGCTCCATCCACGCCCTCCCGTCCCCGTCCCTGCCCGAAGCCGCCGCGGCGCCTGCGCCCGCGCCCGCGGCCGCCGGCACTGCCCGCGTCTGGCTCGCTCCGGCGCGCGAGCAGCGCGAGCGCCTGGCCTGGCTGTCCGGCCACTGGGGCGTGCCCGAGGCCACGCTGCTGGGCGCGCTGCTGGTGGCCGGCCTGTCCGGGCAGGCCGCGGTGCCGGGTGCGGCGCGCTGGCTGCCGCTGGGACGCACCCTGGCCGACGGCAGCTACGCCCTGCAGCTGCCCCCGCGCGTGGGCCTGCTGCTGCTGCAGGCCAGCGAGCTGAACGGCGAGCCGGCGGCCCGCCATGCCGAGCGCCTGGCCGGCGCGCTGCTGGCCGGGCACGTGGACACGCACCGCATCGACCTGTCGGCGGCCGAGCCGGTGGCCGCGCCGCAGCGCGCGGCCGACGCCAGCGTGCGGCTGCAGCTGCAGCCCGCGGTGGCGTCCCGCCTGGCCGCCGTCGCCCAGGGCTGCGGCTGGCCACCCGAGATGGTGGTGCGCTGCCTGCTCGAGCGGCACGTGTGGGGCCTGGTGCGGCAGGCGCAGGGCGGCCATGCCGGCGCCCGCCTGCTGCTGGGGCTGCGCGAGGCGCCGCCGGTGGAGGCCGCGCCCGCGCTGCTGGTGGTGCGGGTGCCGGCGTCGCTGCGGGCCCGGCTGGACCACCTGGCCTACGTGCACCGCCTGCCCACCCCCGAGTACTGCCGCCGCGTGCTCGCGCAGCTGGCGTGAGCCGGGCCCGCGCCGCGGCCGCGCGGGGAGGGCGGCCGCCGGTCAGCCGGGCTGCAGCGTGCGCAGCGGCCGGCGCCGCTGCAGGATGCCGTTGAGCAGCAGCGCCACGCCCATGTCGGCCACCTGCCGCGCGTCGAACTCGCCGTCGGCGCGCCACCAGCGCCCCACCCAGCTGAGCGCGCCGGCGACCATGAAGGCCGCCATCTTGGGATCGCAGGGCGCGATGCTGCCCTCGGCGATGCCCTCGGCCACCAGCCGGCGGAACTCGCCGTCGATGCCGGCCTTGAGCGCGCGCAGCTCGCGCCGCAGGGGCGGCGGCAGCGGGTCCTCGCCGATGCGGATCACGCAGCGCCCCAGGTCCTGCGTGACGATGCGCGTGTACACCCGCATGCAGGCCTCGAGCTGGTCGAGCGCGCGGCCGCCTGCGGCCCGCACCGCCGCGATCTCGGCCTGCATGGTGCCCAGGGCGGTGCGCACGCACGCCAGCAGGATGTCGTCCTTGCTGCGCACGTAGTAGTACAGCGTGGGCTTGGTCACGTGCAGCGCGCGGGCGATGTCGTCCAGCGAGGTGGCGTGGAAGCCCCGTTCGTTGAACAGCCGCGCCGCCGTCTCCAGCACCGCCTGCCGCTTGCGCTCGCGCTGGTCGGCGCGGGCGCCGGCCTCCAGCCAGGGCGAGGCGGGCGGTGCCGGTGGGGCAGGTGGACCGGGGCGCGCGGCGCGCCGGCGCGGGGCAGGGGGCATGGCGTTAGTGGTAACTCCGGATGACCGCGGCCGGGCCGGGCGCCGAAGATGGCGGCCGCAGGTTACCGACGGGTAGCCATTCTGGGACGGGTCGCCCGCCACCGCTTACCCGCAAAAACCCGCAGGCCACGACGCACCGCATGAGCAGCCCGACACACCCCGCGCAGGCACCCGGCGATGGCGCGCCCGTGCTGCAGGTGCGCGGCCTGGCGCTGTCGTTCGGCGGCGTCAAGGCGCTGCAGGGCGTCGACCTGGCGGTGCAGCCGGGCTCCATCACCGCGGTGATCGGCCCCAACGGCGCGGGCAAGACCTCGCTGTTCAACACCATCTCGGGCTTCTACCGGCCCAGCACGGGGCAGGTGCTGTTCGACGGCGCCGACATCACCCGCATGCCGGCGCCGCGCCGCGCCGCGCTGGGGCTGGCGCGCAGCTTCCAGAACATCGCGCTGTTCCGCGGCATGACCGTGCTCGACAACATCAAGCTCGGCCGCCACGCGCACCTGAAGACCAACGTGCTGGACGCCCTGCTGTACGTCGGGCGCGCCCGGCGCGAGGAGGCGCAGCTGCGGCGCGAGGTCGAGGAGCGGATCATCGACTTCCTGGAGATCGACCACATCCGCCACGCGCCGGTCGCCGCGCTGCCCTACGGCCTGCAAAAGCGCGTGGAGATGGCGCGGGCCCTGGCCATGCAGCCCAAGGTGCTGATGCTCGACGAGCCCGTGGCCGGCATGAACCGCGAGGAGACCGAGGACATGGCGCGCTTCATCCTCGACGTGCGGCGCGAGTGGGGCGTGACGGTGCTGATGGTCGAGCACGACATGGGCCTGGTGATGGACCTGTCGGACCACGTGGTGGTGCTCAACTTCGGCCAGGTGATCGCCGCGGGCCGGCCGGCGCAGGTGCAGGCCGACCCCGAGGTCATCCGCGCCTACCTGGGCGGCGGCGACGTGGCGGCGCTGCGCCGCCGGCTGCGTGGCGACGAGTCCGCGCCGCAGCCGCAGGCCGAGCCGCTGGGAGCCGCCTGAGATGCAGGGCTTCGACTGGGGCTACCTGTTCGAGATCGTGCTCACCGGCGTGGCCGGCGGCGGCCTGTATGCGCTGGCCGCGCTGGCGTTCGTGCTGGTCTACAAGGCCACCCGGGTGGTCAACATCGCCATCGGCGAGCTGCTGATGGTGGGCGCCTACCTGTTCTTCACCTTCGCCGCCACCTTCGCGCTGCCCATCTGGCTGGCGGTGCTCGGCGCGGTGCTGGGCACCGGGCTGCTGGGGGCCATCGTCGAGCGCACCATCATCCGGCCGCTGCTGGGCGAGCCGCCGATCTCGGTGTTCATGGTCACGGTCGGCCTGACCTCCATCCTGGTCGGGCTGGTGGAGATCATCTGGACCGCCGACCAGCGCCGCCTGCCGGAGTTCTTCCCCAACACGCCGGTGATGGTGGGCGACGCGTTCCTCGCGCCCAAGGTGGCCTACGGCGCGCTGGTGGCCGTCGTGCTCATCGCCGCGGTGCTGCTGCTGTTCCGCTACTGGCGCGGCGGCGTCGCGCTGCGCGCCACCGCGTCCGACCAGGGCGCCGCGTACATGATGGGCATCGCCGTGCCGCGGGTGTACGCGCTGGCCTGGGTGGCCGCCTCGATGATCGCGGCCGTGGCCGGCATCGTGGTGGGCGCCATCGGCGGCATCTCCTCGTCGATGGGCGTGTTCGGCCTGTCGGTGCTGGTGGTGGTGATCGTCGGCGGCCTGGACAGCGTGCTGGGCGCGCTGGTGGGCGGCCTGTTCATCGGCCTGGTCGAGGCGCTGGCCGGCGCCTTCCTGGGCGCCGAATACAAGCTGCTGGCCACCTTCGTGGTGCTGGTGGCGGTGCTGATGCTGCGGCCCTACGGGCTGTTCGGCACGCACGAGATCGAACGCCTGTAGGACCGCGATGCGCATCGGCACCCTCAAGGACAGCTACGTGGCCGACGCCGCGCTGTTCGACTCGTCCACCCAGAAGGCCTGGCTGGCCGCGGGCGCCGGCCTGCTGGTGCTGTTCCCGTTCGTGGCCGGCGACTACTGGCTGTACCTGGCCTGCCTGGTGGCCATCAACGTGGCCAGCGCCACCGGCCTGAACATCCTGACCGGCTACACCGGCCTGGTCAGCCTGGGGCAGGCGGCCTTCATGGGCCTGGGCGCCTACACGGTGGCCATCCTCGAGCAGCGCGCCGGCACGCCGTTCGCGCTGAACCTGCTGGCCGCCGGCGCCGTGGCCATGCTGGGCGGGCTGGTGGTGGGCATCCCCTCGCTGCGGGTCAAGGGCCTGTACCTGGCCATCGCCACCATCGCGGCCTCGTTCATCGCGCACTTCGTGTTCGCCAACATGCGCTTCACCGGCGGCACGGGCGGGCTGGCGGTGCCGCCCGCGCGCCTGGGCGGGCTGGCGCTGGACACCTCGTTCCGCCTGTACTGGCTGATCGTGCCGGTCACGCTGCTGCTGGTGCTGGGCGCGGCCAACCTGTTTCGCACCCGCATCGGCCGCGCCTTCATCGCCATCCGCGACCGCGACATCTCGGCCGAGGTGCTGGGCATCCCGCTGCTGCGCTACAAGCTGCTGTCGTTCGGCCTGTCCTCGTTCTACGCCGGCGTGGCCGGCGGGCTCTGGGCCTACTTCTTCCGCGTGGTCACGCCCGAGAGCTTCCCGCTGCTCATGTCCATCTTCTTCCTGGCGGCCATCATCGTCGGCGGCATGGGCACGATCCTGGGCGGCATCCTGGGCGCGGCCTTCATGACCATGGTCCCCGAGCTGCTCAAGCTGCTGGCCGGCCTGCTGCCCGGCGGCCAGGACCTGGCAGTGTTCCTGTCCCCGGTGCGCACCGTCGTCTTCGGCGCGCTCATCGTGGGCTTCCTCGTGTTCGAGCCGCACGGGCTCGCCGAAGTGTGGCGGCGCATCCGCCGCTTTTTCCACCTGTGGCCGTTCCGGCACTGACCCACCGACGAAGGAGACACACCATGCAGCCCACCTCCCGCATCCAGCTGCGCCGCCGCGAACTCGTGGTGGCCACGGCCGCCGCGCTGGCCGCGCCGCGCCTGGCCTTCGCGCAGGCCGAGGACATCGTCATCGGCGGCTCCATCCCCATGACCGGCGTGTTCGCCTTCGCCGGCGTGGGCATCAACGCCGGCATCACCGACTACGTGAAGATCGTCAACGACGCCGGCGGCATCCGCGGCCGCAAGGTGCGCTACGTCCCCGAGGACACGGCCTACAAGGTCGACGTGTCGGTGGCCGCGTTCAAGAAGATCACCAGCCAGAACAAGGTGAACCTGTACTACGGGGACTCCACGGGCTTTTCCAAGACCATCAATCCCGAGCTGGACCGCAACGGCAACATCCTGATGGCCGGCGCCTCGTTCGCCACCGAGCTGAACGACCCCAGGAAGTACCCCAACCAGTTCATCGTCGGCCCCGACTACACCGAGATGTTCGGCATCCTGCTGCGCCACGTGGCCAAGGAGAAGCCGGGCGCCAAGGTGGCCTTCGTCTACTCCGACTCCGAGTTCGGCCGCGACCCGATCGACGAGGGCGAGGCGCTGTGCAAGCAGCTGGGCCTGCAGCTGGTCACCAAGATCATGACCCCGCCGGGCAGCGTGGACGTGTCCACCGAGGTGATCAAGCTGCGCCGCGCCGCGCCCGACTACACCATCTTCCACGGCTACATCCTCGCGCCCATCCCCGAGTTCATCCAGCAGGGCAGGCAGCAGGGCATGACCAGCAAGTGGATGGGCACCTTCTGGACCATGGACAGCTCCACCGTGATGCGCATGGGCGAGGCGGCCGACGGCTTCATGGGCGTGATGCCCTACCGCTACTACTACGACACCAGCGCCCGCGCGCCCATGCTGGACCGCATCCGCGCCATGCGTCCCGACTACCAGAGCACCGCGTACATGCAGGGCTTCCTGACGGCCATGCTGTTCCTGGAGTCGGCCAAGCGCACGCTGGAGGCCGGCAAGCCCATGAACGGCGCCAACCTGAAGGCGGCGCTCAACTCGATCCGCGACTTCGACACCGGCGGCATCATCGGCGTGCCGGTCACCGTCAAGGGCAACTCGATCCCGGTGGGCCGCATCTACCGCGCCGACGCCAAGGCCCAGCGCATGGTGGCGGCCTCGGACTGGATCTCGCTGGGCTGATCCCCGATGCAGCAGGCGGCCGGCGCGGCAGACGCCATCCTCGAGGTCAACAACATCGAGGTGGTCTACAACAAGGTGGTGCAGGTCCTGCGCGGCCTGTCGCTGGCCGTGCCGCGCGGCCGCATCGTCGCCCTGCTGGGCAGCAACGGGGCCGGCAAGTCCACCACGCTCAAGGCCATCTGCGGCCTGCTGCCGCTGGAGGACGGCGAGCTGCAGGCCGGCCAGGTGCGCTACGCCGGCGAGGACGCCAGCCGGCTGGCGCCGCAGCAGCTGGTGCACCGGGGCCTGGCCCACGTGATGGAGGGCCGGCGCGTCTTCGCCGACCTGACCGTCGAGGAGAACCTCGTGGCCGCCACCTACGCGCTGGCCGGCCGCAAGCCGCTGCCGCGCGACTTCGACGCGGTCTACGCCTACTTCCCCCGCCTGCACGAGCGCCGCCGCGGCATCGCCGGCTACCTGTCGGGCGGCGAGCAGCAGATGCTGGCCATCGGCCGCGCCCTGGTGGGCGAGCCGCAGCTGGTGCTGCTGGACGAGCCCTCGCTGGGCCTGTCGCCGCTGCTGGTCGAGGAGATCTTCACCATCGTCGCGCGCATCAACGCCGAGCGCGGCGTGTCCATGCTGCTGGTCGAGCAGAACGCCAGCGTCGCGCTGGCCGTCGCGCACCAGGGCTACATCATGGAAGGCGGCCGCATCGTGATCGACGGCAGCGCGCAGAAGCTGGCGGCCGACCCCGACGTGCGCGAGTTCTACCTGGGCATGGGCGGCGGCGGGCAGCACAGGAGCTTCCGCGACCTCAAGCACTACAAGCGCCGCAAGCGATGGCTGTCGTGACCCCGCCCCCACCGTCCCTGCCCGAGCTGACGCTGCCGCAGATGCTGCGCGCGCAGGCGCGGCAGCAGCCCGGCCGCATCGCGATCCGGCAGAAGGACTTCGGCATCTGGCATCCGCTGACCTGGGCCGGCTACCTGGAACGCGCCAGCGACGTGGCGCTGGGCCTGGCCAGCCTGGGCGTGCAGCGGGGCACGCACGTGGGCGTGATCTCCGAGAACCGGCTGGAATGGGTGCTGGCGCAGATGGGCACGGGCCTGCTGGGCGGCGTGACCGTCGGCGTCTATCCCACCAGCCCTGCCAACGAGGTGGCCTACGTGGTGGGCCATGCCGACGTGGAGGTGGTGGTCTGCGAGGACCAGGAGCAGGCCGACAAGGTGCTCGACACCCTGGGGCAGTTGCCCCGGCTGCGCCGCATCGTGGTGGTCGAGACCAAGGGCCTGGCCAGCTACGCGCCGGCGCAGCGCGAGCGCATGCTCCCGTTCGCCGAGCTCGAGGCCGCCGGCCGCGCGCTGCGCGCCGCCGAGGGCCTGGGGCGCATCGACGCCGCGCTGGCCGCCCAGTCGCTCGACGACGTGGGGCTGATGATCTACACCTCGGGCTCCACCGGCGCGCCCAAGGGCGCCATGACCACCTGGCGCAACATCCGCGGCGTGGTGCCCGGCATCGTCGAGCGGCTGCGGCTGGACGCCTCCACCGCCCACCTGTCGTACCTGCCGCTGTGCCACGTGGCCGAGCAGATGCTCACCACCTTCGTGCCGCTGTACCTGGGCTCGCAGGTGCACTTCGGCGAATCGATCCGCACCGTGCAGGAGGACCTGCGCGAGGTCGCGCCCACCATGTTCCTGGGCGTGCCGCGCATCTGGGAGAAGCTGCACGCGGCGATCTCGATCCGGCTGCAGGAGACCGGGCCGCTGCGGCGCGCGCTGGCCGGCTGGGCGATCGCCACCGGCATGCCGCTGGCCGAGAAGCGCCGCGCCGACTGGACGGTGGCCGAGCGCCTGCGCTTCGGCCTGGCGTACTGGCTGGTGCTGCGGTCGCTGCAGAACTTCATCGGCCTGCGCCGCGCGCGCATCGCGCTCACGGGCGCGGCGCCGATCCCGCGCGAGGTGGTGCGCTGGTTCCGCGCGCTGGGCGTGCCGCTGGTCGAGGTCTACGGCCTGACCGAGTCCAGCGGCATGATCACCGGCCAGTCGCCCGACGACGTGCGCATCGGCAGCGTGGGCCCGCCGATCCAGGGCGTGGACCACCGCATCGGCGCGCAGGGCGAGCTGCTGGTGCGCGGCGAGATGGTGTTCGCCGGCTACTACAAGAACCCCGAGGCCTCGGCCGCCGCGGTGCGCGACGGCTGGCTGCACACCGGCGACGTGGTCGAGGCGGGCGAGGGCGGCCACCTGCGCATCGTCGACCGCCTCAAGGACATCATGATCACCGCCGGCGGCAAGAACCTGACGCCCTCGGAGATCGAGAACACGATGAAGGCCAGCCCCTACATCAAGGAATGCATCGTGGTGGCCGAGTCGCGCAAGTTCGTCTCGGCCCTGATCCAGATCGACCTGGAGACCGTGGGCAAGTGGGCCGAGTCGCAGCGCCTGGCCTTCACCCATTTCCGCTCGCTGGCCGAGCACCCGCAGGTGCGCGCGCTGGTCGAGGCCGAGGTGCAGCGCGGCAACGACCGCCTGGCGCAGGTGGCGCAGGTGCGGCGCTTCCACCTGCTGACCAAGGAACTGGACCACGACGACGGCGAGGTCACGGCCACCATGAAGGTGCGCCGCGCCAGCGTCTACAAGGCCTACGCGGCGGAGATCGAGGCGCTGTACGCCTGAGCCACGCGGCGCCCCCGCGCCGCTAGACTGCCCCCATGCAGCAGCGCAGCTTCACCTCGGGCCGGATCCGCGAAGCCCGCTGGGACCCGGTCACGCAGCAGCTCGAGCTGCGCTGGGAGGACGGCCGCTGGCGCGCCTGGAAGGCCGTGCCGCAGGAGGTGTTCCGCCGCCTGTGCGCCGCGCCCAACCCCCATGCCTACTGGGAGGACCGCATCGCCGAGGAGTACCCGGCGGGCACCCCCGTGGCGCGCAACGCCGCCACCGGCCCGACCCTCAGGGACCTGTTCGGCGAGCCCGAGGACTGAGCCGGGGCGCCGGCCGGTGCATTGGCCGGTTCAGTGGCCGGCGAAGAAGCCCGCGGCGACCAGCGGCCGCCAGTCGGGCACCTGGGCCAGCACGTGCGGGCCCGCCAGCTCGGCCGGCCCGTGGGTGGTGCACACCGCCACCGCGGCCATGCCGGCGCGGCGGGCGGCCTCGATGCCGTAGGGCGCGTCCTCGAACACCACGCATCGCTGCGGCGCATGGCCCAGCCGCCGCGCGGCTTCCAGGAACAGGTCGGGCGCCGGCTTGCCGGGCAGCCCCTCGTCGCCGCCCACGATGGCGTCGGGCGGCTGCGGCAGGGCCAGCCGCCCCAGCGTGAACGCGATGTTGTGGCGGTCGCCGGCGGTGGCCACCGCGACCGCGTAGCCGGCCGCGCGGGCCTGCGCGATCGCCTCGTGCACGCCCGGCACCGGCCGGAAGGCGGGGCCGAACAGGTCGCGGTACAGCGCCTCCTTCTCGCCGATCAGCGCCAGCGCCTCGCGCTCGGGAAGCTGCGGGCCGAACAGCTCGCGCATGCACTCGACGCCGTTGCGGCCGGTGGTGCGGCGCAGGATCTCGTCCACCGGCATGGTCACGCCGTGGCGGGCCGCGAAGGCCTCCCAGCTGCGCGCATGCGCGGGCATCGAGTCGACCAGGGTGCCGTCCATGTCGAACACCAGGGCGGTGGTGCCCGCGGGCAGGCGCGCGCTCATCCCGTCACCCCCGGGACAGTCCGCAGGACAGGCGCCACCGTGGCGCGACAATCGGCGCATCGCGGGACGCGCACGCAAGGAGACAGGGACATGGGCAAGCAGTGGTGGGTGGGTCTGGGGCTGGCGGCATTCTCGCTGGCGGCCAGCGCGCAGGGGCAGGTCAACGTGATCTGCTCGGTGCAGGCCGAGTGGTGCAACATGATCGCCACGGTGTACCAGCGCACCACCGGCACGCGGGTGAACATGGCGCTCAAGGGCTCGGGCGAGGCGCTGGCGCAGATCGTGGCCGAGCGCGAGAACCCCAAGACCGACCTGTGGTTCGGCGGCACGGGCGACCCGCACCTGCAGGCGGCCGAGCAGGGGCTGACCCTGGCGTACAGGTCGCCTTCGCTGCCCCAGCTGCATGCCTGGGCGCAGCAGCAGGCCGAGCAGTCGGGCTGGCGCACGGTGGGCATCTATTCGGGCCCGCTGGGCTTCGGCTACAACCCCGAGCTGCTCGCGCGCAAGAAGCTGGCGGTGCCGCGCACCTGGGCCGACCTGCTCAAGCCCGAGTACAAGGGCGAGATCCAGGTGGCCAACCCGGCCTCCAGCGGCACGGCCTACACCATGATCGCCACGCTGGTGCAGCTGATGGGCGAGGACAAGGCCTTCGAGTACCTCAAGGGCCTGCACCGCAACGTGGGCCAGTACGCGCGCAGCGGCACCGGCCCCATCAAGGCGGTGGCGCGCGGCGAGACCGCGGTGTCCATCAGCTTCGTGCACGATGGCCCGGGCGAGAAGATGCAGGGCTTTCCGGTCGAGACCGTCACGCCGTCCGACGGCACCGGCGCCGAGATCGGCTCCATGAGCATCGTCAAGGGCGCGCGCAACCTGGAGGCCGCGAAGAAGTTCTACGAGTGGGCGCTGACGCCCGCCGCGCAGGAGATGGCCGCCGCGGCCAAGCAGTTCCAGCTGCCGTCCAACAAGGCCGCCAAGGTCGACCCGCGCGTGCCGGACTTCAAGTCCATCCGGTTCATCAGGTACGACTACGCGAAGTACGGCGCCAGTGCCGAGCGCCGGCGGCTGATCGCGCGCTGGGAGAAGGACGTCAACGCGCTGCCGCGGTGATGCGATGCCCGGGGCTCGTCGTCCCCGCGCAGGCGGGGACCCACGGTCAGGCGCGGCGCCGGTGCGTGGAGGCCCGCCTGCGCGGGCATGAGGCTGCGCACGGACCGCGATGACTGCCGCCAACCGCCCCCTCCTCGTCCTCACCCTGGCCACCCTGGCGGCCTGGCTGCTGCTGCCCTGGTCCGCGCTGCAGGACGGCCACGGCCTGCTGGCGGGCACGGCGGTGTTCACGGCCGGCGACGCGGCCAGCGGCCTGGTGCAGGCCGCCAGCGGCCGCCCCTGGCTGTGGCTCGCGCTCGCGGCGCTGGTGCCGGCCGCCGCCGCCTGCGTGCTGCGCCCCGGCCGCGCGCAGGGCACGCTGCTGCTGGCCGCCGGCCTGGTCGGTGCCGGGGGCCTGCTGGCCACCGGTTTCGCCATCGGCCCACGCGGCTGGAATGCCGCCTGGCTGGAGGCCGCCTTCGGCGAACTGGCCGTCCAGCAGTTCGGCCTGGGCTGGGGCGGCGCGCTGTGCCTGGCCGGCTTCGGCCTGCTGGGCGCCTGCGGCCTGGCGCGCCGGGGCCTGTTCCGCGGCGACCTGTTCGTCGCCGGCGCGGTGGTGGGCAGCGCGGCGCTGCTGCTGCTGTTCATCGTCTTTCCGGTCGGCAAGGCGCTCGCGGGTGCCTTCGGGCCGCAGGACGGGCTGGGCCCGCTGGCCGCGTTCTGGGACCGCATCGCGCAGGAGCGCCACTTCGGCCTGGGCTGCCTGGGCGGCGGCGTGCGCTGCGGCGTGGCCTGGAACACGGTGCTGCTGGGCCTGTCGACGGCGGCCTCGACCACGCTGCTGGGCACGGTGCTGGCGCTGCTGGCCGAGCGCGGCGACCGCCGCCTGCGCCGGCCGCTGAACCTGCTGGCGCTGCTGCCCATCATCACGCCGCCCTTCGTGGTGGGCCTGGGGCTGGTGCTGCTGTTCGGCCGCGCGGGCGTGGTCAACCAGGCGCTGGAATGGGCCTTCGGCGTGCAGCCCACGCGCTGGTTCTACGGCTGGTTCGGCGTCTGGCTGGCGCAGACCTTCGCGTTCACGCCGGTGGCCTTCCTGGTGATGCGCGGCGTGGTGCAGGGCATCGCGCCCAGCCTGGAGGAGGCGGCGCAGACCCTGCGCGCCGACCGCTGGCGCACCTTCACCAGCGTGACGCTGCCGCTGCTCAAGCCGGGCCTGGCCAACGCCTTCCTGGTCGGCTTCATCGAGAGCATGGCCGACTTCGGCAACCCCATCGTGGTGGGCGGCCAGTTCTCGGTGCTGTCCACCGAGATCTTCTTCGCCATCGTCGGCGCGCAGTTCGACGCCGGCCGTGCGGCCGCGCTGGCCTGGCTGCTCACCGGCTTCGCCCTGGGCGCCTTCGCCCTGCAGCGCTGGGTGCTGGGGCGGCGCGGCTACACCACCGTCACCGGCAAGGGCGACGCCGGCGTGCCGCTGGCGCTGCCCGACGGCCTGCGCCGCGCCCTGCTGGCGGTGGCGCTGCCCTGGCTGGCGTTCACGCTGGTGGTCTACCTGTTCGCCTTCACCGGTGGCTTCGTGCGCACCTGGGGCCGCGACTGGACGCCCACGCTCGCCCACTTCACGACCGCGTTCTCCTGGGAGTGGGGCGCCGCCGGCCTGGCCTGGACCGGCACGGCCTGGCGCTCGTTCTTCACCACGGTCACGCTGGCGGGCATCGCCGCGCCGCTGACGGCCGGCCTGGGCCTGCTGGTGGCCTGGCTGCTGGCGCGCACGACCTTCCGCGGCCGGGGCGGCTTCGAGTTCGCCGCGCTGCTGGCCTTCGCCATCCCGGGCACGGTGCTGGGCGTCAGCTACATCCTGGCCTTCAACGTGCCGCCCATCGAGCTGACCGGCACGGGCGCGGTGATCGTGCTGTGCTTCGTGTTCCGCAACCTGCCGGTGGGCGTGCGCGCCGGCGCGGCGGCGTTCCAGCAGCTGGACCGCTCGCTCGACGAGGCCTCGCTGATGCTGCGCGCCGGCAGCTGGCGCACGCTGCGCCACGTGGTGCTTCCGCTGCTCAAGCCGGCGCTGGTGGCGGCGCTGGTCTACGCCTTCGTGCGCGCCGTCACCACGGTGTCGGCGGTGATCTTCCTGGTGACGGCCGAGTACGAGCTGGCCACCACCTACATCATCGGCCGCGTGGGCAACGGCGACTACGGCGTGGCGCTGGCCTACTGCACCGTGCTGATCGTGCTCATGAGCGCGGCCACCGCCGCGATCCAGTGGCTGGTGGGCGAGCGGCGGCTGGGCCGCCGCGGCGCCGCCCGCCCCGTCGCCCTTCCCGCCACCTGAGGCCCCATGCAAGCAGGCATCGTCTTCGACCACGTCAGCAAGCGCTACGGCGACGACCCGGCGGCCGCGCCCGCCGTCGACGCCATCAGCTTCGAGGTGCCGCGCGGCACGCTGACCACCATCCTGGGCCCCTCGGGCTGCGGCAAGACCACCACGCTGCGGCTGATCGCCGGGCTGGAGTCGCCCAGCGGCGGCCGCATCCTCATCGACGGGCAGGACGTCACCACGCTGGGCCCGTCCGAGCGCAACGTGAGCATGGTGTTCCAGAGCTATGCGCTGTTCCCGCACCTGGACGTGCTGGACAACGTGGCCTACGGCCTGCGCATGTCGGGCCAGGCGGCCGCGGCTGCGCGCGCCCGGGCCCGCGAGGCGCTGGCCGGCGTGGGCCTGGTGGGCTACGACGCGCGGCTGCCGTCCGAGCTGTCGGGCGGGCAGCAGCAGCGGGTGGCGCTGGCGCGCGCGCTGGTGCTGCAGCCGGCGGTGCTGCTGTTCGACGAGCCGCTGTCCAACCTGGACGCCCGGCTGCGGCGCGAGATGCGCGAGGAGATCCGCGCGCTGCAGCAGCGCCACGGCCTGACCGTGGCCTACGTCACGCACGACCAGGCCGAGGCGCTGGCGGTCAGCGACCACATCGTGGTGATGGACCAGGGCCGCATCGCGCAGCGCGGCACGCCGCAGGAACTCTACGAGCGGCCGGCCAGCGCGTTCGTCGCCGCCTTCATGGGCGAGGCGCTGCTGCTGCCGGTCGAGCCCGACGGCCCCGATGGCGTGCGGCTGGGGCCGCTGCGCATCGCCTGCACGCCGCCGGCCGGCCCCGCCAAGGCCGCGGTGCGGCCCGAGGCCTGGCGCATCGTGCCCGCGGGCCAGGGCCTGCCGGCCACGCTGCGCAAGCGCGCCTACCTAGGCAGCGGCTGGGAGTACACCTTCGACACCGCGCTGGGCGCGGTGTTCGTGCTCGCGGCCGACCCGCGGCAGGTGCTCGCGCCCGGCGCCGCCGCCGGGCTGGAACTGCCCGGCCCCGGCGTGGCCGTGATCGCCGCCCCCTGACCGCCAACCCCCCGCACCGGAGCCCGCCATGACCGTCCTGCGCCTGCTCGCCGCCACCCTCGCACTCGCCGCCGCGGCCTGGACCGCGCCGGCGCGCGCGCAGGGCACCGTCACCGCGATCTGCAGCAGCGACCAGCCCTGGTGCGAGGCGGCCGCGCGCGAGTTCACCAAGGCCACCGGGATCCGGGTGCTGCAGACGCGCCGCGCCACCGGCGAGGCCCTGGCGCAGCTGCAGGCCGAGGCGGCCAACCCCAAGACCGACCTGTGGTGGGGCGGCACGGGCGACCCGTACCTGCAGGCGGCGGAGCTGGGCCTGCTCGATCCGTACCGACCGGCCTACCTGGACGACCTGCACGGCTGGTCGGTGCGGCAGTACGCGATGACGCAGAACCGGGTCGGCGGCTTCTACAGCAGCTCCATCGGCTGGGGCGTGAACACCGAGCTGCTGGCGCGCAAGAAGCTGCCGGTGCCGCGCTGCTGGAAGGACCTGCTGGACCCCCGCTACAAGGGCGAGATCGAGACCTCGCACCCGGCCAGCAGCGGCACCGGCTACACCATCCTGGCCGGCCTGGTGCAGCTGATGGGCGAGGACGCCGCCTTCGCCTACCTGCGCCAGCTGCACCGCAACGTCACCCAGTACACCCGCAGCGGGGGCGCGCAGGCGCCCAACGTGGCCAAGGGCGAGGTGAGCATCGGCATCACCTTCAACTTCGGCTTCGAGGGCTGGAGGAGCCGCGGCTACCCGGTGCGCACCGTCGATCCCTGCGAGGGCACCAGCTACGAGATCGGCGGCATCGCACTGGTCAGGGGCAGCCGCAACCGCGCCAACGCGGTGCGCTACTACGACTGGCTGATGAGCCCGGCCGGCCAGCAGCTCGCGGCCACGGTCGAGAGCCTGCAGACGCCGGCCAACCGCACCTTCAAGCCCGACCCGCGCGTGCCGTCGCTGGACGGGGTGCGCCTGATCCGCTACGACTTCGAGGCCTACGGCAAGGCCGCCGAACGCCGCCGGCTGATCGAGCGCTGGGTGCGCGAGGTCGAGCAGGCGCCGCGCTGACGCCACGGCGGCCAAGGCCGCGCCACAATGGCCGCCGATGACCCCCGGCGCACCGGACCCCTCCGACACCTCGGGCCTGATCTCGCTGCTGGCCCTCGAACACGCGCTGCTCGTGGCCGGCGGCCTGCTGGTGTACGTGCTGCTCACGCGCGCCACCCGCCAGCACCGCCACCCCGCGGCGGCCATGGCCTGGGTGGTGGCCATCGCCGCCTTCCCCTGGGTGGCGCTGCCGGTCTTCCTGCTCTTCGGCACCCGCAAGTTCGCCCGGCCGCACCGCCGCCCGGCGCTGGCCGGGGCCGCCGTGCTGCCGGCGCAAGGCGCGCCTTGGGTGCACCGGGTGCTGCAGGCGCTGCAGGCCGGCCCGCCCGGCGACAACCGCAGCGTGGCCTTCCAGGCCGACGGGCGCGCCGCGCTGGACAGCCTGCTGGCCGTGGTGGCCGGCGCGCGGCACCGGGTGGACGTGTGCACCTATCTGCTGGCCGACGACGTGGTGGGCCGCGCGGTGCTGCAGGCACTGGAGCAGGCCGCCCGGCGCGGCGTGCGGGTGCGCCTGCTGGTCGATGCGATCGGCAGCCTGCTGGCGCCCGGCGGGCGGCGCGCCGCCCAGCGCGCGCACGGCCTGTCGGTGCGCCTGTTCATGCCGCTGCTGCACAACCCGCTGCGCGGCCGCACCAACCTGCGCAACCACCGCAAGCTGGTGGTGGCCGACGCGCGCGTGGTGTGGGCCGGCGGCCGCAACCTGGCGGCCGAGTACTTCGTCGACCGGCTGCACCACCCGGCCTGGGACGACCTGAGCTACACCGCCGAAGGCCCGCTGGCGGCCGCCGCGGCGGCGCAGTTCGACGCCGACTGGCGGCTGGCCGGCGGCCGCGGCGATGCCGCCCCGCTGCCGCATGGCGAGGCGCTCGCGCCGCTGCACGGCGACCCGGCGCCGGCCGGCGCCGGCCACTGGGCGCACTGGCTGGCCAGCGGGCCCGACCAGCCCGACGACACGCTGTACGCGCTGCTGCTGGCCGCGGCCCACCATGCCCACGAGCGCCTGCTGCTGGCCACGCCGTACTTCGTGCCCGACGACGCCCTGCTGCAGGCGCTGTGCATGGCCTGCCGGCGGGGCGTGCGCGTGCGGCTGCTGCTGCCGGCCGCCTCCAACCACCGGCTGGCCGACCTGGCGCGCGGCCCGGCGCTGCGGCAGCTCGTGGCCGCCGGCGCCGAGGTGCTGCTGGCGCCGCGCATGCAGCACGGCAAGGCGGTGGTGGTCGACGACGTGGTCGCGCTGTGCGGCTCGGCCAACCTCGACGGGCGCAGCCTGTTCCTCAACTACGAGGCCATGGCCGTGTTCCACGGCCCGTCCGAGATCGCCTGGCTGGCCGGCTGGCATGCCGCGGCCTGCGTGGGCGCGCAGCGCGCCGCGGGCGGCCGGCCGCCCCTGGTGCGCGAACTGGCCGAGGACGCGGTGCGGCTGGTGGGCTTCCAGCTCTGAAGGGCAGGGCGGGCGGCTCAGCCGCCGGGACGGTCGCGGTCGGTGGCGGGCTCGCGCAGCCGGGCCGCGGCGGCGCGGGCCGCCGCCCGCAGCTGGCGCGCGGTCGCATGCTGCACTTCCGACGGCTCCATGCCCTGGCCCTGCAGGACGGTGAGCGCCAGTTCCGCGTCGCAGGCCAGCCGGTCGGCCGCACGCCACTGGCGCACCGCCAAGGCACGCCAGCGCGCGTCGGGGGCATCGGTCGGGTCGCGCATGGCCGCATGCTGTGGCCGGCCGCGCGCGGGTGGCAGGGGCGGGCAGGCCGTGCGGCGGTCGGAGGCGGCTGACAGCGTGTTCACCAGCGCAGCAGCCGCGGACCCGCCAGCGCGCCGGCGAGCACGGCCAGCGCCATGCCCGCGACGTACCAGACCGCCAGGAAAGGCGCGCCCAGCTCGGGGCAGTGCAGCGCATAGACCGCCGCGCCCGTGCCACCGGCCAGCGCGCCGGCGGCGGCACCCGCGGCCACCGGGCGCACCGGCGCCAGCGCGCGCAGGGCGAGCAGCGCAGCGGCCAGCACCGGCAAGCCCAGCAGCAGGATGTTCCAGGGGCAGGTGCGCCAGGTGGTGCCCCACAGCAGCGCGTCGCGGGCCCCGGCGGGCGCCTCCGCCCAGGCACGGGCACCCAGCAGCCACAGTAGCAGCACGGGCACCGCCACCGCCAGCCACGCCAGGCCCGCGCGCGTGCCCGGGCGGCCCAGCCGCGCGACCAGCACGGCGCCGCCCAGCGCGACCGCGGCCGGCAACAGCAGCTTGGCCCAGGCCATGCCCAGGCCCGACAGCTCGGCGGCCAGGGTGGGCCGCAGGCCGTAGGCCACCAGCAGCCAGGCGACGGACAGGGGCAGGGCGGCGGCCAGCGCCAGGGCCACCTGCCGCGCGGCGGCATGGCGCGGCACCGGCGGCGCCTGGCGCGCCAGCAGGGTGATCAGGTCGTCGGTGTTCATGCGGCGAGTCGTCCCAGTTGCGTGGCCAGGGCCTTGAGCCCGCGGTGGATGCCGACCTTGACGGCCGACTCGGACATGCCCGTCAGCTGCGCGGTCTCGGCGACCGACCGGCCTTCGAGCTTGACGTGCACGATGGGCAGGCGGTGCCGGTCGGGCAGGGTGGCCAGCAGGCCCTCGAGGTCGCGGCGGGCCTCGCCGGCCTCGGTGTCGCTGGCGGCCACCAGCGCCTGCGCATCGTCCAGCGGGTCGTGCAGCGCCTCGCGCGCGCCCTTGGCCCGCAGCAGGTCGACCAGCTTGTGGCGGGCGATCGCATGCGCCCAGGCCGTCAGGGGCTGGTCGCTCTGGTAGGTGTGGCGCTGGTTGTGCATGGCGAGCAGGCAGTCCTGCACGAGGTCCTCCACGTCATCGGGCCAGCCGTGCAGCCGCCGGCGCAGGAAGGCGCGCAGGTGCGCGCCCAGCCGCTGCAGGGCGGAGCGGTAGGCAGCCGCATCGCCGTCCAGCCCCAGGGTGAACAGGCGGCGCAGTTCGGGTTCGGCGTCGTGAACGGCCATCGCGTCCCGTGGGAGTTCGGACCGGGCGGGCCGCCGGTTACAGCCGGCGCGAAAAAAAGAAACCGCGCGATCGTGGCCGCGGTTGTAACCCGTCGGCGGCCCGGCGCGAACTGGCAGGTGCCGCGACGTGCGGCTGCCACCACCAGGAGATGTCCATGACCCGTTCCCTCACCCTCGGTTGCGCCCTGGCCCTGGGCGTGCTCGCCGCCGGCGCCGCCCAGGCCCAGGCTCAGCCCGCCGGCAAGCCCGCGATGGAGAAGTGCTACGGCGTCTCGCTCGCCGGCAAGAACGACTGCGCCGCCGGGCCCGGCACCACCTGCGCGGGCACCTCCAAGGTCGACTACCAGGGCAATGCCTGGAAGAACGTGCCCGCGGGCACCTGCACCACGATCAAGACGCCCAAGGGCACCGGCTCGCTGTCGCCGCTGAAGACCTGAGCCCATGGACGCGCGCGTGCCCCTGGGCGCCGGCCTCGGCCTGAAGGCCGCACATGCGGACGAGGCGCTCGCCGCGTCGCGGCCCGGCCTGTGGTTCGAGGTCCATCCCGAGAACCACCTGGTCGCCGGCGGCCCGCGGCTGGCGTTGCTGGAGGACGTGCGTGCGCGCCACCCGCTGTCGCTGCACGGCGTGTCGCTGTCGCTGGCCGGCGAGGTGCCGCCCGACCCGGCCCACCTGCGGTCGCTGGCCGCGCTGGTGCGCCGGCTGGAGCCGGCGCTGGTGTCCGAGCACCTGGCCTGGTCGCGCGCCGGCGCGGCCTGGGTGCCCGACCTGCTGCCCTTCGCGCGCACCGGCGCCGCGCTGCAGCGCATCGCGGACCACGTGGAGCAGGTGCAGGACGCGCTCGGGCGGCCGATCGCGCTGGAGAACCCCAGCCACTACCTGCAGCTGCCCGGCCACGACTGGGACGAGATCGACTTCCTGCGCACGCTGTGCGCGCGCACCGGCTGCGCGCTGCTGCTGGACCTGAACAACGTGCACGTCTCGGCGCACAACCTGGACTTCGATGCCGCAACCTACGTCGACCGGTTCCCGGCCGCGCTGGTGGCCGAGCTGCACCTGGCCGGCCATGCCCCGGACCCCGCGCTCGGGGCGGCGCTGCTGGTGGACACCCACGGCGCGCCGGTCGCGCCCGCCGTGTGGAGCCTGCTCGAGCGCTTCGTGCGCCGCGCCGGCCCCCGGCCGACGCTCATCGAGCGCGATGCCGACCTGCCCGCCTTCGCCGTGCTGCTGGCCGAGCGCGACCGCGCGCAGGCCGTGCTCGCGCGCGGCGCGCCGGCGCGGCAGCGCGCGCCGGAGGCCGCATGCAGCTGAGTGCCGCCGTGCTGCAGTGGCTGCTGGATCCCCGTGCGCCGGTGCCGGCCGGCTGCGAGGCGCTGGCGGTGCAGCCCGGCCTGGCGGTGCACCGCAACACCATCGCCAGGGGCTGCGTCGAGGCGCTGCAGGCCAACTTTCCCGCCGTGCGGCAGCTGGTGGGCGCGGACTGGTTCGACGACGTGGCCCTGGCCCACGTGCGGGCGCACCCGCCCGCGGACGCGCGGCTGCTGCTGTACGGCGACGCGAGCTTCCCCGCCTTCGTCGCGGCGGTGCCCACCGCCGCCGACCTGCCGTGGCTGGCCGACGTCGCCCGGCTCGACGCGCTCTGGCGGGCCAGCCATGCCGCGGGTGACGCGCCGGTGCTGGCCGCCGCGCGGCTGGCCGGCGACGAGCCGGCCACGCTGGCCGCGCGGGTGCTGCGGCCGCACCCCGCGACTCGCTGGCTGCAGCCGCCCGCCCCCGCGGCCGCCGTGTGGCTGCGCGAGCGCGCCGGCGGCCCGCACGCGACGGATGCCGCCGTCGCCGGCGTACTCTTCACCCGCCCCGGCGGGGCGGTGGTCGCGCAGGCGCTGGATGCCGGCGGCTGCGCCTTCCTCGACGCCTGCGCCGCGGGCCTGCCCCTGCAGGCCGCCGCCGAGGCCTGCGCCACGGCCGATGCGCAGGCCGACGTGGCCGCCACGCTGCGCCAGCTGCTGCTGGCCGGCGCCTGGACCGACACCGGAGAGCCCCATGACACCCCATGACCTGACCGCCCCGGCGCCGCGCGCCACCCTGGCCAGCCGCTGGCAGTCCGCCTGCGCGCGACTGGCCCGTGCCGTGCCCGACGACCTGCTCGCCGCTGGGGCGCGGCTGGCGATCGCGGCGATCTTCTTCCAGTCCGGCCAGACCAAGCTCGAGGGCTGGCGCGTGAGCGATGGCGCCATCGCGCTGTTCGCCGACGAGTACCGGCTGCCCCTGCTCGACCCGGTCATCGCGGCCCACCTGGCCGCGGGGGCCGAGCACCTGTTTCCGCTGCTGCTGGTGCTGGGCCTGGCCACGCGGCCGGCGGCCCTGGCGTTGCTGGGCATGACGGCGGTGATCGCGTGGGTCTACCCGCTGGCCTGGCCGACCCACCTGGGCTGGGCGGTGCTGCTGGCCTTCCTGGTCGGTCGTGGGGCCGGCCGGTGGTCGCTGGACCGCTGGCTGGGCCGGACGCAGGCAGCGCCGGCACCCGCGTTCAGGCCGGCGCGAACTGTGCGCGGTAGCGCGCGGGCGGCAGCCCGACCCGGTCGCGGAACTGGCGCGTGAAGTGCGGCTGGTCGGCGTAGCCGCTGACGAAGCCGACCTCGGCCACCGGCAACTCGGACGCGAGCAGCCACCAGGCGGCCGCGCGGGCCCGCAGTTCCGCCAGCAGCGCGGCGCGGCTGGTGCCGGCCTGCGCCAGCCGGCGTTGCAGCGTGCGCGGCGGCAGCCCGCAGCGGGCTGCCAGGTCGCCCAGCGTGGGCGGCTGTCCAGGCTGCTCGGCGAGCAGGGCGGCGACGCGGCCCACCGCGCCGGGCCACCGCGGATCGGCCCACAACGCGGGCGGCGGCCCCCCGGCCGCTGCCGTGTGCTGCGGGGCCGCTCCCACGCCGCTCCAGCCGATGCGCCAGGTGGCCGTCGCCTGCGCGGCGGCCAGGCGTGCCAAGGCGTCGCCGTCGGGGCGGGGCCAGGCGGCCACCTCGGCCGGGCCCGACACCACCCAGGCCTGCACCGCCACGGCGCCGATCGCTTCGAGCAGAGCACACAGCACCCCGAGCACCACCAGGTCCTCGGCCGGCAGGGGCAGCGTGCCTGCCCGCAGCGAGCGGTGGGCGACCTGCAGCGCGTGCGCGCCCGCATGCAGCAGCTGCACGCGGTGGCGCGAGTGGATGTAGCGCTCCAGCCGCTGCCAGCGTGCCAGCAGGGCGGCCGGCTCGGACGTCGCGGTCAGGCACCGGTGGGTGGGCTCGTGCACGCAGGCGTGCACGCCGCGGCCGAGCAGGGGCAGGGCGGCCCAGCCTCCCTGCTGCAGGGCGGCCCCCACCACCAGGCGCTTGGCGTCCAGCGCCACGCGCGCCCGCCCCGGATGCGGTTGCGGTGCCGGTGGCTGCAGCCCCAGGCTGCGCATGCCGTGGTCCAGCACCCGCAGCATCGCGGCGCTGGCGAAATCGGCCGGGGTGTCCGACACCGTCATGCCCGCGATCCTGCCCGCGGCGGCCGCAGCCCGCCCGCGCAGGGACTTGCCGCGTGCCCCATCACGCGGCCCGGCCAGCGGCGCGCAGGGCGCCGGCCAGCGCCTCGGGCCGCAGCGGCAGCTGGCGCACCCGCACCCCGGTGGCCGCGCGCACCGCGTTGAGCACCGCCGCGCCCGCAGCCACGATCGCCGTCTCGCCCGCGCCGCCGGGCGGCTGCTGCGACGCCACCAGCGTGACCGCCAGCGGCGGGATGTCGGTGATCCGCGGCACCGGCGCATCGGCATAGCCGTCCGCGGCCACGCGGCCGCCGGCCACGGGCAACTGCTCCACCAGGGCCATGCCCAGGCCCCACACCAGGTTGCCCTCGCACTGGGCCCGCACCTGGTCGGGGTCGATGACCCGGCCGCAGTCGTGGGCGCACCACAGCTGCAGCACCCGCACGCGGCCGCTGGCCGCATCGACCTCGACGTCGGCGACCACGGCGGCGCAGGCCGTCTCCTTGTACAGGCCCCCAGCCAGGCCCCGGCCGCGCAGGCGGCCGGGCACGGCCGGCAGCGGCCGGCCCCACTGCGCATCGGACGCGACCTGGCGCAGCACCCCGGCCAGCCGCGCATCCGGCGCCAACTGCGCCAGCCGGAACTGCAGGGGGTCGCTGGCCGCCAGCCGCGCGGCCTCGTCCATGGCGCACTCGATCGCCAGCACGTTGGGGCCGGCGCCCAGGCCGCGCCAGGGGCCGGTCCACAGCGGCAGCCGGGCCAGGTGGTACTCGATGCGCTGCGCCGGCACGGCATACGGCAGCAGGGCGCCGCGCGCGACCCCGTCGTCGCCGACGGCCAGGTCGGTGGCCCGCTGCAGCCAGGGCGGCAGCACGGCGCCGGTGAACAGCACGTGGCTGCTGGCGAACGCATGCCACCAGTGGGTGATGCGCCCGTCCTGCAGGCGGGCGCGGATGCGATGGCTCGAGGGCGGCCGGTGGAAGGCCTGCTGGAACTCCTGCGCGCGCGTCCACTGGACGCGCACGGGCGCACCGGCGGCACGCGCCAGCAGCGCGGCCTCGAGTTCCACCGTGACCAGCGTCTTGCCGCCGAACGCACCGCCGACCCGGCAGGGCTGCACCACCACGTGCCCGGCCTCGACGCCCAAACGGCGCGCCACCACCTGCCGCACGTAGCCGGGGTCCTGGTGGCCCACCCACAGCTGCAGGCCGCCGCCGGGCGTGGGCTCGGCCAGCGCGTTGCGCGGCTCGATCGGGGCATGGGCCGCGGCAGGCACGTCGATGCGCAGGTCCAGGTCCCAGGGCGCGGCGGGCTCCAGCGCATCGTCGCGCAGCCGCCGCGCGGCTCGCGCGCCCGAGGCCAGCCGCGCGTCGATGTCCACGGCCTGCCCGAGGGCCGCGGCGTCCGTGCTGGCGGCCCCGGCATCCACGGTCCATGCCGGCGCGAGCGCCTGTGCGATGCGGTCCAGCGCCCCGGGCGTGCGGGCGACGATGGCGACGCCCTCGGCCGCGCCCAGCCGCAGCGCGGGATCGCGCACCAGCGCGACGAAGGCGGGCACCGAGCGCGCCGCCGCCTCGTCGAGCGCGACACAGCGCGAGGCCCGCTCGGGCAGGGCCGGGGCGCGCAGCACGCGGCCGTACAGCTGGCCGGGCCGCCGCACGTCGGCGGCGTACAGCGGCTCGCCGCGCACCACGGCCAGCGCGTGCCCGGTGGACAGCGGCCCGCCGTGCAGCGGCGGCGCCCACCGCCCCGAGCGCAGCGCGTCCCAGCCGCGCGCGGGCACGGCGACGGGCCCCGGCGGCTGCCCGGCCGCCACCGCGTCGCGCAGCGCGGCGCAGGCCTGCGCCAGCGGCAGGGCGAAGTCGCGGATCGACTCGCTGCCCACCGTCGCCCGCACCGGCGCCAGCTGCGCGGTGGAGGGCAGGCGCACCTGCACGGCGTCCCAGGCCACGCCCAGCTCGGTGCAGGCGATGCGGCGCAGGCCGTCGCTGATGCCCTGGCCCATCTCCACGCGCGGCAGGGACAGCGTGTAGCGTCCGCCACCGTCGTGCCGGATCCAGCCGCCGGCTGCCTCGGCGGTCGCGGCCGGCCGGCGCGGGATGTCCGGCAGGGCGGCGCAACCGGCCGTGAAGCTCGCCAGCAGCCCGATGCCGCCGGCCTGCAGCAACCGGCGCCGGCCGGCGTCGGCGGGTGCGCCCGGGGCCCGGCTCACCGCGCGGCCCCATCGGCGGCGCGCAGCACGGCGGCGCGCACGCGGTGCTGGGTGCCGCATCGGCACAGGTGGCCGGCCAGCGCCGCGTCGACCTGCGCGGGCGAGGGGCGCGGCACCGCCGCGAGGAGGGCGGCGGCCGCGAGCATCTGGCCCGACTGGCAGTAGCCGCACTGCGGCACCGCCTCGGCAAGCCATGCCTGCTGCACCGGGTGCAGGCCGCCTGGGGGCGCGAGGCCTTCCAGCGTGGTCACCGCCCGGCCTGCCGCCGCAGTGACCGGCAGCACGCAGCTGCGCACCGGCGCACCGTCCAGCAGCACGGTGCAGGCGCCGCACTGGCCGCTGCCGCAGCCGTACTTCGCCGCGACCAGGCCCCAGGGCTCGCGCAGCACCTGCAGCAGGGTCTCGTCCTCCCAGCCCGCCGGGACCGCCCGGGGCTGGCCGTTCACTCGCACGTCCATGGGTCTGTTCCTTGCCTCTGCGGTCCGCTCGCCGCGGCGCCCATGGTCGCGACCGCTCTGCGCCCTGTCTTGAACCGGCGCGCCATCGCGCCGCCGGCGCCGGGGTGCTACAACCCGACCCCATGCGCCCACCCGCCGACAGTGCCCGCCCCACCGACACCGACCTGCACTGGCTGCGCCAGGCCTTCGACGCCGGGCAGTCCGCCCGCGACCAGGGCAAGCATCCCTTCGGCGCGCTGGTGGTCGCGGCCGACGGCACGGTGCTGGCCCGCGCCGGCAACAACGGCCTGCCGCCGGACGGCGACCCGACCCAGCATGCCGAGCTGCGCGCCGCGGCGGCCGCCGCACGGGCCCATGCACCGGCGGTGCTGGCCGGCGCCACGCTCTACACCAGCGCCGAGCCCTGCTGCATGTGCGCCGGCGCGGTCTACTGGACCGGCATCGGCCGCGTGGTCTACGGGCTGTCCGAGCACGCGCTGCTCGGGCTGACCGGCGACCATCCCGAGAACCCGACCTTCTCGCTGCCGTGCCGCGAGGTGTTCGCGCGCGGCCAGCGCCGCGTGCAGGTGCTGGGCCCGCTGCTCGAGGACGAGGCCGCGCGCGTGCACGCGGGCTTCTGGCAGCCATGAGCGCGGTGCGCAGCGTCTACCTGTCGGGCCCCGACGTGTTCCGGCCCGATGCCGAGGTCTTCGGCCGGGGCCTGGTCGCGCTGTGCGCCCGGCACGGCGTGCAGGGCCTGTACCCGCTGGACCTGCAGCTGCCCGGCGGCCTGACGCCGCTGGCGCAGGCGCAGTGGATCTGCCAGGCCAACCTGCAGCTGGTCGACCGTGCCGATGCGGTGCTGGCCAACCTCGACTTCTTCCGCGGCGGCGAGCCCGACAGCGGGACCTGCTTCGAGGTGGGCTACGCGGTCGCGCGCGGCAAGCCGGTGGTGGCCTACGTGCCCGAGGACGGCTCGCTGGCCCAGCGGCTGCGCCGGCGCTTTCCCGACCGCTACGGGCCCGGGCTGGTCGACCCCGACGGCTGGCGGCTGGAGGAGTTCGGCCTGCCGCTGAACCTGATGCTGGCCACCACCTGCCGCGTCGTGGTGGGCGACGCCGAGGCCGCGTTGCGGCTGCTGCTGGCCGGCTGAGCGCGGCAGGCGCGGACGCGCCTCCGGCCGACACGGCACACCGCCGCGCCGGCCCAGCATGGCCGCATGCCCGATCCGCAGCCCGCCGTCGCCTCCTCCCCCTGGCCCGGTGGCCGCAGCAGCGCGCAGGTGCAGGCGCAGCTCGACGCGCTGGTCGCGCAGCTGCGGCCCGAGCGCGGCGGCGAGCTGCCCGGCTACATCCCCGAACTGGCCAACGTCGACGGCGATGCCTGCGCGCTCGCCGTGTGCAGCGCCGACGGCGAGCTGCTGCTGGCCGGCGACCACGCGCAGGCCTTCAGCCTGCAGTCCATGTCCAAGCCCTTCGTCTACGCGCAGGCGCTGGAACTGCTGGGCCGCGAGGCCGTGCACCGCAAGGTCGACGTGGAGCCCACCGGCGAAGCGTTCAATTCGATCGTCGAGCTGGAAGAGGACCACCTGCCCTACAACCCGATGATCAATTCGGGTGCGATCGCCATGTCGGCGCTGCTGCACCACGCCGATCCCGACGGTGCGTGGGCGCGGCTGCGCGGCATGTTCTCGCAGCTGGCGGGGCGCGCGCTGCACATCCGCGGCGGCATCGCGCGCTCGGAGCTGTCGGCCAGCCACCGCAACCGCGCGATCGCCTGGCTGCTGCGCCACTTCGAGGTGATCGGCGACGACATCGACGGCGCGCTGCTGCTGTACACCGGGCAATGCGCGCTGATGGTGGAGGTCGCCGACCTCGCCGTGATGGCCGCCACGCTGGCCCGCGGCGGCGTGCAGCCGCGCACCGGCGAGCGCGTGCTGTCGGCCGCCCATGCCCGCGACGTGCTGGCGCTGATGACCACCTGCGGCATGTACGACAGCTCGGGCCGCTGGGCCTACGAGGTCGGCATCCCGGCCAAGAGCGGCGTCAGCGGCGGCATCCTCGCAGTGGTGCCCGGCCGGCTGGGGCTGGCGGCCTGGTCGCCGCGCCTGGACGCGCACGGCCACAGCCTGCGCGGGCAGGCGGCGCTGCGCGCCCTGGCGCAGGACTGGGGCCTGAGCCTGTTCACCGTCTGATGCGGCGGTCGCGGACGCGGCCCGGCGGCACGGCCGCGACAGGGGTGGCCCGGCGCTGCGCTTAGCATGCGTGCACCGGCCCGGCGAGGCCGGGTCCACAACCACCCGAGGAGACATTCATGCACTTCCGTGCACCGCGCGCGCTCGTGACCGCCGTCGCCGCCGCCTGCGCCCTGGCCACCGGACTGGCGACCGCCGCCACGCCGGCCGCGCCGCCGGCCGCAGCCGCTGCCCCCGCCACGCCCCTGCCCACCACCGCCCCCGCGCAGGCGGGCTTCTCGGCCGACGGCCTGCAGCGGCTGGACGCCTTCTTCGCCCGCGAGATCGCCGCCAGGCGCGTGCCCGGCGCGGTCGTGGCGATCGCCCGCGACGGCAAGCTGGTGCACTACAAGGCCTACGGCCAGCGCGACCCGGCCACCGGCGCGCCGATGACCACCGACACCGTGTTCGCGCTGGCCTCGATGACCAAGATCATGGCCAGCGTGGCGGCGCTGCAGCTGACCGAGGACGGCCGGCTGCCGCTGCGCACGCCGGTGGCCGAGATCCTGCCGCCGCTGGCCGCGATGAAGGTCGGCGTGCCGCGGCCCGACGGCAGCCTGGAGGCGGCCGAGCCGCGCCGGCCGATGCTGGTGCACGACCTGCTGCGCCACACCTCGGGCCTGACCTACGGCGGCCGCGGCGACCACCCGATCGCCAGGCTCTATCCCAGCGGCACCCAGCCGCCCTACGAGGGCGGCACCGACGCCTTCATCGACAGGCTGTCGCGGCTGCCGCTGGCGCACCAGCCGGGCACGGCCTTCGAGTACAGCTTCTCGACCGACGTGCTGGGCGTGGTGGTCGAGAAGGTCGCGGGCAAGCGCCTGGGCGCCGTGCTGCAGGAGAAGGTCTGGGGCCCGCTGGGCATGCGCGACACCGGCTTCGAGCTGGCCGAGCGCTGGCGCAACCGCCTGGCGCGCCCGTTCCCGCTGAACCCGCTGGACGGCAAGCCGCAGAACATCCCGATCATCGAGCGGCAGACGCAGTTCGACTGCGCCGGTGCCTGCGCGATGGGCACGGTGGGCGACTACCTGCGCTTCGGCCAGATGCTGCTGGACGGCGGCACGCTGGAGGGCAAGCGCATCCTGTCGCCGCAGTGGGTGCGCCACATGACAGCCAACCACCTGGGCCCCGAGATCGCCAACCGCGTGGGCGTGGTCGAGGGCCACCGCGAGGGCTTCGGCTTCGGCCTGGGCGTGGCGGTGCGCACCACCGCCGGCCTGTCGGCGGTGCCGGGCAACCCGGGCGAGTACTCCTGGAACGGCGCCTACGGCACGCAGTTCTTCGCCGACCCGCGCGAGCGGCTCGTGGTGGTGGTGGGCACGGCCGCGCCGGGCGAGCTGCGCAAGTACTACCGCGAGCAGGTGCAGGACCTGGTCTACGGCGCGATGACGCGCTGAGGCGGCGCGAGGCTCCGCATGACCGACGCCGCCGGCCCGCTGCTGTACCACTGCACCAGCGCACGGTCCTTCCGGCCGCTGTGGGCGCTGGAGGAACTGCAGGTGCCCTACCGCCTGCACATGCTGCCGTTCCCGCCGCGCTTCGCGGCGCGCGAGTACCTGGAGGTCAACCCGCTGGGCACCATCCCCTTCCTCGTGGACGGGGACGTGCGCATGACCGAGTCGGCCGCCATCTGCCAGTGGCTGTGCGCGCGCCATGCGCCCACGCCGCTGCAGCTGGAACCGCACGAGCCTGGCTACGGCGCCTTCCTGCAGTGGCTGCATTTCGGCGAGGCCACGCTGACCTTCCCGCAGACGCTGGTGCTGCGCTACGGCCGCTTCGAGCCGCCCGAGCGCCAGCTGCCGCAGGTGGCGCAGGACTACGCCCGCTGGTTCCTGGCACGGCTGCGCGGCGTCGAGGCCGCGCTGCAGCACACGCCCTGGCTGGCCGGCGGCCGCTTCACCGTGGCCGACGTGTCGGTGGGCTACGCGCTGATGCTGGCCGAGCTGGTGGGCCTGGCACCGCAGTTCCCGCCGGCGGTGGCGGCCTACTGGCAGCGGCTGCAGGCGCGCCCGGGCTACCAGCGCGCGCTGGCCGCGCAGGACGCGGCGGCACGCGCGCAGGGCATCGACCCCACGCCGGCCACCGGCGCCTGAGACCCGCCGGCACCGACGGCTGCCGGCATCCCCCATCCTTTCCTGGCGAGGAGACACCTCCATGCGATTCCTCCTTCCGCGCGCCGCGCTCCCGGCCGCTGCCCTGCTGGCGCTCGCGCTGGCCACACCGGCCCAGGCCCGCGTCACCCGCATCGTCATCGACGAGGTCCGGCCCCTGCCGGCGGCGCAGTCCGGCGGCGTGCCGACCGAACAGGTGGCCGGGCGTGCCTTCGGCGAGCTCGACCCGGACCTGCCGGCCAACCGCGCGATCAACGACCTGCTGCTGGCCCGCGACCCGGACGGCAAGGTGCGCTACGTGGCCACCTTCGTGCTGACCAAGCCGGTGGACCTGGCCAAGGCCAGCGGCCTGCTCTGGCACGAGGTCCCCAACCGCGGGCTGCCGCGGCCGAACGTGCCGGCCGAACGGGGCCTGGGCGACATCGACCTGACCAGCGCCTGGCAGGGCGACAACGCCGGCGCCACCACGGTGCGCTCCGCCGCGGGCGTGACGCTGCCGCACTTCCTGCAGCTGCCGGTGGCGCGCAACGCCGACGGCTCGCCGGTGGCCGGCCGCGTGTTCGGCCGCATCGTCAACCGCGGCGGCGCCGGCTCCCAGCCGCTGATCGTGCAGACCAACCCCGTGCCCTACACGCCGGCCAGCCTGGACACGCGCGCGGCACGCCTGGTCTCGCGCGTGGCGGAGTCCACCCGCGGCGAGGTGATCGGCGAGCAGGAGATCCCGGCCGGCGACTGGGCCTGGGCGCGCTGCGACGCGGCCAACCCGTTCCCCGGCACGCCCGATCCACGCCAGATCTGCCTGAAGGACGGCTTCGACCACAGCCGGCTGTACCAGGTCACCTTCACCTCGCACGACGCCTACGTGCTGGGCATCGGCTACGCGGCGTGGCGCGACGTGGGCATGTTCTTCAAGACCGCCCGCGCCGACGACACCGGCACGCCCAACCCGGTGGCCGGCGCGGTCACGCACAGCATCGGCCGCGGCGTCTCGCAGTCGGGCAACTTCCTGCGCGGCTGGCTGCACCTGGGCTTCAACCAGGACGAGGCCGGGCGGCAGGTGCACGACGGCATGTGGCCGATCATCGCGGGACGGCGCATCGCGCTGAACTTCCGCTGGGCCCAGCCCGACGGGGTGCTCGAGCTGTACCAGGCCGGCAGCGAGGGACCGCAGTGGTGGTTGCCCCAGGCCGACCCGGTGCGCGGCCTGCCCGCGGCCGGCCTGCTGGACCGCTGCCGCGCCAGCCGCACCTGTCCGAAGATCGTCGAGCACTTCGGCTCGGCCGAGGTGTGGGCGCTGAAGCTCACGCCCGAGTGGATCGGCACCGACGGCAAGCGCGACCTGCCGCTGCCGTCGAACGTGCGGCGCTACTACATCGCCAGCTCCACCCACGGCGGCGGCGCCGGCGGCTTCGACAGCAGCCTGCCCGGCCAGGGCCTGCCCGCGACCGGCCCGGCCTGCCCCGGCAACAACTACGGCACCGGCGTGCTGCCCGCCAACCCGGTGCCGCACACGGAAACGGTGAACGCGATCCGCATGCACCTGCGCGCCTGGGTGATGCAGGGCACCGAGCCGCCGCCCAGCCGGTGGCCGCGCCTGGCCGACGGCACGCTGGCACCGGCGCACAAGCAGGCGCTGGGGTTTCCCACGCTGCCGCAGTTGCGCCCCACCATTCCCGAGCCCGACTTCATCATGCCGGTCATCGACTACGACTGGGGTCCGCGCTTCGACGCGCTGGACGGCTCGGGCGTCGCCGACCATGCGCCGCCGCCGGTGCGCCAGGTGCTGCCGGCGTGGGCGCCGACGGTGGATGCCGACGGCAACGAGCGGGGCGGCGTGCCGGTGGTGCTGCTGGACGCGCCGCTGGGCACCTACCTGGGCTGGAACGTCACCGCCGGCGGGACGCGGCCCTTCCACGCCGGGCAGATCTGCAATTACGCCGGTGGCATGGTGCCGTTCGCGCGGACCGCCGCCGAGCGGCGCGCCAGCGGCGATCCGCGCCTGTCGCTGGAGGAGCGCTACGGCGACCACGCGGGCTATGTCGCCGCGGTGCGCAAGGCGGCGGCGCGGGCGATGGCCCAGGGCTTCCTGCTGGAAGCCGACGCCGCGGCGCTGGTGCGCGCCGCGCACGACAGCGCCGTGCTCAAGTGAGGTGCCGGCTGCCGCGCCGCGGCGCGGCGGTCAGGCCGCGGCGGACGGATCCGTGTCGGGGCCGGGGTCTTCCCACTGCAGCAGCTCGGCCAGCCGCCGCGTGACCCAGGTCGCCTCGGCCGCCAGCACCGGCGAGCCCTCGGCATGCAGCGCCTGCCGCATGCCGGCCAGCACCTCGCGCTCGCCGGCGCCGCGGTCGCCCAGCGCCGCCGAGGCGCGCTCGACCAGCAGCTGCGCCAGGTCCTCGCACAGCTCGTAGCGCACGCGCACGGTCGCCGGGCGCTCGGTCAGGCGCCGGGTGCGCGGGTCGGTGTACACGGCGAGGAACGAGGGCGGGACCTCGATCTGGTTGGCGTCGTCCATGGCAGGGCAGGCGGGCAGGGCCGGCGAGCATACCCGGGCCGCCGGGGCGCGGCCGGCCCGCACGGCCCGGCCACAATCGCCGCATGCAGACTCCCTCGTTGCTGTCGCTGGTGCAGACCGCCGTCGAGGCCGGCGCCACCCTGGCCTTCGCCCTGTCGGGCCTGCTCGAGGCCGCGCGCAAGCGGCTCGATGCGGTGGGCATGTGCGTGGTGGCCTTCCTGGCGGCCTTCGGCGGCGGCACGCTGCGCGACCTGCTGCTGGACCGGCGGCCGTTCTTCTGGGTCGAGCATGCCGAATGGCTCTGGGGCCTGCTGGCGCTGTGCGCGCTGGCGCTCCCGTTCCTGCGCGCGCGCCACTTCGAGCCCACCGAGCGCGCGATGCAGTGGCCCGACGCCCTGGGCCTGGGCCTGTTCTCGGCCAGCGGCACGCAGCTGGCGCTGCAGCAGGAGCTGCCCGGCATCGTGGCCGTGCTGATGGGGGTGGTGACCGCCACCTTCGGCGGCGTGCTGCGCGACGTGGTCTGCAACGAGATCCCCAAGGCGCTGCAGGACCACCGGCCCTACGCGCTGTGCGCCTTCGCCGGCGGCTGGGTGCTGGTGGGCTGCCAGGCCGGCGGGCTGGGCCCCGGCTGGGCCTTGCTGGCCGGGGCCGCGACCGCGACGGCGCTGCGGGTGGCCGCGCTGGTGTCGGGCTGGCGCCTGCCGGCCTGGACGCCGGGCGAGGGGCACTGAGCGCGGCGGCCGCTGCCGCAAACCGGCGCGCCGCGCCATAAGCGCGTGGCTGCAGCGTCCTAGGGCAACGGATCAGGGATGCGGCCGGCAACGCTGCCAGACTCGCGCCCGTATGGAGCGCATCACCGGTCCCGTGGCAGGCATGAAGGTCGAGGCGTGGGCCTCGCGCCGCGAGGACGGCTGGGTCGCCGGTGCGCGCGTGCTGCAATCCGGCCCGCCGGGTGACGTGGTGGTGCGCGTGGGCACCGGCCCCCTGCCCGACGAGCAGCAGGCGCTCGCGGCGGTGGAGCGCAAGGCGCAGGAGGCGATCCTGCGGCGGCTGCTCGAGAGCAAGGGCGGCTAGCGCGGCCGCCGGCAGCGCAGGACGCTGCCTTGTCCTACAGCACCTGGACAGCGCGGCTCCTACGATCCGCCGCATGCGCCTGCGCCGCTCCGACTACGCCAAGATGCTCGCCGCCCAGCACGAACTCACCCGTGCCGAGCAGGACTACGAGCGGCTGCGCGCGGCCTACGTCGCGCTGGCGCGCAGCGAGCCGGGCCACGAGGTGGCGCTGGCGATGGTGGGCGCCGACATGGACCGGGCCCACGCGCTGCTGCACGCCCGCATCGGCCTGCCTGCCGTCCAGCCGCCGGCACCGGTCGAGCCGCCGCCGGCGCGCACGCGCGAGCGGGCGAAGGCCAGCGCCTGACCCGCGGCGTCGGCCGCGGACGACAGCCGATGGGGCAGGGCGCCGCGGGGCCCGCGCCCGCCGACGCCCCACGCTGCACGGCACGCCAGGAGCTGCCCATGATTCCGTACGAGGTCGACCCCAGCCTGCATCCCGCCGAGCCGGCACCGCCGACGCTCGCCGACGGTTTCGCGCCGCCGCGGCCCGTGGATGCCGCCGATCCGCCGGTGGTGCCGCACGCGGCCGACGGCGAGCCCGATGTCGAGGAACTCGCCGCCGCGCTGGGCGACAAGAGCGCGTTCTGACCGCCATGGCCACGCACCCCGTCGAACCCGATCCCGGCGAGCAGGACCTGCCGGGCCCGGCCGCGCCCAACCCGTCGCGGCTGCCCGTCGAACCCGAGTTCGGCCCGCAGCTGCCGCCGGCCGAGCCCGAGGACCCGCGCCCGCAGCATCCGCCCAAGGCGTGAGGTTGGCGCCATGGCGGGCCACACCCACGCCCCCGAGCCGCCGGCCACGCCGGCGCCCAAGCCGGCCGACCCGGAGCCGGGGCACGCGCCGCGCGAGCGCGAGCACGGCCACCCGCCGGAGCCCAGCGAGCGGCAGTCGGAGCATCCGCGGCAGCAGGTGCCTGAGGCGTCCGTGGCGTCGTCGCCGCGCTGGCGGGGCCTGACGCAGGAGCGCGGTGGCTGATCGTGGATGCCCGCCTGCGCGGGCATGACGGGGCAGGGTCGTCGTCCCCGCGAAGGCGGGGACCCACGATCGACCGCTGCGCTTCATCGTGGATGCCCGCCTGCGCGGGCATGACGGGGCAGGGTTGTCGTCCCCGCGAAGGCGGGGACCCACGATCGACCGCTGCGCTTCATCGTGGATGCCCGCCTGCGCGGGCATGACGGGGCGGGGGGCGTCGTCCCCGCGAAGGCGGGGACCCACGATCGACCGCTGCGCTTCATCGTGGATGCCCGCCTGCGCGGGCATGACGGGGCAGGGTCGTCGTCCCCGCGCAGGCGGGGACCCACGTCACCTCACCGCGCTGGCCGCGGCGGTCAGCCCCCCAGCATGCCCTGCTGCGCCGCGTCGTCCGGCTGGGCCCAGGGCGTGGCGCGGGCGAGCGCCATCCAGGTGCCGAAGGGCAGGCCGGCGCGCTGCGGCGGCGGCGCCGGGCGGGCCAGCACCAGCTGCCCCTGCTCGACGACCAGCACGCCGCATTCGGCCGGCACCTCCGACGGGTCGCCCACTGGCCGGCCGCGCGCGTCGGCGCCCAGCACGTACCAGCAGGCACCGAGGTCCAGGTAGGCGGCGCGCTTGGCGGGCTGCCGCAGGTCGGCCAGCAGGTCGCTGCGCCGCACCTTGACCTCGTGCACCACCGGCTCGACGTACTCGGCGACGGTGGTGTGGCGGATCGAGTAGACGTCGGGCCGGCACACGCACCAGCGGCCGGCCGCGTCCGCGCCGGCGCCCTCGTCGCCGGGCACGCGCGCGCGCAGCGCCAGCCCGCGCCAGGCGATGCGGCCGGCCTGCGCCTGGCGCAGGGCGACCGTCTCCACCAGCGCCTCGTGCGCCGACAGCCGCGCGCGGTTGCCACGCAGGCTGTCGGCCAGCACCGCGATGCCCGCATCGGTCACGCGCAGGCTCTCGTGGCCCGCGCCGTCGCGCATCCGCTCGAGCAGGCCAGCGGCCAGCAGCTCGATCTCCAGCGGGTCCTGGCAGGGCCAGCCGGCGGAGCGGTAGACCTCGCGCAGGCGGCGCGCGTGGGCGCGGCCGAAGCCGGGAAAGGGCATGGTGGAGGCGGCGGTCATGGCGGGCGGCAGGCGGTGCGGGCTGCCACTGTAGCGAGGCCGTAGGCAGGCTCCCACGGCGGCTGTGGCGAAAGCCTGATCGGCGTGGCGCGACCGCACTCCCACAGTGCCGCGCATGCCACAGCGCGCCTTCTATGCCATCACCGCCGTGCGTTGGGCCGGCACCCAGGTCGCCGAGGCCATGATGGGCCTGCTCGACGGCACGCGCCGCTGGGCCCTGCGCCCCGCGCCCACGCGCGCCAGCGAGGTGGTGGACCGCCTCGTCGAGGGCGACGACGTGATCAGCCTGTTCCCCGACGAGGCCGGCGAGCTGCAGCCCGGCCCGGCGGTGAAGGTGCAGGTGCTGCCCGAGGGCACCGAGGCGCTCGCGCTCGAGGACGCGCCCCCGGGCCGCGGCCTGGGCGACCTGCCGCGCTTCTGACCCCGCCTCTCCGCTCACGCCGCCAGCCACGTGGGTGGGCCAGCCCGCGTGCAGGGACCACGGGTCCCCGATTCCGTCATGCCCGCGCAGGCGGGCATCCATGCACCGGCAGGGCGCTGCTCTCTGCCGCCAGCCAGAGCGACACACCGCCTCGCCCCCGTTCACACCCGCTTGCAGCCCGTGGCGATGGGACACGCCACGGTCGTGTCGGCATCGGCCCACAAGCCGGGCAGCGCAGGGACGACAGCAAGCACCATGTGCAACCTACCCGGGAGGCATGTCCATTTTTCACACCATCTGCTTCATCCATTCACGACACAGAGGGAACACCGCCATGCACGCCAATGCCACACCTTCCGCCCAGGCCGCAAGCCAAGCGTGGCGCGCCGGCCACGGGATTCACACCCCGTTGCGTCCCGCTGGTGCCAATGACGCGAACGGGCCACGTCGAATCGCAACCAACGTGACGATTTCCAACGGGCTGCCGGCGGAGATGGATGCCGCGCGTTACCTGCAGATCGCCGGCCAGGGGGCGACGCTGCGCACCCATGCGGACCTGTGGCGCTGGCTGCAGGGCGACGTGCAGCAGTGGCTGCCGCACGACGTGCTGCTGGTGGGCTGGGGCGACTTCCGCGGCGGCGACGTGCAGTTCGACGTGGTCTCCAGCATCCCGGGCCTGCGCACCCACCAGTGCAGCCAGCAGCGCATCGCGCCGCTGGTGGCCTATTTCCGCGACTGCTGGATCGCGGCGCAGCAGCAGCCCTGCGAGCTGGACATCGGCGGCGTGGGCCAGCTGCTGGGCGAGGCGGGACAGGGCTGGGCGCCGGCGCCCGGCGTGCCCGGCATGCACTCGGCGCTGGTGCACGGCATCGGCGACAGCCGCTTCGGCGGCGAGCGCATCTTCGCGGCGCTGTCGGGCCGCCGCGCGCAGCCCGGCGGTGCCGGCGCGCTCAAGCTGCTGGTGCCCTTCGTGGACTCGGCGCTGCGCCGCATGCCCCCGGCGCCGGTGCGCCAGCCCGGCGCCGAGCGCAGCCAGGTCGAGCAGATGGTGGTGCGGCTGGCCCAGCTGTCCGAGCGCGAGCGCCAGATCATGGTGTGGGTGGCGATGGGCAAGACCAATCCCGAGATCGGCTGCATCCTGCACATCAGCGAGTTCACGGTGAAGAACCACATGAAGAGCATCTTCAGCAAGCTGGACGTGAGCAACCGCGCCCAGGCCGTGGCCAAGCTGACCCGCATCGCGGCGTATGCCTGAGGGCGAGCGGATGGCTGCCGACGCGTCCACCACCGCCGCGCAGGCCGCCCGGGCCAGCGCCGTGCCTGCGCCGCCCCCGGTGCTGCCGGGGCCGGCCGTCTTCAGCCACAGCCGCCTGCTGCGCGCGGTCGAGGCCTTCGTCGAGCCGCTGGCCACCGTGCTGTCGCTGTGGGCGCTGGTGTGGCTGCTCGAGGGCGCCCTCACGCCGCGCTGGCTGGTGGTGTCCATCATCACGTTCGCGCTCGCGTACCCGGGCCGGCCGCAACTGCGCGCCTCGGTGCCGCGGGTCGTGCTCGACACCCTGCTGGCCTGGGCCTGGACCTGCGGCCTGCTGTTCGCCATGGGCTATGCCACGGGGCAGCTGGAGCTGTTCCCGCGCGAGGTGGCGATGCACTGGCTGTGGGCCGCGCCCTGCGCGCAGCTCGCGGCGCACTGGGCGCTGCGCCAGGTGGCGCCCGCGCTGGTGCGGCTGCAGGGGCCGCCGCTGCGCGCGGTGGTCGTTGGCATGAACGAGCAGGGCGGCTCGCTGGCCGACCGGCTGGCCGCCACGCACGAGACCGGCGTGGAGCTGGTGGGCTTCTTCGACGACCGCACGCCCGACCGCATCCACGGCCGTGGCCGCCACCGCATGCTGGGACGCATCCAGGAGATCGCCGCCTACGTCAAGCAGCACCACGTGCAGCTGGTGTACCTGTCGCTGCCGATGGCCTCGCAGCCGCGCATCAAGCAGCTGCTGGACGCGCTCAAGGACACGACGGCCTCGGTGTACTTCGTGCCCGACATGTTCGTCACCGACCTGATCCAGGGCCGCACCGACACGATCTGCGGGCTGCCGGTGATCTCGGTGGTGGAGACGCCCTTCCGCGGTCCCGATGCGCTGGTCAAACGCGCCAGCGACATCGTGCTGTCTGTTGCAATCCTGCTACTGCTGGCGCCCTTCATGTTGGCCATCGCGGCGGCCATCAAGATGAGCTCGCCGGGGCCCGTGATCTTCCGCCAGCGGCGCTACGGCGTCTGGGGCCAGGAGATCATCGTCTACAAGTTCCGCACGATGACCGTGACCGAGGACGGCGCGGTGGTCACGCAGGCGCGCCGCGACGACGACCGCGTCACCCCGCTGGGCCGCGTCCTGCGGAGGACCTCCATGGATGAGTTGCCGCAGTTCATCAACGTGCTGCAGGGACGGATGAGCATCGTCGGGCCGCGTCCGCACGCGGTCGCGCACAACGAGTTCTACCGGCCGCTCATCAAGAACTACATGCTGCGGCACAAGGTCAAGCCGGGCATCACGGGCTGGGCCCAGGTCAACGGCTTCCGCGGCGAGACCGACTCGCTCGAGAAGATGGAAGGACGGGTTCGCTGCGACCTGGACTATCTGAGAAACTGGTCCTTGCGTCTGGATCTCTGGATCATCTGGAGAACCATCCGCCTGGTGTTCAAGGACGGAGCGGCTTATTGAGCACTGGTCACAACGAGCCATTGCCCGCTTCCTGTCCCCCGGCAACCATGCTGCGATCCACGCAGCAGAGCAAGCCGGCGTCCAAGCAAGAGTGAACACCATGAAGAAACGCACCCTCCGGCCCCTCGTCCTCGGCGCAGCCTGCCTGCTGCCCGCGGCGGCCCTGCATGCCCAGACCGCGGGGCAGTCGCCCCAGCCCGGCCAGCTCGCCGTGCAGCCCACGGCCGAGCCGGTGGGCCAGTACATGGGCCAGTCCATGGGCATCTCGGCGATCGTGCCCGTGTCGCCCGCGCAGTCGATCTCGCAGCCGTTCCCGCCCGTCAGCGCCTACCCCGACGAGGGCGAGCCGCTGGGCCTGCGCCTGCGCGCCCGCGGCGGCGTCGAGCGTGACAGCAACGTGCTGCGCACCGCCACCGGCGAGCAGTCGGACACCATCACCAGCCTGGGCCTGGGCCTGCGCTACAACCAGCGCTTCGGCCAGCAGCGCGTCGTGATCGACGCCGAGGCCGCGCGCTTCGACTTCGACAAGCTGGGCCTGGACTACACCACGCTCAACTACGCCGGTGCGCTGTACTGGCGCCTGGGCAGCCGCTGGGAAGGCGTGGCCAGCGCCGACCGCCGGCAGTTCCGCGACGTCACCACCAACGTCGGTGGCATCGTCAACCGCCGCACCGAGCGCAACGAGGTCATCGAGGCCAACTACCGCCTGGGCGCGTCGCTGCGCCTGATCGCCGGCGCGCTGAACTCGCAGGTGGACAACACCACCATCAACGCCTGGGACGGCAGCCCGCAGGTCTCCAGCATCCGCCTGGGCGCGGGCTACGAGTCGGGCACCGGCTCCAGCCTCGTGGCGCGCTACCGCCACGGCGACGGCGAGTACCGCAACACCGCCGCCGGCAGCGACTTCAAGGAGCGCGAGGCCGAGCTGCTGGCGCGCTGGGTCGTCGGTCCCAAGACGACGGTCAACGGCCGCATCGGCCGCCTGGAGCGCGAGCACACCGGCGCCGCCGTCACCCGCGACTTCAGCGGCACGGTCGGCGGCATCAACGCCACCTGGGACGCGACCGCCAAGACCCGCCTGCTGGTGGGCTGGCAGCGCGACCTGGGCGCCTACCTGCTGGGCACCGGTGGCTACCAGCGCAGCGAGCGCTTCTATGTCGCGCCGGTGTGGCGCATCACGACGCAGACCGCGCTGAGCGCGCGCTACGAGCGTGACCGCCGCACCTGGGAGAACGTCACGGGCAGCACCGACGCCGGCCGCGCCGACACGTTCAACGTGCTCGCGCTCGGCGTCGACTGGCAACCGCGCCGCAATGTGGGCGTGGGCCTGCAATACCGCACCGAGGAGCGCGATTCCAGCGCCGCCGGTGCCAATTTCCGCGCCAACGTGCTCGGGTTGTCGGTCCGCCTGACGATCTGACGCGCGCGCGGCGGGCCGGCGCGCCGCGCCGGTCCGCAAGCACGAAGGGAGAGCAGTTCAAATGACAAGCGTGTTTCGATGGGTGGGATGGCTGGTGCTGGCGATGGCGGCGTCCGTCGCGATGGCACAGCCGCAGCAGGCCGCCGTGCAACCGGGCGGTGCCAACGGCAACGGCAAGGGCGGCGGCAACGGCGCGCCGTCGGCCGACTACCAGCTCGGTCCGGGCGACCAGATCCGGGTGCAGGTGTTCCAGAACCCCGACCTGACCGTCGAGGCCCGCGTCTCCGAGCAGGGCACGATCAGCTATCCGCTGGTCGGGGCCGTGCAGCTCGGGGGCCTGACGATCAACCAGGCCGAAGGCCGCATCGCCGGCGCGCTGCGACAGGGCCAGTACCTGCGGCAGCCGCAGGTCAACATCGTGCTGCTGCAGGTGCGCGGCAACCAGGTGGCGGTGCTCGGGCAGGTGCAGCGGCCGGGCCGCTTCCCGCTGGAGACCAACACCGTGCGCGTGAGCGACATGCTGGCCGCGGCCGGCGGCGTCACGCCCATGGGCGACGACACGCTGATCGTCACCGGCACCCGCAACGGGCAGCCGTTCCGGCGCGAGATCGACATCCCGGGGCTGTTCCTGAACAAGCGCGGCGAGCAGGACATCCTGGTCTCGGGCGGCGACAGCATCTTCGTGAACAAGGCGGCGGTCTACTACATCTACGGCGAGGCGCAGCGTCCCGGCCCCTACCGGATCGAACGCGGCATGACGGTGCAGCAGGCGCTGGCCCAGGGCGGCGGACCGACCCCGCGCGGCAGCCTGAACCGCCTGAAGCTGACCCGCACCACGCCCGACGGCAAGACCGTCGAAGCCGACGCCAAGCTCACCGACCAGGTGCTGCCGGGCGACGTGATCTTCGTGCGCGAGAGCCTGTTCTGAACCGACGCCTTCCCGAAAGAGATTCCCGCGCCATGAACCTCCACCAGTTCCTGTCCATCCTGCGCGCCCGGCGCACGCTGGCCCTGGCCATCTTCGGCCTCACGCTCGGCCTGGCCCTGGCCTGGACGCTGCTCAAGCCGAGCCACTACACCGCGCGCGCGCCGATCCTGGTCGACGTGCGCAACCAGGATCCCCTGGCCTCGCCCAACTGGCAGAACATCGTGCCGGCCGCGATCATGGCCACGCAGATGGACATCGCCCGCAGCGACCGCGTCGCGCAGAAGGTGGTGCAGGCGCTGGCGCTGGACCAGGACCCGGCCGCCCGCGACGACTGGCAGAAGGCCACCGGCGGCAAGGGCAACCTGCAGCAGTGGCTGGCCTCCGACCTGCAGGCCAACCTCGAGGTCAAGCCCGCGCGCGAGAGCAACATCATCCAGATCGCCTACACCGCCAAGTCGCCGGAGCAGGCGGCCAAGGTGGCCAACGCGTTCGCGCAGGCCTACCTGGACGTGGCGCTGGACATCAAGACCGATCCCGCCAAGAAGTACGCCAGCTGGTTCGACGAGCAGCTGGGCTTCGCCCGCCAGCGGCTGGAGGACGCGCAGGGCCGCCTGACGGCCTACCAGCAGCGCACCGGCGTGATCAGCGCCGACGGCGTGGACATGGAGACGCAGCGGCTCAACGAGCTGTCCTCGCAGCTGACCACCGTGCAGGCCCAGCTGACCGAGGTGGCCAACAAGCGTGGCGCCGGCGCCGGCGTGGCCGACGTGATGGCCAGCCCGCTGATCAACGGCCTGAAGGCCGACATCGCCCGCCAGGAGGCGCGCATCCAGGAGGCCAGCGCCAACCTGGGCCCGCGCCATCCGCAGATGGTGCGCATGCAGGACGAACTGGCCGCGATGCAGTCGCGCCTGCGCGCCGAGACCGGCAGCATCGGCAGCTCGATCAACACCGCCTACGAAGTGGCCCGCGCCCGCGAGCGCGAGCTGTCGGCCGCGGTCAACGCGCAGCGCGGCCGGGTGATGCAGTTCAACCGCTTCCGCGACGAGCTGTCGGTGCTGCGCAAGGACGTCGACACCGCGCAGCGTGCCTTCGAGCAGCTGTCCGAGCGGGCCAGCAACTCCAAGCTGCAGGCCCTGACCACGCAGACCAACGTGCAGCGCCTGGCCACGGCCATCGAGCCGCTGGAGGCCAAGGGCCCGGGCCTGAAGGCGGCGCTGGCGATCGCCGGCTTCGCGGGCCTGCTGCTGTCCATCGTGGGCGCCCTGCTGCTGGAGCTGGTCAACCGCCGCGTGCGCTCGGTCGACGACCTGGCCCAGGCCAGCGGCCTGCCCATCCTGGCCACGCTGCCGGCGCACGGCGGCAAGGCGGCGATGGCCCTGCTGGGCAACACCCCGGCGCGCCCGGCGCTGTCGTACCGCGGGAGCGCGGCATGAGCACGCCGGGCCGCTCCCAGTGCGAAGACCGCAGCGCGCAGCGCGGAGGTGTCCAATGAACTCGCAGATCCTTCCCCTGCACCGCGACCTCGACATCGTCGGCCCGGCGCGCGAGCCCGCGCTGCCCATCGGCGCCATCCTGGTGGACGCCGGGCGCCTGTCCAGCGACGAGGCCGAGCGCATCCACGACTACCAGCAGAAGGTGGGCCTGCCCTTCGGCGAGGCGGGCATCTCCATGGGCCTGCTGACCGACGAGGACGTGCGCCAGGCGCTGGCGCGCCAGTTCGGCCACGCCAGCCTGTCGCCCGACGCGGGCCTGGGCCAGGACCTGGTGGCCGCCTACGAGCCCGACAGCCCGGCGGTCGAGCACCTGCGCGGCCTGCGCGCCCAGCTGATGCTGCGCTGGTTCGACAACGACGCGCAGCACGCGGCGCTGGCCATCGTCAGCCCCGGCCACGGCGAGGGCCGCAGCTACATCACCGCCAACCTCGCGGTGCTGTTCTCGCAGATGGGCAAGCGCACGCTGGTGATCGACGCCGACCTGCGCCGCCCGCGCCAGCACCGCATCTTCGGGCTGGCCGGCAAGGTGGGCCTGTCGTCGGTGCTGGCCGGCCGCGCCGGCGCCGAGGCGATCTGCGAGATCCGGCAGCTGCCCGGCCTGCACGTGCTGCCGGCCGGCGTGCTGCCGCCCAACCCGCAGGAGCTGCTGGCCCGCCCGGGCTTCCAGCGCCTGGTGCAGTCGCTGCACGGCGCCTACGAGGTGATCCTGGTCGACACGCCGCCCGCCGGCGCCTGGGCCGATGCCGGCACCGTGGCCGCGCGCGCCGGCGCCGCGCTGATGGTCACCTGCCGCGACCGCAGCTCGATGCCGCGCGTGGTCAAGCTGTCCGAGGACCTGCGCGAGTTCGGCGTGGCCGTGGTCGGCGCGGTGCTCAACGGCGCCGGCGCCGACTGATGGCCGCGCGGCCCGACCCCGGGTGGGCCGCGCGCTGGCACCAGCTGCTGCGGGGCATGGCGCGCGTGCACACGCCGGCGGGCCGCGAGCAGCTGCTGCAGTGGCTGCTGGCCACCGAGCAGCCGCGCGTGCTGGCCTTCGCCGATGCGCCCGCGATGAACCTCGCGGCCCAGGACCGCGCCTTCTTCCACCAGCTGGCCGAGGCCGACGTGGTGGTGCGCGAGGGCGCGGCCGTGGGGCTGCTGATGCGGCTGCTCAACCAGGCGCCCGGCCAGGACCTGCGCGCCGCGCAGTTCGTGCCGCGGTTGCTCGCCGCCGCCGACGGCAGCCCGATCGCGCTGTTCGGCAGCACGGCCCCGTGGCTGGCCGGCGCGCAGCGCCGGCTGGCCCGCGAGGTCGCGCCGCGCAGCCGCGTGGTGGCGGCCGACGGCGCGAGCGACCTCACCGCATACCTGCGCATCGCGGCCCGCGCGCAGCCGCGGCTGATCGTGCTGGGCCTGGATCCGCCGCGCCAGCTGGAGGTCGCCATCGCCCTGCGCAATGCGCTGGGCCGACCCTGCCTGATCGTGTGCGGTGGCGCGGTCCTCGACCGGCTGGGCGGCCGGCCGGCGCATGCGGCGGGCCGGTCGCGGCCCCACGGCCTGCGGGGCTTGCTGCGCTTCCTGGGCCGGGCGCTGCGCGTGGCCGCCGGCTCGCTGCGGGCGCGCGGCACGGCGGCGGCCTGAGCGGGCGGCCGCTGGCCGCCCGTCCGCCCTGCGCGACCGGCCGGCCGGGGGTGTTGCGCATCGGCATCGCCGGGGTGGCGCGCGGCTTGGCCGCCGTCGGCCGTCCCTGCGAAGATCCGGGTCTCGCGGGGTGGTCGGGCGCCGGTCAGGCCGGTGCGGCCATCCTTCGCGGGCCGAACAACAAGTGCAGGAGACCCCACATGCGCCACAGCACCTTCCAGGACAGCGTCTTCTCGGGATTCGCCTCGACCCTCAACGGGGTGGTGCAGGCCGCGCGGCGGCGGCGTCCCGGCCTGCTGGCCAGCCGGGCGTTCTGGATCGGCGGCCTGCTGTCGGCGGCGCTGTGGGCCGGCCTGGCCCTGCTGGTGGCCGGCTGAGCAGGCTGCGCGGCCAGCGGCCCCAAAGACAAACGGCCGCCGGGTGCACCGGCGGCCGTTCTTCGTTTGGAGCGGGAAACGAGACTCGAACTCGCGACCTCAACCTTGGCAAGGTTGCGCTCTACCAACTGAGCTATTCCCGCGAAGGCCGCGAGTATAGCAAGCCTTTGGCGGGCTCCCGCCGCCGCGCCGCGGGCCGTCAGCCTTCGTGCAGCCCCGCGGGTTTCGGCTGAGGCAGCGCCCATGGCCGACCACCACCACGTCTACGTCGTCGCGCTCGATCCGCGCGTGTGGGAGCGGGCGCGCTTCCGGCGCGCCAATCCCCACTACGACCCGCAGGCGCCCGGCGCCCTGCCCATGGTCTACGTGGGCATGACGGGGCTCGATCCCGACCTGCGCTTCGACCGCCACAAGGCCGGCATCCAGGCCAACCGCTACGTGCAGGCCCACGGCCTGCGCTTGCTGCCGCACCTGTACGAGGCGCTCAACCCCATGCCGTATGCCGCGGCGCAGGCGATGGAGGTCGAGCTCGCGATCCGGCTGCGCGCGGCCGGCTACGCGGTCTGGCAGGGCTGAGGCGGCGCCCCGGGCGGGCGGGTCAGGCCGCCTCGGCCGCAGCCAGCGCCAGCAGCGCCGGCGGCAGCAGCGCCGACGCGGGGCCCAGGCGCCCCAGCCGCCGCAGCAGCGGCCGCACCGGCTGGGCCACCGGCGCGGTGCGCGCCCAGGCCGCCAGCCGCCCGCGCAGCGCGCGCAGCCGGGCGACGGCCGCGTCGCGGTGCGCGCAGCCCTGCGCCACGGCCAGCCCCGTGTCGGCGAAGCTGGCCTTGTAGGGCTCGTCGCCCTTGCCCAGGTCCAGCAGCCGGTGGCCCTGCGCCGCGGCCGCGCCGGCCAGCGCGTCCAGCAGCAGCGCCCCGGGCGAATACGCCGCGTGCGCGGCGTCGTAGACCGGGAACCACCAGTGCCACACCTGCGCGCTGCGCATGCCGAAATGCGCGGCCACCAGCGCGTCGCCCGCCCACAGCGCCGACAGCCGCCCGCCGAAGCCGGGCCGGTCGGTGGCCGCGACCTGTTCGACCAGCGCGCGGGCCCAGGCCGGCGCGAAGCAGTCCTGCGCGCCCGTGCGCACGCACTGCGCGCTCTTCCAGGCCATGACGGTGCGCAGCACCTGCGGGTCGCGGCAATCGGCCTCGAAGCGCAAGGGGCCGACCTCGCGCGCGAGCTTGCGCGCCTTGCGCGGCAGCTCGCCCAGGCGGCGTGCGCCAGCCGCCAGCCGACGCTGCCGCCAGGCCGCGTGGCCGCCCGACAGGTCCAGCGCCGGCGACAGGGCCTGCTGCACCGGCGCGCCCGCCGGCGCCTGCGCGGCGGCCAGGTGGTGGAAGTCCCAGGAGGCCAGGCCGCAGCCGCGCAGCAGCACCGGCCAGGACCATGCCAGGCCCGGCTCGGCGATGACGCCGTGGTGGTCCGACAGCCGCCCGCCCACCGGCACGCCCACGCCCCAGCCCCGCTGGTGCGGGAAGAAGCCGGCGACCCGGCCCCCGTCCTCCAGCAGCGCGATGCGCACGTCCTGGCGGACCGCGCCCACCGCGAGGCTGAAGTCGGGCGTGAAGTACGGGCTGGCCAGCAGCGGCTGCGCGGCCTGCAGGTCCTGCCACCGCGCCTGCAGGCCGGCGTCGAGTTCGTGGGGCGCGAGGATCCGGATCTTCATGGGATGTGCCGCTCGGTGCCGGGCGGCCGGGGGGCCGCCGCATGGCAGTGCAGGGTGCGCAGGCTGGCTCGGCCGTGGCATCGGCTGGCGGCGCAGCGGCGTGCAGGACGCATCGCACAGGCCCATCAAGCGCGTCCGACACCCGGCCGCGCATGGCTGAGGCCCGCGGCCCCGCTGCGGCCGCTACCGTGGCGCGATGGCCTGCCTCAGCCGTCTCCCGCTGTTCCCGCGCCCCGCCGGGGGCGCCTGCCGATGACCACCGACCTGCTGGTGGTGGGCGCGGGCATCGCCGGCCTGGCCTGCGCCTGCGCGGCGGCCGATGCGGGCCTGCGCGTGACGGTGCTCGAGGCCCAGGCCCACGCGGGCGGGCGCGCGGCCAGCTGGAACGATCCCACCACCGGCACCCGCGTGGACATCGGCCCCCACGTGGTGAGCACCGAGCACCGCAACTACCTGTCGCTGCTGCGCCGGCTGGGCACCGACGGCCAGCTCACCTGGCAGCGCGCGCCGCTGATCACGCTGCTGGACGCGCGCGGCACGCTGCGCATGCCGTCGCGGCGCTGGCTGCCCCCGCTGCACGGCCTGCCGATGCTGCCCGGCGCGCTCAGCCGGCTGTCGCTGGCCGATGCGCTGTCGCACACCCGGCTGGCCTGGGCCGCGGCGCGCACCGACGAGCAGGCGCTGCGCGAGCTCGACGCCGAGGATGCGCTGGCCTGGCTGCGCGGGCACGGCGTGCGGCCGCACGCGATCGACTGGTTCTGGCGCTCGGCCGTGCTGGCCTTGCTCAACGTGCGGCTGGAGCAGTGCTCGGCCGCTGCCGCGATGCGCGTGTTCCGCCTGATGCTGGGGCGCAGCGGCTGGCACTTCGGCTTCCCGCGCACCGGCCTGGCCGACCTGGTGGTGCCCGGCTGCACCGGCGCGGTCCTGCGCAGCGGCGGCCGCCTGCTGCACGGCGCGCGCGTGCGGCGGCTGCTGGCCGGGCCGCAGGGGCCGCAGGCGGTGGAGACCGCCGACGGCCACCGGCTGGCCGCCACGCGCATCGTGCTGGCCCTGCCGCCGCAGGCGCTGGCCGAGGTGGTGGGGGCCAGCGACGTGCCGGCGCTGCAGCCGCTGGCCACGCGCGCGGGCTACTTCCGGCCCGCGCCGTATCTGAGCACCTACCTGTGGTTCGACCGCCCGATCGGCAGCGAACGCTTCTGGGCCCGGGCTTGGTCGCCGCAGGGGCTGAACACCGATTTCTACGACCTGTCGCACATCCGCCCGGCGCTGCACGGCAAGCCCTCGCTGGTGGCCTGCAACGCGATCGGCCCGCAGGTGCGCGAGGACTGGGACGACGCCCGCATCGTCGAGCAGTCGGTCGAGGAGGTGGCGCAGTTCGCGCCGGCCACGCGCCAGGCCCGGGTGCTGCATGCGCGGGTGCACCGCATCGCGCAGGCGATCCCGCAGCCGCGGCCCGGCTCCGAGCAGCTGCGCCCGCCGGTGGCCACGGCGTTGCCGCGGCTGTGGATCGCCGGCGACTGGACCGACACCGCCGTGCCCTGCTCGATGGAGAGCGCGGCGCGCTCGGGCGCGCTGGCCGCCGAGGCGGTGCTGGCCGAGCTGGGCCGCCCGCGGCGGCTGGCGATCGACCCGCCGGAGACGCGCGGGCTGGTGGCGCTGCTGCGGCGCTGAAGGCTGCGCCGCGCGCGGGGAATCAGCCGCGCCGCTCGAACACCGCGTGCGCGCCGAGCCCCGCCTGCGCCTGCCCCGCCAGCAGCGCCGCGTAGTGCGCCCGCAGCGTGTCCTGCCCGGTCTCGGGCGTGGCCTCGGCGTCGTAGCGCCCGGCCTGCGCGTCCCACACCAGCATGGACTCGCTGGCGTAGTACAGGCCGATGCGCGCGAACTCGGCCCGTGCCTGCAGCGAGGGCAGCGGCACCACGCGCGCCAGCGCGCCCAGCCCGCCGGCGATGCCGCGCAGCAGCGCCAGCGGCACCCGGCGCACCGGCACCGGCCGCCCCAGCAGGTCCGCCAGCAGCCGGGCCTGGTCCAGCGGGGTCAGGGCCGGGCCCGGCCCGCCCACCGGCAGCACGCGGCCGCGGCGCGCGCGGTCCTCCACGCAGTCGGCGATGAAGGCCGCCAGGTCGCGGTCGCTCACCGGCTTGCAGGCGGTCAGCGTGCCGTCGCCCAGCACCAGGAACGGCCGGCCGCGCTGCACCCGCGCCACCTGCCCCGACAGCGACTTGAAGAAGGCGGTGGGCCGCACCACGGTCCAGGCCAGGCCACTGGCGGCCAGCGCCTGCTCGCAGGCGCGCTTGGCCTGCTGGAAGGCCAGCCGCGGCTTCTGCACGCACAGCGCCGACAGCAGCACCACGTCGCGCGCGCCGGCCGCCTGCGCGGCGCGCACCGCGGCCAGCGTGGCGTCGTGGTCGACCGCCCAGGCCTCGCGCGGCGCGCCGGTGCGCGAGGCCAGGCACGAGACCACGGTGTCGCAAGGCCCTGCGCCCAGGCCATCGCGCGCCAGCGCCTGCGCATCGGCCAGGTCGACCGCGCGCGCCTGCACGCCGGCCGGCCAGGCGCGCAGCGTGCTGCCGGGCCGCACGATGGCGGTGACCGCATGGCCGCGGGCCGCGAGGGCGGCGGCCGTGGCCTGGCCGATGGTGCCGGTGGCGCCGAGCAGGACGATGCGCTGGGACATGCCGCGCATTCTGGGGCTGCCGGCGCCGCCCGCCACCCGGGGCGCACCCGCGGCCCGATGCGGGCCTCAGAGCGCCACGTGCAGCGCGAGCCCGGCGCGCCAGCCCGGCTGGTTGCCGGTGCGCTGGCCGAGGGCGACCACCAGCATGCCGCGGCGCGCGAGCGCCGTGCGCGTGGCCACCGTCAGCTGGGTGTCGGCCTGCGGCTGGTCCCAGCGCGCGACCTTCTGCAGGTCGACGTCCACGCGGCTGCGCGGCCCCAGGGGCAGGCCGGTGCCCAGCTTCGCGCCCGCGCGGCGGCCGGTCTCGCCCACCGCGGGCGTCCAGCCGCGCCCCGACGCATCGACGGCGAGCAGCCAGCCCGGGCCGCTGCCGCCGCGCGCCAGCCCCAGGGTCCAGCGCGTCGGGTCCTCGCGGCCGGTGGTGGCCGATTGCGCCCACGACGCCTGCAGCGTGCCCAGCGGCCCGGCGGCCTGCGCGAACTCGATCCCGCCGGCCTGGCGTTCGCCCGCCCACTCCGAGCGCGCCTGCGCCGTCAGGCCCGGCGCGAGCCCCACGCGCCAGGCCGCGGCCCCGTAGGCGTCGCCGTAGTGCAGCACGCCCGGCGAGGGTTCGGAGCGCAGGCGGCCGGCCTCCACCTCCCAGTCGGCCGCACCCGGCGGCAGGGGGGCCAGCACGGTGCCCGGCACGCGCGGTGCCGCGACGCGCCCGAAGCGCAGGCCGCCCAGCGGCGCGGGCGCGCTCCAGGCCGCCCCGCTGCCCACCGTGTCGCCCACCACCAGCTTGGGCAGCGGGGCGCCGGGCGCCGCCTCGAAGCTGGTGGCCAGCCTGGCCGCGCGCAGCGGCGTGGCCGGATCGACCCGCAGCGTGCTGCGCACGCGCCCCAGCGGTGCCTCGACCGCGCCCTCCACCCGCGCCGGGCTGGCACCCGCGCGCTGCGGCTCGAGCAGGTCCCAGCGCAGGGCCAGCCCGGGCGTGCGCAGCACCTCGCCCGACGGCAGCGCGGCCGCGGCCGGGCCCGACGGTGCGGAGGCGGCCGCTGCCGGCGGCGGCGGCACGGCCGGCACCGGCGGCATCTCCGGCAGGGCCGGCAGCGCCGGTGGCCCGAAGGCCAGCGCACCGCCCGCGGCGCACGCCAGCAGCGCGCCGGCAGCCAGCGGCCGCAGGACGGCAGCCGCTCGGGCCAGGGCAGGGCGATGTCGCATCCGGCGCATGCTAGGCAGCCAGCCCGTCCATACGCATCCTGCAGAGCCGGTTCACAGGCTTGTCGGTGAAGCCGTGACTTCTTCCTCGACCGTGCGGCCGGCGCACAGCGCGACCATGGCGCCGAAGGGCCGGCCGGCGCGCGCCGCACCCGGCGAGAATGGGCCATGCCCCGTGACCTGCCCCCGATCGACGACCCCGGTGAACTGGCGCGTCTGCTGGTGCAGCACTCCGAGGACCTGGTGTTCACCAAGGACCTGCAGGGCCGCTACCGCTTTGCCAACGGCGCGCTGCTGGCCCTGCTGGGCCGCGACGCCGGCCAGGTGCTGGGCCACACCGACGCGTCGCTGTGGCCGGCCGAGGTGGCGGCGCTGCTGGTGGCGGCCGACCAGCGCGTGTACGCCGGCGAGACCGTCGAGGAGGAGGAGGCGCTGCCGTCCGCGCAGGGCGGCGTGCGCCACTGGACCACGCGCAAGCAGCCGCTGCACGACCGGGAGGGCCGCGTGGTGGGCCTGCTCGGGCAGGGCCGCGACATCACGGCCCGCCAGGCCGCCGAACGGCAGCGCGACCTCGACCGGCTGAAGCTGCAGATGGGCGTGCAGGCCGCCGGGCTGGTGCTGGCCGAGATCGACTACACGACCAACCAGAACCACATCTCGGCCGAGCTGGCCCGGCTGCTCGGGCTCGGCGACGAGGCCACCACGGTGCCGCGGCAGGCGATCTTCGACCGCATCCACCCGGCCGACCGCGACCGCTACCTGGCGGGCATCGCGCGGGCGGTGGACCCGGCGGGCGACGGCCACCTGGCGATCCAGGTGCGGGCCCTGCTGCCCGGCGGCGGTGGGGTGCGCTGGCTGGACATCCGGCTGCAGGTGACCTTCGCCCGCCGCGAGGGCCGCCTGCAGCCCGAACGCGGGATCTGCGCGGCCCGCGACGTGACCGCCGAGGTGCTGGCGCAGGACGCGCTGCGGGCGGGCGAGGCGCGCTTCCGGGCCGCCGTGCAGGCCGCCACCGACATCGTCTGGACCAACGATCCCAGCGGCCGCATGTCGGGCCCGCAGCCCAGCTGGTGCGCCTTCACCGGCCAGACCGAGGCGCAGGTCCAGGGCCACGGCTGGGCAGCCGCGGTGCACCCCGACGATGCGCAGCCGACGATCGAGGCCTGGAACGCCGCCGTCGCGGGCGGCGTGCGCTTCGCCTTCGAGCACCGCGTGCGCAGGCACGACGGGCAGTGGCGCACCTTCGCGATCCGGGCGCTGCCGGTGCGCGATGCGCAGGGCGAGGTGCGCGAATGGGTGGGCGTGCACACCGACATCACCGACATCCGCGAGGCGCAGCGCACCATCGAGCGCCAGAACGCCGCGCTGCGCGAGGCCGATGCGCGCAAGGACCGGTTCCTGGCCACGCTCTCGCACGAGCTGCGCAACCCGCTGGCGCCGATCCGCACGGCCGCCGAACTGCTGGAGCGGCCCGAGGTCACGCCCGCGCAGCGCGCCAGCGCGGTGCAGGTGGTGCGCCGCCAGGTCGGCCAGATGGCGCTGCTGCTCGACGACCTGCTGGACGTCGCCCGCATCACCCAGGGCAAGCTGGTGCTGCGGCGCACGCGCGTGGACCTGCCGGCGGTGGTCGAGAGCGCGGTCGAGACCGTGCGCCCGCTGCTGGACCGCAAGGGCCACGCGCTGCAGCTGGCGCTGCCGGGCGACGCGCCGGCGCTCGATGCCGACCCGGTGCGGCTGGCCCAGGTGCTGGCCAACCTGCTGACCAACGCGGCCAAGTACACCGACCCCGGCGGCCGCATCACCCTGGCCGCGCAGGCCGAGGGCCAGCTGCTGGCGATCGAGGTCGCCGACGACGGCATCGGCCTGGCCCCCGAGGCGCTGCCGCGGCTGTTCGGCATGTTCTCCCAGGTGGGGCCGGGCGAGGGCCGCACCGAGGGCGGGCTGGGCGTGGGCCTGGCGCTGGTCAAGGCGCTGGTGGAACTGCACGGAGGCCGCGTGGCGGCGCACAGCGACGGCCTGGGGCAGGGCAGCCGCTTCACGGTCTGGCTGCCGCTGGCGCTCGCGCCCGCGCGGCCCGAGGCGGCACCGCCCGCGCCGGCGCCGGCCGGCCCGCGCCGCGTGCTGGTGGCCGACGACAACCGCGATGCCGCCGACACGCTCGCGCTGCTGCTGGAGATGTCGGGCCACCAGGTGTGCGTGGCCTACGACGGCCTGCAGGCGCTGGCGACGGCGCGCGAGATGCGGCCCGAGGTGGCGCTGCTGGACATCGGCATGCCCGGCATGGACGGCCATGCGGTGGCGCGTGCCGTGCGTGCCGAGCCCTGGGGCGCCGCGGTGCTGCTGGTGGCCGTCACCGGCTGGGGCCAGGAGGAGGACCGCCGCCGCGCGCGCGAGGCCGGCTTCGACCACCACGTGACCAAGCCGGTCGAGCCCGGCGCGGTCGAGCGGGTGGTGGGGCTGGCCCGCCCGCGCTGAAGCGCGGGCGCACCGCCGCCGACAGCTCCTGTCGGCGCCGTCCGACGCTGCGGCCGAGCCACGCCTGCACACACTTTCGCCAGGGCTGCAACACCTGCGGTCCCAGCAAGGCGAGGACGGACCCGATGCGTGGATGGATGCACCCCGTGCGCTGGCTGCCGCTGGTGGCGGCTGCCGTGCTGGCCTGGCCGGGTGCGCCGCGCGCGGCTGCGGCTGTGGCGCCTGCGCTGCCCGCCGCGCATGCCGGGCCCGCGGCGACCCCGGGCGTGGCGGCGCTGCCGCGCGCGCTTCAGCGCCGCGCCAGCCCCTGCAGGCAGGCCCGCAGCGCCTGCGGGTCCACCGGCTTGCCCAGGTAGCCGTCCATGCCGGCGGCCAGGCAAGCCTGCTGGTCCTCGCGCATCGCGCCGGCGCTCAGCGCCACGATGGGCCCGCGCCAGCCGCGCCGGCGCAGGACGCGGGTGGCCTCCAGCCCGTCGATGCCCGGCAGCTGGCAGTCCATGAGCACCAGGTCGAAGGATTGCTGCGCGCACAGGGCCAGCGCGGTCTCCCCGTCCGGCGCGGTGGCGATGTCGCGCACGCCCGCCTGCTGCAGCAGCCCTTCGCCCACGAGCAGGTTCACCTCGTTGTCGTCGACGAGCAGCACCCGCAGCGCCCCGAAGCCGTCCTGCGCCAGCGTCGTGCCGGTGCCCGCCCCGGGCGCGGCCTCGGTGGCGACCGCCGGCAGCGGCAGGTGGACGGTGAACACCGAGCCCTGGCCCGGCGTGCTGCGCAGCTCGACGCGCCCTCCCATCAGGTGGCACAGCTCGCGCACGATGGCCAGCCCCAGGCCCGAGCCCTGGTGGGTGCGCGCCACCGAGGCATCGGCCTGCACGTAGGGGCGGAACAACTGCTGCTGCACGGCCGGCGCGATGCCCGGGCCGGTGTCGTGCACGTCGAAGCTGACCGTGTCGCCGGGGCCTTGCCGCACGGCCAGGCCGAACTGGCCCGCGCCCGTGAACTTGGCCGCGTTGCCCAGCAGGTTGGTCAGCACCTGGCGCAGCCGCAGCGGGTCGCCCAGCACGTGCTGCGGCAGCGCGGGATCGATGTCGAGCACGAAGCCCAGGCCGCATTCGGCGGCGCGGAACCGGAACATGCCGGCCAGCTCGCCGGCCAGCGCCCGCAGGTCCAGCGCGGTGCGCTCCAGCAGCATCTGGCCCGCCTCGATCTTGGACAGGTCGAGCACGCCGTTGACCAGCGCCAGCAGGGTGCTGGCGCACTGGTCCAGCGTGCGCACCCAGCCGGCCTCGCGCTCGGGCAGGGCGCTGGACGCCAGCATGCGCGACAGGCCCAGCACGCCGTTGATGGGGGTGCGGATCTCGTGGCTCATCGCGGCCAGGAAGTCCGACTTGGCGCGGCTGGCCCGCTCGGCCTGTGCCAGCGCGAGTTCGAGCGCGCGGCGCTGGTCCAGCTCCTGCCCGCGCAGCAGCAGCACGTGCACGATGGTGGCCGACAGCTGCTCCAGGAAGCGCCGGTGCTCGGCGGACAGCTGCCCCGGCGTGCGGTCGATCAGGCACACGGTGCCGATGCGCTCGCCACCGGGCAGCGTCAGCGGCGCGCCGGCGTAGTGGCGGATGCCCGGGTCGCCCGTCACCAGCGGGTTGTCGTGGAAGCGCCGGTCCAGCCGCGCGTCCGGCACCTCGAACAGGGTGTCCGTCCCGGCCACCACGTGGCCGCAGAAGGACACCTCGCGCGAGGTCTCGCCGCCCTGCGGCAATCCCACGGCGGACTTGAACCACTGGCGGTCGGCATCGACCAGGGAGATCAGCGCGATGGGCATGCCCGTCACGTCGCAGGCCAGCGTGGTGAAGGCGTCGAGCAGGGGCTCGGCCGCCGTGTCGAGCAGCGCGAGCTCGCGCAGGCGCTGCAGGCGCCTGGGTTCGTCGCTGGGGAGGCCGGGACCGATCATGGGCGGCGAGTGTGCGCCCCCGGTGCCGATGCCGCCGTGACGAACACCCGCACGAAGGCAGCGCATGTCGATGCATCATGCCTGACGCGGCGACGCGCGTGGGCCCGCGCCTGCAGGGCCTGCGCGGCCCGGCGGTGCCGCGCGCCGGCCCGCGCCGGGGGATCCGGCGGGCGTCCTACAAACGGCCGCGCCGCGCGGGCCGCACAGTGGGCGCCCCCCACGACCCGGAGTCACGCACGATGCGCCTGCTGTCCTTCCTCGCCGGCCTGGCCGCCGGCCTGCTGCTCGCACCGGCCGCCCGCCGGCCCGCCACCGACCGCCGCATGCCCGCTCCCGCCATGACCGGCGAGCGCGACTTCCCCACCCATGCCCGGCCGCGCAACGACGCCGAGATCACCGAGCGCATCCGCTCGCAGCTGCAGCGCACGATCCAGTCGCCGCAGGCGGTGGAGGTCGACGTGCGCGAGGGCTGCGTGACCCTGCGCGGCCGCGTGCAGGCGCGTGACGTGCGGCTGCTGCTGGCCGAGGTCGATGCCACGGCCGGTGTCACCGAGGTGCGCAACGAGTTGCGCATCGAGGGCGAGCTGCCGCAGGTGGGCGCCACCCGCCAGCAGGCGGCGGCGCCGGCACCGGCCACCGCCTGAGGCGCTCCCAGCGCCTGTCGGCCGGGGACCACGCGCGCTTGGGCCGAGGGCGACGCCGATGCGGCGCACGGGCCGAGGGCGCCGCCACCGCCCCGTGCCCACGATCGGCGCTCCAGCAACACCAGGAGGTCCTATGGACAGCAACGACAAGAAGAAGGCCGGCGGCGCCGGCATGGGCACCGTGGCCGGTGCCGCGGTCGGCGGCGTGGCCGGTGGCGCCACCACGGGCGCCCTGGCCGGCGGCCTGACGGGGCCGGTGGGCGCGGCGATCGGTGCGGCCGTGGGTGCAGTGGCCGGCGCGGTCATGGGCAAGAAGTCGGCCGACCCGGTGGCCGAGGACAGCTACTGGCGCGAGAACCACGCCAGCCGCCCGTATGCCCGCCAGGACGTGGGCTTCGACCACTACCAGCCCGCCTACCGCGCCGGCGTGGACTCGTGGACCCGCAACCCGAACCGCTCCTTCGACGAGGTCGAGCCCGAGATGGCCCGTGACTGGGGCCGCGCCCGCGGCAGCTCCTCGCTCGAGTGGGAGCATGCGCGCCCGGCCGCGCGCGACGCCTGGGACCGCGTGAGCAACGCGACCGAGCGCGCCATCCCCGGCGACTCGGACAAGGACGGCCGCTGAGCGGCGGTGCCTGACGCGGGGCGGCCTGCAGCAGCGCTGCGCGTGCTGCGCCGCCCTGCTGCGGGCCCCCGGCGGGCCGGCGCGGCAGCCCTGCCTCAGCCGGCGGGCTTGACCCGTGCGGCCTCGCGCCGCGCCTGAGCGGCGGCCTCGGCCTCCAGGAACCAGGTGGCCGATTCGTGCAGCGCCACCGGGTACGGCGTCCAGTCGAGCAACAGTGCGCCGGCGCCGGCCGAGGCGTCCAGCTGCAGCTGCCGGCGGAACACCCCCAGCAGGCCCGGCGTGAGCGGCTCGGGCAGGCGCCGCGCGTCGACACCCGCGCGCGGCGCCAGCTTGCGCGCCACCTGCAGCGCCGGGCCCGCCACCAAGGCGTCGAGCTTCAGCCGCCGCGCCGACAGCCGCGCGACCGGTGTCGCCCCGATGGCCAGCGCCAGGTCGGTGAACACCTCGTTCCAGCGCGGGCTGTCGGGCGCCGCGAGGTTCCAGGTGCGCAGGCTGCCCACCGGCAGCGGCAGCTGCAGCGCGCGCACCACGGCCAGGCAGCAGTCGTCCACGTGGACCAGGTTCGACCAGCCGTCGCCCGCCGCTCCCAGGTCCCCGAGCCGGCCGGCGCGCAGCCAGCGGCCGATGCGGCCCACCCACTGCGGGCTGCCCGGCCCCCACACGCAGCCCGGGCGCAGCACCACCGCCGTGCCGCCGCCGCGCGCGTAGCCGGCCACGTGCGCCTCGGCGTTGCGCTTGGCCTGGTCGTACCAGCCGAGCAGCGGCCCGGCAGCGGCCGTCTCGTCGACGCGGCCCTGCAGGTCGCCGTACACGGCCATCGAGCTCAGGTGCACCAGGCGCGGCCGCCCGGCATTGGCGGCGGCGCGCACCAGCGCACGGGCGCCGCCATCGATCGTCCGCGCGTCGCCGGCCACGCAGTTGACCACCGCGTCCATGCCGTCCAGCGCGCCCGCGAGCGCCACCTCGTCCAGCGCATCGAGCCGCAGCCCGCCACGGCCGCTGCCCGAGGCGCCCACCGCCGTGCAGCCCGGCCAGTCGCGCAGCAGCTGCAGCAGCCGCGCGCCGACATAGCCGCTCGCGCCGAGCACCAACACTTTCATTCGGAGCCCTCCGCGCTGCGCGCTGCGGGATTCGGCTCGGGAGCGGCCCAGCGCCTCATGCCACCACCTCCTGCGCCGGCGCGCGGCGCGGTTGCAGGCGCGTGGCCAGCCGGTCGGCCAGCCGCAGCGCGAGCGCGACCACGGTGAGCGTGGGATTGGCCTGGCTGGAGGTCGGGAAGACCGCGCTGCCGGCCACGTAGAGGCCGTCGACGCCGTGTACCTTGCAGTCGGCATCGACCACGCTGGTGCGCGGGTCGCTGCCCATGCGCGCGGTGCCGATGTGGTGGCCGCCGTAGGCGCCGTAGCGCAGCAGCTCCTCGCCCAGCCGCTCGCGGTCCCAGCGCAGCCGGCCCGTGCCGGTGCGCTCCAGCTCGCCGGCCATGAGCTCCAGCGTGCGGCCCACCGAGGCGATGTCGGCCTGCGAGCAGCGCCAGTCCACCCGCAGCCGCGGCAGCCCGAAGGCGTCGTGCGTGCCGCCCAGCGTCACGCGGCTGGAGCGCAGCGGCTGCTGCTCGGCCTGCACCTCCAGGCTGAAGCGGTTGCGGCGGTTGTGCAGGATCACCGACGGGAACTTGCGGTCGGCCAGCGTGCGCCGCCCCACCCAATGGGCCAGGAAGCGGGCCGTGTCCACCGGGTCGCGCAGCACGTTCCACAGGTGGCGCGCGGCCAGGGCCGGCGTCAGGCGCTGGTCGCGCAGGCGCTTGCCGTACTCGTAGCCCACGAAGCCCTGGGCCAGCACCAGCCCGGACAGCACGCCGATCCCGTGCGCGGGGTCGGTGATGTGCGGGAAGTGCAGCCGGGCCACCGTGTTGAGCAGCCGCTGGCGGCGCTGCTCGGCCGCATCGACCTGCAGCCGGCGGCGGCAGTACACGCCCTCGGGCGAGACCTCGTAGCCGTGCCGCACCCGGTCCACCGGCCCGAACACCTCCAGCTCGCCGATGTTGGCGGCCAGGTGGCACTGGTAGTAGCGGCCGACCACGTCGTGCGCGTTGCCCACCCCGGCCGGCTGCACGTCGTTGGAGGCGAGCAGCAGCCGCGGCGTCTCCAGCCCGCCCTGCGCCAGCACGTGGGCGCGGGCCCGCACGGCGAAGCGGTTGCCGGTGGCGGTGCGCACCTCCAGCTGGCGCACGCCGCTGCCGTCGGGCCGCAGCCGCACGGCCGTGACGTGCGCACCCTGCAGCACCCGCAGGCCCGGCGCCACCGCCAGCCGCTCGCGGTAGCGGCGGCCGAAGTCGGTGGGGCAGGAGAAGCGCTCCAGCGAGTGCGTGCCCACCACGGCACTGTCGAAGCCCTGGATCAGCGGCGGCGCCCCGGGCAGCGCGGTGCGCGCGTCGTAGGCGCAGGCGCCCGCCTCGGCCCAGGCGTTGGCCCGGGCGTAGTAGGGCAGCAGGCCCTCGTAGGAGATCGGCCAGCCGCTGCCCGGCACCCAGTCGCGGGCCTCGAAGTCGATCGGGTCGTAGGGCATGCAGCGGCCGCCCCACAGCGCGGTCGAGCCGCCCAGCCCGCGCACCCGGTAGCGGTCGGGCGGGCTGTGCATGCGTGCATCGGCGACCTCGCCGGCATAGGCCTGCTGCGCCGCCGGGTCGCGGGTGCGCTCGCCCGCTTCGAGCAGCAGCACGCGCAGCCCCTGCTGCGCCAGCGTCAGCGCCAGCGGGATGCCGGCCGCGCCGGCGCCCACGATGCAGGCGTCGGCCTCCAGCGTGCTGTCGCGCGGGACCTCGTTGGCATGCCCGATCATGCGGCCTCCCTGGCGGCGGCGCCGTCCTGCGGGACGCTGGCCGCGACGCCGAAGTGGCGCAGGTGGATCGCGGCCACGTGGCCGGCGAACTGCGGCAGCGAGAAGCGCCCCTGCCACAGCGCGCGGCCGTTGCGCTCGAGCGCCGCGCGCAGGCCGGCGTCGTCCAGCACGCGGGCCAGGCCGCGGGCCAGCGCGGCCGGGTCGCGGGGCGCGACGAACACCGCATCGCGGCCGTCCACCAGCGTGGTGGGGATCTCGCCCACCGGCGTGCAGACCACCGCCACGCCGTGCGCCAGCGCCTCCAGGATCGCCAGCGGCAGGCCCTCGTCGTGCGAGGGCAGCACCATCACGTCGGCCTGCGCGAGCAGCTCCGCCAGCGCGTCCTGCCCGGTCCAGCCGGCGAAGGTCACGCGGTCCTGCACGCCCAGCGCGGCGGCCTGGGCGGCGTAGTGCGCGGCATCGCCACCGCCGGCCAGCGTCAGGTGCAGCGGGCGGTCGCGCAGGGCCGGGTCGGCCAGCGCGGCCAGCAGCTCGGGCACGCCCTTGCGGTCCATCAGGTTGCCCACGAACAGCACGCGCGGGACGGCCGGCGTGGCGGCGCGCCGCGGCACGGCCGGCGCCGGCACGCCGTTGATCACCACCTCGACCTGGTGCGCGGGCACCTGCAGCTCGCCGGTGACGAAGCGCGCCGAGGCCTGCCCCAGCACCACGCAGGCGCGCGGCAGCGCGAACACGCCGCGCGCCAGCGCCCGCAGCGGGGCCGGCCAGCGCCGCCACGCGTGGTGCAGCTGCGCCGCGTGCAGGTGCAGCACGGTGGGGATGCCCAGCAGCCGGCAGGCGGCCAGCACCAGCGACTCGCGCACGAAGTCCAGCCGCTCGGCCATGTTCACGTGCACGCCGGCAATGCGCCGCCGCTCGCGCACGAGCGTGCCGATGGCCCGGGCCACCTGCAGCAGCGAGGCCGGCGCGCTGCCCGCGCCGCGGGTGTCCAGCGGCCGCAGCAGCTGGCCCTGCGGGCGCGGCTGCTGCGACTGGATCAGGTAGTCGGCCACCTTGTACATGCCGCCGCCCAGCGGATGCCAGGGGCAGGCGATGTAGACGTGGCGGCCGTCGGCGGCAGCGGCCGGCGGCGCCGAGGGCGCGCCCGCATCGCCCGGCCGGCCGCGCGGCGCGGGCCGGGCGGCGGCGGTCCAGCGCGCGGCGGTGCGCGGGGGCAGGGTGGAGTCCAGCGGCCGGCTCATCGCGCCGCCTCCTTGCCGGCGATGCCGGCGGCCCGCGGCGCGCCGGGCTCGCGCAGCACCCGGCTGTCGATGCGTGCCTGCGGCGGCTTGCGCGACGCGAGCAGGCCGCGCACCAGGCCGGCGGCCTGCACGTTCCACGAGGCCACGGCATAGGCCGCGCGCGACCACGAACGCTTGCGCACCGCCATGCCCGCCAGCGGCAGCAGGGCCAGGGCGCCGAAGGCGATGGCGCGGGCGCCCGCATCGGCCGGCCACAGCGGCACGCTGGCCAGCACCGCCCACCAGGCGATCACCGCCGCGTACAGCCGCAGCTCGCGCACGCCCTGCAGCACCAGCTTCAGGTGCGGGCGGCCCAGCGCGCCGCGCACGAGTTCGCCCAGGCCGCAGGCATAGCGGCTGCGCCAGCGGCGCAGCAGCAGCTGGTAGGGCGGCGCGTCGTGCCCGCGGTGCGTGACCGCGTCGGCCGGCAGCCGCCACAGCTTCCAGCCGCGCGCGCGCAGCCGCGCGCCCAGGTCGAACTCCTCGTAGCTGTGCAGGTTGCGGTCGGTCAGCCAGCCGGCCTCCTCGACCGCCCGGCGCCGGTACAGGCCGCCGCCGTCCAGCCGGTCGACCGCACCGGGCATGCGGTGCGCCTCGCGCTTGGCGCTGCGCTCGCCCCGCTCGCGGTATTCCAGGCTCTCGGTGTTGAGCTCCAGCACGCGGCCGCCCACGCCCGCCACCTCGGGGTGCTGGGCCAGGAAGGCCAGCGCCTGCTCCAGGAAGCCGGGCACCAGCCGCATGTCGCCGTCCATCACGTAGACGTACTCGCCCAGCGCGTGCTGCCAGCCCAGCTGCGGGCCGATGCCGCAGCAGCGCTCGTCGGGCTGCCCCAGGGTGACGATGCGCACCGGGTAGCGCGAGGCCTCGCGCAGCGTGCCGTCGGTGGAGGCCGAGTCGGCCAGCACCACCTCGCCGCCCACCGCGCGCACCGCGGCCAGGGCGCTCTCGAGCGCGCCGGCGATCGCGGCCTCCTCGTTGTAGGCCTTGATCACGACCGAGACGTGGACGGCGTTCATTGCAGCGGCCCCTCGTGCGCATAGGCCTCTGCGGCGCGCAGCCGCCAGCGCTGCCACTGGCCGGCCACGTGGGCGGGCAGGGCCAGCGCCATCACGCAGGTGATCAGCCAGCGGCGGGTGAGCATGGCGCGCCGCGCCTCCCACAGCGTGCGCAGCGCCAGCCTGCGGTTGCCGGCCGACAGCGCCTCGCGCGCCAGCGTCACCTGTTGCTGGCCCACGAACCACAGCGCCGAGCGGCGGTGGCGCGCCGGGATCTCGCCGCGCAGCGCGCGCTCGCGCATGCGGGCCAGCCAGGGGGGAAAGCTCAGCGGGTTGCGGCGCGACAGGCTGTCGGGCAGCTCGCGCACGGCGGCATAGGGCGCGTTGACCAGCGCCACCTTGGGGCTGAGGTCGCCGACGCGGAACCACAGGTCCAGGTCCTCGCCGTGCGACTCGCCGGGCGTGAAGGCCGGGTCCATGCGGCGCAGCAGGTCGGTGCGGATGGCCACGCTGCTGCTGCAGAAGGGCGCGGTGCGCATCCAGCGCTGGCGCAGGTCGTCCACCACCTCGACCTCCTGGAACTGCTCGCCCACGTCCCAGGGCTCGGGATCGGCGCCGGCCAGCGGGCCGATGCGGCGCGCGCTGGCGCCCAGCAGCGCCGCCTCGGGGCAGGCCGCGTGGGCGCGGGCCAGGGCGGCCAGCATGCCCGGGTGGTACCAGTCGTCGGCGTCGAGGAAGGCGATCCAGTCGCCGGTGGCCAGCGCGATGCCGTGGTTGCGCGCAGCCGAGACGCCCGCATTGGCCTGCTGCACCAGCCGCACGCGCGGGTCGTCCAGCGCCCGCACGATCGCGGCGCTGCCGTCGGTGGAGCCGTCGTCGACCACGATCACCTCGTGCGGCGGCCGGGTCTGCGCCAGCACCGAGCGCACCGCGCTCGCGACGTAGCCGGCCTTGTTGTACAGGGGGATGACGACGGAGGTCTTCATGGATGCACGGTGGGGTGGGGGGTGTGCAGCGGGGCGACGCGCACGGGCACGGCGCGCGGCCGCTCGGCCGCGCAGCCGGCCAGCACGACGACCAGCAGCAGGTGGGTGAACAGGTCGGTACCGTAGCCGGACAGCAGCAGCGGCACCTCGCTGACGCACAACAGGGCGAGGGTGGCGAACATCGCCAGCGACAGGCCGCCGCTGGCGCGCGCATGGCGCACCGACAGCACCAGCAGCGTGAGGAACCAGGCGACCAGGCCCACCATCCCCACGATGCCGCAACGTGCCAGCGTGTCGACGAACTGGTTGTGGCCGTGGGTGGCGTTGGGCATGCCGATCACCTGGCGGTAGTCGGCATCCCAGATCGTCGGGCCGTAGCCGAACACCGGATGGGCCTGCCACTCCTCCAGCGCCACCACCCAGATGCGGTCGCGGCCGGTCATGCTGGCCAGCTGCGCGCCCTGCGCGGTGTTGAAGAAGTCGTCGAGCATGCCCGGCACGTCGACCACCAGGGTGCCCAGCACCACCGCCACGGCGGCCACGATGACGGCCACGCACAGCAGGATGCCGAAGGAGTTGTCGCGGGTGTCGCCCAGCCGCTCGCCGGCGCCGGCGAAGCGGCGCACCCCCACCATGCAGGCGGCGCTGAGGAAGAAGGCGATCCAGGCCGTCTTGGACTGGGCCACGAACAGCACCGACAGGCCGACGACCCAGCCGGCGATGGTCAGGCCCCGGCTGCGGAACGGACGTGCCCACAGCAGCAGCAGGCCGGTCTGCGCCAGCAGGCCCATCATCACCGGGTGGCTGGCCAGCCCGCCGAAGCGCGGCACCCCGGGCAGGAAGCCCTGCATGTACGAGCTGTCGAGCACCAGCTCGGGCTGCACCGGCACCAGCGCGATGCCGGCGGCCATGTAGGCGAACAGGCCGGTGCGCGAGGCGCGCAGGATGCGCTCGCGGTCGCCCGGCAGCGTCAGCGTGGCAGCCAGGCCGAACAGCAGCGAGTACAGGTACTCGTGCGACAGCAGCGGCACCGCGCCCAGCACGCTGGGGGCGGCCACCGTGCTGAGCCAGAACGCGAGGAAGGCCAGCGTGAGCACCGGCGCGTGCACCGTGCGGCGCTGCAGGAAGTGGCTGGCGATGCGCTCCAGCGAGGCCAGCACCAGCAGCACCGACACGCCGCGCTGGGTCCAGGCCAGCACCGGGTGGCGCGTGGTCTGCACCAGCGACTCGGACTCGCGCATCAGGTCCAGGAAGTTCTCGGACAGGTTGCGGCCCGACAGCAGCACGGCCAGCGCGGCCAGCAGCAGCATCGCGGGGAAGACCAGGTGCAGCCAGCCGTGGCGGCCGCCGTCGTCGGCGGCGCGCGGCGTGGCCGTCGCGTCGGTCGCCGGAGCGGCGGCCGCCGCACCGGCGCCGCGGCGGCCAGGGCGCGGCGGCGCGGGGGTGCGGGCCTGGGAACGCGGGCCCGTGGCCACGGGCGGCCGCGCGCGGGCGCCACGCGGCGGCGGGGCGGTGGTGTCGGTCATGGATGCGGCTCCGTGGCCCAGGCGGGGCCGATGGCGGGCACCAGGCGGTGCAGCACGCGGTGCGCCTCGGCGCCCAGCAGGTCGGGGCGCAGCGCCACCATGGCCAGCGCCGCCAGCAGGCCCGCCGCGCCGCCGGCCAGCAGGGTGGCCAGCGGTGCGTGCAGGCGCTCGACGGCCTCGCGTCCGGCCAGCACGGCGGCGGCGCAGACCGCGGCCAGCAGCAGCCCGCGTGCCACGTGCCGCAGCAGCACGCCGGCCGGCACTGCCAGCGCGTGCATGCAAGCCGCGGCGATGGCCACCGTGCGCACGAGGATGACGGCCGCCGACACCAGGGCCACCGCGCGGATGCCGTGGGGCGCGGCCAGCCACCAGGCCGGCAGCGCGGCCACCAGCACGGGCAGCTGCAGCCGCACCTCCAGGTGCTTGCGGCCGGTGTTCCACAGCACCGGCGTGGACAGGCCCCAGCAGGCGAAGGCGGGCACGCACAGGAACAGCACGGCCATCACCCAGCCGGCGGGCGCCCAGGCCGGGCCGTACAGCACCAGCACCAGGTCGCGGGCCAGCAGCGCCATCACCGTGGCCGCGGGCATCAGGAACACGAGCACGCAGGCCAGCAGCGTGAGCCAGGCGCGCGCCAGCTGCTGCGGCTGCTGCTGCAGCCGCGCGCCGGCGGCCAGGAAGGTGGGCTGCAGCGCGCCCACCAGCAGCACGTTGGGGATCGAGGCGATGTTGTAGGCCACGCTGTACAGGCCCACCGACTGCGCGTTGAGCATGCGGCCGATCAGCAGGCGGTCGAGGTTGGTGAGCAGCCAGTTGATGACGTTGGTGGAGAACACCGTGCGGCCGGTGTCCCACACGTCGGCGGCCAGCGGGTGGCGCAGCCGCGGGCGCAGCGCATGCGGCCGCACCGCGTAGCAGCCCACCAGCGCGAGCGCGGCCTGCGTGACGCAGGCGGCGGCCAGCGCCTGCGGGCCCCAGCCGGCCAGCGCCAGCGGCACGCCCACGGCCAGGTAGCCCAGGCCGTAGCTGGCCAGCTGCACCAGCCCCAGCGCGCGGAAGTTCAGCTCGCGCTGCAGCAGGCAGGTGGCCGGACCGGCCAGCGCGGTGAGCAGGCAGGCCGCCGACATCCAGCGCACCATGGGCGCCACGCGCGGGTCGCCGAAGAAGCCGGCCAGCGGCTGGGCGCCGGCCCACACCGCGGCCGCGCAGGCCACGCCCGCGATGGCCTGCCAGGTGAAGGCGAAGCGCACGTCGTCCTCGTCGACCTGGTCCTTGAGCATCAGGATGTAGCTGAAGGCGTTGCCCGACAGGAAGGCCGCGAAGGTGAGCACCACCATGCCGATGCCGTAGACGCCGTAGTTGTCGGGCCCGAGCAGGCGGGCCAGCACGACCTGGGCGACGAACTGCAGCAGGAAGCGGCCAGTGGTGGTCAGCGCGCTCCACTGGAAGGCGCGCTCGGCCAGGGAGCGCAGGGGCGCAGCACTCATCGCGGCCGGCCCAGTCCCCAACGGCGCACGGCGATGCCGGTCATGAGCGCGAGCCCCGCCACCAGCATGGCGGCGGTGGTGGGCGGGTGGCCGTCGCCGGCCGGCTGCGGATCGGCCGGCGCGGTCGTCGCGGCCGCGGCGCCGGGGGCGGCACGATGCGCCGGACCCGGCACCACCAGCGCGGTCTGGATCAGGGCCGGATCGGCCGGGGGCGTGGCGCGGGCCGCGGCGGCATGCGTGGCCGCGGCGGCCGGTGCGGCTGCCTGTGCGGTGCAGGTGGCGGCCAGCAGCAGGAGCGCGGGCAGGAGTCGGTGCATCGTCGTGTCCGTGCGGTCGTTCGATGCAGGGCATTCTGGGCAGAACGCCCATCCGGCAGGTGGGATGCCGCCGACGGTGTCATGGCTCTTTGGGGCCACGCCGGCGCGGGCCCGCACCGGGCCCGCGTGTGCTCATCGGAGCGCAGGCCGCAGCAGGCCTGTGGACAGGCCGGTGCCCACCAGGATCACCAGGGCGCAGCCCAGCATCCACGGCGTGACCGACTCGCCCAGGAAGAGCACGCCGTAGAGCACGGCGAACACCGGCACGACGAAGGTGACGGCCAGCGCGCGCGTGGGGCCGGCCTCGTCGATCAGGCGGAAATACAGCACGTAGGCGATGCCGGTGCAGAGCACGCCGACCGCCAGCAGCGCGGCCCAGGCGGCGGGGCCGGGCAGCACGGCCGGCCAGCTCCACAGGGCCGGCAGCAGCAGCGCGGCGCTGGCGCCGAGCTGGCTGCCGGCGGCCAGCGCGAGCGGGGGATAGCCCGGCAGCCAGCGGCGGGCGGCGCTGGCCGCAATGCCGTAGCACAGCGTCGCGCCCAGGCAGGCCAGCACCGCCCAGCCGGTGGCGTCCTGCCCGGGCAGCGGCATGAAGCTGGCCTTGCCCCAGGCCAGCAGCGCCACGCCCGCGAAGCCCACCGCCAGGCCCAGCACCCGCCAGCGGCCGGGGCGCTCGCGCAGCCACAGCCAGGCCACCAGCGCGCCGAACAGCGGGACGGTCGCATTGAGGATGGAGGACAGCCCGGTGGGGATGCGGGTGACCGCGTAGGCATAGAAGACGAAGGGGAGCGCCGAGTTGAGCGTGCCCACCAGGGCCACGGTTGCCCAGCGCTGCCGCAGCGCCGGCCACTGCCCGCGCCACAGCAGCAGCGGCGCCAGGAACACGGCCGCGATCGCGACCCGCAGGAAGGCAGTGGCGAACGGGCCGAAGCCCAGCGCGCCCATGCGCATGAACAGGAAGGAGCTGCCCCAGACCGCGGCCAGCAGCACGAAGTCGGCGACCCAGGCGCGCGGCCCGCGCGCGCCGGTCAAGCCGTTGCCTCCAGCGCGAGCAGCGCGCGCTTGCGCGCGAGCCCGCCGGCATAGCCCGTCAGGCTGCCGTCGCTGCCCAGCACGCGGTGGCAGGGCACCACCACCGACAGCGGGTTGCGGCCCACGGCCGCGCCCACCGCGCGCACCGCGGCCGGTGCGCCGATGGCCCGCGCCAGCGCGGCGTAGGTGGTGGGAAGGCCGCGGGGCACGGCCTGCAGCGCGGCCCAGACCGCGCGCTGGAAGGGCGTGCCGCGCAGCGGGTCCAGCGGCACCGTGAAGGCGTGGGCGCGGCCGGCGAAGTAGGCATCGAGCTCGGCGCGGGCCTGCGCGAGCACGGCATGGCCGGCACCGTCGCCGATCGGCCAGCCGGTGGTGTCGGGATGGTGGCGCTGGCCGTCGAACCAGAGGCCGGCCAGGCCGAGCGGCGTGGCCGCCAGCAGGACGGGGCCCAGGGGCGTGGCGTGGTGGGTGGCGGTCAAGCCGGTCGGGATGGAGGGCATGGTGGGGGCTTCCTGGCGGGCAGGCGGGCGCACGGGCACGGCGTCTCCGCGCAGGCGGGGACGCGTGGACAGGCGCGGTGGTCGATCGTGGATCCCCGCCTGCGCGGGGATGACGGGGAGGGGCGCGGGGATGACGGGGAGGGGCGCGGAGATGACCGGGAGGGGCGCGGGGACGGCGGGGAGAGGCGCGAGGGCAACGGTGGTGCGCGTCGAGGTGTGCATCGCCGTCATCCCAGCCGTGCCCAGGCGCGCAGCACAGCGTAGCTGCGCCACGGGCGCCAAGCCTGCGAGGCGGCCTCGGCGGCGCGCGCGGCGTCGCGGCGGCCCTGCACGCCCAGCGCCTTGTGCAAGGCGACGTCGCCGGCCGGGAAGGCGTCGGGCCAGCGCAGCGCGCGCATCGCGATGTACTGCGCCGTCCAGTCGCCGATGCCGGGCAGCGCGGTGAGCTGCGCCAGCGTGGCCGGCAGGTCGGCGCCGGGGTGCAGCTGCAGCCGGCCGTCGGCGGTGGCCGCGGCCAGCGCGAGCAGCGCCCCCTGGCGCTGGCGCACGATGCCCAGCGCGCCGATCGCCTCGGGGCCCGCGGCCAGCAGCGCCTGCGGCGTGGGGAACAGCCGCACCAGCTGCGGATGCGGCGTGGCCAGCGGCGCGCCGAAGGCGGTGGCCAGACGCTGCCCGAAGGTGCGCGCCGCCGCCACCGTGACCTGCTGGCCCAGCACGGCGCGCACCGCCAGCTCCCAGCCCGAGAAGGCGCCGGGCACGCGCAGGCCCTCGGTGCCGGGGAAGTCGGCGGCCAGCACGGCGGCGATGGCCTGCGGGTCGGCATCCAGGTCGAAGGCCGCCCGCACCCGCCGTACCAGCAGCGGCAGCACCGGGCGCAGGCCGTCGCCGGCCTGCAGCACCAGCTGGCAGCGCTCGGTGTCCCAGCGCGCGTGCAGCCAGCCGGCGTGGTGCGTGCCGCCCGCCTCGATGGCCAGCGTGCGCCACAGGCCGTGCGCGTCCACATGCTCGACCCCGCCGATGGCGCGCTGGCGCCAGAAGGCCAGCATCGCGGCCACGTCGTAGGGCGGACGCCAGCCCAGGCGCACGGTGGCGGCGGCCTCGGCGCCCGCACCGCCGGCGCGCCGCAGCGCCGTGGGCGACAGGCCGTAGTGCTGCACGAAGGCGTCGTTGAAGCGGCGCACGCTGGCAAAGCCGGCGGCCAGCGCGACCTGCGCCACGGGCAGGCCGGTGTCGGCCAGCAGCTGCTTGGCCGCCAGCAGCCGGCGGGTCTGCAGCCACTGCAGCGGCGAGACGCCGAAATGCGCCTCGAACAGCCGGCGCAGGTGGCGGTCGCTCACGCCCAGCCGGCGCGCGAGCGCGGCCGGCGAGGCCTCGCCGTCGCGCCAGGCCTCGGGTTCGTCGAGCAGGCGCGCGGCCTGGCCGGCCAGCACCGCGCCGGCATCGTGCACGCTCCAGCGCGGCGCCAGCGGTGCGCCCGGCGCCAGCTCCGGGCGGCAGCGCAGGCATGGCCGGAAGCCGGCCCGCTCGGCCTGCGCCGCATGCGCGAAGAAGCGGCAGTTCTCGCGCCGCGGCGTGCGCACCCGGCACACCGGGCGGCAGTAGATGCCGGTGGAGGTGACCCCCGTGTAGAAGCTGCCGTCGAAGCGCGCATCGCGCGCCCGCAGCGCCTGCCAGCAGGCTTCGGGCTGCAGGGCGTCGTCGGTGGCGGCGACGGGGGCGGGGACGGTGGCCATGCGGGGGATGATACGAAGCGGGCGGGAAGTAGATTGGCCGGAAACGGACATGTGGATGGGGCCGGGCGGTGGGGCACATCAGCCAGGGTGGGGACGCGGGCGGCGGGGCCGGGGCGAACACTGCGAACCCCTTCAACTGCGAGGCCGACCATGTCCGCCCACTGCCCAGCACGTCCGTTCCAGCCGACCGCACGTTCCAGCCCTCCAAGGCGCAAGGGCTCGAGCGTCGCACGGTGGGTGCTCGCCGCCGTGTCGCTGGTTCTTGCTGCGACCAGCGCGCAGGCGCAGAGCCGACTTCCGCGCGACGAGGGCAAGGCGCGCCGCTTCGTGCACTGCATGGTGGTCAGCAATTTCTTCGTGGCCTACCTGACGCGGCACGATCCGGGAAACGAGGGTCTGCCGGGATTCCGCGCCGGCCGCCTACCGTTCGCCCTGGCTGCCGCCTTGGTGAGCGACGACGCGTTCATGCTCCGGTCGCGCGAAGAGAGCCTGCGGCACGTCGCCCGGATCGCCGAGGCTGACCGCGAGACGGGGAGCCGGCAGATGGACTCCGAGGCGATGGCGTGCGCGGGTGTGATGGAAGACGAGGTCGTGCCGATGCTTCTGCGGGCGCGCGAGGGACGCTGAAGACGTCGCGGCTACGCGTCCAGGCGGGGCGTCGACCTTGCGTGTCGGCCGGGCTCGGCGTGCGCCCGTCGCGACCCGTGCATCGGGTGAAAGCCTGCGAAGCGTCGGGCGCGCAAGCCACCGGACCCGCGTCGCCGACACGCGTGGGATGCGTGCGTTGCCACCCCTGCCGGTGCTGGCAGCCGGCGTCGACGGCACCCCGACTCTCCGCCGTCGTCGAGACCGACAAAGCCCGGCACGTCCACGGGCAAGAGCGTGGCGTGAGCCGTGTGCCGTGTGCCGTGTGCCGTGTGCCGTGTGCCGATGCTCAATCCGCCCGGCGGTCGGAGAGATCGAATCGGTCCAGGTCCATCACCTTGTTCCACGCCTTGAGGAAGTCCTGCACGAAATGCGCTTCGCCGTCCCGGGCGGCATAGACCTCGCAGAGGGCGCGCAGTTGCGCATTCGAGCCGAACATCAGGTCCGCCAATGTGGCGGTCCAGCGTCGCTCACCCGTCTTGCGGTCCTTGCCTTCGAACAGGTGCTGCGAGCCTTCCACCTTCTTCCAGGCGGTGCGCATGTCCAGCAGATTCCTGAAGAAGTCCGGGGTCAGGGTGCCGGGGCGGTCGGTGAACACGCCGTGCTGCACGTTGCCGCTGGTCGCGCCCAGGGAACGCATGCCGCCCACGAGCACGGTCATCTCGGGCGCAGTCAGCATCAGCAGGTTGGCCTTGTCGATCATGCCGTTGGCCACGCGGTTCTGCGCGCCGGCGTGGATGTAGTTGCGGAAGCCATCGACAGCCGGCTCCAGGACCTCGAAGGAATCGACGTCGGTCTGCTCCAGGCTCGCATCCATGCGGCCGGCCGTGAAGGGCACCGTCACGGCGTGCCCGGCCTTCTTCGCGGCCGCCTCCACCGCCGCGCAGCCGCCCAGCACGATCAGGTCCGCCAGCGAGACCTTCTTGCCGCCGGCCGCGGACGCGTCGAACGCCTGCCGGATCGAGTCGAGCGCCGCGAGCACCTTCTGCAGTTCGCCCGGGTCGTTGGCTTCCCAGTCCTTCTGCGGCGCGAGGCGGACGCGCGCGCCGTTCGCACCACCACGCAGGTCGCTGCCACGGAACGTGGAGGCCGAGGCCCAGGCGGCTTTGACGAGTTGCTGCACCGAGAGCCCCGAGGCCATGATCGACCGCTTCAGCGACTCGACATCCGCCGCGTCCACGAGCGGGTGGTTCACCGCGGGGATCGGGTCCTGCCACAGCAGGTCCTCCTTCGGCACGTACTTGCCCAGGTAACGGGTCTTCGGCCCCATGTCCCTGTGCGTCAGCTTGAACCACGCGCGGGCGAACGCATCCTCGAACTCCTGGGGGTTGGCCAGGAACCGTCGGCAGATCTTCTCGTAGGCGGGGTCGAATCGCAGCGCCAGGTCGGCAGTGGTCATCATCGGCTGGTGGAACTTCCCCGGGATGTGCGCATCGGGCACGTTGCGGCCTGCATCACCCTTGGGCTTCCACTGGTGGGCACCCGCCGGGCTGGTCGTCAGCTCCCACTCGAAGCCGAACAGCGTCTGCAGGTAGCCCATGTCCCACGTCGTGGGTGTCGACTTCCACGCGCCTTCGATGCCGCTGGTGATGGTGTGCGCCCCGATGCCGGATTCATAGGCGTTCTTCCAGCCGAAACCCAGCTCCTCGATGTTTCCGCCTTCGGGCTCCCTGCCCACGTGATGGGCCGGGCCGGCGCCGTGCGCCTTGCCGAACGTGTGGCCACCCGCCACGAGGGCTACCGTCTCCACGTCGTCCATGGCCATGCGGCCGAAGGTTTCGCGGATGTCGCGTGCAGAGCCCACGGGGTCGGGGCGTCCGTTCGGGCCTTCCGGGTTCACGTAGATCAGCCCCATCTGCACGGCGGCCAGCGGCTTGTGCAGCTCGCGGTCACCCACGTAGCGCTCGTCACCCAGCCAGGTGGACTCCGGCCCCCAGTCGATCGGCAGCGGTTCCCAGATGTCTTCGCGGCCGCCGGCGAAGCCGAAGGTCCGCAATCCCATGGACTCCAGCGACACGTTGCCCGCGAGGATCATGAGGTCCGCCCACGACAGCTTCTTGCCGTACTTCTGCTTGATCGGCCACAGCAGGCGCCGCGCCTTGTCGAGGTTGCCGTTGTCGGGCCAGCTGTTGAGTGGCGCGAAGCGCTGCTCGCCCGAGCGCGCGCCACCGCGACCATCGAAGATCCGGTAGGTGCCGGCCGAATGCCACGCCATGCGGATGAAAAAGGGGCCGTAGTGGCCGTAGTCCGCAGGCCACCAGTCCTGCGAATCCGTCATCAACGCGTGCAGGTCTGCGATGACCGCATCCAGGTCCAGCGACTGGAACTCGCGCTTGTAGTCGAAGCCCTCGAGCTCCGGCGCGCCCAGGTTGCGGTGCTGGTGCAGCATCGACAGGTTGAGCTGGTCGGGCCACCAATGGGCGTTGTTGCGCGTCTGCTTGGGCTTGTTGTCGTGCGCCACGGGGCACTTGAACTCGTTCTCGGCGGTCATGCGTTCTCTCCTGGTTGCTGGGGCTCGGGGCACCGGGCCACAGGCGACATGGGTTCATGCGGGCAGCCGGTCCGGCCGAGCCGGTCGACCTGGTGTGCGTGCATCTGCGCAGCGTAGCGACCTCGCGAGCCCAGCGGGATTGAGTTCGCCATCGGCGGCGATAGCACCTCGCTACTGCGCGACGGTATGCGGACTCGACTGCACTCGCGACGTGCACGGAAGAGACACGGCTTCGCTCAGCAGACGGTGCAAGCGCCGCTGATGGCAGCCCGACGCCAGCGCTGGCGCAGCGCTGTCGGATGGTTCCACCGGCCCGCCGGCGGCCTCAGGGTAAACACTGTTTGCATACGCATGCAAGCCCAGAACCATGGTTTGCATACGCATGCAAGACGGCGTGCGACCCACAACGCATCAGGAGCCGGCCACCCCATGATCAGACACCTCAAGCGCGGCAAGGACGCCAGGGCGCGCGCGGACGACGACACCAAGGTCCGTGCGGTCGTCGAAGGCATCATCGCGGCCGTGGAGGCACGCGGCGATGCCGCGGTGCGCGAGTACAGCCGCCAGTTCGACCAGTGGGACCCCGCCGACTTCCGGCTGTCCGCCGCCGACATCGAGCAGGCGCGCAGCAGCCTGTCGGCGCGCGAGATCGAGGACATCGCGTTCGCGCAGAAGCAGATCCGCGGCTTCGCGCAGGTGCAGCGCGACTCGATGCAGGACATCGAGGTCGAGACGCTGCCCGGGGTCATCCTGGGCCACAAGCACATCCCGGTGAACGCCGTCGGCTGCTACGTGCCCGGGGGCAAGTACCCGATGATCGCCTCGGCGCACATGAGCGTGCTCACCGCCAAGGTGGCGGGCGTCAAGCGGGTGGTCGCCACGGCGCCGCCCTACCAGGGCGCGCCGCACCCGGCCATCGTGACGGCCATGTCCATGGCCGGCGCCGACGAGATCCTGGTGCTGGGCGGCGTGCAGGCGGTGGTCGCGATGGCCGTGGGCACCCAGACCGTCGCCCCGGTCGACATGCTCGTGGGCCCCGGCAACATGTACGTGGCCGAGGCCAAGCGCCAGCTGTACGGGCGGGTGGGCATCGACCTGTTCGCCGGCCCCACCGAGACGCTGGTGATCGCCGACGACAGCGTCGACGGTGAGATGTGCGCGGTGGACCTGCTGGGCCAGGCCGAACATGGCCCCACGTCGCCGGCCATCCTGCTGACCGACAGCGAGGCCCTGGCGCGCGAGACCATGGCGCAGGTCGAGCGCCAGCTGGCCATCCTGCCCACCGCGGGCATCGCCCGCCAGAGCTGGGCCGACTACGGCGAGGTGATCGTCTGCGACACCCGCCAGGAGATGCTGCGCACCGCCGACGAACTGGCGTACGAGCACGTGCAGGTGATGACGCGGGACCCGGACTTCTTCCTGCAGAACCTGACCAACTTCGGCGCGCTGTTCCTCGGGCCCCGCACCAACGTGAGCTTCGGCGACAAGGTGATCGGCACCAACCACACGCTGCCCACCAACCGCAACGCGCGCTACACCGGCGGCCTGTGGGTCGGCAAGTTCCTCAAGACCTGTACCTACCAGAAGGTGCTGACCGACGAGGCCAGCGCGATGGTGGGCGAGTACTGCTCGCGCCTGTGCCACATGGAGAACTTCGCCGGGCACGGCGAGCAGGCCAACCTGCGCGTTCGCCGCTACGGCCAGCGCGGCGAGGTGCCTTGGTACCAGCCGGTGCCCGCGCAGCCGGCATGAGCCTGCTGCCGCCCGCCCCCTCGTTCCGGCTCGACGGCCGGCGCGCCCTGGTGACCGGCGCCGGCCGCGGCATCGGCCTGGCGGCGGCCGCGGCGCTGGCCCGGGCCGGCGCGGACGTGCTGCTGGTGTCGCGCACCGAGGCCGAACTGCAGGAGGCCTGCGAGGCGATCCGCGCCGAAGGCGGGCGCTGCAGCCACGCGGTGCTGGACGTCACGGAGGCGCGGGCCGTCGACCGCCTGCTGGGCGATGCCGGCCCGTTCCAGGTGCTGGTCAACAACGCCGGCCTGAACCGGCCCAAGCTGCTGGTGGACGTGCAGGACGAGGACATCGACGCAGTCCTGGACCTCAATGTCAAGGCGGCCTTCTACGTCACCCGCGCGGTCACGCGCGGGCTGCTCGCGCACGGCCTGCCGGGCTCGATCGTCAACGTGTCGTCGCAGATGGGCGTGGTGGGCAGTCCCCGCCGCACGCTGTACTGCGCCAGCAAGCACGCGCTGGAGGGCATGACCAAGGCGCTGGCCTGGGAACTCGGGGAGCACGGCATCCGCGTGAACACGGTCTGTCCCACCTTCATCGAGACCGCGCTGACCGCCGGCATGTTCAAGGACGATGCGTTCCGCGCCTGGGTGCTCGAGCGCATCGCCCTGCGGCGCCTGGGCCGCGTCGACGAGGTCATGGGCGCGATCCTGTTCCTCGCGTCGGACGCCTCCAGCCTCGTGACGGGCAGCGCGCTGATGCTGGACGGCGGCTGGAGCGCCGCGTGAAGACCGCCGCCACCGCCGTCGACGTCGCGCGCCTGGCCAAGGTCTCGCAGTCCGCCGTCAGCCGCAGCTTCACGCCCGGGGCGAGCGTGTCGGAGGCGACGCGCGAGCGGGTCATGGCGGCCGCGCGCAAGCTGGGCTACCGGCCGAACGCGCTGGCGCGCAGCCTGATCACCCGGCGCAGCCGGATCGTCGCCCTGGTCATGGGCTACCTGCAGAACCAGTTCTATCCGCTGGTGATCGAGCAGCTGTCCCAGCAGCTGCAGAAGCAGGGCTACCACGTGCTGATGTTCATCAGCGACGGCGACGCGACCGACAACGTCCTCGACGAGATCCTGCAGTACCAGATTGACGGCATCGTGATGGCCTCGGCCATGCTGTCGCCCACGGTGGCGCGCCAGTGCGCCGACGTCGGCGTGCCGGTGGTGCTGTTCAACCGCGTTCCCGACCTCAGCGCCTTCGGCCGCCACAGCACCTGCTCGGTGACCTCCGACAACCTGCGCGGCGGCCAGCTGGCGGCCGAGCTGTTGCTGGCGCGCGGCCACCGGCGCATCGCCTTCCTGGCCGGCCTGGAGAAGTCCTCCACCAACCTGGAGCGCGAACGCGGCTTCGGGCAGGCGCTGCAGGCGGCCGGCGCCGGCGTGTACCGGCGCGCGGTCGGCCACTACAGCTTCGAGGGCGCGCAGGAGGCCACGCGGGCGCTGTTCGCCGGCCCGGGCCGGGCCCCCGATGCTGTGTTCGTCGCCAACGACCACATGGCGATCGCGGCCATGGACGTGATCCGCCAGGAGCTCGGCCTGCGCGTGCCGCAGGACGTCAGCGTGGTTGGCTTCGACGACGTGCCGCAGGCCGCGTGGGGCGCCTACCGGCTCACCACCGTCGCGCAGAGCGTCGGCGCGATGGTCGATGCCACCGTCACGCTGCTCAACGAGCAGATGCACGACGGTGCCCCGCCCCGCAACGTGGTGGTGCCCTGCCGCGTGGTGGAGCGGGCATCGGTGCGGCCCGCGCCGGTGCGCAGCGCCCGGGCCGCCGCGGCCGGGCCCTCGCGCACCGCGTCCGCCACGCCCGCTCGCGCGGGCTCCCGCCGCGCAGCCGCCTCCTGACCTTCCCCTTCGACGCCACTGGAGCCCCTCATGCACCGTCGCCACCTCTTGTCCCTGCTGGCCGCCCCGGCCCTGGCCGGCCTCGCCGGCGTCGCGACCGACGCCCAGGCTCAGGCGACGCCCTGGCCCAGCAAGCCGATCCGTTTCGTCGTGCCGTTCGCGCCCGGCGGCGTGTCCGATGGCGTCGGCCGCCTGGTCGCGCAGCGGCTGGCCGAGCGCCTGGGCCAGCCCGTGGTAGTGGAGAACCGCCCGGGCGTCTCGGGCATCGTGGGCACGCAGTCGTTGGCCCGCGCCGCGCCGGACGGCTACACCCTCATGGGCGGCACCATCACAACCCACGCGGTCAACCCGTTCTTCACGAAGAACCTGGGCTACGAGCCGGTGAAGGATTTCCTGCCGATCAACCTGGTGGGCACCGTCAGCAACGTGCTGGTCGTGCCGGCCACCAGCCGCTTCGACACGGTGCAGCAGATCGTGGCGGAGCTGAAGGCCAGGCCCGATTCGCTCACCTACGGCACCGCCGGGTCGGGGACGTCGCAGCACCTGTCGGGCCAGCTGTTCCAGTCGATCACGCAGACCCGGCTGCGCCAGATCGTCTACAAGGGCGGCTCGCAGGCGATGGTCGACCTGGTGGGCGGCCAGATCGACATGGTGTTCGAAACCGTCGCGGCGGCGCGGCCGATGATCGATGCCAAGCGGGTCAAGGTGCTGGGCGTGACCTCCAGCAGCCGGCTGGCCAGCCTGCCGGGCGTGCCGACGCTGGCCGAAGCCGGCGCGCCGAAGTTCGAGATGCAGTCCTGGCAGGGCGTGTTCGCGCCGGCCGGCACGCCGCGCCCGATCGCCGACCGCCTGGCGCGCGAGATCGCCGCCATCGTCGCCACGCCCGAGGTGCAGGAGCGCCTGCGCACCATGGGCGTGGAGCCCGACGGCCGCCAGGTCGACGCCTTCGCGGCCTTCCAGCAGGCCGAGATCACCAAGTGGGGCAAGGTGATCCAGGACGCCGGCATCCAGGCCGAGTGACCGCCGCTTCCACCAACCGAGGACTCCGATGCGCACCACCGCCACCTTCCAGCGCCTGCTCGGCGTCGCGGCCTTCGCCGCCTGCGCCGCCATCGCCACCGCCAGCGCGCCGGCCCGCGCGCAGGCCGCGCAGGGACCCAACGGCTACCCGCAGGGGGGCCGGGTCATGATCGTCGTGCCGTTCGCGCCGGGCGGGGCCACGGACATCGTCGCGCGCCTGCTGGCCGAGGAACTGGGCAAGCGCTGGGGCACGGGCGTGGTCGTCGACAACAAGGCAGGTGCCGGCGGCGGCATCGGCACCGAGGCAGTGGCGCGGGCCCGGCCGGACGGCTACACCCTGCTGCTGGGCACCCAGACCGCGCTCGCGGTCAACCCGACCCTGCTGAAGAAGGTCGGCTACGACGTCGACAAGGACTTCGCGCCCGTGACGCAGCTGGCCAGCACGCCCCTCGTGCTGCTGGCCAGCAACAAGACCGGCGCCACCCGCGCGCAGGACCTGGTCGCCGCCGCCAGGGCCCGGCCCGATGCCCTGGCCTATGGCACCAGCGGCAACGGCACCTCGCAGCACCTGACCATGCTCATGCTGCTCAACCGCATCGGCGCCAAGGCGGTGCACGTGCCTTACAAGGGCAGCGCGCAGTCGCTGGCCGATCTGGCCGGCAACCAGATCGACATGCAGTTCGACAACATGACCACGGCGCTGGCCTTCGCGCGCAACGGGCAGGCCCGGGCGCTGGCCGTCACCAGCGCCGCCCGCAGCCCGCTGGCGCCCGAGCTGCCGACGATGGCCGAGTCCGGCGTGCCGGGCTTCGAGGCCGTCACCTGGCTGGGCCTGCTCGCGCCGGCCGGCACGCCGGCCCCGGTGGTGGCCTGGCTGAACCGCGAAGTGGTCGCCGTGCTGGAGAGCCCGGCCGTGGGCAGCCGGCTGGCGGCCCAGGGCTTCACGCCCCGGCCGATGGCGCCCGAGGCGTTCCGCAAGTTCATCCAGGACGAGACGGCCAAGTTCGCCGACCTGATCCGCACCAACAACATCACCGTCGACTGATGACGAGCCACCACCCCCTGGACGACCGCCTGCCGGCCATGCTGCGCAGCGGCCGGCGCCTGCGCGGCATCTTCAACGCCATCCCGCACCCGGCCATCGTCGAGATGTGCGGCCATGCCGGCTTCGATTTCGTCGTGATCGACAACGAGCATGGCAGCGGCAACCTCGAGACCACCGAGACCATGCTGCGGGCCGCCCGGGCCAGCGGCATCGTGCCGGTGGTGCGCTGCCTGCGGCAGGACATCTCGCGCGTGCTGGACATGGGCGCCAGCGCGGTGCAGATCCCGATGGTGGACACCGCCGAGGAGGCGCGCGACCTGGTGCAGCAGGTGCGCTACCCGCCGCTGGGCCGCCGTGGCAGCGCCTTCAGCGCACGCGCCGCGGGCTGGGGCGCCTTCCCGGGCGCGGAGCACACCCGGCGCAGCAACGAGGGCATCGCGCTGATCGCCATGGTGGAGACGCCACAGGCCGTGCGCAACGCCGCGGCCATCGCCGCCGTGGAGGGCGTGGACGCCGTGTTCGTCGGGCCGAACGACCTGTCGCATGCGATGGGCCACGGCAGCGACTGGAAGGCGGCGCCGGTGCAGGCGGCCATCGAGCAGGCCCTGCGGGCGGTCACTGCCGCCGGCACCTGCGCGGGCGTGCTGGCGCTCACGCCCGAGGACGAGGAGCGCGGCGCCGCCTGGGGTGCCCGCTACTTCGCGACCGTCACCACCAGCCTGTTCACTTCCGCGTTGCGGCAGGCCGCCACGCAGGGACGTGACGCTGGTGCGGCGGCGGGCGTGCGGTACTGACGGCGGCTGTCCGCGCCTCCCTCCAAGCCGGAGGGCGGGTGGCGCAGCCCGCCCTGCCTACCGCAGGCGCGTGATTGCGCACGGCTGCGCCGCTCTGTAGCTTCGGTCGATTCGACGTCGGTCCCGGAAGTCATGCGCCCCGCCACCAGCCACGCGATGGATCCGGCCGACCAGCCGGCCGGTGTTCTGGCCACCTGGCTGGAGGCCTGCCTGCGCGACGAGTTGCGTCCCTGGTTCGTGCGCACCCACCGCCTGATCCAGCTGCCGGCGGACCCTGCCTCCGGGCCCAGCGCCAGGCTGCTGCAGCAACTGCAGCGACTGCGCGCCAGGCTGGAGGCTCTCGAGATGCCCGCGCAACTGGACACGGGCCTGCTGGGCCGCATGCGGGACTTCATGGGCCGCGAGCGCCATGGGAAGCTGCTCGATGGCCTGGAGGCGGTCCTGGCAGCCGTGGGGCCGCTGCGGGTGGCGGTGCAGGCGGCCCACGCGGCACACGACGCGCACGAGGGGTCCTTGCGGGGCTTCATGGTGCACTTCGACCTGGAGCTTGAGACCATCGACGAACGGCTGCGCTGGAGCGAAGAGACGCTGCACGCGATGCGGCGCAAGCTGATCGTGCGCAGGCCCGATGCACCGGGCCGCTCGCGCCAGCTGCTGGTGCACCTGAGCAAATGCGTGCGGAGCGTGCGCAACAGGCTGCAGCCCCTGCAGCAGGCGATGTCGCAGGTGCGCGAGGTGCGCGAGCAGACGCGCACCTGCCTGCAAGGTCGCGCATCGGTGATCGCCACGTTGCGCTCCGAACTTGCTGCGTGCCAGGCGCAGCTCTCCACGGGGGTGCAGACGCTGGAGGCGCGGCTGCATGGTCACCCGGCCGGCCCGGGGGGCAGCACGCACGAACTCGTCGCTGGCGTCCAGCGCCTGCACGAGGTGCTGGGCCAGGCGATCCGATCGTTGGTGCAGGTGCGGCTGGACGAGGAGACGCTGGCCGAGGGCCTGCACCAGCTGAACGAGCGCCTCTTGATCGTCCTGCAAGCCCCCGATTGGCAGGAACTGCCCACCACGCCGACCTCGCTCTTGATCGGCCTCGGCCAGCCGTGCAACGGGCCGGCAGACTCCCTGTGGACGGATGCCCAGCGCGCCGGCGACGAGGGGCCCAGCGCCCGGCCGAAGGCCCGGGAGGCGCGGCACTCCGGCATCGCGGAGGCCATGGCCCTGGCCCGCAGGAACAACCGGGCCTGTCCCACGTTCGCGCACTGGACGGGCCTGCACGACGTGCTTTTGCAAAGCGCCGTGCTGGGCGATGCCGGTGCCCCGCCCGCCCCCATCGCGCGCCAGGACTGGGAGCAGGTGTCCGCGATCGACAAGCGCCTGCGCCTGAAGGAGCAGCTGCACTGGGCCCAGGGGGCCGGCTGCCTCGATCAGGTGGTCGCCCTGCTGTCCACGCTGGACGAGTCGCAGTGGGAGCACATGTCCGGCTGACCGCCGGTCCCGGCCCGGCGGCACACGGCAGCCAGGCGCCGGGCGGCCATGGCGGGCAGTTCGCGGAGCAAGGCCGCGTTCGCGTGCGCGTCCAGCAGCAGCGACCGCGCCAGCCGCGCATCCGGCGATCCGGTGGTGAGCAGCCGCGGCCAGTCGCGCGGGCGCAGCAGCGGGTGGCGGCGGTTCGCGCGCACGGCCATCGGCCACGGGCGCAGCTGCTGCGGCGGCGACAGGCACGCGGCCAGCACGTCCAGGCCGGCGGCCAGGGCCATGTCCAGCGACGCCCAGAAGCGCGGATTGGACTCGACCAGGACCACGCGGCCGGTGCCGCGTTCCAGCCGTGCGTCGATGTTCATCGGGCCGCTGTAGCCGGTCGCGCGGCACAGCGCGGCCGCCATGGCTTCCAGCTCGGGGTGGCGGCCGAACTCCATCCAGTGCCCGCGCACGCGGTGGACCGCGAGCACGCGCAGCACGCCATCGACCGCCACCAGGTCGGCATCGATGTCCTCGCCCGCGATGAAGCGCTGCGCGATCGCCGGGCCCGGCGGGTAGTGCGGGTCGTCCAGCACCTTGCGCCGCAGCTCGCCCGCGTCGCGCACGAGGACGACACCGCGCGAGCCGGACTCGCAGGTCGGCTTGACGATGAACGGCGCACCGGTGACCGCGGCGATGTCGTCGAAGACGACCTGCTGGCGCGAGGCCAGGTGCACGGTCTCGGGCACCCGCAGGCCATGCGCCACGCACAGCTGGTGGAACGCCCACTTGTCGTCCAGCGTCTCCAGCGTGTCCGGCCGCGGCATGGGGATGGTGGGCAGCGTGGGGTCGCCCAGCCGGTGCAGCAGCCGGATGGCGTCGCAGTCGCAGGGCACGACCACGGGATCCGGGCACTCGCGCAGCAGCGCGTGCAACGTGGCCCCGGCGTCCATCGTGCGCGTGAGGTCGACCCGCACGTGCCGCGTGCACAGGGCCGACCAGCGCAGGCCGCGCGTGCGGTCCGGGCCCACGAGCACGGCCGCGTGGCCGGCCAGGCCGGCCGCCCGCAGCACGGGGAACATCACGCGGGGCTGCGTGCCGACCAGGATCAGAGTCATGGGACCCCCGGGGCGAAGTGACGCGCGCAGTCTGCAACGGCGTGTGGCTCATCCATGACGCCAGCCATCCGAACGGGCCATGGCCCGCACCGCCCTGGCGTCGCGCCTTCCGCTCGCGCGTGCGTGCCGCATCGCGGATCGCTCCGGGGACGTGGGCGCGTGCGGCGCGGCCCGCGGCCGCCGGCATACTCCCGCCTGGCCTGCACCGGGCAGGCCCATCCCCTTCCTTCCGAACGACGACAGAGAAAGAGACATCCATGCTCAACCACGTGATGGTCGGCACCAACGACATCGAGCGCGCCAAGCGCTTCTACGACGCCGTGCTGGGCGTGCTGGGCGCGGGCGAGGGCGCGCGCAACGTCAACGCCACCGGCCAGACCCGCCTGTTCTGGCGCCACGACGGCAGCACCTTCGGCGTGAGCGAGCCGATCGACGGCCAGCCGGCCACGCATGCGAACGGCGGCACGATCGGCTTCAAGTGCCAGTCGGCCGAACAGCTGCGGGCCTTCCACGACACCGCCGTCGCGCACGGCGGCACCGCGATCGAAGCCGCCCCCGGGCCGCGCGACGGCAAGCCCGGCTCGATGCACCTGGCCTACGTGCGCGACCCGGACGGCAACAAGCTCTGCGCGGTGTACCGGCCGCAGTGAGGCCTGCCGGCGCCAGGGGTGTCACCGCTCCTGGCCGCGCAGCACGCCATGCCGCATTACCTGATCTCCTTCCCCGCCGCGGCCATGTCCGTGCCGGCGGCTGAACTCGCCCAGGTCGGCCGCGACGCGCATGCCGTGATCGAGGCGGCGAAGGCGGCGGGGGTTTACGTCTTCGCGGGCGGGCTCGACGCGACGGCGCCGTCGCTGCTGGTGGCCGCGGACGGCCGGATCACGGACGGCGGCCATCCGGGAGCGCCGCCCCTGGATGGCGGCTTCACCGTGCTGGAGCTGCCGTCCCGCGACGAGGCCATCGTCTGGGCCGCGCGGCTGGCGCGGGCCTGTCGTTGCCCGCAGGCGCTGCGCGTGTTCGGGCTCGACCCGCAGGCCTGAAGCGCACCGGCGCGCACGGCCGGCCCTGCGCTCCTCCACCGATCCGACGATCGACCGGCCGTTGCGCGGCCGGGATACTGGCAGCGGCGGACCTCGCACGCCCGGCGGTTCCGGGAGCTGTCCGCGACTGGAGAGGCCATGCCCGACGTCACGCTGAAGGACACCTTCGACATCTACCAGAAGCAGAGCGACAGCGTGCACAAGCTGTGGGCCTACTTCCAGGTGGTCTCCCTGGCCGTGCTGGGCTACACGGTCGGCAGCGAGAAGGCGCAATGGAGCGACTGGACGTACGCGCTCATCGCCGGGAGCTACACGTGCTTCGCGCTGGCGAACCAGTGGGTGATCGTGGCCTCGCAGCGCGAGCTCGCGACCTTCGGCGATGCGGTGCGGGAAGCGGCGCAGCACGGCGGCGCCATCGGCCGGATGCTCGTCGTGCGGGCCGTCGCGCCGCGCACCGTCGCCGCATTCCACACCGCTGCGCTGCTCATCGTCCTGGGCGCCATCGGCTTCACGTGGGTGGACAGGTGTCGCCCCACGTCCGCATCCGCTCCGGCTGCGGCAGGCACGGGCAGTGCGGCCCCCGCCCAGGCTTCGGGCTCGCGCTGCACCTGAGGCCGGCCCCGGCGACGATGCACCCGCGCCTGTGGCGGCACGCGGGCGGGTGCATGGCGGCCGTGCCACGGCCTCGGCCGCCGGTGCGCAAGGTGCGCCACCAGGGGTGAACCCGGCCGCCCCCGGGGCGGCTCAGGCCGTTCGCTGCTGCGCGATGAAGGCCTCGCGCCGGCGCAGGGTGCCGGCGGCCAGCAGGTCGAACAGGCGGGCCACGTTGTCGTCCGGCGCAGGGCTGCGCGGGGTGGCAGCCGCAGCCACGGGTTCGACGACTGCCGCCGGTGCCACGGCCTGCGCGGCAGCCGGTACCGCGGCGGTGCCCTGCTGCGCGAGGAAGCGCTCACGGCTGCGCAGGGTGCAGGTGCCCAGCAGCGTGAACAGCCGGTCCAGGTGGTCGTCGGTCGTCACGGGCGCGCGCACGGTCGCAGTCGCCGTCGCGGTGGCGGTCTCGGTGCCTGCCGCCGCGGTGTGCGCCGGCAGGGCGGGGGCGCCGCCGGTGTCGCCAACTGTCTGCTGCGCGACGAAGCGCTCGCGGCTGCGCAGGGTGGAGGTCTCCAGCAGGGTGAACAGGCGGTCGAGGCGGTGGTCGAGGGTGTCGGGATGGGACGGCATGGGAACGGCTGTTGTGGTTCTCGGGCGGCGCGAACCTTGCCAGCCTTCCGCGATCCCGGCCGGGCCGGGGCGGCAAGACCCCGCACGGCGATGGGCTGGCCCGGCCGCGCCGCACAATCGCCGGCCGATGACCAGCCCCCGACGACCGCCACCACCGCCCGCCCGCATCCCGCTGGCCGACCGGCTGCAGTTCGGGCTGGTCGCGGCCTGCTTCGGCGCCGTGCTCGGTGCGCTGGCGGCGCTGCTGGTGCTGGCCCTGGCCGCGGCCACCGGCCTGCCGCTGGCCGGCACCTGGGGGATGGTGGGCTACAGCGTGGCCTTCCTCTTCGTGGTGGGCGTGGTGCGCGGGGCCGAGGCCGGCGACACCGCGGCCGACGGCCTGGGCGCGCTGGCGGGCCTGCTGCTGGGCGCGCTGGGCACCGCGGCCGGCGGCGCGCCCACGGCCGATGGCCGCCCCGCCGCGCGCGGGGCCTGGTGGTGGGGCGTGGCCTGGCTGGCCGGCCTGGGCCTGCTGGCCTGGCAGGGTTGATGGCGGCTTGCGCCGCGGTGCTTGCCGCGCTGGCGGCCCCTCGCCATGATCCGTGCACGCGCCGCTGTCGCGCGCACGCGTCCTCCCGCCCGCGCCATGCCCCCACCCGCTCCCCTGTCGACCGACACGCAGAAGCTGTTGTTCGAAGTGTCCAAGCAGCTGATCACGCTGTCGGTGGTAGCCCTGGGCTTCATCACGTCAATGCTGTTCACCAGTTTCAAGGGCACGCCCTACGTGCCCTCGGCGCTCACGGCACTGTTCGGCTTCCTGCTGTCGGCCGCCTGCGGCGTGCTCACGCAACTGGCGGTGGTGGCCGAGAGCCTGGGGTCGGTGCCGCAGGGCCGGGTGCGCTATCCGCAGCTGTTGCTGCACCTGACCTGGGTCACCTTCGTCGCCGCGCTGGTGGCCTTCGTGGTGTTCACGGTGGCCAACCTGCGGGCGATGCCATGAGACGCCCGGCACGGCGGCCGCCGCCGGGGCACGGGGCGCTGCCCCGCAGCGCCTGCGGCTGACGCGCCGGCAGGGTCGCCCGCCGTTCTCCCGAGCAGGTGGCGCTCACGGAGCGACCCGTCGCCGAGGGCTTCCATGCGAGCGGCAGCAGCGCGCGCTACACGGTCAACGTGTCGGTGCAGCCGCCGTCCTGTCCGGGCGAGACCTCCGCCTGGGCCGCCTACCAGTGCGCCAGGGCGCGGCTGGCCGCCGTGCCCTGGGTGGTCGGGAGCCTGACCGACGTGCAGACCCGGCCCGGCCACGTCCAGCTCACGTTCCTGCAGGACGTCGGCGGCAGCGCCGCCGGCCGTGGCCTCGTGGTCCTGCACACCGTCGTGTTCTTCGAGCGCGCTGGGATGTGGGGCAGGCTGCACGTGTCCGTGGTGCGGCCCGAGCGCCAGGAGGTCCGGGCGCTGTTCGAGCTGGGCGACGGCTTCACACTGCGCTGACGCGCCGGGGCGCAGACCCCGGCCGGCACGCCGCTGTCCGCGGCCGCGACATGCCCCCCTGCGGCCATCCGGCCGCCCGCGCGACGGGCGCCGGACCGGGGGAAGTCCCTGACGCCTGCCGGCCGCGCAGGGGGCACCATCGCAGCTCCGCCCGTCGATGCACCCGCGGTGCCGGCCTGCCGGCGCAGGCTCCGCGCACTGCCCATGCCCTACCAGCTGATCTACTCCTCCGTCTCGTCCACCCCGATGCAGCTGGAGGAACTCGAGGACATCCTCGAGCAGGCCCACGTCAACAACGCCAGCGAGGACATCACCGGCGCGCTGGTCTACGTCGACGGCTTCTTCCTGCAGATCCTCGAAGGCGAACAGGCCGCGGTGGAGCAGCTGATGGCGACGATCTCCCGCGACCTGCGGCACGAGATGGTCACGGTCCTGCAGTCGGGCGACATCCGCAGCCGGGCCTTCGCCGACTGGCGCATGGCCTACGTCAGCGCCACCCCCGACCAGGTCGCGCAGTGGGTCGGGCTCGCCGCCTCGACGGCGCTGCCGCAGGTCTGGGACGACGTGCGCCGCGACCGCACCAAGGTCGCCCAGGTCGCCGCCGGCATCGTGGCGCTGCTGGCCGGCGGCCAGGCGTCGGCGCCGCTGCCCGCCTGAGGGAAACGTCCACGGCCCGCCGCCCCGGCGCCCGCGGCGCGTCGGCGCCGCGTTCTCAGCGCGAGGCGGACTGCAGCGCCGCGGGGCGCGCGGCTTCGACGTTGACGGTCACCGGCGCCGCCGTCGCCAGCACCTGGCCGCTGCCGTTGTCCACCAGCTCCAGCCGCAGCTTGACCTCGCCTGCGGGCGGCTGCAGCCAGGCCTCGGTGTGGCCGCCCTCGAAGTCGATCACCTCGGGGCGTGCGCCGCGCCGCTCGGCCGTCAGCCGGAAGTGCGCGGTGCCGGCCACGCGGGCGCCCTTGTGCGCGATGTTGTGGCCACTGGCATGGAACAGCACGCGGAACGGCGGCCGCAGCGCCGCCCCGTCCGCGGGCTCCATGAGCTCGATGCGCGCCGGGCCCTGCACCGCGGCCACCGGCTGCCCGGTGCGCTGGCGCACCGTCACCTGCAGCGGCTTGCTGTAGACGAAGTACGGGATGTGGCCCTGGTCGGCCAGCAGCAGGTGCAGCGTGTACGTGCCCGGCGGCAGGTCCAGCACGGTCTCCATCTGGCCCTTGCCGAAGTGGATGTACTTGTCCGTGAACGGCAGCGGCTGCTTGAAGTCCAGCGGCAGCGGCTGGTTCACCAGCAGGTGGTGGTGGCCGGCGCGGCCCACGGTCTTGCCGGCCGGCACCAGCCCGCGCATCGACAGGCCGAAGCGCACCACGAACGGCGCATCCACCTGCTGGCCGTCGCGCAGGTTGGTGAAATGCGCGGCGGGCTGCAGGTTGGGCGGCGGTACCACCCAGGCGTGGCGCGCGACCTCGTCGGCTTCCGCGCTGGCCGACGCCCGCGTGGGCAGTGCGGCGATCAGGCCGGCGAGCAGGCCGGCGGCGAGCAGCGGCAGGGCAGGGGCGGTGCGGGCCGCGAGGGCGCCGCGCGAGGAGGGCAGGGTGCGGTGCATGGGAGGTGCTGGCTGCGGAAGGTGCGCGGTTGTAACCACCCGTTGCCTGCGGCACCAGCAAAAGACGCCATGCGCTCCCGATGAGCGGGGCTGACCCTGCGCACAAGCTGCACGGACGCGTTCGTTTCAGGCGGTCGCAGCGCGACGGTGCGGCGCCAGCAGCGCCTGCAGGTGCGGATCGCCGTGGTCGGCCACCAGGTCCAGCGCATGCTCGAACAGCGCCCGCGCCGAGCCCGACACCGAGCGCAGCGTGGCATGCAGCTGCGCGTCCTCGTCGCTGCTGTTGAGGCACTCGGCGCTGTACTGCTCGAAGCTGGCGAGCTGCGCCACCAGCTCGGCGATGTGGCGCGGGCATTCGCACAGGATGCTGCTGCGCGCCTGGGCCACGCGCGCCAGCACCTCGTCGCCGTAGCGCCGCGGCGGGATCACGGCGGCCTGCGGCATGGCCTGCGCAGGATCGGCCAGCAGCATGCCGTCGAGCAGCCGCGCCAGGTCGGCGTTGCCCACCGGGTCCCGGCGCACCAGCATGCCGTTGGCGCGCAGCTCGTCGACGGCGCGCTCGGCGCCGAAGGCGTACAGCACGATCACGCGCGCGATGCCCAGCGCGGCGGCGGCACCGGCCAGCCGCAGCGGCAGGTCGGCATGGACCGTGTTCACGCGCACCAGCAGCAGGTCGGCGGACGCGCGTTCGGCCGGCGCACCGCGCGCCATGGCCTCCAGGTCCTGCAGGTCCACCAGCACGCGGGACACCTCCAGGGGCTGGCCCCGCCAGCGCCAGGTCCAGTCGTCGCCGTGCAGGCGCACGGCCAGCGCGGTGCCCACCACCAGCGCCCGCACGGCGGCCGCGGGCGCCTGGGCCGTTTGACCGTTCGCGGCGCGGCTGCGCGCCAGCAGCGCGGCCAGCGCATCCGCATCGAGCCGCGCGATGCCGCTGATGCCGTGCCCGGCCTCGGCGAGCTGCCGCAGCAGGCGCGCGCGCAGCAGGTCGATGTCGGTGTACAGGCGGTGCTGGCCGCTGGTCTTGGCCGGCGCGAAGGCGCCGTGCCGCTGCTCCCACATGCGCAGCGTCGACACCGGCAGGCCGGCCTGTCGCGCGACCGTGCCGATGCGGTGCAGGCCGCGCAGGTTCTCGTCGTTGGTGCTCATCTGTGCAGGCGCTGTGCAGATTGTTTGGTCGAAAAGGCGCGCGATCATGCAACACCGGCGAGGTTCATTGGCGAAAAATCTGCACATCGCAGTCCAACCTCCAGGTGTCGCCATGCTGTCGTTCCACTTTCCCCTGCGTTCGCCCAGCACCCGCTTCGCCGAGTCGGTCAGCGGACCGGTCACCCTGCCGGATCCGCATGCCTGCGGCGACGACGCGGTGCTGCGCGACTTCGCCCTGCTGGCCGGCGGGCTGGCCCTGCTGCTGTCGCGTTGCAGCCCGCGCATGCGCGAGCGCCACTTCCCCAAGGCGCACCGCGCCCATGCCTGCATCCGCGATGCGCTGGCACGCGACGAGCTGCCGCGGCTGGGCGGCGACTTCCTCAGCGACCTGGCGCACGAGATCGCGCCGTACGTCGATGCGGCCACGCGGCAGGCCGCCAACCGCTGCATGCGGCAGGCCGCACGCGGAACCGGGGCCGCCCTGGCCTGAGCGCGGCGGTGGCGGCCGCGCGCGCTGGGGATCTCCCGTGGTGCGGCTGGCGGGACTTGGTAGGCTGGCGCACCGCGCACCGCGCGCCGCCGGCCCCCCGGCCCGGCCGACGCGGCCAGGAGCCCGCCATGTCCGACCGCACCCTGCACCTGCACCGCGTGCTGCGCTGCCCGCCCGAGCGCGCGTACCGCGCCTTCCTCGATCCGCTGGCCATGGCCAAGTGGCTGCCGCCGCACGGCTTCACCTGCACCGTGCACCACATGGACGCGCGGGTGGGTGGGGGGTTCCGCATGGCGTTCCACAATTTCGGCAGCGGCCACACGCACGCGTTCGCGGGCGAGTACCTCGAGCTGCAGCCGCACAGCCGCATCCGCTACACCGACCGCTTCGACGACCCGGGCCTGCCCGGCACGCTGGAGGTGACGGTGGACCTCGCGCCGGTGCTGGTGGGCACCGAGCTGCGCATCACCCAGGCCGGCATCCCCGAGGCGATCCCGCTGGCCATGTGCTACCTGGGCTGGCAGGAATCGCTGGGCCAGCTGGCGGCCCTGGTCGAGCCCGAGATCGCCGGCTGAGGGCGGCGGCCGCGGGCCGCGCGGCCACCCGCTGCGCGCGTCCGCCCTGGCCCGCGCGGCACCCATCCGGGTCATCCTGTCGCGCTGGGGCGCTTCCTACAATCGCCCGCAGCCGCGCGCCTGGCAGGCGTGCCGGCACGAGCACATCCACAACGACACGCCCCCGGGAGCCCTCGCATGCAGCTGTCCCCCTCCATCTTCAAGGCCTACGACGTGCGCGGCATCGTGCCGTCCACGCTGGACGCGCAGCTCGCGCACGCGCTGGGCCGCGCCTTCGGGCAGGCCGCGCGGGCCGAGGGCGAGGCGGTGGTGGCGGTGGGGCGCGACGGGCGCGTGTCGGGCCCGATGCTGGTCGAGGCGCTCATCCGTGGCCTGACCGAGGCCGGCGTCGACGTCATCGACATCGGCATGGCCACCACGCCCATGCTGTACTTCGCGGCCGCCACGCTGTGCCGCAGCGGCATCCAGGTCACCGGCAGCCACAACCCCAAGGACTACAACGGCTTCAAGATGGTGCTGGCCGGCCGCGCGATCTTCGGCGACGAGATCCAGGCCCTGCGCCGCACCATGGAGGCAGACGCCTGGCAGGCCGCGCCGCGCACGGGCAGCGTGCGCACGGTGGACGTGCTGCCCGCCTACCGCGAGCGCATCGTCTCCGACATCCAGCTCGCGCGGCCGGTGAAGATCGTGGTCGACTGCGGCAACGGCGTGGCCGGCGCCTCGGCCCCGGGCATCCTGCGCGCCATCGGCTGCGAGGTGACCGAGCTGTACTCCGAGGTCGACGGCGACTTCCCCAACCACCACCCCGATCCCAGCAAGCCCGAGAACCTGCGCGACCTGATTCGCGCGCTGCAGGCGGGCGATGCCGAGCTGGGCCTGGCCTTCGACGGCGACGGCGACCGGCTGGGCATCGTCACGAAGAGCGGGCAGACCATCTGGCCCGACCGCCAGATGATGCTGTTCGCGCGTGACGTGCTCACCCGCGTGCCCGGCGGCACCATCCTGTTCGACGTCAAGTGCACCCAGCGCCTGGCCCCCGCGATCCGCGAGGCCGGCGGCCAGCCGCTGATGTTCAAGACCGGCCACTCGCTGATCAAGGCGAAGATGAAGGAAGTCGACGCGCCGTTGGGCGGCGAGATGAGCGGCCACGTGTTCTTCAAGGAGCGCTGGTACGGCTTCGACGACGGCACCTACGCGGGCTGCCGCCTGCTGGAGATCCTGGCGCGCGAGCGCGATCCCAGCGCCGTGCTCGAGGGCCTGCCCACCAGCCATTCCACGCCCGAGCTGAACGTGGCCTGCGCCGAGGGCGAGCCGCACCGCGTGGTCGAGCAGCTGGTGGCCAAGGCCAGGTTCGCCGCGCCGGCCGAGGTGTCCACCATCGACGGCGTGCGCGTGGACTGGCCCGATGGCTTCGGCCTGGTGCGCGCGTCGAACACGACGCCGGTGCTGGTGCTGCGCTTCGAAGGCCACACCGAGGCGGCGCTGCATCGCATCGAGGCCGAGATGCTGGCGCTGCTGCGCAGCGTCAAGCCGGATGCGCAGGTGGGGGCCTCGGCGCACTGAGGCACCGCCGCGCTCCGCGGCAGCGCAGGCTCGTCACCCCCTCGCAGGCCCGTCACCCCCGCGCAGGCGGGGGTCCACGATCGACCCCAGTGCTTCATGTGTCACCCCGTCGCCCCGGCGCAGGCCGGGGCCCAGCGACTTCCTGCTGCCTGCAAAGAAGTCACTGGATCCCGGCCTTCGCCGGGATGACGACTCCATGGCTTTCGTCACCCCCGCGCAGGCGGGGGTCCACGGTCGACCCGGTGCTTGATCCTGGATCCCCGCCTGCGCGGGGATGACGGTGTGTCACCCCGTCGCCCCGGCGCTGCTGCTTGCGACCAAGTCACTGGATCCCGGCCTTCGCCGGGATGACGACCCCATGGCCTTCGTCACCCCCGCGCCGGCGGGGGTCCACGATCGACGCTGGTGCTTCATGTGTCACCCCGTCGCCCCGGCGCAGGCCGGGGCCCAGCGACTTTCTGCTGCCTGCGACGACGTCACTGGATCCCGGCCTTCGCCGCGATGACGACCCCATGGCTTTCGTCACCCCCGCGCAGGCGGGGGTCCACGTTCGACCCCGGTGCTTCACCTGGATCCCCGCTTGCGCGAGCGCAGGCCGGGGCCCAGTGGCTGTCAGCCGCCCGTCCGAGGCCCCTCGGCATCCACCGCCTGCTGCACCGCGCGGTAGAACGCCTCGCGCGCCGCGTGCGCTGCGCGGTCGCTGGCGCCGCCGCCCCAGTTGGCGTTGACCACCACCACCAGCTGGCGCTTCGGGTCCAGGAAGATGCCCTGGCCGAAGATGCCGCGGGCCGAGTACGTGCCGTCGTCGCTGGTCCACCACTGGTAGCCGTAGCCCTGGCCGGGGCGGCGGATGCCGGTGCGCGTCGTGGTCGCCTCGGCCAGCCAGCCGTCGGGCACGATCGCCTCGCCGCCCTGCCACGGCCTGGCGCCGCCCAGCAGGAACAGCCCCAGCCGCGCGAAGTCGCGCGGCGCCGCCTGGATGCAGCAGCCGCTGATCTCCTGCCCGGTCTTGCTCAGCAGCCAGGTGGCCTGCTGCTCCATGCCCGCCGGTCCCCAGATCTTCTGCGCGAGCTGCTCGGCCAGCGGCTGGCCGGTCGCGCGCGCGAGCAGCACGCCCACCAGGTTGGTCTCGCCGGTGCTGTAGTTCCAGCGCACGCCGGGCGGCGCCGCGCGCGGCAGCTTGCGCAGGTAGCTCACCAGGGCGTCGACGCCGGGCTCGGGCTGGTGGTTGTTGAACCGCGCCACGTCCGAGGCCGGGTCGCCGTAGTCCTCGTTCCACTGCACGCCCGAGGTCATGGTCAGCAGCTGGCGGATGCTCACGTCGTCGTACGCCGAGCCCTGCATCTCCGGCAGGTAGCTGCTGACCTTGTCGTCCATGCTGCGGATCTTCCCGTCGCGCAGCGCCGCGCCCACCAGGGTCGAGGTGACCGACTTGGCCACCGAAAAGCTGGTCCAGCGGCCGTCGGCCGCGAACCCCAGGCCGTAGCGTTCCAAGCGCACCCGGCCCTGGTGCACCACCAGCACGGCGGCGCTGCGCTGGCCGGCCATGAAGGCGTCCAGGTCCGGCAGCGCCAGCGGCGGCCCCGGCGGCAGCGGCCGCGGCTGCGCCGACGGCGGCACCACGCGCGACCTGGCCAGCAGGGGGATGCGGTCCAGCGCCCGGAACGCCGCATCGCGCTGCGGCACGCTCCAGAACAGCAGGTCCCGGTTGGTGGGCAGCGTGGCCAGCAGGCCGCGCGTTTCCTTGTCGAGCGAGAACCAGCCGGCGGCGCCGGCGAGGACGAGGGCGGCCAGCAGGCCGAGCAGGATCTTGGGCAGGCGTCTCACGGGGGCCGACTGTAGCGGCTGGCCTGTCCCGCGATGCGATGATCGGGCGCATGCACCGCCACCTCATCGCCCTGGCCTTCGCGTTCACTGCGGCGCAGGCCGCCGCGCAGGCGCCCTCCGGGCCGCCGGCCACCATCGGGCGGCTGGACGTGCCGCGCTACATGGGCACCTGGCACGAGATCGCCAAGCTGCCCAACATCTTCCAGCGCGACTGCGCTGCGGCCACGCGGGCCGAGTACGCCCTGCTGCCCTCGGGCCGCGTGGCCGTGACCAACAGCTGCGAGAAGGCCGACGGCACCCGGCTGCAGGCCACCGGCGAGGCGCGGCAGGTCGGCGCGGCCGACTCGCCCATCCTGAAGGTGCGCTTCGCGCCGGCCTGGCTGTCCTTCGTGCCCTTCGTCTGGGGGGACTACTGGGTGCTCGACCTCGACCCCGCCTACACGCTGGCCGCCGTGGGCGACCCCGCGCGCGAGTACCTGTGGATCCTCTCGCGCACGCCGCAGGCCGAGCCGGCGGCACTGCAGGCGCTGCTGGACCGCGTGGCGCGCCAGGGCTTCCCGGTCGCGCGGCTGGAGCGCACGGCGCAACCCGCCCGCTGAGCGACCGGACCCCGTGCTGCCCCTGTACAAGGCCCTGATCCCGTCGCTGGTCGCGCTGGTGGGCGCGATCGCCACCGGCGCTGCCATGGTCGCCACCCTGCAGGGCGCGGCCGCGCAGGCCGAGGCGCAGTTCGTGCGCGAGGCCGATGCGCTGGAGTCCGAGGTGCGCCGCCGGCTGCTGCGCGGCCGCGACGGCCTGGAGAGCCTGCGCGCGGCCTGGGCCATCAGCGGCCGGCTGGAGACCGAGGACCTGCGCCGCTACCTGGCGCGGCGCGACTTCGACGTCGACTATCCCGGCCTGCGCGGGCTGGGCATCAACGAGCCGGTGCAGCGCGCGCAGCTGCCGGCCTTCGAGGCGCGCCAGCGGGCCATGGGGCATCCGCAGTTCCGCGTGCGCAGCACCACGGGCGAGGCCCAGCTGTACGTCATCCGCAGCGTCGAGCCCCAGGCCCGCAATGCCGCGGCGCTGGGCTACGACGTGGGCTCCAACCCGGTGGCGCGCTCGGCGGTCGAGCAGGCCATCGCCACCGGCATGGCCACGCTCAGCGCGCCGCTGGTGCTGCAGCAGGATGCCGAGCGCGGCACCGGCTACGTGCTGTACCTGCCGGTGTTCCGCGGCGAGCCGCGCAGCGAGACCCAGCGCCTGGCCAGCGTGGCCGTGGTGCTGTTCGCCTCGTTCACCACCCGCGAGCTGCTGGGCGACGCGGCCGACGCGGTCGCCTCGCGGCTGGAGTTCCGGCTGCGCGACGCGCAGGTCGACGGGCCGGTGGTGTTCGAGTCGCCGGACTGGGAGCCGTCCGTGCGCACGTCGCGGCGCACCGTGCTGCTGGGCAACCGCGCGCTCACGTTGGAGGTGGCCGACCGCCTGGGCACGGTCGAGCGCACACCCGGCCGCCTCTCGCCCTGGCTGGTGGGCGCCGCCGGCAGCCTGCTCACGCTGCTGCTGGCGGCGGCCACCTGGCTGCTGGCGGCTGGCCGGCTGCAGGCGCTGGCCCGCGTCGCCGCGATGGGCGACGACGTGCAGCGGCTGGCGCGCATCGTCGAGCGCACCAGCAGCGCGGTGTTCACCACCGATGCGCAGGGCCGCCTGACCTGGGCGAACGCCGGCATGGAGCGGCTGGCCGGCGCCCCGCGCGAAGGCCTGGCCGGCTGGACCGCGGAGCGGGCGCTGGCGGCGGCCGGTGTGGACGAGGCCGCGCTGCCAGCGCTGGCGGCCGCCTTCGACGGCGGCGCCGACCGCCGGCTGGAGCTGGCCGCGCGCCGCGAGGACGGCCAGCCCGGCTGGATCGAGCTGATCCTGTCGGCCGAGCGCGAGGGCGAGGCGGTGCGCGGCTGGAGCGGCATCGCGCTGGACATCACGCGCCGCAAGCGGGCCGAGGACCGGCTGGCCGGGCGCGAGCACCTGCTGCGCACCATCGCCGACAACGTGCCCGCCGGCATCTCGTACTGGGACCAGGCCGCCCGCTGCCGCTTCGCCAACCGGCGCATGCATGCCGTGCTGGCGGCCGCGCGCGACGACCTGCTGGGCCGCCCGCTGGCCGAGGTGCTGGCCGCGCAGCAGCACGCCGTGCTGCAGCCGCGCGTGCGCGAGGTGCTGGCCGGCGAGCCGCAGCGGGTGGAGCTGGTGGTGCACCGCGGCGACGAGGAGGTGACCTGGCAGGTCGACCTGCTGCCCGACTGGGGCGGCGGCCCGGTGCAGGGCTTCTTCCTGCTGGCCACCGACGTGACCGAGCTGCGGCGTGCCCGCGATGCGGCGCTGGAGGCCAGCCGGGCCAAGTCCCAGTTCCTGTCGAACATGAGCCACGAGATCCGCACGCCGATGAACGCGGTGCTCGGCATGCTGGCGCTGCTGCGCGGCTCGGTGCGCAGCGAGCGCGAGCGCGACTACGCCCGCAAAGCCGAGGGCGCGGCCCGCTCGCTGCTGTCGCTGCTCAACGACGTGCTGGACATCGCGCGCATCGAGGCCGGGCGCATGGAGCTGGACCGGCGTCCGTTCTCGCTCGAGGCCCTGCTGGCCGACCTGGCCGTCATCCTGGCGGCGGCGCCGGGCGAGCGCGCGCTGGAGCTGCTGTACGACATCGACCCGCGGCTGCCCGACCGGCTGGTGGGCGACGACATGCGGCTGCGCCAGATCCTCATCAACCTCGGCGGCAATGCCGTCAAGTTCACCGCCGCCGGCCACGTGCTGGTGCGCGTGCGGCTGGTCGCGCAGGACGCGCAGTCGGCCACGGTCGGCTTCGAGGTCACCGACACCGGCATCGGCATCGACAACGCCGACCAGCAGCGGCTGTTCCGCGACTTCGTGCAGGCCGACACCGAGACCACGCGCCGCTACGGCGGCAGCGGCCTGGGCCTGGGCATCTGCCGCCGGCTGACGGCGCTGATGGGATCGCAGCTGCACCTGCGCAGCGTGCCCGGGCGCGGCAGCACCTTCTCGTTCGAGCTGCAGCTGCCGCTGGCACCCGCCGGCGCAGCGCAGGCGCCGCCCGCGTTCCAGCGGGTGCTGGTGGCCGACGACCACCCGCTGGCGCGCGAGACGCTCGCGGCGCTGGCCACCGGCCTGGGCTGGGAGGCCGCCACCGCGGCCGACGGGCCGGCGGCGCTGCGCCTGTTGCTGCAGGCCGCGCAGGCGGGCCGGCCTGTCACGTTGCTGCTGGCCGACATCGCGCTGGCCGGCACCGACGGCCCGGCCCTGGCGCGGCAGGCCCGCGCGCAGCTGGGCGCGGCCGCGCCGCGCGTGGTGCTGCTGGCCGGCCGCGGGCAGGAGCCGCTGGCGCCGCCGCCCGACGGCCCGACGGCCGACCCGGTGCTGGCCAAGCCGGTGACGCCCGCCATGCTGCGCGAGGCCGTGGAGCGGGTCACCGCGGACCGCTCGCCGGCCGTGCCGGCGCCCGCCGGACCGGGGCCGCTGGCGGGCCTGCGGCTGCTGGTGGCCGAGGACAACGCGGTGAACCAGCAGATCGCGCGCGAGCTGCTGGAGCGCGAGGGCGCGCAGGTCACGGTGGTGGACGACGGCGAGCAGGCGGTCGGGCGGATCGCGGCGGGGCAGCGCTACGACGCGGTGCTGATGGACATGCGCATGCCGGTGCTCGACGGGCTGGAGGCCAGCCGCCGCATCCGCGCGCTGGCGCTGCCGCCGCCGCGGCTGCCCATCATCGCGATGACCGCCAATGCGCTGGACAGCGACCGCGCCGCCTGCCTGGCCGCGGGCATGGACGACCACGTGGGCAAGCCGTTCGAGCTGGACCACCTGGTGGCGGTGCTGCGGCGCTGGGTCGGCAGTGCCGCGCCGCCGGCGCAGGGCCTGGCGGGCACGCCGGCGGCCGCAGCCCCGGGCCCCGGTCCTGCCCCGGCCGCCCCGCACGACGACGGCCTCCCGGTGCTCGACCGCGCCGGCGCGATCGCGCGCATGGGCGGCAACGCGGCGCTGTTCGAGCGCGCGCTGGTGCCGCTGCGGGCCCAGCTGGCGAGCCTGCGCGGCGAGCTGGAGGCGCTGCCCCCCGAGCCGGTGGGCGAGGCGCATGCGCGGGTGCTGCATGCGCTCAAGGGCATGGCCGCCACCATGGGCGCCGAGCGGCTGCGGGCCGCGGCCGCCACCGGCGAGCAGGCGGCCCGCCAGGGCGATGCGCAGGCCGCCGCCGCGGTGGCGCAGGCGCTGGCGCGGGTGGGCGAGCTGCAGGCGCTGCTGGCCGCGGGCTGAGGCCCGCGTGGCCGCTCAGGCCGCGAGGCCCGCGCGCTGCAGCATCACCTGCAGCAGCACGTTGCAGCCGGCCTCCAGGTGGGCCGGGTCCGCGTCCTCGATCTCGTTGTGGCTGATGCCGTCCTTGCAGGGCACGAACACCATGCCCGCCGGCGCCAGCCGCGCCATGTAGACCGCGTCGTGGCCCGCGCCCGAGACCACCGGCATGTGCGTGTAGCCCAGCGCCTGCGCGGCCGCGCCGATCTGCGCGATGCAGCCGGCGTCGAAGGGCTGCGCGCCGTAGCTGGAGACGGTCTCGATGCGGATGTCCAGGCCGGTCTCGGCCTGCAGCCGCTGCGCGGCGGCGCGCACCTGGTCGGCCTGGGCCTCGACCGCGGCGTCGCTGGCGTTGCGCAGGTCGATCGAGAACTTCACCCGGCCGGGGATCACGTTGCGGCTGTTCGGGTGTACCTGCACCATGCCCACGGTGCCGCGGCCGTGCGGGCCGTGCGCGGCCGCGCTGGCCACCACCTCCTGCATCAGCCGGGTGGCCACTTGCAGCGCGTCGCGGCGCAGTGCCATGGGCGTGGGCCCGGCGTGCGCCTCCATGCCGGTGACGGTGCAGTCGAACCAGCGGATGCCCAGCACGCCGGGCACCACGCCGATGGTCACGCCCGCGTCCTCGAGCACCGGGCCCTGCTCGATGTGGACCTCGAAGTAGGCGCCGATGGGATGCCGGCCCGGCTCCTCGTCGCCCAGCCAGCCGATGCGCGCGAGTTCCTCGCGCACGGTGCGGCCCTCGGTGTCGGTGGCGGCCCAGGCCTGCTCCAGCGGCACCGCGCCGGCGAACACGCCCGAGCCCATCATCACCGGCACGAAGCGCGAGCCCTCCTCGTTGGTCCAGATCGCGACCTCGATCGGGGCCTCGGTGGCGATGCCGTGCGCGTTGAGCGTGCGCACCACTTCCAGCCCGGCCAGCACGCCGTAGTTGCCGTCGAACTTGCCGCCGGTGGGCTGGGTGTCGATGTGGCTGCCGGTCACCACCGGCGGCAGCGCCGGGTTGCGGCCCGGCCGGCGCAGGAACACGGTGCCGATGCGGTCGACCGTCACCTGCAGGCCCTCGGCCCGGGCCCAGCCCACCACCAGCTCGCGGCCCTGCCGGTCCAGGTCGGTGAGCGCCAGCCGGCACACGCCGCCGCGGGACGTGGCGCCGACGGCGGCCAGGTCCATCAGCGCGCGCCACAGGCGCTGGCCGTCGACGCGCAGGGTGGGGGCGGGCAGGGCGGCGGCGGGGGTGGCAGGGGTGGCGGTGGTGGTGCTCATGCGGTCTCCACGGGGGCAGGGCTGGCGGGCGGGGCGCCGTCGCGGTAGGCGGCGAACACGTCGCGCAGCCGCGGGCGGGCGGCCGGCGCGTCGGTGAGGGACTGTTCGAGTTCGGCCAGGTGGCGGCGCATCTCCAGCGCCGCCGGGCCGCTGCCGCGCGCCAGCGCCGCGACCACGTCGACATGCCGGTGCGCCACGCAGACCTGGCCGCCGCTGGCCTTGAAGCGGGCCATGAGAAGCGAGGTGGTGGGCAGCAGGTGGCCCAGCAGCCGCACGTACACCGGGTTGCCGTGCATCCGCGCCAGCGCCTGGTGGAACTCGCCCGACAGCCGGATCGCGGCGGCGGCGTCGCCGGCGCGGTCGGCCGCGACCTCGGCCTCGGCCAGCGCCCGCAGTGCGTCCAGCTGCTCGCCGGACAGGCGCCCGCCCAGGCGGCGGGCCACCTCGCATTCGACGATGCGGCGGGCTTCGAAGACGTGCCGCGCATCCTCCAGGTCGGGCAGCGGCACCCGCGCGCCGCGGTTGTGCGACAGCTCGATCACCTGGTCCTGCGCCAGCCGCTGCAGCGCCTGCCGCACGACGGTGCGCGAGACCTCGAACTGGGCCGCGATCTCGGCCTCGGGCAGGCGGGCGCCCGGGGCCAGCCGGTGCTCCAGGATGGCCTGCAGGATCGCCTGGTGGACCCGGTCGGTGGCGGTGGCAGGTTCCTTGCTCATGCCAGGGCACCATGGACCGACTGACCCTGCAACCCCCCGACCCGGCGCGTTTCGCGCCCTATGGCCGGCTGTACCGGCTGGACGAGCCCGGCCGCGGCCGTGCGATCAACGAGGGCACCACCCGCCGCCTGGACCTGCCGGCCGGCCTGGACCTGCAGCGTGCCGGCGGCCTGCCCGCGCTGGCCGTGTTCCACGCCCGCGCGCAGCCGCTGGGCGTGCCGCGGCGCACGCTCGAGCGGCACCGGCTGGGCAGCCAGAGCTTCGTGCCGCTGGCGCCGGCACGCTGGGTGGTGCTGGTGGCGCGCGGCGAGGCGGCGCCCGATCCGGCCACGCTGGCCGCCTTCGCGCTGGACGGCGGCTGGGGCCTGACGCTGGCGCCGGGCACCTGGCACCACGCGCTGGTGGCGCGCGACGCCGCGCCCTTCCTGGTGCTGGAGCGCTCCGGCGCCGACGGCACCGAGGACTGCGAGATCGCGCATCTGGCGATGCCGGTGGTGCTCGCGGCGCCCTAGGCGGCGGCGATGCGCTCGGCCAGCCGCACCAGGCTGCGGTCGCTGCCGGCGGGGCCGAGCAGCGACAGGCCCAGCGGCGCGCCGTCGCGCGTGGCCAGCGGCAGCGACAGCTGCGGGAAGCCCGACAGGCCCGCGGTGCACAACAGCCGGATGGCGCGGTTGCGGTAGTCCTCGAGCGCCGCCTCGGTCTCGTCGATGCGCGGCGCGATGTCGGGCATGGTGGGCAGCACCAGCACGCCGTCGCTGCCCAGCAGCGCCGCCAGGTGGGCCTTGAAGCGGGCGCGGAAGTCCAGCGCCTGCGCCACCTGCGCATCGGTCACGCGGGCCGACCAGGCGAAGCGCTCGGCCACGCCCGGGCCCAGCGGCGGCGCGAAGCGGCGGATGAAGCCGCCGTCGGTCTGCCACGACTCGCGGCCCTGGATGTGGCGGAAATGCCAGTACATCGCGTCGATGCCGTCCAGCACCACGCCGCCGGGGGCGGCGGGACCGAGCGCGGCCTCGACCCGGGCCCGTGCCGGCGCCAGCGCCTGCAGCGCGGCCGGCGTGGCCAGGTCCCACAGGTCGGACGGCGCGAGCAGGCGCACCCGCGCGGGCAGGGGCTGCGCGTCCTCGCCCAGCAGCACGTCGGCCACGCGGGCGAAGGTGGGCACGTCGCGGGCGAACCAGCCGCAGGTGTCCAGGCTGGGCGCCAAGTCCAGCGCGTCCTGCAGGCTCACCCGGCCGTGCGTGGGCCGCAGCCCGACCAGGCCGCAGTGGCTGGCCGGCGCGCGCACCGAGCCGCCGGTGTCGGTGCCCAGCGCGATGTCGACCAGGCCGTGCGAGACGGCCGACGCCGAGCCCGACGAGGAGCCGCCGGCGATGCGCTCGGGTGCGGCGCCGTTGACCGGCGAGCCGAAGTGCGCGTTCTGGCCGTTCATCGAGAACGCCAGTTCGTCGGTGACGGTCTTGCCGCCGAAGGCGGCGCCGGCATCGAGCAGCCGCTGCACCGTGGGGGCGGTGCGCTGCTGCACGCCCAGCAGGGCCAGCAGCAGCGGCTGGCCGCCGCTGGTGGGGTAGCCGGCGACGTGGAACAGGTCCTTCACGCCGAAGCGCAGGCCGGCCAGCGGGCCGGTGGGTGCATGCGGCACCGGCACCGCCGGGTAAGGCATGAAGGCGTGGGCGGGATCGTCGAGGACGTCGGTGTGGGCGGTCATGCGGCAAGGGCGGCAGGGGTGGACGGTGCGGCCGGCGACGCCGGCGCGGCGGTGGCATCGGTGCGCAGGCAGCGCACGCGGTGGCCGGGCGCCAGCTCGGTGGCCGGCGGCGGCTGCACGCGGCAGCCGTCCTGGGCGTCACGGCAGCGCTCGGCGAAGGCGCAGCCCGGCGGCAGGCGGGCCAGGTCGGGCGGCGCGCCGGGGATGGTCTCCAGCCGGGCGCCGGGCGCGAGCTCGCCGTGCGCGCGGCCGCGCAGCAGCGCCAGCGTGTAGGGGTGGCGGGGCGCGCGCAGCAGCGTGGCGGCGGGGCCCTCCTCGACGATGCGGCCGGCGTACATCACGGCGATGCGGTCGGCCACCTCGACGGCGGCGCCGATGTCGTGCGTGACGAACACCACCGACAGCCCCAGCTCGCGCTGCAGCTCGCGCAGCAGCAGCAGGATCTGGATCTGCACCGTGGCGTCCAGCGCGGTGGTGGGCTCGTCGGCCAGCAGCAGCTGGGGCTTGCAGGCCAGGGCCAGCGCGATCATGGCGCGCTGGCGCATGCCGCCCGACATCTCGTGCGGGTAGGCGGCCAGCCGCCGCGCCGGGCTGGGGATGCGCACCCGCTCGAACAGCTGCAGCGCGCGGGCCTGCGCCTGCGCGGCCGACACGCGCTCGTGCCGACGGATGGACTCGGTGATCTGCGCGCCGACGGTATAGACCGGGTCCAGCGCCAGCAGCGGCTCCTGGAAGATCATCGACGCGACCTTGCCGCGGTAGTCGGCCAGCGCGCGCGGCGACAGGCCCAGCACGTCGTGGCCGGCCACCTGCAGCTGCCCCTGCATCACCGTGCGCCGCTCCGGGTGCAGCCGCAGCAGGCTGCGCAGGGTGACGCTCTTGCCGCTGCCGGACTCGCCGATCAGCGCCACCACCTCGCCCCGGCGCACCTGCAGGTCCACGCCGTCGACGGCGCGCACCGGGGCGCGGCCACCGGTGAAGGTCACCTGCAGGCCGCGCACGTCGACCAGCAGCCCGTCGTCCTTCGCAGCCATGGTCATGCCGCCTCCGCGAGGTCGGGCAGCGCCGGCGCGGCGGCGTGGCCGCTGCCCGGCACGTGCATCCAGCAGGCCACGGCCTGGCCCGCGGCGGCGGTCGCCAGCACCGGCGCGCGTTCGCTGCACAAGGCCTGCGCATGCACGCAGCGGGTGTGGAAGCGGCAGCCCGGCGGCGGGTCGATCGGGTTGGGCGGATCGCCGGCCAGCGGCGGCACCTCGGTGCGGCGGTCGGGGTCCATCGACGGGATCGAGGACAGCAGCGCCCGGGTGTAGGGATGCGCGGCCTGGCCGAACAGGGTGCGGCCGGCGCCGATCTCGGCCACCTGGCCCAGGTACATCACCATCACGCGGTCGCTCATGTGGCGCACCACGTTCAGGTCGTGGCTGATGAACACGTAGGTCAGGCCGAACTCCTGCTTGAGGTCCAGCAGCAGGTTGAGCACCTGCGCCTCGACCGACTTGTCCAGCGCCGACACCGCCTCGTCCAGGATCACCAGCCGCGGCTGCAGCGCCAGCGCGCGGGCGATGTTGACGCGCTGGCGCTGGCCGCCCGACAGCTCGTGCGGGTAGCGGCCGCCGAAGCGCACCGGCTCCAGGCCGACGCGGGCCAGCAGGTCGCGCGCCCGCGCCACCGCCTGCGCCCGCGGCACGCCGTGCACCTGCGGACCGAAGGCCACCGAGTCCTCGATGGTCAGGCGCGGGTTGAGCGAGGCGTAGCTGTCCTGGAACACCATCTGCACCTGGCGGCGGAACTGCTTCATGGGCAGCGCGGCGCTGCCCACGGTCTGGCCGTCGAACACGATCTCGCCGCGGTCGGGGTCGATCAGCTGCATCAGCAGCCGCGCGGTGGTGGACTTGCCGCAGCCCGACTCGCCGACCACGCCCAGGGTCTCGCCCTTGCGCACCTCGAAGTCGACACCGTCGACCGCCCGCACCACGCCGCCGCCGCGGCCGAACACGTCCTTCTTCAGCGGGAAGTGCCGGACCAGCCCGCGCACGGTCAACAGCGGCTGGGCCGGGCCGCCGAGGTCGGGCGCCTGGGGCAGCATGTCGCTCATTGCTTGATCTCCATGGCGCTGCGCAGGCCGTCGGCCAGCAGGTTGAAGGCGATGGAGGTGACGAAGATCATCGCCCCCGGCAGCGCGGCCACCCAGGGCTGGGTGTAGATCGCGGTGCGCAGCGTGTTGAGCATCAGGCCCCACTCGGGCTCCGGCGGCTTGACGCCCAGGCCCAGGAACGACAGCCCCGAGGCCAGGATCATCGACACCGCGATCAGGCTGGTGGCGTACACGAAGATCGGCCCCAGCACGTTGCCCAGCACGTGCACCCGCACGATGGTGAAGGCGCTGGCGCCGGAGGCGCGCGCCGCGTCGACGAAGTCGCGGTTGCGGATCTGGGTGGTCACGCTCTCGGCCACCCGCGCGATCGGCGGGATGAAGACGATGGTCAGCGAGATCAGCGAGTTGGTGATGCCCGCCCCCAGCGCGCCCGACAGCGCGATGGCCAGCAGCACAGAGGGGAAGGCGTAGAACACGTCGACGGTGCGCATGGTCACGGTGTTGACCCAGCCGCCCGCGTAGCCGGCGGTGATGCCGATCACCGCGCCCAGCGCGAAGGCGCACAGCACCGGCGTGATGCCCATGAACAGCGACAGCCGCGCGCCCACCAGCAGGCGCGAGAGCATGTCGCGGCCCAGTTCGTCGGTGCCCAGCGGGTAGCCCTCGCTGCCGATCGGCTTGAGCCGCGACAGCATCGAGGAGCCGTAGGGGTCGGCCGGTGCGATGGCGCTGCCGAAGGCGGCCAGCAGCAGGAGCAGCAGCACCGTGAGCGCGGCGCCGACGGCGACCTTGTCGCGCAGGAAGCGCTGGCCGACGGTGCGCCAGTAGCCGGGCGAGCGCTCGGGCGGCGCGGTGGTCGCGGCGGGACCGGGGGGAGCGAGGGTGGCGTCCATGGTCGGTGCCTCAGGCGCGGGCGATGCGGGGGTCGAGCAGGGTCTGCACCACGTCGACGACGAGGTTCAGCACGACGAAGAACATGGCCAGCACCAGGATGGTCCCCTGCAGCAGCGGCAGGTCGCGCTGGAAGATGGCCGAGTTCAGCAGGAAGCCGGTGCCCGGCCAGGAGAACACGGTCTCGATCAGGATCGAGCCGCCCAGCAGGTAGCCCAGCTGCAGGCCCATCACGGCCAGCGCGGTGGGGGCGGCGTTCTTGACCACGTGCAGGAACACGCCCAGGTCGGTCAGCCCCTTGGCGCGCAGGCCCACGATGAACTCCTGGGCCAGGATCTCGGCCACCAGCGCGCGCACGGTGCGGGCGATGATGCCGGTGGGGATCACGCTCATGGTCAGCGCCGGCAGGATCATGTGGCGTAGGTGCTCCCAGTCCCACACCCAGTCGGCCGAGCCGCCGGGGCCGGCGCCGCCGGGCGGCAGCAGGCCGGTGAGGGCCGAGAACAGGATCACCAGCACCATGCCCAGCCAGTAGTGCGGCACGCTCACGCCCAGCACCGAGGCCAGCGAGGCGGCCTTGTCGACCCAGGAGCCCTGGAAGTAGCCGGCCACGAAGCCGAACAGCGTGCCCAGCACGAAGCCGATCAGCGTGGCCAGCACCGCCAGCCGCAGCGTGTTGCCCACCGCGCGCAGCACCTCGTCGGCCACCGGCCGGCCGCTGGCGATGGACATGCCCATGTCGCCCTGCAGCGCGCGCCAGACCCAGCTGGCGAACTGCTCGGGATAGGAGCGGTCGAAGCCGTACAGCGTGCGCAGCCGCGCCTGCAGTTCGGCCGAGGCATCGGGCGGCAGGATGGACACCAGCGGGTCGCCGGGGGCCAGGTGCACGAGGGCGAAGCACACCAGCGCCACGCCCAGCATGATGGGCAGGGTGTAGAGCAGGCGGCGCAGCAGGAAGCCAAGCATGGGGCGGGGTGCGGTCGTTGCGGTCGGTGCGATGCCGGCGCGCGGGCCGCCCGGTGGTGGCGGCCCGCGGCCTGCGGCTTCAGTCCATCGTCATCGTGGCGATGTCGATGAACCAGCTGCGCGGCTGCACCACGTTCTTGACCTTGGCGGTCATCGCGCGCGGGCCGACGTCATGGGCGATCCAGACGAAGGGCGCCTCCTCGACGATGCGGGCGTGCAGCTTGGCCAGGGCGGCGTCGCGGGCCTTGTCGTCGAAGGCATTGCGGGCGTCGGCGATCAGCTTGTCGATCTCGGCGTTGCCGAAGTAGCCCCAGTTGTTGGACACCGGCGGGAAGGTCTTGGTGCTGGTGAAGCGCACCATCGCGAAGAACGGGTCCATGGCCGCGAAGCTGACGTTGATCGCGTTCGCGCCGTTGGCCGAGGGGTCCTTGGCGCCCTTGCGCCAGTTGGTGAACAGGGTGTTCCACTCGATCACGTCGAACTGCACGTCGAAGCCGCACTGCTTGAGCGACTGCTGCACGAACTCGTTCATGGGCAGCGGCTGCATCTGGCCCGAGCCGCTGGCGCTGATCTGCACCTTGACCTTCAGCGGCTTGGCGGGCGTGTGGCCGGCCTCGGCCATCAGCTTCTTGCCTTCCGCCGGGTCGTAGCGGATGTCGAACTTGGGGTTGCCCCACCACGGGTGGCCGGGAGGCACGGTGCCCTTGGGCACGCCCATCATGCCGCCCAGCAGCTTGAGCAGGCCGGCGCGGTCGACGCACAGGTTCGCCGCCTGGCGCACCCGCTTGTCCAGCCAGGGCGAGCCCTCGGCGAACGACAGCTGCCAGGGCCACACGTGCGGCTGCTGGTTGAAGTAGATCTTGTGGCCGCGCTGCTGGATCGCGCCCATGGCGTCGGGCGCGGGCGCCTCGATCCAGTCGACCTGGCCGGACAGCAGCGCCGCGGTGCGGGCATTGGCCTCGGGCATGGGGATCATCACCACGCGGTCGATCTTGGGCACCCGCTTGGGATCCCAGTAGCCCTTGAAGGCTGCCACTTCCAGCCGCTCGCGCGGCACGAAGCGCGTCATGCGGAAGGGGCCGGTGCCCGAGGCGTCGGCCGCGAAGGCGTTCCAGGCCGCCTTGGCCTTGTCGCCCGCGTTCGCGCCGGGGGCGGCGTCGAACTTCTTCTGCCAGTGGGCCGGGCTGGCCATGAACAGGTTGGTCAGGTTCAGCGGCAGGAAGGCGTCGGGCTCGCTGGTGGTCAGTTCCACCGTCATGTCGTCGATCTTGCGGGCGCTGCGCAGCGTGGGCATGCGCGAGGCGGTCACGCCGACCTGGCTGGCGTCGAAGTGCGGCGCGTCCTTGTCCAGCACCTTGCGCACGTTCCAGACCACGGCGTCGGCGTTGAAGTCGCTGCCGTCGTGGAACTTGACGCCGGGGCGCAGCTTGAACACCCACTTGGTCTTGTCCTTGGCGTCCACGGTCCACGCGGTGGCCAGGCCGGGGATGAGCACGCTGGGCGCGTCGGCCTTGGACAGGTCCCAGCCGGTCAGCGCGTCGTACAGCGGGATGCCGGTGAAGCGGTTGCCTTCGAAGCCCTGGTCGGGCTGGCCCAGCGTGCGCGGGATGTCGGCCGCGGTCATCGCGATGCGCAGCACCTTCTCCTGCGCCAGCGTGGCCGTGGAGGACAGGGCCAGCACGCCGGCCGCGGCGATCGCGCCCAGGGCGCGGTGAAGGGGGGTGAACCGTGTCATGGAGGGCTCCAGCGAAGGTCTTGGACGTGGTGGGTGCTCGGCGCGCGGCGGGTGTCCGCAAGGACGGTGCGCACGCGGCGTGGGCGAACGCTTTGTATGCAATGCCTGTGCCAGCCCGGGTCGGGATGCCGGCGGCCGCGCCGCGCCTGCGGGTTCTCCCGGAGGCTGCCCCACGCTGGGGAAAGGGGTGTCCGCCCACGGTGCGCGCCGTGCACCGGGACGGCGCGCCCGGACCGTGGCGGGGGCCTGGGCCCCGGCACGGTGTATGCAATCCGGTGGCGACGCATCCCTCCGGACCCCACCCATGAAGCTGCTGCTGATCAACCCCAACACCACCGCGTCGATGACCGCCACCATCGCCGCCGCCGCCCGCGCGGCCGCCGGCGCCGGGGTGGAGCTGCGCGCGGTGCAACCCAGCTTCGGCCCGGCCTCGATCGAATGCCATGTCGACGAGGTCGTCGGCGCCGCGGGCGTGGCCGAGCAGGTGCGGGCGAACGCCGGCTGGGCGCCCGACGCCGTGGTGGTGGCCTGCTTCGGCGACCCGGGCGTCGACGCCGCGCGCGAGCTGACCGACGCACCCGTGCTGGGCATCGCCGAGGCCGCGTTCCATGCGGCGTCGTTCCTGGCGACCTCGTTCTCGGTCGTCACCACGCTCACCCGCACTTGCACCACGGCCGAGCGCCTGCTGCAGCGCAGCGGCCTGGCCGCCCTGTGCCGGGGCGTGCACGGCACCGACATCCCGGTGCTGGACCTGGAACGCGAGCCGCAGGCCACCTTCGCGCGCATCGAGGCTGCCGCGCGTGAGGCGCTCGCGCGTGACGGCAGCGGCGCGCTGGTGCTGGGCTGCGCCGGCATGGCGCCGCTGTGCGCCCGGCTGTCGGACCGGCTGGGCGTGCCGGTGGTCGACGGCGTGGCGGCCGCGGTGCGTTTCGCCGAGGCGCTGCACGGCCTGGGCCTGCGCACCTCGCGCCGCGGCGACTACGCCCCGCCGCCCCCCAAGCCCTGGGCCGGCTGGGCCAGCAGCTGGGGCGGCTAGCGCGGCGTCGGCCGCATCCTCGCCCTCTCCCTCGTCATCCCCGCGAAGGCGGGGATCCACGCGCAGGCGCAGCCGTGACGCCCGCGCACGGCGGGCCCCGCCGCCCGGGCACAATCCGGCCCCTTGAACCTGCTGATCGTCAAGCTCTCCTCGCTGGGCGACGTCGTGCACGCCATGCCGGCCGTGCAGGACATCGCCACCCACCTGCCGCAGGCCCGCATCGACTGGGTGGTCGAGCGCGGCTTCGCCCCGCTGGTGGAGCGTTGCGCCCATGTGCGCCGCGCCATTCCCGTGGACCTGCGCCGCTGGCGCAAGGCGCCGCTGGCGGCCGCCACGCGCGGCGAGTGGCGCGCGTTCCGCGCCGCACTCGGCCACGAGGCCTACGACGCGGTGATCGACCTGCAGGGGCTGACCAAGTCGGCGCTGGTCGCGCGGCTGGCCCGGCTGGCGCCGGGCGGGCGGCGCATCGCGCTGGCCAATCGCACCGACGGCTCGTCCTGGGAGCGGCCCACCCGCTGGGTGGCCGACCTGGCCGTGCCGGTGCCGCGGCACATCCACGCCGTCGCGCGCTCGCGCGTGCTGTGCGCGGCGGCGCTGGGCTACCCGGTGCCCGAGGTGCTGCGCCAGGGCCTGCAGGCCACGCCGTGGCGCGACGGCACTGCGCCCTGCGTCGCCTTCGTGCACGGCAGCTCGCGCGCGGACAAGTGCTGGCCCGAGGCGCTGTGGATCGCCCTGGGCCGTCGGCTGGCCGCGCAGGGCCTGGCCATCGGCCTGCCGCACGGCAGCGACGCCGAGCAGCAGGCCGCGCAGCGCATCGCCGAGGGCATCGGCGCGGCGGCGCAGGTGTGGCCGCGGCTGGACCTGGCGCGGCTGGCCGACCGCCTGGCCGGCTGCACCGGCGTGGTCGGCGTGGACAGCGGGCTGTCGCACATCGCCGTCGCCCTCGACCTGCCGCACGTGCAGGTCTACAACCACGACACCGCCTGGCGCACCGGCCCGCAGGCGCCGCACCAGGTCAGCGTGGTGGGCCAGCCGCATCCGCCCCTCGAGGCGGTGTGGCAGGCCTGGGAGCAGGTGCGCCGATGACGGTGCCACGCACGGGGCCCCGCGCATGAGCCGCGCGCTGCTGGGCCTGTACGGCCTGCTCACCCGCGCCGCCCAGCCGCTGCTGCGGCGCAAGCTGCGCCGGCGCGGGCAGGCCGAGCCGGGCTACCTGGAGGCGGTGGAGGAGCGCTTCGGCCGCCACGACGCGCCGGCCGTGCCGGGCGCGCTGTGGATCCATGCGGTCTCGCTGGGCGAGACGCGCGCCGCGGCCATCCTGCTGCAGGCGCTGCGCGAGCGCGCGCCCGGCCTGCGGGTGCTGCTGACCCACGGCACCGCGACCGGCCGCGCCGAGGGCGCGAAGCTGCTGCGCCCGGGCGACCGGCAGGCCTGGCTGCCCTGGGACACGCCGCAGGCGGTGGCCGCCTTCCTGGCGCACTTCCGCCCGGCGGCCGGCGTGCTGCTGGAGACCGAGGTCTGGCCGGCGCTGGTCGACGGCTGCCGGTCGGCCGGCGTGCCGCTGGCGCTGGTCAACGCGCGGCTGTCGGCGCAGTCGCTGCGCGGCGCGCAGCGCCTGGGCTGGCTGTCGCGGCCGGCGTACGCCGGGCTGGACCTGGTGCTGGCGCAGACCGACGCCGATGCGCAGCGCCTGCGCGCCGCCGGCGCGCGCATCGAGGCGGTCACGGGCAACCTGAAGTTCGACGCACGGCCCGACCCCGCCCAGCTGGCCCGCGCGCGGGCCTGGCGCGCGGCCCTGGGCCGGCCGGTGCTGGCGCTGGCCAGCTCGCGCGAGGGCGAGGAGGCCGCGCTGCTGCAGCGGCTGGCCGCCGACCCGGCGCTGCGCGAGGGCGTGCAGTGGCTGCTGGTGCCGCGCCATCCGCAGCGCTTCGACGCCGTCGCGCAGCTGGCGCGCGAGGCCGGCCTGGCGCCGCTGCGCCGCAGCGACTGGCCGGCCGATGCGCCGCCGCCGCCGGCGGCGCTGTGGCTGGGCGACAGCCTGGGCGAGATGGCGCTGTACTACGGCCTGACCGACGCCGCCCTGCTGGGCGGCAGCTGGGAACCCCTGGGCGGGCAGAACCTGATCGAGGCCGCGGCCTGCGGCTGCCCGGTGGTGATGGGGCCGCACACCTTCAACTTCGCCGAGGCGGCGCAGCAGGCGCAGGACGCGGGGGCGGCCCTGCGCGCGGGCGACCTGGCGGCCGGGATCGCCGCGGCGCTGGCGCTGGCCCGGGACCCGGCGCGGCGGGCGGCCGTCGCCGCCGCCGCCGAGGCCTTCGCGCAGGCGCACCGCGGCGCGGCCGGCCGCACGGCGGACCGGGTGCTGGCCCTGGTGCCGGCTGCGGCGGCCCCCCGAGGCGGGAAATAGCGGGGCTTTCCCCCGCTGATGGCGGCTTTCTCCCGGTCAGCCCTGACGATCATCCGTGCTGCGGGATCCAGCGGCGCACCGGGGGAGCGGCGTGCCGTCCATCCAGACCTGCGCCGACGGGGGATCCCTGCGGCGCCGTTGCTTCGGAGGAACCATGTCCAAGACACACGGCACGTCCAGCCTGCGGCTGCGGTTGACGCTCGCCTTCGCCGCCCTGGCCGCCACCACCCTGCTGGTGGCCATCCTGGCCCTGTTCAAGCTCGGTGACGTGGCCGCCAACGCCCGCGAGATCGCCGGCAACTGGCTGCCCAGCATCCGCATGCTGGGCGACATCCGCACCAAGGCCAACCAGGTGCGCCGCATCGAGGGCGACATGCTGCTGGGCGACACCACCAAGGTGGACGAGCAGGAGCGCCGGCTGACCGAGCTCGTGGCGGCCATGGACAAGAGCATGGCCGCCTACGGCGCCCTGGTCACCCCGGCCGAGCGCGCCGACTGGGAGGCGTTCCAGGCCCGGCGCAGCGCCTGGCTGCAGGAGCACAAGCTGCTGCTGGGCCTGCTGCTCAAGGGCGAGACCGACAAGGCCCGGGTCGACTTCCTGGGCCGCTCGAACGACGCCTTCAACGCGATGGTCGTGCACCTGGGCAAGCTGGTGGAGATCAACGACAGGGGTTCGGCCGCCACGGCGCAACACACCGACGGGGTGTTGTCGGGTGCGCGGGCGAGCCTGCTGGCCGGCGGCGCGGTGGCCGTGCTGCTGGCCGCGGCGCTGGGCTGGCTGATCACGCGCGCGGTGCTGGGCCAGATCGGCGGCGAGCCGGCGCTGGCCGCCGAGGTCGCGCGCCGGGTGGCCGCAGGCGACCTGAGCCAGCGCGTGCCGCTGCGCGCCGGCGACGACCGCAGCCTGATGGCCGACCTGGCGCGCATGCAGGACAGCCTGGCGCAGATCGTGGCCAGCGTGCGGCAGAACGCCGAGTCGGTGGCCACGGCCAGCGGCCAGATCGCGCAGGGCAACACCGACCTGTCCAGCCGCACCGAGGAACAGGCCAGCGCGCTGCAGCAGACCGCCGCCTCGATGAAGCAGCTGGCCGGCACCGTGCAGCAGAACGCCGCCAGCGCCGCCCAGGGCAACACCCTGGCCCGCGAGGCCTCGCAGGTGGCCGTGCGCGGCGGGGACGTGGTGGGCCAGGTCGTCTCGACGATGCACGGCATCGAGGACAGCAGCCGGCGCATCACCGAGATCATCGGCACCATCGACGGCATCGCCTTCCAGACCAACATCCTGGCGCTCAATGCGGCGGTGGAGGCCGCGCGGGCCGGCGAGCAGGGCCGCGGCTTCGCGGTGGTGGCCGGCGAGGTGCGCACGCTGGCGCAGCGCAGCCAGGACGCCGCCCGCGAGATCCGCGACCTGATCACCGCCAGCGTGCAGCGGGTGGAGGCCGGCACGCAGCTGGTGGGCCAGGCCGGCAGCACCATGGGCGACGTGGTCGACGCCATCGGCCGCGTCGAACGGCTCATCGCCTCGGTCGCCCAGGCCAGCCAGGAGCAGAGCGCCGGCGTCGAGCAGGTGGGCGAGGCCGTGGGCCAGATGGACCAGGCGACGCAGCAGAACGCGGCGCTGGTGGAGCAGAGCGCGGCGGCCGCCGACAGCCTGCGCCAGCAGGCGCAGCAGCTGGTGGACGTGGTCGGGCGGTTCCGGCTCGCCGCGGCCTGAGCGCCCGGCGCGCGGGACCGCTCAGTCCCACATGCGCCAGAAGTCCAGCAGGGCGGCGTGGCGCCGGGCGCGGTCGGGGTCGGCCAGCAGGTCCGGCAGCGGTTCGCCCGGCCGGTGCTTGCAGGCCATGGACCAGTGGGGGAAGGCGCGCTCGCGCAGCGGCAGCTCGAACAGCTCGACGATGTCGCCGTGCAGGTGGCTGGGACGGATGCGCGTGGCGAAGGTGCTGGCCACCGCGTCGCGCGGGCCTTCGAGCACCTGCAGGAAGCTGCCGCCGTTGTGCAGCAGCACGCCGGTCAGGCCGTGGGCCTCGTTCCAGCGCCGCGACGCGGCCAGCAGTCGTTCGAGTCCGGCCGCATCGAGCGGAGACCGGGCACTGCTGAGGTAGCTGAAGCTCACGAGGGCGTCGGGCGCGGGCACCAGGGACTCCGGGTCGTTCGGGAACCCGCAGTGTGGCGCCTGCGGGCCGCGTGCGTGTCGCGGCTGCACCACGCCTGCGGCGCCGGTGCAGGGCGGCACGGGCCGCGCGCGCTCACTGCTCGAACGTGCGCCCCACCACGAGGAACAGGCGCGGCTGGCGGTCGCGCGTCTCGGCCAGCGGCGGCCCGCCGGCGGTGCGTTGCGCCAGCGTCGCCTCGACGCGCCAGCGGCCCTCGAGCCAGCGCATGCCCAGGCCGGCGCCTGCGATGCGGCGCTGCGTGGCCGACGCGGCGTCCCAGGGCCGGGCCTGGCCGTGGGTCAGGCCCGTGTCGTACAGGCCGAACACGGTCCACGACCCGGTGACCGCCCAGCGCAGTTCCAGCTGCGCCAGCCAGGCGCGGTCGCCCGCCGCCTCGCCCAGCGGGTAGGCCCGCACGCCTTGCGCGCCGCCGATGGCGTACTTCTCGGAGCTGTCCAGGTTGCCTTGCGTGCCCTGCTGCGAGTAGCGCGCGTAGGCGGTCCAGGGACCGGACAGCGCCTGGATGCGCGCCAGGTCCAGGTTCCACTTGGTGAAGCCGCCGGCGGCACCGGCTGCCAGCGCATCCGCGGCGGCCGAAGCGCCGTCGAGCGCGAGGTGGCCCGCCGTCAGGCTGCCCTGCCCGTAGCTCACGCCGCCCCCGCCGAGGCCGTCGCGGCGGTCGAATTGGAAGGCCGCGGTTGCCAGGCGGCTGGCCTTGTCGCGCACCAGCGCGCCGCCGAAGTAGCGGTCCTGGAGCCGCTTGTGCTGCAGCGTGAGCGAGGCCGTGAGGTTGGCCTGCTGGGAGCGCACCACGGCGCGCGACAGGCGCAGCTGCGCCGTGTCGGCCGTGCCGGTCGCATCCAGGGCGGCGAACGCGCCGCCCAGCTGGTAGCTGCTGCGCGCGACGCCGGCCAGCGCGCGCCAGCCGTCGGCGCCCAGCGGCGTCTCGTAGTCGGCCGAGCCGAGCCACAGCCCGCGGTCGGTGGCCAGGGTGCTCAGCACCAGGCGGTCGCCGTAGCGGAACGGACTGTCGATGCCCACGACGGCCCGCGCGCGCCCGGTGCCGGTGGCCGCGCTGCCGGCGTTGTCGACCGCCACCTCGCCCGAGACCCGGCTGCGGCGCTCGACGGCCACGTCCAGGTCGCTGGTGCCGGGCTGCGCGCCCGGCCGCAGGGTGGGGCGCACGCGGAAGCCCGGCTGGTCGTTCGCGAGCAGCAGGGTGCGCTCCAGCGCCTCGGACCGCAGGATCCGGCCACGCGGCAGGCCGGCGTCGAGGAAGGCCTGCGCGCCCGGGGCCAGGGCATCGGGCCCTTGTGCAGTCGCGATGCCCAGCAGGCCCTCGACGACATCGATGCGCAGCACGCCGGTGTCCAGCCGCTGGGGCGGCAGCACCACGCGCACGAAGGGGTAGCCCCGCGCGCGGTACAGGTCGGCCACGCGCTGGGCCAGGGCCTCCAGGCCAGCCAGATCGAACGCGCGGCCGGCGACGGGCCCCACGGCCGCGGCGAGGTCCTCCGCGGGCAGCGCGCGGTTGCCGCTGAAGGCCACGCGGTCGAGCACCACCTGGGCGCCGCCGGTGGCGGCGCCTGCGGGCGCGCTGCGTTCGGGCAGCGGCAGCACGCCGGGTGCGGCCGCGGGCGCGCGCAGGCCAGCGGGGCCCTGCAGTTCGGGAAGGTCGGAGGCGGTGGCGGCGCTGGCGCTGGCGACAGCCAGCAGCAGGGCGGCCGCGGCCGTGGCGCGCAGCGCCGGTCGGAGGGTCGGGGGCATCGGGAGCGGGGGGTCAGGGAGAGACGGGATCCACGGCGGCGCGCACGCCGCCATCGATGACGAAGACGTCGAGCGGGCCGTCGGCGCTGGGCACCGCGACAGTCGCATTGCCCACGGCGGCACGGCGCTGGCGCGCGACGGCCGGCTGGACAGGCTGCAGGGGGGCGGGCGTGCTGGCCGCCTGCGTGCCGGCCGGTGGCATGGCCGCGGCGGGGTCGGCCGGCCATTGCAGCAGGGCACTGACAGCGGGCGCCGCGATGGCCAGCGGCGTTCCGGCGGCGTCCACCGGGATGTAGTTCAGGTTGCCCGCCGGGGCCTGCGCGGGCGGCTGGCCGGTGGAGGCCGGTGCCGGCGACGACGCCTGCCCCTGGCTCGGGCCCTGGCCCTGCCCCTGGCCTTGGCCTTGGCCCGAGGGCCCCTGGGCCGGTGACTGGGCCTGGGCGGGCAGCTGGGCCTGCGACTGCGACTGCGATGCGCCCTGCGCTGCGCGCACGGCCTGGCCCAGTGACGGCGCTGCGTTGTCGGGGAAGTAGGGCACCGGCGCGATGCGCGGCGCCTGGGCGGCCTGGGGTGCCTGCAGCGGCGCCTTTGCCGCGGGCGGTGCGGCCGGCGGCGCCGTGGCCGGATCCGGGGTCACCGCCAGGGCGGTCGCATTCCCCGCAGCCTGCACCAGCACGTAGTTGGCGCCCAGCAGCGTCAGTCCGCTGCCGAGGATGGCGTAGCGGCCCACGGGGCTGGCCACTGTCGCGGGCGACGTCCAGCTGGCAGTGCCCGTGACCGTGCCGGCGGCGTTGTCGGTGCCCACGAAGCCGGTGAGGGTGCCGCCCAGCGCGGGATTGGCCGTGCCCTGGACGCGGCTGGCCGGCGTGGCGGTGTAAGCCAGCGGCGCGGGGCTGACGGTCAGCGTGCCGGCGGTGTAGCCGAGGGTGTAGTTGCTCGCGGTCAGGCCGCTGCCGGTGAGGGTGTAGCTGCCCGCATTGACCGCGCCCTGCGCGGTGCCCCCGTAGCTCAGCGTGCCGCCGACGACGGATGCGCCCTGGCCCA